>NZ_JAMQOT010000002.1 GCF_029502005.1 Natrinema salsiterrestre | reverse complement strand
GGTCTTAGACACACCAACCGATATTGGCATGACAACGGTTCGATTCCGTTGATCGGCGTTACGGCGGCCACAGCGGCGAGGTCCCTCCCGTACCCATCCCGAACACGGAAGATAAGCTCGCCTGCGTGTCGGTCAGTACTGGAGTGGGCGACCCTCTGGGAACCCCGATTCGCCGCCACCACTCATATCGGCCCATACGGTCGAGCGACCGATCGTGGTCTGACGGCGGTTCGATTCCGCCGGTCGGCATTACAGCGGCCATAGTGGCGAGGTACCTCCCGTACCCATCCCGAACACGGAAGATAAGCTCGCCTACGTGTCGGTCAGTACTGGAGTGCGCGAGCCTCTGGGAAATCCGATTCGCCGCTCCTACTCATATTCAAACCCCACACAGCAGTTGCTGTGTGGGGTTTTCGTATTTATTTACTACCGGGAATAGATCAATTACTATCCGAGATCTACGGACGGCGAAAACCGCGGTCGCTGTGGCTTAGACCAGCTCGATGACGTTACCGTTCGAGGTAACGTGCAGATCGCGTCCGAGTTTGTAGCCACGGTTGGATGCCAGTTCGACGTACCCCGAGAATCCGCTCATGTCCTGATGGGCCGGGATGATATGCTCGGGTTGCAGTGCATCGAGCATTTCGTAGTGGCCTTCCTGACAGAGGTGACCGGAGACGTGGATGTCGTCGTAGATGCGTGCACCCTGCATGCGGAGTAGCTTTTCGGCCTGATAGCGTTGACCCTCGTTCGTCGGCTCCGGAATCACGCGAGCCGAGAAGACGACCTTGTCGCCGTCTTCCAGCTCATAGGGCGTTTCGCCGCGGCCCATTCGCGTGAGCGTTGCGCGAGGCTCACCCTGATGGCCGGTGACGACGGGCAGGAAGTTCTCCTTGCCTTCGTTCATGATGCGCTCGAACGTCTGTTCGATGGATTGGCGGTACCCGACCATCTCGACGTCGGAGGGGAAGTCGATCCCGACCTGTTTCGCGGTCCCGGAGTACGTCTCCATCGAGCGCCCGAGAAGGATCGGCGTCCGATCGATGTCGCGAGCGAATTCGATCAGCGATTTGACGCGGGCGATGTGGCTCGAGAAGGTGGTCGCGACGATGCCGCCGTCGTAGTCCTCCATGCTGTAGAGAACGTCCCGGAGGTGTTCGCGGGCGACGTTTTCGGAGGGTGTACGTCCCTTCTTGTTCGCGTTGGTACAGTCCTCGATGTAACAGAGGACGCCCTCGCCTTCGCGGCCGATTTCACGGAATCGCTCCATGTCGATCGGGTCGCCGATGACGGGCGTGTGATCCATCCGTTTGTCGAGGCCGTAGACGACGGCACCTTCGGGGGTGTGGAGAACGGGGTTGATCGCCTGGACGATCGAGTGCGTGACGTTGACGAACTCGAGCTCGACTGCGCCGGTGTCGCCGATCGACATCGTTTCGCCGGCGTCCATCTTGACGAGTTCGTTGTCGGTGTTGAACTTGCCTTCTTCCTCGAGTTCTCCCTGAACCAGCTCGATCGTGAACGGCGTCGCGACGATGGGTGCGTCGTATCGGTGTGCGAGTTTGCTGATCGCACCGATGTGGTCGAGGTGGCCGTGGGTGGGGACGATCGCTTTGACGTCTCCCTCGAGGTCGCTCATGATCCGATCGTCCGGGATGGCACCCATATCGATCAGGTCGAGACTGTGCATCCCTTCGGTTCGGATGTTGTCGTGAATGAGGACCTTCGACAGGTTGAGCCCCATATCGAAGATCACAATGTCGTCACCGGCGCGGACAGCCGTCATCTGTCGCCCGACTTCCTCGTAACCGCCAATTGTCGCAATTTCAATTTCCATGGGTAGGGCCGATCATAGCAGTCCCGTGGACAGTCGTGCAGCCGGAGGGGCTGCTGGGAGAGACGTCTTCCGACGTGAGTACGGCTTCGATCACGTCCTCGGTGGGTCGAATCGAAGGCCAGTCCCAACTGTGCCAGGGACAGCGCCTATTTCGGTTAGTGAATCAACGACTCTCCCGACGTAAGTAGTTCTGGGTTTCAGAGTGAAGGCAACGAATCGGGATGCCTCGAGGGACCGTCCCCAGTGGCTTCCAGTCACTATCGTCGCCGCGGCGGTTACTGCACATCGAATCGCGTGACGGCGTTGCGACTAGTGTGCGACTCGTTTCCGCGGCTAGTCTGTTAGTAGCGAACAGTGTTCGGCTCCGGAATCACATCGAGTGCGACTGTGAGGTCACGCGTTCGAAGGGGTGACGATTTGTACCAGGGGCGTCGCCGCTCGGGCGTCTGCGAGGCTGATCGGTGGGGGAAATACCGCTCTTGTCGCCGACCGTATTGCGGTATCGGCTGTTCGTGAGGCGGCTAGCAGTGGCGGCTCACGGGACGGCGAGACAGTGATTCACGTTTCGATATACTGCTGTTCCCACTGTCGACGTTCTTCGATAGCCTGTTGGCCGCGATCACTGATCTCGTAGTAGTTGGTCCGTCGGTCGAGCTGTCCCTTTTCGACGAGATCCTTGTTGACCAGCGTATCGAGATTCGGATACAATCGTCCGTGATTGATCTCACTATTGTAATACGTCTCGACTTCGTCTTTGACGTCCTGACCCGACGGTTGATCGGCCCCTGCGATCACGTACAGAAGGTCACGCTGAAACCCTGTCAAATCGTCCATTTCGTATCGCGTGGACGGACGGGAACCCGACTATTTGTTATCGATTTCGTATCAACTGTTTCCGGTACGTTCATCGAAGCTAACTGAGATAATCGTGATACCATCTGTCGTTTCGGTTAGTAACGACTGCCTACGTTCGATGAATTCGCGTCGTTACCAACCGGCTCGGTATCTCTACCGGCAAACGCGCGAGGCGGATGGGGGAGAGTGATGGCGTATTCACTCGATACTCGAGGGCGACACGCGGACAGCGAGTGGCGTCACTCTCGAGGGGCCGGTGTCGTCGTGTCCGTTCGACACGGCTCTCGCTGGCAGTTAGGGAGCGTCTCGAAAAATGATAGTGATATGTGAAACCCGTTACCGAACGTAAAAAGCCGTGTTACAGGCGGGTGACGTTGGTGGCGCGGGGGCCCTTGGGGGCCTGTTCAATATCGAATTCGATGTCTGTGCCTTCTTCGAGGTCCGGACCGCCAACGTCTTCCATGTGGAAGAAAACGTCATCGTCTGCGTCGTCCGTCTCAATGAAACCGTAGCCGCCTGTGTCGTTGAAGAAATCAACGTTTCCTTTCGCCATTGCAATTCAATCGAGGCCCGGGATACGTATAACAGTTGTGTTATAGATAATATGTCGAAAGGAAACAATTCGAGCGGGAAATACGACGGTTGCTGTCCAGAATCCCGTGTTGTCGCCAGGTCAGCGCTTGTTCGTCTATCGACAAAGCTTAGCGGGCGGTTCTACCTGCTACCCCCTTCAGGCGGGACAGTCGCTGGTTCGACGTCGAGACACCTCCTCCTATTGTGGGGCGAAAACGGGCAAGGGTGAGTCGCTACTCTCGAATACTGCTCATTTTCAATCGACCGTTCGTCCAGAACGATCCGCGAGCTGGCCGCAACCGTTTCGAGGGCGATTCGGCGGCCACAACCCGTGTATGACTCGATAACAAGTACCACGGTGAGTGATCTTCCTCGAGTAATAGCGGAATAGCATCGTTTAGGTGGATCCGATCGGTACGCGCCGGTATGAGTCAGCGGCAGTCTCACACCGGACCGACAGTCGCACAGGTCGCGCTGATCGGTCTCTTCGTGACGGCGCTCGTGACGGCGCAGTTGACCGCGTCGAAGGTACTGGCGTTCGAACTCCCGTTCGCGCTCCCGGTCGCGGGCGCACGGCTCGCGTTGCCAGGTGCGGCACTCGCGTACGCGTTGACGTTCCTCGCGAGCGATTGCTATACCGAGCTCTACGGCCGTCGAGCGGGTCAGGTCGTCGTCAACGTGGGGTTCGTCCTCAACTTCGTCGTCCTCGCGCTCGTCTGGTCGACGATCGCTGCGCCGGCCGCCGCCTCGAGCGTCGATCCCGGCGCGTTCGAGACGGTGCTCGGCGCGTCGACGAACGTGGTTCTCGGGAGCCTGCTGGCCTATCTCGTCAGCCAGAACTGGGACGTGATCGTGTTCCACCGCATTCGGGAGTACACCGGGGCCGAGAAGCTCTGGCTTCGCAATATCGCGTCGACGGCGAGCAGTCAGGCGATCGATACCGTCATCTTCGTCTCGGTCGCGTTCGCCATCGCGCCCGCCGTCCTCGGCGTCGGTGTCGTGCTTCCGACGCCGGTCATCCTCTCGTTGATGGTCGGCCAGTACCTGCTGAAGCTCGCGATCGCCGTCCTCGACACGCCGATCGTCTACGCGATCGTCTCGGTCGTGCGCTCGCGCGAGGGACTGGTCACTGACGACGCACCGACTGCCTGATTCGCCGCGTCTCGGGACGGCCTCCGCGAGCAGGTCCTCGTCGCCGCGTTCCGAACGGGGAGCGTTTAGTAGCCCGCTCGAGAGGGAGGCGTATGGACGAGCGCGTACGCGAACACGCCGCGGTACTGGTCGACTGGAGCGCTCGCGTCGAAGCGGGCGACGACGTCGTTTGCTCGGTGGGGCCGGACGCTCACGAACTGGCGGTCGCCGTCGCCGAGAAACTCGGTGAGCGGGGTGCCAACCTCCTCGCGACCTACGGTTCGGGAGAGATCACGCGGGCCTACCTCCGGGCTCACGACGGCGAGTTCGACGAGAACCCGGCCCACGAACTCGCACTGGTCGAGAACGCGGATGTCTACCTCTCGCTCGGTGGCGGGCGGAACACGAGTGCGACCGCAGACGTCCCGGGGGAGCAGCGACGGTCGTACAACAACGCCAGAAGCGAGATCCGCGAGACCCGACTGGGGACCCGCTGGGTTTCGACGGTCCACCCGACGCGCTCGCTGGCCCAGCAGGCCAACATGGCCTACGAGGAGTACCAGGCGTTCGCCTACGACGCCATCCTCAGGGACTGGGAAGCGCTGGCCGACGAGATGGCCCGACTCAAGGAACTGCTCGACGACGGCTCGGAGGTGCGGCTCGTTTCGAACGACACCGACCTCACAATGCAGATCGAGGGTCGGACGGCAGTCAACAGTGCCGCCTCGGTCGCCTACGACTCCCACAACCTGCCGAGCGGTGAGGTCTTCACCGCGCCCTACGCGACCGAGGGCGAGGTGACCTTCGACGTGCCGATGACGTTGCGCGGCGAATCCGTCCGGAACGTGCGCCTCGAGTTCGCCGACGGCGAGGTCGTCGGGTACGACGCCGAAGCGGGTGAGGACGTGATCGGCGAGATCCTCGAGACGGACGAGGGGGCGCGTCGACTCGGCGAACTCGGTCTCGGGATGAATCGCGGAATCGATCGCTACACGGACAACATCCTCTTCGACGAGAAGATGGGCGATACCGTTCATCTGGCGCTCGGACGGGCCTACGACGCCTGTCTGCCGGACGGCGAGTCCGGCAACGAGTCGGCCGTCCACGTCGACCTGATAACCGACGTCAGCGAGGACTCCCGCCTCGAGATCGACGGAGAAGTCGTCCAACGCAACGGCACATTTCGGTTCGAGGACGGATTCGAAGCGTAACACCGCCCTCGAGCAGCGGTGGAGAAGAGACGATCTGGTTTTCGACCGCCGAGACGCGGTAAGACCACACGCCGAACGAACCCTCGAACACCGGACTCCGTCGGGTACTCGTCCGTGGCCGTCCGGTCTCACTCGCATCCCGTGGGTCCGGTCGCCGCCTGCAGGATATCCGGCACTCACCGTTTTCGTCACGTTCTCGAGCCTCGAGCACCAACGACGGCTATGCGCGATCGGCTTCGGGCGGGGGCAGCCGTCTTCAACGACGGCTACTACCACGCCGCCCACGACGCCTGGGAGGACCGCTGGCTCGAACTCGAGTCGGGGGGCGACGACGAGCGGCTGCTTCACGGCTTGATCCAGTACAGCGCTGCCGTGTTCCATGCCCGCGAGCGCAACTGGGAAGGGGCCGTCGGGCTCGCGGAAAGCGCCGGTGAGTACCTCGCTGGTCTCCCCGCCGACTACCGCGACCTTCGACTCGATCCGGTTCGGTCGTTCCTGTCTCGACTCGCGGCGGATCCCGAACTCCTCGAGCGCCGGCCGCCGGTGCGGATCGAACACGAGGGCAGTGTGCCGACGCTGCCGTCGCTCGATTTCGAGGCGACGTCGATCGCGGCGGTCGTCCTCGCCGAGGAGTTCGGCTACGACGACGAGCCGGTCGCTCGAGCACGGCGGTACGCACGGCAGGATCTCGAGGACGGCGAGGACGACAGCGTCTTCATCACCCTCCTGTTCGATTTCGTCCGCGAGGACGAGAACCGCGGGATCATCGCCCAGCGATTGATGGACCACGTCGGAAGACGGCGGGCCCGCGAAGAGGACGTGGAGGGACTGTTCTGACTGCCGTCCGATCGCCGTAGCTTCAGCGACGGCTACATTTTCAAGTTCGACCCGGTCGAAGGCGGTGTATGGAAATCGGTACCGTACTTCCCCAACTCGAGATCGGTCACGACCCGGAGACGATAGCCGACTACGCCCGACGGGTCGAGGGATCGGGGTACGAACACGTGCTGGCGTACGATCACGTCCTCGGCGTGAACCCGGATCGGGAGGACTGGGACGGCCCCTACGACTACGAGAGTACGTTTCACGAACCCCTGACCACCTACTCCTATCTCGCCGGCCAGACCGATGAGCTGACCTTCATGACTGGCATTCTGGTACTCCCGCAGCGCCAGACCGCGCTCGTCGCGAAGCAGGCCGCACAGCTGGATCGGTTCACCGACGGCCGGTTCCGCATGGGGGTCGGCGTCGGCTGGAACGAACCCGAGTACGTCGCGCTCGGCGAGGCGTTCTCGCGGCGAGGGCGGCGCATCGAGGAACAGGTGGACGTCCTGCGACGTCTCTGGACGGACGACCTCGTCGAGTTCGAGGGCGAGTTCCACGAGATTCCGGACGCCGGTATCCGACCGCTGCCGGTTCAGCAGCCGATTCCGATCTGGATGGGCGGCATGGCCGAACCGGTCAAGCGCCGCGTCGCCCGCATCGCGGACGGCTGGTTACCCCAGTTTCAGCCCGGCGACGAGGCCGAGGCCCACCTCGCGGACCTCTCCGAGTACGCCGAGGACGCCGGCCGCGACCCCGACGAGATCGGACTCGGCGGCCGCATGTACGCCGTTCCCGACGAGGAAGACGAGTGGATCGACCGCGCGCAGGCCTGGCGCGATCTCGGCGCGGACTACCTCTCGATCACGACGATGTACCAGGGACTCGAGGGGGAGGAGCACGCGGCTCACGTCGAACGAGTCGCCGAAGTGCTGGCAGAAACCGATCTGTTTTGAGGAGATTTCGCCGGCAGCCGACGCTCACTCGTGGCCCGCGACCGGCAGCGGTTCGTAGGGTTCCTCGAGGTATTCCATGTCCGAGTCGGAGAGGTCGATCTCGAGTGCCTCCACGGCGTCCTCGAGGTGCTCGATGCTGGTCGTCCCGACGATCGGGGCGTCGACCCACTCTTTGTGCAACAGCCAGGCGAGGGATATCTGTCCCATCGAGACGCCCTTTTCGGCGGCGAGCTCCTGAACGCGTTCGTTGATCTCCTCGCCGCCGCCCTGGAGGTACGACATCTGTGCGAGATACTGGTCGGTCTGGCCGCGCGTCGTCGAGTCGATCTCCTCGTGGGGTCGAGTCGCGACGCCGCGGGCCAGCGGCGACCACGGAATCACGCCGATCTCCTCCCTGTCGCACAGCGGTAACATCTCCCGCTCCTCCTCGCGGTAGAGGACGTTGTAGTGGTCCTGCATCGTCGCGAAGCGCTCGAGTCCGAGCGCCTCGCTGGTGTGCAGCGCCTCGGCGAACTGGTGGGCCCACATCGAGGAGGTGCCGACGTAGCGCACCTGTCCGCGCCGGACCGCGTCGTCGAGGGCGCGGAGGGTCTCCTCGATCGGCGTGTCGTAGTCCCATCGGTGGGTCTGATAGAGGTCGATCGTGTCCATCCCCAGCCGGTCGAGGCTCGCCTCGAGTTCCTGCTCGATGGCTTTGCGGGAGAGGCCGCTCGCGTTCGGATTGTCGGGATCCATCTCGGCGAAGACCTTCGTCGCGACGACCTGCGAATCCCGGTCGTAACCAGCGAGTGCGTCACCTAGAATCTCCTCGGATTCACCCGTGGAGTAGACGTTCGCCGTGTCGAAAAAGTTGATTCCGAGATCGATCGCGCGCTCGATGAGCTCTTTGCTCTCCTCGGGCTCGAGCATCCACTCCCTGCCGGTACCGAAGCTCATGCCGCCGAGACAGATGCGGCTGACTTTCATGCCGGTCGATCCGAGCGTCGTGTACTCCATGGAACCAGTTGCGACGGCCGGCGACAAAATATCGCGGCTCGACCGAGCCGGTTGCCGGCTCTCGGCTGCTCCGGCGTCGCAGGCACACCCCTGTTATCAGGGATCCGGTTCGACGACCCGGTCCTCGCCGTCGTAGTACGCGGAGTTGTCCCGCGGGTCGTACCCGAGCGCGTCGCGGGCGCGCTCGAGCGAGTAGTACTTCCGGTCGTTGTCGGAGATGCCGTAGACGATCTCGTAGTCGTAGTCGGCGCGGATACAGCGATCGAACAGGTGCGCACAGTCCCGGTAGGAGAGCCACATCGCCTGCCCGCGTTCGTAGTCGATCGGCGGGTGGCCTTCGGTGAGGTTGCCGATACGGACGCAGACGACCGAGATGTCGTGTTCGTCGTGGTAGTAGCGGCCCAGCGTCTCGCCGGCGGCCTTCGAGACGCCGTAGAGGTTGCTTGGTCGGGGGAGCTCGGTGCCGTCGAGCAGATACTCGTCGTGTTCGCGGTACATGTCCGGCGTCCGATCGTCGGTCTCGTAGTTTCCGACGGCGTGGTTCGACGAGGCGAAGACGACTTTCTCGACGCCCGCGTCGACCGCGGCCTCGAAAACGGTCTGCGTGCCGTCGATGTTGTTGGTCAAGACGCTGTCCCACGGCGCTTCGGGGCGGGGGTCGCCCGCGAGGTGGACGACGACGTCGATCTCCTCCATCGCCTCGCGGACGGCGTCCTCGTCGGTGATATCCGCGACGACGAACTCACCCGGCTGGTCCTCCGTCGGCGGGTCGCGGTCCAGTAACCGCCACTCGTGCTCCTCAGCGAGGCCCTCGAGGATGGCCTCTCCGACCCGCCCCGCAGCCCCCGTGAGCAGGACTGACTGTGCCATTCGTTCGGTGGAAGGGAAAGCGTCGATAAGTACCATGCGGTTCCGCATCGGTACGGGCGGTGGTGGCACGCGCCTCTCGGAGGCTCGACGACACTCACGGATCGTTCTCGACCGATAGTCCGCTATGCCGTGGCGCGCGCTGAGTCGCGGCGAGCCGACGGTGAGCCACGACTCGAAACTGTGCGTGGTCGTCGCGAGTACAACGAGCGACTGCTCGGAAGACGCTTCGCGTCTTCCGGTGTAGGAGTGAAAGAATACGCGGGACCGTCGGTCCCGCGAACCGTGCGAACGGGCGCTTCGCGCCAGCGAGACGAAATGGGTTGGGGAGGGCGTGGCGATTCCGTGCTGCCAGTGGACGCAGAACGCTCGTCGTTGCGAGAACCCAACGTGTCGATCACGATCCTCGATCGCATCGCAATCCCCTTGCCCACCGCACTCGAGCACTCGCACATGTCACCGGACACGGCACCCACGGACGCCGAAGCCGCCTGCTTCGAGGCGGGCATCAAGTTCGGCTCGCTCTACCACCAGTTCGCGGGCACGCCCGTTTCGCCCGACAGCGCGCCGAGTCTCGAGACGGCGATGGAGGAATCGATCGAAAATCAACCTCACTGTACCGAGGTGTCCGTCGACGTTCGGATCGACGAACTCGAGGCCGCGCTCGCGGAGTCGACGGCCGACTACACCGAACTGACGGGCCGGTTCCTCGACGTCGAGATCGTCGTCGACTACGAGGGCCGCGAGGTGGTCACGCGGATGGAAATGGAGGACAGCTATCCGCTGATGCGACTCGAGTCCGTTCGCGACCGGGCGTAGCCGACCGTCGACCGATCCCCGTATCGGACGGGAGGCGCTACGGACTCGGATCGCGAATGACCATCACCTTGACTCGCTGCACGCCGTCGAAATCCCGGAGCCGGTAGGTCAGTTCGCGCACCTGTTCGGCGTCCCCGCGGCAGAACAGCGACTCGAGACACCACTCGCCCTGATGGGTGTGGCTCGTGCTCTGGATCACGTCCTGATAGTCGTGCTGGACGGCGTGGAGTTCGCCGATCACCTCGTGGTGGCGATAGTCGAAGCCGACGAGCGCGACGATCTCGCCGGCCCGTTCCTCGAGCCTCGAGTGCGATTCGATGTACTCCGACATCGCCTCTCGCACTGCCCGCGAGCGGTTCTCGATTCCTTCGTCGGCCCAGACGCGGTCGAACTCCTCGACGATCTCGTCGGGAATATTGAAACTCGTTCGCATACGAACGGGTTCGTCGTACCGATACAAGAGATCTCGTATGATCGTTCCCCCGTTTCGGTATTAACAACCCCTATAGCGGCTGTTTCTGATACACAAACACGCAATTATCCATGATCGGGACGGACGTGTCCGGGCTGCTCCTCGGCGCGATCGCACTCGGGGCGGTTCACGGTATCGAGCCGGGTCACGGGTGGCCGATCGCCGCCGCGTACGCCCTGGATCAGGCTAACAAGTGGATATACGGGCTGGCAGCGAGTCTCCTCATCGGGATCGGCCACCTGATCAGCAGCATCGCGATGGTCGGCGCGTTCTTCTACGCCAAGTCGTACTTCGACCTCGCGCAGGTCAACGAACCGCTCACCGTTCTCGGCGGCGTTCGGATCGGCGGGCCGGTCAGTATCGTCGCCGGGATCGCCCTCATCGCCCTCGGAATTCGGGAATATTTCCACGGCCACTCGCACGCGGGCGAGACACACGCTCGTGCGGATCGAGACCACGAGCACAACGAGTCCCACTCGGAGAGAGGTGTTCTCGCTCGGCTATCAGGATTCGTCCCGTTCGCCGGTGGCGATTCCCACTCACACTCGCATTCGCATTCGACCGACGACCTCGAGGAGGCCGCCGATCGCGGCTTGCTCGGCATCGCCTGGGTCGCGTTCGTCCTGGGGTTCGCACACGAGGAGGAGTTCGAGATCATCGCGCTCTGTGCCGGATCGAACCGGTGTCTCGAACTGATGAGCGCGTACGCGATCACGGTCGTCGTCGGCATCGTCGGTCTCACGATGGCACTGATCGCGGGCTATCACCATTTCGAGGAGACGGTCGAAAGATACACGCCGTATCTGCCGCTCGTCTCCGCCGTCGTTCTCGTCGTCATGGGAAGCGGGTTCCTTTTCGGACTCTTCTGACGCGACCCGTCGCTACTACCGCTCGAGACGCGGCTCCCGACTGGTCGACGATCGGTACTCGACCGAGGACGTTCCTTTCGAAATCTGGCCGCCGTTCGACGGATATCGATCCGCTCCCGGCTAATTTCACTTTCACTTTCGGGCTACCTTTTAACCTCGACGCCCGTGAAGACGGTGACATGAGCCAAGCGACGCTCGGCGACGACGAGGAACTGTTCGGGGAAGCGGCCAACGAGATGCGCGAGGACGTCGAATCCTCGCTCGCGGACGCCTGGGCTGCGCTTCCCGACGCCGACGATATCTGGGACACCGACGCCGACAACGTGCTGGGCGTCCTCAATGGACTCAACTCGGCGCTCGAGGCCGGCGACGCCGAGGAGAACCTCCGCGACGCGAAGAAGTGGTTCACGATGGGCCAGCGCGCCGACGCCTTCGACGACGCCGACGATCTCGAGGAAGAGATCGCCGACCTCGAGGCGGCCATCACGGACATTTCGGAAGCCGGCGAACAGGTCGGCGAGCTCACGTCGACGATCCCGGCGCTTCGCGGAACGCTTCAGGACGCCGGCCCTGGGGATGAGCCGGACGCGGCGGACGATGCGGACGAGGCCGACGCATCGGACGAAGTCGACGAACCGGATGAGGACGAGGACGAGGAGTAACCGGTCGATCCCGTCTCGCTGTCGGCGGGTCGAGCGGCTGCGGTCGAACGCCGCACGAACCACTATCGGCCGCTATCGGTCCTCGGGCCGTGACACGTCGCGTTCGGCCACCGCTTCGAGCAGCCGAGCCAGCGCATCGGACGCGATCTCGAACAGTTCCTCGCCTCGCTCGGCGTCGCCCTCGGCGGGGTCGCCGACGACCCCGTTTTCCGTAAATTCCGCCGCGTCGTAGGCCATATTGACGTGACTCGTCCACTCTCCCCAGCCGTCGGCAGCGCCGGCTCGAGCGTCGTCGATCCGATCCTCGCGAATCGAGTCGGGCTCGCAGTGGCGCAGGAGCGCCGTCTCGAGGGGGCCGCCGTGGCCCATGTCGGCGGTGTGGTCGCCGACGCTTTCGAACCAGGTGAAGGGGACGACGTAGGCGTCGCCGTCCCGCGTGAGTCGCCCGCCGATCTCTCGGAGAGCGTCGACGTTGCCGCCGTGCCCGTTGACGAGGACGATACGGTCGAACCCGTGGTGGGCGAGGCTCGCGACGGCCTCGCCGACGTAGTCCCGAAAGGTGTCTTCGGAGACCCACATCGTCCCGGGGAACTGGCGGTGCTCCTCGGCGATCCCGACCGAGATCGCCGGCGCGCGAACGACCTCGCGGTCGACCCGCTCGACACCGGCGTCGGCGACCGCCTCGGCGGTTAGTACGTCCGTTCCCAGGGGAGCGTGCGGACCGTGCTGTTCCGTGCTCCCGACGGGGACGACCGCGAGGTCCGTCTCGAGGTCGCGAACGTCCGTCCACGTCGCGGTTGTGAGGTCCATGGCGGAGTGTCCCGGCCGTGCGGTCATGAAACCCGCGGTGGGACCGGGTGGTGGCCCACGTATGGTCGGCCCCGCGCCGGTGGCGAGCGCAGGGCCAACCGGTTTCCGCTGCGTGACCGACCTCCGAGTATGCCAGACGACAGTCGCGAGCAGGGCGTCGAACTCGGTGACCTGCAGGAGAAACTCGAGAAGCAAGCGTATCCGATCGGTCACGACGAACTCCTCGAGGAACACGGCGAGGAAACGATCGAGATGAGCGGCAATACGACGACGCTCGAGGATCTCATCGGTCCGCTGAACGAAGACGAGTACCGGGACTACGGCGAGGTCGAGCAGGCGATTATGAATATGGTCGGCGACGAGGCGATCGGGCGGAAGAACTACAGCGATCGCACGCCGCCCGCGGCGGGCGAGGACAGACAGGACGAGGGCGCGCCGGACCAGGAGGGACAGCGCGAACAGGAATCGTTCTGAGACGGCCGTCGATTCTGGCTTCAGTCGTCGTCGCCGACTTCCGTCCGCGCCTGTCGGCGCTGTGCGCGTTGGATGAACTCCTCGGGAAGCTCGTCGATCTCGCCGGCCTGGACGCCCCAGAGGTGGGAGTAGAGGCCGCCGTTCGCGAGCAGCTCGTCGTGGGTCCCGCGTTCGACGATCTCGCCGCCCTCGAGGACGAGCACCTGATCGGCGTCCTTGATCGTCGAGAGTCGGTGCGCGATGGCGAACGTAGTTCGGTCCTCGGCGAGCTCGTCGATCGAACGCTGGATGAGCATTTCCGTCTCGGTGTCGACGTCGCTGGTCGCCTCGTCGAGGACGAGGATGTCGGGGTCTTTGAGGATCGCGCGGGCGATGGAGAGCCGTTGACGCTGGCCGCCGGAGAGCTTGACGCCGCGCTCGCCGACCTCGGTGTCGTACCCCTCCGGCAGGTTGGTGATGAAGTCGTGAGCCTCGGCCATCTTCGCGGCCTCGATCACGTCCTCGCGATCGGCGTCGAAGGTGCCGTATTTGATGTTCTCCTCGACGCTACCGTAGAAGAGGAAGGTGTCCTGACTGACGTAGCCCAGCGACTCGCGGAGACTCCGGAGCGTCACGTCCCGAATCCGCTGGCCGTCGACCCGGATCTCGCCCTCGTCGACGTCGTACATCCGCAGGAGGAGCTTGAGTACCGTCGACTTGCCGGCACCGGTGGGGCCGACCAGTGCGAGCGTCTCGCCGCCCGCGACGGTGAAGTCGATGTCCTCGAGGATCGTCTCCTCGTCGTAGCCGAAGGAGACGTCGTCGTACTCGACGCGGCCCTCGGTCACCTCGAGATCCGGCGCGTCGGGCTCCTCCCCGACCCGGTTGGGTTCGTCCATCAGCCCGAAGATGCGGGCGCTCGAGGCGCGAGCCCGCTGGTACATGTTGATGATCTGCCCGAACTGGGCCATGGGCCAGATGAACCGCTGCGTGTAGAGGATGAAGACGACGAACATCCCGGTACTCAACTCGCCCGAGAACGGGCCGGGCGGCCCCTCGATGACCCAGAGTCCGCCGACGAGGAAGGTGATGACGAAGCCGATCCCCGCGAGCACGCGCAGCCCGGGGAAGAACTTGATCCGCGTTCGAATCGCGCCCCAGTTGGCGTCGAAGTACTCCCGGGAGACCCCTTCGACCCGTTCGGACTCGTAGGACTCGGTCGTACTGGATTTGATGACCTGAATCCCGCCGAGGTTATTCTCGAGTCGGGAGTTGACCTTGCCGACGGTCGAACGGACCTGGGCGTACTTGGGCTGGATAGTCTGAATGAAGAGATAGGTGAAGACGGCGATCAGCGGCACCGGCAGGAGCGCCACGAGCGCCAGTTGCCAGTTGATCGCGAGCAACAGGCCGCCGATGCCGACCACCATCACGAGCAGCCGAAAGAGGGAGTTCATCCCGTCGTTGAGGAACTTCTCGAGGCGGTTGACGTCGTTCGAGAGGATCGACATCATCTCGCCGGTCTGTTTGTCGGCGAAGAAGCCCATGTCCAGGCGCTGCATCTCGTCGTAGGTGTCGGTCCGGATGTCGTGTTGAACGTTCTGGGCGAAGGTGTTGAACCCCCAGTTTCGGGTCCAGTGGAAGACCGCCGAGCAGAGAAAGGCGCCGGCGATGATGCCGATCGTCAGCCAGAACTGGGCCAGTCGGCCGTCGGGGACGACGGGAGCGACGAGCCCGCCGCCGATCGGGAACGCCTCCACGTACCCGATGTCTCGGCGGATCACCGCGTCGATCGCGACCCCCAGCATGAGCGCCGGGAGCAGGTCCAGGATTCGGGCAAAGAAGCTCGCGATGACGCCGATGACCGCGGCACCCGTGTAGTTCGATCCGTACTCGAGGAACAGCCGCTTCATCGGGTTCTCGATCTCCTCCCGCTGTTCCTCGAACGGGTCGTCCTCCTCCCAGTCGGCGCTACTCATTGACCTGAGGTCAGGGATCGCCGGCAATAAGGATTACCGACGAATCGAACGAGGTCCCGCTGCGATGGCTTCTCGCGGGCCCGCGTCGGGACCCTCCGGCGTGACGACTCGATCGAACCCGCCGGGGCTGACACTCGTGATGGTGGTTCGGTTCGACTGGAGGTCGATTTCGACCTGGTCACCGACTTCGATGCCCGTCTCGTTCGAATAGCCGCGTGGCACTTCGAGGACCCACTTCCCGCGGCCGGGATACTGGAGGGTTTCGCCGTCCTCGCCCGGACGAGGTGCGCGGGCGTGATGGATCGACGTGATCTCGCCGTCCGCGCCGATGTAGATGATATCGATGTCGAAGTCCATCTCTCGCATCACGAAGGTCAGGTCCTGTTCCTCGTCGTAGACGAACAACATCCCGTCGCCGGGCTCGAGGGAGTCGTGGTCGCTCAGTCCGGTGTAGCGTTCGTTGTTGTCATCCGCGATCTCGACGTCGACGACGGCCTTCGGCTCGTCGGTTTCGGTGGCAGACCCGTCGGACCCACCATCGGAGATGCGGACTTCTCCGCTGTCGGGCCCCCACGGTGCAGAGACGACTCCGGCCTGAACGAGGACGACGCCGACGATGGAGAGGGCGGCAATCACGAGGAGCCCCTTCCATACGTACTCGAGTGCCATGGACGATTCCTCCACTGCCAGAGAGTAAAGGTTATTCGGACGGACCGTCTCGGTCCGGATACGGGCTCGTGGTCTAGCTGGTCATGACGCGGCCTTTACAAGGCCGAGGTCGGTGGTTCGAACCCGCCCGAGCCCATTTCTCTGGCGAACGACAGCGAGCCAGAGAAATGTATGCGAGAGCGGTTCGAAATAGACGAGCGCGCAACGACGGAACACGTCCTCTCGCACGATGCCCTCGAGCAGGGCCGAAAGAGAAACGGGATCAGTCAGGGCGATGACCGAAACCTCGAGTCCGATAATCAGTTACTATCGCCGCTACGCCGGTCCGCACCGCGAGTAGTCACTGCTTGAGTCGGGCGACGTTCTCCCGAATCTGGCCGAGGAACCCGTCTCCCGAGTCGGTCTGCAAGGCCGCGTGCAGCGTCGAGTTTTCGGGCTCGTCCTCGACGACGACCCGCAGGTACGGCTCGAGTTGCTCGAAGCTGTCCGCGAGGACGACGGTGTGGTTGTCTTCGTCGTGATCGACGACGCCTGCATCGTCCAGTTTCGGGACGTGGCACTGAACCGACGAGACGTAGACGCTCTTGTACTCGTTTTTCGCGACCTCGTCGGGCGGAACGTCGTGTTCCCACCCTGCGACCGTCTCCGCTAACGTCGAGAGTTCGATCGGATCCTCCCGTCCGCGCAACGCGTAGAGGAGGTACCGCCGGCGGCGGTTCGCCAGCAACTCGAGGATCGTGTCGGCGTCGAGTTCTTGCGCCTCTTGACTCGAGGTAAGGGCTTCCATAACACGATATTACCCCCCAGGGCGCAAAAGGGTGTCTTGAATATCTATAATTCCAACAGACAGCGGTAATCTCGCATGGAGTTGCGTGTATTGGCTTCGTTATTGGTTATTCTTGATGTACTCGAACTACCGAATCGTGGTGTGGGGTCGTGTAAGCGGGGCGGAACGACGATCCCGATTCGAAATCCTTTTTTATACCATGGACGGAGAAGGAAGTGAGCCGCCTTAGCTCAGACTGGGAGAGCACTCGACTGAAGATCGAGCTGTCCCCGGTTCAAATCCGGGAGGCGGCATACTTCTGTAGCGAGCAACACTGCGGGCCACGAGTACAGAACACGGGAGGTTCCATTTCTGCCGCGAACAACATCGTGAGCGGTGAGAACGCGATCCGAACGGAGTGAACCGGACGAGTCCCAGCTAGGGAGGGGTCAGCCATCGCTCGAGCAGTCGGAGCGAGGCGCCGACCGGGACGCGAGCGACCTGAACCTGCTCGCCGAGGTCAATCCGAACAGCTATCGAGAGTTCCGTTTTAACCGAACGGTTATTGGGCTGGTTACACTACTGGCGTCCGTGTACTGGCCGCCTACGCTTCGTGGCGTCATCGACCGGCGCGTCCTCGTAAATTTCCGGATTCCCCCCGAAGCGCTCGAGTCGGTTCTTCCCGATCGGTTTCGCCCCCGCACTGTCGCGGGGCCCGACGGTCCTCGAGCCATCGGCGGCATCTGCTGTATTCGGCTGCGGGAGATGCGATTGCGTGGGCTCCCCGCGGCAGTAGGGGTCACCTCCGAGAACGCGGCCCATCGAATCGGTGTCGAATGGGACGAAGACGGTGCGACGAAGACGGGCGTGTACGTGCCGCGGCGGGATACCTCGTCACGGTTGAACAGTCTCGTCGGTTCACGCACCTTCGGTCGACACTTCCACGCGGACTTTACCGTCACGGAAGGCGGCGGTCGCTACGAGCTTCGGATGGAACACGAGACGGACGGCGTCAGTATGTCGGTCTCAGCTACCGAGACGGACAGGGTTCCCGAAGACAGTATTTTTCCGGACGTCTCGGCCGCGTCCGCGTATCACGAGTGCGGTGGCATCGGCTACTGTCCGTCGCCGGACGGCACGCAGTTGAACGGTATCGAGCTCGCCACCGACGAGTGGCACGTGACACCCCTCGCCGTCGAGGACGTCCACGCGAGCTTTTTCGAGACAGAAATTCCGGCCGACGGAGTCACGTTCGATACTGCGCTGTTGATGCGTGATATCGGTCACGAGTGGCGGGCGCGGCGGTCGATATCGACACCCGAAACTGCGTAGTGGAGGCGGAACCGCTGGTGGTTTTACCATCGCCTCGGTGACGGCCGAATTCGGAGGGTGAGGGCCGGTTGCGATCGGGAACCCGCTCGAGTCACGACGCTACGCAGCTGGAAACGGGGAGAAACGAAGCCGGTCGAAAACGGCGCACCCGAACGCATTTGTATATCTACGAACGTGTCCGGATAGGGAATATGTCTGGGGGAGATATCGAGTTCCATCCCGTCGTCGCTGCGCTGTACGATCCGGTACAGTGGTACTTCGAGCGGGTGCAGGCACCGAACCATCGGGAATATCTGGCGGCGGGGCTCGAGGGGCGGATCCTGGAAATCGGCCTCGGAACGGGGTCGATGATCCCGTACTACGAGAACTCGCTCGAGCACGGGGCGAGTCTCCACGGCCTCGAGCCGGATCCGACGATGCGGCAGCGCGCTCGCGAGACGATCGCGGACAGCACCGTGGATATGGCGCTGGTTAGCGGGCGCGGGGAGTCGTTACCCTACGAGACGGACGCGTTCGACTACGTCGTCGAATGCGGCGTGTTCTGTTCGGTGCCGTCGATGGAGCCGATGCTGGCGGAGATCGCTCGCGTGCTGCGAGACGACGGCGAGTTCCGGTTTCTGGACCACGTCCGGTCCGACGGCCCGATCGGACGGAGTCAGGATCTGCTGACACCGCTGTGGCGACGGATCGGGGGCAACTGCCATCTGAACCGTCGACTCCGGCCGCTAATAGAGAGATCTGAACACCTGGCGCTGGCGGAATTCGATCGTCCGACGATCGGCTACTGGCCGGTTCGGGAGTTCGCTCGGGGTACCGCGACCCCGAGCGAATAATCGAGACTGTGCCGCACGGGGTCGCGACGCGCCCGTGCTTCGGCGCGGAGGGTTTCGATCCGTTCGTGGCACGCGTCGACAGGACGCTGACGGAACGATCGGGCTTACACTCGTCGCTCGCTGATCTCTTCTCCGACGCGGTCGCCGGGCCGGCGGAGTTCGCCCGATTCGACCTCGTAGACGTATCCCGTCACGGTCACGTCGTCCGGGATGAACGACGACTCGCGGAGGTACTCCACCTGTGCCGCACAGGCCTCGTCGATGTCGTCCGTCATCTTCACCCAGTCCATCACGTCGGCGTCCCCGATGGTCAACTCGGGGAGCGACGGATCGAGATCCGCATCCTCGAGACCGCCGGTCTGCGCCTCGAGTCCGTCCCGGACGGCGTCGTCGGGCGCGCTCATCATGCCACAGTCGGTGTGGTTGATGACGATGATCTCGTCGGTGTCGAAAAAGTTCGTCGTCAGTGCGGCCGAGCGGACGACGTCGTCGGTTACTTTTCCGCCGGCGTTTCGGAACACCTGCGCGTCGCCGAGCTCGATGCCCAGCGCGTCCTCGACGGGGATCCGCTCGTCCATGCAGGCGACGACGAGGAGGTTCTCGTTCGTCGGGACGCCCTCGCGACGACGGCGGGCCCAGGTCTCGCGGTCGTCGACGCTCTCGTCGACTCGCTCGTGGTGGTGGTCGTGGTCGGAGTGGTCCTCGGACATCGGTTACAGTATCGGGTGCCAGCACCTGAACGGTACCGGTCACCATCTCGATTACCGTTATCGGGAAGGTGCGGAGAATGCTTCCGCTTCTCGTATTCGTGGACTGTCCTCGGTTCGGTCGAGCGTCCTCGGTGCAGGCGTTCCGGTCGACGAGCGAGCGTTCGACACTGGCGGATCGATGCTCCGCTGATTCCGACGCGTTTGGAACGACTGGACGGGGAAGTCCGACTGGATCAGACGCCGGAAGGCGGGCTCGAGTACGCCGTTCGTCGCGGATTACGGGGATCTCCACGGCGGTAGTACTGCGCGATCCGTCGGACGGGTCGTCCGCTTGGCTTCGGTTCCGAGCCGCGTGCTTTCGCGGTCGTTCGAATCCGCGATTCACAGGGGGGTCGTACAGCGACGACAGTACGTAAACGCGGGATCGTTCCTCGTCCCACACTCGCGACACGTCACACGGCCGTTCGCCGCTGGATCGTCGTCCGGTCTGAGGGTACGGGCAGCTCGGTCGTACTCCTCGTCTTCGGTATAGCGTTCGAGTTCCCCGGCCTGTCGTTTGCGCCGTCGCTCGAGGCCGTCCCGGACGATCCGTCCGAGAACCGGAACGGTGACCCCTAACGCGATGAGTAGGAGGACGGCGATCAGCGCGGTGTAAAATTGTTCGAGCGCTACCACACGGTATCTTGGATCCGCGTTTATTTATTCACTGTGGGGTGTTTCCATACTACATACCTGTGGCAGTATGGAGTTGCAACTGAAGACTATCCGATTCGTCGGGACCGACAGCGACGAGAGCCGCGCTCCCTCGGTTTCCGGCAAATCCCTCGGAACCGCTAACGGTTATCCGCCCGCGGTTCGGTAGTGAGGACGTGAGCAGCAACTCGATCACAAACGAGAGCGACACGTTCGAGATCGGCGATTCGACCGTCCACCGGCTGGGGTTCGGTGCGATGCGGATCACCGGCGAGGACATCATCGGGTCGCCCGAAGACGAGGAGACCGCGCGCGAAGTCATTCAGCACGCGGTCGATTGCGGCGTCGACCTCATCGACACGGCCGATTCCTACGGCCCGGCCGTCAGCGAACGGCTCATCGGCGAGGCGATCGGCGACCCCGACGACGTACTGGTCGCGACCAAGGCCGGCCTGCTGCGCAACAGCGAGGGCGACTGGATCGCCCACGGCGACCCGGACTACATCCGCAATCAGGTACTCACGTCGCTGGACCGACTCCGGACCGATACCATCGATCTCTATCAGTTTCACCGACCGGACGGCGACACCGACTTCGAGGACTCCGTCGCCACCTTTGCGGAGCTCAAAGACGAGGGATTCGTCGACGGGGTCGGCGTCAGTAACGTCTCCGCCGAACTCCTCGATCAGGCCCGTGAACAGGTCGAGGTCGAAACCGTCCAGAACCGGTACAATCTGAACGACCGCGGGAGCCGGGAGGTCCTCGAGATCTGCGACGACGAGGGGATCGGCTTCATCCCGTGGGCTCCGATCAACGGCGACGATCTGGCCGAACACGGCGACCTCCTCGACGAGATCGCCGACGACCACGACGCGACGCGACGGCAGGTGGCGCTGGCGTGGCTGCTCGAGCGCTCGGACGTGATGCTGCCGATTCCGGGCACGTCCGACACCGAGCACCTCGAGTCGAACGTCGCCGCGTCGCAGCTTGCGCTGCGCGAGGAGGACGTACAGCGACTGACGAACGCGGCGGAGTGAGCGCGGTACTGCGGTTCGACTTTCGAGGGTCCCCGCTCGAGGGACAGCCGGCAGTCCCCTCGAGGCGTCCGTCGGACCGTTCGCGGAATCCTCACTCGCCGACGAAGACGGTCTTCAGTCGCGATCCGCAGGCCGGACAGCAAACCGTCTGCCACCTCGTCGGATCGAGCCCGCCCATCGTCTTCGTTCGGCGCGCTTCGTCGACCGACACCCGATTCCCACAGGCGTCACACTCGAACGTATCGTCCGTTCCGGCCATCGATCACTGGTACACTGTCCTTCGATATCTATCCGCGGGGCGGATCGCCGATCGTACCGACTGCATGTCGGCGGGTTCACAGCCGAAAGCTGATATATCAGCCACCTAATTCTGTCGTACGATGACAGGTAACGATCTCGAGCACGGACGCGCCCGCGTCAACGGTGTCAAACTGCACTACGTGACCGCCGGTGACGGACCGCCGCTGGTGTTGCTCCACGGCTGGCCACAGACCTGGTACGAGTGGCGGGACGTGATTCCGGAACTCGCGGCGGAGTACACCGTCATCGCACCGGACCTCCGCGGGCTGGGCGACTCGGAGGCCCCCGTCTCGGGGTACGACAAGGACACGGTCGCGACCGACGTTCGGGAACTCGTCGACCACCTCGGGTTCGACGACGAGCCGATCGCGCTCGTCGGTCACGACTGGGGGATGCCGACCGCCTACGCCTATGCCACTCAGTACCGCGAGGACGTCCGGGCGCTCTGCGTTCTCGAGGCCGGACTTCCCGGTGTCAACGAGGATCAAAAGAAGAAACTCTGGCACACCCGCTTTCACAGCGTTCGCGACCTGCCGGAACGGCTGGTCGCCGGCCGAGAGCGGCTCTATCTCGACTGGTTCTACAGTGAGGGGGCGTACGACCCGACGGCGATCGACGACGACGCCCGCGAGGAGTACGTCCGCTGTTACTCCCAGGCCGGCGGGCTGCGGGGCGGCTTCGAGTACTACCGCGCCTACGATGCCGACGCAGAGCACAACCAAGACCACGCTCAGGACCCCCTCGAGATGCCCGTCCTCGCCCTCGGCGGCGCGGCGTCTTTCCGCGAACTCCCGATCAGGGACATGGAGGCGGTCGCGACCGACGTCGAAAGCGAAGTCATCGAGCGCGCCGGCCACTGGATCCCGGAGGAGCGACCGGCGTACTTCGTCGAGCGACTGACCGAGTTCCTCGAGGGCGCGGAGTGAACGGGTGTCCCGAGACGGCGGTGGGGTTCGCGTTCAGTACGCTTCTTTGACCGCGTCGATCTGGCACTGAATGCAGTGATCGTCGGCGAAACAGGCGACGTTGTCGTACGGACAATCGTACTCCTCGACGTCGACGGACAGGCGACGTTTCGCGTGTTCCCACTCGGTCTCCCAGTCGTCGATATTCATGTCCGAAGACGTGAATACGACGTTTCCGTCCCGATCGACGATCTTCGCGACCGTGACCGAGCGGTAGTTCTCCCTCACGACAGCGATCGCTTCCTCGTACGATCCGCAGCGGATTTTTTCCCTCCTCGCCGTGTCGTCCAGGAGATGGACGACGATGGAGCCGTCGTACTCCTCGGTCGGCTCCAGCCCGTGAACCATGCCATCTACTGGCGGAACGAGACATAAAAAGCTGCGCTTCGGTGAGACGAACAGTTCGGGCGAATAGAGAACCGGCCCGGATGCGAGAATCGACGGGAACGAACCGCGTTCACTTCGTTGGCGACGAGGTCGAGTTCATACAACAGGTGCATTGGGGCCGATCCACCGCAAGCCACAACCTGCCCCTCGCTAAAGGATACGTCGTATGTCACCGAACCCCAATAGCAGCGTAACGCTCGTCCGTAACGCCACGCTCCTCGTGACCGTCGGCGAGACGACGTTTCTCGTTGACCCAATGTTTGCGTCCCCCGGAGAGAACCCGTCGATACAGAACACGCCGAACGATCGCCGAAATCCGCTCGTGCCGATGCCCGACGTCGACCTGTCGTACGATGCCGTGATCGTCACTCACCGTCATACCGACCACTTCGACGACGCCGCGAAAGCGGACCTCGACGCGGCCGTCCCGCTGTTCTGTCAGCCCGCCGAGACGGACGCGTTCGTCGACGAGGGCTTCACCGACGTACGGCCCGTCGACGATTCGGTCTCGTTCGACGGCGTCACCATCTCCCGGACCCCCGGTCGCCACGGACACGGCGACCTAGCCGAGAAGATGGGGCCCGTTTCGGGGTTCGTTCTCGAGGCCGACGAGACGCTCTACATCGCCGGCGACACGGTCTGGTACGAGCAGGTCGAACGGACGCTCGAGCGGTTCGACCCCGACGCGGTCGTCCTCAACGGCGGTGAAGCACAGTTCAATCAGGGCGAGCCGATCACGATGGGCGTCGATGACGTCGCCGCCGTCCGCGAGGCCACCGACGCGACGGTCGTCGTCGTTCATATGGAGGCCATCAACCACTGCCTGCTCACACGCGAGGAGTTGCGCTCGGCGACGGAGAACGTCCTCGTCCCGGAAGATGGTGAGACGATCACGCTGTAACGCGAGAGCGGTCGTGTGATATCGGCTGTGCGCTTTCATTCCGGGTGCGAGAATCGAACCACGGTCGTTCCGCTCACTGCGTTCGCTCCACTCCCTGATTCGATTCTCGCCTTCCGGCTTTTCCACTCCTCACTTTGTTCGTCGCGGAAAAGTCCGGGTGCGAGAATCGAACCCGCGTCTCAGCCTCCACAAGGCTGAAGGATAACCACTACCCCAACCCGGACACGCGTACAGGTTACTCTACAGCCGGTTGGACTAAAATACGTTACGACTCTGCGATCGCATGTGGGACTCCGTAACGCGCGATTTCGACCGCCCTGAGTGATCCGTGGTAGCTCGCCGCACTCGAGCCCCGCTCGCGACCGAGACGTTTTTCGGCACACGGCCGGTAGAGCCGACACGCGTGGCCATCACCGACAAGATCTACATCAAGAATCACCGGCAGCTCAGCTCCCAGCTCGAGACGAACATCCCCAAGGGAGCGTTCAAGGGCGCGACGCTGGATATGCTCTTTCAGGGCGACGGCCTCGAGAAGCTCGACGACGCGACGCGGGACCGGGTCCTCGATTTCACGCAGGACTTCCTCGACTGCGGGTGTGACAACAACCCCTACTGTGGCTGCCCCGAGCGGAAGTTCATCCGGTACCTGCTCGAGTTGCGCGCACAGGGACTCGGCCCGGACGCGATCGTCGACGTGATGACCGACGACTACATGGTCTACGCCTACGCCGGCGACGTCCTCTCCTTCCTCGACAACGGCGTGCGGACGCTCGAGGCGGCCGAGGGACTCGCTCGCGTCGACGGCGCGGACGAGAAGTACGACGAGATCCGGCGTGCGAAACAGCAACTCGAGCGATGATCGGGCTCCTCGAGTAGTGGGCGCTGCCCGGTCCCGGATCGGCACCTCTCGACGTCCGTTTCTGCAGACCGCGGTGGGAAGTCCGTTTTGTCGCCGCGCTGGGAGCGGTGGAGTACAATTATCATCGGTCGGTACCTATCACCGCTCGTGTTGCAATCGGTATCGTTCGCCGGGGGCTGGATCGGCAGCGTCCTCAGGGAACTCGCGATGTGGACCGGCGTTCTCCTCTTGCTCGCGGGCTGTCTCTCCGTCTATATCGGCTGGAAACAGCGCCAGAAAGCGATGCTGGTCGGTGAGACACCGCGATCGAAGATCGCGGACGTACAGTCGTCGGACGTCGTCCGAGTCCGAGGGACGGTCGTCCCGAGCGACGAGGGGAGCACGTTTACGTC
This sequence comes from Natrinema salsiterrestre, assembly GCF_029502005.1. Lineage (GTDB taxonomy): Archaea > Halobacteriota > Halobacteria > Halobacteriales > Natrialbaceae > Natrinema > Natrinema salsiterrestre. Next base: position 765,741 of record NZ_JAMQOT010000002.1, on the reverse strand, counting down.
CCCGATCAAAGGCGATCCGGGGTCGGTCCTCTCCGCGTGGGAAATCGACGAACTGTACGATACCCCGAAGACGCGAAGCTGGGAGGCCGCGGCGTGCGGCGTTCGGTCCGTCCCGTTTCACATCGAAGACGAGAGCGGGCGGGTGCTCGTCGATATCGACGATCGAACCGTCGGGAACGAGACGGATGACACGTTCACGCCGGCTCGAGTGCTCGAGTCGAACGGCGTTTCCGTGGCGGGATTGCGATGTTCTTTCGATTCGTTCGACGTGCACGTCGAAACGGACTACGGAGAGTCGCCGCCGCCGCGGGTCGCCGACTTCGTCGACGCGACCGATGGACTCTCCGCGGACCCGATGGCGACGGGGCTGGTAGTCGACGCGAGCAAACGGAAATACGCCGAACAGACGCTCCAGCGGGGTGAGACGGTCAGCGTTCTCGGATACGCGACCGCTCGAGACGACACTGCGCGTTCGACGACGGACGGGAATCTCACCGTGGCCCAACCGCCCGACGGGACGCTCCATCTGTCTCCCAGCCCGTTCGACGACGTCCCGTCCGGCGGCGGAGCGCTGCTCTTCGGTCTGTTGACCGGGACGGTCGGTGTCGGGATCGTAACGGCGCTGTTCGTGGTGTGATGTGCCCGGTGGCAGTACAGATACGGCGTTTCGCGCTCCGATATGGCCCGTCGTCGTCGAACTCACGTACCTCGAACGGTCGACTCGAGCGGGGCGGCCGTCGTCCGATCGCTACCGCAGCTGGTACGATTCGTCGTCGTCCTCTAACTCGTCCAGTTCGTCGAGCAACAGGACCTCGTCTTCCTCATCCTCGAGTCGGTCCTGCAGGTCGTTGACGTACCCCTTGTACTCGTCGAGTTGCTCCCGGAGGTGTTCGGCCTCGAGTTCCAGCCGCTCGTGCTCGCGGATGAAGCGCTTCGGAACTTCGACGGTCGGCGGGAACGAGATGTCGTCGCCCTCGCCGTCGCCGCTGGTTCGGGCCTCGAGTTCGGCCTCGGGGACGACTTCGACCTGCCCGTCGTGTTCGACGAGCTGATCGACGTAGTCCCGGAAAACGGCGGACAGCGAGATGTCGCGCTCCTCGGCGATGGCCTGGAGCGCCTCGAACGCGTCCTCGTTGACCCGAAACGAGATGGTCTTGTTCTTGTTCCCCATCGATAACTGCATTCGTTGTTCCCGATACTTAACAATTCGTCAGACGAGCGGTGGCGTCGACGAGGGGGCCGTCGACGCGAGCGCTCGAGTCGGCGTGCGAGTCGGCGTAAGCTGCCTCCGACCACGCAGGCTATTGATCTGGAGACCCAATCGGGGCTCATGCTGTCCGACACGCCGGGGCTCCACCACGTGACGGGGATCGTCGGGGACGCACAGACGGCGATCGACTTCTACGTGGGCGTGCTCGGCGTTCGACTCGTCACGCAGACGGTCAATTTCGAGGACATCCTCCAGCACCACCTGTACTTCGGCGACGCGAACGGGACGCCGGGGACGGTCCTGACCCACTTCCCGGATCCCCACGGCGACCCCGGCCGGGCCGGAAAACCACAGCTCGAGTCGGTCTCGTTCGTAGTTCCGACCGACTCCCTCGAGTACTGGGAGACGCGGCTCCGGGATCACGACGTCGCGGTCGAGGGGCCACTCGAGCGATTCGGCGACGGGGTGCTGCGGCTCGAGGACCCTGCGGGGACGCAGATCGAACTCGTGGCCGGGCCGCCGGTGCCGAGCGACATCGAACACTGGGCTGCCGGACCGGTTCCGAGTGACCGCGCGATCCGCGGGCTCCACGGCGTCACGACGCTGTCGGTCAATCCGTACGCGACTGCGGGAACGCTCGAGACGCTCGGATTCGAGCACGACGGCGAAGACGGCGACCGGATTCGGTATCGTGCCGGCGGATCGCGGGCCGCGGTCGTCGACGTGCTGGATCGGGACGCCCCGTTCGGCCGCGAGGGCACGGGAACGCTCCACCACGTCGCGGTCCAAGTCGAGGACGAGGACGACCTCCACGAGTGGCGGGAACTCTTCGACGACCGCGACTACGACGTCTCCCGCGTCAAGGACCGCCACGTCTTCCACTCGCTGTACGTCCGCGAGCCGGGCGGGATCCTCTTCGAACTGGCGACCGAAACCGACGGCGTCGCGGCGAGCGAGCCCGGAACGGACCCCGGCGAGTCGCTGTACCTGCCCGACTGGTTCGAGGACGATCGGGACCTGATCGAAAGCCAGCTCCCGACACTGTCGGTCCCGACGGGACGATCGGACGACGAGGAACCCGCAGATATCGAGGACCGATGACGGGATCGGGTCGCCCGATGGACGCCGTCTCGGGACCCCACGCCGGTCAGCCGCTCCTCACGGCCGGTGCGCCCGCACTGGCCGCCGACGCGGCGCTGATCTGCTGTCACGGCCGCGGCGCGACGGCACAGGGGATCATCAACCTCATGGAACCGATCTATCGACACGGACTCGCCGTCCTCGCGCCGCAGGCCGAGCGAAGCCGGTGGTATCCGCGGCCGTCGACCGCACCGCGAGCCGACAACGAACCGTGGCTCTCCTCGAGCGTCGACTGCGTGGCCGCCGCGCTCGAGGCCGCGCGAGCGATCGACGTCCCACCCGAGCGGACCGTCATCGCCGGCTTCTCGCAGGGCGCGTGTGTCGCCGCGGAGTTCGCCCGCCACAATCCGGCCCGCTACGGCGGACTTGCCGTCCTCTCGGGGCTGCTCCCCGGGTCGACCGACGAGCTCCGTTCGACCACGATCGACGGCTCGCTCGAGGAAACCCCGGTCCTCGTGGGCTACGGGGAGGACGACCCGCACGTCGAGCGCGAGCGCGTCGCCGAGACGGTTCGAGTCTTCGAGGGGGCTGACGCCGCGGTCGACGAGCGGCGCTATCCCGACACGGGTCACGAAGTCACCGACGACGAGTTCGACGCGATCGGCGCGATGCTCGAGGCGATCCTATAGCGTGAATCAGCAGCCGCTATCGGTTCGAAAACAAAGAATCGGTGTGGCCCGCGCTCAGGCCGTCGCTTCGGCGTCGTCCTCGACGGTCTCGAGGCTCTCGAGCGCCTGAATCACGTCGTTGCGGTAGTTGACGACCGGCGAGTCGTAGCGTTCGCGGGCCATCTCGGCGTACTCGTTCGTCGGTGCGGTCGAGCCGCTTTCGGGCGCTTCCTGTTCGGCCTCCCACTCCTCGAAGGCCTCGATTCGATCGAGCGTGTGTCGGGCGGTTTCGACGACCCAGCGGTCGCGGGTGGCGTCGTCGACGACCGCGATCGACTCCGGTCGCAGGGAGACGTTGACGGTCCCGTCGTCGGTCTCGTAGGTGCGCGGTTTGCCGACGATGGAGACGTATTCCGGCGGCTCCGTGTCCCGGAGGACCGAGGCGGCCTCGGGCTGGTACTGGCCGGCGTAGACGAAGAACGTCCCCGTCGGGTCGACGACGCGACCGCGCCAGTACTCGCTGTCGTCGCCGACGTCCTCGGTCTCGGTGAGGGTGCCGACGACGAACACGCGGTTCGCGCGGTCGCCCGTCGGGAGGAGCGCGAAGTTCGGCGCTCGCTCGTCGTCGCTCTCTTTGAACGCGTACGTCGAATCGTTGAATTCGGAGGCGAAGACGCGGCGGGCGACTTCGCGGGTGAGTTCTGACTGGCTCATATTACATCGACCTCGCTTTGATCAGCAGTTCCTCTGGATCCGCTGGTTCGTCCAGTTCCTCGACGTCGTCGGCCAGGACGTACCGACCGAAGGTCGGCCCCTCGATGCGGTAGTAGGTGCCGACGATGTCGTCCCTGATCTCGTCGGCGACGACGGTCGTGTCCAGCGCGTCCATCGCCATGTCCTTGGCTTCCTCTAAGCTCAGGCCCGTCAGGTCCTCGGTGGCGTCCTTGTCGAAGATGACCTCGTGGGCGTCGATGCCGTCGTCGACGACGGCCTTGATGCGGAGGTCGAACTCGCCTTCGCCCTCACCGTGTTCGTTACAGCGCCCGTTCTGGAGGACGCGGGTACAGCCCTCCTCGGGACAGCGCTTGATCAGGCCGCTGCCGCTCTGCATGTCGACCAGTGCGCCCTCGACCTCGCTCGTGTCGTTGCCGACCTCGAGGTCCTCGTCGAGCTCCTCGATCACCGTCGTCGAGTTGAGTTTGACGGAGTACCGGCCCTGGTACTCGTCGGTGACGACGTTGCGAAGCTCGTAGACCGTTCCCTCCTCGAGTGCGGGGAGGTCGGACTTGGCCCACTTAGTGAACTTGATCGTCCCCGTGGGGTCGCCCAGGAGACCGACCTGCGCGACCGAGTCGCTGCGGGGATCCCAGAGTTCGATGACCTTGGCCGTCAGGTCGATCCACTCCTCGGGTTCGTCGACGTCCTCGATGTTGGCCTTCTCGCTGTCGCCGCTCGAGATGTCCTCGCGCTCGAGACCGGCCTCCTCGAGGTAGTGGTTGGTGACGCTCCGGCGCGCCTCGTCCATCGGTACTTTGTACTCGTCGACGAGCGTGGTCAGGCGCTCTTCGACGTCCTCGACGCTCACGTCGAGGTGGTCCGAAAACTGCTCGTGGATGTCGTCTGCGTGTTGTCGTACGTCGCTCATTGTCTCACGCCTCCTCTTTGGTTTCACTGGGAGGCATACGTCCGTTCGCGCCCGATAGTATTTAAACTACCGCCACCGGAGCGGAAGTGAACGGCGGTGAAAGAAACCGCATGACGGCGTCGTGGAGTCAGTTCCAGTGCGGCGATCGCCGCGGGATCGGTGATCGCCGTCGGACGGCCGGGTTCCGCTACCGCTTTCCGACCGCGAGTGCGCTCTCGAGGGCGCCGCCGATCGACTCGGTACCGGCGTCGTCGACGGCGACGAGCGGCGGCCGGACCTCGTCGGAGGAGATAACGCCGCGTTCGGTGAGTGCGGTCTTCGTCGCCGGGGCGAAGTCGTGCGTCGTACAGGCCTCGAACAGCGGCGAGATGGCGTCGCGCTGGAGTTCCCGACCGCGCTCGTCGTCGGACTCGTTGAACGCCTCCCCCAGGACCTCTGGGACGACGTTCGACAGCGCGTTGATCCCGCCGTCGGCACCCATTCGCAGCGCGGGGACCAACAGCGCGTCGTACCCCTGCAGACACAGGAACTCGTCGGGCGTCTTTCCGAGCACGGACAGGAAGTACTCGAGGTCGCCGCTCGAGTCCTTGATCCCGATCGCCCGCTCGTGGTCCGCGACGGCGGCGACGGTCTCCGGTTCGATCCGCTGGCCCGTACACTGCGGAATGTTGTACAGCAAGACGGGGAGCGACGCGTCCGCGAGGACCGCTTCGAAGAACCGTTCGTTGCCGGCAGGCGCGTTCGCGGTGGTGAAGTACGGCGCGACGATCGCGGCGGCGTCGGCGCCCGCGTCGGCGGCGCGGTCGATGGCGGCGACCGTGTCCGCGACGCTCGTCGCCGCCGCCCCCGCGACCACGGGGACCTCGGCGTGGTCGACGGTCGTCTCGATAACGTGCCGTTGCTCGTCGGCCGTCAGCGCCGGGAACTCGCCGGTCGTTCCGCAGGGGAAGACCGCGTCGATGCCGCCCGCCTGCAGGTGCTCGAGCAGGTCGGCGAGCGCGGCCTCGTCGATCGATCCGTCGTCGAACGGCGTCACGGTCGGACAGGTGATCCCGCGGAGCGCATCGGTGATCGTCATAGTTTCTCGTTGGTCCATTCGGTCAAAACCGTTCGCATAGTCGCCGGTACTCGTCCTCGAGAATCAGTAATCGCTCGCCAACCGGTGGGCTGTGACAGTGGGGTCTGCTGCAAAGCTGCGAGCGGTGTGGAAACAGCGTCGACGACACGGGTACTGGAGACCAGTCTCGTGGATGCGATTCGAGTTACAGACGTGTGATCCAGGTAGTCGAGAGGGTTGTGAGTCGGACGAGCGAGCAGCGGATGATCTCCGAGCGGAACGGTTCTGTTGGAGACGATTCCGTGGGGATGGTTCCATGGGGGATGGTTTCCTGGGAGACGAGCGTTCTGCTATCGCGGCAACGAGGAATCGCCACACCCTCCCCAGCCGATTCACTCACTCCCTATCGGTCGTTCGCTCATCCCTCGCGCTGTGTCGTCGGCCGCCCGACCGAAAGGGAGGGCGCCCGACAGCGCGCGCCACCGCGTTCCGGTTGACTGTCCCGGAGTGATCGACGGATCGACTGCAGTGATCGGCTCGACGGTCGGTTGCAGAACCGGGGTGGCGTCGCACCCTCGTCCGACAGTATATATTCCCGGCGACCGAACGATGGGGCAATGCCGGATCGGCGTCAGATCGAGCGGTTCCTCCGCTCGACGCTTCAGGAGGCGGGCGAGCAGTTCGAGGAGCTTCGCAGATCGACCGACGAGCAACTCGACGAGGCGCGGGATTCCTACGAGGTGGCGAAGAACGCCCGCGGGCTCCCCTCGGACGACGCGGGACGGGCGAAGATCGTCTGCCGGCGGTACGCCGAACAGCGGGCGGCGAAGCTCGACGAGGAGTTCCGACCGGCCTGTTACGAGCAGGGCCATCCCGATTGCGAGGGCTGTGCCGAAGACGTCCGCGAGGGACGGATCGAGACCTGGTGAGATGGACCGGCCAGTCATCGCGTGCGTCCTCGCCGGCGGAACCGGGAGTCGGCTCTACCCCGCGAGCCGGAGCACGCGCCCGAAACAGTTCCTCCCGCTCGTCGGGGAGCGCTCCCTCCTCTCGCGGACGATGGATCGGACGACGTTTGCCGACGAGCGCCACGTCCTCACCCGCGAATCGTTCGCCGACGAGATCCACGAACACGCACCCGAGGCGGGCGTACTGATCGAACCCGACGGCAAAGATACCGGCCCGGCGCTGGTCTACGCGGCATGGCGACTGCGCGACCGCTTCGAGACGGAGCCGGTGTTGGTCTGCTTGCCCAGCGATCACCACGTCGACGACGACGCGGCGTTCGCGGCTCGACTCGAGCGCGCCGCCGAACTCGCGGCCGAAACGGACGGCCTCGTCACGCTCGGAGTCGAGCCGACGAGACCTGCGACGGGGTACGGCTACGTCGTCCCCGACCGAACCGAGTTCGGCGAGGACAGTGAGTACGCCGCAGTCGAGCGATTCACCGAGAAACCCGATCGCGAGGAAGCAACCCGGCTCCTCGAGTCAGAGGCCTATTGGAACGCCGGCATCTTCGCCTGGACGCCCAGCGCGCTGTTGCGCGAAGCGCGTGACTCCCCGCTCGCGCCGCTGGTCGACGCGCTCGAGGAGGGGGAACCAGACCGTGGATTCGACGCAATCGACCCCGCGAGCGTCGATTACGCGATCATGGAGCGTGCGAGCGACGTCTTCGTGACGCCGCTGTCGGTCGCCTGGGACGATCTCGGGACGTGGGACGCCGTCGGACGGGTGCTCGAGACCGATAGCGACGACGCGGCGAATCGAACTGTCGCCGGAGACGCCCTCCCGATCGACGCGTCGAACAACGTCGTCGCCGCCCCCGGCTCACACGTCTCCCTGCTCGACGTCGACGACCTGATCGTCGCCGCGTTCGACGACCGAATCCTCGTCGCTCCGCGCGACTCGTCACAGCGAGTTCGAGACGTCGTCGCCCGTCTTCGCGACCGCGACGCCTTCTGAAAAATCGGACTGCGGGTTAGCTCGAGCCGGTCGGTTCGGCCTCCGCGTCACCGTTTGGCGGCCACACCGCCCAGATCACGATCGCGAGGACGACGACCGCGCCCAGCACGAGCGACTCGAGGACGGAGATCTCGATCCCGAACCACGAGAGCGCCGTCCGGAATTCGACGATAAACGGTATGAGGACGGCAATGACGACCAGTAGCGCCCCCTTCGAGATGCGCATCTAGGCGATCACCTCGCGGACGGACTCGAGGACGAACGCGGGACCGGCCTCGATAGCGAGCTGGAAGCCGTCGATGCCGGGGCCGAACAGGCCGCCGGCGTCGATGATGCTCGCCAGCGGGAGCGTGTACGCGAAGATGACGAGCACGGTCGCGATGGCGGTCCAGAGCTTGAGGTTGTCGAGGACCACGGGGGCGTCCTCCGGCCCCGAGAGCGTCTCGGCGTAGGTGTTGTCCGGAATCTCGTCGCTGGAACCGCCGAGCGACGTCATGACCATGTTCAGGAGGAACAGGGCGAGCGACACCGTCAACAGCGTCGCGCCGAGGGCGACCTGCGCGTTGATTTCGCCCATGCTGCCGGCTGCGGGCTCGAACGCGAAGTTCTCGTACTGTGGTTCCGCGGTCCGACGGGGAACGCCGAACAGCCCGGAGCGGTGCATCGCGTTGGACATGAACGTCATGCCGACGAACCAGACCAGTACTTGGACCAGACCGAGCGAGCGGTTCCAGAGCTCTTTGCCGGTGACCTGCGGGATGAACCAGTAGGCGGCCGCCATGAACGTCAGCGCGACGGCGGTGCCGACGGTGAGGTGGAAGTGACCGACGATCCACCACGTGTTGTGGACGAGGTAGTTGATGTTCATCCCCGCGTTGATCATGCCGGAGAAGCCGGCCGCGGCGAACATCAGGCCCGCGAGCGCCATCCCGGTGAAGACCGGATCGCGCCATGGAAGCGCTTTGAGCCAGCCGAGATAGCCCGTCCCGCCGCGCTGGCGCGCGCCGTGTTCCATGCTGGCGACGACGGTGAAGGCGGTCAGCAGGCTCGGGAGGAGCAGGAACATCGTGTTCGTCATCGCGATGAACTTGTACCCCTCGGCGATGCCGGGATCGAGGTACTGGTGGTGGATCCCGGTCGGCGTCGATAGCAGGAGGAAGAGCACGAAGACGACCCGTGCGAGCGGGTCGCTGAACAGTTTCCCGCCGGAGAGCTTCGGCAGCATGACGTACCAGAGCATGTACGCCGGCATCAGCCAGAAGTAGACGACCGCGTGCCCGAAGTACCAGAACAGCGTCCTGGTGAGCAGCGGGTTGACGGAGTCGACGATCCCCAGCGACCACGGGAGGAGGAGGAGGAGAATCGACAGCGCGACCCCGAGCGTACAGAGGTACCAGAACAGGGTCGTCGTCAGGGCCATGAACGTCGGCAGCGGGATCCGCTCGTCGGGGTTGTCACTGCGCCAGGCCAACCACGTCCGGAACCAGTCGGCACCGGCGAGCCAGGTCCCGACGACGAAGAGCACGAGCCCCACGTAGAACGCCGGATGCGGTTGCAGCGGCGCGTAGAACGTAAAGAGCACGTCCGCGTTCATCGGGATCGCGTCCACGACCCCACCGAGGATCGAGACGCCGACCAGCACCGTTCCGACCACCATCATCGCGTACCAGCCCCAGGTGAATCGGAGATCGACGAGCCCGCGATCGAGGCTGGTCGTCACGCCCCACGTGAAGATGCCCACGAGGAAGAAGATCGTGAACGTGATCGCCAGCAACACGCCGTGGGCGGTGAGGACGGTGTAGTAGTCCGGTGCCTCCATAATGCGGAGGACGTCGGTCCGGTGAAGCGCCTGCAACAGCCCGAGCGAGCCGCCGATCGCGAGCGCGAGGAAGGAACTCCAGAACGCCGCCTTGATCACCTTCGCCTCGGCCGGGAACTGGTCGACGTAGGCGTTACGCATCGCCGTCACCTCCGCTCGCGGCACTCCCGTCACCGCCGTCGGTCGCGTTGACGACTGTGAGCGTTCCGGTCTCCTCGTAGTCGTCGACGGTCACCGTCCAGTCGTGGTCGCCCTCGCCGAGTTCGGCGCTGTCGACCGTGAATTCGACTTCCTCGCTGCCGTCACCGGGAACCGTAACGTCCCGCTCGGATCCCTGATCGCCGATCTCGAGTGCGACTGTCGTCTCGAGGTCCTCTTGCATCCCGTTGCTCACGTTCGCCGTGATCGTCGTCTCGTTGCCCGCCTCGACCTCGCTGGGAGCGTCGACGGACAGCTCGGTCAGGTCGAACTCGTCTTCCGGAACGACGTTCAGTTTCCCCTCCATCGTGTGGTGGTACTCACCGCAATATTCGTTACAGAGGATGCCGTACTCGCCCGGTTCGTCGAACCGGACGGTCATCTCCGAAATCTGCCCGGGGATGACCATCGTGTTGACGTTCGTCCCGACGACGGAGAAGCTGTGCGTCACGTCCCGGCTCGTGACGTAGAACGTGACTTCGCTGTCGGCCGGGACTTCGATCTGCTCGGGCGTGTACGACCAGGCCTGTGCGACGACGGCGACTTCGTACTCGTCGTCGCCGACGTGTTCGACGCCGGGCTCGCCGAAGCGCTCGTGATCGTTGATCTCGGCGGGATCGATCGTCCCGCCGTCGTCGTCGATCATCGCGATTCCGGGCCCGACCGCGCCGTACGTGATCGTCGCCATGAAGCCGACGATCAACACCATCGCCGCGACCAGCCACGCCTTTTCGTAGGTGTGGATGTTCATGCCAGTCCCACCACCGTCAGGACCGCGCCGACGACCGTCGGCCCGTTACCGAGGAACTCGACGAAGTACATGAACACCCACAACAGTACCAGTATCAGGAAGTAGATCGTGATCAGGATCGCCGTCCCGACCGGATCGTACTCCTCGTGACCGATCTCGCGAACCTGATCGGTCTCGCCTGTTTCCGTTGCCGAAGCCATAGTGGTTGTAGAGCAAGGTGACCACTTATAGCCCCTTGCCACTCCCGACCCGTGGGAACACCACCACTCTTTAAGCCGTTTACGGCCCCACTGGTTGGTATGACTCTCGAGAGCGTCACGCCGCGGCACGCGGCTGCCGTCGGATTACTCGCGTTCGTTCCGGTCCTCGTCTACGGGATCACCCACTCGGCACTCGCCGGCATCGTCAGCGGGATCAACCTGGTCATCATCTTCGCGTCGCTGTACATCGCGACGACGCCGGTCGAGGGCGGGCACGGACACGGCCATCCCGGTGACGGCAACGGCACCGCGAGCTGAGCGCTCGCTTCTCTCAGATGGTTCCAGTACCACTCGCGGCGGTTCCGAACCCGCCGTCGCTCGCACTCGAGGCCGCGTCGATTTCTCGATCCGGCCTCGAGAACGCGGATCTCCTCGTCCTCGTCGTCGTGGGTCTGCTCGCCGGCGCACACTGTCTCGGCATGTGCGGTCCGCTGGTGACGGCCTACGCCGATCGGATCGGCGCCGCGAGCGAGAAGCGCCGCGAGGACACGCTCACCGGGTACGAGGTCCGCCAGCACGCGCTGTTCAACCTCGGCCGGACGGCCAGCTACGCGGCCATCGGCGGCCTGTTCGGCCTGCTGGGGGCAGTGACGATCGCCTCGAGCGAGGCCGTCGCCGCGGTCGGCGATTCCGTCAGGGGCGCGACCGGTATCCTCGTCGGGATCGCGATCATCGTGAGCGGGGCGTACTACCTCCGGGGTCGAACCGCGGTCCCCGGTCACGGGCTCCCCGTCGTCGGCTCGCTGTTCGGCCGACTGTCGGGACTGCTCTCGAGTCGGATCGACCGCCTCGCGACGTCGCCGGGCATCGTCGCGCTCGGCGCGCTCCACGGTTTCATGCCGTGTCCGATCATCTATCCGGCCTACCTCTACGCGTTCGCGCTCGGCTCGCCGACGCGCGGCGCACTCTCGCTGGCCGCGCTCGGCCTCGGGACGATCCCGACCCTGTTCGCCTACGGCACCGTCCTGACGTCAATCGATGCCGACACGCGCGTGCGCCTCCACCGCGGGCTCGGAGCCGCGTTCGTCGTCCTCGGCTACATTCCGCTCTCGCACGGGCTGATGCTGTACGGCATCCACCTGCCCCACGTTCCGGTCCCGTTCGCTCAACCGTTCTAACATGACTTACGAATCGCGGCCGCCCACGAATCGGCCCGCCTCCGCGTCGGACTCCGGCACCGCGAGCGGGAACCCGACCGCGAGCGGCCCTGCTGATGACGCCGCCACGTGCGACCTCTGTGACCTCCCGACCCCCGCCGACCCCGTCACTGCAGCCGATGCGGACGGTTCGTTCTGCTGTCAGGGCTGTCTCGAAGTCTCCCGAACGCTCAAGCGGACGGACGAACCCGACGTCCCCGACGAGTCGGCGGTGCGGTCGCGGGTCGGACGGGACGAGGTGGACGACCGCGACCTCGCGGATCTCGATGGCGAGGACGCGTTCCTCGCCGTCGAGGGAATGCACTGCTCGACCTGTGAGGCCTTCCTCGAGGCGACCGCCGAGGGCGAAGACGGCGTCCTCGGTGCGACGGCCAGCTACGCGACGGACACGATCCGGATCGTCTACGACCCCGACCGGGTCGCGGCCGAGGACCTTCCCGACCTCGTCTCGGGCCACGGCTACAGCGCGGCCGATCGGGCCGCCGACGACGAGACGGACGCGGACGACGGGCTCGTCTCGCTCCTGCTGGGCGGCTTCTTCGGCATGATGGTCATGGTGTGGTACGTCCTCTTTCTGTACCCGACCTACTTCGGCTTCGAGCCGGTGGCCGACTTCGGCGGCTACGACGGGCTCTTCCTCGCCGCGAACATCTGGTTGCTGGCCTCGTTCATCCTGTTTTACACCGGCTACCCGATCCTCCGCGGTGCGTACGTCAGTCTCAGAGCGGGCCGGCCGAACATGGACTTGCTCGTCGCGACGGCAGCGCTGGGGTCGTACACCTACAGCGTGATCGCGATGCTGCTCGGCGAACTCCACCTCTACTTCGACGTCACCGTCGCGATCGTTCTCGTGGTGACCGCCGGTACTCACTACGAGCAGACGGTCAAGCGCCGTGCGACGGGTCTCCTCTCGGAGCTGACCGAACGACAGGTCGGCGAGGCCCGTCTCGAGAGCGGTGAGACGGTTCCGCTCGAGGCAGTCGAACCCGGCGATCGGCTCCTCGTGCGTCCGGGCGAGCGGATTCCGCTCGACGGCGAGGTGGTCGAGGGAACTGCAGCGATCGACGAGTCGCTTGTCACCGGCGAGTCCCTGCCCGCGCAGAAGGGGCCGGGCGATTTCGTCCGCGGCGGGACCGTCGTCACCGACGCCCCGGTCGTCGTCGCGGTGGGTGACGAGGCAGAGAGCACACTCGACCGGCTCGTCTCCCTGCTCTGGTCGATCCAGAGCGCGCGGCCCGGCGTCCAGCGGCTCGCGGACAAGCTCGCCACGGTCTTCGTCCCGGTCGTCGTCGCCCTCGCCGTCGGGACGGCCGCCGTCCTCCTCCTGACCGGCTCGAGCGCGTCGGATGCACTGCTGATCGGGCTCACGGTCGTGATCGTCTCCTGTCCGTGTGCGCTCGGACTCGCGACGCCGCTGGCCATCGCCGCGGGCGTTCAGGCCGCGGCGGAGCGCGGAATCGTCGTCGCGACGGAGACGATCTTCGAAGACGCGCCCGGTATCGACGTCGTGGTGCTCGACAAGACGGGAACGCTCACGACCGGGACGATGGCGGTCGAAGCCGTCCACACCGTGGACGGTGACGACGGCGAGGATAGCGACCCGGACGCCGACGAACTGCTCCGGCGCGCCGGCACCGTCGAAGCCCTCTCCGAACACCCGATCGCGGCGGCCGTGGCAGACGCTGCGGCGGCGCCCCCGACCGCGGACGGCACCCCCGCACGCGCCGTCGAGGGATTCGAGCGAGCGGACCGCGGCGTCAGCGGTCTCGTCGACGGCGACCGCGTCACCGTCGGCCATCCCGACTACCTCCGGGAGCAGGGACACGCGGTTCCCGAGGCCCTCGAGTCGCGGATCGACGAGACTCGAACCGCCGGTCGCGTTCCCGTCGTCGTCGGCTGGGACGGGCGAGCCCGCGGCGTGATCGCCGTCGGCGACTCGCCACGAACGGAGCTCGAGGACGCACTCGAGACGCTCTCGACGGGCCGCGACGTGGTCGTCCTCACCGGGGACGAGGGTCGGGCGGCCGACGAGTTCCGAGAACTGGACGGCGTCGACGAGGTCTTCGCCGGCGTCCCACCGGAAGCGAAGGCGGAGACCGTCGATCGGCTGCGGGCTCGCGGGACGGTCGCGATGGTCGGCGACGGGAGCAACGACGCGCCCGCGCTGGCCGCCGCCGACGTCGGCATCGCGATGGGCGGCGGGACGAAGCTCGCGACCGACGCGGCCGACGCGGTGATCGTCGACGACGACCTCACGGCCGTCGCAGACGCCTTCGACATCGCCGCGAGTACGCATCGGCGGATCCGACAGAACCTCGGCTGGGCCTTCGCCTACAACGCGGTCGCGATCCCGCTCGCGGTCGCCGGCCTGTTGAATCCGCTGTTCGCGGCCGTCGCGATGGCCGCGAGCAGTGCGCTCGTCGTCTGCAACTCGGCGCGGTCGCTCTGACCGAGCGCCGGCCTTCCTTCCCGCCCTATTCGCTCGCGTCCCTTCCGTCCCCGTCGTCAGTCGTCACGACTCGCTCGACCGCTCGGCGCTCCCCGTCTTCGTAGACGTACGTCGTTCCCTCGTCCTCGTCGCTCGTCCGCCGATGACTGCCGTCACAGAACGGGAACGACTCCGAAAGGCCGCACTGACAGACCGCGATATCTCCCTTCTCGTCGTCGATGTCCGACGGGTCGAGTTTGCGCGGTCCGTCTCCCTCGAGTTCGACGAGTCGCGTCATCGGAGAGGGGTTCGGAGCCCGGCGACAAAACCCTTCGCTCGAGGGGTGGATCGGATCGAACCGGACGGCGAGCCGAGGGGATGGCTGGCACGTCCCACGCCCTTCGGGAACGGCAAGGTTCTTACTACAGGTATTGAATATCGAAGTGAGCACAGCTATGTGGTTCTACGCCGCGGCAATGCCGACCGCGATCGCGCTCGCGGTCGTCAAAACGCTCGTCCTCGTCGTCGGCGGCGTCATCACGTTCTTCGCGTACAAGGCCTACCGCCGGACGCGCCAGCCCGCGCTGGGGTATCTCTCGCTGGGATTCGGGCTCGTCACGCTCGGGTTGGTGCTCGCCGGGATGCTCACCGAAGTGTTTCAGTTACCCCTCGCAACGGGAATTCTGCTCGAGAGCCTGCTCGTGCTGGCCGGCTTCCTCGTGATCGCGTACTCCCTGTACGTCACGTAAAGCGGGTCTCGATCCGCACGGGCCGCAGTCCGGCTCGAGCGACCGAGGGGTCGGACGGCTCGATGACTGAGGCTACCTAACTGATTTGGGAACAACGGTATTGCGACGACAGTCGTACGTGCCTCCCACGGCAGGGAGAACCGACACTGAACCATGGAGTTCCACCCTGCCGTCGTACCCCCCCCCTTCCTCCCGTCTCGAACGTGATGAGTACGGATCCCGTCCGCCGGACAGCGCCGCTCGAGGAGCGCCGCCGGTGGCAACCCGTACCGCGACCACCCAGAGGTAAGTAGACCCCGGCCCGAGTTGGGGTCATGCAAGTCGATCCCGATGACCTGGGGGAACGGGTGTTCGATGGATACGACTCGAGTCGACGCTGCCAACCCAGACGGGGGAGTGGTCGCTCATGAGCGGCGACGGCGAGCCGGAGCCGGCCGTCGGCGCGGACGCGTTCATCGAGCGGGGTGCGGGCCTCGAGGTGGCGGTCGTCGGCGCGGGAGCCGTCGGCGCGACCGCGGCCTACGACCTCGCGAGCGAGGGCGCGGACGTGACTCTCTACGATCGCGACACCGTGGCGAGCGACGCGACCGGCCGTGCGGCCGGCATCTGCTACGACGCCTTCGCCGACGGCCTCGACGCCGAAATCGCGGGCGACGCGATCGAACGGTTTCGCGCGCTTTCGGGCGACGATACGTTCCCGTTCGTCGAGTGTCCCTACGTCTGGCTCGCCCGCGAGGGCGACGCGGCTCGGGCCGACGCCGTCCGCGAACAGGTGGGTCGCATGCAGGACAACGACATCGTCGCCTTCGAACTGGACCGCGACGCGCTCGCGGATCGCTTCCCCGCGCTGCGGACCGACGACGTCGCGGTCGCGGGAATCGCCGGTGCCGCCGGCTACACCGACCCCGCCGAGTACACGGCCTGTCTCGCCGCCGCAGCCACCGGTGCCGGCGCGACCCTCGAGACGAACACGCCGGTCGCCGTGGAAACCGATCCGGCACGGGTCGTGCCTCCGGACGGCGAGAGCCACGAGGTCGATGCGGTGCTCGTGGCCGCCGGCGCGCGAACGAAGGACCTGCTCGCGGACGCCGGCATCCCCCTCGCCGTGAAACCCTATCGTGTGCAGGCCCTCGTCGCGGACGGCGACCTCGCGGAGCCGATGTGTTACGACGCGACCGGCGACTTCTACCTGCGGCCCCACGACCACGGCTTCCTCGCCGGTGACGGTACCGAGGAACGCGAGGCCGACCCGGACGCGTACGATCGCGAGGCCGACCCGGACTTCGCCGACGACCTCCTCGAGCGCGTCGCCCACCGCGTCCCGGCGGTCGCGAACGGCGACCTCGAGCGGGCGTGGGCCGGCCTCTGTACGGCGACGCCCGATCGAGACCCGCTGGTCGGACAGGTCGGTACGGGACTGTACGTCGCGACCGGGTTCCAGGGCCACGGCTTCATGCGTGCGCCGGCGATCGGACGGCGGGTCGCGGAAGAAATACTCGGCGGGTCTGGGATCGACGCCTTCGATCCGATGCGATTCGACGGCGACGAGTCGTTCGATGTCGTCGAGGGAATGGCGATCGATCGAACCTGACTCAGTCGTCGATGGCGACCTGTTCCGTGTCCGTCTCCGACTCGATGGTCCCGTCGGTCTCGTCGGCCGTCTCGCCCCCATCTACGGTCTCGCTGGCATCCCCGACGGACGATCGCTTCGGAATCTCGACGTTCAGCGTTCCCGTTTCGCTGAGCGTCGCCGTTCCGGCGTCCGGATCGACGACGGCGTCGGTCGGTAGCTCGGCCTCGCCGTTCAGCGACATCCCGCGGCCGGGGAACCGCATCTCGTACCCCTCGTGGAACCGCCGGAACCGGTCGATGCGAATCCTGACGTTGCCCTCGAGGTAGCGGACCTGGACGTCGTCCGGCTCGGCTCCCGGCGCGTCGAAGACGACGCGATAGGAGGTGTCGTTCTCGAGGATGTCGACGGGAAGCGATCGGTAGTTCTGGACGCGGCCGTTCGCGCGACCGACCTGTCGATAGAGGGCGTTACCGACCGATTTACCGAGATCTGTGAGGCTCACGGGTGGTCACCCCGGGCGGTGTGAGCGACGCTGGCGGCGGTCGCGGGAACCTGACAATGTATTGAGGGCATAACCGTGGTAATCACTACGATATCCCCGTTGAAATCCCTTTTGCTACGCCAAAAGAAACGTCTGACGAAGCTGTCTCCGGTCGAGTCACGATCGGTTGTAGAGCGAGTCGCACGGTCACCGCTCAGAGTTCGACGCGCTCGAGGCAATCGGTCCCGCCGCAGACCGGGCACGAGAGTTCGGAGACGCTGAACTCGTCCGGCACGTCGTAGGTGTAGTGGTTCTCGAAAATGTCGAGAAAACAATCGTCGGCAGTACAGACGACTTCTTCCGTCGGAGGCATACGCAGCCCTTGGGGGGCCGAACTAATCAAGATTGGCTTCACCCACGACGACTGCAGGCATCGGTGTCCCTCGCGGGCGAACTACTCGCGGTCGCCGCCCGGGACGCCGGCAGGACCCGTTCGCAACCGCTGCTCGACGGTTCGCTCGATATCGGGTTCGAGACGGGTCATGATCGCCGATCCGTCGCGAGTTCGGACCACGAGCCCGCTTTCTTCCAGCGTCGAGAGGTGGTGAGTTACCGTACTCGGATGCCGATCGAGTTCGTCAGCGAGCGTCGTCGTCTGTGCGGCGCCGCGGTCGGCCAGCGTCTCGAGGAGCCGCCTGGTCGCGGGCTTCTCGAGTGCGATCCGCAGTGCGATATCGACGTCCTCGATCGTATCGCCGCGATAGTAACAGCGATTCCCGCGAACCTTCTTCGAGCTGATCAGGTTTTCCTCGTCGAGAATCCTGAGGTGGTGTCGGATCGTCGACAGCGAGGCGTCTGTCGCGTCCGCGAGTTCGGAGAGGTGTATCCCGGGATCGGTCCCGATTTTGTGGTAGATCTCTCGGCGGGAGTCGTGTGCGAGCGGATCGGAATCGTCGAACCGACTGTACTGGAACAGCGTGCCGAAGTATCGCCACTGATCCGTGCCCGATTCCTCGAGCGCCGCCGCCGTCATCCGAATCGTCCCCTGCAGAGACGACCACTGACCGACGAGAAGCGACGAGAGTCCGACCGTCGAACTGTTCGTCAGTGCTGTCGAGAAGAGAGCCGCGAACGCGATACTGATAGAGTGTCCCCACTGCGACGACTCGCCCGTCGAGTCTTCACCGGCAGTCGAACCGGTTGCGTTATCGGGGGTCGTATCTCCGGATCCGTTCTCGCTCGTCCGGGCCGCTCCGTCGCCGTCTGAGATCGGTCCGATCCCAGTGCTCGAGATGACCGACCCGAGGCCATCGGCTGAATCCGCAGAGTCATTCGAACCGTCGAACTCGTCCGGTTGCTCGGGTTTGTCAGGCTTATCAGGTTTGTCTGGTTTGCCTGGGTTATCGGGTTTCCCGGGTTTGTCGGGTTTGTCTGGTTTGCCTGGATTATCGGGTTTCCCGGGTTTGTCGAGTTTATCTGGCTTGCCTGGATTATCGGGTTTCCCGGGTTTGTCGAGTTTATCTGGCTTGCCTGGATTATCGGGTTTCCCGGGTTTGTCGGGTTTATCTGGCTTGCCTGGATTATCGGGTTTCCCGGGTTTGTCGGGTTTATCTGGCTTGCCTGGATTATCGGGTTTGTCGGGTTTGTCAGGTTTCCCGGGTTTGTCTGGCTTGCCGGGTTTGTCAGGTTTCCCGGGTTTGTCTGGCTTGCCGGGTTTGTCAGGTTTCCCGGGTTTGTCTGGCTTGCCTGGATTATTGGGTCTCCCAGGTTTATCGGGCTTGTCCTGAATCGAGACCGGTCGCTGTGTCTCGTCGGTCTCAGCAGTCAGCGTTTCACCGTTGGTCACGGCAGCGGCGGTTGCCGTCGCTCCTCCGATGAGAACCGTCGCGAGGAGTATCGCGACGATGGTCGTACACAGCCGCACTCGAGTCTCCGTCCCCCGGCTCATACTCCCTTTGTTATGCTACTGGTCAGTCACTGTCTCCAGCCGGCTTGGCCCGACGGAACGATGGCTCAGGATGGACGCGTCGTGTCTCTCCGACCCTCACACTTTCATCTGTCACGAGTATCAAATATCATCGCTTCAAACATCATTAAATTAATGAATCCTGCCCGATCCGATTCCTGTTGATTCGGTTCGGTAGACCTCGATGGAGAAGTCGGAGATATCGAGGAGGCCGACGGAAGCGAGTGTTCCACGGCGGCCTGCCGCATCCGCCGTCGCGAAACGCGCACTCGAGGGGCGATCGACGGCGTGTAGTTACCGTTTTACCGCTCGAGGCGCTATCGAGAGCCATGACTGACCCCGAGACGCTGTCGGTGACGATCGTCGACGGTTACGTCGACGAGCCCGCACACTTCGGGGTGCCGCCGTACATCTCGACGTACCCCCGGTACGCAGCGGGCGCGCTCGTGGACGCGGGCGTTCCGCGCGGACAGATCACGTACCACACGATCGATCGGCTTCGCGACGAACCCGACTACTGGCGGGACGTCGACGAGGCGGATCTGCTGATCTACCTCGGCGGGATGACCGTTCCCGGAAAGTACGTCGGCGGTACGCCGGCCGAACCCGACGAAGTCCGAAAGCTCGCCTGGACCGCCAACGGCACGAGCCTGATGGGCGGCCCGGTCAAGTTCGGCGTCGGGGACGAAAACGCCGGCGCGACCGAGACCGAACGTCAGGATCTGGACTTCGATTTCGTCGCCAAGGGCGACGTCGAGGCCGCCGTCTTCGACCTCGTCGAGAGCGGCCTCGAGGGCTTCAACAACCGGATGCGCGACATCGACGAGGTCTCGCGGTGGGCCCAGGAGGGTGCCTTCATCGTCGAGCAACACCCCAATCATCCGGAGCACCTCATCGCGGAACTCGAGACCTCCCGCGGCTGTGCGTATCGCTGTTCGTTCTGCACGGAACCGCTCTACGGCAACCCCTCGTTCCGACCGCCGCCGACGGTCGTCGGCGAGGTCGACGCGCTCTCAGATTTCGGCGTCAAACACTTCCGAATCGGCCGGCAGGCCGACATCCTCGCGTACGGCGGCGACGGCGAAGCGCCGAACCCGGACGCGCTTCGACAGCTCTACAGCGGGATCCGCGAGGTCGCGCCCGACCTCGAGACGCTCCACCTGGACAACATGAACCCCATCACGATCGTCAACTGGCCCGAGCAGAGCCGGGAGGGGATCCGGATCATCGCCGAGCACAACACGCCCGGCGACACGGCCGCGTTCGGCCTCGAGTCGGCCGATCCGGTCGTCCAGGAGGAAAACAACCTGAACGTCAGCGCCGAGGAGTGTTTCGAGGCGGTCAAGATCGTCAACGAGGAAGCCGGCTGGCGACCCGGTGAAGACCCCGCCGACGCGCCCACCTTCGGCGACGACGCGCCGCGCCGACTCCCCAAGCTCCTCCCCGGGATCAACCTCTTACACGGACTCAAGGGCGAGCGCGAGGAGACCTACGAGCGCAACCGCGCGTTCCTCCAGCGGGTCTACGACGAGGGCTACATGCTCCGGCGGATCAACATCCGGCAGGTGATGGCCTTCGACGGCACCGACATGAGCGACACGGGGGCCGAGATCGCGAACGAGCACAAACAGCTGTTCAAACGCTACAAGAAGCGGGTCCGCGAGGAGATCGACAATCCGATGCTCGAGCGCGTCGCACCGCCGGGGACCGTCCTCCCGGACATCCACCTCGAGTACCACCAGGACGGCAAGACCTTCGGCCGCCAGCTGGGTACCTATCCCCTGCTGGTCGGGATCCCGGGCGAGCGTCAACTCGGCCGAACGATCGACGTCGCCGTCGTCGATCACGGCTACCGCTCGGTAACCGGGGTCCCGTACCCGCTGGATCTCAACGCGGCCTCGATGAACGAGCTCACCGCGATCCCCGGTATCGGCGACAGCACCGCGGGCGACATCGTCGTCAACCGCCCCTACGAGTCGATCGCCGACGCCGATCTCGGCACGGAGTTCGACCTCTCTCGGTTCGTCACGACGCGGCCGCTCGAACTTGCGGACTGATCGCTCGTGGATTCGCTCGACGGGACTCGAGCGTCCCGGTGACGTTCTGATCGCCCGGCGGTCTCGACGAGCAGGTGAATCGATTCCTGTCGGACCGTTCCGTGAACAACTCGTTGACCGATATCAGTAACTTTCGTACCCTCAACCAAATAATAAATTTCATATGCTGATGATGAGATCGATTGTTATGATCGATCTCCTCAGTTTCCCGATTCCGTCTGAGATCGGATTTATGATTTACACGCTCCTTTTTGTCGTGATTACGGCATGCCTCTCTTCTGCTGTCTAGAGGGATGCAACCGCACGAGGCGCAAACCGAGTCAAGTGGACGCTCGTGACGCTGGTTTTCGGGATCCTCGCAGTTGCCGTCTACGCAGCCCTCTGTGTCCGACGGTCTCGAGGTCGGGAGACGCCGCCTAGCCGTTCCGAGCGCACTTTTTGGACCGTCGGAATCGGCGGCAGTATCGGTGTCAACGTTACGCCCCTCGTTACGCCGCCGGATTCGATGACGACGGTGCCTGTCACCCTCGCGCTGATACTCGTTTCGATCGCAACGGTTCGAGCGATCGATCGGTATCGCGGTTCGACCGCCACCATTAGCGGGCAATAATGGAGTCCCGATCTCGGGACCGTGAACCGTCGAAAGAAAAACGCCGCCGCTGACCTGTCGGTAGTTCTATTACGAATGAGACGAAGAGAAGAAAGTGAGGGTCTGCCTGTGGAAATATCTGAAAAACTGCTGTGTCTGTTCAGTACGGACGTTTCGGAAGAGGAGGATCGTTACGTTATCGAGGTACCGCGTCAGGAGATCGAGACCGGCGATATCGATCCCGGCGAGGTCTACCGCGTCGCGCTCATTTCGCGCGAGGACGAGTCCGACGCCGAGGACGTCTCGGCGACGACCCAACCGCAGAGCGCGCCGTCCGAGCCGCAGCCACCGGTCGACGTCGGCGAAACCCGCTACGTCGAGATCGAAGACATCGGCAAGCAGGGCGACGGCATCGCCCGCGTCGAGCGCGGCTACGTCATCATCGTTCCCGGTGCGGACGTCGGCGAACGCGTCAAAATCGAAGTCACCGAGGTCAAGTCGAACTTCGCCGTCGGCGAGATCATCGAAGAGACGTTCTAAGACCCACTTTTTTGCGCCCGGGTCGGCTCTGCCGACCGCTCGCGCAAAAAATCTGGACCAAAAAAGGCCGAGCGCGAGCGGCGCTCGCGCTCGGGGAAACGGCGCGCTTCGCGCCGTACAGAACCGCTACTGAGAGGGGTCTTATTGCTCGATCTATGGCGATCGCTCCTTCACTCTTCGAGCGGCGTCCCGTCGACCCGCTTCGCCCCCTCGGAGTCGTGAACGACGATCTCGCCGGGACCGCGGTCGGCGGGTTCGTACTCGTCCCGGACCGCGATGGCCTCCTCGAGTTCTCGAACGGCGCGTTCTTTCAGCGCTCGAGCTAACTCCTCAGCGTCATCGCGGGAGATGTCCCGACCGAGCCCCTCGCACTCGTGGGCGCGGACCATGCCCGCTTCGTCGACGGCTTCGCCCATCGGCTGGCTGGTGCCCGCGAGCGCGACGCTGAACGGGTAGGTGCGACAGATCAGCGGGCGGTCGTCGTGGGCAGCGCAGGCGCCCGTTCCCGAGTCGTCTTCTTCGTAAAAGGTGCAGTCACCGCAGCCGTCGGTCTGGAGCGCCCACTCGAACGTCTCGCCCTCGAGCCCGTCGTCACCCGCCGAGAGTCCGTACGGCATCGGCCGAGCGACGTCGCGCCAGTCGTAGTCGCCGTCGTAGCTGTCGCTCTCCTTTAGATCGCGCACTTCGTCAGGAAAGACGGTCGCGGTGTGATCGTCCTCGTCGTCGCCCTTGCAGCAGGCGCCACAGCGGGTACACTCGAAGCCGATCGACTCGATCGCGTCCGCGAGGTCGTCGACGGCGAGCTGGCGCGCGTCTCCGAGTTCCGCTTCGAGCGATTGCACACCGGAGGGGAGGAAGCCGACGGGGAAAAGTCAGTCGCCCTCGGACGGCGTCGCTCGCTCGCCGTCCCACGTCACTCGCCCCTCGACGGCGAGCTTCTCGAGGTGGGCGGCGACCGTCGCCCGCGCGAGGTCGCGCACGCCCGACAGGTCCTTTTCGTAGGCCCCGTCGAGGATTTCATCGAGGGTCTCGGCGCCCTCGTCGACTGCCTCGCGGACGCGTTCCTCGCGCCGGGCGCGGTGAGAAAGCAGTCGCTCGAGGGTCGCACGCGGGTCGTCGATTTCGCGGCCGTGACCCGGATAGAGCGCCGGTGGGTCCATCGCCCAGAGGCGTCGCAGCGTCGTCACGTACGCGCGCATGTCTCCCTCAGGGGCACCGACGACGACGCTGCCTTCGCGGACGGCACAGTCGCCACAGAGGATCGGTCCGTCGCGACCGGCCTCGAGCGCGACGTGGTCCGGCGCGTGTCCGGGCGCGTCGAGAACCCGAACGCGTTCGTCGCCGAGGCGGATGGTCGTTCCCGGGGCGAACGTTCGATCGGGGGAACGGCCCGTCGCGTCGCGAAACCGGTCGACTCGACCGTACCGGGCCCAGACCGTCGCGTCGGTCTCGGCGGCGTAGGCGTCGACCGCACCGACGTGATCGGGGTGGGTGTGGGTGACGAGGACGTGTGCGACGTTTCGCTCGCGAACCAGTCGGTCGAGGTCCTCGGTACGCGCTGCCGGATCGACGAGGATCGCTGGATCCGTCCCGAGCAGATAGGCGTTGGTTTCACCGCTGGGGGCGCGCGTTGCAACTGACACGGACCGGGAAACGACGTTCATACCTCGAGGTGACACCGAGCGGAAAAGTGTATATCGGCGGCCGGCGACTCCCCAGTGCCCGCGTCACTCCCGATCCCCCCGCACGTCCCACGGAACCGGGCAACCGGCGTCTCCCCGGTTAGTGCTTGAGGAAGTAGACCTGCTTGCGAGCGTCTCGGAAGCTGTACCGGGAGCCGACGAGCCCGACGTCCTCGAGTCGGTTGAGCGCGTAGCGAACGGTGCGATCGGGAAGCAGCGATTCCTCGGCGAGTTGTCCCTGCGAGAGCGGCGAATCGGTTTCGAGCACCTTCGCGACGAGTTTCGCACTCGGCGGGAGATCGCGGAGGCGATCGCGGTATTCGTCCTCGGAAAGCGTTTCCTCGGCGGCGGCGGTGCGGTCCTCGGCTGTGCTCGTGCTCATACCTACGTGGGCGGAACCGCCAGTGGTAAAGCTTCCCTATATGTGGATACGAACAATGTAGTTTGTATAAGGCGTATGAATGATGTATTAACACACTTAATTTGCTGGCCGCTTTCGGCGGCGGCCGTCGCGTAAACTGTTCGAACGTCCATCTCGCCGCTTCGGTATTCGTCATCCGACTTCAGTATCGTTTTATCCCATCACGACAGTAGCTTCGCTCAGTGTGAAAGGACAGGAGTGGTACCAGGCCGACGACATCGCCGAGGAGTACGACGATAAGCGGTTCTCCCGGGGCGGACAGCTGATCGACCGCCGGGAGAAGGCAGCCGTCCTCGACGCTATCATGCCGATCGAGGACCGTAAGATCCTCGAGATCGCCTGTGGTACCGGGCGATTTACCGTCATGTTGGCCGATCAGGGTGCGGACGTGGTGGGACTGGATATCTCGGCAGCGATGTTACAGCAAGGGCGACGGAAAGCGCGGGATGCCGACCTCGCGGGAACGCTCGATTTCCTCCGCGGTGACGCGGGTCGATTGCCGTTTCCGGACGATCACTTCGATACCGTCGTGGCGATGCGGTTCTTCCATCTCGCGGACGATCCCGAGGCGTTCCTCCAGGAGATGCGACGGGTCTCCCGCGATCAGATCGTCTTCGATACGTTCAACCGGTTTTCGACCCGGAGCGTCTATAACTGGGCGCTCCCGATGGGATCGCGGCTCTACTCGAAGAGCGAAGTCGCAGTCCTCCTCGCGAAGACGGATCTCACGCTGGTCGACGTCGAAGACGACTTTCTCCTGCCATACGGGCTATACCGGTCGATCCCCAACGCGCTCGCGTCGCCGCTCCGAGCGCTCGACGAGGGGATCGGTGAGTTCTCCCTTTCCGATCACTTGGCGTCGGTATCGTACTGGAACACCCGCGTTCGCTGATCGAACCGATCTGAAACCAATCTATTTACTATTCGGAGTTCCTATCGGCCGGTATGGATCTCTCGGTAGTGGTGTCGACGCTCAACGACCGAGAGCAGTTGCTGTCGTGTCTCGACGCGATCGCCGAACGGACCCCCTCGTCGACGGAGGTCATCGTCGTCAACGGCCCCTCCTCGGACGGGACGACCGGCGTCGTTCGGGAGCGCGACGACGTGGACGTCCTCGTCGAAATCTCGGAACGGAACCCGAGCGTCTCCCGGAACGCCGGCTTCGAACTCGCGACGGGAGACGTCGTCGCCTTCCTCGACGGCGAGTACGCCGTCGACGAGGGCTGGTATCGGGGTATCGACGAATCCATGACCGACGGGACGGCCGTCGTCACCGGCCCGGTGACCGGCGGTCCGTTCGGGACTGACCGGCGGTCATCGCAGCGAGTCGCAGGCCGACCGGTGACCCACTTCCACGGAGACAACGTCGCGTTCGATCGATCCGTCCTCGAGTCACTCGACGGGTTCGACGAGTACCTCGAGGAGGCGAGCGAACGCGACTGCGCACACCGCATCGCGGGACTCGAGCGTGAGGTCGCCTGGAACCCGACGATGGCCGTCCGCTGTGAGGTCGGGACCGATGGCGGCCGAGCCGACCCCGACTGGGGAGTGACCTACCGGTCGCTGTCCTACCGGCTCGCGAAGAATTACGGCGTGCGGCCGACCGTCCTCGCTCGGACCGCCGGAAGCGCGTTCCGGGACGGCCTCAGCGGCGTTCGCCGGCTGGCGTCCGGCGACGCGACGCCGACGGGCTGGGCGTCGGACGGGACCGACGTGGGGAGGAACATCGCCCGCGGACTGTGGGACGGCGTCCGCGCTCGATACGCCGACCGATCGACCCGGCGCAACCCCAACGGTCTCTCGAAGCGGCACGATCGGGCGGTGCGGGTCTACGACCGTCGGTAATCGATCGCTCCCGCGTTTTCCGCTTATTCGCCTCTGAACTCCGGCTTTCGCCCCTCGAGCTGCGCCTCGAATCCCTCACGGTAATCGTGCGTCTCGTCGAGTTCGCGGCCCAACTGGCGTTCGTACTCGAGGCCGCGCTCGAGGGGCAGCTCGAACGCGGCGTTGAGCGCCCGTTTCCCGTTTCGGAGTCCGAGCGGCGCGTTCTCACAGAGGTCGTCGGCGAACGCTTTCGCCCGGTCGTCGACCGCCTCGGTGTCGACGACCTCGTGGACTAGACCCATGTCGGCCGCGTCTTCGGGGGCGACGAACTCCCCGGTGAGCACTATCTCTTTCGCATTCGAGAGCCCGACGAGACGGGGGAGTCGCTGGGTCCCGCCGCCGTGGGGGAACGTGCCGAGCGCGACCTCGAGCAGCCCGTATTTCGCATCCCGGCCGATGATTCGGAAGTCACAGGGGAGCGTGAGTTCGAACGCGCCCGCCGGGGCCGCGCGCTTGATCCCGGCGACGACCGGCTGGCGGGTCTCCTCGATCGCGGCGAGCACGTCGGGGAAGACGTCGCGATCGATCTCCGAATCCGGTTCGACGCGATCGCGCATCATCTCGAGGTCCATCCCCGCGCAGAAGACGGACCCCTCGCCGAGCAACGTGGCTGCCCGGACGTCCTCGGCCGCGTCGACGCGGTCGAAAGCGTCGACGAGGTCCCGCATCAGCGGGACGGTCATCGCGTTTCGCTTGTCGGGCCGCGAGAGGTAGACGTCGGCCCGGCGGTCGTTCCAGTCGATCGCGGCGAGTCCACTGCCAACGGATTCCATGCCCGTACGATCGGGCCCGCAGTTCTTAGTACCTCGCGCGGATCGGCGGCCCCTCGCCGGACGATTTCGCGCAGTCTCGAGTCGCGCTCGCTGGTGGCTCGGGCGAACATCGCGAACGACGGCACGGTGGGCGCCGATCCGGCGTGAAACGGAGACTACTGCGATCGGCTCGTCTTTCCGCACGGGGCGGTACTCAGGCCTCTTCCCAGGGTTTGGTCTCGACGTCGACGAACTCGAACAGCTCCTCGAACTCGTCGGGCAACTGCTCTTCGGCGTGGGCCAGTTCCCCGCCGGGGACCCGCTCGCTGACGAGTTCGACGACGGCCTTGATCCGGTAGACCGCCTCGGAGCGGTCGATGGTCGACGGCCGGCCGTACGACGCGTCGAGGTCCAGATCGTCGTAGTTCAGCCGCTCGAGGACCCGATCGACGAACGCGTCGTAGTCGTAGGTCTGCCCGTGGTCGGCGGCCAGCAGGTATCGGTCGATCTCCATCGGGAGCGGGCCGGCGATGTCCGTCGCACCGCCTTCCCCGACGCGCTCGCCGAGCGTCTCGAGGACCGCACGCGTCGTTCGGACGGCTTCGGCCTGCCGACCGGCCTCGATTCGGTGCTGTACCTCGCCGACGAAATCGGTGTAGCTCGTACTCATGGGTCGTCCGTCGTCCGGCCGTTCGCCGGTTCGCTGGAAAAGCGCTGTCCGCGGATTCGCAAGGGTCGGTGGCAGTCTCAGACCGGATTGCACTGATTCCACCGCGACAGCCGCTACAACCGCTCCGGCGCGAGCGCGTCGATCGTCGTCTCCGTGACCTCGTTCGAGGCCGGTTCCGGAACGACGACGATCGGGTGGTCGATTCCCGTCTCGGCCGCGAGCGTCCGAAGCTGATCGCGGGCCTCCTCGGGTGTCCCGGCGACGCCGAGATCGGCGATCATCTCGTCGGTCACTGCGCCCGCGGCGTCGCTTTTCTCGCCGTTGCGCCACGCCTCGGCGATCCGATCGGCTTCGTCCGGGAATTCCGTCGCGACGGCGCGGCGGTACCCGTCGCCGCTCCCGACGTAGTAGGCGACGTGTCGACGCAGGGTCTCGCGGGCCTCGGTCGGGTCGTCGCTGACCGCCGACGGCACGTACGGTGCGATCGTGATCTCGTCCGGATCTCGATCGCGTTCCCGCGCGGCCGTCGCGACTTCTTCGAAGGCACCCTCGAGCCGCGAGAACGGGATGTTGTGCGGGATCCACCCGTCGCACAACCGGCCGACGACGCGGCGGTTGGCCGGTCCGAGGCCGGCGTGATAGATCGGGACGTCGGTCGAGACCGACGGGAAGTTCGCCGCCTCGAGCAGTTCCCCCTCGTAGTCGACCGGCCCGCCGGTCCCCGCGGTGAACTCGCGGATCAGTTCGATCGTCTCGTGGGCGCGTCTCACCGGCCGATCGAACGACATCCCGTGGAGGCCCTCGACCGCCGTCGCCGTACTCGTCCCGAGGCCGAGCGTGAACCGGCCCTCGGAGGCGCGCTCGAGCGACGTCGCCGTCATCGCGAGGACGGCCGGCGACCGGGAGTAGACGTTGAGGATCGCGGTGCCGATCCCGATCTCGTCGGTCCGGCAGGCCATCTCGGTCGCCTGCACGACCCCGCTCTCGCCCCAGAGCTCGCCGACCCAGACTGCGTCGTATCCCTGATTTTCGGCTCGAACGGCGATGTCTGCGAGGTTCACGTCGCCGAACGACGTGACCATGAGTCCCACGTCCATGCTCCCGTTGTCGCTCTCCAGCGGCAAAAATCGATTCCCCAGGCGACGACGGCGGTCACCTCGAGCGGCCGTCGAAGACGACCTCGCCGCCGACGATCGTCGCCGCGACGTCGATGTCGTCGATCCGGTCCGACCGATCCCACGGCGACGCCTCGAGAACCACGAGGTCGCCGCGCTTGCCGACCTCGAGCGCGCCGAGTCGCCCGTCATCGAAGCCGGCGTAGGCAGCGCCTCCCGTGTAGGCGCGTAGCGCTTCCGTCACGGACAGTCGCTGCGCCTCCGTCGGCGCGTTTACGGCGTGATGAATTCCCAACAACGGATCCAGCGGCATGCAGTCCGAGCCGAAGGCGAGGGGGACGCCGGCCTCGAGCACCCGGCGGAATCGGTTCGTTCGCGTGCGCCGCTGCTGGCCCAATCGCCGGTCGTACAGCCCGCCGTCGTCGGCCCAGCGATGGAAGTTCGGCTGCATCGACGCGACGACCCC
Organism: Natrinema salsiterrestre; assembly: GCF_029502005.1. GTDB lineage: Archaea > Halobacteriota > Halobacteria > Halobacteriales > Natrialbaceae > Natrinema > Natrinema salsiterrestre. The sequence continues at coordinate 736,561 of NZ_JAMQOT010000002.1, read as the reverse complement.
CGCATCGGCCATTCGCTCGAGGTGGTCGTCGGTCGCCAGCTCCGCGTGTTCGATTCGGTGGCGCGAGCCGCCGGGATCGGCGGTCGCTTCCAGCGCCGACAGCGTCTCCTCGATCGCGTCGTCGCCGATCGCGTGAACGCAGAGCTGGTATCCCTCGCCGTCGGCCCGCTCGACGAGGTCGTCGAGTTCGGCGGGTTCGACGACCCACTGGCCGCGCTCGTCGGTCACCTCGTCGGAACCCTCGGAGTCGGTGTCGCTATCGCCGGAATCCGCGTACGGCTCCCGGAGCTTCGCCGTCCGACTCCCGAAACTCCCGTCCGAGAAGGACTTGATCGCGCCGGTTTGCACGCGCTCGTCGCCGTCGTTCGTCCCCAGCCCGACCTCGACGAGCGCCTCGAGGTGGTCGCTCCAGTAGTCGATCCGCACGCGCAGCGGGAGGTCGCCGTCGGCGGCCAGCTCGCGGTAGACGCGCGGGGCGACCGAGCCCCGAACCTTGTCGTGGACGCCCGTAACGCCGCGCTCGACAGCGTACGCCGTCGCCGCTTCGAGCACGTCTCGCATCTCCTCCCGGTCGGCCGTGAGTCGCTTCCTGACCGCTTCGGCGGCGTCCTCGACTGCGACGCCCGTCGGCTCGCCGTCCTTCTGCCGGAGGTCGCCCTCGGGCAGGGCGTCGCCGAGGGTCTCGAGCGCGACCGAATTCAACGAGGCGGTGTGCAGATCGACCCGCATCGCGACGACCGGTCGATCCCCGCTGACCCGGTCGAGTTGCGCGCGCGTCAGCGGGGCCGACTGCCCCTCGGGCCACGCGCTGTCGTCGTAGCCGAACCCGAGGATCCACTCGCGATCCGGCTCGTCGGCGGCGTGGTCGCGGAGCGACTGCACGCACTCCGCCGCGCTGTCGGCGCTCGAGAGGTCCGCGTGAACCAGGTGCTGTCCCAGTTGCTCCATGTGCGTGTGCGCGTCGATGAATCCGGGCAAAACGACGCGACCCTCGCAGTCGATCACCTCGGTCTCGACGCCCGCGAGGAACTCGCAGTCGTCCGCGTCTCCGAGCCGGACGATCTCGCCGTCGCGGATCGCGACTGCCTCGTACTCGGTGCCCGACTCGGTGAGCGTCTGGACCTCCGCGTCGACGAGCAGGAGGTCGGCGGCCGCCGTCATGGGAGAACGCGCACGGGCGAGGGGCAAAACGGTTTGGTCCGCTCGCTCCGCGTGCGTTCGTTCTCGCCGGCTCGAGACTGTAGGAGACCCCAAACCTCGAACTCGAGCCGTAACACGTCCCTACAACCCGGCCCGGGGCGCAAGGTTCACTTGACCGCCCGTTGACCGAGCGGTATGATCGATCGCGAAGGCCGCGTTCTCTTTGGATCGCTTCTCCTGCTCGTCCTCGCGCTCGCCGGCTCCATCGTCGTCGATCGACAGTTCGGGGTCGCGGTTCGCGACCGACCGCTCCTCTCGTTTCTCCTGATCGCCGGGATCGCCGTCGCGCTCCCGAACCTGTATCTCGCGGCCACCGGCGACGGGGATCGATTCCGAAGCAGGCTGCGCGTCGCCGCGATCACGACGGCGGCGTTCGCGCTCGCGTTCACCGCCGAGGCAGAGGGAGTCGGCTACCTCCTGATCGCCGCGATCGGCACCGGTTCCGTCGTCGCACTGGTCTGTTACGAAATCCTCGCGGAGTACGGGACCGAGACCGACGACTCGGTGACGAGGGTATCGTGACGGCTACGGGTCTGTTCGACGGGTCGGAGGAGACGTCGCCCGCTCGAGCCGCGACGATCAGCAACTGTTAGGACCCACCGCCCTCTTGCCCCATCCATGACAGACGCCGAGGACCTCGCCGAGCGGGTGCGCGACGGCGACCTTCGCATTCACGAACTCGAGGAGCACGCCGATTACGACACTGCAGCGCACGCGCGCCGGCTGCTCGTCGAACGCGAGACGGGGACCGAACTCGAGGCGATCGGGGACTACGCGTTCCCGGCCGAGCAAGCGGACCCGAACATCGAGAACATGATCGGCGCGGCGCAGGTGCCGATGGGCGTCGTGGGTCCCGTCCCGGTGAACGGCGGCGCGACCGACGACGAGCACTACCTCCCGCTCGCGACGACGGAGGGCGCGCTGCTGGCGTCGGTCAACCGCGGCCTCGGCGTGATCCGCACTGCGGGGGGAGCCGACGCCCGCGTCACGAAAAACGGAATGACGCGAGCCCCGGTCTTTCGGGTGGCGGGCGTCGCCGAGGCCGCCGAGACGGTCGAGTGGGTCGAGGACAATTTCGAGGCGCTCCGTGAGGCCGCCGAGTCGACGACGAGCCACGGGGAGTTGCTCGATATCGAACCCTACGTGGTCGGCGACTCCGTCTTCCTGCGCTTCGCCTACGACACCAAGGACGCGATGGGGATGAACATGGCCACGATCGCGACCGGCGAGGCCTGCGAACTCGTCGAGCGCGAGACGCCCGCCTCGCTCGTGGCCCTCTCGGGTAACCTCTGCTCGGACAAGAAACCGGCCGCGATCAACGCCGTCGAGGGACGGGGACGCTCGGTCACCGCTGACGTGCTGGTCCCCGGCGAACTCGTCGAAGATCGGCTCCACACGACCGCCGACGCCATCGCCGAGGCCAACACTCGCAAAAACCTGATCGGGAGCGCCAAGGCGGGCAGTCTGGGATTCAACGCCCACGCCGCCAACGTCGTCGGCGCGGCGTTCCTCGCGACCGGCCAGGACGAGGCTCAGGTCGTCGAGGCCGCGAACACGATCACCACCATGGACGCCCGCGAACGCGACGACGGCACCACGGATCTCTACGCCAGCGTCTCGCTGGCTTCCCTCGAGGTCGGCACCGTCGGCGGCGGCACGAAACTCCCGACGCAGGCCGAAGCGCTCGAGGTTCTGGGCCTTCGAGGGGGCGGTGACCCGCCCGGATCGAACGCCGACGCGCTCGCCGAAATCATCGCCGTCGGCGCGCTGGCGGGCGAACTCTCGCTGTTAGCCGCGCTCGCCTCGCGACACCTCGCGAGCGCGCACGAGGACCTCGGGCGATAGCTGCGGATCGGTGTCGCAGGCGAAGAACAGGTGTCTTCTCTCTCTGACCGTATCGATCACGCCGCTTCTGGAGGATCTTCGGAGGCATCACCGCGGCGTCGAACCGTTCTGATCGCGATGTAGCTCCCGGACAGGACGAGCAGGACCAGTCCGAGGACGCTCTGCAGTCCCGACGTTCCAAGCAGGACGAACAGCCAGCCGACGGCGGCACCGCCGTGGCCGAGCGCGAGATCGTACTGCCCGACGTTCGCGTGGATCCCCGCGAGAACGGCGAACGTGACCGCGAAGACCCACGTCGCCGCGACCGTCGCCTCGAGCCCGGCGATCGTGTCGCTGACGACCGCGCCGTAGACGACCAGTCCGACCGCGAGCAGGAGTCCCGCGCCGACGACGGGGTCCTGGAGATCGACCGTGTCTGCCATACCGACGGGAGTCGCCGGGACGGGATAGCCGTGGCGGTCCCGTCGTGACGACCCTACAACAGCCGGTATCGCCCGCGGCTCTCGCTCACGACGCCGCGTCGCGTGAGTTTCTCGAGCGCGTCTCTGGCGTACTCCGCCGAGACGCCGCGTTCGCCGGCGTAGTCGACGACCTCGTCCTCGGTCGGCCTGTCGAGGGCCTCGAGCGCACCTTTCACGATCTCCTTCTTGCTCCCGTCGTGGCTCGAGCCCCGCGGATCGCGATCGCCGGCGGCCGCCACTTCGTCGACGTCCAGTCCGGACTCCTCGAGGTACTCGTTGTCGTCGACGACGCCGCCGGCGACGTCGTCCTCGAGTTCGGCGAAGGAGTCGAGTTCGGCGAAGGCCTCGCCCTCGCCCTGGCGGTTCGCGAGCATCGACGCGCGGACGTCGCGAGCGTGGGCGGCGTCGTCGGTCTCGACGAACTTCTTGCGCCTCTCGTAGGCTCGACGCGAGCCACAGCGGGGACACTGGGTCGTCTCCGATCGCCCCTCGATGATCCAGAGGTTCGAACACTCGCTGCAGCCGACGACGGCGTACATGTCTCACAGTGGCTGCTCGCGGTAATTCAACCTTCGGCAAGCGGAGCGGAAGTGATCGGTCCTCGTCGGCTCAACCGTCTCGACCGTCAGAAGATTTTAGTTGTTCGACTGATACCCGCGTAGCGATGGTCGTCCCTGACGTTCCGTCGATAGGGGTACTCGCACTGTACGGTATCGCCGGCGCGTTTCTGCTCCTGGTCGTCGGCGTTCCGACCGCCTTCCTGTTTCGGTATATCAGGCTCGGTACCGAGTGTCGGCTCCTGGCTCGCCGGCTGCGACTCGAGTGGCCGGTCTTTCTCGGAGCAGTGCTCGTCGTCGGGGCCTGGTTCGGGCTTCTCCGCGAGTTCGGATCGATTCCCGATACCGACTGGTTCCTCGCCGGATCGGCCGTGTTCGTCCTCGGCGTCTTCTCGCTCTCGGTCGCCGTCGCGAACGCCGACTGGTACCGGGCGACGGATCTCCCCGTCTCGGAGACCGGGTTCGTTCGCGAGGGGCCGGTACAGATCTCCGGCGAAGCCCGTCCCGTCGACGCCCCGCTGACCGGTCCGATTTCCGACGGGCCGTGTCTCGCCTACGCGGTGACCGTTAAAGATCGACGCTGGCTACCGAACAGCCACGGCAGCTCGCGGACACAGGTCCCGATCGCGATCGACAGCGACGCGACGCGATTCACGGTCGACGACGGTACCGGCCCGGTACTCGTCGATCCGGCGACCGCCGACGTCCGTCCGGCCGGTCCGTCTCCCACCGTCGATCGGGACGTGTCGGTCGCGGTGGACGGCGAGGAGTCGCCGCCGGACCACGTCAGCGATTCGTTCGACGACCTCGAGATCGGCCCGTCGACGAACGACCGACGCTACCGCGAGGACCACATTCAGCCCGGTGACGCGGTCCACGTCGTCGGGTCGTGTCGATCGGTCGCACACGGATACGATCGGAACAGGGTCATCACCGAGGCGGGCGATGCGCCGGCGTTCGCGGCGACCGGCGGCGACGCCGAGACGGTCTCCGGGTCGGTTCGCCGGCTCGTCCGGGGGAGCGCGGGGATCGGCTGTGCGTTCGCCGCCTCCGGTGCGATCCTGACGCTCTGGCTGAGCCTGTGAGCGACGGTCACCGATCCCACTGACACTCGAACGAACGCGCCCGAACCGTCGACACGCTCAGTGAGCCGAGACGTCGGAGACGATGTTGAGACAGTAGACGCCCGCGAGGATGAGTCCGACGCCGGCGACGGCCGCGCCGTCGAACTGCTCGTCGAAGGCGAGCACGCCGATCGACGCGACGCCGACGATACCGAGCGCGGCCCACGTCGCGTAGACGACGCCGACGGGCAACTCCTCGAGCGTCAGCGAGAGGAGATAGAAGGCCAGCCCGTAGCCGACAACGACACCGAGCGTCGGGAGCGGCCGCGAGAACCCGTCGGAGAGTTTGAGCGCCGTCGTTCCGAGCAGTTCCGACAGGATCGCACCGCCGAGTATCACGTACGGGTTCATAGGGTGCGTTACTGTTAGAAAACATATGTTAGTTTCGAATCACGAACGCGATCGAAGTAACGGGACTGACTGGTGGACCCCCTCGGCGGTATCCGCGGAATTATGTAATCCGCCCCCGTGGTGCCCGCACATGGAACGCGTCTCGCTCGAGGACCTCGAGCCGTCGGAGGCCGCCGATGGCGTCCACCTGGCGCTGATGGCGGGCACCGACTCGATGAACGTCCAGCACTTCGAGATCGAACCCGGCGCGGTGGTGGACGAACACAGCCATCCCCACGAACAGACGGGGTTCATCGTCGAGGGGGAACTGGTCTTCCTCACCGACGGGGAGGAGATCGTCTGCGGCCCCGGCGACTCCTACGCTATTCCCGGTGAGCAACCACACGCCGCGGAAAACCGCGGCGACGAGACGGTTCGCGGGGTCGACATCTTCAGCCCGCCGCGGGAGAACCCGAGCTGGCAGGAGTGAGGACGACACTCGTCGGGCCGCGGTTTCTTCCGGGCGCTCGAATCACGAGCAGCGGCTCGTCTCCGGGGTCGCTCGGGGCGTTCGACTGTCGGCGGCTACTCGAACGCTCCGTCGCTCGGACGGTTACCCGCAAGCAGCTACAGCGGAAACGCGCTCACCAGTTCGAAGAAGACGAGCAAGCCGATGCCGGTGGTGACGGCCACGATCGCGATCGGAACGAGTATTCGTGACACTCTCCGGACCGTCTCTCTCGTGGATGCCGCGACGTTCACCGGGAGGGGTATTCCGTGCTCCATAGCACCGACGCCCACACGTGAGGACTTGAAACTCAGTCAGACGACCGAATGACGGCAAAAATCCGGTGCAAGAACGATCGACGGATTGCCGCCCGTTACTCCAGTCGCTTCCGCATTTCGACGTGCGGAATCCCGGCCTCCTCGAACTCCTCCCCCCGCCGTTCGTACCCCAGCCGCCGATAGAAGTCGACGGCCCGGATCTGCGAGTGGAGTTTCAGCGTCGCAAACCCCCGCTCGTCGGCGCGGTCCTCGAGGGCAGTCATCAGCTCTCGACCGACTCCCTCCTCGCGCCGGGACTCGAGGACGGCGACCCGTTCGACTTTGCCGACGCCGGCCTCGTACTCGCGGAGGCGAGCCGCGCCGATCGGCTCGTCGCCGTCGTACGCGACGAAGTGCGTGGCCGTCTCGTCGTGGTCGTCGTACTCGAGGTCCTCGTCGACGCCCTGCTCGTCGACGAACACGGTCCGTCGGACTGCGAAGGCATCGTCGCGTCGGTGCTCGGTGTCGGCGACGAACACATCGATGTCGGTCATTGCGAGCGCGTACGGAGTCCGGTGGTGAGAACGTTACCCTTTGGTTGAACGGATGAATCCCTCGGCGACAGTTCGACGGTTCGAGATCGATGGTTCGGGATCGGAGCGCTGTGCTCGGTGCGGAACGACGCCGGGATCTACCGGCTGGGAGTCACTGCATCGACGCCCCACAGAAAAGAAAGAACGCTTCAGATCGTCGGAACGCACAGCGTTCCGATCGCCAGCGAAGCTGGCTTCCGCCGGTTTCTCGATATTCTCGCGGCGACGCCGCGAGCGGGCGAGAAACTCTTAGGCGAGCTTCTCGATATTCTTGACGACTTCCTCGGCGTACTCGCTGGTGGCGAGCTTCTCGGCGTCCTCGAGGTTGCGCTCGAGGTCGTAGGTGACCTTGCCGGAGGAGATGGTCTCCTCGACGGCGTCGCGGACGAGCTCGGCGGCGTCGTCCCAGCCGATGTAATCGAGCATCATGCGGCCCGAGAGGATCATGGCGGTCGGGTTGACCTTGTCCTGACCCTCGTACTTGGGGGCGGAGCCGTGGACGGGTTCGGCCAGCAGGAGGCCGTCGCCGAAGTTCGATCCGGGCGCGATGCCGAGGCCGCCGATCTGTGCGCCGGCGGCGTCGGACATGTAGTCCCCGTTGAGGTTCATCGTCGCGATGACGTCGTAGTTGTCCGTTCGGGTCAGGAGCTGCTGGAGCATGTTGTCGGCGATGCGGTCGTTGACGACGACGGCGTCTTCCGGCGCTTCGCCGTCGCGCTCCTCCCAGAGCGTGTCCTCGGTGATGACCTCGTCACCGTACTCCTCTTCGGCGACCTCGTAGCCCCAGTCGCGGAACTGCCCCTCGGTGAACTTCATGATGTTGCCCTTGTGGACCAGCGTGACGGAGTCGCGGTCGTGCTCGAGGGCGTAGTCGATGGCGCGGCGGATCAGCCGCTTGGAGCCGAACTCGGTGATCGGCTTGATGCCGATGCCGACGGGGCCGTCGTGAATGGTGTTGTCGAAGCCCATGTCCTCCTCGACGAACTCCTTGACCTCCTCGACTTCGTCGGTGCCTTCCTCCCACTCGATGCCGGCGTAGACGTCTTCCGTGTTCTCACGGAAGGTGACCATGTCCATCTGCTCCGGCTCGGAGACGGGCGACGGCACGCCGTCGAGGTAGTAGGTCGGTCGGACGTTCGCGTAGAGGTCGAGCTTCTTCCGCAGCGCGACGTTCAGCGAGCGGAACCCGGCACCGACGGGGGTCGTCAGCGGGCCCTTGATCGCGACGCGGTGTTCCTTGATCGCTTCGACGGTCTCCTGTGGCAGGTTCTCGTCGTACTTCTCGCGAGCGGACTCGCCGGCGTAGAGTCGCATCCAGTTGATGTCGCGGCCGGTCGCCTCCGCGGCGGCCTCCAGGACCTTCTGTGCGGCGGGACCGACATCGCTCCCGACACCGTCTCCGTAGATAATCGGGATAATCGGGTTGTCAGGCACCTCGAGTTCGTCCTCGGTACCCGCTTTCAGCGTGATCTGCTCCCCCTCGTCGGGGACCTCGATCTTGTCGTAGCTCATCTCGTCTGTACGGTTCTTCGACGGGGGTAAAAGGTCTACCATTTCCGTCTCGGGGCGGCAAACATTGAACGATACCCAGTCGGCACGAACGGTGCGTACGCGGCCAAAACGCGCGTTCGAACGCCCGATACGGCAAGAATAGCGCCCAGTGGCACATATAAAAATCCGTTAAATGAAGGGCGCGATTGCCGCAAAATCAGCATTTTCGACCGGACGCCGGTCGGTCCCGATAGCGTCCGGATAGAACGCGGGGCGCGGGAAAAACGACCGCGTGACCGTCACCCTCGAGACGACGGTCCACCCGCCGGGACCGGCAGTCGCGTTCGCCGTCTCGCCGGTGGCGATCACGGTGGTCGAGCCGACGTCAGCGTGCCCGTGACGACCGGCCCTGATCGGTGGCGTCTCTCACGCCAGTCGCACTCGAGACCCGCGGGCGGGATAATCCGTCGGGACCGTTTCACCGATCGGGGCGTCGTTACTCGTCGTTTCTTTTTCGAACGGTCGATTCAGGAACTGGTTCCTCGTTTCCGATCCGCAGCCGACACCGCTCGTTCCGAGTCTTCGACGATTGTCGTGGAGAGGTTTTATTATCGACGTATGCATTGGCCGATTCATGCTTCGATCACCGCAGTACGCCCCGCGGCAGTGTCCACGGTGTGCCGTGACGGTATCGAACGTTCAGGGAATCGCGACCTGTTCCGAGTGTAACTGGGTCGAGAGCGGCTATAGTAGTCGTTGAAACGATTTACTCACCGCTCGAGTGCGAGCGGGAGTGCAATGACTTTCAACGACTACTATAACGGAACCGTCGACCGCGTGGCCGGTACCGGCTTCCCCGACGGAGAGACGGAACCTCTTTTTGTCGACCTGTCCAACCCCGGAGCATGACCGAATCCGAGGTGGACCTCGAGTCCGAGCAGTACGAGAAACACCGCGAAGCGGGGGCGATCCTCGCACAGGTGCGCGAAGAAACGGCCGAGCGCGTCGAGGTCGGTGCGAGCCACCTCGAGGTCGCCGAGTGGGCCGAGGAGCGGATCCGAGAACTCGGCGGTCGACCCGCGTTCCCCGTCAATATCTCCATCGACGAGGAGGCGGCCCACGCGACGCCGTCGATCGGCGACGAGACGACCTTCGGCGAGGAGATGGTCAATCTCGACATCGGCGTCCACGTCGACGGCTGGCTGGCCGACACCGCGATCACCGTCGATCTCTCCGGGAATCCCGAGCTGGCGGAGGCGTCCGAGCAGGCCCTCGAGGCGGCGGTCGACATCATCGAGCCCGGCATCGGAACCGGCGAAATCGGTGCGACGATCGAGGAGGTGATCGACGGCTACGGCTACAACCCCGTCGTCAACCTCACCGGCCACGGGCTGGGCCACTGGGAGCAACACACCGCGCCGAACATCCCGAACCGCGCCGTCTCGCAGGGAACGACCCTCGAGGTCGGCGACGTGGTCGCAATCGAACCCTTTGCGACGGACGGCGGCGGGAAGGTGTCCGAAGGCGCGAGCGAGGAAATCTTCTCGCTCGAGCGCGAGGGGACCGTCCGGAACCGGCAGGCCCGCGAGGCCCTCGAACAGATCACCGAGGAGTTCCGCACGCTCCCCTTCGCGACGCGATGGCTCGAGACGGACCGAGCCGAGATGGCGCTGCGCCGACTCAAGCGCAACGACATCGTCCACGGCTATCCGGTGCTCAAGGAAGACGACGGCAAGCTCGTCAGTCAGAAGGAGCACACGATCATCATCACCGAAGACGGCTGTGAAGTGACGACTGCAGAATAGTTACGTCACACCGCTATCGGGCATCCCAATCGGTAATACGCGCGTCGCGGAGAAACGCAGAAAGACGGGAGACCGGGCAACGAGGGCGGTTCGCTGGAGGGTGATTCGAACTCGCGGCGCGATCAGGCGTTGTTCATCCGCTGGCTCGAGCGGTTTCCGCATCGCTGGCACTCGCTCACGCGGTACGGTTCGCGGGAGAACTGTGAGTTCTCCTCTTTGAGGCTCTCGGTTCTGATCTGGACGGAGACTTCGTGGAGCGTTTCCAGGTCACAGTCCTCGCAGTGCTCGGTCATCCCGTTGACAGAGTCGTCAGTCGTTGCCATTACTGAATTACTAGAAGTAGCCCTATCTTAAACCCACGCTTCATTTTGAACGCTGAGTCGTAAAAACGCAAGAGGGCGGTGACATCTCCGCGAAACGCCCTGAAAACGTTCTATATCGTTTAGATCCGGTTTTCGTGACTTTATATCGAAATTATGCGTTACAGTGGCATGGTTTTATCGGAATCTTCCCACGAGTATCGGTCCCGCGCGACGGACTGAAACGCTTTAGGTCACCCTCGAGTGCCATCGACTATGGACCAGGTGTTCGCACCGTGGCGGATCGAGTGGATCAGACGCGAGGAGAAGAACCCCGACATCGAGGACTGCGCCTTCTGTGAACTGCCCGAGCGGGAGACCGATCGAGAGAACCTGCTCGTCGCCCGAAGCGAGCACGCGTTCGTCATGCTGAACAACTACCCGTACAACCCGGGACACCTGATGGTCATCCCGCGAACCCATACCGGCGAGTACGGGGCTCTCGCGGACGATATCCTCCTCGATCATGCCCGCTTGAAACAGCGAACGTTCGACGCGCTCGAGACCGCCCTCGAGCCAGACGGGTTCAACGCCGGCTTGAACCTCGGTGACGGGGCCGGCGGCTCGATCGACGACCACCTGCACACCCACGTCGTTCCGCGGTGGCAGGGCGACACCAACTTCATGCCCGTTCTCAGCGATACGACGGTGATCGTCGAGGCGCTCGAGGCGACCTACGACCACGTCCGCGACGCGTTCGCCGCCCAGGACGGTGCGGTCGTTCCCGACGAGGACGGCGCGGTCGTCTTCGAATAGCGGCCCGCGCTGCGGATAGCCTCATAATACCCCCTCTCTGCACGTCCTTCTCGGGGTCGACGTCTCGTATCGAAGCCGACGATCTCGGCACTCGTCGCAAATCCGACCGCCTCGAGCGCCGAGAGACGGCCGGAACGGCCCAGTAATCGCACAGCCAGCAAACCGGACCGGGCGACGGGACACTTTTGGTGACTGTTGACGTGATGGACGGTAGCATGGACTACAAAGTGGTCCAGACGGACGACGTACCGCTCACCGACCTCTCCGACGTCGACGAGGTCCCGCCGGATCTGCGCATCCGCGCGCTCGACGAGTTCCTGGAGACCGACGCGCTCAACTGCAAGCTCTGGTACTTCGAGCCCGGCGAGGAGATCCGGTACCACGCACACGCCGAACAGGAGGAGCTCTACTACGTCCTCGAGGGCGAGTTCTCGGTGAAACTCGGCCGGTCGGGCGAGGAAGAGTACATCGACGCCGGACCGGGAACGTTCTGGATCGCCAAACCGGAGATCGGGCACGGCCACCGGAACGTCGGCGACGAGGAAGGCGTGGTCCTCGCGATCGGCGCGCCCGCGGTCGACGATCCCGGGCTCGATCCGCACGGCCTCGACGAGGAGTAGTCGCGGGAACGACGACGAACTCAGGCGTGGGTCGAATCGAGGTAGTCGAGGATCCGTTCGGACTCGGCCATCGTCACACCGCGGTCCTCGTCGACGATGACCGGGACCTGCCGCTGACCGGATACTCTCTTGACCTCGTTGCGTTTCGAGTGGAGCCCCTCGACCCAGACGCTCTCGTAGTCGACGTCGAGCTCCTCGAGTCGGTCCACGACGTGTTCACAGTACGGACAGCCTTCCAGGCGGTAGAGCGTTACCATAGCACGCGGTACGGAGCGCTCGGACAAAAGGATACGTGTCGATTCGGTCTCCCCTCGTGGGGTACGATCGGCCGCGGAACGGAGCTTTTTGTAGTCACGCGACAGTCCTCGCGTATGCCACCGACTGCAGGCGAGACCGTTGCCGACTTCGAAGCGCTCCTCTGCGACGGCGAGACGTTCCGATCGACGCCCCTCTCCGAGGCGCTCGGCGCTCGCGGCGGTGTCCTCGTCTCTACCGGGTTCGCGTTCAGTGCGATCGCACAGAACTGGTGGAAGCAGTTCGTCCGCGCCGGCTGGGACGAGTTCGAGGACGTGCCGGTCCTCGGCGTGAGCCGCGACGGTCCCTACGCGCAAAACGAGTTCCTCAACTGGCTCGATCACCCGGAGTTCCGGTTCTTCGCGGACGTCGACGGCGAGGTCAGCGAGTCCCTCGACCTCCTCGCCGAGCGGTCGCACATGGCGAACGTGTCGACCCCCTGGCGGTCCGCGTTCGTCGTCGACGCCGACCGGGAGGTACAGTACGCCTTCGTCGCGGACGACTGGATCTCCCCGCTTCCCCGCGAGGAGATCGAAGCCGCCGTTGCGGATCTGTAGCCAGACGCGACAGCTGTCTTCGGATACCGTCCGCTCGAGTCAGCCGTCATCGTAAACGACCGTGAAACGAGTCCGTGAGCGGCGGTCAGGGCTCACAGTACAGGACGGTTCCGTTGCACGCACACTCGATCCGGAGCGGGTCGTCGTAGGTCACCGACACGCGATCCATGGCCTGCACGTAGTGTGCGGGGGTTCCGGTCCGCGAGCGCTCGTTGAGCCGTGAGATGAGGCCGGCCTCTTGCAGGTTCTCGACTTTTCTGTACGCCGTCGACTGCGGGAGGTCGAGCGCGTCGGAGACCTCACGGACCGTCGCCGGCTCCGCGACGAACAGATACACCGCTCGAGCGTCGTCGTCGCTGAGCAGCTCCACGATCCGATGGGGGTCACACCCGATCTCTCCGTCCCGTTCGATCCGCGGACAGCGGGTCGGTTGTTCGACTGTATCGCTCATATATACCGATTCGACGAGCTCTCACTTCGGTGTCTCCCATTATTCCCGAGAACTGAGGATCGGTCGTCACGGATATAGTCCCGACGCCGCGACCTTACACCGGCTCGCCGAACGCGTACATCGTCTCGTGGGCCGTTATCTCGAGGTCGACGAAGTCGCCGGGTTCGATGCCGTGCTCGCTCGCGTGCTGGACGATGACCTGGCGATACGCCGAATCGCGACACTTCACGGAATCGGCGGTTCCCTCCTCGACGACCAGGCAGTCCTCGCGGCGCTCGCCGACCATGTCCGCGTAGGCCTCGCGGACGATCTCGCGCTTGACCTCGCTCATCGCCTTCGAACGTTCCTTCTTGAGCGTCCCGCCCAGGCCCTTCATGTCGGCGGCGTCGGTTCCCGGCCGCTTCGAGAAGCGGGTGACGTTGATCTTCTCCGGGCGGGTCTCGCGCAGGAGGGCCATCGACTGTTCGTGGTCGCGGTCGGTCTCGGTGGGGAAGCCGACGATGAAGTCCGTCGACAGCGTCCAGTACTCGAGCGCGTCGTCGAAGGTCTCGACGACCTCGACGTACTCCTCGACCTGGTGCTGGCGGCGCATGTCGCCGAGGACGTCGTCGCTCCCGGACTGAACCGGCGCGTGCAGGAAGTCGTAGAGTTCGTCGTTCGCGGCGAAGACCGCGGCCAGTTCCTCGCGGATCCCGTGGACGCCCTTCGGGTTGGCCATCCCCACGCGGACCCGGAACTCGCCGTCGATCTCGCAGATCGCCTCGAGCAGCCGGTGGAGCTTGCGTTCGCCCTCGTCCCAGCCGTAGACGCCGGTGTCCTGGCCGGTAATCCGGATTTCCTTCGCGCCGGCGTGGATGAGCGCGCGGGCTTTCTCGACGTTCTCCTCGATCGACGGCGAGTCGATCTTGCCGGTCGCCTGCTTGGTGATGCAGTACGAGCAGTCGGACATACAGCCCCGCGCGATGGGGAGGATGCCGACCACGCCGTCGAGGATGGGTTCGGCGTCGGGGGTCGTCGTCGGACACTCGCCGTTGGTGACCGCCTCGGGCACTTCGTCCCAGTGGAGCACCTGCCCGTCGACGTTCGCCCGTGCGAACTCCTCGCCCTGTGCGAGGGCCATACAGCCCGTGATGAAGAGATCGGCGGTCTCGTCGGCCAGCTCCTCGGCCCGCCGGAGCATGTTCCGCTCGGTCTTCTCGACGACGGTACAGGTGTTGAGGATCGCGACGTCCGCCTCGTCCGGGCCGTCGACCCGGTAGTGGCCCGCATCGCGGAGCCGTCGCTCGATCTCGCGACTCTCTCCGCGATTCGACGTGCAGCCGTACGTTTCGATGTGATACCGGGCCATTCGCTTGCAACGCACTCGGGGCTGGTGAATCAAAAGCGCGACGGATCGGACCCGCCGTCCGTTACCGCTCGCCGGTGCTGGCACCGCCCTCCCCGACGTCGGAGTCGGCCTCTTCGTCCAGCGCCTCGAGCGCCGCCCGACCGACCGAAAGCCCCCGGCGGCCGGTCGGCTCCTGCGTCACGAGGACGCCGGCTGAGAAGTCCGGGTTTCCGTCGTCGTCGTAAATTCCGTCCGGACTCGTCCCGATCCGGACCGACTCGCGAACCGTCAACATCGCCTCCCGAATCGCGTCGTCCCGGTCGTCCGCGGCGGCGACGTCCAGATACTCGATCCCCTCGTCGCGACTCGATAGTCGCTCGAGGACGTCGTCGACGTGCGCCTCGGCGCGCTCCGAATCGTAGATGTAGTGTCTGACGCGCATCGGTGCTTATCGCTCCTGGGTCTTCGGGGCGATCGAACTCGCGTTTGCCCCCCGTGAGTCCCTCACAGCGAGATCCCGACCAGTCTGACGAGGACGAGCACCATCGCGATCGCTCCGAGGGCGACGAACAGCGCGTTCTCGAGGTCGGGATCGCCGGCCTCGATCGGCGTCGAACTCGCCTCGGGTGCGTATTCGTCCGCCTCGCTCGTCTCGTCGTCCGCCGACCCGTCGTCGGCATCCGAGCCGGAGAGGTCGAGCGGGATCCGATCCCGCTCGGCGTCGCTCGAGTCCGTTTCGCTCGAGTCGGTCGTCGTCCGGACGTCCGGCTCCGTCGCCGACCGCTCGTTCCATCGGTCGTCGGTCGCGTCGTCGTTCCCGGACCGGTCGCCTGCCATACACCGTCGTAACGCTCCCGGAGTCAAAAACCCGCGGTCCGATCGCGGGACCGGTCAGTCGCGACGCTCGCTCAGGGTCGTTCCGGACGCCCCTCGATATCGCCGCCGTAGACGACGCCGCGCTCGGCGTCGACGGTGACGACGTCTCCGGTCGCGAGGCCACCGACCTCGGCGTCGCTGATCATCGGAATCCCCAGTTCGCGGGCGACCATCGCCGGATACCCGGTCATCCCCCGCTCGGCGTTGACGATACCGGCGATTCGGCTCGTCTCCCCGGTGAACTCCTCGTCGAAGTCGGTGGGCAACGCGAGGATCGCCCCGTCGGGGACGTCCGAGAGGTCGCCGTCGCTCACGTGAACGACGGGTCCGGTCGCCCGGCCCTCGACAACTACCTGTCCGGTCGTCAGCGCGTCCGCCGCGACGTGGACCTTCAGCATGTTCGTCGTGTTGGCCCCCTCGAGGTCGGTCATCATCCCGCAGAGGACGACGACGGTGTCCCCGCTCTCGGCGACGCCGGCGTCCAGTGCGGCCTGCACCGCTTTCTCGACGACGGCGTCGGCACCCTGATCCGAGACGGGCGCGTACAGCGGCGTTACGCCCCACGTCAGCGCGAGCTGGCGGCGGACCGCCTGGCTCGGCGTCGAGGCGACGACCGGGACGCCGGGCCGGTACTTCGCCGTCTTCAGCGCCGTGTAGCCGGATTCGGTCGCGGCGACGACCGCGTCCGCGCCGATGTCCCGCGCCAGGAACCGCGCCGACCGCGCCAGCGCGTCCGTCCGCGCCTCGCCGGAGGCCGGCACGCGCTGCTCGAGCAACTCGGCGTGCTCCTCGGAGCGTTCGACCTCGCGGATGATGCTGTCCATCGCGTCGACGACCTCGATGGGGTGATCGCCGACGGCGGTCTCGGCCGACAGCATGACCGCGTCGGTGCCGTCGAGGACGGCGTTGGCGACGTCGGACGCCTCTGCGCGCGTCGGTCTGCGGGCGTGGACCATCGAATCGAGCATCTCCGTCGCCGTGATGACCGGCCGCCCTGCCTCGCGGCTCTTCCGAATGATTCGCTTCTGGATCATCGGCACGTCCTCCATCGGACACTCCACGCCGAGGTCGCCCCGCGCGACCATCACGCCGTAGGCGGCGTCGATGATCTCGTCTAGATTCTCCACCGCGCCGGCGCGTTCGATCTTCGCGATAATCGGGATATCGGCATCGTTCTCCTCGAGAACCTCGCCGACCTCGTAGACGTCCTCGGCGTCCCGGACGAAACTCGCCGCGACGAAGTCGACACCTTTCTCGGCGGCCAGCTCGAGGTCCGCGCGATCCTTCTCGGTGACGACGTCGAGGTCGAGTTCGACGCCGGGAACGTTGACCCCTTTCCGGCTGCTCAGCTCGCCGCCGGTGTCTATGCGCGCGCGAACCCCGTCGCCCTCGTGGTCCAGCACGGTCGCCTCGATCAGCCCGTCGTCGAGCAGGACGCGGTCCCCGGGCTCGACGGCGTCGATCGATACCGAGAGGCCGACCGTCTCCGGCGTCGCCTCCTCGCCCTCGACGAACCGAACTTCGGAGCCGGTCTCGAGCGTCACCGTCTCGCCCTCCGGCAGCGGCGCTGTCCGGATCTCCGGCCCCTTCGTATCGAGCATGATCGCGACGGGTTCCGTTCGCTCCTCGTCGACCGCCCGGACGCGATCGATCAGTTCGGCGCGATCCTCCCGGCTCCCGTGGCTCGCGTTCAGCCGCGCGACGGACATTCCGGCTTCGGCGAGCTCCCGGATCGTTCCCCGGTCGTTCGACGCCGGCCCCAGCGTACAGACGATCTTCGCGTTTCTCATACCGGGCCCTACCGGCAGCATCGCCTAAAAGATAGTCACTTACTCGCGTTCGAGTACCAGTCTCGATCCGGCCGCGGTCGGTCCCGTCGCTCGCCACGTCAACCGTTTTCCATAGACCGGCCGTCGAGTCCGACATGCCGACCTACGCGACGCTCGTCGATCTCGTCGACCGGGACGTCCAGAACGCACAGGAACTCGCGACGATCTGGGGCGAGATCAGGACGGAGTTCGAGACTCACGGCGCGGAACTCCGCGACTCCTACGCCGCGCTCGGGGAGTACGACTTCCTCATCGTCTTCGAGACCGACGACAGCGAAGCGGCGTTCAAGTCTGCACTGACGCTCCACCGGCACGGCCTCGAGGGGAACACGATGGAGGTGGTCGACACCGACGACTTCTCGGACGTCGTCGACGAGATCTGATCGGTCGGCGTTCGAGAGCAGCCGCTTCGGCCCGAGGTATTGACCGACCGATCCGAGATCGGCTCGTTACTCTCCGCGGACGGTATCGCTGCTCTCGGTTCCGGTCCGGCGGCAGCACCCGAATCGAACTCGAGCCACGCGCGCTTCGAGTCAGTCTGCTGGCCGCTCGAGCAGCCCGATGACCTGTTCGCCGCTGACGACTTCGGGGATGACGACCTCGTCGGCACCGGCTTCCTTCGCGACGGACTCGTACATCTCGTCGCCGACGCGAACGAGGATGTCGGGAGCTGACGTGGCCGTTCCGCTGACGATCGCGATCTGGATGTTGACGTTCGAGTCGTCGATCGCTGCGACCAGCTTGGTCGATCGATCCACCCCGGCGGCTCGCAGTACCTGTTCCTGTCTCGCGTCGCCCTTCACGAGGAGGTGCCCGTCCTCTCGAGCTCGATCCGCATTGTCCGCGTCTATCTCGATGACGACGACCGCCTGACCCGCCTCCGCGAGTCGGTTGGCGATCGTTCGTCCGAACATTCCGTAGCCACAAACGATGACGTGTCGGTCAGTGTTTTCGATTCGTCGTTGCATCGTTGCTCGTGATACCTCCGCTGGAATTCGTCCCCCGAACAGTTCGGTAACGACCGTTTCACCGATCCACAGCCCCGAGAGGACGAGCCCGCCGGTTACCAGGACGGCGTAGGCCTTCGTCGCGCGCTCGGGGCCGGCATGTGCCTCGAAGTGCAGATCGATGCTCGTCAGATCGACCAGCCAGAACGCTGCCTCCACGAATCCGACGTTTCCGAGCGCTGCAAAGCCCGTAATCCCCGCAACGACGATCGCGGCGAAAACGCCGATCGGTGTCAGCGTCCGGCGCAAAACCGGCCGATCACCGAAGTGAGGTGTGATACCGGGGGTCACACACGGCGATTGGAGTTCCGATTACAAATATCTATTTGCGTGGATTTTTAATGCATGTTCGGTTATCAATCGGCGAAAGAACGGACGAATGTGTCCTAATCTGCAGTAGAACAAAACGTTTGGGTGAAAAAACACTCGTCCTCGAGCCGAGGAGGCGTCTACTTGATTTTCTCGCCGACGTCGGCGTCGCCGTGAGTCGTTAGCAGGTCCGCCTCCTCGCCGGCCGCGAGGATCATCCCGTTGGACTCGACGCCGAACAGTTCCGCCTTCTCCATGTTCGCCAGCAGGACGCACTTCTCGCCCGGCAGCTCGTCGAGATCGTGGAGCTGCTTGATCCCCGCGACTACCTGTCGCGTCTCGAAGCCGATGTCGACCTCGAGGCGCGCGAGGTCGTCCGCGCCCTCGATCCCCTCGGCCGATTCGATCCGACCGACGCGGATATCGAGTTCCTGAAAGTCGTCGAAACCGATTCGGTCCTCGGCCAGCGCCTCGAGGTCATCCGTGTCCGTCATACCCTCGGATTCGCTCGCGTCGGTGTCGTCGCTTTCGGTTTCGGCCGCATCGGCGTCGGATTCCTCGTCGTCGTCCGACGCCGCTTCGACGCGCTCCTCGAGTTTCGCCGTGAGCGCTTCGACCCGCTCGTCCTCGATCTTCTCGAAGAGCTCGCCGGGTTCGTCGAAGGTCCGCGGTGGGGCCTCGAGCGCGTGCTCGAGGCGGGCGTCCGCGATCTCGCCGTCTTCGCCGATCTGTGTCCACAGCGCCTGTGCCTTGTCGGGTGTGATCGGCTCGATGAGGACGCCGACGGCCTTGGCGATCTGGACGCAGTCGCGGATGACCTGTGCCGCCTCTTCCGGATCGTCGTCCGTGAGCTTCCAGGGCTCGTTGCGCTGGATGTACTCGTTGCCGAACTGGGCCAGTCCCGTGGCGGCCTGCCCGACCCCGCGCATGGAGTAGTCGTTGACACTCTCGCGCACGTCTGCGATGGCGTCCTCGATGCGCGCTTTGACCTCCTCGGAGACGTCCGCCTCCGGCGTCCCCTCGAAATTCCGGTAGGCGAAGAGCAGCGAGCGGTACCAGAAGTTGCCCACGGTGCCGACGAGCTCGCCGTTGACCTTCTCCTGGAAGGCGTCCCACGAGAAGTCGACGTCCTGCTGGAGTCCGCCCGTCGTCGTCAGGTAGTACCGAAGCAGGTCGGGGTGGAACCCTTCGTCCAGGTACTCCTTCGCCCAGATCGCGCGATTGCGGCTCGTCGAGAGCCCCTTGCCGTTGATCGTGATGAAGCCGGTCGCGGCGATCCCGCGCGGTTTGTTGTAGCCCGCGCCCTCGAGCATCGCCGGCCAGAAGATCGCGTGGTGCTGAATGATGTCCCGGCCGATGACGTGCATGATCTCGCCGTCTCCCTTCCAGACCTGCTCCCAGTCGTACTCGTCCGTACCGACGCGTTCGGAGTACTGCTTCGTGCTCGAGATGTACTCGATCGGGGCGTCGACCCAGACGTAGAGGACGAGGTCGTCCTCATCGTCCGTCTCGTCGTCAGGATAGTCGATCCCCCAGTCCATGTCCCGCGTGATACACCAGTCCTGCAGGCCGTCCTCGATCCACTGCCGGGGCTGGTTGCGCGCGTTCGAGGTGCCCTCGAGGCCGTCGAGGAACTCGGTCAGGAAGTCGGTAAACTCGGAGACCTCGAAGAACTTGTGGGTCCGCTCGCGGTATTCGGCCGCGTTCCCGGTGATCGTACTCGTCGGATCCTCGACTTCGCCCGGCTCTAAGTGGCGCTGACAGCCCTCGTCGCACTCGTCGCCGCGGGCCTTCGCGCCGCAGTAGGGGCAGGTCCCCTCGACGTAGCGGTCGGGGAGGTACTGGTCGGCCTCGGGGTCGTAGGCGACCTGAATCTCCTTCTCGTAGATGTAGCCCTCGTCGTCCAGCGTGCGGACGATCTCCCGGGTCAGCTGAGTGTTGGTCTCGTCGTGGGTGTGACCGTAGTTGTCGAAGTCGACGTTGAACTTCGGGAACGTCTCCTCGTACTGCTCGTGCCAGTCCAGCGCGAAGTCCTCCGGATCGACGCCCTGCTGTTCGGCGTTGACGGCGACCGGCGTCCCGTGCATGTCCGACCCGCAGACGTAGATCGATTCCTGGCCGAGCGTCTCGAGCGCGCGGTTGAACGCGTCTGCACCGATATAGCCCCGCAGGTGACCGATGTGCAGGTCGCCGTTGGCGTAGGGCAACCCGCAGGTCACGACGGCGGGTTCGTCCGTCGGAAACTCGTCGTGGCTCATGCTCGTCACGTTGCGCTCGCGGGCGTAAAACCCGCCGGTTTCGATCGCCGAAATCGTTCCCTTGCGCCCCACCGCATCAGGTAGTGACGCTCACACGATCGGAGACTCCTCGCCTCTCCCAGTCGATCGAGCGGGGACTGCCGGTCCGTCCCACCAGCGTCTGCCCTCTTCGGGTATACTCCCTCAGTCGTCACTCGCGACCGGCACGCTCGCACGGACCTCGAGCCGGTCCAGATCACCGATAAACGAGGCCAGCATCTCGCGGCTGACGTGGGGCATACAGACGACGCGCAGTTCGCCGGTCGCCGTTCGCGAGATCCGCCATCCATTGGCCCGCAGCGCATCGAACGTCGACCGGGGCACGTCGGCCGCGACCAGCGGCAGCGCGGGTTCGGCGACCGCGTAGCCGCGCTTCTCGAGGGCGTCGGCGAGCCACTCGGCGTTGTTCTGGGAGCGGCCGTACTGGCGGCGGTAGCCCTCGGGCCACAGTTCCTCCATCGCGGCGACGGCGCTCGCGACGCCCGCGCCGGAACGGGTTCCCGTCAGCGTCGCCTGCGAGGTCGACTCGAGGTAGGGCGTGTCGACCGCGAGTTCGTCGAGCAGGTCGGGCGAGCGAACGAGCAGTCCCCCCGCGGGAACCGCGGCCTGTCCCATCTTGTGGGGGTCGATCGACATCGTGTCGACCGCGGCGTGGCCGAAGTGCCAGTCGTAGTCGGTAAAGGGGAGGACGAAGCCGCCCCACGCGGCGTCGACGTGGAGGGTGGCGTCGACCGACCGGGCGAGCCGGCTGAGTTCCGGAATCGGATCGACGCGGCCGTACTCGGTCGTTCCCGCCACGCCGACCACCGCGGCGGTGTCGTCGTCGACGGCGGACCGAACGGCCGCGAGGTCGGCCCGGTGGTCGTCGTCGGTGGGGACGATCCGGAGTTCGACGCCGAGCAGGTCGGCCGCCTTCCGGAAACTGAAGTGGCCCGAGTCGGGCATGACGACGTTCGGCGTCCGGCTGTCGGCCCGCTCGCGAGCGATTCGAACGGCCTGAATGTTGGCCTCCGTGCCGCCGCTCGTGATGTAGCCCGCCGGCTCGTCGAGACCCGCAATATCGCTCAACAGCTCGATCGCGTCGTCCTCGAGCGCCGCGACGGCCGGGTAGCTCCCGGGATCGCCGGGATTCGTCGCGAGAAACCGTTCCGCCGCGTCGCGCGCCGCCGGGTGGGGGTCCGTACACATCGACGAGAGAACCCGGTCGAACGCTTGCGGCTCGGATTGCATATCACGAACGTAAACGGTCGTCGGCTTATGAGTTGTGTTTGTTGACGAGTTCCGCGCACTCTCTCCGATCGGAAACCGGATATTCACCCGTCGAACGTCGGTCTTACCGGCGTTTCGTCGTCCTCGGCATTGCCTCGATACCGTGCCCGACCACTCGCGAATTCCGTATTTTCCGTCCTCCTCCGGACTTATGACAATATTGATATGCCGTCGCCTACAACCCCCGGCAATGATTTCGACAGCCCCTCGAGCCGTCGACCACGGCGCCACCGTCGTCGGTGCGTTCACCCTGTTGCTGTTCGGGTTCGCGCAGGGGCGGGAAATCCAGCGCGTCTCGGTCGATCTGTTCGTCGTGACCGTTCAGGTGGTGTTCCTCGAGGCGATCTCGTCGATGGCCGTCTTCACCGGTTTCGTGGCGATCACCGGCCTGTTGCTGGTCCGCGAGGTGTGGACGTCGCGGGATACCATCGAGCCGGTGACGGACGGCCCGCGGCTGACCGCGATCGTCCCGGTGTATCGCGATCACGCGGTGATGGACGAGAGCGTCGAGAGCCTCCGTGAGAGTACGTACGAGAACCTCGAGATCGTCGTCGTCGCCGAGCCGAACGACGAGGCGACGCTGAAGCGAGCCCGCGAACTCGCCGCCGCGAACGAGCGCGTTCAGTGTCTGATCAACGGGAATCCGGGGTCGAAAGCCGGCGCGATCAACTACGCGGTGCGCGAGACCGGCGCGGAGTACATCGCGGTCTTCGACGCCGACGAACGGGTCACTCCCGAGTTCCTGTCGCGGGGGATGAGCGCGGTACTCGAGGACGCGGACGTCTTTCAGGGACGGCGGATTCCCCGGCCGACGGGCGTCATCGAGACGATCGCCTACTGCGAGCGGATCGTCTTCCACGCCAGCTACAAGATCGTCGAACTCTCGGGCTTCGCGAACTGCCGGAGTTCGTCGACGGTGCTCACCCGCGAGGCCTTCGAGCGCGTGGACGGCTACGACGACGTGCTCACCGAGGACCTCGATTTCGCCCACGCGTGTTATCGCGAGGGGCTGACCGTCGAACAGGCCCGCCAGTGTACGAACACGATGGAGGCCCCCCACACCCTGCGGGATCTCTGGGGCCAGCGCAAGCGCTGGCGCGTCGGGCAGATCGAAGTCCTCCACGCGACCCTCATCGAACTCCTGCGCGGCCGACTCGGCCGCCGTGGTCTCATCTCGATCGGTCGCATGTGCTCGAGCCTGCTCGGCTGCCTGTTCACGCTCGCCCTCACCTCGAAACTCCTGTTGTTGTTCGTCCTCGACGTCGAGTCGGCGTTTCTCCTCCCCGCGGCGATCCTCGTCGGGACGGTCGCCCTCGTCGCGTGGCGCGACACCAGAGACGGACGGATCGACGGCCTCAGCTGGACCGTCGTCCTCGCGCCGCTCCTCTATCCCGCCTTCGGCATACTGACGCTCAAATCGCTGCTCGGCTACGGGCTCAGCTGGGACGGGACCTGGTACGAGGTCGAGAAGACGGGTTCCTGACGACGGATTCCGTTCTCGAGGTGCTCGGTAGTCGTTTTCTCGAATACCGGCCGATTCGACGGCCCTCCCTCGGCCGGGACTGAACGGGGCGTTCGGTCGATTCCGATGCCCCCGTATCTATTCTCCCACCCGAGCCACACCGGACGGAAAGCGTGCCTTCAAGTCCGCCGCCGCGCAACGCCCTCCCATGAACCCAGGCGACCGCGTCCGCGTCGATCGCGCGGATCGGACGTACGAAGGCGTGTTGCTCCCCTCGAGCACGGACGACAACCTCGTGGTGAAACTCGAGGGCGGCTACAACGTCGGCGTCGATCGGGACGGGGCCGACGTGGACGTGCTCGCAGAGGACGTCTACGAGATCGACGGCACCGATTCGACGGGGGCCGACGAGGCGGGCTCGGAGATCGAGTTCGACGACGACCTGCCGACGATTTCGCTGATCTCGACGGGCGGCACGATCGCCTCGACGGTCGACTACCGGACCGGCGCGGTGACGGCCCAGTTCGACGCCGAGGACGTCCTGCGAGCCGTTCCCGATCTCGCGGGCCGCGCGAACTATCGGGGCAGGGTCGTCGCCAACATCCTGTCGGAGAACATGGAGCCGCCGATCTGGCAGGACCTCGCCGAGGCGGTGCACGAGGAGATCGCGGCCGGTGCCGACGGGGTCGTCGTCATGCACGGCACCGACACGATGCAGTACTCCGCCTCGGCGCTGTCGTTCATGCTCGAGACGCCGGTCCCGATCGTCTTCACCGGCTCGCAGCGCTCGGCGGACCGGCCGTCGTCGGACAACGTGATGAACGCCGTGTCGGCCGTCGAGGCCGCCAAGAGCGACTGTGCCGAAGTGCTGGTCTGCATGCACGCCTCCGAATCGGACGACGTCTGCGCGCTCCACCGGGGGACTCGCGTACGGAAAAACCATACGTCGCGCCGGGACGCGTTCGAAACCGTCGGGGCGGAGCCGCTGGGCGAGGTCGACTACGAGACCGAGACCGTCAGCTTCCGCCGCGACTACCAGCAGCGAGACGCCGCCGAGCTCTCGATCGAACCGACCCTCGAGAGCGACGTCGAACTCCTCAAGTTCACGCCCGGAATGGATCCGCAGTTCCTCGACGTCGTCGAGGGGAGCGAAGGGCTGATCATCGAGGGTACCGGCCTCGGTCACGTCCACACCGATCTGATTCCCCGCATCGAGGAGCTGATCGAGGACGGCACGACGGTCGTCATGACCAGTCAATGTCTCGAGGGTCGCGTCTGCGATCGCGTCTACGACACCGGCCGGGACCTGCTCGAGGCGGGCGTGATCGAGGGCGAGGACACGCTGCCCGGGACGGCGAAAGTGAAGCTGATGTGGGCGCTCGCGAACGCCGAGGACGTCGAAGCGGCGATGGGAACGTCGCTCGCCGGCGAGATTCAGGAGCGGTCGGTGCCCTGGGAGTGAGTCGGGTTTCATTTGGCGACGATAGCTGCGAACTCGCCGCACCGAAAGAGATACTGAATTGATAGTTCCTCCCATAGTATCGCGTATGAGTCACGACCACGCCGATCCCGAGCGTGCCGGTCACCTCCATCACGTCGAGTTGTGCGTCTCCGATCTCGAGTCGGCAGTCGATTTCTGGGCGTGGTTACTCGCCGAACTCGGCTACGAGCCGAAGAACGAGTGAAGCGGCGGTCGTTCCTGGCGGAACGGTCCGACGTACATCGTACTCAAAGAGGCAGACGACCTCGAGTCACCATTTCAGCGCCGGGCTCCGGGCCTGAATCACCTCGCGTTCCACGCCGGTTCTCGTGACCAGGTCGATACGCTGACCGCGGAGATTCGTGACCGATCGGATTCCGCCGTTCTGTACGAGGACCGGCATCCGTACGCCGGCGGCTATTACGCGCTCTACTGCGAGGGCCCCGATGGAATCAAAGTCGAAATCGTCGGTCCGGAATGACCTCAGTATCACCCGGTGTTCGCGGTGCTTCGGGCGGGGCCTTCGAGTGCGCTCGTTCGTCGCAGTGGACGAGCCGCGTCGACTCTGCGAAGCCCTTTCCCGCGCGACTGCGTGAGGTGCGACTGATCACCTACCGATGTCACCCGATTCGAACGCCGACCCGTCCATCGAGATTCGCCGCGCGACCCACGACGATTACGATGCTGTCGTCGACTTCACCAGTGACATCTGGCCCGACCGCGGCGGCGACTACATCCCGCGGGTCTACCACGACTGGCTCGAGGACGAACCCGGGCGGGGCAAGAAGACTTTCCTCGCGGAGGTCGACGGCGAGGCCGCGGGGATCCTCCAGGGGGTCATGCTCTCGCCGGACGAGGCCTGGTTTCAGGGGATGCGCGTCGCCGCCGACTACCGCCGCCGGGGCGTGGCCCGCCGATTGAACGAGGCGGCGTTCGAGTGGGCTCGCGAACAGGAGGCGACGGTCGGTCGGGTCATGGTCTTCTCGTGGAACGCCGCCTCGCTCGGCGCCGCGCGGGCCAGCGGCTACGACCCGATCACCGAATTCCGATTCGCCCACCCGGAGCCGGATTCGACCGCCGAGGGCCCGTCCCGGGTCTCGAGCGATCCCGCGGCCGCGTGGCGCTACTGGACGCACAGCGACGCCCGCGAGCGCTTGAACGGACTCGGACTCGCGCCCGAAGAATCGTGGGCCGTCCGGGAGCTCACGCGGGACGACTTCGACCGGCTCGCGGAGGAGACGGCCGTGTTGACGGTCGAGGGCGAGGACGGACTCGCCGGAACGGCCTACCGGTCGCGAACGTACGACCGGGAGATCGACGATGACGACGCAGCGGCTGCGAGCGACGACGCGACGACCGAGACGTGGGCCGAATACGGCGTCGGGGCCTGGGAGGACGTCGACGCCGCCCGGTCGCTGTTCGCCGCGATCGGTCGAGACGCGGCCGAGCGCGGTGCCGACGAGACGCGGGTCCTGATCCCCGAAACGGCCCGATACGTTACCGACGCGCCTTACGCGGGAGTCGGTATCTCTGAGGAACCGGACTTCGTTCTGGGGATCGATCTCACGGGGGAGTGACGCCGGACTGGTCCGCCAGCCGCCGCAACCGCTCGAGTCGCCGCTCGGTCGCGGGATGGGTCGCGAAGAGGCCGCCGCCGCCGTCGCGTTCCGGATCCAGGGTCGGGAGGACGGAGATGGCGTCGACGGAACGGGTGTGTTTCCGGAGGTCCTCGGGCGGCCGCTCGGCCGCCGCCGAATCGAGTCGCTCGAGCGCCGCGGCCAGCGCTCCCGGGTCGCCGGTCGCGGCGACGGCGGCGCGGTCGGCCGCGAACTCCCTGCCGCGGGAGAACAGCCCGGCGCCGAGCGTCGACCCGCCGACCAGCAGTCGGCCGAGGGCCAGCCAGGGCAGGTCGCGGGGATCGAACTCGTCTCCCTCGTCGTCCATCATTTCGTAGAACTCCTCGGACGCGATCAGGGGCACGAGCGCCCACGTCATCAACCGCTGGTCGCCGTTCGCGACGTGGGCGAATTCGTGGGCGAGCACCGCCTCGAGTTCGGCATCGGGGAGCGCCTCGAGCAGGCCGTCGGAGACGATCAGCACCGGCTCGCCCTCGTGGGTGGTCGTACACGCGATCGGCGCGGTCGCGGCGTGGCGTCGCAACGCCGGCAGCGGGAGGTCGAACTGGGCGGCCAGCCGGGCGGCCGACGACGCGACCCGTCCGGTTCCGCCGGGGTCGATCGGCTCCGTCTCGCGGCGCAGTCGAGCGCGGCTGCGACGGATCGCCTTTCGAACGCCGGCCGCCCACGATAGCAATAGCAGAACTGCGCCGACGAGCAGTGCCGCGACGAACGTCCGCAGGCCCGGCTCGATCACGAGGTCGGCCACGGAGAGCACGACCCCGCCGACCGCGAGACCGCCGAGCACCGCGAGGACGATCCCGAGTACCGCGAGCGTACCGAGGCCGATGATCCCGGCACCGAGCGCTCGTCCCGCGAGGCCGAGCATCGTTCGTGCTCGCATGACCCCTCGTTTCGATCGCGGACAGTTAAGAAATTCGACGGCTTCCGAGAGGACCGTAGTCACGTCGGTCTCCAGCGCCGGTCCGCAGCTACCCGCCGCTGACCGGCGGGAACAGCGCGAGCTCGTCGCCCTCCTCGAGTTCCGTCTCCAGACCCTCCTCCTCGACCAGGACGTTCGTTCCGTTGCGAAGCACGTTGATCTGGGATCGCAGGTCGCCGTCCTCGAGCACGCGCCCCTCGAGGTCGGGGCGATCCGCGACTAGCATATCGAGGGCGTCACCGACGGTGTCGCCGGCTGCGGCGTCGACGGTCACGTGCTTGTCACCGGCGCGTTCGGCGAGGTCGGCGAACAGCTTCCACTCCGTAGGCATACGTGGCGCTATCGGTGCCGACGGCAAGTAGCTACCGCTCCTGTGGTCGTTCCGGCTGCCGATCGGGCTCCGATTCGTCGGCGACGGACTCTCCGCCCTCTCGAGACCGATCAGTACGTGCGAGCGCTCGTTCCGTTACTCGCCGCAGCGCCTCCGGGCGACCGAGAACGTAGGCGACGTCGCCCGCGGCGAGCCGAACGTCGTCGGCCGGTAGCGGGAGGTGCTCGTCACCGTCCTCGCCCGCGCGTTCGAGAGCCAGCACCAGGACCGGCAGCGCGTCGACCGGGACGCCGACGAGCGAATCGTCGGAGCCGACGCCGACCGTCGTCACCGTCTCGTCGGCCGCGCGGAGCAGGGAGACGAGCTCTCGTTCGGCATCGGGACTGCCCGGCAGGGTCACGACCCGGTGCGGTCGATCGCCCTCGAGGTCGCGAACGTCCTCGGCGTCGATGGCGACCGTCACGGTGTCGGCGGCCGTCGCGCGCAGTTCGCCGCCGGCGATCCGTCGAGCGGTTCCGTCCGCGTCGTCTCGGCCCCAGATCCGGACCGCGTCGCCCGGGCTGGCGTCGGCCGCGGGATCGCCCGTCAGGGCGACGGCCACCGTCCCGGGTGCGAGCGTGGGCCCGATCCCGGCCGGTCGGCTCCCGACTCCGAGGTAGTCGATCGTCCCGTCGGCAGCGAGATCGACGTCGACGTGGCCGATCCCGTGGTCGCGCTCGAGGCGGGCGACCAGTCGCTCGCGCAGCTCCTCGACGGTGAGCCGACGGGGGAAGAGCAACGTTTCCCCCGCGAGTTCGGCCTTCACCGACTCGTCGACGGGGTCGTAGCCGTCGATGTCGCCGATCTCCGTCGGGAGTTCGACCGTGACGACGCGACCGGCCGAGCGAACGAGCTGCCTCACCTCGGTGATCGTCCGCGGGGTGGCGGCCACGAACACGTCTCGAGCGAGGTAATCGCCCAGCCGCCGGCCGGCGTCGGCGGCGATGGCGCTGGCGACGAACGCACTCACCGTGAAGACCGCGGTACTCGGGTCGGTCAGCGCCGAATCGCCGATAATCGCCTGCTGTAACGCCGTCTCGGTGTTCAACCAGAGCGCGACGAGTGCGACGCCGAACAGGACCGCGACCCCTTCGGGAATCTCGTCGGAGCTGTACCAGCGGTACATGAACGCGACACCGGCCCCCGCTCCGGCCGCGAGCAGGGCGAAGCCGACGATCTGAACGAGCGCGTCCACCAGCGTCGCGGACCTGACGACCTGCGCGGGGACGAGAGCGGCGCTCATCGGGCCATCGCCTCCGCGTACGCCTCGGTCGCGTCCTCCGGTCCCGCGACGAACGCCTCGTCGCCGGACTCGAGTCGCCGTTCGATACCGGGGCCGAATACCCAGCCGTGGCGGCGACCGCCCGTTTCGCTGCCCTGTCGGCGCACTGCGAGGAGCGTCACCTCGTCCGCCGGCGCGGGCTCGTCGGCCCCGGCCGAACCGACGGTGAACCGACGGATCGCGTATCCGCTGCGCTTGACCAGCGCGAAGGCCTCGAACTCGCGGCTCGTCCCGCGGGAGCGCACGACGAGTCGCGGCGACTCCGCCTCGAGGACGGACTTGACGTCTCGGCGGGCGACGGCGACGGTCACGCGTCCCGGCCCGCCGGCGGTCGCCGCGTTCGGTTTCGCGTCGGGAAGCGGCGGCTCGGTTTCCTCTCCGCCGTCGGTCGCGACGTCGTCAACTGGCGTCTCGGAGACGGCCGTCTCGTGTTCGTCGTCGATATCCGTTCGGGCGCTCAGTACCGTCCCGATGATCGAGCGCTCACCGGTCCGGACGCTCACCTCGTCGCCTCGAGCGAGCCCCGTCGGGACGAGCGTCGCGATCGAGACGGCCCGCTGGCCCGGGGGGACCCGTCGCGAAAGGCTTCCCGACGGCGGTGCCGCGATGACGGTCGCCCGTGCCTGCTCGTCGATCTCGACGTCGACGTCGGCGAGATCGTGATCCGTCCGGAGCCGTTCCTCGAGCCGGGACTCGAGCTCGGACAGCGGGATATCGGCCGGGAGCCGCCACGAGCCGGCTTTGAGGGTTCGCCGGAGATCCGGCGAGAGTGGCGGATAGCCCTCCATGTCGTGGATTTCGCCGGTCGGTCGGACGGTGACCTGGCCGACCGAGCCGACGAGTTCGACGACGTCGGCCGAGAGGGTCCGCTGTCGGAGCGACGTCAGCGAGAGCCGACGGGGGAGTTCCGCGCCGAGCTTGTCCCCCTGATTGTGAGCGTAGAGCGCGAGCATGAGGACGACGAGGACGGCGACCAGCAGTCGCGGCGATTGGGCGATCGTCGGTTCGATGAGGCCGAGCAACCCGCCCTGGACGCTGGCGATCGACAGCGCGAGGACGACGACACCGAACCCGGGTAGCGTGACGCCGCTGAAGTACCGAACGAGAAAGCCCAGCGAGCCGGCGACGAACGCGGGAACGATCCCGGTCAGGAGCCCGAGGTAGAGGCCCAGAAACACCTCGACCACCAGATCGACGGGAAGCGATTGCATTGTCGGTCAGTTGTTCGGAACGGTTAAATCAGCACCGACGGGGTCACTGCGCGGGAATACCGAACCGATGGCGACCCGATGGCGACGGTCGAGCGCGAGCGTGTGCACACCTTCTCGGGAGGGGTTTATTCGTTCACCCGTGGTGGCTGTCACCATGCTCGATCGCGTTCTCGTTCCGATGGACGGGTCCGTGCTGTCCGAGCGCGCACTCACGTACGCGCTCGAGAATCACCCGGATGCGGCGGTGACGGTCCTCACCGTCGTCGCCGAGCCGTCGGTGATGATGGGGGACGCGATGAGTCTCGCCATCGAAGACGACATCGAGGGGGCCGCGGAGGACCGCGCGGCGGAGGTGTTCGATCGCGCCCGCGAAATCGCCGCCGACTACGACGCCGAGATCGACACCGTCGTCGAAATCGGCCGTCCCGCACGGGCGATCGTCGGCCACGCCGACGACTACGACGCGATCGTAATCGGGAGCCACGGCGGTGACATGGTCGACCGACTGTTCGTCGGCAACGTCGCGGAAACCGTGTTCCAGCGCTCGCCCGTGCCGGTTACCGTGGTTCGCTGATCCGGTCCGAACAGTCTTGTTCGTTCCCCGATTTCGATCGCTTCGGGGCCGAACGGGATCGATATATCTCGTCCGGGAGAGACGGAGACGTTTAACTAACACCACTGCCCACGGTGTGTATGGTCGAGGCCCGGTCGCTTCGAGCGCGATTGCCGGACAACTGGCGACGAGTGCTCACTACGCGGGCGGCCATCGCGCTCGTCCTGCTCGTCGCGTTGCTCTCGGTCGCGACCGCGGTCGTCAACATCGGGACCAACGCCGTCGGCGGCCCGCTCGCGGAATTCGTCCCCGATGCCGTCCAGAGCGCCGCCGCGTTCACCGGCGCGCTCACGGGGTTCATGATGGTCGGCAGTGCGCTCGCGCTCCGCCGCGGCCTCCGGACCGGCTGGTGGGCGACGCTGCTATTGCTCCCGCTGACGGCGGCACAGGGGCTCCTCCAGTCGAGCCCGTACTCGTTCCCGCTGGTCGTCCTCTCGCTCGTCTCGATCCCGGTCCTGTTGCTCACCCGCAAGCGGTTTACCAAACCGCTCTCGCTGTCGACGACGCAGATCGCGGCCGGCGCGGCGCTCGTCGGCGTGCAGGTCTACGGGACCATCGGCGGCTACGCGCTCCGCGAGGACTTCGACGGCATCAGTAGCATCCTCGACGCCTTCTACTTCACGCTGATCACGTCGAGCACGGTCGGCTACGGCGACGTGACGCCGAACACCGGCTCGACCGAAGCGATGCTGTTTACCATGTCCGTGCTCGTCCTCGGCGTCGCCAGCTTCGGTATCGCCATCGGGGCGCTCGTGGGCCCGGCGATTCAGGACCGAATCTCGAAAACACTCGGAAAGATGAACGATTCAGAAATCGAACTCCTCGACCAGCACATCCTCGTGCTCGGCTACGGCGAACTGACGGAACCGATCGTCGACGAACTCTCGGACAGCGGCCGCGAGTTCGTCGTCGTCACCAACGATCGCGAGGCTGCAGCGACGCTCGGCGACCGAGACGTCCCAGTCGTCACGGGCGATCCCAGCGACGAGGAGCCGCTCAACCGCGCGAAGGTCGACCGAGCAGTCGCGATCCTCGTCGCGACGAACAACGACGCCGAAGACGCGCTCGCGATCCTCACCGCCCGCCAGCTCGCACCGACCACGCGCATCGTCGCCGGCGCGACCGACCGCGAGAACGTCAAGAAACTCGAGCGAGCCGGCGCGGACGCGGTGATCAGCCCCTCCATGCTCGGGGGCCACCTGCTCGTCCGGTCGGCGCTCGGCAGCGACGAGAGCGGCCTGATCGAGCGGATTCTCGAGCGCGAGTGAGACGTTGCGAGAGCGCCGAACGCGATTTCAGTCGGATCGACCAGCGACGTTCCGTTGAGTGATCTACGTATCGTTCCGGCTTACGCAGCCGGCGTGTGGTGGCGCGCGCTGTTGGCCGTCCGAGTGGGAACGAGGGCGGCCAACGATACTGCGCGAGGGATGAGTGAGCGCCGCGAGGCGCGAACGAATCGGTTGGGGAGGGCGTGGCGATTCCCCGTTGCCACGCTAGCAACACACTCGGTACACAGATACAGCGCGAACGCCCACGACTTCAGCCGTGGGATGACGCGTACAATCTTTAACTGTCGCTCTCTCCTCCCCCGTTCTCCGTCCGGTTCGACGACGTACGAGCCGGGTTGACGGCTCACTTCCGAATTCGTTCTCATCACCGAGCACTGCTAGCGACGGCGACCGCGGTGAACGATCGCCACGTCCGCTTCGAGATCGCTCAGCTTCCGGAACGTCGGCGGGGAGACGAACCGCGAGGCGGCCGACCGGTCGGTGCTCGAGCCGACGAAGACCACGTCGTATCGCGGTGCGACCCGCGCGAGGTAGTCTTCGACCGCCGCGGTGACCACGTGCGTCTCGAATCGGCCCGAGAAGGCGTCCACGAGGTCTGCCAGCGTGCTCTCGGCCGCCCGGCGGCGCGACTCGCTGTCGATACACGTACAGACGCTGATGGTCCGGTCGGAATCGGCCACCCGAATCGCGAAGTCGAGCATCGCGCGCGCGGTGTCGCCGGCACCCCGGACCGCCACGAGGCCGTCCCGCCATCGGCGTCGCGACGTTCCGTTCGATCGAAAGGCGATGACGTCGATCTCGCTGTCGAACAGGCCCGTGATGAACGACGAGAGACCGCCGCTCTCCCGCTCGGCGTACGGCGTGACGATTAGATCGCAGTTTTCCTGCCGCGCAGTCCGCAACACGAGTCCGGCTGAGGCCCCGCCGTCGGCCGCGACGACGACCTCGCAGGGCACGTCGTAGGCGGCCTCGAGATCCGCGGCGAGGGACTCGAGGCGGCGACCGACGTCGGTGGCCGCGCGTTCCGCCGGCGTCGTCGCTTCGTCTCCGCTATCCTCGTCGGCTCCGTCTTCCCGTCCGACGGCGTCCTCGTCGACGACGTCGAAGAGCACCACCTTCCCGGCGTCGTGCGCGCCGGCGATCGAGGCGGCGAACCGGGCGACCGTCTCCCCGCCGTCGCCCATCGGAACGAGCACGTGATCGTCGCCGCTGGTCGTCTGATAGAGGAAGCGAGCGCGCTGTTCGTAGAAGCGATCCCGCCAGAGGACGAAGGCGGCCGCGACGAACGAACTCGAGACGACGATCCCGAGGACGTACGCGAACTGCGCGTTCCCGGTGACGAGCACGAGCAGCGCGGTCGAGAACGCCGTCGGCTCCTCGAGGTCGAGCGCCCAGGTGCAGGCGCCGGTAAAGAAGATGCCGAGGGCGGCGCCGGACGCGCTGACGCCGCCGCCGTCGAGCCCGGCTGTGGTCGTGAGCTCGAGCGCGAGCCAGCCACAGAGCGCCCCGACGGTCATCCCGCCGACGAACTTCGTCGGCGTCGCGTACTTCCCCTCCGGATCGGCGAAGAGCGTGTACGTCCCGGACGCGAGCGGCGGGAACAGCAGGAACGAGATCGGCCCGGCCACGTTCGCCACCCACGTCACCGCGGCGATCAACAGCGGGACGATCACCAGCACCGAGAGGTGGAGGAGGTTCCCCGTGTGCTCGAGCCACCGACCGAACGAATCGAGTTCGCGCCGCTCCAGCCGCCGGAGCCGTCTCGCGAGCGCGTGGAGTCGCGCTCGGACCCGCTCGAGCATATGCCCTCCGTTGGTGACGGGTCGACCAAAACTGTTCGGCTTCGCCGGACCCTGCCGGCGACTCGTCGCCGTGGCCGGTCAGTTCACCGCCCGTAGCCGGGCTCCGTTATTCGGGTGCGCCCTCGAGAATGTCGACCCCGCTCGAGGCACCGATCCGTTCGGCACCGGCCTCGAGCATCGCGATCGCCTCGTCGTAGCTGCCGACCCCGCCGCTGGCCTTGACCGGGAGGTACTCGCTCATGAGCTCGACGTCCTCGAGGGTGGCTCCGCCATCGGCGAATCCGGTCGACGTCTTGACCATCGCCGCGTCGGCCGCTTCGGCGGCCTCGCAGGCCCGCCGCTTCTCGGCGTCGGTCAGCAGCGCGGTCTCGATGATCACCTTCACGGGGATCGGCACGGCGGCGACCAGTTCCGCCAGCTCGGCCCTGACCGCGTCGTCCTCCCCGGCTTTCAGCCGACCGACGTTGATGACGACGTCGAGTTCGTCCGCGCCGTCCTTCCACGCCGCGACGCCTTCCTTTCGCTTCACCTCGGGGGCCTGCTGCCCGTGCGGGAAGGCGATCACCGTCGCGAGCGTCACGTCGGGCGCGTGCTCGGCGGCCGTCTCGACCGCGTAGGGCGGGATACAGGCGTTCATTCCGTGCTCCGCGGCCGCATTCAGGACGCGTCGGACGTCGGCGGGCGTCGTCTCGGGGCCGAGGACGGTGTGATCGATCAGGGGGGCGAGTTCGCTACGGTCCATACCCCCCTCGAGTCGCCGAACGGGGAAAAAGGCGCCCGGTTATCCGTCGGTCGGTGCTCTTCGGCGTCCGGTTCTCGGCCCTCTTCCTCCAAACCGAACGCACGGACGCGGTGGCGCGCGCTGTGGTGCGGTTCGCCGATGGCGAACCGCAGAACAAATTTGCGCGAGGGATGAGCGAGGGAGTAGAAGCGACCGAGCGTTAGCGCGGAACCGAAGGTTCCGCGAACCATACGAACGGCGGCAGAGCCGCCGTGAGTAGAAATCGGTTGGGGAGGGCGTGGCAATTCAGTGTTGCCACGATGGCAAAACATTCCATTCGTCTCTTTTGAAGACCGTTCTCCAGTTCGAACACCCTCGCCAGCGCTGATTCTGGAAGCGGCACCCATATTCAGCTCGTAGTTTTCATTAGGTATAAGTCAGACAATCCTGAATATTACGCTGGAAGTCAGCTCCAGCGGGGGCGTACGGAAACGCCCCGGGTGTAGCAGCACCCGAGACTGGCTTCCAATCCCGCACCAGGGATTCGAAAGCCATGTTTCGCTTACTCCCACCGAGACATAAACGTCTCGCACGACGACAGTATCGCATCCGAGTATCGGCCGCGCTCGAGCGGCCACCACGACGGCAGCGGGCCGTCCGGAGTGACCGATGAGCGAGGACGATGCCGACGACTCGTCCGGACTCGACGAGCTGACAGTCGATACCGACTCGATCGCCGCCAGCAACTCACCCGCCGGCCGAGAGCCGCTTCGGTGTCTCCGCTGTGACACCTCCGTCGGGCTGATCGTCAGTTACGGCCCGCTGACGCACAAGGCCACGCCCTGTGGCTGTCCGGTCTCAGCGGCGCTTTTCGAGGGGAGGGGAACCGACGCCGACTGAGGGATCGGGGGTGTGCGGGGGCCATCCGCTCGTTCGGCTGCGTCACTGAGTTCTATGAGGATGTTTGCGAACTGGCTACGGGGTCCAGAACCCCCGTTGCCGGGTTTCGATTTCGGTGAGTACCGTCGAGAGGACGTCGCGCCAATCCGGTGGGTGTGACGTATCGGTCCCCGGCGTCGGCGCGTTGGGACCTGGATGCACGTGATCACGGGCGTTGTGGTCGGACGGGTGCCGATCCCACCGATGGTCGAACGCGCCCTCGTCGTGCTCCTCGTGGTACTGGAGCGAAAAGTCGCCGTTCTCGAACCAGACGATTTCCAGGCGGGCGCTGTGAACCCGATTCGGGTAGAACCCAGCATCGTAAACACACACCAATCGATCCGGTGCGAATGCGGGCTGTGCGTCGATGCGATCGAAGCGATCGTCGGACGACAGTCGGTCCGCGATGGCATCGAGGCGATCGAAATCGATCGGTGCGCCACTGCTGTCGTCGTCGGGTGTCCCCGTCCCGTCGCTCCGATCGGTCATACAGCGTTTCGTTCCTCCGCGGCGGTCCCGGATCCGGTCGTCACCGCCCGCTCGAGGAGAACGATCCGGCGGCGAGCCGTTTGCCAGGCGGACACGTCTTCCCACACTTCCTCGACCGAGCGATCGGTCGCCGATGCGCGGGCTGCGATCGAGACGTCGGTCGGGGACGACACGTCGAACGTCTCGCGAAACGCGTCGTCGCGCTCCGTCTCTGCGGACAGGAAGGTGAGCAGTTCGTCGGTGGTGTACTGGTCCCGGAGCCGCTGGACGCGACGCCAGGTCAGGTACTCCTGATTTCGTTCGTACGTCGCCGGCGAGTCAGTGACCCGCGTGACGATCCCCATTCGCTCGAACCACTCGAGGTACTCCCTCGCTGCATCCACACCGTGACCGGCGCGGTCAGCGACGTCAGCGACCGTCGTCGGGCTGTCCAGCCCGAGCACGACATCGAAGAAGTCATCGCGCGTCCGCTCACCGCGGACGAGTTCGTCAGGGGGAGTCAGTGAATCGAAATCCGGCGACGCGTCGCGTTCGTCGGCGGTCGCCGTCAGTTCCGGACGCGGGTCCTCCATACCTGATACGTCGTTCTACAACGGAATATATCTTGTCTCTACGGACTATTCCGTAAACTCTGCGCCGATAGCCGTTCCAAGTTCGTATTATTGACTCGAGGACGGGGCGATAGACTGGTCTCTTCGAGCCCCTCACTCTCGAGCGTCCGAGCAGAGGGTTGAAGCCGCCAGAACGTGTGTCTCACATCACACGTGAAGGAATACCCGTCCATCCCGCGCGTTGCGAACGCGCCCGAAGAGTGCTTCGACGACGGGCACCTCTGGCTCCTCGAGAAGATCGACGGCGCGCAGCTTCGGTTTCAACTGCTGGAGTCGGGGCTTATCCGATTCGGCGATCGGGATCGGTGGTATACGGATCCGGCTGCGGTTCCCGACCCGTACCAACACGCCGTCCGTCACGTTCGGGAGCGCCTCGATCGGGACGCGCTCCGACAGGCCGTCGACGACGTCGAGACCATCGTCTTCTTCGGCGAGGCGACCCACCGGCACGCGATCGACTACGACTGGGATCGGCTCCCGTCGTTCCTCGGGTTCGATATCTGGTCCGTGGAGACGGACGGGTTCTACCCGCCAGATACCGTCGAACGGATCTTCGATCGGATCGGGCTCCGGCCGGTGAACGCCTTCGAACGGGAACGTCACACTCGAGATTTCGATCCGGAATCGTACACCGTCCCCCGGTCGAAGTGGTACGACGGGCCGGCCGAGGGCGTCGTAATCCGGAACAAACGCGGGCGACGGGCGACGCTACTCCACCCGGCCTTTCGGGACGTCGACGAGTCGGTTCCGGTCGACGCAGCAGCGCCGGCGCTGGCCGACGAATACGCGACGGACCGGCGAATCCAGAAGGTCGCGACCGCGCTCGAGGATCGAGGGCATCCCGTCACGTTCGAGACGCTTTCCGAGCGAGTCCTCGAGGATATCGTTCGCGAAGAGCACGCGCGGCTCTACCGCGGAGACGGGGCCGTCGATCCGGAATCGTTTCGGTCGGCGGTCGGGAGGCTAGTCCGACGGTTTCTCGAAAACCGGCACGGACGGTGACCCGCCCGTCGAGGGGGTCACTGAAATCGCCGTCGCTCTGTTCGAAATCTCGTCCGCTGCGACCCTGCAGTATCGAATTTCAGCATCGGATCGGAAGACGATTATAATCTATAATAAATTGGATTATAGTATCAACATAGAATAATTTAATCCTCTCCCGTTGCATACCTCCATCTGCAATGGTTGAAGAGAAATCACGTCGGAAATTTGTAACGGGTGCAGCGACAGCAGTGACGGGACTCGGAGCGCTCGGAGGCGCGGAAGCCGTCGCCGCCGACGACGTCGACATTCCTCTCTCTGCGCGCGGGGACGGCTGGGAGGTCGGCGTCTCGGCCGAGCAGTACGATACGTCGGACCAGCAGGGTGCACGCCTCGAGGACGTCTACAGCGGCGACCGATCGAATATCGTCGTCGACGCTCTGGATACGGTCGTCTACGACGGATCCGTGACGCGGAACACCCGGGCGGACGCGTCGTCTAGCGAGGTGAACGTGACGACATCGTACGTCGCGGAAGCGTACATGTCCACGACGGTGCCCGTCGCGGACGGGACCGTCGACCTCTACCAGATGGTCCTCGCAGCCGAGGACAGGCCCGCGATCCTCCTCGAGAGCGAGGCCACGATCGACGCGAGCGGCGAGTTCACGTTCTATACGATCGCGACCCCCACGATCGGCTCCGACGATGGGGCGGACAACGAGGCGTGGCTGACCGATCACGACGGGTACGACGTCATCGTCGCCACGCACGACGGGCAGTACGTCGCCTTCGCCCAGCGACAGGACTGGCGGAAAGAGTTCGACGGGCAACGAATCGGCACCGTCGACGGCGAGACGGCCTGGGACGACATTTACACCGATAACGACGGGTGGATCGACAGCAACGAGTCCAATCGGGGTCGTATCGACGTCGGTGTCGGCCTCTACGGAGGCGATGTCGACAGCCTCTCGTGGCTGACCGGAATCGGAATCGGCGGGAGCGAGGACGCGGCCGTCTCGAACGCCGTCTCCGTGGTCGACAGCGGGTACGAGTCGGAACGCGAGAAGTACATCCCCTGGTCGTAACGCGACTGGTATCGGCCACTCCCCGTGAACCATCGGGGACTGCTGGTTCAGCGCGATTCGTCCGGACGACCCGAATCGATTCCGGCCCGATTTCTTGCGAGTTGGCTTCCCCATCCGGTGCGGATCGAGATCGCCCTCCAGTGAGGGGCCGTCGACGTCCGACAGCACACTGCTCTCCACGCGCGGTCTGTGTCAGTGTGATTTCTCTGTGAGACTCGAACCCGGATCCGAAGTCGTTCGGCGACGAGGTGCCGAACCCGGCTAGCGGCCCGCCGAGGTGCTCACACACCCATATAGAGTCTCGTGAACGATCAAAAACTTTAATCATTAAGAGTGTACTTTAGGGGTCGGGGGGACGAATGATAGACAACGACACGCAATCTTCGACGGGGGAATCGAGCGCTGATTCAGAGACGGACGACACGACTGTAGACGGTGGGGGCCGCGACCTCGCACGCCGGACGCTTCTGAAGGCCACCGGTACAGCTACCGCGGTGGCGACCGGTATCGGGGCGTTCTCCGGCAACGCGGCAGCACTCAGCTGTGGCGACTACCTCGACGCCCCGAGCGGGTATCCGCACCTGTACTACGGGCGGCTCAACGGCGTCCGATCGGGCATGAAGTATCGGTTCGTGAACGCCCACAGCGGAAAGGTCCTCGACGTCTCGAACGCGTCTCCGGACGACGGCGCGAACGTCCACCAGTGGGCCTGGGCCGACGGGGACAATCAGGTCTGGCGACTCGAGCGCGTCGCCGACGGCGGGTACAGATTCGTCGCCGAACACAGCGGAAAGGTCCTCGACGTCTCGGGACCGTCCACCGACGACGGTGCGAACGTCCACCAGTGGAGCTGGCACGGCAACGACAACCAGAAGTGGTACGTGGACGCGGTCGGCGACAACGGCGAACACCGGTTGCGGGCCGTCCACAGCGACAAGGTCGCCGACGTCCTCGATGGGTCCACGGACGACGGCGCGAACGTCCACCAGTGGGACTGGCACGGCGGCGACAACCAGAAGTGGCTCCCCGAGTTCGCCCACAACGACGGGACGCTGCTCGTCTTCACGCACGGCTGGCTCGAGGAGATCGGCGGAAGCGCCGAGGATCAGGCCTACAACGCGGAGGTCGCGCTTCGCGAAGCGGGCTACGATGGCCCGGTCATCGGCAACGAGTACGATTCGCTCGACCTGGACTGGTGGGACGCCACGGACGAGGCCGAACGCGCCGGCCGCATCTTCGGCGACTGGCTGGCACGGTTCCGCCAGCGCAACCCTGCGACCACCGTCCGGGTCATGGGCCACTCGCTGGGCGCGATGATGACGCTATCGGCACTGAACCGGCTCGCCGACCGAGGCGAATGGATCCACTCGCTGGATCTGGTCGGGGGTGCCGTCGACCACGACTCTATCGGCGACACCTGGACGGACGGCGTCGAGAACGCCGTCGGCGAGGTCCACAACTATCACAGCTACGACGACAGCATACTCGACGTCATCTACGAGGTCGGCGAGTGGGACGACGCGCTCGGCTACTCCGGTGCCGAGGGGTGGACGCCCGACAACTATTACGACCACGATGTCTCCGACGACGTCGGCTCACACTGCGAGTACTTCAAACGCGGCGGCTGTATGCACCGCGTCGTCGCCAACTGGTGAGGCGGTGGACTCGAGTGACC
The DNA here is from genome assembly GCF_029502005.1 of Natrinema salsiterrestre. Classification (GTDB taxonomy): domain Archaea; phylum Halobacteriota; class Halobacteria; order Halobacteriales; family Natrialbaceae; genus Natrinema; species Natrinema salsiterrestre. The sequence goes on along the minus strand of NZ_JAMQOT010000002.1, from coordinate 695,870 downwards.
ACCAGACTCACCCGGAATCCGTCTGTCGGGCCGTCGAAGAAGCCCGTATCGTAGCGGGACAGTCTCACTCGTCCCTGTGGTTACCGTGTCAGACACAGCAGTCGCTGGGGAGCTCGACGTGACCTACTGATCGGTGATCTCCGCGATGATTCGCCGGACGGGCCGCCGGATTCCGTCTCCGGGTACGGCTGACGGCACCCTTTTCAGCTATGCCATGCAATCAATCCGCATGGACGAGGGCGAACCCGGCGTCGTTCCGGCCGTCGAATCCACCGCCGAGGACATCGCCGAGATGCGGACTCGCGGTGCGGCGACGATCGCCGACGCGGCCGCGGCGGCGCTGGCGACTCAGGCCGACCGGTCCACCGCCGAGACTCCGGCGGCGTTCCGACGGGAGCTCCGGGCCGCCGCCAGAACGCTCTACGAGACGCGGCCGACCGCGGTGAGCCTCCCCAACGCGCTCCGATACGTGCTTCGAGGCATGGACGGCGACACCGTCGCCGATCTCCGGGCATCGACCATCGCCCGCGCGGAAGCGTTCCAGCGCGACCTCGCGCAGGCCCAGGAGACCCTCGGCGAAATCGGCGCGAACCGGCTTCAGGACGGCGACGTCGTCATGACCCACTGTCACTCGACGGACGCCCTCTCGTGTATCGAGGCCGCCCTCGAGGACGGGAAGGCCCTCGAGGCGATCGTCAAGGAGACCCGACCCAGAAAGCAGGGTCACATCACGGCACGGCAGTTGCGCGAGTGGGGCGTCCCGGTGACGCTGATCGTGGACAACGCGGCCCGCCGCTACCTCGACCGGACGGATCACGTGCTCGTCGGGGCCGACAGCATCGCGGCGGACGGCAGCGTGATCAACAAGATCGGGACGAGCGGGCTGGCGGTCAACGCCCGCGAGCGCGGCGTGCCGCTGATGGTCGCGGCCCAGACGATCAAGCTCCACCCCGATACGATGACGGGCCACACCGTCGAGATCGAACTGCGCGACGAGAGCGAAGTACTGACCGGCGAGGAGCGAGCGTCGATCGTCGATTCCGAATCGACCGGTGGGGACGAGGGCGACCGCTCCCCCGAGACGGACGGGGCGCTGACCGTCGAGAACCCCGCATTCGACGTGACGCCGGCGCGGTACGTCGACGCGATCGTCACCGAACGCGGCCAGTTTCCGCCGGAAAGCATCGTGACGCTCATGCGCGAATTATTCGGCGAGACGACCGACGAACCCTGGGAGGCGTGATCTCACGCGGGCCGCGCGTCGCGATCACTGCCGCTCACCGCGATAATTTTCAGCAGTATGATCCGTCGATAATCGGAAAGTGTTAGTCACTGGTGTAAACTATACCCCCTATGGTGTTACCCGAGGGGTTCGTCGTTCCACCGTGGTATCTGGTGGTGCCGGTTCTCGTTATTCTCGGCGGTATCATCGCTCTCCTGTGGGCACTCGAGCCGCCGGTGACCGATCGGACGGTGATCGCGTTCGCCCCGTGGATGATGTTCGGTGCGACCCTTCACGTCCTCTACAAGATGGGCACGTTCCCGTCGAGCATCGAGCCGCTGTTTACCGCGCCGATGGTGTATGCGGTCACGGCGGTCGTCACGGGACTCGTCTGGATCATCGGCGTATTCCTCCACGTCGGCGGCCTCCAGGAAACGATTTCCCGGTTTATCGGTATCACCGGCACGGCGTTTTTCACCGTCTTCGCGATGTTCGCGCTCTTCCTCAGCCTCGAAATCGGAACGTTCGAGCCGTTCTGGCCGGTCATCGCCGTCGTCGTCGCCGGTATCGTGACCGCGATCGCCTGGCTCGCACTGGGTCTCTGGTTTACCGACGTCGCAGCGACGACGGGCGCGACGGGCGTACTCGTCGTCTTCGGTCACACGCTGGACGGAGTCACGACCGCGATCGGCTACGATATCCTCTCAGCCACCGAGAACGTGCCGCTCTCCCTGTTACTCCTCGAGGCCGGCGGATCGTTGCCGACCGCGGAATACATCGGTGCCGGCTGGCTGTTCGTCCTCGTCAAGGTCGGGCTCGCGATGGTCATCCTCGGACTGTTCCGAGAGTTCGTCGAGGAGCAACCGCAGCAGGCCCGACTCGTTCTCGCGTTCGTCGCCGCGGTCGGGCTCGGACCGGCCGTTCACAACACCCTGCTGTTCACCGTCGCCTGAGACCTGATCCCCATCGCGGGTATCGACGAGTTGGAAGTGCGGCAAACCGCTCGACGGTACCCGCCGGGCAGTCACCTAGACTTTTCCCCCGCGGGATCGTTCGCTTCCTAGCATCGAATGGATTCGGTTACGGTACTCACCGCCGGCCACGTCAACTGGGACGTGACCCTTCGGGTCGACAGGTTCCCCGAACCCGACGGCGAGGCGTCGATCCGCTCGCAGCACCAGTCCGGCGGCGGGAGCGCTGCCAACGTCGCCGCGGCGCTCGCCGGTCTCGAGATCGAAGCCGAACTGATCGGCAGCGTCGGCGACGACGATCACGGCCTCCTCGCCCGTCGAGAGCTCGAGGCCGCGGGGGTCTCTCTCGAGAGCTTGCGGGTGATCGACGGCGCCGAAACGGCCGTCAAATACCTCCTCGTCGACGAAACGGGGGAGGTCGCCGTGCTGGGTAACGACGGCGTCAACGAGGCGGTGACGCCCGACGACCTCGAGCCGGCCCGGATCCGGGCGGCCGATCACGTTCATCTCACGGGCCAACGACCCGACACGGCGGCCGCGATCGCGCGGATCGCGAGCGAGGCAGACGTTCCCGTCAGCTTCGATCCCGGACGCCGGCTCGGGGATCGGGAGTACGGCGAGGCGCTCGCGCTCGCGGACATCCTTTTCGTAACCGATCGGGAAGCGAGGGCGCTGTTCGGCGTCGACGGGCTCGATGAGGCGGCCCGCGATCGGATCGTGATCGTCACCTGCGGTGCCGACGGCGCGGAAGCGTACACGCCCGACGGCACCGCCGTTCACGCGGGCTTCGACGTCGACCCCGTCGATACCGCCGGTGCGGGGGACGCCTTCGCGGCGGGATTCCTCGCGGCGTGGCTCGAGGAGGGCGATATCGAGCGCGCACTCACTCACGGGAACGCGTGCGGCGCAGTGACCGCCGGCCGCGACGGTACGCGGAGCGCGCCGACGGCCGACCGCCTCGAAGACGTTCTCAGCCGGTGGTCGTAACCGCGCCTTCGGCCGGTCGATGTGGTCGATAGAACACGGTGCCCTCGGGTGGTTCTCACCGGGTGTCGTCTGACGGTAGGTATATGGGCGGCGACGTTGCCGACTGGAATGAACGGTCACGATACCGTGACTGAGAGACATGACGGAAGGAAGGGTAAACGACGCTCACGGCTGCGGTCTCAGACGCCGCATCCAGTACGAGCGACGAGTGGACGAACCGCCGAGCATCGCCGCTGCGATGGCACTGGCCCGCTACCACGGAGACGACGTCACTGCGGCCAGCACGCAGCTATACGATTACATCGACCCGGACGCGCTCGATGCCCTCTTCGCCGAGACGAACCGCGGTGATGCCCGATCGGAGGGGCGCGTCGAGTTCGAGACCGACGACGCGGTGGTCACGATTCGACCCGAGCGCGTCGAGGTGTCTCCGGACACCTGACGGTCGAGCAGAGCCGATCGGTGCGGGGTGGGGTGGCGTCGAGGATCGCCGAACGCGTCGGTGGTTCCTCGGTCCTTCCTCGAACCTTTTTTCTCACCGCCCGCGGAAGGCGACGGTATGGCGACCCAGCCACACTTACTGGTCGACGACGGGGACCTGACAGACATCGCGCTCATTCCGGGGGACCCCGGACGGGTCGATCGCATCGCCGACCACTGCTACGAGTCGGAGACGATCGCGCAAAACCGCGAGTACAAGGTCGTCAACGCGACCTACGAGGGGCGGGAGCTGACGATCTGTTCGACGGGGATCGGCTGCCCCTCCGCCGCGATCGCGATCGAAGAACTGGCTAACGTCGGCGTCGAGACGTTCATCCGCGTCGGGACGACCGGGGCGCTCCAGTCGGAGATCGAAATCGGCGACATGATCGTCGCGACCGGCGCGGCGAAAAACGAGGGAACGAGCAAGCGCTACGAGGCCGCCGAGTACCCCGCAGTGCCGGACTACGACGTCCTATCGGCGCTCGTCGACTCCGCCGAAGCGAACGACGAGGACGTCCACGTCGGCCCGATCGCCTCCGACGACGCCTACTACGCCGAGACCGACGCGTACGTCGACGACTGGGAGGCCGCCGGGATGCTCTCCGTCGAGATGGAAGCCGCCGCGGTCTTCTCGCTGGCCCGCCGCAAGGGACTCCGCGCCGGCGCGATCTGTACCGTCGACGGCAACCTCGTCGAAGGCACCCAGAAGGGAACCGACACCGAGGACGACGAACTCCCCGAGAAGGCGAAGAACAACGTCGGCCGCGCGATCGATCTCTCGCTCGAGGCCGCGACCGAACTGTAGCCGGCCGAATCCGATCGTTACTCCTCGGAGCGCCCGAACAGCCGTTCGCGGAGCGACCGCTCGGTCGGTCGTTCGGCGAGCAGCACGGAACACTCGAGGTCGTCGACGACGTCGTAGACGAGCGAGCCGCGGACGAGCCGTGAGAGCAGCCCGCGTTCGGTCGCGCCGATGATCACGAGCGTCTCGTCGGCGGCCTCGCGGGCGATCGCGCTTTCGACGTCGCCGGACGTGTCGACCGTCAGTACGGCGTCACCGATGTCGTGGTCGGCCGCCCACTCCGCGAGGAACGCTTCGCCGGCGTCGCGTTCGCTCTCGTCGTCGACGACGTGGAGCAGGTCGATCGAGGCGCTCGTCGCCGAGCGCAGCGCCCTCGCGATTTCGGCGCCCAGATCGGAGTCCGGACCGCCGGCGGTCGGCAGGAGGATCCGGCTGGGGTCGTAGCCCCGGTCTTTCAGCACGAGGAAATCACACGGGAGGTCGCGGGCGAGCTCGTCGAGCGGTCGCTCGGCGCGACCCGCCGCCCACGGTCGGTCTCCGCCCCAGCCCATCACCACCCGATCGGCGTCGTGTTCGCGGGCGGCGTCGAACACCTCCTCGAACGAGCGGTGGGAGAGTATCGTCGTCGTTTCGATCGGGACGTCGGAGGCCGCCGCGTGGTCGCGAGCCCGCTCGAGCAGCTTCGCGGACTCGGCGTCGATCCGATCGAGGTGTTCGCCGGCGTGCTCGAGCGGCGTCTGGTCGGGGACCTGCACGATGTGGACCGCGTGAACGACGCCGTCCCGTTCGGCGGCGAGCGTGCTGGCGAGCTCGATCAGCGATCGTTCGGTGCGGGGGTTGGAGAGCGCCACGAGCACGCGGTAGTCGTCCCAACCCTCCGTTTCGTCCGCCGGCTCGCTCATTCGGTACCCCGTTTCGCGAGGGAGTGCATAAAGACCTCGCCGTGATCGACATCGAGCCGCGGGTCGTCACCGATGGGTGTCGAACTGCGTCGGCTGATCGCACTGGTCCGGATCAGTACAGCATATAGTACCCGACCGAGAACGAAGCGCGTATGGACTATCGACTCGACGAGATCGATCGTCGAATTATACACGCGCTGATGGCCGACGCCCGGACGACGTCGGCGCCGACGATCGCGGAGGACGTCAGCGTCTCCTCGGGAACGATCCGAAACCGCATCGCACAACTCGAGGAACAGGGGGTCATAACCGGCTATCACGCGGCCATCGACTTCGAACAGGCCGAGAGCTATCTCCCGAACCTCTTCATGTGTAACGCGCCCGTCTCGGAACGAGAGTCGATCGCGCAACAGGCGCGGATAATCCCCGGCGTGATCAACGTTCGAGAGCTGTTGACCGGTCGCCGAAACCTGCACGTGCTCGCGGTCGGGGCCGATACCGAGGACCTGCGCCGGATCGCCCGCTCGCTCTCGGATCTCGGGCTCGAGATCGAAGACGAGGTCCTCGTCCAGAACGAAACGACGCAATCGTACTCGCCCTTCGGTCCGGGAAACGAGACGCGCGAGGCCATGCTAACGGACTTTATCAGTCTCTCGGGAAACGCCGAAGTCGCCGAGGTGACGGTCGATCGAGACGCCCCGGTCGCCGGCGTGAGCTTACAGGAGGCCGCCCGCCGCGAAACGTTCACCGACGATACGCTCGTGATCGCGATCGAACGGGACGACACCGTGTTGACCCCCCACGGAGACACGGAAATCCGACCGGACGACATCGTCACGGTCTTCTCTCGGAACGGCGTCACCGAGGAGACGATCAGGAGCTTTCGCTCGAGCGAGACCGCCGACTCCTGATGGAGACGCGAGACGGGCGGTCGACCGTCGGTTTCCGACCGCTATGCCGTGAGTTGCTCCGCGAGTTCGGTCGTCCGATCGGTCAACGTCTCGGTCGTCTCGGAGGCTCCCTGGAGCCGTTCGTTGACCGTCGCGAACAGCCGGTCGAACGCGAGGGTCCCGTCCTCGTCCCGCCAGTCGGCCGTCTCGCGGGCCTCGAGGCCGCAGGTCGGACACCGCTCGCCCTCGAGCGGGTCGAAACAGCCGTGACAGCGCTCGAGACCGGCGGAAACGGTTTCGCTCAGCGCGACGACCTCGCGCAGGGTCGACTGCAGGTCGGCCGCGGCGTCGGAGAACGCCGCGAGCGCGGTTCGGACCTCGGGGTCGTACGCGTCGTCGTCGAGGGCCGCGAGTCGCTCGAGGCGGGCGTCGACGACGGCCACCGCGAGCAGGATGTCGCGCCTGTCTCGGCGGTACTCGGCGAGCGTGTCGTCGACGTCGGCGTCGGTCCCGTCGTCGAGAGCGGACTGGAGAGTCGACGGGAGCGAGGTCGCGAGTGACGCGAACTCGGCGACCGCCGAGATGGTCGTCCCCTGCAGTCGGGTCGTCTCGCGAACGAGCCGAAACAGGTCGTCGGCGGCCATCGACTCCGCGGGTTCCGGTCCTTCGAGCGTCGCGAAACAGTCTGCACAGACGGTGACGAGTGCGCTCTCGTGGACCTCGCCCTCGAGGGGAACGTCCCCCACGGGGTAGAGTCGGAGCGCGGTCGCTTCGTCGTCGCCGTCGGTCCCGCAGTGTCGACACGTGAATGCGTCGCGGTCGAACACGGCCTCCCGGTCGGCACGCCAGTCGCGTGAAGTCACGGGCGAGCGAAGACAGCGCGGCGACAAAAACGCTCCGACAGTGCGTCCGGTCGACGGCCGTGCTGTGCCGTCCGTTAGTGCGAAATATTAACCCACAACCTGCGGTACGTTACCGTATGAACGATTCGCCGGACGATACGGACCGCCCGGAAGCGTCGAACGGAGACGAAGGGACGGCGTTCGAACTCGAGCGCGCCTACGACCGCGCGGACCTCGCCCCGGTCTTCCGCGAGTTCGCCACCGCGTTCGAGGACGGACGGCCCGTTCGCCTGAACGGCGAGGATCGGACCGTCAGGATCGCCGTCCCGGAGCGGGTCACCGCCGCCTTCGAGGCCGAACTCGAGTCCGACGGCGAATCGTCGGTCGGCGAGCTGGAACTGGAACTCGAGTGGGACGACGCCGACGGCGCGAGCGTTCGCGTCGCGGACCGCGACTCCGCCGGCGACGACGGCGAGGATCGCGAGCGAACGGATACGACGGACGTCGACGCCGCGACGGCGGTGATGCCGCTCGAGGGGGTAGCGGATCGCGGCGGTACGGGAGAGGACGCCGATGCGGACGGGGCGGCGGTGACTGCGGACGTCGAGGGCGACGCGAGTGCGGCGGGATCGAGCGAGTCCGGTCGAACCAGCCGGTTCGAGGTCTACGAGGACAGGGGCGGACAGTGGCGCTGGCGACTCGTCCACTGGAACGGGAACATCGTCGCCGACAGCGGCGAGGGCTACGCCTCGCGGTCGAACGCCGAACGAGCGGCCCGGAGCGTGATGCGGAGCGCACCGACGGCGACCGTTCGGCGACTCGACTAGGCTGATCCCGGTCATCACCGGCGACTCGGCGGCCGCGTCCGGTCGCGATCGCGGGCTACGGCCGGACGTCGTCGGCGTCGAGATCGACGTCGAGCTCCGCGGATCGATCGACCCGTTCGTACTCGAGCGACGGGGTGGTATCGGTCGGGACGGCGTTGTACTCGCGGAGGAATCCGATGATGCCGTACGTCCCGCCGAAATCGCCCCGATACTGCCGGAAGAGCCGCGGGACGGTCGCGGTGTTTTCCTCCGAGTCGTACGTGACGTTCTCCTCGAGGAACCACTCGATGGCGATGTCCAGGTCTTCGTCCACGTCCCGCGGCGAATAGACCGCGATCGGCGGACTGTGTTCGGCGTCGTGACCGAGCGCGAAGTGAACCCGCGGGTCACACTCCGCGAGGCGGAACTGCCGTTCGAACGACGACGGGAACAGCCGCGGGAGGTAGCCGAAGCCCCACGGCTGCTTCGAACTGCGGAGCAGTCCGTGTTCGATATCGTTGAGACTCAGCCAGATCCCGCTGACCGGGATTCGATCGCGTGCGAAGAACTTCCAGCGCTCGAGGAGTCCGCCATCGATCAGGTCGGGATCTTCCTCTTCCAACAGGAGTTGCGCGTAGGCGTTGTAACAGTTGAGCCAGAAGGAGAGTTTGTCCTCTCGGCCGGCGAGAGCCCGCTCCAGTTGCGATCGGTCGAGCGCCGCCAGACGCTCTCGAAGCGGCTCGGCGTCACCCTCGGTCTTGACGGTATACAGGAGATCGGCCGAGACCGAAAGGGGATCGAGCTGAGTCGACATTCGGGTCAAAATTTGCGAAGCAGGCCCTTGAAGCCGTGTCACGGGTTCGCACGACAGTCCGGACTGAGGACAGGTTCAAGCCGTGGTTTTATGCTGCCGAGACTGAAAATAATTGTGTGAATCTCAGCAAGGGATTTCTCCTCGCCCTCGTCGCGCTCTTCGCGTACCTCTCCCTGTTACTCGTCTTGCCGTTCTCCCAGTACGTCCTCGGTGCGATCCTCATCGCGTACGTCCTCTATCCCGCACAGGTGCGACTCGAGAACCGGATACCGCCGGCGATCGCCGCGTTCGCGCTCGTGTTGCTCGCGGTCGCCGGGTTCGTCGTCCCGCTGATCGTCATCATCGCGGCGGTCGCCAGCGACGCCCGGCGACTCCTCGAGCGCATCAACACCGACTCCATCGAGCTGGCCGAACTCGAGCGGTTGATGGAGGAACGGACCGGCCAGCGCGTCGATCTGCCGTCCGCGATCCTCGATGCCGCACAGAACGTCGGCTCGGTGTTCCTCGAGCGGTCGACCGAGTGGTTCAGCGCGGTGACGCACATCCTGATCGGGCTCGGTCTCGCGATCTTTCTCCTCTACTACCTGCTCAAGGACGGTCACGATCTGCTGGCCTGGCTGCGGGAACTGACGCCGCTCCCGGACGACGTCCAGGACGACTTCTACCGGCGACTCGACGAGGTGATGTGGGCCGTCCTCGCGGGTCACGTCCTGATCGCGATCATTCAGGGCACGATCGCCGGACTGGGGCTGCTCGCGACGGGGGTTCCGAACGCCGCGTTCTGGACGTTCATCATGGTCATCCTCTCGTTAGTCCCGCTGATCGGCTCGTTCCTGGTCTGGGGGCCGGCCGTGATCTTCCTCTTCCTGACCGGCGAACCGCTGCTCGCGGCGGGGCTGTTCGGCTACAGCGTCGTCGTCGTCGGCCTCTCCGACGACTATCTCCGGCCCGTCCTCGTCGATCGGTACGCCGAACTCAACCCCGCCGTCATCATCCTCGGCGTCCTCGGTGGCGTTTACGCCTTCGGCGTCATGGGGCTGTTCTACGGCCCCGTCGTCCTCGGCGCGCTGATGGCGACGCTCGACGTGATGAACGACCACTACGATCGGCTCGAGAACGAACCCGGCATGCAGTGACATCCGGGAAGCGAAACCAACCGCTTACGGCTCGCGCGTGCCCGCCAGCAACTCGTCGACGAGGCGCGTGAACCGATCGACGAGCCGGTCGGGAACCGTCGGCGTCACCGTCGTCAGTAGCCGCCCCGTCGCCTCGGGCTCGGCGAGTTCGAGGCGCACGCGATTTCGGTCGTCGTAGCGCTTCTCGACGAGGTCGTGGTCGACCAGCCGGTCGAGGTGGTACTCGAGCGTGCTGCGGGCAATTTCGAGGGCGTCGGCGACGTCTCCGGGTGCGGCCGGCTCGCGTTCGATCAGGTAGACGACGATCTCGCGGGCGGTCTCCCGACGGAACAGCGCCAGCGCGGCTCGTTCCCACTCGTCGTACTCCGGGGGATAGTAGTGCGTTCGGCCGTAGAACTCCTCGCGGACCAGCCGACCGTCCTCCCGTAACCGACGCACGTGGTACTGGACCTGTCCCGGGGCGAAGTCCGATTCCCTGACGAGCTCGTTGAAGTGGACGCCGGCGTTCGCGCCGACGTGCGTCCGGATCTGTTGTCGAGTGTCGGTCATTGGTTCCCGCTGAGTCCGTACTCGGGCGTACCCGGTGCTAGCACGTCGGTGATTATAACGAGTTTCGCCCGTTCCCAACCCCCGGGAACCGTCGGCCGCGATACTCGGTCGCAGCCGACGAGAACGCCAGATCAGGCTCGAGCGCGCGTTCGTTCGGGCGTGTCCGCTTTCCTGTTCGCGTAGGCGTTATACGCGGAGAGGGCGGCGACGATCAGGCCGGAGATCGCGGTCCCGGTCGCGAGTTCGTCGCTCCCCATCTCGATGATGGAGGGAGAAACGAGCGCCCACAGCCCCAGCAGGACGGCCAGCGATGCGACGCCGACGCTCGCCAGCCGATCCTTCGACAGTCGGTAGAAGTTGTACCCGGCGGTCAGGAAGATCGCCGTCCCGACGAGCGTGTCGTTCCAGATCGCCGCGTCCGTGGCCTCGAACACGAACGGCGAGGCTACGAGGTAGAGCCCGATCAACGCGGCGAGGGCGCTCACCCACTGCATCGCGTCCGTGTTCAGGGAGTTGTAGTCGGTCCGGGTATCGCGCTCGGTATCGGTTGGTGTGTCACTCATAGGTTCCTCACACGCCGGTAGCTCTCGTTCGAGCAAAACGAGCGTGCCTGCAACTGTCTGGTAGTCGTTTTCTCCCGGTTTCGAGCCCTTGAGTCGGATCTCGTCGGAGCGATCGAGCGTCGGCCGCGGCCGGAAAACGAGGGTGAGCGCGATCCCGCCCGGAAACACCGAAGGGCATAGGTGGCTGTCCGCCCGACTAGGCGTATCGATCGTATGGTGGTCGCAATGTCGGCCGCGGGCGAGTGGCTGGATCCACAGCTCGCGCCCGTTCTCGTCTGTGTGATCGCCCTCGCGGTGATGGGAACGACCGTGTTGTTCGTCGCCGGACTGGTCGCGTACACCCGACGGCGGACGCTCCGGTATCTACTGATCACGGTCGTCCTCGGCCTGCTCGTCGTCCGGTCGGTGACCGGCTTCGGAACGGTCCTCGGACTCGTCCCGATGACGGTCCACCACCTCGTCGAGCACGGCTTCGACTTCCTGATCGCGGTATTGATACTCTACGCGGTGTATCGGAGCGGGTCAGCGAGCGACGCTCCCGCGGCCGAATTCGACGACTAGCCCCGTCAGCGACCGCGATACGTCGGCCACCGCCGCCGGTCTTCGATCCTCGAAGCGCGTAAATTCAGCACGCATAAGTTCGTGTAGGAACGGATACCGGTATGTCAGTCCCCGACGCCGCAGCGACAGCGGAGGCCGTCGTCGACGAGATTCTCTCCGCAGTCGTCGCGGATCGAACCGTCCTCGAGGAGGTGCTCGCCGGCGTGCTCGCCCGCGGGCACGTGTTGCTCGAGGACGTCCCCGGAACCGGAAAGACGCTCACCGCACAGTCGTTCGCCACCGCGCTCGGACTGGAGTTCTCCCGGATTCAGTTCACGCCGGATCTGATGCCGGCCGATATCACCGGGTCGTACGTGTTCGAGGAGGAAACGGGCGAGTTCCACTTCACGCCGGGCCCGGTGTTCGCGAACGTAGTTCTCGCCGACGAGATCAATCGCGCGCCGCCGAAGACCCAGTCCGCGCTGCTCGAGGCGATGGCGGAAGGCCAGGTGACCGTGGACGGTGACACCCACGAACTTCCCGAGCCGTTCGTCGTCATCGCGACGCAGAACCCCGTCGAGCAGGAGGGGACGTTCGAACTCCCCGAAGCCCAGCGCGACCGGTTCATGGTGAAGACTTCGCTCGGGTACCCTGACGCCGAGGGAACGCGCGAGTTGATCGACCGTCGGGCCGACCGCGACCGTCCGGATCCGACCGTCGAGCGAGTCATCGATCGCGAGCGCGTGCTCGACCTTCAGCGCGTCCCCGAGGACGTCGCAGTCGAGGAGCCGGTTCGGGACTACATCGCGGAGGTCTGTCGGACGACGCGAACCGACGGTCGCGTCGACGTCGGCGTCTCACCCCGCGGCGTCCAGCGGCTGTTCGAGGCGAGTCGCGCCCGCGCCGTCCTCGAGGGCCGCGAGTACGTCGTCCCGGAGGATAGCAAGCGGATCGCCGCCCCGACGCTCGCCCATCGCCTCGTGTTGACGCCGGAGGCCAGCGTCGACGGCGTCTCGCGACGTGCGGTCATCGACGCCGTGCTCGAGGACTGCGAGGTACCGGCGATGGAACGACCCTCAGCGGAACAGTAACCACGTTCCGCCGACGGTCGCCGTCACGGCGACGATCACGCCCGCCGTCGCCGGAACCGACAGCGTCGGCGCGAGGACCGCCGCCCCCGCGAGACCGAGGATCGCGATCGGGATGCCGACGACCGCTACCGTGCCGCTCCAGCCGAGTCGCACGACCTGTGGCCGGCGGGACGCGTCGGCGCCGACTTCGGTCGCGAGCGTCCGGCCGTAGCGACCGACGTCGTACGTGAACAGCGCGGCCGCGAGCGCGACGAACGTGGCGGTTCCCGCTCGGATCGTCTCGCGCTCGAGAGCGACGGTCTCGACGCTCGCACCGGCGACGATGCTGCCCCCGGCGAGGCCGGCGGCGAGTACGAGTTCGGGACCGGGAGCCTCGCCTCTCACGACCGCACCCTCGTAGAGCCACGCTGCCAGCCAGCCGACGCCGAGCACGACCGCCGCTGCGGCGAACAGCGCCGCCACGACGGCCGGGTCGAAGCTGCCGACGCCGGTTACTCCCACGAACGGGAGGGTGATTCCGAGGACCGAGCCGACGACGATCGGGACGGTGGGATTGCGGTAGCCGTCCGTCTCGAGCCACGATTTGCGAACGACGAGCGCGAGAACGGCCACCGCGACGGCCGATCCGGTGGCGATCGTCAGGAGGCCGCGAACGAAGGTACTGGCGGCGATCGGTTCGAGGACCGGCTCGAACAACGCTATCAACGGGGAAAGTACCGTCAACACGGCGATCGCGACCACGATCGAGATCGCGATCCCCGCAGCCAGCAGGAGTGCGTTTCGAGCTTTGTGTGCCGAGTCCCCCCGAGAAGGGACGGTGACGGCCGCCAGTGGAACGAAGAGGAGAGCGCACGCGATCGCGGCGATCGTGACGACGAGCCCAACGAGCAGTCCCGAAACGCCCTCGCCGGTGAGCCACAGGATCGCGTCGATCATCGGCGCAGGGCCGCTCAGCGCGTCGATACCGAACGCGAGTAACGCGGCGCCGCCGGCGACGACCGCCGAACAGAGCGCCGCTTCGCCCGTCCGGCGGAGCGCGGACGGCGTCGGCCGACCGCGAACGACGCTACAGGTGACGCTCGCGACGAGTATTCCCACCGCGCTCGTGAGGGCACGGATCGGTCCGCCTCCGAGACCGACGACGGCGACCCCGCCGAGAACGACGGTCGGCAAGAGCATCGCTGCGGCCGAAATGCGACGGTGAGGCCCTGCAAAGAGGCCTATCGTCGCCGCGACCCCCGTTCCGACGAGGGCTGCGGGAGCGACCATCGGATCGTGGACGGCCAGCGCGACTGTCCCGACGAGCGCCGCGAGCGCGATCCCCCATCTCGTCGTCGAGGGGACCCGGTCGTCGGGTGCGCTCATCGGCGTCCCACCTCCCCCGTCGCATTGCGCAGACGGACGCCCAGCGATTCGTCGCGATCCCAGTCGAGAACTCGGGCCCCGGCCGCGCGGGCTCGAGCGAGCCGCGTTCCCCGCTCGAGCGCCGCGAGTCGCGTCGCGACGTCGTCGGCGGCGGTGACGTCGGGCGAGACGACGCGGACGGCGTACCCTCGCGCGCGGAGCCCCTCGACGAGCTCGATCGGTTCGTCGTCGATGAACGAGGAAAACAGGTACACCTGCGCTTCGCCGGGCAGTCTTCCGGCGAGAGCCGCGACGTCCGTCTCCGTTCGAGAGTAGGACAGGTGAATCGTGTTCGCCGGCTCCCGTAGCTCGTCGACGAGCCCAGTGACTTCTCGTCGCGTCGCGGGGTCCGTCCCCGGCGGGACGGTCGTGAGATCGTTGTCGTGGATCGCGATGGCTCCGGTCGGGTGGCCCGCACCCACGAGCGTCTCGAACGTTCGCTCGGCGGCGTGGGCCGAACGCACGACCGCGGGCACGTTCGTACTCGTCGCCGCGCGGAACTGGCTCGAGCGAGCGTCGACGACGCAGACGATCCGCGTCGATCGCTCGGCGCGGTACTCGACGGTCGCCAGCTCTCGCGTGTTGGCGTATCGCCGCCAGTCGATCGCGCCCACCGGATCGCCCGGCTCGTACTCGCGGACGGAGTGGAACTCGAGGCCGGTGCCGCCCTCGTCCGTCGGGACGTCGCCGGCGTAGTCGTTCGTCCCGTCGCCGAGCGGAACCGTCTCGACGACCCGCGAACAGTCGATCGCGCCGTCGCCGGCGACGCTCGCCGCCCACGTCTCCGCCACCGTTCCCGTGAGATCGCGCGCTCGGACCGTGGCGTCGTCGAACGCGTGCTCGCCGCGCCGGAGTTCGACCTCGTACTCGAGGGTCGTTTCCTCGAGCGGCTCGAGCGTTTCGCACGCACGCGGGGAACCGGAGACCACCGGTAGCGCGTCGGGAACGCCGTCGACGACGCGCAGGTCGAGGAGCGTCTCCGAGCCGGTGTTCCGGACGATCGTCCGTACCGTGACGGTATCGCCGGGGGCCCCGGATATCGGGCCTTCTGCTGCGGTCCCGTCGGTCGAGCCGTCCGAAACCGAGAGCCGGCGCTGCACGCGGACCATCGCTTCCGGTTCGGTTCCCAGGACTGCCGCCGCGACGTACCACAGCGGGAGCGTGGCGGCGGCGACGAGCAGCTGGCTGCCGACGGCGATGCCCAGCCCCGCGAGCGAGAGCGTCGCCGCGACGGCCCACTCGCCGCCGTCGAGCCGGTCGGCGGTCGGGCCGGTCATCCGTCCACCTCCGCGTCCGCGTCTGCCGTCCCGTCGTCGATCGCATCGATCGCCGCGAGCGTGCGACGGACGCGACGGACGTGCGCTGCGCCGGGGTCGACGGGCGCGCGCAGCCGTTCGCCGAGCGGCTGGCGCACGTCGTCGGCGAGGAACGCGGCGGCGACCGGGTCGTCGGTCCACGTTCCCGACCGAACGGCGTCGCGGGCCGAATCGGCCGCGAGCCCGCGTTTCGTGGTGAGCACGCGAACCGCACCGTCGGTGAGCCGGCGACGAACGTCCGCGATCGACTCGTTCGGCCGACAGCGGTACCAGCCGCGTGCGGCGGCGGTGAGCGTTCGGTCCGCCTCCCGACCTGCGACGTGCTCCGTCGGGATGGGTGCCTCCTCGGGCGGTGCTCCCTCGAGCAGCGGGGGAGCCCGCGATCGATCGGCGGTCCACACTCGCCAGCACACGCCCGCCGCGATCACCACGCCGAGCACCGGGAGGAGTACCGCGAACAGGTAGAGCGGGGCGACGAAGAGCCGCACAGACGGGACGAAACCGCCGAGTACCACCGCGGCGACGGCCAGAACGGCACCCGCACTGACCACGACCGTCGCGACCCGCTCGGGGTCGATCGCGCCGATCCTGGCGACCGCTCGCTGCCACGGGCCCGGAGCCGAGCGTCGGCTCACGTCGCTCCCTCCTCGTCGTCCGGATCGTGCTCGCGCAGTTCTCGCACCGCGGCTCGAGCGGCGGCCACTCTGTCCGTCGACGGCTCGCGCCCGCCGTACTCGACGTCGCGAACGATCGCGACGAGCCGGTCCACGCGATCGGCCGGGAACCCGGAAGCGAGCGCGTCGCGAGCTATCTCGCCCGGCGTCGCTGTCTCGCGGTCGTCCACCTCGAGTCGGTCGAGGAACGCGTGCCACGCCGCCCGGATCTCCGCGCGCGGTCCGCGGGGCTCGAGCGGTCGAGCGGCCAGTCGGGGGCCGTCGTCCTGGGATCCCGTCGACTCGTCGCTCGCATCGTCGTCGTCACTCGTCCCGAATAGGTCCCTCAGTGGCGACCCGGTGCTGGTGTTCGACGACCACTCGAGCGAGCCGAGTGACGGGAGCGTGCCGAACGCGCGTCCGAACGACGAGAGCGCCGGACCGAGCGACGGGAACTCGAAGCCGCCGACGCCGCCGAACTCGAGGCGCGGCGCGGAGAACGTCGGGGCCGATATCGACGGCAGGCTGAATTCGCTGAGGGTCACTGTCAGCGCGCGAAGCGCGGCGGCGAACTGCTCGAAGCCATCCGCGAACGCGAGGAATAACCCGGCGGCGGACCGCTCGCGGCGGTTCTCGCTGGCGGCGGCCAGCCGAAGGTAGGACACCACCACGCCGATGGCGAATCCCGGGACCAGGACGACGACCGCCGTCAACCGGAGATAGAGGTTCCCGACGCTCGTCGTCGCGGACTCCGCACCGACCTCGGTGCTCACGGTCGCCGCGTCGCTAATCGGCAGCCACATCGTCGCCCGGCCGTCGCCGTCGGTCGACTTCCTCCCGCCGCCCTCGACGGAGACGGTCGCGCCCGAAACCGGTCTCCCGTCGGCGGATACCTGCACCTCCGCGGGCGATCCCGGGAACAACACGGGCGTGACGAACCTGACCGTCGGTTCGGCGACGTCGACGGTTCGATCCCCGGTCACCGGGCCGCGCTCGACGCGAAGGTCCACCGGTCCCGCTTCCTCCGGCATCGCCACGGTCGCCGTGCCGTTGTCGTCGGTCTCCGCGACGGGGTCCCCGTCGAGGGTCACCGTCGCGTCGGGGACGTCCGTCGATCCAACGGTCGCGGTTATCTCGAGGCCGCGATTCGGTGCCGCATCCTCCTGGGGTTCGATCGTCGCGTCCGTGCGGACGTCGACCGTCCGCGATCGGTTCTCGTCGGGAACGGAAACCGTCATCTCCTCGGCGTACGGGACGGTCACGTTGGCTCTGCCGAGCTCGTCGACGTGCGTACGGTTCCTGCCGTTTACCGCGATGGCGACGTTCGTAAAGTGATAGACGCCCCCGATATCGACCGTCACCTCGTTCCCCGGCTCGACCGCCCCATCGATCTCGATCTCGTCGGGTTGTGAGTCACCGTCCGGCAAGTCATCCCTGTCGGCCGACGTGTTCGCGTCGAACTCGGGCGTCGCTTCCATCGCGTCCCAGTCGCCGGCGACCGGTTCGCCGGTACGGTCTCCGGGGCCGTCGATCCGCGGGTCGGCCGCCGGAAGCGCGCTCGCGACCGCGAGCAGACAGCACAGGCAGCCGACGACGAACAGGAGGCGACGCGTCCCCGTCACGCTCTTCCCTCCAGTTGTGCCGCCAGTTCGGATAGGCGGCGGACGCGGTCGTCGACCGGCGGGTGCGTCGGAGACGAATCGTCGGCGTCGACGGGGGTCGACGGCGTGGCGGCCTCGAGCCAGGCCGTCACCCGCTCGCGCCGGCGTGAGGCGTCCATCGGCCGCCGGATATCGGGCAGGGACGTCGTGTCGTCGCCCGTGACGAGATCGGTCGGGACGATGCACAGTGCGCGGGTTCTGGTCGTTCGGAGATCGGTCTCCGGCGTCGCGTCCGTCTCCGCGAGGGTCACCAGTGCGCTCGCGAGCGCCATCGGCTTCCCGGTGATCCGGGCGGCCGCGGCGTCCGCGGCGAACTCCCGCGACTGCGAGAGCGTTCGCGTCGCCCAGTCGGCGATCGTCGGGAACACCCACAGGATCGGTGCGACGAAGACGTACGTGAGTGCGACGAGTGGGAGAAACCAGTACAGTGCGATTCGACCGCTGCCCGACAGTTCGTCCGGGTTGGCCAGCGCCCGGCGCGCGAGCCGCGCCGCGTGATACGCTCGATCGGCGATCTCGAGGAACAGCGTCGTCACCGTCATCAGCGTCACGTCGCGGTTGGCGACGTGGGCGATCTCGTGGGCGAGTACGGCCTCGAGCTCGTCGGCGTCGAGGGAGTCGACCAGCCCCGTCGTGACGACGATCGTCGCGTCGGTGAGCCGGCCGACGGTGTAACAGCTCTCGGTGTCGTCCGCGACGACGCGAACGGCCGGCTCCGGAACGTCGGCCGTCATCGCGAGCCGTCGGACCGTTCGGGCGACCGCGTGGTCCGCGTCGCCGGTGTCGCCGCCAGTACCGGAGAGGACGCGCTGATAGCCGTAATACGTCTGTGCGGCGAGGAAGCCGACGACGACCACCAGTGCCGTTCGCCACGAGACCGGTAGCCGGAGGAGGTCGACGTCGACGGTTCCGTACCGGAGGAGAACGATCGCGCCGCCGACGAATCCCGGTAACAGGACGCCGTACGCCCACAGCACTGCGAGGACGAAGGCGGCGCTGACCGCGACGAACACGCCGAGGACGGCAGAGATTCGCAACCGGAGGTTCATGGAGGAAACTTGCTGGAATTCTCGACTCCGGAACCAAAAATTTTCCCCGATCGTTCCGGTCAGTAGTTACGATCTGCCCGCCCGCCTCGATCACCACCGGAGGCGATCGGTGTCGAACCGACTGGCAGGGTCTCGCGCTGGGTCTCGAGCGAGTTCGTGCGGACGTTCGTTGGCTGGGCGGTCGACCGTCGGATCACTACCGGCGCACTCGACAACATTTAATTCGCGCGGGACGCTAGCTCTAAGTATGGTCGAATCCCTCGTGGGAAACGCGCCGCTCTTGCTCCTGGTGGTGGGTCTCGTACTGATGGTACTCGAGGCGATCTCGCCGGGTGCCCACCTCATCGTCATCGGGATCGCCCTGGTCGGGGCGGGATTGATCGGCGTGCTCTTTCCGCCGGCAGCGAACGTGTTAATCCTGGCAGTGCTGACGCTCGCGATCGGTGCCGCTGCCGCCTACGTCTACCGGGAGTTCGACTTCTACGGCGGAAAGGGGACGGCCCAGACCTCCGACTCGGACTCGCTGTCCGGCGCGACGGGCTACGTCACCGAGACCGTGACGACCCGCAGCGGCGAAGTCAAGCTCGAAGAGGGCGGGTTCGCGCCCTACTACAGCGCGCGAACGACCGACGGAACGATCGAGGAGGGCGAGGAGGTCATCGTCCTCGACCCCGGCGGCGGGAACGTTCTCACGGTGGAATCGGTCTCCGCGATCGGCGAAGACGAGATCGATCGCGCGCTCGCACGCGACAAGGCCGGGTCCGACGAACCCGATCGGGAGGCCGCCGACGGCGGTGAATCGATCGACGGAACCGATACCGAGACGGAAACCGAGAAATCGAAGTAGCGACTGTCGGGATCTGATATGTTGACGAAATAAGGGAACGCTTTTCTCCCCGCCGCCGTAAGCTCGAAATATGGTAGTACAATTGTTCCCGATGCAAGCCCTCGGCGGCGCAGCACTGCTCGTCGGTGCGCTCGTCCTCGTCGTCGTCATCGCCGCGCTCCTCAGCGCGATCGAGATCGTCGACGCCTACGAGAAACGTGCCCTGACCGTCTTCGGGGAGTACCGAAAACTCCTCGAGCCGGGGATCAACTTCGTCCCGCCGTTCGTCTCCAATACGTACGCGTTCGACATGCGTACCCAGACGCTTGACGTGCCCCGACAGGAAGCGATCACGCGCGACAACTCGCCCGTGACCGCCGACGCCGTCGTCTACATCAAGGTGATGGACGCCAAGAAGGCGTTCCTGCAGGTCGACGACTACAAGATGGCCGTCTCGAACCTCGCCCAGACCACGCTGCGCGCCGTGCTGGGCGACATGGAACTCGACGACACGCTGAACAAGCGCCAGGAGATCAACGCCCGCATCCGCACGGAGCTCGACGAGCCCACCGACGAGTGGGGCATTCGAGTGGAGTCGGTCGAGGTCCGCGAGGTCAACCCGTCCAAGGACGTCCAGCGCGCGATGGAGCAACAGACCTCCGCCGAGCGGAAACGCCGCGCCATGATCCTCGAGGCGCAGGGTGAACGCCGCAGCGCCGTCGAGAAGGCGGAAGGTGACAAACAGAGCGAAATCATCCGCGCACAGGGTGAAAAGCAGAGCCAGATCCTCGAAGCGCAGGGTGACTCGATCTCGACCGTCCTCCGTGCTCGCTCCGCCGAATCGATGGGTGAGCGCGCCATCATCGACAAAGGCATGGAGACGCTCGGCGACATCGGGCAGGGCGAGTCGACGACGTTCGTCATGCCCCAGGAACTCACCTCGCTGGTCGGCCGCTACGGCAAGCACCTCTCGGGCAGCGACGTGAAAGAGAACGGCTCCGAACTCGAGAGCCGCGAGTTCGACGACGAAACGCGCGAACTGATCGGTCTGGACGACATCGCGGAGATCATCGGCGAAATCGATCAGGAAGCGGACATGGACGTCGAAGCGATGGAGCAGGAGGCCCAGGCGATCAAGGAGGGCAAGGATCCCGCGGAGATCTCCGACCCCGAGGAGGTCATCGAGGAGATGGATCAGGACTTCCAGAGTCAGGCCGACGGCGGTACCGAGGTGCCGGTCGACGAGGACGACGAACCGTCGACGAGCGACTGACCCCCGCCGGGAACCGTCCGCCCGCGGCTCCGTTCGGTCCGCGCCGAGACGAACCGAGATCCTCGAACTAGCCAGTTTTATTGAATTATCGGCTACTTACTGAGTAATAACGAGCAACGACGCGGAGCGAAACCTGTTTTACTGGTCAGCCCCTTCGGGACGGTAGGTAGTTATGACACCACCCGATGGGGTCGACGACGAGAAACGAGCGACCCTGCGCCGATTCGCCGCCCTCGGTGCCGCCTCCTCGCTGGTCGGTCGGTCGGACTCAGCGGCGGCTGACACGGGTGAAAGCGACGCTCGCGATGCGATCGCGGGCTATCTCTCCACGACGCCGGGCGCGCACTTCTCCAAGATCCGCGACGATCTCCAGCTCGGGACCGGTGAAACCCAACACCACCTCCGCCGCCTCGAGGACCTCGAGGCGATCGAGCGCTACCGCGACGGCGACTACAAGCGGTTCGTCACCGCCGGCCGATTCGACGAGTTCGAAAAACGAGCGCTCGGGTACCTGCGGCGGGAGACGCCACGGGGCATGCTCATCGAACTCCTCCTGCGGTCGGACCCCACCGCCGGCGACCTCGCCGAGGCGCTTGACGTCTCACCGCCGACGGTGAGCAAGTACGCCGGCGAGCTCGAGGAAGCCGGGCTGCTCTCCCGAGCGGACGGCTACGCGGTCGAACGACCGGAGACGGTGCTGGTCCTGGTCGTCCGTCACGCGGATTCCTTCGGCGACCGAGCGCAACGGCTCGCGCGGGACGCGGATCAGTTCCTCGAGTATCAGGGCTGAGGCGCTGTTGCCCGCCGGTAATTTCGTATTACGGTCTCACGAGGAGTCGCTCGGCTCGACGATCGACGGAAGCTCCGTCAGGGACTCGAGCTCGTGCGTCGCGTTCGGCGGTCGCTCCCGATCGCGATTGTGCGGCCGTCGGAGGAACGCCGTCTCGAGGCCAGCCGCGTGTCCCGCCGTCACGTCTGTTACGGAATCGCCGACGTACAGGCCGTCGGTGACGCCGAGGTCGGCGAGGGCGTCTTCGATGTAGTACGGATCCGGTTTGCGTCGGTCGTACCCGTCGAACGTCGGATCGCGACCGCGGACGACGTCGAAGTCGAACCCGAAGTAGTCGGCGACGAATTCGGCCGTTTCGTGGCGATTGTTGGTGACGAGCCCGATCGCGGTCCGATCGCCGAGGTCGCGAATCGCGTCGATATCGTCGTACGGGTCGCGCTCGCCCGACCGGAGGCGATCGTGGGTGCCACTCGAGGCGTATGCTTCCTTGCGCTCCCAGAATTGCGACGGATCGATCCCGAGTTCCGTGCAGTGGGTCCGGATCCGTTCCTCGTCGTGATTCCTGAAATCGCGACGCTGGGGCGGCGTCGGGTCGGCGTCCAGTTCGGCGAGTGCCGCGTCGGCGGCGTCGGCGTACACCTGCGGGTCGGTCCGGAGCCCCTCGAGGATGACGCCGTCCATGTCGAACAGTACGACCGTCATGCAGTGATACTGCGGGCCTGTGATACAAGAGCGTTCGGCGTCGCCGTGCACCGCCGGTGTTCGCTCGTTACGATGAGTAAAATACGAACTCGACGAACCGGGTCGCCGTCCGCGAGTTACATATCGACTTTCCAGGTGGTGCTCGACGAGTAACCCCATTTTTCGATCTCGACGTCGTAGTCACCTTCCTGGAGCGCTGTGATGTTCGAACCGACCTCTTTCGCCGTCATCCCGAGTTCCTTGCCGATGAGGCGGGATTTGAAGTACGTCTTCGTCGCCGCGTTGTTCCGGAGGTACTCCAGAATCCGCTGTTGTTTACTCGTGAGGTCGGGGGCCATTGCAGTGCTCATACACGACCGAACGACAGGAACGCCCTTAGGGGGTTTGGTACGCGCGGTTAAGTCGCCGCAGTCTTGCGATTTCGGCCGGGAGTAATCGATGAATAACCGAGCGGAAAGCTTTCGTTGGTATAGTCGGTTAAAATATATCCGAACGGAACTGTCATCAGTTCGTGATCGTTTCCGGCCGACGGTATCGGATCGTCGATAGCGAACCCGACGCGCCAGAATAAGTGAGTGACAGTCAGCGATCGGTGTCGTAATACTCCGTTACGAACGGTCCGAACGAAGTCGCAACCGCGTCACCGAGCGCTCGCGTTCGATCCGTCAACCCGCCGGTGAGTGCGCCCGCAGCGCCCTCCCTCTGGGCGACGTTCTCCGTCCCGAGGAGGTCGTCCATCACCGGCCCCAGCTCCGCCCCGTCCGAAACCTCCCTCGCGACGGACTCCGGAAGTCGAAGCGTCGGCCCGCCGCCTCGCTCCGTGCGATCGCCGTCCGTCACGGCACCCCACATGATCAGGGAGAGCCCCGGCACCCCCTCGAGGCGGGCGACCCCGCCCTCTAACCCCACGCCGTAGTCGGCGTCGGTCGCCGCGAGCGCTCGTCGGGCGCGGTTCTCCGCACCGGTGACGGTTTCCGCGATCGACCGCGGTTGTTCGTCGACGCCGGAGTCGACACCGACCGCGATCACCGTCGGTTCGTATCGCTCGAGGGTCCGCTCGACGGCGTCGATCTTGACGGGGTTCGTGCTCCCGACTGCGAGTTCCATGTCGGCAGTTCGAACGGGCGACAGTTGGCACCTCCGCTTCGACCGCACACTGGCTGTCAGCCGACACGTTATCCGCCGGGTCACTGTTCATATCTATCATGCTCTTTCGCCCGAATTACCCGTTTTCGCGGGATGTGGGGCCGGGATTCCGAAACCCTTAACCATCGAGTCTCTGAACGTGGGAGGTAACGGAACCGTCCGGGCTTTTGCGATCGGTTCGGCCGGGCAGCAATCGCCATCGTATGACTAACGCACCATCGAACACGAGAGTACGACGTAGCGAACCCGAAACGAACGAACAGGAGACCGAAAGCGAGGAGCAGGAGCTGGCCTGTCCCGAGTGTGCCGGCAATCTCGTCGTCGACGACGAACACGGCGAAACCGTCTGTGAGGACTGCGGACTGGTCGTCGAGGAGGACTCCGTCGACCGCGGGCCGGAGTGGCGCGCGTTCGACGCCGCGGAAAAGAACGAGAAGTCCCGCGTGGGCGCGCCCACGACGAACACGATGCACGACAAGGGACTCTCGACCAACATCGACTGGCGGAACAAGGACGCCTACGGGAACTCCCTGGGATCCCGGCAACGGGAGAAGATGCAGCGCCTGCGCAAGTGGAACGAGCGCTTCCGGACCCGCGACTCCAAGGAACGCAACCTGAAGCAAGCGCTCGGCGAGATCGACCGGATGGCGTCCGCGCTGGGGCTCCCGACGAACGTCCGCGAGACCGCGTCGGTGATCTACCGCCGCGCGCTCGACGAGGACCTCCTCCCGGGCCGCTCCATCGAGGGCGTCTCGACGGCCTGCGTCTACGCCGCCGCCCGTCAGGCCGGCGTCCCCCGGAGCCTCGACGAGATCGCGGACGTCTCCCGCGTCGAGAAAAACGAGATCGCGCGCACCTACCGCTACGTGGTCCGCGAACTCGGGCTCGAGGTCCAGCCCGCCGACCCCGAGAGCTACGTCCCCCGCTTCGCCTCGGGGCTCGAGCTCTCCGACGAGGCCGAACACCGCGCGCGCAGTCTCCTCCAGAACGCCAAGGAGAAGGGCGTCCACTCGGGCAAGTCGCCGGTCGGCCTCGCCGCGGCCGCAGTGTACGCCGCCGCGTTGCTGACGAACGAGAAGACCACGCAGGCCGCGGTCTCCGACGTCGCCGACATCTCCGAAGTCACCATCCGCAACCGCTACCACGAGCTCCTCGAGGCCGAGGAGACAATCGGGATGGCCTGAGTTCGGACCGCATCGAACCGATACCGTTTTTGTCGGTCTCGCTCCCACTGGGGAGCAATGGGACTACAGTTCGATTCGTTCGTCCTCGCAGCGTCGACGGCGGATCTCTCGGACGAAACCGCGGCCCGCGAGCACGCCGACGCGATCGAGTTTCGAATGGACCTGACCGACGAGCCGCTGGCCGCGCTCGAGGCGTACGACGGCGAGTTGCCGATCCTCGCGACGAACCGCGCCGAATGGGAGGGCGGGGAGGCCGGCGACGAGGGGCGGCTCGAGGCGCTGGCCGACGCGAGCGCGCTCGACGACGTCGGCGCGATCGACGTGGAACTCGAGTCGATTCTGGAGGGCGCGGCCGACGACCTGCTCGAGACGGCTCGGGATCGCGACGTCTCGATCGTCGCGTCGGCTCACGACTTCGAGGGCACGCCGCCTCGGAATGAACTGGTGCGGACGCTGACCGAGGCGAGCAAGTACGCGGACGTCGCGAAGCTGGCCGTCACGGCCGAGTCGAAGGCCGATACGATCGCGTTGTTGTCCGCGACTGAGCAACTGACCTCGCACGGCGATACCGTCGCGACGATGGCGATGGGTGAAGTGGGGAGTCACACGCGGGCGGTGGCGCCTGTATACGGTTCGAAGATCGGGTACGCGCCCGTCGATCCCGAGGAGGCGACTGCGCCGGGGCAGTACGATTTGAAAACACTAGACGCTATTGTAAGTACTATCTGTGATTGTAAAATATAGGACTAACTGGAGACGATCTAGTTTGAGACCGCCGCAGCGTTCGATTTCGTTAGTGCGTTGACTGTTACAGTCTCCTCAACATCCCAGTTGCCATCGTGGGAGACTATGTAACAGCCAACCTTGAGTGTCTCACCAGGCTTCAGGACCCGCGGGTCTGCGGATGGATTATTATACGGTAGTGTACTTCTCATATCACTCTTGTCGTAACCATCAAGGGTAGATCCCCCGTGTTCGCCGACGAAGAAGTGGAACTGAGGGTCACCGTTCGAAGATTGTGCATCCAGCGCAGCGTTCAGCGCATCAGTGTCGATCTGAATCCCGACCGTCTGGGTTCCTTGGTTCTCGATATCAAACAGGTGAAGGAACTGTGTCGTCGCATTCGCATTCAACCCCGTTCCCCCCTCGCCGGTCTGATTACTACTGTCGAAGTTCAGTTGAATCGTTCCCGGGGTGCCGGTCATCTGCGCGTAGTGACTCTGATCTACGAATTTGAGGTACGCGTCTGCGTCGGACGCAGTTTCAATCGACACGGTTCGATCCGCCTGTACTTCGTTGAACGCACCGGTTCCGATTGTAGCCGCCGAGCCGGCAGCGAGCGATCCCACACCGAGCATGAATTTACGTCGTTCCATAGTTTTCACCACTTCCTGTGCGCTCGGCTCTCCGGCCAATCATCGCCCGACGGCATGGCATCGTATCCGAACGCATGCATTCCAGCCCATGCCCGTCCCACACCTTGTGTATACACTGACAGGAGGTTCGACACACGAGCCCTGCAGTTCGGTATCGACACTCCGTACTCCGCCTAATCGAATTCAGCCACTGACTGCAGCGATACTAGTCGAGTGATAAGCCGGGGACTCTGTTTCCTCATACTCGAGCAATCTCGAGGGTACCAGACCCAATTCGCAGCGGATTCACTGACAGGGACCGTCTGTAGTCGTTCGAAAACAGTCCCGAACGGTTAGCGAATCGGAAATTCAGGGCAGATTATTACGCTCGGACCCGTCGCTGTCCGAGAGCCGCCACGACCCACCGAACGATCGGTAGTGACTCGAGTCGAAAACAGAGCGATCGGTACGGACTACGGCGTCCGTCGATCGCTTACGAGTCGTCGTTCGACGCGTCAGTACCAGCGTCCCCGTCGTCGGTTCGTTCCTCCTCGAAGAGATGGACACCGTCGCTCGAGCCGTCCTCAAACGCCTCCGGCTCGTACGCGTACAGCGACTCCCCGTCGACCACGTAATACCCACCGGCCGATTCGTCCTCGAGCACGCGCCGATCGCAGTCGATCGCGATATCGACCAGGTCCTCGAGCGTCGACACCGTAATCTGCGACCGCTCGCGGATGTCGGCGGGGAGCGAGCCTCGCGAGATCCAGTCGTCGAACTCTTCGCGTTCGTATTCGGCACGGAGGCGCTCGAGTTCCCGTTCGGAGGGCGCGAGCGTCCCCCTGACTCGGGCGATCGCGAGCCCGCCGAGCCCACAGACCGAGGCGAACAGCAGGAGGACGGAGCCGAGCGGACCGCCGAATCCGGCCGAACTCGCCGTCTGGACGGTTTCCGCCCGCTCGCGTGTCTGTGTGCGTCGGTCCGCCGTCGGCCCGTCGACGCCGTACGTGGAGCCGTCCGGCGCGATCGCGAGTTCGTAGCGCTCGGTCCGCTCGACGGGTTCGCCATCGACGGTTCCCTCCATCGTTACGTTCGCGACGACGGCCGTCTCCACGGAACCGGGCGACCCGCCGAGGCTCTCCTCGATGCGCTCGCTCTCGTTTACCGTCGCGGGAACGTCGACCGCGAACGAGGTCGTGGCCTCCTCGCCGGGCTCGAGGCCCTCGGCCGTCGTCGCTGCGATCGTGTCGTTCACTTCCCAGTACTCCCGTTCGTCGTCGGCGGCTCGTATCACCCGCTCGAGCTCGATGTCGACGGTCAGGTCGCCGGCATCGGCGTCGTATCGGTACTGAAAGGTACCCTCGAGTTCGGGCGTCACTCGAGTGAAGTAGACCGATCGGTCCGAAAGCTCCGTTCCGACCGGGTATACCTCGTTGTCCGCCCGTACTTCTGCACTGTGGTCGAAGCCGCCGACCCCGGACCACGCCGCAACCGTCTCTCGGTCCGTTTGCTCGGCGGGACCGGTGGCAGACGCGTAGGCACCCCAGCCGCCGACGAGCGCGAGCGCGAGCAACGCGACGACGGCGACGACGAACCACTCGTCCAGTACGGCTCGCGCCCGTACGAGCAGCCGATCGCTGTTCACTGTCGATCCCTCTCTGGTGTCGAAACTCTCGTGTGCATAACTGTCACCTCAGAAGTCCCCCTGTCGAACTCGAGCGCTGTCGCGAGCGGGTCCTGATCGTCCCGGTGCCCGCGAGGAGCGCGAACGGCAGTACGAACAGTCCGGTAGCGACGGTCGCCACGGTGGTCATCGCCACCCAGGGGTGGACGGCGTGCAGCCGGGCGATCATCGGCGGTGGGAGCACCGCGAAGTACCGGCGGTCCGTGTACGAGCGCAGGTAGTATCCCGTCTCGGGCGGTGCGGTCAGCGAGACGGTCGCGTCGACGTGCTCGCCGCGAGTGAGCACTCTCGGGTCGTCGTCGACGTCGATCCCGTCGCTTGCCGGTTCCGTGATCGACACGACGGGCAACACGCCGCCGTTTCGCAGTTCCGCGGAGTGGGTCTTCGTTTCACCGACGGGGACGACGTCGGGCCGTTCCGAGTCGAACTCCGCGCTCACGAGTCCGATCTCCACCGATCCCGACATCGCGACCATCGTCACGAGCGTGACCGCGAAGAGCAGGACGGCCATTCCGCCGACGAGCCGTCGGGCGTCGAACGCGTCTTTGCGCGCGTGCGATCGAGAGCGTCCGCGATCGGGCGTTCCACGCCCGTCCAGTACCACCGAGAGGCCGGTCACGAGCAGCCCGAACCCGAGCAGGAGATACGAGAGTCCCTGACTGCCTGCCAACGCTCGGATGCCGAGCGTCGACGCGAGCCACCACTGGGCCGACTCGAGTCCCCCCTGGACGGTCATCGCGACCGTCCCGAGGTGAGGGATCGTCACGACCTCGCCGTTTACCTGCAACGCCGTCGCGACGATCTGTCCGTCAGTGACGTGTGGCTCGCCGCTGTCCTGATCCGTGAACGGATTCGCGTCCCCGCGGGTCACGTAACCGTGATCCGTTTCCTCGACGACCCGATGGGTCGTCAGACCGCCGTCCTCGATCTCCTGTGCGTCGTAGACGACCACGTCTCCGTTTTCGACGGGACCGGCGACGGCCGACGGAACGGCGACGAACCCGTCACCGGCGTCGATCGTCGGCTCCATGCTTCCGGTCTCCACGTAGCCGAGTCCGATCGGAACGCCGAGCACGTGACCGACCGCCAGTAGACCGACGAGGGCGACGATACCGATCGCCGCCGCTCGCCGAAGCCCCGTCCCACCGTCTGTTCTGATTCGTGCCATATTCTACGCTCCGGCTGACGCGGCGACGTATCGTCGAGCTGCGCCGGCGCGTCGTTCATCCGAACGGGACTGTTCACTTTTGCTATGGGTGGGCTTCCGTCACTGCTGGCGAGGATTGCAGTCAGCGGACCGCTCGGTAACGTCTTCTTTCTCTCTGTCCCCGTTCAATTCATTTCGTTTATATAATCGCGAATGGTACCAATAGTAACTAATTCGCAACCGAGAACGCGGAAGTAACCTTCTGATTACTGGTTCGATCGCTATAGTTTACAATTATTTAACAATGCAACCGGCGAGTGAACCGACGGGGGGATGAAGGGGTGACCGACGACCTCTCTTCGAGAGGAGATTCACGGACTGACGAACTGACACGCGACGAAATATTCACGATGCTGAGCAATCGACGGCGGCGGTGGGTACTCCACTATCTCAAGCGGACCGACGAGGAACGAGTCGAGCTGCGGACGCTCGTCGATTCGGTCTCGTCCTGGGAGTACGACGTCCCGGCTGACGAGCTTCCCTGGAAGAAACGGAAGCGGGTCTACACCGCGCTCCGGCAGTCACACCTGCCGAAGCTCGACGACGCCGGGGCGATCGAGTACGATCAGACTCGAGGCGTCGTCGAACTGACCGACGAAGCGGCGGAACTCCAGATGTATCTCGAGTACGTTCCGGCCGACGACATTCCCTGGAGTGAGGTCTATCTCGGACTGGCAGGGATCGGGGTGGTGTTGACCGTCCTCGCCCGGTACGCGATTTTCCCGTTCGTCGAACTCGGCGGGACGGCGCTCGCGGCGATCTTCGTCGCGATGTTCGGCGTGACCGCGTTCGTCCATACGTGCTACGCTCACCGAAACCGAATCGGACGGGGTGAGCCGCCGCGATGATCCGGAAAGTCGGGCTCGCGATGATCGCCCTCGCGATCGTCTCGCTCGTCGCCGCGAGCGGCGGCGCGAGTTCGGTCGCCGTCGAACGATCGATCGAGGTGGCGGTCACTGACGATCCGTCGGCACAGCCCGTCGCTTTCTACACGGAGGCGAGCGGTGAGAACGACTCGAGGATCACGGTGACGAATCGAGTTGACGAAGAGTTAACGGTCACGGAAGCGTCCGTCGACGAATCTCGGGTCGGCGACTGGGGGCAGAACGTGAGCGTCGACCGGACCCGCGCGTCGGCCGATCCGGGATCGAACGCATCGATCGACGTTACCGACGTTCCCTGCGGCGACGCCGTGGCCGCGGGCGGCCTGCCGATCGAAATCACGGTCGAGTCGGGATCGATGACGATCGAGACGACCGTCGACGCTGCTGTCGCGTGCGACGAATAGACAGCGGTCCGTTTTCGCGAAGCAGTGCCATCGTTTCGCTCGAGAGTGATCGAAATCGGAATGTTAAGGGACGGGGTCCCCTACCATCCTCACGTACAATGACATGGCTCCGTGCGCTTCTCGCCGCCGGCCTGTCGGTGATCATGCCCGGTGCGGGCCACGTCCTCGTTCGGGACTGGCTCCGCGCCGCCCTGTTCGCCGGCCTCTTCCTCTCGGCGAGCGCCCTCTTCCTCCCGATCGAACAGCTCGCGGCCGCCGGCCCGATAACGAGTGTCGACGAAATCACCGCGTACGCGGACGTGATGTCCGAAGAGACCGACTCGATGACGCAGTTCCTCCTCTCGTTTATCGCCCTGTTCGCCGCGATCGACGCGACGTTTCGCGCGCTCGGGTACCCGCCGAGCGGGGCCGACACGACGGACGGTCCGACCTGTCCCGAATGCGGGAAGGAGATCGACGAGGACCTCGCGTTCTGTCACTGGTGTACGACGCGACTCGAGTCCGAGGCGTCCGACGAAGAGCCGGCTCATTCGTAGGTACGAGCTCCGCTGCGGTCGGCGATCGCACCGCTCTCTGGTTTCGGGGCGGTCGGTGACGGCGGCCTGCGCGGGAGAGATATAACCACACTAGTAGTGCTTCCACGGAGCCCTTTTCCCCGCTCGTCCGATACGGCAGTCAGCCACCGGCCACCCGCTGTGACCGGCAGGAGTCACCCAATGCGAACGAACACCGAACGACGCGACGATGAGGTTGTACCGGCCGACGGAGCGTTCGACCAGTACGTGAGTTACGCCGCGAGCGACGGGACGGTCATCTGCGACCGCGAGAATCCGGCCGCGTGGATCCGGTCGACGGACGTTCGACCGTGTTTACGGTAGCGGGGCTATCGACGGGTGCCAGCGCCGATAGCGGCGTCACCGACAGCGGCTACAGACGAATTCGGTCGGACTGATCGCCCTCAGCTGTGGTTCCGGGAGGTACCGGCCACACTCCGCGCACCACGTCCAGTAGATTCGATGTGGGTCGGCCGCGTCCGCGGCGTCCGTCTCGGCTGCGCCCGTCGACGGGTCCTCGTCGCGCTCGATCGTGATCGACCGATCGCCGACGCCCGCGACCGTCCCGGTGATCGACGCGTGCTGGGCGACGCTGATTCCGTCGGCCGGTTGGGCGATCATTTCGCCCGACTCGACCTCGTCGTCGGCCCGGACGATCGGCTCGCTGGGCGTCACCACGCCCTCGAAGTCGGGGTTCGTGATCAGCGGGACTTCGACCCGATCGGGCTCGAGCGTCTCCGTCGGCTCCGTCTCGTGACTCGACTGTTTCCACGCCGCCGGCGCGAGGACGTTGACTCGCCCGCCGCTCCCGATTCGGTTCTCCGCGACGACCGACTCCTCCATCACGAGCAGACAGTTCGTCCGCTTGCGGACGCCGAAGCGCTCCGGCGGCCGCTCGATCTCGAAACACCACCCGGGCCCGCCGTCGAGGATGACCTCGTTCTCCGCGAGCCCGTCGGTTCGACCCGCCGCCTCGAGGAGGGCCGTCGCGGGCGTCCCGATCGGCACCCGAAGGAACCGATGGGTCGGGACGCGGCCGTCGACGTGGACGAACTTCTCGGTCGTCGGCTCGCCGTCGACGAGCGCGCGGTAGACGTTGTAGAGCGTTTCCGTGTTCTGGACGATCCAGCCGTGATCCATCGGGAGCTCGTCCCCCTGCATCACGACGTCCGCGACGATCCGCATGAGCACGGTCTCCATCCCGAACTCGTACTTGTCAGCGGTGGAGGCGACGACGATCCCCGTCTCGTCCCCGTCGATCGGGAGATCGCTCGGCTCGTAGATCGTCGCGTCGGTCGCGGCCTCGAGGTCCCCCATCCACTCCTCGCGGTTCGCTCGCTTGACGCTGATGACGATCCGGTCGAACGCGCGATCGAGCAGCCCCTCGAACAGTGCGACGAGCTCGTCGGTTCGCTCCCGGCCCAGCCACTTGTCCATGTAGTAGTTCGGCTCGCTCTCCTGGTGGTTCACCAGCAGTGAGTCGACCTCCTCGAGTCTGTCCCACTTGGCGTACGTCGGGAACCCGGCCCCGCCCGCCCCCGCCAGGCCGGCGTTGCGCAACGTCACCGCGAACTCGGGCGGCTCGACCGCGCTGACTTTCTCTCGAGTGACGCTCATACCCGAGAGAATGGCACGGTACCAGCCCTCATAGATTGTAGTTACCGTCGTCCTGAATGCCTAGCAAAACTGCATTTTGATTCTCGGAGCAGTGTAACGGCGACGAACTATTTGCACGACTGAGACGACGCGGGCGTATTTCGATTCAGGAACCCGACTGACGAGAGGTATGTTACCAATTAACTATGGTGGCGAGGCGAAAGCTCGACGAAAGCACCTATTTCTCGATGATACTCTCCTCGACCGGCTCGCCGAAGTGTCGCGCCGTGTCCTCGGCGTACAGCAGGATCTCGTCGCCGGCTTCGACGTCCGTCACCGCTTTGCGTCCCTCCGAAGTGGGGACCTTGATCGTCTCGGCGTTCTGGAGCAGCGTTTCGACGCGGTCGCCGCTCTCGGTCTCGAGGGCGAGCCGGAACATCGGTCGCTGTTCGATCTTGACCCGGCCGACGACGGCCTCGCGGGTGTTGCCGTCGAGATCGACGATCTGGACTTCGTCCCCGCTCTGGAGTTCGGAGAGGTACTTCGTGCCGCCGTCGGGCGTCCGGACGTAGGCGTGGACCGCGCCGGCGTTGACGCGGAAGGGACGGGAGGCGACGTACGGCGATTCGGCGGTCTCGCCGTGGACGAAGACCAGCCCCCGGCTCATCGATCCGACGAGCATTCCCTCGTCGTGCTCGAGCAGATTCCCGGTATCGACGCAGACTCGATCCGCGCTGCCCGCTCGTTCGATGTCGACCACTTCCGCATATTCGAGATCGAGGCTCTCGCGTTCGGCCTCGTCGCGGACCGCGACGGTCTCGCGGATCTCGTCGGGGTCGTCCGAGTCGAGCAGGACGGCGTCGGACCCGATTTCGAGGGTCTCGAACGCCGTTTTGGCCTCCTCGGCGCTGGTGACGCCCGCCACGAGGTCCGTCTCCTCCCCGATGCGCGCGATCAGGTTCTCGAGGGGGATGATCGTCCAGTCCTCGCCGACGACGATCGTGTGGTCGGCCTCCTCGGCGGCGGTTTCGGCGAAGCGCTCGTACTCCTTGCCGAGGATGCGGACGTACGCGCCGCGCTGGAAGTCGCCGTCGCGGCGCAGCGTCGAGAGGTCGGCCGATCCGGAG
This sequence comes from Natrinema salsiterrestre, assembly GCF_029502005.1. Taxonomy (GTDB): domain Archaea; phylum Halobacteriota; class Halobacteria; order Halobacteriales; family Natrialbaceae; genus Natrinema; species Natrinema salsiterrestre. Next base: position 662,457 of record NZ_JAMQOT010000002.1, on the reverse strand, counting down.
AAGTCCTCGGGCAGGTCGATCGTCGCGTCGCCCTCGCCGTTCTTGCCGACGACCACCGCGTCCGCCCGTGCGGCCGGTTCGGCGTCGTCGCTCCCGCCTTCGGCGTCGTCGATGTCGTCGACGAGGGTCACGTCCCCGTCGGTTCGAAACGCCGCGACGTTGATATCGCCGAGTTCGCGGACGCGTTCCACGTCTCCCTCGTCGACCAGTACCCAGTCTGCACCCGCCTCGAGCGCGGCGGTGATCCGCGCCCGGCGGTCGTCCCAGTCACCGACGGTGTCGTCGGCTTTGACCCAAACAGATCGCGTCATGCATCGACCCTCGAAGGGAACGGGCTTGAACGTGGCGGATCGAACAAGGGCGGCGGATCGCTCCCCCGGTCCGGGATACCGCCCTCCGATACCGATCGAGCCCCGCTATCGATCGTGAATCGCTGTGAGACCGATCGCACAGCGACGGCCGGCAGCTCCGGGTCGCCGCCTCGCTTCCCGATCCGTATCAGTCGTTACTATCGCTACTATCCCGTTAGTTACGACACTCACGATAGTAACGATAGTTGAAATACTTTCTCAGAAATTGATAATACCTGTTCGGCCGATCGTTCGAATATGGGTCAGCGCCACCTCGAGACGGACGCCGAACTGTCGATCGACTGCGCCGCCCGCCGGCTCGGGGTGGGTCCTGCGGCCGAGGTCGCGCGAGCCGCGTTCGACCACGCGGGCGAGCTGGCGGCCCTCGAGTACGGCCGATCGGCGGCCGTGCTCGGGTCCCTCCGCCTCGCCGCTCGGCGCATCGACGTCGGCGACCTCGAGCGCGAGCGGTTCGCGGACGCGTTCGACGTCGATCCCGACGACGTCGTCGCGGCCGAGGAACTGCTGACGCGGTACCTGTCGCCGCCCGCGGACGCCGCCGAGATCCGCTCGCTGCGACGGACGCTCATCGCGGCCCGAGAGGTCCTGGCCGCGGTCGAGCGCGGCCGCGCCGCTGGCCCCGAGCTCCCGGGCTCGCACCTCGCTGACGCCGCGCCCTTCCTGCTCGCTCGCGCGAGCAGCCACCTCGACGCCCGCACCGACCGCGAGTTCCCGGGGCTCGACGCGGCGGCGCTTCGTGCTCACATCGAGCGTCTCGAGGCCGACCTCGAGCTCGCTCGGCTGGGGACGAAGCTGTACCTACTGGTCCACGACGGCGACTGAGCCGCCCTCGCGCCTCCCCGCTGACGCAGCGTCCTACCGCAGCTCTCCCGCGTCCTCCATGAGCTTGTGCCGGAACGCGCGGTAGGCGTTTTCGCCCCGCTCGGTCAGCTCGACGACGCGCCGACGGCCGACCGACTCGATCGTGACGTAGCCGTCCTCGGCGAGGGGCTCGAGGACGTGCGTATCCAGTACTCGAAACGCGCCCTTGTCCTCGCCGGAGCGCTCGTCGGGCGAGCGCCGATCGGCCATAAAGGAGAGCTCGCGGTCCCGCGCGTACTCGATGAGGTCCTTCTTCTTCGGCGGGGCCGTTCGATCCTCGTGGAACCCCTCCCACGCGCCGGGATCGGAGAGCAACTCCATGATCGCGACCTGATCGCGCGTCGGCGACTCGATCGGATACGTCGGCACCTCCTCCATCTCGTCGAGGCCGAACGAGATGGGTTCGGTCGTTCCGTCGTGGGCGTACTCCGAGGGCTCGACGTAGTAGGCGTGGGCGTCCGTCGAGACGTCCATGCACGCGATCGTCGCGCCGATCGCCGGAATCGTCCCGGCCCCCGAGACGTTGACGTACACCTGATCGTCCGCGTGCACGTCCGCGATCGTCGTCACGTCGCCGAGGACGGCGTAGACGTCCGTCAGGTCGCACTCGCGGGTCCGAACCTCCGGCACGATCGACTCGAGTTCCTCGCGCAACTCGTCGTGATACTCGGCCCTCGCCGTCGCGTTCCGCTCGCCGGTTCCACCGTCTGTTTCACCGTCTCGTTCGTCTGTTCTCCCTCTTCCGCCCGTACTGTCGCCCTCGAGGAGATAGACCAGATCCGCCCGCTGGGTCCTGATCGGCTCGAGGATCCGATCGAACTCGTAGCCCAGCGGCACGACGTGCACTCGCTTGACGACCTCCATACGCCGTGAGGCGTGTCAGTAAAAATAACTGCTGCGGAATCGTCGGTGTCGGCTCGAATTGCAGCGACGACCCCGTTTCGGCTATCTCGGCAACCCACCGCCGGGCGGGACTGAAAGGGGCGACGCTCTCGTCCGGCGAAGCGACGCGAGAACCGCAGCCGAGCGGAGCGAGGCGAGGATCGCAGCGAGCTGCAGCCGACGGAGAGCGTCGGGGCTTTCGGAGCGTTCGCGTCGGTAGTAGCAGTCTCTTTCGAGAGCCATCCACCTAGTCGGCGAAACGTTGAGAACGCCCCCGCTCGTAGGACGCGACAGATGGCCGCCTACGACGCGATCTGTTTCGATCTCGACCACACCCTCTGTGAATCCACGCAGGACCCCGCGGCGCTGCTCGAGTCGACCTTCGAGCGCGCCGGCTGCGAGCGGTTCTGTACGCCCGCGGACCTTCGCGCTGCCGTCCCCGACCTGCCGACGGCCGAAACGGATCGGGAGTTCTACGACCACCTCTTCACCGAAGTCGCGCAACGAGCCGGCGTCGATCCAGACGTCGCGCCGACGCTTGCAGCGGCGTACCTCGAGCGGCGGGACCCGACCGCCGTCCGGTTCCGACCCGGGGCGAACGCGGCGCTCGAGTACGCCCGGACTCGAGGCTCCGTCGGGCTCATCACGAACGGCGGACGGAAAACGCAGACCCGAAAACTCCGGGCGCTGGGGATCGCGGACGCCTTCGACGTGCGGGTGTTTACGGAGCCGAGCGCTGGCATCCTCCCGAAGCCGAACGCCGCGCCGTTCGAACGCGCGCTCGGAGAACTCGACGTCGCGCCGGACGCGGCGATCCACGTCGGGGACTCGCTCCACGCCGATATCGCGGGCGCCAACGCGATGGGACTCGATTCGGCCTGGCTCGATACCGGCCGCGACGACGGGCCGCGCGACCACGAGCCGACCTACGAACTCGCGTCGCTCGAGTCCTTCGAGACGATCGTCTAGCCGACGACGGCTCCTACTCCTCCGGCAGCAGATCCGTGTGTACGACGGCACGATACTGGGTGTCCGTCCCCTCCTCGAGTCGCTTGAGCAGCGCCGCCGCGTCCTGGAAGTTCTCGGGGAGCTCGAACGAGTCCGAGGAGTCCTCGTCGCGGTCCTTGCAGCGTTTGACGAACTCGACCAGGACCTGACGGGTCCCGCGGCGGGCGTAGACGACCCCGATATCCCGCTCGAGCCCCTCGCTCCAGGTCTCGATCACCGACGCGGCCGCGTTCTGGGGCCGCTGCAGCCGCTCGACCAGTGCGTCGGTATCGATATCCGCGTCCTCGCCGCCCACGTCGTCGATGACCGCCTGGAGCTCCTCGGGGTCCGTCTCGCCGGACGGCCCGTCGCCGGCCGCCTCGAGCAAGTCACCGAAGGCCTCGACCTCCTCGCGGCGAACCGCGATCGGATAGACGAAGTCGTGGGTCTCCTTGGGAAGCGCGTACGACTTCCCCTCGATCCCGTGTTCGCCGGGCTCGGATTTCCCCAGCATCAGATCGACAATTCTCATACTCGAAACAGGCATCGTGAGGCGAATAAGCCTTCCGCGGTCGACTCGCCCCGTCCTCGCTACCACTCGTCGCCGAGCGCGGCCTTCGCGCCGCCGTACCCGCTCGCGGTCGTCCACGTCCGACCGCTATCCGCGTGTTCGACCTCGTAGGACCCACCGCAGGCCCCGCAGCGATACCGGTCGGGAGCCTTCACCGGCTTCGACGCGCGGTGTCGCGCCGCCCGCCAGTCACAGTCCGTCGAGCGACACCGGAGCACGTACCGCGGCTCCGCGAACGACTCGCAGTAACGCGGGGCCTCGAGCGCCGCCGCCCGCTCGCGAAACCGGTCGCCGTGCCCGGACTCGCCGAAACGCTGGAACTCCCAGGCGTGGACCAGTTCGTGGCGGACGATTTCGGCGAACTCGGGCCAGTCGTAGCGGTCGTACGCGCGTCGAGCGAGGACGATCGTCGCCACCTCGCGGTCGGCGTCCCACCGACAGAGCCCCGCTCGGCGACGCGCTCGCTCCGACACGTCCCACTCGAGGGCCTCGAGATCGACGGCCAACTCGTCTTCGTCGACGACTTCGCGGGCGTGAATCCGCGCGCGGGCGACGATCTCGTCCGCGAGCGTGAGCTCCTCGGCGTCGGTCACGGGTTCGCAAAGGGAGACGGCCGCCGAAATTCTTCCGGTAGCCGAGGCGAGAGGTACAGCGCGACTGCGGAGGGCCCGCGGTCGGCCCTGCGTGATCGTCGGAGAAAATCGAAGTCGAAGAGCGACGCGTCAGGCCTCGAGCGCCAGTCCCGCTTCGGCCAGCGCTTCCTCCGTTGAGAGATCGTCGTGAATCACGCCGGCGACCGCTCGGGCGATGGCCTCGGGATCCTCGTGCTGGAAGATCGATCGGCCCATGGAGATACCGGCGCCGCCGGCGTCCATCACGCCGCGTACCATCTCGATCGTCTCGCGGTCGGTTCCCTTCGACCCGCCGGCGATGACGACCGGGAGCCGGGTCGACTCGACGACGTGCTGGAAGCTCTCCGCGTCGCCGCTGTAGCCCGTCTTGACGATGTCGGCGCCGAGCTCCTCGGCGAGTCGAACCGCGTGCCCCAGCGCTTCGGGGTCCGCCGAGTCGACGCCGGGGCCGCGAGCGTAAGCCATCGCGAGCACGGGGATGCCGAACCGCTGGGCTCGCTCGGTGACCTCGGAAAGCTGGCTGATCTGGTCCGGTTCGTGATCCGAGCCGACGTTGATGTGAAAGGAGACGGCGTCGGCACCGACACGGATGGCTTCCTCGACGGTCCCGGTCATCCGTTTGTCCTCCTCGTCGGGCCCGATCGTCGTCGAGCCGTTGAGGTGAACGATATAGCCCTTGCCGTTCTTGTTGTCGTGAACGCGAGGCGCGATCCCCTTCTGCGTGAGCACCGCGTCCGCCCCGCCGCTGGTTACGCCGTCGATCGTCGATTCGATGTCTTTCAGTCCCGTGACGGCACCCATCGTGATGCCGTGGTCCATCGGGACGATCACGTACGATCCGTCCGTACCGATTCGCTCGAGTCGTGCGTCAATTCCTGTGGTCATTGCGGGAGTGTAGCAAGCTTGCAGTTATGGCTGTTCTGGTTCCGGTGTATCTTCCGGATCGTCCGTGAGGGTCTCCGCGCCGCGACGTGCGCCCCGTTTGAGTTCCGCCGCTTTGGCCTCGAGCGCGTCGACCGCGTCGCTCGGATCGTCGCTCGATGCAATTATGTCGATGAGCGCGCTGCCGACGATGACGCCGTCGGCACCGGCCTCGATGATCTCGGCCGCGTGATCGCCCTCGCTGACCCCGAACCCGACGGCTTTGGGGACGTCGTACTTCGAGAGCCGCGCGAGGCTGTCGTAGGTCGCGCCCGACACGTTCGCGCGTGCGCCGGTCGTCCCGAGGCGAGCCTGGACGTAGGCGAAGCCCGAGACCCGGGACATGACGGCGTCCAGGCGCTCGCCCTCGGTCGTCGGTGCGATGATGAAGATCAGGTCGAGTCCGTTGTCGTCGCAGGCGTCCCGCAGCGGATCGGCCTCCTCGGCGGGCAGGTCCGGGACGATGATCCCCGAGAGCCCGGCTTCGGCAGCGCGTTCGACGAAGGGCCGCACGTCCGGCTCCGAACCATATTGGAGAATCATGTTGTAGTACGTCATCACCAGCAGCGGTGCCTCGGTCTCGAGGTCCTCGACCAGTTCGAAGAACCCCTCGGGGGTCGTCCCGGCCGCGAGCGCGCGATTGATCGCCGCCTGGATCGTCTGCCCCTCCGCGATCGGCTCCGAGAACGGGAGTCCGAGCTCGATCAGGTCCGAGCCGCCGCGGTCGAGGGCCTCGACGTACGCCTTGGTGTCCTCGAGCGAGGGATCGCCCGCGGTGATGTACGTGATGAGCGCGGGGTGGTTCCCGCGGATGGCCGCTTCGATGTCGCTGTCGTATTCCGACGACGTATCGCTCACCCGTCGAACACCTCGATTTCGGGTGCGGCCTCGAGATCGCGTTTCTCGGTCTCCTCGAGCACGGTCTCGAGGTCCTTGTCGCCGCGCCCGGAGACGTTGACGACGACGAGGTCGCCGAGTTCGTCGTGTTCTTCTTCGAGATACCCGAGCGCGTGACTCGACTCGAGCGCGGGGATGATCCCCTCGAGTCGCGAGAGTCGGTGGAACCCGTTGAGCGCGTCGTCGTCGTCGACGTTCGTGGGCGTAACTCGCCCGATATCGACGAGATGCGACAGCTCGGGGCCGACGCCGGCGTAGTCGAGCCCCGCGCTGACGCTGTGGGATTCGACGATCTGGCCGTCACCGGCCTGGAGGAGCTTCGTCATCGCGCCGTGGAGGACGCCGTCGGTCCCCGTCGAGAGCGTCGCGGAGTTGGGGGCCATTCCGTTTTCCTCGTCGATCTCGAGGCTCGAGCCGCCGGCTTCGACGGCGTACAGATCCACGCCCTCGTCGGGGACGAACGCGTGGAACGTGCCCATCGTGTTCGAGCCGCCGCCGGCGCAGGCGACGACGCTGTCGGGCAGCCGTCCCGCCTTCTCCCGAATCTGGTCGCGAATCTCCTCGCCGATTACCGCCTGAAAGTCCCGGACCATCCGCGGGAACGGGTGCGGGCCGACGACCGACCCGATCACGTAGTGGGTCCGCTCGACGGTGGTCGCCCAGTCGCGCATCGTCTCGTTGATCGCCTCCTTCAGCGTCGCGCTGCCGGCCTCGACCGGGTTCACCTCGGCCCCGTTCATCCGCATGCGGTAGACGTTGGGGCGCTGGCGGTTGACGTCCGTTCGACCCATGTAGATCTCGCAGGGCATGTCGAGGTGGGCCGCGGCCATCGCCGTCGCGGTGCCGTGCTGCCCGGCACCGGTCTCGGCGATGATCCGCTCTTTGCCCATGTACTTCGCCAGGAGGACCTGGCCGAGCGCGTTGTTGAGCTTGTGGGCCCCGCCGTGGAGGAGGTCCTCGCGCTTGAGGTAGACCTCCCGGTCGTAGCGCTCGCTCAGCCGATCCGCGCGCTGGAGCGGCGTCGGCCGGCCGCCGAAGTCCCGCATCCGATCGCGGAACTCGTCCATGAAGCCGTCCTCGTTCTCGAGAACGTAGCGCTCGTAGGCGTCCTCGAGTTCCTGCAGGGCCGGCATCAGCGCCTCGGGGACGTACTGGCCGCCGTAGTCGCCGAACGTGCCCCCGCCCGATTCGTACTCGTCGTCGCGTTCGCGTTCCGTGCTCATGTCTGGGTGGTGTCGTCGTCGTTCGCCTGGTCTTCCGATTCCGCTCGCGTGAGTCGCCGCGTGTTCGCGGTCACGTCGCTGTCGCCCGCGCCGTGGTCCATGATCGCGCTGCCGACCAGCAGGGCGTCGGCACCCGCCTCGCGCATTCGCCGAACGTCGGCCGGCGACGAGACCCCGCTCTCGGCGAGCAGCGTTACGTCGTCCGGAGCGTGGGGTGCGACTGACTCGAAGGTTTCGAGGTCGACCTCGAGTCGCGCCAGATCCCGGTTGTTCACTCCGATGATCTCTGCGCCCGCTTCGAGCGCGGTCTCGAGCTCAGCGCGGTCGTGGACCTCCACGAGGGGCTGAAAGCCGCGTTCCCGGGCGGCCGCGACGAGCCCCTCGAGATCGTCTACGAACCTGACGATCAGCAGGAGCAGATCGGCCTCGACGACGTCCATCCCCGCTTCGTCGAGGACGAAGTCCTTGCGCAGGACGGGGACGTCGACGGCCTCGCGGATGCGGGTCAGCGCCTCGGCCGACCCGCCGAAGTGGGTCGGCTCCGTCAGCACGGAAATCGCCGCCGCCCCGCCGTCGACCATCGCCCGCGCCAGTTCGACCGGATCGTCGTCTCGAGTGCCCTCGGCCGTCGGACTCGTCGGCTTCACCTCCGCGATCACTGGGACTCGCCCGTCGGCCTCGGCGTCGGCCAGCGCCTCGGGCAGCGAGCGCGCCTCGACCGCGACGACGCCCTCCCCGCCCGAGCGCTCCCGTGCCGCCTCGAGTATCGACCGCACCGCGGGAGCGAGCTCCGTATCGGAGTTCATTATTGTACATCGACGTACTCATATGTACATAAGGCTTGCGTCATTGTAACGGATCGCTCGGTTTCCGGAGGGGCCTACGGCAGTTTCCGGTCCGAGTACTGTCTCACGTTGCTAATCAGGATCGTGATAGCGAGAAGACAGCCCGCGACCAATGCTAGTAACGGACCGACGAGCACGCCGCGGCCCTCGTACGTTACGAGGCCGTTGGACCGATAAACGGCGTATACACCCGTAACGGTGAGAGAGAGAATTGCGAGACTGACGCCCCCCAGAAGGAGAGAGTTCCACTGGAAGCCCCTGTGGCGAATCCGATAGAGTACGAGACCACTGAGCAGTGACGGCAGAATCCAGACGCCCGCCGCTATCGCTGCTCCAATGGCGGTATCCGACTGGCCGGTTATCCATTCCGGAGGAGTACCGAATATACTCACAAACACGAGCAGAACGAGTGCTGCCACCGCTGACTCGACAACGGTAGCGTTGTCCACCAGTAAGTTCATTGCGTCTAAGAAACACGAACGAAAACATAAGACTTCTCGATGCTGGAATGAAAAACGTCATTCCTTCGGTGGCTCTCCGGTTCGTGAAGTAGACGGCACCGAATCTACCGCAGTTTTAGACAACCACTATATGATCGCAGCAGTTCTATCCGGTATGGAGGACGTTACGGACGCCGGAATCTACGCGCGGGAATCGCAGTACCTCGATCGGTACGTCCAGCTCGGCGCCGCCAGCGGGCGGGTCCTGAGCGTCTCGTTCCCCGAGATTCCGGACGACAATGCCGAGGACGAGCACGCCGTTCTCGACCGGATTTTCGAGTACCTCGACGGCCTCGAGGAGATCACTTTCGACGACGTCACGGTCGCGATGACCATGCCGACCGACCAGCGGGCGGTCCTCGAGGGCGTACAGGACGTTCCCTACGGCGATCAGGTCACCGTCGAGACGCTTGCCCGAATGACCTCGGGACTCGACCACACCGACGAGGACGATATCATCCTCGTCCGAACCGCGCTCGACGAGAACCCCGCTCCGCTTTTGATCCCCGACCACCGCGTGCGCGACGGCCCGAGCGCCGCCCCGCCGGACGTCGAGCAGAAGCTGCGGTCGCTCGAAGGTCTGTAAGGCTCGTTGAAAGCCTGATTCTGTTCTGTGGTTTCGAATGAAGTGGGTACCGGTACGAAATCATCGCCCGAAGGGACGTTCTGCTCACACTGGCAACAGGGAATGGCCACGCCCTCCCCAGCCGATTCCCTCGGTCGCTCCGCTCCCTCACTCATCCCTCGCGCAGTATCGAGCCGCGTCTCACAGCCGTTCGCCGCGGCTCAGCGCGCGCCACCGCTGAAGATTGGTCGGTCCGAGTGAGACGGAGAAACGAGACGAAACAAGTGAGGGGTCCCTCTGTTGCGGTTCAGAACTCCGACCGCTCGACCTTCTCGGGCGCTTCGAAATCCGTCGCCAGCTCGAGCAGTTGCACCAGAATCCGACCGGTCGCGCCCCAGACGGTGTAGCCGTTCACGTGGAAGTAGTGGATCACGATCTCGCCGTAGTAGGGGTGCGAGCGGCGCTCGTACTCGTAGTTGTCCGGATCGAGCAGCCCCGAGAGCGGCAGGACGACGATCTCGGCGACCTCGCTCTCCTCGCGAACGTACTCCCGATCGGGGACGTGTGCGACGAAGGGAGTCACGGCGTACTCGGTGACCGTCCGGATGTCGTCGAGCTGGCCGACGAGTTCCGCCTCGCTGTGCTCGAGCCCGATTTCCTCGTTGGCCTCCCGGAGCGCGGTCTCGAGGATCGTCTCGTCTTCGGGCTCGGCTCCGCCGCCGGGAAAGCTCATCTGACCGGGGTGTTCGCCGAGGTGGTCCGCACGCCGGGTAAAGAGCAGGTGGTCCTCGCCGTCGCGGTCGACGATCGGGGCGAGCACCGCCGCGTCGTACTCCTGATCGGCGATCTCGGTCGGTTCGTAGCTCGCGATCGGCTCGAGCGTCAGTCTCGGGCCCGTCATTCCTCGAGTGCGTCCTCCAGTCGCGTCCGTTCGTCGGTGCAGTCGACCGGTGCCCAGGCCTCGACGTCGTAGCTGACGTCGATCAGGGACCGGATCCGCTCCTCGTCCGCCGCGGCGATGGCCTCGTCGGCGGCCGCGATCACGCGCTCGCGGGCCGTCTTCCCCAGCGTCTCGCGGTCGACCCGTCGCCGGTCGATATCGAGGATGTGGGGGACGTCCTCCGCGTGTTCGGGAACCGCGGGAAAGGCCGTCGGGCCGGCGACCAGCAGCGCCTCGCCGTCGGTCGTCGGGGCCGCGCCCTCGTCGGCGGGATCGTGCCGAACGAGGGCGAACGACTCGACTGCCTCGTCGATCGCCGCTCCGAGCGCCGCGTCGTCGACGGACTGACCGTCGGCGCGGTAGGCGGCCTCGGCGAGCGCTCGCTCGAGTTCCGAGCGAGTCAACCCGCCGAAGAGGTCGACCACGCCGGCCAGTTCGTCGGCGGTCGCGTCCATACGCCCCCCAACGGACGAGAGGGGGATTAGTCTTGCGAGCGCGAGCCGATGCGGCGCTCCCGCCACGGCCGGGCCGCCGCGAGCACGTCGGCCGGTTCGAACGGGGCGTCGGTCCACCGCGGCAGGCGCGCGTCCGGTCCCGGCGGCGAGATCGACTCGGCGTAGCGGGCCAGCTGATTCCGCTCGCCGGCGGGGTCGTACTCGAGCCCGTTGAACGCCGCGTCGGCGCGGTACTGGTCGATCAGCTCGTCGCCGGCGGACAGGTACCGCTCCGGCAGCGTCTCGTACGCCGGATCGACGCCGTGTTCCTCGACGACGCGCAAGAGCGCGGCGGCGACCTCGCGGCTCATCCCCTCGAGGCCGGTGTCGCCGGCGACCGCGCGATGGTCGTGCTCGTGGCGACCGAGGTCGACCTGCGCGCTGCCGCCGAAGCCGGCGACCTCGTAGGCGTCGCCGAGGGTCCCGACCTCGAGTCCCCACGCACGCGGCGCTCGCAGGCGTCGAGCGAGGTCGGCGGTCGCGGCGAACTCGCCGGCCAGCGCGTACCGGAACGCGCCGAGGTAGTCGACGATCGGGGCGTCGTGGGCGTCCGCGAGCGAGCGAACGAGCGGTTCGTAGAACAGTCGGAAGAGGCGACCGTAGAGCCGGTCGCGTTCGACGCGAGCGTAGTACCCCTTCGAAAACTCGAAGGCCATCGTCAGCGGGGCGAGCAGGCGGTGGACGTGTGCGGCCTCGTAGCTGCGGGCGTCGGCGTCGTGGACGACGACGGCGTCGGCGGCGTCGGCCGCGGGGCCGAGCGCGAGCCAGACGTCCCGTCCCTTTCCGAACTCGCCGCCCAGTCCCGCGTCGGCGAGCAACGCGTCGATACCGGGTGCGTTACACCACAGCACCCGAGTCGGCAGCGCGAACGAGTCGAGCCAGTCCCGAAACGGACCGATTCGCTCCGGCTCGGCGCGAACGGGGACGAAGACCGCTTCCGGTGCCGGCTCGAGGCGCTCGAGTTCGCCCAGGACGCGTTCGGCGGCGGGGCTCTCGAGCTCGCGGCCCGTCATCGGGACGACGACGGCCGCGTCGGCGACTGCGGCGACCGCGTTGCTGGCGAGATCGGTTTCCCGTCCCCCGTTGCCCTCGCCGAACTCGTGGAGCGTGGCGATCCGCTCCTGGACGTACTCCATCGGTGGGGTGTTCGAGCGGACCGGTAAAACGGCCACGGATGCGGCAGAGGGGGACGGTCCTGAAGCCGGCGGCCGAATCGCGGGACCGGCCGTCGGGCGGAGCGGGGCCCGCTCAGCCGTTCGCGCCCGTCGGAAGCCGACCGGCGGCGGCGAGCGCGAGCGTGACGAGCAAGACGACCGCGATGCCGACGGCGAGGAGCCGGAAGGAGTCGTCGAAGGAGATGCCGGCGTCGACCATCGCCCCCAGGATCGCGCTCCCGGTCGCCTGAATCGGCATCATCGTGCCGCTGAACAGCGCGTAGGCGCTCGCGCGGTTCTCGTCCGGGACGGACGCGAGGACGTAGGTGTCGGAGGCGGGGAAGATGCTGTGAATGATATAGCCCATGCACGCCGTGACGGCGAGGATCGCCACCGTTCCCTCGACGACGGTCAGCGCGAGCAGGGAGACGAGAAACGCGCCGACGATCCCCAGCAAGAGCGGCAGGAACCGGACCCGGTCGGCGATCCGGCCGGTGATGGCGAACGCCGGGACGCCGGCCAGAAAGAGCAGCGTCAGGACCGATCTCGAAAAGCCCTCGGAGAACTCCTTGACCTCGACGAGATACGTCACGTAGAAGTTGAACACGCCGTTCCAGACCAGCATCGCCGTACTGACGATCGCCACGGCCGTGGCGACGATCGGCCACTGGCGACGGAGGGCGCCGACGAGATCGCGATCCAATTTCCCGGCCTCCGGCAGCGTCGCGCGCCTCGCGGCGAGGAAGAGAGCGACCGTCGATCCGATCGCCACGACCGCGATCGCGAGAAAGAGCGCGCGCCACGCCGCGATCGGCCACGTCACCGCGAAGAACGCGCCGACCAGCAACGGCGCGACCACCGCGGCGGTCTGGCTCGAGGTCCCGTGGATCCCGATCGCGCGCCCGACGCGAGACGGGTAGAGTTCGCTGACCAGCGGGTTCGCAGCGACGAAGTAGGCGCTGCTCGCGATCCCCATACAGAGCGCGCCGACGTAGAGCACCTCGAGACTCCGCGCGGTGGCCGCGAACGCCGACCCGGCGGCCAACAGCCCGCCCGAGGCGAGGATCAGCCAGTGACGGGGCAGTCGCGTCAGGAGATAGCCCGTCGGGATCTGCAGCGCCGCGGCCCCGAGCCAGGCCAGCGTCGCCAGCAACCCGACGGCGGCGGCGCTCGCGTCGAACGTCGTCCGGAACGGCTCGAGCAGCGGCGCGTAGATCACTCGGCCGAGGTTCACCAGGAAGACCATGGCACACAGCGTCCCGAAGACGCCCGTCCGACCGGCGTGCCGTCGCCGTCCGCTCGCCGTCTCGTTCACACTGCCGCTGTCTCGTCGAGGGGGTCAACCCTTACGAATCGCAGCGGGGGAGACACGTCAGCGGCCGGAGAGGACCCCATCGCCTGAGATCCGATAAAGCACCGGTCTTTTTCTTCCCCTCCTCCCTACAGGGAGAACATGAAATCAGTCCGGAAGGCACTCCGCGCCGGCGACCTCGAGAAGGACACCTACGATCGACTCGTCTGTGGCGAGTGTGAGAAACCGTTGAAGACGGAAAACGATCCGGACGAGATCAAGACGGTTCGCATCTGTCCGGAGTGCGGGGCCGAGTGGAAGGAGATCCGGTAGGTCCCGAAACCCGGCGTCGACGGGGACGCGAGGGTGGCGTTGGCGCGATCGGCGAACGGACAGGGAAACGCGCGGGTAGAACGGACGCCGGCTCGAGCGATCCGGTAGATACCCGAGCCGTCGTGCTAGCCGTTACTTTTTGCCGACGAGCGTTCCAGCTGAACCGTTAGCGTTCGCCGGCCATCGCGGAAAAGAGCCGTTCTTCGAACTCTTCGCGGCTGATCCCGTCGGAGGGGCCGATTCCGTTCATGTGGTCGACCGAGAGCTGACCGCCACCCATTCGCGCGTGACCGCCCGCGCTTGCCATCGGAATGTCGCTGATGGCGTGACGCAGCGTCTCGCCCATGTGGACCCGGTCGTCGCGCGAGCGCCCCGACAGGTGGAGCGTCCCGTCGTGTTCGCCGTAGACGACGACCGCCGTGACGCCCTCGAGCTGCATCAGCTCGTCCGCGGCCTGTGGAATCGCGTCGACGTTGCTGATTTCACCGACGTCGCAGGTGGCGAAGGGGCCCTCGACCCGCTTTTGCGTGATCGCCGTCGCCTTGACCTGTAGGACGTCGTCGCTGACCTGCGGGTTGGCGATCCGATCGAGCAGGTCCTCGTCGATCCCGGAAAACAGCGTCGCGCAGGCGTCGAACTCGGCCCGGGAACACCCGTTCGTCAGGTGATTCGTGTCGGACTGGATGCCGTAGAGGAGCCCGGTCGCCAGCTCCGGCGAGATCTCGAAGTCGTTCGAGCCGTCCTCGCCGGCCATCGTCGCACCGATGTCGTTCAGATACTCGACGATGATCGTCGACGCCGCGCCGTAGTCCGTTCGCACGTCGGTGAACTCCGTCCCGGCCCCGTTGCCGGGATGGTGGTCGACGACCGCGATCGGCTCGACGGTCTGGGCTCCGGTGAATCCCCGCGGCGTGTTGTGATCGACCAGCACCACCGGGCCCGCGGCGAGCTGGGAGCTCGCGTCGATGGACTCGAGGTCCAGGTCGAGGACGGTCCGGAACGCGCGGTTCTCCTGGTGGCGGATTTCGCCCGAAAACTGCAACGTGGTGTCGGTATCGACGGCGTCCGCGATCGCCGCGACGCCCATCGCACACGACATGGCGTCGGGATCGGGGTTCGGATGCATCAGGACGGTCACTTCGTCGTGCGTGGCGAGCATGCGCTGGAGCCGGACGCCCGGCGGTCGACGAAACCAGCGAATCAGCCACCAGCCACCGAGCGCGAGCCCGACGACGACGAGAACGAGAAGCGAGAGAACGAGCGGATCGAGGGAACGGACCGAGTCGCTCACTGACTCGGTTACCAGCGGGGTTGCCCCGACGAAGGCACCGCCCGCCGGAGCGCGCCGATAGCTCATACCATGAGATCAAATCCGATCACCAAGAAATTTCCCCCGATTTCCCCCGCTACGGTCGGAGACTCTCGGGCGGCCGACTCCTCACGGTACCGTAGCCCGGTGCGGAAACCGGTTCAACGGCTACGATAGGCGTCGATCGCGTCCCGATACCCCTCGCGGAAGGTGGGGGAGGCGAACTCGTAGCCGAGCGCTCGCAGTTTCTCGTTCGAGCAGCGTTTGCTCGTCAGGATCCGGCGTCGGCCCGCCTCGGAGAGATCGCCGTCCGCGAGCCGCTCGGACTTCGTCCGCTTCGGCGGCCGCTCGACGTCGCACTCGTCGGCCAGCCAGTCCGCGAACTCCCACTTCGAGACCGGCTCGTCGTCGACCACCTGGACGACTTCGCCGCGAGCGAGATCCTCCTCGAGCAGGTAGCGAACCGCGCCGGCGGCGTCGTCCCGGTGGACCATGTTCAGATAGCCCTCGGTCACCGGTCCCTCGAGGTAGCGCTCGAGCCGGTATCGATCCGGACCGTACAGGCCCGCATAGCGCGCCACGGTCCCGTCGAAGCCGTATCGCTCGGGGTGCTCGAGCGCGATCCGCTCGGCCTCGACGAGCACCTCGGTCTTTTCGGTGGTGGGCTCGAGCGGCGTCTCCTCGTCGACCCAGTCGCCGTCGTGGTCGCCGTGGACGCCGGTCGAGGAGGTGTACACCAGCCGATCGGGCGCGTTCTCGCGGTCGCCGAACGCCTCGATCGCCGTTCGCAACCCGTCGACGTAGACCTCGCGAGCGGCCGCGGCACCCCGCCCGCCGCTGCTCGCTGCGAAGACGATCGCGTCGACGTCCGGGACCGCGGCGAGCGCCTCGCCGTCGGTGATGTCCGCCCGAACCCCGTCGAACCCGGCGCTCTCGATCCGCTCGATGCCCTCGTCGGACCGGCGGACGCCGATCGGCTCGTGACCGCGAGCCGCGAGCTGTCTGCCCAGTTCGATACCGACGTGACCGCAGCCGAGAATTGCGACGTTCACAGCCGAACTCGTGGTCGAGTATACATAATTTCACCGCTCGAGGCTACATTCCGGTCCTCTTCCCGAGAATTGCCGACCGAACGGATAATCGATCCGGAGGGTCCGGTTGCGGACCGCTCTCGCGGTCCGCGGTCGACGGCCGGTGATCCGGCGAGGCTGACCGCCGGTCCGACTCAAGGGGCCCCGTCCGCGATCACGTACTGGACGTGGACGAACTCGTCGAACGACATCGGCGCTCGCCCCTCGATCTTCTGATGGACTTCCTTCGCGTCCAGATCGAGCTCGAGCTCGGTCTCGACGGCGTCGACGTCGAGGACCGCCGTCGACATCCCGAGCAGCAGGTGCTCGAGGGCCATCGTGACCATCGTCTCCGGATCGGGCTCGCCCTCGGCGAGCGACTGGATCCGGGCCGCCTGTTCGAGCGAGATGTCGGGCGAGTCGCCCGCGGCGAGGGACTCGAGGATCTCCCGATCGACGTCGGTTTCGGCTGCGACGGCCGCGGCGCCGCGGTCGTCGACGATCGCTGCGAGATCGTCCTCGTACTCGGCCCGGAGGTCGTCCGGGGAGTCGGGGACGGTCATCCGCTGTTCGTAGAACATACCGAACACGAGGGGAATGCGGCGGAAATGTATTGTGACCTTCGCCGACGGGACTCCGGTTGCATGTCACTTTCTCTCGGTACCGATAGCCGAACGCGGGCCCGATCCCTCCGAGCGGCGTATCAGATTACCGGAACGTTCAACAGGTCCCACTCGTATGTGAGTGGTATGAAAGTAGCCCTGATCGGAGTCGGTCAGGCCGGCGGAAACGTCACCGAACGGCTCGCCCGGTTCGACGCGAACATGGGGTACGGAGCCGTGCAGGGTGCGCTGGCCGTCAACTCCGCGGAGACCGACCTCCAGTCCCTCGAGTTCGTCGACACGCAGCTGATCGGTGCCGACCGCGTCAACGGCCACGGCGTCGGTGCCGACAACGAACTCGGCACGGAAGTGATGCAGTCGGATATACAGCAGATCCTCGACGGCCTCGACGGCCGCGTCACATCGGAGGCCGAGGCGATCTTCGTCGTCGCCGGTCTCGGCGGCGGGACGGGCAGCGGCGGCGCGCCGGTCCTCGTCCACCACCTCCAGCAGATCTACGACATCCCCGTCTACGCGCTCGGCGTGTTGCCGGGCCGCAACGAGGGGGCGCTCTATCAGGCCAACGCCGGCCGATCCCTGAAGACGCTCCTCCGGGAAGCCGATTCGACGCTCCTGATCGACAACGACGCCTGGCACGAACAGGGCGAGAGCGTCGAGGGGGCATTCGAGACCATCAACGAGAAGATCGCCAAACGGGTCGGTCTGCTCTTCGCCTCCGGCGAGGCCGTCGAGGGCGTCGGGGAGAGCGTGGTCGACTCGAGCGAAGTCATCAACACCCTCCGCGCGGGCGGCGTCGCGGCGCTGGGCTACGCGACCGAGATCGCGAGCGAGGACAGCAGCGAGAACATCACCACGGCCATGACCGTCTCCAGACAGGCGCTGCTCACCGGGACGAGCCTGCCGGAGGCGACGACGGCCGACTCGGCGCTGCTGGTGGTCGCGGGCCGGCCGGACGCGATCCCGCGCAAGGGTGTCGAGAAGGCGCGCCACTGGCTCGAGGACGAGACCGGGAGCATGCAGGTCCGCGGCGGCGACTTCCCGCTCGACAGCGACCGCCTCGGCGCGCTGGTACTGCTCGGCGGGGCCGAACGGTCCGACCGGGTTCAGGCGTTCATGGACCGCGCTCGCGAAGCGACGGACGAGGCGGAGTCGGAATCGACCGACCACGCCGACCGGCTCACCGACGACCGGCTCGAGAACCTCTTCTAGTCCGTTCTGAAACGTCGGAAGGGCTTTTTACTTCGGGCGCACTGACGGTGGTAATGACTGACGAGTGGACTGGGGGGATCGTCACGGACCGCGGCGGTGACGGGCCGCCGACCGTCGAGGAGTGGGTCTCGGTTTCGGGTCCCGAACGGCCCTCGGGGTTCGGCGACGAGGGGCCGATCGCGTATCGAACGACGGTCGCGGATCCGCGGGACGACGAGACCGAACGCGCGCTGCTCGAACTCCGCGGGGTCTCCGGCCGCGCGGAGATCTGGCTGAACGGCACGCGGCTGGGGTCCCACGACTCGCCCGTCGTCCCGGCCCGGTTCGAGTTCGAACCCCGCTCCGAGAACGAACTGATCGTCGTCTGCGAACGGCCCGAGTCGTTCGCCGGGATCGACGAGACCGACGCGGTTCCGGATCACTTCGAAACGCCCGGCGTTCGGTGGGGCGTCGAGGTCGAGTCCCGACCTCGGTGCTTTATTCGCCGATTCGACGTGCAGCCTCGCCTGGGCACGGATTCCGAATCGGACGCGAGCGCGGACGCGTCCGCGGCCTCGGCCGCGAACGCGGCGACGGACGGTGCGGGGGCGGCGATCGACGTCACGCTCGAGGTCGACGCGGGGGCGGCGATCGACGACGCGGTGACGCTGTCGCTTCGACCCGAGGGGTTTCGCGGCGGTGCCGCCATGGAACGCGTGCCGGTCACGGCCGAGGCCGGCGAGCGGGTGACGGTATCGAAGACGCTCTCGATCAGGGAGCCCTCGCTGTGGTGGCCCCGGAAGTACGGCCCGCAGGACCGGTACACGGTGCGGGCGAAGCTCGGCGGCGACAGCGCCGAACGAACCGTCGGGCTCCGCCGCGTCGAGCGCGACGAGGACGGTCTCCTGGTCAACGGTCGGCGCGTCCGAGCCCGCGGATTCACGCGATTGCCCGGCGGCGATCCCGAGGCGGACGTTCGTCGGGCCGTCGACGCGAACGCGACGCTGCTCCGGGCGCGCGCCCACGTACCGCCGCGATCGTTCTACGAGGCCTGCGACGAGGCCGGGATCCTCGTCTGGCAGGACCTGCCGGCGAGCGGCCCGGAGCTACCGGTCGAACGGGGGACGGAACTGGCCGCTGCCATCGCCGAGACGTACGGTTCCCACCCCAGTCTCGCGATGTACGGCGTGCAGGATCAGCCGATGGACCCGTACGCGGAGCCCCTCGGGAGCGGTCTGCTCGCGAAGCTCGCCCTTCGGTATCGGGCGTGGCGGACGTCGGTCGATCGCGATCCCGCCGCGGACATCGCCGACGCCATCCCTGGCGACCTGCCGGTCGTCCCCGTGACGGGTCCCCCGGGAACCGACCCCGACGCCGCCCAGCTCTTCCCCGGGTGGCGATATCTCGCAGCCGAGGACGCGGACTGGTTGCTCGAGACCTACCCGTCGCTCGGCGACGTCGTCGGCGGCTTCGGTGCCGGCTCGCTGACCGACGACGCTGATCCGGCGACGATTCCCGGGCTCGAGCCGGCGCTGCTCGAGCGGCAGGCGGGCGCTGGCGGGATCGCACCCGAGTCCTCACAGGCGTCACAGGCCGACACGCTCAAGACGGTCGCGGAGGCGCTTCGCCGGCGGGGATCCGGCATCGTCGCGGCGTCGACGCTCCGAGATACCGCGTCGGGCGGCGGAATGGGGATCTACACTATCGACGGCGATTCGAAACCGGCGGCGGCGGCGATCGCACGGTCGTACGAGCCCGTTCAGGCCGTCCTCGACGGACGGGCGACCCCCGGAACGGTCGGTATCACCCTCTGTAACGACACACACGATGCGCTCGAGGCGATCGTCGGCTGGCGGGCGGGCGACGAGACGGACACCGAACGGGTGAGCGTCGGACCGCTCGAGACCGTCCCCGCAGGAACGGCGCGGATTCCCCGGGACGCAGAGACGGTCGACCTCGAGGTGGCGGTCGACGATCTGACGGTTCGTAATCGGTACAATTTATAAGCATCTCGCGAGCCGTGCCACGGTCCAGCATGGGGGAACGAGGTCCCTGCTAACGGTTTTCAGGGGTGTGGTGACCGATACATTTAAATTATAGGCCCCAATAGTATCAGTCACCAGAACGCCACCGGGGCGCGTATCGCTCGACGATCGATGACAGGAAATCTTATTCACCGAGGTTTCGCAGATCGTGAGCAGTCGCTTCGAACGGTCGGTCGGCTATCCCTGACTCTCCCGTCGAGCCGTCGGCGAGGGACTCGGGCCGCCGTCCGATCGGTTCTCCGGTGCGGGTATGGCACAGAGGATTAACTAACATGGTAGACGAATCGAAAAACATCGAACTGACAGAGGACGACCTCGAAAACAAATCGAAAGGACAGCTCATCAAGATGGCCGGTCAACTGCGAGACCGGCGAAACGAGCTGAACCAGATGGCTTCCGACCGCGCATCCAAGCGCGACGATCTCAACGCGAAGACTCGCGAGAAGGTCGACGAAGCCCAGGAACACCGCGAGAAACGCGACGAGCTCAACGAGCAGGTCCAGGAGCACAAGGAGAGCCGCAACGAGCTCAACGCCGAAGCCAACGAGCTCTTCGACAAAGTCGAGCAGCTCAAATCGGACATGGAGCTCGACGAGGGCAAAGACCTCGAGGAGCTCGAGTCGGAGATCGAAGATCTCGAGTTCAAACAGCAGACCGAGGTCCTCTCGAGCGAGGAGGAGAAGGAGCTCATCGAGAAGATCGAGGGAAAGCGTGAGGAGTACGAGGAGCGCAAGCAGAAGCTCGATCAGAACGAGGACCTCGAAGAGCTCGTCGAGGAAGCCGAGGAAGTGCGATCGGAGGCCTCCCAGCACCACCAGAAAGTCACGGAGCTCGCCGACAAGGCCCAGGAACATCACAACCAGATGATCGAGGCCTATCGCGAGGCCGACGACATCCGCGACGAGGCCGACGAGATGCACGAGAAGTTCGTCGAGGCTCAGGAGGCCGCCGACCGCCACCACGAGGACTTCGTTCGCGTCCAGAAGCGCCTGCGCGAACTGGACAAGAAGGAAGAGGAGGAGCGCAAGTCCGAGCGCGACAAGAAGAAAGAGGAGGCCAAGGAAGAGGCCGAGGAAATCTACCAGAAGTTCAAGGAAGGCGAAACCCTCGAGACCGAGGACCTGATGAAGCTTCAGAAGACGGGACTGCTCTAAGTCGATTCCGTCTACCGCGACTTTCTCCCCGATTTTCGGGTTTCTCGAGCGTTCGTGTAGTTTGTTCTCTCCCGACGAGACTGTCCGAGCAGAGCGTGAACTGCCGGTCGGCAACCGGCACCCCCAGTCGCTAGTCGTCCGTTCGTCCGCTGCACCCTCGTGATAGTCTCCCCGCTGTTCTCACCGGTCACGTTCTCACGGACCGGTCCTGTGGACGAACCGGCATCGAGTACGTGGGTGTGACGTCGGAACGGCGAGCCGATCACGCTCGGACGCGGTCGAACGGGTCGTCGATGCGGGCGAAACGGTCGTCGTAACGGGAACTTACGTCGGGGACTGTCGACGGAACCGCCTTCGATATCGTGTTCGCCCTTCGAGAGGGACGAATACGGGATGGACGGGGGACGGGGAGACGGCCCTCGAACGGCAGCTATTCGGTTCCTAACGGTCCGTATCCAGGACGAAATCGCAGGAGGGATCGGCGGCGCAGCGTAGTCGATCCATAACAATGCGACGCGGTCCCAAACTATCATTCATGCAACGTCAAAGGGACGACGCGAGCGTGCTCGTGCCGGGAATCGACGCGCCGAGCACCGTTGCGTGTCTCCGCTCGCTGCATCCGCGCGGCGTCCGAACCATCGTGGGGTCCGAGTCGCGGTCGACCCCGGCGGCCACCTCGGCGTATCGCGATGCGTTCGTTCGTCTCCCGGACCCGGACACGGACCTCGCTGCATACGGGGATGCCCTGCTCTCGCTCGCCGAACAGCCGGCCGTACGGACGATCGTTCCGGTCCGCGAGGAAGACGTCTACGTTCTCGCGAAGCACAGAGACGCGTTCGCCGACGAGATCGCGACGCCGTGGCCGGCGTTCGAGACCCTTCGACGCGTTCAGGACCGCGTCGAACTCTTCGACGCCGCCGATGCGGCCGGTGTCGGCGTCCCCGAAACCGAACTCCTCGACCAGTGGGACGACTGGGATCGGGAAGTCATCGTCAAACCGCGCTATACCGTGGCCGCGCCCGCCTATCTCGGCCCCCGGTTCGACGATGCGGAGATCGGCTCGACCGAATACCAGCAGCCCGGCACGCGACCGGACCCGCAGGCGGCCGCCGAGAAACGCGGCCACGTCCCGATCGTCCAGGAGCTGATCCCCGATTCGCGGGAGTTCGGCTTCTTCGCGCTCTACGACCGCGGCGAGCCGGTCGCGACGTTTCAGCACTGTCAACGCCGGGGCTGGAAGTACTGCGGCGGGCCCAGCGCGTACCGGGAATCGGTTCACATTCCGGAACTCGAGGCCGCCGGGCGCGCCCTGCTGGACGAACTCGAGTGGCACGGGCTCGCGATGGTCGAGTTCCTCCGCGATCCGGCCGACGGCGAGTTCAAGCTGATGGAGATCAACCCGCGCTTCTGGTCGTCGCTTCCGTTTTCGGTTCGTGCGGGTGCCGACTTTCCCTACTACTACTGGCGGCTGGCGACGGACGAACCGATCGCGTCGGAGCCGACCTACGAGGTCGGGATGGGGGGGCATCTCCTCCGCGGGGAACTCAGCTACCTTCACAGCGTGGTCACCGAGGAGTACCCGCTCGTGGATCGACCGTCGTTCGGAACCGCTGTGCGCGAGGTCGCCACGTCGCTCGTTTGCCACCCCCGATTCGATTACGCAGTCGCGGCCGATCCGATACCGTTCGTTCAGGACGGCGTGAACCTCCTGCGGGAGTGGTTCGACGGCGGGTCCGGCGAGGGAGCCGCCGAGGCCGAACCGACGCTCGAGGCGGACGTCGAGACCGAGATCGCCGACGACGGGGCGGAGCCGGCCGAGTCGAGTCCGGCCGCAGACGGCGAGCCGACGCGGTCGGCCCAGACCGACGGCGGCGGTCGATCCGACTCGTGGCGGCCCTGACGCGATCGGGGGCGTGAGCCTCCGGAATCGGTGGGTCCGCGTCTCATCTCAGACCGGCAACCCTTAACGGGAACCGGGCCCAGATACGGATATGACTCGAGGTGCTGTCCGTGGTCAGTGGTGAGGGTATCGAACGACTCGCGATCGTCGTCGGCGGCGGCCTCGCGTTCGCGGTCATCGGCGTCGTCCTGTTTCTGCTCGTTCCGGACACGCTGTCGGAGCTACTGGGCGTCGTGCTCGCGCTCGTCGTCGGACTCGTCGGCCTGCGGTTCGCGAGCAACGCCGCCGATTCGCTGTTTCCGACCTACGACGTCGCCGAGGTCGCCGTCGAGGGGCCGATCAGTCGAGACGGCGGTGGCGGCCCGCTCCCGACGAGTCCGGGTTCGACCCCGGCCGACGACGTCGTCGAACAGATAGATCGTGCGGACGAGGACGACAACGTGCAAGCGCTGCTGGTGAAGCTGAACACGCCCGGCGGCGAGGTCGTTCCCAGCGACGACATCCGGCTCGCGGCCGAGCGGTTCGACGGGCCGACCGTCGCCTACGCGACCGACGTCTGTGCCAGCGGCGGCTACTGGATCGCCAGCGGCTGTGACGAACTCTGGGCCCGCGAGGGGAGCATCGTCGGCTCGATCGGCGTCATCGGCTCCCGGGTCAACGCCAGCGACCTCGCCGAGAAGGTCGGCCTCTCCTACGAACGGTTCGCCGCCGGCGACTTCAAGGACGCCGGCACCCCGCTGAAGGAACTCGAGGACGAGGAACGCGAGTACCTCCAGGGCCTGATCGACGATTACTACGACACCTTCGTCGAGCGGGTCAGCGACGGGCGCGATCTCGAGCCGGAGTTCGTCCGGGATACCGAGGCGCGGATCTACCTCGGCGAAGAGGCCCACGAGATGGAGCTGGTCGATCACCTCGGCACCCGTCGGGAGATCGAGGCCGAACTCGCGGATCGGCTCGACGCCGACGAGGTCGTGATCGAGGAGTTCGAGCCCGAGCGGCCGCTGATGGCCCGCGTCGGTGCGGGAGCGCAAGCGGTCGCGTACGCGCTCGGTGCCGGTATCGCCGGCGTCGCCGACGAGCGCGGGTTCCGACTCCGGACCTGAGAATCGGACTCGGAGCGCACGAGCGTCCGATAGAACAGTTCGCGATCGGTCGGGGGCGACCGTCGACGCGGTCGCCGGCTGCGATCGAAACGCGTTCGAGCCGGTACCGATCTGCCCGTCGACGAGCCGTCCCCTTTTGCTGTGGATCGATTTCGATTCGTCCCTGCTCAGGGCGGGCTCGCTCCCGGCTCCTCGACGGCCAGCGCCCAGCCCTCGAGCCACTCGCGCAGGCCCGAATCGGGAACGGACAGCGAGTGCGTGTTCTCGGGGAGGGAGGGGTAGCCGCCGATCTCGTCGGGATGGCCGAGCCAGTAGTCGTACGGCGAGTCGAGTCGGTCGTTGCCCGCACGCTCGGTGATCTCACGGATGATTCGCTCGTCGTTGACCGTCCGGTCGGCCGGCCGCGCGCCGGCGTACCGGAGATTGTGGCTCTCGACCTCGCTCGAGGGCATCGTCTCGAGCCCGTCGGGCCACAGGGGCGGCGAACGCAGTGAGTCGGTCTCCGCGAAGGGCTGGCCGTCGTCCAGCGCTGGATCGGCAGTGGCGTTGTCCTCGTGGTAGGCCGAGCCACCCTCGAGTGGGGCGTCTTCGGTGTCGAGGAGACCGGTGTAGACGTTACCGACGAAGCTCGTGACGGCGGATCCGTCGGTGGCGGCCGCGTAGTCGTAGAAGTACGCGAGGTTGTTGACGGCGACGGACTCCGTGTCGCTTTTGAGTCGCGGAACGCGCCCGCGGACCTTCGCCCAGACGTTGCCCGCCATGGTGACGTTCGAGGCGCCGTCACCGACGAGCGTGCCGTAGTTGTGGTCGGACTCGTCGCCGTAGGGATCGTACAGCCCCTCGTAGATCAGGTTGTTCGTGTAGGTGGTTCTGTCCGTATCGTAGCCGATGGACATGCACTCGTCGGTCCCCCACGATGCCGTCACGTGATCGACGACGTTGTTCGTCGTGTCATCCTGGGTGTTGAACGAGTCGTTGCCCTGAATGTTCCCGTCGGCGCCGGGGCCGATCCGCGAACGGACGTGCTGGACGACGCAGTTATCGGCGTCGACCTGGAGCATGCCGTTGATGAACGTAATTCCCGGCGAGGGGGCGGTCTGGCCGGCGATCCAGCAGTTGTCCTCGGTGACGCGCAACGTGTCGCCGCCGAGGTCGATGACGCCGCTGGTCTCGAAGACGACCACGCGCGGGCCGCTCGCCTGGAACGGCTCTTCGACCGCGCTCCGGGTCGCTTCCTGCACCCGATAGACGTCGACGTCCCCGTCCTCGAGCCACGGTGCCGGCGTGGTGAACCCGTCGGTGTAGTCGTAGTGCGACCCGCCCTCGTTGAGCGCTTCCTCGGTCGTGAACGTCGCGATATCGCCGGTGGCGGTGTCGCCGTCGTCCGCCTCGGCGACCGCGCGATACTCGTAGTCGGTCTCGCCCGAGAGGCCGACGACGTCCCCGCGGAACTCGCCGGGTTCCTCGAGCGTTTCGGCGTTCGAGCGCGTCCACTCGGCGTCGTCCTCGTCGTCGTCGGTGACGGGACGGACCTCGAACGCGATCTCCGCCGCGGACGCCTCGGTTCCGATCCGCTCGAGGTTCCCGTTCAGAGTGGCCGACGTGCCGTCGATCTCCGTCGCCTCGCCGGTCGTGACGACGGGAGCCGTGTCCGGCCCGCCGCTGGTGAACGTGGCGACCGCGCCGGTATCGGTGTCGCCGTCGCTGGCCTCCACGACCGCGCGGAACTCGTAGTCGGTCTCGCTCGAGAGGTCGGCGATCTCGGCGTCGAACGACCCGGGATCGGACACCGTCTGCCCGTCCGTGGCGGTCCACGATCCGGCACTGGCTGCACGGTACTCGAACCCGACTCTCGCCGAGGACGCCCGTCCCAGCGAGTCGAGCTGTCCGGTGAGGGTCGCCGTCGTCGCGGACACGTCCGCGGGCGATCCCGTCGCGACCACCGGGTTCGTGTCGACGGGTGCGCCGTCGTCCCCGGAGACGCTCCCGGCGACGTCGACGTCACCGATATCCCGATTGTGGGTCGGCGAGACGCCATCGAGTTCCGAGAACTCGGCGGCACAGAGGGTCCCCGCGTTGTGGCTCGTGACCGCGAGCCCGAGGTAGCCGCTCTCCGCGAGGTCGATCGCGTCGCTCGAGAGGTCAGCCAGGAGCGTCCAGTCGTCGCCGTCCGCGGACGCGTACGCCGCGAGCGTGTCGCCGCTCCGGACGAGTCGCTGGTAACTCGCGTCGATCGTTCCGCCGGAAATCTCGCTCTCTCCGTCGCCCGCCTCGGAGGTCAGGCTCGTCGACTCGCCGCCGCTCTCGGGACGCCACTGCACGGACGTGTCGTGGCCGGGGGTCCGTCGGATCATGACGTTCTTGGCCTCGGGATCGAGCGATTCGCGGAGCATCAACCCGGCCTTGGCGTAGGGATCGGTGTCCTCGAGCCCGTCGACCTCCACCGCGACGTCGAAGTCGCCGCTGACGTCGGTGAAGTAGAAATGCCCCTCGTCCGACCGGTTCCAGATGTCGACACCGGCACCCTCGACGACGAAGCCGTCCGTCTCGTCGACCGCCGTCTCGACCGTATTGATCGATCCCCTGTCCCCGTCGCCGTCGTCCGCTTCGAGGACCGCGCGGAACTCGTAGACCGTGTCACTCGAGAGGTCGCCGACCTGGTAGCTGAACGATCCCGTCGATGAGAGCGTCTGTGACGGGGTCGCGGTCCACGACCGCGCACCGCGCGGGCGGTACTCGAAGTATGCGGTCGCCGAGTCGTCCTCGGCCAGCTCGTCGACGGCACCGCCGAGGCTGGCTGAGGAAGCGGTGACGTTCGAGGCCGATCCCGTCGAGACGACCGGAGCGGGGTCCCTGCCGCCGGAACCGCTGACGCTGCCGGGAACCTCGACGTCGCCGATATCGGCGTTGCTCGACGGTGACAGTCCCGACAGATTCGAGAATTTCGCCGTCGCGAGGGTTCCCTCGTCGTGGCTCGTCACCGCGAGCCCGACGTAGGCGCTGCCGGCGAAGTCGATCGTCCCCGCCGACGGCGATAGCTCCGCGATGAGCGTCCAGTTCTCGCCGTCGTCGGAGCCGTACGACCGGATCGTCTCCCCCGTTCGGACGATGCGTTGCCACTCGGCCGCCATCGTTCCGCCCGAGACTTCGCGAAGGTGTTCGCCGCTGCCCGACGTCGTGCTCTCGGCCTCGTCGCCCCCGTCCGAGCGCCACTGGACCGAGGTCTCGTTTCCGGGCGTCTTCCGGATCATTGCGTGCTCCTCGTCGTCCGCGAGCGTCTGCCGGACCATCAGGCCGGCCTTGGCCCAGCCGTCGGTGTTCTCGAGGTCGTCGATCTTCACCGTGACGTCGAAGTCGCCGTCGACTTCCTCGTAGTAGTAGTGGAACGCGTCGGTATCGCTCCAGATGTCGTGTCCACCCCCTTCGATCGCGATCGTCGTCGTCGCCGTTGCACTCCCGACCGCCCCGAGGGTACCGAGTCCCCCCGCGCCGACCGCCTGCATGAACGTCCTGCGCATTTGTTTCTCCATATTGAATCACTATAATAACTATATCGAGGGTAAATAAAGGTATTTGATCCGTGATTTACACGATGAAATATGGGGTCCCCCTCGTCGGGTCGGTGTCCCGAGCGACGGGGGAGGGCAACCGCGCCCGAGTGAGTGGATTTATCGTCGCAGGGATTCCAACGCCTATCGTGACAACGCTGGTCGTCTGCCTCGACCGGACCGACGACGTGGGCCGCAAGACCGGTCTCCGCTCGCCCGTCGTCGGCTGGGAGGCAGTCCGCGCGCTCGTGACCGACGTCGGCCTCGCGGATCCGGAGGACTCGGGCGTCAATACCCTGCTCGAGTCGTTGCGGGTCGCCCAGAACCTGCGCGACGAGAGCGAAGAGGTCGTCGTCGCGGTGGTCTCGGGGGACCACGAGTCGATGGTGTCGGCCGATCGAGCGGTCGCTGACCAACTCGACGATCTCATCACCGAGTACGAACCGGAGTCGGCGATCGTGGTAACGGACAGTGCGGAGGACGAACGGCTGATCCCGATCGTCGAGAGCCGCGTCCGCGTCGACTCCGTCGATCGGGTCGTCGTCCGGCAGGCCCGCGATATCGAATCGACGTACTACCTGCTCAAACAGTTCCTCGCCGACGAGGAACTCCGCCAGACGGTGCTGGTCCCGATCGGGCTGACCCTGCTCGTCTTTCCGCTCCTCGCGACCACCGTCGGGCCCGCGACGGGTGCGGCCGCGATCACCACCGTCATCGGCCTGTTCCTGCTCTACAAGGGCTTCAACGTCGACGAGATCCTGGCCAGACTGGCCCACCAGACCCAGGAATCGCTGTACTCCGGGCAGGTGTCGGTCGTCACCTACGTCGTCGCCGCTGGACTGACGTTCGTCGGACTGTTCGTGGGTGCGCTCGGCGTCTCGAACGTCGGGGAGACGCCCGGCGTGGTGATCCCCGCGACGCGGTTCGCCTTCGACAGCATTCCCTGGCTGGCGATGGCCGCGCTGACCGCCAGCGCCGGTCGACTGCTCGACGAGGCGATCAGCGACGAGCCGATCCGAACCTCGTTCCTCAACCTCCCCTTTATTGTCGTCGCCGTCAGTCTGGTCGTTCGCGGGTTCTCCGCGTACTTCCTCGAGCAACAGGACGCGATCGAGCCGTTCGTCGTTCCGGCCCATACGCTCTGGGTCCTCTCGAACGAGCGGTTCGCGATGGGTGCCGGCCAGCGACTCGCGCTGTTCGTCGTCACCGCGATCGTGGTGAGTCTGGTCGGTGCCCGGATCGCGTCCTCGCTCAGCGGTCAGCGCGACGACCTCGATAGTGCCGACGGCGGGGCACCGTCCGAAACCGGTGCCGACCGCGAACCCGAGGCCGCCGCCGACGCGACCGGGACGCCCGACTCCGAGCCGCCAGCGGATCGGACCGACCCCGAGCTCACGGACGGCGGTGCCGACGCGGGCGCGGACGTCGACCCCTCCGAGGAGCGCACTCGCTGACCCCACCCGGACTCGGTACCCATTTAGCCCTCCCCGGCGACCACCGACCATGAGCGACGCAGACGGCGCGTGGGTGAGCCTCTTTTCGGGCGGCAAAGACTCGTCGTGGGCGCTCTTCCGGGCCCTCGAGCGGGGGCTCCCGGTCGACCGCCTCGTCACCGTCCACCCGACCGGCGACTCGTACATGTATCACGTGCCCGCGACGGAGCTGGCGGCGCTGGCGGCCGAGAGCATCGGGATCGAACTGGTCGACGTCGAACCCGACGACTTCGCTGCCGACGCGGCCACCGACTCGAGCGCGCAGGGCGACGACGAACTCGAGCCCCTCGAGGCGGCGCTCGAGGATCTCGATCGCGAGCTCCCGGACGGCATCGCCGGCGTCACGGCGGGAGCCGTCGAGAGCGAGTACCAGACGAGCCGCATTCGGGGGATGTGCGACCGCCTCGAGTGTGACCTGTTCGCCCCGCTCTGGCGGGAAGACCCCCGCGAGCTGGCCGATGCGATGCTCGAGGCGGGGTTCGAAATCATCATCATTCAGGTCGCAGCGCACGGTCTGGACGAGTCGTGGCTCGGCCGAACGCTCGACCGGGAGGCGATCGCGGAGCTCGAGGCGCTCAACGACGAGTACGGCGTCCACATTCTGGGTGAGGGTGGCGAGTTCGAAACGTTCGTGGTGGACGGACCGCACATGGACCGGCGGATCGACCTCGAGTACGACACGGAGTGGGACGGAACGCGCGGGCGAGTGCGGATTACGGACGCGAAACTGGAGTGAGTAAAGGGGGGTGTACCGCGAGCGAACGTAGTGAGCGAGCGGGGTTTTTTTGCTCGAGCGGTCGGCCGAAGACTGACCCGAGAGGAAAAAGGTGGTTCGTGAGACGTTCGTGGTGGACGGGCCGCACATGGATCGACGGTAGTGACACCACGAATCAGCTGCTCAGTGTGCTTATTGAGCGTCTGGAGAGCTGTAGTGTGCGAAATTATTTACCTATTGTTGACAAACAGTCATATAATGGTTGCGTGGTTCTCACCGCCTGCTGCACTGCTCGAACGCGTTTCTCGACGAGAAGTGATTGCTTTGACGGGAGTAGTGGCATCCGTTCCGGTTTCGGGCTGTGCTGATTCTGTCCTGTCCAACGATTCAGGGGGAGAAGGTGATACGATCGAAATAATGGTCGAGAATCGGACGGACGAACTCGCAACGATCGGTGTCCGGGTAGAGGATGCTGAAGGTGAACTGTTGTTTAGTCGAGTGTACGAACTCGAACCGGGTCACCTCGATTCGTCCGCCGGTATCGAAACGATCCCGTCAACGGTGACAGTTTTCACTCCGGATGGCACATCCGCTACGTGGGAGTACGCCCCCGATTTAGATATCGACTGTGACGGCGAAGATATCGGGATCACGTTGCAGGGGGACGATTCGATCGATTCGTGGTACGCCTGTTAAATTCACTACCTGTAGGCGATGACCTCCTGACTCGCACAATCCAGAACTGTGATCGGTTCTCCGATCCCTCCAGTATGGATGCGCGACTCGAGGAGGTACGGGCGCTACCCGTCCGATTCCGGGGGTGCGTCGCCCGCAGTCCCACCCTCGATCCCCGTCTCGTGTATTCTCTTCACCGCGTCGCGATCGGCCTCGTCCGTGAACGCCCACCACGCGATGCGATCGATCTCGAGCGGCGTGTACGACGACAAGAAGGCCAGCCACTCGCCGGACGCGATCGTCCGCAGATCGGTCGCCGCGTCGAGCGGTGAGTCCTCGAGGTCGCCGGCGACGGCGTCGATCAGGGATACGGCCTGCGGGAGCGGCCTGATGGTCTCGACGCCGGCGAGCTGACGGAGGTACTGGAAACTCGACGGGCCGACGCCGGCGATCGAGCCGATGGGGTCCTCGTCGTACCGGTAGTGGTCGGCGGCGCTCGCCCACGCGATCAGCGCGTCCAATCCGTCGTCTTCGGGCCGGTCGGCGAGGACGCGGGCGATCTCGAGGAGGACGTGTCGCTTTCGTTTGGCACCGAAGACGGCAACCAGTTCGTCGTCCGCGAGGTCGAGCGCAGCGAGATCCGCGACCGAATCGACGCGGTCGGTCTCGACGAACGCGTCGCGAAACCTGCTGACGGTCGGTTCGATGCCGCCGATGAAACTCTGGCCCGTCGTCGAGGCAGCGGCCTCGGCGATCAGCAACAACGGATCGTCACCGGTCCAGCGTCGGTACTCGTGGAACTCCGCTGCGAGTTCCCGAAACGGCACGTCGTCGGCATAGGGCTCGAGGACCGCCTCGACCGTCTGCTCGCAGTTCATGCGCGTTGTCCCCACGTATCACGCGGGGGACTGATAGCTGTATCGACTGCTTCGAGAGCGCCGCGATGTACCGTTTCCGTGCCGCTACAGGCCCGTACGAGAGTGTGCCGTGATATCGACGGCAAAATCGAACCGCAACTCGCAGCTACTCGTCCGCCCCGTTCGTGATCGTCGTGTGGGCTCCGATGAGCGCCCCGGCGAGGTCCAGGTCCTCGATGTGGGTTCCTCGGTCGATGATCGAGCGGCGGATATCGCCGTTCCGGACCGTCGCGTCCGAGAAGATGATCGTGTGGTCGAGGTCGGTTCCCTCGAGCGTCGCGTCGTCCATCACGTGGACGTTGTCCCCGATGGTGGCATTCTCGAGCGTGGCGGAGTCGGCGACCAGCGAGTCGCCGTCGAGGTGCCAGGCGACGGCGTCGAGGTAGCTCTCGGGGGTTCCGATGTCGAACCACGCGCCCTCGAACGTGTAGGCGTAGGTGTCCTCGCGGTTCTGCAGCCACTGGACGAACCAGCCCGGCTCGTCGGGGTTGTTGCCGTCCTCGAGGTAGGTCGGCAGCAGGTCGAGTGACTCCTCGGGGAACGCGTAGCAGGCGATCGAGACGAGCGTGCTCTTGGGGTCGTCGGGTTTCTCCTGGAAGTCGACGACGCGGTCACCCTCGAGTTCGACCAGCCCGTAGGACTTGGCCTTCTCGCGGGAGCCGACGTCGTAGGCGGCGAGGGTGGGCGCATCGCGGTCCCGGAAGTAATCGAGGAAGTCGGACACGTCGAAGCTGATCAGGTTGTCGCCGGCGATGACCAGCAGGTCGTCGTCGACGTTCTCGCGGTCGATCAGCTGTGCGAGCGCGCCGACGACGCCGAACTTGTTGTCCTCTTCGGTCGTCTCCTCGACCGAGAGCCGGGGCTTGTCGAACTCGCTGTCGGCGAGGTGGGCCTCGAAGTCGGGGGCGAACCGCTCGTTCGTGCTGACGTAGACCTCATCGATCCGGTCGTCAGCCTCGAGTTCCGTGAAGATGCGATCGATGACGGTCGATTCACCGATCGGGAGGAACATCTTGGGCCGATGTTTGGTGATCGGCCACATTCGCGTCGCGTACCCGCCTGCGAGGACGACGGCCTTCATAGCCCGGTGTTCACCTGCGGGGGGTAAGTTACTTGCCCTTTCGCTGAAGCCGAAACTGTCGACGGATTCACCGAGGCGACGAGCCGGTCGCTGAAAGAGCAAAACGGTAAAACCGCTCCCCCTCGTGGCGTCCCGTATGCGAGAGGCCGACGAAACGACGCGGCAGAAACTCGCCGACGCGCTCCGCGCCGAGCCGGCGACGCCCAGCGAACTGGCCACCCAGTTCGATCTCACGCCCCACGCGGTGGTCGGTCACGTCGAACACGTCTCCCAGTCGGTCGACGGATCGGACGAACGACTGCTCGTCGCACCGCCGGCGTGTCGGGAGTGCGGATTCGACGACTACGACGACCTCTTGAACCTCCCCTCGCGGTGTCCCGACTGCAAGAGCGAGTCGATCGACGAACCCACGTTCACGATCGAGTAACGGCGTCCGATCGTCACCGAGGGCGGAGTGTCAGCGTCGACTGATAATTCCGGCACAGATTCGACACTAATATTTAGGCCGCCGGCGAGAACCCGATACGAACCCTCGAGCGAACGCGGACTCGGCTTCGATCGACGGCGACTGGCACTTCCGTTCTCAGTCGCAACCGTTCGACTCGAGGAATAGGGACCACACATGACTTCCGACTCTCACCCGGAGCACGACTGCGTCGAGTTCGTGCAGACGGCGCTCGACTGGCTCGACGAGACCGACGAGCCAGACGCGTCGGCCGAATCGCTCGACGACGCGTTCGCCCTCCTCGCCGATCAGCGCCGCCGGCTACTGCTGGCGGTCATGCGCACCTACGGGGAGGCGCTGACGCTCCCGGACGCGGCCGAGGAAGTCGCGGTTCGCGAAACGGGACACAACGTGACCGAGATCTCGGCGGAACGAGTCAGAGAGGTGTATCTCTCCCTGTATCACGATCACCTCCCGCGGCTGGTCGACGCCGGCTTGCTCGAGTACGATCAGGAGCGGGACCTGGTCGCGCCGGACGCGGTCTAGAACTCCACGTTCGAGGTCGACGCCCGATCGAGATCGTCGCTCTCTACCGGGCCCATCCCGACGAACTCGTACTCGTCGTCGGTCAGGTAGACCTCGCCCTCGGAGACGGTGACCTCGAGGTCGGTGAGGTAGGCACCCTCGCAGGGGCCGTAGCTGCAGTACCCGGTGTCGGCCTCGAAGTACGCGCCGTGGTTCGCACAGATGAGTTCGCCGTCTCGCATCGGCGCGCCCGAACCCTTGTCCAGTTTGATATGGGTGAGGTGCTGACAGTAGTTGAGCCAGCACGCGACGCCGTCGCCGCTCGACTCCGGTTCCGACCCGGTCGGTTCGCCGCCGTCCGTCGCTGCCACGGCGTCGGCGACGAGAATTGCCTCCCGTTCCTCGCCGACGTCGTCGGCGACGCGAAACAGTACCGTCGAGTCGTCGGGTACCTCGGAAAGCGCCGTGATCCGTTCTCCGTCCATTGCCCCTCCGTTACCAGCCGGTCGTCCTGAACGTTTCGACAGCGGGCGCGAACGTCTGACGGAGTTTTAACCCCCTCTCTCTCCAACGCCGTCTATGGACTCCCTTCTCGTCTACGGCTCCTACGGCTACACGGGGCGGCTGATCGCACGCGAGGCCGTCGCGCGGGGCGGCTCGCCGGTCGTCGCCGGCCGCAACGGCCGCGCGGTCGCTGAGCAAGCCGACGCGCTCCGCGTCGAAGGGCGGACGTTCGACCTCGACGCTGCCGACCTCGACGCCAAGCTGGCACGGTTCGACGCCGTCCTGAACTGTGCGGGGCCGTTCGTCGAGACGGCCGAGCCGCTCGTCGAGGCCTGTCTCGAGACGAACACGGACTACCTCGACATTACGGGCGAGTTCCCCGTGTTCGAGTGTCTCCGCCAGCACGACGCCGCCGCTCGCGACGCTGGGATCACGCTCCTTCCCGGCGTCGGCTTCGACGTCGTGCCGTCGGACTGTCTGGCCGCGTTTCTCGCCGATCGGGTTCCCGACGCGGACCGACTGGCCCTCGGAATCAAAGGGAGCCTCGATTTCTCGCGGGGCACCGCTCGGACGCTCGTCGAACAGCTCGGTGTCGGCGGCGTCGTTCGGCGCAACGGCCGACTCCTTCAGGTGCCGACCGCGTTCCGAAGCCGCGAGGTCGATTTCGGCGACGGTCCCGAACACGCCGTCACGGTGCCGTGGGGCGACGTCGTCACGGCGGCTCACACCACCGGTATCGAGTCAATCGAGGTCTACGCCGCCGCGCCGTCGTGGGCGAGCAAAGCGCTGTCAGCGGTCGATTCCCTCGAGTGGCTCCTCGACAGCCGACCCGCCGAGTCCCTCCTGAAGCGCCTG
The DNA here is from genome assembly GCF_029502005.1 of Natrinema salsiterrestre. GTDB lineage: Archaea > Halobacteriota > Halobacteria > Halobacteriales > Natrialbaceae > Natrinema > Natrinema salsiterrestre. Next base: position 627,837 of record NZ_JAMQOT010000002.1, on the reverse strand, counting down.
ATCGACGCCCGACTCGACGGCCCGGACGAACGGCAACTGGCGACCGATACCGCCGTCGTCTGGGGTGAAGTCTGCGACGAGGCCGGCGATCAGCGGGCCCGCGCCCGACTCCGGACGCCGAACCCGTACGCGCTCACCGCCGAGTCGGCGGTGCTGGCCGCCGAGCGGGTGCTCGAGGGCGGGGATCGGATTCCGACGGGGTTCCAGACGCCGGCGTCGGTCTTCGGGAGCGAGTTCGCGCTCGAGTTGACGGGGACCGAGCGGGAACTGGTGGAAGCGCCGGCCGACTCGAGCGATCCGGCGCGGTCGACCGTCGAATCCGCCGACTGAGCCGTCCGGCCAGTCGCCGTCGAGTGACCAGTCAGCCCGACGTTCGGACATTTCCCTCTGGTATCCCGTCACGATCAACCGGAACGACTTCGACCGGTGTCAGGGAGCACTCGAGGAAGACGTCGTTGCGGAAGCGATCCACGACCGCCACCGGTATACCTCGGCTGATGCCTGCCGCTACCGGTAACACGCGTTTTCGACGCGTTCATCGTACAATCGAGAGAGCCGCTCCGTGACCGGACCGCCGCCGACATCGCGGCCGTCGAGCGTCGCGATCGGACGGAGCTCCCACGTTCGGTTCGTGAGGAACGCCTCGTCGGCCTCGAGCACGTCGACCGGCTCGTAGCGCCCCTCGCGGACCGCTATGCCGTCTTCGCGTGCGAGCTTGAGCACGATCGCCCGAGTAATCCCCGGCAGGACAGGGGCGTCGGTCGTCGGCGTGTGGAGGACACCGTCGCGGACGAAAAACAGGTTGCTCGTCGCACCTTCCGTGATCTCGCCCTCGAGATCGCACATGAGCGCTTCGTCCGCGTCGCTGCCGAGTTCCGCGCGCGCGAGGATCCCGTTCAGGTAGTTGTGCGTCTTCGCCGCGGCGGGGAGCGATTCGTCGGGGATCCGTTGCGTCTCGACCGTCTCGACCGTCGCCGGCTCGTCCCAGACGGGGTCGCCCTCGAGCCCGCCCCGCGGCAGCGGTTTCGCGTAGATCACGACCGTCGGATCGACCTCGGGCTGGGGTGTGAGTTTTCCGGGCTGGACGCCGCGGGTGATCGAGAGCCGGACGTAGGCGTCCGCGAGGTCGTTCGCCGCGAGCGTCTCGTCGATCCGCTCTCGGAGGTCGCTCGCGTCGAGGCCGTGCTCGAGCGAGAGGGCCTCGCAGGTTCGCTCGAGGCGCTCGACGTGGTCGTCCCACGCGAAGATCGTCCCGCCGTAGGCCCGCAGGGTTTCGAAGGCGGCGTCGCCGTAGCGAAATCCCCGATCGTCGACGCTGACGGTCGCCTCGCTCGCGGGGACAAGCTCGCCGTCGACGTGGTAGATGTGGTCGTCGGTCATGGCGGTGCGCTCGAGTCGAGTTATCTCGTCGTGGCACTCGGAGGAGTATGAACCTGCTGTTCGTCCGGATGTGGACTCAGGATCATCCGGATGGAACCGGTGGTCCTGACGAGGCGTGGACTCGAGGCGGATCGAACGAGGATGTACCGTTTCTCAGTGGTACGTAGCGCCGATCGGATCTCGAGACCTCGAGGACCGCAAGGGAAACTGGCGGACGCACTCGTCGCGGACGCTATCGGAGCGCTTCACGAATACACGTCGCTACAACTGGAGCGAGTCGAACCGTTGCTCTCGGAGATCGTACTAACCACCACCAGCTTCGTACCCCTCCGTTTCTGCCGGAGTTCTGGATCGAATTGACGAATCGCTTACTACCGTATCGTCAGAATCATAGTCTCTTTACGAGACTTCTCGAATAAGATAAGATGCGGAAATCGAGTCAGTCTGACGGACCTGATCCTGAAGATGACGTACTTGAAGAACTCCGCAGAGAATACGGCCGTCAAGTCGATCAATTACGTGATATTGACGACAAGGCTATGCGGTCTGTTCGCACTGCCATTCTTATCGCTGGGTTCATTATTGCTGCAGTAGGGATCGCCGCACGCGAAGGTGACGTCGTCATCGGATGGATTCCAGTCATCTTTTCGAGTGTCGGGTTGCTCTTACTCGCAGGAACGGTATTCATCGGGTCTGCGACTTACCTCGTTACCGAGTATCCCGGAAGATTTGGACAGAAGAGTCTCCAAAGTGGCCAATTCCGGACTCACCGAGATGAATTAATCCAAATGTATCGACGGTGGACCAGACTAACTGCCCAAGAAATTGAAAAGAACAAAACGTACGTCTTGTACACCGTTTCGTCTATATTCTTGGGTGTCTTGTTCCTGCTCATTGCGGGCCTCCAAATTGCTGTCCCTAACCTGCTCCCCGCCTGTGAATCACCGGGCGGACGGCTCTGTTTCGAACAGCCTGTCGTAGAGCTGAGCGTCGCAGAGGGGATCGTTTTCCTTACGCTGTTGACGTTGTGACACCTGCTCAGCGATCTCTCGACCCGAAGAACGATATGTGAATTTGCCCTTGGCCTCGTACTATGGCTTATTCTTTTAACTGGGACAGAGTTATTACTCTCTACCCTGTGGGTCCGGACGAGACGATGTCCGCTCAGCAAGAGCCCGAGGATGAATACATCGGGAACACCTCTCCACTGGCCCGAAAAGTCCTCAACTGGTTCGGTATTAAATCGGCCCGGCAAGAGCGGATCGACAGGGAAGAGTCTACCACTCGCTGATCTACTCGGTGCACGATTGCGGTGAGTTCTACTGCCGCTTATCTGGAATTCCGTTATTTACAATCTAGGTGCGGAGCTAACCCGTAAGACGGATTCCGGGGAGTCGTTCTGGTCTATCTGTGAGATAGGACCGCTGTGGTGGCTGGTATCTGCAATTCCAGTGGCTCGCGATCGCGCCGCGTGCTTGGATCGACAACCAGTCAATATCCTAACGTTCTTTAGGATAGATTGCGTAACGAACAGACGCGCACGAAAGTGCGCAAGAGCCGGAGTGCACAGGACCAACCAAGCACTCCGGCTCAAACACTCGCCCCCGCGTAGCGGGAGCAATCCATCGTTGACGCTGGCGAAATAAAGAAGTGCCGACGTCTCGCCGACCAGTCGCTCCTGTCGCCGACTCGTTCGCTGGGTTGTCTACCGCCGCGTCGGGGCCAGACAGAACGATCCATGGTCTCGAGCATCACCATCCACTGCACCTGTGGAACGGACGTTCGTATCGAGAGGACGACCGACCGGGCCGCGTGTCCGGACTGCGAGACGACGTTCGAATGCACGCTCGTCGAACACGCCGAGGATAACAATGTACCCAGCACTCGCTACGGCACTGAGACGTATCGCGGCCCGTGAAGACCGCGCCGTGACGGGCCTGCCACCCCTGTCCGAGGCGGTGGACGCCGAGGCCCTCACCGCGGTCCTCGAGTCGAATCCAACCGTCACCGTCCGCTTCGAGTACGAGGGCTATCGCATCGTGCTCGGTCCCGGCCCCGACGAGGTCGCGGTGAGCGATCGGGAGCGGTGACGGCCCGCCGATCGGCCCGTCCGAGCGACGATTCGGGCGGCCCGATCACGCGTCGACGCGAGCGGCGAATCGACAGAAGTTCCCGATCATCTGTTTTCCCAGCTCGAGCGAGATGTCGTCGCCGGTCCCGTCCTCGGCCGCCCCGGTCTCACCGTCCGGTACCGCCCGCGTGAGAATGCTCTCGGGGTGGAACTGTACGCCGATCTGGGGCTTCTCGCGGTGTCGGACCGCCATCAGGACGCCGCGTTCGTCCGTCGTCCGCGCGGTCTCCTCGAGCGCGGCGGGCAGATTCGCCCGCTCGACGGCGAGCGAGTGGTAGCGGCCGACCTGAAACGCGTCGGGGAGGCCGTCGAACAGCCCCGCGCCGTCATGGGTGACCGTCGAGGGCTTTCCGTGGACGACGTCGGGCGCGCGGACGACCGGCGCGCCGTTGGCCGCACACAGCGCCTGATGGCCGAGGCAGACCCCCAGGATCGGATACTCGGTCTCAGCGAACAGCGGGACCGAGATTCCCGCCTCCCGCGGCGTCCCCGGCCCCGGCGAGACCACGATCCCCGTCGGCTCGAGGTCGCGAACGCCCTCGAGGTCGATCGCGTCGTTTCGCCGGACGATCACCTCGTCCGCGAGCTCGCCCACGTACTGGACGAGATTGTAGGCGAACGAATCGTAATTATCCACGACGAGCAACCGTTTGCTGCGGTCGCTCGCGTTCGCTCGGTCGCGGGTGCGATGCTCGTCACTCACACTCCTCACCTCCGCGTTCCGCCTCGAGCCCCAGTTCGGCCCGCTCGCCCAGCGCGTCGTCGACCGCCGTGATGAGCGCGCGGGCCTTGTCGAGGGTCTCGTCGTACTCGCTGGTCGGATCGGAATCGTGGACGATCCCCGCACCGACGCGGAGGTGGTACTCCTCGGCGTGGCGGACCAGCGTCCGAATGACGATGTTCAACGTCGCGCGCCCGTCGAAGCCGAAGATGCCGACGCTCCCCGTGTAGGGGCCGCGCCGAGTGCGCTCGAGTTCGTCGATGATCTCCATCGTCCGCGGCTTCGGCGCGCCGGTGATCGTCCCGCCGGGGAACGTCGCCGCGATCGCGTCTGCCAGCGTTTCCTCCGGCCGAAGCCGACCGGTGACGTTCGAGACCAGGTGCATCACCTCGGAGTAGCGGTCGATCCGGCGGTACTCCTCGACGTCGACGGAGCCGTACTCGCAGACCTTCCCGAGGTCGTTGCGCTCGAGATCGACCAACATCGCGTGCTCGGCGCGTTCCTTCTCGTCCGTCAGTAGATCCTCCTCGAGCGCTGCGTCCGCCTCGGGGGTCTCGCCGCGGGGGCGCGTGCCGGCGATCGGCTCCGTTCGCACGAAGTCGCCGTCGCGCTCTCGCGGACACGGGCTGCTCGAAGACGTCGGGGTGCCCGACACCTCGCGCTCGAGCAGTAACTCGGGACTCGCGCTCACCAGATCGGCCGAGCGGAACTCGAGGAGACAGGAGTACGGCGCCGGGTTGACCCGCCGCAGGGCGTCGTAAGCGGCGACGGGATGGACGGCGGCGGGTGCGACCAGCCGCTGTGAGATGTTCGCCTGAAAGGTGTCGCCGTCGCGGATGTAGTCCTTGACTCGGCGCACCCGGTCGGCGAACGCCTCGCGACCGCAGTCGCTCTCGAAGGTCGCTTCCGAGCGCGAGACGGGCGGCTCACCGACCTCTGGATCACCGGCGAGCGCGGCGCGGGCGAGCTCGAGCGCGCGCTCCCGGCCGCGATCGTAGGCCGCCTCGAGGGCGGCGTCCGTCGGTTCCGCCTCGTCCTCGAGATCGAACTCGGCGTCGGGACCGCCGATTCGCGGACAGGCCGTAATCCGCAGCGTGACGTCACCATCAGCTGGCTCTTCCCAGGCGACGAGACGGTCGTAGACCGCGACCTCGAGGCGGGGCAGCTCCCGGTCGTCGACCGCCGAGCCGGGCACATCCTCGAGCTCGCGGGCGATATCGTAAGACAGCCAGCCGACGGCTCCGCAGGGGTAGGGGACGTCGCACTCGCCCCGGGCGAGCCGATCGCCGGCGAGCAGGCCCTCGAGCGCGGCGAGGCTCGGCGATCGGCCCTCGGTCGCGTCGCGGAGGCCGGCACCGGAGCCGACGGTGAGTCCGTCGACCGGATCGACGCCGAAGTATCCCCAGCCGGGCTGGCCGCCGGTCGTCTCGAGGAAGACCGATCCCTCGCGGCCGTCGCGCGCCCGCCGATAGGCGAGAAACGGATCCGAAACGGTGACGCGGACTTCGATGGGGACCCGGAGTCCGGTGCGCGTCGCCGACTTGGATCCCGTCGCGTCCGGCGCACCGCTGTCGCGGACGGCGTCGCGAAACGAGTCCAGCGTCGTGACGACGCGCGGATCGCTCATACGCCTCGAGAGGGAGCGGAGGAGTAATCCTCTTGCGATTTCGGGGCATCGACGATCGAGTACCGAGCCGAACGCGTCCGGAAAAGAGTCCCTCGGGGGCGGTGTCTCGAACGCGAGGCCGGGGGCCGAGAGTCGGGCGACGGATTACCGTACTTCGGCGCGATCGATCCAGCCCTGCAGCCGCTTCTCGGAGATGTCGGTCTCCTCGGCCAGTTCGGCGGCGTCGGCGGCGGCGAGATCGCCGACGGTCTCGACGTCCGCAGCGGTGAGTCGGTCGGCGTAGGCCGGGCCGATCCCTTTGATCACGTCGACGGATTCCTGACTGTCTTCGTCGGCCTCCCCCTCGTCAGCGTCGGATTCCTCGGATTCGGGCTCGACTTCCTCGTCGACCGCGGATTCCGCGTCGGTGTCGGGCTCCGCGGATTCCGCGCCGACAGCAGCCGCTTCGTCGTCGGCCGCTGTCGAGTCCGGCTCCGGTTCCGGTTCGGATTCCGTCTCGCTCTCGACGTCCGCGGACGCGTCGTCCGTCTCGGACGCAGCGGCCGAGTCGTCGTCGGGTTCGGCCTCCTCGACGGGTGCCGAGTCGTCGGCCTCCGCCGGCGTCTGTCCCGCCGCCGTCGCCGCATCTTCGGTCTCCGATTCGGCCGCATCGGCCGGTTCGGAGGTCTCATCCTCCGATTCCGTCTCCGACTCCGCCGACTCTGTCGAGCTCGAGCCGGCCGTCGCCGATTGCGGCGGTTCGGCGATCCCGCCTTCGGTCGTCGTCTCCTCGCGATCGGACTCCGCGGCGGCGTCGGGTCCGTCGTCCGTCGACCCTTCCCGTTCGACCGTGACCCCCACCTCTCGAGTGCCCCCGCGCTCCGAGTTCGATTCGCCGAACCCGAACAGGGACTTCAGCTTTTGCAAGATTGCCATTATCTCGTGGTAGTGGGTTCCATCACTTAAATTCGCCTGATATTGACAGGGGAACTGGAGGACGGTACGCTGGAGCCGGTTACAGCCGCGAGCGGAGCGCCTCGTTCATCGCGTCGACCGGCGCGTCCCGGTCCGTCCAGATCTCGAACGCCTCGACGCCCTGATACAGCAGCATCCACGCGCCGTCGACCGTCGTCGCGCCCGCGTCGGCGGCGTCGCGCAACAGTCGCGTCTCGAGGGGCCGATAGACCGCGTCGAGTACGGCGAGATCGCCGTGAAGCGCGTCTGCGGGCACCGGCGTCGCGTCCTCTTCCATCCCGACGCTCGTGGCGTTGACGAGCACGTCGGCACCGGCCACCAGCTGCTCGATGTCGGCGAGCCCGTGACCGGTCGCGCGGGGTACTTCGTCGGCCAGGTCGTGGGCTTTCGGCTCGGTTCGGTTGGCGATCGCGACCGTCGCGCCGGCGTCAGCGAGGCCGAAGGCGACCGCCCGACCGGCACCGCCGGCCCCGACGACGACCGCTCGAGCGCCGTCGATCTCGACGTCGTGATCGCGCAGCGCGCGCAACGCGCCCACGGCGTCGGTGTTGTACCCCGTCGGCGGTCCCGACCCCGAGAAGTCGATCGTGTTGACCGCGCCGATTCGGGTCGCCAGGTCCTCGGGTGCGACGATCTCGAGGGCGTCCTGCTTGAACGGGATCGTCACGTTCAGCCCCGCGATCCCGAGCGCGTCGGCCCCGCGAATCGCGTCGTCGATCTCCTTCGGTTCGGGCTCGAAGGTCACGTAGCGGGCCTCGAGTCCGAGTTCGTCGTAGGCGGCCTCGTGCATCGGCGGCGACAGCGAGTGGCCGACCGGGTTGCCGAGGAGGCCGTATACGTCCATAGCCATTGGTCTCCCTGTCACTCGTCGCGGCGGGGATATAATGGGTCTGGCTTCGGCAGGGGGGTCCGTCGGCCGTCGGTCGGCATACGTGCGTCACTCGAGACGGCCTCCGGTCGCACCTCGCCGTCTTCACGGCGACACGGAAGCGGCCTACTGAACGCATCGCTCGTTTCGCGTCACTTTTGGGGGACACCTGAGTAGCCGCCCCCATGATCTCAGGGACGCCGTTGTTTCTCCTCTCGCTGGCGGCCGGGATCGCCGCCCTGTACGGCGGTGCCGAGTTACTGGTTGCGGGTGCGGGGCGGCTCGCGCTGGGAATCGGTCTCCGGGCGACGACCGTCGGGGTGACAGTGATCGCGTTCGCGACGACCGCGCCGGAACTGTTCGTCTCGGTGATCGGCGCGCTGAACGTCTCGAGCGACGTCGGCCTCGGGACGGTCGTTGGTTCGAACATCGCGAACATCGGGCTGGTCCTCGGGGCCGCCGCGCTGATCAAACCGCTCCCGATCGGGGAGCGGGTCATGCGCCGGCACGTCCCCACGATGGTGCTCGCGGCGATTTTGCTCGTCGTACTGGGCGCGAACGGCCGGATCGGTCGGCTCGAGGGGGCGTTTTTCCTGCTCGTCCTCGCCGGATTCACGGCGTTTCTCCTGTACTACGTCAACGCAGACCCCCCGGCGGTGGCCGACGATCCGGACACGGGGTCGGGCGTCTCACTGCGCGACGTCGGACTCGTCCTCGGCGGACTGATCGCGCTCGTGATCGGGTCGCGGTGGCTGGTCGCCGGCGCGACCGGGTTGCTATCGGCCCTCGGCATTTCGGACCTCGTCATCGGGCTGACGGTGCTCGCACTCGGGACGTCGCTGCCGGAACTGGCGGCCTCGGTCGTCGGTGCCGTCCGGGGGCAGACCGAGTTCGCCGTCGGCAACGTCGTCGGGTCGAACATCTACAACATCCTCGCGGTGCTGGGGATCGTGGCCCTGATCACCCCGATCGAGATCGAACCGGCGACGCTTCGATTCGAACTCCCGATCATGGTCGCGTTCACCCTCGTGCTGGTCGGGATGATGGGATACGGCCGGCGACTCACGCGACTCGACGGCGCGATCCTCGTCGTCGGCTACGTCGGATTCATTTATCTGCTCGTTCCGTGATTCGCCCCGGTCGGCGGAGCGTGCGGTCACGGTGCCCGGAAGCGGGCGGAAACCGGCGACGTTAACGGCCCCAAACTCCGACCGCGTGGTATGACGACGCTCGCGATCGTCGAGAGTCGCGCCGACCGCGCTTCCGAGCACATCTGTGACCACGTCCGTGAGCACGCCGACTGGGAGCGACGGACCGACGACGCTCGACCCGCGGCCGACGGCGGCGGCAGCTACTACCGAACCGACGGCGCGGAACTGCGCTCGTTCGACGATCTCCACATCGAACTCGAGCGCCCGGCCGACGCGTTCGACTGCGACCCCGACCTGCTCGTCTTCGCCTCGCGACACTCCGGGGACACCGGGGCGCTGCTGACGGGCCACTTCACGGGTAACTTCGGTCCGGCCGAGTTCGGCGGCGAACCCGACGCCCTGGCCGACGCAGCGCCGAACGCGCTGGCCCGTCTGCTCGCGGCCTTCGACGAGTACGCACCCGAAGCGTACGAGGTGGGAGTGGAAGGGACCCACCACGGCCCCACCGACGTCGGCTGTCCCTCCCTCTTCGCGGAACTCGGGAGCGGCGACGAGCAGTGGGACGACCCTGCCGGTGCGGAAGCGGTCGCTCGCGCCGTCCTCGAGCTGCGAGACGTCGATCCACACCGCTCGAGACAGCTCGTCGGGTTCGGCGGCAACCACTACGCCCCGCGATTCGAGCGGATCGTCCGTAACACGTCGTGGGCGGTCGGCCACGTCGCGCCCGACTGGGCGCTCGAGGCGATGGACCACCCGACGGCCCACCGCGACGTCATCGAGCGCGCGTTCGAGGCCAGTGAGGCCGACATCGCACTACTCGATGGCGAGTGGCCGATTCTCGAGGAGACCCTCGCGGACGTCGATTGCCGCGTCGTGGGCGAGACCTGGCTGCGCGAGGTCGACGACCGCCCGCTCGAGGTCGTCGACGCGGTCGAATCCGAACTGGGGGCCGTCGAAGATGGGATCCGGTTCGGTGACCGCCTCGCGGAGTCGATCGCCGTCGTCGACCTCCCCGCGGACCTCCTCGGGACGGCACAGGGGATCGACCCCGATCGCGTTCGGGCGATCGTCGAGGACCACGCCGTCGCCTTCACCACCGACAACGGCGGGAGTCGGGTCGGCTCGCGGGCGGCGGTTCCCGACGACGGCGAGAGTGGGATCGAACACGAGAGTGCGACGGAATCTCAGAGCGATGACTCCTCGAGCGGCCAACGGATGCGGATCGTCGAAGAACTGGCCGAGCTCCTCGAGGCGAAGTACGAGACTGTCCGAATCGAGGACGATGCCGTCGTCGCCGAAGAGACGGCTTTCGACCCCGCGCTGGCACACCAGGTCGGCGTTCCCGAGGGACCGAAGTTCGGCGCGCTCGCCGACGGTGACTCGGTGACCGTCGACGGACGAACGATCAATCCCGAGAGGGTTCGGACCGAACGGATCCACCGATTTCCGATCTGACCGGACCGGCGGCCGACAGTAATATCAGTCTACACTCCGTACTCTGCCAGATTCAACATATACTATTATAAATACGTAATAATATATTACTATGTCAGACAGGCGACTGACGTGTAGGGGAAAGGTAATTATGCTCCATCTTTTAGACACGGCCAAGAATGGACTCTATAATCGACGACGCAATCGACGAGGCCGAAGAGGGGGAGGGCGCGGTCCCCGACGACGGCTCGCCACAGGACGGGGGCTCCCCCGACGGCGATCCGTCGTCCGGTCGGACGACCGGGACGATGACCGACGACGAGCTGGAAGACGTCCTGCAGGATCTCCAGACCGACATTACGGTCGTCGGCTGCGGCGGTGCCGGCGGTAACACGATCGACCGCATGCACGAGGAGGGCATCCACGGCGCGAAGCTCGTCGCCGCAAACACCGACGTCCAGCACCTCGTGGAGATCGAGGCCGACACCAAGATCCTCATGGGCGAGGAGAAGACCGGCGGCCGCGGCGCCGGCTCGCTCCCGCAGGTCGGCGAGGAAGCCGCCCTCGAGAGCCAGCAGGACATCTACGACGCCATCGACGGCTCCGACATGGTCTTCGTCACGGCCGGCCTCGGCGGCGGAACCGGGACCGGTTCCGCACCGGTCGTCGCCAAGGCCGCCCGCGAGGCCGGCGCGCTGACGATCTCGATCGTCACGACTCCCTTCACCGCGGAGGGAGAGGTCCGCCGGACCAACGCGGAAGCCGGCCTCGAGCGCTTGCGAGACGTCTCTGACACCGTAATCGTCGTCCCCAACGACCGCCTGCTCGACTCCGTGGGCAAACTGCCCGTTCGGCAGGCGTTCAAAGTGAGCGACGAGGTGCTGATGCGCTCGGTGAAGGGAATCACGGAACTCATCACGAAGCCCGGCCTCGTCAACCTGGACTTCGCCGACGTCCGCACCGTCATGGAGCGGGGCGGCGTCGCCATGATCGGCCTCGGCGAAGCCGACTCCGAAGCCAAAGCCGAAGATTCCGTCAAGACGGCGCTCCGCTCGCCGCTGCTCGACGTCGACATCTCCGGCGCGAGCTCCGCGCTCGTCAACGTCACCGGCGGCAACGACATGGCCATCGAGGAGGCCGAAGGCGTCGTCGAGGAGATCTACGACCGGATCGATCCCGACGCCCGCATCATCTGGGGGACCTCGATCGACGAGAGCCTCGAGGGCAGCATGCGGACGATGATCGTCGTCACGGGGGTCCAGTCGCCCCAGATCTACGGCCGACCCGACGGCGAGGAGCCCGTCCAGCCCGAAGCGCCCGCGGACGGCGAGGACATCGACTTCGTCGAGTAGTCGACTCGCCCCAGCGTCGGCGATTCGAGTCCCGGTTCCCGTTTTCACCCGTCTCTCCCTGTGATCGGCGACAGCGTCCCGACAGCGTCGGGTCCGGATGGACGTGGGGTCCTCCCCGCCTCAACAGATCGGCTTCGGATCGATGCCGAGATCGTCCAGCGAACCCGCGTACGCCTCGTACGCGGTGTCGACCACGTCTTCGGCGACTGCCCGTGCTCGGTCCCAGTCGTCGCTCTCCGCGCAGACTTCCTCGAGCACCTCGGCCGCACGATCGCCCTGGGCGGCGGTTTCGCTCCGGAGCTCTCGGAAGACGTCGGCGCGGCGCTCGTCGCCCTCGTTGACGAAGAAGTTTATCAGTTGCAGGTGCGTTCGGTCGCCGACCAGCGCTCGCCCGACGATCCCGCCGAGGCGCTCCGCGGTCGACTCGAGCGATCGGAGCTCCGCGTGCATCGCATCGGGCTCCTCGGGGTCGACCGTCTCGTCCTCGAGCATGGCCGTGATCCGGTCGTAGTGCTCGCGTTCCCGGTCGCGATACTCGTCGAAGAGCTCGCGAGCGCCGTCGTGTTCCTCGTCGTCGATCCAGTTCTCGAGGGTCTTCATCGCGGCCCGTTCGCTCGCCGCGGCGGTCCGGAGGACCGTCTCCGCCGTCAGATCGGCGTCAGTGAGCGCGACGAGGAGCTTCGACGACCCGAGGCGCTCGAGTTCGGTGGACATCGATTCCTCGATCGAGTGCTGGAAGTCGGCGGCGTCCATACCGGCACGACAACGCGACCCGTGTTGAACGTTGGTGACGGGACCACCCGGCAGCGACTTTACCCGACTCGAGCGCGAATCGATGGGTATGACCGATCGAACCGACGCCGACGAGCCGGCCGACGAGGCCCCCTCGATCGGCCCCGAGGAACTGGCCGAGCGGCTGCGCTCGGGCGACGAGCTGACCGTCCTCGACGTTCGTAACCGCGACGAGTTCGAGCGCTGGCACCTCACCGGTGACGGGGTCGACGCCGTCCAGGTCCCACACGCGAAGTTCATCCAGGCGCAGGCTACCGGCCGCGTCACCGAGCTCGTGGCCGACCTCGAGGAACCGATCCTCGCGGTCTGCGGCCGCGGGGAAGCGAGCGCACACGCCGTCGGCCTCCTCCGGGAGGCGGGGATCGACGCGTCCAACCTCACCGGCGGGATGGACGCGTGGGCCGAGCTGTACACGGCCCGGGAACTCGAGGTCGACGCGCCCGCGACCGTCGTCCAGTACGACCGGCCGTCCAGCGGGTGTCTCGCCTACGCGGTCTACAGCGGCGGCGAGGCGGCGGTGATCGATCCGCTTCGCGCGTTCGCCGACCGGTACGCCGAGGATGCGGACGATCGGAGAGCGGAACTGACGTACGCCATCGATACGCACGTCCACGCCGATCACGTCAGCGGCGTCCGTTCGCTCGGGGATCGGACCGGTGCGACAGCGGTCGTCCCGGCCGGCGCGACGGACCGCGGGCTCGCGTTCGACGCCGCGACGCTCGAGGACGGCGACGAACTCCGCGTCGGCGACGCGACGCTGACCGTGCTGGCGACGCCGGGCCACACGACAGAATCCGTCTCGCTTCGGCTCGAGGGCGACTCGGAAACCCTGTTCACCGGCGATACGCTGTTTCTCGAGGGCGTCGGCCGGCCGGATCTGGAACGCGGCGACGAGGGCGCAGTCGACGCTGCGCGGCGATTGTACGGGACCATTCAAAACCGTCTTCTCGCACAGCCGGCCGAGACCACGATCGCGCCGGGACACTACAGCGACGCCGCGGAACCGCGGGCCGACGGAACGTACGCGGCGACGCTCACGGACCTCCGCGACCGACTCGCCGCGCTCTCGATGGACGAAGCCGCGTTCGTCGCCCACGCCACGAGCGACCTCCCGCCGCGACCGGAAAACCACGAGCGCATCGTGGCCGCGAACCTCGGCCTCGAGGCGGTCGATCAGGAGACGGCGTTCGAACTCGAGCTCGGGCCGAACAACTGTGCGGTCGCCGACTGACCGCCGTCAGTCGTCCGCAACCGCGCCGTCGGCTTCGCCGCCGGTCAGGTCGCCTTCGATGCTCGGCGGGTACTTCCCGCGGTCGAGTTTCAGGTCCGACTGCGGTCGCGCCATGCAGGTCAGCGCGTAGTTTTCCGCCTCTTCGTCCGTCAGTCCGCGAGCCGCGGGCTGCGTGACTTCGCCCTCGAGGATCTCGGCCGAACACGCCAGACACATCCCGACTCGGCAGGAGTACTCCTGGGCGATGCCCTCCTCGAGGCATCGACTCAGGATCGTCTCTTTGTCGGTACAGGTGATCGTCTCACCCGTCCCGACGAACTCGATGGTGTGCTCTGTCATACGGGCAGGTACGAGCGACCTCACTAAAACTCTTTATTCCCACTTCTGATGACTGTTCCGACGAAAAGTGGTGTACGTGTCGCGACGAGTCGGTTCTCTCTCCCTCGGTGTCCGTGGCCGATCGCGCCATAGACTATTGTTATTAATCATCATAGTTTTTATTTTTCACCAATATGACTATCATCATATCTATGTCACTGGGAGGCAAACAAATCGGATTGTTGGTGCTCTCGTTGCTGCTCGTCTTCAGCGGGAGTGCACTCGCCCACTGGGGGCAGACGGCGGGGGGAGAGATCGACGTTCGGCAGGTCGAAATAGCAACCGACGACGGGGGGACGATCGACGGCTATCTCTACGTCCCGGAGGGGGTCAGCGCCGACGACCCCGCACCCGGCGTCCTCGCGATTCACGGCTACATCAACTCCAAGGAAACCCAATCGAGTTTCGGGATCGAGTACGCCCGCCGGGGCCACGTCGTCCTCGCGATCGACCAACCCGGCCACGGCTACTCCGATCCGCCGGCCTTTGCGAACGGCTGGGGCGGCCCGCCGGCGCTCGAGTACCTCGCGAACCACGAACTCGTCGACGAGAACAATATCGGGCTCGAGGGTCACTCGATGGGTGGCTGGGCAGCAGTCTCGGCCGCCGCTGAACATCCGAACAGCTACGAATCGGTCGTTCTCGTAGGCTCGTCAACGGGGTCGGCCGATGCGCCGGAGGGCAACGAGACGTTCCCGCGAAATCTCGGCGTGGTTTTCGCCGACTACGACGAGTTCCACTGGCTGATGTGGGGAACGGGGACTGCATCGGCGACACTGGACAGCGGGAAACTCAAGTCGGTCGTCGGCACTACCGAAACGGTCGAGGAGGGGGCGGTCTACGGAAGCGTCGACGACGGGACGGCAAGGGCGCTGTACACGCCAGCGACGACACATCCCGGCGCGACCCACTCGCGAACTGCGGTCGCCGACGCCGTCGGCTGGACGCAGATGACCCTCGATGGCGGCGACGAGGGGCCCGATAATCAGATCTGGTACTGGAAGGAGATCGGCACGGCGCTCGCGCTGTTCGGCGGGTTCCTCTTCCTGTTGCCCGCCGGCTCCGTCCTGACTCGGCCGGAGCCGCTCGCCGACGCGACGCGGACGCTGCCCGACGCGGTCACCGAACGCGATCGGGGCTGGTACGTCTCGGCGCTACTCGCGGCCCTGATCCCGGTCGTCCTCTACTACCCGACGATGCTCCTCGGCAGCCAGGCGATGCCGGTGACGGCGGTCACACCGCAGGGGGAGACGAACGGCATCGTCCTCTGGGCGCTCGCGAACGTCCTCGTCATCGTCGGCCTCGTCGGCCTGTGGCACCGCAACGCCGGCCGGTCGCCCCTTGACGACCGATACGGGCTCGACGTCGGCGACGGCGCCGCGACGATCGCGAAGTCGCTCGCGATCGCGGTCGGCACCGTTGGCGGCCTCTACGTCCTGCTGTGGGTCGTCGACGCGCTGTTCATGACCGACTTCCGCGTCTGGGTCCTCGGCCTGAAACTCATGTCCGCCGTCCACGCCCGGATCTTCGCGACCTACCTGCCGGCCTTCCTCGCCTTCTTCCTCGCGCTCGAGGTCCTGCTGCACGGTCGGCTTCGAACGCAGGAGACGACCGAGTCGCTTCCACGGGCGATGGCGACGAACGCGGCCGTCCTGACCGGTGGCTTCGCGCTCCTGCTCGTCGTGCAGTACGGCGTCCTGTTCGCCACCGGCGCGCTCGCGATCCCGATCACGGCGTTGCAGACGATCATCGCGCTGCAGTTCCTCGGCTTGCTGCCGGTCATCGCGGTGGTCTCGACGTACTTCTTCCACCGGACCGGACGGATCTGGACGGGCGCGTTCGTCAACGCCCTCCTGATCACGTGGCTGATCGTCGCCTCGCAGGCGACTCACTACCCGTTCTAGCTGAACCCCCGCCTTCGCCGCGGGATTTCGGCTTCGACCGGGCAACGAACGACCATAAAACGTTTTCTTATCGCGGTGTCCACAGTGTTGGTATGAGTACGCAGGAACAGTCGGCCGCCGCCGCGACAACCGGGACCAAGTCGCCGGACGCGGTCGTCGTCGGCGCCGGAACCGCAGGGTGCTACGCCGCAGCGACCATCGCCCGCGAGGGGTACGACGTCGTCATCCTCGAGCGGAAAGACGAGGAGGAGGCGGGCCACATCGCTTGCGGGGACGCACTGAAGGGTGCCGACGCCTTCCCCGAGGCGATTCCGAAGTCCAAACTCGAGCCGGCCTTTACCAACACGGGCGTCGATCACGGCCGCTTCGAGATTCCACAGGAGGACACCGTCCTCGAGATTCCGGTCCCGGGCGAGCTCGCCGTCATCGACCGCTGGGAGTACGGCCGGCGGATCATCGACGGCGCGGAGGACGTCGGCGTCGAGTTTCACTACGATACGGTCGTGAAAAACGTCGTCCAGGCCGACGACGGCCGCGTCACGGGCGTCGACGCGATCCGGAAGGGCGATCCGCTGACCTACGAGACGGACATCGTCATCGACGCCGCGGGCTCGCTCTCCGTCCTGCAGGACAACGTCGACTTTTCGGACTCGACGTTCGACACGAACGTCGACTACAGCCACTTCTGTTCGGCCTACCGCGAGATCGTTCACGTCGAGGAGCCCGTCGAGTGGGACGACGCGCTCGTCTTCAAGCCCACCGAGCGGGCCGCGGGCTACCTCTGGTACTTCCCGCGGACCGACACCGAGATCAACGCCGGCCTCGGTTTCCAGATGACGGAGGAACCGATGCAGCTCGTCGACGACCTCAAGCGCGACCTCGAGAACCGCCCCGAGTTCGACGGCGCGGAGGTCGAGGACAAACTCGGCGCGGCGCTGCCGACCCGGCGACCCTACGACTCCGCCGTGCATCCGGGCTACATGGCCATCGGCGACGCCGCGGGCCACGTCAACCCGACGACCGGCGGCGGCATCGCCGGCGCCGCCTACGGCGGCAAGTACGCCGCCGAGCGCGCCATCGAGGCCCTCGAGACCGGCGACTACGGCGAGGAGACCCTCTGGGAGTACAACGAGAAGGTGATGGACCACTTCGGCGCGCGCTACGCCGCGCTGGACGTCTACAACATCCTCTCGACGGCCGTCGACGTCGACGATCTGATGGGGCTACTCGCCGCGATGCCCGGCGACAAGCTCGCCGAGGCGCTCTACTCCGGCAGCACGGACATCGGACTCAAGCTCAAACTCGAGGCGCTGGTCAAGAGCCGCGGCCACTGGGGGACCATCTGGAACCTCTACCAGACCAAGCGCCGGGCCGACGAACTGCTCTCCCACTACGAGAACTATCCGACGAGTCCGGAGGGCCTCGCGGGCTGGCAGGACCGCCGCGACGAACTGATGGAGAAGGTCTACGAGACGACCGGGGCGGAGCCCAAGTACTAGAACCGAAATTTTGCGCTGCGGGCGCGGCGAAGCCGCGCCCTCGGCAAAATTTCGATCAAAAGCACTCCTCCTTCCCTTCCGCTCACTTCGTTCGCTCCAGGTCAGTCGTCGGCCCGCTCGTTCGCTTCGCTCACTCGCGGTCCGTTACTGGGCAACTGCCTGCCCTTCCCCGGGTCGCGGGCACCTCGCAGTGCTCGGAGCCCGCTCCCGGCCAGTTAGCGTTCGGTCAATCCTCTCGAGCAATCGAGTACCAGACGCTTACGGAACCGATCTAGTCTAATCTAACATTCCAGTTCCCGTGACTATACCCCTACTTCGTTAGGGAATTTCGATTTTCCTATCCGTCAAATAACGGGATATGATGGCACGAGACCACACACGACGACGCGCACTCGCAGTGATCGGGACCGCAGGCGGTATCGCACTCGCCGGCTGTACGGGAGGCGGTAACGGCGGCGACGGCAACGAGACGAACAACGAGTCGGATGACGGAATGGGCGACGGAGAGATGGGCGACGGCGAAATGGATGACAACGAAACCGAGGACGAGACGGACGAGCCGATGGCGAACGTCCGCGTCGCTCACCTCTCCCCGGACGCGCCGAACGTCGACGTCTACGTCGGCGGCGATCCCGTCCTCGAGGACGTTCCGTATCGTGCGGTGAGCGACTACCTCGAGCTCGCGGCGGGCACCTATCAGGTGATGATCACGGCCGCTGGGGATTCCGATACCGTCGTCTTCGACGAGGAGCTCGAGATCCCCGAGGGCGAGTTCACCATCGCCGCACTGGGCGAACTGAGCGAGGAGAACCAGCCGTTCGCGCCCTCGATCCTCGAGGACGACGTCAGCGATCCCGGCGACAACGCGCGGGTGCGGCTGGTCCACGCGTCGCCGGACGCCCCCGCGGTCGACGTGACGGCGGGCGGCGGCGAGACGGTGCTGTTCGAGGGAGCCGAGTTCGGTGACGCGGCGACGACCGAGGTGCCCGGCGGCGAGTACACGCTCGAGGTCCGGCCCGCAACCGAGAACAACGACGGCGACGTCGTCGGCACGTTCGACGTCGCACCCGAGGGCGGCAGCGTCTACACGGCCTTCGCCGTCGGCTACCTCCAGCCGGATTCGGCACCCGCCGACGAGGCCTTCGATCTCGAGGTCGTGATGGACGCCTGATCGGCCGGCCGATCACGACCGCTCGACGGCAGCCCCGAGCCGTTCGATCCGTTTTTCGGTCTCGGGATGCGTTCCGAACAGCTTCCGAGCGATGACCCGCCGCGTCCGATCGAAGAAGCGGTGCTCCTCCCACGGCGGCGGGACGATCGAAAACGCCGCCGCGGAGCGGTGGTCGCGCAGATCGGTCGCGGGCCGCCGCTCGAGGTCGCGATCGAGCGTCTCGAGGGCGCTCGCGAGGGCGGCCGGATCGCCCGTGATCGCGACGGCACCGTCGTCGGCGACGAACTCCCGATAGCTCGAGACGAGGGCGACGCACCAGCGACTCACCGCGTACGTGACGGCCGCGGCGGCCGTGACGACGGGATTCGCGACGTGACGGTCGACCGTCGCACTCGCGCTGGCCGCGGGCACGGCGAGGAACGTCATCACGGCCGCGTCCCGGTTCGCGACGTGTGCGAGTTCGTGTGCGAGCACCGCCTCGAGTTCGCGGTCGTCGAGGGTCTCGAGCAGCCCGCGCGAGACGACGATCGTCGACGTCGCGGGCCGATACCCGGCCGTGACGGCCCTCGGGGCGGCGCTCGAGGTGAGACGAATTGCGGGCGAGGGAACGTCGGTCTGGGCTGCCAGGCGTCCGACCGTCGCTCGGAGCGTCGTCAATTCTCGCTCGTCCGGTACGACTCCCGAACCGTCGCGCTCGGTTCGCTCGAGGTCGCGGATCACTGCGGGCTCGCCGGTGAACTCGGACCGAATCGTGCTGCCGACGTGCAGCCCGACGATACAGACGCTGCCGACCGCCGCCAGCCCTGGGAGATGATACTCGCTCGGAAGGGCTGTCGCTGCCGCGTAGACCGATCCGACGACGGCACTCGCTGCGAGTGCGACGCCGAGATAGCCGTACGCCGGTCTGGCGGTCAGATTTCCGACCGCCCCGAACACCCGGCGCATTTCGGTCGCGATCCCGACGGGATCGTCGCTCGCCGCGGTGTCTGTGGCGTCATCGGTATCGACGCCCCGATCTTCCGACCGGTCCGCTTCGTCTCGGTTCGACCAGTCGAGCGCCGCGTAGAGGAGCCAGCCGACGAACGCTGTGGCTACGAGGATCCCGCAGACGAGTATCGCTGCTCTGATTGGAAACCCGAGGACCGAGACGAGAAGGTAGCCAGTTGCGACGAGCGACGAGACGATTACCAGCAGATAGGTTACCGCAACGACTTCCTCGGTCGTCTCCGAGGGGTTCGGTTCCGTCCGCATCACGCGAACGGCACACCACGCCGTGAACGCCAGCCCACCGTAGACGGCCGCGGTGGGGAGCAGGGCGAGCGACGAACTCCCGAGTGCGATCGCGAAGAGGCCGTACGGAACGATCGTCGCCATCCCGGAAGCGAGGCCGATCAGCACGACCTCGACGGCGACGAGGAGCCCCATCGCGAGCGCGAGGAGCACCACCGAGAGCGCCATGCGACCCCAGAGTGCGGCCCGAACGCGGGTTACCCCCACGACCGGATCACCTCGAGACGCGACCCTCGTCCACGCCGGCACACCTCGAGTCGACGATCCTCTCCCGACGATCGACCGGACATCGTGCCGTTGGTTTCGGTTCGATTACTAACACGGTTCGGGTTTCCGGGACGCGGCCGATCAGTTCGCGCTCCGTCCCACTCGCTCGATCGCTCCCGCCAGCACGTCGATCCCGTGGCCGATGCTCGCCTCGTCGACGTCGAACGTCGCGGTGTGGTGGCCGCCCGGGTGGTCGGTGCCGACGCCGACGTAGCAGGCCACCCCGCCGCGCTCCTGGACTTCCTTCATCAGGAACGTCGCGTCCTCGCTACCGCCGAGTTCGTCGCGCTCGAGGACGCGGTCGACGCCCGCGGTGTCGCTCGCCGCGTCGGCCACGATCGAGACGAGGTCCCCGTCGCTGGTCGCGCTGGGTGCCTCGGCCCCGGTCTCGATCGACACCTCGCAGTCGTGCATCTCGGCGGCGCTCCGGAGGACCTGTCGGCTCCGTCGTTTCATATACTCCATCAGCTCGGTCGTCTCGCCCCGAACCTCGGCGACGATGCTGGCCTCGTCGGGGATCACGTTCGCCGCGCTGCCCCCCTCGACGACGCCCGCGTTGACCCGCGTCGCACCGTCGTTGTGGCGGGGGATCCCGTAGAGGTTCTGGACGGCCGTCGCCATCGCCTGGACGGCGTTGCGCCCCTGCTCCGGGTGGCCGCCCGCGTGAGCCGACTCGCCCGTGAACTCCGCCTCGAGGTGCGACACCGCCAGAAAGCCGTCGATTCCGGCGACGATCTCGCCGGTGGGGTGGTCGAGCCCGATGTGGACCGCGAGCAGGGCGTCGACGTCCCGGATGTGTTCGCTCTCGGCCATCGACTTCCCGCCGCCGACGACTTCCTCGGCGGGCTGGAAGAACACCTTCAGCGTGCCCGCGAAGTCGCTCTCGACGATTCGCTCGAGGACGCCGATTCCGATCGTCGCGTGGGCGTCGTGGCCGCAGGCGTGCATCGCACCGTCGTGTTCGGACCGAAAGCCCTCGGCGACGGGCTGGTGGACGGCATCGTCGGATTCCCGCCGCGGGAGGCCGTCGATGTCGACCCGGAGACCGACCGTGGGTCCCTCGCCGCGCTCGAGGACGGCGACCGCGCCCGTGTAGCCGCCCTCGAGTCGCTCGAGAGTCGCCTCGTCGACGCCCGCGTTTCGGGCCTGTTCGTACCAGTGAGTGAGGTCAGCGTCGTCGGGGACTGCCATCCGATGGTCGCCCGCGATGGCGTCCGGGCCGACGTGGAGGGCTGCGAGGTCGTCGCCGAGTCGGGACTCGAGCTCGTCGACGATCCGTGCGGTCGTGTAGAACTCGCGCCAGGCGGGTTCGGGTTTTCGGTGGAGATCTCGACGCAACGAAACCAGGTCGTCTGCGGTCATATTTCGTCCTCGTCGGGAACAGTAAAAAGCCCTGCTGCTGGGTTCGCGCGGAATCGACCGCCGATCCGGTTCGTCGGTACGGTCCCGAGTCGCTTCTCCGCCGGCGATCGCAGCAACGTTCGTCGACGGTATGAGAAGCCCAACGGCGGATTCGCAATCGGAAGCTGCGCGCTCGAGCCGCTCTCAGTTCCCGCGACCCGCGCCGTGGATCTGTTCGACTTCGGCCTCGATGTGGACCGAGTCGGGGAAGCTCTGCGAGGCGATGTTGCGCGCGAGGCTGTCGTGGCCGTGAATCTCGAGTTCGCGGGTGAAGACGGTGTACTCCCACGAGGAGAACTGTCGGTCGTCGTCGGCGTGGAGCCGACAGCGCTGGGGGACGGAGAGCTTCTCCGGCGGGTGAGAGTGGGGCCCTTTCAGCGCCGCTCCCTTCCGTTCGGCGTTGGCTTTGATGTCCTCGACGATACCATCGAGCGCGGCGCGATCGCCGCTCTGGAGCGTGAGACGGGTGACGAAGGTCATGGCTGGTGGTGTCGAATAGGTCCACGGTGTGCGCGTAAAAACTTGCTGAGATGCGACGATACCAGTCACTGTCAGTAAACGACTGCAGTCGACTGGCCGACGACGGCACGAAAATCCGAGTCGGAATCAGTGTACGTTGGACGAACAGTCCGATATTCTCTTAACGTCGCATCTATTAGTCCACTTAATGGCAGTCGAAGCTACGAGCGCAGGCGCGATCCTCTTCCGCGATACGCGGGGCCGGCGCGAGTATCTTCTACTCAAGAGCCGCCCAGGCGATTGGGAGTTTCCCAAGGGCGGTGTCGAAGGAGATGAAGAACTTCAGCAGACGGCGATCCGCGAAGTAACGGAAGAGGCAGGTATCGAACAGTTCAGACTACTCGACGGCTTCCGCAAGGACTACGACTACGTCTTCGAGGCGAACGGCAAGACGATCCACAAGACCGTTCACCTCTTCATCGCGAAGTCGTTCGAGGCCAGCGCGGAACTGTCCAACGAGCATCGCGACCTCCAGTGGCGCGATTACGAGCAGGCGATTAACACCGTCACGCAGGACGGCCCCCGAGAGATCCTCGAGGACGCCCACGAGTTCTTGGACGAACGCGAGGAGGAAGACGAGGAATAGTCCCCTCACCCACCTCCCGAAGCGATCAGCGGCGGCGCGTTCTCTCTGACGACCGCCGCTAGCCGCTGTTCGTCGGTGACACCTCTAGTGACGACTCTCGGTGCAGGTCCCGTCCGTGAACCGGCTTCGGATCAGGACTCGTGATCGCTCCGTCACACTGATGAAAAATACGCAACTTGAGGTGATAATCAGAGTGGCACGCTACGTTATATTAACAAAAATATGATCTGTCAGACACAAGAGCTTATATCCTCGACTGAGTTCTCGGCGTGTGGTGGAAATAACATGTTAGAAGACGGACTGTCGTATCCGGTTCGAGGCGACTGGGTCGGACGAATACTCATCGGCGGCGTGCTCGGATTCCTTTCCGTGCTGCTGTTCCCCGTGTTCCTTCTGATGGGATACTGGGTCCGAGTGCTCGAGAAGACGGTCGCGGGAGACGACGAACCGCCGGAGTTCGACGAGTGGGGAGACCTCTTCGTGAAGGGAGTCATCGGGACGGTGATCGGACTGGCGTACGCGATCGTTCCGACGGTCGTCTATTCCGTCGTCGTGTTCGGGTTGATCGGCGTCGGTATCGGAATCGGCGGGGACGGTGGCGGTCTCCTCGCTGGCCTCGGGTTCGTGACGATATTCGCGAGCATTCCCCTCGTATTGCTGATCTACTACATCGTTCCCGCGGCGCTGACTAACTACGCCCGCGAGGGCACGATCGGCGCTGCGTTCGACGTCGGCGCGATCAAGCCCGTCCTGCTGAGCGTCGACTATCTGCTGGCGACGCTCTTCCCGTTGGGAGTTGCCCTCGCCCTCACGATCGTCAATTCGATTCTGGCGGCCACCGTCATCGGCGTGGTACTCGTCCCGTTCGTCGGGTTCTACGCGAACGTCGCGATCTTCCGCATGTTCGGCAACGCGTTCGCCAAAGTCAGCGCGAGCGCTACGTCACAGCCGGCCACGGCGTCCGCGTCCGTCTGAACCCGGATTCGAAACGATCGACCTTTTTTCGCTGTTACTGATCCCCGGTCCCGATACGTTCAGTAGCGGGCGTCGGAAACGGACGCCCACACCGTCACACACATATCGGCCCTGACCCTACGGAGGACAGTGACTCGGGACCCCGAGAGCGAATTCGAGTTCGAGCTCCGAGCCTGCCGGTGGGCCGAACTCGAGTGGCCCCCGGCCGGCGAGCCCACGAGCGACGACACTGCGATCGTCGTCGCCCGCCAGCTCGGCACGAAGCGCCGCCGCTGGGACACCATCGTCCTCGAGTGCGACCCCGAGGCCCTCCGCCGGCGCGCGAACTTCGGCCTCGAGCGGCTCGACAGCGACCTCCTCCACGTCGTCCGCAACGCCCCCGCAGAGTGGGCCTACTACCGCGACGTCCTGCCACATCCCGGCTACCCCTGGCGGTACGTCCGCGAGGCGATCCACCGCGCCGACGACCGGGGGATCCTCGAGACCCGCAAGAACGGCAATCGAATCGAGATCCGACGGAAGTGGCCCTATCCCGACTGGCTCGAGCGCATCGTCGCGATCGAGAACAAACCGGATCTCGACGCCAGCGCGGCCCGCGCGCTCGGCTCGCAACTCGAGTACGACGTCGCGATGGGGCTGGCCGACGAGGTCTGGGTCGCGACCCGACAAACCGGCGACCGCGTCGAACCCGCCCTCTTCGAGGACCTGCCGGTCGAGGCGGGGATCCTCGCGCTCGAGCCCGCGGCCCTGACCGCCGACGTCGCGTGGCACCCGCGCACGCTCGGAGCCGACGAGCCGGGGACGCGGATCCTCGACCGGCCCGACGGCGGGACTCGGGACAGCTCCGCCGCCCAGTTCGAGTCCGTCGATCCCGACTGGAAAGCCGACAAGCGACTCGCGATCGCCGAGCGCGCCTACGAACGCGGCTGGCGCTCGTTCGTCGAGACGATGCGCCCCGACTGCCGGGGCTTCGAGTTGCGCGCCCGCGACGCGAGTCAGGCGGTGCCCTACTGCGCCGCGAAGGGGCGCTGCCAGACGGCGGCCGAGTGTGCCGGCTCCTGTGGTGAGTTCGAACCCGAGCCGCCGGCCTGGCGCACTCGCGGCTGGCCGATCGAGGGCGGCCCCGGAAAACGGGTTCAGCGGATTCTCGAGGAGCGCCGGCGGCGACGGCGACCGGGGGTCAAGCGCGCCAGTAGCTCGCGGTAAGCATCCGCGAGCGAAGCGAGCGGTTCACCGACGGCGAGACCGAAGGCCGAGCCGTCGGCCTTTTTCATCGACGTTTTTCCGCGTCGGGTTCTCCTGCGCCGAACCACTCGCGGAAAAACCTCGGTAGTCAGTCGGAGACGGCGACCTCGAGGTCGTCGCGCTCGACGGTCAGCCGGAACGTCGGGACGGTGCGGTACTCGACCTCGACGACGCCCTTGCGGCGCAGGCTCTGGAGGCCCGAGCGGACGTCTTCGGCCTCGGGATCGACGTCGTACTCGTCCCGGAGCTTGTGCAGTACCGAGACGACGCTCTCGGATCTCTCGTCGGGGCCGGCCAGCACCGCGACGATCCGCGCCTGTAATTCGGGGACCCGAATCTTCGAGGGCACGCCGTCGTCGTCGGGATCGCTGACCAGTCCCGGCTCGACGTCGACCAGGTCGGCCGCCTCCGCGGTCGCCCGGATCAGGCTGTTGTCGTCCCGGAAGTAGTAGTCGCCGAGTTCGTTCTCGAGGTACTGGTGGACCTCGCTGCCGCTGTCCATCTCCCATCGGTCCTGGAGCTCGGAATTCTTCGTCGGCTGTAGCTCCACCACGTCCGCCAACCGGTCCTTGGCCTCCTCCGAGAGCGTCATCGTCGAACGGTATGCGGATCCGGTACTTTTGCGTTGCGTCACACTGCGACACTGGTCGCCTGCCGACGGCTCCTCAGCCGAATTCACCGACGAACGTCCGCAGGTCGTCGACGAACGGCTCCGGCACTTCCATCGCCGCGAAGTGGCCGCCCGCGGGCATCTCGTTCCAGTGACGGATATCGTAGACCTCCGCCGCCCAGGCGCGAGGCGTCCTGTACACCTCCGCCGGATAGCGGGCGTGGCCGGTGGGCACGTCGACGGCGTCCGGCGTCGCCGCGCCCACGTCGGTCTCGTAGTAGAGCCGCATCGAGGAGTTGATCGTCCCCGTGAGCCAGTAGACGCTGAGATTGTCGAGCAGCCGGTCGCGATCGACGTGGGAATCGAGATCGCCGTCGCAGTCGCTCCAGGTGCGGAACTTCTCGAGGATCCACCCCGCGAGCCCGGCCGGCGAGTCGCTGAGTCCGTACGCCAGGCTCTGCGGTTTCGTCGCCTGGATCTCGTGGTACGCGGTCTCCCCGTCGCGGAACTCGGCGGTGGCCTCGTAGTCGGCCCACCCCTGTTCGTCGAGGAGCTCCGTCGGGTCTTCGGCCTCGAGCGAGGACGGGTTCAGAAAGAGCATGTTCGTGTGGATCGCGTCGACGCGATCGGGGTAGTTCGCGCCCAGCAGGGCGGTGACCAGCGCGCCCCAGTCGCCGCCCTGTGCGACGTACCGATCGTAGCCGAGTCTATCCATCAGTTCGGCGACGTCGTCGGCCACCCGCGGCACGTCGTACCCTCGCTCGCTGGTCGGGCCGGAGAAGCCGAACCCCGGGAGAGACGGGGCGACGACGTGGAACGCGTCCGCCGGGTCGCCGCCGTGGGCCGCCGGATCCGCGAGCGGCCCGAGAACGTCGAGGAACTCCGCGACCGAGCCCGGCCAGCCGTGGCTCAAGACGAGCGGCGTCGCGTCCGGCTCGGGCGAGCGCACGTGATAGAAGTGGAGCCGCTGGCCGTCGATCTCCGTCACGTACTGCTCGAATTCGTTGAGCCGATCCTCGAAGGCGGCCCAGTCGAAGTCCTCGCGCCAATACTCGCAGACGTCCTGGAGATACGTCAACTCGGCTCCGTACTCCCAGCCCGCATCGGGGAGTTGATCCGGCCAGCGCGTCCGTTCCAACCGCGTTCGAAGATCGGATACGTCGTCTCTATCGACCGCGACCTCGAACGGACGAATCGAGTCGTCGCCGTGGTCCGCCGTCACGATTCGCCTCCCTCCTCAGCGCTTCCATCCCGGCGCTCGTCGAAACCGAACTGCATGCGTCCGTCGACTCGGCCGGATCACAAAGAAGTGACCCTCGCTCGAGTTCAATCGTCTCCGACGACGGGCACCGGTGACGTCGTCTCGAGCGTCTCCTCGATCTGCGTGTAGACGAGGATCGTCCCGAGGACTGCGAGACACGTCCCGAAAACGAACGGGACCCTGAAGCCGTAGCTCACCAGCACGCCCGAGGAGAGGGGCCCGAGCGCGATCCCGTAGCCGAATGCCATCGTGAGCACCGACAGCTTCGATCCGGATTCGCCCGCGCCCGCCAGATCACCGGCGAGCGCGAGCGACGGGGCGAACACCATCGCCGCCGCGATCCCCTGACTCAACCGTGCGAGAAACATGAGCTCCGACGACAGCACGAACCCCTGCACGAGCGTCGTCGGGATCAGCAACGCCATCCCGGTGACGATGAACGGCCGACGGCCGTACCGGTCGCACGCACGCCCGATCGGCGTCTGCAGCGCCACCTGCGCGATGATGAAGGCCGCGAACTGCAGCCCGAACCAGGTCGCCCCCTGCTCGAGGCGGGCGTTGACCTGCGGCTGGATCGTCGCGAACAGCGCGATCGCGGTCGCCATGAACAGCGACGCGAGTCCGAGCGTGAAGACGGGATCGAGGGCGTTCGGTCCCGCTCGATCGCGGATCGGGATCGAGAGATCGGCACCGGCGTTCGCCACCGTCGATTCGGGATCGGAGACGAGCACCGTCACCATCCCGTAGCTGATCGTCGCCGTGATCGTCGCGATCCAGAAGGCCGCATCGAACCCGTTGAGCGTCACCCCGCTCGGGAGCGGGTACGGGCCGCGACTCACGACCGCACCGGCGACCACCGGACCGGCTCCGAATCCGATCAGTCGAAACGTGTTGTAGACGCCCATGTTCCCGCCCCGATCCCCGGTCGTCGCGAGCTCGTTGACGAGCGCGATCGACGCCGGAATGATGAAGGCGACGCTGACGCCCTGGAGCCCGCGAATGACGAGCAAGGAAACGTACGTCTCCGCGAACACGTAGGCGATGTTCGTCGTCGCGAGGCCGGCGAGCCCGATCAGAATGAACGGCTTTCGCTTTCCCACCCGGTCCGACAGCCGCCCGGTAAACGGCTGTACGCTGCTGTTGAGGAAGCCGAAGAGGGAGAGGATCAGCCCGATGATCATCGATTCCCCCAGCCCGAACGCCGTTCCGCTCACGACGCCGCTGGTCACGTACAGCGGGATGACGATGATCAGAAACGAGTTCCCGATCCCGTCCGCCATCCGGGCCCCCGCCAGCGCGAGTACCCGTCGATCGACGGCGAACGGCGCGACGACCCGATCGAGGACTTCCCGCATCGACCCTATCTGTGTTATCCCGGCCGATTATAGTTTCGAACCGAAATGTCGGACTCCGTGACAGTACGTCCGACCGTCGCAGAGCTACAAGCCGGTCCGCCGCGTCGTCCCATCCATGTCCGAAATCAAACTCAGTCGGATCGACTCCGTCTTCGCCGACCTCGAGTACCCGATTTCGCAGGACGACGCCGCCGCGGAACTCGAGGACGTCACGCTCCTCCTCGCCGACGGCGAGCGGAATCTGGGTGCACTCGTCGAACGGAGCGAGCGCGACCGCTTCGAATCGATCGACGACCTCCGGGCGGAACTCCACAACGTCCTCCCGCGGGAAGCCGTCGGCGAGCCGTATCAGTCCGAGGGCGAGGGGTAGCCTCCTCGAGACGGAGCAGCTCCCGCGACCGCTCGGCGAGCCTAAACAGGTCTCTTAAGTCGCTCGACCTCCGTAGCCCGGACAACGATGGAATTCTGCGACGAATGCGGTTCGATGATGAAAGCCGAGGACGGCGTCTGGGAGTGTGGCAGCTGCGGCTACACGGAGCCGAAAGGCGATGCGGCCCAGTACACCGTCACCGACGATCAGGAAGTCGGCGAGATCATCGAGTCCTCCGGCGAGACGTCCCTTCCCGAGACCGACGCCATCTGCCCCGAGTGCGGCAACGACCGCGCCCACTGGTACATGCAACAGATCCGCTCGGCCGACGAGTCCGAGACCCGCTTTTTCATTTGCACCGAGTGCGAGCACAAGTGGCGCGAGGACGACAACTAACGAAATTTTGCTCTGCGGGCCAGCAGAGCTGGCCCTCGGCAAAATTTCGATCAAAAGCACTCCTCCCTCCGTTCCAGGCGCTCGAGAGCGCCTTCCACATCGGTCGTCGGCCCGC
The DNA here is from genome assembly GCF_029502005.1 of Natrinema salsiterrestre. GTDB lineage: Archaea > Halobacteriota > Halobacteria > Halobacteriales > Natrialbaceae > Natrinema > Natrinema salsiterrestre. Next base: position 598,854 of record NZ_JAMQOT010000002.1, on the reverse strand, counting down.
TCGCTCACTTCGTTCGCTCGCGGTCAGTTTTGGGTGACGGCCTGCCCTCCCCCGGATCGCGGACTCCTCGCGTTGCTCGGAGTCCGCTTCCGGCCACCGCTCTCTCGAGTCACTGGTGAATCCAAGTCAGAACTGGCTGAAAGATCGTCTCGTTGAGCGTCGACGCGCTCGAGCGAACAGAACCCGCGCTACTCGTTGCGCGCGATGGTCAGATAGCCGGTGTGACCGACGGGAGCGGTCGACGGCCGCGACCCGCGCTCGTCGAACTGCATCTCGCGTTGGATCGTCTCTCGAGTCGTCACGTTCGAGAGGCCGACCTCGCGGGCCGTTTTGGATACCTCGCGCGTCGACTCGATGAACGGGCTGTAGACCGCCACGAACCCGCCGTCGACGAGCAGGTCCGGCGCGTGCTCGACCATCGCGGGCGCGTCGGCCGTATCGAGCGTGAGGACGTCGAACGACGACGGCTCGAGGTCGTCGATCTCCTCGAGTACGTTACCGGTTCGAACGTCGACGGAATCCGAGACGCCGCCGAGCGCCATGTTCTCGCGGGCGACGTCGGCGAAGTCGGCGTCCCGTTCGTAAGTCACGACCTCGGCACCGGCGCGACCCATCAGGGCCGCGAGGACGCCGGTTCCGGTCCCGGCGTCGAGCACGCGGTCGCCCTGGGCGATGCCGGTTTCGCCGATCACCAGCCCGATGTCGCGGGGGACCATCGGCGCACCGGTCCGCTCGAAGTGATGAAAGAGGTCCGGGCCGCGCAGTCGGCGCACCTGAAACTCGTCGCCCAGATGCGTCTCGAGCGTGTCGCCCGACTGGACGTCTTCGGGGACCTCGAGCACGCCGAGGTCGGTCCCCTGTTCGCCGCCGGGTGCGACGAGATATTCGCGGTCGCCGCGGACGAGCAAGACAGGGACGCGACCGCTCTCGCCCTCGGCCGCGTCAGCGTCGTCCGCCGTGTCGTTGCCGCTCACTCGAGGGACTCGACTGCTGCGGCGAGATCGCCGTCCGCGTCCTCGAGGGCCTCGCGGGCCTCGTCTTCGCCCACGCCGGCGCGCGTGGCGACGAGTTCGACGTCCTCGTCGGGGATCGACGAGTCCGCGTCGGTCCCGTCGTCAGCGCCACCGGCGCTGCCGCCGGCCGAGCCGGCCTCGACCTCTTCGGGCGTGCCGATGACCTGGTAGGTCTCCTGCCCGCGGGCGTCCATCTTGGTGACCTCGGCGTCGTCGAACACGAGGTCGTACTCGTCGGTCCGGATGATGACTTCTTCGGCGTCGATGTCCTCGACGTCGATGCCCATCTGTTCCATCATCTGTTCCATCTTGCGCGGGTTGAGTCCGCCGCCGCCTCCTCCAAACATACTCGGCACGTCGCCGCGGGCGACCTTTTACTTTGTCGTTCCTCGAGGAGCGACGATCCGACGTCTGCGGGATGTGTTCGGCGCTCGGGAGTCGCTGGCGGCGGCCAGCGGAGACCGGCGATCCCTCATCGGGCTCGGACGCGACCCGTCACCGCGAGTAGTCCGGATCGAAGATCTGTGCGGACATCGGCGCCGGATCTCCCTCGGTGAGGTTATACTGCGCGAAGTCCTCGACGCCGGCCTCGCGGAGGAAATCCTCGTCGTAGATGTGGTTCCCGGTGAACTCGGCCGGGTCGCGATTCAGGATTTCGAGGACGGTATCGGAGACGATCTCCGGCGTGCGCCAGTCGTCTTCGGTCCCCATCTCGAAGTAGCGGGTCGCGCGCGTATCGATGGCGGTCACCGGCCAGAAGGAGTTACAGCCGATATCGTCGTCTGCCAGCTCTTGGGCCAGCGACAGCGTGACGAACGACATCCCCATCTTCGACCAAGAGTAAGCCGCCTTCCCCGGCGCGCGGTCGATCTCGACCGGCGGCGCGTTCGTCAGGATCCAGGCGTCCTCGTCGGTCTCTCTGAGGTGATTGACGAACCCTCGGGAGACGAGGTAGGTGCCGCGCACGTTGACCTCGTTCAGGAGGTCGTACCGGTTGGCCGGAATGTCCTCGACGTTCCCCATCTGGATGGCCGAGGCGTTGTTGACGACGATGTTTATCTCGCCCATCTCGTCGATCGCCTCCTCGACGGCCGCATCGACGCTGTCCTCGTCGCGCACGTTCAACTGGATCGCGTGCGCGTCGACGCCCTTCTCGGCGCACTCCTCGGCCGTCTCGTGAATCGTTCCCTCGAGGTCCGAGTCCGAGTCGTCGACGGTCTTGCCCGTCGAGACGACGTTACAGCCCTGTTCGGCGAACGCGAGCGCGAGTTGCTTTCCGATCCCCCGTGTGGTGCCCGTTATAAATGCGGTCTGGCCGCTCAGATCCGGTTTCTGTAGCATCCGTACGTATCACTCGCGTTCGCGTCACTAATAGTCCATGTCAAACGCCCGAACACCCGATTGGCGTTTTCGACGTGCGAACCGGACGGGAGAGAAACCGAGCCTGCCGTAGCCTGGGCGACGACTCACGCGCCGTTGGACGACCCCTCGCGGACGTTCACCGCCATTCCCGTTTCGAAGTCCCGAATCGCGCCGGCGTCGAGCCGCGCCGTCCCGACCGCGAGCAACTCGCCGCGCTCGTGGACGACCAGCACTTCGTCGCCCGGCCTGATTTCGTCGCCCACCTCGAGGACGAACTTCGCGAAGACGTTCTTTTCCTCGCGAACGAACGGCTCGCTCTCGTCGTCGACGACGACGCGATAGGCGGGATGGGCGAGCGCGGTCTCGAGCCGACGGCCGCCCTCGAGTCCGAGCGTGAACCGGCCGTCGGTGCCGAAGGAGACGATTCGGCCCGCCTCGGCGTGGATCTGTTGTGGCCGTCCCGACGTCGTTCGTTTGACCGTCAGCGATTCGTCGGGCGGGAACAGCGCCGCGCCCGCTCCCGATCCGAACTGGTAGTCCGCGATGGTTCGGAGCTGTGGCAACCCCGCGCTCCCGTCTGCTGACTCGCTCATTGACCGGGATTCGATGCGACGGGTCGAAAGCCCTTCGACCTGGCTGCGCGGATCGACGCCGACAGCGCTCCGGACCGGGGGACTGCCGTCGCTCGTCCGCCGGAGCGGTAGTTCTACTTACACGACATGTGGCCGCGTATTGAGCGGAACAAGATGGTGAACGTTATAACAGTTGATTCAGTACTACCGGCATCGCATGGACGTCACGCAAATCGGTCTCGGGGTCGCCCTGCTCGTTCTCGGCACCCTGACGCTCGCCGGTCCGGCCACGCTCGTCACGGGGCCGTTCGTCTATCTCCTGACGGCCGCGATCCTGCTCGTCACGGGGTATGCACTGGTAATCGGCCTCTCGCAGCGCCGGCAGCCGAGCTACGGAAAGAACTGATTCCGTCAACGCTCGACGCACGGCTGCCGTGCGATCACGTTCGCACCGAGTCGCGGCTACTGTACCCCGACGCCGAACTGCTCCCTTCTCGAGCCCGGACTCGATCGGAGCGCACCGGATTCACGGCGAGCGCTCAGAGCAGGAACGTCTCGCCTCGATCGCCGAGATCGAGGAACGAATCGGCCGCTTCGATGAGCTCCTCGGCCGTCGAGGACTCGAAGGCCATCACTTCGACGCGCACGCCCTCGTGGCGCAGGTGCGAGCAGAGCCGCGAGAAGTCGCCGTCGCCCGTACAGAGGACGATGGTGTCGACGTGATTCGCTAACGTCACCGCGTCGAGGCTCATCCCGACGTCCCAGTCGGCCTTCTTCGTGCCGTCGGAGAACGTTTTGATGTCTTTGATCTTCGGCTCGAAGCCGATGTCGACCAGCGCATCGAAGAAGCTCTCCTCCTCGGGAGAGTCCGCGCGGATCACGTACGAGATCGCGCGCGTGAGCTGGCGGTCCTGAACGGCCTTCTCGAGCAGCGCGGAGTAGTCGATATTCCGGCTGTGCAAGCTCTGTGCGGTGTGGTACAGGTTCTGGGCGTCGACGAGGACGGCGACGCGCTGACCGGGATGAATTTCCGTCATGGGTTAGAATGGCGGGGGCCACCATAAAAAATCGCGGCGTTCGACTCGGTGGCATCACCGACCGCCGGTCAGTCGCCGGTCAGTCCTCAGTTCCGGAGCTTCTGGATGCGCTTTTCGGTCGGCGGGTGCGTCGCGAACAGCGTCTGCAGGAGCCCCTTCTCCGAGTTGAAGATACACAGCGCGCTCATGCTGTCGTCGAGCTGTGACTCCCGTCCCTGCGAGCCCTGCGAGATCTTTTCGAGGGCACGAGCGAGCGGGTCGCCGCTGCCGATGTACTGGCGGGCGTCCTCGTCGGCGACGTACTCGCGGTATCGCGAGATGGCGAGGACGAAGACCATCACGAGCATCTGTGCGATGTTCGAGATGATCATCCCGACGATGATACCGCCGATACCGCGCTCGCTGCTCATGATGTAGACCATGTACGCGACCCATCCAACCATCATCGCGACGGAACTCCCGACGACCATCGCCAGGACGTCGCGGTTCTTGATGTGGGCGAGTTCGTGGGCGATCACGCCCTCGAGTTCGTCGCGCTGGAGGAGCCGGATGAGCTCCGTCGAGACGACGACGACGCCGTTGCCCTTCCGCCCGGTGGCGAAGGCGTTGGGGACGCCCATGTCCATGACCATCAGTTTGGGTTTTTTGATGCCCATGTCCCGACACAGCGAGTCGGTCATCTGATGGATCTCCTGATACTGGCCGTCTTCGGGCATCTCCTCGGCCCGTCTGGTCGCCGACCACGTCCCGATCTTGTACTGGATGACCGGTAACACGAGCAGCCCCAGGAGGACGAGGGGCCACGCGCTGAGGCCAAACATCGCCAGGCCGAAGGCCCCGACGAGCATGTAGAACGCGAACAGGATCGATCCGACGACCGCCATTCGCACTTTCAATCCGAAATCTGTCATCGGGAGTAGTAAGTAACGACTGGGGATAAATGACGTGGAATTGTACGTCACTGGGTATCACAATTAGGGGTTCGCGTCGAGCGAAGACACAACGGATAAGTCGGTTCGGTTCCCTCTCTGGCGTATGCGCCACGTCGCTCGCTCGACCGGTGGTCCCGTCGTGAGCGGCGTCTGCCCTCGTTTTCCGAAACGCAAACGCGTGTGAGTGTGCTCGTGGCAGGCTGGCACCCCGTTTCGGGTACGATCCGACCGCACGCGGCGATTACCGCGCGGCTGACTACTGCTGGTCCACCGATCGGAACCGATACACCCTACCGATTGGGGACCGACACACGACCCAACGCATACCAAACCCATGAGTTCAGATATCGACCTTTCGGGCGTCTTTCCGGCGATGTGCACGCCCTTCGACGACGACGAACGTATCGACTTCGAAACACTGCAGGCGGACGCCCAGCGCCTCGAGGCGGCGGGCGTCGACGGGCTCGTCCCCGTCGGCTCGACCGGCGAATCGGCGACCCTGACCCACGACGAACACGTCCAAGTCGTCGAGGCGGTCATCGACGCCGTCGACGACGTCCCCGTCATCGCGGGCACCGGCTCGAACAACACGCGCGAGGCGCTCGAGCTGTCCGAACGCGCCGCCGACGCCGGTGCGGACGGCCTCCTGCTCATCTCGCCGTACTACAACAAGCCCGAGCAGCGCGGCCTGATCGAACACTACCGGACGATCGCGGACGCCGTCGATCTGCCACAGATCGTCTACAACGTGCCCTCGCGGACGGGCCGGAACATCGAGCCCGACACGGCAGTCGAACTCGCGAGCCACGAGAACATCGCGGGTTTCAAGGCTGCCAGCGGCGACCTCGGCCAGATCGGCGAGATCGCCGAGCGCACGGCGGCGGAGGAGTTCGCGGTCCTCTCGGGTGACGACGCGCTCACCCTGCCCGTCATCTCCGTCGGCGGCACCGGAACGATCAGCGTCTCGGCGAACATCGAGCCAGAACGGACCTGCGCGATGGTCGGCGCGGCGCTCGACGGCGACTACGAGCGCGCACGGGACCTCCACCACGAACTCGGCCCGCTGGTCCGCGAACTCTTCGTCGAGACCAACCCGATTCCGGTCAAGGAAGCCATGCAGATCCGCGGCTATGGCCCCGCCCGACTGCGCTCGCCGCTTTCCCGGCTGGCAGACGAGTACCGCGCCGACCTCGAGGCGGTGCTCGCCGACCTCGAGCGCGACACGACCGAACTCGCCGACGCGGCGGAGGGTGATCGATGACGACGCGGATCGGCGTCACCGGCGCTACGGGCCGGATGGGGCGGGAAGTCATCGCCGCTGCGGCGGGACGGGAGGACTGCGAGGTCGTCTTCGCGGTCAACCGGGAGCCGGGCGACGAGACGATCGCCGGCGTTGAAATCGAACCCGCGAGCGAGTTCGACTCGCTCGTCGTCGATCGCGAACCGGCCGTCGTGATCGACTTCACCGGGCCGGAGTCGGCCGCCGACTACGCGCTGGCGTGTGCCGACGCCGGCGTCGCCTTCGTCACCGGCACGACCGGGTTCGACGACGATGAGTTCGAAGCCCTCGAGGAGGCGAGCGAGGACGTCCCCGTCCTCCACGCGCCGAACTTCGCCCGCGGCGTCCAGGCGCTGGTCAACGTCGTCGGCGAGGCCGTCCAGCACCTGCCGGGCTACGACGTCGAGCTCGTCGAGACCCACCACAACGGAAAGCGCGACGCTCCGAGCGGGACGGCGAACCGCCTGCTCGAGGAGATCGAAGCGAACGGCGACTTCACCGAGCGCACGCACGGCCGCGAGGGCGAAGCGCCCCGCGAGGACGGCGAGATCGGCGTCCACGCGCTCCGGGCGGGCGACGTGACGGGCGAACACGAGATCGTCCTCGCGGGCAACCACGAGGAGGTTCGACTGACTCACCGCGCGGAGGACCGCGGCGTATTCGCCGCGGGCGCGGTCGATGCGGCGGTCTGGATCGCCGGACAGAAGGCAGGCTGGTACGAGTTTTCGGACGTGATCGCAGAATGAGCGCACTCGAGACCGAAATCGACGAGCTGTGGGACCGCAAACAAACGGGCGAGATCGACGCCGAAACCGCGGGCGAGGACGCGTACGCGACCCTCGACGCATTCCTCGACGCCCTCGAGGAGGGCGAGGTCCGCGCCGCCGAGAAACGGGGCGGCGAGTGGGAGGCCAACGAGTGGGTCAAGCAGGGAATCCTGCTCAACTTCGGCCTCCGCGAGATCGGCCAGTACGAACACGGCGGCGTCACGTACAACGACGTCCTGCCGCTCGCGGACGCGAGCGACTACGGCGCTCGCGGGAGTCGCAACACGCCCGACGGCACCGTCGTCCGTCGCGGCGCGAACATCGGCTCCGACTGCATCCTGATGAGTCCCGCGTTCGTCAACATCGGCGCTCGCGTCGGCGACGGTACGCTCGTCGACTCCTGCGATACGGTGGGCTCCTGCGCCCAGATCTGCGACAACGTCAAACTCGGCGCGAACACGCTCATCGGGGGCGTGCTCGAGCCGGTCGAGGACGCGCCGGTCATCGTCGAGGACAACGTCTCGCTGGGCGCGGGCTGTCGCGTCACCAGCGGCTTCGTCGTCGGCGAAAACAGCGTCGTCGGGGAGAACACGCTGCTGACGCCGCGCATCCCCGTCTACGACCTCGTCGAGGAGGAGGTCATCTACGGCGAACTGCCCGCCGACCGGCGCGCGTTCACCCGCTTCGTCGAGTCCTCGATCAGCGACCACGACCTCTTCGACGGCGGCGCGTACAAACCCGCCGTCGTCGCGACGGATCTGGAGACGGAGACGCTCGAGGCGACCGAGCGCGAGGACGCGCTGCGGGAGTAGCTGCTTTCGTTGCGGTCCGCTTTCCGTGTGGACTGCTGTCACTATTCCGTGTCGAACTCGGTAGCGGCGTCCGTCGCGCCCGTGTGGGTCACCTCGATGCGCTGCCAGATGTCGAGAGCTATAATGAGTCCTGCCAGTGGGGCGATATACCGCAGTACGAAATAGATACCGCTCGACACCGCCGATGAGTCGCCGTATTCGGTCAGATACACGCGGTAGTACGTCCCGTCCTCGAGTCGGATCGGCGTCTCCGGAACGTCCGCCTCGCGGTGCGCTCGAGCGTCGCCGCTCCGTGCGGCTTCGACGACGGTCGGTGACAGATCGTCCGATGTCACGCGGCGGCTCACGGACTCCAGTGCCCGATCTGGCGCAGTCCGATTCAGGGTCAGATCGACGCGATACATGCCATCTCCCCGCTGTTCCGAATCATTGGCGACGTACGTCGGTTCGTAGATGGAGCCGTCGATGCGGACGTATTGGTAACGTTCTTCGGTCGTCACCGGGAGCCGAGTCGGACCCGGATGGCTGGAGTAGACCTCCGTCGGGATGGTCTCGTTGTCGAGGACTAGTTGCTCGAGCGCACAGGGACGGACCTCTAAGGAACCTGCGGGTGCACACGCGATTTCGTCGCTGATGGGCCCGGGAAATCGGTCGGTGTCGGTTCCGTATTCGATGTCCGTTCCGTTGGGTACCACTTCGACCCGCTCGTAGTGATACGTCCGTTCCCCTACCGGCAGGTGGGCGACCCACAGGGGGGCAGTGAGGAGTCCGAGCGCAACGACGGCGAAAACGAGGTCATGGCGAAGTGATGGGAGGAGACGATCTGGTGCCATCTATTCCACATCTGCAACCCGGGGAAATAATGGTTGTTTTCTAACCTATGGGTGGTGTATTTGGGTGCAGGTGATGCACGGCGTGTTCTACAACCCATTGTAGCCGACAGCGGCAGCGAGAGTGACGACCGAAACCCAAACGTTGAATTCTCACGGCCACCTGAACACGATAATGACTGACGTGAGGGCTTCGCCGCCCGTCCGCCGCCTCGCCGACTGGGACCCGGCCGAACTCGAGTCCCTGGTCGACGACTACGGCTCGCCGCTGTACGTCCTCGACCTCGAGCGCGTCCGGGAAAACTACCGTCGACTCGAGGCCGTCTTTCCCGACGCCGATATCCTGTACGCGGTGAAGGCGAACGCGCTGGGCGACGTGCTTTCGACGCTCCGAGAGGAAGGCGCGGGCCTCGAGTGTGCCTCTGCCGGGGAAGTACAGCGCGCGCTCGAGGCGGGCGCGTCGGGGTCGGAGGTCCACTACACCGCCGTGAATCCGCCCGCGGGCGACCTCGACTGGATCGTCGACGCCTGGAACGAGCACCCGGAGCTGACGGTCACCGCGGGCTCCGAGGACACGATCGACCGCCTCGCGGATCGGGGCTACGACGGCCGGCTCTGTCTGCGGGTCAACCCCGGTATCGGTGCCGGCCACCACGAGAAGGTGCGGACCGGCGCTGCCGCGAAGTTCGGCGTTCCGGCCGAGCGCGCGGTCGACGTACTCACCGACGCCGCCGACCGCGGCTTCGACATCGTCGGGATCCACGCCCACGTCGGCTCGGGCGTCTCGAGCGACCAGCTCGACGCTCACCGGGAGTTCGTCGCGCGAATGGGTGACCTCGCCAGAGACGTCGAAGGGGCCGTCGGTGACCTCGAGCTCGTCGACGTCGGCGGCGGCTTCGGCGTCCCCTACCGCGAGGACGAGGACCCGCTGGACCTCGCGTCCGTCGCGGCCGCCACTCGAGACGCGATCGGCGAGATCGACGCGCGATTGACGATCGAGCCCGGCCGCTACTTCGTCGCCGACGCGGGGGTGCTTCTCACGGACGTGAACACCGTCAAGGACGCCCGAGACACGACCGTCGTCGGCGTCGACGCGGGAATGACGACGTTGATCCGGCCCGCGATGTACGGCGCGTACCACCCGATCCGGAATTTGACGGCGGAGTCGGACGGCGGTTCCCCAGAGCGCGAGATCGTCCCACAGACCGTCGCCGGACCGATCTGCGAGAGCGGCGACGTTTTCTGTACCGAGCGCGAACTACCAGTTAGCAAACGTGAGGATGTCCTCGGGATCGGCAACGCGGGGGCCTACGGCTACGAGATGGCGAACCAGTACAACTCCCGCCCGCGACCCGCATCCGTCGTCCTCGAAGACGGCGACGTTCGACTCTCGCGGCGTCGAGAGACCGTCGACGACGTGACGCGGCCGGAGCGCGGAGCCCGGAGCGGCTCGCGCGGCAACCGAAAGAACGACCATCCCCGAGCGACCGACACGGACAACGACCCAGTACGATAGCACGATGACTGTTCCATTCCAGAAGTACCACGGCACCGGCAACGACTTTCTAATTATCCACGCGGACGAATCCGTTCCCGATCGGAGTATGCTCGCGGAACGCGAGTGCGACCGCGACTCCGGCGTCGGTGCCGACGGGATCCTCTTTCTCGCCCTCGAGGAGAAGTTCAACCCGCCCCGCGTCGTGATGACGCTGGTCCAGCCCGACGGCTCGACCGCACCGATGTGCGGCAACGGCGCTCGCTGTGCCGCAGAGTGGGCCATGGAGCGGACGGGCACCGACAGCGTGATGATCGACACGCAGGCGGGGACCCTGCGCGCCGACCGCGACGGCGAGGACGTCGTCATCGAAATGACCGGCCTCACCTTCGACCCCGAGGAGGTTCCGGTCCTGGCCGACGAGCCGGTCCTCCGGGAGGAGATCGAGGGGCTCGAGGTCTCGGTCGTCAACACTGGCGTGCCCCACGCCGTGAGTTTCGTCGACGACGTCGACGACGTCGACCTCGAGGAGGTCGCGCCGCCGGTTCGCTACGCGGACGCCTTCCCGAGGGGAACGAACGTCTGCGTGGCGAGCCCCGACGGGTCGGGCGGCTTCCGTCAGCGCACCTACGAGCGCGGCGTCGAGGGCGAAACCGACTCCTGTGGCACCGGTGCGGTCGCCATCGCAGTCACAGCGCGCCGCCTCGGCCTCACCGACGCGGATCCGGTCGACGTCAGCCCGCCGGGCGGCGACCTGCGCGTGAGTTTCAACGACCGCGGGCGGCCGACGCTCGCCGGCCCCGTCGAACACGAGTTCGACGGCGAGGTAGCCGTCGAGTCGCCGGTCGAACCGTGACTGGCACCGACTCTGCGGACGAGACCGACGGTGACGACGGCGCGTTCGATCCGATCACTTTCCTCGAGACGGCCGTCCAGCACCCCTCCCACGAGGACGTGGGATCGATGCGCGAGCACCTCTGCGAGACGCTCGAGACCCGCGGAATCGACCCCCGCGTCGACGACGCCGGGAACGTGCTCGCGAGCCGCGGCGTCCCGCAACGCGAGGCGGAGACGCACGTCGTCTTGAACACCCACATCGACACGGTCTCGCCGCACGTCCCCTACGAGCGCGACGAGGACGCCGCCGAAGCCGACGGGGGACCCGTCGTCCGCGGTCGCGGCTCCTGCGACGCGAAGGGACCGCTCGCGGCCCTGCTCTCCGCGTTCTTCGCGGTCGAACCGACCGACGGCCGCGTCACGCTCGCGATCACGCCCGACGAGGAGGTGCTCTCGACGGGAGCGTACGCGCTCGTCTCGAGCGACGAGTCGCCCACGCGAGACGCGGACGCGGTGATCGTCGGCGAACCGACCGATCTCGACGTCTGTACGGCCGCCAAGGGACGGTTTCAGGGGACGATCCACCTGACCGGGACGAACGCCCACGCGGCCGAACCCGAGACCGGAACGAACGCCGTCGCCGCCCTCGAGGGCGTTCTCGAGGCGATCAGGACCTTCGGGGACCGCGCGGACGCGCCGCCGATTCATCCCCAACTCGGCGCGGCGACGCTGACCCCGACCGTCGTCGAGGGCGGCGACGCGACCAATCAGGTGCCGGCCGACTGCGCGCTGACGGTCGACCGGCGGAGCGTGCCGCCGGAGACGGCCGCGGAGTTCCGCGACTCCCTGACGGCCCGCCTCCGGGCCGCCGTTCCCGACGACGTCGGGCTCGAGTTCCGGTTTACCGACCGGCCGACGCCGTTCCTCGAGGCCTGGGAGACCGACCCCGACGCGGCGGTCGTCGACGTCCTCGCGGACGCGGCCGGCGGCGACGTACGACCGTTTACTGCGGCGACGGAGGCCTCTTATTTCGCGGCGGACGCCCCCACAGTCGTCTTCGGACCCGGCGTTTTGGCGGACGACGAGGGTGCCGTCGCGCACGCGCCGCGGGAGTACGTCCGCGTCGACGCCGTTCGGGAAGCGGCGCGGGCGCTCGAGGCGACGGTGGCCGACCTGCTCGAGTGACGACGGGGTATCGCCGAACCAACGTGTCGGTCGACGCTCCGAACTGTCGGTAGCAGACGATTTAACCCGCGCGTCGGTGTACGACGGGGCCATGGGTGGCGACACGGACGCCGTTCCGCGGCCGGCCGACACGATGCGCGAGCGCGTCGGCGAAACGCGCGTCAAGATCTGGTTCCTGATCAGTGCGAACCGGTGGCTCGTCACTGCCGTCTTTCTCGCGAGCACGTACGTCTTCCTCCTCGTGTTGCACGTTTTCGGGCCGAGCGCACCGGGAAAGCTGGTATCGACCGGCGGAATCGCGTCGCTGTTCGGCTCGATGGTCATCGCCGTCGTGACGAGCGTGACTCTCGTCCTGTCGATCTCGCAGTTCGTCCTCGCCGAAGAGATCGGCCCGCTCGGCGAACAGCGCAAACGGATGTCGAACGAGACCGAGTTCCGCGAAGAGGTGGAGGACGCCGCGGCGATCGGTGTGAGTCCGGTCGAACCGTCTCGCTTTCTCCAGACGCTCATCGAAACGGCCGAGACGCGAGCGCGGAGCCTCGACGACATGGTCACCGGTGGCACCGAGTCGGAGCAGTTCGACGAAATCGCCGCGTTCACCGAGGGGCTCATCGAACACAGCCGGATCGTCAGCGACGAACTGGCGGGTGCCGACTTCGGTTCGTTCGAGACGCTGCTTCCGATCCTGAATTACAACTACTCGTGGAAGATCTTCACCGCCCGAACGCTCCGGGAAAAGTACGCCGAGTCGCTTTCGGCAGACGCCACGGCGGCGTTCGACGACCTGATCGAAGCGCTGCAGTTCTTCGGCCCGGCGCGCGAACACTTCAAGACGCTCTACGTCCAGTGGGAGATCATCAACATCTCGCGCGGCGTCCTCTACGGCGCGATGCCGGCGCTGGCGATCGCGGCCTACATGATGCTCGAGTTCGACGCCGCGATGGTCACGGGAACGATGTTCGGCATCAGCACGGCCTACCTCGTCGTCAGTGCGCTCTACGTGCTCACGCTCTCCCCGTTCGCCGTGTTGCTCGCCTACCTCCTCCGCGTCCTCACGGTGATGAAGCGGACGCTCGCCATCGGGCCGTTCATTCTCCGGGAAACGGAGCAACTGGAGTCAGTTCGGTACGAGGACTCGAGCGAGGTCGAGTCGAAAGAGCGGTGACGGCTCGCCGGCGACGGGGCCGTTACACCGACATCAGGGCGATCGCCAGCACGCTCAAACCGATGGCGGCTACTTTGCGGGCGGTGACGGTCTCCTCGAAGGCGACGATGCCGACAAGCGAACTGACGACGATGAAGAGCCCGTAGATCGGGACGACGACGCTCACGGGGCCGAGCGCGAGCGCCCGGTAGTAGGTCAACAGGCCGATCGTCAGTAGCACGCCCATCGCGACGATGTACGGGGTGCGGGGGTGGCGGAGATATGGTCGCACCGACAGGCCGCGATAGCGGAGTACCAGACCGACGGTCACGAACATGACCGAGTTCGACAGGAAGACGGCCAGCGTGCTGGGTAACTCCGTCATCGCGATCGAGAGCAGCGGTGCGACGAGACTGTACGCCAGACAGGCGACCAGTGACAAGCCGAGGTAGCGCCGCATCTCACTCCTCACCCCCTGCGGCGAGATAGATCGCGAGCGCCGCGACGAGGATCCCGGCGGCGCGGGTGGCGGTCAGCTCCTCGCCGAGGAACGCGATTCCGATGACCGAACTCCCGACGATGAACAGGCCGTAGATCGGGACGACGACGCTCACCGGGCCGCGCTCGAGCGCCTGATAGTAGGCGAGGATGCCCGAGGAGAGGAACAGGCCGGCGACGTAGACGATTCCCGCTGCGGGGGTCACCGCGTCGGCGGGACGGCCGGTCCCCGTCGCGGCGAGGACGACGGCCGTCAGGCAGAGGAAGATCGTCGTCGACAGGAAGAGCGCGACCGCGGGCGGGACGTCCGCCGTCACGGCGCTCGTCAGCGGTGCCATCAGTCCGTAGGCCACGAGCGCGACGAGCACCCAGAGGAGGTACTCCATACGCGTTCGTCGCAGTACCGACGACTTTTATTGCTCGGATTCGCGCCGTTCGCGCCGGTGACGAGATCGAGCAACGGGGTCGACGAGGCTCGGATTCCGGCGGCGTAACCGCACTTTTTTATCAGTCTGCTGTCTGTCTCGGGACGAAACCGTGGTCGTCGTCGAATATATCCTCGCTCCGTCGTCGCTTCCGCCCACCGGTATCCCAGCGATCGCTTTCGGTCCGCTCGCTGACTCTCCCCTCTCGCAGGCTGCGGGCGTCGCGCTCTCCTGGATGGTCGTCACCGCAACCATCGCCGCCGTTCTCGTCGTCGCCGTCCCGCAGTCCGTACGGGGACTTCGGAACGACGCCGTCACCGGACCGGATACGAGCTTCGCCGTCGGATTCGTCGCCGTCTTCGGCGTGCTCGTCTGCTCCGCGCTGCCGCTGTACGTCGGGACGTCGCTCGAGCACCCGACGCTGATCACGGCCGGACTGATCGCGGCCACGCCGGGACTGATCGCGTGTGCCGCGTTGCTGCTGGTCGGCGGCTGTGTCGGGACTCTCGTCGCCGGCGATCGGGTCGCCGGCCGGCTCGGCCCGGAATCGCCGTCGCTGTGGCGGTCGCTGGCGGTCGGGACGCTGGTCGTCGGCGGGAGTCAACTGGTGCCGATCCTCGGAACTATCGTGACGATCGTGGTCGGGGTCGTCGGCAGCGGCGCGATCGTCAACCGCGGGTACGAACGGTGGCGCGGGGAGCCGTTGTTGGCCTCGTCGAGCGCTCGCACCGCCGCTCGACCGATCGAGACTCCACCACGGACCCGCGCGGGGCGAATCGAATCCAGCGCCGGTCCGTCGGAGCGATCGGTCGAGCCCGATTCCGAGAGCGAGCGAGTACCGGCCCCGTCCGGCCGCGGAGAGACACCGGACGACTGCGGCGACGGCGGCCGAAGCGACGCACGCGGAACGCGAGGAGTCGATACCGCTCGAGACGAGCGGTGATAGGAGTTCCGCGAGCGGCCGCCGTTCGGGAGCCACGCGCCGATGACCCCGGCCGACGGTCAGGCGTACGTCAGGTAGTTGGTGAGATAGACGGTCGCGTTGAAGCAGCCGTGGATCAGCGCGGGGACGACGAGAGTGCCGCTGAGTTCGTAGAGCGTGCCGAAATACAGCCCCAGCGTCGTCACCGTGCCGAGACTCACGATCACGGCACTCGGTTCGGTGCCCGCGTACACGGGCAGGTGGATCGCGCCGAAGACGAGGCCGGTGAGTCCGACCGCGACGACCGTCGGAAACGTCTCTTTGAGCCGCGACTGGAGGACGCCCCTGAACAGGAGCTCCTCGCCGGGACCGGTCAACAGCAGCGCGAGCGGAATCCCCAGGAGCAACAGGGCGGGATACTCCCGACCCGCCTCGATCCCGGAGTGTGTCGTCCCCTCGCTCCCCCCGAGCGGTTCGATCAGGTCGACGATTTGCTGGTAGCCGACGAGAACGACGAACGCCCCGACGAGTCCGAGGAAGATCCAGGCGAGGTCCCACCAGTTCGGCCGCCGAATCCGGAGGAAATCGACGGCGAACGCCCGATCGAAGCCGTTCCGGCGAATGATCAGGTAGGAGAGCGCCGTCCCGCCGGCACCGACGACGTTGAACGCCACCGAGAGCCCGATCTCGTCGACGGTTTCCGTGCTGTACCCCAGGACGGAGAGGTGACCGACCGCCCCCGTTCCCGCGGCCATCCCGCTGAAGTAGCCCAGAAGCCCGATCGCGAGGCAGAGCCCGACCGCTCGGCCACCGCGTTTGAGTCGCGCTCCAACCCGGCTGCTCCGTCGTCTCGAGGACACGAACTCACGTTGTCGCGAGGGACAAAAATAGGTACTGACACGTCGGGGTCGCCGTCGATCGCCGCGGCCGTCGCCTACTCGAGGTCGTCGACCAGCTCGCTCGCGACGCCGGTGTAGCCCGTCGGCGTCAGCGCGTGCAGTTCCTCGCGGACGTCCTCGTCGACGTCGAGGTCGTCGAACATCTCGCGGAAGTCCGCGAGCGTGACGTCTTTCCCGCGGGTCACGGCCTTGACGCGCTCGTAGGCGTCGGCCTGTCCCTCGCGCCGGAGGATGGTCTGGACCGCCTCCCCGATGATCTCGGGGGTGTCCTCGAGGTCATCGCGCATGACCCGTTCGTTGGGGACGACCTTCGAGAGGCCCGACGCGGTCTTGCCGTAGGCGAGCAGGCAGTGGGCGAACGCGCCGCCGATGTTGCGCTTGACGGTCGAGTCCGAGAGGTCCCGCTGGAGCCGGGAGGTGGTGACGTAGTCGGCGAGGAAGGTGAGATCCGAATTCGCCTTCGAGAGGTTGCCCTCGCTGTTCTCGAAGTCGATCGGGTTGACCTTGTGGGGCATCGTCGACGAGCCGGTTTCGCCCTCGACGGCCTCCTGGCCCAGATAGCGATCGGAGACGTAGAGCCACATGTCGAGGTCCAGGTCGAGCAGGACGGTGTTCGCCCCGCGGAACGCATCGAACAGCGCCGCGAGGTCGTCACAGGGGTTGACCTGCGTCGTCAGCGGTTCGAACTCGAGACCCAGCCCCGTGACGAAGTCCCGTGCGAACGCCTGCCAGTCGACGTCGGGGTAGGCGGCGACGTGGGCCGCGTAGGTTCCCGACGCGCCGCCGAGCTTGCCGCTGAGATCGTCCGTCGCCTGCCGGATGCGGCCGGTCGCTCTGCCGAGCCGCGCGGCGTAGACGGCCATCTCCTTGCCGAAGGTCGTCGGCGTGGCGGGCTGGCCGTGCGTGCGGGCCAGCATCGGGAGGTTGCGGTAGTCCCGGGCCATCCCGGCGAGCGTCTCCCGCACGTCGTACAGCGTCGGCAGGAGCACCTCGTCGACCGCATCCCGGACGAGCAGCCGGTGGGCGAGGTTGTTCACGTCCTCGCTGGTCAGGCCGAAGTGGATCCAGGCGGAGGCGTCGCTGTCGCCGGGCAGCCGGTGCCGGACGAAGTACTCGACGGCCTTCACGTCGTGGTTCGTCGCCTCGAACTCCTCGTAGCCCTCCGTCTCGAGCGTCTTGATCAGGCGGGCGTCCTCCTCGGCGAAATTGGTGTAGAGCCCGCGAAGGTGTTCGCGCTCCTCGAGGGAGAGCTCGAGGGGCGTCGCCTCGAGCTCGGCCAGCGCGATGAGGTACTCGACTTCGACGCGAACGCGGGCGCGCATGAGCGCGGCCTCGCTCGCGTACGGCGACAGCGGTGCCGTCCGGCCGTCGTACCGGCCGTCCAGCGGCGAGACGGCGTACAGGGCGTCGGTCTCTGTCATACCGAGCGTTGGTCGAGCGTGTCGCAAAAGCGTGTCGAAACCCGCGGCGTCCGATGCCACGAGCGTGCATACCTCGCAGAAACAGCTCTCGAATACCGCCTGATTGATACACGGACGTGGATACATCGCCCGTCGAGACCGCAACCACTTTGCCGTTCGCGGGCGGGCGTACGACCATGACGCGAATCGCCGGGATGGCCGGCAACCGAGGGCGCAACCTGTTGAACATCGCCGACCGAGAGCCGGGCGGAGCCGAGTTCGGCGTGATCCTCGCGACCGACGCTGACGCGCCGGTGCTCGAGGCCGCGGCCGAGCGCGGGATTCCCACGGAAGTCGTCCCGCTCGCGGACGAGCTGAGCCGCCGCGAGCACGAGGAACGGGTGCTCGAGGCCCTCTCGGACTACGAGTTCGATCTCGTCTGTCTGGACGGCTACATGCGGATCCTCTCGGACACCTTCCTCGAGGAGGCGCCGACGACGCTGAACGTCCACCCCGCGCTACTGCCGTCGTTCCCCGGGATGGACGCCTGGGGCGACGCGCTCGAGGCCGGCGTCTCGGTGACGGGCTGTACGGTCCACGTCGTCACGGACGCGACGGACGAGAACGGCGAGGTCGTCGAGAGCGAGGTCGACGCCGGGCCGATCGTCACGCAGGAGCCGATCCCGGTCTACGAGGGCGACGACGAGGAGACTCTCAAGGAGCGAGTCCTCTACGAGTGCGAGTTCCGCGCCTATCCGCGCGCGGTAAAGTGGTTCGCGGAGGGTGCGATGGACGTGGATCTCGAGTCGGGCGACGTCACCGTCGACGCCGACGTGGCGACCGCCGAGGGGGACGACCACGACGGCTTGCCGGCGCGACGGCTGGTCTCCGACGACCGCGCAGATACGCTGCGCTACGGGGAGAATCCCCATCAGGACGCCGCGGTCTACACCGACTACACCTGTGACGAGGCCAGCGTCGTCCACGCCGACCAGTTGAACGAGGGCGCGAAGGCGCTGTCGTACAACAACTACAACGACGCCGACGGCGCGCTCAACCTGATCAAGGAGTTCGACGAGCCCGCGGCGGCGGTCATCAAACACACCAACCCCGCGGGCTGTGCGACCGCCGATTCGCTGTCCGAGGCCTACGAGAAGGCCCTCTCGACGGACCCGATGAGCGCATTCGGCGGCATCGTCGCCCTCAATCGCGAGTGCGACGCCGCGACCGCCGAGGGGATCATCGACTCGTTCAAGGAAGTCGTCGTCGCGCCCGGCTACACCGACGACGCGCTCGAGGTCCTCTTCGAGAAGGACAACCTGCGCGTGCTGGACGTGGGCGAGCTGGGAGAACAGACGGAACGGTTCACCGAGAAGCCGCTCGTCGGCGGCCGACTGGTGCAGGAGCGCGACCTCCAGTCGATCTCGGTCGACGACCTCGAGGTCGTCACCGAGCGCGAGCCGACCGACGAGGAACTCGAGACGATGGTCTTCGCGTGGCAGACGCTCAAACACGTCAAGTCCAACGGGATTCTCTTCGCGGACGGCACCGAGACAGTCGGTATCGGGATGGGGCAGGTTTCCCGCGTGGATGCAGTCCGCCTCGCAGCGATGAAGGCCGACGAGCACGCCGAGGGGAAGGGCTCGCAGGGTGCCGTGATGGCGTCGGACGCGTTCTTCCCGTTCCCGGACGGCATCGAGGAGGCCGCCGAGGCCGGCATCGAGGCGGTCATCCAGCCCGGCGGCTCGGTCAACGACGAGGACGTGATCGAGGCCGCGGACGAACACGGGATGGCGATGGCGTTTACGGGACAGCGGTCGTTCAAGCACGACTGAACTCGAGGGCGAGAGTGGAACGGCCGTGAGCGAACGGAGTGAGCGAGCGGTTTTTTGGTCGAGATTTTTCGAGGAGGGTGAGTGAGCGGAGCGAGCGAACCCGACGAGAAAAAGGTCGATGCCGCGATGGCGTTTACGGGACAGCGGTCGTTCAAGCACGACTGAACTCGAGGGCGAGAGTGGAACGGCCGTGAGCGAACGGAGTGAGCGAGCGGTTTTTTGGTCGAGATTTTTCGAGGAGGGCGAGCGAGCGGAGCGAGCGAACCCGACGAGAAAAAGGTCGATGCCGCGATGGCGTTTACGGGACAGCGGTCGTTCAAGCACGACTGAGCTCGCAACCGACGGTGACTCACGGCGGTGGCCCGCGCTGTGTCGCGGGGACGCGATGGGATCCCCACACCGAATCCGCTAGTTTTAGCGTTTCCCGGAAGACCGCTCGTTTATGAAGGAGACGAGATCACGCCGTCGAATCACAGTCTCGAACGCTCGTTTCAGTCCCCTCTCAGGAGCAACAGCGGGTGATCGCACGTGATCGAGGATCGCGATCGCCTCGCGTCGACCGAGGCCCGCGACGTCGCGCTCGAGTGTATTGAGGCTGGTATCGAGGCCGGCCATCCCCGGACGGTCGTCCGAGACGCCGTGACGCTCGACGGTGACACCCTCCGAGTCGGCGACGCGACGTACGACCTTCGCGAGTACGAGGAGATCGTCGTCCTCGGCGGTGGCAACGCCGCAGCACACGTCGCCGTGGCCCTCGAGACGGTCCTGGGCGACCGGATCGATCGCGGAATCGTGGTCACGGACGACCCCGTCGAAACGGAACGTGTGACTGTCCGTGAGGGCGATCACCCGGTCCCGAGCGAGCGCGGCGTCGAGGGAACGCGAGCGCTGCTCGAGGCGGCCGAGACGGCGACCGAAGACACGCTCGTCCTCGCGGCGATCACCGGCGGCGGTAGCGCGCTCATGGCCGCGCCCGCGGGCGACGTCTCCCTCGCGGACCTCCAGTCGACCACCGATGCCCTACTCGCGAGCGGGGCCGACATCCACGAGATCAACGCGGTCCGCAAACACCTCTCGGCGCTGAAAGGCGGCCGGCTGGCGCGCCGTGTAGCCCCCGCGACGGTCGCCTCGTTGATCCTGAGCGACGTCGTGGGGAACGACCTGAGCGTGATCGCCAGCGGACCCGTCGCGCCCGACGAGTCGACCTTCGACGACGCGCTCGCAGTCCTCGAGCGGTACGAGATCGACGCGCCGGACGCCGTCGTGGACCGTCTCGAGCGAGGCGCAGCCGGCGAGATCGCCGAGACGCCGGAAGCCGACGATCCGGCGTTCGAGTCCGTCTCGAATCACGTCGTCGCCGACGGGATGACGGTGCTCGAGGCGGCTCGCGGCGCGGCGGCCGGGCGCGGCTACGAGACGCTCGTGCTCTCCTCGCGCGTTCGCGGCGAGGCCCGCGACGCGGCCACTACTCACGTCGCCATCGCGGAGGAGAGCAGAGCGACGGGCACGCCGGTCGAACCGCCGGCCGTGATCCTCTCGGGCGGCGAGACGACGGTCACGGTCCGGGGCGACGGGACGGGCGGGCCGAACCAGGAGTTCGCGACGAGCGCGGCGCTCGAGCTCGGGAGCGGACAGGACGTCGGGATTACCGTCGCCGCGGTCGATACCGACGGCATCGACGGTGCGACCGACGCGGCCGGCGGGGTGGCCGACTGGACGACCGTCGAAGACGCCGATGCGGCGCGTGCGGCCCTCGCCGACAACGACGTCTATCCGTATCTCGAGTCCCGAGACGGCCTGGTAGTCACGGGACCGACCGGGACGAATCTGAACGACCTGCGAGTGCTGGTCGTTCGTTAGAAGACGACTCCGGCGACGTTTCGGAGCACGACGATCCAGAGGATGCTCGAGACGCCGAGCACCAGCGTCGCGAGGGTCCAGGCCTGGTAGGCCGTCTCGGTCTCCATGTCGGAGAACTCCGTGATGATCCAGAAGTAGGAGTCGTTGGCGTGGCTGACGGTCATGCTGCCGGCCCCGATCGCGAGGACGGTGAACACCTGACCGATCTCGGTGTTCAGACCGAGCGAACCGAGTAGCGGCGCGATGAGGCTGGCCGTCGTCAGGATCGCGACCGTCGAGGAACCGAGCGCCGATTTCATCGCCGCGGCGACGACGAACGCGGCGAACAGGCCGATGCCGAGGCCGCCGAGCGTCTCGGTGATGAAGTTCTCGAGCGGCAGCGCGGAGAGGACTTCGCCGAACGCGCCGCCGGCACCGGTCACGGCGAGGATGACGGCGGCGTTCGTGATTCCGTCGGAGACCCACTCGTCCGTAACGCTGCTATCGAAGTCGGGAACGATCGCGAAGGCGATGAAGGCACCGACGAGCAGGGCGACCGCGGGGTCGCCGACGAACAGCAGCCAGCGCTGAAGCGTCCCGGTGATGAGTTCGGGGTTCTCGGCTTCGGGGTAGGCCGCGATCGAGCCGAGCGCGATGAGCGCGATCGGCACGAGCAGCGGCGCAAAGGAGGCCGCACGGGAGGGCATCGTTCCGTACTCGGCTTTGATCTCGTCGATCGTCATCTCCGGATCCGGATCGATGTGATAGTTCGAAGCGACCTTGTCGGCCCACGTCGCGGCGACGAAGACGATGGGGATACTGACGATGATACCGGCGAGCATGACGAGACCGATGTCTGCGCCGATGATCCCCGCGGCCGCGATCGGACCGGGCGTCGGCGGAACGAAGACGTGGGTGACGTACAGACCGCCGGCGAGCGCGACCCCGAGCGTCGACAGCGAGAGCCCGGAGCGCTGGGCGAGGGACCGGTTCAGTCCCGAGAGGATGACGAATCCGGAGTCACAGAACACGGGAATGCTGACGAAGCTCCCCGTGATCGCCATCACCTGGGTCGTGTACTCTTCACCGACGTAATCGAGGATCGTCTCCGCGATGACGATCGCAGCACCCGACCGCTCGAGGCAGGTGCCGATGATCGTCCCGGCGATGATTACGATCCCGATGTAGCCGAGAATGCCGCCGAACCCGTCGGTCACGAGCGACGCGACTTCGGCGGGGTCGAGCCCCGCGGCGAGACCGGTCAGGTACGCGGCGAGGAGCAATGCGAGAAACGCGTGAAGATCGAGTTTCGCCGTGGCGAGGATGATAAAGGCCACCGCCGCGGCGAGTAACAGTACTAGTGGAAATCCTTCGAGCATGCAGTCGGGCGTCGATCATAAAATATGATTAATGTAGCGATCTGTCGGTATTGTTGATATTGGAGATACGTGTTTTCGGTATATATTGGGCTCGAATCGTACGAACCGATATATATTGTCAATATAGATTATATTATTCCTTCAATAGTATTCTTCCGAACACGTGCCGTCGCGGCCGCCGACCGATCGCCGACCGCCGCTCGAGGGGAGCTTCGCGGGAGACGAGAGGGCATCGAACACGCCGGTCGCGAGCGGAGGCGTGTCGGTCCCGGCGGCGAGAATCGAATTGCGTCGCGGTCCGCCAGTGAAGCCCGATCGACCTCAGATCCGCCGGTCCGCGTGGACGGTGAGCGCCTCGACTACCCGACAGGCGTTCTTCGAGAACGCGCGCCGGAGCAGGTCCTCCGACACGTCGAGGGTCAGGATCTCCATGACCGCGACGTTGGGGTGGCAGGCGGGCGCGCCGCTGCCGAAGAAGACGCGATCGGGGTGCTCCATGAGCGCCCGCTCGAGCTGTTCGCGGTACCGAACGAAGCTCGTCTCGAGGTAGCAGTCGTCGTAGTCGTCGAGGAGGTCGATCAGTTCGTCCATGAGCGCCCGATTCAGCGGATGGCCGCCGAAGCGGCCGACGATAACGGGGAAGGATCGATCGAGAAGGGTCTCTTCGAGCGTCTCGGGCGGTGCGTCGGTGCCGCCGCGAACGATCACCGGGAGGTCGACGTCTTCGAGTGCTGTGAGGATATCGTCGTCCGGATAGCCGTCGACGGCGGGATCGAGAACGAACCCGTGAAACCGGTCGTCGTACGCGTATTTCTCGACGTCGCTCGGCGACGTGTGGTGTTCCTCGCGGCGACTGACCGCGTTGCGAAGCTTTCCAGTCGCGTTCCGGCCCGGTGTCTGGGTCCCGTTGATCCGGGCGAACGCCACGAACGGTCGGTCGACGCTGCGTCTGGCGACCCCGTTGTTCGGCGCGACGTAGCCGGTCCCCGGATCCGACGGCGGGAAGACGACCGATTTCGTGACCCCAGCCTGATGCATCTCCCGCTCGAGTCGGTCCGCCGTAATCGACGGTCCCCGATTTTCCCCACCGCCGTCGGTCGGCGGGAGCCGCGCCGAGATGTCGACGACGCGAAACCCGTGTTCCAGCTCCAGCATTCCCATCGGGGTGTTCCGGGTCGAGCCATATCTTGCTACCGGCTCTTTGCGACACCTTCCTGTGGGTCGTTCTCACACGCAATCGCAAGACGGAGCGGTGGTTGGAGGGAAAAGGTTATATAGAAGTGCTAACGACATAGGTAGTGAGGATCAACGATGGCACAACAGCGACGCATGGGTGGGCAGCCCATGTTCATTATGAGCGAGGACAGTCAACGAACGCAGGGTCGGGACGCGCAGTCGTCCAACATCATGGCCGGCAAGGCCGTGGCCGAGTCGGTACGCACCACGCTCGGACCCCGCGGAATGGACAAGATGCTCGTCGACTCCGGCGGGGACGTCGTCATCACGAACGACGGCGCGACCATTCTCAACGAGATGGACATCGAGCACCCCGCGGCCCAGATGATCGTCGAGGTCGCCGACTCCCAGGAAGAGGAGGTCGGTGACGGGACGACGACCGCGGCGGTGCTGGCGGGCAACCTGCTGGGCGAGGCCGAAGACCTCATCGAGCAGGACGTCCACGCGACGACGATCGTCGAAGGGTATCACGAGGCCGCCGAGATCGCCCTCGAGGCGATCGACGAGCAGGTCAACGAGGCCGACGTCGACGACGAGATCCTGCGGCAGGTCGCCGAGTCCTGTATGACCGGCAAGGGAACCGGCGGTCTCACCGCCGCGTCGCTGGCCGAGACGGTCGTCGAAGCGATCCGCCACGTCGACACCGGCGCGGGCGTCGCACGCGACAACGTCACCGTCCACACCCAGATCGGTGCGTCGTCGAACGCGACCGAACTCGTCCCCGGGATCATCGTCGACGAGGAGCCCGTCCACGACGGCATGCCCAGCGAGGTCGAGGACGCGTCGATCGCCATTCTGGACGTCGAACTCGGCGTCAGAACCGGCGACGTCGACGCAGAGTACGCCATCGACTCGATCGACCAGCTCAACGCCGCCATCGACGCCGAGGAAGGCGAGCTCGAGGGCTACGCCCAGACCGTCGCCGAGAGCGGGGCCGACGTCGTCTTCACTACCGAGGACGTCCACGACCGCGTCGCCAACGCGCTCGCCAACGAGGGCGTTCTCGTCTTCGAGGGACTGGGCGACAGCGACGCCCGTCAGGTCGCCTCCGCGACCGGCGCGCGCCGCGTCGGCGACCTCGACGACCTCGAGGAATCCGACTTCGGCTCGGCCGACCGGATCCACACCGAAACCTACGGCGACGACGACCTCGCGTTCGTCGAGGGCGGTCAGGCGGCCGAGACCGTCACCGTCTTCGTCCGCGGCGGTACCGAACACATCGTCGACGAACTCGAGCGCGCCATCGGCGACGCGCTCGACGTCGTCGCGACGGCGCTCGAGTCCGGCGAAGTCGTTCCGGGAGCCGGCGCGACCGAGATCGCGATCGCGGACAAGGTCCGCGAGGAAGCCGCGGGTATCGAGGGCCGCAAGCAACTCGCCGTGACGGCCTTCGCCGACGCGGTCGACATCGTCCCCCGGACCCTCGCCGCCAACACCGGCCGAGATCCCATCGACGTGCTGGTTGACCTCCGGTCCGCCCACGAGTCCGACGGTCGCGCCGGGCTGATCACCAAGGGCGACGAGGTCACGATCGACGATCCCTTCGAGCACGGCGTCGTCGACCCTGCCGACGTCAAGCGCGAAGCCGTCGAGAGCGCGACGGAAGCCGCCACGATGATCGCCCGCATCGACGACGTCATCGCCGCCGAATAACGTCGCTGTTCGCGGCAGTCGTTCTCTCTACCTGACTTTTTCGACCGATACCGCATCGATGTAGCGGTGAGCATGCCGCCCGGCCACCAATGCTAAGTGCTAACGCATATCAGTTTAATATATTATGTCCGGACCCGATCCGCGAGAGACTCTGACGGCGATCGGCGACACTGACGGTCGCACGGTCTACTACGACGAGGACCGGGGGACGTACCACACGTGGTGTGACGAGGGCGATTACGAACCGGTGAGTACGGCCCTCCTCATGACCGTCTCGTCGGTGCTCGGGGTCGAGCCGGACGATCTCGAGGCGCTCTCGGAGTGCGTCGAACCGGACGCGTTGAACGCGCTGTTCGTCCACTGGCGAGGCGACGAGCCCCGCATCGGCGACGGTTCGGTCTCCTTTACGTTCTCACAGTGTGCCGTGACGGTGCGGTCGGACGGTGAGATCGTGATCGATCCGACGCGACGGCACGTCGCGCCGACCGGCGGCTGACGGGTCCGGGTGAGAGCCCGACGTACGGCCACTCGTCCCCGTCAGTCACGGCCACTCCCGTCCGGCTCGAGGACGACCCGATCGCCGGGCTCGAGGCCGAACGCCTCGTCACCGCGCCCCCGATTGACGTCGAGTTCCACGTAGCCGTGACTCCCGACGGTCGCGAGTCGGTCGCCGACGGGAACGGCCGCGAACGTCTCCCCGACCGGGACGCGGTCGCCGTCGACCAGCACGCGCTCCCGTCCGTCGAGATACGAGCCGGGAACGTTCGTGATCGCGTTTCCGAACCCGTCGATCACCATGACTTCCCCCGTCGCCCGGTCGTCCTCGAGCGCGGGGACCGGGAGCTCGAGGTCGACGTCGATCGCGGCCGGTTCGAGCCACTCGAGCGAGGCGAGCGCGTCGATATCGGCCTCGTGAACCGCACCGGCGGCGGGCGCGAAGACGTCCCGTCCGTGGAACGTGTTACTCCGCGGAGCCTCCCCGTCGCTGGAAACCGTCGGGGAGTCCGTCGGCGTCGTCGGATCCGCGGGATCGAGCGCCCGCTCGTTGATCACGTACGTCTCGAGTCGATCCTCGTCGCCGCCTGCGAGCCGTCGGGCTGCCGGGACCAAGACGCCGTTGTCCGGGCCGACGAGCGCGTGGTCGCCCGCGCGGAGAACGATCGCCGCCCGGTCGGTGCCGACGCCGGGGTCGACGACGACGAGGTGGGTCGCGGGCGGGAAGTACGGTAATACTTCCCGGAGCCAGAAGGCGGCCGTTCGGACGTCCTGTCGGGGGAAATCGTGTGCGACGTCGACCAGTCGAGCGTCCGTCCGCTGCAACAGGACGCCCTTCATCGCCGCCGGATACGGCGTCCCGAAGTCGGATGCGAGCGTGATCATACGCGACCGTAGGCGGTGCTCGCTCAAAGACGGCGCGGACTCGAGCCATCGGCCGTCTCTCGTCGGGACCGATCGGTCGGATCTCGGCCGATCAGTTCTCGTTCGAATCCGAGTCGCTGACCATCTGAATGCGCTCGAGACCGCCGGTCTCGTCGACGACTTCGACGACGGCCTCCGGGACGAGCGACTCCCAGTCGCCGCCGGTGATCATCCGCTCGCGGACTTCCGATCCCTCGAGGACCTCGCGGTTGAACATCGGGGACTGGCGGATCTCGATCCCGGCCTCGCGGAAGAGTTGGATGACCAGCGGATTGTTCGAGTACGCGACGTCGAAGTCGGGGCTCATACTCTGGACGTGGCTCACCCACACGGAGTTCCGCTCTAAGTCCTCGATGGGGACGGCGTAGGTCACGAGATCGGAGTCGACGAGCGACTTCGTGATCATCATGATCCGCTCGCCCGCTGTAAACGGGTTCCGAACGGTGTGCGAGTCGTCGGCGCTCCCGATCCCGAGGACGAGTTCGTCGACGTCCTCGGCGATCTTCTCGACCATACTTCGGTGACCGTTGTGGAAGGGCTGAAAGCGACCGATGTAGAACCCCCGAGTCATAGCGGGAACTGCTCGGGCACAGCGCTTAAGCGTGGCGAGTTTCCCGCGATCCGATACGTCGGCACGCCGAGCGTCGGTAGTCGGGAGCTATTACCGCGCTCATCAGTCGACCGATGAGGTGTTCATTGCCACACTCGGACACCACGATTTCGACAGGTCAGGTGAGCGTATATTCCGACACTATCAACAACGTATTAAATAATCGAACGTTGTATCCTGAATCCTCCCGTCGACCGCTGTCTGTCCCGGTATCAGCAACTGACACCATCCTCCGCATGGAGAAAGTATATCAGTCGCAATCCCTTCGACTCAGGTACCGAACAGAGTTCTATGAGTAACGATACGAACGTTGACGACCCTCCCGAAGACGTCACGGACGCTCGCGAGGACGGCGAGTCCGCGGAGCGCTCCGAGCGTCAGGGAGACCGGTCGCCGCCCGAGGAAGACGGTGACCGTCGTCACGACGTCGACGATCCGATCGACGAGTTCGAGCCGACGTCCGAGGAGGAGGAGGACGAGGACATCGAGACCGTCGAGGACCTCGGTAGCACGGTCGAGGTCGATCCGGGGGTCGAAGTCGACGAGGAGATCGCCGAGGACGACCTCCTGGGCGGGCTCAAGATCGATTCGACGGAGGACATCGAAGTCCCCGATCGGCTCGTCGATCAGGTCATCGGCCAGGACGAGGCTCGAGATATCATCATCAAGGCAGCGAAGCAGCGTCGCCACGTCATGATGATCGGCTCGCCGGGGACCGGCAAGTCGATGCTGGCGAAGGCGATGAGCCAGCTGCTTCCGAAGGAGGACCTGCAGGACGTCCTGGTCTATCACAACCCCGACGACGGGAACGAGCCGAAAGTCCGGACCGTCCCCGCCGGGAAGGGCGAACAGATCATCGACGCCCACAAGGAAGAGGCCCGCAAGCGAAACCAGATGCGCTCGATCCTGATGTGGATCATCATCGCGGTCGTCATCGGCTACGCGATCCTCAGCCCCGCCAGCATCCTGCTCGGCGTCCTCGCGGCGGGGATCATCTGGCTGATCTTCCGCTACACCTCTCGCGGTTCGGACGCGATGGTGCCCAACATGATCGTCAACAACGGCGATCAGCGCGTCGCGCCCTTCGAGGACGCGACCGGTGCCCACGCCGGCGCGCTGCTGGGCGACGTCCGCCACGACCCCTTCCAGTCCGGCGGCATGGAGACCCCGAGCCACGACCGCGTCGAACCGGGCTCGATCCACAAGTCCAACAAGGGCGTGCTGTTCGTCGACGAGATCAACACGCTCGACATCCGGACCCAGCAGAAGCTGATGACGGCCATCCAGGAGGGCGAGTTCGCCATCACGGGCCAGTCCGAGCGCTCCTCGGGCGCGATGGTCCAGACCGAGCCCGTCCCCTGTGACTTCATCATGGTCGCCGCGGGCAACCTCGACGCCATGGAGAACATGCACCCCGCGCTCCGCAACCGGATCAAGGGGTACGGCTACGAGGTCTACATGGACGACACCATCGAGGACACCCCCGAGATGCGGCGCAAGTACGCCCGCTTCATCGCCCAGGAGGTCGAACGCGACGGTCGTCTGCCCCACTTCACCGACGACGCCGTCGAGGAAGTCATCCTCGAGGCCAAGCGCCGGTCGGGCCGGAAGAACCACCTCACGCTGCTGTTCCGCAGCCTCGGTGGCCTGGTCCGCGTCGCGGGCGACATCGCTCGCGCCGAAGACCGGGAGTACACGACCCGCGACGACGTCCTGCAGGCCAAGAAGCGGTCGCGCTCGATCGAGCAACAGCTCGCCGACGACTACATCGAGCGCCGCAAGGACTACGAACTGCAGGTCAACGAAGGCGGCGTCGAGGGTCGCGTCAACGGCCTCGCCGTCATGGGCGAAGACTCGGGCATTATGCTCCCCGTCATGGCCGAGATCGCCCCCGCACAGGGCGGCGGGCAGGTCATCGCCACCGGGAAGCTCCAGGAGATGGCCGAGGAATCGGTCCAGAACGTCTCCGCGATCATCAAGAAGTTCTCCGACGTCGATCTCTCGGAGAAGGACATCCACATCCAGTTCGTTCAGGCCGGGCAACAGGGCGTCGACGGCGACTCCGCCTCCATCACGGTGGCGACCGCCGTCATCAGCGCACTGGAGAACATTCCGGTCGACCAGTCGGTCGCGATGACCGGGTCGCTGTCGGTGCGCGGCGACGTGCTGCCGGTCGGCGGGGTCACCCACAAGATCGAAGCCGCCGCGAAGGCCGGCTGTACGAAGGTCATCATCCCCGAGGCGAACGAACAGGACGTGATGATCGAAGAGGAGTACGAGGAGATGATCGAGATCATCCCCTGTGCGAACATCAGCGAAGTTCTCGACGTCGCCCTGATGGGCGAACCGAAGAAGGACTCGCTGGTCGACCGGCTCAAGTCGATCACCGGCACGGCGTTCGACCAGGGCACCGTCGGCTCCGCCGGCGGATCGAACCCGAGCCCGCAGTAAATGCCCCAGTGGACGACGTTCGTCGGTCTCACGGGCGTCGTCCTCGTGTTGCTGCTCGTTCTATCGCATCTGACACAGTCCGCGTTTACCGACGGCGAACCCGACTCCGGCGACGGCGCCGGAGCGCGAACTGACCCGGCGGCCGCGGAGTCCGTCGACGAGGCGACCGGTCCGAGCCCGCGGGACGACGCGCCGTTCGATTCGGACGCGAACTCGATCGGGACGGAGCACGGTGCTCGGAGTGTCGACGCCGCCGATTCTCCCTCGAGCGCGAGCGACGACTCGAATTCGAGTACCCCGAATACCGCCACCGAGGTCCGGACGGGGGTCGACACCGACGCCTCGAGCGAGAGGCGTGATGGTGTCGTCGCGGACCCCGAGCGCCGACGGCCGGCCGACCGCGGCGTCGATCCGGACTCGCTGTCGACCGGGATGGTCCTCGCGAACGTCGCCTTCTCGCAGGGGCTGTTCGCGCTCGTCCTGCTCGGCGCAGCGGTCTATACGGCCATCCCGGCGTCGGCGCTGGGTCTCGAGTTCTCCGTCGACTATCTCCGGACGGGCCTAGTGTGGGGGACGGCCGCGGGGATCGCCCTCTACGTCGCGAACGAACTCGCCGCGGCGGCCGCGACCCATCTCGGCTTCGATCACGACGAGGCCCTCCGGGAACTGCTCTCCCCCGACTCGATCGGCGGGTGGCTCGTGCTGCTGGTGGGCGTCTTGCCGATCATCGCCGTCTTCGAGGAGTTCCTCTTCCGGGCGGCGCTGATCGGCGTCCCCGCCGCCGGCTTCGGCGTCTCGCCGTGGCTGCTCGCGATCGGTTCGTCCGTCGCCTTCGCCGTCGGCCACGGCATGCAGGGCTCGGTCGGCGTCGTCGTCACCGGCGCGCTGGGGTTCGTCCTCGCCGCCGTCTTCATCGTCACCGGGAGCTTCCTGGTCGTCGTCGTCGCCCACTACCTCGTGAACGCCCTCGAGTTCGTCGTCCACGAAGGCTTCGAGTTCGAGTGGGCCGAGGCCCTCGAACGGTATAGTCATCGGTGAAAGTCACTGCACTCCCGCTCGAGTGCGAGCGGTGCGTAAATCGTTTCAACGACTACTATAAGGGGCGGGCTCGAGTTCGTCGAGGCATGGACGTCTCCGCCGGCTCGACGGCTCGGTCTCGAGCGATCACGGCACTGATTCTGGGGTACTTCGTCGTACTGGCATACGCGACGATCACGAACGATCCGCTGGCGGCCACCGTCGTGGAACTGGGCTTCGGCGTCATCGCGATCGCCGTCGGGGCGATGCTGTACGGCCGGAGCGAGGGACCGCGGTCGGTGCTGACCGTCGGTGCGGGCTGTCTGATCGCGGGCGGCGTCCTCGCGTTCGTCGCCGTCGTTACGAGGTCGCTCGCGGTCGATACGCTGTCGTCGGTCCTCGTCTTCGCGGGGGTCGGCTGCTACGTCTATGCGGCGTGGCGCTCGAATTGAACGGCGGATCGCCGATTCTCTTCCCCTGCTCGGGTGGTAGGGCCCTTCTAGTCGCAACATCGTTTCACCGACCGATTGGAACCTGTCGCTATTCGATAACAATAATCCGACCACCTTGCTACGTCCGGACATATGTCTGATGGAAATGGTCATATATAGTTAGATTTGGGTTGGCTAAACACTGACAAAATAATGGCTGAATACGGAAGAGTACCGGTATATGTTGATTATTCGCGCTGTCTACCAGTCGGCCAAACTGTAACTAACAATATGATATACTGATGGCGAACCTGACATGGTGGACTCTACCAGACGAAAAATCCTCCTTGCCAGTAGCATAACTATCGGGTCGCTAAGTGGTTGCGTCGGTTCCGCACAAAACAATCTGAGCCAACAGGGTGATACGAACTGCGGTCCACCGGGACAGTTCGAATGTCCGGACGGCGAGTTACTCGCGGTACATGAATTCGATGGTTGCTCGGTTTCGCAAACGGAGGGCGATTGCGATATTGCCGTCGAGGTCGAGGAATCGGAAGACGGGAACGGGTCGTGTGACGCATTCGGTTTCAGCTGGGCGGTAGAAAACGACGACTGTACCGTGTCCCATATACGCGTATACGGGGGAAGTGACTGCGTAGACATCGACCAGGATAACGAAACCGACGGAGACGTTTCGACGGATTTGCAAGCCGGGCAAGGTGGTCAACAGGCTGGGATTTCCAATATCCGCTTCTGTGGGAATTTTGAGGAACCTGAGGAACCCGAAGAACCAGAAGAGCCAGAAGAGCCCGAAGAGCCAGAAGAGCCCGAAGAACCAGAAGAGCCAGAAGAGCCCGAAGAACCAGAAGAACCAGAAGAGCCCGAAGAACCAGAAGAACCAGAAGAGCCCGAAGAACCAGAAGAACCAGAAGAGCCCGAAGAACCAGAAGAACCGAACGCCAAAGAGAAGAAAAAGAAAAAGGCGAAGAAGGGATCGGAAGACGACGGCTACTGATCGGGCACCGAACGGGACGTGCTTCCCGATCGACTACTGACCGTCTTCGAGGGCGACCCAGAAGTCAGTGATCTCGGGTCCAGGTACTGCCCGAGCCTCGTGCCGTCATCCCGTTAGAACTGCTCGAGCCCCGTCTGCTCGGCCGCGGCGATCGCCTCCTCGCAGGTCGACCACGACTCCCGGGCAAACGGCGGGAGCTCGTGGTGTTCGTCGGCGTAGGAGGCGAGGAACTCGCGAGTGGTCGCGTCACCGGGATAGCCGCTGCCGATCTCTCCGTACTCCTCAGCCAGGGTAGCGACGTGTGCGTCGCGTTCGACCTTGGCGACGATACTGGCCGCGCCGACGAGCGGCGAGTCGTCGTCGGCACCGTGGCGCGCGTCGATCTCGAGCGGCTCGAGCGAGCAGGCGGCAGTGACCCGGCGAGCGAACCGGTCGGCGTCGGTGTCGCAGGCGTCGCAGAGCCCGGAAATCGAGCCGCTCGTCGCCTCGGTTCGCTCGAGGTCGGCGACGACCCGCTCGATCGCGCTCGCGTGCGCGTCGACCGCGAGGGAGTTCATGTCCGTCTCGGGATCGTCGATCCGCGCCGGCGTAATCTCGGCGACGCCGATCGCGATCCCGTCGTCGGCCCGCAGGCTCGCCGCCAACTCCTCGCGTCGCTCGGGCGTGAGTCGTTTCGAGTCTCGGATTCCCTCGGGGAGGTCGCTCGGCTCCTCGCAGTTGACGGCCGCGGCGAACATCGACCCCAGTGCGGGACCTTTTCCCGCCTCGTCGACGCCGAATGGCATACGCTCTCCGTCGGTAGCGGTGAGGAAAATCGTTGCGACTCGTCGCGGGGAAGCCCGCGTTCAGTCGGCCGTCTCCGCGACCTCGTCGTCGCGGTCCGCGGGCCGTTCGTCCAGGAAGTACTCCTCGAGCTCGAACGGCTCGTCCGCTCCCTCGACGCCGGTCACGTCCAGCGCCGTCACCTCGGCGTCGGTCTCGAGGAGGCCCGCCAGACTCGGCTCGGTCCGGCCGTTGTCGCTGCTGATGAGCTCTTTCACGTAGAGGCCGCCCTCGCCGTGGATCCGAATTTCGGCCTCGGTCGGCGAGCGGAGGTCGCCGTCGATCCCGTAGACGGTTCGCTCGCGGGTCAGTCCCGCTCGCCGGTGGTCGACCCGCTCGGGCGTGTACTGATCGACGGTCGTCCCCTCGAGTTCGGCGAGCGCCGTTTCGAGGGCGTCCTCCTCGACCGGCTCCGCGAACTCGACGTCGGCCCGGTACCGTTTGCTCGCGTCGTGTTCCTTGACGCGTTCGACCATCTCGTAGGTCGCGAGCCGCAGCCCCTCGACCTCGACGGAGCCGTCAGCGGCCGCGTTGATCTCGCGCTCGAGCGCGTCGGGGTCCGGATCGCGCTCGCGAGGCCGTTTCACCTCGAGGACGAACGGCCGCCCGCCCTCGAGCATGCGGGCGTCGACGTCTTCCCGTCCCGCGCCGTGGAACGTTCCTTCGTCGCCGTCCATAGCTTCGACGACGTGGGGTCGAACGACCTGTTCGACGCTGGTATCGTACATGTAGCCGGAGCCGCCGCAGTAGTCACATGGTTCCTCGCCGTCGTCGCCCAGTTGAATGCCGCTGCCGCCACACTCCCGGCAAGGCCACTCCGTCTGCGGGATATCGCGCTCGAGTTTGCGGTAGCGGCCGTAGACGAACGCGGGGTTGACCTGGACGTCGACCGCGTGGCTCGTGACGGTGCCCGACTCGAGGGCCTCGAGCGGGTCGAACCCCTCGAGATCGACGATCGCGAGCACGTCGGGCCGGTCGAAGTCGACCTCGGTTCCGGTCGCCGCGCCGACGCGTCGGCCGACTTCGCGGTTGACCTCGCGCTTCATCGACTCGCCGGCGTCGGGCTCGAGACCGGCGTCCTCCCGGAGGAGTCGCTCGTTCTCTTCGACGAGCGGCGTGACTCGCGACCCGACCTGGTAGGTGGCGAAGTCGACGGCCTCGAGAGCGTCCACGATCGCGTCGGCGATGGCGTCGAAGGTGCCGCAGTACCCCTCGCAGACCCAGCAGTCCGCGGGGTCGGTGGGTTCGAAGTCGTCGTCGTCGGCGAGCGCGACCGTCGTGCGCAGCGCCCGGCCCCGCTCGGCGTTGGTCAGCCCGAAACTCCGCTCGGCGAAGGGCCGCCCGAGACAGGAGTCGCAGATCGCTCCCGTCGCCAGCAACGCGCGGGCGTCTTCCGTGATCATATCCCGTGACTCGGGGAGCCGCGGGTAACACGTTTTCCCTTCGGGGGAACGACCGCCGGTGGCCGAAACCGCCAGCCGACGGCCCGGAGGTTCAAATGGGTCGGGTCCCATCCCCCGGCTATGCAGGATTCCCGACTCGGTCGGCGCTCTCTTCTCGCCGCCGCGAGCGCCGGCCTCGCCGGTGCCGTCGCCGGCTGTGCCGAGCCCCAGGCCGATAGTTCGATCGAGGGCGACTCCTCGTACACCATCGATCGAGAGAACCTCGCGGAGGGATCGGCGTTTACCGACCTCTACGATGCGATCATCGAATCGGTGGCACAGGTCCGCGTGTTCGGCATCGAAAATCCGGATACCGGTGCCGAAGGTCGGGGTCAGGGATCGGGCTTTCTCTACGACGACCGCCACGTCGTCACCAACGACCACGTCATCGCGGACGGCGAGGCGGCCGACCTCCAGTACATCAACGGCGACTGGACGAGCACGACGCTCGTCGGCCGCGACTACTACAGCGATCTGGCCGTCCTCGAGGTCGATCACGCCCCCGACGCGGCGACGCCGCTGTCCCTGACTGAGCGCCGCCCCGTCGTCGGTCAGCAGGTCGCCGCGGTCGGCAACCCCTACGGCCTCGAGGGATCGATGTCCGCGGGGATCGTCAGCGGCGTCGACCGGACGCTCAACGCACCCCAGCGGCAGTTCTCGTACCCGAACGTGATCCAGACGGACGCTGCGGTCAACCCCGGCAACAGCGGGGGGCCGCTCGTCGACCTCGAGGGGAACGTCGTCGGCGTCATCAACTCCGGCGGCGGCGACAACATCGCCTTCGCCATCTCGGCGGCGCTCGCCGGCCGCGTCGTTCCAGCGCTCATCGAATCGGGCTCGTACGATCACTCCTACATGGGAATCGGGCTCAGGACGGTCGATCGCATCGTCGCGGAGGCGAACGACCTCCCCGAGGCGACCGGCATCCTCGTCGTCTCCGTCGCCGACGGATCGGCCGCCGACGGCGTCCTCCGGCCCTCCTCGGAGACGGTCCAGCGACGCGGCGAATCGATCCCCGTCGGTGGTGACGTCATCGTCGAGCTGGACGGCAACCCGATCCCCGATCGCCACGCGCTCTCGACGTATCTCGCGCTCGAGACCAGTCCCGGGGACACGCTCGAAATGCGTCTCCGACGGAATGAACGGACGATCACCCGCGACCTCACGCTCGGCGCTCGGCCGTCGGTTTCCAGATAACCCGTCGTTCCGGACGCCACTGGGAGACGGCGGTCGGTCGTCCGCCAGTCGACGGCCGGCCGAAATCGGTCGTTACCTCGTCCCCGCCTCCGGATTCCCGCGCGCATCGATCCGTAGCGGTATCGTACACGACAGGGCTCGTTGAGTTCTTTTTCGCCCGATCGAACCGTTCGAATCGGGCCGGAACCGAACGCTATCGACGGAAACGGTACCGTTAGATACTCGATAACAATACCACCGGATCCGGTAGCCCCGGTCGGCGAGTAGCCGTCGCCCGATACCCCATGACCGACGCCGATTTCCACTCACCAACCACCGAGGAACCGCCAGTCGAACTCGACCACGTCACGGTCGAACACGACGACGCCCCGGCCGAGTGTGCGATCTTTCCCCGCGGGGCCGGCGAGGACGAACTGATGACCACCTGGATCTCGGCTCACGACGATTCCTTCGTCGACCTCGAGTCGATGCGCTAGTCCGACGATGCACCTGAACCGCTCCGTCACCGTCGCCGGCTTCTGGCTCGGAACCGTGCTCCCCATCGTCTATCTCCCCGTCATCTTCGCCGGTATCGACTCGGTGCAGCGCCTGTCGCTGTTCGTCGCGCTCCTGTCGATCCACGTCCTCGCCCTCATCGTCGGCCACGACTATTCCGGCTCTCGATCCCGGTGATACCCCTCCACAGCTCGTCGAGGCGGAGTTTCGCGTCGCTCCGAGTCGGTTGTCAGTTCCGATTTCGAACCGGTAAGCAGTGGGCTAAAAAGCGCTAAGTGTTCCTGTGTGGTGTTATCACACATGGAAACCCGGTGTCCGCTCTGCCGTCGCCTCGTTCCCAGCGACGCACAGCACTGGTGTCGCTGTGGCAAGGCCATGGACTCGCGGTGTTACGATGCACACGACGACTGGTGTGCAGTTCGCAGCGGCGACGCGTGGATCGGTGCGCTCGAGCGATAGCGTCGGGGTCGCGGTTTCCGATGACCGAGCCGACGACTACTCGAGCGAGGCCGACCAGACCTGTACCCGCGGCGTTTCGCAGCTGTCACAGACGACCGCTCTGTTGTTCTTGTAGCGCCCTCGCTCGAGTTCGCCCTCGGCGCAGTCCGGGCAGGGCCGCCCCTCGAGCATCGCGAACAACTGCCGTTTCCCGCCGGGCTTCGACGGCTCTGATTTCGCCATGTACTCACTCCATATCGGATATCGGGGAAACGGTTGGCCATGCCTATGCAGTGTCGAAACGGGCTCGAGTCGAAGCCCCTATGCATCCCTTCGGCGTACTGCCGGGGGATGTGGCCCTGGGGACACCTCGCCGTCGCCTACCTGTTATACACCATCAGCATCCGCCAGCGGTTCGATCGGCCGCCGTCCGCCCTCCCGGTCATCGCACTCGCCGTCGGGTCGCAGACCCCGGACCTGATCGACAAACCCCTCGCGTGGAATTTCGGGATCTTGCCTGGCGGCCGAACCCTCGCACACTCGCTGTTCGTCGTCGCCCTCCTCGTCCCGGCCGTTCTCCTCGTCTCGGATCGGCTCCGACACCGAGCGGTCGGCGTCGGCTTCCTCGTCGGCTACGGCTCGCACCTCCTCTCGGATATCCCGCCCGCGGTCCTCTCCGGGGAATTCGCCCACGCCGCCTACCTCCTGTGGCCGGTCCTCAAGCAGCCCCCCGAAGAGCCCGTCGCCGGGATTCTCGATGCGATCCTCCACTACTACACGCTGGGTCCCTACGAGTGGGTCCAGTTCGGCCTCTTCGCCGTCGCCGCCCTCGCCTGGTATCGCGACGGCATGCCCGGACTCGAACTCGTCACCGCCCCGATCGTCCGGCGATTCGGGACCCAGTCGTGAGCGGCGACCGACCCGGCACCGAACCGTGGCGGCTATCCCGCCGGCCGGCCTCCGTCCGGTATGCGCCAGTTCGTACTCATCGGTCACGACGTCCCCACGACGCCCGAGTTCTCGCTCGACGACCTCGCGGGCGGGGCCGGTCGCCTCGACGCGCTCTGTCGCTCGAT
Source organism: Natrinema salsiterrestre (assembly GCF_029502005.1). Taxonomy (GTDB): domain Archaea; phylum Halobacteriota; class Halobacteria; order Halobacteriales; family Natrialbaceae; genus Natrinema; species Natrinema salsiterrestre. The sequence continues at coordinate 561,090 of NZ_JAMQOT010000002.1, read as the reverse complement.
CACCGCCGCATTTGTCACCTCCCACGGCATCCGGGAGGACGTCCGCGTCCACCTGATCGCTCGGGACGAATACACCATCACCTTCGACGGACGGGAACTCCAGCGGCTCAACCCCGACGAACGAAGCACCGCCGCACTGGTTCGCAAGGCCCTCGAGCACCGCGAGGACGCCATCGGCGCGCTGCCCGCCGAACCCAGCCCCGGTATCGAGCTCTACCGCCGCGGCTTCGAGGGCACGCTCGAGGCCATCGCCGACGACGGCCCGATCGTCCAGCTCCACGAGGACGGCGACGCGGTAGTCGACGTCGGTGCGGAGGCGCTCGCCGATTCGATCTTCGTCCTGTCCGACCACCGGGACGTCACCGACGCGGAGGCGGCGCTGCTCGAGGGCTTCGGCGACCAGCGGCTTCGGCTCGGCCCCGAACTGCTGCACGCGGATCAAGCGATCACCGTCGCCCACCACTACCTGGATACGGACGGCTACGAGCGGTTTTGAAGGGACTCTGGGGTATCGCTGACTCGAGGAATCGGACCTCCCTCGGGTGATCCGACGGCGACTTTCGGAAGCGTTAAACGAACGGATGCGTACACTCAGAATGTGCGGGCCGGTGGGGTAGCTTGGTATCCTTCGGCCTTCGGGTGGCCGTAACCGCAGTTCGAATCTGCGCCGGCCCACTTTTCCCGCATCGCAATACGAGGAGCAACGCGCGATCGCTGCCTCGAGAGATGCTTCCGCGAAAACGGCGAGATCGACGGCGAACATCGCGTCCAGATCCGGAACGGTGACGAGGAGGACCGGTCTCGAACTCGTCGACGGTATTGGAGAGAACTGAGGTACGCAGTGAATCAGCTATGTTCATCGATCCATCGACATCACTCGTCGAAGTCGTCAGCACCGCACTGATCGGCGATGCTCCGAAGGGGTTCGATCTCGATTTCGCTGTGTTGGGGAACGTCGGCGTGGCGGACCTCACCGGTGTCGGTATTCTCGTACCGGAGGCGAACGTGACTCCCGTGGCGTGAGACGGGCCTGTAGCCGAACGACGATAATACTTCGACGACCTCGTGGCCGGAAAAAGTCGTCCGGACGATCCGTTACTGCATGAAATCGGATCGGTCCGCTTCGTCGACGTCTTCGAGATCGTCGGCGTCGCACTCGAACTCCTCTTCGAGAAACGTGTCGGGATCGTCGATCGACTCGCCGCCGTCCTCGTGAAGCTCGAGGACCTCGGCCAGCTGTGCGAGTGCATCCGCACGCGTCTCCCCGCCGCGGGCGAGCCCGGTCTCGAGATCTTTGGCGGTGACACTCTCGTCGCTCTCGGAATAGAACTCTACGCCCCAGTGCGGTCGTTGCGCGTTGCACTCGCTATGTGGGTACGAATAGTGAGAATACGATTATAAGCGCTCGTACTGGAACACTGCGATCGGACCCAAACCGTTTTGATAAATTAACAACACGAATGGTGTATGGCGCTTGCCCTCCGCGGACACCTCTTCGGCAGCCAGTTCGAGCGAAATCTCACGTTTCTCGTCGTCCCTTTCATCTTCCTCGGGACGTTCGTTGCGTACGCGACTGACCTGTTCTCCGTTGAAGGGTGCGCTATCCTCCTTCCAGGGAATGCGACATATCTCGGGATCATCGTGGCGGTCACTGTCGGATACCGGCGTGGTGGATTGCTCGCTGCATGGATCTCGCTGTTCGCTGCCTACCAAGGGTTTTACGCCGAGTGGGCATTCCTCGGGCTTTCGAGCCACTCGCTTACCGGTAAGTTCGCCTTCCTCTTCGATCCAGTCAGTCTTGCAATCGCTGCAGGCGCATCAATCGGCTTCGGTACGATCGCGTACGTCGTCGGAATCATCCTCCACCGTGGACGGGATTTCGTACTTCACCGGGACAACCGCACTACGTAACCCTGAGAAGAGGCAGTGCGGTGCAACCGTGTGAAATGAGATGCTATTCACCGACAGTCCACCTCGATTGGTACTTGCGCGGCAGCTCATTGATGGACACGATACATAATCACGAGGACAGCAATAAGTACAGATAACACAGTTATCAATATTTTATTACCAGAAGGTCCTTCGTGGATGAGAATGAAAGTCGGTTAAAATGAAGCGGCGCAACGTGATCGCCATCGGGGGACTCAGCGCATTCGGCGGCACTGGTGCGATTGTTGGCAATGCCCTGTATGGATCATCCAGCCTCGGATTCGAACGGAGTGGCGATAGTACCGTCGTCCGAAAGGACGGTGAACGGATCGAGTCTCTCAGCCTTCCTGTTACCCCTGTCGAGGACGACAACGCAGTCCTCGGGATGTCGATCCCCAATCGAACGACGGTGCAAACGGTGGCTGTGGATATCGTCTGGGCAATACAACGGGACGGGCTTTGGTCAGACGTTATCATCGAACTTTCGGTGACCGGTGATGTCAGGACGATCCTCGATCCCGGTGGAGCGACCGCCTATAGTTCGGTGTGGGGATCTCCCTCGGAAACCAAGGAGTCATTCCCTTCGAAGCGCCGATATGCATATCCGCTTGGAACGACGGCGGGTCGTGCCAACACCTTGCTCACGGTTATGGAAACCACTCATTCTGAGGAAGATGTGGTCGAAGTGGAGGTCCGACTGTCGGCACGCTCGCTCGACGGTACTCGAGTCGAACTCACTGCGCCGACTAAACTAATCTCCAACCTGGATTAGCAAGCACGTTTACGTATTAGGGTGTCACAGTTTGCCCGTGAGAAAATAGCATTTTATTCGCCAACAGTCATGCCGACTGGTATTCGAGTGGCAGATCGTCGGCGTCGAGAATTCCAGCGATTGCGCCAGGTACATCTGGGCCGTCGATCAGAAGACGACGACCCAGACGTGGCCGCAGTGCTGGCACTCGAAGGTCGTTCGGAGTCCGTCGTCGGTGACCGCTCGATCGGTCACGTCACAGGGGCTGGACAGACACTCCGGGCAGAGGGTATCGGGCATTGCTGGTGACGGGGGGTCGATCGGGGTGCGGGACGCTGGCAGTCGATCCGGTATCGGGGGCGGCGACTGCGGTGGGGGCGGTGCTACTCACGGTCGCCCTCCAGCGAGCCGGGGGGTATCGTGCAGCCACAGGGGGAGGCGGTGGCCTCGAGCGGGCCGGTGACGGAGACGACCCAGACGGTGCGGCCGCAGGTGGGACAGTCGGGGAGGGAGGCCTCGAACCGTTCCATGGCCGTGGCCGTCGAGTAGCGCGTCTCGTCGGGCGGCTCGGGTTGGTCGCTGGATGCGGTGTCCGACGCTCGAGCGCTGGAGGGGCGGCTCTCGTCGGTCATCGCGACCTCCGGGGACGGCGCGGGCGGCCGGTGTGGTGCATAGCCGTGGCTGGTCGAGCGGGTTGATTCCACTGTCGTGCGGGACGTTTATATCCCGGTAGGATGTACGCGAACATGGCTTTCGAATCCCGTGACGGGATTGGAAGCCAGGTCTCGGGTGCTGGTTCCACCCGGGGCGTTTCGAAGCGCCCCCATGCAATCGCGTTCGGAGACCGACTTCCGATTACATTGTTATCATGAATTAACTTATATCTACTGCTAATTGGTTGGGAAGATATGTCGCAACGGGTCGATGTACTGGTCGACGTAGGGTGCTGCTCGAGGGTGGCTTCGAGCGGCGCACTTCAATTTCTGCGCGTACCTGCTAGAGTCTGACCGGACCGGCTGCCGGTTCGTATTGGATAGACTTCATTTACAATGTCAGCGCGCGCCAGCGATAATCTGTACTTTGGTGTCTGCTCACATTGGATCCACTGCGGCCACAGTGGTTGAAATCTCTTTACTGAGTGTTTTGCGCGGTAGCTGGCAACAGCAGAGTCTTCCTCGACTGTTTCTTGTAGGCCTATAGACGACTTCTCACGGGTGTTTGGCGACGGCACGGTCGGTGTGAACGAGTTGAGGATTGTTCACAGGGCAGAATCACTCTTAGAACTAAAATCAATAATCGTTGACTGGCCAACGGAGTGAATCGCAATACGGCGGCGTTTCAAGACGGTTCTGTAACCCCTCTACGATACCTTGATTATCATGTATGAAAGCGTCTCGAGACAACGTAACGACATATTGAATGTCACTATCCCATACCTATATATGGGCTAAATCTTCTGGTTACTATCAGCATCCGCGACGAGCGGGACGGAAAGCGCAGGCGCGCAGATGGCCCCCTGGCCCCGTGCGCCACTTGGCCCAATCAGATGGGTCGGAATAAGTTTTCCTACCGTTCACGCCGGTGCTGTACGGTGGATCAAAAAATATGGACGCAAAACGAATCAGATCGAAGTTGATCGGAAGCGAAGACGAGCGCGCAGTATCTCCAGTTATTGGTGTTATCCTTATGGTCGCCATTACGGTCATTCTCGCGGCCGTGATCGCAGCCTTCGTGCTGGACCTGGGACAGAGTCAAAGTGCGAGTGCCGCGGCAGGTTTTCAATTTGAAGAGACGAGTAGTGGCGTAGATGTCACCTTCATTAGCGCAGATCGCGTTGACGGAGCATCTGGGTCCAAAGCAATATCAACAACCACTGATCCTAGTGGGAGTTGCCCTACTATCGATAGTGTCGGACAAACAGTTACCTGTAGTGATGGGAGTAGTCCGCCAAACAGTATCAGTATCGTTGCAACGTATCAGGGAGAAGACACCACTGTCGCAACTTGGAGTAACTAATATGGACGCAAAAAATCTTAGGTCGAAGCTGATCGGAAGTGAAGAGGAACGAGCAGTATCACCGGTTATCGGGGTCATTCTTATGGTTGCTATCACGGTCATTCTCGCGGCCGTGATCGCAGCCTTCGTGCTGGACCTCGGCCAGAGTCAAAGTGCGAGTGCATCTGCAGGGGTTCAATTCCAAGAATCTGGGGGTAGTTCGGGCGAAGTGCAAGTTACGTGGATTGAAGAGGGTCGTACAGATGGTTCTGGTCTAACGATTGCGAGCGGTTCCTGTACAGACACTTCTGGAGGTAGTAGTACGTCATCGATAGGTAGCGTTGGTGAATCAGTATATTGTGATAATACAGTTGACATTAGTATAACCGCTTCGTACGAGGGTTCAACTACTACTGTCGCAACGTGGTCTGCCTAATTATTGGGCAAACCACTATTAAGACGTATTTTCATCTTTTTTGAATTGTACCTTGGATAGGATCCTGCAATGGTTGATTAGAAATAATTATATTTATTAGCTACTTTCTATAGATTCGTTCCTTCAGCGAACTACAGTGGCACCATTGGCAGTACGTATCCGGCTGCCCTGCCGAAAAGCAAGAACGCAAACGCGGCCATGAGAAGGGAAGTGAGCCCGCTCCCCAGACCCAATAGGATTGCACCCACGGACGTGTTCGTTCGGTCAAACGCCGCTAAGAGACTCCACAGCCCGACCGCAGTCGTTATTGTGATGGCGAGGAGAGCGATTCCCTGTATTGTCTCATCAGCAGTGTAATCCCGCATCACGACGGTGATGAGGATGAGCTGTCCTCCGATGAGGACGGCTCCAGCGTAGCTAAACGCGAGCCACAGTGGTCGCTCTGACACCGTCGCACGCACCCATCGAAGGCGGGCAATGACATAGATAGCGAGCGGGAACAATGGGTACACGTATCGGACAGTGAGCATTGCATGGAGCGGTAATCGGTAGATGTACAGTAGCGTGATCAGAACCCCGTAAATTACGACAAATACGTCGGCGGCAAAGACCGGTCTAGATCTAAAAGCAGGAGACCCACTTCCGACTACCCTGTTGACCACGGCCCGGATGGCGACGACGGGTGCAGCTACCAGTGCGCCCGCAATCGGGAGCGCCTCGAGAAAGGCGACGTTGATAGCGAGCCCGGTCGCACCCGGTGATGAAAACTCGAGATACCCGCTCCGAACGAACGTGTGGTACAGTCGCCCCGGTTCCCGCTGGATCGCCTCGAGGCCGTGGGAGAGGAACTGCGTGAACAGCAGTGCCCTGTCGATGGTACTGATCAGTGGCGCAGCGGCGTCGCCTATGAGACCGCCGAGAATGCCACTGCCGGTTCCGCCACCGCCGGTTCCGCCACCCCCTCCGCCCGATGAACTCGCTGTTCCGCCACCGGTTACCCGTGCTCCGATCGCGTCGCTGCCGTACCGGTCGAGCATCCGCGGCGGCGTGAACGGACCGCCGGAGATCAGGTAGTTCGTCAGGAAAAACGGGACCAGCGAGACGAAAAATCCGGCCGCAACCGTCGCGAGCGTCCGGACCCCGTTTTCCCGTGCAGTGACGAAGTCGGCGACGACGATCGCGATGAGGAGAACGATCCCCTCGGCGGCGTTCAACCACGCGGTGAGGCCCACCGGAACGTAGGCGGCGGCCCTGTATCGCCGGTACGTCGCGATCCGGCCAGCCTCCCGGCTTCGGTAGAGACAGAAGAGGGTGAGCAACGCGAACAGAGCTGTGAGAACGTGTCGTTTGGGAATCGTCGCCCAGACCAGTGCCGGTGATGCGACGCCGGCCGCGACGCCGGCCGCGAGCCCGACGTCGGCCGAGTAGAGCCGCGAGAGGAGCCGATAGATGACGACCGCGGAGACGGCGGCGGCGACGAGCGTCGCGAGCTGGAGCGCGAGATACGCGTGATGGTCGACCAGCAACGGCGTCGCCACGGACACGCTGCCGACGAAACTGCCGAGCGCGAGGACGCCGCCGAGGAGATGTCCCCACTCGTGCCGGCCCACCAGTCGCCCGCCGACGCTGACGGTGGCGAACATCGAGAGGCTCCACAGTGCCGCGAGAGCGATGCGAACGTCCGCGACCGCAGCGACCCCGTCCAGCACCCAGAGGAACGGGAGCGCGAAGACGATGTGTGCGAAGTTTCGAGGGTATGCCTTTCCGTTATATTTAGCCATTCCCGGTGTCTCGAGCGTCTCGCCGTACGTCGGTGTGTCGACGTGGAGGTGTCCCTCGCTCAGTGCGACGAGCCCGTTGGCGACGGTCAGGTTATCGTTGATGGAGTAGGTCGTCCGCCAGAGCACCATCGCCGCGGTACACGTGAGCAGAAAGACGAATACGCCGCCGTAATCGCCGAACACGAGCCGTCCGAGACGACGGGCAACCATGCCCGCTCGTCCAGTAGATTCGTCGAGCGCGTCGCGATACTGTGATCGGTAGCTCACTCTTCGACCTCCACCGTGATATTTCGGCTCACGAGCGTCCGCTCGACGGCGGTCTGGTTTTCCGTGCCGTGGTAGGTAAGATTCAGTTCCGCGTCGTACCGGTCTTCGGTGACGCGATCCGGGTCGACAGTCGTTTTCGGAATCGACAGTGTGGTCCGTTCCGACGACTCCTCGCTCACCGTCGTCGTTGAGAGGGACGTAATTCCGAGTTCGCCGATAGCGATCTCGTACGTGAACCGCACGCACCCCCGAATATCGGTCATACGTACGTCGGCGTCGGATACAGATAGCTTCCAGACCTCGGCCCCGAACTCGGAGCGGGAGAGGGTTGCGGACTCGGGAAGAGACGACGACTGCACCACCGCGGTCCCCTGGTTGGAGAGCACGCCGCCTTCACAGGGACTGTCACGGCTCGTAAAGTCTACCGGCACGAAGGGGCCCGAAGTGAACACCGTCGCAGTAATAACTCCGATGACGACGAGCGACACGACCCGTTGCCCGATCATACTGATCCTCTATATCGAAGTCGCTGAAATAAATATGTTGATACGACGAAAGCGGGCGAGAATTCGGGACGAGACTCCTATTCTCTTTGATATCGAACACTATAATATCATATATTGGAACGTAGTAACAAACCGACCTCCCCCATCGAATTCGACTATGAACGCGCGAGACCCACGTAGACCAGCAGTTCGATGGGGCTCGTAGGACTTTCACTCGGTACAATGGTGTCTGATACAGCGACCCTGAATGACACCTCCGTCTCGGTTAAATGCCGGCGTATGATCGATACGCGAGAACCGAACCGGAGAGTAGCCGTCACCCCTTCTCTACGTTACGATCAGACTCTGAGAAGCCACTGCACGTTCCGTCCGTGATCCGCTTTCCCTAGCCACCTTCGAACACCTCCTCCTCGTCGACGACCCGCGGCGACGGCTCCGGGCACGAACAGGCGTTGTGTGGACTGACCGGCCGCACCGTCCCGTCCTGCCACGCCCACACCGTGAACAGCTCGCCGCAGTCGTTACAGATCCCGGCCGCCTTCTCTCTGTTTTCGTTCGATGATGTCACGTAACGTATCCCACTCCCAGTACCGTGTCAACAATACCCAGTCGGAAAGTACTCGGGGTCGAGACCGCGCGGTAGTCCGTCGGTACGACCATCGATACAGAACCCTCTCCCCTCGAGACACGACCAAACTCCCGAAAACCCCCACGTCCCGCGTCCAGTCTCGAGGCGAAGCCCCACCTCCCAGCGTCAGAGCTTCTCCGCGTCGCGAGCCTGCCGGGAACGCCGATCGGCCTGCTCGAGCCTGTTCGCCGTCGCCTTCGAGAGGGAGTCCGGAATCTCGCCCTCCGCTTCCGCGAGTCGCGTCGTCACTCGCTCGAGGCGGTTCCGGACGGCCTCGAGTTGCTTGTCGGCGTTGCCCCGATCGGAATCGCGTGCGCGCTCGGCCGCCCGCTGTGCGGACTCGGCGACGGCCGCGAGGGCGCGCTCGAGTCCGTTGACGCCGTTCGACGACCCGTTATCGTCGTCATCGTCATCGTCGGAATCGCCTTCGGTCCGGGATTCGACCGCCGCACGCGTCTCCTCGGCGATCTCCGCGACGAACTCAGAGAGGGACGCCTTCCCGGTCTCGGGGCGCTCGATTCGAACCCCCGAGTCCGAATCCGGATCGGGGTTGACGCGATACGCACCGACGGCGTCGTCGCCGTCCCGGACCTCGGTCGTGTAGGCCCCGCCGTCGTGGACGTAGACGGCGTCGGTCCCGTCCGCCGGCGACTCGTACAGCCGCCCGGCGAAGTCGTCCTCGACGGCGACCGCCGCGAGATCGGTCGACCCCGAGTCGTCGCCCAGTTCCACTTTCGTCGCCCGATCGCGAGCGACCAGCGGAATCTCGCCGTCCACGCCGGCGGCCGTCGTCGAACCGCCGTCCGAAACGCTAACCCGCTCGCTGTGGGGCGCTTTTCCGGCCCCGTTGACCGTCAGCCGGTGGTCGCCGGCCGGCACGTCCTGTGCGACCGCGACGCCGCCGAACGTCGGGACCGCCTCGGGCTCGCTCTCGAGGAGGACGACCGACTCGAGGCTCGACTCGACTGTGGTTAACCCCTCGTCGTCGGGCGCGTCCTCGCTCGCGACCGCGTCCGTGACGCGGCTGACGACGGTGTTGATCGGGGCCGCGTCGCCGATGGCGTCGTATCGATCGGCCAGTTCGGCCCGGTGGTTGGGGACCGAAATGTCCGCGGCCGGGTTCTCGTAGCGGGGCTGGCTCCACGGCGTGCCCGTCGTCGTGAGGTGGCCCGCGAGCGCGTCTTCGACCAGGTCCGGGACGGCGAATTCGAAGCTCAACTGCGGCCCGGTGAACTCGGCGATGTGCTCGCGCTCGGTGCTCGGGACGAGTTCGTACTCGATGTCGGCGTCGGCCGACCGCTCGCCGTGCTGGAAGACGAGGCCCGTTTCGCGGGTCGGGAGGTCCGTCGGCGGCGACGTCAGCGCGTCGAGCGATCGGACGGTTATGTCGCCCGAGATGAGCGACTCCTCGGTGACGGACGGCAGCTTCTTATGTTCGTATATCGGCTCGCCCTCGTACTCCGGGACGAGGTAGGGGAGACGCGAGCCCTCGTCCCGCGGCAGGCCGTAGGCCAGCGGGTAGTCGGCGAGGTCCTCGATCCCCTCGATCGCCGTGTTCGTGATGTCCGCGAACAGGTCCCCGTCGGCGATCCGCTGAAACCGATCGGGAACGTCGTTGACGGACAGCGCACTCGAGTGCGAGCCCAGTTCCGAGAGGATTCGGGGGACCAGCTCGGGGTCGGGGTCCAGAAACTCGTTGTTGGGGACCTTCCGGGAGTGGGAGCTGGCGACGTACAGCTGGGGCTCGTCGGTCTCCGTGTCCACGAAGACGTGCAACACCTCCCAGTCGTGCCAGTGGAAGTTGGTCGTGAACTGGTCGAACGCCGAGTAACACCAGAACTGGACTACGGCGAGGGGCGACTCCTCGTACTCGACGGCGTGATAGAGGACCGTCGGGTTCGGCGGCTCGCCGTCGCTGTATCGCTCGTGGTAGCCGTCGAAGGCGTCGAACCCGTCGACGATCGTCTCGCCGTCGCGCTCGCTGGTGTACGGCTCCGGATCGGTCGGGAACCACGGCTCGCGGCTGTCGAAGTACAGCGTCGGGGCGAACCGGGTCGCCAACTCTCGAGCCGTCTCGTCGTCGAGCTGATTCGTCTCGCCGTCGTCACCCTGTTCGAACGCCGAACAGCCGGCGAGGGCGGTCCCGCTGAGACCAGCCATCGCGCCGAGGACCGTTCGCCGATTCAGGTCGACTGTCGTCTCGTCGGTCACGTCGTATCACGACTCCGCTGAACAGTCAGCGTTAATACATAACTGCGGAATCCCGTTTCGGACATACCTCTTCATGAGTCTCTCCGCAGAATAATCCTTCTGTCCGACGTAGTCACTAATTGTGTCCTCTTTGATACGATAAGGTGCGCCGAATCGATACTCCGACCGAAACGGCGGACGACCGATCGAACGACGGCCGTCGGGTCGGACCCGGACGGCCCTCAGCGGGTCCGGTCTTCGCCGCCGAACTCGCGGCGAACCCGCGCTCGTTCGTCGCCCGTCACTCCGTAGCGGTCGAACACGCGATCCGCGATCCGCTCGTCGATCGTCGCGATCCGCTCGTCCAGCGCCGCGGCGCGAGCGCGCGCCTCTTCGAACTCCCGGAGACCGTCCGCGACGTCCGCGAGCCGGGGCAGCGTGATGGCGGCGACGCGCTCGAGCGGCGAGGTCGTCTTCGTCGCGTAGTTCCTGAACCCGGCGAACCCGCTTCCCCTGTCGACGGCGGCGGGGACGAACGCCTCGAGGAGGAGCCGTCGCTCCTCGCCGACGCCGCAGATCTCGAGCGCGGGGCGCAGTTCGGTCTCCGCGTACCCCCACCGATCGGTCTCGCGGGACGCGTCGTCCGGTTTGTACCGAATGGTCGCCGACACGACGACCGGCGATCCCGCCGTCCGCACGTCGACCGCACCGATTCGGAGGTCGGGCCACTCCGCGGTCGTCGCCGTGAGCTTTGTCGTCGCGACCGCCACAGCCCGCCGACAGCCATCGAGATCACCCAGTCTGTCGCCGTCGTCGTACTCGCCCAGGTGCTCGAGGACGTCCGGCGAGATCCCCGATCGCTCGCTCGTGAGCGCCAGCCGGTCGTCCACTGCGTCCACGAGCGCCGGATCCGGCCCGTCCTCGAGTGCGATCGGAAACGCGTCGACCGTCGACTGGTTGATCTGCGGGAACACGGCGCGGTACGCGGCGCGGGTGTAGTGGTGATAGCAGTTCAGCAGGGGCGAGTTCAACACCCCGAGCAGGTGTTTGAGTTCGTCGCTCGAGCCCGAGTCAGTGCGGACGGTGTACGCCGACTTGATCGTCGCGCGGTCGGCAGCGTCGTAGGTCCCGACGAGCGAGTCGCCGGTCTGTCTGAAGACGAGCTTCGGGCTCCGATAGATCTCCTCCCGTTTCGCCACGTCTTCCGGCCGGATGTAGCGGATCTCGTCGTCCTCGAGCCCGTATCGATGCACTGCACTCCCGGGAACGATCGGGCGGCGATCCGGGCCGCCGCTCGCGGTCAGACGCGCGGCCCGTTTGCCGAGCTCTTCGCCGCGCGAGACGGTGGCGAACGCCTCGAGCGGGGGGTGTTGTTCGACGGTTTCGACGATCGATCGCATCTCCTCGTCGAGGGAGAGCAGGAATCGCGTGGCGTTCCGTTCCTCGAAGACGCGTTCGGGAATCCGATCGTACGACAGCGACGTCAGGGACGATCGGTCGCTCGCGTCGGCACAGCGGATCTCGCCCGTAGCCTCGGCGCTGATACAGACGACGGCACCCGTTTCGACGCCGGGAAACGCCGTTCCGATTCGGACGAGCCGCGAGAGCGGCGTCTCGCCGAGCACGAACTCCCGGATCGGCTCGCTTTGGTCTCGGACGAGGATCGAATCGGGAACGACGATTCCGACGCGGCCGTCGCGCGACCGCCGAACGGCCTGTTCGTAGAAGGCGACGTAGAGGTCGAACTGCTCCCGGGTCGTCTCGAACGCGTCCGCGAGATAGGACCGAAGGCGCGAGTCCATACTCGCGCTACAGCCGGTACGGCCCGCCGTCGCGACCCACGGCGGGTTCCCGACGACGGCGTCGAACCCGGTCGACCCGCTCGCCCCCGCGTCGCCGAGTATCTCGGGGAACGCCAGCGGCCAGTGGAAGTACCCCTCGGCGTCGGCGCGCTGCTGGGCGTCGTCGAACCACTCTTCTCGAGCGAGCCGGTCCCACGCCTCCGCGTCGTCCACTGCGGCCGCCATGCGTTCGACCGCGTCGTCGGGCACCCCGTCCAGCCCGAACTCGAGCGCCGTTCGGACATTCGCCATGGCCTCGAGCCGCCGGTAGCGTCGGCTTCGGCGTCCCCGGACCCCGGCGGGTCCTCCCTCGAACTCCCCTCGGCTCGCGGGCTCGGCCCCCGTTGTAGTCCCGTCCCGATCGCGGATCGCCGGTGCCAGCTCGTCGATCGCCTCGCGGTCGCAGCCGACGAGCGCGTTCCCGGATCGCAGGCGGTGACCGAGCGACGCCGGCGGCCGCTCGGCCGGCAGCGTCCGGAGCCACAGCGACAGTCTCGCGAGTTCGACGGCGATCGGGTCGCGGTCGACGCCGTACGGACACCGCTCGGCGACCCGCCGGCGCGCCCAGTGGACGTCGCGCGACGCCTCGATCGTCGCCGGCCCCGCTCGAGCCGCCTGTTCCGCTTGCGCGTCGAGGATCTCGCACGCGAGATACTCGACGACACGGGTCAGGAAGCGGCCACACCCCATCGCCGGGTCGAGGACGTCCAGATCGAACACGCTCCGGGCGAACGCCGCGGCGAACTCCCGGTCGTCGCGGGTCGCTTGGACGTCCTCGCGAATCTCGGTCACCAGAGGCTCGAGCGTGTGCTCGACGATGTACTCGACGACGGACGCCGGCGTGTAGTACGACCCCGTGGTCTTCCGTTCGCCGCGTTCCGTCGTCAGGCGGACACCGCCGGTGCCCACCAGCTCCTCGACGGCGTCGGCGCCGCTCGACTCTCCCCCGTCTTCCAGTGCCGACGGCTCGTCGGCGACGGTGAGCGTCCGCTCGAGCAGTCCCTCGTAGAGATCGCCGAGCCGGCGCGCGTCGAGCGCGGAGTAGTCGACGAACGGTCGGTCGCTCGCGGCGTCGCCGTCGGTCGGGGTCGGCCGTCGAGCCAGTCGGTCGATCGCGGTCGCCAGGAACGCGTCGCCGATCGCGTGCGTGGCGAGGAATCGCAGCTCTCGACGCGCGTCGTCGTCGGGTGCAGTGTCGAACAGCCAGCCGCCGGCCGTCGGGAGAGCGCCGCCCGTATCGGACGTGTCCGGCGTCCGTTTCTCGTCGATGCGCTCGAACAGATCGTCGAGCCGCGTCTGGAGGTCGTCGGTATCGAGCCGGTACGCCGGCTCCGGACCGTCGAGTTTCGTCGCGATCTCGCGTTTCAGCGAGTGGAGACCGTCCGCTCGCTCGCCCCGGTCGGTGGTCCCCGCGAGCGAGTCGCTCTCGCGCTCGGCGGCGAAACCGAACAGCAGCCGGTAGAGGTAGACGAGGGAACTCCGTGACAGCAGTTCGAGCGTCTCCTCGTCGGGGTCGTCGCCGAGGCCGTTGTCCGGGTGTCGACGGAACCCCTCGGCGAGCACCGCGAGCGCGTCGGCGGCGGTTTCCTCGAGGTCCGCGGCGAGTTCCTCCGCGAACCTCTCGCTCCCGTTGGCGACCTCGTCGCAAAAGCACGTCCCGTCTGCGCCGTCGAGAAACGCCTCGCGGCGAAAGAAACAGTAGAAGTATTTGAACGCCTCGCGGTCGCGTTCCAGCACGGCCGGAAGGTCGATCTCGTAGTAGGCGTCCGGACGGGGGATCCCCGACGCGCGATAGAGACGCCACCGCCGTCCGTTCGTGAGCACGGCCCATCGGGCGGGCGTTTCCCGCAGGAACTCGTGGATTCGGTAATCGGGGACCCGGAACCCGCAATCGGCCGCATCTCGACCGGACGTGTCGAGCGAGTGATCCCGTTCCCCGACGGGAGCGACTGCGACCGCATCCGTCTCGCAGCCGCCGCCCGTTTCTCCCCGGTCGGCTTCCGGGACCGGAATATTCAACGCTCGAGCGACCCCTCGGACGACCGACTCGCCTCGAGCGGCGTCGGTCCGATTCGACGTCGCGTTCCGCTCCCAGCACGCGCTGACGGCGTCGTGAGTCTCGCGGAGGTCGGCCGCGTCGATCGCGTTCCACGCGGTCGTCTCGGGGAGGGCGTCCTCGAGATAGCGCGTCGAGAACGGGCCGCGGTCGGTGCGGTACGGAGGCGTGTGCTGCATGAGAGTCGGGACGGGGGGTCGGATCGCCGTCGGCGGCATCGATCGCGGCGGGAGCGCTGCCGACGACCGGGGTATCGGTCCTCGCCTTTCTTTCGACGTGCGTTGCTACGACGGAAAACCACACAGGGACGTATAATAGTTACCCGGACCGCCCGCAGGTATTCGCTGCGTCGCAGTCGTCCGATCGCGGACTCGTGACCCGGGCGGGATCGGTCCGCCGGGAGCCGCTGCGACGGACACGTGACCGGTCCTGACAGTCCGGATCTCCGTCGGACCCGAAGACACTTCCAGCGGCTGGGTGATGACGCACGTATGGGTCGACGACTCCGTCCGGACGGCGCGAGACAGCGCCAGCGGCCACACAGACGGCTTCACCAACTCGAGGCGGAACTTGAGGAGAACGGACAGCGCCTCGTCCGGCTCGAGAACACGCTCCGACACGTCGTCCGAACGACGGCGGACGTGTCCGTCGGTGGCCCCTGCCAGTGCGGCGAGAGCTTAGTGATCGTCACGAAGCACTCGCTGTACTGTCCCGAGTGTTCCTATCAGCGAACGGTCTGAGCGGCGGTCGCGGCCGCGTCCGAGCGACCGCTCGCCGCCCGGGGTCTCGGTGGAGCCGCCTCACTCGAGTCGAATTTCGATCACAGCCAGCTCGTCGGAGGGGACGGCCTCGTCGAACGCGTCCTCGACCGCCGCCCAGCTCTCGGGTCGGTACGCGTCGATCCCGAAGCTCTCGGCGAACGTCACCAGATCGGGGTTCGTCAACTCGGTGCCGGTGTGTTCGCCGCGGTGCTCGTCCTGTTTCTCGGAAATGAGCCCGTAATCGTCGTCGTTGAACACGACGGTCGTAAAACCACAGTCCAGCCGCGTCGCGGTCTCGAGTTCGGCCGCGTTCATCAGGAACCCGCCGTCGCCGGTACCGGCGACGACGTTCGACTCGACGACCAGATCGGCCGCGAGCGCGCCGGGAACGGCGATACCCATGCTCGCCAGCCCGTTCGAGATCACGCAGGTGTTCGGCTCGTACGTCGGGAACGACTGCGCGATCGCCATCTTGTGACTGCCGACGTCCGAGACGAGCACGTCCGAATCGCCCATCGCCGCGCGCAACAGCGGCAACGCGTTTCGCACCGTCACCGGATCGTCGTCCGCCGGCGGCCCCGTCACCGACTCGAGCAGGCGGTCGTGGAGGTCCCCACACCACAGGGAGCACGCCTCTTCGGGCAGGGAGTCGTCGATGGCCGCGAGGGCCGCGCCGACGTCCGCGACGATCTCGACGTCCGGGTTGTAGTGGCGATAGACCTCTGCGGGCTCGTAGTCGACGTGGACGATCGTCTTCTCGAGATCGGGGTTCCAGCCCGCCGGGTCGTGTTCCGCGATGTCGTAGCCGACCGCGACGACGCAGTCCGCCTGCTCAATCGCACGCGCGGCCTCCTCGTCGGGGCCCGAATCGAGCGTCATCAGCGACGCCGGCTCGCGGTCCGAGATCGCGCCTTTGCCCATGTACGTCTCGACGACCGGCAGCCCGACGCGATCGACGATGGCGCGAATGTGCTCCGACGCGCGGGTCCGGACCGCGCCGTTCCCGGCCAGCATAATCGGTCGTTCCGCCTCGTCGATCAGCGCCGCGGCTCGCTCGACCGACTCGTCGTCCGGATCGGGCCGGCGAACCGGATCCCGCCGCTCGATCGGTTCCCCGTCGATCTCGGCGGCGGCGACGTCCTCGGGGACCTCGAGGTGAGTCGCCCCCGGCTTCTCGTACTCGGCGAGTTTGAACGCCTTCCGGACCAGCTCGGGGACGATCTCGGGCTCGGCGATCTGGGAGTTCCAGGCCACGATGGGTTCGAAGACGTCGACGACGTCCAGCGCCTGGTGGCTCTCCTTGTGCAGTCGCTCCCGGTCGCCCTGACCGGTGATCGCGACGACCGGACTCTTGTCGAGTTGCGCGTCGGCGACGCCGGTCATCAGGTTCGTCGCGCCCGGACCGAGCGTCGAACAGCAGACGCCCGCCTCGCCGGTCAACCGCCCGTGGACGTCGGCCATGAACGCCGCCCCCTGCTCGTGGCGCGTCGGCACGAACCGGATCGACGACGCTCGCAACGAGAACAACAGGTCCTCGATCTCCTCGCCCGGTACCCCGAAGACCCGATCGACGCCTTCCGCCTCGAGACAGGTAACGAGCAGGTCGGATGCCGTCTGCATGGTCGCTCCGTCCACGCCGCTGTCCATTAATCTCGCACCATCTAGGGAATCGGATACGTATGCGCAGTACCGGGTGACGGGCCCACCAGCCGTCGTCGCGATCGCTCGAGGGACCGAACGATACCGCCCTCGCTCCCGTCGGCCCTACAGGACCCGGTCCGGTCGGATCCGCAAGAGGACGCGCTCGGTTTCGATCGGGTTGGGATACTCGTCGACGTCCATGTACCGCCGGGCCAGTTCGTCGATGTGTTCGCGAGCGCCGTCGGTCGTGATTTCGTCGACCTCGCCGATCACCGAGAGGAACCGGTACGGATCGTCGGGATCGGTCATACTGACCCCGACGGCGGGATTGTGCTGGACGTTCCGTTCCTTCTGGCGGCCGCGTTCGGTGTTGACCAGCAGCCGGTCGTCTCCCTCGTCGTAGTCGATCCACACCGGCGTGACGTGGGGAAGCCCGTCTTCGGTCAGGGTCGCGACGTGCGCGAACGTTTCGGTCTCGAACAGGTCGTGGAAGTCGTCGGGTATCGAGGTCACGTCCACCGCGTTCGCCGGCCTCGTTCTTGTGCGTGGTGCCTAACTACTCCGGCCGACCGTGACCGAAATAATTCCGCGCTCTACGCTCTCGTATCCGTGCGTATCCGGGTCTGAGAACGACATTGACCACGCAAGTGTCGGCTGACGGCTTATGCACCTCGACATTGACTGGGTCTGTATGACAGATCGACAACCGGTGACTCGTCGGCGAGTAGTCCAGCTAACAGGTGTCGCGGCTTCGACCGCTCTCGTTGCCGGTTGCGGTGGTCCAGGTGGGAACGGCGACAACGAGACCGAGGAAGACGACGAAACCGAAGACGAGACGGCCGACACCGAGACGACCGAAACTGAAGATGAGACGGCCGACACCGAGACGAACGAAACCAACGAGACCGGAATGAACGAGACTGAGGGTAACGAGACCGGAATGAACGAGACTGAGGGTAACGAGACCGGAATGAACGAGACCGAGGGCAACGAGACCAACGAAACCAACGAATCCGAGTGATCACTCGGCGATACCCGTTCTCCCGGTAGCGAAACGGACTAGCCGTCCATACTAAACCGCGGTCGTGGCGGTCACCCGTCCGGAAGCGGACTCCCGAGAGGCATCGCCGATCCGCAACCGTTACTCCCTCTCGCTTCCTTCCTCGAGTAATGACCGAGGGACTCGAGACGGAGGTCGAGGAGATGGGCGACGTCGCCGAGCGACGGGACGAACTGGCGGCCCGCGTTCGGACCCACGCCGGCGAGATCGCGCGGGAACTCGCCGTCTTTCAGGGCGGCGACTACGGCCAGGAGACGTTCAATACGGACGGCGGCAGCTGGACGCTCAAGTACGAGGCCGGCGACGTCCAGTACCTCCGATTCGACCCGAAATCGGGCTCGGAGACGTACGTCGTCTCGAGCAAGCAGCCGCCCGAGCCCGAGGCGCTCGAGACGGCGATGGCCGACTACGGGGCGTTCGTCGAGGCCTACAACGAGTACGTCCGGTCCTTCGAGGGAATGCTCGAGGACGTCTCCGGCGAGTTCCCCGCGGTCGAATCGACGGCGGAACTGGTCGCCGAGCGGGATCGCATCGTCGAGCGGATCCGCGACGTCTGTAACGCGATGGCGAGCCAGCTCCACCGCTACGACGGGGACTACGGCACCTACGCGGCGACGATCTCGGGGACCCGCTGGGAGCTGAAGTGGGAGGAAGACCTCGCCTCCTACCTGCGCGTCGGCGGCTCCGACGGTGTTTATCTGCTCTCGCAGTACGGTCCGCCGGCGGCTCCCGAGGTCCGGCGGCTCGCCGACGACGTGCCCGCGTTCGTCGCCGACTTCAACGCCCACGTCGACGACCTCGAGGCCGACCTCGCGGCGATCAGCTTCGAGGACGTCTAGAACTCCATTCCGACCCTGGCTCCCGACCGAACGAGAGCGACGCCTCGAGGGCCCGGAGATCGGCCGCGGGTCACGAGCCGGCGACGCGGAAGCGAGGCGCTAGCGGCGACTGACTCCCGGAGAGAACGCGGCGAGGGATTACACGTCGACGTACTGGTCGACCCACTCCTGCCGCCGCTGTAATGCGCGTCGACCTTTCGGCGTCAACGCGTAGTAATTCGTCCGTCGGTCGAGCTGTCCCTTCTCGACGAGTTCCTTCTCGACGAGCGTGTCGAGATTCGGATACAGCCGGCCGTGTGTGACCGGCTGGTCGATGTAACTATTGATGTCGTCCAGAATCGCTTGCCCCGACGGCCGGTCTTTCCCCGCGATCACGTACAACAGGTCTCGCTGGAAGCCAGTTAGCTGGTCCATGGATCACCCTCTGAGTGACGACGTTCACCGTGCTGTGGGTTTGTTATAGAGATGGTACGGGTCCGGTGCGACCGGGAACGCACCGCGTAGGACCGACGACGACCGGTACCACACGGGGCGATACCTGGTTCGCCGTACCCCGCCATCGAGCCCGCCTTCGTGACGCGGTTTTTTTGACGTCGACCGCCCTACCGGCCGGTATGCCGACTGACCCGCTCGCCTGGGACACTCGCGATCGCCAGGTAGCCTACTCCTGCCCCGGCTTCGACGTGGTTAACGAGTCCGTTCGACTGCCCGACGGGACCGACGACGAGTTCGATTACCTCTCGGAACCGCCGAGCGTCTGCGTCCTCCCGTTCACCCCCGACGGCGACGTCGTCTGTATCGAGGAGTGGCGACAGGCCGTCTCCCGGATCAACCGCGGGCTTCCCGTCGGCGGCGTCGAACCCGAGGACGACGACCTCGAGGCCGCGGCGCGCCGCGAGCTCGCGGAAGAGACCGGCCACGAAGCCGACGCCCTCGAGCCGCTGGTGACCGTCGAGCCGGCCAACGGAATCGCGGATTCCGTCTTGCACGTCTTCGTCGCTCGCGGCTGCCGGCCGACCGCCGAACAGCGACTCGACGAAAACGAGAGCATTCGCGTGACCGGGCGCTCGCTCGAGGAACTGACCGACGCGGTCGCCGACGGCGAGATCCGGGACGGACGGACGGTCCTCGCCCTCTCGTACTACCGGCTGTTCGACGAGGAGGGCAGCCCGGATGAGAGCCAGTGATCCGGGCGGAACCGACGGTCGACGCCGCGTCGACCCGACGGTGTGTCCACCAGTTTCCCGCGCTTCGATCAGCCGAGCGCGCCGAGTGACGCGGTTTCGTTGTCGCTCTCGTTCGCGGTCTCGTTGGCGGTCTCGTTTCCTGCCGGCGGCTCGACCGACTCCTCGAGCGGTTCGCTGTCACCGACGGTGACGGTGTTCGCCGAGACGTTCTCGATCGTCATCGATCCCGCAGAGAGCGACGGGATCGTCTCGTCCGTCGCCGTCTCGGTTTGAGTCGCGTTGCCGGCCATCGCCGTCTCGTTCTCGGCGGTCTCGTTCTGGGTTGCGTTCTCGCCCGTCGCCGTCTCGTTCTCGGTGGTCTCGTTCTGGGTCGCGTTCTCGCCCGTCGCCGTCTCGTTTCCGGCGGTCTCGTTCTGCGTCTCGTTCTCGGCCGTCTGGTTCCCGGCCGCCTGCGTCTCGAGGCTGCCGACGGCCATCGACTCGACCGTGATCTCGTCGACGTCGAACTGTTCGACGGTCAGTTCGTCGATCTCCTGGGCGGTTCCGTTCTCGGTCGCGTTGGCTCCGCCGTCGCCGCCGTCGCCGCCGAACAGCCCGCCGACGAAGTCGGAGATCCCCGAGAGGATTCCCCCGCCGTCTTCGTCGACGGTCAACTCGTCGATCGTCATTCGCTCAGTGCTCATCGACTCGATCGTCATGTTCTGCACCGTGACGTTGTCGCTCCCCTCGTCGATCAGCTGATCGATACCGGTCGACGATTCGTTTCCGGGAGCGGTCTCGTTCGCGCCGTCCATATTGCCGCCCGTCTGGAGGTCCTCGACGGAGACGTTCCCCAGCGCCAGCATTTCGAAGGAAGCGTTCGAAATCAGCACGCCCTGTGCGGTCTGGTTGTCCGTTGTCTGGTTCGCGTCGGACTGGTTGTCCGCGGTCTGATTCCCGTCGCTTTCGTTCAGTCGCTGCAGGAGGTCCTCACCGCCCTGCCCGGCCAGTTGCCGGATCTCGAGTTCCTCGATCGTGGCGTTCTCGATCGTGACGTTCTCGAGTTCCAGCGTGTCGACCTGCACGTTTGCAAGCGTTGCGCTCGTCTCGCCCATGTCTCCGGCGTCGTCGTCCGCGGGCGCCGGTGTGCCACCGACGAGGGCGGGACCCCCCGAGAGCACGACCAGCAACGCGACGACCGCGACGCCGAGCGTTCGCGATTGTGAAGCCATACGCGCTGACGTACCGCCGTCGCGGGGCTAAAACGGGCCGACTGTTACGGGATTATTGCGTCTACAGCGACCGTTGTCGCGTTGAATCGGCCGTTTACAGCCGATCCGTGACCGCCGTCCCGTCTCCGTATCGGGCCGCTCGACCCGATACGGCGCGCTCGTGTCGAAAATCATTGGTTTCGTGATAGAACGGCGGCCGTCGTCCCGACGACCGAGTCGCTGATCGCGCGCTTCCGACACGGACCCACTGCCGAGAACGGTACCTCGAGTCGACGGTCGCGGCTCGGGGCCGTCAGTCCAGCCGCAGCTCCCTCGTTTCGACGGCGTCGCACGTCGGGCAGACGAACTGATAGCGGACGCGCCCGCCCGAGGTGGTGACTCGCCAGCCGCCTTCGGTGTCGACGTAGCCACAGGCCGGACAGCGCAGCTCCGACTCGTCGAACTTCTCCCGGAGGCGCTCGAACGGCGATCGATGTACTGACATGTGTTATCGTACACCGCGTTACTACATAACATTCTAGCCTGCGCTGCCGTCAGTGACCCCGTCCCTAATCACAACGGTTCTTATGGATCCTCCCCTAGAGGGAGCTATGGACGATGTCGACACCGAGCGTGGTGGCACCGGTGGTGACGCCGCGGCAGCGGTTCGAGCCCTCGAGCACGTGGTCGATCCGGTCGTGGCGGTCGCCGACGGGACGATCACGTACGTGAACGAGGCCGCCCGGGCGGCGTTCGACCTCGGCGACGCCGATCGGGACGCGGCGACTGCACTCGGTGCACGGTGGGACCGGCTCGCGGCGGCGATCGACGAGACGACCGTCGGCACCGCCCGACGGGTCGATTTCGACGATCGGGAGACCGTGCGTATCCATCGGGGGGCAAACGGGGCGACGATCACGTTCGACCGCAACGGTGCCGATCCCGACGCCCGCGAGGGCACCGACACCCCCTCGCTATCGGGCACGAGCGACCGACTGGTCAAAGACCGCGCGCTCGAGGAGGCACCCGTCGGAATCACCATTTCGGATCCCGATCTCGAGGACAACCCGCTGGTGTACGTCAACGAGGCCTACGAGGCGATGACGGGCTACGAGTACGACGAGGTCGTCGGCCGGAACTGTCGGTTCCTGCAGGGCGAGGACTCCGACGAGGAGGCGATCGCCGAGATGGCGAAAGCGATCGACGAGGATCACCCGGTCACCGTGGAACTCAAGAACTACCGCAAGGACGGCACCGAGTTCTGGAACGAGGTGACGATCGCCCCCGTCCGGGACGAGGACGGCAACGTGACCAACTACGTCGGCTTCCAGAACGAGATCACCGCGCGCAAGGAGGCCGAACTCGCGCTCGAGCGCCGCACCGAGGAACTCGAGTACATCCTCGATCGGGTCGGCGGACTGATCCAGGACGTCACCGCCGTCGTCGCCGGCTCGACGGACCGCTCGGAGCTCGAGGCCGAGGTCTGCGCGCGAATCGCCGAGGAAGATGCCTACGACGGGGCCTGGATCGGCGAGCGAAACCCCGCGACCGGTACGATCGACGTCCGCTCGAGCGCCGGGGTCGAACCCGACGACAGGCACATCGCGACGGACACCGACCACCCCGCCGTCGAGACGGTCGCGACGAACGAGTCGACCGTCGATGCGGTCGACGGAACGACGTACGCCGCGTTCCCGCTCTCGTACAACGGCATCGAGTACGGCGTCCTGACGGTGCTGATGAACCGGGACCGCGCCGTCGACGACCGCGAGACGGTGATCCTCTCCGCGCTCGCCCGCGCGGTCGCGAGCGGCGTCAACGCCCGCGAAACCAGCCGCATGCTCGCGACCGACGCCGTCGTCGCGGTCGAACTCGAGGTGACCGACCGCGCCCTCGCTCCCGTCGCCCTCTCCGCCGAGGCGGACTGCCGACTCGAGTACCGCCGCTCGGTCCACCGGACCGACGACGAGACGGCGTCGCTGTTTACCGTCACCGGCGCGAGCGCCGACGAGATCCGCGCCGCCGCCGCCGACCTCTCCGACGTCGACTGCCGGATCGTCGTCGAGCGCGAGGACGAGTGCCTCGTCGAACTGACGAGCGACGACGACCTCGTCGGCTGGCTCTCCGAGCGCGGCGTGCGAACGCAGGCGATCGAGAGCGAGGCGGGTCGCGCCCGCCTCACCCTCGAGATTCCGCGATCGGCGAACGTCCGCTCGATCGTCGAGGCCGTCGAGGACCGCTACGACGGGACCGACGTCGTCTCCTTCCAGCAGCGCGAACGCGACGGCGAAACCCGCCAGGAGTTCGCCGCTCGGCTCGAGGAGGCGCTGACGGACCGCCAGTTCGGCGCGTTACAGCGGGCGTACCTCGGCGGCTACTTCGAGTGGCCCCGGCCGACGACCGGGGAGGAACTCGCCCAGTCGATGGGCGTCTCGCGGCCGACCTTCCACGAGCACCTGCGGACGGCCGAGGCGAAACTGTGTCGCGCCTTCTTCGGGGACGCGTAGCGTCCCGGGAGCGGTGATAGTCACGTCTCGAAGCCTGTAGCAACCACTTAGAGCCGAAAACTGTGTTCGACGGTGGCCGGCGTTTATATGTCTCGTCGTGGGAGTCGTCGGTATGCTGACCTTCGCAACTCCGCTTCAGATCGGTGGCGGCGGGTTCCTGTACTGGGCGATCATTTTCTTCGTCCTCGCGATCGTCGCCGCCGCCGTCGGTGCCCGCGGCGTCGCCGGAATCTCGATGGAGATCGCGCGGATCTTCGTGCTGATCTTCATCATCCTCGCGGTGGTCGCACTCCTGTTGTGACCGCCCGGACACCGAGGTGCCCGCCGCCCCCGCAACGACGCTCTCGCCGATCGAGACGTGAGTAGTGACGGTTACCTCTCCGCGGTACGTCCCGGCACGGCGGGCGCTCGGTCTCGCGTCGCCGTCGGCCCCTCGAGCGATGAGTCGATCGACTCGGTTCGGACCTGCGTAACGAATGATGGTTACATTTGACTGAGAACGACTAACACAATAGAGACCGTATACAAGAGCGAACGGTTACTATGACAGAACTCGGCGGATTTCAAGACAGAGTCGCTCGGATCGATCTCTCCGAGGGGGAGGTCGCGTACGAGTCGATCGACGACGAGGATGCGAAAAAATACATCGGCGCTCGAGGACTGGGGGCGAAGTACGTCTTCGACCAGGGACCGGACGTCGATCCGCTCGGGCCCGACAATCTGCTGGCGTTCATGAACGGCCCGCTGTCTGGGACGCAGGTCACGATGAGCGGCCGGATCGCCGTCTGTACGAAGTCGCCGCTGACCGGGACGATCACCGACAGTCACCACGGCGGCTGGTCGGGGGCCCGACTCAAGTGGGCCGGCTTCGACGGCCTGACTTTCGAGGGGGAAGCCGACGAGCCGGTTTACGCCTACGTCGAGGACGGCGAGGTCGAACTCCG
This sequence comes from Natrinema salsiterrestre, assembly GCF_029502005.1. GTDB lineage: Archaea > Halobacteriota > Halobacteria > Halobacteriales > Natrialbaceae > Natrinema > Natrinema salsiterrestre. The sequence goes on along the minus strand of NZ_JAMQOT010000002.1, from coordinate 536,581 downwards.
GGACGCCTCCCACCTCTGGGGGAAGGGCGTCCACGACACGCGAGATCAGCTCGAGGAGGAACACGAGGGTGCCTACGGCAAGAACCTCTCGCTGATGGCCATCGGACCCGGCGGCGAGAACGGCGTCAAGTACGCCTGTATTATGAACGAGGACGACCGGGCCTCGGGTCGCGGCGGCACGGGCTGCGTGATGGGGTCGAAGAACCTCAAGGCGATCGTGATCAAATCGACCACGAAGATGCCCAAGCCGGCGGACCCGGAGACGTTCAAGGAGGGACACCAGCAGGCGATGCAGGCGATCACGGAGTCGGAGGTCACCGCACCCAACGAGGGCGGCCTCTCGCTGTACGGGACGAACGTCCTGATGAACATCGGCGAGGAGATGGACGGGCTTCCCACGAAGAACGGGAAGTACACGTCGACCGAAAGCATGCGCGACGCGGAGGGCGTCGACATCGACGCCGAGCGCGTCTCCGGCGAGAACGTCCGCGAGAACATCCTCGTGGACGAGCCGACCTGTCACTCCTGTCCCGTCGCCTGCAAGAAGGAAGTCGAAGTCGACGTGATGCACAAGGGCGAGGAGCTGAACGTCGAGACGGAGTCCTACGAGTACGAGACGGCCTACGCGCTGGGGCCGAACTCCGGTCACACCGAGCGCGACGAGATCGCCGTCATGCTCGACCGGTGTAACGACATGGGCATCGACACCATCGACGCGGGCAACATGATGGCGATGGCCATGGAGATGTCCGAGGAGGGTAAACTCGAGGACGTGGGCGAGCTCGAGTGGGGAGACACCGAGACGATGATCGATCTGATCGAGCAGATCGGCCGCCGCGAGGGTGACCTCGCGGATCTGTTGGCCGAGGGGCCGCGCCGGGTCGCCGAACGAAGAGACGCCCACGAGAACTCACTGGCGGTCAAGGGGCAGACGATCGCCGCCTACGACCCGCGCTGCATGAAAGGGATGGGTATCGGCTACGCCACGTCGAACCGCGGGGCCTGCCATCTGCGCGGGTACACGCCCGCCGCGGAGATCCTCGGCGTCCCCGAGAAGGTCGACCCCTACGCGTACGAGGGCAAGGGCGAGCTCACCGCCCAGTTCCAGGACCTCCACGCGATCAGCGACTCCTTCGACATCTGCAAGTTCAACGCGTTCGCCGAAGGGATCGAGGAGTACGTCAACCAGTACAACGGGATGACCGGCCGCGACGTCTCCGAGGAGGACCTCCTCGAGGCCGGCGAGCGGATCTACACCCTCGAGCGCTACTACAACAACCTCAACGGCTTCGACGGTGCGGACGACTCGCTTCCCGAGCGCTTCCTCGAGGACGGCATCCGCGGCCAGGGTGCCAGCGAGGGCGAGTACTGCGAACTCGACGAGATGAAGGCCGAGTACTACGAGCACCGCGGCTGGGTCGACGGCGTCGTCCCCGACGAGAAACTCGACGACCTCGGGATCGAGGTCGGACCCGGAACCGGCGTCAGTGGCGGCGGCGGCGCGGCGGCACCGAGCGACGACTGACGGCAGCCTCGAGCCGTCGGTTCCACCGATTATTTTGCTCCGGCACGGTCACAGATCGACGACAGTAATTAGTGGTACGACGGTAGTCCGTCCATCCAACCCGTCGGACACCTCTCATTAAATATGGGCACTAGTAATTGTCATTCCTCGGCCAGTATATTCGGGTCGTGACTTCTCAGTCCTCGAGACCCTTCTAAACGGGATAGTCTAAGTATCCGTTACATTATTATAATCCTATTCGTATGTAGTTGTATGAGTCTACTGAACCAGTGGAAGGGCGTGAACGGGTACATGATCAACGATCCGGGAACCTTCTTTTCGGAGTACAACGAGAGCCACGGGATCGGATATCCGATCGCGTTCATGCTGATTTCCTACCTCGCTGTCATGCTGCCGGCTGCGGTGCTCACTGCAGCGCTGAACATTACAGCACCGGGCGAGGCAGCCGTCGGTGTGGTGATTTTCCTGGCGTTCGGAATCGCGTACTGGATCCTGGGGCTCGTCGAAGCGGTACTCGCTCACGGTGTCGTGTATCTCTTCGGTGCACGAGGTATCGCGAAGACGTTCGAGGCGTACGCGTTCCCGACGGTCGTCCGGTACGGGCTGTGGTGGTTCCCGCTCGTCAACATCGCACTCGGGTTCTACGGTCTGTATCTCCAGATCAAGGGACTGTCGACGTTTCACGACATCTCGACCGGAAAAGCCGTGATCGCCGCCGCCCTCCCGGTAGTGGTGTTCATGCTTCCCGGGATCCTCGTCATCGCCGCCGTAGTCGCCACGTTCGTCCTCGATATGGGCTCACAGACGGGCACCCAACCGCCCATGCTCCTGTTCGACGTCGTCGCGTGATCGGCGGACGGTCGTGATCGCCGGCTCGAGCGATCCGGTGAACTCGGAGCGAGGGAGAACGACGATACGCGAGAAGAGACGATCGACGGCCGATCGTGCCGTCCGCTATACTGCGACCCGATCGGTGTTGACGGCGGATTTCGCGTCTTCCGCCGACCGATCAGTCGTCGGCAACGGCGTAGGACGCGCCGGCGTCGGTGTCTGCGTCGGCGTCGGGCGTGGTCATCTCGATTTCGATGTTGCCGTCGTCGATCGAGACCAGTACGTCGTCGAAGCACTTGCGGTACTCGGTCGCGTGCTTCCCGGAGGTGTTGATCCGGACCTGCTCTTCGACCAGGTCGGCTTCCGTCAGGAGTTCGACCTTCCGGTAGGCGGTCGACATCGGGATATCGCACTGCTCGGACACTTCCGTCGCCGTCAGCGACTCCTCGGCCGTCGCCTCGAGGATGGCCCGGCAGGCGTCGTCGTCAAGCGCAGTGAGAACGGCTTGCGGGTCGGTCTGATCGTCGCTGTGCCAGCCTCGCCGGGCGTCGGAGTTCGTAGCGGACATCTGTTACACCTTCTAGTACCGACCCGGCCCCCTCCAAATGAGTCCCAATAAATACAGGGTTCTTTATATGGGGTCGTCGAAACCGCTCCGTGAGACGAGCTAACACGGGTTTTCGAGCCGGCGCTCGGGCGAAGACGTTCGGTCGGGGTTCGCGTCGCGGACGCAGGGTTTAGGGGGCCGGACTCCCCAGCAGAGAGTAATGGCTTCGGGGATTCGCGCGGAGATAAAAATCGACGACCCGCCCGACTGCGTCGTCGCGCAAGCGTCGGCCGAGACGGACGGGAAGGTCACCTCCGTCTCGCGGAGCACGAACCCGTCCGCACCCGAGCGCGTAACCGAGGAGTTCATGCTCGAGGCCGAGACCTATCCGGACGAGTTCGACGTCGACGCGGAGCTGTCGTCGATCTTCGCCTACGGCTCGAGTTCGGTCTACCGATTCCAGCGAGAGCTCGGCCATGGCTGTCCCTGTGAGTGTATCGAGGCCCACGACTGTCCGGTCGTCGACATCCGGACGCAGGGCGCGTCGCTCTACCTGACCTTTCACGCGCCGGATATGCAGGGCCTCCAGGCCATCATCGGTGACCTGCGCGAGCGCTACGCGACGCTCGACGTCCAGCGACTCCTCCAGTCCCAGCAGGACCACGACGACCGAAACCTCGTCTTCGTCGACCGGAGCACGCTGACCGACCGTCAGACCGAGGTCCTCGAGACGGCCCACCGGATGGGCTACTTCGAACACCCCAAGCGGGCCAATGCCGGCGAGGTCGCCGACGAGCTCGACATCACCGGGACGACGTTCACCGAACACCTCGCAGCGGCCCAGACGAAGCTGCTGGATGCGATTCTGGATCACGAGTGAGACCCCGCTCGAGGTGGTCGCGACTCGAGCGGTACCGGGACGGCGACGAGCGTCGACTCGAGCTACATGAACGTATCGGGACCTACAGGTCGACGGCATCGAACCGCAACCCTATATATACTGGACCTACAGCTATACGGTAGACGGCCGAAGTTTCACGCGACTCACCACCCGACATGAGTAGATACGAGTTCACGTGCCCGGAGTGCGGGCAGGAGATCGAGGTCAACGAATCGATGCGTGAGGCCACGCTATCGCACGGCTGCCCGGTCTGTAGCGCGTCGGTCGGATCGTCGGATTTCGTCGCAGAACAAGAGACGAACTAATCCCACCTGACGGCCGCCGCTCCGACTCCCCTTCTCACTCCTCGCGATCGATTTCCGTTCGCCGCCCGCCGAGCGTCGCCGGTACGAGACGGTAGAGTTCGATGTTCAGTTCGTCTTTTCCGTCGGCCCAGATCTCGAACAGCGGCCGCTTCGCCTCGCCGTACTGGGCGATCTGGTCCGGCGTCAGATCCGACGGCTCGATGCTCTCGAGCTCGCCGGTGGCGATAACGCTCCGGTATGTCGAGTCCGCTTCGTCGTAAACGACGAGTCGCGCCTGGGGCGTCGACTCGAGGAACTGGCGCTTCTCGCTGTCGGGCGTCGATACCATCCGCATGTAGAACTCCCGCTCGTCGTCGTCGTAGCCGTACGAGATCGGAATCGCATAGGGTTCGTCCGTGCGCGCGAGCGACAACACCCCCGTCTCGTGACGAGTGAGGAAGTCGTCGATCTCGGCGTCGGTCATTTCGGTCTCCTGGTCGATAGCCATCGTTTCAGTGGTTTGCCAAAGGTGAAACACGATCTTTATAGTTGCCATCGACCGCGAGGAGCGTCGCCGCGACGGTGCCAGCGCACCGCGGCGCGTCGCATTCGATCTCACCCGGGATACTCGCCGTCGTCACCGTTCGTCTCGCTCTCGGGGGTCTCATCCGCGTCGGTCCCGATGACGACCGGTTCCCGGATCTCGAGCGCCGTTTCGAACTCGTCTTCGCGGTCCGTCCGCCGGCCGATCCGCAGCAACTGTTCTTCGTGTGCCCGGCGGATCGCCGAGAGCTCGCGGTCGGTCACGCCGATCTCGTCGCCGACCTCTTCCCAGTGGCCCCAGTCGACGAGGAATATCTCGAGGTCCTCCCCCGCGTAGAGCCGTTCGTACTCCCGTCGATACCGCTCGAGCGCCGGGGCGAGCGCTACCTGAGCGCGCTCGATCAGGTCGGGCAGGCGGGTCCCCGGCACGCTCGCCTTGGCCGCGGTGAGCAGGAGGACCTGCCCCTCGATCGGCTCGCCCGCCATTTATCCACCCGCGCGCATCGCCTTCTGTGCGAACTTCTCGACGAGGGGATCGAGGGTGTCTTCATCGCCCTCGAAGGCGATCGTGATCTCGGTCAGTTGCAACGAGGGCCCGACGTCGACTTTCTCCGAGGAAAAGGTCGCGCTCCAGTCTTCTCCCTCGACGGTGTCCTCGGCGACCTGTTCGCCGCCCAGATTCGTCAAATACCGGACCACGAGCCGTTCGGAGATCCCGCGAAAAGAGCGACTGACACGAGCTACCATGCCGTCGAGTTCGACCGCCGGACGCATAAAGTCACGTTCGCCGGTAACGGCGTGTCAGTCACCCAATTGCTCGGAACAGGACCACGGCCCCGACGCCGCCACACAGCGACAGCAGGATGCTCTCCGTTCGCCACATGACCACCACGACGATTCCGGCAGCGCTCCACTCGGCCGGCCCGCCCGCCGCCAACTCCGGTGCGAGGATCGCGATCACGATGGCCCCCGGCAGGACCGAAAGTCCCGCCTCGAATCGCTCGCTCACCTCGATCCGGCGCAGGAGCCAGAGGCCGCCGACCTTCGTCAGCGCCGTCACGAGCGTCATCGCGAGGATGACGCCGACGACGAGCGGATCGAGCGCGAACGCCCCCTCACCGACCATGGCGGATCACCTCCACCGCCGCGGCTGCGAGCCCGCCGAGCAGGATGTACCACCGGCCCGGCAGGAACTCCGCAGCGGCGACGGCGATCGCGAGCGCGACGAGCCACGGGAGGAGCGTCGAGCGCCCCTCCCAGAGGTCGGTCGCGAGCGCGACGAACACCGCCGTCAGGACGAAGTCGATGCCGTACTGGGCCGGATCGCCGATCGCGCCGCCGGCGGCCGCCCCGACGATCGTCGACGCGACCCAGAAACACCAGATCGCGATCCCGGTTCCCAGGAGGAACGCCCCCCGGCCGCTGCCGGACTTGAGATCGCGCATCGTCAGCGCCCAGTTCTCGTCGGCCATCAGCAGGAGGCTCCCGTAGCTTCGGAGCGGCGAGAGCCGCTCGAGCCAGGGGCCCAACGCCGCGCCCATCAGCGAGTACCGCAGGTTGATCGCGAGCGTCGTGACGACGATCGTCGCGACCGGGAGCGGCTCCGCCCAGAGTTCGACGGCGACGATCTGGGCGGCACCCGCGAGAACCGTCGCGCTCATCAGCGTCGCCTCGGCGACGCTCAGCCCGGCTCGACGGGCGAGCATCCCGAACGCGACGCCGTAGCCGCCGACGCCGAGCGCGACCGGGACACAGGTCAGAAAGCCGGCGCGGACCCCCGCTCGGTCGAAGGTTATCGTCTCGCGGCCGTCCGCTACCGGCGATCCGCTATCGGCCGCCGGCTCGTCCGACGCTCGGTCGGCGTGCGCACCCGGGCTGGGATCTGTCTCGTCGCCGTCGGTTCGCGTCACGTTCGCCTCGAGTCGAACGAGGCCTAAAGCGTTCTCGAAATCGCCCCCGGCAGGCGGTCGTCTCGATCGAGTCCCGCGAACTCCGTCGTTCGGTTACGCCCCGTAGAGGAGCAGTGCCAGCGCGACGACGCCCGCGGCGAGTCCGTACAGCGGCCCGCTCGTGACCCACAGGGCGATTGCGATCAGGACGAACACGAGGCCGGCGAACAGACAGAGCTGCTGGGCGAGCGTCCTGTTCTCGTTGCGATCGAGGAGCGTGTCGAACCCCAGCTCGAGCACCAGTTCGACGACTGTATCCAGCATACGCGTCGGTATTATTCAGACGGAGAAAAGGTCTAGGTAATTCCGAATACGCCGCTGTGACCGTCGGCGGCCGATCATCCGCCGGCGACCGGCGGAAACACCGACACCACGTCGCCCGGTTCCAGCGACGTGTCGACTCCCTCCATGTGAACCACGTTACGGCCGTTCTTCAACACGCTCAGCTGCGGTCGGATCGTCCCGCCCTCGACTAACTGTCCCGCGAGCCCGTCGTACTCGGCCTCGAGTTCGCCGAGCACGTCGCCGACGGTCGCGTCGTCGTCGACGGTTCGCGTTCGCTCTTTCTGGCCGACGGCCTCACGGAAGGTAGCGAAGAACCGGAGATCGATTTCCATACCGTCCAAACGCGTTCGGACGACATAAGTCCGGGCGATGGCGTCGTCGATTCCCGCGATTCACGCCGCCGATCCGCGGTCGGGACCGCGCTCAGGCCGTCGATGCCGCCGGCGACGACGTGTACGAGACGGAGTCGACGCCGGCAGTCCCGAGCGCCTCGTCGATCGCGGTCGCGCCCACCTCGGTCGCCTCGTCGGCGTCGTCGGCCTCGACGGTGACCGCGACGGTGAACTCGAGCGCGATCGTGTACGGGTCGAAGGGTGCGGTCGGATGTTCGTACACGGCCGCGTCCTCGATCTCCCAGTCGGTGATCGGTCCCTCGTCCGCGAGGGACTCGAGGGTATCCGCGAGCGTCGCCGTCGCCTCGTTGCAGGCGGTCGTATCGGACCCCCCGTGAAGAGTGATCTGCGTCGTTCCGGTGCGGGATACAGCGAACTTCATGCCGTCTCTATGCAGTCCCGGAATTTGACGTTTTGGGAGCCGACAGTACGGGATTCGGCGGCCGATCGGTCCGGAACGCCGACCGACGGTCGCTACAGGTCCTGCAGTCGAATCCCGTCCTCGACCAGCCGCTGGTTTCGCTCCCGGTCGAGGTGCTCGCCGAGCTCCTCGTGCTCGTGGAGCTGCGCGATCACGTCCGCGTACAGCGTCCGCCACGCGATCGCGTAGATCGGCGACTGGCCCCACGCCCGCAACTCCGGCACGAACGCGTCGTAGGTCTCGTAGCGCTCCTCGAAGCGATCGATCGCCTCGAGGACCTGCCCGGCCGCCTCGCGCTCGTCGTCGGCCTCCTCGAGGATTCGGTTGAACTGGGTCTCCCAGCCCGCGACCGCTTTCTGCATGTCCGCCGCCGCGCTCTCGTCGTTGTCCGGCAACTGGTCGAGGATCGGTTCCGGCACGCCCAGGGAAATGTCCTCCATGCGAGCGGATATGCGATCGACTGGCAAGAAAATGTTCCCGTTCGGTCGTCACCCCGACGAACCGAAACCGGCTCGACGGACGTTACTGGAGAGTATCGCTATCGGTCGCGTTGCAGGTCGTTCACCCACTCGAGATACGTCTCGGTGAGACGGATCGTGAGCTCCTGGAGTTCGCGTCGATAGCCGCGTGGATCCGGGACGGCGTCTTCGTGGCCCGTTTTGATATCGACCCACCGATCGCGCACTCGCTCGAACTGGTCGGCGAGCGCCGCGAGTTGGTCGGTTTGCTCGGCGGCCGAGAGGTGATGGAGGAAGCCGAGCTTCAGCATGAACTGCGGCTGCCGCGTCGGGATATCGTCGTCCGGTATCGGCTCTTTCAGGAGCTCGCGTAGTCGATTGCGGCCTCCGTCCGTGATCGCGTATTCCACTCCGCGATGGGATCCGTCGTCGCCACTCGGTGAGACCGCCACGATGTGCTCGTCCGCTCGAAGTCGTTCGAAGGCGGGTTCGAGCGCTCCGTGGCCCGCGGTCCAGTACCGGCCCACGTTGTGCTGGAGCCGATCGCGAACCCGCTCTCTGTCGGCGGACTCCTCCGCGAGGACGCCTAACACCCCGAGTTCCGCGAGTCGGTTCGGTTCCATGGTCTCTGCCACAGTATCGATCGCCATAGTAGTACTCCCTCACGGGGCGGAGACCCCCCGATTCGATCGTTCGAGCGGAGCGAAACGGACTGTCGCGAGAACGGGGTTTCGCCTCTCGGTCGGCGCTCGATCAGGGCCACGTCGCCAGCATGATCTCGTCGACGAACTCGCCGTCGAGACAGTACTGGCCCTCGTGTTCGCCCTCGCGCTGCCAGCCGTTCTCTTCGAGGAACTCGATCGCGGCCTCGTTGGTCGCCGGCAGGTTCTGATAGAGCTTCCGATAGCCCGCGTCCGTCGCCCACTCGCACCCGTACTCGAGCAGCGACGAGCCGACGCCCTGTCGCCGATATTCGGGGTCCACGCCGACGGTGATCTCGGCCGTGTGACGGAGCGACGAGAGTTCCGGTGCGTCGACGTGGACCCAGCCGACGATATCGCGGTCCGCCATCGATACGTCGTCACCCGTTTCCGCGCCGTCCGGTTCGGCGTCGGCCGGTTCCTCGCCGAGTTCCGCGACGAAGAAGACCCGCGAGCGCTCTTCGTTGGCCCGCACGAGTGCCCGCTCGCGCTCGAGTTCCGTCGCGACGTTCTCGGCGACGACGTACGTCCCGTCGTCGGCCACCGTCCGCATCGTCTCGACGACGCCGTCCCGGTCTTCCTCGTGGGCCGGCCGGATCGTGACGGTGCCGTCGTCGCACTCGAGGTCGGTCGTCGTCGCCGAGAGCGCGATCCGGAGTTTGCCGTCGACGTCGGTCAGGTACCCCTCCGTCTGCAGCGTCTCGATACACGACCGGAGGTCGTCGGGCGCGGGCGCGACCGTCTCAGTGTACGTTCCCGATCGAGCGGGCTTCGAGTGGGCGCGACCGCCGTCGACCTCGATCGATCGCGCCAGTTCGTCCGGCGTGACGGCCCCGTTACGCTCGACGTATTCGTAGACGCGGCGCTGCAGATCGGTCTCGAACGACTCGACTGGGTGCGTACGCATACCGACTCGGCCACCGACTGGGGTATTAGTATGCGATCCGTATCGGCTGCTACTCGCGATCCGCAGTGGCGAAGCGACTGATTTCCTGCCGTCTCGAATACCCTCATAGCGCCCTCAGTGCCGTTTTTCCCGGTCAACCTTCCATTAGCTTCGTTCTCTCCGCCGGTCGGCGTTCGCTCGAGCCGGAGTCGGAATTGATATAGCAGTATACGATTCACGAAACGCTAGTCCCCGGCTAAACGGGACGAGACGCGCACAGCCGAGTAGCTGCGCCGACGGAGATCTCGACTCCCGGGACCGCGGACGTGGTTTCCGGACGCCCGGAATCGCCTCCGAAGCCTCGACTCCATCTCGTCACGCTGACGTCGAACAGCCGTGAGTGGGACTCGACCACCGTCGGGATGTCTCAGGCTACTCGCATCGCGAGGATCGGAAACCGGGGTCCAGCGAAGCCTGGCGATCAGTATACTGCGAGCGTGGGGCGACCCTGTACTGCGATTGTGAGTCGAAAACCAGTGTTACTCGTGCCGGTGTCGCTCGAGTTCGATCTGCGTACCTCCGCTCGTGAAGCGACGATCGGTTTTCGACACCACCGCTGCTCGAGTGTCGCTCCCGTCTACGCAACGTCTCGCACCGCGTATCGGTCGGCGTTCACGTCCGTCCCGACCCTCGAGCGACGTGTGTCGTAAAACACCGTTTCCGACACGTGAACCCCGGGAGTGAGACGCTAGAACCGCCGTTCAGTTCGGCCTCAGAGGACCGCCCGTCGGTGGCCGGATCGTAGCGGGAGGTCCCGACGGGAACACCTCGATGACCGAATAGCGAACACCCGTGGGAAGACGATCGCTGCGATACGGTGGTCCGACTCGAACGCTTCGCCGGCACATCGCTGTCGGCGTTGCTATTCGTCAAGCGGGTGGCCATCGCCGTCCCGCTCAAAGGGACGGTCGACGAGACGGCGCTGAGCGATCCGAATTCGGTCGCGGTCGATAGCCGCGATCGAGATCCGACGCCGACCGGCTCGAGGGCGAGTCGAACCTGACGGGCTGCCGTCGCAAACCCGGCTGCTCGATCGAACCGAGCGCCGGTAGGCGAATCGAGCTCCGGTCTGCGTCTGACTCGTGCGCTATCGCGCCCGATCGGTTCCGAAAGCGACTGTCGTTCCGATAGTGCCCTGTTCGGCTTCCCTCGGTGCCGGATCGGTTGTCTCGCTCAGCCGCCGGTATCCCGGCCGAAACGGTCTATTCGAAGCTGATAAACTAAATATCGCGATATGGAACTGGCGACGTTTCGGAAGTATCGGAAACGGCCCGGCGTCGTTTAATATCATCGAGACCGAACGGTGCCGATGTGATCGTCGACGGCCGCGTCCTGCGCGAGGATTTCGTGCCCAGCGAGGTGGTTCACCGCCACGACGAGGTGACCCTCCTCTCGGAGACCCTCGAGCCGCTGGTGTACGGCGGCCGGCCGGATCCAGCCTTCCTGTTCGGGCCGACGGGCGTCGGCAAGACCTGCATCGCTCGCTACACGCTCGCCCAGCTGTGTGAACAGGAGCCGACGGTCCGGGTGGCGTACGTCAACTGCTGGCAGGAGTACACGCGATTTCGGGTGCTCTACAGCGTCCTCGAGGCGGTCGACCGAGCGGTCGACGTCCACCGGTCGACGCCGAAGGACGAACTGTTCGACCGGCTCTCCCGGATGGACGACCAGCCGATCGTCGTCATTCTGGACGAGGTCGACCAGTTGGAGGAGACGGCCGCGCTGTACGACCTCCATCGGCTGCCCCACGTCTCGCCCGTGTTGATCGCCAACCGCGAGGTGGAGCTGTTCGCGAGCTTCGACGATCGGGTGCGCTCGCGGCTCCACGCCGGGACTCGCGTCCGGTTCGACCGCTACGGCACCGACGAACTCACCGCGATCCTGGCGGAACGGGCGTCGAAGGCGCTCGAGCCGGAGTCGGTCGGGAACTCGCAGCTGCGGACGATCGCCGACGCCGCGTCGGGCGACGCCCGCGTCGGAATCGGCATCCTCCGGTCGGCCGCCCGCCGCGCGGATCGGGAGGGGGCGGAGTCGATCACGGCGGAGACGCTCGAGGCGGCGATCCCGGACGCGCGGACGGCGATCCGCCGGAAGACCATCGACGGGCTGATCGAACACCAGCGGGTGCTGTACGACGTGATCGACGAGGCCGGCGAGATCGAGCCCGGGGACCTCTACGCGGAGTACGAGCGGCGCGTCGAGGAGCCGAAGACCCACCGCACGCTGCGAAACTACCTGACGAAGATGGTTCACTACGACCTGATCGAGGCCGTCGGCGAGCGCCGGGGACGGACCTACCGGCTCGTCGACGGGCCGGGCGAGGACGACGGCGAGCAGTAGGGGCGACTCGAGCACCGCCGGATCCACCGGCGGCGAAAGAGCCACTTACGAGGCTCGCGCCCGTAGGTGACGTATGACTCCAGTTCCAGCGCTCCCGGACGAGACTCGCCCCGGTCGGAGCGCGCTTCGCGTCGCCGACGCCGCGGTGACGATCGACTTCTATCGCGACGTCGTCGGCCTCCGCGTCCAGCATCGAGACGGGCCGAGGGTAACGCTCGGCGCCGGCGAGCGCGCCCTTCTCGTGTTGCTCGAGGACCCGGCCGCCGAGCCGCGCGACGAGCGGGAGACCGGGCTCTACCACAACGCGTTCAGGGTCCCCTCCCGCGTGGCGCTGGGGGCTGCACTCGAGCGCGTTCGCGAGGGGTGGACGCTCGACGGCGCGTCCGATCACGGCGTCAGCGAGGCGCTGTACTGTACCGATCCGGAGGGAAACGGCGTCGAGATCTACCGCGATCGACCCCGAGACGCGTGGCCGCGCACGGAGGACGGCTCCGTTCGCGCGGCCGGCGCGCCGCTCGATCTCGAGGCGCTCGCGGCTGCAGCCGACGACGGGGCGGGCTCGAACGGTTCGCAACTGGTACCCGACGGAACGACGCTCGGTCATATCCATCTCGAGGTGTCCTCGCTCGAGGCGGCCCGGTCGTTCTACGCGGAGCGGCTGGGATTCGACGTGTCGATGTCCTTTGCACCCGGTGCGTGCTTTTTCGCGGCGGGCGGCTATCACCACCACGTCGGGGTGAACACGTGGAACCAGCGGTCGACGCCGGGCGAGGGACTGGGGCTCGCGTGGGTCGAATTCCTCGTTCCGGACGGAGATCCAGTCGATGCGATCCGGGAGCGCCTCGACGACGGTGACGGGTCGGTCACCGCGATCGACGGCGGCATCGAACTCGCGGATCCGGACGGAATCCGGATTCGAATACGACCGGCGGAGTGACAGGGTTCGAGGTTTCGGAATCGGTATCGGAAACGCGGATTTTCCCGGAAAAAGCGGTCTTAGCGCTGATTTCAGCGCTCGAGCGACTTTCGGAACTGTCGGAACCCGGCGTCCGTCGCTTATGCCCCGCTGGCTCGAGGCCTCGTGTATGCACCAGTTCGAACTCGAGTCCGGGGTCACGCTGTTGAACGTCCCGTCGCCGCGGTCGGGGATCGTCCACCGGCTGGTCTGTGACCGGCTGGCCGACGGCGAGCGGGGAGACGGATCGGCCTACTGGATCGACGCGCGATCGGCGGCCTCGACCCACGCACTGTACGACCGTGCCCCGAGCCCGCGCATACTCGAGGATCTGCGGATCGCGCGAGCGTTCACCGCGTACCAGCACCACTCGCTGGTTCGGACCGTCGCTCGGCGGGCCGAGCCGTCGACGAGTCTCCTCGTCGCGCCCAACGTCGCGGCTCTCTACCGGGACGACGACCTCGCGGCGTGGGAGCGCGAGGACCTGCTGGCCGCGAGTCTCGAGACGCTCTCGGAACTGGGACGGGTGCTCGACTGTCCCGTCCTCGTGACGCGCGCCGGCGGCGCCGACGACGCTGCGACCGGCTCCGGGCTGCTTTCCGAGTACGCCGACATCGAGATCGACTGCGTTCGGACGCGCGAAGGGCTCCGACTCGAGCCGGCGGACGAGGAAGCCGATGCGGCGGTCGCGACCGCGGGGTACTGGCACGGCAGCCAGTGGCAGACGACGATCCCCTACTGGGTCGAGCGCTGCGGGGCCGTCGACGCGGTCGACCCCGTCGTCGCCGCGCACGATCGGGGCCTGCTCGAGGTGAGCGGCTGATGGGTCGAACGAATCCGACCTACCGCGACGCCCTCCGGCGGATCGAGTCCGACTGGGAGCCGATGCGGCGGGCGCTGCGCCGGGAGTATCAGTCGGATTTCGATCGGCTGTTCGATCGGGCGCGCGAGTTCGCCGACGCGGCGGGGTACGCCAACCCGCCGGCGCCCGAACGGGCCCTGTTGCTCTCGCTCCTGCTCGCTCACGAGGTCGAACTGCGGCGGCTGCGGACGGAACTCGAGGCCAGGAAGACCGACGGAAACGAAGCGGATCAGTCGCCATGAGTCCCTATACGTTCGAGTTCGAGGACGGAACCGTCCGACAGTGGCGGCTGACCGAGAGCGGTGCCGAGTCCGCGACCGTGACGGAGTACACGCCGTCGCTGTTCGTCGCCGGGCCGGACGACGCGCTGGCGGACCTGAGCGAGCGCCTCGCGTCCGATCCGAAAGTCGCCGCGACGGCCCGCGAGCGGTGGGCGACGAGCCTCCACGAGGCCCACGCGGGCGAGCGGAGTCGGGTCCTGCGCGCCGACCTCGAGCGCGTCGGCGAGGTCCGGACGCTGGCCCGGGAAATCCGGGGCGTCCACGGGCGCGAGACGCAGGCTCCGGGAACGTTCCGCCTGTTCGACGTGGACCTCGCGCCGGGGTTCCGGTACTGCCTCGACCGCGGGCTCGATCCCACGCCGGACCGCGACCTGCGAACGCTTCGGCTCGCGCTCGACGACGCCGCGCTGGCCGACGGCGACCTCTCGGCGCTGGAGCTGAGCGGTGAGCCCGTCGACGGCGACGAACAGCGGACGCTCCGGACGCTCGACCATCGTCTCGAGCGCCGGGACCCGGACGTCCTCGTCGTGAGCCACGCCGATCTCGTCCCGCTGCTCGAGCGACGGGCGGAAGCGCTGGGGCTCGAGAGCTTTCATCTCGGTCGGAAACCCGGATGGACCCGGCTGGCGAGCGAGAACACGTACGCGAGCTACGGGCGGGTGGGCCACTCGCCGTCGCGGTATCGGGTTCCGGGGCGGGCGATCATCGACGCGTCGAACAGCTTCCTCTGGCACCAGTCGGGACTGGCGGGGATTCGGTACATGGTCGAGCGGACCGGCCGGCCGCTACAGGAGGCCGCGTGGGGGAGCATCGGCACGCTGCTGACGTCGCGACAGATTCGGCTGGCCCGCCGGGAGCGGGGCGTGCTCGCGCCGTGGAACAAGTGGGAGCCCGAACGCTTCAGCGACGTCGAGACGTTGCACGCGGCCGATCGGGGCGGGTTCACGTTCGCACCCGAGGTCGGGTTCCACGAGGACGTCCACGAGATCGACTTCGCCTCGCTGTACCCGCGGATCATCTGCGAACGCGACGTGAGTCCGGAGACGGTCGGCTGTGACTGCAGGGTCGGCGACAGCGACCTGTCCGCTGCCGACGGCGATGGCCACCGCGTTCCGGAACTCGAGTACGACGTCTGCGGGGTCGACGCTTTCCTTCCCGCCGTCCTCGAGCCCCTCATTTCGGAACGGGCCGGGATCAAGCAGCGGCTCGAGGGCGATCTCCCCGAGGAGGAAGCCGCTCGGCTCCGCGCCGAGTCGGGCGCGATCAAGTGGGTGCTCGTCTCCTGTTTCGGCTATCAGGGCTATCGAAACGCCAAGTTCGGCCGGATCGAGTGCCACGAGGCGATTAACGCCTACGCTCGGGAGATCGCGCTGACGGCGAAACGCCGCCTCGAGGACGCGGGCTGGCGGATCGTCCACGGAATCGTCGACAGCCTGTGGGTCACGCCGCGGGTCGACGATCCCGACCCCCTGTCGGACGTGATCGGCGAGGTGTCCGATACCGTGGGCATTCCCCTCGAGCACGACGGCAGCTACGAGTGGGTCTGTTTCGTCCCGCTGCGCGATTCCGTCGGATCCGCCGACGGCGGCGATACGCCGGGAAGTGCGGTCCCATCGGCGGGCGCACTCACGAAGTACTTCGGCAAGCGGACGGGCGGCGAGTACAAGTTCCGCGGGATCGAGCTGCGCCAGCGGAGCACGCCGGCGTTCATCGCGGACAGCCAGCGCGCGTTCGTCGAGGCGCTGGACCGCGAGCGCGACCCCGAAGCGGTCTGTGACGCGCTCGGTCGCCGACTGACCGAGCTTCGCGAGGGGGCGGTCGAGCCGGCCGATCTCGAGATCACGAACCGCGTCTCGAAACGGCTCGCCGACTACGGCCAGCGGACCCATACCACGGCGGCGCTCCGGCGATACGAGCGCCGCGGGATCGACCGCCATCCCGGCCAGTCCGTCGACTACGTCGTCACCGACGACGACGCTCGAGGCCCCGAACGCGTTCGGCTCGGCCTCGAGGAGCCGCGAACGTACGACGCCGACTACTACGCGACGCTGCTCGTCCGGGCGTGCGAGAGCGTCGTGTCACCGCTCGGCTGGGACGAGCGCCGGATCCGGCGCTCGCTTCGCGACGGACGGACGGTTCGGCTCTCGACGTTCGTCGAGTGATCGCCGTGCGCTCGTTCACCTCGTCACGACCGTTACGTTGGTCTGAGAGTTAGTTTCATCAGCGAATTGAGCGCTACCTTTACACCGATCGACCGATTCTATAATCGTACTATGACTGCCGTCGAGTTATCGATACGTCCCTGCGGCTCTCGTATCCGGTATCCGGAGGCCATCGCGGAACTCGAGCGGAGTTTCGTCGAGTCGCTCGGAAGCGGCTCCTGCCGATATGGGTTTACCGATCAATGAACGACCAAAACAGTTTCCGGGCCGAGCCGGCACAGATTCTGCTCGTCGAGGACAACCCCGGCGACGTTCGCCTGACCAGGGAGGCGTTCAAAGCGGGGCGGATCGAGAACGACCTCCACGTCGTCTCCAACGGCACCGAGGCGCTGGCCTTTCTCTCCCAGCAGGGGGAGTACGCCGACGTCCCGCGGCCGGATCTCGTCTTGCTGGACCTCAACCTGCCGGGCAAGGACGGCCAGGACGTCCTCGAGGAACTGAAGGCCGATCCGTCGCTGCGATCGATTCCGGTGATCGTGTTGACGAGCTCGCGGGCGGAGGAAGACGTCGTCACGTCGTACGACCTTCACGCGAACGCCTACCTCACGAAGCCGGTCGATCCCGACGAGTTCATCGAGACCGTTCGCGCCTTCGAGAAGTTCTGGTTCTCGGTCGTGCGACTGCCGCCGGAGGCGGATAACGTATGAGCGAATCGGACACGCAGACCGGCGACGGGGAGGTGGCAGCCGCCGAAGCGCTCCAGATCCTCCTCATCGAGGACAACCCGGGTGACGCCCGCCTGATTCAGGAGATGCTCCGGGACACCGAAGAGCTCGCGCAGCGAGTCCATCCCGGTGAAGCGACGGGGCAGACGCCGGAGATCTCCCGCGAAACTCGCCTCGAGGACGGGATCGACGTGATCGACTCCGAGCCGACCGATATCGTTCTCCTCGATCTGAACCTCCCCGACAGCGAGGGCGTTAATACCCTCGAGGCGGTTCACGAGGCGGCCGCGGAAACGCCGATCGTCGTCCTGACCGGGGTCCGCGACCAGCAGGTCGGCGTCGAGGCGATCCAGCGCGGTGCACAGGACTTCCTCGTCAAAGACGAGGTGACGAGCGAACTGCTGATCCGGACGATCCACCACGCGATCGAGCGCGCCAAACAGGAGCGAGAGCGCCGCCAGCAACGCGAATACCTCGAGACGCTCAACCGACTCAACCGGATCGTTCACGATATCACCCACGCGGTGATCACGAGCGAAACGCGTGCGGATCTCGAACAGCAGGTCTGCGATCGCCTCGCCGCGTCCGACGCCTACCGGTTCGCGTGGATCGGCGAGGTCAACCCGGGGAGCGATCGCGTCGTCCCGAAGGCGGCGGCCGGCGTCGAAGAGGGGTACCTCGACGAGATCGACGTCACGGCCGACGGGGACGACGAGGCCGGACAGGGGCCGTCGGGAACGGCGATCCGGACCGGACAGATCCAGGTCATGAACGAGATCCAGACGAACCCCGAATTCGAGCCGTGGCGTGAACAGGCGCGTGCCAGAGGCTACCACTCCTCGGCGGCGATCCCGATCGTCTACGAGGACCTCGTCTACGGCGTGTTGAACGTCTACTCGTCGTCGTCCCGGGCGTTCGACGGGCCGGAAACCGGCGTCCTCGCTCGGATCGGGGAGGTCATCGCGCACGCGGTCACGGCGATCGAACGCAAGGACGCGCTGGTCAGCGACGCCGTCGTCGAACTCGAGTTCCGCATCGACGAGATGGCCGAACCGCTGGTCGAGCTCACGACGACCGAATCGTGTACGATCGAGTTCGAGCAGCTGGTCGGCGGCGACGAGGTGTTGCTCGCCTACGGCACCGCACGCGACGTCTCGCAGGAAACGTTTGCCGACGCCATCGACCGGACCGACGGCATCGACGACGTTCGCTTCCTCTCGGTCAGACGGGACGAACTCGAATTCGAACTCGTCGCTCCGGCGGCCGTCTCGTTGTTCGAGACGATCGCGACCCACGGCGGCCACGTCGCGTCGGCGACGATCACCGATGGGGAGTTTCGATTCGTCGTCGAGCTCCCGCGGGGCCGGGACACCCGCCGGATGATCGAACTCATCAACACCCGGCGCGACGACGTCACGTACCTCGCACAGCGGACCACCGAACGCAGCGAGCGCACCGGCTCGTCCGTGCCCTCCGTCCTCGAGGAGGAACTGACCGAGAAACAGCGAGCGGCGATCGAGACGGCCTACTTCGCGGGCTACTTCGACTGGCCGCGGGGGAGTACCGGCGAGGAGATCGCCGAACGCCTCGGGATCGCGCCGGCGACGTTCAACCAGCACCTCCGGACGGCCGAGCGGAAGTTCTTCACCGCCGTACTCGAGGAGTAATCGGGTCGCTTTTCAGAGCCCGACGCCGTCCGCGAGCAGTTCGTGAGAGCGGAGCACGTCGTCGTGGTCGGCGATGATGTTCTGGACGATAACGTCGTCGACGCCGACCCGGTCGGTGAGTTGCTCGAGCAGCTCGGCCACCGTCTGGGGGCTCCCCGAAATCGAACGGGGCCACTCGCCGTCGGGAAGGGGGTTCGGCGTCGGATCCGGGACGCCGCCGAGTTCTTCGATCGCCGCCTCGACGGACGGCGGCGAGCCGACGACGCCGCGTCGCATCCGCTCGTAGGACGCTTCGGCGGTCGCTCGCAGCCTGGCCGCGTCGTCGTCGGTGTCGGCGCAGGCGACGTTCATGGCGAGCATGCCGGTCGGTTCGTCCGGGCCAGCGCCGAGGGGCGACGGGTCGAAATTGTCGCGATAGGTCTCGAACGCGCGCTCGGCGAGGGTCGGCCGGATGAACCCGGCGAAACAGTAGCGAAGTCCTAACTCGCCCGCGACTGCCGCGCTCGAGGGGCTCGAGCCGAGGACCCACACTTCCGGAACGTCGTCCTCGGAGCGGGGGAGCCGGAGGTCGGCGTAGGCGTGGTCGTCCGGGAACCCGTCGTAGAGGTGATTCACGGTGGCCTCGATCTTCTCGGCGTGGTCTGCATCCGGATCTGACTTCTGCCGTTCGGTTCCCAGCGCCCGATCCGCGGCCGGAATGCCGGTCGCCCGACCGAGGCCGAGGTCGACGCGGCCCGGAGCCAGCGCGTCGAGGGAGCTGAACGTCTCCGCGACTTTGAACGGGCGGTAGTGATTGAGAAGGACCGTCCCGGAGCCGACCCGTATCTCGTCGGTTTCGGCCGCGAGGCGCGCGATCATGACTTCCGGGGTCGTGCTCGCGATCGAGTCGGCCATCCCGTGGTGTTCGGCCGCCCAGAACCGCGAGTAGCCGAGCTCGTCGGCCAGTTGCGCGAGTTCGACCGTGTTCTCGTACGCTTCGGTCGCGCTCCCGCCCGCCGGCACGGGAGCGAGATCGACGATCGAGAGATCCATATCGACCGCTCGGAATCGAACGGTGAATAGCCGTTCGATTCAGTACGAAACCGCGTCGCGGGCGCTCGTTCGATGAGTCCGCAGCGGTCGACCCGACCGCGAACGAGTTTTAGGTCACACGAAAAAATATAATCGAATTGAAAACTTATATGCGGGTGGACGCCAATCTAGCTACTGTGATGAACACGCAGAAGACCGTCCAACAGGAAGCCGGTACCGTCGAGGAGAACGCGCTGCGACTCGAGCCCGAGAAGGCGGAACAGATCGTCGAGGCCCTGAACAGGGACCTCGCGGACGCGTACGTCCTCTACCACCAGCTCCACAAGCACCACTGGAACGTCGAAGGCGCGGAGTTCCTGGACGTCCACGTCTTCCTCCAGGAGGTCTACGAGGACGTCGAGGCGGCGGCCGACGAGGTCGCCGAACGACTGCAGGCCCTCGGCGGCGTTCCCCACGCGAGCATGACGACGCTCGCCGAGCACGCGACCGTCGAGCCCGAAGACGAGGACGTCTACGACATCCGAACCTCGCTCGCGAACGACCTCGAGATGATGGGCGACATCATCGAGAGCTACCGGGAACACATCGAACTCGCGCAGGGACTGGGCGATCACGCGACCGCCCAGATGCTCCGCGAGCAACTCGAGACCATCGAGGAACACACCCACCACGTCGAGCACTACCTCGAAGACGACACGCTCGTCCTCGAGTCGGCGACGAACTAACGGACGTTCGACCCTCCTCTCGAGTCCCGCTTTCGGACGGTTTTCGAAGATCGCAACTAGCTCAGCGGTTCTCGGTCGTCGACTGTCGGGCCGGGACGTCGACGGAGTCGGCGTCCTCGGTCTCGAGGAGCGTGTCGGCGACCCGCTCGGTGACGAGGGTGCTGACGCTCCCCGCGAGCGCCATCGCCTCCCGCTCCGGATCCTCGAGTTCGAGGATGTCGCGAAAGAAGGTCGCCAGGACCGCGTAGCTCTCGTAGAGCTCGGCGGCCGTCTCCCGTCCGGACGCCGTGAGCGTCGCCCCGTCGTAGGGTTCGTAGGTGAGATACCCCTCTTCCGCGAGTCGCTGAAGGGTCTCCGTCGCGACCGCCGGCGATCGATCGAGCTCGTCCGCGACGTATCCCGGGGAGACCGATTCCGCCCCGTCTTCCGCGGCGAGATAGCAGACGAGCAGGTACTGGGAGGCGTCCGTCATGCGCCTCGAGCGCGGTGGTCGTGACCGACTCGCTGGCGGTCCTCCTGACGCGTCTCGCACCGGGAGGCGAGCGACGAAGCGACGGGCGACCGCGCCGGGCTGTAATCCCGTGGCAGATCGTCGTCCATACGTTTTAGGCAAGCCTAAATCATTAAAATAGTTGCGGCCAGTCGATTCCCTTGGCTCGATCGGCGAGGTCGAGCTCGAGATCACGCGCCGCGGGGTTCGGTCGCGGGCGGCGTCGCGTCGCCGATCGGTCGGGCGGCCATGGCGACGGCCACCATCGAGAGACCGGTCACGAGCAGGTTCGCGCCGACCAGAAGGCCGATCGCCCAGGCCGCGGTCGCCGGAAAGCCGACCCAGAGGAGTCCGGCGAGGGCGATCGCGATGACGCCGCTGACGGCGACCGACGTTCGGGCGGCCGACCCGGGCATTCGCATCGCCGTCGCGAGTTCGGCGAGCCCGTCGACGACCAGGTAGGCCACGAGCGCCAGCGTCAACGTGACGAGCGCGACGGCGGGTGCCGCGAGGACGGCCAGTCCGGCGAGCACCGAGACGGCCGCGAGTGCCATCTGCCAGACCGACCCGCGCCAGCCGCGCGCGGTGAACGCGTGCACGCCGTGGACGATTCCGCCCGCGACGAGGAGCAGTCCCAGCGCGAGCGATACCGACAGTCCGGTGACCGCCGGCGCGGTCATCGCTAGCAGCCCGAGTAGCCCGACGATTCCGCCCGCGATCGCGAGCGGTCGCCATTCGTTCTCGAGGGCGTAGCCCTCGGCGTGTACACCGTCTGTGGAAGTAGTACTCATCGAACTCACCGATACTACATACGTCGTCTCAGTATATAATACAAATATACGGTTTGACAGTAACTCGCGGGCGCGGACGGGTCCGAAATCGGGACGAACCGACGTTTTCGGCCGGGTACGGGGACGAATGCGAAGAGCGAAGCGACACGAAACGACCGGCGAGTCGGGGCCGTTATTTCGGTCGGGGTGGCAGGGCCAGTCGTGACGGAAGAGAGCGACGACCACCGCGACTGTGAGCTCTGTGGCGCGCGTGTTCCGGCGGCCGTCTATCA
This sequence comes from Natrinema salsiterrestre, assembly GCF_029502005.1. Taxonomy (GTDB): domain Archaea; phylum Halobacteriota; class Halobacteria; order Halobacteriales; family Natrialbaceae; genus Natrinema; species Natrinema salsiterrestre. The sequence continues at coordinate 514,496 of NZ_JAMQOT010000002.1, read as the reverse complement.
CGAACACTTGCTCAAGGAATGTCCGGGTCGGTGATACTATTCGTCGGATTCGAGCCCGGCCCCCGCGAACTCGGGAGAGCGGCCGCCACTGAACTCGAGTGACCGAGCGGCCCGACACCCCGAATGCGGGACTGTGCTGTCGACCGTAGCAGCGCTCCCCACCACTGCACACGCTCCGTTTCGGTCGGTTTCTCGACTCGAGAAACGGGAAAAGACCTTTCCGACTCGTCGGAATCACGACGAGACAGTGATGGGTGCGCTCTATACGAGAATCTGGCAGTGTCCCGAGTGCGGGCGGTCCGTCAACGGATTCGTGAACGGCGATCGATGTCCGTCCTGTCGAACGACCGTCCTCGATCCGTCCGACGCCCGACGCGATACGGCCGACCGGTAGCCCCCGCCGGCATCGGGGCGACTTATTTCTCGTCGACGTGGCGAATCTCGCAGGCGATCCCGCGCGTGCTCTCGGCCATCTCCCGACCGAACATCTCGGCGCGGCCGACGGCGAACGCCTTCGGCCCCTCGACGACCACCTCGTCGCCGACGCGGATGTCCTCGTCGGCGTCGACCACGCCCGGCGCGAGCACGCTGCCGTGGGGGACGAAGCCGTCGATCTCGACGCGCTTCGTCGGGGCGTCGCTCTCGAGCCAGCGGCGCGCGCCCGCGAGCGTAAAGGACAGCGTCCCGTACTGAGGGACCATCGTGGCGAGCTGGGTGTCCTCGGGGTCGCGCACCTGGATCTTGGGATAGCGGCTGGTCGTCTGGATGTCGTCGAAGAGTTCGTCGCCGGCACCGTCGCCCAGCAGGTAGTCAGCGATCGCGCGGACGGTGTTGTGTTCGCGTTCGCGTTTGGAGTACTTCAGCTCGCCCGACAGCGCACTCGAGAGGTTCGCGAGCGACTCGTCGTCGGTCGGGTGTTCGTCGACGGTGTACGTGATATCCAGATCGAGGGCCGCCTCGACGCGCTCGACGATGTCGCGGTAGCCCTCGTCGGGAACGTGGGCGATGATCTCCGGATAGTCGTTGCGCTCGAGGTACCGTTGCAGGACCGTACTGACGAACCGTTTCTCGTCTTCCGACCATCGGCCCGTGACGACGGTGTCGTAGTGCTGGGCGGGGTAGGTCGTCTCGAGTTCCTGCGGGACGACGCCGATGGGACTCGTCATGGAGACGAGGTGGGCGCGCCACTGGATGGCGTCGTGGAACTGGCGGTGGCTCTGGGACTCGCTGTAGGGCTTGGCGGCCGAACAGGGGACGAGCACGAGCGGGTTCTGGAACCGGTTGCGATACCGCGTCGTCACCCGGTCGGCGAAGCGCTGGATCTCGACCCGGCGGAGCGTGTCCGCGGTCGCGGCGTCGATCCGGGCGTCGCGGAGAATCGGCGTCCGTTCCTCGAGATACCCCCACTGCGAATCGAGTTCGCGCATGGCGGCGGTGAGCCACTGGTCGTGGCGGGCCTGACCTTCGACGTAATCGCGGAGGCGACCGTCGCGGATCCGTCGGCGGACGATCGCCAGTTCGGACGCGAGGGCGTTGACATTGTGCTCGGCGCAGTCCTCGCGAGTGAACTCCTCGCGGGGCTGCTGGCAGGCGGGGCACGAACAGGGTAATTCCTCTAAGTCCTCGAGGAAGTACGCCTCGTCGGTCGTGAGATAGCGCCCTTCGGTACCCTTCACGACGGCCGCGGTCTCGTCGAACAGGTCGACGCCGGCGTAGGCCAGCAGGGCGACGTTCCGCGGCGTGGCGACGCCGGAGAACAGCAGGGCGGTGTCGGCCGGAATCGCCTCGCGCACGTTCACGACGGCCTCGACCAGCGCCGCCCCGTGCCCCATCACGGACTGGACGTTCGAGACGGCGTAGGCGTCCGTCCCCTGGTTCTCGACGCTCTCGCTCGAGACGACCGCGACGCTGGGATACTCGACGTCGGGGGCGTCGACGGCGAACGACTCCTGAACTTCCTCGGCGGTTCCCCCGGGGAACGCCCGGTGGGGGAGGACGGTGAGCCGTGAGTCGTCGCCGGCGGGGAGGTCCCGATCGGCGCTCCAGAGCGAGCCCGCGTCCTCGAGGACGTCGTCGACGAGCGCGGGCGTCGTCACCGGCGAGGAGAGGCGGAGTTCGCCCACGCGCGCGGCCCCGTCGCGCTCGTGTACTTCGAAGTAGTCGGTCATACTCGATATGGCCGCGGCGGGCGAAAGAGGTTGTCGATAGCGGCCGCCCGACGCGCGGGCGGGGCGCTCGCTCAGTTCCGACACGACGTCGACACTCACCGCTGGCCGGTCGCGTGCGGGGGGAGCCGTTTCCGAAACGATCGCGCGCCCGGAAAACCGATCCGGAAACTCGAGCTACGCCCGCTCGAGGAAGGTCGCCGTCGCGGAGGTGTGGCCGCGGTTGAACGAGAGGACCTTGACCCGAATCACGTCCGTCGTCTCGCAGGCGTCCGGGACGTCCTCGACGAAGAGAACGAATCCCTCGACCTTGCCGACGGCCTGTCGCTCGCCCGAGTGGTGGTCGGTGAACTCGGTGATCGCGATCTCCTCGATATCGCCGATCTCTACCGGCGGCTCTCGCTCCTGGGCCTCGTTGTGGCGTTCGCGCGATTGCCGTTCGTCCGCGGAGCCGCCGCGAACGCGTTTGAACAGCCACGTTCCGATCACGAGAGCGACGAGGACGCCGACGCCGACGAGCGCTGGGCCGAGCATACTCCAATCCGACGCCGCGTGGTTCTTCGGTGTTCCGGTCCCGACTCGACGGTTCAGATCGGCGGGCCGACCGGCGAGGCCGTCACTCCGCAGCGAGATCGACGAGCGCCACGTCGTCGGGGAGGCACTCGAGGATATCGGCGGGCCAACCCCGGTGAGCGAGCGTCAACGCCGTCTCCGGATTCGCCTCCGCGAGGCGGGCCACGCCGTCTGCTGCGGCCTCGAGCGCCCCCCGGTCCGTCCGCTCGGGAACTTCCGCAGTGAGCGGGTAGCTCTTCGAGAGCGCCCGCGGGAAGGGGCCGAAGGGCGGTTCGATCCGCCAGGAGTCGTCGAACTCCCCGTTTCGAGGCTCGTTGCCCTCGGTGAGCAGCAGGGAGTCGGGGACGGACAGCCGCTCGAGGCGCCGGTGATGGCGGACGACTTCGGGCCGGCGAGCGCTCTCGTGGGAGGTGTAGAAGAACGACCCCTTCGAGACGGGATCCGAGCGCTCGAGTTGGGCGGCGTGATCGAGCAGCGTGCGGTAGCCGTCGAGCATCGTCGGGTGCGCGCGGGCGCGTTGCTCGACGAGCTCGAGCAGGTTGCCCGCGCGGATCGCCTGTTTGATCCGGCGGATCTCGGCGAAGGTGACGTGGAGGTTGTGCGCGGCGAGTTCGGACTCGCGCTCGCCGTCGGGGAGCGCACGGAGCTCGTCGGGCGAGTGCTCGGTACAGACGGCACAGGAACAGGGGAGGTAATCGAGGTCGTCGAGGGAGCGAGTCCCCCGAACCGTCAGATAGCGGTCGTCGCGCGCGTACAGCGCGTAGGCCGCCGAATCGAAGAGATCACAGCCCATCGCGACCGCGAGCGCGAACATCATGGGGTGACCGGCACCGAAGAGATGGACCGGCGCGTCGGCTCCCAGCCCGCGTTTGGCGGCGGCGACGACGTCGATCATGTCGTCGTACCGGTAGTCGTTCATCAGCGGGACGACCGCGCCGACGGGGAAGACGTCGAGGTCGGTCCCGTCGGCGTGGCGGCCGGCCCGCTCCCGGAGGTCCGGGTAGGTCGACCCCTGAACGGGCGCGCTGACCAGCATCTCTCCGGTCTCGGCGTTCTCGGCGATCTCGAGTCGCTCCTGCGTGGTCTCGAGGTCGCTCTCGGCGCGTTCGTGAGAGACGTCCGGCGGCGTCGGAATATCGACGGGCGTGGCGATGTCGGAGCCGATCTCGCGCTGGAACGCGAGGATCTCTTCCGTCGTGACGTCGATCTCGCCGTACTCCGAGAGCTGGAACGACCCGGAGTCGGTCATGATCGCACCCGGGAAATCCAGCAGCTCGTGCAGGCCGTCCTCGAGGGCTCGTTCCCGGAGATCGTCGTCGCCGTGGATGATGTAAGAGTTCGTGATGAGGATCTCCGCGCCGAACTCGTCGGCGAGTCGGCGAGGGCTGATCGTATCCAGGTTCGGGTTGATAACGGGTAGCAACGCCGGGGTTTCGACGGTGGTGTCCGCCCGGGGGATGGTGAGCTCCCCGATGCGGCCGCCGGCATCGGTGTCCCGGACTTCGAAAGACTCGCGCATTGGCCCTTCGTTGGAGCGTCGAACGTAAGTCGTGACGGTTTTCGCCCGGATAGTCGTCGAGGTGAGGGAGACGAAGGCGCTTTACGCTCTGGGCCGCTTTCGTCCGCTAATGAGTAAACCCACGCCCGAAGTCTACGAGCAGGGCAAGGGCATGGACGCCCACAACCAGGCGATGCGGGAGATCCGCTCGCGCAAGGAGGCCAGCTACGACCCCCACGAGCCCACGCGCGTCTGGCTCGACGAGGACAACACCCCCGACGGCGTCAAGTCGAGTCTGACGATCATCCTCAACACCGGCGGCTGCCGGTGGGCTCGCGCCGGCGGCTGTACGATGTGTGGCTACGTCGCCGAGAGCGTCGACGGCGGCTCCGTGACCCACGAGGCCCTGATGGACCAGATCGACGTCTGTCTCGCACACGAGGCCGACAACGCCGAGGAACCCGCCGACCTCATCAAGATCTACACCTCCGGCTCGTTCCTCGACGAGCGCGAGGTCGGCGCGGAATCCCGTCGGGCGATCGCCGACACCTTCGCCGACCGCGACCGGATCGTCGTCGAGTCCCTGCCCGACTTCGTCGACCGCGAGAAGATCGGCGACTTCACCCGACACGGCATCGACACGGACGTCGCGATCGGCCTCGAGACCGCGACCGACCGCGTGCGCCACGACTGCGTGAACAAGTACTTCGACTTCGCGGACTTCGAGGACGCCTGCGCGGAAGCCGCCACAGCTGACGACGAGGCGGATGCGGACGTCGAAGCCGGCATCAAGGCCTATCTCCTGATGAAGCCGCCGTTCCTCACCGAGTCCGAAGCCGTCGACGACATGATCTCGTCGGTCGAGCGCTGCGCCGACGTCGACGGCTGTCACACCGTCTCGATGAACCCCTGCAACGTCCAGCGCTACACGATGGTCGACGACCTCTACTTCGAGGACGGCTACCGCCCCCCGTGGCTCTGGTCGGTGGCACACGTCCTCGAGGAAACGGCGGCCGTCGACGCCATCGTCGTCTCGGATCCGGTCGGCCACGGCTCCGATCGCGGGCCGCACAACTGCCAGGAGTGTGACGACCGCGTCCAGAAGGCGATCAAGGACTTCGACCTGCGACAGGATCCGACGGTCTTCGAGCAAGTCTCCTGCGAGTGCGAACTGACCTGGGAGACGGTCGTCGAGCGCGAGCGGAGTTTCAACCAGCCGCTGACCCGGTAGCGTCACGCTGTGAGTGCCGGGCGTACGTACTTCACTGCCGTCGCGGTAACGGGCGACATGGGACTCCCGTCCTACTCCGAGTACTGGAACGAACTCGAGCCCGCGGCGGTGATCCTCGTCGGATTCCTCCTGTTCGTCTTTCCGGAGCCCGCGACCTCCGCGCTGGGGGCGGGGCTCATGCTGCTCGGTGCGAGCTGGTGGTTCTACGAATGGGGGCGCTGAGGAGACCGCTCTAATCGCTCGTCGCCGGTTCGTCCGAGGTCGATCCGATCGACTCCGCGTCGGCGCGGGGGACCTCGAGCGTGACGACGGTGCCGCGGGGCTCGTTGTCGCTGAACGACAGGTGGCCGCCCGCCTGGGTGACGACCCAGTTGACGAGCCAGAGGCCGAGCCCGCTCGCGTGGCGGAGCTGCGTGATCTCGCGGTCGCCCTCGAGCAGTTCCCGCTCCTCGTCGGGCATTCCGGGTCCGTCGTCGGCGATCGCGATCGTCAGTGAGTCGTCGTCGGGACCGTCACGCAGCGTGACGTCGATGGTCGGTCGCGCCCGGTCGTTGTGTTCGACGGCGTTCTCGAGCACCTGGAAGAGGGCCATCTGGAGGTACTCGTCGGCCCGGGCGAAGCGTCGGTCCGGGAGCGAGGCGGTGACGTCGACGTCGGGGTGAGCGGTCTCGAGGCGGGAGATCGCCCGTTCGATGGCGTCGGAGAGGTCGATCGGGCCTGCCGCGACCCCCTCGCGGTCGAGGACCCGCTCGACGGCGCGCGTCTTTTCCGCGAGACCGATGAGTTCGTTCGTTCGGCCCCGAATGGTTTCGACGTACTCCCGTCCGTCGTCGTCGACGGTGTCCGCGAGCAGCTCCGCACAGCCGTCGATGATGTTCATCCCGTTCCGCAGGTCGTGGCGCAGGACGCGGTTGAGGATCTCGAGGCGCTTCTGTCGCTGTTTCTGTGCAGTGATGTCGGTGTAGAGCCCGAAGGCGCGGTCCGACGAGCCGTCCGTCTCTATCGGGACGACCCGAAGTCTGAAATCGCGCAACCCGTCCGCCGTTTGCCGTTTGACCTCCGCCTCGCCGATTTCGCCGCGACTGCCCCGACGGTTGAGCGTCTCGGCCTCGGTCGTTCTGTCGGGCGGCACGATGAAGTCGTCGAGCGGTTCGCCGACGACCTCCGCCTCGTCGAACCCGAAGATCCGTTCGAACGCGGGGTTGACGTCCTCGGTGATGGGACCGTCCTCGAGCCGACTGACGCTGACGACGGCGTCGGGGACGTTCTCGAACAGCGCCACGAACCGGTCGCGTTCGGTTCGCAGGCGCTCTTCGAACTCGATCCGATCGAGCGCGTCGGTGACGTGGGAGAGCAGCAGCTCCGCCAGGTCGGTGTCGGCCGGCGTAAACGCCGCCGGCTCCGTGGAGACGGCCTGGAACACGCCGCGATCGCCGATCGGAACGCTCAGTACCGATCTGAGTCCGTCGACTTTCGGTGCCGCGTCGTCGTCGTCAGCGATGTCGTCGACTCGGTACGGCTGTCGCGTACGGTAGGTCTTGCCGGCGATCCCGTCGTCGATCGGCATCTCTTCATCGAAGTCCGTATCGAGCGTGGACGAAATGGCCTGTTTGACGAGGTACTCTCCGCGGATCCTGTCGACGCAACAGACGTCGAAATTGAGCACGTCTTCGGCGGCTTCGACGGTTTCCTCGTAGACTTCCTCGCGGGTCGTACAGTCGTCGAGTCGGGAGGCGACCTCGTGAAGGGCTTCGATCTTCGCCTTCCTGTCGACGAGCTTTCGCTCCATCCGTTTTCGGTCGCTGATGTCGCGGGCGATCCCGACGGTCCCCTCGATCTCGCCGTCGGACCGCAACAGCGCCATGTTGACCTCGCCCGGCGTCCGTTCGCCGTCGGGTCCCGTGAGCGTCACCTCGTAGGTCGCGACCCGTCGCTCGTCGTCGTCGACGAGCGCCTGAATCCGTCGCTGCCCGCGCTCGAGACTCTCGTCCGTGAGAAGCATCGAGACGTGCTCGCCGAGAAGCTCGTCGCGATCGTAGTCGACATCTCCCATCGTGGTGTCGTTGACGGTGACGAATCGGCCCTCGCGATCGAGCTGGTAGACGCAGTCGCCGACCGCCTCGACGACGGCCTCCGTCCGCTCGAGTTCGCGCTCGCGCGCCGCCCGATCGAGCGCCGCTTCGGCGGTCGACGCGAGGACGTGGAGCAGGTGGATTTCGGCGTCGCCGAAGGTCTCGTCGCCCGACGCTGCGACGGTAAACAGCCCGTGACCGCCCAGCGGCTGGAAGAGTACGCTCCCGATTTCGGTCTCGACGTCGTACGGGATGCGCTCCATCGAGACGTTCTCCACGATGGTCGGCATCTGATCCGCGTAGGCCTCCCAGAAGATTGTGTTTCCCGGGCCGACCGACGGGATCTCGTCGGTGTGTTCGTCGAACGTCGTCGTGGTACTCGCGAGCTCGAGCGTCTCGCTGTCCTCGTCGTAGAGCCGGATCCCGGCGAGGGACTGATCCAGTACGTCCTCGGTCGCCGTCATCACGATGTCCGCGATCTCGTCGGCCGACTCGGCTCGCAGTAGTTCCTGGGTCGTCTCCTGAAGCGCTTCGAGCGCGCTCGCCCGCGTGTGCTCGTCGGTGACGTCCCGGACGAACGAGAGGACGCTGACGACGTCGCCGTCGTCGTCGACGAGCGGCGTGTTCACCCACTCGCAGGTGATCGTCGTGCCGTCCTTGCAGACGTTCGGATTGACCCAGCAGACGGAGCCGCCGTCGACGATCCGGTCTCGCCACTGGAGAACGGTGTCGCGGTCGTGTTCGGGAACGATCAGCTCGAAGGCGGAGCCGCCGATCGCCTCGTCGGCGGTGTACCCGAACAGCTCGGTCGCCGCCGCATTCCAGTCCCGGATCTCGTACTCGAGGGTCCACTCGACGACCGCGAGCGGCAACTCGTCGACGAACGACTCGAGGCGGTCCGTCGGATCGGCCGTCGATTCCGGACGTGTCGCGTCGGTAACCGACGGGCCGGTTGCGGGTGTGTCCGCGGCTCGGTCGGCGGACGTGCGGTCATCGGACGAGCGGTCGGCGGTCAGCTCGCGCAGTCGCTTCGTCAGCGTTTCGGCGCCCTCCCAGCGGGGAACGTAGCCGTCGGCCCCCGCGGCGACGACCGCACCCGCAAGCGCTTCGCTGCCGTCCGCGGGGTAGACGACGATCGGACTCTCGACGCCGCGGTCCCGGATCGCTCGACAGCATTCGACGGGATCCGTGTCGGATCGCGTGTCTCCGATCACGACGCAGTCGCCGCTCGAGAGCGTCTCGAGACACGCGCCGGCCGTCTCGACGACGTCGACGGTGGTGTCCGTCCCATCGAGAACGCGTTCGACGGCCCCTCCCGATCCGGAATCGACCGCGACGATCCGGGTTATCGGTCCGATATTCGTGCCCATCCCCTGTATTCAGTCGGTGACGAGGAGTCCCGGCACCATTACTCTTCGACTCGACTCACGAACTGAGTCGCCCACGTTTTTCGGGAATCCGACTCGAATAAAAGCCGTATATGGGGTTAGACGCCGGTTTCTTCCGACTCGAAGCCGCGGAGAATCCCCTGTCCGTCCGTCGGGCCGATGTCGGGCAAGGTCGCGCGTTCGGGGTGAGGCATCAACACCGCGACGGACTCGCGATCGCCGAGGACGCCGGCGACGTTGTGCTTGGAGCCGTTCGGGTTCGCGTCCGGGCTCGTCTCGCCGTGTTCGTCGCAGTACCGAAAGAGGACGCGGCCGTCGTCCTCGAGTTCGGCCAGCCGGTCGTCGTCGATCTCGTAGCGACCTTCGCCGTGTGCGATCGGGACCTCGATGACCTCACCCTCGTCGTAGTGAGCGGTCCAAGGCGTGTCGTCGCGCTCGACGCGCAGGGAGACGTGCTCGCACTGGAAGCGCGCGCTCTCGTTGGTCGTGAACGCGCCCTCGGTCAGCCCCGACTCGCAGCCGACCTGAGCGCCGTTACAGACGCCGAGCACGGGGACGCCGTCGGCCGCGGCGTCGCGGACCTCGGTCATGATCGGCGAGCGGGCCGCCATCGCTCCCGCGCGAAGGTAATCCCCGTAAGAGAACCCGCCGGGGAGGACGACGCCCGTGGCGTCGTCCGGAAGCCCGTCCTCGTGCCAGACGATCTCGGCGTCGATGCCGAGGTGTGTCAGGGCGCGTTCGGCGTCGCGGTCGCAGTTCGACCCGCCGAACCGGACGATCGAAACCGTCACAGTCGCCACCTCGCAGCGTTGGGACCGACGGTTTCGATCGGTGTGAGAGAGACCGTCATCTACCGTTCCGCGACCTCCACGTCGTAGTCGTGGATGGTCGGGTTCGCCAGCAGGCGTTCGGCCATCTCGTCGGCGCGCTCGCGTGCGCCGTCCGCGGAGTCTGCCTCGAGGTCGACCTCGAACCGGTCGGCCGATCGCAGGTCCTCGAGCTCGAAGCCCAGCCGCTCGAGGGCCTGTTTCGTGGTCTCGGCCTCGGGGTCCAGGACGCCCCGCTTGAGTCGAACCGTCACCGTCGCGGTGTAGGCGGTCATTACCTGTTACCCCGTAACCGTGCTCAAAAACGCTTTCGCATCGGCTCCGTAATGCACGTTCGTGGACACCTATAGCAGGGGGACCGTCCACGCAGCGGTTTCGAGCCGGCTACCCGCTGCCGGCCGATCACGGTGCCGGTGCGACGACGATGTCTCCCGTCGCGTGGACGGTGATCGTATAGCCGTCGAGCCGAAACGATACCTGCCCGGTGTTTCGGGCTACGGTGTCCCTCGTCGGCGCGAAGAGGGCGTCGAGGCTTTCGGGATCGATTCGGTCGTAGAGTCGGTCGACGTCGGTCGGGTCGCGACCGGAGAGTTCCGCGACCGTCGAGACGATCGTGTTCGTCAGCGAGTCCGTGCCCGCCCAGTCGTGTGAGACGAACGCGGTCTTCCGTTCGCGGTCGATTCGTGATCGGCCGTGGTCGTCGTGAGTTGCCGTCATTGTGTTCACCTATCGGCTGGCGACTGTCACGCTGCGTGACTGAACGCTCGTACCACAGTCCGGCGTATAAAACCCTGTCAGACACATTACATGCAATTGTAGGACAAAATAAAGGCGTCTCCGGGACGGGCGGGTGGTCGATCACGAGCGTCCGTCATACGCCTCCCGCGGACGACCGCCGATCGATTTCCGAGCCGAAATCGAAGTAATCGCCACCTTCATTGCGTTCGGAGCACAAATTTGCGCATGAATTTGGCACACAATGAAAGCAGTGCGGGCGACTCTCACGCGTCTCTCCGGAAAGCAGGACTTTTAGCCGCCGATAGACTGCACTCCGTCGTGATGAATCGATATTCGCTCGAGCGGAGGTGGCAGCGGTGACGACCGACGTGACGGAAATCACGGTGATCGGAGACGACGACACCGGGCTGGTCGCCAACGTGACCAGCCTCCTGTTCGAGCGCGGGATCAATATCGAGGACCTCGATCAGGCGGTCCGCGACGGCGTCTTCCGGATGTATCTCGCCGTCGACACCTCCGAGATGGTCTGCACGGAGGAGACCCTTCGCGAGGACCTCAACGACCTCGGCGACGACCTCGGGCTGGACGTCCAAGTTCGGTTCCCCGCCGACCGCGAGACCCAGCAGATCGCCGTCCTCGTCACGAAGGAGAGCCACTGCCTCGAGGCGCTGTTCGAGGCCTGGGCCAACGACGAACTCGGCGCGGACATCGGGGTGGTCATCGGCAACCACGACGACCTCCAGCCGCTGGCCGAACACTACGACGTCCCGTTTCACGACATCGGCGACGAGGGGGGCCAGCAAAACGAAGAGCGGCTCCTCGAGCTCCTCGCGGAGTACGACGTCGACCTGATCGTACTCGCGCGGTACATGCGCATCCTCAGCCCGAACGTCGTCTTCCGCTACGAGGACCGCATCATCAACGTCCACCCGTCCCTGCTGCCGGCGTTCCCCGGCGCGGAGGCCTACCGACAGGCCGTCGAGGAAGGGGTTCGGGTCGCGGGCGTCACCGCCCACTACGTGACGACCGACCTCGATCAGGGACCGATCATCACTCAGCGCGCGTTCGACGTGCCCGACGACGCCGACCTACCCGAAATGAAACGCCGCGGACAGCCCCTGGAGGCCGACGCCTTGCTCGAGGCCGTCCAGCTCCACCTGAACGGCGACGTCTCGGTCCACCGCGGTCGGACCTCGGTCCGGGAGAACGGCACCCGGTACCAGCTCGGCCTGCCCGACGAGATCGAGGAGTTCACCCCCGATCGGCCGGTCGACGGGATCGGCAGCGCGGTCGCCGAGGATCGGTAGCCGCGCGAACGGTCGCTCCGCCCCGCCGCTCAATCGTCACGTCTCGGTCGGCCGGGCCGAGCGACGACGCTCGGCCGGAGCCGGCGGGTCGGTACGGAGCGGCAGCGTGACGGCGAACGTCGATCCGACCCCGGGTTCAGATTCGACGTCGATTTCACCGTCGTGGCGCTCGACGATCCGCTTGCACAGCGCCAATCCGAGCCCCGATCCGGCCTGTTCCTCGCTCGAGTGCAGACGCTGGAAGATATCGAAGATACGGTCGGTGTCGTCGGCGTCGATGCCGACCCCCTCGTCGCGAACGGCGATCGTCACGTCGTCTCCCTCCGGCGTCGCCGACACGTGTATCCGCGGGGGCTCGTCGCCGCTGTAATCGATCGCGTTGCTCACCAGATTCTGGAAGAGCTGCTGGAACTGCCGCCTGTCTCCGTCGACGGCGGGCAACGGCTCTCGCGAGATCTCGGTGTCGGTCTCGTCGATCTTGAACTGGAGATCGGTGAGGACGTCGTCGAGCACGGCGTCGAGATCGACGGTCTCGAAGGGGTCGCCCTGGGTTTCGACCCGCGAATAGTCGAGCAGTCCGTCGATCATCGCGCGCATCCGATCGGCGCCGTCGACGGCGAACTCGATGAACTCCGTGCAATCGTCGTCGAGCTCGTCGCCGTACCGATTCTCGATGAGTCGCAGATAGCTCGTCACCATGCGGAGCGGTTCCTGCAAGTCGTGCGAGGCCGCGTACGCGAACTGTTCGAGCCGGTCGTTCGAGTCTTCCAGGTCGCCGACCGCCTCCTCGAGGCGCTCCTCGGTCCGTTTCAACTCCTCGTTTCGCGCCTCGAGGATTTCGGCCTGGATGAGCGTCCGGGCTTCGTAGACGCCGATCCCCAGTCCCGCCATCGTGCCGATCGCAACCAGGACCGCCTGCGTCCCGAACGAGAAGTCGACGGTGACGCCGGGATGGAGCACGCGCAAGGCGAGCACGACGGCCATGACGGCGACGCCACCGATGGCTCGCGTCACGATGCGGGGATAGAACCTGGGCGAGATTCCGCTCTCGGGTAACCAGACCCAGACGTACAGGAGGACGGCTCCGAGCGAGCCGATCAGAACGAAATCGATCATTGCCTCCAGGAGGATGCCGCTACTGCTCAGTGTGTGAATCGATTTCCAGATCGCGCCGAGCAGAACGGCCACCCCGAGTACGGGAACGACGCGGTGCCAGCGACTCAGCCTGCTCAAATACGACTCGAATCCGCTGGAATTCCCAACCACTACGTCTCAAACGAACGGCGAGACGGTTCAGGGCCGCTTTTTAGTATACAACCCGCTTAAGTAGCCTCTCCGAGTCCCGGGAGCGTTTCGCCGAGCAGCCGATCGATACCACGCCGGAGCCGAGACGCGACCGCCTGTTGCGTAATGCCCAGCTCCTCACCGAGCTCCGCCATCGTCACGTCCCGCGGCGAGTTGAAGTAGCCGCGATCGTAGGCGAGTACCAGCGCCTCGGCCTGTGGCTCGGTCAACGCCGCCTCGGTCGCCGTCTCGATCGGCGTGAGCGCCGTGAGCTTCGTCAGCGTGATCGGAACCTCGTCCTCCCGACAGCGCTTCTGAAAGACGGCGATGTCGCTTCGATCGTCCCCTCGGACGTCGAACGTCCACTGCTGACTCGTCCCGACCGCCTCGACGAGCGGAATCGCCGTCTCGGTCAACGCGTTCAGAACGCCCCTGTACTCTCGCGACCACTCGACGCGTAACAGGTACTCGTCCGCGACGGAATCGACGAGGTCGATGCGCTCCACGCCCGGATGGTCGGTGAACGCGGCCTCGATGTCGTCGACTCGAGTCCCCCGGACCCAGAAGTACGGCACTACCACGTCCCGCGCCGGGATGATCCGCTCGAGTTCGACCGTCACGTCCGGGAACCGGTCGAACACGCTCCCCAGCGGAAACTGGTCGGACGGAACGGTAAACGTCGCTTCGGTGGCCATCGTTCGACCCGTAACGCTCCGCGGGTAAAGACCTGTTCGAGGCCGTCCAGCGCAAGCCGAACGGCGACTAACCGATCGACGGCGCGCCGTGATTCCGCTGTTGCGCTGTCGAACCTCTCGAGAACCGCTCACGAAACGGCCGGGCACGACACTCCGGCTCTACTGCTGTCGGCCCTGTACGGAATCGCACATTAGGCGAAGCTGTGCTGAAGACGAGGTGCGAACGGGACGCGAGAGTCGGCTCGATCGTCGAAGGGAGTGATCGCTCGATATCGGTCGTGTAACTCCCGGCCGTTACCCGTCCAAAAACTGGAACTCCGTCCCATCACAGTGCGGACAAGAATCCCAGTTCTTGAGTAGCGGTATGTCGCCCGCTTTGCTCGCAAAGACCAGGCTGCACTCGAGGCATTCGACGAACTCGTTCGTCATTCTGTCCGTTTCTCTTCTCCCGGTGATCGAGAACAGGTGATCAGTCCGGCAGTGTCGACCGTTATCTGGTAGCCCGCATACCGAAAGTCCACGTGATTGCCTCCGTCCGTCCCAGAGCTCAATCGATCGAGCGCCGTCGTGTCGATAGCGGAATGGAGCGGCTCGAGGTCGACAGCGTCCGTGTGAGTGATGGTGGCGACCAGATCGACCACAGCGAGACTGGTGTCGTCGACCGACGGATCGTACGCTAACCGGTAGGTCCCGTCATCGACCGTGAGGCTCTCCGCTGATTCCACGAGGTCCGAGCTTCCGGTCCCCGGATGATCAATTCGGTTCACACCCGTACTAGAAGCGGGACCGTGGTAACACTGACTTTTACTCGAGTATTATCTTTATATGGCCCACACTCTACCCCGATTCGGTCGATTCGGTATCCGCGTTCTCGGATGACTCGATAAGCGTACTCGTGAGCAAGCGTCGGATTCCGCGTCGTAATCGCGATGCGAACGCCTGCCGTGTGATTCCGAGTTCATCGGCTACGTCTCCCTGATTTGCCTTTCGCGGTGAATCGAAATACCCTCGCGCATACGCGAGTATCAACGCCTCCCGCTGGGGGTCGGTGAGGTCGTACTCGTCTCCCGAGTGTAACGGTGAGAGCGCGTGTAGTTCCACGAGCTCGACGGGAATGTCGTTATCGCGACAGTATGACTGAAAATCCGACACGTCCTGCTGGGAATCGCCCCGGATTTCGAACGTCCATTTGCCCTCTCTGCCGATAGCGGTCACGAGCGCGACTTCCGTTTCGAGGACTGCTGTGAGGACACTCTCGTATTCGAAATCCCACTCGATACGAACGAACAGTTCACTATCGACGGTATCGACCACTCTGATCTCCTCGATCCCCGGGTGATCGATAGCAGTCATTTCTGCATCTGCATTCTCGACGCCTCGGAGCCAAAAATACGGAATTATGACTTCGTTCGTCGGAACAACGCGGTCTAATTCGACCTGCGAAGCCGGAAACTCAGTAAAGATCTCCGCGAGCGGAAATTCCCCTTCCGTGGTAGTAAATGAGGCTTCGAGTGCCATAATACTAGTTCTCCGTAGCCAATAAAAACGTGCGGCCACAGTAGTTGGGACGGGACCGGGAGACCGATCCGAGATCGAATCAGGAAGCGTCTCTACTGAACGACCGGTTCATCGGTCTGAAACGAAGCCGGACAGTCGTCGTGGGGAACTCATCGTCTCTATTCAATACGGAACTATTTGCGTCCCCGATCGATAGCGCTACTGGTGACACGCTCCCGGCACCACACCGGCAGCCGCGCCTGTGGCTGCGCGCGGGGTTCACCACTGCCTCGCCGCGCGGACGCGTCGAACGGTCGTCAGGCCGAATTCGACGACTCCCACTGCTCGCGGCAGTCGTCGCTACAGAAGTGTCGGTAGACGGTCGCGGCGTCTTCGACCGTCGTCACGACGCGCTGTTCGGAAGACGGTCCTACGGGATCGCCACAGGATCGGCAGTCGGGTGCGTCCTCGTCCGTCGAATCAGTCATCGGGTGACACGTGGGACGAGACCCACTTGAACGAATCCATTGCGGCGTATTCGGCCACGCGCCTCGAACCCAGCCGTTTACCGTGTCAACGGTGAAAATAGGCCGAACGAAGTTCGGGTATCGAGTATCGGGAACTCGAGTCCGTCGCCGCGATCGCTCGACGGCGATCAGACGTTTTCCCGGTCGATCGTCACGCCCTCGAAGAGCGGATCCAGCTCGTCGTCGAGCTGAGATTTCAGGTCCCGCAACTCGCCGTCCGTCAGCGCGACCGCCGCGCGGTCTACCGTGTCGAGGTGTCCCGCTTCCTGCACCAGCTCGTAGAATTCGTTCTCCTGCATAATCGAGGCTTCTCCCGTGACCGGTATCGGAATCCGGCCCTCAGATGCAAGCCGCGAGCGTGTGCTTTCGCCGTCGGTGAACGGCGACTCGAGTTTCGTTTCACGCCGAACCGTCGTTCGTTCGAGACGATATCCCGCTCATCGACGGTTCCGTGAACGGCACCCTTATCGCCGCCAGCGACGAACTATGCGATAGTATGGCACAGCGAGAAGTCCAACAGGAGCTGTCCGTCGATCAGTACACGCTCGGTCTCGTCGGTCCCGATCAGGAGTGGGCGGGAACCGTCGCGGACGGCGGCACGATACGGACGTACACCCCGCCGGGCTGTTGGGGGCCGATGGTCACGCCCGAGTTCCACGGCGGCCACGAGGTCACTCGGCCGATCCGGGTCGAAGGCGCTGAGGTCGGCGACGCCGTCGCGCTCCGCATCCGGGACGTCGACGTGACGAGCATGGCGACGAGCACGGGCTCGATGGACGAACGCGAGGGGGCCTTCGGCGACGACCCGTTCGTCGATCACCGCTGTCCGGAGTGTGGCACCGAGTGGCCCGACTCCGTCGTCGAGGGCACGGGCCCGGAATCGATCAAGTGCGCCGAGTGCGGCGCGAACGCCTCCTCCTTCGGGTTCGAGTACGGCTACACCGTCGCCTTCGACGAGGACAACACCGTCGGGATCACCCTCGACGAGGACGCCGCCCACGAGCTCGCGAAAGACGCCGACGAGGTGATGGACATCCCCGAGAACTCCCGCCAGCACCCCATCCTGCTGTACGAACCCGGCGAGATGCCCGGCACGCTGGGCCGCCTGCGACCGTTCATCGGGAACATCGGGACGACGCCGCCGATCACGATGCCCGACTCGCACAACGCCGGCGACTTCGGCCAGTTCCTCATCGGGGCCGACCACGACTACGGCGTCGACAGCGAGGCCGACCTCGAGGCTCGAACCGACGGCCACATGGACATCCCGCAGGTCCGGCCCGGTGCGACCCTGCTCTGTCCCGTCAAGGTCGACGGGGCCGGCGTCTACGTCGGCGACCTGCACGCCAACCAGGGCGACGGCGAACTCTCCCTGCACACGACCGACGTGAGCGGCTCCGTCACGATGGACGTCGAGGTCATCGACGGGCTCGAGCTCGACGGCCCGGTCCTCCTGCCGCCCGAGGAGGACCTGCCGTTCATCAGCGAGCCCTACAACGACGAGGAGCGCGAGGCGGGCTGCGAACTCGGCGACGAACACGACGTCGACGTCGAAACCGACATGGGCCCGATCCAGGTCGTCGGCTCCGGTGCGACGGTCAACGACGCCACGCAGAACGCCTTCGACCGCGCGACGAAACTGCTCGACATGACCGAGGGCGAGGTCCGCTCGCGGTGTACGTTCACCGGCGGCGTCCAGATCGGCCGCCTCCCCGGCGTCGTCCAACTCGACATGCTCGCGCCGATGGCCGTCCTCGAGGACCGCGGCATCGACCACCTGGTGCGCGAGCAGTACGATCTGTAGGTTCCGAACGTAACACAGTCCGGGCTTCAATTGCCGTGGCGCGCGCTGTGGCGCGGTGAGCCGACGGCGAACCGCGCAACGAAATTGCGCGAGGGATGAGCGAACGACCGAAGGGAGAGAGCGAATCGGTTGGGGAGGGCGTGGAGATTCCCCGTTGCCACGATAGCAGCAAACCTGTTTCACGTCGTTCACCGGACTGTTCGCGACGAACCGTATTCCTCGAGACAGCCGACATACACTCGGTTGTCTCAGGATCGCAACGTCCTTTCACGGCACCCTAAATCGGTCTGAAACAGCCCGTTCTATATCTCGCGTCCGTCGTAGGCCCCGAGCATCTCCTGCAGATGCCCTTTCACGGCTGTTGCTCGCTCGGCCGTCTCGCAAGGCAGCTCCGGCGGCGGGTTGTACAGTGTATCCGCGATCCACGAGAGCAGCTTCCCAACGGCATCGTCCGGTAGCTCTCCCGGCTCCCAGGCGAGCGCGAGACCCGTCCCGTCCGCCTCGAGCGTCGCCCGCTCGAGATTCGTCATCCCGTAACACCGCGCTCTCCGACCGTCGAGCGTCTCGACGCAGAGCGACCCGCCCCCTATACTCCACTGTCGGTCCTCGGCGACCCATTCGAACTGGCTCTCGGTGGGAACCAGACACGCATCGTGCCCGCTCAGCCCGACGATTTCGCCGGGTTGGATCGCAGCATCGAGCAGCGTCGCATCGATTCTCGCGTCCGAGTGATGGGGAATCGCCTCGAGCACCGGCGTTTCGCCGTCTCGAAGCTCGAGTCGAAACACGAAGTACGAGCCGGCGATGCCGTCCGTCAGTGCGACCAGTTCGAACAGGGCTGCCCGCCCCGCGTCGGTCGTCGTCGGAACGCGCCACGCGGTGGATCCGTTTCGATCCGACTTGGGGACCCGGTCGAACCGAGGGCGAACGCCGTCCCACACTCGCCGACAGTCGTCGCCGTCCGGGTCCATCGCCAGCTCGTCCTCGCGGAGGTGGACGACCGCAGCCGTCGTGTCGGGGACGACCCGCTCGAGGAGGGCTTCGAACTCGTCGGCGAAGCCTTCGCACTCGAGGTGGTGCGTTCGACTCAGTTCGGCGGCCATATCCTGACGTACTCGACAGTCGAAATAAACTTTGTCCGATCCCGCGCGACGTTACTCGCCGGAGCCGCCCTGTACGGCGGGAACGACGGCCAGAGCCGCGTCTTCCGGAACCCGATCCTCGAGCGCCGCGCGCTCGCCGTCGATCGAGACCCTGACGCTCGTCCGAACCTCCTCGCCGTCGTAGAGGTGGGGCTCCGCTCGCGGGTACGTCTCGACGACGGCCGCGATGGCGTCGGCGACGGTGCCGCCCGCCCACTCGAGGGTCACCGTCTTGTCGCCGGTCGCACCCCGTACGGGTCCGTACACGGTAACTGCCGTCTCCATAGTCGAACAGCGGTGCGACGGGACAAGAACCTGGCTACTGGGTGCCGTCGCGAAACGAAAACCGGCGCTCGCGGCTCAGTCGTCGCTCGGCTCGACGCTGCCCGCGCCGGTCGAGGCCACGTCTTGCTCGCCGATCCACTCCGAGGAGAACAGGGGTGCGACGGCGAACCCGACCAGCACGAGCACGAACAGGGTCAGCACGGCGCCTGCGACGGCCGAGATGCCGGTCGTGAGGTTGAACAGGACGATACTCGCTGCGATTCCGCCGGCGATAGCGGGGGTCATTTGCTGTCGGCCGGACGTAGCTCGGCCCCCAATATGAGGGTTACTCTGTCCGTCCGGTGTGCGGACTGATACCACCGTTCACGGTGGAACGGAATCGAATTCGCGGGTCGCGAGAGACGACCCGCGTCACTCAGAGGCGCCGAACCGCGCCGATCGCGCTCGAGAGCGGCGGCGCGTCGAAGAACTCCCGCCCGGTATAGGCGTTGGCGCCGGCGCGGTAGAGGTCGCTGGCGGTCTCGAGGACCGACGCCTCGAGGGGCTCCGGTGACTCGTCGCAGAGCGCCTTCCAGTCGGCCACGTCCTCTCGTTTCGCCCGGGCTTTGGCGGCGTCGACGGCCTGGACCCACTCGGGCTGGGTGCGCTTGTGGTACTGGCGGAGCACTTCCTTCGAGAGCTGGGTGCCCTCGTAGCTGAAGCGGTTCTCGTCGAAGGTGCCGACGACGTCGCCGACGCGGATCTCGCCCCGATAGTAGAGACACTCGATCTTGCCGTCCTCATGGACCAGTCCGGCGTCGTCGGCCTGCTCGGTGACGATCCGGTTGACGTCGCGGGCGAGCGACTCCAGGTCGTCGATCGCCGCTTTCCCGGCGATGGCGTCGGCCTCCTCGCGCGCGAGGTAGCGGTCGCTCTCCTCGTACTTCGTGGAGAACTCGACGATGGGGTCGTCGAGGTCGACGGCCTCCTCCGGCCAGCTATCGTAGTCGAGCCCGTGGTCGCCGGGGTCGGTCCGGCTCCGCAGGCTCGAGCCGACGGGGACCCGGTTGCGGAAGACGATCTCGAGGGGGATCAGGTAGTTCTCGCCGGCCGCGTCGTGGTAGCGGTCGTAGTCGTACGCCCGGCCCTCGTGGGGCAGGTCGGGCACCTGCGTCAGGTCGATCGCCATCTCCCACGGCGGGTGGGAGGCGTCCGCGAGGTCGACGACGTCCCCGTTCTCGACCACGCCGCGGTAGTGCGTCGGGATCCCCTCGCTCTCGAGGAGTTCGAAGTTGAACGCGCCCATCGCACAGAGGCTCGCCCCTTTCTGGGGGATCTGGTCGGGCATCTTCCCCCAGTCGAAGACGGAGTAGTCGTCCGTGAAGACGAACGCGCCGCGACCGAGCTCCTCGGCGGTCGCTTCGGCTTCGATCCGAAACTCTTTGACACTCGTCATACGAGACACCTCAGGACGTATCCGCCGCCGCAGTTCATATCCCAGTTGCCGTGGCCGGACCGTAAGAAGTTTTCAGTATCGGACAGGAGGTCGGTGATCGGTGAGTCCCGATCGCGTTTGGATCGACGGCTCCCGCTCTCAGTCGTCGACGCTCGCGAGGAGCGGGTCCGCCGCTCCCCGAAGCGGCTCCTCGAGACAGTCCGCGTCGACTCGCACTGGGGCCGTCGCTACCGACTCGAGGGCGGCCCGACGATACTGCTCGTCGAGGTTCGCGTTGTAGCTGAGTCCCTCGATACGCTCCTCGAGCGTCCGTGAACTCATAGGGAGGTCGTTCTCGGACCGCTCCGATTCTTCAGAGAATTGCATTCGACGGATGAGGGGTCGAAAGCGACGGAATCAGCCCAAACGCAGGGAGTAGCCGGTCGGCACGTTTTCCGATTCGGGATCGAACCCGATAGTGTGCACACTGTCATTCCCGACCACCGCGTCGCATGTCGGCTTCCGTCACGAGCCGATGGTCTCGACGAACTGGCGGGTCGTTCGAGCTCGAGGTGGCGATGACGTGAATCCCGTTCCGTTCGGTCTCGGGGTACTCCTGCTCGTTGCCGTCGTCGTGGATCTCCTGTGGACCACGCTCTGGGTCGAGGGGGGTGCCGGGCCGCTCACCTCGCAACTGATGGCGGTGACCTGGAGCGGGTTCCGCCGAGTCGGCGATCGCGGCTCTCGGCTGCTTACCCTCTCGGGACCAGTAACCCTCCTCATCGGTCTCGTGACCTGGATCGTTCTCCTGTGGGGCGGTTGGACGCTCGTCTTCGCGGGTGCCGAGTACCCCCTCATCGATACGATCGGCGGAGGGCCGATCTCGTGGTCGGATCGGGTGTACTACACCGGGTACACGATATTCACGCTGGGAAACGGCGACCTCGTTCCGCGAGACGGACCGTGGCAGATCGCGACCACGATCGCGACGGCCAGCGGGATGCTCTTCGTCACCCTGAGCGTCACCTACGTCCTCTCCGTTCTCGATGCCGTCACGCAAAAGCGGTCGTTCGCCAGCAGCGTGAGCGGGCTCGGCTCCCGGAGCGACGAGATCCTCCGGACGAGTTGGAACGGCGACGAGTTCGACGGCCTCGAGCTCTCCCTGAACGCGCTCACGTCGCAGCTGAATACGCTCACCGCGAACCACAAGGCGTACCCGATCCTCCATTATTTCCATACCACTCAATCCGATCGGGCACCGGTAATGAGCGTCGCCCTCCTTGACGACACGCTCACGCTGCTTCGGTTCGGCGTTCCCGAACGGAACCGACCCAGCGATACGATCGTCAAAAACGCCCGGGCGAGCGTCGACAGTTATCTCGGGACCCTCCACGAGGCGTTTATTCAGCCGGCGGATCGGTCCCCGCCCGCACCGGATATCGAGCCGCTTCGCGATGCGGACATCCCGACCGTCGCCGACGCCGAGTTCGAGGCGTCCGTCGCGGATCTGCAGGACCGTCGACGGCTGTTGCTCGCCCTCGTCGAATCCGACGTTCGACAGTGGCCGTCCACAGAAACGACATAACTGGTCCCTCGCATCATAATGGCTGACGTGGCGGTCCCGCTCCACGAGGAGGGTGCAGGCGACGGGTCGCTCCGAGATCTCCCCTGCGAGTCCGCGAATCCACCATGCTTTTCTCGCTGTACCGGTATCGTTACGTCGATGGAGCGACCGGTGACCGAGGCCGACCTCACGTTCGAACACGTTCCCGAGACCGACCAGTCGTTCGAGAACGCACTGGCGAAAGCACGCGACGGCGACCGACTCGCGGTCGACGACGCGATCGAGTTACTGACGACGGGGACCGAGAGCGAGGGGATCGACCGCCGGCGCAAGGAACGCGTCCTCGAGGCGGCCGACCGGCGCCGCGCCGAGGAGGTCGGCGAAGAGGTCACCTTCATCGCGAACCTGAACAACAACGTCACGACGGCCTGTAACGTGGGCTGTCTGTTCTGTAACTTCAAGGACGCCGCCCACACGTTCGAGAGCGACACGGAGATCGAGACGGCCGGTTTCACGAAGACGCCCGCGGAGTCCCGCGAGATCGTCGCCGACGCCGTCGATCGGGGAATCTACGAGGTCACGTCCGTTTCGGGCCTCCACCCCGCGTTCGCGCTCGACGAGGAACACCGGGAGATCCTCGACGACCACCCGAACCCGAAGGAGGTCAACTACAAACCGCCCGAGCTGTACGACACGAGCCCCGGTACCTACACGGATCAGATTTCGGCGATGAGCGTCGACGACGTCCACGTCCACTCGATGACCCCCGAAGAGGCCTACCACGCCCGCCGGGGGACCGACTGGTCCTACGAGGAGGTCTACCGCCGACTGAAAGACGCGGGGCTCGATACCGTCCCCGGAACCGCCGCCGAAATCCTCGTCGAGGAGGTCCGCGAGGTGATCTGCCCCGGAAAGATCAGCAGCGACGGCTGGCTCGAGGCGATGGAGGCAGCCGCGAACGTCGGACTCGGGATGACGGCGACGATCATGTACGGCCACGTCGACAACGAGGCCCACCGGGCGATGCACCTGAAACGGATCCGCGATCTGCAGGATCGGACCGGGAACATCACCGAGTTCGTGCCGCTCTCCTTTATCCACCAGAACACGCCGCTGTTCGAACACGACGTGGTTTCGGGCGGCCCGAGCATCGACGAGGACGAACTGCTGATCGCCGTCTCGCGGCTCTTCCTCGACAACGTCGAGCACATCCAGTCCTCGTGGGTCAAGTACGGCGACGAGCAGGGGCTGAAGATGCTCTCCTGTGGCGCCGACGACTACATGGGGACGATCCTCTCCGAGGAGATCACCAAGCGCGCGGGCGGGGGCTACGGCGAGTTCCGGTCGTTCGACGACTACGTCGAGATGATCGCCTCGATCGGTCGCGTCCCTGTTGAACGCTCGACCGACTACGAGCGACGCCGCGTGATCGACCCCGACGATCCGCCCTTCGGCCCTCGGCTCGGGCCGAAGGCCGACGGCACGCCGCTGCTGACTCGAGCGGAGCGCGACGAGCGCGCGGTTCCCGCCGACGACTGATCGGTCGACACCGCTCTCTTTTCGGGTAGATGCCGATCCGGATCGTCGGTGCTGCGTCGTCGATTCAGTCGTGTTCCGCCCCCGTCTCAGCGAACCGATCGATCTCGGAGAGCACGTCCGCGAACGACACGGACCCCTGCTCTCGGATCCTCGTCGGATC
Source organism: Natrinema salsiterrestre (assembly GCF_029502005.1). Taxonomy (GTDB): domain Archaea; phylum Halobacteriota; class Halobacteria; order Halobacteriales; family Natrialbaceae; genus Natrinema; species Natrinema salsiterrestre. Next base: position 490,786 of record NZ_JAMQOT010000002.1, on the reverse strand, counting down.
GAGCGCGGGGGCGTCGAGGACCTCCTGTGGTGTCAGCCACGGCCACTCGCAGTCCTCGTTCGTCTCGCTGATCGCGTTGAGTTCGTGCTCGAGGAAGCCCGGGCTAAACGGAGCGAGCAACGGTGGGTCGTCGCTCCCTTCGAACGCGTCCTCGTAGTCCGGCACGTCGTCGGCCGTGAGATCGCCCGCGACGAGACGCATACTCATCCCGAGAACGTGGTGTGGCCCGCAGTAGACGTCGTAGACGCCCGGCTCGGTGAACTCGTAGAGCCAGACGCTACCGACGCTGAGTACCGGCGACGAGAACGGTGGAACCCCGTCGGGAACCCGCTGCTGGAAGCCCTGTGCAGGGTGGTAGGCCGTAATCGTGTGGTCCGGTGATTCGCCGACGAACTGTACGACGTCGCCGGCGTCGACGTGGATGCCGCTCGGCTCGAAGTGAAAGAACGGCGGGCGGTCCGGGTTCTCCGGGTCGTCCGGCATATCCGAGTGGAGCTCGACGGAATGATCGGGAGAGAGATCATCGGACAGTGCGTCGGCGTCCGGCGTCGCAAAGCCGTACAGCGGATCGATTTGCCCCGCGTTCGGTCCGGTATCGACGGTACCGCCCGAATCGGTTCCGTTACCGCTTCGGGCGGTTGCGACCCCGCTGCCGAGCGGGAGCGCGATCCCCGCACCCAGGGCTTTCAACAGCGGTCGTCGCCTCCCGTCGAGATACCCGCTCGTCGGTTCGTGGAACGATTCCCCTGTTCTCTCTTCCTCGGATGACGTCATCGTGAGTCCCTCCAGTTGCCGCCGACTGCACCGATCCCATCGTGTGACGGCTGCAAATAGCGACGTGATCGTTTCGCGCTGCTAGGATCACCCGCCCGATACGTCGCACGTTCGCGTGTTCCGTCGATCACTCGTCGATCGTACCATGGTAATGACTAACATACTATGGCGAGATCGTGACAACCGTCCGTTGGGAGACGATTGTCGCCCGAGAATCGGTGTGAAGTGAGGGGACGAGATCGAACGGAATGCGACCGTTCGATCGAACGTCGGCGCTCGTCTCGGTAGTCAACCAGTAACTGCGTCGTCTCGAGGGTCCGTTAGGGTGGCAGAGTCATTCCATATTACTGACCCCGACGGCCCGCACCGGCGCACCGTCGCTCGCGAGTGCCAGCGGATACGCCCGGAGCTCGAACCGGTCCCCGACGACCTCGAGGTTCGTCAGGTTCTCGAGGATCAGCAGGTCGTTGCCGAGCAGCGCGTGGTGGACCTGAAACCCCTCGGGCTCGTCGTCGGTGGCGTTCTCCGTCGGGGTCGGATCGGGGTTGAGCGCGTCCACTGCGACGTCGAACCCCCGCTTGACGCACGCCTCGGCGGCGGCCGGCGAGAGGTACGGATGGTCGAGGTACCGCTCAGTGCCCCAGTGTTCGTCCCAGCCGGTCCAGGGGGCCACGAGATCGGCGTCGACGTCCGGAATCCGCTCGGCCGGAATCGGCTCGCGAGCGCCGAGATCGCGACAATCGACGCGAACCGCGTCGAAGACGAACCGGTCGACGGGGTAGGACTCGAGGGTCTTCCCGTCCGGCTCCGTGTGCGCGGGCGCGTCGACGTGGGTGCCGGTGTGGCTCCCGCACTCGAGGGCGTCGACGCGGACGCCGTGTTCATCGTGGCCCGCGTGCCGGCGGACGACGACGGCCGGATCGTCGGGATAGGTTTGCATCCCGGTTCGGATCGGGTGACTCAGATCGACGTGCATAGCGGTACCCAGCGGACGGCGTCGTATAACGATGTGTGATAGGCCTCACCACAACATTTATTAGAAGTGTCCGATATGTGGTGAGCAGGATGTGGCAACCTATTACCACCCATGGGACGGACCCGCCTGATCGGTTCGTCCGCGAGGTGATCGGCGATGAGTAGTCCCGGTATCGGCTACGCGCTACTCGGCGCGTGGGCGGTCGCGATGGTCGGATTGAGCTATCTCATCTTCCGACGACAACACGTCGACGACACGAGGGAGTTCATCACGGCCGGCGGGCGCGCGCAGGTCGGTCTGACGACCGCGTCGTTCGCCGTGACGTGGATGTGGGCGGGGGACATCCTCGGCGTTCCCGAGTACGTCGGGATCACCGGCGTCGCGGGAATCTGGATGTACGCGGCCCCGGCGGTTCTCTCCTCGCTGATCGTCATTCCCTTCGCCCTCCGGATGCGCCGACTCTTCCCGCAGGGGCTGACCTACAGCGAGTACTTCATCGAACGGTTCGACAAACGCGCCCACGTCGCCGTGATCTTCGTCATTCTGTACACGATGATCCTCGGCGGCGTCATCCAGCTGTACGTGGGCGGAACCGTCATCGGCGGGCTGACGGGGATCGACCCGAACGTCGTGATGGCGATCCTGATGGGGACGATCGGGATCTACATTCTGCTCGGCGGCCTCTGGGGATCGATGACTACCGACCTCGTCCAGTTCGTCAGCGCGATCATCCTGACCGTCGTCTTCGTTCCGCTGTTGCTGTTCGAGGCCGGTGGCCCGACGGGCGTCTACGAGGGAATGATCGAAAACCTCGGCGAGAACGCCGACCCGTTCCTGACGGCGTCGAACCTCAACTGGATCGAGGACCTGTTCCTGCCGTACGCACTCGGACTCGGCGTCTGGGGCGTCGTCTCGCTGTCGACGTGGCAGCGCATCTTCGCCGTGCGCCGCGACAAGACGTCCCGATTCCTCACCGCCGGCGGGATCGGCGTCTTCACGACGATCGCGATGTACGGCGTCATCGGGCTCGTCGGCCTCGCCGCGTTCCCCGAGGTCGCACCCGGGAACCTCTCGATCGAAGCGCTCGGGCTCTTGCCCGGCTGGGCGACGATCCTCTTCCTGGTAATCGCACTGATGGTCCTCGGATCGTCCGTCGACTCCTACCTGACCGCCATCGCGAGCCTCACGTCGCGGGACATCTACTACCGCCACCTCGCGACCGACGCCTCGGACGAGGATCAGCTCCGGGTCGCTCGAGTCGCGTCGCTCGGGTTCGCAGTCATCATCTTCGGCGCGACGGTGTTCGCACTCGATACGTTCGGGTTCATCCAGTTGCTGCTCATCGGCGGCATCGGCGCGACGGCTCTCGTGGGTCCGTTCGCGCTGTCCCTGTTCTGGACGGGCACCTCGAGTGAGGGCTTCATCGCCGGCGTCGTCGGTTCGCAGCTGGTGACGGGCTACCTGCTGGCGGCGAACTACGGCGTCGTCGTCACGGAACCGTCGCTGAAGCTCTGGGAGATCATGGCCGTCGGCCACCTCCTCGCGACCGCGCTGGCCGTGGTCGTCTCGGCGATCTCTCCGGACGAGTTCGAGTTCGACTCGATCGCGCGCGAGCCGACGACCGGACCCGCGACCGACGCGGAATCGGCCGCGCGAACCGACGGAGGTGAGGACGAATGATGGGGCAAACCGCCTTCACCGTGATGATTGCGGTGTTCTGGCTCGCCGAACTCGCCTTCGGCTCGCTGGTCGTCTACTGGTTCGTCACGCAAGGGTTCGACGACGACAGCGGGAGCCTGTCTGCCGTCACCCCGCTCGAGGATCGATCGTACACGATGCAGTCGCTGGCGATGTGGGCCGCGTTCTTCGTGATCCTCGTCGCCGGGATCCTGCTCGCGTCGTAACGGCCGCCGATTTCGGTTTCGACCGTCTTCGATTTCGGTACTAACCGTCTCCGTTTTCTCCCGACCGTCACCCGCTCAGAACCGTCGGCGTGCGGTCGGCACCGGTTCGAACTCGCTGCGCGGACGAATGCCGGCGAGCGATTCCCACTCGGTCCCCAGCCCGTGTTCGGAGAGGAGCGAAATCGCGGTTTCGCTGGCTCCGACGTACGTGAGCGACGCGAAGTCCCAGCTGGGATTGCCGGCGGGAAACGGCCCCGATTCGCGCGGTCGGCGGAGGTCGATCGCGCCGCCGATCGCGTCGCGTGTCGCCGCCGCGAGGTCCCGCCCCTCCTCGAAGCGCGTGAGCGGAAACTCCCGGTTGTCCACGATGAACACGCCGGTCTCACCGTCGAGGTAGCGTTCGACGTCGGTCCGCCCCGCCTCGACGAGCAGGCTGATGACGTCCATCGTCGCGTCCTCGCCGCTGATCGCGTCGATGTATCGCTTGATCTCGCCGTCGTACTCGACCAGTCCCGCCGTGATCAGCCGCGAGTCGATCCCGTGGGAGAGCAAGACGCCGTCCAGCGAGATGCTCGAGGGGAAGGCCAGCTCGATCCCGTCGCCCGATTCGCCGGTCGCGGAAACGAGGATCGGGCCGAGGCCCGACTCGTGAAGCGCCTCGAGGCGGTCGAAGGCCGGTTCGATCGCGTCGTCGCTGAGCCGTACCGTCCCGACGACCAGTTCGCCGACGTCGTCGGTCGGATCGTACGTGACCCGGCTCGTCAGGGTGGCGATCTGCTCCCGGACGCTCTCGAGACGCCCGCTGACGTCGCCCCGTCGGAGTTCGTTTCGGCCCCGATCGGTCAGTTTACGTCCCTTTCCGGCGACCTTCTCCGTCAGGCCGGCCTCGTCGAGATCGGACAGCATGAGTCGGATCGTCCGACCCTTGATCGAGTAGCCGTGTCGTTGCATCTGCTCGACGAGTCGGATACTCCCGATCGGCTCGTGTTCGCCGATCAGGCGTAACAGATCGTAGGTGCGCCGGTCGTCGTTCGGGACCATCCGTCCGATCGTTTCCCTCCCCCGATAAAAATCCCTGTCGACCCTCCGCCGCGGTCGTCCCTCCCGAGAGCAGGTGGAAGAATTCTTCCGCATATACTGCGGTCGTCGACCGGATCGAAGTCCGCTCGGGTCGCCGTTGTCGTCGTAATTTGACCGCGTAGCGAATTTCGAGACCTCAAAGCTTTTGGTCTCGTCATCGTAAGAGGGTGGCAAGGGTGGCATACTACTGCCACGCAATCTACCATGGCACGCCAGACAGACACGACCGTAACGAACGACGGGATCACCGACCAGTACGAGGAGTACCTGATGCCGATCTGGAAGGACCTGCACGTCCCGGTCAAACGGGCGACGGGCTGTACGCTCGAGGACTTCGAGGGCAACGAGTACCTCGATCTCTTCTCGGGGATCGCCGTCACGAACGTGGGCCACGGCGACGACGCCGTCGTCGAGGCCGCGAAGGATCAGCTCGACGAGTTCGTCCACGGCTGTACGTACGTCCACCCGCAGGGCCCGGCCGCGGAGCTCGCCGAACGGCTCGCCGAGGTGACTCCCGGCGACCTCCAGAAGACGTTCTTCTGTAACTCCGGGACCGAATCCGTGGAGGGCGCAATCAAACTGGCCCGGAAGTACACCGGCTCGAAGGAGGTTATCGCCCTCGAGATGGGCTTTCACGGCCGCACCCTCGGCTCGCTCGCGCTCACCGGCAACAAGGCGTACAAGGCCGACATGGCCCCGACGATCAACGACGTCGCGCACACGCCCGCGCCGTACCGCTACCGCTCTCCGTACCGGGACGCCGACGACGAAACGTTCGTCGAACGGACGACGGCCGACCTCGAGCGCGTGATCGGCACCCACACCGCCGACGATCTGGCGGCGATCGTCGTCGAACCCGTGATGGGCGAAGGCGGGATCATCGTGCCGCCGACGGGCTATCTGCGGCGGCTCAAGGAGATCGCCCGCGACCACGGCGCGCTCCTGATCGCCGACGAGGTCCAGTCCGGCTACGGCCGGACGGGCGAACTGTTCGCCAGCGAGCACTACGACGCCGTTCCGGACATCCTCACGCAGGCCAAGGGGATCGCGAACGGCCTCCCGCTCGGCGCGTTCACCGCACCGGCCGAGATCGCGGACGCCTTCGATTCCGGCGACCACCTCTCGACGTTCGGCGGCAACCCCGTCGCCTGCGCCGCCGCCCTGGCCACGATCGACCGCCTCGAGGACGAGGTCACCGCGAACGCCCGCGAGCAGGGCGCGTGGCTCAGCGAGGAACTGGCCGCGCTGGAAGCCGAGTACGACGTCGTCGGCGAGGCGCGCGGGATCGGATTGATGCAGGGACTCGAGTTCGTCGATCCCAGCGCGGGGACCGGGCCGGCCGGCATCGCGCCCGAACCGGACGCCGAATTCGCGAAACACGTCGGGAACTACCTCCGCGAGCAGGGGATCGTCGCGGGCGTCGGCGGCTACTACAAGAACGTCCTGCGGCTCCAGCCGCCGCTCTCGATCGACCGCGAGGGACTCGAGCGGGGCGTCGCCGGTATTCGCGACGCGATCGACGCCGAACTGGAGGCCGGTCGATGACGGACGAGGATCGGAGTCCCGCGGCGGCGTTCCGCGAGTCGACGCCCGGCAGCGAGGTCGAACTCGCCTACGCCGGCTTCGACACGTTCCTCAAGAGCGATCCCACTGACGTCGAGGACGTCGCGGGCGCGGACGCCGCGGTGCTGGGCGCTCCCTATGACGGCTCCGTGAGCAATCGACCCGGCGCGCGGTACGGCCCGCGGGCCGTCCGCCGCGCCAGCGGCTGGCTCGCCTACCTCTCGGGCTACAAGGGCGGGCTGACGAACATGCGGACGGGCAAGCAGGTCGACTTCGGCTCCCTCGACGTCGTCGACTGCGGCGACGTGCCTGTGTTTCCGATGGATCTCGAGACGACCGCGGAATCGATCGCGGCCCACGTCGCGACCGTCGCCGAACAGGGCGTCATGCCGGTCTTCATCGGCGGCGATCACTACTGTACGTTCCCCGCGTTCCGCGGCTTCGCGGAGGGTTCGGAGCACGAGACCGTCGGGCTGGTCCAGATCGACGCCCACACCGACACCGCCGCGGAGAGCCCGGTTTTCGGAACCGACTTCCACGGCTCGCCGACCCATCACATCGCGGACTCGCCCCACACCGACTTCGAACACGTCGCGCAAGTCGGCATCCGCGGCTACGAATCGCCCGAGTTCTTCGAGTTCGCCGAGGAGACGGGGCTCGGACTATTCACCATCCGCGACGTCGAAGAACGGGGCGTTCGAGACGTCGTGGGGGACGCCATCGAGCACGCCGCGGCCGAGACCGACGCCGTCTACGTCACCTTCGACATCGACTCGGTCGATCCCTCGGTCGCCCCCGGCACCGGCACGCCGGAACCCGGCGGCCTCTCGGCCTCGCAGGCGCTCGCCGTCGTCGAAACGCTCGGCGCGCATCCCGCCGTCGGCGCCGCCGACCTGATGGAGGTCGCGCCGCCGTACGACCCCACCGACGAGACGGCGAACCTCGCCGCCTACCTGCTGACGACGCTGCTCGAGCGACAGTTCGCCGAATAAGCCGCCCGTTCGCCCGTCTCCGTTCTCTGTTTCGCCCACCTCGAGCTGTTCCGCTCGATGGGACCAGCGTTTATGCACCCGGTCGATAATGTGTGGGTATGCGACTCGAAGGCAAGACGGCGTTTATCACGGGAGCAGGCTCCGGCCTCGGCCGGGAAGCAGCCGAACGATTCGCTCGAGAGGGCGCGACGATCGTCGCGGCCGACGTCGACCTCGAGGGAGCCGAAGAGACGATCGACCGCGTCGAGGCCGCGGGGCAGGGGGGAACCGCGCTCGAGCTGGACGTCCGGGATTCCGACGCAGTCCACGCGGCGGTCGACGAGGCGGTCTCGGAGTTCGGCCTCGATATCATGGTCAACAACGCGGGCGTCAGCCACGAGCGAACGCGGATCGAGGATATCGACGAGGGCGAACGGGATCGCGTCATCGACGTGAACGTCAAGGGCGTCTGGAACGGCTGTCACGCCGTTATTCCCCACTTCAAGGAGCAGGGGTCGGGCGCGATCGTCAACACCGCGTCGCTGGCCGGCGTCATCGGCGCGCCGGAACTCGGCGCGTACTCGCTGTCGAAGGGTGCGGTCGTCAACTTCACGCGGACGGTCGCCGCGGAGGTCGGACCGGCCGGCGTCCGGGCGAACGCGGTCTGTCCGGGGGTGACCGACACGCCGATGCCCCGGAAGGGCCAGACAACCGAAGAGTGGGAGGCCACCAAAGAGGAGATGGCGCGCCACTATCCGCTCAAGCGACTCGGGGAGCCCGAGGACATCGCCAACGCGATGCTGTTCCTGGCCAGCGACGAGGCCGACTGGATCACCGGGCAAGCGCTCGTCGTCGACGGCGGCTTTTCCTGTACCTGATTGGACCCGCCGAGAGGAAGTATTTCGGCACCGGCGACGGAAGACTCCGCCATGACGACGGACGAATCCCATATCCGGCGCGCGATCGAGCTCTCGGAGTCGGCGGTCGAGCACGGCAACACGCCCTTCGGCTCGCTGCTCGTCCTCGACGACGAGGTGATCCGGACGGCCGAGAACACGACCCTTACAGACGACGACATCGCCGCCCATCCCGAGTTCGAGCTGGCTCGCTGGGCCGCGAGCGAACTCGAGCCGGCCGAACGCGAGTCGTGTACGATGTACACCAGCACCGAACCGTGTCCGATGTGTGCGAGCGCGATCGTCTACGCCGGGCTCGGCCGGGTGGTCTACAGCGTGTCCGTCGACTCGCTCGCGGACTTGCGCGAGGAGGGCGTGATCGAAATCCCCTGCGAGGAGGTCGTCGATCGAGGCGGCGGGTCGACGACGGTGGAGGGACCGGTGCTCGAGAGCGAGGGGCTCGCGGTCCACGAGGCGTACTTCTAGCGAGAAAACGCAGGCGGACGTCTTTCAGTCCGTGGTTTCTCCATCCGTCGTCCAGCCGGACACTTCGCCGGCCCACGCCAGATGGGCGACCGTGTAGAGGAAGCCGGCGAGAAGGCCACCAGTGAAGACACCATCGAGCAGCACAGGTGGTATCGTCTTCGACAAACCCAGCAGTACGACGACGACGGCGAACAGAACGAAGACGGTCGCCCGTCCGCCGACTCCGATTTCGCGGAACCACTCCCCGATCCGTTTGCCGAGCGACGTGGTCGCGACCGGACCGAGGGCAACGGCGGCCGCCAGAAACCCGAGAACCAGTTCGGGCCACGACACCGACGCGGTGACGAACTGTAACGCGACCAGAGCACCGGCGGCGACGCCGCTCGAGACCTCCCATCCCGTCGGCGGCCGGTCCGGAAAATACGCCGCCGGTCCGAATCTTCCCCTCATTTTCAATACGTCCTCTCGAGACATGAATAATAGTTACTATCGAACTATCTCTTCTCGAGCGAGCGACTATCTCTGTCCGTTTCCAGCCGAAACGCACGGTGGGCCGCTCTCCGTTGCTGCCGACCGTCTCCGGCCATCACACCGCTGCTCGAGCGACCACCGCCGAATAGATATCGCAATACTTCCCATTAGTTATAAGTACAATCGTGATAACAGTAAATCGGAGCGAGTCTCCGAACGCGCGAGCGGTGGGGGCGCGTCGAAACGCCCCGGGTGATACCAGCACCCGAGACTTGCTTCCAATTCCGCCAAGGGATTTGAAAGCATGACTGCGTACATCCTACCGGGATATAAACGTCCCGCACGACGGTGGAATCAACTCCGACGATTAGCGATCGCTCTAGGTCGAGCCCGCACCCACGACCCGCGGAGGGCAAGATGAGCGACGACGACGAGGCGGGGTGCGACTCGAGCGACGACGAGATAGCCGACCCCCAGGAAACCAATGAAGCGCCCGAGCCCTGGGTGTTCTCGCTTCCCGACTGCCCGGTCTGTGGTGAGCCCGTCACGAACGTGACCGTCACCGGTCCGCACAGCGGGACCGCCGAACCCTGTGGCTGTTCGGTGCTGCCGGGCACCCTCGATCGGAGTCCGCGTACCTGAGGCGGGCCTCGAGTCACGACCACAGGTTCGGGGCGGACTCTCGGCCCCTCCGGTCGCAACCGCTCTGCGTGGTCTATTCAGGTGGACGATTCAACTGGTATGACAACGGAAACCATCCTATGGTCGACGATCCGCTGGACAATCTCGACCGCCGGATCCTGCATCTCCTCCAGATAGACGCCCGCGGTGCGAGCGACACGGACATCGCCAGGGAGACCGACGTCACCGGGACGACGGTCCACAATCGGATCGGGGAACTGGAGGAACGGGGAATCATTCTCGGATACAATCCGGAGATCAATTACGAGAAGGCGGGGTATCCGATGCGCGTCCTGTTCATCTGCTCGACGGACCTGTCCGATCGATCGGAGATGGCGGAGCAGGCCCTCGACGTCCGGGGAGTGGTTAACGTCCGGGAGATGCTGGCCGGCGAGGAGAACCTCCACGTCGAAGTCGTGGCCGAGGCGACCTCCGACGTCAAGCAAAGTACCGAACAGCTCCACGACCTGGGGTTGCGGGTCGTGAGCAGCGATATCCTGGCGGAGGAACACGTCCAGCCGTGGAACCACTTCCACCAGGAGGTCGCCGGCGAGGACGCCGACTCGCCCTCCGATATCGGCACCTCCGAGGAGTAGCCGCGTATCGAAACACCGTGTTGCTCCCTGGAATAGCAACATTAGTTGGATTATTGAACCCTTACCGATACCATCACGGCGGACGCACCTCGATCGCTTGAGAAAGTCAACCGCTAGCCCGCTTCCACGTGGGATTGTGAAATACGTAGAGTTATCGCAAAAAAGGGGTTAAGCCCGTCTAGACCCATCGATACGTGATGGCAGAACCGAATCCGTCACGGCTGACTGAAACATTCGATCTCTTGAGCCACCCCTACCGGCGCTACGCTCTCTATTATCTCACGAGGGAATCCGAGACGGTCTCTCTCGACGCCCTCGCGAGCGCGATCGCCACCTGGGACGGAGACCATACTGGAACGGACCCGAGTACCGATTCCGAAACCGTCGAAGCCGCCCTTCATCACGCACACGTTCCGAAACTCGCCGACGCTGGCATCGTGCTGTTCGATGCGAACGCGGGCGTGATCCAACTCGACGAAGCGGATAGGATCGAGGGCTTCCTCGAGGACGCGGCACGGACCGACGGCTACGTTCAAATCGCCACCAGCGACTGAGAAGCGGACCGGACGCGACCGTTTCGGAATCCGATCGAACCAGTTCTCTGGTATTCCGGGGAGACACGACGCCGGGAAGACGGTCAGCGCGAAACGGCACCCACCTCGTCCCGAAGCACCGCCCGATAGCGCTCGCCGGCCGACCCGCCCGCCTCGAGCGCCTCCCGAATCGTCGGCGAGATCCACTCCCGTTCGCCGTCCGCGCCGTCGGCCACCCTCCCGTCGAACTCGTCCGTCCGCAGGTCGGACGGGAGGAACCGCTCGTAGACCGGCAGCCGCTCGCCCAGCGGCAGGTCCGCCGAGGCCGCGATCTCCTCGAGTTCGCGCAGCGCGGGCCACGTATAGTCGGGATTGATGTGGTCGTCGGTGACGGGCGAGACGCCGCCCAGATCGTCGACGCCGCAGTCGATCAGATCCGCGGCGGGCGCGAGGTTCGGCGGCACCTGCACGGACACCTCCTCTGGGAGGGCGGCCCGCGCCATCGCGGTCACCTGCCGCATCGTCGCGAGATCGGGCGAGCCGTCGGACCAGCGTTCGTTCTCCACGACGGGCTGGATAATCACCTCCTGAATGTGGTCGTAGCGGTCGTGGAGCTCGCGGATCGCGAGCAGGCTCTCCGCGCGGTCGCGCCAGTTCTCGCCGATCCCCACCAGAATACCGGTGGTGAAGGCCACGTCGAGTTCGCCCGCGTTTTTGAGGGTTCGAAGCCGCTGCCCCGGTACCTTGCGCCGCGGGCCGGCGTGCGCCCCGACCTCGGCGGTCGTCTCGAGCATCACGCCCATGCTGGCGTTGACGTCCGCGACGGTCGCCAGCTGCTCGCGCGTCTGATCGCCCGGATTCGCGTGGGGGAGCAGTCCCTCCTCGAGGGCCACCTCGCAGGCCTCGCGCAGGTAGGTGTGAATCGAGTCGTGACCCCATTCGTCGAGCTGCTCGTGGATCTCGGTGTAACGGTCGTCCGGATCGTCGCCGAAGGTAAACAGCGCCTCCGTACAGCCCGCGTCGGCACCGCGCCGGCAGATCTCGCGGACCTCCTCGAGCGAGAGCAGTGAGGCTTGTCCCGGCGGGTCGAAGTACGTACAGTAGGTGCAGGTGTAGCGACAGGCCGTGGTGAGCGGGACGAACACGTTTCGCGAAAACGTCAGCGACGGCGGTGCGTCGATGTCGCTCGGGCTGGTCTGGAGGAGGTCCTCGACGGCCCGATCGTCGACCGCGATATCGACACCGTACTCGCTCGCCCCGGGGAACATTACCTCTGGATGTCGTCGCTCGGCACATAAGCGCTTCACTTCCTCGCCGTGCGACCTCGCCGGTCGTCGTCGAACTCACGTGCGGCCGGCAAGCCGGTGGACGCCGATCGGATTGTCGGTGTCTCCCTCGGTCACGAAGTCCGCCAGCGTTTCGCCGACCACGCTACAGAACTTGAAGCCGTGGCCGGTAAAGCCCGCCGCGATCGAGACGTGCGGGTAGTCCGGGTGCGTGTCGAGGTAGAAGTGCCCGTCGGTCGATTCCGTCACCAGACAGGTCTCCATCGCCATCGTCGGCCCCGCACCGCCCCGGAGGTGATTCTCGGGGAGCCGCCGGAGTAGCGTCTCGTCCTCCGGAGTCGGCTCGTCCCGCCAGTCGTCCGGATCGACGGTCTCGGCGTAGCGAGGCGTCCGACCGAACTTGAAGCCGGGTCGCTCGTGGACGGGGAAGCCGTAGAAGCTCCCGTCCGGAACGTCGGCGCGGAACACGGGGAAGGTTTCGGGTGCGAACCGCTCGGGCGTTTCGGGCCGGAGCCAGATCATGACGCGTCGCTTCGGCGTGAGGGCATCGGAGAGCACCTCGAGTTGCCCGGCCGCCCACGCGCCCGCCGTGACGACGAGGTGCTCGGCCTCGTAGACGTCTCGATCGGTCCGCACTCGGACGCCGGATTCCCGGGGTTCCCAGCCGCGGACGCGCTCGCGGGCGCGGACGACGGCCCCGTGGTCGTGCGCCCGATTCACGTGCGTCGTCACGGCCCGCTCGCAGTCGAGGTACCCGCCGTCGGGCTGGTAGACGGCCCGGTGCCCCGCCGGGAGGTCGAAGGCGGGAAACCGCTCCGCGAGTTCCGATTCGGTCAGCAGTTCGTGCGGGAGGTCGTGAGCCCGGCAGGACTCGAGCGCGTCCGCGACGGTCTCCCCGTCGGCGGGGCCGGCGTGGATCGAACCGGTCTCCGTGAGGAGGTCGACGCCGGTTTCGGCTTCCAGCTCCCGCCAGAGCTCCCGCGCCCGCCGGGCGAGCGGAACGTACTCGGGGTGTTCCGGCTGTGTCAGTCGAAAGATTCGCGTCTCACCGTGGGACGAGCCGCGGCCGTGGGGGATATCGTAGCGCTCGAGGCCGAGGACGTCGACGCCCCGGGCCGCCAGGTGAGAGACGGCCGCGCTCCCCATGCCGCCGACGCCGAGCACGATCGCATCGAACGAGTCACGTGTCATCGCCGCACACGACGGTGCAGGTCGTCAAAGGGTTTGCGTCGGGCCGCCGGTATCGAACCCCGACGTCAGTCGGCCGAGTCGTTCGGTCGTCGCGCCTCGACTCGTCCCTCGAGGCGATCGATATCGAAGCCGAAGTCGCGGAGGACGGCCGGTGCGCGGTCGCGCTCGCGGCCGTGGACGAGTACTTCGACGAGATCCGCCGGCTCGTCGATGTCGGTTCCCAGCCGGAACGAGTCGACGGTCTCGAGGTCGGCACCGATCTCGCGGGCGATCTCGCGGTGGTCGAGATAGGAGGTCCCGTGGTAGTCGACGCGGAACTCGGGATGGCGGACGAGCAGGGCGTTCGTCCCGCTGCCCCGTCCCGGCGCGATCGCGACGTCGGCCGTGGACGTCAGGAGTCGATCGAGCGCGTCCGGCGTCGCCAGTGCGAGGTCGGCCATGACGACCGCGACGGGATCGGGCTCGTCGTCGGCCGTCTCCGCGTCGCTCCCCGGGAGTCGCGCGTTGACCGCCTCCGTGAGCGGGCGGTCGTCGACGGTGACAGACGCCGCCGCAGCGATCTCGCCCGGAAGCGCGAACGTCTCGAGGTCCAGCGGCGCGGTCGAGACGACGGTCGGCTCGTGGCCCGCCTCGACGACGGCACGCAGGACGTCCGCGAGCATGGCGCGAGCGAACGTCGACCGCTCGGCCGGCGTGAGCACTGACTCGAGGCGAGTCTTCGGCGTCTCGGCGGCGAACGGGACGGCGACGCGCATCTGAATCTAGTTACGGTACTGTCGGCGCGGTCAAAAACACGTCGGAGTCGTTCGAAATCCGTACCGCGACTGCGGGCGATCTCGCGCCCCCCGACACGAGTGTGGCCGCTCGCGCCGCCGAGAGCGAGGGCCTAGAAGAGCGGCTCGAGCTCGTCTTCGTCGTCCTCGACGAGTTCCTCGAGGTTCTCTTCGCTCTCCTGTTGGATGTCGTCGATGTTGTCCTGTGCCTCGATCGCGACCTGCTGGAGGCGTTTGATCCGCGGGACGTTCGTCACGCCCGAGAGCAAGATCGCTGCGGCCACTTCGGGCTCCTCCCGCGGGAAGTCGCCGCCGCGAACTTCCATGCTGCCCGTTTCCTCCTCGAGCCACTTGCGGCCGCGTTCGATGCCTTTCCGGTTGAGGTACTCCGGCGGTCCGGAGAGGACGAGCAGCGCGCGCTCGGTGCCCTCGATCTCACACGGGAGCGTGAGGCGGCCGAGGGCGGCCTTGCGCACGAGGCTCGTGATGCGGTTCGTCGTGTTCGCGGCGTCGAGGTCGTCGTCGGCACCGCCGTCTTCGCCGGTGAATCGCGAGAGGAGGCCGCCGCCCGAGTTCAGCTCGACCTCCTCCGAGGCGAAGCCGACGGTGGAGACACCACCGCCGGAGAGCGTGTTGATGATCTCGGAGGAGTCGACCACGCTTTCGGCCACTTCCTGGCCGTCGCCGACCTCGCCGGCACCGAAGAGGATGCCGAACCGACGGACGATCTCCTCGTTGATCTGGTCGTAGCCGCCTTCGACGGACTCGCCGGTCTGTCGCCAGGAGTCGTTGTCGAAGACGAGCAGGTTGTCGACCTCGCGGACGAACGTCTGGAAGGACCGCGCCGCGTTGAGCGTGTAGATTCCGCCCTCGTCCGTGCCCGGCAGGACGCCGAGCCCGTAGACGGGGATCGTGTAGATCCGCTTGAGGTGTTTGGCGAGGACCGGTGCGCCGCCCGACCCGGTGCCGCCGCCCATCCCGGAGACGATCAGGAAGGCGTCGACCTCGTGAGTCGGGATCTGATCGATGGCGTTCTGGACCTCGTCGATGTCCTCCTCGGCGACTTCCGCGCCGAGCTCGTTGTCAGCACCCACGCCGTGGCCCTTGACCCGGGCCTGGCCGATGAGTACGCGATTCTCCTGTGGAATGTTGTCGAGACCGATGAGGTCCGCTTTCGCGGAGTTGACGGCGATCGCCGCGCGGACGATTCCGCTGCCCGTCCGATCGTCGTAATCGAGGAATCGATCGACGATTTTGCCACCGGCCTGTCCGAATCCGATCATCGCCAGCTTCATTATTTGTCAGGGGGCTCCGTTGAATTGGTAACAGAGCGATAGAGGATATAAGTCTTGTGCTAATCTGAATGTCTCAATTAACGTAATGTTACGCCTAATCGCGCGACCGGAGCGGGATTCGAACTTCAACGCCGATTCGGAAACCAGTGTTTACTCCGGCCGTATGTGTTTTTTATACTACGTTTGGGGAACGAGCGCAAGTCCAGTGTGAGGCCGGCCGTACACCGGTTCAGGCCGCTCCTATCGGTTTCTCGCGGGAAGCGGTTCCCTCGAGTCCGAGATACGTTCCGAGCGTCGTCAACGAGTCCGGATCCCGACCGAAGACGGACACGTCGTTGTCGGAGACGGTATTGTCGAACTCGAGCGACCGGGCCTGATCGAGACCGAACGGAACGAACGGTACGGACTCGGCGGCCGAGAGGCCGAACTTCGCGAGCCCCATCGGGATCGAGACGACCGTGACGTCTTTGCCCTCGGCCGCGTAGACCAGTTCCGTGATGTCCGCGAGCGAGGCGACCTGCGGGCCACCGAGTTCGTAGATCTCGCCGACGTGGGACTCGTCCTCGAGTGCTTCCGCCAGCATCGGGACGAGATCGCCGACCCAGATGGGCTGAAATCGCGTCTTGCCGCCCCCCGGTAGCCCCGTCACGTACGGCGTCGTCAGGGTCTTCGTGAACGCGACGAACTCGCCGCCCTCGCCGAAGACGACCGACGGACGGACGATCGTCCACTCGAGACTCGAGTCCCTGACGACCGCCTCCGCCTTCCCCTTGGCGCGAAGGAAGGCGGTGTTGCCGTTCGGATCGGCACCGAGCCCGCTCATCTGGAGGAATCTGTCGACGTCGCCCTCCTCGGCGGCTCGCACGAGGTTTTCGGTGCCGCCCAGGTGGACTTCCTCGTGGCTCGTTCCGCTGGGAGGTTTGAACAGCGGCGAGAGCGAGACGAGGTTGACGACGGCGTCGTGGCCCGCCACGGTGTCGGCGATCGAGTCGTAGGCGCTGACGTCGCCCATCGCCGATTCGACGCCCCTCGGGAGGTCGCCGTCCGTCGGAGAGCGAGACAGTGCCGTCACGTCGTGATCGCGCTCGGCCAGTTCCGCACACAGGTTCGTGCCGATGAAGCCGGTCCCGCCGGCGACGAGGATCTTCATACGCGCTATCTGACGCTCCAGCGATAAATAGGTGGACGGCTACGCTGTGAGGCTCGCTCGAGGCTCTCGACAGATTGTAGTAGCCGTCCCGACGAGTGCGACCATGCTCGTCACGCTCGAGGGACTGGACGGCAGCGGCAAGACGACGGTCTGGGAGGCCGTACGCGAGCGCTATCCCGAGGCAACGTTCACGCGGGAACCGACGAACTCGTGGTACGGCGACGCGGTTTACCGCTCGATCGAGGACGACGACGCCGATCCGCTCGCGGAACTGTTCCTCTACACCGCGGATCACGCCGACCACCTCTCGCGGGTGATCGAACCCGCGCTCGACGGTGACGAACTCGTCATCTCCGACCGGTACTCCGACTCTCGCTTCGCCTATCAGGGCGCGACGCTCGAGGCCGCTACGGGTCACGATATCGCCGACCCGCTCGAGTACGTCGTGGACGTCCATCGCCCGTTCTCCATCGAGCCGGACCTGACGATCTACCTCGACCTCGATCCCGAGACCGCGGCCACGCGCGCGGGAACGACGAACAAGTTCGAGCGCGCCGAGTACCTCGAGTCCGTTCGGGAGAACTACGAGCGACTGATCGAGCGCGACCCCGACCGGTTCGCCCGCGTCGACGCGACGCAATCGCCCGACGCGGTGCTCGAGGACGTGACGGACGTGCTGGCCGAGGCGGTACCGGATCCGCGGTGATCTCGTCGTTCGGATCGCCATTTCCGTCGCTATTTCCCCGACCCCATCGCCGTTTACCGCCCGCTTCGGGCAAAGGCTTTAGTCGTGCCAGAGTGTACCACACCGCCGATGGTCCACGCGTTCATCATGGTGAAGACGGCCGCCGGGAAGTCCGAGGGGCTCTTGGCGGAGATCGACGGCCTCGAGTCGGTCGCCGAGGCCCACATCGTCGCGGGCAACTACGACATCATCGCGGAAGTCGACGCGCCGGAGGTCTACGACGTTCTGCAGACGGTGTCCTCGAGCGTGCAGGGACTCGGCGGGGTCACCGACACGAAGACGTACATCGCGATGGCGTGATCGGCCCTCGAGTCGGCGCTCCCGAGCCGGAGCACGGCGGTCGTCGAGGCGGCGTCCGAATCGAACGCTTCTGGCGACGTCCCCGCTCGAGGAGCACCGATCGATCGAACGGTTCCCATGGTAGTCCGGGGCAAACTTATTCACCGGGGCGAGCGTATCCCTGTCCATGCGGTTCGTGATTATCGGGGCCGGACGGGTCGGTCTGCGTACAGCACGCGTCTTGCGTGACGAGGGCCACGACGTGACGATGGTCGAACGCGACGAGCCGACGCTCAGACGGGCCCGCGATCAGGGATTTACCGTCGTCGAGGGCGACGGCTCCCGCGAAGACGTCCTCGAGGACGCCGGCGTCACGGAGGCCGACGGCGTCGGCGCGCTCACCGGCGATCTCAACGTCAATTTCACCGCCTGCATGATCGCCAACCACCACGGCTGCCGGACCGTGATGCGGATCGACGAGGCCTACCGGGAGGGGATCTACCGCAAGTACGCCGAGCAGGTCGACGAGATCATTTACCCCGAGCGCCTCGGCGCGATCGGCGCGAAAAACGCCCTCCTGGGCGGCACGATCCGTGCGATCGCCGACATCGCCCCGCATCTGCAGGTCGTCGAACTCACGATCACGACCGAGGCCCCGGTCAACGGCTACTCGATCAGCGAACTGCAACTGCCGGCCGACGCGACCGTCCTCGCCTTCGGTAAGCGCGATCGAGACCTCGGAATCCCGACCGAAGACCTCTCGCTCGAGGACGGCGACCGACTCGTCGTCCTCGCGGACTTCGACGTCCTGAGCGAGGTGCGACAGATCCTGGTCGGCGAGACGGCGACTCGAGCTGCCGCGAACGCGGGCACGGGCTCGAGTTCGGCGGCGACGGAACTGCAGCGAGACCCGGAGACGGACTCCGACACTGGAGGTGTCAACTAATGGTTACGGCGTTCATCATGATCAAGGCGAACACGGGCGAGGCGGATCGACTCAAAGACAGCATCGGGGCCATCGACGGCGTTCAATCGGCACACATCGTCGCCGGCGACGTCGACCTCATCGCGAAAGCAGACGTCGACTCCCCGGCGGAAGTCAAGGAGATCGCGGCGACCCACATTCAGGGCATTCAGGGCGTCGAAGACACGCAGACGTACATCGCGATGGACTAAAGAACCGAAATTTTACGCTGCGGTCTGCCGCGCTGGTGACTCCGTCACACAGCGCGGCGTCCCTCGGTAAAATTTCGATTAAAAGCACTCCTCCTTCCCCTCCATTCACTTCGTTCATTCCGGGTCAGTCGTCGGCCCGCTCGCTCACCCTTCGGGTTTGCTCGCGGTCAGTGACGGTGAATCGCCTGCCCTCCCCCGAGTCGCGGGGCTCTCGCGTCTGCTCGAGCCCCGCTCCCGGCCATCGAAGTCGGTGACGTGTCCGACGAGACGACCATACTCACCGTGAGCGACTGATTAGAACGAGCGTGTCGATCGTGAACCGTTCATCTGGTGTTGCATCAGCGAGCGAGCGGTTCGGAGAACCCGAGCGATGCTGTTCACCGAGCGCTTCGCGCTCGGGCCGACGAGCGACCGACGGGAGCGAGGAGTGCTTTTGATCGAAACTGAGCGGAGCGAAGCTCCGCGATGTCCAAAAGAGCGCATAGCGCTCTTTTGAAGATTTTGCCGAGGGCGCGGCTTGGCCGCGCCCGCAGAGCAAAATTTCGGTCTATAGTGGCATGCCGCCGCTGTTCCCGTCGCCGTCACCGTCTGCGGCTTGCTGGCCCCTGTTCTGGGCGTTCTCGAGCAGCGTCGCCGCTTCGCCGCGATACTCGTAGCCGGGGATGATCCCCTGTGCGAAGGTGCCCTCGACGAACTCGATCAGCGCCTTGGCGTCGTCGACGCCCTCGCCGGCGTCCCAGGCGGTGTACTCGAGGACGACCCGGACCTCCCGGTCGTCGCGTTCGACGACGGGGTCGTCGTGGGTGTCCGTGTGCGCGACGGTGAAGACGTCCGCGAGGCGTCGCTCGAGGGTTTCGAACCAGCCGTCTTCGACGGGGGTCGCGACGACTTCGTCGGCCACGGCGGCGTCGAGCGTCGGGAGGAAGACGGTGACGTGGAATCGGCCGTCCCGTTTTCCCTCCGCATCGTCGGCCGTAACGGTCGTCTCGAAGACCGTCGTCGTGAGATCGAAGCAGTCGTCGCCGCGGGCGAACGCGTCGTGGGACTCGAGTTCCCGTTCGATGGGATCTGGCGGGTCGGTCATTGGAGAGACTCACGGGCGTGGTGGAAAAGGGTGTTACGCTGTCCCGACAGCGCGCGGATCCACCTGTAGGAAATCGTTACGCGGTCGAAACCGCGGGACGGTATCGGCATCGTTTCGCTCGGGAAGTAGCGCGTTTCCCGCGGAAACGGCCCGCATTACTACAAGGGAAACCGTCCTCTATCGACGGCATGAGTTTAGATAGACACGCCGCGGAACGCCGTCGATTCGCTCGCCTCCTCGGAACGGACGGCGATCGCGGGTCCGGTCTGCCGATCGGCGGACAGGACGCCGGCGGCGAGGCGGAGGCCCGAGACGGAGGCGACACCGACGACGGCGATACGGACGACGGCGACCGCTCGAGTGACGACGTCCCTACGAGATCTCGCGGCTGCTGAGGAACGTATCGAGCGCCGTCGCGACTTCTTCGAAGTCCTTGACCGTCAACCCGTCAGTCGTGACGAAGACGCCCTCGCTGTCGTTGGTCACGCGGATCAGGAACCCGTTCTCGAAGACGCGAATCGTATAATCGTACGCGCCGAGTTCCGACCCCTCGTACGCGGTCTGCGTGGTCTTGAACCCGCGCCACTCGTGGCCGATGAACGTCGAGAGGTCGGCGTCGCGCTCCAGGTCCTCGCGGAGGTAGACCTGTTCGTAGTCGTCGCGCGTGAAGTAGGTGACCGAACGCAGACTGTCGCCGATCGCCGTTCGACAGGTCGCGACGATCTGTTCCGACGCATCCGAGGTGAGTAATCCGGTCGGCATAGGTGACCAGTCGAACGCGGTGACCTTAACGACGAGGGCTAGTCACCGCGAACTGAAACCACAGTCGAGGAAGATGTTCGCCGCGCTCGCGATCTAAATCTGCTCGATCGCCCGATCGAGGTCCGCGATGACGTCGTCGACGTCTTCGATCCCAACCGAGAGGCGCACGAGGTCGTCGGTCACGCCGCTGGCCAGCTTCTCCTCCTCGGTGAGCTGCTGGTGGGTCGTGCTCGCGGGGTGGATGATCAGCGTCTTCGCGTCGCCGACGTTCGCGAGCAGACTCGAGAGTTCGACCTCGTTACAGACCGTTTCCGCCGCGTCGTACCCGCCCTCGAGTCCGAAGGTGATCATGCCGCCGTAGCCGCCCTCGAGGTACTCCTGTGCGTTCTCGTGGGTCTCGTGGCTCTCGAGGCCGGGGTAATTGACCCACTCGACGGCCGGGTGATCGTCGAGGTACTCCGCGACGGCCATCGCGTTGTCGCAGTGTTTCTCCATGCGGAGCGGCAGGGACTCGAGTTTCTGCAGGGTGACCCAGGCGTCGAAGGGGGCCTGCTGATTGCCGAGGTCTCGCAGTCCGCGGGTACGGGCGACGACGGAGAAGGCCATGTCGCCGAACGTTTCGCGGAAATTCACGCCGTGGTAGGCCGGATTCGGCTCGGTGATCTCGGGGTAGTCGCCGTCCTCCCAGGGGAAGGAACCGCCGTCGACGAGGATCCCGCCGACCGTCGAGCCCGCGCCGTGGATCCACTTGGTCGTCGAGTTCCAGACGAGGTCCGCGCCGTGCTCGAGGGGCCGGCAGAGGTACGGCGTCGCGAACGTGTTGTCGACGAACAGTGGCACGTCGTGGTCGTGGGCGATGTCGGCGATCCGCTCGATGTCCGGCGTCACGAGCGCGGGATTGCCGATCGTCTCGAGGTGGACGAAGGCGGTGTCCTCGTCGATCGCTTCCGCGTAGCCCTCGTAGTCGAGTGTATCGACGAACTTCGTCTCGATACCGCGTTTCGCGACGGTGTGAGTGAGGTACGTGTAGGTTCCGCCGTACAGCGACGACGAGGAGACGATGTTGTCGCCGACCTCCGCGAGGATGAAGGTCGCGAGATCGAACGCGGCCATCCCCGACGCGGTGGCCAGTGCGCCGACACCGCCCTCGAGCGTCGCGATGCGCTCCTCGAGCATCGCGTTCGTCGGGTTCATGATCCGCGAGTAGATGTTGCCCATCTCCTCGAGGCCGAACAGTGCGGCGGCGTGGTCCGTGTCCTCGAACTCGTAGGAGGTGGTTTGATACAGAGGCGGTGCGCGAGCCCCCGTCGAGGAGTCGGGTTCCTGTCCTGCGTGGACGCTGTTCGTGGCGAATCGGTGCTGATCGGAGTCGGGATCGTCGCTCATACCCGCCTCCTTGCAGGCGGCCTAAGTAAAACCACTAGACGAATCCCTTCGGCTAGGAAGTCCGTCGACCGGCAGTCGGACATCGATCGGAGACGGCCCGATCGGTTCTCAGAACTCGAGCACGCTGACGATGCGCAGACTCTCCAGCAGGAGCCAGCAGACGAACGCCGCGGAGAGTACCCTCGGGAGCCGACCGTACCGATATCGGGGCAGGGGCCGAAACTCGTCGATCGGGCTATGGTGGATGCTCTACTGACTCGAACCTCGTCGTGCCAGCAGGATCCGCCGGCTCCGACTCCACTACGCCGGGGAGGCGAACCGTGACGGTCGTCCCGTCTTCGCCGGTCTCGAAGTCGAGATCGCCGCCGAGTGCCGTCACGGACCACGAGACGATCCACAGGCCGAGCCCGCTCCCGTGTTCCAGCGGGGTTTCCTCGCCGCGCTCGAGGACGGCGAGCTCGTGATCCGGAATCCCCGGTCCGTCGTCGCGGACGGTGAAGACGGCGGTTCGGTCGGCGGCGACGCCGTCGAACTCGACCGCGACGTGGGGTTCCTCGGCGTCGGTGTGGTGAATCCCGTTCTCGAGGAGGTTCGCGAAGACGAGTTCGAACAGCGCTCCGTTCGTCCGCACGGCGAGATCCTCGGGGATGACCACCTCGACGTGTCCATCCGTTTCCGCCTCGAGATCGGCCGCGACCGACGTGAGCGCGTCGCGGGCGAAGACCGTCGTCGACGGGCGGGTCATCGACCCGATCGCACGCTCGAAGGTTCGAGCCTTTTCGCCCATCTGCAACACGCCGTGGATATCGTCGTGAACGTCATCGAGCAGTTCGGCGAGTTCGTCGTCGTCGACTCGGTCCGCGGCGATACCGACGTACCCGCGAGCGACGGTCAGATCGTTCCGCAGGTTGTGGCGCAACACCCGGTTGAGGATCTCGAGGCGCTGCTCGCGTCGCTGCTGCTCGGTAACGTCCTGCAGGAGGAGTGTGTGTCCCACGACCCGGTCCGACCCGTCTCGGAGCCGGGACGTCGACACTGCGAGCGTGCGGCGCTCCCCTCGATCGGTGTGCGTGAGGAGTCGGTCGTCGGTCTCGTCGATCCGCAACCCGGTCGCGCGCTCGAGCGGCTCCCCGAGGACGGCCGGCTTCGTGACGTCGAATACCGTCTCCGCCGCCGGATTGCAGTCGACGATCCGCTCGTCCGTGTCGACGACGAGGAACGGGTTCTCGAGGTCCTCGATCGCGGACCGGTCGGCCGTTCGCCGGACCGACGGGCTGTACGCGAACATGCTGCCCCCGACGAACGCGTAGGCGTCGAGCACGACGTGGGGGAGGAACATGACGGCGGAGAGGTTGAGCTGGGGCACGGGGCCGAGTCCGAAGAGCCAGACGAGCAGGGCGACCCCCGGCGGGAGCGTGCTGAGGCCGACGGCGAGCGCCTCGGTCCGATAGAGTGGGCCGTAGCTGACCACCGTATCGAACAGCAGCAGGGTCCCGGACGCCGCGAAGACGGTCCCGATCATGATCGCGAAGAAGGCCCACGCGTTGGGATCGTAGGAGACCGTGGCCGCACCGAAGACCGGATCGATCCGGAACTCCGCCCAGACGATCCCGTGAAGCGGGTTCGTCACGACCAGCACCGTCGTGACCAGCGGGACGAGTACCAGCAGTCCGAACCACGGGGTTCTGACGAGGTTCCCGCGACCGGTGTACTCGAGACCGAAGGCCAGAAACGGGACGCCGGTCCAGACGATGCCGGTCCAGGTCAGCGCTTCGAACGCCCATCGCAGCGTCGGATCGAAGACGAACAGCCCGATCCCGTAGGAGAAGCACCACAGCGCCTGCGCGACGAGCGCCAGCAGCAACCAGTTCGCGCCCGGTTTCCCGCGGTGGTGGCGGAGGTACCAGAGCAACACCACGGTTCCGAGGCCGGACAGAATCGACCCGGCCGCCGGCCACGGAATCGAACTCATCGACTCGAGGGTGTAAGTAGATCACCTTCGGTGTTGTGGCCGGACTCTCGCCGCCATGGATCAGCCGTCATCGATACCGATCGGATCTTCAGAGGCGTGTCACGGTCGATTCCGTTCTCGAGTCGTCGTTCCCTCCGCGTCGTCGCTGTCAGCTGCGAGCACGCTACCGATAGTACGCTTCCTTCGAGACGAGATACCCGAGAATCACGAACGAAAACGCCGCGCCGAACAGGTCGCTCTGAAGGAACCGAAGCAGAGCGCTCAGTCCGTAGAGAACGACCGCCCAAGCCCACGCCCACGACTGGAGGGTCCAGAGCCCGATAGAGACGATTACTTGTGCGACCGAGAGGACGAGAACCAGTAGGCCGAGGAGAACGAACACACCGCCTCGTCCGGCGATAGCGAAACTGAGGACTGCTGCGATAACCGACGCAACGCCGCTGAATACACAGAAAACCTTGACGCCGAGCGGTGCCGTTTGGCTCCGCGACGGCGTCGGTGTCTCGGGCGGCGTGGAGTTTACCGTCACGAACGCCTATTCATGGGAATTCGTTGTTTATAATAATTCTGAAAGAGATGGGAAATTATACCCAAACGAGTCGGTCTGGAACGATTTCTAGACCACTGCTCGCACTCAGATGTGATCGAACGGGGCGCTTCTATTCGAGCAGCGTCTCGCCAGTCATCTCGGGCGGCTGATCGAGGTCGATCAGCTCGAGAAGCGTCGGCGCGATGTCCGCGAGCGTTCCGCCTTCGCGAACCGTTCGTCCCCCGGCGGTTCCGTCGGGCGAGAGGTAGACCAGCGGCACCTCGTTGTACGTGTGCGCAGTGTGTGGGTCCTCCTCGGTTCCCATGTCGTCGGCGTTGCCGTGATCCGCGGTGATGAGGACGTGTGCGCCGGCGTCCTCGAGCGCCGCCACGAGTCGACCCAACTGCGCGTCGACGGCTTCGACGGCCTCGATCGCGGCCTCGTAATCGCCCGTGTGGCCGACCATATCCGGATTGGCGTAGTTGAGCACGAGCACGTCGGGATCGTCCGACTCGATCGTGTCGATCGCAGTATCCGTCACCGCGGGCGCGCTCATCTCCGGTTGCAGGTCGTAGGTCGGCACGTCGGGGCTTTCGACGATCTTCCGAATTTCGCCGTCGAACTCGACCTCGCGGCCGCCGTTGAGGAAGTAGGTGACGTGGGCGTACTTCTCGGATTCGGCGATCCGGAGCTGGGTTCGGCCCGCGTCGGCCAGCACCTCGCCCAGCACCTGATCGGGCTGATTCGGCGGGTAGGCCACGGGGAGGTCGAACGTCTCGTCGTACTGGGTCATCATCACGACCTCGGCGTCCGGTGGACTGGTCTCGACGGTATCCGCCCAGTCCTCGGGCCGAATGTCGGCCAGCATTCGGGTCAGCTGGCGGGCCCGATCGGAGCGGAAGTTGAACCAGACGACCGAGTCGCCGTCCTCGAGCGCGGGCTGACCGTCGACCGTCGTCGGCTCGACGAACTCGTCGGTCACGTCGCGATCGTAGGAGTTCTCGACGGCGTCGACGGCCGAGTCGGCGGTCCACTCGGCCTCGCGGTTCACGATGGCGTCGTAAGCGCGGTTCGTCCGGTCCCAGTTCTGGTCGCGATCCATCGCGTAGTACCGGCCGGAGACCGTCGCCACGTCACCGGTGCCGTGCTCGGCGACGACCTCCTCGAGCGTCTCGAGGTAGCCCCGCCCGCCGGTCGGAGACGTGTCCCGCCCGTCGGTGATCGCGTGGGTGACGGCCTCGACGCCGCGGTCGTCCGCGAGTTCGATCAGCGCGTGCAGGTGTTCCTGATCCGAGTGGACCCCGCCGTCGCTGACGAGGCCGAGGAAGTGGACGCGGCCGTGGTTCTCGCGCGCCCGGTCGAACGCCGCGGTGATCGCGTCGTTCTCCCGGAAGGAGCCGTCCGCGATCGAGTCCGAGATGCGCGTGTACTCTTGGTAGACGACCCGGCCGGCTCCGATGTTGAGGTGGCCGACCTCGCTGTTTCCCATCTGGCCGTCCGGGAGGCCCACGCGCCGGCCCGCGACCTCGAGCCGGCCGTCCGATCCGGAATCCGAGAGCCGATCGAAGACCGGCGTCTCGGCCGCTCGAACTGCGTCTCTCCCGCCGTTACCGAGTCCCCAGCCGTCGAGGACGATCAGCGCAGCGTCCATACGTACCCGGTTTCCAGCGGCGCCTAATTAGCTGTCGTTGTCGCCAGCCCGCGGGGGATTCGACTGCGTTTCCGTCTCGGTCCACGCGAATTCGCCTCGAGGTCGCGTCGCGCTCCGTCAGTCGTTCTGGACGAACTCGCCCGAGCAGTCGTACTCGAGCAGTTCGTACTCCTCGATGTCCGGGTCCTCGTAGGGAGCGGCGCGATCGGTCATGCCGTAAACGGTGACCTGCTCGACGCCGGTTTCGTGGGTGGCGTTCCAGTTCCCACACAGGTAGTTGGCGAAATACGAGCGGTGGTTCTCGTTGTCGGCGTATCGCATATTGTTAACGTACTTTCGCCACCGGGCGCTCTCGTAGGTTCCGTCGACGGACGGTGGCCGATCCCAGTCGACGGCCGAGTGGCCGTAAACGTCGGTTTCCGTTCCGTTCTCGAGTACACCCGGGACGACGAGCCACCGGGCGTCGGAGATCGGGTTCGGAGCGAACATCCGCCAGCTCTGCTCGGCGTGAGCCGTCTCGATGACTTCCTCGGCGGGGTCGGGGACCTCGGTGTAATCGACCGCTTGCGCGTTGGCGAGGACGACGAGGACGAGGAAGAGCCACGGAACGATCGTCGACAACAGAACGCGACTGCGGTCCGTGACCGTGGCGAGCGAGGGGATCGCCTCCCGAACGGAGGGGAACAGCGGTAGCGGGAACTGCGGAACGTCTCGCTGGAGTCGGGCGAGGCCGTTTCGGAGTCGCGGCGTCGCGCCGGTTCGAGTCCCGAGCGCGCTCAGACCGTCCCAGAAGGCGGGCGGATAGAACACGAGGAGTCCGGCGACGGAGATCAGCGGGAAGATCCCGACCTGTACCGTGACGAGCATGCCGAGGTGCATGCCGACGAAGAGGGATGCGAACGTCGCCCGTCGGTACCCGGTCAGCACGATGAGCAGCGGTGAGAGCAAGACGAGCACCATCCAGAAGTGAGTGAATACCCGCAACAGGAATAGCTGATCCGCGATAACGTTCCCCAGCAGGATCGTGAACTGATCGGCCTGAAAGATCTCGACGACCGCATCCCCGGCCATCCACGAGTCGCTTCTCCGTTTGTGAATGGCGTTCGTCACGTAGACGAGCAACACCTGCGTGAGAACGGCCATCGTCGCGACGGAGGAGACTGTCGATCGATCCCGATCGATCCGGCGGGCGTCGATCGACCACCGCTCCCCGAGGGGAAGGAAGATACCCCAGAGGAGAAGCATCCGCAATAGAACGTCGCCGCCGTTGAGGATCATCGGGTTCCGGACGTGCAACGAGATCAACAGGAGCCATGAGACGATCGTCGCGACCCTCGTCCGGTAGCCGACGACCATCGCGAGGGCGAAGAGGCCGGCGACGCAAAACAGCAGCGCCTGTACCCATGCCGCACCGGAGATCGCGTGGACGGAGTAGACCGACGAGTAATCCGAGAACAGCGCCTCGAGCGGGAGCACGCCCGCGTCAGTGTAGAACGCCGTCAGGTTCCGCGACCGCAGTACTAGGTCGAGGATCAGCAGCGTGCCGACCGCGATACGGAACGCGGCGAGCGCCCGCAAATCGATCGCGAACCGGCGAGCAATTGACTGCGAGGCGCGATCCGCTGCGTTCATCAGCCGATTCCGCGCGTTGGTGGGGAGGGCCTGAGCCATTGTCTAATTCGATCGTCTGTTCTTCCCCGATCGCGTATCGACTGTGATAAGTTTGTTGTTTACTGAAACGTCCCTTACGGCGGCCGGTACACGTTCGGTCACGAACAGCGATCGAAAATACGGCGACCGTCCGCGCCGGTCAGTGCGACGATCGGGACGTGTCTTCGTCGTGTTCGAACATCGTCCCGCAGTCGCCGCACGTGGTCCCCTTTCCGGGTTTCACTCGTTGCGGAAAAACGGCGCCACACTTGTCACAGATCATGAACAGCCGGTCTTCCGGTGAGACGCCGGCCTCGAACCGGGCGTGGATCCAGGCGTCGGGATTCCCCTCCTCGTAGAGGGTGACCCCGGAACTGTTCTGTCGCCAGTTGATCGCACGGTCCTCGCGGGCAGTCGCTGCCGGTTCTCGCTCGGACATCGAGATATCTACGCTCTCGTTCCGTCCATATATACGTTTTCTGATAATTCTTTACCCGGTCTCGAGTTAACGCCGCCCCGAGCGACGACCACTGGGTTTTTGCGGGTCGGGCGGGAGCCACCTGTCATGACGCTCGATCCGGTCCACTTCGACGGTATCGCGCGGCTCGCGAGGCGGATCGATCACGGGACCGACGAGCGGGACCGTCGCGCCTTCGCCGAGACCGTCTGGGAGGAGTTCCTCGACCCGCTGGTGTTCGACGGGCGAACGGTTCTCGAGCCGGTCGACGAGCGGGCGCGGCGCGTCGTCGACTGCGAGGCGGTGGCGCTGCGCGACAGCGAGTTTCCGACCGAACACGGCCTCGACGCGGGGACGATCAATCCGACGACGTTCAAGAACGGGCTGGTCGTCGATATCGCGCAGGCCGCGATGAGCGCGACCCCGAGCGACCTCGACCTCCATCGCTCCAGAACGACTGTGATGACGGTCCACTCCAACGACGAGACCATGCGGGTCGACGAGGCGTGGGACACGTTCGACGAGAGATACAGTCAGAGTCGTGCCGTCAAGATTCCCCCGCTGCCGCGCTTCGCCGAGGGCGTCGTCCACGCCCTCGCGCTCTACCTCGCGGAGAGCAAGCACGCCCGCGACCACGCCGAAACGGTGTCGGACCTGCTCGTGCTCGACGGCCCGCTGTACCCCCGGGGTCTGCTGC
This sequence comes from Natrinema salsiterrestre, assembly GCF_029502005.1. Classification (GTDB taxonomy): domain Archaea; phylum Halobacteriota; class Halobacteria; order Halobacteriales; family Natrialbaceae; genus Natrinema; species Natrinema salsiterrestre. The sequence continues at coordinate 461,772 of NZ_JAMQOT010000002.1, read as the reverse complement.
GCTGGGCCGACCAGCACCCCGACCTCGCCGACTTCCTGCTCGAGGATCCTCGTCCGACGACTGTCCTCGAGAACTACGTCCGACTGGTCGAGAACTTCGTCGAGCGGGACGTCCCGCTCGTCGGTTTCGTGAAAAACCCGGCGACGCGAGTGCTCACGCGGACGCTCAAATCGAAGCGGGACGTCGATATCAGCGTTCCCTGGAGCGACGATTCGGCGCTGTTCACCCGCCTCCTCGAGCGCGGCGAGTACGTGGACGATATCGACGGCGACCGCTGGGAGCGGGACACGTCGGCGCTGACCTACACGAACTGGTTCCGGTCGCGCGGCGGCGTCGATCAGCCGCTGTCGGCCGAGGGCGACGCGCTCGGGGTCGAGCGTCGGCTCGAGCGCGAGGCCTACGAGGTCACCTTCTTCGTGATCTACGACCCGCGCGACGACCTCCTCTACCGGATCGAGGCCCCCTACGCGTTCACGAGGGATCCGGACACCCGAGAGCGGCTCGCGATGCAGCTGTTACAGGACGTCGCCGTCGCCCACGGCCCGCCCGCGATCGTCGACAAGGCCGACGAGCTCGCCCGGATCAGCAACTCGGAGAAGGCGTCGCTCCGGGAGACGCTCGAGGAGCGCTTCGACGCGGCTCAGGACCGGACGTACGACGACCACCGGTGGGACGAACAGCCGTATTGACCCTCGCCGCGCGGGCGGTTCTCGCTGCCGGTTCTCGGCGTCCTCCGACATCGCCGACGGCCTCGAGACCGGCGACCGTATCGAGTACACCTACCATCGTTCGGCGGTCGTCGGCAACCGAGCCGTTCTGTCTGAAGACGCGATCCAGCGAGAGGAGCGGGTCGTCGTTCTGACGGTCGGACCGGATCGGCGGCGGTCGGTACGAAAAATCGAATCCGAGAGCGTTGTTCGCCGCTCCCGTTACTCAGTGTCGGACTCGTCGTCGTTCTTTTCGACCTCGAGGGCGACGTCGGCGGGATCGACGCCGATTCGCGCGAACTGCGTTCGCACGTGTTCCTTGGCCCCCTCGAGGGCCTGTTCGCGGGTGTCGAAGCCGCGAGGCATGGGTGACTCGAAGGCGAGGTTGACTTCCCGGCCGTCGACGAGCTGCGTCGTGCCGCCGCTGTCGACCTCGTAGAACTCGTCGCAGACCCAGACGTACGCGGCGTCTTCGTCGGGTGCACCGCGGAACGTCGGGGCCCGTTCACCCCGTTCGTACAGCGTTCCGGTGAGTTCCGTCCCGCCCGCCCGGCCGCGTACCAGCAACATACGTCGTGGTACGCTTCCCGGACGCAAAAATGACGTGGCATCGGTCGGGAGAAACGCTACATCGAACGGGTTTCGGTCTCGATGAGTGATACGCTCGTCCGTCCGTCCGGACGGCGACCGATTCCGGTCGTCGATGACTGCGACCGCCTCGTCCACCTCCGTGGAAGTACCGGTAACTGGTCTATTCGGCGGCCGTAATCGATCACTCTGATCCGGCTCTCAAAAAACACTGCCTGAATGACCCGTCCCACACGTCCGCCTCCGGCCCTGCCCCATATGAGTTTCCAAAAGAAATAACCGTTATGTGTCGTTGCCGGCGGTGTCAACGTGGTATTCAGCGATTACACGGGTAACCGCTGAATTCCCGAACCAAATCGTTTTGGAAATGGGCTTATGCCCGTTGCAGGGGTTGGTGTGTGTAATGAGTTCGGACGCTCACCTCGGCGGCAACACGTCTGACCCACTCCCGTTTCCGACGGAGTGTTACGAGATCCTTCGCCATCCTCGCCGACTTCGCGTTCTCGAGGTGCTCGGGCGTCGGCGGACGCGACTCTCGCTGTCGGAACTGACGGCGGAACTGATCGAGGAACCGGCGACGGACGGGTCGAACGGTCGAGCGCGACACGACGTTCGAATCAGTCTCGTTCACAATCACCTGCCGCGACTCGAGGACTACGACATCGTCGACTGGACCGACGACGGCGTCGCGCTCGTCGACGGATCGCCGGTTCATCCCGGTGACCTCTCCGTCCTGCTCGACCGCTGTGACGACGAGAACGCGGAGGCCCTCCTCGAGACGCTCGTCGACCCCGTCAAGATGCGAGTCCTCTCCGTCCTGGAGACGGCCGACGATCCCGTCTCGCTCGAGCAGCTCGCGGCCGAACTCGTCGCCCGCGACGGGAGCCCGTTTGCCGACGCCGAGCGCGCGAAGATCGCGCTTCATCACTCCCACCTGCCGGCGATGGCGGACGTCGGTGTCATCGGCTACGATCACAAGGCCAGGCGAGTCACCCGATTCGACCGGGCCGTCTCGATCGTCCGATAGCCGTCGATCGTCCGTTCGACGTTCACAGTCGGTTTCCCGAACCGCCGGTCCGCGTCCGCTCGCTCGTTTTTCCGATGGATCCGTTCGATCGAGAACCGGTAAAGGGATCGCTATCGAGGGGCTAGATGAATCACGAAATGGACGCCGCGGGCGAGCACTGCGTCGACAGTTCGACGATCGACAGGCACGGCCTCGTCGGTATCGCCATCGCTGTCGTACTCGCCCTCCTTCTCTCGATTCTGACTATCGCGGGGACGGCCGCTGCGATCGATCAGGTAGCGATCGTCTCGCCCGATCGGACGACGGTCGAGGCCGCGCCGGGCGAGACCATCGAGATCGACGTCAGCCTCCGGAGTCAGGGAGGACACGGCGGCGAGGGCGTCGAAGCGGTCACGCTCGTCGCACGGTACCACCCCGACCATCTCGAGCGTATCAGCGTCGACCGAGGCGCTTGGCTCGAGGGGGACGAGACCGAGATCGACGCGACGGAAACGATCGCCCACGAACGGGGGACGGCGATCCTCGAGCAGCGCCGCGACCCGGCCGCCGGCGGGACGACCGGAACCGGAACGATCGCGACGGTGACCGTCCGGATCGCCGAGGACGCACCGGCCGGGACGACGACGATTTCGTTCGGGGAGAGCGAGGTCGATCTCACCGGCGACTGGCCCGTCGCCGTCGTCGACGAGTCCGCGACGGTCGCGATCGACGGCGGTAACGAATCGCTTGGCTCGTTCGATCACCCCGATCCCGACGAGATCGATCGGGAGTCCCCCGGCTCGAGCCCCGGGGACGACTCGGCTGGCTCAGGGAGCGAACCGGCCGACGAAGACGGGTCGGAGCCGGTTCCGGGCTTCTCTGGCGGAGTCGCGATCCTGGCCGTGCTGCTCGTGGCGCTTCGTCTGGCAACCGCTCGCGACGGTCACCGCGAGTAAACACTCCGTCCGACTGGAGGGAAACGCGTTTGAGGGTCGGGCCGGATGGGGTTCGTATGAGCGATCTGGGAGATTTCGGCGATTTCGACGGCGACGCCGGGTCCGAAGACGGCGCGTCGACCGACGCGGGCGACTCCTCGTCGTCGTCCTCGGAGACCACTGAACCGGCGAGTACGAGTTCGACGAGCGGAACGGCTGGAGACGAGTTCGAACCCACGCCGGTCGAACCCAGCGGCGAGGACGTCGGTATCGGAACGATCTGCGTCTCCCAGGGCCTGCGCATCGCCGAGGACGGAGACGAGACCACGCTTCGGGCGTACGTCACCCGCGGCAACCGATCCTCGGTCCGCATCGGGAGCTACCTGCTCGCCCCCTATCCCGACGGCGAGACGCTCTTTTGCCGGATCGTCGGCCTCGAGTACGCCCAGCAGTACCACGCCGACGACGCGACGGAGATCCACGCGCGGCGGGCGATGCGAAGCGACGAGATCGACGAGGCCGATTACAAGTTCGTCGCGAACCTCGAGCCCGTCGCAGTGCTGTACGACGACGACGGCGAACTCAAACGGCGGATGACGGACCGCGTGCCGAAACCCCAGACGGTGATCCGGCAGGCCGACGACACCGAGGAGATCAAGACCGGACTGAAGATGCCCGACGACGGCGTCTTCCTCGGTCACCTCTCGGTGGGCGGCGAGAAGGTGCGGACGGCGGCCACGCCGCCGACGATCGATTACCGATTGAAAGACGACTACGACGCGGGCGATCCGCTCGTCTTCCGCCACTCGCTGATCGCCGGCGGCACGGGCTCGGGGAAGACTCACGGCGCGAAGAACATCCTGCGGCAGTACCTCGCGGACGAGCGAACCTACCCGATGGACGACGGCCGCGAGGTCAGCCCCGCGGTCGTCCAGTTCGACCCGCAGGACGAGTACGCCCAGATGCACGACGACAATCCCGACCTCGACGACGAGTTCGCGCGACGCCTCGAGCGCGAGGGCATCGCCTACGGCGGTCACGACGACACGACCGCGTTCATCCCGAAGGTCGGGTCGGCGTCGTACGCGGCGGGGCACCACCGCGCCGAACAGGTGGAGTTCACGATCCCGTTCTCGATGGTTCACGACAACCCGTGGCTGGTCGCCGGCAGCGGGTTGAACGACAACCAGTACGGTGCGCTCACGAGCGTGCTCCTGCCGCGGTTCCGGAAGCAGTACGGATCGGGCGGCACCTACGAGGAGTTCACGACGTTCCTCGACGACCCCGCGCTGCGCGAGGAACTCGACGAGTCCGGACGCGTTCACGAGGCCACCTTCGACGCCGTTCGCCGGCGCGTGCTCGGGTTCAGCCACGTCTTCGATCAGGACGCGCGCCCGATCACCGACCTCGTTCACGACTTCGTTCGCCCCGGCGGGCTCACCGTGGTGCCGACCTACCACATCAACGACAGCCGGGCGGCCGAAGCCATCGTGCTCGCGGTCTCCTCGCTGATCATCGATCAGAAGCTCTCGAACGATCCCGACTACGACCGCGTCAAGGAGACGCCGCTCGTGCTCGGGATGGACGAGGCCCACAACTTCCTGACCGACGCCGACTCGGTCCAGGCCGGGAAGGTCATCACCAAGTTCACCGAGGCCGCCAAACAGGGCCGGAAAGAGCGGCTCGGCCTGTTCCTCATCACGCAGGACCCGCAGGACATCCACGACGCCGTGTTCAAACAGATCAACACCACCGTCGTCCTCAACCTCGGCGACGAGGACGCGATCAAGAGCGTGAATATTCCCAGCAACCTCGAGTCGAAAGTCCCCTACATGGAGAAGGGCCAGATGGTCGTCTACTCGCCGGACAACTCGGAGCCGGTCGAACTGATCGGGCTCCCGAAGTGTCTGACCCGGCACGGGCGGGACTGACATTCTCGACGCTGTCGCGGTCGGTTTCCGGACAGACGCCCTCCGACCGGCCGCTCACAAGGCTTTCCGTTGCCACCCCAGTTTCTGCCCGATCCGAGACGTGTTCTCGGAGTCGCGACCCCATCGTGCATCTCCCGTGAACGCTCCCGTTTCACTGCTCGATCAAGATATGAATACCGTCAAAACGGTTTTCGTCGCCTGAATTGCATACCCGGATATGACTCCGGAAACGAATCCCTCGTCATCGTCCGGAACGAGTTCCTTCAGGGATATCGCGCTATCGGGAGCGGTAGCGCTCGTCCTGTCGCTGCTCATCAACTGGCTCATCGTGTTCGGGGCGAAGACCGGCGGTATTGCCCCGGCGCTGATGGCACTGAATTACGGCCCCGTATCGCTGTTTACCACCCTCGGCGTTGTCGGTGCGACCGTGACCTACGGCGTCCTCACGCGAGTCGCTGCCAGCCCCGATCGACCGTTCGCAGCCGTCGCGGCGATCGTCCTCGTCCTCTCGTTAGTTCCCGATTTCACCGTCATTCCGAGTGAGCCCGGCGGAAGCCTCATCGCCGGTGCTATCCTCGGCGCGATGCACGTCGCGACGGCAGTCGTTTGCGTGGGGGCGCTCACCGATCTCCGGAACCGATGATAATCCCGCTGTTCACCCGCTCGAGTCACTCCCCTTGCGGCTGGTAGTACTGCTTGAGCCACGTCGCCAGCCCCTCGAGCCCGGGAAACAGCGTCCGATGATTGACGTTCAGCTGGTCGAGCTTGTCGCGGAACTCGAGCTTTCGCTCGCCGGGAATCACGATCTTCCGGTAGCAGTCGGGGCGGTCCGCCAGCCACTGATCGAGGACGATTCGCGGATCGGACTGGAACGAGAAGACGGCCGACTGGTTGGCGATGCGGTCGTCGATGGCGGGCGGCCGGAAGAACATGACGTACTCGTCGCGGTCGTCGTCGTCGGGTGCCCACAGCTCTCGCCACAGTTCGTCGATGCGGGAGACGTCGTTGAGGTTCCGGACCGGTGTGAGTCCGTCACCGCCGCGGTCCTCGGTCAGCCCGTACTCGAGGGTCGCGTTCGAGAGGAGGTGCGTGTCGAGCATGTGGGTTTCCGTCATCTCGAGAACGTCCTGATAAACGTCGGGCAGTTCGGCGTGGAGTCGCTGGTAGTCGACGGCCCAGATGGCCCCGTCGTGCTCCGTGTCGCCGCTTCGGGTCGCGAAGTACGCGGCGACGAGCGGCGAGAACGACCAGTCGAGGAGGCGCGTCGGGAGCCCGTAGTGCTGGGCGATCGCGAGCAGGTGCCAGACCGACCGCGGTTCGTCGATCTCGCTTCTGGCGTACTGGGCGAAGTTCCGGAGCAACAGCGGCTCGAGGTGCCACTCCCCCGAGTCGCCGACGAAGCGATCGATCGACGTCTCGAGGCTGAAGGCCTCGTCTTCGACACCGCGGAACACGTGGGGCGAACGGTGGCGACCGATGTCGGCCGACCACATGTCTCGGGTGACCAGTTCGTGAAGTTCGATCCACGTTTCAGCGCGCTGGACCGACCCGGAACGGGCACCCGTCATCGGTGCGCACGGCCGATCCGGGAGCTATCGTGTGTCGGTTCCACATCAGCGGGTTTCCGCTCCCGGAAGTAAAACGATTCTCGCGCTCGCGGGTGACTTACCGGCTCTGCAGAGTGTGTTCGATGCTGACTCGGAACCGACTCAGACGGACTCGAGCAGCGTTCGCTCGAAGAACGCCCCGACGACCCTCGCGATCTCGTCGCGGTCGCCGAGGAAGAAGTGGTCGCCCGCGAGTGCGGTGGTCTCGTCGCCGCGTGCCCGTGCGCGCTCGACGATCGGCTCCCAGTCGACGGTCGTGTCGCGCTCGCCGTGAAGGACGTGGAGCGGGGCGTCGATCGAATCCAGCGCCGCCAGCGCGTCGCGGTCGTCGGCGAGTCGTGTGGCGGGTGCGAGGACGGCGACCGCGTCGGGGTCGGTATCGGCCGACGCGAGCAAGGCGAGCGACGCGCCGAAACTGTAGCCGAAGACGCCGACCGGGACGTCACCGGCGTCTGCCACGTCGTATTCGTCGCGAGCCCATCGGACGGCGTTTCGAACGTCCTCCCGTTCGCCGTACCCCTCGTCCCACGCGCCGTAGTCGAATCGCAGGCAGGCGATCTCCGATTCGCGAAGCGCCTCCGACACCGCGACGAGGCGCTGGTCGCTCCGCGAGCCGCCGTGCTGGGGATGGGGCGGACAGGCGACGACGACGGCCCGCGGTTCGTCGGTCGGTTCCTCGAGCGTCCCCCGAACGTCGCGAGCGCCGGGAATGAGGACGTCGCTCATGGCGCGTCGTTGTGGCCGCCCGCTAATCAAGCCCCGTCACTGCGACGCTCGCGGCGTCGAATCGGCGCTCGAGTCGGTCGGACCGGAAGCCGCTCAGAGCGGGCGGACGCCGGTGCGATCCGGGAACGATCGGCTCAGTTGCAGTCGGTCGTACTCGCCGAGGGCGACGTAGCAGAGGAATCCGACGAAGAAGATCACTGCGCCGAGCGGTTGCAGTCCGACGCCGAGAGCGGGGGCGGTGTGGCCGTACCAGGCGACGACGGCGGCGACGGTTCCGATGCCGACGACGGTTCCCATCGAACCGTGACCCCGCTCGCCCCCGCCGAGGATCGCGGATCCGGTCCGAGCGGCCGCGCCGATCGCCGCCCCGCCGCCGAGGAGGACGGCGATGGGGACCCAGGACACGAATATCGACGCGAAGAACGCGGTGACGCCGCCGACGCACGTCCCGAACCCGAACCGCTGGAGCGCGGCGGTACCCGCGCGTCGGCCGTCCCGCGGTCGCGTCTCGGTCTCGTCGACAGTCTCGGATGCGACGTCGCTGCGATTTCGCCTCGAGTCGTCCCCGTCGCCGTCGACGTGTGCGACTCGCTGTCCGGCGGTGATGTGCGATCGGGCGCGGTACGTGCCGTCCGCGAGCGGGCCGCCGCCCGCCTCGGCCTCGGAATCGCGGTCGCTGGCGCTTTCGATCGTGTCGGATCGAGGGTCACCGATCGACGCGGTTGCGCCCGGCCACTCGACGGCGACGTCGTCGAAGGCGATCGGGAGCCCCGCGGCGATCGCGAAGTCGGGGTGGTCCTGGAGCTGGAAGTGGAGGTGGGGCTCCGAGGAGTTGCCGGAGTGACCGCAGCGGGCGATCTCTCGTCCGCGAGCGACGCGCTCTCCTGGTTCGACGGTCAGGCTACCCGGGACGAGGTGTGCGAGACAGCTGTACTCGTCGGCCGCGTGCTGGATCACCACGTAATTCCCGCGGATGTCGCGTTTCAGGGGGTGGGAGAAGCCGCCGCCCCGCGACGCCTCGACGTCGCTATCCAACACGTCGACCACGACCCCGTCGGCGGGGGCGAGGACGGGTTCCTCGTAGCAGTAGTAGCTGCCGACGTCGAAGCCGGCGTCCGCCGGACTGGTTCGGCCGTCGGCGTCGGTGACGACGAAGTCGTACGCGTATCGCTGGGTCACTGGAAACCAGGAGTGGGAATACTCCTGCTCGTGACTGCCGTTCACGACGGTCCAGGCACCGTCGAACGGGAGCCGGTAGGAGACGCGCTGGTCGTAGCTCTCGGCGTCGGGGAACGAACCGCGGTGGCGAACGAACGCAACGGGAACGCCGAGCCACTGGAGCAGGTCCTGAGCGACGACGAACGGGTTGCAGAACGTCACCGGAATCATGACCAGCCAGACCGCGTACTCCCGCCACGTTCCCATCCGAATCCAGTCCGTGGGCTCCTCGCGCGCTTCGTCCGCACCGCGTCGGACCACCCGGTCGACCAGCGGCGCGACGAACGGCCAGAGGAACACGAGGAAGAACACCTCGAAGAACTGCAGGGCGGCGAGCGGTTCGAAGACGTAGCCGGGGATCGCCAGCAACGCCAGGAACGCGAGGTGCATCGGGTCGAACGACCGGAGCCGACGCCGGGCCCGCGTCGCGAGCGTCGTCGACTCGCTCCCAGTTTCTCGGTCGGTCATCAGTACGACAGTCGGTCTCTGATACTGTAATCGCTTTGTGAAATGGGTTTCACAAATCCAGCTCGCGTGCTCCTCCGGGCCACTCGCCCGTTCGGAATCGTCAATACGCTGTCGAGAGAAGAAGCCCCTATGGCGACCGACGACGAGGCGAGGGCCGCCGTTCGGGAGGCGTTCTCGCTGCTCGACCACGAGATTCGCCTCGAGATCCTGCTGGCGCTGCTCGAGGACTGGCACGCCGTTTACACGGAACCGCGATCGTACACGGAGTTGATGGACGCGGTCGGGATGCGGGACAGCGGGAAGTTCAACTACCACCTCGACAAGCTCCGCGGCGTCTACGTCCGGCAGGTCGAGGACGGCTACGTTCCGACGGCGAGCGTGACGGCCCTGTACCGGGCCGTGCTGGCACACCGCCCGACCGACCTTCGAGTACGATCCGACGACGATCGACTCGGCGTGTCCGCGGTGTGACGCGGCGCCGATTCTGCGGTACGAACGCGGGTTCGTCGCCGTCGAGTGTCGGGCGTGTGACGACTGGGTCGGTTTCACGTACCCCTTCCCGAAAAACGGGTTCGCGGGGCGGAGCGCGGACGCGGTCGCCCGGGCGACGACTCGCCGCGCCAGACACCACATGGCGATGGCCCGAGAGGGACAGTGTCCGTTCTGTACGGGCGCGACGACCGTCGATCTCCGGCTCGACGAGATCGAGACCGACCACCTGATCGAAATCGCGTGCGACACCTGCACGTTTCTCGTCGGCGTGGCGCCGCTCCCCGCGCTCGTGTTCGACGAGCGGGTCGCCGGTGCGCTCGACGACGTCGGCATCGACCCCGAGCGATACGACTGGGAGCTGCCGACGCCGACGACGCGGGTCGCGTCCCGGGACCCCGTTCGTATCGAATTCGACGTATCGGGGGACGGAACCGCGATCACGATCGTCGTCGACGAGGGGTTCGGCGTCCGGTCCGTCGACACCGGCCAGTAGCTCCCGCCCGAGCGCGGCGAGGTCCGATCTCGTCCCCGGGACGCCCTCGAGCACGGGCCGGATCCCTACCGCGACCCGATAGGTTTCGTTCGCTGCCGGACATCTCTGAAGTGACATTTTTAAGGCCGGCGAGCGATACGTAGGGAGTATGGGCATCCTCTCTCGGGCTTCCTACGTCATCCGGTCGAAACTCAACTCGGTGCTCAACCGGGCCGAAGATCCGACCGAAACGCTGGACTACTCGTACGAACAGATGCGCGACCAGCTCCAGCAGGTCAAACGCGGTATCGCCGACCTCACCACGCAGAAAAAGCGCCTCGAGATGCAGAAACGCCGCCTCGAGGAGAACGTCGAGAAACACAACGAGCAGGCACGGACCGCCGTCCAGCAGGACCGGGAGGATCTGGCGCGGCGCGCCCTCGAGAAGAAGAAGACGAAGATGAACCAGATCGAGGACCTCGAGCGCCAGATCTCGGACTTGCAGGGCCAGCAGGACAAACTGATCGAACAGAAGAACGAACTCCAGACGCGGATCGAGGAGTTCCGGACCAAGAAGGAGACGATGAAGGCCCGCCACGAGGCCGCGAAGGCGAGCTCGACCGTTTCGGAGGCGATGACGGCCACCGGCGAGGAGTTCGAGGACGTCGGCCGCGCCATCGAGCGGGCGGAAGAGCAGACGGAGGACATGGAAGCTCGCGCGGCCGCGATGGACGAACTCCACGAATCCGGTGCGTTCGAGGACGTCATGTCCGACAAGGACGACATCGATCGCGAACTCGAGCAACTGTCGACCGACAGCGGCGTCGAGGCCGAGCTCGAGACGCTCAAGTCCGACGTCGGCGGCGACGCGGACGAAGCGACCGACGCCGAACCCGCGGCCGACGCGGCGGCCGAGGTCGACGAGGACGAGCTGACGGAGCTCGAGGGCGAGGATCAGGAGGACGTCGAGGCCGAACTGGCGGAGCTCCGGGACGAAGAGAACGCCTAGCTACCGATCGATGCGCCATCTCATTTTCCTATTGTCATGTATTGAATGCGGAACGTTCGATCCCACTTCCTGACACTATTCGCGCTCGATTTCCGGTTCTCATTGCGCGAGAAGGAGAAACGGTTACCATCGTTCACGATCAAGTGTCCGGTATGAGTGACGAGTCACCGTTCCGGTCTGTCTCGATGACAAATCAGTTCGTCCTGCTGGGCGTCGCCGAGCTCGATCAGAAAGGCGAGACGCCGGTCCAGACGCACGAACTCCGCCAGTACTGTAAGCAGCAACTCTCCGACGTCGACGCGGAGGTCGTCGGAACGCTCACCGAAGCGGACGTGATCCGCTCGCTGTACCGACTCGAGGACGAGGGCCTCGTCGACGAGGCGCAGTCGGTGGCGACGTCGCCGACGGGGAAGGGGCGGCAGTCGTACACGCTCGCCGTGACCGTCGAGGACGTGTACGAGGGCGTCGCCGACGAACTGGTCGACGAATCCGACGACTGACGTCGGTACGGTCGACCCGCTCGTGACGGCATGTCGACCCGGCGGTCACGAGGGCGTTCCGAGAACGGTGATGTCGTAGCCGGCGACGTCCGAGGGTGCCTCGAGGACGATGACCTGGAACGCCCACGACGAGCCCCCGTCGAGATCGCCGGTGCTGGCGAGATACCGACCGAGCAGGTCGCCCGCGTCGTCGTAGACGCGCGTTCGCACTTCGACAGTCTGGATCCGGTCGGTCCCCGTATTCGCGACGGTTCCCTGAATCGTCGAGCCGAGATAGCCGTCTTCGACGACGAACTCGTGGTCGACCAGCTCGAGCGGCTCGAGCGGCGTCACGGCGCTGGAGGGTTGCCGCTGGGCGAGTGCCGCCGCCGTGGACATCTGCGATGCCGATCGGTCGGAGACGTTGCTGGCGTTGACGCCGCTGACGGTCCCTTCCTCGTAGGTCGGCTGTCCGCCGAGACCGTCGCTACCGAGACAGCCGGCGGTCGCGATCGCGACCCCGGCTCCGAGCGATGTGAGCACCCGCCGTCGGCTCGTCGGTTCCGGTCGGGTCATCGCCGTCGTCCGTCCGTCTGCGAATTGGTTCCCTCTCCGAGCATGCATCGGTCCCACACCGTCGACGCATTTCAGTGTAGGCCTTGAACCGTCCGTTTTCGGGGTCCCGGTCGGCCCGTCGGCGCCGCTCGATCGGCACACCCGCTCGAGTATCGCGCCGCGCACCGTCCGAGACCGATGCGTGACGGTATGTGCAACGCAGTCCCTTATTGTCGGGTCGGTGGAACGTACGGCCATGGGATCCGCCGGGACCGACGAGACGCTCGAGTCCTACGGGGCCGACGTCGGGACTCGTGAGGGAGCGGCGACGCGATTCCGGGAGTGGTTCCTGATCAGAGGCAATCGGTTAGGTGTCGCGGCTCTCGTTTCGGTCGCCGTCTTCGTGATCGTGATCGGGCTCTACGAACTCGGCGTCATCTCGTTTACGAACCCGAACTCCGTGACGCGCGTCGCGAGCGGCATGATCGCCGGCACGTTCTCGCTCGTGACGCTGGTCGTCTCGGTCAATCAACTCATCCTCTCACAGGAGTTCAGCGCGGCCGGGAAAGCCCGCGAGCGACTCGAAGGGGTCGTCCAGTTTCGGCGGGACGTCGCGGACACCGCCGACATTCCCGCGACGCCGGCGTCGCCGGCGCGCGTCCTCGAGCTCGTCATCGAATCGATCCACAACGACGCGGCCGACTTCGCGGACGCCGTGGCGGATCACGATGACGAACTTCGGCGGGTGGGGACCCGGTACACGAACAGCGTCCAGCGGCGGACCGATCGAATCACCGATCGAATAGAACGCTCCGAATCGGACACGTTTACCGCCGTCTCGGCGGCGATTACGTACGACGAGTCCTGGCACCTCTACGTCGCGACCCACCTGCGCGGCGAGTACGCCGACTCGCTGTCGCCGGCGGCGAGCGACCGGCTCGACGAACTGATCGACTCGCTCGAACTGCTCCACGTGGCTCGAGAACAGTTCAAGACGACCTACTTGCAACAGGAGCTCACTCGGTTCTCGCAACTGACGATCTACTGTGGCGTCCCGTCGATCCTGTCGGCGATCCTCATCGGGCTCCTCTACGCGAACGTCACGGGGCCGAGTCTCAACGTCGCCGTGCTCCCGTACGTCGTGAGCGCACTGATTATCGTCGTCCTCGCGCCCCTCGCCCTCCTCGTTTCGTACATCCTCCGCACCGCGACGATCACGCGCCGAACGGCGTCGGTCGGACCGATGGTCCCGCAGAAAGATCCCGACGAGGGACCGTTCGACGTAACGTACGGCGAAGACGAGTAAGCCGGCCCGCTGGTCCTCGAGGGCGTCATCGGCTGCCAGGGTCGCCGAGGACACCGTCGCTCGGACCGCGATACTCCGACCGGTCGACCGGCCTCCGTCCGTGTGCTGAGAGGCTGTCGGAAACGGTTCCCGCTCTGATGACCCGTCGCCTTCCGGGCCGACGCTTTTGTCCTCAGTCGTTGTCGGTTCGGATCGCTGGATGGATAGCCCGGATTTCGTAGCTGACGAGAACGGCGGCGGACGACTCACCGGACCGCGGCTGTATCTCCTGCTCCGGATGGACCGTCGGCTGCTCACGGCGATCGTGCTCGCGATCGTGTTCGGCGTCCTCGTCGGACTCAGTCAGCTCGGTCTCCCGGCGCTGCGGACGATCGTCGCGGTCAACAACGGCACGTTCTGGATCTTTTCGGCGTTCATCGGATCGATCATCACGGGCACCTCGATCGTCGTCACGATCAATCAGCTGGTGCTCTCCCAGGAACTCGGCGCGGTCGGCGACCAGCGCGATCGGATGCAGGACGCGATGGACTTCCGCCGGGATCTGGAGGAGAACCTCGAGGAGGACGTCACGCCGCCCGAGCCCGCTGCCTTCCTCTACGAACTCGTCGACGGTATTCAGCACGAAGCGAACGATTTCGAGTCGACGATGACGGAAGGCTCCGATCACAGCGACGAGCTCACGGAGAAGGTCCGCGACTACGTCGACGACATCGCCGGCAACGCCGAAACCGTCAAGGGAAACCTCGAGAACGCCCAGTTCGGAACGTTCGACGTGATCTGGAACGCGCTCAATTTCAACTACTCTCGGAAGATCTACGACGCCCGCAAGCTCCGCGCGGACCACCGCGAGGAACTGTCCGACGACGCCAACGAGGAGATCGACGACATGGTAACGCTCCTGAAGTTCTTCGGCCCCGCTCGGGAGCATTTCAAAACGCTGTACTTCCAGTGGGAGCTGATCAATCTCTCCCGGGCGCTGCTGTACGTGGCGGTCCCCGCGCTCACGGTGACGGCGATCATGCTGATGTACGTCAACGCGAGCGTCTTGCCCGGGCAGACGCTGGGCGTCGACAATCTCGTCTGGCTGACCAGCGGGGGGTTCGCCGTCGGGATCTCGCCGTTCGTGATCTTCATCGTCTACATTCTCCGGATCGCGACCGTCGCCAAGCGAACGCTCGCGATGGGCCCCTTCATTCTCCGGCAGTCCGAGCGCGACGAGGATCTTGGGTGACGACGCGCTCGAGTCACCCCCGGATCGAGGAGCGCCGATCCGCGCTATTGGTATGGCCCCAGTGGATACCGTCGGCCGTGATCGTCGCCATCTGCGGGCCGCCGGGTGCCGGGAAGACCACCGTCGCGACCCGCGTCCGTGCGCGGCTCGAGGCGGACGGAATTCCGGTTCAGGTGATCCACTCCGACGACTTCTCGAGTCGCACCTACGAGCAACTCGCCGAGCGGGTCGCCGCGGCACCCGAACCCGGAGTCACGCTGGTCGACGGAACCTTCTATCGCCGGGCGTGGCAAACGCGGTTTCGGACCCTCGGTGACGTGCGGTTCGTCCTGATGTCCGCGAGCCTCGAGAGCTGTCTCGAACGAAACCGACGCCGTGCGGATTCGATCGACGAGCAGGGCGTCCACGTGGTCTACCGGGAGTTCGACGAACCCGACGTCGACCTCGAGATCGACACGGATCGGTGTGGGCTCGACGATGCGGCCGACCGGATCGCGGCCGCGATCGAGGGCTGGCTCGAGTGAGTGTCTGGTTCCGACCGGCCGTGTTACAGCGGTCCGGTCGGTGTGCGTACCGCGACCGTCTCCCCGGAGGGTTTCTTCTGTCTTCGTTTCGAACTGTCACTGTCACGACCACAATCTCTATATTAGTGGGTGCTAATATTAGCAATTGCTAAGATGAGCGAACGACAAATCGACGGGTCGGCTCCACCGGACGACTCGCAGACGGTCGACTGTTGCTCGGCCGGCCACTCCCTGCCGGAAGATGCGGTCGCCGCCGACGTGCAAACGCTTGCGACCCTCGGGAACAAAACCCGCTACGAAGCGCTTCGGCTCATCGCCGCGGCCGACGACGGTATCTGCGTCTGCGAGCTCGAGCCGTCGCTCGCCGTCAGTCAAGGTGCAGTCAGCCAGGCCCTCTCCCGGCTTTTCAGCGCCGGGCTGGTCGACCGGCGAAAAGAGGGTCGATGGCGGTACTACACCGCGACGCCGCGCGCCGAGCGGCTGCTCCGCGTCCTCGACGACACGAGGTCGCTCGACGATGACTGACGACGCCGCTACCGATCGACGGCAAAAAACTAGCACCGTCGCCACACTCCCATGTCGATTCGGACGACCGCTGTCGTCGAAACCGAGAGGCCGTTGCGAAACGTATCGCTGGCTCCGCCACGATCGTCACCGCTGCCCTACACAACCGCACCATGTCACGTCCACCGTTCGATCCACGATATCGTCCAGCCGTCGAGCAACCCAGCTGGGAACGCGTACTCGCGAGCTACGCCCTCGTGCCCGCGTTGCTCTTCCTGCTCTGGGCCATCAGCCAGCCGCACGCCGCTATCGTTGTCCTCACGGCGACCGTCGCCCTCTTCCTCGTCGCGCGACGCAGCCTCGGTCTGGCCCGCTGCCTCGCCGATTGTGGCGGGTTCTCGGTCGATTTGGGCGGGAAGCTCCGGATTACGATCGCTCGGCCGCAGGTCGATGACTCGCGGTAGCCTTCAGTTCGCGCCGCAGAAGCGACGCCGGCAGCGGGACGACCGGCCGACCCAGTCACCGCCAACGGAGGGCGATGGAAGCGTATGACCGACGTTTCGATAACGCTCCGACCGGTGGACGCTGAGACCGTCGAACGCGTCGAAGCGCTGTTGAAAGCCAACGACCTCCCGTATCGGGACGTCCGAACGAAGCCGGAGTGTTTCGTCACCGCGTTCTCCGAGACGACGTTCGTCGGCGTCGGCGGCGTCGAACGATACGGGTCGAACGGGCTCTTGCGGTCGGTCGTCGTGATGGAATCGAATCGCGGTCAGGGGTACGGCACGGCTCTGGTCGGCGCGCTCGAGGACCGCGGACGATCCAACGGGGTAGAGACGCTGTACCTCTTGACCACGACCGCATCGGCGTTCTTTCGACGAGAGGGGTACGACGCAGTCGATCGAGAGGTCGTTCCGGAGCCCATTCAGCAAACGACCGAGTTCGCGGATCTCTGTCCGAACTCGGCGATCTGCCTGAAAAAGAACCTCGAGTGATAACCCGCCGAAATCGGCCGGGACTCGGGGAGGCTCGAATCGGACGCTCGAGTCACGACGGAGAGCCGGCCACTCGACTGACGGCGTACTTCCGCTTGCGGAGCGGTCGCACCGCATTGTGCTCCGGGAAAGAACCGCTACAGCCCCAGATCGATACCGAACCGGTCGGCCATGGCGAAATCGCCCGGCAGTCGCTCGGGGAGGGCCTCGTCCGGCAGGGCGTCCCAGCCGAGCGCGTCCTCACCGGGGACCGCGTCGGTGTCGAAGTCGGGATCGTCCGCGGGAGCCAAGTCGCGATACTCCCGCGGCGGCGCGTCGTGTGCGTAGACGCTCTCGGGGTGGTCGACCGTCCAGACGTGGAGCATACACGGGGTTCGACAGGGTAGCTCGAGCTCGCCGTGCCGGAACCCCTGTTCGTAGACCTGCCGGTAGTACCACCACGCGAACCGCCCGGGGAGTCCGGTGTGAGCGTGCCACGGGGAACACTGCGCTTCGGACGTCTCCGCGCCGTACACCGCCGGCGGATCGATCGGGTCTCCGTCCAGCGTCGCGATGAACATGACGCCGATCGAGCGCCAGGACCGGTTGTCGACGAGCACCGATTCCGGCCGTTCGGGATCCAGGAGCTCGCCGTCGCCGATGAACTCCGGACTGAGCCAGTGCGACCAGCTATCGTCCCCGGTCTCGAGCGTATCGAAGTACGGCTCGTATCCCGCCTCGAGCAGCGTCTCCGCGTCGGGATACCCGGTCTCGAGGGTATCCCGAACGGCCGACCGGAGCTCGGTCGTCGCCGGATGGTCGTCCGCACAGCCCTCCGCGCTCGCGCCCTCGCAGTGGGTCATCCCGGGCTCGAGGGTCGCTTCCGGGCAGTCCCCGTCGAACCAGCGGGTCGTCCCGGTCGCACCGTCGTCCCCATCGGCTCGCACGCTCCCGACCGCCGAAAGCGTCGCAGTTCCGGCCGACGCCCGCAACAGCGTCCGGCGCGACACGTGATATCCGTCGTCACCGTCGTGCATGCCAGCACGTTCCACACCGACCGTCGGTATGAAACCCCATTGGCGGCCGAGTGAGAGTCGCTCGGGATAACCAGTCGGCGGGTAGCCGTCGAGTACTCGATCGACCCAGTCGATCCGATCACGTCGGCTCGAGGCGGTGAAACAGCCCATCCCATCGTGTTAGATCGGGGATGTATGAGGGCGACACTGCACTAAAACAACCAGATTTAAGTATTTATTTTGGAAACGGGAAACGATGGCACGAACGGGGTGCCGACGCACGGTATTGAAAATCGCCGGTGCAGCGTGGACGGTCGGTCTGGCGGGCTGCCTCGGCGCCGGCAGCACCGGCGACGGTGCCGGTACTACCGGCGACGGCACCAGCGAGTCCGAGACCGGACCGACCGCTGCCGGTGACGCGTCGTGGCCGACGTTCGGCGGGACGGCCGCGAACGCCGGCTACGCGGCGACGGAGGGGCCGGTCGAAAGCGTCGCCGAACGGTGGCGGCTCGAGACGGGCGCGGCGGTTCGCGGCGGTCCAGTAGTGGCCGACGGGGCGGTCTACGTCGGGAACGACGCGGGTATTCTGTCCGCGCTGGACGCCGGCACTGGCGAGACGACCTGGCGGTTCGAGACGGGCGAGGCGATCCGCCACAGTCCGTCGGTGACCGAGGGAACGGTCTACGTCGGGAGCGACGACGGGTTCGTGTACGCTCTCGACGCGGCCACCGGAGCGGAACGGTGGCGAAACGAAGTGGTCCCCGATTCGGGTCCGACGGTCGTCGAGGGCACCGTCTACGTCGGGGGCGATTGGAGCTCGGTCTACGCCCTCGAGGCGGAAACCGGCGAGGAACGCTGGCGGTTCGAGACCGACGGAGAGTACGTGCACACGACCCCGGCGGTGGTCGACGACACGGTCTACGTCGGGAGCGCGGACGGGGCGATCCACGCGATCGATGCGCGAAGCGGCGAAGCCGACTGGCAGTTCGGGACGGACGAAACGGTTCGCGGCAGTCCGGCAGTGGCCGACGGGACGGTCTACGCCGGGAGCGGCGACGGGTTCGTGTACGCCCTCGAGGCGAGCACCGGCGAGGAACGCTGGCGGTTCGAGACGGACGGGTACCCGAACACCACTCCCGCAGTTCACGATGACACCGTCTTCGTCGGCTGTGGCACCGAGTCCACCGACCGCAGGGGCGATCTGATCGCACTCGACGCCGCGACGGGCGATGTCCGATGGGAATTTCGGGTCGAAGAACAGGTTCGGACCGGTCCGGCGGTGACCGACGACGCGGTCTACGTGGGGAGCGACGACGGGGCAGTCCACGCGGTCGACGTCGAGAGTGGCGAGCACCGCTGGCGGTTTCCGACGACCGACGCGATCGTCTCGAGCCCCGCTGTCGCCGGCGGTGCCGTCTTCGTCGGGAGCGACGACCGCAGGGTGTACGCGATCGGAGAACGGTAACGCGACGGTTCGATTCGCAATCGCCGCCGACAGACGACGGCTATCAGCGTCGCTCCGCACCGGTTCCGGGGCGATTCAGGTCGTCGATAGCGATCTCTCCGTTCTCCCTGATCGGCCCCCCGTACGGATCGTCCGCGAGCAGCAGGGAGCCGTCCAGATCGGCGTAGTCCAGCAGGGGCGCGAGGTGACACGCCGCCGCGATGGATGCGTTCGACTCGGTCATACAACCGAGCATGACCTCGAGACCTTGGGCCCGGGCCGCGTGGATCATCCGTTTCGCCTCCCGGAGGCCGCCGCATTTCATCAGTTTCAGGTTCGCGATGTCACACCGGTCCGCGATCCGGGGAATATCGGCGAGCGTCACGCACGATTCGTCGGCGGCGATCGGCAGCGCCGACCGCTCGTACACGAATCGTAGCCCCTCGGGATCGTCGGCTGCAACCGGCTGTTCGACGAACGCGAGGTCGAACTCCGCGAGGCGATCGATCTTCGCGACCGCCTCGCGGGGGGTCCAGGCCTCGTTCGCGTCGACGAACAGCCTGACGTCCGGTGCGACGGATCGGATCGTCCGGACGATCTCGGCGTCGCGATCGGTCCCGAGTTTGATTTTCAGGGTCCCGTGCCCCCGGTCCAGGGCCGTTTCCGTCTTCTCGCGCATCGTCTCGAGGTCGTCGAGTCCGATGGTGTAGGCGCTCTCGAGTGAGTCTGCGGGATCGAGCCCCCAGTAGCGATAGAGGGGCGTCTCGAGTCGTTTGCCGACGAGGTCGTGCAGTGCGATGCTGACTGCGGCCCGTGCAGCCGGATTCCGTCGGACCGTCTCGCGCATGCGCTGTTCGATCCGCTCGAGGCGGTGTGGATCGTCGACGGCTTCGACGACCGCCAGCAGGTCGGGCAGGACGGCCTCGACGGTTGCGGCGGTCTCCCCGTAGTGGGACGACGGCGCGGCGGCGCCGATGCCGGTCGTCCCGTCGTCGTCTTCGATCCGGACGAACGCGACCTCGGTTTCGGTCGTCCTCCCGCGAGCGATCTCGAAGGGGTACTCGAGCGGCAGCGCGCGCCGTTCGAACGACGTCTCGAGGCCCATCTCAGCACAGCACCTCGAGGAGGTCGTCGGTACCGAACCGGAGCACGTCGCTCGCGGGTGCGCCGAGCGCGTCGGCGTAGTCGTCGACCGCCTCCCGGGCCGCCTCGTCGTCCTCGAGTCCGGCGGTATTGAGCGCGCCCGCGACGACCTCGCTCTCCGCGACCGGTGCGGCGATGCTCTCGTAGAGATCGACGTATGTCCGGATCGACGGCAGCGAGAACGATTCGTAGCCGTGAATCGACTCGCGGTCGGCTTCGTGACAGAGCACGAGGGAATCCGCCATCGATCCGTGGAGGATACCGAGGGTGACCGGCGAATACGCCGGGTGGACGATGCTTCCCTGCCCCTCGACGAACAGGTAGTCGTGGTCGTCGCCCTTCTCGAGGATCATCTCCTCGACCGCGCCGGCGGTGAAGTCGCTGACGACGCGATCGATCGGGTTCCCCCAGCCCTCGATCATGATCCCCGTCTGGCCGGTCGGGATCACCGCGGCGTCGTGCCCGGCCGCCCGCGCGTCGCGGGCGAGCTCCATCGTGGTCGTCATCTTGCCGACCGAGCAGTCGGTGCCGACGGTGAGGATCACGTCGGCGTCGACCTCGCCGGCGACGCCCTCGCTGACCGAGAGATCGTCCGGCGGGTTCCGAACGTCGCGAATCTCGCAGCCGTGGTCGGCCGCCAATCCGGCGAACTCCTCGTCCTCGGCGAGGAAGTAGTGGAGTCCGGATATCACGTCGCAGCCGTACTCGAGCGCCGTTCGAACGTCCTCGCGCCAGCGCTCGTCGAAGCCGCCGCCGATCGGCGCGATCCCGATCAGCAGGGTGTCGACCGCGTCCGGCTCGAGATCGGACATTCCGGCGACGATCGGCGCGTCCTGCACGTCCGGGACGAAATCGGAGACGCGCCGTCCGGCGGTCTCTCGATCGAGAACGGCGACGGCGTCGTGGTCGGCGTACCGGAGAACGCCGAGGGCGGTTTTGGCCCGACTGGGAAACTTCTCGTGGGCGAGAATGGCGACACGCATATCCGGACATGGACGAGGTCCCACTTAACCCTACAGTCCCGAGACGGAGCCGTCGGTGGTGGACCTCGAGTAGAGAGGTGGGAAGTAGGTCACTCGATCGTCTGGTACATTCGAGAGTCAGTTCATATCAGTCGAGCTTCATCAGTTCAGGAATACCGAAACTCTCATTTCGGTAACCCACCGATTCCGTCTCAACGCTGTGTTTCACCGGATCGGACAGGATGATGCGAGGCCGCTGTCCGCCGCTCGCGTCGCCGCCGATCCGTGGAACCGAACCGCGGTCTCGAGCCGACGATAAACAGCGAGGGAATCAAAAGCATGGTATCTGACACGTCTGTCTCGAACGTTGTACTCGTCACGGTCGACTCGCTGCGCGCGGACGCGATCGGCCCGTACGATACCGATCGACACACGCCGGTGATGGATTCCCTCGCCGACAGCGGCACCGTTTTCGATCGGGCGTTCGCGACCGGGAACTGGACGCCGTTTTCCTTCCCCTCGATGCTGGCTTCGCGACCGGTCTTCGCCGACAACGGACGGATCGGCGTCGAAGATTCGCCGACGCTCGCGGAAACGGTGTCCGACGCGGGCGTTTCGACGGGCGGATTCAACGCCGCGAACGGATTTCTCACGACGCACTGGGGATACGACGACGGGTTCGACGAATTCGATCCCTTCGTCGCGAACGTTGGCTCGAGCGTGTACAGCCGGTATCTCGCGACGCACCCGACGGTCGAAGCGTGGCTCCAGCTGGCCGCCTCGCCGATCCGTCGCGCCGGAGCCTGGCTCCGCGGAAACACGGACGATCGGCCGTTTCTCGACACCTCGCGGATGTTCGACGTCGAACACGCAGCGAGCGAGTTCGTCGGGGAGACGGATTCGCCGTTCTTCCTCTGGATCCACTACATGGACACGCACACGCCGTACGTCCCCGCACCCCGCTACATCCGCGAGGTCTCCGACGACCGGCTCGGAACCCACAAGATGTTGCTCGCGCACACGCGAACCGGACTCGGCTGGGACGTCAGCGACCGAACGCTCGCGGACCTCCGAACGCTCTATCAGGCGACGGCCCGGCAGGTCGACGCGAGCATCGGCCGGCTCCTCGAGACCCTCTCGGACCACGATCACGACGACGATACGGCCGTCATTCTGGCGGGCGACCACGGGGAGGAGTTCCAGGAACACGGCCACCTCGCACACTATCCCAAGCTGTACGACGAGCTGATTCACGTCCCCTTCATCGTGGACGTTCCCGGCTCCGAGGGGGGCCGAGTCGAGCAGCAGGTCGGACTCGATTCCATCCCGCCGACGGTAACCGATCTGATGGGCGTCGAGGCCCCGGACGAGTGGACCGGCGAGACGCTCGTCCCGAGCGTCGTCGGCGAGGAGTCCCCGGCCGACGAGCCGGTCGTCTCGGTCACCGTCCGGGACGAGTCAGTGACGACGCAACCGATCCCGCGGTCGCTCGAGGACGGCGAACTCCTCGTCAGCGCTCGGAACCGTGACTGGACCTACATCGAAAACGTCGACACCGAGGAGCCCGAACTGTACTATCGACCCGACGACCCGCTCCAGCAGACGAACCTCGCGACCGATCCGACTCCCGAGCAAGCGGACGTGATCGACTCGCTCGCGCCGGTCGTTGCGGCCCACGCGAGTACGATCCGGGACGCGGAGCCGACGGACGACGACGGGGAGGTCGACGAGGACCTCGAGGCGCGGTTGTCGGCACTCGGTTACCGATAGATGATCAGATCGTTCCTCCGCAGTCTCGTCGACGGCCCCCTCGCACGCCAGCTCCGACGGTTCGTCATCGTCGGGATTATCGCCGCGACGATACAGATGATACTGCTGTGGGCGTTCGTCGACAGCGCCGGGCTGCACTATCTGGTCGGTGCGATCATCGCCATCGAGATCACGATCGTTCTCTCCTACGTTCTCAACAACGCGTGGACGTTCCAGACGATCCAGAACACGGGCGTTAACGATTATCTCGCGGGACTGCTCAAGACGAACGTCGTCCGCGGGACGGCGATCCCGATCCAGCTCGCCGTCCTCTTCAGCTTCGTCGAGTGGGTCCACGCTCCGTATCTCATCGCCAACGGGATCGCGATCGCTCTCAGCGGCGTGTATCGGTACGTGCTCGACGCGCGATGGACGTGGGGGGCGACCTGATGGCAGCACCCGGTAGCGACCGAACGCGTCGCCGGACGCTTTTGGTCGTCCGTCGATCGAAAAAAACACGACCCACCCGACTACGTAGGTACCAATGATGGCTATACCGCTCCCGACGGTTCTCGTTGTAGAGGCACTGAACGGTCTGCTCGCCGCTCCCGGTGAAGCGCTCGTCGAGTCCGCTACCGGCTGGGGCGGAATGGGAATCGTCTTCGTCTACTCGTTTCTGATCGCGTTCGCGCTGCCCGGCCCCAGCGAAGTCGTCCTGCTCGCGCCCCTCGATCTGGGCTTCCCGCCGTGGCTCCACCTCTCGAGTATCATGCTCGTCAGCGCGACCGGGAAGGCGGCCGGCAGCGTGGTCGCGTTCCACCTCGGACAGGAAGTCAAACAGTCCGGACCGATAACGCGGTGGCTCCGTCGATCCAGATGGAACGTCCTCGCGTGGTCGGAGAAGCGCTCCGTTCAGCTCGCCCGGCGGTACGGCTACGGCGGGCTCGCGATCGCGCTCTCCGTTCCCTTCTTCCCAGACACGATCTCGATCTACGCCTTCGCGGTCCTCGAGGAAGATTACCCGCGATTCGCCCTGGCCACGTTTCTCGGGAGCCTCGGCCGGCTCGTCGTGACGGTCGGCTTCTTCGGTGGCCTCGCGACGGTGTTCTGATCGGACCGATCGGTTCAATTACGACTACTTTCGCGCGAATCGGACGATCACCACAGTTTACCCGTTCGCGACTGAGCAGATGGTATGACGGATCGCTGGCTCGCCGCCTGGGGACTCGGTTCGGTCGCGTTCGGCGGCGCATCGCTGTTAATTCCACTCTACATCGTCGTCTTGCTCGGTGCCACACCGGTACAGCTCGGGGTTTTGGCCGCAACGGCAGCCGTCGTCGGCGCGCCCGGCGCGATCGCGTTCGGTCGCGTCGCGAACCGGGTCGACAATCGCCGGCCGCTGGTGATCGCCACGCTCCTCGGGGTCGCAGTGTCGCTGGCCGTAATCCCGTTTCTGACGTCGATCACAGCGGTTATCGTCGCGAACGCGGTCCTCTGGCTGTTCGTCGCGTCGGTCGGTCCCGTGCTGACCATGCTCGTCGTCGACGACGCACCGGAGTTCGCGTGGAGCGAACGGATCGGACTAGTGAACAAGTATCAGGGCTACGGCTGGGCCGGCGGGCTCGTCCTCGGAACGATCTGGCCGTTCGTCGGGAGCCGGCTGCTCGCGGCCGACGCGGCGACGCTGACGCGGGCGCTGTTCTGGCTGCTCGCCGCCTGTGCCGGGGTCAGCGCCCTCTTGGCGATACGGACGCTCCCGCGTCCCGCGCCGTCGGCACACGTCACGGACGACCGCGCCGTTCGACGGATCGGCCGACTGCTGGCGGAGTCGGGTCGCGGCGTCAAAGGCGCGACGTTCGCCTTCTCACCCAACCGTCTCTACTGGACGACCCGTGGCATCGACCCGCGACGGCTCGCGACGCGACTCGACCCGACGCTGCGGACGTACTTCGTCGCCGGACTCTTCTTCTTTACCGGCTCTGCGGCCTTCTGGGCACCGCTTCCGCTGTTCCTGACCGACATCGGCTTCGATTCCGGCCAGATATTCGCCCTCTATCTCGTCTCGAGTCTCGGCTCCGCGGTCTGTTACGAAGCCGCCGGGTGGCTCTCGTCGCGATACGACGTCCGCCGCCTGCAGGCGGGTACCCTCGCCGCGCGAGGAGTGCTATTTCCGTCGATCATCGCGATCACGGTGCTGGGCGGCGCCGCCGCGCTCGGTGGCGCCGGTCTCGTTCTGACGCTCGTGGGGATCACCTGGGCCGGCATCGCCGTCATCGGGACGGCGATCGTCACCCGGCTCGCGCCCACCAGCGCTCGCGGCGAGATACTCGGGGCCTACGTCGCGCTGGGCGCGATCGGCGGCGGTCTCGGCAGCGTGCTGGGCGGCTGGGCCGCGACCGTCAACTACCTCACCGCGTTCGCCGTCGCCGGCGGGCTCGTGCTGGTCGGGGCAGGGCTCGTCGTCTCGCTCGAGGCGTTCGGGAATCAGAGCGTGGCCGCATCGAGCACATCGAATACTCAAGATTAGCTGGTGTAATCGTCGCAGTCCTCGCCATCGATTGTGGCTCCGTCGTTACACGTGATCGAGTCTGCCGTTACGTCTCCTTCGACGGTCGCGTCCTCTCCGAGGATCACTTCGTTGTCGTCCGCGTTGATGTCCCCATTGACGTTCGTATCTTTTCCGAGGTCCACGTCTCGATCCGACGTATCTACCGCTATGTTGTCGTCGACAACGGTGTTTGGACCCAGCATCACATTGTGTTCAGCTTCGATCGGTCCATCGACCTCAGTGTCGTCTTCGATATCGACTTGTCTGTCAGCAGTGATTCGACCTTCGACGATACTATTCCCATTGATAGTCACGTCGTCACCGCTGTAAATATCGCTACCCGTACGGGAGTTTTGATCGAGATCTACGTTCGCATCACTGTCTATCGTGCCAGAAACGAGGGTATCTTGGTTTATATCCACCGTGTCTTCGGCATCGATCGTACCCTCTATCTCACTTCCATCGAAAACGTCGACGGTTTCCTCGGCGACGATGTTCCCTTCAATGGCGCTGCCGTCTTTGACGTCTATGTTTCTCGCATCGACGTCACCGATGATCTTATTTTGACCGTTCGTCGTGAGTGTGACCAGTCCACTCATGTACACGTCTCCAACCAGTGTTGTCCCGTTATCTAATTGGAATTTATTGTCCAATTCGGAGCCGTCATCAGTGAGTTCGCAATCAACCATATTTCCGCTGTCAATTTCGATCTGACTTCCATCGTTGAAATCATCCTCGTCAACCACTTCGCAACCGTGTGCCGGGTACTTTCCCTGTAACCTGTACGTATCGAGTAGCGTCTGAGACCCGATCACCTGCAACACGTCTCCCTCCTCGAGTGCCTCCGAACAGTCGCTCGAGTCGACGATCGTAATATCTCCCTTCTCGAGATCGCCGCTCCCGTCCCAGTTGCCACAGCTTCCCTCCCCCTGAAGTCGGATCTCGGTGTTGCCGGCCGACAGGCCCCGAACGTCGGTGAAGCCGATCGCCACGGTTCCGGTGTCGTCTTCCTGATACATAAGCTCCGCGTGGGGCGTCTGGTCGAAGACGCCGGCGCCGAGAATCCCCGCCGCGAGAACCGCCATCACTATCGATACCATTCCGACGAGCATCACGGTTCCCATCACTACCGATACCGCCCGCTCGTCCGATCGAAGCCGACGCGACTGCATTGATTACCTGTTCGAATACGGGAACTAACAGTTTGGGGATAGTTCTGTTGGATGAATCGTAAATACAATATATGGTCAAAATAAGTTTACCGCGTACGGGTACCACCGCTTGCCGCTCTTGCTGACTCGGTTTCCCAACGGGCATCCGACTGACAGTACTCCTAAAAGGACCCGTTCCGAAGTGGAGAGCACATGCTCGAGGGAGTCAACGTCGCGCTCGGGGTGACCGGATCGATCGCGGCCGTCAAGACGGTCGAACTGGCCCACGAGCTCCGACGACAGGGTGCGGCGGTTCGCGGGGTGATGACCGGCAGCGCGGGGGGAATTATCCACCCGTGGGCCGTCGAGTTCGCGACGGAGAACGAGGTCGTCACGGAGATCACGGGGAGCGTCGAACACGTCGAGCTCTGCGGCTACGACGGCTGGGCCGACGTCCTCCTGATCGCTCCGGCGACCGCGAACACGGTGGGCAAGATCGCGAGCGCCGTCGACGACACGCCGGTGACCACGTGCGCGACGACCGCGCTCGGTGCCGACACGCCGATCGTGATCGCCCCCGCGATGCACGAACCGATGTACGATCACCCCGGCGTGCTCGAGGCCATCGAGACCGTCGAGGAGTGGGGCGTCGAGTTCGTCGATCCCCGGATCGAGGAGGGGAAGGCCAAAATCGCCAGCGAGGAGGCAATCGTCGCCGACGTGGCCCGCGCGGCCGGCGACCGCCCGCTCGAGGGGGATCACGTCGTCGTCACGAGCGGCGCGACCAGCGAGTCGATCGACCCCGTTCGGGTGATCACCAACCGCTCGTCGGGCAAGATGGGGCGAGCCGTCGCGAACGCCTGCTACGTGCGTGGGGCGGACGTGACCCTCGTTCACGACGGCCCCGACGTGCCCTACGCCGACGTCCGCGAAGTCGAGAGCGCCGACGAGATGCTCGCGGCGACGAGGGCGGCCTGCGACGACGCCGATGCGCTCGTCTCCGCGGCCGCGATCGGCGACTACACCGTCGAGACGAGCGACGAGAAGATCCGCTCGGGCCAGGAGCTCACGCTCGAGCTCGAGCCGACGCCGAAGCTCATCGACGAGATCCGATCCGCCCGTCCGGACCTTCCGATCGTCGGCTTCAAGACCGAAACGTCGGGCGACGAACCGGCGATGATCGAGCAGGCGAGGACCACGCTCGAGCGAGCGGATCTCGCGTTCGTCGTCGCGAACGATGCCAGCGTGATGGGCGCGGATCGAACCAGCGCACTGCTGGTTCACGCCGGCGACGTCGCTCGCTACGAGGGATCGAAGGCGGGGCTGGGTAGCGAGATCGCCGCGTCGATCGCGGCGGTACTCGAATCCAGCACGCCGACGAACTAATCCAGCCGCGAGTTCGTCAGGAGAGTTATATGGGTGGGGTTCATTCGACCGAAATAATGAGTTTCGGACTGGATCTAGAAACTACCCTCTCACCGGTGCAATCCGGGACCACACGGTGATCTCCGTGGCGCAAGGACAGCGCGCTGCGGACGACGACACTGCTCGCGACGACACCGGCCCCACCGAGGACGCCGACTCGGACGAGTCGCTCCCCAAAGGCGAGATCTTCGAACTCCTCCGGAACCAGCGGCGCCGCTACGTCCTGCAGTTTCTCAAGCAGGACGATCGACCGGTCGAACTGGGCGACCTTGCCCAACAGATCGCCGCCTGGGAGTACGACACGACGCTCGAGGGGGTCACCCCCGAACAGCGAAAACGAGTGTACACGACGCTCCAGCAGACGCACCTCCCGAAGATGGATACCGCCGGGATCCTCCGGTTCGACTCCGATCGGGGCGTCATCGAGGCGACCGACCGAACGCGGGACATCAGCGTCTACCTCGAGATCGTTCCCGGTCGAGAGTTCGCGTGGCGGGAACTGTACCTCTCTCTGGGCGCGATCAGCTGTGCACTGGTCGCCGCCCTGTGGCTGGAGATCTATCCGCTGGCCACCGTTTCGAATCTCACCTGGACGGCCGTCATCGCGGCCACGTTCACGGTCACCGCAGCCGTCCACATTTACCACGAACGGAACATGCGCCTCGGCCACGGCGATCAACCGCCCGAACTCAGCTACGGCACCGACGAGTAGCGCTACCGCCGGTCAGCCGCCGACCCGAGGCGACGACTGTCACGCGAGGGCGCATTGCTCAGTCGCCTCGATCGTATCGTCAACTTTTACTCCGCTACCGTCCCACCCACGACATGGATCAGCTAAAGCAGTCCCTCCTCGAGGCTCCGATCATCGAGAAGAACGGCTATCACTACTTCGTCCACCCGATCAGTGACGGCGTCCCGAAACTCGACCCCACCCTGTTGCGGGAGATCGTCATCCGAATCATCCGGAAGGCGCAACTCGACGATGTCGACCGGATCGTCACCCCGGCGGCGATGGGCATTCACATCTCCACCGCCGTCTCGCTGATGACCGATATCCCGCTGACGGTCATCCGCAAGCGCCAGTACGGTCTCGACGACGAGGTCGAGATCTCACAGAAGACCGGCTACTCGGAGAACGAGATGTACATCAACGACGTGCGCGAGGGCGAGCGCGTGCTCGTGCTCGACGACGTCCTCTCGACGGGCGGGACGCTCGCCGCGGTGCTCGCGGCGCTCGACGAGATCGGCGCGGAAGTCATCGACACGGTCGCGGTCATCAAGAAGGTGGGCGGCGAGAACAAGGTCGACGACGCGGGATACGACGTCAAAACGCTGATCAACGTCGACGTCGTCGACGGCGAGGTCGTCATCGTCGACGAGGAAGGCGATCGGTAACCGGCTCGATCGACGGCGGTTTCGCTGTCGGCTCGCGCCTTCAGCGACTGCCGGTTATTGCCTTCGGTGAAACACCTATACGCGTCGGGAGTCGTGAGTCAGATACGACGACGGGTGGGGAAGAGACACCCATGCGGCGAGGCGGATCGGAGACACCCATCACAAAGAATATGTTATTTCAATGTAAAATTCACGGCGATGGCGGGGAATAGCGGTGGCCGGGATGAGGGCCGCCTACGGCGGCGCTCGCTACTCGAGGGGGTGGGAGCGCTCGGCGTCACCGGACTGGCTGGCTGTATCCGTAGCAACGACATCGAAGCCGACGGTCCGGCCGAAGAGCTGATTCAGGAGGGGTTCGAAGCGACGGAAATCGAACCGCCGTTCGAAACGACCATCGCGATCACCGAGGGCACCGAACGGAGCCGATTCGCGGAACTCCTCGAAGTCGCGCTCGAGGACACCGGCTTCTTCGACGTCTCGGTGTCGGAATACAAGTGGACGACCTACCTCGATCGCTTGAACACGGCGGCTGCCAACGATGCGAACGCCCTTTTTATCGTTAGCTGGACCGGCGGATGGGACCCCGACGACTACGTCAACGTGTTGTTTCACTCGGAGAATCACACGCCCGACGGGCTCAACATCAACCACTACACCAGCGACACCGTCGACGACTACATCGATAACGGGCTCGAGGAAACGGATCCCGACGAGCGGGTCGATATCTACCGGCAGCTACAGGAGCACCTGGTCGCCGATTCCCCGGTCTCGTTCGTCCGCGTGAGCGAAGCGTCACACGTCTGGAACGCCGACGCGGTCAGCGGCTGGCGGGCGTATCCGCTCGAGTCGGGAACGTACAACGCGGTATACGCACCCTGGGCGGGCGTCTATACGGATCTCGACGGCGACGAGTTCGTCGGCGACCTCGGGAGCGATATCTCCGCCACCGACCCCGTCTCGATGAACGACACGGCCTCGAGTCAGGCGACCCAGCTCGTCTACGAGGGCCTCACGGGGGTCGACTTCGACGGTTCGGTCCGGCCGGTTCTGGCCGAGGAGTGGGAGCAACTCGATGCGACGACCTATCGATTCACCCTCAGAGACGGCGTGCAGTTCCACAACGGCGAGGAGCTTACCGCCGACCACGTCAAAAAATCGTTCGAACGGTACGAGGGCACCCCTCGAGAGTCCGACGTCTACGACTGGTACGAGACCATCGATATCGTCGACGACCGTACGATGGACGTTCACTGCTGGCGGGAGTACGGTCCCTTCGAAAAACGATTGTTCGATCTTCCGATCGTCCCGATGGCGGCCATCGACGGCGACCGCGACCTCGAATCGGAGCCGATCGGAACCGGTCCTTACCGGTTCGCCGACTACCAGCCCGGCGATCACTGGCGGCTCGAACGGTTCGACGACTACTGGTTCGGTGGCTCAGAAGGGGTCCCCGCGACGCCGCCGGCCGAGACGGTGCGGCTCGAGATCATCACCGAAGCGGCGTCCCGGCAGGGCGCACTCGAGGTCGGCGATATCGACTTCAGTTCCGGCGTTCCGTCGGCCAGCCTGTCCGATCTGGCGGCCGACGACGCGTACGGCGTCGATCGCCGGATCGGCGGCGGATTCGATATGGTGATCTATCCGCTCTACCACGGCCCGTTTACCAACGAGCTGGTCCGCCGGGGGTGTAACATGCTGATTCCCCGTCGAACGATTCTCGAGGACGTGTATCACGGTCTCGGACGACCGGCGTACGTCCCTATCTCGCCGCTCCTCGAGGACTACACGGACGAAGCGTTCGAAGAGCGAATCGCCGAAGAGTACGTACAGCCGACCTGACCTGGATCACCAATGTCGCTGGGTCGATACGTTCTCACGCGAGTGCTGGTCACGGTTCCAGTCCTGCTCGGCGTCACCGCGCTCACGTTCTCGTTTCTCCACGTGCTTCCGGGCGACCCGATCGACGTGATCGTCGGCTTTCGGACCGTCAGTCCCGCCACCGAGGCGTCGATCCGGGCCGAGTACCACCTCGACGAGCCGCTGTGGAAACAGTACCTGCTGTGGTTGCGGGACGCGATCGCGCTCGAGTTCGGTCGCTCGCCGATCTCCGGTCGGAGCGTCACGGCGACGATCGGTCGGCGGCTTCCCGCGACGCTTGCGCTCGGCGGGGCGGCGTGGCTCCTCGCGCTCGCGATCGGGGTGCCGGCGGGGATCGTCGCTGCGGTCGAGCGGGGCGAGCCGGCCGACGAACTCACTCGGCTCGGCGCGCTCGCCGGGATCGCGACGCCGAACTTCTGGCTCGGCCTGATCCTCCTGTTGGTGTTCAGCGTTCGGCTGGGCTGGTTCCGCGTCATTCCGCCGGACGCACCGCTGGCGAGCCTCGCGATGGCGAAGTTCATGATCCTGCCGACGATCACGCTCGGGACGGCCTCGGCCGCGCTCGTCACGCGACTGTTGCGATCCTCGATGCGGCGAGAGCTCGACGCGCCCTACGTCAGAACGGCCCGCGCGAAGGGGCTCCGCGAGCGGACGGTGATCCTGAAACACGTCCTGCGAAACTCCCTGTTGCCGGTCGTGACCGTCGCCGGCCTCCAGCTGGCGTTCCTGGTCGACGGCGCCGTCGTCGTCGAGCAGATCTTCTCGTGGCCGGGCATGGGCCGGCTGCTGGTCCGGTCCATCCTGCAGCGAGACTACCCCGTCATCCAGGCCGCCGTCCTGGTCATCGGCGTCTCGATCGTCCTCGCGAACCTGCTCGTCGACATCGTCTACGCGCTCCTCGACCCCCGAATTCGATACTAACGAATGAGCGACCGACACCCCACTACCGAACGCGGCCGAATTCGCATCGTCGGCTTCGACGAGCCGGAGTCGGACGACCGCGACGGTGACTCGCGGGACTCGAGTCCTTCCACGGGGGAAGCGAGCGCCGAGACCGAACCGGATTCCCCGACGGCAGCGGCGGCGACGGAGCGGAGCGCCGAGGGACCGGACGGACGGCGACTCGAGGACGCGGCCCGCCGGTTCCGACGGAACCGAACGGCGATGCTGGGCGTGACGATCATCGCCGTCATGGCGGTGCTCGCGATCTTCGCGCGACCGATCGAAGTCTCGACGGCGGAGTACACGATCACGCTCCAGCCGGTCGCGCTGGCTCCGCACGATCCCCACGAGCCGTTCGTCGGCGCGGCGAACGCCCCGCCCTCCTGGGATCACCCGTTCGGAACCGACTGGGCCGGGCGAGATCAGTTCGCCCGGGTGCTCGTCGGCGGCCGCTACACCCTGAGTATCGGCCTCGTCGCCGTCCTGCTCGCGCTGTGCGTCGGGATTCCCCTCGGCGCGGTCGCGGGCTATTTCGGCGGCCGGATCGACGAACTCGTCATGCGCATCGTCGACGTGCTGTACGCCTTTCCGTTCCTGGTCCTCGCGATCGCGATCGTCCCGATTCTCGATCCGCTCCCGATCCCGGGGCGGGGGTTCTGGGAGGTGGTTCTCGCACTCACCGTTACCGGATGGATCGGCTACGCGAGGCTGTTACGCGGCGAGATCCTCTCGGTTCGCGAGCGCGAATACGTGACGGCCGCGACCGCGCTCGGCGTCCCCGATCGGACGATCATCCGGCGACACGTCGTTCCGAACGCGATCGCCCCCGTCGTCGTTCAGGCGACGCTCAACGTCGGCACGGTCGTTCTCGCGGCGGCGGCGCTGGGCTTCCTCGGGCTCGGCCTCGAGCCCGGCAGCGCCGAGTGGGGTGCGATGCTGTCGCGGGGCCGCGACTCGCTCCTGCAGGGCCACTGGCACGTCACCGTCTTCCCGGGCCTCGCGATCTTCCTGTTCGTCCTGGCGATCAACCTCGTCGGAGACGGGATCAACGACGCGCTCGAACCGCGTCGGGACGCGAGCGACGACCGGAGGCGGATGCGCTGATGGCGCTGCTCGAGGTCGAGGACCTGACCGTTCAGTTCTACACCGACGACGGCGTCGTCCGGGCAGTCGACGGCATCAGCTACGAGATCCGCGCGGGCGAGACGGTCGGACTGGTCGGCGAGAGCGGGGCGGGCAAGAGCGTCGCCAGTCTCGCGCTCCTCCGCCTGATCCGGTCGCCCGGCGAGATCGTCGGCGGGCAAATCCGGTTCGACGGCCGGAACCTCCTCGAGTGCACGGATCGCGAACTCAGGGACCTCCGGGGGAACGACATCGCGATGGTGTTTCAGGACGCCGACGCGGCGCTCAACCCCGTCTACACCGTCGGCGAACAGATCGCCGAAGCGGTCCGGGCTCACGGGGACGTAACCGACGCCGAGGCCCGCGATCGCGCCATCGCGCTCCTCGAGCGGGTCGGGATCCCGGAGCCGGCGACGCGCTACGCCGATTACCCGCACGAGTTCTCCGGCGGGATGCAACAGCGGGTCGTGATCGCCATGGCGCTGGCCTGCGACCCGGCCTTGCTCGTCTGCGACGAGCCGACGACGGGGCTCGACGTCACCGTTCAGGCGGGCATCCTCGAATTGCTCGCGGAGCTCGCCCGGGAATCGGACACGGCGATCCAGCTCGTCACGCACGACCTCGGGATCGTCGCGGAGCTGTGCGATCGGGTCCTGGTCCAGTACGCCGGAGAGATCGTCGAGCGCGCACCGGTCGAGGAGCTCTACTACGATCCCAAGCATCCCTACACGGTTGGGCTGCTGGCCTCGATCCCGCGGCTCGGGGCCGACAGCGATCGCCTCGCGACCGTTCCCGGACCGACGCCGAGCCTCGTCGATCCGCCGACCGGCTGTCGGTTCCACCCCCGCTGTCCCTACGCCGAGCCGGCGTGTGCCAGACGCCACCCGCCGCTCGTCGAGACGGACTCGGAGACGCCGGCCGCCGACGACGATCCCGGGGCACACCTCGCGGCCTGTCTCGAGTACACCGGCGATCTCGAAGACGGACTGGACTACGAGGTCCTGGTGCGAAACGAGACGGACGGGGAGAGTCACGAACGGGAGCGGGAACGGACCGAGCGAGGTGAGCCGGAGTGACGGCGAGCGACGGCGAGCCCCTGATCCGCGCGGAAGGCCTCGAAAAGTATTACACGACCGCCGACGGCTTCCTCGACCGGCTCCTCGGGCGGGCGGAGACGGTCCGAGCGGTCGACGGCGTCGACCTCGAGATCCGCGCGGGCGAGACCCTCGGGCTGGTCGGCGAGAGCGGCTGCGGCAAGACGACGCTCGGCCGAACGCTCGTCCGGCTGCTCGAGCCGACCGCCGGCACGATCACCTACCGCGGGACCGAGGTGACGGGCTGCTCCCGGTCGCGACTCCGGGCGCTCCGGA
Source organism: Natrinema salsiterrestre (assembly GCF_029502005.1). GTDB lineage: Archaea > Halobacteriota > Halobacteria > Halobacteriales > Natrialbaceae > Natrinema > Natrinema salsiterrestre. The sequence continues at coordinate 426,895 of NZ_JAMQOT010000002.1, read as the reverse complement.
CCGAGATCCAGTACGTCTTCCAGAACCCGATGGCCAGTCTCAACCCGCAGTTGACGGTCGCCGATATCGTCGGGGAGGCCCTCGAGGTCCACGATATCGTGCCCGCCGAGCGACGCGACGAACGGGTTCGGGAGCTGCTCGAGACGGTCGGACTGCAGGCCGGACACGCGAGCCGGTATCCCCGCGAGTTCTCCGGCGGCCAGCGCCAGCGGGTCGCCATCGCTCGCGCGCTCGCCGTCGAACCCGATTTCATCGTCTGCGACGAGCCCGTCTCCGCGCTCGACGTCTCGGTACAGGCGCGGATCCTCAACCTGCTGTCCGACCTGCAGGACGAGTTCGATCTCTCCTATCTGTTCATCGCTCACGATCTCTCGGTGGTCGAGCACATCGCCGATCGGGTGGCGGTGATGTACCTCGGGGAGGTCGTCGAGACCGGAACGACGGCCGAGGTCTTCGACGCCCCGTCACACCCCTATACGGAGGCGCTGCTGTCGGCCATCCCCGAACCCGACCCCTGCTGGGAGGGCGACCGCATCGTCCTCGAGGGGGACGTCCCCTCGCCGACCGATCCGCCCGCAGGCTGCCGGTTTCACACGCGCTGTCCGAGGGTCATCCCGCCGGCAGAATACGATCTCACGGACCACGCGTTCCGGGCGATCATGCGGCTGCGAACCCGACTCGCGAACGCGGACGCCGACGCGGGGCCCGAGACGCTGCTTCCGCGATCCGACGAGCACGAGACCGTTCCCGATGCGCTCCGGGACGCTCACGGGATTCCCGCTCGACTTCGCGATCCCGATGCGGACGCCGCACTCTCGGACGCGCTCGAGGCCGTCGCTGCCGCCGATCTCGAGGACGCTCGGGACCGGCTCGCGTCGGCGTTCGAGACGCCCTGCGAGACGGTCGAGCCGGAACTGACCGACGGAACGGCACGGCATCCGATCGCCTGCCACCGGTTCGACGAGCGGTTCGCGGGCGACGTCGAATCGACCGCGTCACGAACGCGATCACCGGATAGCTAACACCACCGGAATCATGAACCGTACCGAACCCGACCCCGCTACCGACCCGAATCGAGGATCCGATCGATGAAACGAATCTACGACTCCACCGCGCTCGAGCGGACGGACGACGATCCGTTCGCGCCGGAGCGTTCGGGGGGAGACGACGGCGGTTCGCGAGCGATCGACTGGGCGGCGGTCAGCCACGCGTTCGCGCCGAGGGCGCTACGCCACCGCGCGATCGCCGTCAGCGTCTCGACCGACGAGCGACGCTACGCACACGGGGAACCGGTCGAGATCACCGTCGAGTTTCGCAACCGGCTCCCGTTCCCGATCCGGATCCGAACGGACTCGCCGGAGCGCTGGCACTGGACCGTCGACGGCCATCGCAACGCCTCGCAGGTTCCGCGAATGGTTCCCGATCGCCCCGCCGCCTTCTCCTTCGGTCGAAACGAGCGCAAACGCTTCCGCCGGCGGTGGCCACAGCGCATTCAGGTTGCGGACGACGAGTGGGAACTCGTCGACCCGGGCAGCTACGTAATCGACGCGCGAGTCACTCGTGACGATGCGAGCGACCGGGGGCTCGCTGCTCGTTCCGAGATCGAGATCGTGGATTGAGAGTCCGTCGTCTCGGTGTCGTCCGCTCCTCGAGTACGGAACGGCTGTTCGAGAGCCGTTCCGCCGGTCCGAGACCACGCTCCGCTGAGATCGGGCCCCTTCCCGTTTCGGTATCGTATACGGCGGTCGCCCAGAAAACGCCCATAGTTAGCATACCACACTAATAGGCTGGGTGATGGAACGCGACGTATGGCAGACCGAACACTGGCCAGCGAGGCGTGGTGGAGCGAGTATCGAGACGTCGTGAACGCGGACCCGGAGATGACCCAGCACGGCCGCGACGCGTTCGACGAGGACTTCCTCGTCGGGATCGGCGACGAACACTACCTGCTCGAGATGCAGGGCGGTGAGGTACGGGACGTCCGAGCGCCGGGGCTGGACGACGCGTGGTCGTTCGGGGTCGTCGGGCCGCGCGAGGCGTGGGAGGAGTTCGTCAGCGAGGTCCCGGCGGCTCACCACAACGAGGTGTTCGCCTCTTTCTACCGGACCGCGGTCAAAGGCGAGGACGGGTACTTCGACCTGATCGGCAACCACAAGAAGATCTTCCAGAACTTCCGCGGGTTCCAGCGCGCGCTCGAGTTGATGCGGACGGCCCACAACGGCGGCGAACCGCGCACCGAAGGCTCTCATCGGCCGCGAGAAGCGACTGACGAGCCAATTACGGGCCAGTACGTCACCATCGATCTCGACGGCGTCGATCACCGCATCTACTACGAGGCGGCCGGCCCGGCGGACGGCATCCCGCTCCTCTGTCAACACACGGCCGGGTGTAACAACCAGCAGTGGCGGCACGTGCTGAACGACCCCGAGATAACCGAGCACTTCCGGGTCATAGCCTACGACCTGCCCCGCCACGGCAAGTCGGTCCCGCCGTCGAGCGAATCGTGGTGGGCCGACCGGTACGACCTCACCGCCGAGCGGTTCACCGATACCATCGTCTCGATCGCCGACGCCCTCGAGCTCGAGGACCCCGTGTTCATCGGCTCGAGCATGGGCGGGACGATTACGCTCGAGCTCGCGGACTGGCACGCCGACCGGTTCCGGGCGCTGATCGGCCTCGAGGCGGGCCTGTTCACGCCCGGGTTCTACATCCAGTGGCTCGACCATCCACACGTCAATGCCAACGACGTCAACTCCCACGCGACGTGGGGGCTGATGGCTCCCCACGGACCGGAGTGGGCGCGCCGCGAAACGCTGTACCTGTACGAGCAGGGTGCCAACGGCGTCCTCAAGGGTGACCTCCACTACTACTCGATGGACCACGATTACAGCGACACCGCCGACGAGATCGACGCCACGCAGGTGCGGATGTACCTGATGAACGGCGAGTACGACTACCTGACCAACCCCGACGATGCGCGCGAGGCCGCCGCGGCGATCGGCGACGGCGCGACCGCCCACGAGATGAAGGCGACCGGCCATTTCCCGATGAGCGAGCGTCCGGAGCTGTTCCGGGCCTACCTCGAGCCCGTCCTCGAGGACATCCGCGGCGTCCGAGACGAACCGATCCCCGAGGTCTTCGCGCCCGACGATTTCGGCGTGGCGGCGAACAAGTAACACTGACACAGCCATGAGCGACCACCAGTTCACCCCCGAGACCTACACCGGAATGCCGGAGGGAACGGCCGTATCACCGCCCCAGCTGATCAAGAACGCGCGCATGCTCATCGTCGGCTACGAGGCCGATCCCGACGTGCTCGCGGACGCACTGCCGCCCGGGCTCGAGCCCCACCCGAACACCCTCGTCCAGCTGAACACGTATCAGGTGCCGTCGGCCGAGAGAACGAGTCTCCTCGAGCCGTACACGCTCACCTACCTGACGGTGGAAGTCGCCGACCACGACAGCCGCGCGATCAGCACTGGTCAGGGCGAGATGCCCGTTCCGGGCCGCTTCTGGGTCGGCTACTGGACGGATTCCCCGCAGATGCGGACGTTCACCCGCGAGGCCGGCGGGATCCCGAGTCTCGCCGGGTCGTGCGAGTGGGAGGAAGCCGACGGGCAATTGGTCTCGACGCTCTCCGTCGACGACGAACCCGTCCTCGAGGTCGAAGCGACCGTCGGCGACCAACAAATCGACACGCTCACCGGCCACCTCCACTACTACGCCCACCGGCAGTTCCCGGATCCTGCGGGCGCTCGAGCGCAGGTCAGCGAACTCCTCGAGTTCCCGATCCCCTTCGTCAGCGAGCTGTACGAGGCCGAGGTCGATCGCATCGACTTCGAGTTCCCCGAGGAGTCGCCGTTCCAGCGCTTCGCTCCGCTCGAGCCGCTCTCGACGCCGTCGGTTCTCCACGGAACTGTGACGTTCACCTATCCACAGGGGCGTCGGATCCGGGACTATCTCGCCGCGGACTCGTAGGGGCGGTCCCTCTCGCTCTTTTTACGGATTCGCCGTCCGGACCGGGTGGAAGCTGCCGTCGTGACGTGCCGTTGGAACCACGCGAGCAGGGACTCGCGACGGTCTGCGTTCTCGAGTCAGTTTGCGCCAAAACAAAGTGGGAGGTAGATTTGAACTACGTCCACGTCGCTCCCTTCGGTCGCTCGTGGCCTTCTTCAAATCTACTCGTCGTATTTTCAGGGATTCAGCACCCACTCCTCGCCATGCTCGTCGTTCGTCGTTGAATCCCTGAAAAGTAGCGGGAGGTAGATTTGAACTACCGATCTGCGGGTTATGAGCCCGCCGGAATCTCCTGGCTATCCCATCCCGCTATCACTTCATACCCGAGTGCCCTAGTTAAGGGTTGTGATTCGGTAGCCGTATGCGGGTTTCTACCGCTGGTCCTGATACACCTGCCAGGTGTAAAGACACTCACAGATGTAGTTGACGAAGAACCCGGCTCCGATACCGATCACGTTCGCCAGCATGAGCCCGACGCCGAAGTGCCCTGTCAGCACCGACAACACTACCAGCGTCACCAGCAACCCGCCGAACCGGACCACGTTCGAGAGCATGAACCGATGCCACAGCGCTCGCAATCCCCCCTCGCCGTAGCTCGCGAACGTCCACTGTTCGTTGATCACGAAGATGACGGCAATACCGAGTTCCCAGGCGAGGAGCTTCGAGACGATCGTCCCGAGGTCCGTGATCTCTACCAGAAACACGAGGGTAGCAGTGTCGACGGCCGCACCGAAGGTTCCGACCCCGACGTACAGCCCGACCCGCGTCGTCGAGCACAGCGCACGAACCCGCGTTCGGATCGTCTCTGGGAGGGAGTTACTCATCGTCGTCTCCGTCCTCGAGCTTACCGGTCACTGCCGACGGCACTACTTTCGGTCTTACGATTACTGCATGGATAGCTGGAACGCGATCGCGGAATACGCGCCCCTCCGGTCCCCCTGTCGCGAGCATTCGTCCGTATTCTTCCAGCAGAGAACCATAAACATTCGGACAAGAGTTGGGCGAGTGAAATGAAGTTGCCGACGGCCAGCGTCAGTGGTCTCCGAAACTACCGCCCGGAACCGATCACGGCGTCCGGTCTCCGTCATCAACCGACGGGGAGACTAGATCGCGAGATCGCTCTTCGGGCGGACGACCTCGACGTCCTCGGCGTCGACGCGATCCACGTCGAGGAAATGTGGCGTGAAGTTTCGCTTCTCGTAGTCCTCGTATTCGTCCTCCGAGCCGACGGTACACCAGAGCTGGACGCGATCGGGCCCGTGGTACTCGCCGTTTCTGTTGATCCCGAAGCAGACCACCTCCGATTCCGCCTCGTCTCCCTCGTATCGGACGATGGCCCCGTTCCGAATGCCGGGATCCCCGTGGATGATGAGCTGCTTCATGGCCCAGACTTCACAGGAGAGCGGATTAAACGCTTCGGAGACCCATCGACTCGAGCGTCCCGGCGACCGCGAACGGACGCCAGCACACGTGCGAGCCGCCGGCGTCACCGATCGCGTTCGACGGTATCGGACGCGAACGACCCGAACGAGCCGTTATTTCCGCGTGCGGTGACCGGGACGGCCGGCTATCAAACGCTTTTTAAACGGCGCTATCTTAGCCCACGGCAAGTGAGATAACCATGCAGATGCCACGCCGATTCAATACGTACTGTCCGTTCTGTAACGAGCACCACGAACACGAAGTCGAGAAGTCCCGAACGGGCCGTTCGTCCGGCATGAAGTGGGACGCTCGCCGCACCCGACGCAACAGCTCGACCATCGGGAACTCCGGTCGCTTCTCGAAAGTGCCCGGCGGCGAAAAGCCGACCAAGAAGACCGACCTCAAGTACCGCTGCAGCGAATGCGGCAAGGCCCACCTCCGCGAGGGATGGCGCGCCGGCCGACTCGAGTTCCAGGAGTGATACCAATGGCAGGAAATTTCTACAGCGTTCGATGCAGTGACTGCGAGAACGAACAGACCGTCTTCGGCAAGGCCTCCTCGGAGGTCGCCTGCGCCGTCTGCGGGACGACGCTCGTGCGACCGACCGGCGGCAAAGCCGAGATCGAACACGAGATCCTCGAGACAGTCGAGTCACGATGAAGTACAGCGGCTGGCCCGATCCCGGCGAACTCGTCGTCGGCAAGATCGACGAAATCGAAGACTTCGGCGTCTTCGTCGATCTCGAGGAGTACGAGGACAAGCGCGGTCTGATCCACATCTCCGAAGTCGCGAGCGGCTGGATCAAGAACGTCCGCGATCACGTCCGTGAGGGCCAGATCGCCGTCTGCAAGGTCCTCGACGTCGACGAGAGCTCGCAGCAGATCGACCTCTCGCTGAAGGACGTCAACGACCACCAGCGCTCCGACAAGATCCAGGACTGGAAGAACGAGCAGAAGGCCGACAACTGGATGGAACTGGCCTTCGGCGAGGAGATCGAGGACGAGGTCTACACCGCGATCGCCAACGAACTGATCGCCATCCACGGCGGGCTCTACGAGGGCTTCAAGCAGGCCGCGATCCACGGCGAGGAGGCTCTCGAGGACACCGATCTCGACGACGACGAGATCGAAGCGATCGTCGACACGGCCCGCGAGAACGTCTCGGTGCCCTACGTCAACGTCACCGGCTACGTCGACCTCGAGAACCCCACCGACACCGGCGTCGACGGGATCCGCGAGGCCCTCGAAGCGGCCGAAGGCAACGGCGAGATCCCCGAGGAAGTCGACCTCGAAGTGAGCTACGTCGGCGCACCCGAGTACCGGATCAAAGTGCAGGCGCCAAACTACAAGACCGCCGAGTCCCAGCTCGAGGAGAGCGCACGGCGGGCGGTCGACGCGATCGAAGGCCACGGTGGCTCAGGGCAGTACCACCGCGAGCGCCGCACCGACGACGAATAATGAAATCCGACATCCGGGTGTGTTCGGCGTGGCGCGAATCCCACGACGGCCCGGTGTATACGCTTTCTGATACCTGTCCCGACTGCGGTGCCGAAACGGCGAACAGCGCCCCGGCACCGTTCGATCCGACCGATCCGCACGGCGAGTACCGACGCGCTCTTAAACGTCGCAACCGCTGATACGGTATGGACGAACTCGAGATCGACGCAGTCGCCGAGGTCGAACTGGACGACCCCGTCCTCGTCGAGGGGTTGCCAGGGGTCGGACACGTCGGTACCCTCGCCGTCGAGCACCTGCTCGAGGAGCTCGAGGGCGAAAGCACGCTCGTACGCCGGATCTACTCCCGGGAGTTCCCGCCGCAGGTGAGCGTCGAGGACGGCGTCTCGGAGCTAACCTGTGCGGAAATTCACGCCGTCGAGGGGTCCGACGGTCGCGATCTCCTCTTGCTGACCGGCGACCATCAGGCCCAGAGTAACGACGGGCACTACACGCTGACCGACGCCTTCCTCGACGTCGCCGAGGAGTTCGGCGCGAGCGAGGTGTACGCGCTCGGCGGCGTCCCCACGGGCGAGCTCATCGACGAGTATGCCGTCGTCGGTGCCGTCAGCGACGAGTCGCTGCTCGAGCGCCTCGAGGACGCGGGCGTCGAGTTCCGCGAGGACGAGCCCGCCGGCGGGATCGTCGGGGTCTCCGGCCTCCTGCTGGGGTTGGGCGAGCGCCGCGGGTTCGAAGCCTCCTGTCTGATGGGCGAGACCAGCGGCTACCTCGTCGACCCGAAGAGCGCTCGCGCGGTTCTCGAGGTCCTCGAGGACGTGCTCGGATTCGATCTCGAGTACGAATCCCTGGACGAGCGAGCCGACGAGATGGAGGAGGTCATCGGCAAGATACAGGAGATGGAGCAACAACAGCAGATGGACGTGCCGACCGACGACGACCTGCGTTACATCGGCTGAGGAGCGACGGCGTCGCTGCAGTCGGTTCGATCGCTGCGGTTTCTATCCGTTCTGACTCGTTCCGGGAAGCGGCCGCTATCGGTCGCAGAACGATGACGCGGCGTAGCCGGTCGATCGCGGTCGGCCGACTCACCCCTCGAGTACTTCGTAGGAAACGTCGGCGTCCCGGAGCGCGTCGGTCACTCGGCCGACGGCGTCGGTCGTGGCGACGGCGGTCACCTCGAGGCCGTGGTTCGCGGCGTCCGCCGCGACGTCGCCGACGGCGAAGGTCACGTCGGGGTCGGTGGCCGCCCGTCGACAGGCGACGACGGCCTCGACGCCGGCGGCGACGACCATGTCGGCGTCGTCGCAGGCGTCGGTGACGGTCTCGTCGTCGATCCCGCGGCTCCCGCCGGTGCGGATCGACGGCACCTGCAAAACGGTGACGGAGCCGGGCTCGAGTTCCATGACGCCCTCGAAGCTGGTGACGCCGACGTCGGTGCCGGCTTCGGCGTCGGTCGTCGCGATACCGGTCGCCGGTCCCTCGGTGTCCGGGGTGGCGTGGAGGAGGCCGTCTCTGACCGTCAGCGAGACGGTCTCGCCCTCCTCGATGTCGGCAGTCGCGATGTAGGCGTCCTCGCTCATCGCGCCCAGCACGTCGCCGGTGACGTGGTCCGCGAATCGGCGGACGTCGTCCGCGGCTCGGAAGAGCCAGTCGACGCCTTCGCGGGTGACGCGGTACCGCGACCGGCCTTCCTTCTCGACGAGGCCGTCGTCGACGAGCTCGCGGATGTACTCGCTGACTGCCTGGCTCGTGACGCCGACTTCCCCGGCGATCTCCCCCTGGCTGACCGCGGGCTGGCGTTCCGCGATCTGGACGAGGATCCGAAACCGCGTCGCGGCCCGCTTGTTATCGAGGACGTCGACCATGTGGTAGCCTTTTCGCGAGCGATGCAAAAAGGTACGCGGTCGCCCGGTCGCCGCTCGTGGCTCCTCGGGCCGGTCGCTCGGTCCGAGGCGTCAAGTTGATAGCGCGAGAGTCCGTCGGGATTACGTGAGTATGCCGGCCCTACCAGCGACGACCGCGGTGAGCATCGGTTCGATCCCGCTCGGGGACGTGCTGGCCTGGACGGCGATTGCCGCGTTCGTCGTCGCGATGGTCCTCGAGTGGCTCGACGCCCCCGACCCGGCACGGTATCTCGCCGCAGCGGCGTGGGTCGTCTTCGGCGTCTTCTGGCTGACGATGGTTCCCCACTACTACCTCGAAGTCAAGAGCCCGATCCAGACGCTCCTGACGCTGGCGGCGCTGCCGCTGTGTGTCTACGCCGGGTATCTGCTCCTGCAGGGTCGCGAGTCGCTACTGCTGCTTTCGAAGGCGATCGCGTTCATGGGGCTGATCTACCTGCCCGCCGAGACGATTCCGTTCGTCAAAACCTGGCTGATCGAGACGACCGCCAGGCAGACCCATTTCGGGATGGAACTGATGGGGCACAGCCCGGGTATCGAGGAGGGCTCGAACGGGTACCAGAGCCGCTTCGCGTTCGATCCCGACGTCACGGTGACCGGTCGGACGACCTACATCATCATGTCCTGTACCGGCATCGGCAGTATGGCGATCTTCGGCGGACTGATCGCGTCGGTCACGGCGTCGCTCAAGCGGAAGGTGACGGCCTTCGCGATCGCCGTCGGCGTCATCTGGTTCCTCAATCTCGTCCGGAACGTCTTCATCGGGATCGCCTCGCCGTGGGGCTGGTTCCAGCAGGATATCCTCGTCCACATCGCCACCGAGTTCATGGGAGCACCCGCCGACCGGACGTCCTACATCGTCGCCCACAACTTCATCGCCCAGTCGCTGTCGATCGTCGCCCTGCTGGGAATCACCTATCTCGTCGTCCGCATCCTGCCCGAAGTCCTCGACCCCCTCGAGGAGGTGCTGTTCATCCTGACGGGCACGGAGTACGATCTGTCGGACGCGCTCGGCGAGGAGATGCGGGCCGACGGCGGAACGTCGACGTCGGCTGCCTCGGCGTCGGAATCGACCGCGGAGTCGGGCACCAGCGGCGAGTCCGACCCGGCGTCGACCTCCGAGACCGACTCCGAGCGATGACCGCTATCGACGTCGAGATCGACGTTCCGTTTTCACTCCGCGACCGCGCCGTCTTCGTTCCCGCCGCCGAGACGCTCGTCCTCGCGGACGTCCACCTCGGCAAAGCGGCCGCCTCGCGCGTCGACGCTCCGATCGACGACGGAAGCGACGTCGTCGACCGCCTCGATGGTCTCCTCGCCGAGCTCGAGCCGGCCACCGTCGTCGTCGCCGGGGATCTCTTGCACTCGTTTTCGCGGCTCCCGCGCGGGGTCGAGCGGGACGTGGCTCGACTCGTCGAGACCGTCGACGAGAGCGGTGCCGACCTGGTCGTTACGCCCGGCAACCACGACACGATGCTCGCGGAGGTTTTCGACGGCGAGACGAGCGACGAGTACGCGCTGGCCGACGGCTGGGTGGTCTGCCACGGGCACGAGCCCCCCCAGACGACGGCCGAGCGCTACGTCGTGGGCCACGACCACCCGGCCCTGTCGATCGAGGGCCGCAAACTGCCGTGTTTCCTCTACGGCCCGAACTGCTACGAGGGCGCGGACGTGCTCGTGCTCCCGTCGTTTACGCGGCTCGCTGCCGGGTCGACGGTCAACGGGATGCGCAGTCGCGACTTTCAGACCCCGCTCGTCCGGACCGCCGACGCGTTCCACCCCGCTGTCGTCGACGACTCGAGCGGCGAGACGCTGTGGTTCCCGCCGCTGGGCGAGTGTCGGAAGCTGTTGTAGTCCCGGAACCGTCGCGTAACGGTCTGCGGTGCGATCGCGGGACGACCGACTACGCAGGAAGGGCCGCGAGGTGTTCGATGCCAGTCGCCCGTGCGAAGACGACCAGATTTCTGAAGAAATCGCTGAACAGGACGAGTAGGATCGCAGCGATGATGATCAGACAGAGGAAGCTAAAGAAGATGATCGCCGCCTGCCGCCCGGTCAGCGACGTCCCCTCGAGGAGTTCGTCCAGGGCCATGGCTGTTCTGTCTCCGTGGTCCGGCTAACGACGCCCGCGGAGTTTAGTATTTCTCCGCTATCGCGTCACAGTCTTCGTATCGAGACACTACCGGCGACTGGCTGCGCCGTCACACTGCACCCTGGCGACTCGAGGGGATACCGACCGCGACGACTCAGCGCGCCAGATCGTCGATCACGGCCTTCGCCGCCGTCCGACCGCTTTCCATCGCCCCCTGAATCGACGACCACTGCGTGTAATCGCCCGCCAGATAGACGGGACCTGCGGGAGCGCGAGCGTCGGGGAGTTGCTCGTGGATCCCCGGCGGCTGCTCGAACTGCGCGAACGGCACGCGCTCTGTGTGGAGCGCCTCGAGTCCGTCGAATCGCTCGTCGGGATACCACGACTCGAGGGTCCGTCGCGTTCGGTCTGCCAGCGCCGCGTCGTCGTCTTCGGGGTTTCCGAGATAGGTCGCGCTGAGCAGGCTCACGTCGTCGGGAGCGTACTCGGGAGCGACCGCGCTGTGCGGGACGACGTGGTTCGGTCCCTCCTCGCTCGCGTTCAACAGGAGACGCCGGCCGGTCTCGAGATCGAGGTCGGCAGGGCCGGCGTAGTACTGCGTGACGCAGCGCCGCGCGTTCGTGGGGACCGAGGACACGTCGGTGAGTTCCCGCGCCGCCGGCGGATCGGTCGCGACGACGACGGCGTCGGCCTCGACGGTCCCGTCGTCGGTCTCGACCGTGGCGGGCGCGTCAGTAGCGGGATCGGCCTCGCTCGAGTCGCCGGCATTCGTACCGACCGACTGGACCGCGACTCCGGTCTCGATCGTTCCGCCGGCATCGCGAACGCTGACGGCCAGTTGGGACGGGATCGCTTCCATGCCGGCGGCCGGAACCGCTATCTCCCCCGCCGCGAGGGTCCGGAAGGTGTACTCGAAGACGCGTCTGGAGGTCGCCAGCGATCGATCGAGCGTGATGCCACCGTAGAACGGGGCGACGAACCCCTCGATGAAGTCGTTCGAAAAGTCGCGGTCGCGGAGGAACTCGTCGATCCGCTCGTCGCTGCCGGTGAAGATTTCGTCCGGATCCGTTCGCCGGAGCCGCAGCCAGAGCCGGGCGACCCGGACCGCGTCGCCGACGGATACGTACGGGCTGGTCAGCGTCGACGGAATCGTTCCCGGTTCTCGAAGCGGATCCGCGAGCGTCGACCGGCCGTTCGAATCGGCGATCGTCGCACCCGGCGCGAACCGTCGCAGGTCCAGCGCCTCGAGATCGAGCTCCCGCCTCACGGCCGGATAGGCGGTGAAGAGGACCTGAAAGCCCCGATCGAACCGGAATCCGTCTCGCTCGACCGTTCTGACCCGACCGCCGACCGTCTCGTTGCGTTCTACCAGCGTCGCGTCCACGCCGCCGGCGGCGAGGTGGCGGGTGGCGACGAGTCCGGCCAACCCGCCGCCGGCGACGACGACCTTCGGAGTCGAGGACATAGGCGAACGTCCGGGCGGCGGCGAATAAAATCGTCGACCAAACAGTGCAGGTGAGACGCGGCGCTCGAGGAGGGCATGACTGAGATGGGTGCCAGGCAAGTGAATCCCCGAAGCGTTACCGTTCGGGTTTTCGTTGCCGGTACCCAGCGGTACTCGGTCACTGATCAGTCAGGAGGCGGAGCAAAACCCCGACGACGATGACTGCGAGGCCGCCGACCCCGGTCGCGACGGGTGGAATCGGGAACACGAGCATCACGACACCGGCGAGGATGACGAGGGTCGAGAGTTTGACCATATCGCGCAGTCGGCGGGACGACGGGTAGCGCTACGGCAAGCATTCACAGTATCGGGCCCGTCTCGATCCCACCGTCCGGACATCGAATACGTCACGACTTCCCACACGTATTAAGCGCTCGGCGGCCGTGTTCGGCCCATGGTCGACGCGACGCTCACACCGATCGATCGCGGCACGGTCACCAGCGACGTCAATAATATTATCGAGGGACACGTTCGCGGTACGGCCGACGATCCGAACCCCGAGACGATGATGGGCGACGGCCCCGTCTACAACGTCGTCATCGATCACCCCGAGGCGACGATCCTCTGGGACACCGGCTCCCACCCCGACGCCGATTCGGGTCACTGGCCGGCCGACCGCTACGCCACCTTCGAGCACACCGACCTCCGGCCGCTCGAGGACGACCTCGCCGACGCCGGCTACGAGCTCGGGGACGTCGACGCCGTGATCCAGAGCCACCTCCACCTCGACCACGCCGGCGGCCTCTACGCGTTCGAGGGGACCGACACGCCGATTGTCGTCCACGAGGCGGAACTGAAACACGCCTACTACAGCGTCACGACCGACGAGGGCGACGACGCCTACGTCCGCGGCGACTTCGATCGCGACCTCGCGTGGGAGGTCGTCCATCGCGACCGCCGGCAGCTCTTCGAGGGCCTCGAGCTCGTCCACTTCCCCGGGCACACCCCCGGCTTGCTGGGCGTGAAACTCGACCTCGACGACGTCGGCACGGTGATCCTCGCCGGCGATCAGGCCTACACGCGTGCGAACTACGAACACGGACTCCCGATGGGCGGCAACCTCCTCTGGAGCAAGCGGGACTGGCTCGAGAGCCTGCGGACGCTCGAGGATCTCGAGCGCCGCCACGACGCGCGTGTCATCTGTGGCCACGCCGCGGAGGACCTCGAGGCGATGCGGGAGGGGCTGTAGCGCGGGGCCGGGAGCCACCACTTGACAGCGGCTCACCGCTTCGACCTGCCCGCTTGCCGTGGCCGGTACGATTTTGCACGTCGCGGCGGCGTAGCTGATATGGGAACTCACGAGACGAACGATTCCGACGACCCGTCGTTCCAACCCGTCTTCGAGAACCGCGTCCGGTTCGCCGAAACCGACCAGCAGGGCATCGTCTTCTACGGCGAGTACTTCACGTTTCAGGACGAGGCCGTCTCCGCCTACCTCCGGGCGGTCGACTACGGCTACGATCGAATGGTCGAGGACGGCTGGCAGATCCACGTCGTCAACACGGAACTGAACTACCGCACCGGGGCCGAATTCGAGGACGTGGTCGTCAACGAGTTGCGGGTCAGCGACGTCGGATCGGCCAGCCTCGAGTACGAGTACCGAGCGAAGCGAAAGCGCGACGACGAGATTCTGGCCGAGGGAACCGTCACGCAGGTCGCCGTCGACCTCGAGACCGAGGAGCCGACGCGAATCCCCGACGAGTTCCGGGACGCCGTCGCGTCGTTCCAGGGCGGGCTCGAGACGGCCGAATAGGGCACCCACGTCCGTCTCCGGCGACGAACGCCGTCGCTATACGCTTCGAATCCCCGTTTCGCACCGAAAAATTCGAATCCGAACGGCGGGTCCTCAGTGGACGCCGACGTAGGCTTCGCGGACGTACTCGTTGTCGTGGAACTCCTCGTACGTGCCCGCCAGTTCGATCTCGCCGGTTTCGATCAGCGAGAGCCGTTCGGCGTGGCGCAGCGCGAACGTCGAGTTCTGCTCGGCGAGCAGGATCGTCAGTCCCTGCTCCGAGAGGCGCTCGAGCGCGTCGCTGATGTCCTGAATGATGACCGGCGCGAGCCCGAGGGTGGGCTCGTCGAGCATCAGCATGTCGGGATCGCTCATCAGCGCGCGGCCGACGGCGAGCATCTGCTGTTCGCCGCCGCTCATGGTCTCGGCTTCCTGCTCGCGACGTTCGTCGAGCCGCGGGAACAGTTCGTAGACCATGTCGAGGTCGTCCTGCACCGCGTCGCGATCCTCTCGGAACTGCGCGCCCATCAGCAGGTTCTCGTGGACCGAGAAGAACGGGAACAGGTCCCGATCCTCGGTGCAGTAGATCAGGCCGTCCCTGACGATCTGCTGTGGGTTCACGGTCGCGAGATCCGTTCCGCGGTACCGGATCGTCCCCTCGTAGTCGACGAAGCCGGCGATGGCGTTGAGCATGGTCGTCTTCCCGGCCCCGTTGGGCCCGATGACGCCGTAGATCTCGCCCTCGTCGATCGACAGTGAGACGCCTTTCAGTGCGTGTGACTTACCGTAGTAGACGTTGAGGTCTTCGACCTCGAGTATCGGATCGGTCATTACAGTCCCTCCCCAGCGAGGTATGCCTCCTGGACGCGTTCGTTCTCGGCGATTTCCTCCGGCGTTCCCTCCGCGAGGAAGTCGCCGTTGTTGAGG
This sequence comes from Natrinema salsiterrestre, assembly GCF_029502005.1. Taxonomy (GTDB): domain Archaea; phylum Halobacteriota; class Halobacteria; order Halobacteriales; family Natrialbaceae; genus Natrinema; species Natrinema salsiterrestre. The sequence goes on along the minus strand of NZ_JAMQOT010000002.1, from coordinate 411,846 downwards.
ACGACGATCCGATCGACGAGCTCCATCAGCCCGCCCATGTTGTGGTCGACGACGATCATCGTCATCCCCTCCTCGCGGAAGCCTTCGATCTGATCGGCCAGCTCCGCGATTTCGGCCTGATTCATCCCGGCGAACGGCTCGTCGAGCAGCATGAGCTCGGGCTCGGTCGCCAGGGATTTGGCGATCTCGAGCCGGCGGACGTCCGCGTGCGGGAGTTCGCTCGGCATCTCGTGGAGTTTGTCCTCGATGTCGATGCGGGCGGCGTACTCGTAGATCTCCTCCTCGCTCGCACCGCCGTAGAACGAGCGGATGCTGTTCGGGAGCGTGAACAGCTTGATGTTGCCCGCCACCGGCATCTCCTGGATCGGATTCGACTCCTGCGAGACCCGCGAGAGGCCCTTGTTGACGACCTCGTGGGTCGCGTCGTCGGTGATGTCGTCCCCGTTGAACGTGATCGATCCGTCGGTGACGTCGTAGAGGCCCATGATGCAGTTGAACACCGTGGACTTGCCCGATCCGTTCGGACCGATCAGGCCGACGATCTCGCCCTCCTCGACGTCGAAGGAGAAATCGTCGACGGCGACCAGCCCGCCGAACTTCTTCGTGAGGCCGTCGACCTCGAGCAGGCTCATCGGCGGTCACCTCCGATGCGATCGAGCCCGTGCCAGAGCTTGCGGAACACGCCGTCGCGGGCGAACACTAACACGAGCAACACGAGCGCCCAGAAGACCGTCCAGCGGATGGACGATCCGAGGTTGGCGATGTCCGTGAGGATGTAGTCCCGGAGCACGATGAGGAAGAACGCCCCACCGAGCGGGCCGAGGATCGAACTCATCCCGCCGAGGACGGCGATCGCGATCATTTCGATACTCCGGTCGACGACGATGAACGTCGTCGGATCGACGCCGCCGCTGAAGTGGACCAGCAACACGCCGCCGATCCCCATCGGGATCGAACTCAGCGCGAACGAGAAGATCTTGAATTTCGTCGCGTTGATCCCGGCGGCGTTGACCGCGGCTTCGTTTTCGCGGATCGACATGAGGATCAGCCCGATGTTCGAGCGGGCGATCAGCGTCAGCACGACCGCGATCAGCAGCATCGGCACGACCATGTAGTAGTACCGAGCGACCGGTGCGTACGTGAAGACCTCCACCGACTGGATTCCCGTTTCCCCGCCGGTGTATTGGCTGAAGGAGGGGATCAATCGGTAGAAGATCAACACGGCGACGAACGTGATCAACGAGAAGTACGGGCCGGTCAGCCGGAGCGACGGCAAGGCGACGAGCAGCCCGACCACGAGCGCGGCGAAGATCGACACCGGGATCGTGATCATCATCGACAGCTCCGGGTTCACGTTGTGAATGAGCATCGCGGTCGTGTATCCCGCGGCACCCGAGAGGACGGAGTGACCGAAACTGATGTAGCCGGTGTAGCCGCTCTGGATGTCCCAGCTCATCGCGAAGATCGCCCAGATCGCTGCGACGGTCATCGCTCTGACGAGCCCGAAGTTGCCCCAGAACGGCGCCGTCAACAGCGCGGCGGCCGTTCCGAAGATCAACACGAACTGGAGCCCGTTCATCTCACCGAAGTAGTCACCGAACAAGCGGTTGTAGACGTCCGCAAGCGGCTGGAGCGACTGATCGATACGACCCGTCGCAGTGCTCAACCGATCCGTTGCGCTACTCATGGACGAGCTCCCTCCCGAAGAGACCGTTCGGTTTGAGCAGCAATATCGCGACGAGAACGACCAGGGACAGGACTCCCTGAAAGCTCGGGCCGAGGATCTCGACCGACGCCGTCTCGAGGTAGCCGATGAGGTACGCCGCGATGACGGACCCCTTGATGCTGCCGATCCCGCCGATCACGACGATGATGAACGCGAGTGCGAGCGGGCTGAGCCACATCTGTGGCGACGTCGACTGCAGGGTCCCGATGAACACGCCGGCGATCCCGGCGAACGCGCCGGCGATCAGCCAGGTTCGAGATTTGACTTTCTGCAGGTCGACCCCGGTGAGTTCCGCACCGCGCGTACTCATCGACGTCGCGAGGATCGATCGCCCCTCGTCGGTCTTCGTCACGTAGTACCAGAGGGCGCCGATCGCGATCCACGAGACGACGAACGCCAGCAGCTGGACGTACCGGATCCGGGTTCCCACTGCCTCGAGGTATATCGTCCCCGAGATCACGGGAAGGAGCTGCGACGGTGCGCTGCCGAACTGGATGATGACCAGTTCGGTCAACAGCAACGCGACGACGACCGTCGCGAGGAACGTGATCACGATGTTGTCTTCGATGTATTTGACGAGCCCCGCGTACAGCGCGTATGATGCAGCGGCTGTGACGACGACCGCGAGTAGGAATCCCGCGAAGGGCGGAATGGCGGCCGACGTGGCTGCGAGGTACGTGAATGCACCGATCATGATCAAGGCCCCGTGTGCGAGGTTCAACACGCCGCCAACGCCGAAGATCATGGTGAAGCCGATTGCGATCAGCGCATAGACCGCGCTGATCATCGCTCCCACCACTAGTATCGAGAGTAATTGCTCTATCATTCCTTCGTGTTCGGCTTAGATCCACTCTGGGACGACGTGCTCTGCCGTCGCGTCCTGTTCGGGGTAGACGCACTCGACGACGCCACCGTCCCCGTCTTCGTGCCACTGCGTGACCGGGAAGTTCGAAATGATGCCGTCCTCGTTCCTGGACTCTTTCAGGTCGTTCGGGTAGTCCGAATCCTCTCCGTAGAGCGAAATCTCGCCCGCAGCGCCAGTGAACTCGGTGTTGAGCATGGCGTCGACGATGGCGTCGAGGTCGCTGTTGTAATCGGTAGTGCCGGCCTCTTCGGCCGCCTTCGCGTAGAAGAGGATTCCATCGTAGGAGTTGAATCCCATGTACATCGGCTTGCTCGGCGGGTCTTGCCCGTCGCCAGTGAACTCCTCCTCGTAGGCCTCGACGAACGGCATCGTCTTGTCGGTTAACTCCGAGACGCCGCCTGCACCGGACTGAGACGTCGTTTCGTACAGACAGGTGCCGTTGGTCGCGCCCCAGAACTCGGGGGACATTCCCGGCACGCTGATCCCTTCGAGGGCGAACGGGTACTCGTTCTGGGCCCAGGTACTGGTGAAGGTCGCCGCACCGCCGTGTGCGATGAATCGCATGACGACGTCGGCGTCCGCGTCGGCAGCGTCGTCGAGGAACGGATTGAAATTGTCCGTATCGAGCGCCATTCTGTCCTCGTGGACGACTGAGAGGTCGCTGTCCTCCTCGATCAGATCGGGGAGAATGTCGCGGAAGGAGCCGGTCCAGGCGGCGTCGTCGGCCAGGATCGAGAAGTTCTCGAAGCCGTGGAGGTCGTTGAGGTGGCTCGCGTAGCCGGCCATCCCTTCCGCCTGCAGATCGGAATTGATCGGACCGGTCCGAACGATGTTCTTGTACTGTTCGTAATCCTGTCCGTGATTTTCGGTAATCGTCGCCGGATCGGCGGAGCCCGTAATGATGAACGGCACGTCTCGCTCCGCGACGTAGTCGATGATTCCCTGGGTGACCTCGCTGACGAAGGTACCGACGAGCAGGTCGACGTTATCGGAGCCGACCAGGTTTTGCGTCACCCGCTCGGCCTCCGACGGGGAGCCGCCGGTGTCTTCCGACAGTAGTTCGACGTCTTGCCCCTGAACCCCACCGTTGTCCTTCAGTTCGGCGACCGCGAGCTCCGCACTTCGTTCGGCACCGCGCCCCATCTGGAGTTCCGTCGGGCCGAGATGGCCGATTTTGAACACGTCGTCGCCACCCCCTCCGCTGCCGACTCCACCCATGCAACCGGCGAGTGTCGTCGTCAGCGCACCTGCACTTGCAGCGCCGAGAAACGTCCGGCGTCCGACGGCGTCGTTTCCAGTTCTATCCGATTCGAGAGTATTGTTATCTTCGTTAGCCATTGTGTGTCAGTGAGTTACCGATTCTCATCCACCTCTTTCGATTCACAGTTAATAAAGATGAGGGAAGCTAGCAAGGCTCCTGACAACAATACACAGTCGCAAAGTTTCAGTATGCTGTCGACCAGTTTGGAACCAATTTTGCCGTCAGAACGAAACCTCAAAAAACGTCTTCGAGTACGATCGTCTCTTTTTGAAGCCTATACGTGCCGTTTTCGTATTCCACGACACCGTCGTGCCGAAGGTGATCGAGGTGAGCGTACGCCTCGCCGGGGCCGTGAATGATGTGGATCCCCTCGAGGTCGCCGAACAGTTTCGCACTGACCGTCCAGGCGTCGGCCGGCCCGTGTTCGTTCAGAATCTCGAGGATCGCTTCCGTCCGCTCGCGGTGGTGCTCGAGGATCGTTTCTATCCGCTCGGTCGGTTCCTCGATGGGGTCGCGGTGCCCGGGCCAGACGCGGTCGTAGTCGCGATCGGCGAGCCGTTCCAACGCGGCGACGTACTTCTCCAGGGGGCGTTCGACGCGGACGTCCGCACCGCCGACGTTCGGGGTGTACACCGGGAGGACGGCGTCACCGACGAACGCCTCGTCGCCCCGTTCGTCGACGGCTTCACCGTCTTCCCGTTGCGTCTCCGACGCAACGCTGGTCTCGAAACAGCACAGCCCCGCCGCGTGCCCCGGTGCGTGAACCGTCTCGAGGGTTCGACCCCCGACGTCGAGCCGGTCCCCGTCCTGGATCGGCGTCGGATCGGCCGGCGGGCCCTCGATATCCGCCGACTCGAGGAACTCGAGGAGTTCGGTTCGCGCCTCCTCGGGCACGCCCCACTGCTCGAGCAGTTCCCGGCGGCGGTCCTCGACGGCGGCGACGGCGTCGGGGTCCTGCGCGACCAGTGGCGCGTCGGCCTCGTGGACGTAGACCGTCGCGCCGCTCTCGGCCTGGATCTCGCCGGCCAACCCGGCGTGATCGACGTGGAAGTGCGTGAGGACGATGTCGTCGACGTCGGCGAACTCGTAGCCCCGTTCGGCGAGCCCGTCCCGGAGGTCCCGGCGAACGGACTCGAGCGCGACGCCGGTATCGACCAGCGCGAGTTCGTCTTCGGCGTCGTCGGCGAGGACGTAGGCGTTGTTCCGACCCTCGAATTCGTCGTTGCCGAGCGAAATGCGGTCCATGTCGGCTACCGACATGTTTCGCGTTAATAATTCGCGCGGTATCGGAACGGGACGACTGGAGAGAAAGGGACGCCGTCGGTCGACCGCCTCGTCGCGTGAGAGCGCACGAGGGGGGTTGCGACGGTGGCGAATTCCGCGACCCGCTCGAGTGACGACGAGTCACCGATACGTATGTGCGCCTGCAGTGCGACTCGTTCGCATATGGGAGACCCTCCACCGGCGATCGAACTGTTCGAGTGTACCACCTGCGGAAACCTCGGCTTCGGGCAGGGCGAAATGATCTGTTGTGACGGTCCCATGGAGTCGACTACTCGGGACGCCGTCGGCGTTAGCCAGCCGTCGCTCGACGACGTGATGCGGACCGTCTTCGGAATGTCCGAAACCGAATTGGACGTCTGTCTCTGCGTCATGGAAGGTGGCGAACAGACCGTGGCGGAACTGGCCGACCGGATCGATTACGACAGAAGCGTCGTCTCCCGTCATCTCAACCACCTCGCCGATCTCGGCGTCGTCGACAAAGAGCGGCGACTCCGCAGGGAGGGCGGACAGGTCTACGTCTATTCCCCCACCGGTCCCGCTTCGGTGAGACGGAACCTGGCGGCGGCGTTCGTGGTCTGGGCGCAGGAAGCCACGTCGCTCATTCAGTCGCTCAGTCGAGAGAAAGCCGAGGCGATGGTGGAACGCGACACGCAGGATCCCCAGTGGCAGATCTACCAGGAGTAGAAACGCGCGTTTCCAGTCTCCGGTCGGTCCGCCTCAGATCGCGTCCTCGATCGCCGCGTAGACGCCGCCGAGCACGAGCCCGTACACGACGTGCCAGAGCAGCGACGGCGGCGCGAAGTTGGGGACCGGCGGCGACGCGGGGGAGCCGACCGCGCCGAGCCAAACGGGCATCACGAGTCCGGCCAGCGCGATCCACGTGATGACGCCCCACGCGAAGCCGAGGCCGACGACCTTCCCCGTCGAATCGAGATCCAGCGAGCCGGCAATTCCGGCGAAGATAATACCCAACACCGTCCCGTGGAACACGTGAACGCCCAGTCCCGCGGGCAGGTTCGGCGGCGGTGCGAGACCGTACAGTGACGGGATCGCTACCGCGAGCACCGCATCGTTCATCGCGAGCATCAGCGCGCCCATCACGATACCGCCGGCTACGCCGCCGACTGCTCCCGCTTTCCAATTAATCGTCTGTGAGTTCGTCCGAACGTCGCGGCCGGTCTCTGTGGCCATACCGAAACGGGTACCCCCAGTTCCGTATACACGGGGAGAGTGTGACGAGATTTCCCACGCTCCCGGTACCTTTATAATGTGCCTCGTCCAGCGGACGGAGCGGACGATCGAAATCGAGCACCCCGAGCGTCCTCACCCCTCGAGTTCGCTCCGCAGCAGCTGGTTCACGTCGCCCGGATCCGCGCTGCCGCCGGTCTTTTGCATGACCTGCCCCACGAGGAAGTTGATCGCGCCGTCGTCCCCGCTCTCGTAGTCGTCGACGGCGTCGGGGTTCTCGTCGATCGCGTCGACGACGGCCTGCTGGACTTCGTCCTCGCCGGTCTTGCCCAGTCCCTCCTCTGCAACGACTTCATCGGGGGTTCGGCCGTCGTCGAGCATCGAGCGCAGCACCGTCTCGCGGGCGTTTTTCGCCGTGATCTCGTCGTCGGCGACGAGTTCGACGAGGCGCTTGATTTCTTCGAGTCGCCCCTCGATCCCGGTGATCTCGATGTCCCGGTAGTTGAGTTCGCCCAGCAGGTTGTCCGCGACCCAGGTCGCCGCGAGGTCGGGGTCGTACTCGCCGGCGACGTCCTCGTAGAAGTCCGCGACCTGTTTCGTCGAGGTGAGTTTCGAAGCGGCCTCCTCGCTGAGACCGTACTCCGCCCGGAACCGCTCGCGGCGGGCCGAGGGCAGTTCGGGAATCGCGATCTCGTCTTTCCAGTCCGAGACCCGCAGCGGCGGCAGGTCGGCCTCCTCGAAGTACCGGTAATCCTTCTCCTCCTCCTTCGAGCGCATCGAGACCGTGATGCCCCGACTCTCGTCCCAGTGGCGGGTCTCCTGTTCGACCGCGCGCCCGCGCTGGATGGCGTTCTTCTGGCGGGTCTCCTCGTAGGCCAGGGCCTTCTCCGCGCCCTTGTGACTCGAGATGTTCTTGACCTCAGTTCGATTCGCCGCCTCGAGCGCCTCGACGCCGATCTCGTCGGTGTCGTCGCCGTCGATGTCTTCCTCGGGGATGATCGAGAGGTTGGCGTCGATCCGCAGGCTGCCGTCGCGTTCGGCGTCGAAGACGCCCAGGTACTCGAGGACCTCCTCGAGTTCGGCGAGGAACGCCCGCACTTCGCTCGGACTGCGGAAGTCCGGTGCGGTGACGATCTCCATCAGGGGGGTGCCGGCGCGATCGTAGTCGACGAGGGTGTACTCCGCCGAATCGATGCCGCCACCGCCGCCGACGTGCTGGAGGCTGCCCGGGTCCTCCTCGAGGTGGGCGCGCTCGATCGCGACGGTCCGGCGCTGCCCCTCGACGGCGATCTCGAGTTCGCCCGCTTGACAGATCGGCTCGTCGTACTGGGTGATCTGGAAGTTCTTGGGCAGGTCGGGGTAGTAGTAGTTCTTCCGGTGGAAGCGGGTCTCCTCGGGGATGTCGGCGTCGATCGCCTTCCCGATCTTGACGGCGGCCTCGACGGCGGCCTCGTTGAGCACCGGCAGGGCCCCCGGGAGCCCGAGACAGACGGGGCAGACGTTGTCGTTCGGCTCGTCGCTCGGCTCGGTCGAACAGCCACAGAAGATCTTCGTGTCGGTCTCCAGCTGGACGTGGACCTCGAGCCCGATGACGGTCACGAGGTCGCCCTGCTGGACGGTCTGGGCAGTCATTGGAGACCGGTTCGGCCCCACGGGGGTAAAACGTAACGGGACGGACTCGAGGGATCGCGATTCGTCTCGAGCGAAACGATAGGCCGAAAAGAGGACGGACTGCCTGTTACCGCGGATCGACGGCAGTGTTTAGCCGCGTAATCCCCTCGATCGTGTCGAAACCGTCGTCGAACGAGTAGAGATACTCGATCCCCTCTCGCTGCATGAACGCGACGATCGATGCGTCGACGAACGAGAGATGAGAGTGGCGGCGAAAGAGCGCCTGCGTCGAGTTGAAATCGGCTTTCGGCGTGTGTCGGAGGTGGAAATGACTGCCTTCGATAAGTAGGGCCATCGTCTGTGTCGCTTTCTGGTGATCCGCCTTGTTCTGAATCAGGTTCAATGTCTCAGCGAGGACGTGGTCCGTAATATGGAACTCGGGTAACTGACCGTGATCGACCCCTGCGATTATCTCTCGAGCCTGCTCGTGATATTCGTCGTGAGCACTCCGCTGGGCGAACAGAACACTCGTATCGACGACCGCCGTCATTCCTCTCCGAACTCCGTTTTGACGTCGACGGCGTTCGTCTCTCCCATATCGATCGGCTCGGCGTCGTCGAAAACGCCATCTCGCTGGTGGACGACTTCGATCTGTAGCTCACCGGTATCGTCGAGCTGCCAGCGGAGTTTGTCGCCTTCTTCGATGTCGAGTCGGTCGCGAACCGAGGAGGGGACCGTGACTCCACCGCGTGAGCTGACCGTCGTCTCTTCTATCTCCGGAGTCATACGAACGGGTTCGTCCCGGATGAACATAAATCACATGAGGGACCACATGAAAACCCGCAGTCGTCGAGGAGAGCGGTGACGGCCGATTTCAGCGAAGCGCGAGTCACAACCCGGTCGGGATCCTCGCTCGAGTAGCCGATTATACGAGTTCGAAATCACCGAAAACGACCGTCAGTACCGCCGCTCGACTATCGTCCCCGACTGGCCGACGACGAGCTGTGGCGATCGGGCGGTCCCGAGTGCGACCGCGAGCAGTTCGTTACCCGGCCGGAGGTCGACGAGCGTCGTCCACTCGCCGTAGCGGCGCTCGGAGAGCACGCCGGTCGAGGAGACTGCCATCGCGGTGTCGCGGTCCCGCGCGAGCGCCGCGATCGGTTGCTCGCCCAGCGTCGTCCGCGACCACTCGAGGCCGTCGTAGGTGTAAACGACGCCGTTACCGCCCGCGACCGAGACGTGGCCGTGGTCGGTCGCCGCGACCGCCGCGAAATCGACGCCCGCGCCCTCGATCCCGATGCGGCTCCACGAGACGCCGGCGTCTCGGGACTCGAAGACGCCGCTGTCGGTGTCGACGACGTAGCCGTAGCCCAGCGGCGTGAGGTCGATGTCCGTCACGCTCGAGCCTGAACCCGGTTCGATCACCTCGCTCCACTCGATGGTCGGGCCGTCGCGGCGACCGCGCAGGAGTTCGCCGGAGCTGTTGATGGCCGTGAGTCGTTCGTCGCCGGCCAGCCCGGCGGCGGCGATCGCCGTCCAGGAAGTCGTCTTCCCCTTCGGGGCCGAGACGTCGATCGTGCGGCCGGCGAGGACGTCGTAGAGCCCGAGCGCACCGCTGTCGCCGGCGACCCACATCGCGCGCCCGTTGCTCGTGACTGTCGCTGAACGCAGGCTATCGCCTCGACCGCCGAGACCGTTCTCGAGCTCGACGGTCCACTCGCCGCGAGCCTCATCGCGTGCGAGGACGGTTCCGTTCTCGCCGACGGCGTACGTCCCGAGGGCGGTCGGGACGACGTCGTACAGCGTCGCGTCGGTGGGGACGTCGGCGGCAACCCACTCGCTGTCGGCGTCGATACAGCCCGCGAGCGACAGCGACCCGGCCGCGGTGCCGACCGCTGCGAGGAGGGCGCGCCGGGACGTGTGCGGGTCGGAGTTCGTCATTCGTCGTCACGCATCGCGGTGTCCGCGTCGGTCGTCCGGCTCTGCCGGTCGCCGTCCGATACTCGGGCGGCGCTGCGAGTATCGTACGACTGGTGGAACTTGCCCGGCGGGGTGAACGCGCCCGGTGCGGAGGTCCGCTTGAGGACCGCGGAGATGCGGACGACGTACGCGAACAGGACCGCGAGCGGGCTGAACGCGATCGCGAGCGCGACGCTCACGAGCACGAGCAGCCACCCCTCGAAGGCGACCGGGGGGTAGCCGCTGGCGTAGATCATGATGACCAGCGTCGAGAGCAGGATCGCACCGGTGCCGCTGTAGGTGATCAGCCGCGACAGCCGCGCGAGCTCCCGCTGGAGGTAGATCGTCGTGAAGTACTGGCGCGTCGCGTCCGCGGTGACGAACAGCTCGCGGAGTTCCGAGAGCAGGGACGCCGCTCGGTCCGACAGCTCCTCGTCGAACCGCCGCTCGAGTCGCCGCGCCTCGTTCGCAGCCCCGGCGTAGTCGTGGTCGATGGTCGGCGACACGACGGCGAACACCGACGTCGTCTCGCCGGTGAGCCGCGAGGAGAGCGCGCCCGTGTGCTCACGGGTTCGTTCGGCGAAGCGACAGACCGACTCGAGGGCGGAGATCGGCGTGCCGTCGGACCGGGTAGTCTCTACGCGGCTGCGCTCGCTACCGCCGTCGGTGGTCCGATCCGCGCACCCGGTCTCGGTGGCGAGTTCGTCAGCGCGGCTGCCGAGCGTGCCGGCCAGCCGGGCGAGGAACGGGGCGGGGTCGGTCGGACTGATGCCGTCGCCTTCGGTCTGGGATTCGACGCGTGTGCGGAACGCCTGGACGCCGTCGATGCGGTCGGTGAGTCGATCGGGGGTTCCGAACAGCCGCGAGACGATCAACTGGTTGACCGCGACGACGATCGGGATGAAGGAGAACAGGCCCGCGATCATCGTACTGAACATCGTCGTGACGAACCGGCTCTCGCGGACGCCGATGACGTCGCTGACGCCCAGGAGGAGCGCGAGGGCAAAGACGCCGGCGACGAACCCGCCGACGATCACTCGGCGGTCGCCCTCGAGCGAGAGCCAGCGCTGTGCTCGGCGACGCGACCGGGCGTCGGTGAGGTGCTTCGATGCGATCCGGACGCCGCTCCAGAGGAGGCGGCCGCCGACCACCAGTGCGGTGACCAGCAGTCGGAGGGCGGAACTGACGAGAGAGAGCCCGAGCGACGAGGCGTCCTCCTTTCGGGCTCCGGTATCGCGGTCCTCGCCTTCGCCGTAGTCGTCGGTGTCGTCGCTGTCAGTGGCTGTGTCGTCGCTGCCGGTATCGGTGCTCACACCGGCGTTCGAGCGGCCCGCGTCGGTGTTGGTCCCGGAATCGGCCGTGGTACGTGCCTCGGGGGGCAGGGGCGAATCGGCGTCGCGTTCGGAATCTGTCGGTGATGGATCGTCAGTCATTGGATACTGAGCGGGGTGTCGGCGAGTGACTCAGAGACCGTCGGAGACGATCTCGAGGAGACGCGTTGCGACCAGCAATAACCCGGTCAGGAGGAGGATCCGTCTGAGGATCGCGCCTCTGGTGGTCCTGATCCGGGAGCGATCGGTCGGATGAAAGCCGACGGTCCACAGCGTCGCGATCGCGCCGACGTTGATCGCGATGACGTTGACCGCGACGACGACGAACGAGCCGATAACGGCCTCGGGGGCGTTCCAGGCGATGCCGACGCCGATGACGCCGATCGGGGGCATGATCGCCGCCGCGATCATCACGCCGATGAGGTCCGTGATCCCGGTCGTCGCCATCCCGAGGCCGCCGGCGATGCCCGAACAGACGGCGACGGTCACGAGCAGGGACGGCGGCAGCCCGTGGCTGCCGAGTCCGAGACTCGCCTCGAGATCGACCGCGGTCGTGATGACCCGCGACGTCCGTGCGAAGAGCGCGAACGCGAGGGCGCTCGACATCGCAACGCCGATCCCGACGAGCTGAAGCTTGACGCCGCGAACGAACAGCTGACGCTCGTCGAGGACGGTCGCGACGCTCGAGGCCATCGCCGGGCCGAGCAGGGGGGCGATCACCATCGCGCCGACGAGGACCGCGAGCGAATCGAGGAGGACGCCGGTCGTGGCGACGACCCCGCTGATCGCGGTCATCGCGGCGAAGATGACCAGTGAAGGCAGCTGTGACTGGGCTTTCGAGCGCAGCTCGCTCCGGGAGATTCGTTCGAAGGAGAGCCACTCGCGGCGGCCGTCGGTCGAGGATTCGTCCCAGTCGCTCCCGATGATCGCCATCGGTTCTTCGACGATGATGGTGACGTCGCCGATCGATGCGAGGTCGTCCTCGAGCGGTTCGATCGCGTGTTCGGGTGCCGGAACCGTGATCGTCCGTTTCTCGCTGTTGGTGTGGTCGGTGAGACTGTACTCGAGGTTGTGGCGCTCGAGGACGGCCGTCACCTCGTCGGCGTTCGACTGTGTGGGGGCAAGCACCGTCAAGAGGCGCATATTCGACGTTTCCGTGGGAGAGTCCGACCGGCGATAGCCGTCGCTGTCGGTCACAGTAGCGCGAGTGCATCGGTATCGGGGGTGGGTTCGTCGGGGAACGCTCGGGCGAGCAGCGTGCAGACGGTTTCCCGGATCGTGACGAGCCGATCGTCACGGGTGCCGCTACACGATCCGCCACAGCGGGCGATCGGGCCGTTCGGCCCGTCGCCGTAGGTCAGGCGTCCGCCACAGTCCGGACACCGCGGCTCGGCGTGGACGCTCATCCAGTCGACGTCGAACCCGTCGCGGGCGAGTCGGTCGCCCAGCGCGTACCAGAGGATATCGTCGCGCTCCTGATCGCCCGTCGCCACTCGTTTGAGCTGGCGGAGTACGAGCGCGGCGCGACAGTAGAGGTCGTCGTTCGCGTCACCGTGTCGCCGATGACACCGCCGGAAGTACGTCGCGAGCGCGCGCCTCGAGGACCGACGCTTCCCCGTCGTCAGTGGCTCCTCGAGGGCCGCGTTCGGCGAGAGGTCGTCTGACTGTGGAACGCGCTCCGGACGGCCGCGTTCGTCGTAGTGGACCTCTCGCGAGAGAGATGCACCGCTGGTCGGACAGAAGGCATGTTTACCGATCATGTGTGTATGTGCGATCGAACCGTCAGGTCGGTCCGACCGTGCATCCCGGCTAGCAGTGCCAGCGGGATAAGGTGACATAATACTGAGGCTATTTAGAATAAAGAAACAGACTCGTCGGAGGCTCTAGACGTATGTCTAGATTATTTTGTGGAACTTTCTTACGTATCTAGATAGCTTATCAGTAGTCGGTTCATACGGCGGATGCGTCATGGCACGTGGTTCACTCACAGCCGCCGACTCGACTGATCGAGCGCCGTGGTACTGGTACGTTCTGATCGGCTATCCCGTCTTGAGCCTGTTCGGGATCGTTTCGCTCGCTCGCCTCACCCGGGGCGGCTCGGTTCTCGCCTCGAGTATGGGGAGCATCGGTCTCTTGATTCTCGTCGCCGCCGCAGGCGCGCTCGTGCTTCCCGCCATCTGGCGCGACGTCGAGTTCGTCGCGACCGAGAGCGACACCTGGCGTCCCGACAGGCAGGTCTACGTCGGTGCGGCGATCGCAGCGCCGCTGGCTCTCGGCGTTCTCGCCGGGCTGGTGGCCGGCTTCGGTATCGCGATCGCGGCCGCGGTCTTCACGTTTCTCCTGTCGACGGTGACGGTTTGCGTAACGTACCTCTACAATCGCCATCGAGAGATCGGGTTGTTGCGCCGCTGAAACCGGCCGGGTAAGCGACCCCTTTCCGAGCCCGATCGAACCGCAGGTCGACCACCCGTTCTCGGTGTACATTCTCTAGGTTTCGTCCGTATTTATACGGCACAAGCCATTGGTTATTATTGTTGGTTGGCCCGGACGACGCGCACCCGGCGCGGATGACATCCCGGCCCGACAGCACAGCCGCTACTATCCGCTTCCCGGCTGTTCAGGCGTTACTCGTCTATCCGTCGATACGCTGCGACCGCGCCGACATCCATTATGCTCTCAGTACTCCACGCCATCACCGACGCGTTCGGCCCCGTGCTCGCAGGCGGACGTCCGCTCGCATCGCTGGCGCTGACGGCGATCGACCGGGGACCGCTCCTGAACGGTCCGATTTCGGTAGCACAGTCGGTCGATCCCGGGATCGCTCCCCCGGAAGGCGGCGGGCTCGATCTCGCGGCCCGGCTCGTCGGCCTGCTCGGAGCCGTCGTTCTGGGCGTCGTCGAGGGCCTGATCATCGCGTTCGAGATGGCCTGGGACACCTGGTGGGCGCTCGTGCTCGGCTTCACGATCACCGGCGCGGTGCAGGAGTTCGTCGACGAGGACCAACTCACCGACTACCTCGGCGACGACGGCTGGCGGGAGGTCGGCTACGGCGCCCTGTTCGGGGCGTCCTCCTCGAGCTGTTCGTTCTCCGCGGTCGCGACGACGCGAACGCTGTTCACGAAAGGCGCGTCGGCCGCGTCCAGTCTCGGCGCGTTCCAGTTCGCGAGCACGGATCTCGTCCTCGAGCTCGCCCTCGTCGTCACGCTCTTGCTGGGCTGGCAGTTCGCCGCCGCGGAGATCGTCGGCGGGCTTGTCGCCATCCTCGTCGTCGCCGTGATCTACCGCCGGTTCGTCCCCGAGGCGTGGGTCGAGCGAGCCAGAGCCCACGCGCGGGCGCTCGAAGAAAACGAGTGTGCGACGTGCGGGATGGCCGCGGAGCCGACCGACGAGGAGACGCTCGAGGCGACCATCGAGGGTGAACGGCAGTACTTCTGCTGTGGGGGGTGTCGGAACGCGTACGATCCGGCGACCGACCGGGAGGCGGTCACCGCCGGCCCGGAACTCCTCTCGGGCGATCGCTGGCAGTCGGCGACCGCGAACGCGATCCGGGAGTGGGACATGCTCTGGCGGGACATCCTGCTGGGGTTCCTCATCGCCGGACTGCTGGCCGCGCTCGTGCCCACCTCGTGGTGGACCGCGCTCTTCGGCGTCGGTGCCGAGGGGAGCGTCACGCGACTCACCTCGAACGTCTTCCTCGGCGCCGTCGTCGGGGTGTTGACGTTCCTCTGTTCCGTCGGTAACGTCCCGTTCGCGCTCGTCCTCTGGCAGAACGGCGTCTCCTTCGGGGGCGTCCTGGCGTTCATCTTCGCGGACCTGCTCATCCTGCCGCTGGTCCGCACCTACCGTCGGTACTACGGCACCCGGATGGCCGGCGTCATCTTCGTCGCGTTCTTCCTCGCGGCGGTCGTCGCCGGCCTCGTCGTCGAACTCGTCTTCGGCGGGCTCGGCCTCGTCCCGCCACCCGGCGAAGCCGGCGGTACGATCTCCGGGACGTTCACGGCCCTCTTCAACGCGGTCGCCATCCCGTTCCTCGCGATCCAGGTCTACGTCGCCCTCGAGCGCGAGCAGCGCGTTCGAATCGGCAATCGACTCGCGCCCCACGTCGCGGGCGTCATCTATCACGTCCACAAGGCCCTCGAGCGGATCGCGTACGCGCTCGAGGATCGCGGGCTGAAATGAGAGACGCGTGATCCTGGCCCCGTTATCCGTCGAAAATCGACCAGTGTCGAGCCGATACGGTCGCTACCGACGTTTCCGGTTCCTACCGCAGTCCCAATCGATCGCTCGAGACGCCCACTCCTCCGCTGCTTCCCCACTCCAGCACTCATGACACCACACCCGAGAGACGCCGTCGAACGGAGCGATCCGGTCAGATTGATCTGCCTCGCAACGATCGTGTCGACCCACGGGCTGGTACGACTGGCCGAACGCTATCTCCCCGAGTTCCTGTCGGCGCTCGGCTACGGGCCGATCGTCGTCGGCCTGCTGGTGAGCCTCGGCCTCGGAACCGCCGTCGCCGCGTCGGAGCTCTCGAGCGCCGATCTCGGCGGCGACGCGACGCCGGCCCTCGAGTCGACGACGGTCGCGGTGCTGGCGGCGCTGCTGGCCGCGGTCGGCCTGCTCGCCTGGGCCGGCGCGCCGACGCTCGATACGCTGCTGGGAACCCCTCTGACGGCGCTGGGTTGGCTCGTCGTCGGCATCGTTCTCCTCCAGGCGTGGCACGTTCGTGGCCCGACGCGTCGGCTGTGGCCGACGGACACCCGCGCCGGGCCGCTTCCCTCGAGTGCGGCCGACGACGCCCACGCCCGATCGGACCGGACGGTACTCGTTCCCGACAAGCGGACGCACGTCGTCCTCGGTGCGCTCGGTATCGTCGCCGCAGCGGTGTTCGCGACGACTGCCGTCGCGAGCGCCGACAGCATCCGCGGCGGGTTCGCGCTCGTCGCCGCGACCGGCGCTGCGGTCGCGATCGTCGGCGCAGTCGCACTCGGGACGGTCGGCGTTCTCCCGTCGCTCTTCGGCGACCCATCGGAGCGGGAGGAGCGAACGGGCGTCACGTCGATCGACGTCGATCCATCGCTCGGGGTCGTCCGGCGCGCCGTTTCCCGGCTCCCCGACCGCCGGCGTTGGGCCGTCATCGGCGACGCGCTCGTCCGGGTCGCGATCGCGGGGACCGTCCCGTTTCTGGTCCTCCTGGTCGTCGATTATCGGGCGATCGGGCTCTCGATCGGCGGCCTCTCGCTCGCGCCCGCCGCCGTCTTCGGACTGTTCGTCCTCGCGGAGGCCGCGGGTGCCATCGCCGGTGCCGTCGCGTCCCCGACACTCGCCTCGCGCGTCGATCGGCGGCTACTCCTCGCGGTCGGTCTCGCCGGCCTCTCGCTGCTCCCGATGGCGCTCGTGGCGGCACCGGCCAGCGCCGCCGCCGTCGCCGCCCTCTTCGGGCTCCTCGGCTTTCGCACCGTGATCGAGCCGCTCCGACCCACCGTCGGCGCGAGCGCTCGAGCGGCTCCCGTCCCCGGCCCGCGGCTCCCCGACGAAATCCGAACGGCGGTCCGAGTCGCCGTCGTTCCCGCGCCGCTGCTCGGCGGGATCCTGTACGCCATCAATCCCCTCGTGGCCTTCACGGTCGCGACGACGGTCGGCCTGCTCGGCGTCCGCGAACTGGGTCGCGCGTTCTCGTTCGGACGGGATGCATGACCCGAGCGTCGACGCCGCGACGCGCGCTCGAGGGAGCCGGCGATCCCCTCGCGGGGCTCTCGAGCGTCGGTCACCGGCGGCTCGCTCGCTGGCACCTCGCGCTCGCGCTGGTGATGGGGCTGTGGGGCGGGCTCGACGCCCTGTTCCTCCGAACGGCGCTCGTCACGCCGGGGCTCGAGCAGTGGCCGGCCGAGACCTACAACGCCTTCTTCACGACCCACGGGCTGACGATGCTGTTCCTGTTCGTGCTGCCGGCGATCTGGGGGTTCGCGTACGCCGCGGTGCCCCCGCTGATCGGGACCGACGACCTCGCCCACCCCAATCTCGCCGTCTGGGCCTTCTGGCTGCAGGTGCCGGCGGCGCTGGCGGTTCGATCGGGAACGATCGGCGGTATTCTCGGCGTCGCCGGACTCGAGCCGATCGCGAGCGGGTGGACGCTCTACCCGCCGCTGAGCGTTCTGTCACCGAATCCGGCCGTCGATGCGTTGCTCGTCGGCCTCCTGCTCGTCGCGGTCGGCACCGCGGCGACGGCGGTGACTCTCGTCGCCACGATCCAGCGGCGTCGCGAGATCCGGTGGCTCGACGTCGACACGTTCACTTGGACGGTGCTGACGGCCGGCTGGATGGCGCTGGTCGCCTTCCCGGTGCTGGCGGCCGCGATCGCACTGTTGCTCGCCGACCGAACGCTCGGCACCGCGTTCCTCCTCGGCGGCCGCGGGCCGCTGGTCTGGCAGCACCTGTTCTGGTTCTTCGCCCATCCGCTGGTGTACGTGCTGGTGTTACCGCCGATGGGAATCGTCGGCCACGTCCTCCCGCGCTTCGCCGGTCGGCGACTGTTCGGCCGCCGGTCGTCCGTGTACTCGACGCTGGCGATCGGCGTCGTCTCCTTCACCGTCTGGGCGCACCACATGTTCGTGACCGGCGTCGGCCCGTCGGTTCGGACCGTCTTCATGTTCACTACGCTGGCGGTGGCCGTGCCGAGTTCCGCGAAGCTGTGTACGTGGCTCGTGACGCTCTGGGGCGGCTCGGTTCGGTACAGCGCGCCGATGATCGCGGTGCTGGCCGCCGTCGGTTTCTTCGTCGTCGGCGGCGTCACCGGCGTCTTCCTCGCCGTCGTCCCGATCAACGTCCGCTACACCGGGACCTACTACGTCGTCGCGCACTTCCACTTCCTGCTCGCGGGCTTCGTCGGCCTCTCGCTCGTCGCCGGCGCGTACTACTGGTACCCCCTGCTCACCGGTCGGCGCCTCGAGCCCGGCCTCGCCCGCCTGCACGGCTGGCTCACGATCGTCGGCGTCGCGGTGACGTTCGGTGCGCTCCTGTTCGTCGGGCTCGCACAGCTACCCCGGCGGGTCGCGACCTATCCGGCGGTCTACGCGCCGCTTCAGCAGCTCGCGACCGTCGGCGCGTACGTCATCGCGACCGGACAGCTCGCGTTCCTCCTGAACCTCGGTCGATCGCTGTGGGTCGGCGACCCAGCTCCAGACGATCCGTGGGACCTCGAGGACGGTCCCTCCCACGCGCGCGAATGGCGGTAGAGTTCGGCCCGTGAGAGGGCCGGGCTCGCCGCCCGCGCGGTCGGCGGATGCCAATCCGATCATCCACCGAGCGAACCGACGACTGACGAGTATCAGTCGTACCGCGAGCCGACCGGACGGACGCATCGATTCCGACCACCGCAGTTGCGCGCAGTCGGACCACCTTCGTGACACTCTAGATTACCACCATGTCAACAACGACAAGTACTGACGTCGCACTGATGCTGATCCAACTGATCGCGATCACGATTCCGTCGACCGTCGTCCTGGTCAAACAGTTGCGCCGATCGGACAACCTCAAGTGGCGGTTCCGGCAGTTGAGCTTCGGCCTCGTGGGCTCGTGTATCGCGCTGTTGATCACGGGCGCTATCACCGTCCTGTCGTATTTCATCGTCCAATTGCAACTCCCGAACATCATCTACGCCGGACTCCTGCTCGTGATCCTCGGCCTGCTCCCGCTGGGAGCGTTCGTCGCCGTTCTCTATCGAGAGCATCGGAAAGAGTTCGGTCCCTGAAGCCGCTCGCTACGCTCGGATCCGGCCGGCTGCGGGTTCGATCCCCGCGCGTAGCTTCGGCGGCTTCGCCGCCGATATCGAACCGATGTCCAATCACACGTCACAGAATACCGACGACGGTGGCGAATCGACCTCCGACGACCGGACCGAACGGCGCACCCGCGAGATCACGGATCCTCGTCCGCTGACGAATCTGACCGGCTTCAAACGGGATCAACTGTTCGTCATTCGGATGCTCGCGGACCGCAATCCCCACGGCCTCGTTATCAAAGACAAACTCGACTGCTACTACGACGAGGAGATCACGCAAGGGCGACTCTACCAGAACCTGGCGGAGCTGGTCGACGAAGGCTACGTCGAGAAACTCCCGGTCGACGGCCGAACGAACGCCTATCGACCGAGTGAGCGCGCGAACGAGCGACTCGAGGAACACTACGAGTGGGAGCGGCGCTGTCTCTTTCGTGAGCTCCCATGAGAGAGTCGTCGGCGGTTGCGGCCGGCAACGGCCACGGCCGGTCGTTTTCTTTCGATCACGGGCGGGTCGGTCGCGTCGACTGATCCGCCCGCCGAGACGTCGCCGGTCCCGATCGATCGACCCGCTCGGCCGATCTGACGTGCGTACTCGATCCACAATGACCAGAAACACCACCAGCGACGAAATCAGTCGAACAGATCCCGATCTCGATGCCCCGTGGACGTACGCGACGACCGCCGCGGATCGGCTCTCGCTTCCCGACGAGATCGAGCAGCGGATCCTGTATCCCGACCACCGCCAGCGGATCACGGTTCAGTTCGAGCGCGACGACGGCTCTCTCGGCGTCTGCGACGGCTATCGCGTCCGCCACGACGACGTTCGCGGCCCGTACCTCGGCCCGCATCGGTACGCCGCCGACCTGACCGGCAACGATTGTGCCGGGCTCGCGGCTGCGGCGACCGTCAGCGCCGCGCTCGCCGGCATCCAGTTCGGCGGTGCGGCGGGCGGCGTCGCCGTCGACCCGACGACGCTCTCGCGGGACGAACGCGTCCGGCTCACTCGGTCGTACGCGGGCAGTGTGACCGGCGTCGGACCCGACAGCGATGTCCTAGTTCCGGACGTCGGGACCGACGAGCGGACGATGGCGCGGTTCGTCGACGCCGCCGCCGACCGAGTCGACGGACCCCGAAACGCGGCGGTCGCCGGCAAACCACCCGCCATCGGCGGCTTCCGAGAGATGCCCAGGGCGGGCGGGGACAGTATCGCGCACGTGACCCGGGACGTCCTCGAGACCGACCACGACTGCCCGCTGTCGGACGCGACGATCGCCGTCTACGGGGCCGGAACCCTCGGCGCGACGGCCGCCCGCCTGCTCGAGTTCCGGGGCGGCACCGTCGTCGCGATGTGCAGCGATCAGGCCGGACTCACCGCTTCGGGCGACGAGAACGGACTCGACACGGATCTCGTCCCGAGCTACCTCGAGCGACCGGGTGCCCTCGCCGAATACGACGACGGAACGATGATTGGCACACAGGACGTCCTCCAGCAGGATGTCGATGTCCTGCTCCTCGCGGCGCCTGCGACCGCGGTGACCGCCCAGAATGCCGACGCGATCCGGGCGAATATCGTCGTCGAAGGTGCGACCGGTGCCGTTACTCCCGGCGGTCAGCGCGTCCTCGAGGATCGCGGAATCACCGTCGTTCCGGACGTCCTGGCGACGGCCGGAACGATGGTCGCGGCTCACCTCGAGTGGGTCCAGAGCGTCGGTCGCGACCGGCTGAGCGACGCTCGCGTGAGCAACGAGTTCGGCTACGCGCTCACCGAGGCGATCGACGACGTCCGAGACCGTCGCGAGCGGTGTAACCTGAGCTGGCGCGAAGCAGCCTACAGCGTCGGCATCTCCCGCGTCGCGGCCGCCCACGAGGTGGTTCGATGATCGATCCGCTCGAGGAATCCGGAACGAACGCGCTCGACTGGCTCAAGCGACTTATACCAATGAACTCGAACGAAGACGGTACGACGAGCGGGACGCACAGCGACGACTCCCGATCCGACGGGGGAGAGAACACCGCCGAGGGACGCGCTCGTGGCGACGGCAGCGACGGAGACGGGAATCGTCGCAGTTGGGTAGCAGCCGAGTCCCCGACCTCGCGAACCCTGCACGGCGTCGCCCACGGACAGGACGGCCCGTACGCGTGCGGCGAGGGCGGCATCTTCCTCCACCGGACGTCGGACGGATGGCGGACGCTCCTCGAACGGGGGCCGGGCGTCTCGGACAACACGCTCCGGTCGATCGCCGCGACCGACGACGGCTGTCGGCTCTGGTTCGCCGGCGACAGCGGTGCGCTCGGGTTCTACGACGTGGCCGACGGCCATCTCAGCGACTACTCCGCGCCAATGGAGAAGACGAGCACCTGGGAAGCGATCGCCGTCACCGGAGAGACCGGCGAGGAGCGGGTCCGCATCGCGAACGGATCAGGGGAGGTCCTCGACTGCACCGTCGAGGACGGCTGTCCCGTCTGGGGAGACGTCGTCAAACCCGGCGGCGGATCGACGATCCCCGGCGTAACCGCCGGTCCGGACGGGTTCTACGCCGTCGATACCAGCGGCGGCGCGTACCTCGAACGACCGGACGGCGAGTCGACGGAGAGCGCATCGACGGACGCCGATTCGGCGGCCGACTCGACGACCGCCGAATCCGCCGACGACGACGCGGCGGATACCGAACCCAGCGGGGAGGACGCGGCGAACGCGTGGGAACGGATCGGCGTCCGCAACGCACAGGTCGACTTTCAGGACGTCTGGGCCGGCGAGCAATCCATCTTCATCGCCGGGTCCGACGGCATCGCCTACCGGTTCGACCCGGACTGCGAGAACTGGACCCCGCTCTACGTCGGGCAGGGAGCGCTCCAGACGATCCGATCCGTCGGGGCCGACGCGGTCGCCGTCGCGACCGGCGGGCGGATCTACGAACGAGCCGAGAGCGTCCGCTGGACCGAACTCGAGACGCCCACCGACAAATCGCTGCTGGACCTCGCGCTCGCCCGCTCGAGTAGCGACGTCGACGGCGGCCTCGGGACCGTCCCCGTCGACGTCGTCGTCGGTGCCGGGGGGACGATCCTCGAGCGCGATCGGCGGGATCGTTCGAGCACCGGCGAACAGCGCGTTGACTGAGTGCGATCGTCACGATGGGATCCGATTCCCTCGGGGGCGATCGCACTCGACGTTCGCGTCCGACTGCCGACCGAATCAGTCCCCGTTTTCGAGCAGATCGATCACGTTTTCGCGCCCGATCCGGAGTTTTTCGACCGCGTCGTCGTCGGCCATTCCCGAGAGGACCCGCGAGGTCTTCGACGCCGACCACTCGAGTTCCTCGGCGATCGCGGCCTGTCGCATTCGGCCGTCGTTTCGCTCGAGGAGCGTCCGAACGCGATCCTCGTCCGTCGCGAGGTCGGCCGTCGGCGATGCGGGACCGCTCGCTGCCGTCCCCGCCGACTCGTCGCCGTCGCGCTCCGGTCCGACGCCGTCGTCAGTCTCGGTCGCGGCGGGGTCGGTCGCCCCATCGGTCGGTACGGGGAGGCTCGAGCGCAGCCGCCGACGGAGACCCAGTTGTGACGTGACGAACACGACGATCGCGGCGATCGCAACGAGCAGGATACCGCCGCCGACCACGAGCGGCATCCCGCCCCACGAGTTCGTTCCCTCGCGGTCGCTATCGACGGTCGAGTCGGCCGGCTCGAACCGGACCGTGGGACGGTGATCGGCGAAGCTTTCCGGCCCGGCCCAGACGACGGTCGTGCCGTCACGCTCGTCCGGTGGCGGTGCCGTCGCAGTCGGCGTGTACCCGTTCGGCGGGGCGATCTGCAATCGGTCGGCGTCGTCGAGATAGAACCCGCCCTCGAACACGTCACCGACGACGACTTCGCCGCCGTCGACCGCGCCGAAGTTCGTCCACGCGAACGAGTACGTGACTATTCCCCACTGTCTCGGAACCTCCTGAACGGACGTCTCCGCCCGAAACGACGACGCCGTCATGTTCCGACCGGTGGATTCCGCCGCGTTCGAGACGACGCCGGTCATCCGCCGTTCGAACTGCTCGACGTAGGTCTCTCGATCGGTACGGAACTGCTCCTGGAAGGCCTCGTAGTCGTCTACCTCGGAGTCGTTGGCGAGGCGCGTCCGGACCGTCACCGACCAGTGAGCGGTGCCGTTCTCGTCCAGCGCGATTCGCGTCACCGTCGTATCGGCGTCCGGCGTTTCGGCCGCTGTGATTGCCTCCCCGTCGTCGATACTTGTCGGCTCGGATTGGCCGATCGACGCCGTCGCCCCGAGCGGAACCGCCCCCAGCGTGAGTATTACTGCGAGAATCACGACGGTGCGATCGAATGCTGTACTCACGGTCACCACTTATTTTCGAGAGGGGTCGTATAAGGATACTGTCTTGAACGCTGCAAACCGCCGCAAATCGCTGCAAACGACCGCACGAACTGAATCCGACTCGTGCAATTCGGTAGGAGCCGATGCCACGATCGATCCGGTTTATGTCTGATACGTTCCGAGGCGTGATCGGATGATACCCCGACGACTACTGATCGCCTTGCTGGCGATCGCGCTCTGTACGAGCGTCCTCGGCCCGGCGGTCGCCGCCGGGACGGTGGCGCAAGACGAGACGAACGGCGACGACACTACCGACAACACCGTGACCGTGACGACCGGCGCGCAGCTGTCGACGGTCGTCACCGCGACGAGCGACGAAGTTCGGACCGACTTCGAGAACACGGTGTTCGAGCAACGCATGGAGCAACGGAACGACAGTGACCGCGCAACGGCGATCGCGGACCGTGCGGCGGTCCTCGAGAACCGGTCTGCAACCCTCCAGGCGGAGTACGAGGAAGCCACTGCCGCCTACGAGGCCGGTGACATCGACGAGTCGACGTACGCCCAGCGACTCGCGTCGCTGAACGCGCGAGCCCAGAGCGTCGTCTCGAGTTACGATCGTCTCGAGGACAGCCTCGAGTCGGTCGACGAGGTCGACCGTCGCACTGCCGGCGTGACGCCGTCCGAGCTCGCGGACGAGCGAGCGGCGGTGGCCGAGCTCACGAGCTCCGGCACCGACGCGCTGCTCCAGCAGTTCACCGGTGAAGCGCGCGGGAGTGCGGAGATCGAGGTCGACGGCGGCCTGTCGATCGAAGTCGAGAACGAGGACGGCGAACGGAGCCGCGAGTACGAGCGGCCCCGCGACGGGAACGGATCGCTGGTGCTCTCCCAGACGGAGGCGCTCACCGCAGCGACTGACGCCCTCTCCGACGTCGGCGGAAACAGTAGCTGGAGCCTCGTCGAGACCGAAACCGACGACGACGGCGTCTACGAGTTCGAGTTCGCGCTGACGGGAACCGAAACCGGCGAGGCCGAAGTCAGCGTCGACGGCGAAACGGGAACCGTCTTCGAACTCGAGGAAGAGATCGAAGCTCGAGAGGCAGAGGAAGACGAGGACGATGACGACGATAGTGACGAGCGGGAAGATGAAGACGACGATACCGACGAGCGGTTGGTTATTCTCGTCGCGTCCGGATCGGCAGGACCCGGCGAAGAGGTGACGCTGCGAGTACTCGCGGACGGACAGCCGGCAGCTACCGTGACGGTCACCGTCAACGACCGGGCCGTCGGCGAGACGGACGGCGACGGCGAACTCACCGTCACCCTGCCACGCGGCGAGGCCGATATCGAAGCCGAACACGGCGATGCCGAGGGCGAACGAGAGTTCGAATTCGGCGACGATTCGGACGAGCTGGGCGATGACGCCGAATCGCAGTTCGACGCCGAGGCGACGATCGACAACGGAACCGTGACCGTCTCCGCGACGTTCGATGGCGGCCCGGTCGAGGGTGCCGACGTCATCGCAAACGACGAGCCGGTCGGGACGACCGGGGACGACGGCACGGTTTCGTTCGCCCTCCCCGCTGATGCGGACGAACTCGACATCGACGTGGTTCGGGGCGAACTCGAGACCGAGCTCGAACTCGAGTTCGAAGATGAAGACGAGAACGAGGACGAAACGGAAGACGAGAACGAGGACGAAACGGAAGACGAGGACGAAGACGAAACGGAAGACGAGGACGAAGACGAAACGGAAGACGAAGACGAGGACGAAGCGGAAGACGAGGACGAAGCGGAAGACGAAGACGAAACGGAAGACGATGACCGATGAATCGAGGCCCGAATGGACTTCAATTCCGGCGGCTGGGTGCGTCCACGTCGCGGCTCTTCGCCGTCGTGGTGGTCGCGCTCCTCCTGACCGGAAGCGTCGTCGCAACGGCCGATAGCGCGAGTGCGATCGACGCCCACTCACAGGAGACGGGCTCGGACTCGGCGTTCGTGGTCGCCCTCGAGGACGACGGCGACGCGACGGTGACCGTCGCCGTCACCTTCGACCTGACCGACGAGGCGGATCAGGCGGCCTTCCGGTCGCTCGAGGAGAACGAAACGGAACGGAGCGAACTCGAGTCGCGCACCGAACGCCGATTGCGGTCGGTCGTGGCCGGCGTGGCCGACGAAACCGACCGAGAGATGGCGATCGAGGAGGCTGGCGTCTCCTTCGAAACGGACGAGGGGACCGATCGCGGTATCGTCTCCGTCTCGGCAACCTGGCGCGGGTTCGCAGCCACCGAAGACGGGCGGCTGACCGTCGCGGAACCGTTCACGAGCGGGTTCACGGCGGAGCAGGCGGTCGTCCTCGAGCTGCCCGACGGATACGCGCTCGCGGAGTCGACGCCGGAGCCGTCGGAGCGTGCTGACGGACAGGTCAGCTGGGATGCGACCACCTCTCTCGACGGGTTCGAGGCAGTCATCGCCCCGTCGGATGGGACGAACGACGGTGACTCGCAGCCCGGATTCGGACTCGGTGCGGCAGTGATCGCGATCGCTGGCGGTGCGTGGGTCCACTGCCGCCGGTGAAGGCGGTTCCCCGCACGGAAACCGAACCGTACTACCCCTGTTCGGTCCCCGCTGAATGCGGCCCGATTTCCTGTTCGTCTATCGCGCGTCCTCGAGTTCCTCCAACGCGCCCGGATTTTCGATACTGCTCATGTCGCCGAGATCCTCGCCGGTGTAGGTCGCCTGAATGGCCCGGCGGATGATCTTGCCCGACTGGGTCTTGGGGAACTCGTCGACGAACAGCACTTCGCGCGGGCGGAACGGTTTGCCGAGTTCTTCACCGACCTGTGCGCGCAGTTCCTCGCGGAGGTCGTCCGTCTCCTCGACCCCGTCCTCGAGGACGACGTAGGCGACGACGGCGGTCCCGGTGGTGTCGTCGGGCGCGCCGATGGCGGCGGCCTGGTTGACGGCCGCGTGGTCGATGAGCGCGCCTTCGACCTCCGCCGGCCCGACCTTGCGCCCGGCGACGTTGAGGGTGTCGTCGGCCCGTCCGTGGAGGAACCAGAAGCCGTCCGCGTCCTTCTGGGCCCAGTCGCCGTGATCCCACATGTCCTCGAACGTCGACCAGTACTCCTCGAGGTAGCGCTCGTCGCCCGACCAGAGGGATTTGGTCATCGAGGGACAGGAGTCGCGAGCGACGAGGTAGCCCCGTTCGTTGTCCTCTCTGACCGAGTTCCCCTCGCGGTCGACGACGTCGATGTCCATCCCGAGCCCGGGGCCGCCGAGCGTGCAGGGCTTGAGCGGCTCGGTCGGCATCGGCATCAGGAAGCAGCCGCAGATCTCGGTGCCGCCGGAGATGTTGATGATGGGGGCGTCGCCGCCGCCGACGTTTTCGTGGAACCAGTGCCAGGACTCGGGATCCCAGGGCTCGCCCGTGGAGCCGAGGATGCGCAGACTCGAGAGGTCGTGGCCCTCGAGCCAGTCGTCCCCGTGCTTTCGCAGCGCGCGGATCGCGGTCGGCGAGATGCCGAACTGGGTGAGCTCGTGCCGGTCGATCATCTCCCAGAAGCGGTCCGGTTCGGGGTGGTCGGGTGCGCCCTCGTACATGAAGACCGTGCCGCCGAAGGTGTGGGTCCCGATCAGGGACCACGGCCCCATCATCCAGCCGATGTCCGAGACCCAGAAGAACCGGTCGGCGGGTTTGAGGTCCATGCCGAAGTAGACCTCCTTGGGACACTGGACCTGGACGCCCGCGTGGGTGTGGACGATCCCCTTCGGCTTGCCCGTCGTCCCCGACGAATAGAGGAGCATCGACTCCTGACTCGAATCGAGCGACTTCGTCTCGTAGTCGTCGTCCGCCCCCTCGACGGCGTCGTCCCACCACTCGTCGCGGGCGTCGGTCCACGGGATTTCGCGTTCGCTGGTTTTACTGCTCGAGCCCAGTCGGTCGAAGACGATCGTGTGCTCGACGTGCCCGGCTTCCGCGATCGCCTCGTCGGCCGCGGACTTGAGGAAGACTGGATCACCGCGGCGGTAGAAGCCGTCTCCCGTGAACAGCACGGAACACTCCGAATCCGCGATCCGGGTCGCGGCCGCGTCCACGCCGAAGCCGGAGAAGATCGGGACCGCGATCGCACCGACCTTGAAACAGCCGTAGAGGATCGAGACGACCTCCGGCACCATCGGCATGTAGAGCCCGACCGTGTCGCCGGTCTCGACGCCGCGCTCCTCGAGCGCGTTCGCGACCTGATTCGCCTGCCGGTGGAGTTCGTGGTAGGTCACCTCCCGGACGTCGCCGTCCTCGCCCTCCCAGATGGTCGCGACTTTGTTCCGGCGCTCCTCGTCGACTTCGGCGTGGCGATCGACGACGTTGTGAGCGATGTTGAGTTCGCCGCCGGGATACCAGTCGGAGAACTGCGGCCCGTCGCTGTCGTCCCGAACCTCGTCGTACGCCTCGTAGAACTCGATCCCGAGGTAGTCGACGAGTTCGTCCCAGAACCAGTCGACGCCGCTGTCGGGCTCGCCCTCGACGTCCGTCGTCGTCCGCTCGATCAGTTCCTCGTAGTCGTCGATCCCGTACGTCTGCATGAAGTCGTAGACGTTCGTCGACTCGACGAACTCCTGACTCGGCTCGTGGACGATCTCGTCGATGTCCTCGAGACTTGGGCTGGTGTTTCCGGGCATATTCACTCGTAGGTTAGACTCATGCCACCATCAAACAACAGGTCGCCGCCGTCGAGGTGTCGGCCCAGATCCGAGAAGCCCAGCAGGAAGAGATTGGCGACGTCGATCGGTTCCATCATCTCCGTGACGCGGGACTGGCCGAGCATCACGTCTTCGATCACCTCGTCGACGCTGATTCCGCGTTGTTCGGCGGTGTCCTCGAGCTGGGCCGTCACCAGCGGCGTCTTCACGTAGCCGGTACTGACCGAGAACGAGCGGATCTTCCCCTCGCCTTCGGCGGCGATCGACTGCGTGAGCCCGCGCAGGCCGAACTTCGAGACGTTGTACGCGACCTTGTCGCCGGTGACGTAGTGGCCGTGGACCGAGCACATGTTGCCGACGCAGCCCTCGCCGTCCTCGGTCTCCCGAAAGTGGGGAATACAGAGCTTCGAGAGATAGAGCGGCGCACGGAGCATGACGTCGTGCATTCGATCGTAGGCCGCCATCGGAAACTCGTCGATCGGATCGATGTGTTGCATCCCCGCGACGTTCGCGAGATACGCGAGATCGCCGAGCCGAGCGGCATCGTCGACGATCCGCTCCAGGTCCTCGTCGTCAGTGAGATCACCGGGAATCGATTCGATCGTCCCCTCGAGGTCGAGCTCTTCGCCGCGGTCGATCGTCCCCTCGAGACCCGCTTCGTCGACGTCCGTCGCTGCGACGGTGAGTCCGTTACCGGCGGCAGCCAGCGCGGTCGCCCGGCCGATACCCGAGGCGGCGCCCGTCACCAGACAGACGTTGCGCTCGGTAAACGAGTCGTCGGGGAACGTGTAAATCTCGTCCCGAGAGACTCTCGGTGGCGTCACGTGATTCTGAGACATTGACACGGGTAATCAGTAGCACACTGCGATCTAAAACACCGCCATTAACATATCAACCGTGACCGTTCGAACGGCCATTCGTGAGACGGGACACTGAGTGACCAAACGATTATTTATTTCGCGAACCAGTCCCGTAATCAATTCATAAAACCGACTTCGTGATGGTGTTGTGGAAATATAATACCAAGTATTAAGACATAGTATGTCAGACTCTCCCTATCCGGCTATGATCGACCTCGATATCGATATGCGGCAGTACGACTGTCCGTTTATCGATACGACGGACGATGTCGATATCGCGTTCTCCGCCGTCCAGTGGCAACTCGACACCGACGCCGAAAAACTCGAGACGCGTCTCATCGCCAAGACGGACTCGAGAGGGGCGCTCGAGGACGGCCTTCGGGCGCTTCGGGAGCACCCGAACATGACGAACTGTTACATCCTCTCGAAGCGGGATACCACGGCGGAGATCGGCACGAAGATCGAGGAGACGAACGCTATGCGGACGATTCAGAACAACGGCGGTTACATCACCGGCCCCTTCCAGATCGAGGACGGCCGGGAACGGTGGCACGTCGGCTTCGACGCGGACGAAGACGAGGATCGGGCGCTCGCGGCGCTCGAGCGGCACAACGATTTCAGCGTCGAGAATCGCGACCAGTTCGGCCCGTCGACGCTGTTCGATCTGCTCGAGAACTCCGAGAGCGCGATGCAGTTACTCGATGGCTGTCGATCGCTGACCGACACCGAACGCGAAACGTTCAGGGTCGCGTCTCGGAACGGCTACTACGAGACGCCGCGGGAGACGACGCTCGACGAACTCGCGGACCACTTCGATATCTCGAAGACGGCCGTTTCGATGAATCTACGCCGGAGCGAGCGAAAGGTGCTCGATGGAGTACTCGGCGCGATCGAGCGGATGGACGACGACCAGTTCTGAGAGCCGTGGCCGGACCAACCGGTCGATCGACCGCCTTTTGAGACTGTGGTCGACCGATGGGGGCCGGGCGTGTCGTCGGCGCGCGATACGCAGCGCTCAGTCTGGCCCGAGCTGCCACCGAACAGCTGTCGTACGCGCCGCTTCGGGGTCGACATCTCGGCGGACAGGAACTGCGAGTACCCCTACCCACTGTCCGCCTTCCTACCGAATCGGTCAGGTGTCGGGATAATACGCTTTGTGGATCGGTTCGGTTTATCGACACTATTGCCGCGAGGTCGGACCGACCACTCGAGCGGTGATCCCGTCGAAAACGGATCGGATATCCGGAGGAAATCTCGACGGCGACCGGATTACTCGCCGCCGCCCTGCATGAGCATCTGGATCTCCTCGTCCGAGGAGAGCGCCTCGGGATCGCCGCTGTCGACGATCTCGCCGCGTTCGATCACGTACATCCGGTCGACGATCTCCGGAACGTGGCTCGCGTTCGACTCGGCGATCAGCACCGAGATATCTCGGTCGATGATCTCGTGAATGTAGGACTTGACGTTCTCGACGACGACCGGGGCCAGCCCCTCGAGCGGTTCGTCGAGGATGAGCAGATCGGGCTGGAGCGCGAGCGCTCGCCCGATCGCGGTCATCTTCCCCTGGCCGCCGCTCAGATTCTGTACTTCGGCGTCGCGTCGATCCTCGAGTTCGTCGAAGAGTTCGAAGATTTCCTCGACGAGGGCGTCCTCGTCCTCGACGCCGCGCGCCTCGCCGGCGGTCCAGATCGGGAGCCGGAAGTTCTCTTCGACGGTCATTCCGGTGAAGAGGTCGCGGCTCTCCGGCTGGTATCCGATCCCACGCTTGGGGATCAGTTCGGGCCGCATGTCGAGCAACTCCTCTCCGTGCAGCCGGATCGAGCCGTTGGCGACCGGCGTGAGCCCCATGATCGATCGGAACGTCGAGGTCTTGCCGGCACCGTTGCGACCGACGAGTGCGACGGCCTCGCCCTCGTTGACCTCGAGGTCGAGCCCGTGCGTGACCTCGAACCCCTCGACGGTGGCCGAGAGGTTCGACACTTCGAGCAGCGGACTCGACGGGTCCCTCCGGTCGTCGGAACCGGGGGCGCTCATTCGTCCACCCCCAACAGCACTCGGCGGAGCTCCGAGTCGGTCTCGAGCAGGGAGGGATCGCCCTCCCGGAAGACGCGCCCCTCGTGGAGGACCACGAGGCGGTCCGCGTACTCCTTGACGAGGTCCATGTCGTGTTCGATCGTCACCGTCGTCACGCCGTCGGCCTCGCTGGCCTCGACGATCGTCTCGATGACGTACTCCTTCTCGCGCGTCGCGACGCCGGCCGTGGGTTCGTCGAGCAACAGATAGGTCGGGTCGAGGCCGAACGACATGGCCACGTCCAGCAGTTTCCGATCGCCGTGGGGGAGCGTCTCGGCGACCTCGTGTTGCACGTCCTCGAGACGGAACTGCGCGAGCAGCTCGTCGATTTCGCGCTCGACGTCCTCGTGACCGTCGTCGACCGAGCGCATGCTCAGCGTCTTGTCGTGCTTCGAGAGGACGGCGATGCGAACGTTCTCGCGAACGGTCATCTCCTCGAAGACGTGGACGATCTGGAAGCTCCGGACGAGCCCTTCCCCGACGCGGTCCTCGGGGGCCATCCCCGTGATGTCTTCCTCGACAGTGCCGCCGTTTTCCTCCCTGTGAACGACGACCGACCCTTGGTCGGGCTCGAGTAGCCCGGTCAGCAAGTTGATCAGCGTCGTCTTGCCGGCCCCGTTGGGGCCGACGATGAACACCATCTCGCCGTCGGTCTCGCCGAAGGTCAGCGAGACGTCGTCCGTGGCGCGCAGTTCTCCGAACTCCTTGCGAAGATCTCGTGCTTCGAGCATATCAGTTGACCCCGAATACGATGATTCGAACGGTGGTTGCGGCGCGAGACACGCCCCGACGGAGCGACGAACCGATCGTCGCGACGTCCTCCCGGAGCAGGCCGGGATCGCGACGCCGCCGCGACAGTCCCGTGCCGATTTTCGGGATCGATCCCAGGATCCCTTCCGGCAGGAAGAGCACGACTGCGAGCAGCATCAGGCCGGTCAAGGCGTTGTAATACTCGATGTAGAACGGCGCCTGAACCAGCAGGTAGACGAGGACGACGCCGCCGATAACGGGGCCGACGAGGGTGCCGAACCCGCCGAGGATCGCCATGAACAGGATCTCGCCCGAGACGAACGCGTACAGCGTCGGTTCCGGGCTGACGTGCAACTGCAGGAGGGCGAAGAGCCCCCCGGCGAGTCCGCCGTAGATGCCCGAGATCACGAACGCGACCCAGACGTACTTTTCGACGGGAATACCGACGAACCTCGCCCGCGTCCGGTTCTGACCGATAGCGTCTAATGCCCTGCCGAACGGCGAGTTGACGAGTTTCCACATCACCAGCAGCGAGACGACGAGCACGACGACCGTAAGGTAGTACAGGACCAGTTCGTACCCCGTCGAGCTCAGCTGGAGGCCGAACAGCGCGGGCGGGTTCAGCCCGTCGGGGCGGACGTTGAGCCCGTCGCTGTAGTTGAAGTAGCCGCTCTGCAGGACGAACGCGTACAGCACCTGGTTGAACGCGAGCGTCAGCAACGCGAAGTAGATGTCGAGGTAGCCGGCGACGAAGTAGCCGATCAACACCGAGATCGCCGTCGCCGCGAGGACGCTTCCCAGCAGCATCAAGAGGCCGCTCGAGACGTCGAACTGAGACGCTAACACGGCGGCGGCGTACGCCCCGACGCCGAAGAACGCCGCGTGACCGAACGAGACGAGTTCGGTGTGGCGCAAGAGGAGGTTCAACCCGACCGCCGCGAGCCCGAACAGGATCCCGCGGTGGATCGCGGTGAACGAGAGCGGGGTGAACCGCGTGATGTCGGGAACGATGAGGAGGGCGACGAGCCCGACGGCAGCGAGGACCGCCTGATTCTTCGTCAGTTCCATCCCCTCCGCGAGACGAAGGTGCGTTTCGCCGTCGCGGTCGACGAGGAAGCGACTCATTGGATCTCACCCCACGCCCCGTAGAGTCCCTCCGGTTTGAGCAGCAAGACGAGCACCATGAGGAGGAACGGAACGGCCAGCTCGAGCTGCGGATAGTACGGCGTCACGACGCGGCTGGAGACGCCGACCAGCATCGATCCGACGAACGCACCGTTCAGGCTGCCGAGTCCCCCGATGACGATCACGACGAACGAAAGCACCAGCCAGTCGAGTCCCATTCCGAGGGAGGCCGAGCCGGGTCCGATGCTGACCATCGCACCGCCGAAACCGGCGAAGAACGCGCCGATGGCGAACACGAGGGTGAACATGCGGTCCGTACTGATGCCGATCGCGGTCGACATCTCCCGGTTGATGGCCGTCGCTCGCACGATTCGGCCGGTCTTCGTCCGATCGAAGAACCAGACGAGCCAGGCGAACACTGCGATGCCGATCAGGATGACGAAGACGTTGTACGAGGGGTAATCGATGCCGACGAGCTCCGTCGTCGGAATCTCGTTGATGCCGCCGAAGACCCCCAGGTCGACCGGTGACGGCCCCCAGACGAACTTCATGACGTCGGTGAGGACCAGCAACAGCCCGTACGTCAGCAGGAGCTGATAGACCTCGTCCCGATCGTAAATCGGCCTGATGAACGCCGCCTCGAGCGCGCCGCCGACCGGCAGCAACACGGCGGCGGTCGCGAGCGAGCCGGCGAGGACGACGACGCCGAAGACGATCGCCGTCACTGGACCGGTCGGAGCCGCGACCTGTCCCGCGACGAAGCCGATGATGCTGAACGCGCTGAACGCGCCCAGCGCGTACAACTCGCCGTGGGCGAGGTTGAGGATCCCGAGCACGCCGAAGATGATCGTCATCCCCGACGCGATCATGAACAGGATCGAGCCGTAGTACAGCCCGTTGAGTACGTGTTCGAGCATAATTATTGAATACCGTCTCGCACGTCACTCACCAGCTTCCGATCCAATCGCTCGAGATCTCGCCCGGCGGCGGCGACACGTTCTTGGCGGCGAAGACGTTCACGTCCTGAAGCGCTGCGGCATCGTGCTCGTCCGACCAGGTCAGTTCACCGAAGTGAGCGTTGGAGTAGCCCTGGTGGTCCGACCCCATCGTGTGGTAGCCGGCCGGCGTGAAGAAGCCGTGATTCTCGAGGACCATTGCGAGTTCCTCCTGCTCGGGCCAGCGACCGAGGAGGCTGACGGCTTTCTCGGCTGCCGTCGCCCACGCCGTCACCGCGCCGTAGCCGCTCATGAAGTGGGCCGTCGGCACGACCCCGTACTCGCTCTGTACCTCGTCGACCAAGTCGGCGGCCGGGCTCCATCGGTCGGTCGAGGGCTCGCCCCAGTAGAAGTTCCGCGATCCCGAGTAGATCGGACCGTCGACGAGATCCTCCTCCATATCGTTGGCCGAGCCGTACAGGACCGTCCCGACCAGCAGTTCGGTGTTGTCGAACATGTCGTTGGCATGACCCTGCTCGAGCAACAGCGTCGCGTCACCGCCCCAGCAACTCGAGAAGACGACATCGGGCGCCTCCCCGTTGATCTCGGTGATGTGGGTGGACATGTCGCTGGTACCCAGATCCGGGAACCCGCTGTACACCTGCTCTGCCCCGGTGAGTTTCTCGATCCCCTGCGAGAACAGATTCATCTCGTCCTGTCCGAACGCGTAGTTGGGGTTGATTCCCGCGTACGTGTCGATGGAATCCGCGCCGAGAACCTCGACCGCCTGGTTGACGGCCGCGAGCGCCTCCATCACGTCGTGGTTCTGGAACCGGAACGAGTAGGTCACGTCCGGGAAGTCCTCCTCGTACAGCGTCGTTACGGTCCCGTCGGTCGAGACGTTGATTACCTCCTGGGCCTCGATCTCCGGGACCATTTCCGCGTGGCCGCTGCTCGAAATCGGGCCGAAGGTGACGTCTTTCCCCTCGTCGACGAACTGCTGGTAGTTAGTGAGATACGCACCGCCCTCCTCGACGACGTCGAGGTTCATCTCCCGGCCCGCGATCCCGCCGTTCTCGTTGATCCGACGGACCGCGGTTTCCGCTCCGTACTCGGCCTGAATACCGAGTACCGACGGCGCGCCTTCGGTGAACGTTTGCAGTCCCGACTCGATCGGCTCGTCCGGCACGTCGGCGTCTGCCGCCGACTCCTGTTCGCCCTCGAGTAGTTCCGTACAGCCGGCCAGTGCGACCGCGAGCGCCGAGCCGCCGACGGTCTTCAGGAGCGTTCGCCTGTCGATTCCGTTCGATTCCGTTCCCGCAAGTGGTTCAGTTGTCATAGCTAGTATGCACCGTCCAGTGGGTGTCGCACCATACACATGAGACTCACTACCACTGCAAATAGGCGAATGTGTGCATGTTAACCGTCCGCAGAGATCGCGGAACGCGGCCGACCGAAGCGGGGGACGACGGCGGTTCGAGCCGTTACGTGCCTCCGTCGATCGTTCGACGGTCCTGAAAGTTACCAGAATAACTAGCTGTGTCTGACGTACGTTTATGTGGCCGGACGGATCCCTAGTTGATATGTCGAACAACCGTGTCGAGAAGCTCGAATCGACGGTTGCGGAACTCGAGTCGACGGTCCAAGGGCTGACGGACGAACTCATCGAGGCGAAAGAGCGGATCCGCGTGCTCGAGGCCGAGCTCGACGCGGACACGCCGACGCGCGTCCCCGAGCGACGCAACGAGGAAGCGGGGACGTCCGTAGCCGACGAGGGTGAAACGCCCGAAGCCGAACCGGACGACGTCGCCGAAGCGGCGGCCGACGCCGACGGAGAGACCGACGCCACCGGCGACGAAACGGAAGACTCAGGTAGCGACGACATCATCGTTGCATAACTGCGACACCGCCGTCGAGCGGCTACCGGAGACCCGGTAGCTGCCGTCCAGCGGCTGACGGCGATACGGAGGTTTCGTCCAAAGAATGTACATTAAGGCGATCGTTCTCGACGATTTCAAGAGCTTCGGGCGAAAGACGAAGATCCCGTTCTACGAGGACTTCACCGTCGTGACGGGCCCGAACGGCTCCGGCAAGTCGAACATCATCGACGCCGTCCTCTTCGCGCTCGGACTGGCCCGGACCCGCGGAATTCGCGCCGAGAAACTGACCGACCTCATCTACAACCCCGGCCACGAGGGCGACGACGCCTCGAGCGGCCCCCGCGAGGCGACCGTCGAGGTGATCCTCGACAACTCCGAGGGCGCACTCGAGCGCTCACAGGTCGTCAACGCCGCGGGCAGCGAGGACGTCGGCGACGTCGACGAGATCCGCATCCGTCGCCGCGTCAAGGAGACCGAGGACAACTACTACTCCTACTACTATCTGAACGACCGCTCGGTCAACCTCTCGGACATCCAGGACCTGCTCGCGCAGGCGGGCATCACGCCCGAGGGGTACAACGTCGTCATGCAGGGCGACGTTACCGAGATCATCAACATGACGCCCCACGCCCGGCGGGAGATCATCGACGAGATCGCGGGCGTCGCGGAGTTCGACGCGAAGAAGGAGGACGCCTTCGGCGAACTCGAGACGGTCCAGGAACGGATCGACGAGGCCGAACTCCGCATCGAGGAGAAACGCGACCGGCTCGACCAGCTCGCGGACGAGCGCCGGGAGGCCATGCGCTACCGCCGGCTCCGCCGCGAGAAGGAGGAGTACGAGGGCTACAAGAAGGCCAGCGAGCTCGAGGAGAAACGCGCCGAGCTCGCGTCCGTCGAGACCGAGGTCGACGACCTCGACGACGAACTGGCGGATCTCCGGCGCGAACTCGACGAGCGCGAGGGGAAAGTCGTCCGCCTGCAGGAGGACCTCGAGGACTTGAACGCCGAGATCGAGCGCAAGGGCGAGGACGAACAGCTCCGGATCAAGAGCGAGATCGAGGAGATCAAAGGCGACATCTCGCGGCTCGAGGACAAGATCGAGGCCAGCGAGGAGCAGATCGAGGACGCCGAGTCCGAGCGCCGCGAGGCGTTCGTCCAGATCGATCGCAAGCAGGAGACGATCGACGATCTCGCAGACGAGATGCGCGAGCACAAGCTCGAGAAGGCCTCGATCAAGAGCGAGATTCAGGAACGCGAAGAAGAGCGCGACGAGCTCGAGGCCGAGATCGAGGCCGTCGACACCGAGTTCGACGAGCTCAAGGCCGACCTCGCGGAGCGCAAGGAGGAATTAGAGGAGGCCAAGACCGAGCGTAACGACCTCCAGCGCGAGCAGGATCGCCTGCTCGATGAAGCCCGCCGGCGCTCGAACGCCATCGACGAGAAGGAGTCGACGATCGAGGAGAGACGGGAGAAGATCCCCGAGATCGAGAGCCAGCGGAGCGACCTCGAGCGGGAACTCGAGAAGGCCG
This sequence comes from Natrinema salsiterrestre, assembly GCF_029502005.1. Lineage (GTDB taxonomy): Archaea > Halobacteriota > Halobacteria > Halobacteriales > Natrialbaceae > Natrinema > Natrinema salsiterrestre. Next base: position 374,667 of record NZ_JAMQOT010000002.1, on the reverse strand, counting down.
AACGGAACCGCGAGAACATCGCGGAGGTCGTCGACGACCTGAAAGGCGAGAAGCGCCGGATCCAGTCCGACGTCGACGAACTGGACGACGACATTCAGGCGAAACAGCAGGAGTACGCGGAGCTCGAGGCGAACGCCGGCGAGAGCGGCGACTCCTCGTTCGGTCGCGCGGTGACGACGATCCTCAACTCGGGGATCGACGGCGTCCACGGCGCGGTCGCGCAGTTGGGGACCGTCGCCGGCGAGTACGCGGTCGCCTGCGAGACCGCTGCCGGCGGCCGGCTGGCGAACGTCGTCGTCGACGACGACGTCATCGGCCAGCAGTGTATCGAGCACCTCAAGTCCCGCAACGCGGGTCGGGCGACCTTCCTGCCGATGACGGACATGAGCCAGCGCCGGCTTCCGTCGGCCCCAAGCGATCCGGGCGTCGTCGACTTCGCGTACAACCTCGTCGACTTCGACGACCAGTACGAGGGGATCTTCTCGTACGTCCTCGGGGACACGCTGGTCGTCGAGGACATCGAGACCGCCCGCTCGTACATGGGCGACTACCGGATGGTCACCCTCGACGGCGACCTGGTCGAGAAGAGCGGCGCGATGACCGGCGGGTCGGGCGGCGGCTCGCGCTACTCCTTTACCGGCGGCGGCGAGGGCCAACTCGAGCGCGTCGCCAAACAGATCACGGAACTTCAGGAGGAACGAGAATCCCTCCGAGAGGACCTCCGCGGCGTCGAGGAGCGCCTCGACGACGCCCGCGATCGCAAGAGCGACGCGGCCGATGAAGTCCGCTCGATCGAGTCCGAACTCGAGGGGCTCGACGACGAACGCGAGACGATCGAGGCGGAGATAGAGGACCTCGAGGACGACCTCGAGGACCTCCGAGAGGAACGGGAATCCGTCGACGAGCGGATGAACGAGATCTCCGCGGAGATCGACGCGAAGACGGCGACGATCGAGGAACTCGAGGCCGATATCGACGACCTCGAGACCGAGCTCGCGGACTCGAAGATCCCCGAGCTGACCGACCAGATCGAGGCCCTCGAGGCCGAGATCGACGAGCGCGAGGATCGGATTCAGGAACTCGACAACGAACTCAACGAGTTGAGCCTCGAGAAGGAGTACGCGGAGGACGCCATCGAGGACCTCCACGACGACATCGAGGCGGCCCAGAACCGCAAAGCAGAGCACGAGGATCGGATCAAGGAGTACGAGGCCGAGATCGAGACGAAACGGGAGGCCCTCGAGGAGAAACGCGAGGCGGTCGCGGAACTCGAGGAAGAGCTCACCGAACTGAAAGGCGAACGGAGCGATCTCAAGGAGGAGCTCTCCGAGGCTCGGACGGAGCGCGACAGGCAACAGGACCGGGTCAACACCGTCGAAAGCAAGCTCGAGGACGCGCGCGAACGCGCGAGCAGCCTCGAGTGGGAGATCGAGTCGCTGGAGTCCGAAGTCGGCAACTACGACCCCGAGGACGTGCCCGACCACGAGACGGTCCTCGAGATGATCGACATCCTCCAGACGGACATGGAGGCGATGGAGCCGGTGAACATGCTCGCGATCGACGAGTACGACGAGGTTCGGAGCGACCTCGACGACCTCGAGGAAGGGAAGGCGACTCTGGTCGAGGAGGCCGACGGGATCCGCGACCGGATCAAGCAGTACGAAACCCAAAAGAAGCAGACCTTCATGGACGCCTACGACGCGATCGCCGCCCACTTCACCGAGATCTTCGAGAAGCTCTCGGAGGGGACCGGGTCGCTGCACCTCGAGGACGAGCAGGATCCGTTCGACGGCGGGCTGACGATGAAGGCCCAGCCGGGCGACAAGCCGATTCAGCGCCTCGACGCGATGTCGGGCGGCGAGAAGTCGCTGACCGCGCTGGCATTCATTTTCGCGATCCAGCGGCACAACCCGGCCCCGTTCTACGCGCTCGACGAGATCGACGCTTTCCTCGACGCCGTCAACGCCGAACGGGTCGGCGAGATGGTCGAGGAGCTCGCGGGCGACGCCCAGTTCGTCGTCGTCTCCCACCGCTCGGCCATGCTCGATCGCTCCGAGCGAGCGATCGGCGTGACGATGCAACAGGACAACGTGAGTGCGGTGACCGGGATCGACCTGAGTAGTGGGGAGGTTCCTGCTGATGACTAGCGAGGGTTCCGAGGAGCCGGAGGCGACGCAGGAACCCTCGAACAATGCGAGCGGCGAAGCCGCGAGCAGGGAGCCGCGTAGCGGCTCCGATATGTCGAGCGGGGAGCGAGAGCGAGGTCGGAACGAAGTGACGACCTCGGATATGCGAACGGGAAACGAATTGACCCGTGAGCGAAGCGACCCGCGAGACAGCGAGGTGCCTGAGGAGCCGGAGGCGACGCAGGAGCCCTCGAGCAATGCGAACGGCGAAGCCGCGAGCAGGGAGTCGCGAAGCGATGAACCACGAGACGGCGAGAGACCCCTCCGAACCGACGGCGGCGACGAGATCCCGCTGAACATTGCCGGCCACGAGGACCGCGAGCGGCCGGGCGACTCGAGTCCAGACTCCGAATCGAACGACGATGCTGAGAGAGATCACGAACTCGAGGACGAGTCCGACGAGGCGGTCCTCGAGTTCACGGGCGTCGAGACGGCCGATGGTGACGACGACGGAGAGGACGAGGAGGAAGTCGAACCGGTCGAATTACTGGTGCAGCTCGCGAAAGACGGCGAGATCGACCCGTGGGACATCGACATCGTCGCGGTGACGGACAAGTTCCTCGACGCGCTGGACGACGTCGACCTGCGGACGTCCGGACGGGCGCTGTTCTACGCGAGCGTCCTTCTGCGGATGAAAAGCGACGAGCTGTTCGCGGTCGACGAGCCCGACGACGAGGAGCTCCCGCCGTGGGAAGCGCCCTTCGCCGATGACGGACCGATGGACGCGGACGGCGACGACGAGCGGGAGTACCCGCCGGGGTTCGATCCGGTCGAAAACCTCGAGGAAGAGATGGAACGCCGCCTCGAGCGCAAACACGCCCGCGGGAAGCCGGAGACGCTGGACGAGCTCGTCCGCGAGCTTCGGACAGCCGAGCGCGACAGCTGGTGGAAGGAGTCGCGCAGTTACGACACGAGCGACTCGCCGAAGGGGTACGACCGGGGCGTTCAGGAGCTGAACTACCACTCCGGCGACGACTTCCGGGTCGACGACGAGCCGACCAGCGACGACGTCACCCACACGACCCACGAGGAAGACATCGAGGCGGTCATCGAGGACGTGGAAGGCGAACTCGAACGCCAGTACGAGAAGGGGCGCGACGAGGTGTTGTACGCCGAGATCGACGAGGTCGGCGGCTCGCGCGTGATGACGTATCTCGCATTGCTCTTTCTGGCCCATCGGGGCCGGGTGACCCTCGAGCAGGACGAACTGTTCGGCGACCTCTGGGTCAGAGACGCGACGGTGGAGACGGAGGCGAGCGAAGCGGTCGCGAGCTGAGGGCTCCGAAACGAGCCGGTGCGCTGACTCGGGACGGGTCGGCCGTTCGAGGCGACCACTATCGTCGACGGCTGCTGTCCGGTGGTTCGTGCCCGAGAGCGGGCCGGACGGTATCGCCCCGAGCGCCCACAAGCGTTTAGCCCGCACCGGCGAAACGTCGGGTCGATGACGAGGCCGGACGACGTCCTCTTTCGCAGTCGGGTCGAGACGTTCGCGGTGATCCGCAAGCTCGTCCCGATCGCCCTGCTGGTGGCAGCGTTAGTCGGGCCGATATTGGTCGTCGACCCGGCGATCGGGATGTGGCTCTCGGCGCTGTCTTTTCTGCTCGCACTCGTCGGGTTGCACCTCGTGAGTCGGCTCCCGCTGTACCCGGCCCACGCGTTCGGGATCGAGTACCGCTTCGAGGACGAACGGTTCGAGGCCGATCGCCGCCGCTGCGTTCGCTGTGATGCACAGACGGACTCGGGGACCCATCGCCGCTACGCGAGACAGATCGTGATCCTCGGCGTGCCGTTGCACACCCTCGAGTGGGGAGAGAACGATTTCTGTGACGATTGCATCGGGCTCGAGGACGGCGTCGGCTCGAGTCCGAACGCCGAGCGAAGCGCAGAGTCGAACCCGAGGTCGAACGGGTCGACGACGGTGGAACCGGACCAGCACCGCGATCACGATCGAAAGCGACACTCGAACGAAGAGACCGAATCGTCCGCGACTGTCACGACCCGCGTCGACGACGAGATCCCCCGCCTCGAGCGGGCCCAGCGAATCGACCGGAGTAGCGAAGAGACCGCGCTGGAACTCAGACGCGCGTTCGAGTGATCAGTCCAGATACTCCCCGGCGAGCAGGTCGACGCGCTCGAGCGTGTCCTCGGGGATCGCCTCCTGTGGCGTGTTGATCGTCCCCTCGAGCGCGCTCCAGGCGTCGCTCTCGAAGTCCTCGGGCATCGTTCGGATGGCGCGTTCGACGACCGCGTTGATCGCGTCTTGGTTGGCCGCGGCGTTCTCGAGGACCTCGTCCAGCGTGACTTCGTTGTCCGCTTTCCAGACGTCGTAGTCGGTGACGCCGGCGACGGTGGCGTAGCTCAGCTCGGCCTCGCGGGCGAGTTTCGCTTCCGGGATGGCCGTCATGCCGACGACGTCCCAGCCCTGATCGCGGTAGAACTCGCTCTCGGCTCGCGTGGAGTACTGCGGGCCTTCGATGCAGACGTAGGTGCCGTCTTCCTGCGTTTTCGTCTCGTCGTCAGTCGCTTCCCGTGCCGATTCCGCGAGGTGAGAGACCATCTCGGGACAGTAGGGATCGGCAAAGCCCATGTGGACGACCATGCCGTCGCCGAAGAAGGTCGGCGTGCGGTGCTTGGTTCGGTCGAAGATCTGGTCGGGGACGACCAGCGTCCGCGGCGGCAGGTCCTCGCGCAGGCTCCCGACCGCGTTCGTGGCGATCACCCGGTCGACGCCGACCGATTTGAGCGCGTAAATGTTCGCCCGGTAGGCCGCGTCGGTCGGCGGATGCTGGTGGTCCGACCCGTGACGCGGGAGGAAGGCGACCTCCCGCCCGCCGAGTTCGCCGAGGGTGACCGCCTCGCTCGGCTCGCCGTACGGCGTCGAAATCTCCTCTTTGCGCGTGTTCTCGAGTGGCAGTGCCTCGTAGATACCGCTGCCGCCGATAACGCCGATGGTCATGGAGACACTTCGGCGCACCAGTACCGTAAACGGACTGGTTCCCGTTCTCGAGCCAGAACTGAAACGGTCTCCGTCAGCTAAGCTGTTGGATGGTTGTCGATACCACACGTCACGAGAACACAAATAGAGTCGGCCACACGGTTCGAGTATGTCGTTCGACGAGGAGTCGACGGGCGGGCTGACCGACGGTCCTCTCGTTCGGCCGATGATCCGGCTGGCGTGGCCGCTGGTGGTCATCCAACTGTTGCAGGTCGCCTACAACGTCGGCGATACCTTCTGGCTGGGCGCGCTCTCTCCGGACGCCGTCGGGGCGGTGAGCCTCGCCTTTCCGCTCCTCTTCCTCCTGATCTCGATCGGCGCCGGCTTCACGTCGGCCGGCGCGATCCTGATCGCCCAGCACACCGGTGCGAAGAGCGGCGATGCGGGTCTCATCGCGGGGCAGACGCTGTCGTTCGTCTCGCTTGTCGCCATCGGACTGAGCGCGCTCGGATTCGTCGCCACCGAGCCGATGCTCGCCGCGTTGCCGGCCGACGCCGAAACCGAGGACGCGATCATCCCGCTGGCCGCCGAGTACCTGCAGGTGTTCTTCCTCGGGCTCCCCCTCCTGTTCGGCTTCTTCGTCTTCGTCGCGCTCATGCGCGGCTACGGCAGCACGCGCGCCCCCATGCGGGTGATGCTCGTCAGCGTCGTCATCAACCTCGTGATCGACCCGCTGCTCATCTTCGGCGTCGGCCCGCTGCCGCGCCTCGAGGTGCAGGGAGCAGCCGTCGCGACCCTCATTTCGCGGGGAATCGCGACGGCGATCGGGTTCTATCTGCTCTACTACACCGACGTCGGCCCCGACATTCGGGCGGCCCACCTCCGGCCGCGACGCGAGTACGTCGCGAAGATCACGCGATTGGGGACCCCGACGGCGCTCGAGCAGTCGATGACGGCGCTGGCGCTGGTCGCGATGACGTGGATGGTCGTGACCTTCCCGCCGGCGGTCGTCGCGGCCTACGGGCTCGGAAATCGGCTGATCTCGCTCGCTTTCCTGCCGGCGATGGGGCTGGGGCAGGCCACGGACACGATCGTCGGCCAGAACCTGGGCGCGGGCGAGCCCGACCGGGCGGCGAGGGCGGTCCGGATCGCCGCGGGGGTGATCGCGGGCGTCATGCTCGTGACCGGCCTCTTCGCCGCCCTCTTCCCGGAGCCGTTCGTCTCGGTGTTCGTCACGGCCGACGCGGCGGGGAAAGCGGCGACGATCGACTACGGCGTGACCTACCTCCGGTTCGCTGCGGTCGGCTTCGCCTTCATGGGCGTCCTCCAGATCGTACAAGGTGCGTTCCGCGGGGCCGGCAACACGAAGACGGCGCTCGCCTTCGCTGTGTTCGGGCTCTGGATCGTGCGCGTTCCGGTCACGTACTACCTCCTCTTCGTCGCCGAGTGGGGGCCGACCGGCATCTGGGCGGGGGTCGTAGTCGGTGATATCGTCGGCGCGATCGCGGCCGTCGCGTGGTTTTCGCGTGGCACGTGGAAGGAGTCGATCGTCGAAACGGATGACGACAGCGAGCAGACGGCGACCGACGGACCAGCGGGCGCGACCGACGTCGAACCGACTGCCGAGTAACTGCCCGAACGGACGCTGACCCGAGGAGTTTGCCGTCGCTGTCTCTCATGCCGACCGAACGAAAACAGCCTGTAAAAACGGATTATTCGTCGACGAGCGCCCACTGGTCGGTATCAACCGACTCGAGCACACCGCGCCGTTCCATCTCGTCGAGAACCTCCGACAGCCGGTCGGGCTGGGCGATCTCCATTTCGATACGCTCGATGCCGTGGTGTTCGGTGAGGTAGTGGCGAATCTCCTCGTTCGTGAAGCTCTTCTGGTCGGCCGCCTCCATCGCACCCGAGATCAGGTCGACCATGTCCTCGATGAAGTTCCACGGGTAGACGATCCAGGTCCACTCCTCGAGTCGCTCGCCGACGTAGTCGGGCTGGAACTCGCTGGTGCCGAGGAGCTGCAGGGTCGCAGTCCGGACCTCGCCGGCGTCGCGGTCGTCGACGTACTCGTAGGCGCGTTCGATCGAGCCGCCGGTGTCGGCGATGTCGTCGATGATGAGTACGTCCTTGTCCTCGACGCTGCCCTCGGGCATCGGGTAGCGGACGGTCGGCTCGCCGGACTTCTCGGCGGTGCCGACGTAGTGTTCCATCTTCAGGCTCGTCAGATCGTCCAGCCCGAGGAAGTCACAGAGACACCGGCCGGCGAACCAGCCGCCCCGGGCCAGTGCGACGACGACGTCCGGTTCGAACTCGTCGTCGCGAACGTCGTCGCTGACGTCCCGACACAGGCTGTAGATGTAGTCCCAGTTAGTGATCGTACAGTCGAAGTCGTCCGGTAGATCGGACATCTGATGGCCACCTACCCGGTCTCTCGAGCGCGGCCGCCTTAAGTTGGCTGAAATCCCTGTCCGACTCGGAGCCGGAGGTAGTTATTTATAACTCGGTCATACAACCTAGTTATTGATGGCGCGAACACAGATTCAGGCCGCCCGCGAGGGAGCGGTGACTGCCGAGATGGAGCGAGTCGCCGAACGAGAGGACCGCGACCCGGAGTTCGTCCGCGAGCAGGTCGCCGGGGGACAAGCCGTAATTCCGGCTAACGCCGCCCACGACGCGCTCGACCCGATGATCATCGGCCGCGAGTTCGCGACGAAGGTCAACGCCAACATCGGCAACAGCGAGACGACCAGCGACCTCGAGACGGAACTCGAGAAGCTCCACACGGCCGTCCACTACGGCGCGGACACGGTGATGGATCTCGGCACCGGAAGCGACCTCGACGAGATTCGGGAGGCCCACGTCGAGCACTCGCCGGTGCCCCTCGGGACGGTGCCGCTGTACGAGGCGGTCAAACAGGCGGGCAGTCCCGAGGACATCACGAAAGACCTGCTGCTCGAGATCATCGCGAAACAGGCCGAACAGGGCGTCGACTACATGACGATCCACGCGGGGATCCTCGCCGAGCACCTGCCGCTGACGGACGGCCGGAAGACGGGGATCGTCTCGCGGGGCGGGTCGATCATGGCCAAGTGGATGGAAGCGAACGGCGAGCAGAACCCGCTCTATCAGGTCTTCCCCGAAATTTGTGCAATCTTCGCCGAGCACGACGTCACGTTCAGCCTCGGGGACAGCCTGCGACCCGGCTGTCTCGCCGACGCCTGCGACGAGGCCCAGTACGCCGAACTCGACACGCTGGGCGAACTGACGCGCGTCGGCTGGGACCACGGCGTGCAGGTGATGGTCGAGGGGCCGGGTCACGTCCCGATGCACAAGGTCGCGGAGAACGTCGAACGCCAGCAGGCGGTCTGTGACGGCGCGCCCTTCTACGTCCTCGGCCCGCTCGTGACCGATATCGCGCCGGGCTACGACCACATCACGAGCGCCATCGGCGCGGCGATGGCGGCACAGGCCGGTGCCGCGATGCTCTGTTACGTCACCCCGAAGGAACACCTCGGCCTCCCCGAGGAGGACGACGTCCGCGACGGGCTCGCCGCCTATCGGATCGCCGCCCACGCCGGCGACGTGGGTAACGAACGCCCCGGCGCACGCGACTGGGACGACGCCCTCTCGGAAGCCCGCTACGAGTTCGAGTGGCGCGAACAGTTCGAACTCGCGCTCGACCCCGACCGCGCCCGGTCGTTCCACGACCAGACCCTTCCCGGTGACAACTACAAGGAGGCGCGGTTCTGCTCGATGTGCGGCGCGGAGTTCTGCTCGATGCGGATCGATCAGGACGCACGTGAAGGCGGCGAGATGGAGGCGATCGAAGGCGACGCGCGAACCGACCTCGAGTCGTCACCCGCCGCGGAAGTCAACCGCCCCCCGGTCGGAACGCACGAGTCGGGCGAGTTCCCGCCGATGGGGGACCACGAGCACGCCGACCCGCTCGAGGAGCCGGGAGACGACTGAGCCGCGAGTCGCCCGCCGGGTATCACGATCGAATACAGTCACAGAGAAACGACATCGTCTTTATCCGACAGACTGTGGTCGGTCCGGTAGATGACTCCCCGACGGCGGACCCTACTGGCGGCGGTATCGACGGCGACGGCGTCGACGGTGGCCGGCTGTGCCGACCTGCTCGCCCGGGAAACGAACGACGAATCGGGTCCAGACAGTCCCGAGGACGCAGCCACGGCGTTCCTCGAGGACCTCGAGAACGAACGGTTCGAACGAGCCAGTGAGCGATTCGCCTCGGACGGTCGGGATCGGTACGGCGATCCCGGTCGACTCGAGCGGCTCTGGCTGGGGTACGGAGCGGTCGGCGGTGACTTCGAGGAGATCGCCGAGACGGCCGTGACCGAGGGAGGAAGTCGCACGGCGGTCGACCTGACGCTGGCGTTCGCCCGCGGCGACCACGCCTGTCGCGTCATCGTCGACGGCGACTCGCGACTCCGCAACGTCGGGATCGCCGACGAGTACGAACGTCCGTCGTACGTCGACTCGGGTGCGGTCGCCAGCGAGGACCTGACCCTCGCGGTCGACGGGTGTTCGCTGTCCGGAACCGTCGCGACGCCTGCGGACGGCGAGGGCGGTGCCCCCGGCGTCGTTCTGGTGCACGATTCCGGCCCCGTCACCCAGAACGCCGCTCGAGGCGGAACGCAGGCGTTTACGGATCTGGCGGAGGGACTCGCCACGCAGGGGGTCGCGACGCTACGGTACGACAAGCGCGTTCCGGCCTGTGAGGTCGAGCCCGCCGAGTATACGCTCGATCGCGTCACCGTCGACGACGCACTGGTCGCGATCGAGCGGCTCCGGGGGACCGACGGCGTCGACCCCGACCGGATCGTCGTCGTCGGCCACGGCTTCGGCGGCCGGGCCGCGCCCCGAATCGCCGCTCGTGACGGGAATCTCGCCGGCGTCGTCGGCCTCGCAGCGCCGGCGCGTCCGTACCACGAACTGACGCTCGAGCAACTCGAGCACAAGGTGTCGGTCGGATCTCACGAGTGGGACGACCTGTCGGCGGTGTACGAGCAGTGGACGGACGAAATCGAACCCGTTCGCTCGGGCGAGTACGGTTCGGACGAAATGCTCCTCGGCAAACCGGGTGCGTTCTGGGAGAGCCTCGAGGCGTACGACCACCTCGGCACCGCGGCGGAGATCGACGCGCCACTGTATTTCCTCCAGGGGAAACGCGACTTCCAGGTCAGCGTGGGCGAGGACCTCGAGCGGTGGCAGGCGGAACTCGGTGACGGATCGGACGCGACCGTCGAGACGTACGACGGGCTCGATCACCTCTTCATGCCGGGCGAAAAGCCGTCGGTGGAGTTCGCGTATTTCGTCCGGAACAACGTCGCCGGGGACGTGATCGACGATCTCGCCGGTTGGATCGGCGGGCTGTAGCGCGCCGCCGGACGACCGAGGTTTCATACGCCGGTCGCCCGATCCACGTCGTATGGAGACGACTCGGATCCTGCAGGTCGATGCCTTCACCGACGAACCGCTCACCGGAAACCCGGCGGGCGTCGTCCCGGACGCCGACGGGCTCTCGAGCGAGCAGATGCAGGCGATCGCCGCCGAGATGGCCGTCAGCGAGACGGCGTTCCTCCGCTCGAGCGAGACCGCCGACCGTCGAATCCGCTACTTCACCCCGACTCAGGAGGTCGACCTCTGCGGGCACGCGACGATCGGAACCTTCGCCCACCTTCACGATGAGGGGCTCGAACCCGGTGTGACGACCCTCGAGACGAACGTGGGGACGCTCGAGATCGAGATCGCGGACGACGGAACGGTCTGGATGACACAGGACGAGCCGCGGATTCGCGAGGTCGGGGTCGGCTACGACCGGGTCGCCGACGCGCTCGGCGTCGACGCGGCGGCGCTCGAGGGTGCGAGTGACGATATCCCGCTCGCGGTGTCTTCGACCGGCCTTCCCTTCCTGATCGTCCCGATCACCTACCTCTCGGACGTCGGCAACGCCGAGCCCGATACGGCCGCGATCGAGGCGCTCACCGACGCGGTCGATGCGACGGGCGTCTACCTCTTTACGTTCGACGCCCTCGAGCCCGAGTCGACGGTACACGGCCGCATGTTCGCACCCGGTGCGGGCGTTCCCGAAGATCCGGTCACCGGCACCGCGAGCGGGGCCGTGAGCGCGTACCTCGACCGCTTCGGCGCGTTCGACGACGACATGCCCGAGGAACTCCGGCTCGAGCAGGGGCACTACGTCGACCGCCCCGGTCAGGTTCGCGTCCGCCTCGACGATGCGGTACGGGTGGGCGGTCGGGGTGTAACCGTCCTCGAGGGCTCGATCGTGATCCCGGAAGACGACGACGAGGAGATCCTCGAGGCGTGAGTCAGGGAACGTTCTCAGGGAGCGGATCCGACGGGTCGTGACCCGTCGACGGTGTCGGTCACATCGCCGCGGGTTCGCCCGGGTCGATCCCTGTGACTGCCTCGTTCCGCCGGCTCGAGTCGCGGGCCGACTGTCGCGTATCGGAGCCGGTAAGTCGCGATTCGTCGGATCGCGTTACGCCCCGAAAGCGGCCCGCTGACGCCGAAAGATACAGGGATTAATTCAGCTTCGAGTTGCGATTGGGAGGCGCTGTTCGCAACCTTCTTTATTCGCTCCGGTGACCATCTCAGTAGAGATGGCTGTACTCTGGCTGGACGAGATCAGTGCCGGCGACCTCGAGAAGGTCGGCGGTAAAGGTGCCTCCCTGGGCGAACTTACGGGTGCGGGGCTGCCCGTTCCGCCGGGATTCGTCGTGACCGCCGGGACCTATCGATCGTTTATCGAAGAAGCGGAAATCGACGAGGAGCTGTTCGCGGCCGTCGACGTCGACGTCGACGACTCGGCGGCGCTGGCCGATGCCGCGAATCGAGCACAGGAACTCATCGTCGAGACGCCGTTCCCCGACGAGCTGCGCGAGGAAATCCTCGAGAGCTACCGCGAGGTCGGTGACGGGGAGGCGTTCGTCGCCGTTCGATCCTCCGCGACGGCCGAGGATCTACCCGACGCCTCGTTCGCGGGCCAACAGGAGACCTTCCTCAACGTCACCGAGGAAGACCTGTTGAACCGCGTCCGGGAGTGTTGGGCGTCGCTGTTCACCCAGCGAGCGATCTACTACCGCCAGGAGCAGGGCTTCGATCACTCGGCGGTGAACATCGCCGTCGTCGTCCAGCAGATGGTCGACGCCGAGAAGTCGGGCGTGATGTTCACGAGCCACCCCTCCACGGGAGACAAGACGATGATCATCGAGGCGGCGTGGGGACTGGGCGAGGCCGTCGTCTCCGGCGCCGTCTCGCCGGACAACTACGTTATCGACCGCGAGGATCGGTCGATGGACGTCACCGTCGCCGAAAAGAAGGTGATGCACGAGAAAGACGAGGCGACCGGCCAGACCGTCGAACGGGAGGTTCCCGAGGACAAGCGCACCGCGCGAGTCATCTCCGACGACGAGATCGACGATCTGATGGACCTCGGCGAACGCGTCGAGGACCACTACGGCGACCCGCAGGACGTCGAATGGGCGATCGTCGGCGGTGACGTCTATATGCTCCAGTCCCGCCCGATCACGACGATCGACGAGGACGAAAGCGACGCCGCGGACCCCACTGGCAGCGTCGACACCGCGACGGGCCTGACCGACGGCAGCGGCAGCGTTCAGTCGGCCGACAGCGCCGGTGGCGGCTCGGACTCGAGTGGGACTGGTACCGGCGATGTCATCGTCGACGGACTCGGCTCGAGTCCGGGGACGGTCAGCGGCCCCGCGAAGATCGTCACCAAACTCGACGACCTGGCCAAGGTCAGCGAGGGCGATATCATCGTCACCGAGATGACGATGCCGGACATGGTGCCCGCGATGAAGCGGGCCTCGGGTATCATCACGGACGAAGGCGGTATGACCAGCCACGCCGCCATCGTCTCTCGAGAGCTCGGCGTCCCCGCCATCGTCGGCACGACCAACGCGACGACCGTCCTCGAGGACGGTCAGGTCGTCACGCTCGACGGCGACAAGGGGGCGGTCCTCGAGGGGTCGACGGTCGACCCCGAAGAGGAGACGGAGCCGGTCGAGGAAGTCCGGCCGCAGTCGCCGGTCAAGCCGATGACCGCGACGGAGGTCAAGGTCAACGTCTCCATTCCGGAAGCCGCCGAGCGCGCGGCCGCCACGGGTGCCGACGGCGTCGGCCTGCTCCGCACGGAGCACATGATCCTCTCGCTGAACCAGACCCCCGAGAAGTACATCGAGGAGAACGGCACGGACGCCTACACCACCGAACTCGTGGAGGGGATCCGCGGCGTCGCCGACGCGTTCTACCCGCGGCCGGTCCGCGTGCGCACGCTCGACGCCCCCACCGACGAGTTCCGGCAGCTTGAGGGCGGCGACGACGAGCCCGCCGAACACAACCCGATGCTCGGCTACCGAGGTATCCGCCGCTCGCTCGATCGGCAGGACGTCTTCGCCCACGAACTCGAGGCGTTCCGCCGCCTCTACGAGCTGGGCTACGATAACGTCGAGATCATGTTCCCGCTGGTCAACGACGCCGAGGACATCTATCGGGCCAAAGAGTGCATGAAGCAAGCGGGAATCGACCCCGAGAAGCGCAAGTGGGGTGCCATGATCGAGACGCCGGCGTCCGCGCTGTCCGTGGAGGGGATGGCCGAAGCGGGCATCGACTTCGCTTCCTTCGGGACCAACGACCTGACCCAGTACACGCTCGCGGTCGACCGGAACAACGAACACGTCGCCGACCGCTTCGACGAACTTCACCCCGCCGTGTTGCGCCTGATCGGCGACGTCATCGAGACCTGCCGCGAACACGACGTCGACACCAGTATCTGCGGTCAGGCCGGCTCCAAACCCGAGATGGTCCGCTTCCTCGTCAACGAGGGGATCAGCTCGATCTCCGCGAACATCGACGCCGTTCGCGACGTCCAACACGAGGTCAAACGGGTCGAACAGAAGCTGTTACTCGACTCGGTTCGCTAACGGCCTACCGGCGTTTTCCACGGACGAAAGCGGTGTGGCGTTCGACCGAGTCGTTTTCTACGATTGACCTCGAGTCGCCGTTCCGGACCGAACTCCTCGCCGAGCGACGTCCTTACCACGAGTACGCGTGTCCGGCCGCGACGAGAAAGACGATCCCGATCGCGACGGCACAGACTGCGATCGCGAGCCCGAGCACTCGCAGCAGGTCGGTCATCAGTTCCGGGTACTCGGGCTGGGGCTCGAGGTTCGCCACGAGCACGTAAATAAACAGGCCGGTCGCGACGGAACACAGCCCGAATACGGCCGTTCCGGCCCAGGTCATGGTCGCAGTGGGACGGCGGGCCCCCTATACCCTGCGGCCGCGCGGGGAAAGGCCCATAACGGAGGCTGGCCTCAGTTGACATATGAGCGACCGCTCGGACGAGGTGACCGAGACCCGGGACCGAGACGCCCCCGCTACCGACGACCTCCTCGAGGAGACGGAGCGCCTGCTCTCGGATTCGGACGTCGACGCCGGGAACCGATCGCCAGAGTCCGCGGACGGGTCGACGGATCGGGCCGGCGATAGCGACCTCCCGGATTCGTCCGTCGGCGTCGATCACCGACCGGCCGACGGCCTCGAACCCGTCGCCGGCTCCGTCGGCGAGACCGAGACGGGGTCGTCGCGCTCGTGGCTCTCCCCGCTCACGTCGCGGCTCTCGTTCGGACGGTACTTTTCGCCGAAGTCGTTCCTCGCGCTCGTGGGCGTCCTCAGTGCCAGCCTGCTGGCCGGCGACACCGTGTTGCCGATCGCCGGTCGCATGATCGGCATGTTCGCCGCCGCCTTCACCGTCGGCCTGCTCGCCTCGAAGCGGCGCTATCTCGAGGTCGGCGCGGCCGGGATCTCGGTCGGGGGCGTCGCAGCGGTGCTCAATCACGTGTTCATCGCCGCCGCCGGCTCCGGCCAGCGGGTCGTCGCGGTGGGCGCAACCGTTGGACTCCTCGTGTCCCTCGTGGGCTACTACTTCGGCCGGGATCTCCGCGACGGGCTCTCGACGGATATCGAGTGAGTCGCGTTACGGCTCTCCTACCCGCTCGTCGTCAACTCCCAGCCGCGCTCCGTTCGGCGAACGACGCCGTTGTCGGCCATCACCTCGAGCAGTTCCGCGACGACCTCGCGGGGCGCGTCGATGTCCTCGCTGAGTTGGCCGACCGATTTCGGCTCCGAGCGAACGCTGGCGAGGAGATCGGCGTAGATCCGACTCTCGGGGCCGGCACCGACGGTCTCGGAGATACTATCGAGCACGTCGTGAAGCCGGCCCTGTACCCACCGCTGGGCGAGTGATAGTTCGTTCTCGAGTTGTTCGAAGTCCTCCAGCGCGGCGAGGAGTTCGTCGAGATCGTCGGTCTCCTCCCAGGAGTCGTCGAAGGTGAGGTGTCGACACGTCGTGATATCGAAACTGCTGTTCGCCGGATAGGCGCTCTTGCTCGCGAATCCGTACGGCGAGACGTTCACCTCGAGCCGCACGTTCCGGGCGATGTGGAAGTACTTCCGCCGCTGATCGTCGACGCGGCTCTCGATCAGTCCGGCCTCCTCGAGTTTCCGGAGGTGTTCGATCACCGCCTTGGGACTCACGCCGAGGTATTCCGAGATTTCGGTGACGTAACAGGGTTTGCGGGCGAGCAGCCGAAGGATCCGTCTTCGGTTTTCGTTCCCGAGTAAATCCAACAACGCGGCGGAGTCCATCGAGCGCTGGTAAGTGATCACCGCTGAAAAGCGTGTCTGCTCGCTGGGTGCGAGTTATCGACTCCCGTCCGTGGCGTCGAGTGTAGAACTAGCTGCCACCACCGGTCGGATAAGACGCGTCCGGTACCGTCCTCGCGGGACGTCCGACGTTCGATTTACTTGTCGGGAGGGCCGCCGTTCGACGAACCGGACGACGATCCCGTCGACCCTTTATCCGGACTGTTCCCCGTCCCTGCGTTGTCAGGACCGTTTCCCGTTGCCCCGTTGTTTCCTCGGCTATCGTCCTTTTTGGATGCTCCGTCGGCGACAGGTGGACCGCGGTCGTCCGGCGGTCCGGCGCCGACGCCGGGTGACTCGTTAGACTTCGACAGTCCTCGAGCGACCGCTGCGGTTCCGGGGCCGGCGTCCGCCGAGGCGTTCCGCCGAATGGTCCGCGCGTCTCCTCGAAGCGCTTCGAGCTCGGTCTCGTTGACGCCGGCCTCGCTGGCCCGATCCGCGGTTCTATCGATCGACCGCTCGAGACTCGCGATTTCGACCGTCAGCTTCGCCATCCGGGATCGGTACTCGCCGGGAGAGAGGCTCTCCCGCTCGTCCCGGAGGGTTTCGCGTTCGGATCGGAGCTCGGACAACTGATCGTCCAGTTCGGCGGTTCGATCACTGACGACGGCGGCTCGGCTATCGTTGTCCGCAGTTTCGTACGCCGCGTCGAACATCTCGGACTCGACCGTGGTCTCGGTGTCGGCCGCGTTCGCCTGCATCAACGTCCCGACGGACGCGTTCGTCGTCGTCGTCTCGGACTGGTCGGACTGGGTTGGTTCGGCCCCTAACGAACCCACGACGGCACCGCTCGCGAGCGGTGCGACCGTCAGCCCGACGACGGTGAGGGTTACGAGGAGGGCGACCGACCGAGTGGTTGTCATCGACTTCTTCGTTGTCCGGTACATAATAAAAAGGCGAACCTTCGTTCGAACCGTTTACTCGGTTCTGCTGGCGGTTGAAATTCGTTTTGAGCGTTCAAGAAGGCCACAATTTCCGTGATCGATTCGGGAAACCGATCGGCGACCGATCACCGACCGGCGCGGTGCGTTCGAGAGATCGGTCCGATAGCGCGCCGATTTAAACGTATCTGCAAACAGTTATATCGCCCCAGACCATGGTACTAGTTAGCATGTTCGAGGTGTTCTCGCGTAGCTATTATCTCGGACGACTCTACGTGACTCCCACCGACGGGGATCACGCACTCATGGACAGCGAGCAACACGAGCGGATCAACGAAGCGGTGTACGCGACGGGCGACGGGCTCGAGCGCCTCGATACGCCGCTCGTGATGAAACTCGAGTCGCGACACTTCCCGGTTCACGGGGGGACGAACGTCCCGGCGAACACGCTCGCGCTCCCGGAATCGATGCTCGAGGGAACCGAGATCAGGAACCCGCCCTCGCTTCGGGAAGTCTTCCTCGCCAGGCGAGAGCGGGCCCAGCAGTTGCTCGCATTCACCGGCGGGTGGCGCGACGGCGTGGGCGCCGGACCGACCGACGACGACCTGCCCGACGCCGGAACCTAAAAGTACGCGCACTGCGCGTGTTCGGCCGGATGCTCGATGAGCTGCTCGGCCGCGCATCGCTCAAGGACCGAATCGACGAGCTCGAGGCGGAGAACGAGCGGTTGCGAAACCGATACGAGGCGGAATCCGACCGCCGGGCCGACGCCGCGACCGCCAGACAGGACGCCGAAGAGCGGGTCAACCGGCTCGAGGACAGAATCGCCCAGCTCGAGGGGGACCTCGAACGGGGTACCGACGCCGAACCCGGAGTCTCCGTCCGTCGGCGCGATCACCTGCGCGGTGCTCGCCTCGAGGCAGTGCTCGACCGACTCGCCTCGTTCCGAACGGGTCCCGAAGGGGCGCTGACCGCCGGCGTGGACGAAGACGGACTACCCGAGTCCGTCAGGGACGACCTGACGGACGTTCTCGGCGATCGCCTCGCCCTCGTCGACGACGCTGCACCGTGTCTCTGCTGCGTCGACGACGCCGGCGTGCTTGCGGTGACCCTCGAGCCGCCGATCGTACCCGATCGCGACGCGACCTGGAGCGATCGGTTCGCCCTCGAGCGCGAGCGGTTCCTGCCGACCGGGCGACACGCGGTCGCGCTCGTCCGAACCGACCTCTTCGCCGTCGGCGTCTACGAGGGCGACGAACGCGTCGAGTACCGCGGCTTCGAGAGCGACGTGAAGGGAAGCCATTCGAAAGGCGGGTTCTCGCAGGCGCGGTTCGAGCGGATCCGCGACGAGCAGATCGACGACCACCTCGAGCGCTGTCGGGACGCCCTCGCCGCGTACGAACCGGGCGGCGAGTCCGCCGACACGCCGCTGTACCTCGTCGGCCAGCGCGGCACCGTCGACGCACTCGTCGAAGAATCAGCGCTCGAGCCGACCGCGACGGCCGCCGTCGACGCGACCGGCGATCCGAAGCCCGCGCTCAAGGACGCGGTCCGTTCGTTCTGGACGACCGAGTTACGGGTCGTCTGAGCGTCGTGTCCTCGTCGCCCGCTAGTACCCGCCGCCGTCGTCGAAGCAGCGACCGCATCTGTTCACGTCGCTATCGCCGGTCGCCTGCTCGACGGGAATCAGTCGGAGGTGCTCGTGTGCGACGTGGGAGGTCGCCCCACAACTCGTCTGAAAGTCCGACTGGCCGGACTCGTACTTGTGGATCTTGTTGGTCGTCTCGTTCAGGACACCGTCCATGTTCCACGTTGTCATTCCGCATCTACATAAGCACACCGTCCGTTATTCGGTTCGCAGCGACCCGTCGGTGAACCGGTCCGGCTGTCGGAACCGGTACCGTGAACGAGGTGGGGACGGCGGGAGAACGAGCCGGTGCGGCCGGTGACTCGCGGAATCGAACCGGGTCCGATACGTTTTCCCATCCGAATCACCAGCATTCGACCGAGCATGTCCGACTTCGAAACCGTCACGTGCGAACAGTGTGGTGACGATTTCACGGCGTATCCGGACTCCGAAGCGGCCGATCGGGAATTCTGTAGTCCCGCGTGCGCCCTCGAGGCGACCTGATCGACGAGCGGCTGCCAGCTATCGGTTTCGAACGCGACGGGCGAGCCAGAACCGTCCAGACCGCATCGGGTACCTCGTCTATTCCGGGACGTCGATTCGGTTCCGACCGGCCGGAGAGAGCGGGTTCGACACGTCGCTCGTGACGTACTCGTGGCGCTTGCCCCGGAGTCGCATCGCGGTCAGTGCTTTGTGAACCGCTCGCTCACCGAACAGCGCCCGTTCGTCGCGCCGAATCCTCGATTCGAGAACGTCCGCGTCCGCGCGAATCCGTTCGAACGCGCGGTCGCACTGCTCGCGGATCAGCCGCCAGCAGGCCCGCTCGTCGACGCCCGACTCGTGGCCGATCGTCGCGACGAGCTCCGCGAGGTGGTTCTGGAAGAGCGCGTAGTACAGTTTCCGGTAGAGCGCGTCCGACCCGTCGGCGTCCAGATCCGACTCCGGATACGGCTCGAGCGAGACGCCGTGCTCCGCGAGTCGGCCGCGGTGAACGCGGATACCGCCGAGGTCGCGAACCAGCGTCGCGACCGGGCGCGCGTCGTCGACGTCGAAGACGATCAGGCTGTTCTGGAGGTGACTCTCGAGGGCGATCCCGTAGGCGCAGAGCAGTCGGAGCTGTTCGGGGACGACGACCCGAGCGTAGTCGGCGACGAACTCGAGCGCCGCTCTCGCAGTGCCCGTCGCTGCGTTCGCCCCGTATCGATCGATCAGATCGCAGACGAGGGGCCGTCCGCTGGCGGGCGAGTCGGCGACGAGGCTGGAGGCCGCGATCGGTATCGTGCCCGCCGTCACGAGCGGGTGTGCTTCGGGCGGCGTCCGCACCAGTCCGGAGAGGTGGCGGGCGTCGTCGAACGCCGCGCCGCTCGTGTGGGGGCCGCCGGACGGATAGTAACACGTCGCGGCGGGTTCGGCCAGCAGTCCCAGCCGCTCGAACGATTCCCGTCGCTCGATCGCTCGCAGGACGGCGGTCACTCGCGGCCCGTTCGCCACGGCCTGGGGCGACAGCGTTCGGACGACGTTCGTCGTCTGGACGGGGATCGCGAGCTTGCAGTGTGGAAGCGGATCGTCCCCGGTTCGGTCGGTCTCGTACGGGACTACCGTTCGAAGGTTCAGCTGTGGCGTCGCGGGACGAGCGTACTCGGGGATCGGAACGACGCGCCCGTCGGCGCGCTGGCGGGCGTAACGGTCCGGAACCGTGCGATGGTACTGGAGCGGATGGACGGGAACGACGGCGTACTCGCTCGGATCGCGCGTCGCGGGCACGGCCCGCTCGAGCGCGTCCTCGAGTCCGTCGAACGCCCCGAACAGCCGCCCGGTCATGCTATCGGACCCCGGCGTGCGCGTCTCGAGGGCGTACGCGCGGTCGATCGCGACGAACCGGAGGTCGATCCGGTCGGTGAACTCGGGTGCGTACGCGAGCCCGTCGCTGGGAGTCATCCCCCGCCGGATCTTGCCGCTGGGGTGGAACGGGTGCCCGCCGGTGACGATCCGTTCGAACGACGCGGCGGCCGCCGCGGCCGAAATACGGGTCGGGATCGCCTCGAGCGGCGATTTCGATCCGTCGTCCGGAACCCCACGCGCCTGAACGGCCGCCCCGAGCCGTGCGAGCGCGAGGTTGGCAACGCTCTCGGCGACTTCCGCCCGGATCCGCTCGGCCTGCGCCGCGTCGCTGAACGCGCCCTCGCACTCGAGCGGTGGGACGAGATCGACCGGGTGCGAGACGCGCTCGAGAGCAGTCGCGGTCGGCGACCAGCGACTGACCGGCCCGGTCAGCCGAACCCGGTCGTACCCGTGCGTCGCCGCGATCCCGGCGCACAGCGCGCTCCCGCTGGCCGGCAGTGGGATGAACGCGACGTGCCGACACTCCTCGGGGAGCGACGCGACGATCGACTCTAACCGGTCGCCCTCGAGCGCGGAGAGCGGGGCGGGCTCGTCCGGAAGCACCGGAGCCGCCGAGGACTCGAGCGGGACGAACCGGACGTCGGGAAGGCCGATGGGATCCCCGCGCAACAGCCCGCGAACGAATCGATGCAGGATCTCGCGACGCGACTCCTCGAGCGCCTCGAGATAGGCCCGTTCGGCCGGCGTCGCGAGATCGTTCGTTCGGGCGTATCGCGTCGCGACGCCGAACGCGGCCCGCTCCGCGGCCGTGACGAGGGGACCCCGATCCGATCGATTCGTCTCGGTCATGGGTTCAAAACGACCGGTACGGGCTTCGACACGAACCGTGTTAATTCACCGGGGACGTCCGACTGCTGCGAACGCTCCAGACCCGGCGGTCTCCGGTCAGTCCCGATCGACGCTCGGATGCATCGTCGGCTCCTCGTCGAGCGGGGCCGAAAACGCCTCGAGCATGCGTTCGCGGGCACGTTCATCGCGCTCCCGCCGCTCCGCGTCGTCGATCTCCTCACAGCCGGGCGGTACCTCGCGGTCGCGGCCGGTGAAGTAGCCCGCCGGGACGACCCAGTCCTGATAGAAGGGAACGTCGGCGTCGTAGAGGAGCGCGAGGGCGACTTTCGCCCCGTGGCCGGCCGCGACGATCGCCTGATGGGGTTCGTCCGCGATTCGCCCCGCGGCGTAGATCCCGTCCACGGCCGTCCGCCCGCCCTCGTCGACGCTCACGAAGTGCTTGCTCCCCCGCTGCATGCGGCCGACGTCCAGCGGCTCGAGGTAGTCGCTGGTCGGCCACGAGGCGGCGACGACGCGACGCGCCTCGAGGGGTTCGCCGCCCGCCGTCTCGAGGACGAACCCGGCCTCCAGCTCGCCCTCGACGAGGGGTTCGGCGTGGGTTACGCGCCCGAGTTCGAACTCGGCACCCGAATTTCGCGCCTGTTCGCGCGTCAGTTGCAGGTGCCGGCGCGCGTCGACGCCGTTCGGAAAGCCGGGGAAGTTCTCGAGGCTGGCGTTGCGCGCGAGGATGGACTCGCCACCGTCGACGACGAGGGTATCCAGTCCCGCGCGAGCAGTGAAAACCGAGGCGGTGAGGCCGGCGACGCCGCCGCCGACGATACAGACGTCTCGCATGGTCCCTCGTTGACTGCTCCGGGTATAGAAGGTGGCGGTGTCCGCCGGTCGGACTGCGGGTCGTCCCTTCTCGCTCTCTCCGATCCGGCGAGCGTCACCCGTCGCTCGAGGACGGAATCGAGGGGGTTCCGGCACCGAACTCGGCGGATAGTATGGCAATCCTTACTTTCCGACCCGTTCTATCACCGGTGTGGACAGAATTCTCCTCAGTACGCTCGCTCATCGGTCGCCCGAGGAGGTCTTTCCCTACGTGCAGTCCTTCCGGGAGTATCCGCGGTACACGGATCATCTGAAAGAGGTCCGTGTCAACGGCGACGGCGGCGTCGGCTCCGTCTACGACCTGCGGCTGGCCTGGTGGAAGCTCAGTTACACCGCCCGCTCGCGAGTGACCGATATTTCTGCGCCCGAGTCGCTCGCGTGGGAACTGGTCAACGATATCGACGCCCGGGGCGAGTGGCGCGTCGAACCGGAGCCGGAGTCGGCCCCGGCGGACGCGGAGACGGCGAGTCGGATCTACTTCGAGGCCGTCTATAACCCTCACTCGGCGGACAAAAACGCGATTTCGCTCCCGCGGTTCGTCTCGTTAGATTGGGTCGTCGAGAAGGTCCAGCCGAAACTGCTCGGGGAGGCCGAAACCGTGGTCGAACGGCTTGTCGCGGACATCGAGGGCCGTCCCCGAGACGTCGAGCTGACGGTCCACGAGATGCCCTGAGAACCGGGCCGCCCCGAAAAACGGCGCGTTCTCTCTGACGTTCCGTCCGCTGTTCGACCGTCTAGACGGGACGTTCCCGAACGGATCACTCGATGAGCGGCGACCGTCTCGAGTCATGCCGAACCCACTTGTCACTCGGCGGTGACGGTCGTGACATGACCGGCGGTAGCGTCAGTACGTATTCGCGATACTCGCGGGTGATGCCCTGATGCGGGTGCTCGTCGTCGGCGCGGGCGAAGTCGGATCGAATATCGCCGAGAGCCTCGACGACGACCACGACGTGGTCGTCATCGATACGGACCCCGACCGCGTCGAAGCGATCACGTACTCCGCGGACGTGCTGGCGATTCGCGGCGACGGGACTTCGATCGAGACGCTCCTCGAGGCCGGCATCGAAGACGCGGATCTGGTCATCGCGAGCACCGACATCGACGAGACGAACATCGTGGTCTGCGGCGCGGCGAAGGCCGTCGGCGACCCGTTCACGATCGCTCGCGTCAAGAAGACGAACCTCCTTCGGACCTGGGAGCAGTCGAAGGGGGCCTTCGGCGTCGATTTCATGGTCTGTACGGATCTGCAGACGGCCGAGACGATCGTCCGAATCGCCGGCTTACCCGGTGCACACGACGTCGAAACGTTCGCGGACGGACTCGTCCAGATGGCCGAGTTCGAGGTCGAAGCGGACAGCCCGATCGCCGGCGAGACGGTCTCCGACGCCGACCGATTCGAATCGCTCACGTTCGCCGCGTTGATGCGCGACGATGACGTCGTCATCCCGCAGGGAGACACGGTCATCGGGGAGGGAGACGGGGTCGTCGTCATCGGCTCGCGGGAGAGCGTTCGCGCGTTCGCGGGGTCGCTGACGACCGACCCGACGCTCGCGGATGCCCGCGAGGTCGTCATCGTGGGCGGTACCGAAATCGGGTATCAGACGGCCCGACTCTTCGAGGCGGAAGGTCTCGAGCCGCGGCTGGTCGAACGGGACCCGTCGCGTGCCCGGGAACTGGCGGAGCAGTTGCCGGGAACGCTGGTCCTGGAGAGCGACGCGACCGATATCGATTTCCTCGTTCGGGAGCACGTCGACGAGTCCGACATCGTCGTCGCCGCGCTCGAGGGGGACGAACGGAATCTGTTGGTTTCCCTGCTCGCGAAGCGACTTGGCGTCGAGCGCACGATCGGAATCGTCGAGTCGGGCGAGTACGTCGACCTCTTCGAGACGGTCGGAATCGACGTCGGCGTCAACCCCCGGCTCGTCACCGCCGAGGAGATCACCCGATTCACCCGCGACCAGCCGACGGAGAACGTCGCGATGCTCGAGTCCGATCGCGCGGAGGTGCTCGAGATCGAGGTCGAGGCCGACAGCGTGCTCTTCGAGACCTCGATCCGGGACGCGATGGCCGACCTGCCCGCCGGGGTCGTCATCGGCGCGATCAGCCGTGACGGCGAACTGATCACGCCGCGCGGAGAGACGGTCGTCGACGGCGGCGATCACGTCGTCGTCTTCGTCGATACCGCGGTCCTCGACGAGGTCACGGCGGCGGTGTGACCCCCCGTCCGTTCAGTCGGCGTCCGCGACGCGGTCGGCGACCTCGAGGCCGTTCCGAAGCGCCGCGTGGAGGCGGGCCTCGCCGGCGACCCAGTCGCCGAGGCAGTACAGGTCGTGGGATTCGGCCAGTTGCAGGGGATCGCGGGCGACGCCGTCGTCGGGCAAGGCGTACCGCCATCCCTGGTGATCGGTCCAGTCCGGGTCGCGCAGCCGGTCGTCGTCGAGGAGGTCGGCGGTCAGGGCCGCGAGTTCCTCGAGGTTCGCGGCGGCCCCCTCGTCGTAGCGCTCGACCGACCACTCGTGGTTGGCCTGTACGATCAGCAGCGACTCGCCGTCGGGCACGTGGCCCGGCTTTCGCTCCTCGCGGCCGACCCAGCCCACCTCGTGGTCCTTGTCCGTATTGACCAGGGCGTAGTAGGGTCGCTCGAGTTCGAAGGGGTAGTGGAAGATCCCGGTCCAGATCGTCCGGAACGGGACCGCGTCGATCGCGTCGACCAGCGAGTCGCGGACGTCGGCGTCCCAGCGAGCAGCCCGCAGTAGCTCGGCCGTCTGCGGGGCCGGCGGGTTCAACAGGAGCGCGTCGTAGGGCCCCCAGCGGGTTCCGTCGGTGTCCTCGAGGAGCCAGTTGCCGTCGTCGGTCTCGTCGGTCCGGATCACCGTCTCGACCCGCGTCTCCCGTTCGACGGTGGCGTCGGTCCGAGCGAACAGTCGCTTCGCGATCTGCGTCAGTCCCCGCCGGTAGGTCCACTTGTGCCCGTCGCGACCGTCCCCTTCGGAGACGTCGCCCTCGCCGTCGAAGGTCCAGACCGGGTCCGTGACGTCGACCAGTCCCTCGGTATCCAGCGTCTCGGTCAGTAGCTCGACGACCCGCTCGTCGTCGGATCTCACGTAGTTCGCACCGTAGTCGTAGACCGTCTCGCCGCGACGCCGCGTCGCGGCGCGGCCACAGACCCCGCGGGACTTCTCGAGGACGGTTATCGCTGGGTCCTCGAGCGTCTCCTCGAGGGCCTCCGTTGCGGCTGCGGCGGCTGCGCCCGCACCGACGATTCCGATTCGCGTCATGGTCACAGTTCGGACTCGCGGCGTGAAGTAATCCGACCCAAACAGCGGAGGAGCGTCGTAGCTGACACAGTGTGGCGGAGGGGAGAGCTGCCGACGACGCGTGGCGGCAGGGAAGCTGCCTCGGTCCGCTGCCGACGACGCGTGGCGGCAGGGAAGCTGCCTCGGTCCGCTGCCGACGACGCGTGGCGGCAGGGAAGCTGCCTCGGTCCGCTGCCGACTAGTGGTTCGATCCGGCCGAGGTCTCGTTTCCGTCCGTCTCCCTGTCGATCAGCCGGTTCGCTCGTCGTCGCGTCGTCGTGCTATCGACGGCGACGATCTCACACTGCGATGCACCCTCGTGCATGCAGCGACGCTCGTAGACCTCGAGCGATTCGTCGTCGTAGTCACCGATTCCCTCGACCAGTCCGATCGCCACGTCACACAGCTCTCTCGCGGAACCGTAGGTGACCAGCGCCACGCCGTCGTCGATCCGCGTCGCGGCGATGGCGGGCGGTTCGTACGCCAGCGAGTCACCGGTTCGGAGGGCCTGGTGGATGGTCTCTTCGACGTTCTCGATCAGCTCGAGCCACGTCCACGACTCGTCGATGTAGACGCCGTACATGTCAACGAGCGTCGGCACGACGTATCGACCGAACGATCGGAGGAGTCGGGGTTCCTCGACGCCGGATATCTCGACGGCGGCCTCGACGAGTGCGAGGAGTTCCGCGTCCGGATACGAGGCGACGGGGGTGTACCGCTTCCCTTCGACGCCGCCCCCCTCTCGAATGCGGTCCCAGGTCGGTCTGTCGTACGTGTCGACGACGAATTCCTTGAGCCCGACAAATATGATCCCGTGCATGTCTCGTATCGAATCGGATTCGAATCGTCCCGCTCGCGTCACGGAGATGGATTCACACCGCGCTGTTCGGTGAATGCGGCGACCCCCAGTCAGATCCGCCCGCTGTCGTTCGTGTGCCGAGAACGTACGGAATTAGTATAATTCTACTCCCAAATCACGTTGGTCGGTCCGTTTCCGGGTCTGCGAGCTCGTGGTCACGGCGAGTGCGTCCGCATCGACGATTTCGACTCGCGCCGTAGCCGACGGTGGGATTCGAGCCTCGAACTCACGTCGGCCGACCCCGTCGCTCGCTGCCGGTCGGCTGCGGAAAACGGCCCGTCAATGCAGCAAGTCCACGACCCAGCGGTACGGGCGCGGGAGCGTCAGGTACCGTTTCTGCTGGGCCTGCACCCAGCCGATCGTGGTGAGGCCGCCGGCGATCAGCGGGGCGATCGAGGCGGTGCCGGCGAGGAAGACGGCGCTCACGAGAATCGCGACGGCCGTCACACTGCCGACGACGGCGTAGCCGGCCGTGTATCGAACGTCCGTCTCGTTTCGCCACGCGAGGCCGAAGAGCACCGCGCCGGCCCCGAACAGTGCGACGAGAAACGCCGTGTGCACCCAGTAGCCGACGGCCGGCTCGATTACGGTAAAGGCCGACGAGACGGGCGAGCTGTCGGGCACGGTCCAGTAGAGCGCGTGTGCCGGGTTCGTGATCGCGAGGGCGATATCGAGTCCGGCGACCAGCGCGACGACCCGGTAGACCGTCCGCCGATAGGGGAGCAACGGCGTGCTGCTCGCCGTGCTGGCGAACAGCAACCAGCCGAGGCCGGCCAACACGGCACCCAGCGTCGCGATGCTGAAGAAGAACCCTTTCACCATCGGTCGCGGATCCATCACCTGCGCCGCGAACAGGCCGTTCCAGACCGCGACTCCCATGAGGAACACGATGTACGCGAGCCCGTTGTCCCGATCCCGGTAGGCGATGGCCGTCGCCAGATACGGATAGGAGGTCAAGACGACGAGAAGAGCCCCAGCTGCGAGCGCGACGGGCACTAGCTGGGAGACGTTCATACGCCAACTCTCCGCGGAGGTAACTTGTATATTCCGACGGTTTACTGGCCCCGCCTCGAGCGGTCGGCGAGGAGTAACGACCTCGTTCCGCTCGAGCGAGCTGACAGTCGTGCGAGTCGGTCGATCGAACGGCTTTTGCAACGCCGGCAGGTAGGAGCGGGCAATGGACGTACTGATCGTCGGCGCGGGGTCGATGGGGACGTGGTTCGGGGAGGCCGTCGACGCCCGAGTCACGTTCGCCGACGTCGACCGGGAGGTGGCGGCAGCCGCGGCCGAACGGGTCGAGGGCGACGTGACCGACCTCGAGGCCGGCACGACGTACGATATCGTCTGCCTCGCGGTCCCGATGACCCGCGTGACCGACGCGATCGCCGAGCAAGCAGCGCGCGCCGAGCGGGCGGTCGTCGACGTCTCGGGCGTGATGGAACCCGCGATCGAGGCCATGCGGCGTCACGCCCCCGACCTGGAACGGGTGAGCCTGCACCCGCTCTTCGCACCCGAGCGTGCGCCCGGCTCGATCGCGGTCGTCCGGGATCGATCGGGACCGGTGACGGACGAGCTCCTCGCGGCGCTCGAGTCGCGGGGGAACGAGTTGCTCGAGACGACGGCGGCCGATCACGACGAGGCCATGGAGTCGGTACAGGCGGCCGCCCACGCCGCCGTCCTCTCCTTCGCGCTGGCCGCGGAGTCGGTTCCCGACGGGTTCGAAACGCCGATCTACGACGGACTTCGACAGCTCGTCCGACAGGTGACCGGCGGCACGCCGCGGGTCTACGCCGACATTCAGGAGACCTACGACGGTGCCGAGGCGGTCGCCGACGCCGCCGCCGCGATCGCGGCCGCCGACGCCGACGAACTCGAGTCGCTGTACCGGGAGGCGACGGCGGGCTGGCGGGACCGCGGGGACGACCGACCCGAGGGCGGTTCCGGGAGTGATTCCGAATGACCGACCAACGCGAATCGATTCGATCGAACGCGAAATATCTGCGGAACGTCCGCCCGGTGGACCCCGACGAGATCTGCGAGTACGTCGAAGGAAACCCCCACCCCGCAGTCGTTCGGCAACATCTCCGCGAGGACGCCGCCGATCTCGGCCTGATCGAGCGCGACGACGGGACCTTCGTCCCCGTTGACGACGACCCGGTCGGACCGCGCCGGGGGCCGGTCGAGCGGTTTCCCGCCGAGTACGAGGACCGACTCGAGGACCTGCTGGTCGACCGCTACGGCCCCAACTGGGAGGACGGGGCGTCCGGCGACCTGCTCCGGTCGACGGTCCGCCGGTTCAAAGCCGACTACCTCGACGGCCGAGCGGTCGAGTACGACGACGACGTCGCGGCGGGCTACGCGATCTACCACCTGCCGGGCTACTACGCGGCGATCCAGTACGCCCTGGACGATCTCGCGGAACGCGGATTGCTCGATCGGACCCTTCGAGTTCTCGACGTCGGTGCGGGGGTGGGCGGCCCAGCCCTCGGGCTCTGTGACTACCTCCCCGACGACGCCCTGCTCGAGTACCACGCGGTCGAACCGAGCGCGGCCGCGGACGTGCTCGAGGAACTCCTCGCGGAGACGGGACGGAACGTTCACACCACGATCCATCGAGCGACCGCGGAGGAGTTCGACCCGAGCGACGCTATCTCAGGCGACGGCGATGGGTTCGACCCGACCACACCGGACGACGGCTTCGATCTCGTCCTCGCCTGTAACGTCCTGAGCGAACTCGAGGAGCCGGCTGCAGTCGCGCGATCGCTCCTCGAGACGCTCGCGCCCGACGGCACCCTCCTCGCGATGGCACCCGCGGACAAGAACACGAGCGTACAGTTGCGCGAGGTCGAACGGGAACTCGAGGGCGAGCGGCTCTGGGAGCGGTCGGCGGTCGATTTCGACGAGACGGACGACGAGAGCCCGAGACGCTACCGACGCGGCGAGGTGACGGTTTACGGCCCGTCGGTTCGGCTCTGGCCCGGCGAAACGCCGTCGGATCGGGGCTGGTCGTTCGACGTCCGACCGGATCTGGCGGTCCCGTCGGTGCAGCGGCGACTCGACGAGGCCGCGCCGAGCGACGACGACGAGCACGCGCCGGGCGAGTTCGTCAACGTCGACGTCCAGTTTTCGTACTCGCAGCTTCGCCTCGACGGCCGGCGGCGGATCGACATGGCGCTCGGGACGAACGAATGTGCGCAGATGGCCGAGATGGAACGCCACGTCACCGAGCGGATCGATCTGATCGCGGCGAAGCTCAGTCGGTCGCTCTCCGACGACGGGACCGCCGGTCGCGGCAGCGGACGATCGAACCCCCTGTTCAAAATCAGTGACGGCAGCGAGGACACCGATCACTACGCCGTCGTCACGAGGGAGACCGCGCTCAACCGGCCGCTGCTCGAGGCCGACTACGGCGACGTCTGTTCGTTCGAGAACGTCCTCGCGCTCTGGAACGACGACGAGGGGGCGTACAATCTGGTCGTCGACGGGGAGACGATCGTCGACCGGATCGCGTGAGATGAAAAAGCGGTGGGCTTTTCGCGCCGCCGTCCGACCGGGGTGACATGAGCGACGACCTCGAGATCCTGTTGACCAACGACGACGGGATCGACAGCACCGGTATCAGGGCGCTGTACGATGCGCTTTCGGACCACGCCAACGTGACCGTCGTCGCCCCGGCCGACGACCGAAGCGCCTGCGGCCGGTCGCTCTCACACGAGGTCGACGTCGACGAGCGAGACCTGGGATACGCCGTCCACGGAACGCCCGCCGACTGCGTGGTCGCCGGCCTCGCCGAACTCGGCCCGTTCCCAGACCTGGTCGTCGCGGGCTGTAACAAGGGCGCGAACCTCGGCGAATACGTCCTCGGACGATCGGGAACGATCAGTGCGGCCGTCGAAGCGGCCTTCTTCGACGTCCCCGCGATCGCGACGTCGCTGTACGTGCCCGCCGAGGACACGCCCTTCGACGAGGTCGAACTGACGGCCGCAGAGTACGCCGAAGCGACTCGAGTGACGAGCTATCTGGCCGAGCACGCCCTCGAGGCGGGCGTGTTCGACCACGCGGCCTATCTCAACGTCAACGTTCCCCTGCCGGACGGCGAGCCGGCCCCCATCGAAATCACGCGCCCCTCGAAGCGCTACGAGATGGACGCCGAGCGCGACGGTACACGCGTTACGCTTCACGACCGCGTCTGGAGCGACATGGACCCCGACTCGCTCCCCGACCCCGAGGGAACCGACCGCCGCGCCGTCGTCGAGGGGCGCATCAGCGTCTCGCCGCTGACCGCACCCCACTCGACGAACCACCACGACGCGCTCGACGCGCTCGCCAGGACCTACCGCGAGACCGTGGAGCCGACCGACGGCTGAGGACCGCGCCGATCCGTCGCGGTCGCCCTCGAGACTCCCTCTCCGAGCCGCGACGCGGCCACCAACGACCGCTCGAGCCGACTCGAGTCGGCGAAACCGATGACTACTGGTGTGTCACGCGCGTAGCACGTGTCTTTACGGGACCGCTTTCCGGTTGTCGACGAGCCTGTCGGTCGCGGAAAGTGATAACTGACTTGCGGGTCGCAAGGTCGCCGCTATTCGAGGCCCGCACCGTCACGATAGTCACGGCGTAACAACTGGACTCCAAACATGTTATATGAAGAGCATAAAAGCAAGGTAGGTGGGCGTTCAAGATACGACAGTCCCAACGGAGCGTGATCAACAGATGGTATTCAATTCACTCTGGACTCGCCTTTCGTCTCTCTGGAACGGATCGACCAACGAGTCCTCATCGGGTGAGTCCGCCGCGACGCCAGCCGATGAACCGAGTACAGACGCCGACGACGAGACGTTGAGCTACGCCGAAGACATCGAATACGGCGTCGACGAACGCGAACTCCCCGACGAGGACAAGATTCTCAGACTGCTCGTCAAACGCGGCGGCCGCGTCGACCAATCGACCGTCCGGGAGGAAACCGGCTGGTCTCAGGACCGTCTCGCCGACGTCATCGACCGTATGGAAGACGACGACCAGATCAGCGCGATTACCGTCGGTCGAAAGCGCGTGATCTGTCGGCGCGGATTCGAACCGAAAGGCTATCGCGGGCATCTCAACGAGTGACAGCCCCCATGTCAGCGACCGACGATGGGCCCCGTTCCTGACCGGTAGTTCGGCTCGAGCCGCTCGGCACCGATCGGCGCTGTTTCCCCTTCCGGTCGCACCCGGCGCGAGCCCCGAGAATCGGACGCGACCAGTCGGTCTCGAGCACCGATCCGCTATTGCACGTTCGGACGACCGAACAGACACCGAGCGCTCGTCCAGTCTCGGGACACCTGCTCGATCACGACTGTTTCCTTACGTAGACCATCACGTTTAAGCGGACGAGTTCCGATCACGAGATATGGACATTAACGAATTCCTCGACGGAGAGTCGCTCACCGGTCGACAGGCGGGACTGATTTTCATCGGGTTCCTCAGTTTCGTCGTCCTTTCCGGAGTCGCGCTGGTACTGTTCAGAGGGCTGTTTTGACCGACATCGACTCCCTCGATCGGCTCTACTCCTCGAGTTCCGTGTCGTACTCGTACTGATTGGCAGAGAGCGAATCTGAAAAACTGATATCGAACCCGAGATCGAACGTATTCGAACTGTCCCCGGTGACCGTCACGTCTCGGCGTTTCGTATAGGTGTCTCCCCCGGAAATATCGACCTGACCGATCAGCGTGCTGGATTTCGACGAGCCGCTATCGTTGGTGATCGTGACAGTGAGAACGATGTCCCCGAGCGAGGTGGTCCGAGAATCGACGTTTTCGATCTCTAACCCGCCAGTAACCCCGCTAAGACTCTCGGAACAACCCGCCAGCGCTGTTATCGTCGCCACACCTGCTCCCCCGAGTATCGCTCTTCGACTTGATTTCATGACGCCACAGTAGTTATATTCTTCACTTTTGAGTGCTTCGATTACGCCCGTTCTCGTTGAAACTCGTTGTACAGTCCGGATAGTTTGTTACCGATCACGGATACTGCCAGCGGGTCGCTTCCATCGTGCTCTTTCGCAGTCACTGGCTATCGGCTATCTACCAGTCCCCGGTTTCGTCGGGATCCGTCTCCCGCAACCGAACCGAGACGACAATCCTATCCGCTAAGTCCTCGACGGTTAACAGATCGATCGTGTTCACGCTCCAATCAGTCGTCACCCTCCGCTACGCTCGAGCCGTGGGTTTCTGCCGACGTAACCGCGCCGTCTCGAGCCATTCTTCGGCATCCAGCGCGGCCATGCTGCCCATTCCGGCCGCAGTGATGGCTTGCTGGTAGCCGGGATCCATCACGTCCCCCGCAGCGAAGACGCCACTGACCGCAGTCGCCGTCGTCGCCCACGCGTCGGTGTCGGTGATCCGCACGTAGCCGTCGTCGTCGAGTTCGACTGGTGTGTCCCGCACGAACTCGGTGTTGGGCGTGTGGCCGATCGCGTAGAAGACGCCGCCGACATCGACGGTCGCGCGATCGATGTCGACGCCGCTCGCGGCCTTCTCCCCGGGATAACCGTCCGGGTGTGAGACGAGCGTCGCCCCGGTGACGCCGTCTTCCTGCGAGCCGTGGATCGCCTCGAGCTCCGTATTCCAGCGGAACTCGATGTCCTCGTGGTCGCGGGCACGGTCGGCCATGATCTCGGAGGCGCGCAGTTCCTCGCGGCGGTGAACGACCGTCACGTTGTCGGCGAACTTCGCGAGGAAGAGCGCCTCTTCCATCGCTGAATCGCCGCCGCCGACGACGAGGACGTCGTCCCCGCGGTGGAACGCGCCGTCGCAGGTCGCACACGTCGAGAGACCGTACCCCATCAGTTCGTCTTCGCTGTCGGCGCCGACCCAGCGAGCGCTCGCGCCGCTCGCCACGATCAACGCGCGCGTTCGGAGGACGTCGCCGTTCGAGAGTTCGAGTTCGGACGGGCGCTCCTCGAGCGTCGCATTCTCGACAGTGCCGTGAGTGAACTCGGCACCGAAGCGCTCCGCCTGATCCGTTCCGTTTTTGATCAGCTCCATCCCGCCGACGCCCTCGGGGAAACCGAGGTAGTTCTCGACGTCCGTCGTCAGCGTCAGCTGACCGCCCGGTTCGGGCCCCTCGAGTACCAGCGGCTCGAGATCGGCCCGAGCGGCGTAGACGGCCGCCGAGAGGCCGGCGACGCCGGAGCCGACGATCACGACGTCACGGACGTCTCCAGTCGCGTCTGTTTCCTCGTTCATTCGGTGTGTCTCTCGATCAGGGTACGGAGTCGGTCTTCCGGCAGCGCACCGGACTGCTGTTCGACCTGTTCGCCGTCCGCGAAGAGGACGAGCGTCGGGACGCCGCGAACGCCGAACGAGCCCGCGAGTTGCTGGTGTTCGTCGACGTCGACCTTGGCGATCACGGCCTCGGTCGTGTCTGCCAGCCCCTCGAGGACGGGATTGAGCATCTGACAGGGCCCGCACCAGTCGGCGTAGAAGTCCACGAGGACGACGTCGTGTGCCGTCGTGACGTCCTCGAGGTGACGTCTGCCGTCGATGTAGATCGGTTCGTCGAGCGATTCACCGGAGGTACCGCGTGCATCAGTTGCCATCACCACTACGTATGCACTGATAGCGTTTAAAGGTTTTGTGTAGTATGCACAATATTGGATGAGGGGATTTGGGATGAACCTCGTGTAGCGCACATGGTAGTGAACGGAGTAACCAGCTAAGGGCGCCGAATAGTGGTCCATCATAGATATTGGAGTGACATAGCGACGCATTCGGCGATCGAATCGTCCCGGTCGGTTTTGCACATACAGATAACAATCGGCTATTCGACGGAGTCGATCGACTCCGCCGCGGGACTCGCGTCGAAGCGCGCGAAATACCCGACTCGCGTTCCGGCACGCGCGTCGAACGCCAGTCCCCGCTGTTCGATACGGCGTCGCAACCCTTCGAATCCGACGAAATGCGGATCGGGGAGCGACTCGCCGACGACGAGTCGGCCGTCGGGTTTCAGGACTCGCTCGAGTTCGTCGAGGGCTCGCTCCCGGTCGGGAATCTCGCCGAGAACGAGGACCAGATACGCGGCGTCGAACGTGTCGTCCGGGTACGGAAGCGAGCGCGCGTCGCCGCGGACCGGTTCGACGTTCGACTCGCCTTCCTGTCGCATTCGCGTTCGGAGGTGTTCGACCATCTCCGATTGGACGTCCACGGCGTGCAGCGTCCCCGCCGGTTCGATCGCTCGCGCAACCGTCCCCGTGTAGTAGCCCGTTCCCGGGCCGACTTCGAGAAGACGTTCACCGGGCCGGGGCTTGAGCACGTCTCGCAGCCTCGAGCGAGTGATGACCGGACGCGGGAGGTCGATCGCGTGGCGCTGGGCGTACGGACACGGTGACGGGTTCGATCGCCACCGGAGGGCATATCCGAGTCCGGCGAGCAGCGGAAGCGCGAGCAGGGCCACCATCGCTCGGACGGGACGACGAGAGACCATAGTAACATCTCCACCGCGGACGGACTACAGTCTTCCGCGAACTGACGTACGTGCCGCGGGCTTGCTGTTGCTACCCCAACGACGACCGTTCTCGAAATCGGTCGTACAGTATGTCCTATACGCTCCGTACCCGAGTCGACGGCGGATTCGACGACGTCGTCGAAAAAACGCTCGACGCCCTCGAGGACGAGGGGTTCGGCGTGCTCTGCGATATCGACGTCCGAGACACGTTGAAGAAGAAACTCGACGAGGACTTCCGACAGTACAGAATCCTGGGTGCGTGCAATCCGCAGTTGGCCCATCAGGGACTCGAGGACGATCTCGAACTCGGGACGTTGCTCCCGTGCAACGTCGTCGTCTACGACGATGACGACGGCGTCGTCGTCAGCGCGGTCGATCCGCGGCGTCTGATCGGTGTCGCCGAGAACGACGACCTCGACCCGATCGGCGACGACGCGTCCGAACGCTTCAAACGGGTTCTCGAGTCGCTGTAGTCGGGTCCGAGAGCGGCCGTTCGAGGTCGGTCTCGTCCCGTTCACGGTTCGTCCCGACGCCGCGTTCGCTTATGGGACAGGGCGGTGTCCGTCGTACATGGTAGATTCGAACGACGACGACGAGTTCGATCCAAAGGCGCCCGAACAGCGGGAGATCGGCCGCGAAATGGTCGACGAGAGTACGGGCCTCGGGTCGGTGATGGCCCACGCGTACCGGGGCGAGCTCGGCCGGGTAGACACGTGGCGACAGCGCCTCGACCAGACGACGACGTGGGCGGTGACCGTGATGGCGGCGATCCTGACGTGGGCGTTCTCGAGTCCCGATAACCCCCACTACATCCTGCTGATCGGCATCGTGATCGTCACGGTCTTCCTCGGCATCGAGGGGCGACGGTACCGCGACTACGACGTCTTCCGGTCGCGCGTTCGGATTCTGCAGGAGAACCTGCTCGCGACCGCTCTCGATCCGTCCCAGGGGGTCGAACACGTCGACTGGCGAGCGGAACTGAGTCGGGACTACCGCGAGCCCACGGTGAAGGTACCGATGCGGGAAGCTCTCGCGAATCGCCTGCAGCGCGTGTATCTCGCACTGCTCGGCGTCCTCCTCGTCGCGTGGGTCTTCAGAGTGACCGCGTTTGCGGGACGCGAAGACTGGATCGAAACCGCTGCGATCGCTCGAATCCGGGGGCCGATCGTGATCGCAGTCGTCGTCGCGTTCTACGTCGCCCTGCTCGCGATCGCGCTGTGGCCGCGAGAGCGCCAGGCGAAGGGTGAATTTCGCAAAGAGAACGGGGCAGGAGGCGACTGGAAGGAGTCCGATACGGAAGACGAGCCGCGGAATCGATGATCGACCGCGGGGAACCGATTCGAGCCCGCTGCGCGAACTAGGCCGCGCAGTTGTTCGGCCCTAACTCGAGTTCCGTCGCCTCGGACTCGTCCTCGGGCGGCTCCGAACCCGTGTTGATCTCGATCACGCGCTCGTAGTTCGGCGGCTTGTCGGGCGCGTTGTCGACCAATCGGTCCACGAACTCGTCCTCGTCCAGTCCCAGCAGGTCGAGGTCGTCGCGGAGGTCACCCAGTCGAGCGCCGATCAGGTCGCCGGGCGAGCCGACCTCGTATCGGTTATCTTCCGTGACCGAAACGTGGCCCGGAAGGATCCGCGTCTCGTCCGGTAGCTCGAGGACGGTCTCGTGGAGCGACTCGTAGAGCAGTTCGGCACCTCGCGCCGCATCTTCGTCACCGAATTGAAGCTCCGTGCGGCCGACGGACTCGACGAACAGCGTGTCGCCGGTCAGCAACGCCTCGCCGTCGATCAGGTAGTTGACCATCTCGGACGTGTGCCCCGGCGTGTGGAGCGCTTCGATCTCGATCTCGCCGAGCTCGATCGTTTCGCCGTCTGCCAGGGGTTCGTAGTCGTACTCGACACCCCGTTCGCTCGCGTGTTCTCCGAGGTGGTACGATACGTCGAGTTCGTCCGCGAGCTTCGGCCCACCCGAGATATGGTCGGCGTGGACGTGGGTATCGAGGACGCGCTCGATCGTCAGCCCGGCCTCCTCGGCGACGATCTTGAACTGGTCCGTCTGACGGGTCGCATCGACGACGACGGCCGACTCGGCGTCCCTCGAGCCGACGATATAGCCGAGACAGCCCTTCGCCCGCCGCTGCAACTGGACGATAACGAGGTCGTCGTTTTCGGTCTCGACGGGGACGATCTCGTAGACTTTACTCCAGTCCTCCATGCCGCCCTTTACGACGGCCACGTCGTCGTAGTCGTGCTGCTCGAGTTCGAAGCTGAACGGCGTCGAGGTGAGTCCCTTTCCGCAGATCGCGACGACCGAATAGCCGTCTCTCGCCGCTCCGACGCGCTCGAGCTCTGCGTCTGTGATCTCGTCATCCGGGCCGAAGGGAACGTTTTCGGCGCCGTGGATCCGCCACCCCTCGTAACTGTCCTCGGGCCGCGTATCGACGAGCGTGAACGCCTCGTCCGAATCGATCATCTCCGCGAGCCGCTCGGGGGAAATCTGGTTCACCATTGAAATCACCCTGCAATACTATCTGGCGCGAGGCCACGGATAGTTCTCGTCCCTGCACAAGCGCCCACGGCCACCGAGACGAGTACCGACCGATCCGAGGGAAGACGGTCTCGGTCGGAATTAGCCCCAATTCCAGTGCTCTCCCGCCATCGTCGGGAGTTCGGCGAGTTCCGGTTCCTCACGTACCGAGTTCCGGCGAGCGATGGCAGCCACTGAACCGGTTTACCCACTGACCGCAACGCTGTCGTGCGGTCAGGTGTGCAATGACTTTCGGTGGCTATAGTTCACGCTTGGCAGTCCGAACGGCGTGTCCGGAACCGCAGGAGAGCGCCGATCACGCCGAGTGTGACGAGAGTGACCGCTAACTGGACGTATCCGCTGGTCGCGCTTCCAGTCGCAGCACCGCCGGCGACGGCAGCGGTGCCACCGACCACGAGGCCGCCGGTTCCGAGACAACAGAGGCTCGCGACTCCCGCGAGACCCAGGAGCGACCGTCGGGAGGCCGAGTCGGAGTCCATGAGTCCATTTCCGATCGGATACCCGTAAATGTATTGTGACGTTTTTCGGCCCTAGCGGACGGCCCAGCCTTTCAGGACGGACGAATCGTGATTCTGCCGGTCCCGGTAGCTCTTCACGAAGCGTCGATCGCGTTTCCGGTGACTCGTCGCTCACCCGGCGACGTCGGGAGATTACGGGGGTCGAAAGTCATTTGTATTGAACACCCAATACTCTACACAATGGTGCTACCCATTGACCCGAGTCAGATCGATCCGGACGACATCGGTGCGAAACAGACCACCCTCGAGATGGACCACGAGGCGGCGATCGAACACGTCCGCGAGGTGTTCACCGACGCCGGCTTCGGGGTTCCGGTCGAATTTTCCCCGTCGGACTTGCTCAACGAGAAGGTCGACAGAGAGGCGCGAAGCGCTTCAAGCAGTCGGACGCAGTCCGACGACGCCGACCGCGATCCCTACTACGTCCTCGGGGCGTGTAATCCGGCGGTTGCCGACCGCGCGCTCGAGGCGACCGACGGGAAGATGGGCGGACTCTTCCCGTGTAACGTCGTCGTCCGGGAGGAAGAACCCGGTCGACAGCGCGTCTACCACGTCTCGATCATGCGAATCGCGCGGCTCGTCGGCATGGCTCCGGACGACGACGAGATGGCTGACATCGTGGCGGAGACGGGCGAACTGGTCGATACCGCGTTCGAGAACCTGTAACCATGGGATACCATACGTTCGGCGCCGAGCGAGCGGACAAGTTAGAGGTGGCCGGACGGCGCTATCGGTTCGTCTCGGCCGAGGAACTGCTGTGGGCGCTCTCGCTCTCGTCGGACGAGACCGTCGCTGATCTCGGGAGCGGGACCGGTTTCTTCACCGACGACGTCGCGCCGCACGCCGGCGAGGTCTACGCGGTCGACGTCCAGGAGGCGATGCACGAGTACTACCGGGAGAAGGGCGTCCCGGCGAACGTCGACCTCGTGACCAGCGACGTGAGCGAGCTGCCGTTCGACGACGGCGACGTCGACGCCGCGTTTTCGACGATGACCTATCACGAGTTCGCGAGCGACGAATCGTTGGCCGAGGTTCGGCGAGTTCTCGCTGCCGACGGCCGCCTCGTGATCGTCGACTGGGCGGCGACCGGATCCGGCGAGGACGGTCCGCCGGTCGACGAGCGGTATAGCGCCGCCGAGGCGACAGCGGCCCTCCGCGAGACCGGGTTCGAGATCGAACACGAGGCCGTCCGCCCGGAGACGTTTCTGCTGATCGCGACGCTCGAGTGAGAGCGGACCCGGTGTGCTCGAGCGGGATGGTACTCGTTCTGCTCTCGCTGACGAAGTGATCCTAGAAGAACAGCGCCGGGACGGTGTTCCGGAAGATGTTGAGCGAGATGACGAACAGGAGTCCGACGACGAACCAGTTGAACGTTCGCTCGTCGAACTCGAGGCGCCGGAGGTACGTGCCCAGCAACAATCCGACGATGGTAACAACCGCGATCACCGAACCGAGCCAGAGCCGGTATGTGGTCAGTAGGTCGGTAAACAGCGCCATCTGAACGATACGGACCGTGAAAATCGTTCCGAGCACCATCGATAGCCCGCCGATGTATCGCTCGGTGTCGCGTTCGAAGGTGTGGAAGTACGCCGGGAGCAGCGGCCCGAGATTCGCGAACGCGAGCAGAAAGCCCTGGGAGAATCCGGCTGCGCCGAGGGCGAACGGGTGGTGTGCCTCCTCGACCGTGACGAAGTTCTGGACGAGCTGGAAGGCCACGTAGCCGAGGAGGACGAGACCGATCACGAACGCGACGATCGGGCCGGCGCTGAACGCCGCCAGCGCCGCCACGCCGATGACGGTCCCCGCGATCGCGAGCACGAGGAGCGCCCACTCCTCGCGAACGAACGCCCGTCCCGTTCCGGTTTCGGCGATCTGGAACATGTTGAGCATCCACGGCGGAATCGCCAGAACGACGACGGCGACGGTCGGATCGATCACCGACGCGACGATCGGCGTCATGATGAGCGAATACCCGAAGCCGGTCATTCCCTTGACGGCGCCGGCGACGACAGCGACTAGGACCAGTCCGGCGAGCAGCCCGCCGGAGAGATCGGACTGGACGCCGTCCCCGACATTCTCGAATCCGGGAAAGAGGACGATCGAGGCGACGAGGACGGCCACCGTCGCGCCGACCATCGTCACTTCTCGGTATCGGAACTCGAGGAGATTGGTGAGGAACTGTCCGACGTCGACTCTGGATTCGGGGGCACTCATGCTGGTTTGACGGTGGATAGAGACGGCACGAGGCCGTCGTTTTCAGGGTATCAGCACTCTCGACGTATTCGACTGTGCGATACGGCGAGATTTATCGCGGCTCGGGTCACCGCCAGTCGCAGAATGTAGCGAACCGGGCCTGTTCGGAGACGTTTACGAGGGTTTCTCGGACAGCACCGCGTCATAGATGGCGGTGATATTCACTGCTATTTCCGCAGATCGGCGGTAGTAACCGGTGAACGGCTCTCACCTGTGGCTCGCGCTACCGGCCGGGGGCAGTATTGTTCCCTTTCCACAAAACACTGAAATACGTCCGCGCCCTACTACCAGTGATGACTGACACAACGCCCTCGGAGCCGACCGACGACGGCCGCCCGGCTGAAAAACCCGTCCAGTTGAACGACGTAGCCGACTACGACGAACTGCTCGCGACACACGACCTCGTCCTGCTCGAGTTCGTCACGTCCGGCTGTGGCATCTGCGCGTCGATGGAGCCGGTACTCGGCGCGGTCGCACGCAGCGCACCGGGAATCGTAGCGACGGTCAACGCCGGCCTCGTTCCCGATCTCGCCGCCGAGTTCGGCATCCAGAGCGTCCCGACGCTCGTCGTCCTGCGCGACGGTGAGGAGGTCGCCCGCCTCGACGACGGCTTCCAGCAGGCCGAACCGCTCGTCGATACGCTCGAGACACACGCAGTGCAGTAACGCGGTCCGAGGGAACGAGATCCGATTATTCGATAGAACGCGTTTCAGCAGTAGTGATATTCCATCGATCGCTGAACAGAAACCTTCCGTAACGGACGCGAACACCGCTTCATGAGCAGCCAACCGGATACCGCATCCGATCGGACGCAGAAGACGGTGACTCGACGCGCTCTCGTCTCGGCAGGAGTGTTCGGATTCGGCTTCAGCGGGTTAATCGACGTTATCGTCTTGCATCAGATCCTTCAGTGGCATCACCTCGTCTCCGGCCTTTATCCGATGTACACGTTGGACGGTCTCGAGATGAATATCCTCGCAGACGGGTTGTTCTCGCTCGGAATGCTGATCATTATGGGAATCGGGGCGGGCCTCGTCTGGCGGTCGGAGCGACGAACTACCGTCCCGTTAGCCGTGCGACCGCTGGCCGGTGCTGCTCTGATCGGTCTCGGTGTGTTCGACGTATATGACGCCCTCATTGATCACGCCCTCTTGGGCCTTCATCGACCCGTGGGCCCTGGCGGTCGACCCCTGTCCCCGGGCGGGCAGTACAATCCCCACTGGATAGCGGTCAGCCTCCTCTTCGTCGCCGCGGGATATTACGTCTATAGAACGGGGATACAGAACCGTAGCGGCAACCCAGACGATCGGCCGTAATCGATCCATCGACGGCTGCTCACCTATGATAACGGTACCTCTCCAACTCCTATCGAAGGCCGGCCTCCTCCTCCAAACGAATCCGTTACATGGTCCTCCGCAAGCGCCACCGACACCGGTCCCACACTGGGTAGTGCTACTTGTCATCGTCCCGACTCTCTGGGTCATTATCGGTGGTATCGTCATCCTCATCGATCGAATTTTGCAACGGATTTGAAAATACGGTACGTAGATCGAGCGACTCTCGGCCTCGAACAACGGATGCTGATTTGACTACGCCACCCGGATCAGTGTGCCGTCCTCGAGCGGCGTGGTGATCCCGAGGGCACCGTGGCTACGGCCGACAACTCTTCTTGCTCGGAACGGAAGCCGAGCGAGACGGCCGCGAGAGCGGTCCGAGAGAAGTGAGAGTACGCCGAAGTCGCGGTCGGTGGACGATCAGCTCCGAGCGGGCACTTCGGTGTCGGCCTCGGCGTGTTCGTACTTGTCCTCGAACTCCTGAATGAGTTGCCCCATCTTCGCGTACCAGTCGTTCAGCTTTCGCTGCATATCGTCCGCGATCTGGGTCGGGTCCGTCGGGTAGTAGACGTGGTAGTAGCCGCCCTGCTCGTAGTTGATCTGCTCTTTCTGGATGAAGCCGCTCTTGAGCAACCGCTGGATCGATCGGTACGCGGTCGACCGCTCTCGGTCGACTCGCTCGGCGACCTCGTCGATCGTCAGCGCTTCTTCGCTTTCGACCATTACCCGGAAACAGTCCTTATCGAGCTGTTTGAGACCGTGGATGCACTCTAGCAACCCTTCGCACTCCATATCCTGCTGTAGTTGCTCTGCCATTGAGTTAGCCATTTTACTGTCTCACGATAGGAACCGCATCGGTATAAGGGTTGTGTGGATATTGTACAATCTCGATGAGCCGCGATCGACTCGGACGAGTAGGGGGAATGACGTCACTCTGCAGACGTCGCGGCCGCATTCGACCGCTTTCGCATCGTCGTGATCGTGCTATAGATCACGGCCCCGCTGACCATGAACGCCGAGAGCAGGATCAAGGCAAAGCTGAGCGTATTCAGCACGTCCATCCCGAGGTAGTCGCCGGCCTGCCGGAACGCGACGGCGATCGAACCACCGACCAGCATCAGTCCGAAGTAGATCTTGATGTCGTCTTCGTCGACGATGCCGGTCGCGGCCGAGCCGATCCGGGCGCCGAGCGCGCTCCCCGCAAGTAGCGGCGCGACGATCGAGAGGTCGACGCCGCCGTTGAGTCCGTAGGTGAACGCGCCGAACCCGCCCGAGAAGACGATCTCGAAGAGGTCGGTCCCGACCGCGACGGGAACCGGGACGCCGATGAGGTAGACCATCGCGGGCATCTTGACGAAACCGCCACCGACACCCAGGAAGCCCGACAACAGGCCCGTGGCGAACGCGACGGCCAAAATCAACCAGAGCGAGACCCGGATTCCGCCGCCGACCGTCATCATCGGCGGGATGCGGTAGGACTGAATCCGCTTCGCCAGGGGTGGAATCGCGTCCGGGTCGAACTCCTCGTCGGACTCGTGGTGGCTGCCACCCGAATCGTCTCCGCCGTCGTTCACGAGCGCGTTTCGGGTGACGAACAGCCCGACCGAACCCAACAGGACGACGTACGTGACACCGATGGCACTGCTGGCGAGCCCCAGCTCCTCGAGGTAGTACACCACTCGACTCCCCACCTCGATGCCGCTCGTCGTCCCGACGATCATCAACCCGCCGAGTTTGTAGTCGACCTGGCCGAGGTCGCGGTGTTTCAACGTCGCGATCGTTGCCGTCCCGAACACGAAGGCCATGCCGCTCCCGACGGCGACTCTGGCGGGATACCCCATCACGAGTAATGCCGGCGTGACGAGGAACGAGCCGCCCATGCCGAAGAAGCCGAACAGGACGCCGACCATGAAGCCGAAGCTCACGAACAGCGCGAGCGTCATCAGGGCGATTCCGAATAGCTCCATCTATGCGCGTGTGATTTTTTCGACGATCGGCGCTGCGACTCGCTCGAGCGCGCCGTACCCGACGTAGAGGACGAACGCCTCGAGGAGGACGGCGCCAACGAGGGCGCCTGACTGTACTGGTGACGAAGACGCTGCGAGGTCGATCATCGATATCGACCTCCGTCGCCCGGTTGTGTGCGGAGCATAGGTTTCTACTCGGTATCGTCTATCCGGAGGATGGGTATAACGCTTTTGGGAATTGCGCACAATATTACTGCAGTCTATCTCACGGCTATCCAACGAGAATATTCCAATAAGTTATGCGGAGACGAGGAACGAACCGACGTTAACTCACTCCGCTGGCGCGCAGTCGGAACGCAGCGATGACGGGTCCGTGAGAAGACACGACACTGTCGGAGAAATTGGAGTCGACGTCCGAATCACCGAACGGAGAGGCCACGGATATTTCGGATTTAGTATTGGTTTCCACAAACAATATTATGGGCCCGAACCCTACACTTGGTATGAGAGCGATCTGTGCGACCGATCTCTCCGCTGCCAGCGAGGCGACGATCGAGAACGAGACCTGTCTCGAGTGCCTCGGCCGAATCGGCGTCGAGGAGATCCACCTCGTGACGGTGATTCCGTCGAACGTCCACGCGGGGATGCCCGGTATCGACTTCGCAGCGCGGCGCGAACGAGCGCTCGAGCGCTATCGAAGCGTCATCGAAGACGCCGGGTTCGACGTCGAGGCACACGTCGTTCGCGGGACGCCCCATCGTCGCATCAACGGGATCGCAGAGGCGATCGGTGCCAGCCTCACGGTCGTCGGCTCACGCGGGAAGAGCCCGCTCGAGAACCGCGTTATCGGGTCGACTGCACGAAATCTCGCGCGGACAACGGTCGTCCCGCTGCTGGTCAATCGGATCGAACGCGGGGCGGACGAGCCGACCGTCGTCCGCGAACACCTGTTCCGGCGGCTGCTGTTCGCGACGGACTTCTCGGAGAACGCCGAACGAGCCTTCGAGGCGTTCTCGTACCTCCGTCACGCGACGCGGGAGGCGACGCTCGTTCACGTCGAAACGCCGAAGGATCCGGCGCTTCCGGAGGGCGCTG
This sequence comes from Natrinema salsiterrestre, assembly GCF_029502005.1. Taxonomy (GTDB): domain Archaea; phylum Halobacteriota; class Halobacteria; order Halobacteriales; family Natrialbaceae; genus Natrinema; species Natrinema salsiterrestre. The sequence continues at coordinate 330,343 of NZ_JAMQOT010000002.1, read as the reverse complement.
ACCCCGAAGTGCGATTGGCAGAACTGGCGACCAGGCTCGAGAACTGGGAGATCGAGACGCGAACGGCAGTTCGGCAGGGCGATCCGGCGGACGAGATCCTCGCCGCCGAGGGCGAGTACGAGCCGACGGCGATCCTCGTCGGCTCGCGCGGGCACAGCCGACTCCGTCGACTGTTGCTCGGGAGCGTCTCCGAAGACGTCGTCGCACGGGCGGACGGGAACGTCATGCTGATCCCGCCGGACCGAACGGCCTGACACCGGCCCGATACGATCGGTGAGGATCACCGGCCGCGTACGAGGGCAATCAGCGCGTTTTTCGCGATCCAACGGGTGACCGATTCGCGGCCGAGCGCAGTTGTCGTCGGAACATGACAGCACGCGAATATAGCGCTCGAACGGCTCGACACCCTCGTCCTGAAGTGCGGGGATTCCTCCGTGTGATAGCGGCTGATCGCGGTCCCGAAGCACCCCGACCGAGCCCGTCGTGGGCTGTGCGTGTCTGCGTCGAGTGTCGTATGGACCGTGGACTCGAGCGCCCGGAGCCGGACGTTCTTGACGTCCCCCTCGTTCAAAACGCGGGACTTCTGAAAACTCGCCACGAGTGCCGGGACGAATCGTCACGTCGAACTGACCGTCGATTCGTTCGCGGGGCCGAACGTATCTGCCTTCGGTCTCAGAGATCCAGCAGAAGCATCGACCCGTAGCCGAGCCCGAACGCGAGGAGGAACGATCCGATCCAGGCGCCGACAGTGAATCCCAGCTTTCGGGGGCTGACACCGTCCCCGCCGGCGACCGCGAGCCCGCTGCCGACGATGGCGCTCACGATGATCTCGTTGAACGAGACCGGGACTCCCAGCAGGACCGCGGTCTGTGCGATGAGAAACGAGGGGACGAGCGTCGAAATCGATCGGCGCGGCCCCAGCGACGCGTACTCCTGTGAGATCGACTTGATCATTCGGGGCGCACTCGTCCACGAACCGATGAGGATCCCGACGCCGCCACCGAGCAACACCACGAGCGGCGACACCATCGATAAGTCCTCGAGCAGTGGGAACAGCGGGCCGACGGCCAGTCCGACCTGACTCGCGCCCGCCGAGAACGCCACGAGCGCACCCAGCGAGAGCAGGAACCGGCGCAGACCGCCGACCTGATCGCGACCGACGTCCCATCGAACGACTGACGCGGCGATGGCTCCGAAGCCGAGCGAGACCCCGATCGTGGCGGCGACGCCGTCGACGGGAACCGGCGCGGCCCCGGCGGTGGCGAGCGTGCCCCCGAGCGACGAACAGAACGAGAACTCGAGGTTCGCGACTACGATACCGACGATTCCGGCGAGGATCGGGACGCTGACGTCCTCGGGGACGTCGGGTCGCGGGAGGATACTGGCGAGCCCGTAGGCGATGCCGCCGCCCACGAACGGCGTGAGTACCCAGACCGCGCCGATTTCGGCGTACTTCCCCCAGGCAGGATCGCCGCCGAGCGCGAGGCCGACCCCGATGACCGATCCGGTCACGGTGAACGCGGTCGCGATAGGGTATCCGGTGGAGATCCCGAGCGCCATCAGGCCGGCGCCGAGCAACAACACGACGATGACGCCGGTGATCGGGAGCGTGACTCCCTCGACGAGGCCACTCCCGACGGCTTTCGAGACGCTCGCGCCCTGCGTCACCGCGCCGGCGAACCCGAGGAGACCGACGAGAAACGCGGCCTTCATCGTCGAGATCGCGTTCGCGCCGACGGCCGGTGCGAACGGGGTCGCGCCGCTCGAGCCGGCGCCGATCACCCAGGCCATGAACAGGCTTGCGAGAACGGCGGCTGCGAACAGTAGTATCGTTCCCGGATCCATTAGACGAACCGCCTCCGTTTCAGCTTGTGAGACACGAAATGTGAACGTCGCTAGTCGGCACCTACCGGGGCCGTGGCGGCCGCGGCGCGCTTGCTTCGCCAGACTCCCTGCAGGTAGGCGCCGGCGAACATCCCGGCGATTGCCCACAGGATGGTGACATTGCCGACGCCGAGGCTGGCGTAGGCGGCGCCGGGACAGATTCCCGAGAGCCCCCAGCCGACGCCGAAGATCGCGCCGCCGATCAGGACGTTCCGGTCGAACGGCTTCAGCCGGCGTTCGTACCGATCGCCCGTCAACGGCGCGCTGTCTCGGATCCGGGGCATCACGGCGAAGGCGATCCCGGAGACGATCGCCGCGCCGAACATGACGAACAGCAGTCCGAAGTCCTCGAATTGCAGGAAGTTCAGCACGACCTCCGGACGCGCCATCTGGCTGAACCCGAGCCCGAACCCGAAGATCATGCCGCCGACGAGTATCAGCGGCATGAACAGCGGGTGACGGTCCTCGCTCATGGTGACACCCCCATCGCGGCGACGATTTGAGCGGTCCCGGTGGCGACGGTCAGGAACGTCACTACGCCGACGAGCGACGTCTTCGACGCCGAACCGACGCCGCAGACCCCGTGGCCGGACGTACATCCCTTGCCGATCCGGGTGCCGATCCCGACCAGGATGCCGCCCAGGAACAGCCGCCACGGCTGGACGGCGGTCGACCAGAACGTCACGCCGCCGACCTCGTACAGTTCGCCGGTCGTTCCGGCCTCGTAGAGTGACGTCGTTATCACCCCGGACTGGACCGTCGCCGCGAACGCCAGCCCGCCCAGGATGATGCCGAGCGTGAACACGACGCGCCAATCCCGGGACGAAACGTACTGCTGGAACCGCGACTGCCCGGAGACGTACGACAGCGTCGACTCGAGGAACGTGCTCGCCCCGGCCGGGATGCCGGTCCCGACGTAGATCACGACCGCACCGAGACCGACGAGCAACCCGCCGACTGCGTAGCGGCTAATCCCGCTGGGGAACAGCTCGGCGGCCAGTTGGAGCGGGACTGGGTCAGTTACCATTGGGCGTTAGTCACCGGCCAGGGACTCCTGACTCGCGGCGCAGTTGTTCGGACCGAGCTCGAGTTCGAACGCCTCCTCGTCGTCGGCCTCCTGCTGTCCGAGATTGGTGGAGATGATGTCCTCGTAGTTGGCCGGACGGGGCGGCATGTCCGAGAGGATCAGTTCGACGAACTCGTCTTCGTCCATCGTCAGCGCGTCCATCTCCGCCTCGAGCTGGCCGATCGGTGCCGTGTAGGTGCCGTCGTCGGCGGGCTCGGCGGAGTCGCTGAAGTGCGCCCCGCCGATCAGCGTGTCGTCAGGCAGGGTCAGCACGCGCTCTTGCAGCGTCTCGTAGAGCTGTCGCGCGGCGTCTTCCGCGCCCTCGTCGCCCTCCTCTAAGTCAGGGCGGGCGACGCTCTCGACGAACAGCCCGTCGCCGGTCGCGAGCAGCGAATCCTCGATCAGGTACGAGGTCATCCCGGAGGTGTGTCCGGGCGTGTAGACGGTCTCGATCGTCGCGTCGCCGGCTTCGAACTCGTCGCCGTCCGCTGCGAGAGTCATCTCGTCGGCGTAGGTGACGCCGCGGTTGACCGCCGCCTCGGGGATGACTCCCTCGACGCCTTCCGCGTCGAGGCTACGGACGCCCGAGATGTGATCCGCGTGGATGTGCGTGTCGATCGCGTACTGGAGGTCGGCGCCGAGATCGTCGACGTCCTCGAGGTACCGATCCGCGAACGCGCGCAGCGGATCGATCACGGCTGCCTCGTCGCCGTCGACGACGAGATAGCCGAGACAGCCGCTCGAGGGACGCTGGTACTGGTAGAGCGTTCCCGCACCGCCGTAGCGTTCGACTTCCACGCGCTCGTAGATGCGCGCCCAGCCGTTCATCCCGTCCTCGAGGTGGTCGACGTCGTAGCCGCGCTCTTTCAGCGTCCCGGCGACGTACTCGCTCGAGCCCCCCTTCGCACAGAGGACCGTAATTTCGCGGTCGTCGGGAATCCGTGCAAGGACGTCGCCGTCAATTTCGTCGTCCAGGAACTCGAAGTACGGAATGTTGATCGATTCGACGGTCTCTCCGTCGATCTTCCACTCGTTGTACTCCGATTCCATACGGGTATCGAGGAGCGTGACGTCCTCGCCCGCGTCGATTCGGTCCTTCAATTCGTCTGGACTGACCGATTCGATCTCGACGTCCGGCATTGGAAGATCCATATCGTCCATGTTGTACGGTTTCCAGTATCGGCTACTGGCACTTAAGGGTTTGTATAGTATTTCCTATTATCCACAATACAGGCTAGCCAACTACTCCCTTATTGAGACTATATTTGAGACCACATGCCCGTATACGAGCGATAATAGCCATTTCACACCTTGCTCTGAGACAGGGGTGTTCGTGTATTGTACAATAACCGGAGGTCTTATATGGGTGCCCACAATATTGTGTGATAGCTCCAATACGGAGCACAAAACGAAACCATGAGTTCGGAATACCAGAGCACGGAGACGCTGGACGTGAAAGGACAGTCCTGCCCGATGCCTATCGTGAAGACCAAGCAAGCGATCGACGAGCTCGAGGCCGGCGACGTCCTCGAGGTCGTCGCGACTGACTCGGGCAGCATGAGCGACATTCGGGGGTGGGCCGACGGCACCGACGGCGTCGAACTCCTCGAGCAGGTCGAAGGGGACGACATCTACACCCACTACGTGAAGAAGACGGAATAATGAGCACGGACAATCAAACGACACCGATCGAAGACGGCGAGGCGGACGCCGAATCTAACCCCGAGATCGATACCGCCGAGTTGCAGGCCCTACGCGAGCGCGTCGAGGAGGTAGAGGAGTCGCTCGCAGAGGCGGATCTGGGCGACGACCAAAAGAAGATGACGATCGTGGCGACGCAGGGCAGTTTTGACATGGCGTATCCGCCGCTGATCCTCGCGAGCACCGCGGCCGCGTTCGGCTGGGAGGTCGTCGTCTTCCACACGTTCTGGGGGCTCGACATTCTCCACGAGGAGAAGTCGAAAGATCTCAAATTGAGTGCCGTCGGCAATCCCAACATGCCCGTCCCGAACGCCGTCGCCGCGCTCCCCGGCATGGATACGATGGCCACGAAGATGATGCAGAAGAAGATCGACGACAATGGGACGGCCACCATCGAGGAACTGATCGACCTCTCGCTCGAGAGCGGCGTCGATCTGCAGGCCTGTCAGATGACGATCGAGCTGATGGACTACGACGAGGACGACTTCCACGACGGCGTCACCACCGGCGTCGGCGCGGCCACCGCGTTACAGCACATGGCTGAATCCGACATCCAGCTCCTCGTCTGAGATGACCGACACCGAGTCCACGCGCTCAAAGCCGAGCCTGCGCGCTCTCGAGAAGATCGTCAATAAAGAATTCTTCTCCCTCCCTTCTCCGATGCTGTTCAGATACGGTCTGAAAAGCGAGGCGGTCAGAATTCTAGGTGTCCATGCCAGAACTCAGCCGCCTCACCGGCGCTAGTAGCGGCGTTCAATTAGATTTTGTGGAGCGGGCGGCGATACCGCGCGAACTGATGCGATTGCGTATTCAGCTCCATTTGTCGGGACTATCACTTTCGGATACTGATTCTGTCTTAGAAAGGTTCGGTGTCGAACGGGCGAGATCGACGATCCATAATTGGGTACAGAAAGCCAATCCACAGCCGACGAGGGGAAGCCAGCCGGATCACGTTGCGCTCGACGAAACTGTGATCAACTCGACGATCAGTGCTACTGGCTGTATGCTGCTATCGATCCCGAAACGAACGAATTTCTCCATCTCAAGCGTTATCACACGCATACAATTGCACTTACTGAGATGTTTCTGCGTGAACTGAGTGAGAAACACGGTGTCCAAGACGCCGTGTTTCTCGTCGATTCAGCTCCGTGGCTTAAAGCTGCACTCCATCATTTCGGTCTCCGATTTCGATACGAAAAATATGGAACTCGGAATGCCGTCGAACGTCTATTCAAAGAGATAAAACGACGTACTACGCAGTTCGGAAACTGCTTCAGAAACACCGATCCAGCAACCGCTGAAACACGGTTGCAGAGCTGCGCATACTGCTGGAACCAACTACTCTGAACACTGCCCGCCGCAGAGGGCCGAAGCCTCGGGACAGTGGACGGTCCTCGCGGTTACTTCTCGAGTCACGGCTGACACATCCCATCCTCGAGCGCCGCGCAATGCTTCTCTGGACGGTCGATCTCGCAGCCGCAGAAGTCACAGATCTGTGGCGCGGTCGACGCCGTTCCAGCGTCGAATCACGCAAACCACCTCGATTCCCTCAAATAACCGCCAGCAGGCGCTAGCCCGCGTCTGATTTTCTGATGAAGTCTATTCTCTGAGGGAGTAGTTCTCAGTCAAAAAGTGGCGAATCCAGCCGTTTGGAAGGTCCTACCTTGCGGTAGAGAACCCTCTCCATGGCTTTTAATTACAAGTGGACTCGCCGGGATTTGAACCCGGGGCCTCTCCCATGCCAAGGGAGTGATCTACCCCTGATCTACGAGCCCTCGTACGCATCTCACAGTTCCCGACGGGAATAGATAAACCCCTCGAATTCCTCGAGTCCCCGTCACGCCCCCACATTCGTCTTCCGAGCCGGACCTCGAGCACTCCAACCAAAACCAGGACCATCGATAAGTCCAGCAGCTATGGGTTATAGTATTGACACTATTCGAACGGAAGCGGCGTTTCCGAATCCGTCGCGGGGGGCATGCCCGAAATGCCCCGGGTGCACCACCATCCGGAACGTGGGTTCCAGACTCGGTCCGTTTGCAAGCCATGATTCAGATCGTTCTACCGCGAGATAAACGTCTCGCACGACGGCAGTATCGCCAGCGCAGTCACACTTCGAGTCTGCTCGCCGACGATTTCGACGGCGGTCACCGATGACGGACGGTGATACTCGCTCGTCTGATCCCGTCGTTTCCGAGGCCGCCGAGTCCGGAGATCGCCTGGTCTTCCCGCCGTGTCCGCGGTGTGGCGAGCGGATCATCACCGTCACGCCCCGCGGGCCGCGGGATCACGTGGCGGGGCGTGTGGCTGTCAGCTCACTCGCGCGAAGCGACGCAACTCTGAGAGCGGCGTCTCCGGCCGACACAGCAGCGGACCCACTGCACGGTGGGTTTGCGAACGCTTTTTGCGCGTCCCGCGACGAAATCCGATGATGGCCGGGGATCAGGACCGAACCCGCAGTCGAGACGACGAGCAGGCCCGCCGAGCCGACGTACGCGACACGTACGACCGGATCGCCCACCACTTCGCGTCCACGCGGGAGTACGCCTGGCCCGAAGTCGAGTCCTTCGTCGATGCCCACGCGACCGGCTCGAGCACCGGCAGCGTCGGCCTCGATCTCGGCTGTGGCAACTGCCGCCACGCCGAGCTCCTCGCCGCGGACCTCGAGTCCGTCGTCGGCCTCGACGTCAGTCGCGGGTTGCTCGAGACGGGCCGGGAGCGAGCGCTCGAGCGCGGGTTCGACGTCGAGCTGGTTCAGGGCGACGCCGCGGTGCTCCCGTTGGCTGCCGACAGCGTCGACGTCGCGGTGTACGTCGCGACGCTCCACCACCTGCCGACGCGGGGTGCTCGACAAGAGAGTCTCGACGAACTCGCACGGGTGCTGTCCCCGGACGGACGTGCGCTGGTCAGCGCGTGGTCGACCGCTCACGCTCGGTTCGACGAAAGCGAGGGGTTCGACACGACGGTCGAGTGGACCCTTCCCGGCGGCGAGCCGGTCGACCGCTTCTACCACATTTATTCGCCAGACGAGTTCGAGGCCGATCTCGTCGCCAGCGACCTCGCGCTCCGCGAGTGGGAGCTCTCGAGCGGGAACTGTTACGCGACGGTCTCGGGCGCGTGTGTGGCCGACCGTGGCCAATCGCGGACCGGGGATCGGACCGAAAAGGAAGAGCCTTAAACGTGGGACGAAAACCCGGAGATGCGCGCGGATGGTCTAGTGGTAGGACCTGAGCCTTCCAAGCTCATGGCCCGGGTTCAAATCCCGGTCCGCGCACTTTTCGACGAACGAACGTGAGGAGAAAACGCGCGAGAGGTATCTGAACGAGAGCAGACGCACGCTCACGAGTGAATATCGTGTCCGTAGACGGGGGTATTTCCTCACCCCGAATTTGACGGTGGGTACATTCACCCGGTTCGAGGTACAATTACTGGTCGAATGGTTGGGACCCTGGCTCAAGCGCTTTCGTATACGATGTTGGCAGTCGTCGCCGCGCTCGTCGGAGGGATTCTGGCTGTCTACCGTACGCCGGGATCGCAAATGGAGAGTAACGTCCAACACTTCGCGGCCGGCGTCGTGTTCGCCGCCGTCGCCGCCGAACTGCTCCCGGATGTTCATACACGGGCTCCGGTCGTGGTCGTCGTCGGATTCGCGATCGGTGTCGCCGCGATGCTCGGCATCCATCGACTCAGTAAGTACGTCGAAAAGCGCGGTATCGGCGGGAAGATGGCGGGTGCCGCTGGCCTGCTGATCACCGTGAGTATCGACATGCTGATCGATGGCGTCCTGATCGGCGTGACGTTCCTGGCGGAGGCGGCCACGGGCGTTCTCATTGCAGTGGCACTCGCGATCGAGGTCCTCTTTCTCGGCGTAACCGGCGTCATAGCACTCCCGGAAGAGACGAGTACGCCGAAGAAACTCGCCGTCCCCGCCGGGTTCGGGATTCTACTGCTGAGCGGAGTGACCGCTGGCGTACTCGTGTTCGACGGCGTTACGGGCGCTCCGATCGCGCTCGTACTCGCGTTCGGATCTGCTGCCCTTCTGTATCTGGTGACCGAGGAACTCCTCGTCAAAGCCCAGAAGGTACCGGAAACACCGACATCCACGACGCTGTTCTTCGTCGGATTTCTTCTCATCTTTCTCCTCGATATGTTTCACTGAGCTTTAGAAATGTACGTACCGCTGACTCAGGTCCAGTGCCGCCCGAGAAGTTTGGAATAGTCGTCGTTTCTATGCCTCTCCCGGGTAGTCGTTCGGATCGAGTACAGTCATTTCCCCTGCACCTGTATTAGTCGGTGTCACTCGTATCGGCTGATCTGTTACGTTGCTGTCTCCGTCTATAACCGGGACACCCGAACCACGCTCTTCCGAGGCATCGTCGATACCGGCAGAGACTTCGTTGACGGCGCGGTCGATATCTTGTACCACTGACCGGCCAGCGATCAGTTGTATTCGAACTGTCGCCTTGCGCCATCCAATGTGTCACATGGAACAAGTTCAGGAGGGAACAATCGTCGCGTCCCAATAGCTGGCTGGGACACCAGTCGGAGACCGTCCAGCGATTCCAGACCGGACTCCGAACCCGACAACGGCTGCTGTCCGACCCCGTTACCCACAGCGATCCATAATGCGCCGCCCCGGTCGGGGTAGCTCAATCGTCCCAGTCGATGAGCGGTGCTCGCTCTGATTCGTGGAGGACGAACGGACCGATAGCACCCGACTCCTTCGCGATCGAGGCCGTCCGAAGGACGTACGCAGTGAAGATAAAGAACGGAATCAACGCGAACGTGACGCCGCCGTTGATCAGCCAGACGAGTACGGGGACGTTGAGTACCGTCCCTGACACGGTCCCGGGCTTCAGATAGAGCGCGGCATAGATCGTGACGAGGAGCGCCGGAATTCCCGTATAGAGGATCCGTCGGGAGAGGGTGACCAGTTCCCACTGGAGATAGTGGGCCTTGAAAAACTCTTCCGCAGGGCCGAACAGCTCCAGGATGTCGACCAGATCGTCGATCGCCTCTCGTTCGTCGTCACTCAAACTCTCTCGATGCTCCCAGTACAGCCGACGAACGAGGTAGATCTTCCACGAGTAATTATACGAAAGGGCGGCCTGCATTATCGTGAACTCTCCGAACGGCGCGTCTTCCAGCTCGTCGGTGATTTCGTCGGCGCTCGTAGTGATCCGATCGACTAGCTGATCGACCCGGTTCCGAAGGAGTCGGTCGGAATTTCCGTTCACGGCCTCCCGTACCGTCTTGGCACGATCGACGCTCGTGTTGATGAGCGTACTGAGGAACCGCTCCGGCTTCGGGGGACCAGTCCATTGAAACTCTCGTTCGGAGTCCTTCCTGAACGTCATCGATTTATCCATCCGCTCGCGTTGTCGACCCAGCGATCCGAATTCCTCGGACAGGACGAGTTGGTTGATCGAGACGACCAGCGTCATTCCGGTTATGAGAACACCGACGAGGGTCTGAAACAGCGTCTCGACCGTATCTCCCTCGGTCAATATCGACTGGAAGGGGATGGGAAGGAAACTGAGACCCGTAAGGAGAACGAAGCAAATGAGCGTCAGTATTCCCGTAACGGTCAAGCGGCTCGCGCTGAACAGGACCCAGTCTCTGATTGATCGTCCGTTATCCATTCTCGTTCAGGCGTGTAACCGCTCGCCAGGGGAGTGCGGTTCGACGATCATCTCTCGAGCGGAGCCCAGATCGACCGGGTTCGCCGTGAATCGTCGTCCGGAGGGCCAGCATCCCGTGGACGGTTCTCTTTCTCTGACGGACTCATGCGATACCGGTAGGTTCTACGAGCGGGACTCATTCCGGAGCGCCCAGCACCGAGGTGGTCACCGACTCGAGGAGATTTCCGCCGCGTCAGCAAGCGCTGTGACGCTCGCATCAGGGCTATCCGTCGGGATACGGACGTCGCGGTACACGTCGCGATACTATTTGCCGAACGACAAAAAATATGCCCCCGAGTCGGGTGCCCTCCCCGATGCTTTTTTGCCTCGACGCCGTATCGAGGGACCAGTACTGAATGCAAGCACCCGAAATACTCCTTCGTCTCGTCGCGGGTGCCGCATTGATTCTCGCCAACGGGTTTTTCGTCACTATCGAGTTCGCACTGACCCGCGCCCGCCAGTATTCCGAAGCCGAGTTCATGGAACCCGGTCTCGAACGCGCGTGGGAGATGACCGAGGACCTCGAAATCTATCTCACCGGGTGTCAGGTCGGTATCACCGCCGCTAGCATCGCACTGGGTATCGTCGCCGAACCCGCGCTCGCAGCGCTGTTCGAGCCGTTGTTCGGCGGGACGGTTCTCGCGTCGATCGGCGCGGGCGTGATCTTGGCGTACATCATCGTGAGCCTGGTACACAAGGTCTACGGCGAACAGGCTCCCACCTACCTCGGCGTCGAGCGCTCGAAACAGGTCTGCCGCTACGGCGCGACGCCGCTGTACTGGTTCACGTGGGTCATTCGACCGATTCTCCGCGTCGGTGACTGGGTGGCGAAATGGACGCTGTCGCTGTTCGGCGTCGAGATGACGGGGGCGTGGCTCGAATCCGACGGCGAGGACGTCGAGGGGCGTGCGGACCTCCACCGACAGCTCGGGTCGATACTCGACGACGGTGATCTTTCCGAAGAACGTCGCCAGGAGGTGATGAACGCGTTGGTGGTCGAGGAAATCCCCGTCCGCGACACCATGGTGCCGCGCGAGGAGATCGCCGCGCTCTCGACCGAGAACACCCCCGAGGAGAACCTCGCGGTCATCGAGGAGCATCCCCATCTCCGCTTTCCGCTGGTCGGCGAGGACATCGACGATTTCCGGGGGGTCGTTTACCTCGCGGCGGTCACGAATCAGTTCGAGGCGTTCAGAAACGGCGAGACCGACATCGAAGACCTCGCCGAGCCGCCGATGACGCTGCCGGCCGACGAGGAAATAAGCGCCGCTATCGACCGCTTCCAGACGGAAAATCAGGAGCTCGCGCTCGTCACCGAGGAGAGACGGGTCGTCGGCCTGCTAACCTCGACGGACGCCTTCGAGGAAGTGATGGGCGAACTCGAGGACCCCATCGACGCCTACCAGCGCGAACAACGCGGGGACGACGCATCGGGACTGGACTCCCAGAGCGACCCGGCTTGAGACATCTCGTGAGGACGGGACCCGTCGGAGCGCGAAGAATCGGTTTGCAGACAAGCCGTTTATCCGTGTTGCTATTCATATAACTCGCTATGCCGATGCCTGCGCTCGAAGCCGCCATCAGGCTTTTTGCCGGTCTATTACTCATTCTCGCCAACGCGTTTTTCGTCGCCATCGAGTTCGCGCTGACCCGCGCCCGACAGTATTCCGAAGCGGAGTTCGTCGAACCCGGAAGCACCGCTCTCGAACGCGCGTGGGAGATGACGCAGAACTTGGAGATTTACTTGACCAGTTGCCAGATCGGGATTACGTTCTCGAGCATCGCGGTCGGTATCGTCGCCGAACCCGCGCTCACGGCCATCTTCGAACCGCTGTTCGGCGGGACCGTTCTCGCATCGGTCGGCGCAGGGGCCATCCTCGCGTTTCTCATCGTCAACCTCGTCCATCTCACTCACGGCGAGCAGACCCCCACCTACCTCGGCGTCGAGCGCTCGAAACTGGTCTGTCGGTACTGTGCGACGCCGCTGTACTGGTGGACCCGAGCCATCTGGCCGATCATCCAGTTCGGAGACGGGGCGGCGAAATGGACGCTGTCGCTGTTCGGCGTCGAGATGACCGGCGCGTGGCTCGAAACCGAAGCCGACGTCATGCAGGGGCGTGCGGGCCTCTACAAGCGCTTCGGCTCGACCCTTGACGAAGGAGAACTCTCCGAGGAACGCCGGCAGGAGGTCATGAACGCGCTGGCCGTCGGAGACATTCCGGTCGAGGTGATCATGGTGCCGCGCGAGGAAATCGTCGCGCTCTCCACCGAGAACACCCCCGAGGAGAACCTCGCGCTCGTCGAGGAACACTCCCATTCTCGCTACCCCGTGGTCGGCGAGGACATGGACGACTTCCGCGGCATCGTCTATCTCCCGACGATCACGAACCAGTTCGAGGAGCTCATGAGCGGCGACGTCGGCATCGAAGATATCGCCGCGTCGCCGATGACGCTCCCGGCCACGGAGGAAATCAACGACGCCATCGACCGCTTCCAGACGGAAAATCAGGAACTCGCCCTCGTCACCGAGGGCGGCGAGGTCGTCGGTCTCCTGACCTCGACGGACGCCTTCGAGGAGGTCATGGGCGACCTCGAAGACCCGATCGACGAGCGGGCCGGACGCGCGCGCCGCGGTGCGGATCCGACCGGAACCTGAGACGGTCTGACGGATTCGTCGGGCGGTTGTCGTGGGACCTGTCCGGCTATCGGTCTCTTTCTGGTTCCCCGACGGTCAGCCGCTCGACGAAACGGTTCGTACCTATCCGGCCTCGAGGTCGCGGTTGTCTTCGGGGCTGTCGCACAATCGTCCTCATCGCGCGTCTGGAGTACTACGGAGAGATCGGTCAGCGGTTCCAGTCGGCTACAGCAACAACTAATGCCTGATCTCAGCCCCGTAACTGTGAGCGGCTGAAAACAGGGGTCGACCGGATGGGACGGAGTATAGATGTAAGCCGCTAAGCTCGCGACACGGGTAATTATAATATCGCATATATTACGAACCGAGAGAACCGGGAACGCTAACGAGGGAAAATGCGGGACTGAGACGGCGTGACTTGTCGACTGGCCGTATTGCAGTACTATCTTTGGACGTCAGTATCGCCCGCCGAAACCGCGTGGAGCCGCACTCGAGGGGCTCGTACCGGGTCTCGAGAGCGTGGCGCTGCGAACGACGCCGTCTCGGGCGCGCTCGTGGCACGTCTCGAGCGCTACAACGCGTACGTCGCCGGCAGTGCGCTGCCCCTTCAAGCGACTGCCCAATAGGAAAGGCGCTCCGACGGTTACCGATGGACTGGTGATCGGAAGTCGGCACCCGGTCCGGCTCACAGTGTGATCATGCAGTACAAACCTCTCGAGGAGTACGGCGTGATCGGCGACGGGAACACGGTCGCGGTAGTCGGTCGCGACGGTTCGATCGACTGGTGTCCGCTCCCGCACGTCGAGTCGCCGAGCGTCTTCGCCGCGATACTCGATGCCGACCGCGGCGGCCGCTTCGCCGTGCGGCCGACGCAGTCGTTCGAGTCCGTCCAGCGGTATCGCGACCGCACCAACGTCCTCGAGACGACGTTCCGGACCGCCAGCGGAGACGCAACGGTGACGGATTTCATGCCCGTCGCTGACGCGACCGGAACGGACGATCCGCCCCCCGCCGTCTACCGGAGGCTGGACTGCGAGAACGGCTCTCTCGAGGTCGATATCACGTTCGACCCGCGGTTCGACTACGGGCGGGACGTGCCCGAGATCGAAGTCGCGTCCGATGGCGTCGTTGCGGTCGGCGACGACGAGCGAGTCGTCCTCTCGAGCGATCTGCCGCTCGAGCCGTCCACTGACGGCCGTGGGGCGAGTACCACGGTGACGCTCGGAGCGGGCGAGACGCGCTGGCTGGTACTGAGCCACGGTGAGCCGATCCCGCACGAGCCGTCGTCTCACCGGGAGACGCTCGCTGATACCGTCGATTACTGGCGAGAGTGGGCACACGACTGTGACGGTACCGACTGCCCCGTCGCCGGCCCCTGGCACGACTTCGCGGTCCGGTCGTCGCTCGTGCTCAAGCTCCTCCTCCATCGGGAGACCGGTGCCGTGTGTGCGGCCCCGACGACGTCGCTGCCCGAGGACCTCGGCGGCGTTCGCAACTGGGACTACCGATTCAACTGGATCCGCGACGCGGCGTTCACTGTTCGGGCGCTGTCCGAACTCGGTCACCTCGAGGAGGCCCGTTCGTACTTCGAACTCTGTCTCGATCACTGTCGCCGCCACGACCCCGAGGCAGTGCCGCCGGTGTACGGCCTTCATGGCGAGGAGGTCCCCGACGAAACGGTCCTCGATCACTTGAGCGGGTACGAGGGGTCGGCCCCCGTTCGTATCGGCAACGCGGCCAAGAACCAGCGGCAACTCGACGTCTACGGTGAACTGATCCTCGCGATCTACGAGAGCGTCCGCTACGGGGAGCCGATCACGTACGACGACTGGTCGGTGATGTGCGACCTCATCGACTACGTCTGCGAGGGGTGGGACGAGCCCGACGCCGGCATCTGGGAGGTTCGATCGGACCCCGAACAGTACGTCTACTCGAAGGTGATGTGCTGGACGGCGCTCGACCGGGGGATCGAACTGGTCGAAGCGGCCGACGACCTGTCGGGGCCGGTCGAGCGCTGGCGAACGTGCCGCGATGACGTTCGCCGGGCGGTCCTCGAGCGGGGGTACAGCGAGGAGGCGAACAGTTTCGTGCGAGCGTTCGGCGACGAGGAGGCACTCGACGCGTCGAACCTCCTCGTTCCGATCGTCGGCTTCCTCCCGGCCGACGACGGTCGCGTACAGGGGACGATCGACGCGACGATCGATCGCCTGACCACCGACGACGGTCTCGTCCGCCGCTACGAGGGCGACGACGGGCTCCCCGGCGAGGCGAGCCCGTTCGTCGTCTGCTCGTTCTGGCTCGTGAGCGCGCTCGCGCTGTCGGGACGGACCGACGAGGCGAGAGCGCGCTTCGAGGCGATTCTCGACTACGCCAGTCCGCTCGGGTTGCTGGCGGAGGGGATCGATCCGGAGTCCGGCGAACAGCGGGGAAATATCCCGCAGGCGTACAGTCACATCGGGCTGCTCAACAGCGCGCTCTCGCTGGCCGCCGCCGACGATTCGGGTGGCGAGTCGGGAGCGCTCGAACACGACGAGTCGCTTCGGAACGGCGGTTCGAGCGAAGCGATCGTCCGCCGACCGAACGACCGCGAGTGAGAAACGACCGAGACCAATGACCGACGACAGACACGACGATTCGAACGGAGAATCGGACGCCACGACGACCGACGCTCGAGAGCGGCGCTCGAGGGTCGACGACGGCGGCGGAAACGGCGGTGATCGCGACCGGGATACCACGAGCGGTGAGACACGTGGTGGGACCGGCAGTGAAGATGACGACGGTGACGACGGCGGCTCGATGCGGCCGGGCGACATGATGCTCGCCCACCCGACGAAGGAGGTGTGGGTCCAGTACGCCGTCGTCTCGCTGGGCGTCTGGCTCATCGCGAGCGTCCCGGCGCTGAGCTACGGGAGCGCGCTGCTGATGTGGAGTACCGTCGCCAGCGGACTCGTTCTCATCGCGCTCGCGGGACTAACGATTTACCGTGAGAGCGGGTACGCCAACTACGCCAACGGCTTCGTCGGCCTCTGGCTGGTGTTCTCGCCGATCGCGTTCGCGGCACCGACGGCCGCGGCGTTCGCCAACAACACGCTCGTCGGCGTCATGGTGATCACGTTCACGGTCCTGATCGTGATGCGCTCGGAGATGGATGGGCCGACCGTCCCGCCGGGCTGGTCGTACAATCCCTCAACGGGCGCACAGCGAGCCCCGCTGATCGCGCTCGGAATATTCGGCTTCTTCGCGTCGTGGTACATGGCCGCCTTCCAGTTGGGCTACATCGAGAGCGTCTGGGATCCGCTGTACGACCCGGGAACCGAGGCGATACTGACGTCGCGGATCTCGGAGGCGTTTCCGGTCTCGGACGCCGGTCTCGGCGCGGTCGCATACTCGGTCGAGGCCCTGATGGGATTCATGGGCGATCGGCGGCGCTGGCGGACGATGCCGTGGATGGTCGCCTTCTTCGGCGTCGTCGTGATCCCGCTGGGTTTCGTCCAGGTACTGCTGGTCATCATGCAGCCGATCACGGTCGGGACGTGGTGTACCCTCTGTCTCCTCTCGGCCTTCGGCATGCTGTGGATGATCTCGCTGACGGTCGACGAGGTGGTCGCGATGGGGCAGTACGTCGTCCGGCTGATGCGCCAGGGCGACAGCCTCTGGACCGCCTTCTGGATGGGCGGCACGATTTCCGAGGACGAGGCCGGTGTCGACGAATCCGAGACGCGGCCGATCGGTGACTCTCCGATCGGCGAACCGTTCTGGGGCGTCTCGATCCCGTGGACGCTGCTCGGTGCGATGGCGCTCGGCGTCTGGCTCATGCTCTCCCCGACCCTCTTCGGAACGACGGGGCTCATGGCCGACAGCAGCCACCTGGTCGGTTCGCTGGTCGTCTCCTTCACCGTGATCGCGACCGGCGAACCCGCTCGCGCCGTCCGGTTCCTCAATATCCCGCTCGCCGTCTGGATCGTCGTCGCTCCGTGGCTGTTCGCTGGCGTCCCGACGGTCGCCGCGATCAACGCCGTCATAGCCGGGGCGCTCATCCTGATCTGCAGCGTCCCGCGAGGGCCGATTACGGACCGGTACGGCGGCTGGGAACGGTACGCTACCTCCGAGACAGTCGACCGATTGAACCCCCTCAGTAGCTAACCATGTCCGGAACTACCGACTCCGAAGTCGTCGTCGTGACGGGTGCATCGGCCGGCGTCGGGCGAGCCACCGCTCGCGCGTTCGCCGAACGCGGCGCGAAGATCGGCCTGCTCGCGCGGGGCGAGGACGGCCTCGAGGGCGCACGCGAGGAGGTCGAGCGGGCCGGCGGCGAGGCGATCGCCGTCCCGACGGACGTCGCCGATCCCGATGCGGTCGAGGCCGCGGCCGAAACCGTCGAGGACGCGTTCGGCTCGATCGACGTCTGGGTGAACAACGCGATGGTCTCGGTGTTCTCGCCCGCTGCGGAGATGACAACCGACGACTACCGCCGCGTCACCGAGGTCACGTATCTGGGGTACGTCTACGGCACGCAGACCGCGCTCGAGCGAATGCGGCCCCGCGACGAGGGGACGATCGTCCAGGTCGGCTCGGCGTTGGCATACCGTGGCATTCCGCTTCAGTCGGCCTACTGCGGCGCGAAACACGCGATCCAGGGGTATACCGAATCCGTGCGAACGGAGTTGCTCCACGACGACTGTGACGTGCAGCTGTCGATGGTACAGATGCCCGCGATGAACACCCCGCAATTCGAGTGGACGAAAACCCGGCTCCCGAGAAACCCGCAGCCGGTCCCGCCGATCTACCAGCCCGAAGTCGCCGCTCGAGCGATCGTCTGGGCCGTGGACAACGGCGAGGACGAGCTGTGGGTCGGGCGATCGACCGTGAAAGCGATCCTCGGGAACCGTCTGATCCCGCGGCGACTCGACGACTATCTCGCTCGGGGCGGGTACGATTCCCAACAGACCGACGAGCCGGTCGATCCCGACCGGGAACACAACCTGTACGAACCGGTGTCTGGCGATTTCGGCGCTCACGGACCGTTCGACGATCGGGCACGCGATCGAAGCTACCAGCTTCAGGCGTCGATGCACCGGCGAGCCCTCGCCCTGCTCGCCGGTCTCGCGGTCGCGGTCGCGGGTGCCGTTCTCGGTCGGCGCGTCTCATCGGCCGATTCGAACTAAAACGGCGTCTCGACGGTCCGATCGTGGAGATCGACGGTCGCCGCGAAGACCGCGCCGAGAACCGTTCCGAACACCAGGTGGCCGAGCAAACTGCCCGCGGCGATCGACGTGAGGGCCTCGGCACCGCTGGCACCGACCGCGGCGATCCAGGCCGGGAGGACGAGCAGCGGCAGTACCGTCCAGACCGTGAGGCCGTAGACGAATCCCGCGGCTGTCGTCCGGACGACGATACCGATTCGAGAGAGGGCACTCGTTTCGACGTCGGTCCGGAGGACGCCGAGGACCCGGGGCCGCGTAACCAGCAGGCCGAAGACGATTCCCAGCAGTGCCCCGTGTGCGATGTGAATCGCCCACCCGACGAGGCCGACGGGTTCGATCCCGTAGAGGGCGGGAATAGCGGCAGCGAGGACGCCCGGCTCGAGCACCCACATGACGATGCCGAACGCGACCGCGCCGATCGCGCCGCCGAGCGCACCGCCGACGATCCATCCGGCGTGACCGCCGATCCCGTATGCGGCCGCGGTGTCGGTTTCCCCGCTCATCGTGGCGGGGGATACTACGAACGATCCCAAAAGCGTTGGTTACGTCCGCGATCCGGCATCTCAGGACGGCCGGAACGTCCCGATACCGTGGACTGTTGTGGGTCGATCGCGAAGACATCCCGTGGAGTACGAACTGCTCGAGTGGCCGCCGGACGGACCGAAACTCCGACTCGACCACGAACGGTTCAGCTACGCCGGCAAATTCGTCATGACGAACACGGGGAAAGCGGTTGCGCGAGCGGACGACGGCCGGGTCGTCGGCGCGGTCGCATTCAACGAGGATCGCACCGACGCGGACACGCTGTGGCTGCGCTACGTGACGGTCGATCGCGAGCGCCGCGGCGAGGGGATCGGCCCCCGGCTCTGTCGGCTGGTCCGCGATCGCGCCATCGACCGGGGGTACGAGCGGCTCCGGATCGCGGTCAACAACCCCTTCGCGTACGAGGCGCTCTACCGGACGGGATTCGCCTACACCGGCGAGACGACCGGGATCGCGGAACTGGTCCTCGAGTATCCGGCACCGAGTACCGACGCGGACACGAAATGGAACGAACGGGAGCGGTATCAGGCCGGTCTCGAGGAGTTTCGCGACCGTGACCTCTCCGACGAGGAGGAGACCTTCCTCGACGCGCGACGCGACAGCGAGCCGCCGGGCTCTGGAAAATCGTCACGTTGACCGTGGAGTCGGGATCGACACCTGCTGGGATTCGAACCACTTCCGATGGTGCCCGGGACGACGCCCGCGATCGACGACGGCGCGACGCCGCCGATGCCAGTGAGCGCGTCGCCGACGCGCTCGAGCCGGAGCGCCAGCGGGCAGATCGGGAAGCCAACGATTCAAATCCCGGCCGTCCCAAGGACTCGCCAATGGGAAACGCTGCACTCCGGGACATCGCCGTCATCGAGGACATCCCCTTCGAGGAGATCGAGGGCGTCGTCGCCGTCGACGCGCACAACTGGCTCTACCGGTACCTGACGACGACCGTCAAGTGGACCGACAGCGGCAAATACACGACCGCAGACGGGACCGAGGTCGCCAACCTGCTCGGCATCGTCCAGGGGCTGCCCAAGTTCTTCGAGCACGACATCACGCCGGTGATGGTCTTCGACGGCGGCCCCTCCGACCTCAAGGACGACGAGATCGAATCCCGCCGCGAGCAGCGCCGGAGCTACGAGGACCAGCTCGAGACCGCTCGGGAGGAGGGCGACGCGGTCGCGATCGCCCAGCTCGAGTCCCGAACGCAGCGGTTGACGCCGACGATTCAGGAGACCAGCCGCGAACTCCTGGAGCTGCTCGACGTGCCGGTCGTCGAAGCGCCCGCGGAGGGCGAGGCGCAGGCCGCGCACATGGTCAAGCGGGGCGACGCCGATTACGTCGGCTCGGAGGACTACGACGCCCTGCTCTTCGGCTCCCCGCTGACGCTGCGCCAGCTGACGAGCAAGGGCGACCCCGAGCTGATGGATCTCGAGGCGACCCTCGACCACCACGGGCTCACCCTCGAGCAGCTGATCGACGCGGCGATCCTTATCGGGACGGACTTCAACGAGGGCGTCTCCGGAATCGGCCCGAAGACGGCGATTTCGGCGATCACCGAACACGGCGACCTCTGGAGCGTCCTCGAGGCCCGCGGGGATCACATCGAGTACGGCGACCGCGTCAGACAGCTGTTCCGGGATCCCGACGTGACCGACGAGTACGAGTTCGACGCGGCGATCGATCCGGACCTCGAGGCCGCGCGAACGTACGTCACCGACGAGTGGGGCGTCGACGCCGGCGAAGTCGAGCGCGGCTTCGAACGCATCGAGGAGAGCGTCACGCAGACGGGGCTGGACCGCTGGACGTAGTTCTCGTAGTCCGAACCGATTGACACACTCGCAACGCAGTCAGAAGATTCGGTCTGCAGTGACTGTCGGTGACTCCGCTACCGATCGCGCTGCAGTCGCCCCGGAACGAGCTCTCGATAGGCGAGCTCGGCCACGTTTTCGACGTCGCTGACTCCGGAGAGATAGCCGAGGCCGATACTCGTCTTCAACGCCTTTGCCGGTCGTCCCGTGAGAACTCGCGAGCCGACCGTCGCGACCGCGTCGTCGCCGACGCTGACGACCCAGCCGGGCGATTCGAAGCTGAACTGCTCGAGCGGGGCGGCTGCGCTCTCGCTATCGACCGCGGGCTCGAGGTCGTCGGTCACGAGGGCGGTGATGTTCGCGGCGACCGTCCGCGCCTCTCGGACGGCCGCCTGCGCACTCGCCGGGACCGGCCGCCCGTCGGCGTCGACGGCCCGAACTGCGTCCCCGAGGGCGAAGGTCCGGTCGTCCAGTCGGAGGTCGCTCTCGACCGTCGGGCGCTCGCCCGCGAGCGGATCCGAGCCGCGGATACCGCCCGTCCAGACGAACTGGTCGGCGGGAACCTGCTCGCCGGACTCGAGGTGGACGTGCGTCTCGTCGGCTCCCGAAACGGCCGCGCCGGTCCGGACTTCGATGGCCTGTGCTTCCAGCGCGGTCCGAACCGCTTGCTGGAAGTTCTCGTCAAATGTCGGCGCGACGCTCTCGAGTTGCTCGAGGATCGTGATCGTCGCGTCGCTGCGTTCGTCGCGGGCGAGCGCTGCCAACTCGCCGGCGACCTGCACGCCCGAGAGGCCGGCCCCGCCGACGACGATCCGCGGGTCGTCGGCCCTGAGCGCCTCGAGTGCACCCGACCGAATTCGACTCGCGTGCGAGAGTCGCTTCAACGGGGTCGCGTACTCACGAACGTCCTCGAGCCCGTGGTAGGCCGTCCGCGCGCCGAGACAGATCGCCGCGACGTCGTAGGGCAGCGAGCCAGAGGAGAGGGACACGACCCGCTCGTCCCGGTCGATTTCCTCCACGCGAGCGACGCGGACACTCGCCCGTTCGAGAACCTGCGGCAACGGAACCGTGATCGCCGCCGCCAGCTCCGGCCGGCGGATCACCCGGTGGAGTTCGTGCTGGACGAGGTGATCCGGCGACTGGTCGACCAGCGTGATGTCGACCTCCTCGGGGAGGTCCCGCTCGAGCAAGCGCGTCAGCGTCAGTCCGGCGTAGCCTGCACCGAGGACCACGACGTGCATGGGTGAGCGTAGGGGTTCGAGCGGTATAGTTGTGCTCGAGAACGACGGAGCGAGCGAAGCACAGCGATCGCAACTGTGGCCGGGAGCGGGCTCCGAGCATCGCGAGGAGTCTGTGACCCGGGGGAGGGCAGGCACTTGCCCAGTTATCGACCGCGAGCGAACGAAGTGAGCGAGCGGGCCGACGACCGATGTGGAGAGCGCTTCGCGCTCGGAACGGAGGGAGGAGTGCTTTTCATCGAAGTTTTGCCGAGGGTGCGCCGAAGGCGCACCTGCAGAGCAAAAGTTCGTCTCTAGAACAGGTGCTCGTCCTCGTCGAGCAGTTTCGCAGGCCCGCCGACGTCCCAGGTGGTCGTGGAGACGCCACAGTCGGAGACTGCCTCCTCGACTTCCTCGGCGTGTTCCTCGGTGGTGTTGACGTAGACGCTGGCACCGGTGTCCGTCGAGAAGTAGACGGGGATGTCCTCTTCCTCGCGGAGTTCGCGGACCGTGTTGAAGACCGCGAGGGTCGCCGGCTGCCAGTAGACCCACCCCGAGGGCCCGGTCATCGTGGTCGCCGCGAGCGACAGCGAATCGTGTTCGGCGCGTTCGAACACGCCCTCGAAGTCGTCGTTGCGCAGGGAGTCGCGCATCTTCGCGATCTGCTCGTGGATGTGGGCGTTGCGGGCCTGGAACATGTGGCTGTCGGCGGCCTCGCGGTGGGCGTCGTCGGTGTCCTTGTGATAGGGGACGAGGCCGACGATGATCTTGAGGTCCTCGTGGAGGTTCGAGGGAATCCGCTCGGAGCGACAGTCCTCGTCGTTCATCCCGGTGCGGAGATGCGAGAAGGCGCCGGTGACCGCTCGAGCCGCCGAGGCCGAGCCGACGCGGGCGATCGTCGAAATCTCCTGCTTGGAGGCGTCGAGTTCGGCCGCCTCGGCCAGCGCCATCGCCGCGGCCGCGAAGCCCGACGAGGACGACCCCAGCCCGACGTTCGTCGGGAAACTGTTCTCGCTCTCGAGGCGCACGGGATACACGGTGTGGGCGGCGTCGGACTTCGAGCGGGCCTTCTCGACGACGGCCTCGACGCGTTCGTGGGCGCGTCCCTCGAGTTCCTCGCCGTCGACGATGAAGGTGTCATCCTCGTGGTCCATCGAGAACTCGACGGTCGTTCGGGTGTGACTGGGGGCCGTACAGACGCTGATACTGTCGTGATAGGGGAGCCGCTCGATCTCGTCTCGCATCCCGTGATACTTGACCAGCCCCTGGATGGGGTGGGCCATGGCCGTGGCTTTCATACCCACATAGCTGGATGACGACCGCTTAAATGTCACGGCATCGTCGTCCACGCTCGCCAGCGGGCCGATCTATTCCCGATCGCCGGACTGCGACTCGAGATCGTCGATCTCGGCCGCCAGCGACTCGATCTCCTCCTCGAGGTCGTTGGACGTGTAGACGAGCGTCTTTTCGACGTCCATGATATCGTCGGAGAGATCGGCCTCGATATTGGCGATCCGGTCCTCGAACCGGGACGCGAGGCGGTCGATCTTCGCGTCGACGTCGTCGTCGGTCGCGGAGCGGTCGTCTCGGAGCGCGTCGAGCTCCCGCTCGAGGTCTCTATCGAGTTCGGCGAACTGCTCGTCGACCGCCGATTCGAGGTCCGCGAGCGCCGATTCGAGCCGCCTGGTGCGCGAATTGACCGTCGACGTGGCGTCGTCGACCCGCTCGGAGAGGATATCGAGGCGTTGCTCGAACGTGTCGACGCGTCCCTCGAGGGCGATCCACTGGTCGTCGAGGGTCTTGACCGCCGCTTCGGTGGCTTTCTCGAGGTCCGCGAGTTGCCCGGCCAGCGTCTTGACTGCGTCCTCGATCGAGTCACAGCGCGTCTCCGTTGCGGCGAGCCGATCCGCGTGATCGGCGTCGGTGGCCTCGAGGTCCGCGACGGACGCCGACAGCGTCTCGAGTTCGTCGCGGGTGTCGTCGAGCCCAGTCTGCACGTCGGCGAGGACGGTTTCGGCAGTTCCGTTCTCGTCGAGAAACGCCTCGAGGGAATCGGTGTAGGCGGCGAGGGACTCGACGGTCGCCTGTAACCGTTCGATGCGAACGTCGTTGCTGACGCGGGCGTCGTCGGGGTCGCTCGATTCGTCTCGAGGCTCCGGTCCGGACGCGTCGTCGACCTCGAGCGCTCGTCTGAGCGCTGCCCGCTTGGTGGCCCCCTGATCGTCCTTGAGTTCGGCCAGCAGTGCGTCGACGACGGCGCTGTCCTGTGGCGATTCCCCCTCAACGTTCCCGGTGTCGTTCTGAATGGTCATGGTCGATCACCCCCGCACCGATTCCGCCGAATTCGGACGCTGCCGGACGACCGGCGAGAATCGTCTGGTATGCGTAATTCAATTATGAGTGCTCGCGGATAATAATAGTACCTACCAGTCGAAAACATGTCGGACCGATGTCCGACGCGGTCGCTGTGACGGAGAACCCGAACGCTCAAACGACGACGCGCCTAGCGGATGCGCATGGGAACCCCACTGGAGACCCGCCGGGAACAGACAGTCGAGGTCGTCGACCGGCTCGAGGCGGAATACCCCGACTCGACGATTTCGCTGCGGTACGCGAACCGACTGGAGTTGCTGATCGCGGTGATCCTCTCGGCGCAGTGTACCGACCAACGGGTAAACGAGGAGACGAAGCACCTCTTCGAGACGTACGACGGGGCCGAGGACTACGCGAACGCGGATCAGGACGAGCTCGCCGAGGATCTGAACTCGATCACGTACTACAACAACAAGGCCAAATACATCCGCAGCGCCTGCGAGACGATCCTCGAGGACCACGACGGCGAGGTGCCGGATACGATGGACGAGTTGACCGAACTGTCGGGTGTCGGTCGGAAAACGGCGAACGTGGTCCTCCAGCACGGCCACGATATCGTCGAGGGAATCGTCGTCGATACGCACGTCCAGCGGCTCTCGCGGCGCCTCGGGCTGACCGAAGAGGAGTATCCCGAGCGGATCGAGCAGGACCTGATCGAGATCGTCCCCGAAGACGACTGGCAGCAGTTCACGCACCTCTGTATCGATCACGGGCGAGCGGTCTGTACCGCACAGAACCCCGACTGTGCCGACTGCGTGCTGGCGGACATCTGTCCCTCCGAGAAGGGCGACGTCGAGATCGACCTCGCCTCCGGCGATGCCTGGTAACTGGCGCTCAGACGAGCAGCGGCACCGATATAGCCGGCACACCGACGCTCGCAAGCCCAACGCCTTTTCAGAAACCGGCGATACCCCCGGCCGGGATCACGATGTCAGACAATACCGACGAACGCGACGATACCGGTAAAGACGAACACGGGCGAGACGTCCAGCTCGAGAAGGAGGAGACCGACCCCGAGGAAGCGCGAGACGAGGAGGGGCTGACCGAGGAGGAAAAAGCGGCCCGCGAACGGGCGGACGAAGAGCAGCGTCGACAGGACATCGAACAGGGGTCCGTCGACCGGGAGGACGACGCCCTCGAGAACGAGAACCCGGACCAGCATCGGGACGAGGAGCCGTACAACAGTTAACGGCAGCGTCGGAGGACAGCAGTCGACTCCGCCCCGTCACGCCTCCGTCGACACCGATATTCCCGGGCGCTCTCACTCGCCCTCGAGTCGCTCGTCCGGAACGATCAGCGTCGCGAGCGTCCCGGCGAGGGAGACCGAAACCCGCGAGTCGACGGTGACCGTGCCGACCGATCGACCGTCGACGACGAGCGTCACGTCGCCCTCGTCGCGTTCGACCGTGAACGTCAGGTCGTCGGTCGGCAGGACCCACTGGCGAGTCTGGGTGACGAAGGGACCGATCGGCGAGACCGCGACCGCGTCGACGGCCCGCGAGAGGTGCGGCGCGTCGACTGCGCTCGCGTAGCCGTGGCTCCCCGCCGGCGTCGCCGTCACGACGCCATCGGCGCGAAAGGTCGCGACGGATCGACCGCGATCGCAGACGCCGTACTCGGAGATCCGGGCCGGTTCGTCGGTGATGAGCGTCACGTCGAAGAGGGCACGCGCTCGCGTCGCAGCGTCCGTCGAGTCGGCGTCGCCGTCCGGCTCGAGGCGCACGCCCAGTATCGATCGCTCGCGACGGACGGCGCGGCCCGCGAGCGCGGCTTCGAGCGCAGCGGGCGCGTCGTCGCGGTCGACCCCGTCGATTCCGGGAACCGAGCCGACCGGGAGCGCGGGAACGTCGACGCCGGCGCGAGCGGCCGCCGATAGCGTCGTCTCGCCGACTGTCACCAGTAGCGACGGCTCCGCCGCGAGAACGTCCTCGAGGTCGCCGCTCGTGACCGTCACGTCGGCGACCGTCGACTCGAGGGAGTCGCCGATCTCGCCGGCGTCGCTCGCGGTCGCCTCGCGATCGACGACGCCGACGATGGGGGAGTCGCCCGCGTTCCACGCCGCATCCATGGCCGCCAGTTCACACGGCCCGCTCAAAAGCGTACGGTTGTCGAACGCGGGGCGGCGATGGAACTCTCCGGCGGCGCCTCACTCGTCGTACGGCCAGTCGCCGGTGATCCGCATTCCTTCCGCGAGATCCTGCGCTTCGAGGTCGGCAGCGATCTCCTCGCGCTCTCGGTGGTCGACCGTCACGTCCTCTCGAGCGAGCGCGACGGCGTACTCGGTCAGGAGGATCGCCTGTTCGCACAGCGTCCGGGGCTCGAGTTTCTCGATGGTGTCGGCGTACGTGTGGCCCCAGCCGCGACCCGGCCCGTCCGATATCGACTTGACGTGACAGCCCGGGATACCGCGCTCGACGAACGGCCAGTGATCGCTGTGGGGACCGACCTTGGGGACGGTGCCAATCGGATGCTCGTACCGTTCTGCGACGTCGTTCGCGACGTCCTGAAGCGCGTCGAACCCGTGCGTAATGATCGAGAGCGTCCGATCGCGGACGACGCCGTCGCTGTTGACCACCGCTTTGATCGCCTCCGGATCCGCCTCCTCGGCGTACCGCGTCGAGCCGACGAGACCGACCTCTTCCGCTCCGAAGGCGACGAACTCGACGCGCGTTTCGAGTTCGTCTTCCCGCTCCGCGAGCGCGTTCGCGAGTTCGACCACCATCGCGGTTCCGGCGCCGTTGTCCATCGCTCCTTCCGCGATATCGTGGGCATCGACGTGACTCGTCACGAGGACGCGCTGATCCGTGTCCGGTCCGAGTTCGGCGCGGACGTTCCGGCTCTCTGCGGGGTCGATCTCCGCCTCGACGGAGAGCGTGACCGATTCGCCGTCGAACCGGCGACCGAGCCGCGCGCCGACCTCGCTCGAGACGCCGACGGCCGGAATCGGGCCGATCGGCTCGTCCCTCCAGCCGACGCTGCCGGTCGGCGGGAGACAGCCCTCGACGTGGTTGCGGTAGACGAATCCCACCGCACCGTTCTCGACGGCGTGGTGGTACTTCTCCCGGCGGTGGAGGTACCGGTCGTAGTAGTCGGGAACGTCGCTTCGGACCATGACGATCGCGTCCTCGACGTCGGTCTCTTCGAAATCAGCGGGCAGCCCGTAGCCGAGATCGATCAGGGGCGCGACGACGCGGTCGTCGGGACTGCGCGGCAGGGCGATACAGTCCTGAGCCGTGTCGCCAGTCACGATCGCACTGTCGCCACGCGTCCAGCCCTGTATCTCGAAGGGGTCGAACCGAGCGTTTCGCGCGCCGGCGTCGGCCAGCGCGTCTCGTGTCAGTTCGGCGGCCTCCCGTTCGCCCTCGCTCCCGGCCATTCGATTTCCGATATCGACGAGTCCCTCGAGGTGGTTCCACCCGACGTCGCTCTCGAAGACGGTACCGATCCAGGCGGTCATGACTGAAACGTGGACAGACGGCCGTGTAACTGTATCGCTCGAGTTGAGGACTATATATTCGTATACAAATACATGGCATGTTAATAACTATCACTGATTGATACGACAAACTGCGAATCTTTTTTACGCCGGTCCCTCTCGGACTCGATATGCGGGAGACGCTTGCCGACTGGCGGCCGGCCATCGACGAGGCGATCGCCGACCTGGTCCCACGCGAAATCGACGCCGCCTACCTCGAGTCGTTCTTCGGCGTGCCGACGTACGAGTACGATCCCGTCGGACTGCAGCGAGCGCTGTCGACGCCGCTGTGGGAGCTGCTCGATCGGGGTGGGAAGCGGTGGCGTGCGGTCCTGTTTCTCGTCTTCGTCGAGGAGTTCGGCGCTGACCCGGCCGAGTATCTGCCCTACGCCTGTATTCCGGAGATTCTGCACAACGGGACGATCATCGTCGACGACGTCGAGGACGAGGCCACGATCCGACGCGGTGAACCGGCACTGCATCGCATCTACGGCCGGGATGTCGCGCTCAACGTCGGCAACGCGATGTACTTCCTGCCGCTGAAGATCATCGCGCAGGATCCGGCCGACCTCCCGGCCGACCGTCGGCTGGCCGCCTACGAGATGCTGATGCACGAACTCAACCGGACGCATCTGGGGCAGGGGATGGACATCGCCTGGCACAACGAGCGCGAAGTCCGAGTCGGTATCGAGGAGTACCTCGAGATGTGCGCGTGCAAAACCGGCTGTCTCGGTCGGATCGTCGCCCGCCTCGCCGCGATCGTCACCGACCAACCCCCGTCGGTCGAGGACGCCGTCGCGAAGTACGCCGAACTGACCGCGGTCGCCTTCCAGATCGGCGACGACATCCTGGACGTCGAGCACTCGCTGGGCCGGGCCGGCGAGTTCGGCAAGGCGTTCGGCAACGACATCCGCGAGGGCAAGAAGACGCTCATGGTCATCCACGCGATCCGGGAGAGCGAGCGCGAGCGCGCCCGACGGTTGCAGAATATCCTGGAAAAGGACGAGAACACCGACGACGAGGTCCTCGAGGCCTTCTCGATCCTCGAGGACGCAGGGAGCATCGAGTACGCGCGTGAACGCGCACTCGAGCTGGCTGCACAGGCCCGCGCGGCGATCGACGGGCTGGATTTCGACGCGGAGACGACCCGGAAACTGAACGAGTTCACGGAGTTCGTCATCGAACGCGACGAGTAGCGCCGCGAAATCATCGGATGCAAGAGCTGACTCCCCGTGAAACGCATCGAAACGGTTCTCTTCGATCTCGACGGCACTCTCCTTCGATACGAGCGATCTCCGGGAGAGGTACTCCGGGCCAGCTTCGAGCGAGTCGGGACCGACCCCCTCTTTTCGGTCGGAGACTACTACGACCGGTTCGACGAGTTCGCCGGCCGGTGTGATTCGATGGTCGAGCTTCGCTCTGACTGCTTCGCCGCTCTCGCCGCCGAAAACGGGCACGATGCAGCCCTCGGACGAGCGGTGGCGACGGCGTTCGACGCCGAACGCGACCAGTCGAACGTGGAACTGTTCCCTCGCGCCGGGGAGGTGCTCGAGACGATCGGCACCCGGTACGCGGTCGGAATCGTGACGAACGGGGCGCGAGACGCACAGCGGCGGAAAATAGACGCCGTCGGACTCGAACACTGGGCTGAAACGATCGTCATTGCCGGTCAGGACGTTCCACCGAAACCGGCCTCCGAACCGTTCGAACGCGCGCTCGACGCGCTCGACGCACCCCCAGAGACCGCCGTTTACGTCGGCGATTCGCTCGAATCGGATGTCGGGGGTGCCACGGCCGCTGGGTTGCACACCGTCTGGGTATCCGGTGGTGATACCGATGCCGACGGACCGAGGCCGACCTATCAGATCGAGAGGATCGGGAACCTCCTGCCGACCCCGTGGAACCGATCGGACTCCTGACGGCGTTCGGCCGGCCGCGAGGGTTCGACAGTCAGGTACTCGAGACTCTCTCGAGAGACGGCCGGTAGGGCCAGATACAATCCCCTCGACGTGGAACGCCGAGTATGGCCGACCACTCGAGCGGGGCACCGACTGCGGGGACCGACGCCGCGAGGCCGTGGCCCCTTCTCGTGGCCGTCGGACTCGCCGGCTCGGAGGTCGGCATCGTCGTCGACCTCGCCCCCGTCGCCGTCGCCGGGCTCGTCGTGTTCGCCGCGAGCGTCGCCGGCATCCTGGCCGATTCGGGGTACGTCGACCGGCCACTGGCGCTCCTCGCCAAATTCGGCGCGGCCTTCGTCGTCGTCGGTGGCGTACTGGCCGCTCACGGGACCGGAGCGGTCCCGATCACACCCCTCGAGCCCCTCTCCGGGCTGACGAGTCGGGGCATCGCGCTCGTCCTCGCCGGCTTCGTGGCGGTCGTCGGGGCCGGTCTGGTATCGGCACGAAGGCCGCGGCGGCGACGGAGCGACTCACACGATGACTGAGCGGCTCGCTTGCAGAATGCCGCCTCGACCTATCGATCAACCCACACAACTATGAGTCGACGCGCCTTCGAAGCGGAAATCACGCTCGACCTCGCGGTCAACCTGATCCCGTTTACGATAATCGCCTTCTTCGTCGCCGTCTTCGCGGTCTTCAACCCGTGGGGGTTCGACCCGCTCCAGTCGACGATCCAGTTCGCGATCCTGCTGGTGACGATGGGAACGCTCGGGGTCGTGACATGGATCGCGGCCAGAGTGATCGAAACGGACGAGCGAACGCGGCACGATACGTCCGAGACGTCGTCCGATCGGTAGCTGCCGGCCGTCGGACTCAGTTGACGATGAGGACGAACCCGGTCACCGCCATCATGATCGCGATCCCGACCAGCAGTAGCAAGACCAGTTCCTTTTCCGTCAGTCGTCGCTGGAATAGCAGCCCGTCGGACTCGGATCTATCGGAACTCACGGGGGACCACTGTCGGCGCTACACCGCAGTCACGGAAGAACGTTTCCCGGACTGTGGCTGCCGCTCGTTCGCTGGTCCCCACTATCCTCGTGGCACGCGTTCGTTACGGGGATAAAGACCGCCGCTTATAAGTCGTTCTCGCTGACCAACGGTGTCTCTTTGTGAGTCAGTGGCGTACCGTCCGAACGGGTGGTACCGATGGAATACGTATACGCAGCCCTCATACTCCACGAAGCCGACCGCGAGATCTCCGAAGACAACGTTCGCGACGTGCTGGAGGCCGCCAACGTCGAAGTCGATGAATCCCGTGTGCGAGCGCTGGTCGCCGCGCTCGAGGACGTCGACATCGAGGACGCCATCGCGGACACGGCGTTCGGTGGGGCCGCGCCCGCTCCGGCGGCCGGCGCTGCGGGAGCGCCGGCGGAAGAGGCAGAAGAAGAACCCGAAGAAGAAGCGGAGGACGAACCCGAACCGGAGGAGGACGAAGACGAAGATGACACGGCGGGCGAAGGCCTCGGCGAACTGTTCGGCTGACCGTCTCACCTTTTTCGCGAGCGATTCGATTCCGAACGGCGTCCCGTCGCTGTAACGGCACCCACAGCAAGAGCCTACATCCGGGAGCGCGTACGGTCGACCGTGTTCGACGACGAACGAGTAGGGGGCCGTCGGGCCGTCGCCGGCCTCGGCCTCGCGCTGATCGCCGCGACCGCCGCCTTCGGTGCGCTGCTCGGGGCGACCCTCCCCGACCGAACCGGACTCGAGGAGCTCACCGTCCTCGCGGTCACTGTCCCCGTCACTCCGCTCACGCTCGCCGCCTACGGTGCCGCCGCCGTCGGTGGCGTTCTCGCAACGCTCGGGACCGTCGTCCTCGTTCTCTCCCGATTCGACGAAAACGGCGTGTAATCGGTGTCGTAACTGCCGCCGCTCAGGCCAGCCCGAGGCTCTCGCTGTACGCGCCGTACTGGTCCTCGAAGACGCCCATGATCTCGCCCATCGTCGCGTAGGCCTTCACCGCGTCGACGATGTAGGGCATCGCGTTCTCGCCGCGCTCGCTGGCCTCGCGGAGCGCCTCGAGCGCGTCCGCGACCGCCGCGTCGTCCCGGTCGGCTTTCACGTCCTCGAGGCGACCGAGCTGGCGTTCGGCCGTGGTCGCGTCGATTTTGAGGGTGTCTGGGCTGGTGTCCTCTTCGAGGGTGTACTTGTTGACGCCGACGACGACTTCCTCGCCGCGCTCGACGCGCTCCTGGTACTCGTAGGAGGCGTCCTGAATCTCCCGGAGGAAGTAGCCGTCCTCGATTCCGTTGAGGATCCCGTCGCGGACCGAGCCGTCGCCCATCTCTCTGATCTCCTCGATGTAGCGCATCGTCCGCTCCTCGATCTCGTTCGTGAGCGTCTCGACGGCGAAGGAACCCCCCATCGGATCGACGATGTCCGCCGCGCCGGACTCGTCGGCGATGATCTGCTGCGTACGGAGCGCGACCCGGACCGCCTTCTCGCTGGGCAGCGCCAGCGCTTCGTCGAAGCTGTTCGTGTGCAGCGACTGCGTGCCGCCGAGGACGCCGGCCAGGGCCTGCATCGTCACCCGCGCGACGTTGTTCAGCGGCTGCTGGGCCGTCAGCGACTGGCCCGCCGTCTGCGTGTGGAACTTGAGCCGCTTGGACTCGTCGGCCTCGGCGCCGTACCAGTCGTCCATCACCCGCGCGTAGATCCGGCGGGCCGCACGGAACTTCGCGATCTCCTCGAAGAAGGAGTTGTGGCAGTTGAAAAAGAAGGACAGTCGGGGTGCGAACTCGTCGACCTCGAGGCCCCGATCGAGCGCGTCCTCGACGTAGCCGAAGCCGTCCGCGAGGGTGAACGCGAGTTCCTGGACCGCCGTCGAGCCCGCCTCGCGGATGTGATAGCCCGACACCGAGATCGGGTGGAACTTCGGCGTCTCGGCGGTACTGAACTCGAGGACGTCGGTCACGAGATCGAGCGACGGGTCCGGCGGAATCACCCACTCCTTCTGGGCGATGAACTCCTTGAACATGTCGTTCTGGAGGGTCCCGCGGAGCCGTTCGCGGGGCACGTCCCGCTGGTCGGCCAGCGCCACGTACATCGCGTAGATCACCGGCGCGGAGGGGTTGATCGTAAACGAGGTCGAGATCTCCGCGAGGTCGATCCCGTCGAAGAGGATCTCCATGTCGCGAAGCGTGTCGACCGCGACTCCCTCCTTCCCGATCTCGCCCTCGCTCATGGGGTCGTCGGAATCGAGTCCCATCAGCGAGGGCATGTCGAAGGCCACCGAGAGCCCGGTCTGGCCCTCGTCGATCAGGTAATGAAACCGTTCGTTGGTCTCCTCGGCGGTGCCGAAGCCGGCGAACTGACGCATCGTCCACGTCCGTCCCCGGTACATCGTCGGATACGGACCGCGGGTGTAGGGCTCCTCGCCCGGGAATCCCAGGTCCTCGAGGTAGTCGAGATCGCCGACGTCGTCGGGGGTGTAGAGCCGGTCGACCTCGTGATTCGACACGGTCGCGAACCGATCCCGGCGCTCGCCGTGCCGGTCGAGGGTCGGCTCGAGCGTCTCCGTCTCCCACCGATCGCCTGCGTCGCGGATCTCCTCGAGATCCTCGTCGTCGTACATGGTCGTAATATTTGCCGACGGCGCAATGAAGGTTCGGGAGCGGTCATCGGCTCTGAGAACGCGGGCGCTTTGTGGCGGAGAACGATACTTAGAGTCGCTCCCGTTCTCGCTCGGCCGCGTGCAGATCCTCGGCCCAGTCGATGTCGACGCGGTGAGCCGGCCTGCTCGACAGCCCCTCGCGGCTGACGATCTCGAGCGTTCGATCGCGCGCGTCGGGCGTGAACGGGGCCGCGGCCATCACCCGCGCGACGTCCGCACGCGGGATCGATCCCGAGACCGTGTCGCCCCCTTCACCGACCACTACCTGTCCGGTCGGCGGTTCGTTCGTCAGTTTTCCGGGCCGGACGATCGTGTACGCCAGTCCCGAGCGCCGCAGTGCCCGCTCCGCGTCCCCCTTGGCTCGGAGCGATCCCCGGAGCACGAGCCGAGCCGGCAGGGGCATCCCCGCCTTCGAACTCCCGACGCCGATCGCGCTCTCGAAGACGACGTACGAAACGCCCTCCGCGACGGCGGCGGTGACCAGGTTGATGACGCCGGTTCGATCGACCAGTTTCCCGCCGGTCACGTGACGCAGGCTCGGCGGCGTCCCGAGCGCACAGTAGACGATATCGCAGTCCTCGACCGCCCCGACGGCGTCGGCGGACTCGAAGAAATCGACGACGGCCACCTCGTCGGCCCCGTGTCGCTCGAGCGTATCGACGCTCGCGTACGATCGCGTCGTCGCGCGAACGGAGAGGTCGGTCGGTCGCAGGACGGAGAGTAGCTCCTCGCCGGTCGCTCCGCTGGCACCGGCGACGAGGACGCGGTCGGACGTGTGTGAACCAGTCATCGAACGGGGTACTGCCCGGACACGGAAAACGCTCATCAGCGATCAATAGCGCCGACTGTCCGTCGGAAACGACTGTGAAAACGCCGGGTTCTACCGATACCCTCCTTCGGGCCCGTTATTCGCCTTCGCCGCCGTCGGATTGCAGTCGCTTCGTCGTCTGGACCAGCGGATGTCGCGCGTAGTCGACGACGTCGATGTCGTCGATTCGCTCCAACCCCTCCTTTTCGGCCGTGCGCGCCATCCCCAGATCGATCTCGTGATCGATGACGATGACGTAGGCGTCCATCTCGTCGATGGCCAGCCGATCGGCCGCGAGCACGCGATGGTGGCCGTCCGCCAGCAGGAGGGTCCCGCCGTTGTCGATCACGACGAGCGGTTCGGCGAGCCCGCGCTCGAGCTCGTATCGCCGGCCCTCGAGCTCGTCCGCGTAGACCCGACCCTGCGTGGGGGTCAGATCTGCGAGCGCGATGGTGCGACGCTCTTCGGTCAGGTCGATCTCGTGGATCTGCTCCAGGGTTCGCATCAGCTTGCCGACCTTCTCGGGCGTCGCGCGTTCGATCTGACTGCGGATGACGTCGGCGTTGGAGATGATCCCGACGAGGTTGCCCGCGTCGTCGACGACGGGCAGCTTCTGGATCCCCGATCGGAGGATGACGCGGGCGGCGTCGGTCACCTTCATGTCGGGGTGGGCGACCAGGAGATCGGTCGCCATCACTTTGAAAATCGGATCGCCGTCGTCCGCGAGCAACAGATCGCGGGCGCTGATGAAGCCATCGACGCGGCGGCGCTCGCAGACGGGGAAGCCGCTGTGCTCCTCGCTTTCCGCGATCCGCGTCGCGACCTGGCGGACGGTCTCGTCGGGCGATACCGTTGCGACGTCGCGTGTCATGTAGTCTTTGACCTTGGGCTTCGTTCGGTCCGACGCGACCTCCATAGTGGGACACACGGGGCCGGCGCGCAAAAGTACTGTCTTCCGTGCGGTCGGGAACTCGCTTCGAGAACCGGACTGTCGTCCGGGTCGCGCGACATTCCGTTCCCGTCAACGAACGTGGGAGCCAGCGCCCGCTCGGTGCGCTAGCGGTCCTACGCCGACTCGCCGTCTTCCGGCTCGCCGCGCTGGGTGAACAGCCACTCGCTGGTCTGCGTGTAGGCACCGACCGGGACCCCCGGCCGCGAGTCGATTGCCTCGAAGAATCGGTTCGTGATGACCTCTTCGACGACGCTGACGATCGACTCGATCTCCTCCTCGTCGTCCGCACTGCCCAGAATACCGATCTCGAGTTGCGCGCCGGCCATATCGGCGTGGCCGCCGGCGCTCCCGATCCGATCGAACGCGTCGCGAAGCGTCTCCCCGAGATCGACGTCCGCGGCCCGGGACCGGGCCGACAGGAAGACCATCTCGTCGGCGAACCCGAAGACCAGCGTCGTGTCGACGCCCTCCATCGCGAGCAACTGATCGGCCGCCTGGGGGAGCGCATCTCGGTCGCCGATCCGACCGACGCTGGCGACGGCGACCGAATCCCGCTGCACCCGGTTCTTGATCGCCCGTGCGATCGTCTCTAAGGTCTCGCCCTCGAGCGAGGGCTGTTCGATCTGATCCAGGAGCGAGGTATCGACGTGGGGCCACAGCAGCGACGCGGCCCGAAAGTCGGCCGGCGAGACTTCCCGCGCGAAGTCGTTCGTGTCGACCCGGATTCCGTACAGCAGGGCCGTCGCCGTCGCCGGATCGAAGTCGAGATCGACGTGATCGAGGTACTCGGTCAGGACGGTGCTGGTCGCGCCCGCCTGCTGGCGGAGATCGACGAACTCGCCGGGGACCGGTCCGCGAGGCGGATGGTGATCGATGACGATGTCGACGTGGAGATCCGACGGGAGCTGGTCGTTGACGCCGGGCCGGGAGTGATCGACCAGTGCGAAGGCCGAGTACTCCCCGAGCGAGTCGTTTCGGTCCAGGTTTCGCAGGTTCAGGCCGAGGAGGTTGACCATCGCCCGGTTCTCCTGGTGGGAAATGTTACCGAAGTAGCAGGCGTCGGCGTCGACGCCGACCGACTCGGCGATAGCGACCAGCGCGACCGCGCTCGCGATCGCGTCCGGATCCGGGTTGTCGTGGGCGACGACCGCGAGCCGGCCGTCGATTCCCACGAGTTGCTCCCGGAGCTCGATCGCGGATTCGGCCGTCGGCATCGCCGTTCCGCCGATCACCCGATCGGCCATGGCGGTCGTCGGATCGACGACGTGGTCCGCCAGCTCGTCGAACCGCTGTCGGTCGGCCGCCGTCGCGTTGCCGCCCAGATACGCCACGATCGACGCCGCGGGGAACCGCTCCCGGGCCGCCTCGAGGGCGGCTCGGTTGACGTCGGTGCGGTCGCTGGCGACGAAGATAACGTCCGGGTGATCGACGTTCTCGATCGCGTCGGGATCGGACGGATCGGCACTGCGAGCCGGCACGCTTTCCTCGCGCAACGTTTCCACGACGCTCTCGTCGTCGGTGATGACGAGTCGCCGGTCGCCGTCGCGCTCGGGCAGCCGCTCCGTCACCTGTCGGCAGATCGTCCCGCAGCCGAGCACGAGCCGGAAAACCATTTGTCGCGGCTTGCAACCCCTGCGGGTAAAAGCTACCGGGTCGCCCGCGGGATCCTCAGACGATGATCGCGGCGGCCGCCTCGGTCGCGGCGTCGGCGATCGGACCGAACGCCGGGAGGATGAGGACCGTTATCACTGCGGCAGCGATGATCGCCGCGTAGAGCCCGGTCGGCTTGGCGAGTTGGTCGCGGTCGGTGACCGGATCCTCGATCCAGAGGGCCTTGACCAGCCGCGAGTAGTAATACAGCGAGAGCGCGCTGTTGACCACGAGCGCGGCGGCGAGAACGAGCAGGATCGCGTTGTCCGCGGCCGCGTCGATGGTGGCGGTGTACAGCAGGTACTTGCTCCAGAACCCGCCGAACAGTGGGATGCCCGCGAGGCTGAACATGAAGACGGCCATCGCGGCGCAGGCGAAGGGCGCCTGCTCGGAGAGGCCGTTGTAGTCCTCGAAGGTTCGGCCGACGCCCCAGTACTCCGCCAGTCCGACGAACAGGAACGCGCCCGTGTTCATGAAGCCGTAGACCAGCAGGTGCATCATGGCCGCGCCCATGACGAGCTCGCCACCGTCCGCTGAGAGGGCCGCCAGCCCGATCAGCACGTAGCCGGCGTGCCCGATCGAGGAGTAGGCGAGCATTCGCTTGACGTTCTCCTGCGTCGCGGCCGCGAAGTTCCCGACCGTCATCGTGACGATCGCCAGGATGACGAACGCCAGCGTCCAGTCGACGCCGATGATGGCGGTCGTCGCCTCGAGCGGGAACGCGGTCGCGAACACGCGGAAGGCGAGCACGAAGCCGGCCGCTTTCGAGGCCGAAGAGAGGAACGCCGAGATCGGCGCGGGCGCGCCCTCGTAGGCCTCGGGGGCCCAGAAGTGGAAGGGCACGCTCGCGGTCTTGAACGCGATCCCGCCGATCAGCATGAGGATGCCGAGTCCGAGGAGGCCGCCCATCTCGCCGGCTCCGCCGAGCCCGTCGGCGATCGCCTCGAGCTGCAGCGAGCCGGTCGCGCCGTAGACCAGCGAGACGCCGTAGACGAAGATCGCCGACGACAGCGCGCCGATCAGGAAGTACTTCAGCCCGGCCTCGACGCTGCCCCGGTTGTCCTTCAGGATCGCCACCAGGGCGTACGAGGGGAGGCTCGTCAGCTCGAGGGCGATGAAGATCGTCACGAGGCTGTTCGAGGCGGCCATCGTCGACATCCCGGTCGCCGCGAGGACGACCAGCGAGTAGTACTCGGCCTGGTAGGTGTGATCCCGCAGGTAGTCGTAGCTCGCGACCGTCACGAGGGCGGTGACGACGGCGATGATGATCATGAAGTACAGGGCCAGTTGGTCGACGATGAACTGGCCGCCCATGATGTCGATGACGCCGTGGTTCTCGATCCCGGTCGCGCCGACGCCGGCGGCGGTGTACCAGACCGCGACGGCGAGCGACGCCAGCGAGCCGACGACGGCGGTGCCGGCGAGCAGCGAGCGGTTCGTCGAACGCGGATTGATGCTATCGAGCAGGAACAACACGAGCGCCGTCCCCGCCAGGATCAGCGCCGGTGCGAGCGCCGTCCAGTCGGGAAGCTCGAGGACCGCCATCAGCGCTCACCTCCGATGATCGGATCGATTGCGTCGGTTATCATGTCGAAGATCAGGTCGGGGGCCACGCCGAGGGCGATGATGAGCCCCAGCAACACGACCATCGACGCGACGTCGTGTACGGGCGCACGGCCCACGTCGTAGTCGGTTTCGAGGCTATACGGTCCGAACACCGTCCGCTGGAGTGCGAAGAGCAGGTAGCCGGCGACGATGACGATGCCGAACATCGCGACCGACGTGAAGAGGGCCGAGTACGCGAGCAACTCGGACCCGAAGGAGCCGAAGAAGATGAAGTACTCGGCGGCGAACCCGCTCATCAGCGGGAGGCCCATGTACCCGAAGGCACCGGCGATGAGGATCCCGACCGCGATCGGCATCCGATCGGCCATCCCGGACATGTCGGTGACCATCCGGGTGTGGGTCGCGTTGTAGATGACGCCGACGGCCATGAACATCAGCCCCGAGATCAGGCCGTGGGAGATCATCTGGAACGTCGCGCCGCCGACCCCGAACTGCGTGGAGGCGACCAGTCCGAGGATGACGTAGCCCATCGACGACACGGACGAGTAGGCGACGATCCGCTTCAGGTCCGTCTGGGCGAGCGCCAGCATCGCACCGTAGATAACGCTGATCACGGCGATCGCCGCGATCGGCACCGCGTAGAGCTCGACCTGGTCCGGGAACATCGTGAAGTTGAATCGGAGCAGGGCGTAGGTCCCCATCTTCAGCAAGACGCCGGCAAGCAGGATCGAGGCCGGCGTCGGGGCCTCGACGTGGGCGTCGGGCAGCCACGTGTGGAAGGGGACGACCGGGACCTTCACCGCGAAGCCGAGGAACATCCCGACGAAGACGACGGACGCGAGCGCCGTCCCGCCGAGACCGAAGAGTCCCTCGGGACCGCCGTTGACCATCGCCGTCGCGATTTCGGGCAGGGCGAAGGACGTCACCGAGTCGCCGAGCCCGAAGACGAGCGCGATGAACGACCCGAACATCACCAGCGACGCCACGTTCGTGTAGACGAAGAACTTGATCGCGGCGTACTTCCGTCGCGGACCGCCCCAGATCCCGATCAGCAGGTACATCGGGATCAGGACCGCCTCCCAGAAGATGAACCACACGAAGAAGTCCAGCGCCGCGAAGACGCCGATCAGGTTCGCCTCGATGAACAGGACGAGCCCGTAGAACTGGGATTCGCGCTCGTCGATGGGCGTCCACGAACTCACGATCGCCAGCGTACAGAGGATCGTCGTCAGGACGACCAGTGGCAGGCTGATACCGTCCAGACCGACGAACCACGAGACCGAGTAGTCGCCGATCTCGAGCCACGCCGTCTGCGATTCGAAGGCTAATTCGCCATCCAGCAAGGCGTTCCCGCTGCCGTCGAAGGCGGTGAACAGCCACAGGCTGATCGCCGCCGGCACGAGGCTGATGGCGAACGCGAGTTTGCCAGCGATGCGATTCGGCGCGACGAACGTGACCAGCGCGCCGAGCAGTGCGACCGCGATGAGCGCTTCTATCATCATGCGAACCACCCTCCGATGTAGCCGAGGACGAGCAGTAAGCCGATGAACCCGCCCACCAACAGCGCCGCGTAGTTAGTCACGATACCCGTCTGAATCCGTTTCAGTCGATCGCTGCCGAACAGGCTGATCGTCGACGTCCCGTTGACGACCCCGTCGATGACGGTCTGATCGAACCGGTCGGCCGCTCGAGCCAGCGGGAGCGTCAGGCCTTCCGCGAGCCAGACCTGGTACTCGTCCTGGTAGTAGTTCCGCCGCAGGAGACCGTACGCCCCGCCGAGTTTCGTCATGTGGCGGTCGGGTTCGGGCACGTTGTACAGCGTGTGCGCCGTGAACGCGCCGGCCAGCGCGAGTCCGAGCGACAGGCCCGCGCTCAGGAGCATGGTGACCGTCTCCGAGCCGACGTAGCTCTCGCCGAAGGCGACCGTCTCACTGTACTCGTGGTAGGTCAGTCCCTCGACGGCACCGTACTCGCCGTCGAGCCAGAACTCGAGGAACGTGATATCGACCCCGAGCACGTGAGCGACGGGAGCCATGTTCACGAGGCCGGTGAGCGCCGCGAGGACGCCGAGCACGATCAGCGGGGCCTTGACGGCCCAGCCGACCGGGTGCGGGTCCTCGGCCGTCTCGGAGCGGGGCTCGCCGTGGAAGGTCAGGAAGACCATCCGGAACGTGTAGACGCCGGTGAAGAAGACGGCGATGAGTCCCATCGCGTAGGCCGCGAGGATGACCGGCTGCTCGAGGCCGACGATCAGCGCGTCGAAGAGGACCTCGTCCTTCGACCAGAAGCCCGAGAAGGGGACGATCCCCGCGAGCGCGAGCGCGCCGGCGAGGAACGTGTAGTAGGTGACGGGCGCTTTGTCTTTGAGGCCGCCCATCTCCCACATGTCCTGTTCGTGGTGCATGAGGATGATGACGGCGCCGGCACCGAGGAACAGGAGCGCCTTGAAGAAGGCGTGGTTCATGAGGTGGAAGACGCCGGCGACGTAGCCGCCGACGCCCAGTCCGAGCATCATGTAGCCGTACTGGCTGATGGTCGAGTACGCCAGCACCTGCTTGACGTCGTCCTTGACGACGCCCATTGTCGCGGCGAAGAGCGCCGTGAACCCGCCGACGAAGGCGATGATCGCCAGCGCGGTCGGGCTCAGCGCGTAATACCCGAACATTCGGGCGACCAGGTAGACCCCAGCTGCGACCATCGTCGCCGCGTGAATGAGCGCGGAGACGGTGGTCGGGCCCTCCATGGCGTCGGGGAGCCAGGTGTGGAAGGGGAACTGCGCGGACTTGCCGAGGACGCCGCCGAGGACGAGCAGTCCGGTGATCGTCACCCAGGTCTGGGCATCGAAGCCGAACAGGGTCGCTTCGTTGTCGATCGCCGTCTCGGCGGCGGTGACGAACGATTCCTCGCCGGCGAAGCCGACCGTGCCGAACGTCGCCGCGATGGCGACGACGCCGATCAGGAAGAAGTAGTCCCCGAAGCGGGTGACGAGGAACGCCTTCTTCGCCGCGGACGGCGCCGACTTCGTGCGGAACCAGAACCCGATCAGCAGGTACGAGCACAGCCCGACGAGCTCGAAGAACATGAACGCCATCAGCAGGTTGTCCGCGAAGACGAACGCGAGCATGCTGAAGGTAAAGAGCCCGAGTTCGGCGTAGTACCGCGGCAACCCGGTCTCGCCTTCGGCGTTCATGTAGCCGAGACTGAAGACGTGAACGAGCAGTGCGACGAGCGAGACGATCACCAGCATGAGCGCCGAGAGCGGATCGATCAGGATGCCGAAACTGAACGCGATCGTCTCGACGCCGGTCGCGCTCTGGGCCGCACCGTTCGTCCACTCGTACAGCGTCGCGTGATGGGTCTTACCGCCTCCGACAGCCACGAACATCACGAGCGAGATCGCGAGCGAGCCCGCCGTCGCGATGATGCCCGGGAGCGCCCCCTTCTTCGGCAGGTGCTCGCCGAAGAGGAGTGCAACCACGAACGCCACGAGCGGGAACACTGCGATCGCCGGTGCGAATCCGAACGGATCTGTTGCTAGTCCTGCCATCTTACCACCTCATCGTCGTCGGAACCGTGACGTCGACGTCACGGAAGTTGCGGTACAACACCAGGATGATCCCGAGTCCGACGGCTACCTCCGCGGCGGCGAGCGCCATCGTGAACAGCGCGAACAACTGCCCCGTGAGGTTGCCGTGATAGAACGAGAACGCGATCAAATTGATATTCGCCGCGTTCAGCATGAGTTCGACGGACATCAGGAACAACAGTGCGTTACGACGCGTCAACACCCCGAAGAGACCGATACAGAACACCGCCATCGACAGCAGCACGTAGTACTGCACGTCGACGGTCATCGAGTCTCACCTCCCGTCTCGGTCGAATCGCCGTCCGACCGCGTCCCACCGTCGGCGACGGCCGGCTCCGGTCCCTCGCTGCTGGTCGAGGCCTCGCCGGCGCTCGAGAGCGCGGAAACGGGTTCGCCGCCCT
Source organism: Natrinema salsiterrestre (assembly GCF_029502005.1). Lineage (GTDB taxonomy): Archaea > Halobacteriota > Halobacteria > Halobacteriales > Natrialbaceae > Natrinema > Natrinema salsiterrestre. The sequence continues at coordinate 288,225 of NZ_JAMQOT010000002.1, read as the reverse complement.
CCTCGCGTTTCGCGAGGACGAGCGAGGCGTCGAGCGCGGCGTCGAGCGCGACGGCGACGAGGAGGACGGCGGCGAGGAACGGTTCCGTGCCGCCGATCGTCTGGAGTTCGTCGAAGCCGAACAGCGCGTAGCCGAGTTCGGCCGTGATCGAGACGTCCGGGAAGCCGCCCTGTGACATCGGCTCGAACGCCGTGTTCAGGGTGATGAGCGCCATCACCGCGAACAGTCCGACGGCGAGCAGTCCCGGAACGAGGGTCTTGCCGAGTCGGAGTTTCGGTCCGGTCGTCATGCCTGTACCACCTCTTCCGTGCCGGCGTCGTCGCGCTGGGTCAGCATGACGGCGAACGTGATGAGGACGAGGACCCCGCCCACGTAGACGAGGACCTGCATCATGGCGACGAACTCCGCCGCCAGCATCACGTAGTGGACCGCCACGCTGAGCAGCGCCACGCCCAGCAGGAGCGCCGAATGCCACGGGTCCTGCATGAGCACGACACCCACCGCGCTGGCCAGCGTAACGCCGGCGAACAGCGCGAACGCGATCAGCTCGTAGTTCATGTTTGTTGATAGTGCCCGTTTGCGGGACGGGCGGACCCGTTACTGGTAGTCGACCTCTCCCTCTCCCTCACCGACCCACGCGCCCCGGTCGGGTTCGCGGGACGCGAGCGGGTCGATGTCCTTGTACCACGGAACGGCCTTCAGCTGCTCTTTGTTGTAGACGAAGTCGTGTTTCGTGTCCGCGGTGAACTCGAAGTTCTCCGTGAGCAGGATGGCGTCGACAGGGCAGACCTCCTCGCAGAGCCGGCAGTAGATACACTGCCCGATGTGGAGGTTGTACTGTTCGCCCTGTCGTTGATCGTTCGTGACGATCTGGATCGTGTCGTTCGGACAGACGTTCTCGCACTGCCGACACCAGATACACCGCTCCTGACTGAACTTGTGGACGCCGCGAAAGCGCGGCGAGACGTCGGGTGCGGTCTCCGGATACTCCACCGTGAAGGTGGAGCCGTCCAGTGCGTGCTTCATCGTCGTCGCCATCGATTTGAGTATCCCGATCATGTTACTACCCCCACGATTACCGCGGTCAGAATGAGATTGGCGAAGGAGAGGACGAGCAGTCCCTTCCAGCCGATCTCGATGAGTTGGTCGATCCGAACTCGGGGCACCGCCGAGCGCAGCCACTGCGTCGCGAAGAAGACGCCCCAGATCTTGATGATGAACCAGACGATGCCGAGCGCCGCCGGTCCGGGTCCGGCCGGACCGCCGAGGAAGATCGTCGCGATGATCGCACCGCCGAGGAAGATGTGGAGGAACTCCCCGAGGTAAATCAGCACGAAGTAGACCGAGGAGTACTCGGTCTGGTAGCCGGCGACGATCTCGGTCGGTGCCTCCGGCGTGTCGAAGGGGTTGCGGCCGACCTCCGCGAAGTTCGCGACGAGGAACAGGACGAACGCGAAGGGGTTGACCAGCGCGTACCACGAGGGGATCGAAACCCCCGCGATCGTTACCAGCGGCTCCGCCTGAGCCGAAACGATCTCGCCCATCTGCAGCGTCCCGGCGAAGATCACGACCGACATCCCGGTGATGACGAGCGGGATCTCGTAGGCGATGTTCTGTGCCACCGCGCGGAGTCCGCCGAGCATCGAGTACTTGTTCGCCGACGCGTAGCCGGCCATCACCAGGCCGAGGCTCGCGATGCCCGACACCGCGAAGACGTACGCGAGTCCGACTTCGGGGTCGGCGAGGTGGATCCCGCTCCCCATCGGAATGACGGCGAACCCGAGCAGCGCCGACGACGCGACGACGATCGGCGCGAGGTCGTACGCCGGTCGATCCGCGTTTTCGGGGATGACGAGCTCCTTCGACAGGAGCCGCACTGAGTCGGCGATAATGATGAACAGGCCGGCCGGACCGAGTCGGTTGACGGCGATCCGGTCCGTGAAGGCGGCGGTGATCTTCCGTTTGGCCCACGGTCCCGCGACGCCGGTCATCGCGAGCATCAAATTACCGACGATGAAGGCCGCGAGGAAGGTCGCGAGCAGTTCACCGCCGAGTCCGAACCCGTCGAGGCCGGTCAGCTCGCCGATCCGCTCGGGAAGCAAGACCGTGTCCTGCAGCGGCACTGCCGGCAATGCTTGCATCGCGTCGATTCCGCCGGCGACCGTTGCGCCGCTCATACTATCGGTCCACCTCCCCGAGGACGATATCGAGGCTGCCGAGCGACGCGATCAGGTCCGGCACGTACTCCCCTTCGGACATCTCGGGCAGCGCCGAGAGGTTGTGGAAACACGGACTCCGGATCTTGAACCGGCCGGGCTTGTCCGTCCCGTCCGAGCGCATGTAGATCCCGAGTTCGCCCTTCGCGGCCTCGACGCTGCGGTAAATTTCCGTGTCCGCGTCCGGCTTGAGCGTCCGCGGCACGTTGCTCTGAACCGTCCGCTCGTCTTCGGGCCAGTCCTCGAGCAGGTCGACACACTGCTCGATGATCTTCGCGGACTCCTCGACCTCCTGCATCCGCACGAGAACGCGGCTGTAGTTGTCACAGCCGTCCTCGGTGACGACGTCCCACTCGAGGTTGTCGTAGTAGCCGTAGGGGTCGTCGCGGCGGAGGTCGTAGTCGATGCCCGACCCGCGGGCGACGGGGCCGGTACAGCCGTACTGTTTGGCGACCTCGGGCTCGAGGATCCCGGTGTCGTGACACCGGATCTGGAAGATCTCGTTGCCCGTCAGCAGGTCGTTGTACTCGTCGACCTTCGCGGGGAGTCCGTCGAGGAAGTCCCGGGTCTTCTCGAAGAACTCCTCGCGGGGTTCGGGCAGATCCCAGGCGACCCCGCCGAGCCGGAAGTAGTTGAACATGAGGCGCTGGCCGGTGAGGTCCTCGAGGATGTCCTGGACGACCTCGCGGTCGCGCATGCCGTACTGGAAGATGGCGGTGAAGTCGCCGTAGACGTCCAGCGCGAACGTGGCGAGCGCGAGCATGTGCGCGGCGATCCGGCAGAGTTCGGCCCCCATCGTCCGGATGACCTGCGCGTATTCGGGAACCTCGATGTCGGCGAGGTCCTCGGCCGTGCGCGCGTACGCCCACTCGTTGAGCAGGCCGGCGGAGACGTAGTCCCAGCGGTCGGGGTAGGGCATGATCTGGTGGCGGTAGGTCCCCTGCTGGCACATCTGCTCCTCGCAGCGGTGCAGATAGCCGATGTCGGGGTCGACGTCGACGACCGTCTCGCCGTCCAGCACCGTCTCGATGTGGAGCACGCCGTGGGTCGCCGGGTGGTGGGGCCCGATGTTGAGGAACATCGTGTCCGACTCGTCGTCGTGGTGGTCCGGCTGGACCGGGTTGGCGTGTTCGGTCAGGGTCACGAGCTGGGGCTTTTCCTGATCGTAGCCCCGCGAGAGCGGGTGTCCCTGCCAGGTCTCGGGCAGGAGGATCCGTCGCGGATCGGGGTGGCCCTCGTAGTCGATGCCCACGAGGTCGAACGCCTCCCGCTCGTGCCAGTCCGCGGTTCGGAAGACCGGCTCGGCGGTCTGACTGACCGGCTCGTCGGTGGTCGTCGGAACGACGACCGACACCTCCTGCGTCGGATCGGCGTACTTCCGGAGGTGGTAGATCGACTCGTACCGGTCGGCGTACTCCTGTGCGGTGAGATTTGCGAGGTGATCGAACCCCGCCTCGTCGCGCAGGTCCGTGAGGACGTCCTGGACGTCGTCCGGCCGGATGACGAACCCGGGCGCGTTCAGGTGATCGTCGCGTGCGAGCGCGCGATCACCGATCAGCGCCGCGAGTTCGTCTTCGGTCACGTCGACCGGTGGCTGCTGTCCTCGCTCGAGTCCCGTGCTCATGGCGAATCAGCCCAGTTGTATCGCATGACGAGGTCCTCCTCGTCGATGTCGTCCGCGAGCTTCTGGACGAGTTCGTCCTGTGGCAGGTCGCCGAACTCCTCGAGCTCGTACGGTTTGACCACGACGGGCGTGGACTCGCCGTTGCGGATCCGCTCTTGCAGTTTGGCGATGCCGTAGACGAGCGCTTCCGGTCGCGGCGGGCAGCCGGGGACGTGGATGTCGATCGGGATGATCTCCTCGGCACCCTTGACGACGTTGTAGCCCTCCTGGAAGGGGCCGCCGGAGATCGTACACGAGCCCATGCCGACGACGAACTTGGGTTCGGGCATCTGGTCGTAGACCCGCTTCATGCGGGGGCCGAACTTCGAGACGATCGTCCCGGGGACGATCATCACGTCGGCCTGCCGGGGCGAGGCGCGCGGAACGCCGGCCCCGAAGCGGTCGAGGTCGTGTTTGATCGCGTACGTGTGCATCATCTCGATGCTGCAACACGCGATCCCGAACTGGAGCATGAACATGGAGTTGCCCCGCACCCAGTTCATGAACTTGTCGAACTTCGTGAGGATGAACGGGGTCGACCCGAACGCCTCCCGGAGCTTGGAGTTGAAGCGGTCGTCGGCACCCTCACCGATTCGCGAATCCCGGGTGTCGGTCGACGGTGCGGTGCTGTCGTAGATCTGCGTGCGCGGTTGTTCGCTACTCATTGTCTGTCAGTTTCCAGCTGGCGCGGTGTCTGTGCCCACTGTACTGCGCCCGTGCGCCACGCCCACGCGAGTCCGACGAGCAGGATGGCGACGAACAGCAGCATCGGCCCGAGCGCGCGGACCAGCGAGATCTCCGGCGCGGCGAGCGCATCCTGATAGGCGACCGCCCACGGGAACAACAGGACGGTCTCGATATCGAAGACGACGAACAGCAGCGCAACCATGTAGTACTGGATATTGAACCGGATGCGCGTTCCGCCGGTCGGAATCTCGCCACTCTCGTAGGTGGCTCGTTTGCTCGTTTCGGGCACGGTGGGCCGCAGGAGGTACGACACCGTCATCATCCCGAACGGTATCAGCACTCCCACGAGCGCCAGCGCCCCGATGGCGATCCAATCATTCATCTCGGTAACGTTCGAGGCTTCAGACCGCACGCACATAAGGGTTGATTCTTCCTTATTCGGGGAAACACGGGCCGAGACGGGGTTCTGCGGGATGAATCTCTCGTGAATAATCACGTTAAACTATACGTAGCCGTATAGGGGGTGACCGAATCGGTAATACGGTATTACTCGCGATCGAAATCAGACGGTGAGGGGCTGGAGACGATACCCTCTGCGACCCAACGGAGACGATCGATCGAACGGGTTCTCGTCGAGAGTGGCCCCATTCGCTGGCGTTCCGGTTAGCGATCGCGGTCCTGAAACGCCGGTGTCCCGCCGTCGTGCAGCTCTCGCGAGACCGCGCCGACGCCCTCGCGGAGGTCCTCGTGGTAGGCGACCAGCCGCTCGCGGACCTCGTCGTGCTGGCGGGCGAGAATCTGCGCGGCCGACAGCGCCGCGTTGAACGATTTCCCGGCATCGACCGCGACCAGCGGCGCGCCGGTCGGCATGCCGATGACGCTATCGACCGATTTCTCCTGAACCGGGACGCCGATGACCGGCAGTGGATACGCGATCGACGCGGTCATGTTCGGCAGGTCCGCGGACTTCCCTCCCGCACCGGCGATGATCACCTCGAGACCCCGCTCCTCCGCGGTCTCGGCGTACACGGTCATCAGATCCGGCGTTCGATGGGCCGAGGTCACGTAGGTCTCGAACGTGAACTGCTCGTCCGGCGGGTTCTCGTAGTCGGTCTGCTCGGCGAAGCCGAGTTCGTCGACGAAGGCGTCGTAAGCCCCGCGGCGCTTCCCGCCGGTCATCATCGTCTCGAGGTCGGAGTCGCTCCCCATGACGATCCCGACGTCGGGCGTTTCCTCGGCGGGACGATCCTGCGTCGCTTCGTCCCGTAGGCGGTCGATCAGTTCGGTGACGCTGTCGCTCATGTGTGGTGGTGGTCGGGCGATCGACTTGAAACGATAGCAAACGAGACGGACGACGGGTGACCGCGCGGCCGACGCTACGTTGGGAAGGTCACGGCGGTTACGGTCGGAACGTCACGGCGTCCTCGAGTTCGCGCGCACGCTCGAGCAGCTCCTCGACCGACTCGTTCTCCTCGCCCGCCGTGAGCGTCACGTGGCCCATCTTCCGCAGCGGCCGCGCTTGCCGCTTGCCGTACCAGTGGAGGGCCGCGCCGGGGGTCTCGAGGATTTCGTCGATATCCTCCAGCTGTGCAGACTGTTCCTCGTCGACGTCGCCGAGCAGGTTCGTCATCGCGGTCGGCGAGCGCAACTCCGTCGAGCCCAGCGGCCAGCCGAGGACGGCGCGGGCGTGCTGTTCGAACTGGGAACTCCGGGCCCCTTCGATCGTCCAGTGGCCGGAGTTGTGCGGGCGCGGCGCGATTTCGTTGAGCAGGATTTCTCCCTCGCTCTCTCGCGGGCTTCGCCCGCTCGAGTCATCCGGGGCGCTGCGCGCCCCGCTCGTTTCGAAGAGCTCGATGCCGTACACCCCGCGGCCGTCCATCACCTCGAGGACGTCGCGCGCTACCGCGTGAGCCCGCTCGGTAACGGCGTCGCTCGAGCGTGCGGGAACGACGGTCTCCCGGAGGATCTCCTCCTCGTGAATGTTCTCCCCGATCGGGAAGGTCGCGACTTCGTCATCCCCCTTGACGGCGATGACCGACACCTCGCGCTCGAAGTCCACGAACGACTCGACCATCGCGGGGCCGGCGACCGACTCGAGGGCGTCCTCCGCGTCGGCTTTCGACTCGACGGGGACGTTGCCCCGGCCGTCGTAGCCGCCGGTTCGGGCTTTGAGCATCACCGGCGCGCCGTAGTCGTCGATCGCGTCGCGGACGTCGTCCGCGTCCTCGACCGCACGGAACGGCGGCACCGGAACCCCGGCGTCCTCGAGCTCTCGCTTCTGGACGAGTTTGTCGTGAATCGTCTCGAGCGTCGACGGCTTCGGGTGGACGGGTGTTCCAGTGTCCTCGCTCACGCGCTTCATCACCTCCTGATCCGCCAGTTCGATTTCGAACGTGAGGACGTCGGCGCGGGCTGCGAGTTCGCGGATCCCCGCTTCGTCGTCGAATCCGGCGACGATCTGGTCGCGGGCCACGAGCGCCGCGGGGCAGTCAGGCGTCGGATCGAGCACGACTACCTCGACGCCCAGCGGCGCGGCCGCCTCGGCCAGCATCCGTCCGAGCTGTCCCCCGCCGACTACGCCGATCGTCGGTCCCGGCGTCCGTAACGTCGTCATTACGCGGCGGTTCGCGTCGCCCGCGGTTAAGAATTCCCAAACGGCCCGCTCGAGGCGAACGCGCCGTCACGTCTCGATTGATCGGTTCTCTGTCTCTGGATCGAACCGCCGAACCCAGGCGGCGAGCGTTCTCGTATAAATTCGTTGTGCAGAGAAATCGCGCCGGAAACTGGGCGCTATTATATGCATAGGTGGCAACGTATAGACACGAACATGAGATCGAGCATATCGCGGCGTCGGGCGCTCGCCGGGAGCGGTGTGTGCCTGCTCGGATCGCTCGCCGGTTGCCTCGCGACCGGCCGGGGGGAATCGGAGACCGTAACGGAAACGTACGACGCCGACGACGTCGACGCGGTTTCGCTCACGACCGAACACGGGTCGGTCGCCGTCGCGGGAACAGGAAGTGACGCGATCGAGGTTCACGGCCACAAGGCCGCGCCGACCGAGGAGTCCCTGGAATCGATGACGATGGCGACCAGTCGCGACGACGGCCGCCTCGCCGTCGACGCACGACGGGGCGAGGAGCCGCCGTTCCTGTTCGGCCCCGATCCGAAACTGGACTTCGAGGCGACGGTCCCCGACGGAACGCGAGTCGCGCGTGCAGCGACGGTAAACGGGGACATCGACGCCCGCGACGTGACCGGCGAGTTGGACGCGGAGACGACCAACGGGAATATCGACGTCCGGGGCGTCGACGGGGGACTGGTCGCCGAGAACACCAACGGATCGGTTCGGGTGGCCGACGTCGGCGGTGCCGTTCGCGCGGAGACGACCGACGGCGGGATCGACGTCACGCTCGCGGGCGCCGGGGAGGGAGATCTGATCGCCGAAAGCACGAACGGCGACGTTACCGTTCTCGCACCGCCCTCGCTCGACGCGACCGTCAGCGTCTCGACGGCGAACGGTGCGATCTCCGTCGAGGGGTTCGACGGCGCACCCGCCCCGGGCGACGGCTCGCTCGAGATGACGCTCGGCCAGGGGACGCGCAGTATCCGCGTCGAGACGACTAACGGCGGCGTAACCTTTCGAAACGAAGACGAGGCGTAAGACGGCGAACCGACCGGGTGGGGCGTGGGATTCCCGAGACGGTGACTCCCCGATCGGCGGCGTGGGACTCGTCTGGTTCCGGTCGGTTCGCCCGAGAACGGTACCTCTTTTACCTGCCCTCCCCACCCCACGCCTATGACCACGCTCGGACTGGTGGTCGCGGAATTCAACCGACCGATCACCGAGCAGATGGAGCAGGAGGCACTCGAGGCGGCCACAGCCGCGGGTGCCGAGGTGTACGAGACGGTCCGCGTCCCGGGAGTGTACGACGCCCCGCTGGCCGCGGACCGACTCGCGCGCCTCGACGCCGTCGACGCCGTCGCAGTCATCGGAACCGTCATCACCGGTGACACGGACCACGACCAGGTGATCACCGACGCCACCGCTCAGCGGCTCTCCGACGTGAGTCTCGACCGCGACACGCCCGTGACCCTCGGCGTGACCGGGCCCGGCATGTCGGCCGCCGAAGCGCGCGAACGCGTCGAGAACGCGGCGAAAGCCGTCGACGGGGCGCTCAGTCTCGTCGACGAACTACCCGACCCCAGTTCAGCTGCAGGTTCCCACCAATGACGATGGAATTCACCGACCGCGTATCCCGAGTCGAACCGTCCGCAACGCTCGCCATCTCAGCACTCGCCACCGAACTCGAGGCCGAGGGCGCAGACGTCGTCGATCTGAGCGTCGGCGAGCCCGACTTTCCCACGCCCGAGAACATCGTCGAGGCCGGCAAGGACGCGATGGACGCCGGCCACACCGGCTACACGACCTCCGCCGGCATCCTCGACCTGCGCGAGGCGATCGCCGACAAGCTGGCCGACGACGGGCTCGATCACACGTCGGACGAGATCATCGTCACGCCCGGCGCGAAACAGGCCCTCTACGAGATCGTCCAAGCGCTCGTCCAGGACGGCGACGAGGTCGCACTGCTCGACCCCGCGTGGGTCTCCTACGAGGCCATGGTGAAGATGGCCGGCGGCGACCTCACCCGCGTCGACCTTTCCGAGACCGACTTCCAGCTCGAGCCCGCGCTCGACGACCTCGACGCCGCCGTCTCCGACGAGACCGAACTGCTGATCGTCAACTCGCCGTCGAACCCCACCGGTGCCGTCTACTCCGACGCGGCACTGGAGGGCGTCCGCGATCTCGCCGTCGAACACGACGTCACCGTCATCAGCGACGAGATCTACAAGGAGATCACCTACGGCGTCGAACCCACCAGTCTGGGCACGCTCGAGGGGATGGCCGACCGGACCGTTACGGTCAACGGCTTCTCGAAGGCCTACTCGATGACCGGCTGGCGGCTCGGCTACTTCGCCGGCCCCGAGGAACTGATCGATCAGGCCGGCAAGCTCCACAGCCACTCCGTTTCGTCGGCGGTGAACTTCGTCCAGCACGCCGGACTCGAGGCGCTCGAGACCGAGGACGCCGTCACCGAGATGGTCGACGCCTTCGAAGAGCGCCGCGATCTGGTCGTCGACCTGCTCGACGACCACGGCGTCGACGTCGCCGTACCGGAAGGCGCGTTCTACATGATGCTTCCGGTCGATGACGACGATCAGGCGTGGTGCGAGGGCGCGATCGAAGACGCTCACGTCGCGACCGTCCCCGGGAGCGCGTTCGGCACGCCCGGCTACGCGCGGATCTCGTACGCAGCGAGCGAGGAGCGCCTCGAGGAGGGGATCGAGCGACTGGCCGAAGAAGGCTACCTGTAAGCCGGCTTTCGCGGCTCGCGATCGTCTTTCCGCCGACTGCGACTGTTTTCCGTCGATTTCGCGTCGCGGTCAGCACTGGGTTCGTCTCGAGTAGCGGTATTCGGACTCGGGATGAGCTTCCGGAACGAGACGCCTCGAGTTTATATACGATGCCGCGGCCAACGGCCGCATGGACTGCCCGACGTGTGGAAAAACGCTGCGGACGGAGCAGGGCATGCGACAACACCATACGAAGGTCCACGGAGACCCGCTTCCGAATCGTACGTGTCGCGGCTGCGAAACGAATTTCTACGATCCGAAAGCACGGCGTGAATACTGCGACGACTGCAATCCGAACGCTGGCGAGCACAACGGTAACTGGACGGACGCGACGGAAACGTCGGTCTGCAAGTGCTGTGGATCGACGATCACGTTCTATCCGTCTTCGAAGAAGGGTATCTACTGTTCGGAGTGTGTCGAAGCCGCTGACGGATTGCTTCCGGACAATCCGTCGACGAAAGGTGACAGGGTGACGGTGTCCTGCCGCTCGTGCGATTCCGATATCGAGATCCGTCCAGCGCGGCTCGAAGAGCAAGAACGGGGCTTCTTTTGCACCCTCGACTGTTACGGCGACTGGCTCTCGGAGAACGTCGTCGGACCGGATCATCATCAGTGGGAAGGCGGCCCAATCGAGTACGGTCGAACGTGGTGGCGGATTCGACGACAGGCACTCGAGCGGAACGATTACACGTGTCAGCACTGTGGCGCGGGGAAGCCGAAGCTCGGTCGGAATCCGGACGTCCATCACTTGCGACCCGTTCGGTCGTTCGACAGACCCGAGGATGCGCATCGAATGGAGAACGTAATTACGCTCTGCCGGAGCTGTCATCGACGTGCCGAGGAGGGACAGATAGCTGTTTCTCCTGACCGCGAAAAGTAACACTATTGTGGCGGCGTCCGTTATCCAGCGGTAGGAAGTTCCGTGGTAGTGAGCAAATCCGACGGGTTTGCGAACGACACTGGACTTCGACCGAAGTGAGAAGTCCCGTGGTGTAGTGGCCAATCATATGGGCCTTTGGACGTGCCCGGTTTGATCCGTCACGGAAGACAGCCCATGACGGCGGTTCGAATCCGCCCGGGACTATGACAGAAATTTTACCTTTTCGGGGAGAGGGCCCCACGAATGAGGACTCTACACGGCCGATAGTACGTTACCATCATAACAACCCCGCCCGGATACTGATCCCTCCAGCGACTCGCGGATATGATTACTCACTGATTTGGCCATTACATCTGGCGAGTGTATTGATGTACGGCCTCTTATCGAGCAGTTATTGCAAATCGAGCCCACATCCGCCCCATTATTATAAAACTATATTCATATAGTGTGAAGAATCACTTTCGCTTCATCACGGCGGACCAGCCACTAAATGAGGGTATATTATAGGCCAAAGATTTTATATATAATAGTTTCCGAACAGAATACCGATGGTATTCAGAGAGGGGAGGGCGGTACCAGTGGAAGGGGAGTCAGCGCTATCGAGTCGGAGTGAATCGGAACGGGGGTGTCGCTAATGCGGGACCTTTCGCGGCGGCTGTTGCTTCGGGCGAGTGCGACGCTTGGTGTCGCAGGATCCGTCCCGAGCGGTGTCCTGGCGGCGGAGGACGAGCACGACGGTGATCACTCGGACGGGGACGGGGACGGGGGTCACTCGTCCGACGCGGGTGTCTCACCGCATCTCGAGAAATACAAACGGGAACTACCGATCCCGGAGGAACGACCGCCGGACGGCACGCGAAACGGTGCCGACTACCACGAGATCGAGGTGAAAGAGACCACGCACAGCTTCCACCCGGACCTCGAGGACACGACGATCTGGGGATTCGGCGGGCAGTTTCCGGGTCCGCTCCTCGCGGGCGACCGGAACGAGGAACTGGCGATCGAGTTCGACAACAGCCAACTGCCGGACGAGCACCTGTTCGAGATCGACGACCGAATCGAGGGAACCACGTCGGAGAACTACGTCGATTACGACGGTCCGGTCCCGGACGTGCGGACGGTGACGCACTTCCACGGACTCAACACTGCCACGGAAAGCGACGGGCAGGCCGATATGTGGACGTCCCCGGACGGGGTGACTGGCCCCCGATTCCAGCGGGACGTCCAAGAGATGCCCAATCGGCAGTCCCGAATGTCGACGGTGTACCACGATCACGCCCGCGGGATCAGTCGGCTAAACAATTACGCCGGCCTGGTCGGTCCCTACATCATCCGGAGTCAGAGGGAGGAGCAACTCGACCTGCCGGAGGACGAGTACGACATCCCGCTGGTACTGGCGGACCGCTCGTTCGAGGACGACGGGTCGCTGCACTACCCCGAGAAGTTCGTCGCGAACTTCGCCGGCGACACCGCCACCGTCAACGGCAAAGCGTGGCCGTATCTCGAGGTCGAGCCGCGCAAGTACCGATTCCGGATCGCGAACGTCTCCAACGGCCGAACGTACGACCTCAGCCTCGAGAACGAGGACGAGGACCACGACGCCGTTCCGACCATGTTCCAGATCGCGCCCGACCACGGGTTCCTGGAAGAGGTCGTCTCGATCGGCCACGGCGGCGACATGGAGTCGCTGATAGTGGCACCGTTCGAGCGGGCCGAGATCGTCGTTGACTTCTCGGATCACGCCGGCGAGACGTTTACCGTTACGAACGATGCCGAGTTCCCCTACGAAGGCGGCATGGATCACGGTGACGGAGGGATGGATCACGGCGACGGCATGGATGGCATGGACATGGGTGGCGATGGTGGGATGGGCCACGGAGACATGGAGCATCCCGAGATCGACGAGGTAATGCAGATTCGCGTGACCGAGGAGACCACCGAACCGGACACCAGCACGCATCCGTCCGATCTGCGACTCCCGAACCGTAACGGACCGAACCCGGCCGCCGCCAAGACGACGCGGGAGATGACGATGGGCATGGGGACGGACGAGCACGGGCTCATGATCCACAAGCTGAACGGCCGAACCTGGGGCGACGAGATTCAGCACAAACCTCAGCTCGGGACGACCGAGATCTGGGAGCTCGTCAACGACGACATGCACACCCATCCCATCCACCTTCACCTGGTCGAATTCGAGGTCCTCGAACGCGAGCGCCACAACACTGATCACGGTCCACAGCCCCCGCTTCCGAACGAACGGGGCGGCAAGGACGTCGTGCGGGTCAACCCCGGCGAAACCGTCAGGATCGCCGCGAAGTTCGGCGACTTCGCCGGCAAGTACCCCTTCCACTGCCACATCCTCGAGCACGAGGAACACGCCATGATGCGCATGTTCGAGGTCGTCGAAGGGAACTCGAACGACGCTCCGGGGCGTGACGCCGGTGGGAATTCGGGCCGGGAAGGCGGCCCGGATCGCGGCCGATAAGACGGCGGTCCGTTCCGATCGAGTCACCGACGCAAGAAGCCGACGGCGAACGGCTGTGGCTCTCGCGCAACTAGTTCGGTTGGATCAGGGCCGTCGTACATTCGGCATCTATCTTCAATTTTCGCACTGACTTGCCTTCCGAAGCGATCGTCGCCGTAGTAATACCGTATTTCTCGGTCCACGGGGACGGTACCAGTCACCCATTGCGATCGCGTAACTACTGTTTTGGATCTCCTCCCATCTCGTTGACGGATCGCCGGATAGCCCGTTCCGAAGCGGGTTTTCGGGCGAGTGAGCGGAACAGTCGTCCCTCTTTTTGGGTGCTCTAGCGGTAGCACCGATTGGGGGGAACTATGAGCGAGTCCACGACCAACGACCCGACGACCGGTGAATCGCACACCCACGATCAGGGTGAACCGGAGGGCCAGAAATGGCTCAGTGGTATCGTCTCGCTGATCGGGCTCTGGATCGCCGTTTCCCCGGTTTTCTACGACCAAGCCGCGTCGATGCTGTGGAACAACGTGCTGATCGGAGCCGCGATCTTCCTGCTGGCAGGCTACAACTACTACCGGATCAGCGACGGTCACTCGACGAGTACCGGCGTGATGTCACTGGTCGCCCTGCTGGCGCTGTGGACGGCCGTCTCCCATTTCGCGGTCGGCGGCGACATCGCGATGAGCGGCCTCGAGGTCGCCGGCGAGGGCCTCGCCTGGAGTAACGTCGTGTCGGGACTCATCGCTGCGGCGGTGTCGGCGTACGTCGCGTACACCGCCGGCCGCGAAGTCCCGCGGGGAACGGCCGCGGGAACCTGACTCCCCCGATCGCGGTCCGTTTTCGTTCCCGTTCCGTCCTGTAGATGTCGATCGATTTCGACGGGACGTGTCCACACAGGGGTTTCAGCGAGGGTCGCTCGCAGTCAGCCGTCGTCTCCGAACGGATCGACGTCGTCGGGCGGGCCGCGATCGTCCCCTGGCGGGCCAGCGTCTTCCGGTGGTCCCCGCTCGTCGTCACCCGGTGAACTTCGGTCGTCCTCCGCAGATTCCTCCTCGTCTGCGTCGTCCGTCAGTCCGACGTCCTCGAGTACCTCCTCGAGTTCGTCGATACCGGAGTCGTCAGCGCCATCGTCAGATGTTGGTTCTTCGGATTCGTCTGGCGTGTCGTCGTCATCGTCGTCATCGTCGGAAGATTCAGCTGGTTCGGCATCGTCATCGTCGGAGTCAACCGTTGATTCGGACGGTTCTTCGGGGTCGTCGGGTGACTCGGCTGGCGGTTCGGGCGACTCCTCGGGATCGTCGTCGATAGACGACTCGCCGTCGCTCGGTGGATCGGATTCGGACGCCGATCCGCTCGAGTCGCTCTCGTCACCGTCGGAGAGCGAGCTATCGGTATCGGTGGCAGTCGTCTCGGCCGTCTCGTCTTCGTCGCTCGCCTCGGTGGATTCAGCGGCCGAGACGCCGTCGCCCTCCACGGCGGTGGTGGGCGAATCCGTTTCCTCGGCCGTCATATCCGGGGCGAAAACGACCGTGAGGGCGCCGAACGCGAGGGCAACGGCCGCGATGGTGAGCAGCATCGCGAACGCCGACGGGAGGTCGTCTCGAATGCGGGACATGGTACCAGTCGATCGGAGGCGATCGACGCGCTTTGTTAATCTCGGCCCACAGTGGGCGCGGGCGGCACCCGGCGGCTGCGACGGGACCGGTATGCGGCCCCCAATGCTCGAGTCGAGCCGGACGATTCCGGTCGCGACGCCGGATGGCATCACCGAACGGCCGAACAATGATATAGCCGGCCCACTCAGTGGATGATAACGGACCTCGCCGACAATGACGAGTCATTACGATCACGCGCAGGTACAGGAGTTCTGGCAGTACGTCTGGGAGCGCGAGGACGTCTACGCGCTCGATGCCGACGCCGACGATCCGACCTACGTGCTCGGCATGTTCCCCTACACGTCGGGCACGCTCCACATGGGGCACGTCCGAAACTACGCGATTACGGACGCGTACTCGCGCTATCGCCGCATGCGGGGCGACGACGTCCTCCACCCCATGGGGTGGGACGCGTTCGGTCTTCCCGCCGAAAACGCCGCCTTCGAGCGGAAGACGGACCCGCGATCCTGGACCGAGGCGTGTATCCGGCGGATGCGCGAGGAACTCGAGACCATGGGCTTCGGCTACGACTGGTCTCGGGAGATTACCACCTGCGAACCGGAGTATTACCGGTGGAACCAGTGGCTGTTCAAACGGCTCTACGAGGCTGGGCTCGTCGAGTACGAGGCGGCGACGGTCAACTGGTGTCCCGACTGCGAGACGGTGCTGGCCGACGCCCAGGTCGCCGAGCGCGAGGACGAGCGCAACGGGCCTTCGGATCAGGGGAGCGATGAGGCTGCGAGCAGCGACGGCGACCGCGTCTGCTGGCGCTGCGAGACCCCCGTCGGACGGCGCGAACTCGACCAGTGGTTCTTCACGATCACCGACTACGCCGAGGAGCTCCACGAGGGACTCGACGAACTCGAGGGGTGGCCGGAGGGCGTTCGCGAGATCCAGCGCAACTGGATCGGCCGGCAGGAAGGCGCGCGGATCACGTTCGACGTGACCGGGTACGGTGACGATACCGAAGAGAGCGGTCCCGTCGACGTGTTCACCACGCGCCCGGAGACGGTCTACGGCGCGACCTACCTCGCGGTGTCGCCGGGGCACGAACTGGCTCGGACACTGGCCGACGACAACGACGACGTCGCGGAGTACGTCGAGACCGTCCGCGAACAGGACCCCGACGAAGTCGGCTTTTCGGGCGTCGAAACGGACGCGACGGCGATCCACCCGCTCACCGGCGAGGAACTCCCCGTCTACGTCGCCGGCTACGTTCTCGAGGACGTCGGCACCGGGGCCGTCATGGGCGTTCCCGGCCACAACGAGCGCGATCGCTCCTTCGCACGCGAACACGATCTCCCGGTCGAGCGCGTGATCGTTCCCGAGGGCGGAGATGATCGGACAGTCGACAGTAGCGACGACGAAACCGACGAAACGCCGGCCTACACCGGCGAGGGGATCCTCGAGAACAGCGGCGAGTACGACGGGCTCGCGAGCGAGATCGCCAGCGAACGGCTCGTGGCGGACCACGACGCGCTCGCTGAAGACGTCACCTACCGGCTGCGGGACTGGCTGATCTCCCGGCAGCGCTACTGGGGGACGCCGATCCCGGTCGTCCACTGCGACGACTGCGGCCACGTCCTCGTGCCGGACGAGGAGCTGCCCGTCGAACTCCCCGAGTTCGTTCGGACCACGGGCAACCCGCTCGAGGCCCACGAGTCGTTCCGCGAGACGACCTGCCCCGACTGCGGCGGGCCCGCCCGCCGCGAAACGGACACGATGGACACGTTCGTCGACTCCTCGTGGTACTACCTGCGCTTCCTCTCGCCGGACCTCGCGGATGCGCCGTTCGACGCGGAGCTCGCCGACGACTGGCTGCCGATCGACGTCTACGTCGGCGGCGACGAACACGCCATCCTCCACCTGCTGTACACCCGCTTCTTTACGAAGGCGCTGGCCGATATCGGGCTTCTCGAGCGGCGAGAACCGATTCGGGAGCTCATGAGCCAGGGGACGGTGCTGTACGACGGCGAGAAGATGTCCAGTTCGAAGGGGAACGTCGTCACCCCCGAGGAGTACGGTGCGGAGACGACCCGGCTGTTCGTGCTCTCGGCGGCTCACCCCGAACAGGACTTCGAGTGGACCGCCAACAACGTCCGCGGAGCGTACGACCTGCAGCAAACGCTCTATCGGATGGCGACCGAGTTCGTCGACGAGGGCACGCCCCGCGTCGAGCGGCGCGAACACGACGACTACGTGGCACGGGAGATCGATCGAACGACCGCGGCGGTCACCGAGGAGTACGACCGGTTCCGGTTCCACCGTGCCGCGACCGAGATCCGAGAGCTGGCACGCTTACTCCGACGATACCGCGAGTACGACGGCCCGCACGGCGACGTCTACCGACGCGGAATGCGTACGCTCGCCGCGCTGATCGCGCCCATGGCGCCCCACCTCGGCGAAGAACTCTGGAACAAACTCCGCGGGGAGGGACTCGCCGTCGAGGCCGACTGGCCCGAACCGACTCACGACGCCTCGTCCTACCGGCTCGAGCGGCAGCTGGTCGAGCGAACGCTCGGGGACGTGCGAGACATCGTCGACGTCGCCGCGATCGACGAACCGGAACGGATCGAACTGGTCGTCGCTCCGGAGTGGAAGTACCGTGCCGCCCATCTGACGAACCGGAGTGCGAGTGCAGAGGCCGACGGGATCGACGACGTCGGGTCGGTGGTCGACCGCGTGCTCGAGGACGACGTAATCGATGCCGACCGTGAGACCGTCGCGGCCTTCGTCGGTGAACTGGCCGGCCACGACGGCGATGAAAGCGGACAGACGCTCACCGGGGATCGCGAGTCGGCGATCCTCGACCGCGCGTCCTGGCTCGTCACCGACGAGTTCGGAGCGGACGTCGTCGTCCGACGGGCGAGCACGGACGACGAGCACGCGGCTCGAGCCCGGCCCGGCAAACCCGCGATTCACATCAGGTGACCGTCCGTCCGGGCGTCCTTCGATCCGACCGCGGTGGCCGTCTTCGTCCGCGACCGTGATCGACCGCGAGTGCGACCGAGACCGGAAGAACAGCTTTATTCGATCGACTTTGAAAAGACCGAGTACATGGAGAGGGGTGGGGATAGCGCCGACGGCCCGACAGGAACGCCGGCGAGCCGGGCGGTGATCGAAGCGGTCGCCGAAGCGGAAGGCGTTCCACCGACGACGGTCTCGCCGCCGG
Organism: Natrinema salsiterrestre; assembly: GCF_029502005.1. Lineage (GTDB taxonomy): Archaea > Halobacteriota > Halobacteria > Halobacteriales > Natrialbaceae > Natrinema > Natrinema salsiterrestre. Next base: position 270,058 of record NZ_JAMQOT010000002.1, on the reverse strand, counting down.
AGTACGAGTCGCTCCACGCCGTCGTCGACCCGACGGCGCTCGATGCGGTTTTCGCGGATCGGTCTAACGGGACGAGCAGACCCGGCGGGGACCGTCTCCTTCCCCTTCTGTGGCTACGACGTCACCGTCGAGCGGGACGGATCGGTGTCGCTCGAGGGACGGAACGAACGGGGCAATTGACGGCGTATCGGACCGTGAATTCGGGCACCCGACGGACCAGTTGAGACCGAACACGGAAAGACTCTTTTCGACGAAGGATCGATTACCGCCACGATGGAGAGCCACTACGAGGTCCTCGGACTATCCGTCGATGCCGACGAACGGGCAGTTCGGCGGGCCTATAGGTCCTTACTGAAGGAACACCATCCGGACCAGGGTGGCTCTCGAGAACAGTTCATACGAATCAAAGAGGCGTACGAAGCGATCCTCGGCGAGCGGGTGCCGGGCGAACGCGAGACGGACGGGGGTGCGATTACCCGGGGACACCCGGGGTCACACCGCCGCCAGCGGCCAACCTACGATCCGGACGAGCGCGACGATACCGACGACCGCGATCGAACCCACGAACTGACGGTCAGCGGCGAATACCTCACGGTGACGCTCGCCGGACTGGTTCACGACGTCGACCTCGCGGCGCTGGTCGACGGCCCCGTTACTGCCGCGACCGAGCGGACGGTCGCGTTCTTCCGCATCCACAATATGAGCGCCCGATCTCTCTCCTGGCAGGGGAAGACGAACACGAGTTTCATCGGCGACGACGGGTTCCTCTACGAGGGCTCGAGTATCGTCGCCGCCCACGCCACCGACTTCCCCGAGCGATGGGTCGGGACGGACGTCGAACTCGAACCGGGGCGAGCAGTGGACGGGGTCGTCGTCGCCCAGGAAATCCCGGGCGACGTCGACGTCGAACAGGTGATTTACACGCAACACGTTCCGCACGAGGAGTCCGACGACGGCGGCTTCGCGGACACCGAACGGTACATCTTCGACCTGAAACCGCTCGTTCGCGAGCGACTCGACCGGTTCCCGTTCGATCGGGACTGACCCGTATCGGTTCGACTCCCGGTGAGTCGGGTCGCCGATCGACTCGGATCCCGAATGCGGATCGCGATTAATTCCCCGTGCGAGCGTGCTGGAACAGCAAGGGTGATACGGCGGTGCTCCTAACGTCGGATAATGGCAACCGCTGACGCGAGACGCCGGCTCCGCGAGCAGCCGATCGGTGCAACGATCGTCCTGACGATCGTCGGGTACGCGCTGGTGCTCGGGACGTTCCTCCTGGATATCCCGCTCTATCCGGACTTGACGAACGCGCAGGTCAACCTGCTCTCCCACGTGATCGCGGTCATCAACACCACCGCGACGATCGTGTTGGTGCTCGGGTGGTACTGGATCCGCGCCGGCGAGGTCGAGAAACACCGGGCGGCGATGAGTAGCGGGTTCGTGTTGATCCTCGGATTCCTGGTCGTCTACCTGCTCAAGGTCGGCGGCGGCGGGACGAAGGAGTTCGTCGGCCCCGACCCGGTCTACTACGCCTATCTCGTGATGCTGGCGATCCACATCATCCTCTCGATCGTCTCGGTTCCGGTCGTCCTCTACGCGCTGGTACTCGGAGTGACCCACACGCCCGCCGAACTCCGGACCACGTCCCACGCTCGAGTCGGTCGGATCGCCGCGGGCTCGTGGATCCTGAGTCTCTTCCTCGGCGTCGTCACGTACGTCCTGCTCAACCACGCTTTCAGCTACGAGTTCGCGTCGATGATCGGCCCGATCGTCTTCTAGCGGTTCGATTCCGTTTCGTCCCTTCCGAGTCTTCCCCGAGCCCGGCGCACCCTCGGTACCGACAAGTTATCCCGCTGGCCGTTCCTATGCCCGAGCAACGAATGCAATTCGTCGAAGAAATCGTCGTAGACGAGTTCCTCCCCACTATCAGGTCGCTGCTCGCCGGCGATCTCCGGGACCGCGGGTTCACGCAGAGCGACGTCGCCGCAGTGCTCGGCATCAGCCAGAGCGCCGTCTCGAAGTACGCTCACGGCGACGTCACGATCAACGACCGTATCGCCGAGGATCAGCGGGTCCGGACGCTCGTCGACGAACTCGGCACCGGGCTGGCGGCCGGCGACATCTCGCCCGTGCAGGCCCTGATCGAGATCGAGGTCCTGATCCGCGACCTCGAGTCCGGTGGCGACCTCCTCGCGCAGCTCCACGAGGAGGCCGTGCCGGAACTCGCCGATCACGGCTCCGGGTTCCGAGTTCACGACCCCGAGAGCGATCTCCGGACGAGCGAGCGCGTCCTCTCGTCGCTCCGGCGCGGGCTGGGCATGCTCGAGACCGCCAGCGGGTTCACGAACCTGATCCCCGCGGTCGGCTCGAACCTGGTCGCCTGTACGCCGGACGCCGACGACGTCGACGACGTCGCGGGCGTCCCCGGGCGGATTTTCGACGTGAAAGGGCGAACCACCGTCCCCGCGGATCCCGAGTTCGGCGTCTCCGAGCACGTCGCTCGCGTGTTACTCGCCGCGCGCCGTCACGGCGCGGACGTTTCGGCGGGGATCAACGTCACGTACGAGCCGGGACTCATCGACGACCTGACCGAACGAGGCCACGTCGCCGCCGAGTTCGACGAATCGGGCGACGTCGCCTCGAGCGTCGGCGCGGCGATCGAAGACGAGCCGGCGGCGACGGTGCTGTACCAGACCGGCGGCATGGGCATCGAGCCGCTGATCTACGTCCTCGGTCCCGACGCCGAGTCCGTCGCGGACGCGATCCGGTCGATCATCTGAGCCGCCGATGGACGATAGCGAGCGCAGGCCATGACCGAATCAGCACAGGAGTTCTACGGCCGCTGGGCGCGCCTCTACGATCTGATCGCACGCCGAACGCCGGGTATCGCACGGCTCCGGGACCGGGCGGCCGCCGCCTGTCGACTCGATCCCGGCGACACCGTCGTCGAAATGGGGTGTGGCACCGGCGCGAACCTCCCGTATCTCCGCGAGCGAGTCGGTCCCGAGGGAACCGTGATCGGACTCGATTTCACGGGACCGGTGCTCGAGCGGGCGCGTGCGGCCACCGCGGCGTACGACAACGTCCACGTCCTGCGAGGGGACGCGACGCGGCCGCCGGTCGGCAGCGAGGGTTCGGAAGGAGACGCCGGTGAGATCGACGCCGTCCTCGCGACGTTCGTCGCCGGAATGCTCGAGGACCCGGCGGACGCGGTCGACGACTGGTGCGACCTCGTCGGTCCCGACGGCACCGTCGTTCTCGCAAACGCCGCTCGAAGTCAGGAATGGTACGCCCCGCCGGTCAACGCGGTCTTCCGGGCGATCGTCGTCCTCTCGACGCCGCCGACGACCAAGCTTCGGTACGAGGACGATCCACACCGACGGCTCGACGAGAAGATCGACGCCGCACACGCCCGCCTCCGCGAGCGCGCTATCGCCGTCGCGGACGAGACGCACGTTTTCGGCGTAGTTCGGCTTACGGGCGGGCGGCTCGAGTGAGGGAAGAGATATCCGCGCCGTTCCGACCCGATTATGCCGTCGCCTCGAGGCCCTCGTACTCCCGAATCCGTCGCGCCATCCCGTCGGGGATCGAGCTCGGCCGCTCCGTCTCGGGATCGACGTGGACGATCGTCGTTTCGGCGGTCGCCGCGACGGCATCGTCGGCCCGGATCTCGTAGGTCATGGTGCAACTCGAGTCGCCGAGCCGTGACACCGAGAGCGCGATCGTGGGGTCGTCGCCCATCCTGATCGGGCGGTCGTAGGAGATCTCGAGGTTCGCCATGACGAAGGAGATTTCCTCGGAGGGCAGTGCCGCGATCTCCCGGAGGTAGCTGGTGCGGGCGATCTCGAGGTAGCTGGCGTAGACGGCGTGGTTGACGTGGTCGAGCGGATCGAGGTCGCGATAGCGAACCGAGATGTCGACTGTGAACTCAGCACTCATTGTACGTTTCTCGAGCGGATTGAGACAAAAGTACGCACCGATTTGGGTATTCGCGGCTCCTGCTTCAGGGAAGGAAAGCGGCCGGAGAGACGGGTATCGCGTAAGATTTCTGGGGACGATATCGGGCGAACCCGTGAACGGCATCGGTGAGCGAGGGGCAGTCCTGTTCGAAAAGAGTGTCCCTGCTATCGTGGCGGCAGAGAATGGCCACGCCCTCCCCAGCCGATTCGTTCCCTTGCGAGGGGTTCACTCCGTTCACCCTCGCTTCGCTCACTCATCCCTCGCGCAATATCATCGGCTGCCTTCGCTAGCGCTCAGACAGCCGACAGCGCGCGCCACGGCATATCGGTTCGGGAGCGGAACCCGAGGGAGACTATCGCGTACTTCACCGGGATGCTCGATCGTCACTCGTACAGCCGCGCGTGTTCGCTACAGAACGCGGGCTCGCGAAGCTGGGCGTCGATCAGGTCCTCGTGGTAGTGTGCGTCGAACAACCGACATGCCTCCCGATCGCAGAATGCCTCACCGGTCTCGAGGAAGTGGTACGCCTGCAGGACGTACCCCCGAAGCGCGTCCGTCGTTCGCGGGTCGTCCTGGACGAGGAAGTCGCCCTCGACCTGATTCTCGAGGACCTCCCGCGGCGGCGCGTCGCCGGAAAGCAGTGCGTGGCGCTGTTTCTCCTTGTAGTACGCCTCGGGTTTAGCGGGCGCTTCGTAGAGGCCCGGCACCGAGGCGAGTCCGGGCTGTCCGAGGACGGTCACGCGCTTGTGCCAGCGGCCGTCGTGGTCGCCCCAGGTCCCGACGGCCCGGTCGAGGATCGGAACGTGAAGCGTCTCGAGCCCCCGTTCCTCGGCGGGAAGCGCGGAATTGAGTGCACGCTGGATCCCGACCCCGTCGTAGAGGACGCCGTCCTCGCGCTCGGGGTGCTCGAGCGCGCGCTCCTCGTAGCGGATCGTCCCGAGCATCGTGTTGCCGGTGTCGCGCTCGTACGGCGATGGGACCCGCGCCTCGGCGAAGCGTTCGGGGAGGTTTTCGGTGCGGTGGACCGCGAGGAACCGATCGCGGACGGTCACGTCGGCGTCGATCCGATCCGCGAGCCAGTCAGCGATCGCATCGACGTCGCAGACCGTCGTCGGTGCTCGATAGAGGACGACGCTATCGACCATGGTTCGCACCCAGTGTGGACGATTCGAACGGTCGATCGGTCCGTCGAGCGGCGCGGATCGACGGTTCGTCGGTGGAAGCCGCGGCCATATCCCGGTTGTACTACCCGGTAGTTGAAACGGGTTGCGGTTCTGCGGTTCGACCGATCGCGGACATCTCGATAGCATACTCCGATCGGCCACAACCCGTTTGAGGGCTGGAACGAAACGACCGGTATGATTCGGTTCGCCCTCCTCGTCGGGCTCTTTTTCGTCGCCGTCGTTTCCGTGCTCGTCGCGCGCTGGGTTCGACGACAGACGCGGGACCGTGCGGGGACCGTGATGATCGTCATTCTGCTCGTTCACGCCGTCATGGCCACCGCCGTCGCGGGACAGATCCTGAGCTCGAGCCTCGCGTGGAAGACCGGCTGGTCGCTCCTGTGGTACGCCCTCCTGCACGCCGTCAATCCGGTGTGGCTCCTCCTCGCGATCTATTACACCGGACGAGAGTACTGGCTGACGAAGGTGACCTGGGGGCTGGTGATCGCGGCCGCCGCGATTCCGGCCGGCTTGATTCTCACGAGCCCCGTTACCGATGTCCTGATCCTCAGCTGGAGACTCGAAGCGGAGCCGTTCCGACGACTTGCAGCGACGACTACCGCCGCGAACGAGGTCCTCCTGCTCGTGACCCTCGTCCCCATCGTCCTCGCGTTCGGGCTGTTCTTTCGGCAGTTCCTGTTCTCCTGGCGGACCGCGCGACTGCAGATCGGCGCGCTCCTCGCCGGGATGGCGTCGATCTTCGTCCCCGCGATTCTCGGCGCGAACGGCTTCATTCCCTCTCCGTACGGTCCAACCGGCGTGTACGGGGCCGGCATTCCGTTCGGGCTGTACGGGTCGGGCGTGTTCGGCGTCATCGTCGCGATCGGACTGTTCCGCACGAAACTGTTCGGGGTCGCACCGCTCGCACGAGACGCGCTCTTCGACTCGTTCGACGAGGGAATCCTCGTCGTCGACGCCGAACTGGCCATCGCTGATTACAACGATACGGCTCGCGAGTATTTGCCCACCATCGACGAGAACGTCGGCGAATCGCTGGATCACGCCTATCCCGCCTTCGTTCCTCGAGAGGAGACGCTCGTAACGGACGGGGGGACTGCCGTGTCCGAGGCCGACTTCGAGACGATCGAGGCGTCCGCGGAAACGGGATTCGCCGAGACCGTCCGATCGTCGGACGGCGATCGAACCCTTCGGATTACGGTCTTCGAGGTCGCTAGCGGGGGCGAACCGCGCGGGTACGGACTGATCGTTCGCGACGTCACGGAGCTCGAGGCCTACGCGGCCGACCTCGAGCGCAAGACCGAACAACTCGAGCGGTTCGCGGGCGTCCTCTCGCACGATCTCCGGAACCCGGTCTCGGTCGCGCTCGGGTACGCCGAACTCGAGCAGGAGAACCGGGAGTCCGAGCACCTGCAGAAGGCGATCGGCGCACTGGAGCGGATCGACGAGACCATCGAGGACCTCCTGATGCTCTCCCGAGAGGGCGAAGCAATCGACGACCCGGAGCCCGTCCCCCTTCGATCGGTCGTCGAAGAGGCGTGGACGACCAGTGAGACGAAAACCGCGGCGCTGAAAGTCGAGATCGGCGACGGAACGCGCGTCCGAGCAGACGCGTCCAGACTCCGGACGCTGCTCGAGAACCTCTTTCGAAACGCGGCCGAGCACGGCGGCGAGACGGTTCGCGTCGGCTCGCTCGAGGACGGGTTCTTCGTCGAGGACGACGGCCCGGGGATCCCCGTGGACGAACGCGAAACGGTCTTCGAATACGGTCGAACGACGAGGGAGGAGGGGACCGGCTTCGGCCTCGCCATCGTCAGATCGATCGCCACGGCGCACGGCTGGTCGATCGCGGCGACGGAGGGACGCGACGGCGGTGCACGCTTCGAGATTTCGGGCGCAGAGTACGCGGAACGCGTCAGCCCCGAAACGACGGCTGCGGATCCGACCTAGGACGAATCGACCGTTACGTCGTCTCGATACTTGCTCCCCGTTCACCGTCTCGATACTTGCTCCCCGTTCACCGTCTCGATGGTCGGCTGGGCCGTCACCGGAGAACCGACCGCGGTACGGGATCACTGGTGATACCAGGTATCGTCGTCCCGCCGACCTCCAGTGTCGTCGGCCCGCCGACTATCTGTGTCGATGTCGCCGGCCGTCTCGGCGCTGTCCGAGCCGAGGCTCGAGTCCGTCTCCGAGACAGCCGCGAGGAGGTGTCGCTCGCGGACGCGATCGCCCGCCCGCATCGCCCGCCGGGCCCCGTTGTCGGCCAGCAGGGCCAGATCGCTGGCCGCGTATCCGTCGGTGTATTCGACGACGGTTTCCCAGGTGATATCGGTGGCGACCGGCCGATCCGCGAGGTGAACCCGAAGGATTTCCCTGCGCGCGGTCGCGTCCGGCGGCGGCACCTCGATCCGCTCGTCGAAGCGGCCGGACCGCGAGACGGCGTCGTCGATATCGCTGATGCGGTTCGTGGCTGCGACGACCACGACCGCTTCGTCCCCGAGTGACTCGAGTTCGGTGAGCAACTGATTGACCAGCTGGCGCTGACTGGCGTTCCCGCCGCCGGTTCGCGCACCGGCGATGCCGTCGATCTCGTCGAGAAAGACCACGCAGGGCGCGTTCTGGCGCGCGATCTCGAAGAGATCGGCGACGTTCCGCGCGGGTTTGCCCATCCACTTGCTCGTCAGGTCCGCCGGGGTCACTTCGAGGAAGGAGTAGTCCAGTTCGCCGGCGAACGCACCGGCGACGTGCGTCTTCCCGCAGCCCGGCGGGCCGTGTAGCAGGACCCCGCTCGTCACGCCCAGTCCGTACTCGGCGTACCGATCCGCGTTCTCGAGGGGATCGATCACCGTCTCGTGCAACCGCTCTTTCAGGTCGTCCATTCCGCCGACGTCGTCGAACCCGCGGTCGACCGTCGGGGTGACCAGCGATCGGGCGCTCAGATCGACGCCGTCGGGCTGGGTGATCGTCTTCCCCTCCTCCAGCGCCCCGCCGGCCCAGTCCGGCACGCTCGAGTCGACGGCCTCGACGGCGGCGAGCAGGTGTTCGGAATCGATGCGCTCGTCGTCCCGAAGGGCCCGGCGCGCCGCGTCCGTCGCGATGTACTCGAGGTCGCTCGCCGCGTATCCCGCGGTGCGGTCGACGACCGACTCGAGCGCGAGACCGTCGACGACCGGTCGTTCCTCGAGATGAATCTCGAGGATCTCCTCGCGAGCGGCCGCGTCCGGCGGCGGCACCTCGATCCGCTCGTCGAACCGCCCCGTCCGCAGAATCGCGTCGTCGACGTCCTCGAGCAGGTTCGTCGCCGCGAGCACCAATACGCCGTCCGAAACGGCCTCGAGCTCGGTCAGGAGCTGGTTGACCATTCCCCGTTCGCTCGTGCTCGACTGGTCCTCCCGGGCGCTCGCGATGGCGTCGATCTCGTCCAGAAAGAGCACGCACGGCCGGTTCGCCTCGGCGATGGCGAAGACGTCCTGGACGTTTTCGGCGGGTTTCCCCATGTACTTGCTCGAGAGGTCGGCAGGGGTCACCTCGAGGAACGAATAGTCGAGCTCGCCGGCCAGCGCACCGGCCACGTAGGTCTTGCCACAGCCGGGCGGTCCGTGGAGCAAGACGCCGGAGACGGGGTCGAGCCCGTACTCCCGGAACTGGTCGGGCCGTTCGACCGGACCGATGACGGTCCGTCGTACTGTCTCCTTGAGGTCGGCCATGCCGCCGATGTCGGCGAAACATCGGTCCGGTGTCGGGTCCACCAGCGTCTCGGCGTCGAGCTCCGCGGTCTCGGGCTGGACTGGTTCGGAGTGCGGTTCGCCGTGATCATCGGTTCCATCGGTGGCGGTCGTCCGGTCGTCCGCCGTCTCTGCTGCATCGGACCCGTCGTCGGCGCGTCCGCCCGCGGTGTCTCCGTCGTGTCCGTCCGCGGCCTCGCCGGTGTGTCCGTCCGAAACGGTGCTATCGCTAGAGTCGGACCCGGAATCGCCGGTCACCGACGGAGCGGTCGGCTGCCGAATCGACGTGTGCGCGTACCGGGCGAGACGTCCCTTGTCCGCGCGGAAAAACGCGGAGAGCCACTCGTGGGACGAGCCGCCGTCGTCGCGCGTGTCTTCCGGATCTCGCACGACACCGATGAGATCTCGGTCGTCGGGCCGATACACTTCACCGACCCAGAACGGCAGATAGAGCCGCATCACGTCCGCGATGCCCTCGAACGCCGCGGGATCGAGATCCGACGGCAGCCCGAACGTGTCGACCAGTTCCTCGGCGTACGACGACGTGATCGACGCCGGGTCGTCGAACCGGTGGGATTCGACCACGTCCGCGAGCCGCTCCGGGAGCAACCGGCGCGCTCGCTGCGTCGGAACCTGAAAATCGAGCAGCACGGTCCGGCCCAGTCCCGGCCGATCCCGCCCCAGATCGTACGCGTCCAGCGATACGGGCTCGAGCGAGTCGGTTCCCGATCGGTACTGCTGTAGCGCGGCGTGATTGTCGGCCCAGAGCCCGTCGAGCAGCGTCACGCCGCGGGCCGTCTCGTCTCCCCACGGGAGCCGACTCTCCTCTTCGTACCGGTATTCGACCCGGAACACAGGGTAGAGAACGCGGTGGAGCCTCGTGAGCTCCGCGTCCGGTCCGACCGCCTCCGTCGCGTAGGACTCGAGCGAGTGTTTGATCGCTCCCGCTGCCGGTACCATCCGGTCGATCTCGACGGTATTCGGAATCATTCGTTTTCGTCTCCCCCCAGTCCCGACGGCCGACGGCGCGTCCGGTCCGTTCGGTGTGTCGTCATTACAACCGGATATATATTGGACAGAAATTACACTATCGGTTGGATTTAGTCGCTTTCTGTCGGCAACTACTGATTCGGCCCGTGATTGACTTCTCCGAGGTAGGCGTTGACAGCGTCGTCGACAGTAAGGATCGGCACGACGAGTCAGAGTTTTTTGATCGCGATGGTTCGGTCTTGAGAATGAAACTGAAAAATACTGTCTCAAAATCCAAGTAAATTTAAAAATTGGGCGTCCCCTTAACTATTATATGGGTTTCGGGGTTTCTATTGGGCTTATACATTTAATTATTGTTTATCAATCAAATCAAAATATTCTTTTTTGTTAAGGTGAAATAAACAATCGCAATGGTTGATAACCATAGCAGACGGAAATGGATTCGTGGTATCGGCATTGGAACTGCATCTCTGACTATCCCAGGCACAGCACTTGCTGATGGTGCTAATGGAGACGAAACAGAGGCAAACTATTACGATCAAGATGAAGGCAATCTTGATCTGACAGTCGAAACTGTTGAACTCGATGGGAAGACCGCTGTCCTTTCTGTTTGTGAAGACACTGATACTGGAGAGGAAGCAGCGTTTGTTTCCGAGATCGAAACTTCAGAGGCAGGAGTCCAATCGACGCAAGGCAAACTCAAAGGAGAGTTGACTCCGGCGGCAGAGCCAACTGTTGGGGCCCAAACCGCAGAAGCAGACGATGCTTCGCTCCTGAAGAGAAGTGATCCAGAAAAGGTGAAAGAGGTGATTCGGAAACTCAATGAAGATGGTGTTGACACTCTGGATCATGGCGGATGGGAAGGAGTGATTCATAACCTTCCTACTGAGGCCGAAGATTACATCGTGCGTGCCGAATGGTATATGAACGACCTAGAGGAAGATTGTGAGGCTGATTTCTGGGAAGCTCCGACTCATTGGCAGTTTGGGATCGGTGTCGAATGGACAGATCTTATGGATGACTTAATTTCAAATGCTGCGTTCACCGCAGCCCTAGGTAGTCTACTCGGCGCAGGCTTGAGTGCCGCAGCAGCATCAATTACGGGACCAGGCGCAGGTGTAGCAGCTGCGGTAGGTCTGGCGGCCGTGCAGTTATTGGAGCCGTAGCAGGCGTGATGTGGGACCATGCAAAAGATTCGAAGTATCTCACATTTGGTCTCCAAGACACTGATGTTTGTGCAGGTGCTTGGAGGTTCGAAACCTGTGCGCCCGCTATGCGAAGCTTCGGCAATGGGCACTACCTTGATGAATCGGAGGACATCGGGTCATTCAGCTACCACCCTGGCCACATGAGAGACCAAGATACGATTATGACAGCAGTTGGGGAGGCAGCGTTACCAGGAGCTCCGATCAACACCTCCCGAGAACTCGTCGAATGGTTCGTTGACAATGCTGGTGACCTCGACATAAACATACCGAACCCATTTTAAGTCACAGAAATATAATATAATGTTTAATTATATCCAGAAGATATTTATATATAGACCATGGTAAATTATTATGAGAGAGATGAGCACTAATGAAAAGAACGAATCGAACGAAAGTGCAATAATAGCTTTTTTATTTATGGGAACGGCAGGGCTTACTGGAAGTGCTGTTACATATGCAATTACAGAATTGTTTAACGTCCACTCCTCAGTGATAGAGGCAGTTATAGTAATATTTATGATCACGTTTTATATGTCTATATTCTATAATGCTTACAAATCTATTCTCCTCTGATTTTATAACTACACTCATTGGCACCATCTAGTATATTTTTATAGTTCTCGAAATATATTTCCACTTATATACTAGTGTATTAATATGGGGGAAGAGGACACTAACGGAAAGGAAGAATCGAGCGAGAGTGCTATAGGGGCTTTTCTATTCATTGCAACAGGGGGAATTACAGGAGGTGCTGTTGCTTATGCAGTCATGACAATTGTAGATATATTTATTTCAGTTTATGAACCGAATCTAATTTATTCACTAGCAGAAGCAGGTATTGCAATCTCATTAACAATATTCTACATGCAAATTTTCCAGTATTCCTATTTGTATATTATAGATTGGTTTTAAATTAATATCCAAAATAATTTCTAATTCTCTACATATTGTGTTGTGGTAATTCGAGAAAGTATAGCACATGGTGATTGCTTGGGGCCAGGATAAGACTAGGAGTTCCGACCACTAGCACCCCGAGACAACTGTCTCAGACAACGCTCTCTGGCCGTAGAATGTCTCATCGATCCGCGCATTATCTGCGTGATCGATAGGACGGAACTCACGATGCTTGATCAGATGTCTTACGTCCTCTTCCCGCAGTTTCTCACGTAACTGCTGCCAATTTTCGCCGTTGTCCGCAGCGAGGCTGTGCTACTCGCCCGCCTTACGGCGGGCGAGTTGCCAGCCGAGGTGGCTGTTGTGACGTTTCTCGGTCCCCACCGGATCCCTCGAGCCGATCCTCAATTAACGAAATCCGGGCGGCCGGCGGTTACTTCGACAAAAAGGCGGGCCCCGCGAGCGCTTCGTCCTCGGCCTCGTGCCAGGAGTGTGCGGGCTCCCACCCAAGTTCCGCGCGGGCTTTCGCCGTCGAGAACGCCGACTCGTCCCCCTCGAGGTCGCACTCGTCGGGCAGGTCGCCGAAGACGGCCTCGATGACCTCGGTAGTCGGACGGTCGAGATAGTTCTCCTCGGCCACCGCTAGGTACGGCTCGTGGCCGTCGATGTCGGCCTCGAGCGCGGCGTCGACGATCGATACGACATCGCGGACGTCGACGTACGACCAGAAGTTACCGCTCCGGGCTGCCGTCTCAGGGTCGAACGACGCTCGTTCGTCCGCGACGGGGTACGCGCCCGGGTACTGGATCCACGAAGGGCGAATCGAGGCGACCGAGATACCGTGCTGCCGGACCGTCTTCGCGGCGATCTCTTCGCCGACGAGCTTGGAGGTGCCGTAGCCGTCTTCCGGCCGCATCGGGTGGGTCTCGTCGATCGGCAGGTAATCGGGAAGGAACGGCTCCGCGGCGAAGGGCATTCCATAGAGGCTCTCGCTCGAGGCCCAGACGACGTCCGCGCCCGCTCGCCCGGCGGCCTCGAAGACGTTGTAGGCGGTCGTGACGTTCGTCAGAAACGTTTCGGTCCCGGTCGCGATGCCCAGCTTCGGGATCCCGGCGAAGTGGATCACCGCGTCCGGATCGTGGTCGGTGATCGCTTCCCAGGCCCGCCCCTGTTCGGTCAGGTCGGTCGCGAGAAAGGTGGCATTGTCGCGCTCGCCCGCCGGGCGCTCGAGGTCGAGGCCCAGCACGTCGTGGCCCTCGCTGGCGAAGTGATCGACCACCCAGCTCCCCGCACCGCCGGTCGCACCGGTGACGACGAGATTCATACCCGAGCGGTGCCACCGGGGCGCGAAAACGCTATGGGTTTCGGCGAGTCGACGGACCGATGGCCGATCAGTCGTCGGCCGGCGCGGCCCGCGAGGTCAACTCGACGGGCTCGGCGTCGACCTCGAGTTCGTCGAGGGCGACCTGAGCGGCGCGCTTGCCGGAGACGAGCATGGCACCGAAGGTGGGGCCCATGCGCGGCAGGCCGTAGGTGGTGGCGGTCGCCATCCCGGTCGCGATGAGGCCGTCGTGGACGAGACCGGTGTGTTCGACGACGGCGTCCTCGCTCTTGCCGACCCACATGGAGTCGTGGCCGGGCGAGTCGTGGCCGGGTGCGCCGTACGTATCGGCATCGGTCTGGTCCATACCGGTCGCGTTCTCCTCGGCGTCGGCAATACCCGGTGCGTCGAGGACGCCGCGCTCGTCGAGCTTCTTGACCGCCATCGCGTCGTGGCCGGTCGCGTCGATGACCAGATCCGCCTCGACGGCGATCGGGTCGACGCAGGTGATCTCGCGGGGCAGCGCGTGGACCGGCGTCCAGTTCATGACGATGCCGCCGACGCGGTGGTCCTCGCGGATGACGATGTCCGTGAACTCGGTCATGTTCTGCATCTTCGCGCCCGCGTCGCAGGCGGCCTTGATGAGGCCTGAACAGGCCTCGGGCCCGTTCGCGACGTAGAGTCCCTCGCTGTCCTGGGACTGTTTGTAGTCCACCTCGAGTTCGTCGAGGACCTGCTGGGCGGGGTCGCGAACCGTGACCTTGTTCATCAGGAAGCCACCGAGCCAGAAGCCGCCCCCGAGGTAGTTGTTCTTCTCGACGACCATCACTTTCACACCGCGCTCGGAGAGTTCCTTCGCGGCCGTCAGTCCCGAGGGCCCACCGCCTACGATGATGACGTCCGAGTCCGAGAAGTCCATGAACTCCTCGGTCCACTCCTGTCCGATCGCACGGGTCACGTCCGCTTCGCCGACCTGACTGAACTGCTCGAATTCGCTCATACAACTAGGTGGTATTACTGAGTAGTGTTAAGTCTATCGTCGCCGATATCGGAGATGTAATCAACTTTCATTGGGTTCTCGCGGAGAAATAGGTTTGAAAAGAGAAACGACGGGCCGTCGTCGGTGACTCGAGGTGTCGCCGTCCGGCGCCCGACTCGAGGCCTCAGTCGTCGACGAAATCCGTCTCGCTCTCGGTGCCGGACGCCGGCCCTGCTCGCGCACCGTCACCGTCGCCGGGAGTCTCCCCTCTCCCCTCGTCGATGACGCCCTCCGTCCAGGTTCCGAGGCGGAACCAGCTGACGGCGACGACGAAGGCCGCGATCATGCCGACCGCGAAGGCCCACCAGATTCCCTCGATGCCCCACTCGAGGGCGGCGACCGTCACGCCGGTACCGGGAATCGTCACGGACCACGAGAAGGCGAGGACGACGACGAGCGGGATCCGGAAGACCCACCGCGAGAGGATGGAGAGGACCATCGCCTCGCGGGTGTTTCCGGCTCCGCGGAACGCTCCCTGAATGACCATCACGCCGGCGAACAGCGCCCAGAAGGGGGCAGTAATCCGGAGGAAGACGATGCCCTCGGTAACGACGGCGGGATCAGTGACGAATATCCGCATGGCCCCTGCGGGGAACGCGAACAGGACGGCCGCGACGGCGAAGATGAACACCATCGTTGCCGCGGTGGCGGTTCGCGCGACCGCGGCGGCCCGCTCGGGCGTCTTTGCGCCGAGGTTCTGCCCGACGCCGGTCGCGGTCGCCTGCCCGACGGCCCCCGCGACGGCCCAGGTTACCGACATGAGCCGGATGCCGATCCCGTACGCCGCGGTGGGTGCGGCCCCGAAGCGGGCGACGAATCCGGCCATCGCTACTGCCGCGAAGCTCCGGGCCCAGCCGTCGAACGTGGCCGGATACCCGACGTCGACCAGTCGCTTCAGGAGCTCGAGGTCCGGCTTGAGATCACCGGGTCGGAGCCGAACGCCGAACCCGCCGTCTAACAGGATGGCGATCCCCGCGGCGGTCGCGAGCCCGCGGGAGAAAAACGTCGCGATGGCCGCTCCTCGCGTCCCCATCGCGGGAAACGGCCCCCAGCCGAGGACGAGGAACGGATCGAATACGACGTTCAGTCCCGCCGAAACGAACACGAGCCACATCGCCGTCTTCGTGTCGCCCGCGCCCTGCAGCGAGGCCCGAAAGGCGAAGAAGAGGAAGGTAAAGGGCAAGGCGAGGAAGATGACCTCGATGTAGGCGAGCGCCTCGACGAACACTTGTCCGCGAGCACCGATCAGGGTGAGCAGCGGTCGCCGGGCGGCGTAGCCGAGGACGGCGAGGACGCTCGAGACGGACAGCGTCAGCAGGATCGTCTGGGCGACGACGCGATCGGCGGTTCGATCGTCGCCCGCGCCGACGTACTGGGAGACCAGCGCGATGGTGGCGGCGGTGATTCCCATCGCGGTCGAAACGAACAGCCACGAGAGCGGGAACATCAGCGAGACGGCGGCGACGGCGTCGCTGCTCACGCGGCCGACCCAGAACATATCGGCGAGGTTGTAGACGGTCTGGAGGAGGTTCCCCAGAACGAGCGGCCACGCGAGGTGGAGGAGCTTGGGGGAAATCGCCCCCGTCGTCATGTCGACGCGCGAGCGATCCTGATCCGTCGTTGTCACGAAAGGCTCTCATCGGAGCCTCGCCGGGGCGTGGTAAAAGGCCTCGGCTCACGGGCGCGGGTTGCCGGCTCGTGATCACGGGTCTCGATGGAAATATCGAGCTGCATGCCTGAAGCGATTATCCGTCGACTTCACCCCGTAATAGGTGTAATAATACGTATTTCAGCCATGTTACGAAGATCAATGCACAAATATTATGGCCTGTATACTTCATAATAGATTCTGTGAAAAATGTCAAACAGAAACTATGCGGGGGCGAAAATATCCCGGAGACGCGCTCTCGAGGCGCTCGGGACCGGCATTACAGCATCGGTCGGCGGCTGCATGGAGACCGTGCAGACCGACGATCCCGAGCTGACGTTCCACCATCCCGATAGCGTCCCGATCGACGAGTCGTTCACTCTCGAGATCGAGGGACTCCCGACGGGGACCGTCGAAATCGCTGCGACAGCTGAGGACCGCCGCAGTGTATCCTGGTCTGCGAGTGTGACCTACGAGGTAACCGATGGGACGATCGACCTCGACGCCGACGCCCCGACTGCGGGCGATTACGACGTGGCCGATACCATGCGGTTGATCCAGCGCATGGAACCAGCAAACGGCGGTTCCAGCATATACGTTTCTCCATCGGAAGAACAGCTCTCGGTGGAGGTGATCGCCGACGGGGACGTCGTCGGTTCGACCACGATCACGCGTCCCTTCAGTAGCCCCTACGTTAGCTCGAGCGTCGTCGACGACGGCCGACTCGCCGGACGAGTCTTCAAACCGACGGGGACGGACCCCACACCCGCCGTCGTCGTGTTGCACGGATCCGGCGGCGAACCCTGGCTCGGGATGGCACAGTTGCTCGCGGCGAACGGGTTCGTCGCCCTCGCGCTCCAGTATTTCGGCACCGAGGGAGTGCCGGAGGAACTCGTCGAGGTCCCGGCCGAAATCGTCGACGAGGCGGCGACGTGGCTCCTCGAGCGCGATCGAGTCACCGGCTCGCGTGTCGGTCTCATCGGCTCGTCGAGAGGCGGGGAACTCGCGTTGCTGGCGGGGAGCCAGTTCGATTCGATCGGCGCCGTCGTCGGCATCAGCGCGAGCGGCGTCGCCTGGCAAGGGTATTCGGAGACGGACTCCGCCCCCAGATCCACCTGGACGCTCGACGGGGAGCCAGTTTCGTACGTCCCGCAAGTCGACGATCCGTCCGTCTGGGATCAACAGCGCCCTTACGAACACGAACCCGGGTTCGCGGCATCGCTCGAAGCCGCATCCGAGGATCGAATCGACGAGGCGACGATTCCCGTCGAGAAAACCGACGCCCCCGTGTTGCTCGTTTCCGGGGGAGACGACAGGCTGTGGAACGCCGCCGAACTGTCGTCACTAGCGATCGATCGCCTCGAGGCACGCGATTTCGAACACGAGTACGACCATCTGATCTTCGAAGATGCGGGCCACGCGATTCACTACCCCTACGTCCCGACCGCCAATCGGGCGGAATCAGAGCAGTACGTGATGGGCGGAACGCCGGCAGGGTACGCGGAGGCCGACGCCGAGTACTGGCCGCGGGCGCTCGAGACGCTGCGGCAGTCGTAGCACTCACGGACGAACACGCGCGTCGCCTGCGCGAGCCCGCGACCGCACGCACACCCGCGCTGTCGGTCGGTTTTGGCGAAAGCGTTATCAAACGCTCAATCGTAACGAGCCACGATGACCGACACTCGTCCGCTGCCACCGGCAGCACTCGCTCGAGGGGGTGAGCCGCGGTGGAGCTGATAATCACGGAGAAGGACAACGCGGCCCGCCGGATCGCCGACATCCTGAGCGGCGGGACCTACGACTCGAGTCGCGAAAACGGAGTCAACGTCTACGAGTGGGGCGGCAAGCGCTGCGTGGGGCTGTCGGGCCACGTCGTGGGCGTGGACTTCCCCTCGGAGTACTCCGACTGGCGGGACGTCGAACCGGTCGAGTTGATCGACGCGAGCGTCGAGAAGACGGCGACGAAGGAGAACATCGTCGCGACGCTGCGTTTGCTGTCCCGGCGCGCCCAGCGCGTGACGATCGCGACGGACTACGACCGCGAGGGGGAACTGATCGGGAAGGAAGCGTACGACATCGTCCGGAACGTCGACGAGGACGTGCCGATCCGTCGCGTTCGGTTCTCCTCGATCACGGAAAACGAGGTCCAGAGCGCCTTCGACGAACCAGACGAGCTCGACTTCGATCTGGCCGCCGCCGGCGAGGCGCGCCAGATCATCGACCTCATCTGGGGGGCCGCGCTCACGCGATTCCTCTCGCTGTCGGCCGGCCAGCTGGGCAACGATTTCATCTCCGTCGGCCGGGTGCAGTCGCCGACGCTGAAGCTGATCGTCGACCGAGAACGCGAGATCGAGGCGTTCGATCCGGAGGACTACTGGGAACTCTTTGCGAATCTGCAAAAAGACGAGACGAGCTTCGAGGCCCAGTACTTCTACCGCGACGAGGACGACAACGAGGCCGAACGCGTCTGGGACGAAGCCACCGCCGACGAGGTCTACGAGACCCTCGCGGATCGCGACGCCGCGACCGTCGTGGACGTCAACCGGCGAACCCGCACCGACTCGCCCCCGACGCCGTTCAACACGACCCAGTTCATCCGCGCGGCGAGCGCGATCGGCTACTCGGCCAAGCGGGCGATGTCGATCGCCGAGGACCTCTACACCGCCGGCTACATGACCTACCCGCGGACGGACAACACCGTCTACCCCGACGACCTCGACCCCGAGGAACTCCTCGGCGAGTTCGTCGACCATCCGACGCTGGGCGACTCCGCCGAGTCGCTGCTCGAGGCCGACGAGATCGTCCCGACGGAGGGCGACGAGGAGACGACCGACCACCCGCCGATTCACCCGACGGGCGAGATCCCCTCCCGCGGCGATATCAGCGACGACGAGTGGGAGATCTACGAACTCGTCGTGCGCCGGTTCTACGCGACGGTCGCCGACGCCGCGGTCTGGGAACACCTCAAGGTCGTCGCCGAGGTCGACGACTACCGGCTCAAATCCAACGGCAAGCGCCTCGTCGAGGCCGGCTACCACGACGTCTACCCCTACTTCTCCACGACGGAGAACTACGTGCCGGACGTCGACGAGGGCGAGGAACTCGCCCTCTCCGACGTCGAACTCGAGGCCAAGGAGACACAGCCGCCCCGCCGGTACGGCCAGTCGCGGCTCATCGAGACCATGGAGGACCTGGGGATCGGGACGAAGTCGACCCGCCACGACATCCTCGAGAAGCTCTACGATCGGGGCTACGTCGAGAGCGATCCCCCGCGTCCGACGCGGCTGGCCATGGCCGTCGTCGAGGCCGCCGAGGACTACGCCGATCGGATCGTCAGCGAGGAGATGACGGCCCAGCTCGAGGCCGACATGGACGCCATCGCGAGCGGCGAGGCGACGCTGGACGACGTGACCGACGACTCCCGCGAGATGCTCGAGGATATCTTCGCGAACCTCGGCGACTCCCGGGACGAGATCGGCGATCACCTCCGCAAGTCGCTCAAGGACGACAAGCGACTCGGCCCCTGTCCCGAGTGCGGCGAGGACCTGCTCGTGCGCCGGAGCCGCCACGGCTCGTACTTCATCGGCTGTGACGGCTACCCCGACTGCGAGAACACCCTGCCGCTGCCCTCGACCGGCAAGCCGCTCATCCTCGAGGAGGAGTGCGAGGACCACGGCCTCAACGAGGTCAAGATGCTCGCGGGTCGGCAGACGTTCGTCCACGGCTGCCCGCTCTGTAAGGCCGAAGACGCCGGCGAGGGGCCGGTGCTGGGCGAGTGTCCGGACTGTGGAGACGAGCACGGCGGCGAACTGGCCGTCAAGACCCTCCAGAGCGGGTCGCGACTCGTCGGCTGTACGCGCTACCCGGACTGCGAGTACTCGCTGCCCCTGCCCCGACGGGGCGATATCGAGGTCACCGACGAGCACTGCGAGGAACACGAGCTCCCCGAGATCGTCGTCCACAGCGGCGACGAACCCTGGGAACTGGGCTGCCCGATCTGTAACTATCAGGAGTTCCAGGCCCGCGAGAGCGAGACGGGCTCCGATCTCGAGGCGCTCGAGGGCGTCGGTGCGAAGACCGTCGAGAAGCTCGCCGACGCGGGGATCGAAGATCTCGACGACCTGACCGAGGCCGATCCGGACGCGATCGCGTCGGACGTCGAGGGCGTCAGCGCGGATCGGATCCGGAGCTGGCAGGCGAAGGCGTAGGCTCAGACTCGTTTTTCGACCTGCCGAATCCCCTCCGAGAGCGTCTGGCGCTTGAAGTACAGCGCTTCGATC
This sequence comes from Natrinema salsiterrestre, assembly GCF_029502005.1. Classification (GTDB taxonomy): domain Archaea; phylum Halobacteriota; class Halobacteria; order Halobacteriales; family Natrialbaceae; genus Natrinema; species Natrinema salsiterrestre. The sequence goes on along the minus strand of NZ_JAMQOT010000002.1, from coordinate 249,809 downwards.
GCGAAGACGGCGGCCGCGATGACGACGACGAGCCAGAAGACGGCCGGAAGCTGCGAGTAGAGATACCACGTCAGCATGACGAAGAAGGCGGCCGACCCGATCGCGCCGAGCAGCGGCGGGACCGGGTTGACGTCGACTCCGTCGGCATCGCGCACTCCCAACGCGAGCGCGCTCATCGCGCCGAAGACGACGATAAAGGCCAGCGAGGCGAACTCCACGACGGCCTCGAGGCTCCCGAGGACGGTGAAGGCGGCCGTCAGCACGCCGATGACGATCACGGTCCGTTTCGGGGCGGCGTCGGCGTCGGGATCGCCCATCTCGTGGGGTAAGATATCGTCGCTGATCAGGTTCTTGGCGAAGATGGCCTCGCTGAACAGCGTCGAGTTGATCGCGCTGGCCGTCGAGATGAGTCCGGCGAGCCCGACGGCCAGCGCGAGCCACTTCGAGATGAGTAGCGCGCCGTAGAGCAGCGCCGGTTCGGGCTGGGCGGCGACCACCTCTTCGGGCAACAGCGTCGTGATCACGAACCCGACGAGGACGTAGACGGCCGCCGCGATCGGGATCGAAATGAACACGCCCTTCGCGAGCGTCTCGTCGGGGTCGTCGAACTGCTCCTGATCGTAGAACAGCAGCTGCCACCCCTCGAAGGAGACGAATCCGACCGACGCGGCGATTATCGGGTTGAGCCCGAGTTCCGCGAAGCCGAGCCGTAGCTGGTAGTTCGCCGCGCCGTACCACAGGCCGATCAGGCCGAAGACGGCGATGATCCCGGCCTGGACGAACACGAGATACCGCTCGACCGCGGCCGACGAACTCGCACCGAGGAGGTTCAACCCGATGAAGATCGCGAGCACGCCGACCGAGAGGAACTGCCGGATCGGCAGCCCCCAGACGTACTCGAAGCCGAGCAGCATCTGGCCGTACATGCCGAACGCGTAGGCGTACATCGCCATCGTCCCGATGTAACCGACGATCAGGGTCCAGCCGACGACGCCGGCGGCCGTCGATCTCCCCGTGAGTTCCTCGATGTACGTGACCGAGCCGCCGTCGCTGTCGGTCGCGTCGTTGAGCTTGACGTACGAGTAGGCACAGCAGAGGACGACGACGGTCGCGAGACTGTAGGCGAACCACGTCAGGATTCCCGCGGCGGCCACGACGATGCCGATCGCCGCGTAGATGCCGCCGCCGACGATCCCGCCGACACCGAGGGCGACCGCGGTTCCGACACCGAACCCGCCGTCGTCTCCGCCCCCGTTATCTCCGCTTCCGTTCCCGTGTCCACCGGTTCCGTTCGCTCCCGCACCCTTTCCGCTTCCGCTCATGATTCCGACCCCATCGTGACGACGTCGGCACCCGCTGCGAGCCGCGGATTGACCTCCGCGATCGGATGCACGCGGAAGTTCTGCACGTCCGCATCCACGGCGAAGCTGTTTTCGAACGAGCAGATCGGCAGACACACGCGGTCCTCGAGCAGCCGCGCGATCGCGGTCTCGTAGAGCCGGCGTCGCCGCTCGCGGTCCTCGGTCTCGCGAGCCGCCGCGAGCCGCTCCATGACGGCGTCCTCGCGGTAGAAGGTGCCGTTCGTTACCCCCGCCATGTTCTCGTGGAACGTCGGATAGAGGTGCGAGTCCGGATCGGGGGTCCCGGTGATCTCGCCGACGAACACCGAGTAGTCGCGCTCGGAGCCGGTGACGGACCGCTCGAGGAACGCCGATTCCGGTTTCGAGACGACGAGCGCGCCGTGGCCGGCGTCTCTGAGTCCGCCGCCCAGCGCCTCGCCGAGCTCCTTGTGCTTCGGATCCGTCGAGGTGAGGATCCGGATCTGGCCGCGACCCGCGTCGGCCTCTCGGAACAGCTGACGGGCCCGCTCGGCGTTCTTCTCGTTCGCGAGCTCGGCCCACTCGTCGGTCGGCATGTCCCACTCGGAAGCGACCTGCGGCGGTAGCGGGCTGTACTGGCGTCGTCCCATCGGTTCGATGAACTCGGTGACGGCCGTCTCGAGATCGATGCAGTAACTGATCGCTTCCCGGACGCGGGGATCCGTTGTCGGCCCCTGGTTCAGGTTGAAGCCGAAATAGAATGACGTGTACCCCTGCCGTCGCTTCACCGACGCGTTCGAGACGTCGCTGACGTGATCGACGATCATCGGAGAAACCGGCTCGATCGCGTCGTTGCGGTCGGTTCGGAGGCTCGTCAGCTGCGTCATCGGGAACTCGACGTAGGCCATGGTGAACCGATCGATCGCGGGGGCCGGCTCACCCCAGTAGTCGTCCCACCGACGGAGCGTGGCTTTCGTTTCCGGGCTGAACGACGCCACTTCGAACGGACCGGCCCCGATCGGTTCCGTAGCGAACGCCTCCCGATCGTCTTCCCGCTCCTGCCTGGGAACGATCGGGTGCGTGAGGACGTGGTCGAAGGCCGGATACGGTTCCTCGAGCGCGAATCGGACGGTGTATTCGTCGACGGCTTCGACCGACTCGATCGGACTGACTCGCCACGCCGTCGGCGCGTCCTCCTCGAGGGGTGCGGTAAACGAGTAGACGACGTCCTCGGCGACCACGTCCCTGCCGTTGTGGAACCGCGCTCGCTCCTCGAGTTCGACGATGGCCGTCCGGCGGTCGTCCCCGTATCGGGGCTCACCGGTCGCGATCTTGGGCACGGTGTCGGTCCCGTCGCCGTACGCGTAGAGCCCGTCGAAGAGCCGCCCGATCGCCTGTTCGGAGCCGATCGATGCCGCGACGATCGGGTCGAGCGTGACCGGCGGGCGGAGCGTTCCGACGCGGAACGTCGCCCCGGAATCCGACCCGAGCGTCGACGAACAGCCCGCGAGCGCCACACCGCCTGCAGTGCCGAGGGCGGCGAGCACGTTTCGACGCGTCGTCTCGGGGTATCGCCCGGTCATCCGTCCCTCTCGTCACCTCTACTTGCAGCGATCGCCTGTCGTCTCATACTCTCACTCCCAGTTAGAATTCCGCGTCTGCTCGGGAACGGGTCGTAGCGGGTAGGTGACGAACGCGGTTGTGCGGTCGGCCTGCACCTGATGGGGATCCGCTCGCGACGCCGCGAGGGACACGAGTTAAGCCGCTTCCGCTCGTCGTCACCCCCGTGAGCGACGACCGCGACCGATGGAACGAACGATACAGACGGGACGCGTTCGACCCCGCGGACGATCCGATACCCGAACTCGAGCGCCGCATCGCGACGCTTCCCGATGGTCGCGCGCTCGACGTCGCGACCGGAACCGGCCGCAACGCGCTGTTTCTGGCCGAACAGGGGTACGACGTGGACGCAGTGGATATCTCCGAGGCCGGACTCGAACGCGCCCGCGATCGGGCCGCCGACCGGGGCGTCGACGTCGACTGGATCCGCGCCGATCTGGCCGAGTTCGACCCCGGCCGTGAGCGCTACGACGTGATCACCGTGAGCTTCTTCGCCGCCCTCGAGCACCTGCCGGACCTCAAGGAGGCGCTCGCCCCCGGCGGCGTGCTCGTCTCCGAACACCACCTCCGCTCGAGCGATCCTGTCGCCGGTCCCTCGACGGATCGCTACCGCTACCGGTCGAACGATCTGCTCCGGGCGTGTCTGGATCTGACGATCCTCTCCTACGAGGAGCGACGGCGGCCGGTCGGCGGCAGTGGGGGCGACGAGACTGGGGACGGCGCTGTCGCAGTCGCGACGCTCGTCGCGCGGCGCTCGAGCGGTGGCACGCAGTCGTATCCGGTCGAAGGAACCCGTGACTAGGCGGTGAGACGCGTCGATCGGTCGGATCCGGTCGGCCGATCGGTCCCACACCCGGAGGCCGGGTGGGCAGACCGGTACTGAACGAGTACGATTCGGCCGAACTCACCGTCTTTTTCACGGCAGCGCGCCTCTTTCGGATCAGAATTCATGGCTTCCCTTCCGATTACAGCACTGGCCGGCGTGATCTTCGGGCTCGCGCTCGCGGCTCCCCCGGGACCGATGAACGCGATTATCGCCGAGGAGAGCGTCGTCAGCGGGTGGACGGCCGGATTCCGGGCCGGACTCGGTGCGATGCTCGCGGACGCGATCTTCTTCGTCCTCACGCTCGCCGGTATCGTCGCCGTACTCGACCGCGCCCCGATCGTCCGTCCCGTGCTCTATCTCGCCGGCGGGTGTCTGATGCTGTACTTCGCCCTCGGTGCGGTTCGAGAGGCCAGGGCCGCCACGTCGTTTACCGAGACCGGCCGTACCGCTGCGACGGGATTTCGGAAGACGCTCGTCCTCTCCCTGACCAACCCCTACCAGATCGGCTTCTGGCTCACCGTCGGCGTCGGCCTGCTCGAGCCGGGGACCCTCGACGTGCTCGCCTACGCGCCGGCGATCGGGGAGGCGCTCGCGGGAACCCTGATCGTCCAGACCGGCTCTCCGGCGTTGTTGCTGGGTTTCTTCGGAGGGATCGCCGTCTGGATCGTGGCCTATCCGGCGGCGCTGGTCGCAGCGGGGCGGCGCGTGGACGCGTTCGCCCCCGCGGTCGCCGCGCTGAGCGCCGTCGTCCTCGTCGGGTTCGGCGCGCTCTTTCTCGTCCTGGGCACGCTTCGGCTCACCTGACTGGGCCCGGTCGACTGGCGTCCGTTCCGCCGGTCGTTTCCTCGCGGCCCCTCGAATCGAAATCGGCTAACACCTGAGCATCTCGAAGGGGCTGTCCTCGGAGCCCGCGGTATCGCCGTCGTCCTCGGCCGACCGATCGTCGGACCGGGGCGGTTCTTCGGCACCGAGTCCCGTCCTCACGTCCTCGAGCATGGGGAGCCGGAGGGAGAATCCGCTGACCGTGTCGAACGATCCGATGGGGTTCGTGAGGAAGTCGAAGATCCCGTCAGCACCGTACTGTACGCCGGCAGCGACCTCGACGATCGAGGTCCCGTTGGTCGACCCGACGAGCTCAGCGCCGACTGAGCCGCCGGAGCCGGTCAGTATCGAGGCGTGCAGTCGGATCCAGATGTTGGTGCTGTTCGACGATCCGACGGTGAACGACGTTCCCGTCCCCGTGAGACACGTCGATACGGGCTGGCCGTTCGAATCGCCAGCGGTCTGAACGCTGGGTGCGGACTGCTGGGCGATCGTCGCGGCCGGCGCGACGGCGAGGAGAGCGATACAGCACAGCATCGCGACTGCGATGGCGATCGGCGGACGGGAGGCACCCATACGCCTCCTCGAGTCCAGATCGATATGAACGCACTGGCCGGTCCGATCGCGATGACGGCTATCGGGAGGACGGATGGCGCGCGACCGGCAGAATCGGTGACAGCAGTTCGATCGAATCGGCCGGCCCCTCTCGGAGCGGCCGCTCGGAATTACTTCCGTCCGGGGGGCCGCAGTCGGATCGTCCGGCCGTCGGTGCTCACTCGCCCAGCGCGGCGATCTCGTCCTCGAGCCACTCGCTGAACCACTTGACGCGTTTCAGGCGCTGGTGGGCGATGCTCTCGGCGGTGTCGCTCTGCACGCGCGAGGCGGCGTCGTAGCCGCGTTCGAGGACGCGCTCGACCATCTCGTCGCAGTCCATGTGCGTACGGGCCTCATAGCCCATCCGCAACAGCATCAGCGCGGTGCCGTTCGCGCCGACCTTGTCGAGCAGATCGGCCTCGATGAGACACTGTGTCTCGAGCGCGAGGTCGGTCAGATCGCCCTGATAGGAGTGGTGTTCGATGGCGCGACACACCTGCTGAATGAACGACTCGGGGTAGTCGGCGCGGGACTCGAGGTACTCGCGGGCGACGCGAGCGCCGGCTTCGGCGTGGAGTTCCTGATCGGTCTCGAGTTTGGCGACGTCGTGGAAGAGGGCGGCGACGCGGGTGACGTCAATGTCCGCGCCTTCCTCCTCGGCGATATCGGTCGCGATGTCGACGACGTTGAGGATGTGGTTGTGCCGGTACTCCGCGGAGTGCCAGGGATACCACCGCATGCGGCCGCCTTCCTCTTCCTTCTCGACGCTGGCCGCGAGATACTCGAAGACGAACCCTTTCATCTCCTCGAACTCGGCGTCGCTCACTCGGGTTTCTTTTATTTCAACGCCCACGATAGATCCCTCCGCAATAGACGAACGATAGTCATTAACGGAATGTTCGGTCGTTTCGTTCTTTAGCCTTTGGTTCGGTACGGTTTCGCTGAGAGGGAATCGTACTGATAGTATGACATTCCGACGACTAACGGCTCGTTCGCGCGTTCTGGTGGTATCATCGGAGTCCGCGAACGAGCGATCCGAACAGTGCACACGCCGGCGGAATCACGACGCTAACGACGAGTACCTGCTCCATCGTGAGATACGTATCGAGGACGCCAGCCGTTGCGATCCACCCGCCGAAGGCGAGTGCGGACAACAGGCCGAATCCGAGTCCGGCGAGGACGCCGCGGCGAATCGACGGCTGTGGCAGCGCCACGACCGCTCCACCGGCGACGAACCCGAGCCAGTGGACCCACGCGAACGCGAGTCCGAAGACGACCCCACCGGCGACCAGTAGCCGCCGGCGGCGATCGTCAGCTCGAGTCTCGTCGAGCCACGCCCCGATCGAACTCATTCGTCGCCCTCCGTGAACCGGACGGCAGTGGTATCCGGTGTCGCGAGCGGGATCGGTTTGTACTCCCCGTCGGCCCACTGCTGTAGCTGGTCGGCATAGTGGTCGGAGAACGGAGAGCCGTCGTTGCCACCCGGGAACGCGCCCCGCGATGGGCCGCGTGACTTGTCCATCGGACAGAGCTGTCGCCAGCTACTCCCGACGTCGCTCTCCGTGCGGAAATTGTTGAGCGACGCCGCAGAGCCGTCCGTCGCATAGCGCGGATAGTTCAGCCACTCCCGGTCGAAGGGATGGTCGATCGCCGTCGTGTTGTAATCACCGAAGGTCTCCCACCCGTTCTCCTCGAGTTCCGCGGCGGTGCGGTCGAGCGCTTCGGCGATCGCAGCGCTCCGACCGTCGGGGAACCACGGCGAGTCCGGCGGGAGCGTGATGAGGACCCAGTCGTTGCCGTAGTACTCCTCGGGGTCGCGTCGACTGTCCAGTCCCTCCGCCAGTCGTGATCGGAAGACGACGTCGCGATAGTGAGGGAGAAACCGTGCGAAGACGAGTGCGGCCCGCGAGCGCCGATCCATCCGATACTCCCATCCCTCGAGATCTTCGAGTAGGTCCGCTGTCGCGCCGTCGACGGCATCCGCTCCTTCGTCTATCATCGTCGGGACGAACATCGCCGCCCGCTCGTCGTGGGTATCGCGCTGGAGATCGCGCATGAACTCCCGGGTGACCGGTCGATCGCTTTCGACGCGCCCGTCGAGTCGGTTCCAGAGCCGGATTCCTCGGAACGGCGTGGAATAGGCTTCCGCGAAGTAGTACGGGTAGTCGGCGTCGTCGATGATCCGTTGATTCGCCGTTCCGATGTAGTCGGGATCGACGACGTGGGGCATCTCCTCGTAGGGAACGAACCCGTCCCAGGTGGACTCGCCGTACGGGACGAAGCCCGGCCACTCGCCCTCCCGACTGGAGCCGTCGAACACCCGGTTTCCGGGGACGGGATCGCCGTCCGTCTGCCGGACCGGTACCTTCCCCGTGACGCGATAGAGCGTATTGCCGTCGCGGTCGGCGTACACGAAATTCTGGGTCGGAAGGTCGAATCGTCGGAGCGCGTCCCGTACGTCGGCAATCCCGTCGCTCCGCCCGAGCTCGAGGATCGCTTCGCTCGTCCGGGTGGCAGTCAACCCGACCCAGGAGACCGCGACCTGACTTCTGAGCTCGTCGCCGTCGCTTTCGGTTCCGAGGACGGGACCGTGGACGGTCTTCCGTACGGTAATCTCACGGTCGCGCCCGTCGGCGACTTCGATCATCCGGTCCTCCTCATCGAACTCCCGGAACTCGTCCCCGTAGCGGTAGCGGCCGTCCTCCGTCTCGTACTCGTAGAAGTCGATGGTATCGGCACCGGCGTTGGTGAGTCCCCACGCGCCCGATTCGTTCTCGCCGATGACGACGAAGGGGATGCCGGGGAAGGTGACCCCTCTGGTGTGCGTTTCGGGCCCCTCGAGGTGCATCTCGTACCAGACCGGCGGCGCCATCAGCGTCAGGTGCGGGTCGTTCGCCACGATCGGCGAGCCCGAACGCGTGTGATCGCCCGAGACGACCCACGAGTTCGAGCCGACGTCGGGCGGGGACTCGAACGTCGACACCCATCGTGTCAACTCGGGATCGATCCGTCGCCGGCCGGTCGATGGGGTCGTCCCCGCGTTCTCGGCCGTGTCACCGCTGTGGTCCAGAATAGTCGCGTCGTGGTCGAGTCGGTCGGGCAACAGCGTCTCGGCGGTCTCCGTCCCCATTTCGGCCGCGATCGTCTCCTTGCGCAGGGTCCGAAAGCTGCCGGTCAGTCCCCAGGCGATCTGAATCGATGCGAGTAACGTATCGACCGGTTGCCAGGGTTCGGGCCGGTACTCCAGCAGGTCGAACTCCTGTGGCAGCGGCCGATCGAGGTGTCGGTTGACGCCCGCAGCGAACGCCGCTGTGAGCCGGCCGGATTCGGTGTCCCGGACGAGATCCCAGCTGGCAGCCGCCGCGCCGGCAAAATCCATCTTCACGTGGAATCGGTCGGAGGGGAGCGCACGGTCACCGACGATGGCCGAGAGCCGGCCGCGCATCTGCCGCCGCTGGAGGTCCATCTGGAACAGGCGGTCGGCCCCCTGAGCGTAGCCGGCGGCGAAGTAGAGCGCTTCTTCCGAGTCGGCCTGGACGTGTGGGACGCCGTCGCCGTCGTATCTGAGTGTCGCGGATCCGTAGGGACTCTCCACCTGCTCCGGGAGGTCGTCTCCGACGGTATCCCAGACCGACCCACTAAACGGAGCGAAGCGATCGAGATAGCCCCGCAGTGGCGTGGCGGTCGCACCCACCATACCGCCTCCGAGAACGGCAGCGAGAACGCCGCGACGCGTCCGTTCTCGAGGGGTAAACTGTTCCCCAATTGTTCGTTTAGCATCCCGATCCATGGCACGTGGTTACGCCGTCCGGGCAAAATAGTTGTGGTTCGATAACAATACACAGTATCTGACCGACGAGGCGGGGGTCGCCACTACCCGAACCGACGTTACTCCGACCGCTCCCGAGGGAAGTCCACGACACCGAATAACACAACCATTTTCCGTTAAAGTCAAACAGTCGGCTCGGGTACGTGCCCGTATGAGCAGCGAACAGGAAGCGGAGTCGATTCGGTGTCTCGTCGCCAAAGTCGGGCTCGACGGTCACGATCGCGGTGCCCACGTCATCGCGCGGGCGTTCCGGGACGCCGGCTTCGAGGTCATCTACTCCGGACTGCACAAAGCGCCGGAGGAAATCGTTCAGGCCGCCGTCCAGGAGGACGTCGACGTGCTCGGCATCTCTATTCTCTCGGGCGCTCACGACACGCTCGTCCCGAAGATCATGGACGGCCTCGAGGAGTACGGCGCCAAAGACGACACGCTGGTCCTCGCCGGCGGCGTCATCCCGGAGGAGGACCGCGAGGGGCTCAAAGACGCCGGCGTCGCGGCCATCTTCGGCCCCGGGACCTCGATCGAGGAGACCATCGAGTTCGTTCGCGAGAACGCGCCGCAGCGATGAGCATGGATCCCGACGACGAAGCGCTCCTCGAGGCGCTACTGGCGGGTGAACACCGCGCGCTCGCTCGGGTCATCTCGAAGATCGAGAACCGGTCGCCGGGCTACCGCGATCTCGTCTCGGAACTGTACGCGCACACGGGCAACGCCGACGTGATCGGAATCACGGGCAGCCCCGGCGCGGGCAAGTCGACGCTGGTCGACAAACTCGCCGAGGAGTACCGCGACCGCGGCGAGACGGTCGGCGTTATCGCGATCGACCCCTCCTCGCCGTTCACCGGCGGTGCGGTCCTCGGGGACCGGATCCGGATGGCCTCGACCGTCGGCGACATGGACGTCTTCGTGCGCTCGATGAGCGCTCGCGGGACGCTCGGCGGCCTCTCGACGGCGACCGCGGACGCGGTCAAGGCGATGGACGCCTTCGGCAAGGACAAGGTCATCATCGAGACCGTCGGTGCCGGGCAAAACGAGATCGACATCGTCCGCACCGCCGACACCGTCGCCGTCCTCGTCCCGCCCGGCTCCGGCGACGACATCCAGACGCTGAAAGCGGGCATCCTCGAGATCGCCGACGTCTTCGTCGTCAACAAGGCCGACCGCGACGGGGCGGACAGAACGGTGCAGGAACTGCGGGAGATGGTCCACCTCGGCGAGGAGGGCGGACTCGGCGGTGGCGGCCACCACGGTGCCGGCGCGATGGGCGGCGGGAACGGCCGGGACGAGGTCGGCGAGGGAGACGATTCGGAAGACGGCTGGACGCCACCCATCGTCGAAACGGTCGCCACGAAGGGGACCGGCGTCGAGACCTTCATCGACGAACTCGCGAATCACCGCACGTACCTCGTGGACTCCGGCACCCGCGCCGAGAAGGCCCGTCAGCGCTACGCCGAAGAGATCCGCACCCTGCTTCGCGAGGACGTCCACGCCATGCTCGAGGACGAACTCGCCGCGAGCGGCGGGATCGACGACCTCGCCGACGCCGTCCGCCGGGGCGAGACCGACCCCTACTCGATCGCCGGCGACGTGCTCGCGCCCGTCGCGGCCTGCGTCGAGAACCTCGAGACCGACGCCGATGCGGACTCGGGCACTGAGTAGGTCGAATCTCCGGGATTGGGGAGTGGCCGCCGGGGGTCGGTTCTCGATCGCTGGGCGTTGGGTTCCCCTCGCTACGCCGACCGATTCGCACGAGATCCGAACCGAACCCGAAACCTAAGAGCATCGACGACTTATCTCCCCGTATGAAAGCCCGAACAGTCCTCGGTGCGGCCCTCGGAACCGTCGGCGGTGCGGTCCTCGGCAATCGCCTGCTCAAGCAGCGTGCAAGCGATCTCGAGAGCCCCCTTCCCGGTATCGAACGGACGTATCGCTGGCGCGGGATCGAGACGACCTACACCGTCGCCGGCGATCCGAACGATCCGGACATGCTCCTCCTCCACGGGATCTACACGGGGGCGAGCAGTCACGAGTTCGAGCCGATCGTCGAGCGATTGGCCGAGGACTACCACGTGTACGCGGTCGATCTCCCGGGATTCGGCCGCTCGGAGCGGCCGCCGCTGGTCTACTCCGCGACGCTGTACGCCGAATTCCTCCGCGACTTCGCCGCCGACGTGACCGACGAGCCGATCGTCCTCGCATCGTCGCTCACCGGCGCGTTCGCGGTCGACGCCGCCGACGAGACCGCATTCGAACGCCTCGTGTTGATCTGTCCGACCGGCGAGACGACCGACGAACGGCCGTGGGTCCGAACGCTCCTGCGGACGCCCATCGTCGGCACGACGCTGTACAACCTGCTCGCGAGCAAACCCTCGATCCGGTACTTCTACGATCGCGACGGCTACTACGACTCCGACCGGATCGATCCGGACGAAGTCGCCTACGCCTGGGACAGCGCCCACCAGCCCGGCGCGCGCTACGCCCCCGCGTCCTTCGCCGCCGGCTCCCTCAACGCCGACTTCGACCTCGCAACGGAGCTGGCCGCCCTCGAGACGCCGACCACGCTCGTCTGGGGCCGCGACGCCGAACTCGTCCCGCTCCGGGACGGCCGGGACCTCGCCGAGGCCGCCGATCTCGACCTGGTCGTCATCGACTACGCGACCCAGTTGCCCCACGCCGAACACCCCGACAAGTTCGTCGAGTACCTGCGCGCCGAACTCCCGCGAGCCGATCTCGGTACCGGCGACTAGTCGGCCGTCTCGGGAGATTCCGCCGCGGGGGAGTCGAGCGTCGGTAGCGTCGCTGACTCCCGTTCCTCGCCCATCCCGGTCGTGACGATCAGGCGCATTCCGCGGCGGACGCTCATGTCGATCTCGTGGACCTGATCCTCGGAGAGCAACACCAGTTTCCCGCCGGTCGGGTTCGGGCTGTTCGGCAGAAAAACGTTGTAGACGTCCCCTCCCGCGAAGTCGGCGACCGCTTCCGGGCTCTCTCCCGTCACCAGTCCGATCATGTATACGTCCTCGCGGGGGTATTCCACCAGCACGACGCTCTCGTAGGCCGTCCGCCGCTCGACCAGAGCGTCGGCGACCTGTCGCACGCTCGAGTAGATCGTGCTGACGAGGGGGACGACGTTGACGAGTCGACCGACGTTTCCGAACAGGTGCCGACCGACGCTCCGCTGGGCGAGGAAGCCGAGCGCGACGATCGCCGCCAGGATGACCGCGACGGCCAGCAACTGCGCGACGATTTCGACATTGGCCGTATACCGCGTCAGTCCCGCGGCGTCGACGACCGGATCGACGAATCGGACGGTCCAGTTGACGAGGAATCGCAGGACGTACAGCGTGACTACGAGCGGAGCGACGAGGATCAATCCCGCGATGAAGCTGCTCTTGATGGCGGCCGAGACGTTCATACCGCCGTTCTGCCCGCACGGATAAAAATATCCACCGGCGAGGGAGCGACACGGTCGTCCGACCGCGCCGAAAAGAGGGACGATCCCGCCGATTCAGGCCGGCCGAAGCCCGATCACGCGCTCGTCCGTCGTCTCTGAGACCGTGATCTCGAGAGCGACCGTCAGCCCGGTCTCGACGTCGTCCGGATCCGTTCCGACGACCTGTCCGGTGAGCCGAACGGGACCGAAGTCGACGACGGCCGTCGCGTAGGGAGCGTCCTCCTCGAACGCCGGCGTCGGGACGTGCGTGACGGTGTACGTCTGGATTTCGCCCGTCTCGGGCAGGTCGACCTCCTCGAGATCGGTCGACCCGCAGTCGGGGCAGACCCGACGGGGCGGCAGGGAGCCGTGACCGTTCGCACACTCGAGGTAGTAGCCCTTGCCGTCTTCGGCGGCGTCGAGCCACTCGTCGAAGCCCGCGTCGGGGACGCGCTCGGAGTCGCTCATCGGTCCACCTCCAGCACGTGAACGGTCGCACTCGCGACCGTGCCACCCGCGTTGTGGGCGACGCCGGTCGTCGCGCCCTCGACGTGGTCGCTGTTGGGGTGTTCGCCGGCCAGCAGATCGGTGACTTCGGCGATCTGGGACGCGCCGGTCGCGCCGACCGGGTGGCCCTTCGCCTTCAGTCCGCCCGAGAGGTTGATCGGCGTCTCGCCGTCCGCCGTCGTCCGGCCGTCGCGGGCCGCCGAGATCCCTTCACCGATCGGCTCGAGATCGAGCGCCTCGAGCGCGAGCACTTCCGCGATCGTAAAGCAGTCGTGGACCTCCGCGACGTCCACGTCGCCGGCGTCGACGCCGGCGTCGGCGTAGGCTTCCTCGCCGGCCTCGCGTGCAGCGGGCGAACGGGCGAGGTGCTCGCGGTCGTGCAGCGCCATTCGGTCGCCGCCCTGTCCGGTACCGGTGATCGCGACCGGGGCCTCGAGGTCGTGCTCGTCGGCGTAGGAATCGCTCGTCAGAACCAGCGCGGACGCGCCGTCGGAGATCGGGCAGGCGTCGTAGAGGCCGAGCGGTTCGGAGACCGGCGGGGCCTCGAGGACGTCCGAGACCTCGATCGCGCTCTGGTACTGGGCCTTCTCGTTGGTCAGGGCGTTCGCGTGGTTCTTGACCGCGATGTGGGCCAGATCCTCGCGCTCGCCGCCGAACTCGTCGAAGTAGGCCTGTGCCATCAGCGCGTACGCGCCGGGGAAGGTCACGCCGGCTCGCACCTCCCAGAGGTCGTCGGCGGCGATCGCGAGCGCCTCGGTCGCGCCCGCGGTCCCGAGGTTGGTCATCCGCTCTGCGCCGCCGACGAGCAAGACGTCGTTCTCACCGTTGCGGAGTCGCTTGACGGCTTCGCGGACCGCGGTGCCACTCGAGGCGCAGGCGGACTCGTAGCGGGTCGCGGGGGCCTGTACGCCCGCCGCTTCGGCCATCAGCGGTCCCTGGTGCCCCTGATGTTCGGCGAGTTCGCCCATGAAGTTCCCATACAGAACGGCCTCGACATCGTCCCGCGGAACGCCGCTGTCCTCGAAGGCCGCGATGCTCGCTTCGGCAAAGAGATCACGGCTGGTTCGCTCGGGAGTGTTCCCGAACGAGGTCAGCCCCGTGCCTGCGACACGTACGTCTTTCATGTCTGTCCGTGTAGGAGGTCGGCCGGTTAATACTCCGCGGTTACGACGCGGAGCGTCGGCTAACTGAACTTATCCGACCGCGAGACAACTACTGGCGACACGGTTCGCGGCAGCGCTCGGATCGTTTCCACGCGCTTATATGATATCACGTTACACGGCAATGCATGCCAACCGTTCCATTCGATTCGGCTCTCCTGACCGAACTGACGGAGACGAGCGGCGTCCCCGGGTACGAGGACCGCGTTCGCGACCTCGTCGTTCGAGAACTCGAGGAGGCCGTCGATAGCGTTCGCACCGATGCGATGGGCAACGTCGTCGGGACGCTCGAGGGGGAGAGCGAGTATTCGGTGGCCGTGGCGGCACACATGGACGAGATCGGCTTCATGGTGCGTCACGTCCGGGGCGACGAGGACGGCTACGGCTTCGTCGAACTGGACGCCCTCGGCGGCTGGGACGCGCGCGTACTCAAGGCTCAGCGCGTGACGATCCACGCCGCAGACGAGGACATCCCCGCCGTTATCGGCTCGCCGCCGCCGCATACGCTGGACGAAACGGAACGGGAGAAGACCCCGGACGTCGAGGACGTCGTCGTCGATCCCGGCCTCCCTTACGAGGAACTCGCGGAACGCGTCTCGCCCGGCGACCTCGTGACGATGTCGCAGACGACCGAACGCGTCGGCGAGACGATCACCGGCAAGGCCCTGGACGATCGGGTCTGCCTGTTCGCCATGCTCGAGGCCGCCCGGCGACTGACGACCCCCGACGTGACGATTCACTTCTGTGCGACCGTGCAGGAGGAAGTCGGGCTCCGCGGTGCCCGCGCCCTCGGCGTCGACATCGACCCCGACCTCGCGCTCGCGCTGGACGTCACCGTCGCCAACGACATCCCCGGCTTCGACGACGGCGAGCGCGTCACCGAACTCGGTAACGGCACCGCGATCAAGCTCAAGGACTCGAGCGTCATCACCAACCCGAAACTCCACGGGCGACTCCAGTCGATCGCCGAGGACGAGGAAATCGACTACCAGCTCGAAATCCTCCCCGCGGGCGGCACCGACACCGCCGGCTTCCAGCACACCGCCGGCGCGAAGCCGGTCGGTGCGATCTCGATCCCCACGCGATACCTCCACACCGTCACCGAGACCGCCCACGTCGACGATATCGCGGCGACGATCGACCTGCTCGAGGCGTTCCTGGCGACGGAAGACGGCGAGTACGACTACACGCTGTAAGTTCCGTCCGGGTCGGTTTTGCAGTGTCCGCTATCGCGACTGTCGCCCTTTCGATATCGAACCCGGTCGCCGATCCACGGACGCGGTCAGTCTCGGCGCTTCCCGATGTGTTCGATACCGACGACCGAATGACCGCTAGGAGGTCACGGTCACCTCGCCGTCCGTCGTCGAGACGGGACGCGGATCGCCGTCGTCGTCCTCGAACCGATCGCTCGTCAGCCGGAGCGCGGTCGTCCCCGACTCGACGCCCTCGATCGTCAGGGTCGCGAGCTGAACGTCCGTCGCCCCGGGCTCAGCGGTTTCGTTCACGTCCAGGGCCTTGACCGTCACTGACGACCCGTCGTCGGCCACACTGACGCTCGAGAGATTCTCGAAGTCGTCGGCGATCGTGGCGTTCTCGATGGTGACAAGGCCGGTGTCGGCCGTAACCGTACTCTGGAATCCGGCCATTCCCTCGGATGCCGACTCGAGGACGAGCGGGAGAGTCGTACGCTCTCCGGAGTCGACCTCGGCCGAGGAGAGGGTGATATCGTCTTCGTCGCCGCTCGTGCTATCATTTCCGCTACCACTACCGGTGTCTGAACTATCGTCGCCGTTGCTCCCGCCGCTGCCACCGGTTGTGGTACCACCATTCCCACCGCTGATATCGGTGGGAGTATCGTCGTCCTCCTCAGTGGTATCGGTAGACCCGTTATCCGTCGAAGTATCGTCGGTCTGGCCCTCCGATTCCGGGTCGTCACCCTCGCCGCTGGTCGCATCGTCGGACCCGTTTCCGTCCGACGTCTCGGAGTTCGTCGGTTGTGACTGTGTGGTCGTCGCCTGTCCCTCGGATCCGTCGCCTTGAGACATATTGAGACCCATCGCTCCGACGAACGCCGCTCCCGCAATCAGTATCAGTACGACTCCGATGATCGCTACTTTCGCCCCCCAGTCCATATCATAAACGACCCTCAGATATATATTTAGCTATTTTTATTATTATAATTAAGTGTAATAGCCGGCAACTTATATAATTCCTGTCTCTTAGTGAGTGGCGTTCGTGATATCGAGAGACGGAATCGGGTGCAGTGACTGCGTCGCTCGAACCGCTTTCTTATATGCCGAGCAAAACCGGATATTCTCGAACGCTCCGCGGTGAGATTCGCGGAAATCGGGAACAGTGGCCCACGTTGGATTCCTGGTCTCGCAATGGTTCCGAAGTACGGCGACCGCCCTCAGAACGCGAGCGCGTCGATCAGGATCGCAACGAGTACGGCACCGAGGAACGCGTTCGAGGCGTGGAACGACCGGAAGGCGGCGGCCTCCGTCTGTTCGAAGTGGAGCCGAACCGCGGCCCAGAGGAAGACGCCGCCGAAGACCACGACGGTGCCGGCGTACAACACGCCGAGGTCGGTGAGCAGGGCCAGCGCGATCGAGCTCACGAGCGTGGCCGCGATGTAGTAGAGGATGTGCTTCCGGGTGACGGTCTCGCCGCGGACGACCGGCATCATCGGGAACCCGCCGCGGGCGTAGTCGTCCTTGTAGGCCAGCGCGAGGTTGTAGAAGTGCGCCGGCGTCCAGAGGAAGATGACGCCCGCGAGCGCGAGGCCCGGCCAGCCGATCTCGTTCGTGACGGCGGCCCAGCCGATGAGCGCCGGTAAGGCACCCGCAGCGCCGCCGATGACCGTGTTCTGCACGGTGTTCGGCTTGAGGAGGAGCGTGTAGACGACGCTGTAGAACACGATCGCGGCCAGCCCGAGCGCCGCCGCGAGCCGGTTGATCGTCAGGAAGGCGGCCAGCGACGCCGCGGTCAGTGCGGCGCCGAACAGCAGGGCGTTTCGAACGGGAATCAGATCGACCGCCAGCGGCCGATCCGCAGTGCGCGACATCTTCTGGTCGACGTCGCGCTCGAGGACGTGGTTGAACGTGCCGCTCGCACCGATCGCGAGGACGCCGCCGCCGAGGGTCGCGACGATGGTGTAGATCTCGAGTCCGTCGCCGGCGGCCAGCGCCATGCCCGCGGCGGCGACGAGACAGAGCAGCCACATCAGCCGCGGTTTCATCATCTGGAAGTACGCGAAGGCGGTGAGTCGGGCGCGAGCGAGGCGGCTCGTCGGAAGCGTCCGTTCGGGTGCGGCCGGGCCGTCCTCGAGTTCCTCGATCGGTTCCGGTGAGTCGATGGCATCGTCTTCGGTTCCGGTGGCGATCTCGAGGTCCCACGCGAGCGCGGCAACGACCCCCGTGAAGATCACGAGCCCGAGCGCGAGGTGGAGACCGGGAAGGATTGCGTCGGGGCCCATCGTCGCAGTAATGGCACCGACCCCGACCTGCACGGCGTAGAGCACGGCGGCGACGACGAGCGTCGCTCGGACGCGACGCGATACGTCACCGAGGGTCGCGGCGACGGCCGTCATCGCGACGAGCAGGCCGACGACGACGGCGGCGATCCGGTGTCCCCACGCGATCGCGAGTTCGGTCTGGTTCAGCGGGTCGACCGGCGTGTGACAGGTCGGCCACGTCGAACACGACGCGGCCGCGTTCGTCAGCGACGTCGTCGCGCCGACGATCAAGAGCAGGTAGACGCCCAGCGCGGTCGCTGCGAGCAGTGCGGAGAAGCGACGGCGCGTACCGATCGGACGGGGAAACGACTCTGTTACCACGGCTATTCTCGTCTACAGTCTTCGACTCCGCGTATTTAGGGGTCCCGCTTTTTCCCACCGCTCTGACCATCGCAATCGCGAGTAGTGTCAGCCATGGGGACAGTGTCCGAGCACAGACCAAAGAACGATCCGGTCTCCCGTGGTAGCCGTTCCCGTGCCCGGCGAACCGCGCGCCCGATCGCCCGCAGTCGGAGATCCGACCGAAGCCATCCCCGCCACCGGTGGTGTCGAGTTCGACGCCCGCGACGACCAGTCCCCCGTTCGGTGCCCCTACTGCGATCGACCGTTTCGGCGCGATCGGTACGAGTCCCTCCACCGCGGCCGGGAGCATCCGGACCGCCTCTCCGACCGCGAACGCGCCGTCTTCGAGCGGGCCGCTCGCTCGGAACGGGCGGAACTGCGGCGGTTTCGGCTGTACGCGCTCGGCACCCTCGTCGCGCTCTACTTCGGACTGCTGATCACCGCCGCGTTCGTCGTCTGAGGGTCACATACCCATGTCTTCGGCGGCGTCCGGCACCGGGAGCTCGTGCGGGGAGACGCCCAGCAACTCTCCGGCGTGATCCAGCGCCATGTCGAACCCGTAGTAGCGCTCGAGTTCGTCGCCGTCGGCGGACGGTCGCACTTTCAGCATCGCGTACCCCTCGATGTTCTGTGCGATCGCGGCCGTCCCGCCCGCGCCGTACTCGCCGGGGTCGCGTTCGAACGCGAGGACTCGTTCCGTCTCGGTTTCGTCGTAGGTCGCCCTGATCCCGTTGGCTTCGGCCGTCCGATCGTCGGTCATAGTCGGCACTCGGGAATCGATCACCGGGAACCTGTCGGTTCCGGTCGAGACGTCCGGGACGAACATCGACACCGATTTTTCGGTCGCCTTCGAGGGTTCGTGCAGTGAGCCGTTCGGAACCCGTCACGGCCAGTCGCCCGCTTGCGACGTTTCGACTGACGCGATCAGTCGCGCTGCAGTGGCTCGTCGTCTCCGCCGTGGGGTTCTTCGGATTCGTCTACTGCTTCGGGCACGTCCTCGCGTGGATTCGAGGCGTTCCGCTCGAACCGATCGTCATCGCGCCGTCCTCCCCGCCGACGGTGCTCGGCTGGGTCGCCGTCTCCCTGGGACTGCTCGTCTGCGTCGTCGTCCCCCACGAGCTGCTCCACGGCGTGTTCATGGCCCGGTACGGCGAGTCGCCGAGCTACGGGATCGGCGTCTCCTACTTCGTGTTGCCGTACGCCTACGCCGAGACCAGCGGCGCGAGCTACACCCGAAACCAGCTCCTCGTCGCGCTGCTCGCCCCGTTCGTGGTGATCACTGCCGTCGGACTCGCCGCGATGGTCGTCGTCCCGACGCCCCTGTTGCTCGTCCCGCTCGCGGCGAACGCGGCCGGTTCGATCGGCGACCTCTGGATGGCCGCCGTCCTGTGTCAGTACCCCGCCGACGTGCGCGTGGGTGACCCGCCCGGCGGCGTCCGGGGATTCGGACTCTACGGCTCGAGCGACCGCCCGGTCAGCCGACGCCCGGGCATGAGACTCCTGTCGCGATTCGTGACCGGGAGCGTCGGAACCCTCGCCGCGGTGGCGGCGTACGCGCTCCTCGCTGTATTCCTTTCGCTGGCTTTCGGCTCCGGCGACGTCGTACTCGGCGATCCCGACCAAGGCTGGCTGCTCTTCCGTCACGACCGCCAGCCCGGCGGCAGCGCGCTCCTCGAGATCGGTGACGGCGCCCTCCTCGGCCTGGCTACCCTCGGCGGCCTCGTCTGGACGCTCGTGACGGCCGTTCGCCGACGAGTCAGCCGCGGTCGCGAGGAACCGTAACGCTCGAGCGCGTGTACGTCGACCGCGACGTATGAGCAAGTTTCTCCGCAGCGGCCGGCGGCGGGACATCTGTTTCCTGCTCGCGGCCGCGGAGGACGGCGAAGCGCGCGGCCAACAGCTCAAGTCCAGCCTCGAGTCACACTACGACGACCGGCTCGATCCCAAATCGTTCTACGGTTCGCTGTCGGCGCTGGTCGACGCCGGTTTCGTCGAGAAACGGACCGAGGGTCTTCACGACGTGTACGCGCTGACCGACGGCGGTGAACGACGAGTTCGAGAGCACTACGAGTGGGTCGGGGACTGTCTCGAGACGGACGCCGAGTCGCCGTAACCCGGCCCAGCGATCATTCGAACCACTCGCTCACCTCGCGGACCTCCTCGAGATCGGCGCGGTCGACGTCGTCGATCGCGTCGCGAATATCCTCGACTTGTTCGTCGTCCAGCACGGCCCGAAGCTCGCCGAGCGTCGGGCCGCTGATGAGCCGCTCGACGGCCTCGCTGACCGACTCGTCGCTCCGTCGTTTCGATTCGATCCGTTCGTAGACGCGATCCTCGAGGCGAACCTGCTCTGACATCCCTGGTGAGAAGGGTAGCGCTGCAACCGAATCAATATGTGGGTACCCGAAACCGAGCCGGGCGACGGAACGAACGAGTCCGACGGCCGACAGCTTATTGGTCGAGCAACTGGTCGCCGATCGTGTTCCGGAGCACTTCGCTGGTGCCCTCGTAGATCTCGTTGAGCTTGGCGTCTCGGTAGAACCGCTGGGCGGCGAAGTCCTTGGTGTAGCCGTAGCCGCCGTGGATCTGAATGCCCTCGTTCGCCACCTCACGGCTCACTTCCGAGGCGTAGAGCTTGGCCTGCGAGGCGTCCTTGATGTAGTCCTCGCCGCGGATCTTCTTGTCGGCCGCCTTGTGCATGAGCATCGTCGCGGCCTGGATTTTGGTGTCCATGTCCGCGAGCTTGTGTTTGATCGACTGGAACTCCCCGATCGGCTGGCCGAACTGCTCGCGCTCGTTGGCGTAGTCCCGTGCCTCTTCGAAGGCCGCGCGGGCGATGCCGACGCCGCGAGCGGCGATGGTGATGCGCCCGCCGTTGAGGGTCTTCAGCGCGTGGACGAAGCCGTCGCCCTCCTCGCCGAGCAGCCGGTCCTCGGGAATCCGGAGGTCGTCGAACCGGAGTTCGGCGGTCGGACAGCCCTTGTCGCCGAGCTTGTCCTCCGTGCCCTCGACGATGAAGCCGTCGTCTTCCTCCGGGCGGACGATGAAGGAGGAGATCCCCTTGTTGCCCGCGTCGGGATCGGTCTTCGCGAAGAGAGTGACCGTGTCGGCCACCGAGCCGTTCGAAATCCAGAGCTTGCCGCCGTCGATGACGTACTCGTCGCCCTCCTTTTCGGCGGTCGTCTCCATCGCCGGCACGTCGCTGCCCGCGCCGGCCTCCGAGAGCGCGAACGCCCCGATATCCTCGCCGGCGGCCACCGGCGTCAGGAACTCCTCTTTCTGGGACTCGTCGCCGAACTCGTAGAGCATGTTCCCCGCGAGCGACGTGTGGGCGGCGACGATCGTTCCCAGCCCGCCCGAGCCGCGGGCGATCTCCTCGAGGCCGATCGCGTACGAGTGATAGTCCAGCCCTGCGCCGCCGTACTCCTCGGGGAACGGCATCCCCATCAGCCCAAGGTCGGCCATTTCGCTCACGAGGTCGGCGGGGAACTCGTCGTCGTGGTCGATCTCGTCGGCGACGGGGACGACCTCCTCGTCGACGAACTCCGAGACCATGTCGCGAATCTGCTGTTGCTCGGCCGAGAGTGCGAAGTCCATATCACGGAATTAGGAATCGTGACCCTTTACTGTTCTCTCTTTCCTCGATCGTGCTCCTCAGTACCACGCTACGGGAGCGTCGCGAACTCCTCTGGTGTACCGATGACGAACCGCTATCTCTCCCGGTACGAACGCCGCGTCACAAAAAATCGCAGCCGACGGCCTCAGTTACCGTCCGGCGCGGCGTCTTCCGGAACCTGCCCCTCGACGAGGGACTGGTCGGCGTACTCCTCGCGGATGTCCTTCTTCGAGAACTTGCCCGTCGCCGTCTTGGGCACCTCCTTGATGAACTCGATCTCGTCCGGCAGCCACCACTTGGGATACTCGTCGGCGAGCATCTCGTTGATCTCGGTGACGAGCGTCTCGCGGTCCGCACCCTCGGCCGGAACGACGAACGCGACCGGTCGTTCCTGCCAGCGCTCGTGGGGCACGCCGACGACGGCCGCCTCTGCGACGTCGTCGTGGGCCATGATCGCGTTCTCGAGTTCGACCGACGAGATCCACTCGCCGCCCGATTTGATCACGTCCTTCTCCCGGTCGACGATCTTGAGGTAGCCGTCCTCGTCGACGGTGACGACGTCGCCGGTCTTGAGCCAGCCGTCCTCGAAGTCCTCCTCGTTCGCTTCGGGCCGCTTGAAGTACTCCTTGGTCACCCACGGGCCGCGGATCCACAGTTCGCCGAACTCCGTGCCGTCCCAGGCGATCTCCTCGCCGTCTTCGTCGATGACCTTGAACTCGAGGCCGGGAACGACGAGTCCCTGCTTGCCTCGTTTTTCGACTTGCGTGTCGTAGTCGGCGTCCTCGAGGTCGGATTTGAGGTGGGACACCGAACCGATCGGGGACATCTCGGTCATCCCCCAGGCGTGGAGCACCTCGACGCCCTGCGTGTCGAACCACTCGATCATCGACTTCGGCGCGGCCGAGCCGCCGACGATCACGGTGTCGAGCGTCGAGAGGTCGACCTCGTTCTCCGAGCAGTACTCCATCAGGCCCAGCCAGACGGTGGGGACGCCCGCGCTGATCGTCACGCCCTCGTTTTCGATGAGGTTCGCGAGGTCCTCGGGCTCGGGAGAGGGGCCGGGGAAGACCTGCTTGGCGCCCCCTGCGGTCGCCGTAAACGGCATCCCCCAGGCGTTGACGTGGAACATCGGCACGACGGGCATGACCACGTCGTCGTCGGCCATCGGGATCCCCTGTGGCGTCTGGGTCGCCATCGTGTGACTCCAGAGCATCTGCTGGGTGTACTCGACGCCCTTCGGGTTGCCGGTCGTCCCCGAGGTGTAACACATCCCCGCGGGCTGCTCCTCGTCGACGTCGGGCCAGTCGTACTCCGGCTCGTGGCCCTCGATGAAGGACTCGTAGGGGGTCGCCTCGAGGTCGTCGGCCGGCTGGCTGCCCATGACGACGAAGTCGACGTCGTCGAACTCGTCGTCGGCGTCGGCGACGGCGCCCGCGAGCTTCGGTGCGAGCGACTGGTCGACGAAGATCAGTTCGTCGTCGGCGTTGTCGACGATGAACTGAATGTGCGCGTCGGGGAGGAGCGGATTGATCGTGTGCAGTTGCGCGCCGATCGACGGCACGGCGAAATACGTCTCGAAGTGGCGGGAGTGGTTCCAACAGAACGTTCCGACCCGGTCACCCTCCTCGATCCCGTACTCGTCGAGGGCGTTCGCGAGCTGGCTCGTTCGATCCTCGTACTCGCTGTAGGTGTATCGCTGCATCCCGTCGTGATTCCGAGAGACGATCTCCGTGTCGGAATACAGCTTGCTCGCTCGCCACAAAAACGGCCGAAGTGTCTGGTCTGTACCTGCTGGCATCTCGTCTCATACTGTGGCACAAAGACTGTATTATTCTTTCCATACATATGCTGCTGGCTCCGTAGAGACATCGTCATCCCAGACTCTCGAGGGGGTGAAACCCAGAGTGACAGCATACCTGACAGGTGTCTCCCGGCCGTTTTCAGAGCGACCGTGGTAGTCACGACAGCGGTCGGTTATCCGACCGCTCCGTGCGAGCCGAGTCGGGCGTTCCGCCGGACGGCACGGAGCCGTACGCCACGACCGCTTCGCAATCGATTCACTGCGAGCCGACCGTCTCGAGGGCCGCCTCGATCGACTCGTCTCCGGACAGAATTTCGAACGTCTCCCCGTGGAGGGATTCGACGTCGATAGCGGTCACGAGCGTCTCGGCGACGTCTTCGCGTGGGATGTCGCCGGAGCCGAGCTCGAGCCCGGTCCCCGCCCGAATCTCGCCGGTTCCGGGTTCGGTGGTCAACTCGCCCGGGCGAACGATCGTCGAGACCGGGTCGCTGTTTCGGAGGTATTCGTCGGCCTCGGCTTTCGCGATCAGGTAGTCTCGAAGCGGTTCGGGGCCGGCGTCGGGGTCATCGGCACCCATCGAACTGAGCATGACGAACCGGTCGACGCCCGCTTCGGTCGCCGCGTCGATCAGGCGGATGGCTCCGTCGCGGTCGACGCCGTAGACGTCCTCGCCGCCGGAACCGGCCGCGAAGACAACCGCGTCACAGCCCTCGACCGCGTGATCGACCGTTTCGGTCAGGTCCGCCACGACCGGCTCCCCGCCCAGTCGTTCCATCTCGTCGGCCTGCGACGCCTCGCGGATCATCGCTCGGGCGGTGTCGCCACGCTCGGCGAGCGATTCCGTCACGTGTCGTCCGACCTGTCCGTTTGCCCCGGCGACGAGTACGGTTCGAGTCACGGGCGCGGCTTCGACCCCCGATCCCATACGAATTTCGTCGGCTATCGACGGGACGAACGGGGGTCACGCGATCCGTCTGCGGCCCCCGTTCGACACCGATCGGAAGATCACGCCGCGACCGCGGCGTTTTTCCCGGATGCTAACCAAACTAACTCGAGTAGATGACCACGGGCCAGACCGAATCCACAACTGACGCCGACCTCGAGTGGTGTTACGACGCCGTTCACGGCGTTTCGCGGACTTTTTCGATTACGATCGATCGGCTCGAGGAGCCGATGGCGAGACATATCTGTATCGGCTACCTCCTCTGTCGAATCGCCGACACGATCGAGGACGCGGGACACATCCCGCCGGAGACGCAGACCGAACTGCTCGCGGAGTACGATCGGTTGCTCGATCCGGAGTCGGCGGGTTCGGTCGGAGCCTTCATGGAGGATGTCGAGCCGTGGATTCCCGAGGATCGAAACGACGACTGGGAGGTCGTCGCGGAGACGCCCCGGGTGTTGCGAACGTTCGAATCGCTCGACGAGGAGCCCCGGGAAATCATGCGGGAACCGGTCCGCGAACTCGTCGACGGAATGGCGATGTTCACGGATCGGTACGCCACCGAGGGCGGCCTGCGCCTGCAGACGATCGAGGAACTCGAGGAGTACTGCTGGTACGCCGCCGGGACCGTCGGCACCCTGATCACGGGGCTGGTCGCCCGCGGGACCTCACAGGAGCGAGCGACGGAGATGCGGGAGAACGCCCGTTCGTTCGCGCTGCTCCTCCAGCTGGTCAACATCGCGAAGGACGTCCAGGACGATTATCACGAGGAAAACAACGTCTATCTCCCCGCCGAGTGGCTCGCGGCGGAGGACGTCGACGTCGAGGCGGTCACCGACGAGGCCCACCACGGTGGCGTCACGAACGTCATCAACCGGGTGACAGGCCGCGCCGAACGCTACCTCGACGACGCCCAGCGCTACCTCGAAGTCGTCCCGGAACAGCACGGCAACCGACTCTCCGCGTGGGCGATTCCGTACCTGCTCGCGGTCGGGACCCTCCGTGAACTTCGCGAACGCCCCGAGGACGTCGTCCGCGAGGGCGACGTCAAGGTGTCTCGCGCGGAAGTGTTCGCCCTCCTCCAGCAGTTCGAAGAGGGCGTCTCTCGCTCGCGACTCGAGGAGCTCCGGCGCACGATGTCGGAACGGCCGCTCCATCAGTGACCGATCGGTGCTGACACGGGGAGTCCGTCCGGCGAGCCCGAGCGGCCACCCAGAGCCGATACCGGTGCGGCGTCGCGCTGTGTCCCCTGCTGTTGTTTCTTTCAGTTACGCTGCTTCCGCTCGAGTTCAGTACCTCGAACTCGATCGGGGGTGTCCGGTCCTCTCGATCGATACCGGCTGTACGCAAGGCCTGATCCGCCTCGAGGGCGAGGGCGAAGCGCCGACGACGGAGACTGTCCTCGAGCGGTCGTGTCCGACAGCGGTTGCCACCGATGACCGGAACGCTGAATTGGGGCCGGCCCCGAATCACCGTAACCGATGAGCGAGGAGATCCCCGACGACAACCCGATCGTCCTGTTCGACGGCGTCTGCAACCTCTGTAACGGGTTCGTCCAGTTCATCCTCCCGCGGGATACGGATGGGGTCTTTCGCTTCGCCTCGTTGCAGTCCGACGTGGGAACCGAGTTGCTCGCCGAGCACGGTCTCCCGACCGACGAACTCGAGTCGATCGTCCTGATCGAGGAGGACGACTGCTACGTGAAGTCGGACGCGGTCATTCGAATCGCGAGACGCCTCGGCGGCGTCTACGCGCTCCTCGGACCGTCCCGGTTCCTGCCGCGTCGGTTTCGGGACTTTTGCTACGACTTCGTCGCCGCCCGCCGCTATCGCTGGTTCGGCAAGAAAGACCAGTGTGCGATGCCGCCGGCCGACGTCGACGTCAACGCTCGGTTCCTCGAGTGACGGCGTACTGATCCGCAATGCGTGTGGTTACTCGTCGTCGACAGCGAGGCGTCGACCCAGTAGCGCGAGCGGGTAGCCGAAGATGGCGACGCTGACGACCCACGGCAACAGCAAGAGACCGAACACGGCCGGTCCGAATCCGAACACGGAAACGGGGGCGACGGTTGCGACCGCAGCGATCGGCGTGAGCGCGGCGACGACGACGAGACCGATCGGCGTCCGGCCGCGCTCGGTCGCGTGACCGATCGGGAGGCAGAGTGCGGTGGCCAGACCGAAAAGGGGCGGGAACGGGTACACTGGCGGACCGACGAGCAGGAGTGTGAGCCCCACGGCGGCCATCGTCGCGAGTACGGAGAGCCCGGCGAACTCCCGAGTCCCGAATCGGTCTCCGAGACGTCGCGCTGCACTTCCGAAAAGGGCGTACCCGACTCCGAGCGAGGCCAGCGCGACGGCACCCGGTGCGAAACCGCCACCGCTCGAGGCCGCGCCGACGACGAGAAAACCACCGGCACCGACAGCCCCGACTGCGACGATCATCCGTTCGAGTTCCCTCGCGTCGAACGCCGCGCTCCCCCAGTCGAGACGACCGATCGCGATGCCGGTACCCGCGATCAACAGTCCGGGGACGATTCCACCGCTCACGCCGTGATAGAGCGCCGTCGGACCGATCTCGAGACCGATCGTCGCGTACCCCCTCGCGGTGTCGAGGACGCCGCCGCTACCGTAGGTGACGTACGTCTGATCGTCGAATTCGTCGCCGGTCCACGTGGCGGCGTTCCCGTCGACGTCGGCGTCGGAGACGCGATTCGTGATCGTCGTCCCGTCGGGTGTGTGGATCGTCACTCGCTCGGCCACTATCTCGTAGCGCGTGAGCGAGGTTCCGGTCTTAAAGTAGTCGAGGAGCCAGGTGTCTCCGACGCCCCGTTCGGCCACGTCGTCTACGGTGTAGTTCACGACGACCGCGTCTCCCTCGAGCGTCGGCTCGACGTCCCGAACGTCACCCGCTGCCGCGTGGTATCGCGCCCAGGCGTCGTCGACCGCGGCCTCGAGTGCGGTCGCGTTCGTCCGATATCGTTCGGCAGCCGATTCGGTGACGGGCACGCGAGCGTGCCATCGCGAGTCGCCGGCCTCGTCGACGTAGATATCGAGCGTACCCTGACCCGTCGCGCCGCTGATTTCGGCGTCGTTCGCGGTCCCAGGGCCGCAGACGCCACAGAGTTGCGATGGTGGTGGTGCGGCGACGGCGGTGACGCCGGCCACTCCGAGGGCGGCACAACAACAGAGGGCAACCACGAGGCGGGTCGTTCGCATCGTCTCGACACTCGAGTATCAAAAACAAATAATTTACTCCGTTCGAGCGGTCCGTGAAACCCGTGGCCCCGACGTTTCAGCCGGAGAGAGCCGTCGAGACGCGAGTCATTCGTACTCGTAGAACCCCGTCCCGGTCTTCTTTCCGAGGTCGCCGGCCTCGACCTTTCGTTTGAGGAGGTAGGCGGGCTTGTATCGGTCGCCCAGCTCCTCGTAGAGTGTCTCCGAGGCGTGGAGGCAGACGTCGAGCCCGATGTGATCAGCCAGCGTCAGCGGCCCCATCGGGACGTTCGTCCCGAGTTCCATTCCCGTGTCGATGTCCTCCTTCGAGGCGACGTCCTCGTCGTACGCGCGAATCCCCTCGTTGATCCAGGGCATCAGGATGCGGTTGGTGACGAAGCCGGGCTTGTCGTCGGCCTCCCAGGTCGTCTTCCCGAGGTCTTCGGCGAGCCGGTGGGCCAGCTCGGTCGCGTCGTCGGTCGTCTTCTCGCCGACGACGACCTCGACCCCCTCCATGATCGGGACGGGGTTCATGAAGTGCAGTCCGATCACCCGCTCGGGATGCTCGAGGTCGCTCGCGATCGAGGTGATCGAGAGCGTGCTCGTGTTCGTCGCCAGCAGGACGTCCGGCTCGCAGACCCGCTCGAGGTCGGCGAAGATGCTCTGTTTGACGTCCAGTTCTTCGAGGGCGGCCTCGACGACGAGGTCGCAGTCCCCGAGGTCATCGAGGTGGGTCGTTCCCTCGATTCGATCGCGGATCGTCGCGGGTTCCTCCTCGAGATCGCCACGATTTGCGAGTCGTCCGAGGCTGTCGTCGATGGTGTCGAATCCGTTCTCGACGAACTCCCGTTCGATGTCGCGCATGACGACGTCGTAGCCGTCTGTCGCCGCGACCTGTGCGATGCCGCTGCCCATCGTTCCCGCGCCGACGACGCCGATCCGATCGATCTGCTCGCGAACCATACGCCACGTATACCGAAGACCGGCGTAAGGCTGGCGGTGGACGCCGGTGCCGTCCACCGTGGGATCGGCGATGTTGAGAGACCGCTTGCACGTTTCCGTCAGAAACTATAACAACGTCGCCCTCGAGGTACCCCTCATGTGTCGGGAAACGAAGCGCGAGCCGGCGTGGGTGTCCGCCATCCGGCTGGCGTTCCTTCGCGGGCAGGTCGACGTCGACGGCGTGATGGAAGAGGCGAATCTGATACCCGGCCGCGAGGGGACGGTTCGAGACGTCCTCTCGACGATGGCGGACCGAAACCTCCTCGAACCCGTCGACGGGGCCGACGACCGGTACGTCCCGGGCCCGGTGCTCGTCGAGTCCGATCGATACGATCTGGACTTCAGCAAGGCGTCCGACGGGGGCGCTCACCGATGGCGCTCGAGCGGCTGATCCACCGCTCTCGCCATAGCGTAAACTATGTATCGACTAGGCGTGTACGTGCCGATAATGGGCAATCTCACGGATACGAAAGTCTCGGAAAAGAACCTGACGACGGTCCCGAAACCGGTTCGTAATTTCCTCGACGTCGGCGAAGGAGATCGCATCGAGTGGCACGTCGAAGACGGGAAGATCGTCGTTAAAAAGGTCGAGTCCGAGTAGCGCATCGGTCAGCGCCCGTTCGCGCTCCCCTCTGTGACCGATGCGCACTCGAGTGCCATCCACACGTCCTCGAGCACGCCGCTCAGAGGTCCTCGGGCACGTCGATATCGCGGCGCACGCCGGGGTCGTCGACAGATAGGAGCACGCTCGCATCGTCCTCGAGCAGTATCTCTCGACCGCCGATATCGCCGTCGACGTCGGCGAGCACGTCGAAGAACCGCTCGTCGAACAGGACGGGGTTGCCGCGGCTTCCGTCGAACGCCGCCGCGATCGCGTCCCCGGCGTCCGCGGCGTAAGCGGTCACCAGCGCGTCGATCGTCGTCGGCGAAACGAAGGGCATGTCGCCGAGCGCGACGAGGGCGGCGTCGGGGTCGACATCGTGCCGCCGAACCGCTCGGACACCGGCCCGGAGCGAGGACGCCTGTCCGGTATCGTAGGCCTCGTTGACGACCGTCTCGACCGACAGTCCCTCGAGCGCGGCCCGAACCCGATCGGCCTCGTGGCCGAGGACGACGACGACCGGGTCGACGTCGCTCTCGAGGAGGGTTCGCGCGGCGTGGCGGACCACCGGCTCACCGTCGACCGTCGCCAGCAGCTTGTTCGCCGCACCGAAGCGGGTGCTCGTCCCGGCGGCGAGCAACACGCCGGCGACCGTCGGCGACCCGGACTCACCGGATAGCGCCGCCGGCTCGAGGATCGGGAGGTCGCCGGTCGCGGGCCGTTCCGAGTCCCCCGCGGAGGGCTCTCCCGTCATCGTTCCAGGACGGGAGAGGGAACGACGGCGACCGTCTCGTCGGCGGCGACGGCCTCGGTCGTCAGGACGAACCCGTCGGCGCGGCTGGCGCGCGTGCTCGAGGAGAGCACGCTCGGGTCGAAGGTCTCCTCGTAGATCGGCAGTGCGGAGTCGGCGTGACCCAGCGGCATCGCAGTGCCGTCCGCTAGCGTGACGGGAATCGCGTAGGTGAAGCCTGGGGTGGCGATTCCGACGTCGCGGGCCATCCGCGCGGACACCGTCGGCAGCGACGCGTCGCCCGTAAAGAACGGGCGAGCGACGAGCGCCGTCACCAGATAGGCACCGACCGGCTTTCCGGGGACCGCGATCGCCACTGCGTCGTGGTCGGGAAGCCGCGCGACGGCGATCGGTTTGCCCGGTCGGAGTCGGACCCGGTGGAACAGCACGTCGCCGAGCTCGGCGAGGGTGCGGATCACGTAGTCCTTGTCGCCGACGCTCGTGCCGCCCGTCGTGACGACGACGTCGTACTCGCGGGCCAGCTCGTCGATTCGCGACTCGACTCGGTCGTTCTCGTCGGGGACCGAGCCTTCGTACGTCGCCTCGTGGCCCCACGAGCGGACGAGACCGGCCAGCATCGGCGAGTCGAGATCCCGGTGGCGCCCCTCGTGGATCTCCGTACCGGTCGCGAGCAGTCCGACCGACGTGCGCTCGCGGACGGCGACGTCGTCGATATCGAGATCGCCGAGCAACAGCGCGTCCTTCGCACCGAGCCGCTCCCCCGCCTCGAACAGTCTCTCCCCCTCGCTGACGTTGCTCCCGCGCTGGTAGACGTACTGGCCGGGCTCGATCGGCGTCCCCGTAAGCCGGCCGTCGTCGACGGTCGCTTCCTCGCGCTTGAGCACCGCGTTCGCCGACCGGGGCAGCGGCGCGCCGGTCGCGATCCGGATCGCCGTGCCGGACTCGAGCGCCGGGGGTTCGTCCTCCGGGTATACCGGGTCGTCGACCACCGTCAGCGGATACTCGTCGGTCGCGTCGAACGCGAAGCCGTCCATCGTCGCGTGACTCTGGGCCGGCACGTCGACCGGGGCGCGGATCGGCTCCGCGAGCGTCCGTCCGGCGACGCCGTCGAGGGAGACGCGTTCCGTCTCGAGGGACGGCAGCCACTCCGTTCGGAGCGCTCGAACCCGGTCAACGGCCGCGTCCAGTTCGATCAGATCGTCGCCGGCATGGGGTTTGTCTCTCGTCATAAACCTAAATAAACGACTAAACGTGTTTGTCGGGAAACACTCATGTTTATCTGTGTGGTAGGGGATATCATGTACTGTGGTAAATAGTATGCACATAGTGCAGGGTTATAAAAGATGACGGCGACCGACACACGACCATCGCGGCTCCGGCGCGGGTGGTCATAATGGAGTTCGACGGGGAGTTCGAACTCGAGGACGTTCCGCCGGAGAAAGCGTGGGTCGTCCTCTCGGACCCGATCGCCGTCCGAAATTCGCTGAAGGGGTGTCAGTACATCACCCCGATGGACGACGACTTCAGCTACGACGACTACGAGGCCGACGAGGACGCGGAGACGCTCCCCGAGGCCGATCCGGAGGCCGTCGCCGCGCGGGCGTTCGTCGAGGGCCAGGAGTACGCCGCGCTGATGCAGGTCGGCGTCGGGAGCGTCAAGCCCCGCTTCGAGACGTCGGTGACGATCGAGGAACGCGACGAGGAGAACTTCATCATGACCGCGACGGGAACGGGAACCGCCAGCGGCAGTAGCTTCAGCATGGAGTCGGGAATGCAGATCCACCCGCTCGAGGACGGCGAGGGATCGCGAATCGAGTGGTGGACCGAGGCAGACATCTCGGGACGCATCGCCCAGCTCGGCTCGCGGGTCATCAACCCGGTCGCCAACAAGATCGTGAACAACTTCTTCAGCGACATCGAGACACAGATGAGCGACGTCGACGAGACGGATTCGGGCATCACGGACCGGATCCGCGGGATGCTATGAAACCGGCACAGTTCGAGACCCACGAGCCGAATACCGTCGAGGAGGCCGTGAGTCTGCTCGAGAGCCTCGACGATCGGGCGATCCTGGCCGGCGGGCAGAGCATGGTACCGATGCTCCGGTTTCGGCTCGCCGTTCCGGAGACCGTGATCGACATCAACGCCATCGACGGGCTGGACTACCTCGAGGAGGACGACGGCTGGCTCAGGATCGGCGCGCTCGCGCGCCACGCCGACGTCGAGGAGTCCGATCTGATCGACGAGCAGTACGGCAGTTTCGCGGATACAGCCCCGCTGGTTGCAGACCCCCAGATCAGGAACCGCGGCACGGTCGCCGGCGCGATCGCGCAGGCGGATCCGAAAGGCGACTGGGGGAGCGTCCTGCTCGCCCACGAGGGCGAAATCGTCGCGCAGGGCCCGGACGGCGAGCGGGTCATCCCCGCCGAGGACTTCTTCCTGTTGCCGTACGACACGACCCTCGACGAGAACGAGCTCATCACCGAGATCCGAGTCCCGACACCGGCCCCACGCGAGGGTAGTGCCTACCACAAGCTCAAACGGAAGGTCGGCGACTACGCGATGGCCGGTTCGGCCGCGCGGCTCGTCCTCGACGAGGACGGCCGGATCGAGACCGCCGACGTCGGTCTCACGGCCGTCGACATCACGAACGTCCGGGCGACCGACGCCGAGGACCACCTCGAGGGCGAGCGGCCCGGCAGCGAGGTGTTCAAACGCGCCGGCGAGCTGGCGGCCGAGCAGTCCAACCCCGAATCGGACGAGCACGGCGACGCCGGCTACAAGGAACGCATGGTAAACGTCCTCACCCAGCGCGCGCTCGGCGACGCAGCCGAACGCGCGGGACTGGTCAAACGGAGGGTATCACAGTGACAGACACGCGAGAAATCACGCTGACGGTCAACGGCACCGAACACACGATCGACGTCGAACCGCGGCAGCTGCTCGTCCACGCGATCAGGGAGGAACTGGACCTGACCGGCACGCACATCGGCTGTGACACCGGCAACTGCGGGGCGTGTACCGTCCTCAAGGACGGGAAGCCGATCAAGTCCTGTCTCATGTTCGCCACGCAGGCGGACGGGAGCGAACTGATGACCGTCGAGGGCATGGAGGACCTCCCCGAGGCCGGCGAGGACCTGCACCCGCTGCAGGAGGGGTTCCGCGAGGAACACGGCCTGCAGTGTGGCTACTGTACGCCCGGGATGATCATGTCCGGTAAGGCACTGCTCGATAACAATCCGGACCCGGACGAGGAGGAGATCCGCGAGGCGATCAGCGGCAACCTCTGTCGGTGCACCGGCTACCAGAACATCGTCCGCTCGATCGAGTACGCCGCGGACGAACTCGAGGAGGGAGAGATCGCAGCCGCGGACGGCGGTGTCGTCACGGACGCCGACGGCTCGACGGTCACGCCGGCCGGGCTGACCGACGAGGACGACGAGTTCGACTGCGGCGTCGAGAACTGCTGTGGTGGGCCGACGACCGATCGCGACCACGATTCGATTTCCGGAGGTGAGAGCGAATGAGCAGCGATTCCGAACGATTCGCGGAGGCCGAAGACGGCGGGCCACAGCCCGAGAAACACTGCGGGCACGGCCGCGGCGGGATGGGCGAGGAGGTAAAACGAAAGGAAGACCAGCGCTTCATCACCGGCCGGGGCAACTACGTCGACGACATCAAGAAACCGGGGATGCTCCACTGCGAGATCGTTCGCAGTCCGCACGCACACGCCCGGATCGAGAACATCGACAAGTCGCGGGCGCTGAAGGTCGACGGCGTCGTCGCCGTCCTCACGGCCGAGGACCTGCTCGAGCACGACCTCGCGACGATGCCGACGCTGATGGACGACACGCAGGACGTTCTGGTCAACGACAAGGTCAAGTTCCAGTCCCAGGAGGTCGCGGCGGTCATCGCGACCGACCGGTACACGGCCAAAGACGGGGCCCAGAAGGTCGTCGTCGACTACGACGTGCTCGATCCCGTTATCGGCGCGGACAAGGCGCTCGAGGACGACGCGCCGGTGATCAGGGACGACATCGAGGGCAAGGAGGACAACCACTGCCTCGACTGGGAGACCGGCGACGAGGAGGCCACCGCGAAGGCCTTCGAGGAGGCCGACGTCACGGTCAAGGAGGACATGCTCTACCAGCGGCTCCACCCCGCGCCGATCGAGACCTGCGGAGCGGTCGGGGACTACGATCCCGGCAAGGACAAGCTGACGGTCCACATGACCTCGCAGGCGCCCCACATCCACCGGACGCTGTTCGCGCAGGTCTCGGGGATCCCCGAGCACAAAATCCGGATCGTCAGCCCGGACGTCGGGGGCGGGTTCGGCAACAAGGTGCCGATCTACCCGGGCTACGTCGTCGCCGCCGCGGCGTCGTACGTCTTAGAGGAGCCGGTCAAGTGGGTCGAGGAGCGCTCGGAGAACATCCAGTCGACCGGGTTCGCCCGCGACTACGACATGACCGGCGAGATCGCCGCGACCGAGGACGGCGAGATCCAGGCGGTCCGAACCGACGTGCTGGCCGACCACGGCGCGTTCAACGCCGTCGCCCAGCCCTCGAAGTTCCCCGCCGGGTTCTTCAACATCTTCACCGGGTCGTACGACATCGACACGGCCTACGGGACGCTGACGGCGGCCTACACCAACACCGCGCCGGGCGGGGTGGCCTATCGGTGTTCGTTCCGCGTGACGGAGGCGGTCTACCTCATCGAGCGGATGGTGAAGGTGCTCGCGGACGAACTCGACATGGACCCCGCCGAGGTCCGGCGGAAGAACTTCATCCAGCCCGAGCAGTTCCCCTACGAGAGCGCGACCGGGTGGAACTACGACTCCGGCGACTACGAGAAGGCGCTGGACAAGGCCCTCGAGATGGCCGACTACGATCACTACCGCGAGGAGCAACAGCGCCGGATCGAGGAGGACGCCGACAAGCTCCTCGGCATCGGCGTCTCCTCGTTCACCGAAGTGGTCGGGGCGGGTCCCGGCCAGTCCTGTGACATCGCGGGCGTCGAGATGTTCGACTCCGCCGAGATCCGGGTCCACCCGACCGGCAACGCGACGGTGCGGGTCGGGGTCCAGACCCAGGGTCAGGGCCACGAGACAACGTTCGCGCAGATCGTGGCCGAGGAGCTCGGGATGGACGTCGACGACATCACCGTCGAACACGGCGACACCGACACCGACCCCTACGGCCTCGGCACCTACGGCTCCCGAAGTACGCCGGTCGCGGGCGCGGCGGCCGCCGTCGCCTCCCGGAAAGTACGCGAGAAGGCGAAAGCCATCGCGGCCAACGAACTCGAGGCCGCCGAGGAGGACATCGACTGGGACCGCGAGAGCGGCCAGTTCCACGTCACCGGCGCGCCCGACCGGTCGATCTCGATCACCGAGATCGCCGCCGGCGCGTACATGAACCACCCGAAGAGCGAGGAGCCCGGCCTCGAGGCGATCAACTACTACGACCCGCCGGAGATGACCTACCCCTTCGGCTCGTACATCGTGGTCGTCGAGGTCGACCGCGAGACCGGCGAGGTCGAGTTCGAGAAGTTCGTCGCGGTCGACGACTGCGGGAACCGAATCAACCCGATGATCATCGAGGGCCAGATCCACGGGGGTCTCGCCCAGGGAATCGGGACGGCGATGCTCGAGCACGTCACCTTCGACGACAACGGTAACGTCACCGGCGGCGACTTCATGAACTACCTGCTGCCGACGTCCATGGAGATCCCCGAGTTCGAGACGGGACACACCGTCACGCCGTCGCCCCACCACCCGATCGGGGCGAAGGGCGTCGGCGAATCGCCGACCGTCGGCTCGCCGCCGGCGATCGTCAACGCCGTCGTCGACGCGATGTCTCACGGCGGGATCAGCCACGTCGAGATGCCCATGACGCCCGACACCGTCTGGGAGAAACTCGACGAAGCGGGGCTGTCGATGGATCCCGCCGACAACGTCAGCCTCGAGTTCGACGACCAGCAAAGCGGCGGCACGGCCGACGACTGACTCGAGCGAAGCCCGAATCGCGGACAGCCGCTATCCCGATTTGGTCCGGGGACCGACCCCCGAAATCGGTCGAAACCAGCAGCCTTCCCACCCGCGTTGCGGGTGCCGACGCAGATATGATACCACCGAAATGACGGCAGATACACCAGACGCCGACGACGAGACGACCAGCGATCGAACAGCCGTCGCGACCGACGGCGACCTCGCGGAGCGAGAGCACGCCCTGCGGGACCGCGAGGAGCCCTACGCCCGGGCGACGGTCGTCCGCCGCGAGCCGCCGGTCTCCGCGAACGTCGGCGATCGCGCGCTCGTCACGGCGAACGGCGACCTCCACGGGTGGGTCGGCGGTGCGGCCTGCGCGCAGTCCCGCGTCGCCAGCGAGGCCAGAGCGGCGATCGCCGAGGGCGAACCCCGACTGATCGGCCTCGCACCCGATCCCGACGACGTCGATCGCCCCGGCCTCGCGGCCTTTCCCATGATGTGTCACAGCGAGGGCACCCTCGAGATATTCGTCGAACCGATGATTCCGGCGACGCGGCTCCTCGTCGTAGGCGACTCGCCGATCGCGCGGTCCCTGGTCACGCTGGCGACCGAACTCGACGTGGAGATCGCGGTCGTCGACCCGGACGCGGCCGCGGCCGACCTTCCCGACAGAGCAACCGTGATCTCCACCCTCGAGCCGGACGAGATCGCCGACGCGGTCGGTGCGGGACCGTTCGTCGTCGTCGCCTCGATGGGCGAGTACGATGCCCGCGGCGTCGCCGCCGGCGTGCTCGCGGACGCGCCGTACGTCGGCCTCGTCGCGAGCGATAGCCGCGCGGACGAGGTCGTCGAGCGGGCCGCCGGCCTCCTGGATCGCGATCCCGACGCCGTTCGGGAGGCGGTCACGAACCCGGCCGGCGTCGACATCTCGGCGACCACCGGGCCGGAGATCGCGACGAGCCTGCTCGCCGAACTGATCGACGTCCGGGCCGACAGCGAGACGACCGTCGCGTCCGGGAGCGGCTCGAGCGGCGGATCGGCCGACGGCGAGTCGACCGATGCCGGTGACGCCGACGCGACGGCCGAAGCCCCCGATTCCGGCGGTACTGACGCGACCGACGACTCGACATCGGCCGACGAGCGGGTCACCGATCCCGTCTGCGGGATGGCGGTCGATCCGGCCGACTCCGCGAGCGTCGCCCACGACGGGACGACCTACTACTTCTGTTGTCACGGCTGTGCGGACTCCTTCCGAACCGATCCCGACGAGTATCTCGCGACCGACGAGGAGGCGATGGAATCGGCATGACGGGAGAGACGCCCCGAACGCCCGCCGAGACGCTGTCCGAGTCCGTTATTCGCGAGCGGTTCGAGCGCCAGAACTACGTCGCCGACGACCGCGTGGTCACGA
Source organism: Natrinema salsiterrestre (assembly GCF_029502005.1). Lineage (GTDB taxonomy): Archaea > Halobacteriota > Halobacteria > Halobacteriales > Natrialbaceae > Natrinema > Natrinema salsiterrestre. The sequence goes on along the minus strand of NZ_JAMQOT010000002.1, from coordinate 212,517 downwards.
CGGTCCAGCTCGCCCTCCAGCTCGGGCGGCCCCTGCTCGTCGAGGGGCCACCGGGCAGCGGGAAGACCGAACTCGGCAAGGTCCTCGCCGAGGGGTTCGACACCGAACTGATCCGGCTCCAGTGTTACGAGGGACTCACCGCCGAGAACGCGCTCTACGAGTGGAATTACACGAAACAGCTGCTCGCGGTGCAGTCGAACGAGGGAACGGTCGCCGGCGGGACCGGACCTGAATCGATGGACGCAATCGATGACGCGAGCGGCGCGGCATCCCATTCCGGCTCCGGAGCCGCCGCCGAGGGGGAGCGCCCCCAGTCCGTTTTCGACGACGAGTTCCTGCTCGAGCGGCCGCTCCTGCGCGCGCTGACCGCCGGCGGGGACCGGTCCCCGGTTCTGTTGATCGACGAGATCGACCGCGCCGACGAGGCCTTCGAGGCCTTCCTGCTCGAGCTCCTCTCGGACTATCAGGTGTCGATTCCGGAACTGGGGACGGTCAGCGCCGAGAATCCGCCGATCGTCGTCCTCACGTCGAACCGAACGCGGGGACTCAGCGACGCGCTCAAGCGGCGGTGTCTGTACCTGCACGTGGACCCGCCGTCGTTCGAGACGGAGTATGAGATCGTCTCCCGCAAGGTGCCGGAACTCGACGGGGCGATCGCGGCCGAAGTCTGTGCCGTCGTCGAACGGCTCCGGGAGGAATCGTTCCTCAAACGGCCGGGCGTGGCGGAGACGCTCGACTGGGCGCGAGCGGTCGCCTCGCTTCGGGCCGACGGCGAGGCCGAATCGCTCTCGACGGACGAAATCGAACGGACGATCGGCTGCCTCCTCAAGGAGGTCGAGGACGTCACGCGCGTCGATACCGAACTGCTGGAGCGCCTGCAGGCGGCCGCGGCCGCCGCCGACGACCGAATCGAACCGACCGACTGATGTCTCCAAATCGGACCCCCTCGAACCCCGTCGACGACGGCTCCCGAGCCGACGCCGAGCGGCGCGTGGTGCGGGGCCTCGACCGAGCGAGCGGGGACGCCGTGCCGGACTTCGAGGGCGCCCGGAAGCACGTCCTGACGGAACTCGTTCGGTTCGTGGGGCGGCTCCGCCGCGAGGGCGCGACGGTGGCGGCGGACGGAACGCTCGAGGCAGCGCGCGCGCTCTCCGTGGTCGGTCTCGCCGACCGGGAGCCCGCCGCGGACGCGCTGCGAGCGACGCTGCTGACCGGCGCGGACGACGGTGCGGTCTTCGACGAGGAGTTTCCGACGTTCTGGCACCGGTTGCGGACCGGAATCGACCGAATCGCGACCCACGAGGGGACTCCCGCGACCGACGGCGACGAGTCCGAGACGGAGCCGGCGGCCGACCTCGAGTCGGACGCCGAGTCCGAGTTCCTGTCCGACGCCGAAGCGTCGACGCCCGACGCGAGCGAGGGGACCGAGAGCGTCGACGTCAGGATTTCGACCGGGCGCCGGCACGCCACCGGCGAAACGGCGGTCGACGCCGCCGACGGCGCCGCGCGTCGGTATAGCGCCGTCGGCGACCGCGAGCCCGTAGCCGCCGACGGCGCCTCGCTGTCCGATAGCGAGGGCGCGGCGATCGACCGGTTCGTCGCCGCGCTCGCGACGATCTCGGGACGGCGCACCCGGCGGGCCGAGCGCGGCGACCGCGTCGACGCACGGCGGGCCCTCCGGGAGAGCCTCGGGACCGGCGGGACCGCGATGGAACTCCCGACGCGCGAACCGGTCCCGAGCGAACTCCGCTGTTGCCTGTTGATCGACGTCAGCGGCTCCGTCCTCGATACCATCGACCGAGACACGCTACTCGCCGTCGCGGAACGGTTACAGGACACCGCTCGCAGGGGCTCAGTCTTCCTGTTCGATACCGACCTGATCGACGCGACCAGGGAGTTCGAGCGTGCGGACGGCGATCCCGCCACCGCGCTCCGAGAGGCCGAGATCGAGTGGGGCGGCGGGACGCGGATCGGCGGCGCGTTCGAGACGCTCCGGCGACGCCACCCCCACGCGGTTGATCGCCGAACCGTCGTCGTCGTGGTCAGCGACGGCCTCGACGTCGGAGACCCGGAAGCCCTCGAGGACGGCGTCACTTGGCTGGCCCGCCGGGCCGACGCGGTCGTCTGGCTCAATCCGCTGGCGGTCTCGCCGGCCTACGAACCCAGCTCGCGGGGCATGGCGACCTGTCTCCCGTACGTCGACGGGCTGTTCGGCTTCGCCGGACCGTCCGATCTCGCCGAGGCCGCGCGACAGCTCGAGCGCCGCGGGACCGACGGGCCGATCGGATACGAACACGATCCGCGGCGGATCGGAGCCGAACCCGACGGAGGCGATGCCGGATGATCGAGCCGATCCTTCCGGCCGTCGTCGACCGTCTCCGGTCGATGAGCGCGCTCGACGGAGCGTGCAGCGAGCGCGTCACGGTCGGGACGGCGGCGGTCATGGTCGAAGCGAGCGTCGGTCCCGCGGACGAGGACGCGGCCGGCGCCGAGGGGACACCCGAGGGCCGACGGAGTGCGGGCCTCGCTCACCGCCCGTCCGGGGGCGCGGGGACCACGATCGCGTTCGAGGAGCCCGCCGACGGCGTCGACCTCGACACGCTCCTCGAGTGGGCGACGCGGCCGCGGAGCGACTCGTCGGGCGAGGCCACCGACGGTTCCGGCGACGGGGAGGCGGAACCGTCGGTCGAGACCGCGCTCGGCGTCGCGGCGGTCAACGCGCTGTCGGCGCCGTTCGTCGACTGGGAGCCGGGCGATCCGATGGCCCTCCTGGACCCGGACGTCGACGTGATCGCGACGGTCGGCCTCTTTCGCCCGGCGTTCCGGAAATTCGCCGACGTCGACGTTCGGGTCATCGAACGGCGGGACGTCGGCACGATCTCGGTACCCGAGAGCGTCCGCGTCACGACGTTCCCGCCGACAGAAGCGAGCGCGGCGATGGCGGACGCCGACGTGATCTTCGTCACGGGTTCCGCGTTCATTTACGGCGGGCTCGAGGCGTATCTCGAGGCCGCACCGGCGACGTCGACGGTGGTCTTGATCGGAGCGACGGCGTCGGTGCTTCCTGCACCGGCGTTCGACGCCGGCGTCGACGTCGTCGCCGGGGCGTCGGTGACCGACCGCGACCGGGTTCGTGAGGCCGTCGAGGCCGGCGCGTGCGGGACGGACTTGCACGATATCGGCGTCCGCAAAGTGTACGCGGTGAACGACCGGGATATCGACTCGTTACAGACCAGACAATGACACGAAGCAACTGGAGCGTTCCGGAGACCGAGGTAGTACAGCGGGTTCACGAGCGACTCGACGCGGCGGGGACGGACGTCCTGGCGACGATCATCGACGTCGAGGGGAACGCGTACCGACGGCCGGGCGCAAAGATGCTCCTCGACGACGCCGGCGAGGGCGTCGGGAGCATTACGGCCGGCTGCCTCGAGGACGAACTGCTCGCGGCGGCGGAGTCCGTCCGCGAACGCGGCCGCCCGGAGCTGGTGACCTACGATCTGATGGAGGGCGACGAGGACGTCTGGGGGCTCGGCGTCGGCTGCAACGGGATCATCGACGTCCTGCTGGAGCCGCTGACCGAGGCCTACCGGCCGGCCGTCGAGGCCTTCGCGGACGGGCGGAACGTCGCCGTCCTCACCGTTCTCGAGGGCCGGAGCGGCCGGCTCGAGGAGGGCGACCGCGCGTACTACCATTCGGAGGAGAAGGGGCTCACGACGCCGACGGGAGCGCCGGCGTCGGAGTGGCCCGCCGAACTCTCGGGGCCGGCGGGCGAGCTGGCCGAGCGCGGCCGCGCCGACGTCGTCGAACTCGAGTCGGAGCGGGGATCGCTCGCGGTCTTCACCGACGGGATCGCCGCGCCGACGGATCTCGTCGTGTTCGGGTCGGGTCACGACGTCGGGCCGGTCACGGAACTGGCCGCGAAGAACGATTTCCGGGTCACCGTGGTCGGCTTCCGCGGGAGCGTCGACCTCGAGGAGCGGTTTCCGGACGCCGACGAGACGCTGACGACCTCGCCGGGAGCCGTCGCCGACGCGATCGATCTCGACGAGCGCACGTACGCGGTCGTCATGTCGCACAACTTCGTCGACGATCGGTTGGCGATCGAGGGGTTACTGGACTCGCCCGTTCCGTACGTCGGCCTGATGGGGCCGGAAAAGCGGTTTCAGGAGATGCTCGCGGCGTTCAAAGACGAAGGGCGGACGTTCGACGAGGCGACGCTGTCGTCGCTGTACACGCCGATCGGGCTCGACCTCGGGGGCGGGTCCCCTTACCAGATCGCACACAGTATCGTCGCGGAGGTACTGGCGGTCTCCAACGATCGGACGCCGCGCCACCTGCGAACCCGAGAGGGGCACATTCACGACCGCGTGACCGTCGAGTCGGAGGGCGATGTCGCTCCGCAGTAGTTCGGTCCTCGCCGGCCAGCCGCTTCAGGGCCGGTCACGGGTGATCGTGAAGACCGTCTGTTATCGGTTCGTCATGCTCTGTATCACGGTCACGATCGCCTGGCTGTTCGTCGGCGACGTCGGCGACGCGCTCAACATCGGGATCGCCGCGAATCTGGTGAAGACGGGGACCTATTACGGCTATGAGCGGCTGTGGGATCGCATCGAGTGGGGCGCTCGGACCACGGGAGCGAGCGGGCCTCGAAACACGCGATGAGCCGCGACAGCTGCCACGGCGACCGCCCGTCTGACTCGAGTTCGAACTGTTCGCTGTGTTCGCTCCCGGCCCCGCGATCGATTACCGATCCGGCGCTCGAGGGTACCTTTTGCTGTCAGGGGTGTCTGACGGTCGCCCGAACGCTCGAGAACGGCGTGCGGTCGTCGTCAGCCTCGCGTACAGAGAAGGGCCGTCGCGGGGACGGTCGGGACGCCGTGGAATCGCCACTGGCCGTCGGGGCGTGGGCCGCCTGGATGCGGGAACCGTGGCGAATCGCGAGTCTCGGTTTCGGTGGCGTTCTCCTGATTCTCGCCGTCGTTGTTCCGTGAATCGCCGGGATCTCTGTGCGGGCCGGTCGCTCGCGGCAGTCCGCCTCGACCGCGACAGATTCTTCCCCGACGGTAACGAATCGGAGAAACCTTCAAGGGCGATGGATGTGAGTTCAAGACAGACTCGGTGAATCGCGTGAGCAAGAAACACGTTGGTGGGAAGATAGGTTCGGGGAACGCTAGCGACGTCGACGGCGAAGAGAACACCGTCGTCGACATCGGTATCACTGTCGACGTCAGCGACATCAGCCATCCGGTCGACGCCGCCGATGACGATGTCCAGCTCGGGTTCGACGAAGCGGACCCGCTCGAGGCGGCGACGGAGGACGATACGACGGACCGCGGGTCCGCTCGGGCGGTCGACGCGGGGATCGATGCCGACGAGCGCGCAGATCTCGAGGCGGCGGGTATCGATCCGGGCGTGGTCCCGAACAAAGAGTACTCCTATCGGATGCTACTGGACGAGGGCGTCGACGAAACGGTCGCGGCCGCGCTTCGCCGGCGGTTTTCGCTACCGTGGTCGTTCGAGAGCGAGGGGGACCTCGACCGGCGCTCGAGCGAAGTCCGCGGGCTCGGCGACGCCGAACGCGAGTGGATCGCCGTCAGCGACGACGAGGAGTGGCAGACCTTCGAGTACGAACATTCCGAACCCATCGCGGTCGAACGGGAGCGACCGTCGGAGCGGCCGTATCCGAGACCCACGCCGATCACCGCCGTCACGGGTGTCGGACCCGACGACGCCGAGGTACTGGCCGAGGCCGGGATCCGCTCGGCGGAGCGACTGGCGACGGTGGACGCGATGGGCGTCGCGAACGTGCTCGAACTGAACGTGCTGCACGTCCGGACGTGGCGGCACAACGCGCGCGAACTCGTCGAGTAACCGCTCGACTCTGGCCGTTCACGTGACGTGCTGTGACTCTCGGCCACCGATTCAGACGGAAAGCGACCCGCTTCGGTACTCGAACGGGCCACTGACGCGTCGCCCGGTCGGATCGCCGTCCTCCGAAATTCGGGAGTGTTACTACTCTTATACTCAATTTCGATAACCCGGATCATTAGAGATTTATAGCGGCCTGTTGGACCGTCTATCAGATGATCCCGATCGACGACTCTCCGATCGTTCGCGACGGCAAGTCACTGATTCTGGCGATGGACCACGGGCTCGAGCACGGCCCCGTCGACTTCGATGAGGTTCCGGAGAAACTCGATCCGGCGACGGTATTCGAGACGGCGACGCACGACGCCGTCACGTCGATGGCCGTCCAGAAGGGGATCGCGGAGGGGTACTACCCCAGTTACGAGGACGACGTCAATCTCCTCCTGAAGCTCAACGGCACGTCGAACATGTGGATGGGCGAACCCGACTCCGCGATCAACTGCTCGGTCGACTACGCGGCCGAGATCGGGGCCGATGCCGTCGGCTTTACGGTCTACAGCGGTTCCAACCACGAAGTCGAGATGTACGAGGAGTTCCGAGAGATCCACGAGAAAGCCCGGGAGTACGGCCTCCCCGTCGTCATGTGGTCCTATCCGCGCGGCCAGGGACTCAAGAACGACACCAAACCCGGCACGATCTCCTACGCGACTCGCATCGCCCTCGAGGTCGGTGCCGACATCGCGAAAGTCAAGTATCCCGGCAGTTCCGACGCCATGGAGCACGCCTGCAAGGCGGCGGGCGACATGAAGGTCGTCATGAGCGGCGGGTCGAAGACCTCCGACTACGACTTCCTCTCGACGGTCGAGTCCGCCGTCAGCGCCGGTGCGAGCGGGCTCGCGGTCGGCCGCAACGTGTGGCAGCGCGAGAATCCGACCCGGATCCTGGACGCCCTCGAGGAGGTCATCTACGAGGAAGCGACCGCCGACGCGGCGCTCGAGGCGACCGAATAGGATGACGGTGTCCGATCCAGTCGTCGAAGACGTCGTGGCGACGATCAGCCGATCGGCGACGGAGATTCGACAGGGACTGATCGGCCGGCGCGGGACGGTCGACGAGCAGAATCCGAGCGGCGAGACGCAGGCGGAAGCCGACGTCTGGGCCGACGAGTTGCTCAGCGATCGGATCGCCGGAATCGACGGCGTCGGCCAGTACGCCAGCGAGGAACGAGCCGCCGTCGTCGACTGCGGCGACGATCCCGCCGCGTCGTCGGCCTACGCCGTCGCGGTCGACCCGCTCGACGGGTCGTCGAACCTGCAGTCCAACAACGCGATGGGGACGATCTTCGGCGTCTACGACGCCGCGTTGCCGGCTCGCGGCGACTCCCTCGTCGCCGCGGGGTACGTCCTCTACGGCCCGATCACGACGATGGTGCTCGCCACCGACGAGACCGTCTCGGAGTACGAACTCACCGGCGGCGAGCGAACGCTCATCGAACGCGACGTCACCCTCCCCGCGGAGCCGGTGGTCTACGGCTTCGGCGGTCGCGTCCCCGACTGGCCCGCAGACTTCCGCGAGTACGCCCGCGAGATCGAATCGGAGCTCAAACTCCGCTACGGCGGCGCGCTGATCGGCGACGTCAATCAGGTGCTCACGTACGGCGGTACCTTCGGCTACCCCGCACTCGAGTCCCGTCCCGAGGGAAAGCTCCGGCTCCAGTTCGAGGGGAACCCGATCGGCTACGTCGTCGAGCGCGCCGGCGGTCGCTCCTCGAACGGCTCTCAGTCGCTGCTTTCCGTCGAACCCGACGATCTACACGACCGGACGCCGCTCCACGTCGGGAACGACGACCTGATCGAGCGACTCGAGGCGGCGCTCGCGTAGCGGAGTCGAATCAGTTCTCGTCAGGTCGTATCCAGGCCGCAGTTACGGTGACGTAGACCCCGACGCCGGCGACGAGGAGGGCGTAGAACGCCCACCGCGGCCAGGCGGTCTCGAGGAACAGCAGCGTCAGGAGGAGGACCCACAGCGAGACGGCGAGCAGGTCAAGAAGCAGTCGGAGGATACCGCTGACGGCGGCGCTGGCGGCGCTGGGTGTCCGGCCGGATTCCGTTTCCGTGGCGCGCGTCGTATCGTTGCTCATTCGTCTCAGAAGTGATAGCCGTGCTTCTCGGTCAATCGATAGGCGCCGACGCCCCAGACGTAGCTCTGTCCGGGCCACCAGGTCCGGGCGTTGTTGAACCCCGCGACGAGGACGTCGCCGTCCTCGCCCTCGGGGTCGGGGTGGTAGCTCACCGAGCCGCTGTCGCCGTCGGTCAGGTCCATTTCGCCGCCCCAGCGGATCTGCCCGCGGCGACAGAACTCGTCGGTGAAACACGTGACGGCATCGACGCCCTGTATCTCTCCCGTCGTATGGCCGGTCATGGCCCCGACCTTCTCGAGTTCCCGGTCTCGAGCGACGAGGTCGGCGAGCCCGAACTTGGTGAACTGGCCGCGGACGCGGGGCCGAGACTGCGCGTCGATCCTGCTCGCGGGCTCGAGCCAGCCGTTCGGTTCGACGGCGGCGACGTCTTCGACGGGGTGATAGTGAACGACGTCCCCGAGTTCGATGGCGTCGTCGTCCGGCCGCGGCAACGACAGCGCGTCCTCGGTCGAATCGCGATCCCCGCCGAACGCGTGATCTGCCGTCACGAAGAACCGCTGCTTACTGTCGGGGTGGTACAGCGTCGGGCCGAGCGTCGCCATGCTCGAGGGGGTCTCGCAGGCGACGCCGCTCGGGACCGAGCCGTCCGCGAGACTGTCGGCGAAGCGGGGCTCGTAGGCTTCGGGACCGTCCTGGATCTCTTCGACATCGATGATCGTCTCCGGATCGATGTCGATACCCTCGGCGAACTCCCCGAGCAGCTCGCCGACGGAGTGACCGTCGCTCGAGAGGCCGACGGAGACGGTGGCGGTCCCGCTCCCGTAGTCGCCGGGGATGACTGCGCTGCCCAGATAGCCCGTGAAAGCGAACCGAGCCAACCGCCTGTTCACCTCGAAGGCCTTCTCGACGGCGGCGTACCACTCCGCGGGGACGTACCGCGTTCGTTCGCGGACGGTCCACGGGTCGTCCGGATCGTCCCTGACGAGCGCCGTGACGATGGGGACCTCTCCGTCGTCGGCGGCGAGGAAGTCGTCGACGCCGAGCCACCGAGCCATCCCGATGGCGAAGCCGCCGCTAGCGACGGTTCGCACGAACTCTCGCCGATCCATTCCCGTCTCGAGTCGGTCGCGAAGCGTCGCGAGCCGCTGGACGAGACCTTCGATGTGTCTTCCCGACATACCGCGACAGAGCTGTTCGACCGCTGTGCTTCCCGTTCCGCCGAGCCGTCTATTCACGGACACGGGCTCGATAACCGTTGGGACGGACGACGAATTCGATAAAAGCGGTTCTGCCTGCAGGTGCCGCCAATGGGTTCGCAGCCGGATCGATCGCTCCGACAGCTTTCGCGAGGATCGGCGAACCCGACGCGATCCGGCAGCGTTCCTCGAGGAATCGCCCTCGCTATAATAGCTGCACGACTGAACGCGAGCGTTCGTATCGAACACCCGTTCAGTACGCACTGTCTCCGTGCTGGTGACCACGGAGGCGACGATCCCCTCTCGATCGGATCCCCCCGGCCGCGACACTGCCCTCCTCCTCGCCTCCGGCGAGCCCCGGTGATCCGGTCCGGTGGGATCCGATCTCTCCTCTTCCACCCTCTCTGTCTCCGAACGCCCCGTATAGGCACTCCTGAGGCGGGATTTATCGCGAAAGACGGCCCCGCTCGAGAGATCGCGACTCGTCGAAAACGGTATTTGATCCCCCGTCGCAGGCAACAGCATGCGCGTTCGTATTACGGCTGGTGCCGACGACGACGAAGCGGCGGCGATCGGCGCCGCGCTCGCCGACCACGTCGGCGAGACGGTCGAAGTGTATCTCGGCGACCAGACGGACCCGGCGGTAGTTCAGGATGTCGAGCAGGAAAGTGGCAGCTCGGCCGGTGGAGAATCGTCCACCGGCGGTAACGAGGGGGACGGCGAGTCCGCCGCCGACCTCGGACCGACGGAGCGCGAGCGACGACTGCGGGACGAGATCGCTGACATCCTCGAGGGCGGCCCCGAGAAGTACCGGGCCCAGCTCTCGGAGGACGGGAAGCTGTTCGTCCGGGATCGACTCGAGCTGTGGTTTTCCGGCGAGGACAGCGAGTTGCACTTCGAGGACGGCAAGTTCGCCGCGTTCGACGACTGGCATCCCGACGGCGCGAACACCGACGAGGACGATGACGATCGACTGCCGGCGGACGGACTCATCACGGCGGCGGCCACCTTCGAGGGGCGGGACGTCCACGTCATGGCCAACGACTACACGGTCAAACGAGGCAGCATGGCCGCCAAGGGCGTCGAGAAGTTCCTCCGGATGCAACAGCGCGCGCTCAAGACGGGGAACCCGGTGTTCTACCTGATGGACTCCTCGGGCGGTCGCATCGACCAGCAGACCGGGTTCTTCGCCAATCGAGAGGGCATCGGCAAGTACTACTACAATCACTCGATGCTCTCCGGGCGGGTGCCCCAGATCTGCGTCCTCTACGGCCCGTCCATCGCCGGTGCGGCCTACACGCCGGTCTTCGCGGACTTCACGATCATGGTCGAGGGGATGTCGGCGATGGCGATCGCGTCCCCGCGGATGGTGCAGATGGTCACCGGCGAGGATATCAGTCTCGAGGAACTCGGCGGACCGGACGTCCACATGCGGGAGTCGGGATCGGCCGACTTGATCGCGTCCGACGAGGAACACGCCCGCGAGCTGGTCGCGCAGTTGATCACCTACCTGCCGGACAACGCCGACGAGGACCCGCCGAAACGGGAACCGAAGTCGCCCGCGAAGTCTCCGGACGGAATCGACGCCATCGTTCCTCAGGAGCCGAACAAGGGGTACGATATGACCGACGTCATCGATCGAATCGTCGACGCGGGGTCGTACTTCGAGTTACGCCCCGATTACGGCCCGGAGATACTCACGGCGTACGCCCGGATCGACGGCCGCCCGGTCGGTATCGTCGCCAACCAGCCCGCCCACCGCGCCGGCGCGATCTTCCCGGACGCGGCGGAGAAGGCCGCGGAGTTCATCTGGAAATCGGACGCGTTCAACATCCCCTTACTCTACCTCTGTGACACGCCCGGCTTCATGGCCGGCTCGCAGGTCGAGAAAGACGGCATCTTGGAGCAAGGGAAGAAGATGATCTACGCGACCTCCTCGGCGACGGTCCCCAAACAGACCGTCGTCGTCCGCAAGGCCTACGGCGCGGGCATCTACGCGATGGGCGGCCCCGCCTACGACCCCGAGAGCGTCATCGGGCTTCCCTCGGGCGAGATCGCCATCATGGGGCCCGAGGCGGCGATCAACGCCGTCTACGCGCGCAAGCTCTCCGAGATCGACGATCCCGAGGAACGCGAACGGATGGAACGGGAGCTCCGAGAGGAGTACCGCGAGGACATCGACGTCCACCGGATGGCCAGCGAGGTCGTCATCGACGAGATCGTCCCGCCGAGCACGCTGCGCGAGGAGTTAGCCGCCCGCTTCGACTTCTACGAAGACATCGAAAAATCGCTGCCGGACAAGAAACACGGGACGATCCTCTGATCGGCCTCCTTCTACCGGCGGTCGTCCCACCGGCTCGGTCGATCCGTCCGAGAACCCGTGTGCTCGAGCGGTCGAGAGGCCGCTCGTCCCGACCGGTTATCATTCCTTACCACCGTCGGAGCAGCGGCTACGCCTCCCATAACAAAACCCCGCATAGTGGAAGCGGCGCGTGCTCCCGGTGGCACGGCGATCCGGTTCGACTCCGGCGGGGAGCCTATGAGTTCCGAGGGCGCGACCCTTCACCATCGGCTCCCCGGCGACGTGACGCCCGTCGATCTCGAGCGACTGCTCTGGGGGATCGTACTCCTCTCCCTCGTCGCCGATATCGTCACGACGTTCGTCGGCCTCCACCTCGGGCTCTCCGAGTCGAACCCGGCCGCCCGCGGGGCGATCGAGAGCTACGGTCTCGGCGGAATGGTCGCGCTGAAGGCGGGCGCGATCGGCGTCGGGCTCGTCTGTCGGCCGCTGCTCGAGCGGGAGTATCGGGCGATCGTCCCGGCGGGGCTCGCGGTCCCGTGGCTGGCAGCGGCGATTCTCAACGTGTACACGATCTCGACCGTGGTTTGAGGCGCCGGCGGGAACTGTCGGTCTCGCCTCGAGTCCGACCGACTGACTCTACTCGAGCGCCCGCCGCCACTCCCGAACCTCGGCGAGGACCGCTTCCCACTGGTCGCGTCGGCCCGGAACGTCCCGGCCGGTCAGGCGCTCGCGTTCGGCCTCGAGACGGTCCCGAATTGCCCCCGGATCGTCGACGTTCCAGAAGGCGAGTTCCGAGCCGCTGGCGGCTTCGATCGTGACGGTCCCGTGACCGACGAGCCGGCCGATGGGATCCTGTTCGACCGTCGTGTTCTGGATTCGCTCGAGCGAGACGGTCCGAACGGTCCGCCCGAGAACGCCGTGTCGGGTCGCGACGACCGTGTTCGTGACGACGAACGCCGTCCGCGAGACGCGGGCGTACTGCCAGAGTGCCGGAATGACCAAAAGCGCCACGCCGACGACGGCGACGGTCGGCACGACGTCGAGAGCGATCGCTGCCAGCAGGACCGCCGTCCCGACGAGGGCGAACGCGACCCACGGCAAGACGGTCTGGATCCGCGGGCCGCCCTGCCAGCGGATCCGTTCCCCCTCCTTCAGGGGGAGCCACTGGGTTACCGCGGCTGACTCACCGCCCGGAATCGGCCCGTTCTCACCCTCGGTCCGCTCCCGGTCACGGTCAGACGGATCGGTCTTCGTCATACTCGTAGGACTGGTGGCCGTCACCCTGTCGGTCAGCGGCACGGTTCTCGGCGCTCGAGCGACCCGGGGCGTCCTCCTCGACGGCGGTCCGAATCGCCCGGAGTTCGGTGAGGATCTCCTCGAGGACGTCGTCTTTCGTGTGCTCGTCCCCGGACTCGCCCCGTTCGCGTTTGATCCGCTCGCTGATCCGTTGCTGGACGGCCTTCGGGTCGGGGACCGACTTGAAGGCCATCTCGACGCCGGAGCCGCCGGCGGTACTGACCTCGACGGAGCCGTAGCCGAAGTGGGTTCCCAGCGCGCTCTGGCTGTAGGAGATGTCCTGGACCTTCGCGTGTTCGATCCGCTTGACGTCCCGCGAGAGCACGCCGGTCTTCTTGTACAGCGCGCGGGTCGTCACGACGTAGTGGGTGTTCGTCACGCGGAGGTACTCGCTGGCGATGATGACGAGCCCGATCAGCACGATCGAGAGCGGAATCCCGATCGCGAACGCCGGAATGAGCGTCCGCCGATCCGGACCGCCGGCCCAGATCACGTCTTCGCCGTCGTCCAGCGATAGCCACTCGAGGTCGACGCCGACGTCTTCGTCCGTGGGTTCGGTGCTCATCGTCGTCACTCCCCGTTTCCGTCGGTCTCAGCGTGCTCTCGTTTCAGCGAGAGTGCGGTTCGGTCGAACTCGCAGACGAGCGGTTCGTCCGAATCGTTCACCTTGAACGCCTCGACGTGCATGGTGACGATTCCGCGCTCGCCGTCGCTGGTCTCGCGCTTGTCCGTGACCGTCGACTGGACGCGAATCGTGTCCCCGTGGAAGACCGGGGTCGGGTGTTCGACGTTGTCGTACGAGAGGTTCGCGACGATGGTGCCGTCGGTCGTCTCCGGAATCGAGACGCCGACGGCGAGGGACATCGTGTAGAGTCCGTTGACCAGCCGCTCGCCGAACTCCGTGTCGGCCGCGAACTCGCTATCGAGGTGGAGCGGCTGCTGGTTCATCGTCATGTCGCAAAAGCGCTGGTTGTCGCTCTCGGAGATCGTCCGCCGGCGGTCGTGCTCGATGGTCTCGCCGACCTCGAACTCCTCGTAGTACAGTCCGGTCATAAGTTCGGAGTCGCGCAGTACGCACAAAAACGTGTCGTCTCTTCGAAAGGTGTGCGGGAGGGGTCGGCGCTCGTTCGGTGCTCGAGAGCTATAGTCGTCGTTGAAACGATTTACTCACCGCTCGCACTCGAGCGGGAGCACAATGACTTTCAACGCCGACTATAACACCGCCGCAGACGCGCTCTCGGGTGACCGATCGGAGGTTATTCGACCATGTCGGGCTCGTCGCCGGCGTCCCGCTGGACCCAGATCGTCTTCGTGTTCACGAACTCTCGGATTCCCTGTCGCGAGAGTTCCCGGCCGTAGCCCGAGTCCTTCACGCCGCCGAAGGGGAGTCGGGGATCGGACTTGACGAGTTCGTTGACGAACGCCAGTCCCGACTCGAACTCGCGGGCGACCCGCTCGCCGCGCTCGAGATCCTCTGTCCAGACGCTCGCGCCGAGTCCGAAGCGGGTGTCGTTGGCTTTCTCGATCGCGGCGTCCTCGTCGGGCACTCGGAACACCGTCGCGACCGGACCGAACAGTTCCTCCTGATCCGCGGGCGCGTTTTCGGGGACGTCCGTGATCACTGTCGGCGGGTAGAACGCGCCGTCGCGGTCCATCGGCTCGCCGCCCAGTTCCAGCTCGCCGCCCTGCTCGATCGTCTCTTCGACCTGCTCGTGGAGGTCTGCCATGAGGTCCTCACGGGCTTGCGGGCCGATGTCGGTCTCGTCGTCCATCGGATCGCCGACGGTCTGTGCGTCCATCTCGTCGACGAACCGGTCGACGAACTCGTCGTAGACGTCGTCGACCACGATAAAGCGCTTCGCCGCGATACAGGACTGACCGTTGTTGATGAGCCGGGCCTGGACCGCCGTCTCGACGGTCTCCTCCATCGGCGCGTCCTCGAGCACGACGAAGGGATCGCTCCCGCCGAGCTCGAGGACGGTCTTCTTGAGCTGACTCCCGGCGGACTCCGCGACCGCTCTCCCCGCGCCGTCGCTCCCAGTGAGCGTGACGGCCCGAACCCGGTCGTCCTCGATCACCGCGTCGATCTCGCCGGAGCTGATTAGCAGCGAGGTAAACGCCCCCTCCGGGAAGCCCGCCCGCTCGAAGACGTCTTCGATGGCCCGGGCGCAGCCGGGGACGTTCGAAGCGTGTTTCAGCAGGCCGACGTTGCCCGCGGCGAGGTTCGGGGCCGCAAAGCGGAACACCTGCCAGAAGGGGAAGTTCCACGGCATGATCGCGAGCACCGGGCCGATCGGCTGGTGGGCGACGACGGTCCTCGCGCGCTCGTCGCTCGCGACGACCTCGTCCTGCAGGTGCTCGGCCGCAGTTTCGGCGTAGTAGTCACAGACCCACGCGCACTTCTCGACTTCAGCGTGTGCCTGTCCGATGGGTTTCCCCATCTCTTCGGTCATCAGTTCCGCGTACTCGTCCTCGCTCTCCCGGAGGACGTCGGCCGCCCTCGCCAGCAGCCGCTGGCGCGTCTCGATCGGCGTCTCGCTCCACTCCTCGAAGGTCTCGGTCGCCCGCTCGAGATGGTCGTCTCGCTCCTCGTCGGAGGTTTCCTCGAAGCTGTCGACGACGTCCCCCGTCGCCGGATTGGTACTCTCGATGGACATGCAGTGACCGACCACGACGAACTGCTTAGTACGCGGGGCTGCCTACCAATGGCGTGTCCCGGTCCGTCACGATAATTCGTGCCGCACAACCCCTATCCCCGTCGAGTTCATAACAGCGGCAATGGCAATCCGCACGTATCACGACGATTCGCAGCCGCCGCCCGAGCGGGGAACGGACGACTCGCATCCGCCGTCCGAACGACGGAAGACCGTCCTCTTCTGTCCGGAGTGTGGCCACGAAAGCCCGCTCACCGACGACTGGGAGATCACGATGGCTGACGGCGATCGACTGCTCGTCTGTACCGACTGCGGGTCGGTCGTCGACCGACGATCGCGACGCCGCTCCGAACTCGTCGAAATCGCGTGACCCGAAAATCGCGGTTCCGAGTCGGTCGAATCGCGGACCAGACACTTCTCACTCACCACTCGTTTTCAGGGGATCTCCTCCCCGATTCAGCGTGAGATCGCCCCTCCAGAGGCCCGTTTTCGTCGATTCAGTGACTGAGACGGGACGTCGCGGTTCCCCGTCGACGGACTCGGTTCCCGGAGTCGATCGGACGTCGGGAGGTCCTCGAGCGAGGAGTCGCGCCGAACGGCCTCGCCGATGTGGTTCGGATCGGTGACGAGGTGGTGGAGGCGGGGGGCTCCCCCGTGACCGCCTGCTGCCGGTCTTTCCGAACCCGATGATGCCCGGAAACGCCTGTTCGCTACCCGTTGTGCTGGCAACATTCACTGTCGCGCTTTCATTACGCGACATGGAAGAGCCGATCTCATCTGCCGTTCCGGCTCTAGCCGATAGTCGCTCTCTCCCGGACTTTCGGCCGTGGTTGCGGTTTCTACAGCGGTCCGCACTTCGAGTTCTGGGCGCTCCGAGCCGCTCTCAAGACAGCATATTTATAATATTATAGTAGAGTCGTTTCGTATGACTGATGTAGGACCCCGCCGACGGGACGTCCTCGTCGCGGTCTCGGGAACCTCCCTCCTGCTGGCAGGCTGTACGGAAAGTGATTCGTCGGTCACTACCGACTATGGGGCCGCATACGGGCGCGAATACGGAGCCGGGAGTGAGTAACCGTGGGCGAGCGAACGCCGCGACTCGACCTGGGCACGTTCGAGGAAGGCGAGGAGTGGGACCACACCGACACGGTCGAGGCCGTCGACGAACACGCGATCGTTCGGGGACCGATTAGCGACCGCCCCGCCGAGGGCGAGTACGACGACGAACTCTACCACGCGACCGATCAGGGAATCACGTGGCGCTGGGACGCCGCAGACGAGGACTGGGTGTACTTCGGCGGACGGGGGAGTTCTGAACAGCCGGTTCCGGGAACGAGCCACTTCGAAGCGGCGGAGTTCGTCGACGCGCGTACCGCGGAAACGCCCGTCTGGAACGTCGAAGCCCACGGGATCGAGGGCGACGGCGAAACCGAGGTCGGTCGGGACGTCCACGACCTTCTCGCGGAAGTCGAGTCAGCTGGCGGCGGGATCGTCTACTTCCCGCCCGGACGGTACGTCCTCGAGCGGACGCCGCTGATCGGCGACGATACGATCCTGCTGGGCGCGGGTCGCGCGACGGTCTTCGAGGGATCGCGCCCCGACGGCGAGGAGGGACGGGCCCTCGTCTCCAACAGGGGCTACGACGGGGTCGAGTACGGTGGCGCATCGAACTGGGGGATCCGTAACGTCCGAATCGATTCGCCGGAAACGAACGGCATCATGCTCGCACACGCGGAAAACGTTCGACTGGAAAACGTCTACGGCGACCGCATCTACTACCATCACATCGACGTCGTGTCGTCCACGAACGTCACTATCGACGGCTACTGGGCGACTCGAGGGGGCGACGCCGGGTCGAACGCGCCGATACAGTTCGACAATCAGACGTCGGAGATCGCGTCGAACAGCATCTGGGACGGCACCGACGAGTCGTTGACCGGAAGCGACGGGACGCGGACGCAGAACTGTACGCTCGAGAACTTCGAGATCGATCCGGAGAACGGCCCCGAGTACGGCGTCCACATGCACCGGAACGGCAACGAGTCGATCACGATCAGAGACGGCTACATCACCGGCTGCCTGTACGCGGCGATCAGGGGTGACACCGGTGACGAGATCGCTGATCTGACGATCGACCGCGTCTCGTGTATCGAGAACGCGAGGGGGATCTCGCTCGGACAGCTCGAGAGCGGCCGACGAGAGCTGACGATAACCAACGTCACGATCAGGACCGACAACCGGGGACTGGCCGCTGGATCGGGAATCTACGCGGCCGGATTCGACGGTGCCGAAATATCGAACACCATCGTCGACGGAGCGTTCACGAACTCGATCCTCTTCGACGACATGGACGACCTGAAACTGAGTACCGTGACGGCCAAGGGAGCGTCGGATCAGGCGTTCCGCTTCCGAGAGAACGTCGATGCGACGCTGACGACCGCTCGAGCGGCGGACTGTGGCGACGCGGGCGTCTACGCGGGGCCCGGTAGCAGCGTCGCCTACGGTGGAGTCACGTTCGAGGCTGTCGGTAGCGAGGTCGTCGTCGACGGCGAGTTGCGGGAGTGGAACGCGTCCTCGTAGGCGGTTTTCACTCGTCGCGAATGGAGTCGACCAAAATTGAGGCCGCGGATACCGATCGAGAGCACGGATTCTGTATTCAGTCCTCGCTGTGAAACTCGCGTTCGGTACAGTGAGTATATCCCACTCACATCGAAAATAGTAGGACAGCTCTCTTAGATAAATAATAACAGATCGATGGTCGAAATCTTCGTAACTATTCTATTCGTCGTGGTCGCAATGATTCCCATAGTGGCCAGACTCTATGGGCTACACCGCGATCAGTCAGACGAACAGGACAACCGCGACTCAGACGAATAGTACCATACTGATGGTGTCTTACCTGTCAGGCGGATAGTGTCGTTCTCTCGATCAAAATCGAATACGGAGTCGATTACTGAATTCCTGATCTGGGCAGCAATGTGTCGTCGGTGAATTAATCGCGAATCGTCCGACGCAGACTCCCGAAATCGCCTCCAACGAGCCGCATACTCTACGGTTCCCGGACGGATCGGTCCGGACCCGTCCCATCCGATTCTCCGTCCCCGGGTTCGTTCGACCGCGTTTCACTCTGAGTGTGGTGTCCGTCCCACGCCATCGCACCTGCCTCGAGGTCGATCCGTCCGACAGTGTCGGCCTCCCAGTAGCGCCGGTCGAAAACGGGCCGATCGAGCGATCGGTACCGGTTCGCCGCCACACCGACGGTTTTGACCCTGGCTGTCGGAACGACCAGCATGGTCCGCAGAAGCGTACTCTTCACGCCCGGTGACCGACCAGAGATGTGCCGGAAAGCGCCCGACGCGGGAGCCGACGTGATCGTCTTCGATCTCGAGGACGCCGTCGCCCCGCGGCGGAAGTCGGAGGCCCGCGAGGCGGTGCGAGACGTGCTTTCCGATCCCGAATTCGATCCCGACTGCGAGGTGTGCGTTCGCGTCAACGCGACGGACGCGACTCGAGCGGACGATCTCGACGCGCTGTTCGCCGATGACCACAGCGAGTCCCTCGAGAGCCTCATGCTGCCGAAAGTCGGTTCGGCGGACGACGTTCGCACGCTCGCCGACGAACTGGGCAGCTACGACGCGTCCCTGCCCGTCCTGGCCTTGCTCGAGAGCGCCGACGGCGTCCTCGAGGCGCCCGAGATCGCGGCCGTCCCGGAAACCGACGCGCTGGCGTTCGGCGCGGAGGACCTCTCGGCGGACATCGGAGCGACGCGGACCGCCAAGGGGACGGAGGTACTCTACGCGCGGGAACGCGTCGTGCTCGCGGCGGCGGCGAACGATTGCGCGGCGATCGATACACTCGTCACCGACTTCGAGGACGAGGCCGCACTGCGGGAGGACGTCGACTTCGCGATCCAACTCGGATACGACGGAAAGCTGGCGATCCACCCCGCGCAGATCGGGCCGATCAACGAGGCGTTCACGCCCTCCGCCGAGGAACGCGAGTGGGCCGATCGCGTCCTCGAAGCCAAACGCGAGGCCGACGCGGCGGGACGGGGGGTCTTCGCGGTCGACGGGGAGATGATCGACGCGCCGCTGATCGCACGCGCCGAACGGATTCGGGAACGGGCCGCGGCCGCCGACGAAAGCTGACCGAATGCCCAGTATACAAGGTAAATATCATAATTAAAGTGAACGCACATCCCCTCCCATGATAGATATTCGCTACGCTTATGCCCCGGGTGGCGGAACCAACCGAGTATGAGCGAGGATACCAACCCGTTCGAGAGCCTCCAGTCACAGATCGACGAGGCCGCACAGTACCTCGACATCGGCGGCGACGTCATCGAGCGACTCAAACACCCCGAGCGAGTCCTCGAGGCGAACCTCACGATCGAACGCGACGACGGCGACCTCGAGCGGTTCAAAGCGTTCCGCTCGCAGTTCAACGGCGATCGCGGGCCGTACAAGGGCGGTATCCGCTACCACCCGCAGGTCTCCCGCGACGAGGTCAAGGCGCTGTCCGGCTGGATGACCTACAAGACCGCCATCGTCGACATTCCGCTCGGCGGCGGCAAGGGGGGGATCGTCCTCGATCCGGACGACTACTCCGAGAGCGAACTCGAGCGACTCACGCGCTCGTTCGCGAAAGAGATCCGCCCGCTGATCGGCGAGGATCGAGACGTCCCCGCGCCCGACGTGAACACGGGCCAGCGGGAGATGAACTGGATCAAAGACACCTACGAGACCCTCGAGAACACGACCGAGCCGGGGGTCATCACGGGCAAGGCGCTCGACTCCGGCGGCAGCGAGGGCCGCGTCGAGGCGACCGGCCGCTCGACGGTCCTCGCCGCGCGCGAGGCGTTCGACTACCTCGACAAGGACCTCGAGGGCGCGACCGTCGCCGTGCAGGGGTACGGGAACGCCGGCTGGATCGCCGCCAAACTGATCGACGAGATGGGCGCGACCGTCGTCGCCGCCAGCGACTCGAGCGGGGGCGTCTACAACCCCGACGGGTTCGATCCGGTGGCGGCGAAAGACCACAAGAACGAGACGGGCAGCGTCGTCGGCTTCGAGGGCAGCGAGGAGGAGCTCACCAATGAGGACGTCCTCACCCTCGACGTCGACCTGCTGATCCCGGCGGCGCTCGAGAACGCGATCGACGCTGACCTCGCCGAGGACGTCGAGGCTGACGTCATCTCGGAGGCCGCGAACGGGCCGCTGACGCCGACCGCCGACGCGGTGCTCGAGGACAAGGACGTCTTCGTCATTCCGGACATCCTCGCGAACGCGGGCGGCGTCACGGTCTCCTACTTCGAGTGGGTCCAGAACCGGCAGCGGTTCTCCTGGTCGGAGGAACGCGTCAACGAGGAACTCGAAGGGGTCATCGTCGACGCCTTCGACGCTCTCGTCGAGACCTACGAGGAACACGATCTCGAGAACCCGCGAACCGCAGCGTACGTCGTCGCGATCCAGCGCGTCGCTGACTCGTTCGAGGAAGCCGGCAGCTGGCCCTGACTCGGGGAGCGATCGGTTCGGACGACCCGACGGACGGCATCTCTCGAGCCGTTGTTTCTCCCGGCGATTCCGTTTCGCACCGACGGCACCGACGATTTCCTTCTCGTCTGACAGACAGTCGCCGTTCCAACAAACACTTACCAACTGCCCCGCCATTTGCAGGGAGATGAAACGACGAACCCTCATCGCAGGCGTCGGTGCTGCCGGTCTCGCCGGGCTGTCGGGTTGTCTGGGTATGCTCGGGCTGGCCGAACACGAGTCGTCCCCCGCCGGCGTCGAAGCCGCCGCTCGCGAGGAGACGGGTTACGAGCAGACCGCTATCGAAGCGCTCCCGATCGAACGGGACGTCGGACCGACGGACGAGACGGTCACCGTCACCAATCACATGACCAAACACGAGAAGTCGATCGACATGGGGCTGCTCGGTAGCCGCCGCGGCGCCATCTTCAACGTGTTGACGACGCCGCAGGTGAGCATCGTCGGCAGGGAGCTCAACCCCGTCGGGGAGATGTCGACGCAGGAGCTCATGGACCTCGTCAGGAGCAACTACGACGGAATCAGCAACATCTCCCGCGTGGAGGACTCCGACATCACGATCCTCGAGCAAACCACGACGAAGACGCAGTTCACCGCGGACGCGGAGTTCGACGGACAGAGTGTCGACGTCGACATCCACATCACCGAGGCCGTCGAGGCCGACGAGGACCTGCTCGTGACCATCGGCGTCTATCCGCAGTACGCGAGAGATCAGGAGGAGCCGAACATCGAGACGGTCACGGAGGCGGTGACGACGGAGGTTGATGAGGACGCCTCGACCGGCGATTCCGGGTCCGACGACGGCGGAAACGAAAGTAGTGATAACGAAACCGACGGAAGCAGTGACAACGAAACCGACGACAACGAGAGTGACGACGGCGTCCTCGGCTGAGGCCGACCGAATTCGCGGAGAGTTACTTCGTCGCTCGGATTCGAACAGTTTTCAACTCCGAACCGTCTCCGAACGCGGCCGCGAACGTTAGAGTCCGAGTTCGCGGCCGATGACCAGGTGTTGAATTTCGCTCGTTCCCTCGCCGATCTCCATGAGCTTCGCGTCGCGATAGAACCGCTGCGGCGCGAAGTCGGTCGTATACCCGTAGCCGCCGAGCACCTGTACGGCGTCTTCGGCGACCTCGCGGGCGGCCTCGCTGGCGTCGAGCTTCGCGAGGGCGGACTCCCTCGTGACGGGGTCGCCGCGGTCGTATTTCCGCGCGGCGTCGCGGGTGAGCAGTCGCGCCCGCTCGGTCTTTCGGTGCATGTCGACGATCGTGTCCCGGATCGCGTCGAACTCGCAGATCGGCTGCCCGAACTGTTCGCGCTCCGTACTGTACTGCTTCGCGTGCTCGTAGGCCCCCTGTGCGAGCCCCGTCGAGAGCGCGGCGATCGAGATGCGACCGCCGTCGAGCGTCTTCTTCGTCTGGTCCCAGCCGTCGCCCGCCGCGCCCAGCAGGCGGTCCTCGGACAGGCGCACGTTCTCGAGGGAAATCTCACAGGTCGGCGACGCATTGAGCCCCATCTTGTCCCAGATCGTCGTCACCTCGAAGCCGTCGTCTTCGTCCGGGTCGACGATGAACGTCGAGATGCCGTCGTAGCCCGCCTCGGGGTCGGTGACGGCCTTTACGAGTATCGAGCCGGCCTCGGAGGCGTTCGTGATGAACTGTTTGGTCCCGTTGAGAACCCACTCGTCGCCGTCTCGCTCCGCGGTGGTATCCATATCGGAGGCGTCGGAGCCGCTGCTCGGCTCGGTCAGCGCCCAGCCGCCGAGATACTCGCCCTCCGCGAGGGGACGGAGCCAGCGTTCTTTCTGGGCTTCGCTGCCGAACAGCTCGATCGGCTTCGACGCGAGCGACGTGTGTGCCACGTAGGAGAGCCCGATCGCGCCGGAGACGCGGCCGAGTTCCTCGGCGACGAGCGCGTACATGAGGGTATCGCCGCCCAGGCCGCCGTACTCCTCGGTGATCGGGACGCCCATCATATCGAGATCCGCGAGCTGGTCGAAGATCTCCGCGGGGAAGCGATGTTCGTCTTCGATTTCCTGCGCGATCGGTTCGATCTCGGTTTCGCAGAAGTCCCTGACGGTCTTCCGAATCATCCGGTGTTCGTCGGATAGCTCGAGGGGCATACGCAATACTTGCCGAGGCGCGAAATAAACGCACCGGAGAACTGCATCGATCGGAGGGCGGTCGCGTCGTTACCAGCCGGACCGGTCGTCGTCGCGGTCGGTGTCGGAATCGTCCCACCGGTCGGTGCTGTCCGGTGAATCGGTGTCCTTCCCCGAGTCGCCCTCATCGCTCGAGTCCCAGTGATCGGGGCCGCTCCAGGAATCCGTCCCGTCGTCACCGTCCTCGTCGGCGGGGCGGTCGTCGGGTCGATCGTCGTCGGAATCCCAGCCGTCGTCGGGGTGGTCGCCGTTCGAATCCCACCCGTCGGACTCGCCGGACTCCGTCGTGACGTCGCCGCGGACCCTCGCTCGCTGGTCGGGGACGAGATCGAGTTCCGCGTCCGTATCGCCGAGTACCAGGAGCGCGTAGTACCGCAGATAGACGACCACCGGGACCTGGACCAGTGAAGAGAGCAGGAGAAGGAACGGAATGGCGAGGAAAACGATGAGGATGCCGATGATCGGAATGAAGGCGATCAAGATGAGCGGAATGGCGAGGATGATGAATCCGATGAAAAACACGATGCCGAGCGCGAAGGCGAGTCCCAGCTGGACGATCCAGACCAGCAGGAGGTAGACCAGATATTCCTTCCAGTTCGCGGCCAGCGTCCGTCGGAACCGCTTCCAGGCGGCGACGACTCCCAGGTCCTCCTGGAGCATGGTCGGCGCGACGAAGACGGTCGTGAACCGGTTGACGACGGCGTAGACGAGAAATACCGGAATCGCGAGCAGTGCGATCGCCCCCAGAAACGCCGCCGAATTCGGTTCCATCGTCGTATACAAGGCGTACGCGGGGACGCCGAACACGACGAGTGCGATCAGTATCAGTGCGAGCCGGAATCCGAAGAGTCGAACGCCGAGCTCGAGATTACGCTTCGTGTACCGACGGACGTGAACCTCGCCGGAGCGCAGCGACTCGAGCAGCGCGAACTCGAGGAGCGAGCCGATGAAGGCGAACACGAGATAGATCGCGAGGCCGATGGCCGCGATGCCGATGAGTACCGGCAGCATTTCGCCGAAGCCGACTGCTGCTCCGGGGTCAGTACCGGTACCGGGCGTCGGCTCGCCGCCGAACTCGCCGCCACCGCCGCCGGGCGTCGGTGGAGTCCCGGACATGACGCCGCCCACGAAAAAGACGATGACTGCCAGTTTGATCCACGTCCAGAAACTGGCCCCCGCCAGAAACGCCCGGGTCACGTCGATCGCGTCACTCAGGTCTTTTGTCGCGTACATGTTTTCGGATATTCAACGTTCCGTGTTAATATTATCCATTTACGTATCGGGGCGTTTCAGATATACCGGTATTAGCTACTACTAACGGAGCGAATACGTGGATACGAAACTCGCCGAACGCGATCTCTCTCCCCGATAACACTTCGAGGAGCATTTAACGCCGACCGGAGATACGTTCCGTATGGACATCCGCCGGCTCGCACGAGGATCCATCGAGTGGAGCCGCATCGAGCGTGTCGTCCGCACGCTGGCGGATCGCTACGACCGCGAGGAGGTCCGGGTCGAGTTTCTCGAGGCGGACAACTGGCTCTCGACGCCCTGCGTCATCGACGACGAGTGGTTCGTCAAGATCGTCTCCCGGCAGAACGCCCTGGTACACGCCGTACTGACGACCGGCCGGAACGTCGGCGCGTTCTCCTCGGGAACCGAGGGCTTCTTCGATCGGTTCGACACCCCCCGTGAGATGGTCGAACACGAGTACGAGGCGACCGAGCGGATGCAGGAGATCGGCATCAACGCCCCGCGGCCGATCGACGCCTTCGAGGTCAACGGGCTCGGCGTCCTCGTCCTCGAGTACCTGCCGGAGTTCCGGTCCCTCGGCGACGTCTCCGACGACGTCGTGACGGAGCGAGCGCCGGAGCTCTTCTCGATGCTCGCGACCCTTCACGACCACGGGCTCGCCCACGGCGATCTGCGGGCGGAGAACATCTTACTCTGTGACGGCGAGTTCTACTTCATCGACGCGACCAGCGTTCACGACGACCGCGCCGACGAGACGACGGCCTACGACCTGGCCTGTGCGCTGGCCGTCCTCGAGCCCCGCATCGGCCCGCGGGAGGCCGTCAACGCGGCTGCGACGGCCTACGAACCTGACGCGTTGCTCTCCGCGCGGGAGTTCCTGGACTTCGTCCGACTCCGGCCGGATCACGAGTTCGATTCGACGACCTTGCGCAGCGAACTCGAGAAGGCGGCCGATCTGGGCGGAGGGTAACCGGAATCGGACGGCGATCGGTCGCCGTCCGACAGGCCAGTGCAGGCACCACGCGCTTTCGCGAGGGAGCGCTACGGCCGCGCATGTGCCCACCGTTCACCGACGACGACGTCGGCAAGCGGGTCGAAACCGCGAGCGGCGACCCGCTCGGCACCGTCAAACTGACCGAGCCGGACACGGCGTACGTCGACGCGAACGACGACGCGAGGGATACGATACGAGCGATCCTCGAGTGGGAGACCGACGAGGATATCGTCCCGATGGGCGCGAGCGCCGTGAGCGAGATCACCGAGACGACGATACGGCTCGAAGACGACCGATCGTCGCCGGACGAACCGGCCGAGGCGGGTACCGATCCCGTCATCGAGCGAACCGAGAGCACGGAACAGCAGGACGACGGCGACGAGCAGCGGACCATGGGACCGCCCTCCGGGACGCCGGACGAACCGGCGGCGGATGCGGAGGGCCGGACGGGAGAGGGTCTCGAGCCGTCGGAGGAAGGGATGACCGAGTCAGGTGGGGAGCGGCACCCGGATACCGAGCAGGCCCCGCCGGAGGGCGACCGAACCGTGACGAAAGATCGCGGTGAGGAGGAGGACCGATAGGACGGCGCGGCTCACTTTCGCGTTCATACATACGTCGACCTGCCAGCGGTGTCGATGGACGAATCGACTGGTACAGTGTCACAAACTCGGTAATTCACTCGAAATCTGTAAACGACCAGTATGATTTTTCACAGTTCCCGTCGTCCGTCCGAGTATGAGTCAGCAAATCACCGAACAGGTACACGGCCACTACATCGGCGGCGAGTGGACTGACACTGCGGAAGAGACGTTCGAGAGCGAGAACCCCGCGACGGGTGAGACGCTGGCGACCTTCCAGCGCGGGACGGCGGCCGACGTCGACGCGGCGCTCGAGGCGGCCGAGGACGCCTTCGACGAGTGGCGCTCCCTGTCGTACATCGACCGCGCGGAGTACCTCTGGGACATCTATCACGAGCTGCGGGAGCGACACGAGGAACTCGGGGAGATCGTCTCGAAGGAGTGCGGCAAGGAGATTTCGGAGGGGAAAGCCGACGTCACCGAGGCCTGGCACATGGTCGAGTGGGCGGCGGGCAACGCACGACATCCCCACGGCGATCTGGTCCCCTCCGAGGTCGCGGGCAAGGACGCGTACATGCGGCGCAAACCGCGGGGCGTCGTCGGCTGTATCACGCCCTGGAACTTCCCGGTCGCGATCCCCTTCTGGCACATGGCGATCGCCCTCGTCGAGGGGAATACCGTCGTCTGGAAGCCGGCCGAGCAGACGCCGTGGTGCGGGCAGATCATCGCCGAGATGTTCGAAGACGCCGGCATCCCGGACGGCGTCTTCAACATGGTCCAGGGCTTCGGCGACGCCGGTGCGGCGCTCTCGGACGACGGACGCGTCGACACCGTCCTCTTCACCGGCTCCGCGGAGGTCGGCCACGAGATCGCAAGCAAGGTCGGCGGCGAACCCGGCAAGCTCGCGGCCTGCGAGATGGGCGGCAAGAACGGGATCGTCATCACCGAGGAAGCCGATCTGGACCTCGCCGTCCACTCGGCGGTGATGTCGAGCTTCAAGACGACCGGCCAGCGCTGCGTCTCGAGCGAGCGCCTGATCGTCCACGAAGACGTCTACGACGAGTTCAAAGAGCGATTCGTCGACATCGCCGAGGACATCGCCGTCGGCGATCCGCTCGAGGAGGACACGTTCATGGGGCCGGCCATCGAGGCCGAGCACGTCGAGAAGATCAGCCGGCATAACGACCTCGCCCGCGAGGAAGGCGCGACCGTCCTCGTCGATCGGTTCGAACTCGAGGACAGCGAGATCCCAGACGGTCACGGAGACGGCCACTGGGTCGGCCCGTTCGTCTACGAGATCGACTACGAGTCCGATCTGCGCTGTCTGAACGAGGAGTGTTTCGGCCCGCACGTCGCCCTGCTCGAGTACTCGGGCGATATCGAGGACGCGGTCGACATTCACAACGACACGCCGTACGGCCTCGCCGGGGCGATCATCTCCGAAGACTACCGCCAGATCAACTACTTCCGCGACCGCGCCGACCTCGGCCTCGCGTACGCGAACCTGCCGTGTATCGGTGCCGAGGTCCAGCTTCCCTTCGGCGGCGTCAAGAAGTCCGGCAACGGCTACCCGAGCGCGCGCGAGGCCATCGAGGCCGTCACCGAGCGCACCGCCTGGACGCTGAACAACTCGACAGAGATCGAGATGGCACAGGGGCTGTCGGCGGACATCAAGACCTCGAGCGACGGCGACGACTGATCGGTCCCGTCGGGCGAGCGACGACGCCGCTGTCTCGTTCCCGCTCGAGTCTCAGTTTCTACTCGCGAACGAATCGCTTATCCGGCGATTCGTGGAAGGGGCGAGTACATGAAGGCAGTCGTTCTCGCGGCGGGCCAGGGGACACGGATGCGACCACTGTCGGAGTCGGTTCCGAAGCCGATGCTCCCGGTCGCCGATCGGCCGCTCGTGGCACACACCGTCGACGCGGCGATCACCGCAGGCGCCGACGAAATCGTCCTCGTGATCGGCTACGAAGGCGAGACGGTTCGCGACTACTTCGGTTCCGAATACCGTGGTACTCCGGTCTCCTACGCCGTTCAGGACGAACAGACCGGAACCGCCGACGCCGTCAACGCCGCTCGAGCCCACCTCGACGGCCCCTTCGCCGTCCTCAACGGCGACAATCTCTACGATCAGGCCGCTATCGATCGGCTGTTCGAGGCGTGCCCGGCCGTCTGCGCGATCGAGGTCGACGAGCCGAGCAATTACGGCGTTCTCAGCACCGACGAGAGCGGCGGCGACTACGTAACGGGAATCGTCGAGAAACCCGCCGAGCCGCCGACGAACCTCGCCAACGCCGGCGCGTACGCATTCCCGGCCGAGGCCCGCGAGTGGCTCGAGGTGCCCGCGAGCGAGCGCGGCGAACACGAGATCACCGACGTCGTCGCGCGGGTCATCGAGGCCTACGAGATGACGCCCGTCACCCTCGAGCGGTGGCTCGACGTCGGCCGCCCCTGGGAGTTACTCGAAGCCAACGAGTGGAAACTCGCGGACCTCGACCGGCGAATCGACGGCGACGTGAGCGAGGACGCGACGCTCGAGGGCGACGTCGTCGTCGAGGACGGCGCGACGGTCGAGCCGGGCGTCGTGATCGAGGGACCGGCGCTGATCCGCGAGGGTGCGGACGTCGGGCCGAACGCCTACGTGCGGGGCGCGACGCTGGTCGGACCTGATGCGGAGGTCGGTCACGCCGTCGAGATCAAGAACAGCGTGGTTTCGCGCGGGACGTCGGTCAGTCACCTCTCCTACGTCGGCGACAGCGTTCTCGGGCGAGACGTCAACCTCGGTGCGGGGACGAACGTCGCGAACCTCAGACACGACGATGCGGATATCAAATTCACCGTCAAGGGCGAGCGCGTCACGACGGGGCGCCGGAAGTTCGGGGTCGTCGCCGGTGACGGGGCGAAGACCGGTATCAACACGAGTCTGACGCCCGGCCTGAAACTCGAGTCCGGTGTGACTACCCGCCCCGGCGAAACCGTCGAGCGGGATCGGTAAGGGTTCGAGCGGAACGGTGACCTCCCTCGAGCACTGGTGTAATTCGATACTGGGACACTGAGGTGCATCAGGTCGCAGGTGATCGACGGCCATCATCTATTTGTCAGTGGTAAAATCTAACAAGCATACATGTCGACGGCGACCGTTCGCGGAACGATCAGGGGAATGGGTGAGCGGGCGAATCCGGCCTTCGCCGCGGCCGTCGTGTTGCTTCCGGTGGCCGCACTCGGCTACGCGCTGACGATCGCAACGGTCGAGCAACACACGTACGTCCACGTGATGGCCGGGGTCCTCTGGACGGGCATCGACATCTTCATTGGGGCCGTACTCGGGCCGGTCATCGGCGGGCTCGACGACGAGCAGAGTTCGGCCGTCTTCCAGCGTCTCACGCCGAAGACGGCGTTTCTGCTCCCGTCGCTGGCGTTCGTCACCATCGCGGGCGGCATCACGCTCGCCCAGCGGATCGAGATTTTCCCGCACGCTGAACCGTGGTTGGCGCTGTTTACCGCGGCGAACCTGATTCCGATCCTCCTGCTCCTCGGGTGGCGATTGAACGCGTGGCGCGATCGGCGCTGGCAGGCCCCCTTCGCCCTCGCGACCGTCGGTTCGCTGGTCTGGGTCGCGTCCACCGCGGGCGAGTTCGCGATGACCGAACCGACGGTCGCCGTCGCGCTCGGCATCGTGACGATCCTCTCCGTGCAAGGCTTCGGCTTCCTGCTGCCCGGCGAACTCCGAATGTACAGGGAAATGCGGTCGGCGAACCCGGATCACTCGGTCATCGCCGCGATCGGCAAACAGAACGCGATGCTCGGCGGCGTGCAGGGGTTCTTCCAGTTGCTCTTGATCCTCGATATGGTCTACCTCCGC
Source organism: Natrinema salsiterrestre (assembly GCF_029502005.1). Classification (GTDB taxonomy): domain Archaea; phylum Halobacteriota; class Halobacteria; order Halobacteriales; family Natrialbaceae; genus Natrinema; species Natrinema salsiterrestre. Next base: position 182,657 of record NZ_JAMQOT010000002.1, on the reverse strand, counting down.
TACGGCGGCTTCCCGTTCTAGCGGCGAGGGAGATCGCCGAGCGGCGCTCTCTCGAGCGACCATCACTGAAATCGAGACGAAAGGTGGGACGAGGCGAGGAGACGGGCGCGGGTGTGGTCGCTCGGTTCCCGGGAACCGAGCGCGCGACGGGCCGGAGCGACGCGCTATGCCGGGTAGACGTGAAAAGCGCCTGTGCCGGCATCGGTAACAAAGACATGGCGAAGTAAAAAGTCAGCGGTCGGCGTCCGGAACGTGACCGCGATACCGTGGCCGTTACAGCCGACGATCTCGCAGCGCCGGAAACTCCTCCCGAACGTCCGCGACCGCGTCCGGCTCGAGTTCGGCCGTGACCAGCGCCGGCTCGTCGCCGCTCGAGGCCAGCGAGACGCCCCACGGGTCGTAGACGCTCGAGCGACCGAGTAGCGTGGCGTCGTCGAACTCACCGGAGCCGTTGATCGTCGCCACGTACGCCTGGTTCTCGATCGCGCGGGCTCGCGAGAGCGTCTTCCAGTGTTCGATGCGCGGGTAGGGCCACGCGCTCGGGACGAGGACCAGTTCGACGCCGTCGTCGACCAATCGTCGGTAGAGTTCGGGGAATCGAAGGTCGTAGCAGGTCGTCACGCCGACGGTGAAGTCGCCGATCGTCGCCGTCTCGAGCCGTTCGCCGGGAACGAGCAGCTGGGACTCGGCCGATTCGTAGCCGAACAGGTGCCGTTTGCGATAGACGAGGCGACACTCGCCCTCGGCGTCGAACAGCGCGGCGGTGTTCGCGAGCCCCTCGTCCCCGGGCGTCGCGACCGTTTCGGTCGCCGCGAGGTCCTCGACGATGCTGCCCGCGAGGACGGCGATATCGTGGTCGGCCGCCGCCGCTCGGAGCCTCGTGAAGGTCTCGCCGGCGAACGGCTCCGCGTTGCGCGCGTAGAGGTCGAACGCGAAGTAGCCCACGTTGAACAGTTCCGGCAGCGCGACCAGGTCCGCGCCGCGGTCGGCGGCCCGGGATATCGCCTCGAGCGCCCGGTCGACGTTCGCCTCGATCTCGCCGGCTTCGACCTGAATCTGTGCGAGCGCGAGCGTGAGTGAGTCACCGGCGTCGCCGTCGGTATCCGCGTCGTCTGCCATGTTCACACTGTGGCCACCCAACCACCGTTACTGTGTCGTCTGCACGTCCCGCTCGAGCGCGCGCTGGAGGTTCTCGAGTTCCGAATCGAGATTGCGTTTGAAGAACTTCTCGACGCCCGGCAGCTTGCCGTCGACGACGAAGTGATTCTCGAGGCGGGTCCCGTCGTCGGTCTCGACGATCTCGTGTTCGCCGGTGACGGTCATGACTTTGGATTTCCCGACGAATTTGACGTACTCCGGCGGTCGCCGCGTGACGTCTTCGGTGTTTACGGTCACCGTCTTTCGGACGAGCGGAATCGGGAGTTTCACCTGCCAGGTGACGCGCCGCCCCTCCGGATCGTCCACCGAGAACTCCTGAACGACACTGATCGCCCGGGCGCGGTTTTCCGGATCGGCGATGAACTCCCAGACCCGCTCGGGCGGCGCCGCCACGTCGAACGACCGGTCGACCCGTACAGTCATGCCCGTACGTGAGCGATTGTCGGATAAAAAGACCGTGGACCGCGGGCGATAGCCCGCTCCCGTCCGAGCGGTGCTGATCGGCGCACCGACCGGGCGGGGGAAGACGTGGGCGGTCGCTTCGTCGACCTCGATTAACTGATCGTCACTTTCCAGGTCGTCGACCGAGCTCGGCCCCATTTTTCGATGTCGACTTCGTCTGCTTTCTCCGCGAGGTGGGGGAGGCGAACGCCGACCTGTTTCGACGAGAGTCCGATCGCGTCCGCGATGTTTTTCGACCGGAAGTACTGCTCGCCGCGGGCGGCACTCTCGCGGAGATACGAGAGAATTCGCTGCTCTTCGTCGGAGTAGTCGGTCATCGTCCGTGCGTCGGCCTAGGTGGTCAGTGGTCTTAACTCTTGACGGCGGATACGGCACTGCTCGGTGCCGCCAGTGCGATCCATCGCGTCGGACGTCACTCCCAGTAGAGGTGGATGCCGACAACCGCCAGCGAGCTAAAGAGAACGGCCGCGGCGAAACCCCACGCCGCCGTCACCTCCGGTGCGCCAGTTAGCATCAACAGTGCGCCGATCACCGCGAGCGCGCTCAGTGCGAGCGTCAGTCCGACGCCCTTGTCCGTCGTCTCGGATTCCGTAGCCATGCCCGAGGCTTGTGTGTGGGGTCTCTTAACTTCACTCATTCCGAGGAACAGTCACATCGAGCGGCCGGCAACCCCGGATCTTTGACGGCTCGATCGGGCCGCGGAGAACCGCCCGACGATCCCTCGCGAGGAGATCACTTGATCGTCGTGTGCTCGGACTCCTCGTTGAGCGCCAGGTTCGCCGCGATTTCGGCGTTTCGCATCGCGTACTGTGCGGTCTGCTGGAGGCTGACGAGCACTTCCCGGACCCGCAGCAGGTCCTCGTTGTCCATCTCCGGGAGCCCCGAGAGGATCTCCTGCTCGAGGTCGGAGATCTCGTGGAACAGCGCCCGGACCTCGTTGGACTTGTCGTAATCGCGTTCGACGGCCGCCTCGACGGCTCGAGACGTGATCTCGTCGACCAGTTCGTTCAGCTCTCGGATCTGGCGCATGACCGAGCTGTCGACGTTGAGGCTGTGGCCCTCGGTCTCGATGACGATGTCGGCGATGTCCTCGCCGTTGTCGGCGGTCAACTCGAGGTTCTTCGCGATCGAGCGGTAGCCGATCAGCGGGAAGCCGGTGTTGAGGCCGACGGCTCGCGCGAGGTTCGGGTTCTGGTAGGCCGTGAAGATCAGCCGCAGGAGGAGGACGAAGATCTTGTTCGCCTGCCGTTCGCGGTTCAGGGCGCGCTGGGCCAGATCGGGGTTGCCGTGGGCCAGCGCCTTGATCCCCTCGCCGCGCATCGTCTGCCCGGTTCGCTCGAGGCGCTCGAGCAGGTTGTCGAGCGTGAAGTCCTCGGGATCGACCGAACAGCGGATCGAGATGCTCTCGGGCGTCTCCTCGATGACGCCCAGTCCCATCAGTTGCGTTTCGGCCTGGTAGACCGCGTTGATGTGATCGGACTCGAGCGCGCCGTCCTCGCGCTCGATGCGGATGATGCGTCGCCCGAGGACGTACTGGGCGACGATCGCGCGCTCGACGGCGTCGGCGTCGAGATCGTCGGTGTGAATGATCGCTTCGGTCTCCTCCGAGCTCGCGGACTCGGGCATGACGGTCAGGGTCCCCTTCCCGCTGGTTCGGAGCGAGACCTCGTCACCTTTCTCGACGCCGTGTTCGGACGCCCATTCCGCGGGGAGGGTCATCGCGAGCGTCGACGGACCGAGTCGTTGCACTTTCCGCGTTTCCATACGAGGCTCTAGGATCGACCCGACCTTAATCTTGACTATATGCTCATTATCAAAGAACGAATCGTTATATGATTGATTTCAGTGACGGTCTCGGACCGCTCCTTAAATAATGGGGTCTCTGGGGTAGTCCCTAGATCGTCCGGACCGCCTCAGACGACGTTGACGAGTCGGGTAGTAAAGCGGCCCGTCCTGACCTGTAGCCAGCCCCGGAGTCGGTCGTCGACGTCTTCGTCGTCGGTATCGACGCGCAACGAATCGATGTCGTCGAGTTTCTCGCCGGCGGCGACGACCGCGATCTCGTCCGCTTGCCGGATCACTGCGGGCGAAATCTGGTGATTGCCGCGGCCGAAGATGAACCCCTGCCCGCCGATCGGCGAGACGACGATCGTCACCGGGTCAGTGAGTACCTCGAGAATATCCGATTCGGCGGCGTCGCGAGCGAGCAGTTCTCCGCGCCCCGCTGCCCCGCCGTCGTCCGGTTCGGGGCCCGCGCGCCAGACGTCCACACCGAGCGGCGACGGATCGAGTCCCAGTTCCCGCTCGATCGCGCCGACCGTACTGCCGGGTCCGAAGACGTAGGTTCGACCGGGTTCGACCTCGCGTGCGAACCCCGCGGCCAGCGAGTCGACGCTGCCGCTCGAGACCTGTTTGCCCGACTGGACCGCCGGCGCGACGGGGACGGTGACGACCGCCCGAAGCTCCGTCCTGACCTCCCCCTCGCGATACGCGTCTTCGTCGATATCGTTGACTTCGCGGGGTTCGACGCGATCGAACTCGGCGGCGATTCGGCCGGTGTCCGCCGGCGTCACGCCGAACACAGACGAGTAGATCTTGACGCCCGCCGGGACGCCGAGCATCGGGGTGTCGCCGTCGCCCTCCTCGATGACCGCGGCGACGTCGACCGCGGTCCCGTCGCCGCCGACGAAGAGGACGAGGTCGACGTCGCACTCGAGCAGCGCCTCGACGGCCGCCCGCGTATCGGCTGCCGTCGTGTCCGCGGCCGCGGGGTCGCTGGCGGTCGGGGATGACCGGTCGGTTCGATCCGCGGGATCGTAGACGACGGTCGGCTCGTAGCCGGCGTCTCGAGCCGCGCGTTCGCCCATGACGCCCGCAGCCGCGTAGACGGTGACGTCGGGTGCGCGACGGTGCAGCGATCGCAACGCCTCGCGCGCTCGATCCGGTGCTCGCGGTTCGGCACCGCGCCGGCGAGCCTCCTCGAGTTTTCCGTCGGTCCCTTTCAATCCGACCCGACCCCCCATCCCCGCGATCGGGTTCACGACGACACCGATGGACTCCATGGCGCGATATGGGGACGCCAGTGGCAAAGCCGTATCGCAGCGCGTTCGCGGGTCTCGGCTCCCGAACGCGCGATCGACTCGTCGTCGACCGGGGTCGGGTCTGCAGGCGACTCGCTCGGTTTCTGAAAGATTAAGAGGGACGCGAACCGATCGCCGGGTATGAACGAATTGATCGACGCTGCGGTTCTCGCGACGGAAACGGAGTTGCCGATGAGCGCCGTCGGCTGGGGGACGCTCCTCCTCGCGGTGGCGGTGACGACGGCCTGGGCGGCCTCGCTCTACCGCTGAGCGACCTTCGTCACGGAGATTCGACTCGCTCTCGGAGCCAGACGGCCGCCTCCGCGACGGTCGCCTCGTCGGGTCCCTCGAGTTCGATCCGGACCGACTCGCCCGGATAGCTTCCGACCGAGACGTCGAACCGCTCGCGGAGTTCGGCGATCCGATCGAGCAGCGCACTTTCGGGCTCGTCGGCGACGACCGCGTCCCGATAGGTCGCGGTGCCGGTGAACTCCGCGGCGATCGACTCGAACATCGCTTTCATCTCCGAGGGGACGCCGGGGAGCACGTAGACGCCCTCGAGGGCCGCACCGGGCGCGACGCCCGCCTCGTTGTGCAACGCTCGCGCGCCCGCCGGCAGGTCCGCCGTCCCCGATGCGAGGTCGTCGCGGGTGTAGCCGTCCTCCTCGAGCCAGGCGAGGGCAGCGTCGTGTTCTTCGACTGATCGACCGAGTGCGGCCGCGACGCCGTCCATGGTGACGTCGTCGTGGGTCGGCCCGAGCCCGCCGGTGACGATGACGGCGTCGTACTCGGCGCGGTACTCGTTGACGACGCGAGCGATGTCGGCGACTCGATCCGGGACGGTGGTCACGCGTTCGACGGTGACGCCGCGATCGGCGAGCCGTTCGCAGAGCCACGTGGCGTTCGTATCCGTGGTTCGCCCGGCGAGCAGTTCGTCCCCGACAGTCACGACCGCGACGTTCATACCGATTCGTTCGAGCCGGGACCTCAAATGCGTCTCGCCATCGGTGGTGTCGCTCCGATTCCGTCACAGTCTCCGGCCGCCGATCTATCCATCAGATATATTATCATTTTTGCCGGACTATCATATAAAGTAGTACTCTCGGTAACCATAAGATTCAATTCTGATAATTGGTAACGGAGACAGTATGTCTCGGAGTCGGACAGAAAACGACGACGCGGATTCGGCGACGGTTCTCTCTGCATTGGGCAGTAAATACAGCGCAGAGATCCTCTGTGCGGCTGGAACGCCGAAGTCGGCACAGGCGCTGAGCGACGATATCGAGATCCCGATCGCGACCTGCTATCGCCGGATCGAAGAACTCGTCGACGCCGGCCTGTTGACCTGCGAAGGTCGCCAGCTCTCCGACGAGGGCCGACGAACGAATATCTATCGACGAACGCTCGATAAGATCGAAATCGACTTTTCAGACGAGGTCCCCACGTTCTCGCGGAAACGCCGCACCGAGGCCAAGAACAGGCTACAGGATCAACTCGAGGATTGAGTCCGAATCCGAGCCCCGCGTGGCCGCTCTTCCATACGGTCGTCGTCGGTCGAAGTCGTGTTCGAACGAACTGCACCACCCAGCTGATTCTGGCGCGAGATGCCCCCGCACGAACCGAAACGCCATCGACCCGACCCGGCAGGACTGATCGACTCGGCCCGGACATCCCCGTGCTCGATCCTCCAGTTTTAAGTATTCTCGAAAGAATACTCGAGTATGACTCAACCCATCGGAAGCCGAGCGACCGAAGAGGCAGTCGACGGCGGTTCCGTCGACGACTCGGTGGTCGGAACCCGGCGCGTCCTCCACGTCGGACGCGACCGACCGATACGGATCAGCGCTGGCCATCGGATCCAGCACCACGACGGCAAGTGTTCGCGCCCCCACGGTCACAACTACGAGATCGCCGTCACCGTCGCGGGCGAACTGACGGAGGAAGGGTGGATCGCGGACAAAGGAGATATTACTGACGTGATCTCCGAGTGGGACCACATGTTCCTGCTCGAGGACACCGATCCCCTCGTCGACGCCTTCGAAGCGGCCGGTGACGACGACGGCGTGGTCGTCCTCGAGCACCCGCCGACGGCCGAAGTGATGAGCGTGCTCCTGGAGCGGAAACTCGAGGCGGCCCTCCCCGAGACGGTCACCGACGTCGCAGTCCAGGTCAGCGAGACGAGCGAACTCTGCGGCGGGAGCGAGGTCTGAGATGCCCGTCTCCGATTCGGTCGATCGCGGGCCCGGAGCCGCTTCCGAGACCGCCGGAACCGAAGACGAGGGTGCGGAACCGACGGACGGACTACCGATCAACGAACTGTTCTACTCCCTGCAGGGCGAGGGAACCCTCGCCGGCGTGCCGTCGGTGTTCGTCCGCACGAGCGGCTGCAACCTCCGGTGTTGGTTCTGCGACTCGTATCACACCTCCTGGGAACCGACCCACGCCTGGCTGGACCTCGAGGACATCCTCGCCGAGATCGAGTCCCACGACGCCGATCACGTGGTCCTCACCGGCGGGGAGCCGCTGCTCCACGAGGAGAGCGTCGGCCTGCTCGAGGCCCTCGACGACCGCGGGTATCACACGACCGTCGAGACCAACGGCACGATCTACCGGGACGCGCCCATCGATCTCGCCTCCGTGAGCCCGAAGTTAGCGAGCAGCACGCCGACGCCGGACCGAGATCCGACGGGCGAGGGCGAGTGGGAAGAACGCCACGAGCGCGACCGAATCGACACGGACTCGCTCGCTCGGCTGGTCGAGGACTACGAGTTCCAGCTGAAGTTCGTCGTGACCGACGACGGAGACATGCCGGAGATCCTCGACCTGCTCGCGGACCTCCGCGACGCCGCCGACGGTCCGGTCAGGGACGACGACGTCCTGTTGATGCCCGAGGGAGCGACCCGGGAGCGCCTCGCGGAGACGCGCACCCGCGTCGCCGAGCTGGCGATGGAGTACGGCTTCCGGTACACGCCGCGGCTCCACGTCGACCTCTGGAACGACGCGCCCGAGACGTAATCACCGCTCGATCCACGATGACCGAAACCACCACGACCACCGATTCCGCGACCGACGCATCGACTTCCAAGCGCGCCGTCGTCCTCCTGTCGGGGGGGATGGACAGCGCCACCGCCGCCGCCGAGGCCCGCGACCGGGGCTACGAGCTCTATTGCCTTCACACCTCCTACGGCCAGCGCACCGAGGACCGCGAACTCGAGTGCGCCCGCCGCCTCGCCGATCACTTCGACGCCGCCGATTTCCTGCGAATCGAGACGGGACACCTCTCGGCGATCGGTGCCTCGAGCCTGACCGACGACGAGATGGCCGTCGCCGACGCCGACATGGAGAGCGACGAGATTCCCACCTCCTACGTCCCGTTCCGGAACGCGAACCTGCTCTCGATGGCGGTCTCCTACGCCGAGGCCAACGACTGCGAGGCCGTCTTCATCGGCGCACACAGCGAGGACTTCTCGGGATATCCCGACTGCCGTCCCGAATTCTTCGACGCCTTCGAACGAGTGGTCGACGTCGGGACGAAGCCCGAGACCGAGATCGCGATCGAAGCGCCCTTCGTCGAATGGTCGAAGACCGACATCGCCGACCGCGGGGTGGACCTCGAAGTCCCCTACGAACACACCTGGAGTTGCTACCGCGAGAACGAGCCCGCCTGTGGCACCTGCGACGCCTGTGCGTTCCGCCTGCAGGCGTTCCAGAACATCGGCGTCCGCGATCCGATCGAGTACGCCGAGCGGCCGTCGTACGTCGACGACGCGTAGCGAGTCGCGCCCCGAGGGATCGGTTTTCGCGTCCAAACGCCGGTTCCTTCGCGGCCGACTCGCAGTACCTCGAGGCTCGAGACCCCGAGGGGCGAACCGATTCGGAAGCGCCCCTTCGTCGGTATCGCTCACATCGCCGAACGTGTTCACCGAGCGGGACGGGCCGCCGACGGCGTCCGAGCTCGATGCCCGGACCGTGGAGTGTCGGCTCCGCCGGCGAGCAGAGGCCGTCAAACGCGACGAACTCGAGGAGGCGCTCTCGCGGATCGATTCCCAGCGCGACCTCACGGCCGCCGACCGCGACCGACTCGAGCGACTGGCCGACGACATCATCGACGACCTCCTCGAATCGACGGAAGCGGCGTTCGAACGGCCCGCGAACAGTGAGGACGAGGCTGCTCGGGCCGTCGCCGAACGCTTCGATCTCGACGCGCCGTCGCGGTGACCCTCGAGCGCCGTCCTGACTCGGAAGCAGTCGGAATCCGATAAAAAGATTCACGTTTCCGAGGAGTGAATCGAATTTCGATGGCCCGCCGGCATCGGCTGCTCGAGTGGTTTCGAGACGAGGACGGAGGCTGGCAGTCACCGGAGGGACGCCGCGGCGAACTCGTCGCGCTGGGTATCTGCCTCCCGGCGCTCGCCGTATACGTCCATTTCGATGCGGGGCTTCCCCGGGTCGCCGAGAACCGGCCGGCGGCGATCCTCGGCGTCTAGTGTGGCTTCCTCTACGCGACCTCCTATCGAACCGCGGTCGTCGAGCGGATTCCCGAGTGGGTCTCCATCGGGCAGGTCGTCTCCCTCCTGGCCGGCGGGTTCGGTTTCACCGTTCTCAGGGCCATTCACGTCGCCGATCAAACGGTCCTGTTCGTCCTCACCGCCGGCGGAACGGTCCTGCTGATCTACCTCGTCAGGCTCTGCTCGCCGCTTCACCCCGGTCTCGAGCCGCCGCGGCGCGGGGCCGACCCGCCGACGGCCGTCGAGACCGAACCACCGACCGGCGGGGGCGACGGCTGAGCTACCGGGCTACCACGCCGCCTCGAGGACGCCCTCGAGTTCGTCGACGGTGGGATCCAGCCCCGGCGGGGCGTTCGCCATGAACGGATCGGCGAGGATCGCTTCCGCGACCGCCGTGAACGCCTCGGGTTTCGGTCCCTCGACGTCCCGCAGGCGCGACGGGAGCCCGAGCCCGTCCCGGATCTCGGCCACCGCCTCGACGACCGCGGCCTCGTGATCCGCGGCGTCGTCGACGCCGAGCGCGTTCGCGAGCAGCCCCGACCGCGCGTCCACGTCCTCCTGCTCGAAGAGATACTCGAGGACGTGGGGGACGACGACGCCGTGGGCGGCCCCCTGCTGGACGTCGTACGTCCGCGTCAGACCGTGGCCGAACGCGTGGACGATCGAGAGCGTCGTCTCGCCGGGTCGCGAGATGCCGTACTGGACGAGCACGATTCCCTCGAGGATCGTCTCGAAGGTCTCGGTATCGCGGTCGCCGTCGCCGAAGGCTCGGAGTCCGTCCTCGAGCTTCTCGAGGCCGTGTCTCGCCGTCGCGTCGGTAACGGGCGTCGCGTTGCTCGCGTAGACGGTCTCGAGGCCCTTGTCGAAGCCGTTCATGGCCGAGCCCGCGAGCACCGATTCGGGCGTCGTCGCGACCAGGTCCGGATCGTAGACCGCGGCTTCGGGCATCAGTCCCGGGTCGGAGACGCCGCCACCGATTTCCTCGTCGACCACTCCCGACTCGGGCGCGGCGGTGACCCCGGCGACTGTCGAGAGGTCGGCACCGGCGAGCGTCGTCGGGATCGCGACGATCGGAACCAGCCCCTCCTCGGGGACCGAAATCGTCCCCGTTTCGGCGAACTCGGCGGCCACCTCCCGAGCCGTGCGGTCGCTCGCCGCGAGGGTGCTGATGATTTTCGCGACGTCGAGGCTGCTGCCGCCGCCGAGACTGACGAGTACGTCGGCGTCGTCCATCCGCAGCCGCTCGCGCCCGTCGATCGCCGTCGCGAGTCGCTTTTTCGGCGTCGTCTCGTCGAACACGCCGACCAGCCGATCGCCCAGTCCCGTCCTGACCGGGTCGATCACCGCGGGCGTGTTGCCGACGGTCGAGCCACAAACGACCAGCGCGCGCTCGAGGCCCCGTTTCGCGAGTTCGGCCTCGAGATCGGCGACAGAGCCGGTACCGAATCGGATTGTCGCGGGCTCGTACTCGAATCGGAACGCGCGGTCGCGGTCGCTCGACTCGGATCGTGTCATGGACTCCCGTACGGATCGCCGCGTGTTAAAGGCGTGATCTCCGGCGATTCGCTCGCGGTCGTTCCCGCCGGCGCCGATTCACCGGCGCGTGTCTACCGCTCGCTTCGGTCGGCCCACGGACGCAGAATCGCGTTGACGGCCTCGTTCATCGGCACGTCGACGCCGACGTCGTCCGCGTGTCGAACGACGGAGCCGTGGAGGGCCTCGAGTTCCAGTCGCTTGTCGTGGGTCAGGTCGTAGTGCAGCGACGAGTACATCTCCGGATCGAGATCGCGCGCGAACGCGAGCCACTCGTCGACGGTGTTGCCGGGGAGGTCGATCCCTTCCGCGCTGCCGACGGTACAGACCTCCTCGATGATCCGGCGGTACATCGCCCACGACGCGTCGGTCTCGCGGAGCTCTCCGATCGGAAGCCGGCTCGCGGCGGTCATCCCGGCCTGCGCGCAGATGAACGCGAACTTCCGCCAGAGCTCGACGGCGATGTCCGCCGCGAGCACCGCGTCGATTCCCTCGCTTGCGGACAGCGCGTCGTCGAGCGCTTCGATCCGATCCGTCCGTTCGCCGTCGAGTTCGCCGTAGAGGAATCTGGCCGGGCCGCCGGTGTGTTCGACGACGCCGGGGTCGCCGATGGTCGAGAAGATGTAGGCCACGCCGCCGACGACGTGTTCGTCGCCGATCTCCTCGGCGAGCCACCGTTCGTTGTCCACGCCGTTCTGGAACGAGACGACGGCCGTGTCGTCGCCGAGCAGGGGCTCGAGATCCGCCGCTGCGTCTCTCGTATCGTGAGCCTTCACGCAGAACAGGACGTAGTCACAGGGACCGATGTCGGCCGGGTCGTCGGTCGCGGGCAGATCGACCGCCGTATCCCCGTGGACGCTCTCGACGCGCATCCCGTCGGCCTCGAGCGCGGCGAGGTGGTCGCCCCTCGCCACGAGGTGGACCTCGTGGCCCGCGTCGGCGAGTCGCGCACCGAGATAGCCGCCGACGCCGCCGGCACCGAAGACAGCGAATTTCATACGCGTCGTACGGATAGGGCGCTCAAAGAGGTTGTGGGGCCGATTTCCGGCGGGACGGGTCAGTCGGCGCTCGAGTCGATCCGCGGGCCGTCGAACGCCGGTAGTTTCGCTTCGATCTGTTCGCGCTCGTCCTCGAGCCACTCCGGAAGCGCGAGCCGCTCGCCCAGTTCGTCGAGGGCCTCGTCTTCGGTAAAGCCGGGACCGGTCGTCGCCATCTCGAAGAGGATCCCGCCGGGTTCGCGGGTGTAGATCGACTGGAAGTACGTCCGGTCGATGACCTCCGAGGGGGACAGTCCCGCATCGGCGTAGGCCTCGCGCCACTGTTCCTGTTCCTCGACGCTCTCGGCGACGAACGCGACGTGGTGGACCGTTCCGACGCCCATTCGCCCGCGTCCGGCGTCGGTTTCGACCAGATCGACGATCGAGCCGGGACCGCCGGTCGCGCTCCGGTAGCGACGCCGGCCGTCGGTCTCCCCCTCGAGGTCGTACCCGAGCACGTCGGTCAGGATCGTCTCGGTGGGACCGACCTCGTCGACGGCCAGCGTGACGTTGTAGAACCCGCGCAGCTGGTGGTCGGTCGGAACCGGCCCGTCCTCCCATGGCGTGGCGTCGAGTTCGGCATCGTCGGCCGCGACCAGCTCGAGTTCGATCCCGTCCGGATCCGCGAATCGGAGGACGGTCTCGTCGAATCGCGTTTCCGACTCGACGTCGACTCCCTCGGACTCGAGGCGGTCGCACCAGTACTCGACCGATTCGGGCGGAATCGCGTAGGCGGTCGTCTGCGTCTGGCCGGCACCGAATCGGCCCTCCCGGCCCTGATCCGTCCACGGGAAGAAGGTGATGTTCGTCCCGGGAGCGCCCTCCCCGTCGCCGAAGTAGAAGTGATAGGTGCCCGTGTCGTCGTGGTTGACCGTTTTCTTCACGAATCGGAGTCCGAGCGTGCCGACGTAGAAGTCGGCGTTCGCCTGCGGGTCGCCGGCGATCGCGGTGACGTGATGGAGTCCGGGCGTGTGCAGTGACATGGCCGTTCTAGGGAGCCACCCCTTGAATCGTTTGCTCGCGTTCGCGTCACCGGGAGACGCGCGGGTTACCACCGTCCCGCCGAGCGGATCGAGGCCACGACGGTCCCGGCTCGAGGTGTGCAACGGCGGCGACCGAAACGGGGGATGACCCCGAAATCGAGACGAGCAGCGTTTCGGGGGGTCGAGAGTACACGGTCGCTCGGCCGAGGGACGGTGTCGTACCCAAACGATTAGCGCGTTCCCGTGGTAGCGCCGGTATGGACCTTTTCGAGGCGCTTCGTGCGGATTCGGGCGTCGTCGCAGTGGTCGGTGCCGGTGGGAAAAAGACGACGCTCTATACCCTCGCCGAGCGCGCCGCCTCCGATGCGGGCCGTCGAGCGGTCGTGACGGCGACGGTCCGGATTCCCGTCTTCGATCGGCGCGTGAGCGAGGTCGTCGTGACCGACGACCCGGTGACGACGCTCGAGCGAGCGGCGGAGTGGCCGCTCGGCGTCGTCCCGGCGCGTGAGGGCGAGGATCGATACGCGGGATACGAACCGGCGGTGATCGACGACATCGCGGCGGCCGACGTCGCCGACCTCGTGCTGGTAAAGGCCGACGGTGCGCGGACGCGCGAATTCAAAGCGCCGGGGGATCACGAACCGCAGCTGCCCCGAACTGCCGATACAGTGGTTCCGATCGCGAGCGTCCGAGCCGTCGGAAAACCGCTCTCGGCCGAGCACGTCCACCGACCGGAGCGAGTGGGGGCGATCACCGGCCGCGAACGCGGCGAGACGATCCGGCCCGAGGACGTGGCTCGCGTGCTCGCGAGCGAGCGAGGCGGGTTGAAAGGCGTTCCCGACGGCGCGACCGTCGTCCCGCTGCTCAACAAGGTCGACGACGCCGGTCGGCGGGCCGTCGCCGAGGAGATCGCGACGGGCCTCCTCGAGCGCGCGCCCGCCGTGAAGCGAGTCGTGTTAGCGCGGATGGTCGCCGACGAACCGATCGTCGACGTGCTCGAACCCTCTGGTAGTCGTTGAAACGATTTACTCACCGCTCGAGTGCGAGCGGGAGTGCAATGACTTTCAACGACTACTATAGCCGGATCGCTCCCCTTCGAGCCGCTCGGTCGCGTCCTCGAACTCCTCGCGGGTGTTGACGTTCTCGAAGGTCTCGAGCGCGGCGTGGTCGCGGATTTCGTCCTCGTCGACGACGACGTAGTCGAGGTCGAACAGCGGTTCGACGACTCGCCGCTCGTCCCGCTCGAGGGCGCGTTCGCAGGCCTCGATCATCGGTCCGGCTCGATAGACCGCCTGAGTCGTCTGGAACCACTGATCGTCCAGCCGCGGGACCGCGGCCTCGTGGCCCGCCGCTCGGTCGAAGAGGTGATCGACGAGGGCGGGATCGACGAACGGCATGTCGCAGGCGACGACGAACGCGTACTCACCGTCGCCCGCTCGGAGTCCGGTCATGATCCCCGCCATCGGCCCGCGGTCGGGAACCGGATCGACTGCGAAGGACGCGGTCGGCCCGCCCTCGAGCGCGTTGCGGATCGCCGGCACCTGCTCTTCCCGGCAGTTGACGACGAGCTCGTCGACGACTGACTCGATCCGGTCGACGACGCGACGGATCATGGGCGTCCCGGCGAGGTCGACGACGGCCTTGTCCTCTGCGCCGAAGCGGGTCGAGTGGCCGCCCGCGAGGACTACGCCCGCGCGCTCGTCTCCGCCGCTCTCCTGGGACATGATCGATCGTTCGTCGACCGGCGGGAAAAGTACCCGGGCGAGTTCCCGGCGGGATCGACGGCGGCTGCCTATTTCGACAGCCGCCAGAGCGCTCGGTAGAGCGTCCACAGGTCGCACTCGAGACGGCCGGCGAGCGACCGGCAGCGCTCGAGGTAGGTCTCGTACTCCGAGACCGACAGCGGATCGGGATACCGCCGGGAGAGTTCCCCGGCCTCCCGGAGCGCCGCCCACTCGCGGGGGCCGACGACGACGTACTCCTCGGGGTCGACGAACATGAGAAACGCCGATGCGACGGGAACGTCGACCGCCTCGAGGGCGGTCAGCGAGTCGATTCCGTCGGCGGCGTCGGTCGCGTCGACGGCCCCGGCGATGGCGTCCCGGACAGCTTCGAAGTCGTTGCCCCAGAAGCGGTCCTCCGCGTCCCGTCGGTCCCTGTCCGGATAATCACCCAGGAACCGGCGGTAGTACCACCTGACGACCCAGGCCGCGTCCCGTCGGCCGTACTCGCCCGACGTGAACGCGGCCGGAAGGGTCTCGAGTTGCTCCTCTTCGACCGCGTACAGGGGTTCTTCCTCCCGATACTCGCGGGCCCGAGAGTCCACGAGCGAACGCGTGAGCTCCATCGTGTGGGTGTTTCACACGCGAGCTCGTCAGCGTTTCCCTGTCGATAGGGGACGACCCGCATGGGTTCACGGGGGTCGGCCCGCGGACACGCGCCGGCGCTCGATCCCTCGCTCGATACTACTTACCGTTTGTATGGTAGAAAACCTCATGCACGCACAGGTCGTGGGGTTAGCCTAACGGGTGCGGCACCTAGAGGTACCACACCATGTCCAGCGATCAACGAGAGCCGGTCAAGACGATCTGTCCGTACTGCGGTGTCGGGTGCGGAATCAAAGTACAGCCCGGTGACGAACCAGGCGACGTCCAGTTCATGCCCTGGGGCGACGCCCCGGTCAACGAGGGACGGATCTGTATCAAAGGCGGGGCGGCGACGGAGGTGGTCGACCACGAGGATCGACTGACCGACCCGCTGATCGAGGAAGACGGCGAGTTCCGCGAGGCGTCCTGGGAGGAGGTCTACGAGTACATCGTGGGCGAACTCGAGCGGATTCGCGACGAGTACGGCCCGGACGCGATGGGCTTTTTCGGTTCCTCGAAGGTGATGAACGAGGAGAACTACCTCCTCCAGAAGCTGGCCCGTCGCTACGGCACGAACAACGTCGACAACTGCACGCGGATGTGCCACGCCTCGACGGTCTGGGCGCTGCGCACGAGCCTCGGCGCGGGGGCGATGACGAACAGCATGCGGGACCTCCGCGAGGAGGCCGACGTGTTCTGGATTCAGGGGGCGAATCCCGGCGAGCAACACCCCATCGCCAACAGCCAGTACTTCCGGCAGGCGGTGCTGGAGGGCGCGACCGTCATTCAGGTCGATCCCCACGCGAACAAGACGACGCGGTCGTTCCAGATCGACGACACCGACCGCCACCAGCACCTGCAGTTGAACCCGGGAACGGACATCCCGCTGCTCAATATCGTCCTCAAAACGATCCTCGAGCACCACGAGGAGAACCCCGAGGACGGCTGGATCGACGAGGAGTTCATCGAGGAACGGACGGAGGGGTTCGATCACCTGAAAGAGACGCTCGAGGACTTCGACAAGCGAGCGGCGGCCGAGGAGTGTGGCGTCCCGCTCGAGGAGATCGAACTGGCGGCAGAGAAGTACGCGACGGCGGACAACGCGGCCATCTTCACCGGGATGGGAATGAGCCAGCACGCCTGCGGCGTCGACAACGTCCAAAACGAGATCAACCTCGCGCTGATCACGGGCAACCTCGGGCGACCCGGAACGGGCGTGAACCCGCTGCGGGGCCAGAACAACGTTCAGGGGACCTGCGACGTCGGTGCGATGCCGAACGTGCTGCCGGGCTATCAGCTGGTCGACGACGACGAGGCCCGCGAGTCGGTCGAGGAGGTCTGGGGCTTCGACATTCCGGACGAGCCCGGCCTGACGAACGTCGAGATCTCCTACGAGGCCGGCGACTCGATCAAGGGACTCTACGTCATGGGCGAGAACCCCGTGATGAGCGAGCCCGACGCCAACGCCGTCGCCGAACGCCTGAAAGAACTCGAGTTCACGGTCGTCCAGGACATCTTCATGACCGAGACGGCGGAGTACGCGGACGTCATTCTGCCCGCGACGACCTGGGCCGAACGCGGCGGCACCGTCACCAACACCGACCGCCGGGTCCAGCGGATGCGCGGCGTGGGGAAAGTCCACGAGAACACGAAGCACGACCGCGAGATCCTGAGCGAGATCGGGACGCGTCTGTTCGGCAGCGAGGAGCGAAGCTCCTCGGAGAGCCGGACGGAGTCCGGCGGGAAATTCGACTTCGAGGATCCGGAGGAGATCTTCGAGGAGCTCCGGCAGGTCTGCCCGAGCTACCACGGAATGACCTACGAGCTGCTGGGCGAGGAGGGGCTGCACTGGCCCTGCTACGAACCCGGCGACGAGGGCGATCCGTTCCTCTACGAACACGAGTTCGACACGGAGAGCGGCCGCGGCCATATCGAGGGCGTCGATCACCAGCCGCCCGCCGAGACGCCGGACGACGAGTACCCGCTGATCCTCACGACGGCCCGGCTCGAGGAACACTACAACACCGGCACGATGAGCACGCGCTCGCCGACGCTCAACAAGCAGACGCCGGAGAACTTCGTCGACGTCCACCCTGCCGACGCCGAGCGCTACGGCATCGAGGACGGCGAGTACATCCGGCTCCGCTCGCGGCGGGGGGAGATCACGCTCGAGGCACAGGTCACCGAGGACACCAAGGAGGGCGTCGTCTGGACGACGCCGCACTTCGCCGCCGCGTCGGCGAACAAGCTCACGAACCACGTGCTCGACGACCGGGCGAAGATCCCCGAGTACAAGGCCGCCGCCGCGGAGATCGACGTCGATATCGAACCGCTCGACGAGACCGCCGATCCCGCGGCCGAGGACGACTGACGCCTCGTCGCGCCTCCGTTTCACGGGCCGTCCGATACACCGGCCAGCTCGAGCCACGGGTCGGCGCTCGATTCGGACGCGACGAGTTCGACAACCGGTTCGTTACACCCCGCACAGACCGAGCTGATCCCGATCCGGGGCCGTCGACAGCAGTGCTCGAGGCGCTCCGCCGTCGTCCTCACCTCGCTCCCACAGCCCGGGCAGCGCTCGCGGAGCAGTCGCAGCCCCGTCAGGAGGTCGCGGCGCTCGTCGACCCCGAGGTCGTCCCAGCCGTCGATTCGAGAACGGAGCTCGGGCGCTGCGGCCGTGTCCGCCGCGAGCGCTGCCGTCGATTCCCACCGGATCCGCCTGATGCCGTCGAGAACGAAGGCTACGTCGTCGAGGCGGTCGACCTCCTCCGCACCGAGCATCGATTGCAACTCATCGGAACCCGGTTCCGCTGCGCCTCCGCTCGAGAGTCGTTCGTCCCATCGGGTCTCGAAGCCGGCGCTCAGCCGGATGGATTCGCCTCGAGCGGTCGCGACGTCGGCGGCGGTGAGAACCGCTGCCAGTTCGTCGGGCGACACCGTCTCGATCGTCGGACCCGTCCGCGGCGACTTGTCGAATAACTCGAGCGCGCGCTCGGGAAGATAGCGCCGGGTGAGCGTCGGCGTCCCCGGGACCAGATAGCCCCGAACGCGGATGAGGAGGAGCGCCGCTGCGAACGCGAGAGCGCCGACGGGGACGGAGACCGCAACGCCGAGGCCGACCGCCAGGGCGAGCCCGAGGACGACGTTAACCGCCGTACACGGCAAACACCGATTTTCACCGGTGTACTCGGGTTGCTCGAGATGCGCGAGCGTATCCGGGATGTCGATCACCGGCGATCACTGCAGTACGGTACGTGGAGATGGACCAAAAAACGCCTTCGCCCGAGTGCGCCCGCAGAACCGGGTCCGAACGCCCGGTATGCTCCCGCTGACTCGAGTCCCGCGCCGCTCACGACGGGATTCCGAACCTCGTCGTTACTTTATAACGCGATATGGCCACACGAATGTCTCAAACAGTGTAGTATTAGTGAACGAAACGGTAGGTTATTATTGGTTTGTGGTAACAATTAACATAGTACGGAATCAAGTGTCCGAGTCAGAGGAACCATGACTGAACTCGGCGGTTTCCAGGACCGCGTCGCACGAATCGATCTCTCGGACGGGGACGTCGCCTACGAGTCGATCCCGGACGAGGACGCGAAGAAGTATATCGGGGCACGGGGACTCGGGGTGAAGTACGTCTTCGATCAGGGACCGGACGTCGATCCGCTCGGGCCGGACAACCTGCTCGCCTTCATGAACGGGCCGTTGTCGGGGACGCAGGTGACGATGAGCGGTCGGATCGCCATCTGTACGAAGTCGCCGCTGACCGGCACGGTCACCGACAGCCACCACGGCGGCTGGTCCGGTGCCCGGCTCAAGTGGGCCGGCTTCGACGGATTGTTGTTCGAAGGGCAGGCCGACGAGCCGGTCTACGCCTACGTCGAGGACGGCGAAGTGGAACTGCGAGACGCCTCCCACCTCTGGGGGAAGGGGTTCCACGAGACCCGCGATGCGATCGAAGAGGAGGTAGAGGGCTCATACGGCAAGAACCTGAGCATCATGGGGATCGGGACCGCGGGCGAGAACCTGGTCCGATACGGCAACATCATGAACGAGGACGACCGCGCTTCGGGACGCGGCGGCACGGGCTGTGTCGCCGGGTCGAAGAAGCTCAAAGCGGTCGTCGTCAAATCGGGCACGAGAATGCCCAAACCGGCGGATCAGGAGACGTTCAAGGAGGGGCACATGCAGGCGATGCAGGCCATTCAGGAGTCGGAGGTCACCGCGCCCAACGAGGGCGGCCTCTCGATGTACGGGACGAACGTCCTCATGAACATCACCGAGGAGATGGACGGGCATCCGACGAAGAACGGCGTCTACACCTCCGGCGATTCTTACAACGAGGGCGAAGCGGACCGACCGCACGACCTCGACGCGGAGCGCATCAGCGGCGAGAACGTCCGCGAGAACATCCTCGTGGACGAGCCGACCTGTCACTCCTGTCCCGTCGCCTGCAAGAAGGAGGTCGAGGTCGACGTGATGCACAAGGGCGAGGAGATGAACGTCCGGATGGAGTCCTACGAGTACGAGTCCGCGTGGGCGCTCGGGACCAACTCGGCGAACGACGACCGAGACAAGATCGCCGTCATGATCGACCGGTGTAACGACTTCGGGATGGACACCATCGATACGGGCAACATCCTCGCGATGGCCATGGAGATGAGCGAGAAGGGATACATCGACGAGGACATCGACTGGGGCGACCCCGAGCAGATGATCGACATGATCGAGCGGATCGCCCACCGCGAGGACGACCTCGCGCACACGCTGGGTGAGGGTGCAGAACGGATCGGCGAGGCGTTCGACGCGCACGACTCCCGACTGGACGTCAAAGGCGAGACCATCGCTGCCTACGATCCCCGCTGTATGAAGGGCATGGGCATCGGTTACGCGACCTCGAACCGCGGGGCCTGCCACCTGCGAGGATACACCCCCGCCGCGGAGATCCTCGGCATTCCGGAGAAGGTCGACCCGTACGAGTGGGAGGGCAAGGGCGAGCTCACCGCCCAGTTCCAGGACCTCCACGCCATCAGCGACTCCTTCGACATCTGCAAGTTCAACGCCTTCGCGGAGGGCATCGAGGAGTACGTCACCCAGTACAACGGGATGACCGGCCGGGACGTCTCCGAGGACGAACTCCTCGAGGCCGGCGAACGCGTCTACAACCTCGAGCGCTACTACAACAACCTCGTCGGCTTCGACGGCAGCGACGACTCGCTGCCAGAGCGCTTCCTCGAGGACGGCATCCGCGGCCAGGGTGCAAGCGAGGGCGAGTACTGCGAACTCGCGGAGATGAAAGAGGAGTACTACGACTACCGCGGCTGGGTCGACGGCGTCGTTCCCGACGAGAAACTCGACGAGCTCGGGATCGAGGTCGGACCCGGAACCGGCGTCAGCAGTGAGGGTGGTGTGACTGCATCGGGCGACGACTGACTCCGCGGCGGCGGGTTCGCGTCGGAGCGGCCGGCTGACGCAACCGTCGTTCGACGGATCGCATCTACAGATAAATTTGAAATATAGTGTCTATAGCACATCTTCACTGAGATTCATTTCTGTTTCAAGCATATCGGTTTAGATATCGTGCCTAAATGCGGGTATCATTGGTAAGTATTATCAAATCTGCCACTGGAGTAGCACGTGGTCCTATACCATGGTAGAATACACCATACCAGACGCGACGAGCGCGGACCACCGTGATCTGGCGACGACGCTCGGCGTCGATGCGCCCGAAAGCGGGGACGTAACGTGGGACCTGCTCGCGGGGCAGGTCCAACCGCGGGGCGATTCGGCGTTCGGCTCGCGGGGCGAGGCGATTCGGACCGATCTGGCCGGCCGACTCGATCGCGACGTACTCGAGCGGGAACGAGAGACCATCGCGAACGAAATCGGTCGCTTGCCGGCCGTTCGCGATGTCGGCGTGCCCGACGGACCGGACGGGCCGTATACGACGGTTGCCGAACCGGGGTGGCGTCTCTACGACCACCTGCTCGAGGTCGGGTTCTTCGAGAGTCTCGACGAGAACCTGCCGCGGTTCGCGGCGGACCAGATCGAGACCACGACGCGCGAACTGATCCTCGCGGACCCCCTGTCGTCGGCGCTCGACGACGTCGGGTTCGACGAAGCGGAGAAGACGGCGCTGCTGACGGCGGTCGCGAACAACGACGAGCGACTCGCCCGTTGGGTGCCGTCGAACCAGATTCCAGAGGGGGTCGAGTTCGAGACCGAAACCGTCCCGCCGCTCCATCAGCGCGCGATGGGCGGGACGCTGCTGTGGATCCGCGGACTCGACAGACACCTCTGGCAGAACGAGGTGATGATTACCGACGAGATCCTCGATGACGCGGTCGGCTACGTGAAGGCGATGCTGGGCGGACTGTTCGTCTCGGCGACAGCCGCGTGCGATCTCGCCGGGGACGGCCGGTTCACGGACGAACAGTTGACCGCCGCGTTCACCGCTGGCGCGGCCGTTCAGATCGTCAGTCAGGAAGACCTGCTGCACGACGTCTTCTACATCACCGACGACATGCGCGCGCCGAGCGAACTGAGGTGATCCTCCATGGCACTACGCAACGACAGGGCCGTTCAGGCCGCACGCGACATCGAACTGAGAGAGATCGACGACGGCTACACGCTGGTTGGGGGGCCAGAGGAATCGGTTACCCAACAACACGACACCGACCGCATTCCGGAGGTCGACGTCGATCAGGAGATGCTGAGCGACACGGGCGACGATCCCGAGTCGTGGCTCATGTACGGCGGGAACTACGAACAACACCGCGCGACGACCGCCGACACCATCACGCCCGAGAACGTCGGTGACCTCGAGCTCGAGTACGAGCTGTCGGTCGGGACGGGCTCGAGCATGGAGGGGACGCCCATCGTCGTTCCGGGCGACCCGCCGGTCATGTACCAGACGAACGGGCCGAACCACATGAAGGCGATCGATCCCCGCGAGGGGGAGGTCCTCTGGAGTTACACGTACGCGCCCCCGATCGGCGTCGAACTCTGTTGTGACGACAACAACCGCGGGGCGGCCGTTCTCGGCGACACGGTGTACATGACGACGCTCGATTCGGGGGTCGTCGCGCTGGACCGCTACACCGGTGAGGAAGTCTGGCACACGAGCACCGCAGATCACACGGAAGGGTACTCCGCGACGTGGGCACCGGTGATCCGCGACGGGACGCTGTACACGGGCAGCGCCGGCGGTGAGTACGGCGTGCTCGGGTTCGTCGCCGCCCTCGACGCCGAGAGCGGCGAGATACAGTGGCAGACCGATACGCTGCCGGAGGACGAGTGGGTCGGCGCGAGCCGGGAGCACGGCTGCGGCACGACCTGGATGACGCCGACGATCGACGAGGACCGGGAGGTCCTCTACACGGCGGTCGCGAATCCCGGGCCGGACTTCGACGGCACGGTCCGTCCGGGACCGAACTTCCCCACGTGCGGCACGATCTCGCTGGACCTCGAGAGCGGGGAGTTCCAGTGGGGCTTCCAGAGCAGTCCTCACGACGTCTGGGACTACGACTCGGTCGCGCCGCGCGTGCTAGTTCGCGACGTGGAGGTCGAGGGCGACTCGATGGACATCGTCGCCGGCTCCGACAAGACCGGATGGGTCTACATGATGGACGCCGAGTCGGGTCAGCTCCACGAGCGCAGTCAGGAGATCTGCCAGCACATCAATATGTGGGAGATGATTCCCCACATTAGCCAGGACGAACGGACGCCGTTCGTTCCCGGCGCGCCGGGGGGCAACGACTGGCAGCCGCCGTCGTACAACCCGGCGACGGGGCTCGTGTACGTCGTCCACCAGAACTACCCGCAGGACCTCTACTGGCGCTACGAGGAGTTCGATCAGGGGAATCCCTACTGGGGCGGCGGGCTGGACGATCCGGCCAGCGAGTTCCCGGACGAGTGGAACGGCGCGATCACCGCCTTCGCAGCGGTCGATCCGGCGACGGGCGAACGCGTCTGGCGCGACTGGATCGAGAGCGAGGACGACCTTTACATGTGGGGCGGATCGCTGTCGACCGCGACGGGACTCGTGTTCAACGGCACCCAGAACGGCAACCTCGTCGCCTACGACGGCGAGAGCGGCGAGCGCCTCTGGGAGCACGGGTTCGACGTGCCGATCAGCGCCTCGCCGATGAGCTGGTACGACCCCGGCGAGGAGAAGCAGTACGTCGCCGTTCAGGTCGGCGGCAGCGGCTGGCTCCGACAGGGACCGCGCGGCGACACCCTCGCCGTGTTCTCGATGGGGAACTGACTGACGACCAAGCGAATATACGACACAACCATGACGAACGAACAACGTTCACGCGACGACGTCTCGCGCCGCAGGCTATTGCAAGGGACGGCGGCGCTCGCCGGAACGGCTGCCGTCGGGTCGGCGAGCGCGTACCGCGACGAGATCGACTTCCTGCTCCCGGCGACGCAGAACGACGGCGAGGGGCGGACGTTCCAGATACTCGGCATCGTCGGCGGCTGGGTCGGCGTCGCACCCCACGAGATCGACGCCAAGTCCAACCCGACGCTCCGGCTGATCGAGGGCGAACGACACGAGGTCGTCTGGACGAACGGCGACGGCTCGACGCACAACTTCAACATCACCGCCGGCAGCGCGCTCGACGACGACGCCGAGGTACTCGAGGCCACCGAGTCGCTGACCGAACAGGGCGAGACGACGTCGCTCGAGTTCACCGCGAGCGAGGAGATGGAGGAGTACTTCTGTGCGCCTCATCCGGCCCAGATGCGCGGCCCGGTCGAACTGATTCAGCCCGGCGACGTCCACGAACTGGTGGTCCACGTCGAGAACGAAGCGGGCGAGCCCCTCGGGGCGGAAGTGTTCATCGATGGGACGCACTCGTTCTCGAACATCGCCGCTCGACCGGACCCGACGGAGCAGGCGGAAGACGAGATGGCGGTCGCCCGCTTCGACATGCTCGAGGACGGCGAGTACGAACTCGAAGTCTGGACGTACGGCCACGAACGGGTTACGGACACGGTAACGATCGACGGCGGCGATCAGGAAGTCACCGTCACGGTGCCGACCACCGATCCGAGCGAACCGGCCGCCACCTACTCGATGCGCCTCGAGGAGGGCCAGTGGGTCGGTCAGCACCCCGACGCGATCGCCGACGAGACGAATCCGACGCTCGAACTCGAGGCGGGCGAATCCTACACCGTCGAGTGGGAGAACGCGATCGGTCGCCTCGATCCGGAGGGAGAAAACAGGTTCTACGAACCGCTCCCCGGTCACAACTTCGTGATCGCCAGCGACGGCGACACCAACGAGTGGAACACGTACGTCCGATCGGACTTCACCGACGCCGTGGGCGAGACACAGACGGTCAAATTCGTCGCGAAAGAGGAAATGGGCGTCTATCTGGATCAGTCGCAACTCGACGCCGTTGGCGACCTCTCCGTCAGCGGGGAGTCGACGACCGACGCGGGCGACGTGACGGTCGAAACGGACGCTACGGACGGCAACGAGACGGACGGAGTCAGTGGCAACGAGACGGACGGAGTCAGTGGCAACGAGACGGACGGAATCGGTGGCAACGAGACGGATGGAATCGGTGGCAACGAGACGGACGGAGTCAGTGGCAACGAGACGGATGGAATCGGTGGCAACGAGACGATCGCGGCGGACGGCAACGAGACGAGCGGTAACGAGACAGGGTAGTCGAAGCGAAACCGAAACGGGCGGTCGCGACCGCTCCGGGGATCGCTTTTCCGTTTATTCACCCTCGAGGGGCTCCCCTCGCCGATCGATTCGCGTCGCGGGGAGGCCGGCTCGATCGGCGTGTTCGCGGATCGCATCCTCACCCTCGGCTTGGTAGTGGCAGAACGTGCCGGTGACCCGTCCGTCCTCGTTCGTCATCACCTCTGATTCGACCCAGCGGATCTCCGTCCCCTCGTCCCGGAGTTCTTCCAGCGCCCGTCCGGACTGTTCGCCCGCGGCCTCGAGTTCGTCCTCAGTGATCGGTTCGTCGAGCGATCGCAGTATCAGGAAGTCGGTCAACTCCCGGTTGGACATTAGTTCCACCACCCACGTGTTTGAGTCCCACGGTAATGAAAGTGGGACGAACGACTACCGCCCCCCGTCACGAACGGATCGAACGATTTCGGACCGACTGCGTCAGTCCGCCGGCTCGCCGCGGCTCTCGCGCTCGAGCGTCGTCACGGCGACCCCCGCGATCACGACGACGCCGCCGCCGACCGTGATCGCGTCGGGGACCTCCGCGAGCAAGAGGAGCGCGAGCAGGGTCGCGCCCACCGGTTCGCCGAGCCAGGCGACGCTGACGACGACCGACTCGAGGTGCTCCAGCGCCCAGTTGCTCACCGTGTGGCCGAGGACCCCCGGACCGACGGCCAGCCCGAGGAAGAGGAGCCACTCTCGAGGGGGGTAGCCGACGTAGGAGTGACCTTGCACGCCCACGAGGAGGAACAGGGTGAGCACGCAGGCGCCGTAGACGACGGTCACGTAGGGAAACACCGGAACGCGCTGGCGGATCGAGCGGCCGGCGAGGGTGTAGCAGGCGACGGTCACCGCGCCCAGCAACGCGAGCGAATTGCCGTACACCGTCGCACCGGAGAGGGCCGCGTGGTCCGCACCGCCCAGCGACATCGCGGCGGCCCCGGCGATCGAGACGACGATGCCGACCACCGTCGCGCGGTTGATCCGTTCGCCCAGGAAGAGGCCCGCACCGAGGGCCACGAAAACCGGCTGGACCTGAACGATCGTGACGCTCGCGGCGACGCTGGTGTGCGAGAGGCTCTCGAACCAGGCGGCGAAGTGGATCGCCAGCGCGACGCCGGCGACGACGGCACCGGCGAGGTCGCGTCGCGACAGCCGCGCGAAGGCCGCGCGATGACGAGTCAGGGCGATCGGAGCGACCAGTACCGTCGTGAAGAGCACGCGGTAGAAGGCCGCCACCGAACTCGGCGCCGCGCTCCAGCGCACGAGGATCGCGCTGGTGCTCGCCGCGAAGACCGCGAACGCGAGCGCGAGCGCCGGCGTGACCTCGAGGTCGACGTTCACGTGCTATCGCACTCGTCTGCGCGGTCAAACGGGTTCCGAAACCGGCGCAAGAGGGGTCCGCAGTGGCTGACTTCGCCGTGGTCGAGCCCGCCGGCCGCAATAGCGGTTCGAATCGCTCCCTATTCGTCCGGCAGGCGCGTTCCCCGGTAGATCGAGGCGAGCTCGAGGTCGACCTCGTCGAGTCCGATGATGATGTCCTCCTCCGGGGAGAGGTCCTCGGCCGCCCACTCCTCGAGAAACGAGACCGCAGCCTCGCGGTCGGCGTACGGGCGCGGATCGATTCCCATGGGGTCCTCGGCGGCCTCCTCGTCGGTGATGAGAACGAAGTGAGCACCGGTGGCGTCGATGAGGTCGCCCGTTCCATAGTCGGTTATCCAGGCACCGGCGACCGGCGAATCGGGCGTCGACGAGACCGTGTACGCGAACAGACACCCCGGCGAGTCGAAGACCGCTGCCAGCCCGTTCTCGTGGACGAGCTGGCCCTTCCCGAAGTAATCGTTCGCAGTCATGCCACAGACCGCACAGCGATGTCCGTCGGGGATCTCGAAGGGGCCCTCAGTGACGTCCTCGAGCGAGGGTTCGTACACCTGTGCCGGGGGTTCGTCGTCAGTGTCGTCCTCGTCGCGTTCGGGCTGGGTACCGCCGAGACAGCCCGCGATACCGGTGGCGATCCCCGCGCCCAGCGTGCCCAGCAGCCCCCGCCGCTCGAGTCCCTCGCGTTCGGTCATACTCTCCGTTAGCGGCCCAGCTATCAAAACGATCGTGGTACGCCTCTCGAATCCGACGGCCGCCGTTCGGTTCGGCAGTGTGACTGTTCGGTCACTCTAACTTCGCTTTCGCCAGCCGGTGGCGCGCTCGGAACATGGCTTCGAACCCGATCTTCGAAACGGGTGCGACCGCATCGCCGAGCTCACCCAGCGGGAGTTCGTACTCGACGCGGTCCCGGAGCCTCG
Source organism: Natrinema salsiterrestre (assembly GCF_029502005.1). GTDB lineage: Archaea > Halobacteriota > Halobacteria > Halobacteriales > Natrialbaceae > Natrinema > Natrinema salsiterrestre. The sequence continues at coordinate 155,530 of NZ_JAMQOT010000002.1, read as the reverse complement.
TCCGATCGCCGTCGGCGTGGAAGGTGTGGGTGTGCTCCCAGTGATCGAACGGGCCGTGGACCATCTCGTCGCGGAAGTACGCCGAGCCGTCCTCGCGCTCGCGAGCCGTGATCACCGAGGTCCAGTGCTGGCGCGGTCCCACGCCGAACGGCCGCATCGACAGCGCGATCTCCGATCCGGGCTCGAGCACGTCCGGGTCCGGCGCGCCGTCCGGCCCGATCACGCGTTCGACGCGCAGGTTCATCCAGTCGGGGGTCACCGCCTCGAGTCCGGAAATTCGCGAGTTGAACGCCCAGACCTCCTCGAACGGGGAGTCGACGGTCGTTTCGCGTTCGTACGTCTGCATCTGTAGCTCTCCGTACGAGGGCCAGCCGGAAAACGTGAATCCCAACGATGGGTGACGACGGGTCGATTCCGCGGGGTTACTTCAGCCGCTCTTGCAGGAAAGAGGGATGGGCGGCGGTGACGCCCTCGATCTCGAGGATCGCCTCGGAGATCGTTTCGCCGAGGGCGTCGCCGTCCTCGGCGCGTACTTCTGCCATCAGCATGTGGTCGCCGCTGGAGCTGTACAGCGCCTCGACCTCCTCGAGATCCTTCAGCGCCTTCGTCGCCTTGACGTAGCGCTCGCTCGCCACGTCGATCCCGACCAGCGCGATCGTCTGGCTCGAGAGCTTCTTGGGGTCGACGTCGGCCGAATAGCCGACGATGACGCCCTCCTCCTCGAGCTGATTGATGTACTTTCGGACGGTCGGTTTCGACACGTTCGCCCGCTCCGCGATCTCCGCATAGGACGCCTGTGCGTCCTCTTCGAGAACATCGAGAATGCGATCTTCCGTCGCCTGGGTACTCATGAGAGTATGTTTTGCTCGGGCGGAAAAATATCTTTTGTATACGAAAACGACGGATATCCGAACGGAAGACGGCCGACTGCCGGGTTCGAGAATCCGTAACTCGGATCGCGCGACCGCCGGACTTATTCTCCCGCTGGGCCGACGTTCGGCATCGAAATGGTCGATCCGAACCTCGTCAGCGGTACCGTCTGGATCGTCTGTGGGCTCGCGATTCTGGGTCTGGGCTACCTGATCGCGTTTCGCGGGCGGGCGGACCTGCACGCGAACTACGACGAGTCGGTCGACCCGGCACACGTTTCGCGGTGGGCCGGCGGCACGGCCCTCCTCATGGGACTGCTCGTCGTCGCCTACGGCGTCCGCGAGACGATTTACGGGTTCCAGCCCCGTCTGCTCGCCGGGTTGATCGTCGCCTTGCTCGTTCTGAGTTATCTCTCGAAGCTGTTCGCCGGCGGATTGGGTGCCGGTGAGTGATCGGGCCAGTTCGCTCCTCGCGGGACGCTGACGGAGCGACGCGCTCACGGGGCCGAATTCACCGCTCAGACCGACGAAACGGTGTATCGAAAACGAAATCCGAACTGCAGATGACGGTCGGGGCCGGGCCGCCGACCGTCGGCTATGGGACGGACGGGTCGCGAGTCGGCGCGCTCAGGTGTGACGCTCGAGCAGGTCGTAACTGCGCTCCCACTCGGCGTCCTCGTCGAAGTAGCGCTCGGCGAGTGGCTGTTCCGGCAGCTCGCCGACGGCGGCCTTCTCTTCCTGATAGGACGGGCGGTCCTCGTCGACGTAGTAGCGGCCGGTCAGGACGGTGCCCTCGTTGAGCACGTCCTCGGTCTCGTACATCATCTCGGCGGCCTCGCGCCGGTCCGTCACGTCGAAGTCGTAGTCGTCGGACTCCTGAACGTCGATGTAGGGGACGTACTGCCGCGCGTCCTTGTTCCAGGTCGGACACTGGGTCAGGAAGTCGACGTGGGCGAAGCCGTCGTGTTCGATTGCCTCGGCGATGATCTCCTTGGCCTGGTTCGGATTGACGGCGGCGGTGCGGGCGATGTAGCTCGCGCCGGCGTTCAGCGACAGCGAGAGCGGCCGCAGCGGCGTCTTCGCGCTGCCCGAGGGCTGGGTCTTGGACTTGTGACCCTTCGGGCTCGTGGGCGAGGTCTGGCCCTTCGTCAGGCCGAAGATCTCGTTGTTGAACACGATGTAGGTCATGTCGTGGTTCTCCCGGGCCGTGTGGATGAAGTGGTTTCCACCGATCCCGTAGCCGTCGCCGTCACCGCCGGCGGCGATGACCTCGAGGTCCGTGTTCGCCAGTTTGGCGGCGCGGGCCACGGGCAGCGAGCGGCCGTGGATCGTGTGGAAGCCGTACGTGTCGAGATAGCTGTTCAGCTTGCCGGAACAGCCGATCCCGGTGACGGTCAGCACTTCTTCGGGCGTCTTGCCGACTTCCGGCAGGGCCTGTTTGAGCGACTTCAGGACGCCGAAGTCGCCACAGCCCGGACACCAGGTCGGCTGCGGTTCGACGCCGGGGGTGAACTCGTCCCGGTCGATCTCGCGTTCCTCTCCGATGGCGTTGAATGCACTCATAGTTCAGTCACCTGCAGCGGGTTCGATTCGTACCTGTGCGGTCGGCTGGCGGTCCTCGTCGGCGACGTTGACCTCGTAGCCCTCGACGATCTCGGCGGGCTCGAAGGGGTTGCCGTTGTACTTCAGCAGGCTGGTCATCTTCTCGCCGTACCGGCCCAGTTCCTTCTGGATCAGGCCGCGGAACTGCGCGGTGGCGTTCATCTCGACGACCATCGCCTCGTCGACGCTCTCGAGGAACTCGGTCATCTCGGCCTCGGGGAACGGCATCATGTCGGAGACGCTGACTCCCTTGACGGAGTGGCCGTTCTCGTTGAGCCGCTCGACGGCTTCGTTGACGGCACCATGGGACGAGCCCCACGTGATGATGCCGTAATCGGCCGTCTCGTCGCCGAAGTACGTCTGGTTGGAGTCGTGTTCCTCGTCGAGCTCCGCCCGGATGGAGTCGAGCTTCTCGATGCGCCGCGTCATCTGTGCGACGCGGTTGTCGGGGTCCTCGCTGATGTGGCCGACGGGCGAGTGCTCGTTCCCGGTCGCGAGGTAGCGCCCGCCCTTCTGGCCGGGCAGCGACCGCGGCGCGACGTTGTTCTCGGCGTCCTCGTAATTGAACCGCTTGAACTTGCCGCTCGCGTCGTGGGCGGCCTCCGCGAGTTCGTCTTCGGTCAGCGTCGCGCCCAGATCCGGCTCGGGTTCGCGGTCGAAGAACTCGACGTCGACGTTCTTGTTCTCGCCGGAGAGCTTCTGGTCGTAGATGACGATCGCCGGCAGCTGGTAGTCCCACGCGATCTCGAAGGCGAGTCTGGTCTGCTCGTAGGCCTCCTCGATGCTGCTGGGAGCGAAGACGACTCGAGACGAGTCGCCCTGACTCGTGTAGAGGACGAACTCGAGGTCGCCCTGTTCGGGTTTCGTCGGCATCCCGGTCGAGGGGCCGGCCCGCATCGATTCGACGAGGACGAGCGGGGTCTCGGTCATCTCCGCGAGTCCGAGCGGTTCGGACATGAGCGCGAAGCCACCGCCGGAGGAACCGGACATGGCTTTCGCACCAGCGTGGCTCGCGCCGAGTGCGAGCGCGGCAGCGGCGATCTCGTCTTCGACCTGCTCGGAGACGCCGCCCATGTCGGGGAAGTTCTGGGCGAGGATGGTGAACACGTCCGTCCACGGCGTCATCGGGTAGCCGGCGATGAACCGGCAGCCGGCGTCGATCGCGCCGTAGGCGATCGCGTTCGAGCCCGACAGGAGCGCCTGTTCGGTCTCGTGAGAGCCTTCGGGGGCGCGCAGTTCGTGTTCGAACTCGTACTCCTCCCTGGTCGTCTCGTAGGCCTCGTGGAGGATCTCGAGGTTCGCCTCGAGGACGTCGCCGCCCATGGCGTCCGACATCAGGTCCTCGATGTGCTCGAGGTCCATGTCGAGCAGCGCCGCCGTCACGCCGACGCCGGCGGTGTTGCGCATGACCTCGCGGCCGTGTTCCCGGGCGAGCCCGCGGAGGTCCATCGGGAAGACGTGCCAGTCGTTCTCCTCGGCGCGGGCCTCGAGATCGATCGCTTCGACGTCCTCCTCGCTGACGAGACCCTCGTCGTAGACGATGATCCCGCCCTCTCGGAGGTCGTCGAGGTTCTCCGACAGGGGTTTGATCTCTTCGTTCCCGTAGTAGGCCTCTTCCTGGGGATTGCGGGCGAACGAGTCGCCCAGCGAGAGCAGGAAGTTGTAGCCGTCACCGCGTGACTGTACCTCGCGGTCTGCGGCTCGGATCTCGACGTACGTGTGGCCACCGCGGATCCGCGACGGATAGTGGCGGTGTGTGAATACGTCCAGCCCCGAGCGCATCAGCGCCTTGGCGAAGTTCTGGCTCGTCGAGTCGATTCCGTCGCCGGAACCGCCCGCGATTCGCCAGATGAGTTCGTCGCTCATAGATGGATCAGTGGCCGATGGGCCAACCGTACCCGGAATTTCGCACTACCGTGCCTAAAGCCTTTGCTATAGATTACCAAGGATCTTTCGTGAAGAATGGACATCCATTGAAGAATATGTATGAAAGATCATTACTATTGGAGGGAAACGCGTTCATAATTGTCTACAACTGTGGGGAACTGCTGTCGCGTTTCCGCCGGTTGAACGTGACGCGCGCGACGCCGTGTCATAGTATCACTCGAGACCGTCCGGCACGGCCGGCTCGAGGCCGGTTTCGTCGAAGAAGTCGGTGAGAAAGTCGACGCGGTCGGGGATTTCGGCCGGGTGGTGTGAGTCCGTGCCGACGGTCACGGCGACGTCGTGTTCGCGGAGGACGGTCAGGAACGACTCGGACGGATGGACGACGGCGGCGTCGGCCAGCGCTCGTCCGGCGTTGACCTCCGGAACCGTCCGCGAGTCGGCAACTGCCTGTGCCACTCGCCGGTAGTGGTCCTCGGTCGCCCGCCCCCGTAACGGCGGCGTCCGCTCGAGCAAGTCCACGTGAGCCGCGATATCGAACAGTTCCGACTCGACGAGCGCGACGAGTCGGTCGAAGTACCCGTCGACGACCGCATCGCGTTCGGCGTCGGACATGTCTTCGAAGTGCGAGGCGATCTGTACGTTGTGTCCGTCGACGTCGTGCACGCTCCCGATCGCGTAGTCGAAATCCGCTTCCGAGAGAAAGCCGTCGATGGCCGGTTCGTCGCGGGGATCGTAGTCCATCTCGACGGCGTCGTAGATCTCGATCTCGGAGTCGTCCCGCAGCCGTTCGATTCCCCGTCGGCGCCGTTCGTAGGTGAGGTCGAGGTTGAACCCGTAGACGCTCCGCATCGATTCCGGGCGCTCGCGTCGGGCGACGTTGCAGTGGTCCGCGAAGCCGACCCCCTCGAGACCGGCCGATTCCGCGGCCCGAACCATCGATCTGAGAAAGTCCCCGTCCGAGTAGTTCGAGTGGACGTGAAAATCCCGCATACGCTCTCGACCACGGGCGGCGTGTTAGTCGTTTTGCTCGCGGAACGCGTCCGAATCCTGAGATCCGCGGGCGGTGAGACGGCGTTTTCGGTTCCCGTCAGACGATGCGGATAGCTCGCTGAACGGACGGAGTAACACCGTAGTAATCAGCTAACCCCGGTATCCGCGAGCGCTTAAGTCGGTCTCTCCCCGAGACGAACGTACAGACACATCCGAAATGTCACAACAGAAATCAGATTACGTCGCCGATACGGAAATCGACGCACAGCTCGACGACCTCCCGACCGATGCGGCCATCGAGGAGACCGTCGAAAACCTCGAGGCCAACGGTTTCGAGGTCGTCGTCGCCGACTCCGCCGAGGAGGCCCTCGAAACGGTTCAGTCGCACATCCCCGCCGGCGCGTCGGTGATGAACGGCCACTCCACGACGCTCGAGGAGATCGGCTTCGCCGACTACCTCTCCGAGGGCGACCACGAGTGGGAGAGCCTGGCGGACGAGATCTGGAGTATCGACGACGATGCAGAGCGCCAGACCGCTCGCCGCGAGTCACAGACCGCCGACTACTTCCTCGGCGGCATCAACGCGATCGCTCAGACCGGCGAACTCGTCGCGGCCGATCGCTCCGGCAGTCGAATCGGCGCGTATCCCTTCGCCGCGGGCAACCTCGTCATCGTCAGCGGCGTCAACAAGATCGTACCGACGCTCGACGACGCGCTCGAGCGCCTCGAGTCGGTCGCCTATCCCCTCGAGAACGAACGAGCGCAGGAGGCCTACGGCGTCGATTCCGCGATCGCCAAGCAACTCATCTTCCGACGGGAACTCGAAGAGGGTCGCACGACCGTCGTTCTGATCCGCGAGCAGCTGGGATACTAACTCGGTCGCGCTCGGGACGCGGGTCTCTGCAGTACAGGGACGGCACTCGAGACGATTCGGTCCGTTTCAACACTTCTAGTACCGCCTACCGCAGATGTCCGAGAACCGAACGGACGAGAGAGCGTCCTGACCGGCGAGCTACTCGTTTCGCGGGCTGCTCGGGTGGTAGTCCGTGTCGTACTCGCCGGGCCGGTCGTCGACGCGGTCGGGGTTGATCCGGCCCGACAGGAGCATGAAGTCGACCAGCGTCAGCGCGAGCATCGCCTCGACGACGGGGACGCCGCGGGGCGGGAGGACGGGGTCGTGGCGACCGATGACCTGTTCCTCTTTGAGTTCGCCGGTCTCCCAGTCGGCGGTCTGCTGGGACTTGGGGATCGACGTCGGCGCGTGGAGCGTCACTTCGCCGTAGATCGGCTCGCCGGAGCTGATCCCGCCCTGGATGCCGCCGTGGTCGTTCTCGACGGGAACCGGGTTGCCATCGTCGTCGAACTCCCAGTCGTCGTTTCGCTCCTTGCCGGTCCACTCGGCGGCGTCGGTCCCGAGGCCGAACTCGAAGGCCGTCGTCGCCGGCACCGACATCATCGCCTGTCCCAGCCGGGACGACAGCGAATCGAACCGAGGCGCGCCGAGGCCGACGGGGACGCCCTGCGCCTCGAAGTAGATGCTGCCGCCGATCGAGTCGCCTTCCTCCTGGTACTCCGCGATCCGGTCTTGCATCCGCTCGGCGGTCTCGGGATGCGCACAGCGGACGTCGTTTTCCTCGCTGTGTTCCTTGATCTCCTCGAAGCTCACGTCCGGCGCTTCGATGTCGCCGATCTGGTTGACGTGGGCCTTGAGTTCGACTCCCTCTCGAGCGAGGATCTTCTTCGCGATCGCGCCGGCCGCGACCCAGTTGACCGTCTCGCGGGCCGAGGAGCGGCCGCCGCCGCCCCAGTTACGCGTGCCGAACTTGGCGGAGTAGGTGAAGTCGCCGTGGCTGGGCCGGGGCGCGGTGATGAAGGGCTCGTACTTGCCCGAGCGCGCGTCCTTGTTCTGGATGACCAGCCCGATCGGCGTTCCCGTCGTGTAGCCGTCCTGAATCCCCGACTTGATCGAGACGGCGTCGGGTTCGCCGCGGCTGGTCGTGATCATCGACTGGCCCGGCTTTCGCCGGTCGAGATCCGCCTGAATGTCCTCCTCGGTGAGCTCGAGGCCGGCGGGACAGCCCGAGACCGTACAGCCCATCGCCTCCCCGTGGCTCTCGCCGAACGTGGTCACCTGAAAGAGGCGACCGAAGCGGTTGCCGTTCATTACCACGTCCTCTGGGACGCGGACACTTAGCGGTGCAGGATTCGCGGGAGACCCGCGAGCGCCGGGCCGCCCGTCGCTCGAGCGATCCCGCCCTACCTAGCATCGGCCGACGGTACCGACGAGAAGAGCGCTATCCGAACGACCCGAGCGACGACTGGAGGGTTCGGCTCGTCGCTCCCGTCTCGAGATCGTAGCCGACCAGGTCGCGCATGTCGACGGCGTAGATCGTCCCGCCGTTCGCGAGGACGAGGAGTCTCCCCTTCACGCCGACGACGGTTCCCGATGCCATCGTCTCTCGGACCGGTCGGGCCTCGAGATCGATCCCGTAGTCGAACTCGTAGCGGTCGATGACGTCGAACTCCGCGAGGGCGGACTCCCAGGCGTCGCCGTCGACCGCGGCCGCGAGGGACGCGACCTTGGGGCCGGTTCGAACGCGGTCGACCAGTCGGGTCGCGATCTCGGCCTCGAGTTCGCGGGCGATCCTGCCGTTCGAGACGGTGTGGACGTGCGCGCCGCGGTCGGCTCCCTGCTCGCGCAGTCGGGTCTCGAGTCGCCGGCGCTTCGTGACGCCGACTTTGAACGTATCGGGGGCGAAGGCGGCGACGTAGACGGCGTGCTCCTCGTGGCAGTCCATCTCGTCTTTCAGGCAGGTGCCGGTACAGCGCGCGCACACCCACGTACTGGTGTGGAAATCGCAGTACGGCGTCGACTCCCGGTCGCAGGGGACGTGCTCGCCGTCGTCGACGGTGCCGGCACAGTGGCGGTCGCCCAGCGAGTAGGCGAGCTCGTCGCCGGACTCGAGCGGGCGCGCCTCGACGTCGCCGCCGTCGCTCACGAGCAGCGCCGACCCCCGTCCGCTCGGGTGGTAGCCGACCAGTTGCACGACTCGGGCTTCGAGTCGGGCGCAAATAGGCGTAGCGCTCTCGGATTCCGAGCGAGCGACCGGTCGCTCGCCCCCGACGCGTCTCTCAGTCCGAATCGGGTGCGAGTACCGAACCGATTCTTTCGTCGCCAGCGGACGGAAAAGACCTATCAGCGAGCGGGTCGAACCACGGGCCCATGAGCCTCGAGGGAGCACTCGAGACGGCGGCGGACGGCGGCAGAGACGCGGTGATGTTCGTGTTCACCGTCACCAATACGAGCGACGAGCCGGTCGACCTCCAGTTTTCGGACTCGTGCAAGGCGGAGTTCGTGGTCGAAGACGACGCGGAGGAGGTCTGGCGATTTACCGAGGGCCGCATGTTCGCCCAGGTGCTCAGTTCGGAGACGCTCGGTTCCGGAGAAGCGGCGACGTACGAAGCCGAGTGGTCCGATCCGGACCCCGGCGAGTACACCGCGATCGCGGAGTTGCGGGCGCAGGACGCGACCTGCGACGCCCGAACCGACGTGTCGGTCCCCCCCTGATCGGCCTCGATCAGCTCGCCCCGCGCTCACCGGACCCGGCGACGCGAACCGGCAGCGAAGTCCATATACCGTCTCCATCCTAAGCGGCGTCCATGCAAGCGCTGGTCATCGCGGCACACGGATCGCACCTGAATCCGGACGCCTCGGATCCGACCTACGCCCACGCGGATACGATCCGCGAGACGGGCGCGTTCGACGAGGTCCGCGAGGCGTTCTGGAAGGAAGAACCGCACTTCCGCGAGGTGATCCGCACCCTCGAGTCCGACGAAGTGTTCGTCGTCCCGCTCTTCATCAGCGAGGGCTACTTCACCGAGGAGGTCATTCCCCGGGAACTCCGCTTCGAGGACTGGGATCCCGACAAGTGGGAGTCCGACGGCACCAGCGCGTCACAGGCCACCGTCGAGGCCGAGGACGTGGGGAAGACGATCCACTACTGCGGGCCGGTCGGGACCCACGACGCGATGACCGACGTGATCGTCCAGCGCGCCGAGACCGCGACGGAGGATCCGGACGTCGGCGAGGGCTTTGGCCTGTCCGTCGTCGGCCACGGCACCGACCGAAACGAGAACTCCGCGAAGGCCATCGAGTACCACAGCGACCGAATCGCCGAGCGAGACCGCTTCGACGAGGTGAAGGCGCTGTTCATGGACGAGGAGCCGGAAGTCGACGACGTGACGGACTACTTCGAGAGCGAGGACATCGTCGTCGTTCCGCTCTTCATCGCCGACGGCTACCACACGCAGGAGGACATCCCCGAAGACATGGGCCTGACCGAGGACTACCGGCTCGGGTGGGACGTGCCGGCCGACGTCGACGGCCACCGGGTCTGGTACACCGGCGCGGTCGGCACCGAGGACCTGATGGCGGACGTCGTCCTCGAGCGGGCGGCCGACGCCGGGGCCGACATCGGCGACGCCCGCGAGGCGGTTCGCGAACTGGCCGCCTCGGTCGCCGATCCGGAACCGAGCGCGGGAGCGGGTGCGGGGGACTAACGCGTGACGGTGGCGACGGACGATCTCGAGACGCTGCTCGACCGCGCAGCCTCGGGTATCGCGTTCGACGGCCTGTGTATCGAGGAATCGGACGACGGCTACAGCCTCGAGACGCCCGCGAACGAATGGACCGGTCTCGACGAGGACGAACTGCGGCGCGCGCTCGACGCGGCCGACGAGTACGTGACGAACTGGCGCTACTGGCAGGAGCGAGTCGGCGGGGAGGGGACGGCTCGCCGCGCGTTCCTCCGCTGGTGCGAGCGAGCGCCGCTCGCGGACGCCGAGTCCGACGACGCGACGACCGGGCCATGGAGCGAGAGCGGGGAGGGCGATGCGAACGCCGGCCAAGACTCCCTCGCCGTGCCCGAGCGCTACGACGCGCTCCGCGACGGCATCGACCGCGAGTGGGGGCAGTTGTCCGTCACGGCCCGCTTCGTCGACGTCGAGGATCCGGACGGCGAACGCGTCTACGACCTGTGGCACGTCGACGACGCCGACAGCGACATCGCGGAGTTGGAGGTCTACGACGACCCCCGCGATGCGCGCGAGCTCGCGACCTACGACGACGACGGCCGGTATCGGCCGCTGAAGACTGCGCCGACGCTCCCCGCCGGCTGGGCGTTTACGGGACTGTCGGGAGCCGACCTCGTCGAGACGGTCGAGTTCTTCTATCCCGCGACGGTCGCCAACTGGCACCGCGAGCTGCGGGGGAACCTCGACGTCGACCACTGGCTCGAGACGGCCGAGCGACAGACGGGGATCTACGACGTGATCGACGAACTCCCGCGGGAGGCGGTCGAGTGGATGGCCGAAGCCTGCTGCGTCGACTCGCAGTGTCTCCGCCGCCGGGAGTGGCAGTACGAGGAGGGCGACGAGCTCGACGCCGACGGCGGTGACGGTCCCTTCCCCTGTCGCGAGCCGTGCTCGCTCGTGGTCGCCGCCGCTCGCAAGTGGACGACCCTCGAGTCCGAGACGGAACACACGTACGAACTCGAGTTGACCACCAGCGAGCTGAATCAGCTCGAGGAGCTGATCGACGCGGTCGCGGACGGTCGCACCGACGAGATCCGCGAGGCCGACGTGTACGACGGCGCGAACCGCTATCGCGCGCGCTACCTCCGAGCCAAGCGGTTCGACGACGACGGGAATCTCGGAGCGAGGCAGGTCGACGAGTAGCGGTCGTCACGTCGGTCTCCGTCGACAGGCCGACCACACGAGGATTCGCCCGCCGGCCACAACCTTGGTAGTCCGGTAGACGCGTGTTCGGTTCGTGAAGCGTCGCGCATTTCTCACGACCGCGACGGCGACGACGTCTCTCCCGGCGATCGCCGGGTGCTCGAGCGACGAAGACGAGACGAGGGGCGACACCTACACGCTCACCTTCTCCGATGGGCGCGACGAACCGGTGGCTGACCGACTCGATTTCGACAGGCTGGGACTGGCACCCACTCAGGAAGACATCGTCGCAGAAGCGGCTCGAACCGGATCCTACAGCGAAGAGAACGTCACCTGGGACTCCCTTCCGGGGCAACAGGGAATCACGATGGCGTTCCGAATGGTCATCCAGCTGATCGCCCGCCACGTCGATCGCGATCCGCAGGTCGACAGCGAAACGTCGTTCGAAACGCCGAGCCGGTACGACGGCCGCCGTTATCGGGCGGTCGTCGACGTCGCCTGAGTGCGGGCGACGTCGTCCAATTTCCGACGAGAACGCCGCCGGCGACGGTGCGCTACCGGAGCAGCAGAACCAGCGCGACGAGAACGCCGCCGGCGACGACTCCTAACCCGGCCGTGGCGATCGGGCCGCCGATCGTCGCCGTCGTCACCGTCGCGATACCGATCGCCACCAGTCCGAGCGCGAGGACCACGAGCGTCCCCGGATCGAACCCGCCCGCTGTGGCCACCGGGCCGATCAGTCGTTCGAGCGTCGTCGGGTCGGGCTCCGACCGAGCCGGTTCGGCGAGCGACTCGTCGACGTCGACGTTCGGCGGCCCGGGGACGGCAGTGACGGCGATCGAGATCGATTCGGACCCGTAGCCGGTGACGACCTCGAGGTCGCCGTCGACGGGGCGGTCGAGACCGTCGGTCGTGACGGTGACCGGAACGGCGGTGACGCTGTCCGGTTCGACGTAGTAGTTGGTCTCCCCGATCGATGCGACCCCCTCGAGATCGCCGGCGAGGCGACAGTGAACGTGCGCGGGCGTTTCGTGACCCTCCAGGAGGAGTGCGAACGAGTCGCTCGTCTCGAGGGCGTCGCTCGTCGCCTCGAGTGGCGTGGCTGTCCCGCGATTGACGTGGACGGTAACCTCTGTCCCGGGCACGGTCTGTCAGGCCGATTAGGCCGGTGTCTCCTCGCGCATATCCGGCGGCAGCAGGTTCGGAATCCCGTCCTCGATCGGGTACGCTTCCCCGCACTCGGTACAGACGAGTTCGCCGCCGACGACTTCCTCGTCGTCGTACTCGGCGTCCTCGAGTTCCAGATCGTGTTTGTCGAGCGGGCAGCAGAGAATGTCCAGCAACGACTCCTTCATACTACGTAGGCTTGCCGCCTGCAGCAAAAGGTTTCGGGAACGTCGCGAGCGGATCGCCCGCGATCGCGCGCGGCGGCTATTCGTAGGGGTTCTCGACGACGACGGTTTCCTCGCGGCCGGGACCGACGCCGACGGCGTAGATCGGCGCGTCGAGTTCGTCGCTGACGTACTCGAGGTAGGTCCGGGCGTTCTCGGGGATCGCCTCGTAGCCGTCCTCGGCGACTGCGGCCCAGTCGACCTCGGGCCAGCCGTCGAACGATTTGAACGTCGCTTCGCACCGGCCCCACTGTTCGGTCGTCGGGGGCATGGTGTGGATCTCCTCACCATCGAACTCGTAGCTGTGTCCGACCTCGACCGTCTCGAGGCCGGCCAGCACGTCGATGTGATTGACTGCGAGGCCCGTAAAGCCGTTCGCGCGGGCCGCGTGGCGCAACATGGGCATGTCGAGCCAGCCGACCCGTCGCGGGCGGCCGGTGACGGTGCCGTACTCCCCGCCCTCGTCGCGGATGTACGTGGCGAGTTCCTCCTCGTCGTCGCTTTCGGGCCGGTCGGCGTCGTAGCCGGGCGTCTGATCCTCGACACCGCCCAGTTCGGTCGGCAGCGGGCCGGTTCCGACTCGGGAGAGGTAGGCCTTGACGATACCGATGACCTCGCCGTCGCCGATAACGGTCGGACCGAGGCCGGTGCCGACGGTCGCGCCGCCCGCGGTCGGGTTCGAGGACGTGACATAGGGGTAGACGCCGTGGTCGATGTCGAGGGACGTTCCCTGCGCGCCCTCGAGCATGACGTTGTCGCCGGCGTCGATCCGCTCCTGGAGGAAGGTCCCGCAGTCGACGGTCATGTCCTCTTCCGCGAGCCGCTCGCCGTACTCGCGGTAGGTGTCGTAGAGGTGATCGATATCGAACTCCTCGCCGGTTTCCTTGTCGAAAACCTCCTCGGCGAGGACTCGCTTCTGGGGAACGACGTACTCGAGGCGCTCGCGGAGCACGTCGGGGTCGAGCAGGTCGCCGACCCGAACGCCGCGTCGGCCGGCCTTGTCCTCGTACGTCGGTCCGATGCCGCGCTTGGTCGTGCCGGCGGCGAGATCCTCCTTCTTTTCCTCTTCGATGCCGTCGAGCGCGCGGTGATAGGGGAGAATGACGTGGGCGCGCTCGGCGACGCGGACGTCGGGCTCGAGGCCGCGTTCGCGGAGCTGGTCGATCTCGTCGAACAGCGTCTCGGGGTTGACGACGCAGCCGTTCCCGAGCACGCCGACTTTTCCTCGGACGGCACCCGACGGGACGAGCGACAGTTTGTACTTCGTACCGTCGTGGACGACGGTATGTCCGGCGTTGTCCCCGCCCTGATACCGGGCGACGACGTCGGCGGCGTCGCCGTAGAGGTCGACGACACCACCCTTGCCTTCGTCGCCGAGTTGCGACCCGACGATGGTGACGGTCATAACAGCGGCGGATTCTTGCCGGGCCGATAAACAGATTTCGGTATACGGGTGGACGCCACCACCGACAGGGTCGGCGGACAGCGATCGAATGTTCCCTCTCGACGGGCTACCGCTTCTCCGGCTCCGGGGCTCGGCGTCGAACGCGGGGAATCGATTCACCGCGGAACGGCGGGGGGCATGGCTACCAATATTTATACGAGCAGGGAGAACGGTCAACGAAGACGGCTCCGACGCCCCGCTTCCGAGTCCGGACCGGGAGCCGATCGACGACCCTCCTCTCTCGGGTCGACGCCAGGTTCGCGTTACCGTCCGAACCCGACGCCTCTGCTGCCCCGTCGATCGCCGAGATCGGAAACGTTAACTACTGACAGGAACGAACATCTAGTTGAGAGTGGACCATTCAATCGCCGAGGGTAACTTTTAAAGGGTCCAACGACAAGTTAACAAATGCCATGATAGATAGACTTGAGAAGGAAGTCGATATGCTGGAACGTCATCTCCAGGTCCTGAAGATGGTCATCGAGAACGAACCGATCGGGATCGTCAAAATGTCTAACGAGACCGGCTACCCACACCACAAGGTTCGCTACTCGCTTCGGGTCCTCGAGGAAGAGAACCTGATCGAGCCCTCGAGCCAGGGCGCAATCAAGACCGAGCGCACCGCCGAGTTCGTCGACGAACTCGACGGCAAGATCGACGACATCGTCGACAAGCTCGACGGCATGAAGATCGAAGACGTCGCGGAGATCGAAGGATAGTCTCTCGTCCGGTTCGGACGCTATCGCCCGTCCCCGCGACCAGCGGCCGATGTCTGGCGGACTGTTAGGTGTCTTCTTGCCGTTTTTGCGCGCTCGAGCGTCCCGCTCCGACTCCGAGAAGTGTCTCTCGACGAGCGGGTCGATTCGCGCGAGCCGAGCGCTCGGTAGATGAGGGCAGTGGGCTGTTCCCGTTGACTGGTGTCCGAAAAATCGGAGACGGCCGTTCGACGGCTTACAACTCGGGCACGTTCATGTGGAACCCTTCGGAGCGTGACTCGACCAGACAGAGGTGGTACCCCTCCTTGCGCGAGAGGTTGACGTAACTCAGCTTCGAGCCGCGACTGAGGAGACCGCCGCTCGTCGCCTGCTCGGCCACCTCGAGCGCGCCGGGTTCGAAGTAACTCGACGTGACGGCGATCGCCGCCGCGAGGTCCGGATAGTTCGCCTTCACCGCGGAGGCGGCTTCCTCCAGTTGCTCGAGCATCCCCTCCGTCGCCGGCTCTCGCGAGTCGTTGAGCGTGACGAGGACTAACGGGTTCCCCATCTTGTCGTACGCGACGATGTCGAACGTCACCTGATCGGGGACGTCCTCGGTGTCGTCGTCCTCGAGCGAGATGGTCGCGCCGATCTCGGCCCGGTCGATCCGCGGAATGGCGTCGTAGAGGTCCCCCAGACCGTCCGCGTTGCCGGTGTCGCGGATTTCATAGAGGAGCATCTCGGTGAGCCAGTCGACGAACCGGTGTTCCATCGACGACGGGAGAAAGTCCTCGTACGGCGTTCCGTCGACCGCAGCGTCGGCCGCGTCGAACTGCGTGTGGTGTTCGAGCTGGATGTTCGATGCGACCTCGCTGCGATCGGCGTCGCCGTCGTGGGCGGTCTCGAGGGTCGGCCGACTCTTCGAGGCGTACCGGACGAAGAGGTTCGTCCCCGAAAGCGCCTGTTCGGGCGAGAGCTGGGTTCCGGCGGTCGTGCCGGTCCCCGTCGCGTCGGTATCTCCCGTGCGGGCGCGCTCTAGCTCCGTTTCGAGTTCGTCGATTCGAGACCGGAGTCGCTCGACCGTCGACGATAACTCGTCGTTCTCCGACCGCAGCCGATCGCGTTCGGCCTCGAGCTCCTCGGCTTTTGCCACGAGGGCGTCGCGTTGCTCCTGAAGGGTTTCGACTTTTTCCGAGAGAGCCGCGACGCGCTTTTGATCCTGGCCGTGACCCTGTTCGGCGGCCGGTTCTCCGCTCTGGGTTCGTTCCGCGTTCCGTTGGCTCGACTGGGTCCGGGATCGAGTCTCCCGTGTACCCGACGACGCGGTCGATTCGGTTCGCCCTGCGGCGTTCGAGTCGGTCCCCGCGCCGCCCGATGGAGGGGAGTCGACGGACTCCGCGCTCGCCGTCGACGGCGACGACTGACTCGATCGTTCGTCAGGGCCGCTCGCGCTGGCGTCCGCCGCGTCCGACGAGTCACTGTTGTCGGGATCGATCGACGGAATGCGTCGCGTCTCTCGCCACGCTTCCTCGCGTTCGAACTGCTCTTCGAGATCTCCCTCTTCGTCCTCCGGTGCTGCGTCGTCGGACGACGGAGCGGCGTCGTCAGCCGGTTCGTCGGTGACGTCGTCCTCGTCTTCGTCGTCGACCCAGGAGATGTCGTTTCGCTCCAGTTCCTCGGCCGCCGCCTTGACTTCCTCGAAATCGGGGTTCGAACCCGAAACGAGTTCGGTGTCGGTTCCGGCGGTCGTCTCGTCCGAGCCAGCGGTGTCGGTGTCCGCTTCGGCTCCGGCTTCGTCGCTCGAGGTCGTCGCGGACGCCGGGTCGTTTGCACCGTCGGTCGCTGATTCGACGTCGAAGTCGGCAGACTCGTCTGCCGGCGAGTCGCCGACTGCGGGCTCGTCGATCAGAGCCGACGAATCGTCGACACCGGACGCGCCCGCCCCGTCGTCCGCCGGTTCGGTCGGGCTTTCGACCGTCGATTCGGCCTCCTCGCCCGACGCGATCGATCCGGGATCGGCATCGAGGGTCGGATCGGGATCGGCGGCGGACTCCGACTCGGTGATTCCGGTCGAGGCCGGCTCCGGTTCGGGCCCGTCGTCGTCGTCCGGCGCGGTGATGCCCGAATGCTCGCCCGTGAGGTCGATGTCCGACGTGAGCGCCGACTCGTCGTCCACGGTAACGTCCTCGACCGGGTCGCTGTCGGCCGGATCGGTACTCGAGACGTCGATCGGATCGATCGCGGCGTCCGTCGGATCGGCGGTCGGTTCGGTCCCCGCGGCGTCCCGACCGGACACGGCGGGCTCGGACCCGCCGGGTCCGGTTCCCACCGAGGACCCCGAGTCCGGGCTCGAGTCGACCCCGGAATCGGTATCGGTACCGGGTGCGCCCCCCGCCGTTCCCGGAACGTCGGTGACGGTGATGTCGACGTCGATAACTTCGTAGATGCCGACCTCGTCGGCCGCTCGCTCGAAGGCTTCGTCGCCGGTGAGCAGGCGTTCGGCGTTGCCGATGTAGGCCGCGGCCATCCGGCGACCGCCGTAGTAGACGGCGTAGTAGTCGCCGCTGAGCACGTTCTCGCTCAGTTCGATGTAGCCCGTAAACGAGCCGCTCTGGAGGGTGGTGTCGACTTCGCGAAGCGGCGTTTCGTTGGTGTAGTAGTTCGCCCGCGTCTCGCCGCCGCGTTCCTCCATCGCACAGAGCAAGGGAAGCGACGGATGGGGCGCCTGGTACTGCGTGCCAGAAGCTGTTTCGAAATCCTCGATGTCGCCGTCTACGACGCCGATTATCCGGCCGTTGAGCATAAAGAGCCACGTGCCGACTGCGGTGACGGCACCCGAGAAATCGGCCGCAGCGAGATCGGAGAGTCCGTCGAAACCGCCGTCGAAGGGGCGAGAGTCCCACTCCTCGACGCGCTCTTGCGTGCGCGAGTCCATACGTCAACAAGCGGGAACCACACCAAATACGTTTCGCCTAGAAACGATCTATATTTTCTATATCTTCGATTCGGCGTCCTCGGCGAGTTCCTTCATGCGCTTGCCGATCCGACCGGCGCTCGAGAACTCGTCTTCGCTCATCGCGCTCGCGAGGGCGTTGCCGAGGACGAAGACGGCGTGTTTGTGTTCGCTCTTGGACTTGTGGACGTGGGAGGGATCGACGTCGAGCTGGCGGTAGTGGTCGAACAGCGTTTCGTCGACCTCCTCGCGATCCGAGAAGTACTCCATAATGACGACGAGTTCTTCGTGGAGCTCGAGGAGTTCGTCTTTATGCATACGCATCGTTACGAACGGTTTCGATTTAAGCGTTGTGTGGCCACGGGTCGCAAAACCGACCTGAAGCGCTCAGCGGTTCGGTACGTCCAGTTCCCCGTCATCCCGTCGGCGGATGGTGAACGCCAGCGAGAGGATCCACCCGGAGAAGGCGACGGAGACGACGAACTCGGGGACGGCGAACCACGCGCTGCTTGAGGACGCGCCGCCGACCGAGAAGAGCCATCCCAGCCAGGCGAGTGGGTGGACGTTTCCGAACCAGAACGATGCGATCGCGAGGCGACCGTCACCGGCCAGTGCGGCGCCGGTTCCGTAGACCCAGCTCGCGAACGGTGCGATCCCGAATACGGCCAGCGCGGCGAGCCCGTGCAGGCTCGACTCGAGGTAAACCGCCGTGTGATCGAGGAAGAAAACCCCGACACCGATCATCCCGACGACCGCCAGTGCGAGCAAGGCGACGCCGAGGCGCTCGAGGGCGTTTCGGCTCGTGATCCAGACCAGCCAGATGAAGGGGGCTCCGAGGAGTCCGCTGAGAATCAGTCCGCCGTTGAATATCGGGAACGTCGGGGCGCCGTATCGACCCATGTCCGAGAGCGCCTTCCCCTGCCAGGTGAACGTCTCGGGTGGTGCGACGAGCGTCGCGAGGAGGATCGCTCCCAGCGAGACGAGCGCCGCGGCGATTCCACAGTACGTCGCGATCCGCTTCCGAGTAGCGGTTCCCCGGTACGTCGCAATCCGTTTCTGATTAGCCATGTCACTGGTTCGAGTGTGCTTGTGTATCAAAGTGACTGTTTTGCGTACTGACCTGATCGGCGCGTTACGAGGGCAAAAGCCAGCTCTCGAGGGGGAACGGGGCCGCTCAGTCAGCTCCGGCAGCGGTCGCGTCGGCGCCCTCGTCGATCTCCTCGCGGTGATCCGCGGGGAACCACGCGAGGTCGTGGTCGGCGGTGACGCGCACGCCGACGCGCTCGTCGAGGTCGATCCGGTCGGAGTGGTTGTGCATGCACTCGATGGTTTCGCCGCCGTCGAGCTCGACGCGGTAGAGGACGGTCGGACCGAGGTATCGTCGGTAGACGACCCGCCCGTCGGCTTCCGATCCCTCGGCGGGGGAGGCCGTCACGTCGTCCGGGCGCACGAGCAGGTCGACGGCGGTGCCGTCGTACTGGTGGGCGAGCCCGTTGACGTCGTCGCGGAGCACGCGCCCGAGCGCGGTGTCGACGTGGTCGCCGCGGACGTCGCCGGAGAGGAAACTGGCATGGCCGAGGAAGCCGGCGACGAACCGGGATTCCGGTTGCTGGAACACCTGCTGTGGGGTATCGATCTGTTCGATGTCGCCGTCGCTCATTACGGCGACTCGATCGGAGATCGACAGCGCTTCCTCCTGATCGTGCGTGACGGAGACGGCGGTGACGCCGGTCTCCTTGATGATCCGCCGGACCTCCTCGCGCATTTCGACCCGCAGATCGACGTCCAGGTTCGAGAACGGCTCGTCGAGCAACAGCATCTCCGGTTCGGGTGCCAGCGACCGCGCGAGGGCGATCCGCTGTTGTTGCCCGCCCGAGAGTTCGTCGGGGTAGTCCTCGCCGTGATCCGCGAGGCCGACGAGCTCGAGGAGGTCGTCGACGCGCTCGTCCCGGTCGGCCTCGTTCCAGTCTTGCAGCCCGAAGGCGATGTTCTCGCGGGCAGTCAGGTGGGGAAAGAGCGCGAAATCCTGAAAAACGACGCCGACGCCGCGTTTCTCTGGCGGCACGAAGCGCCCCTCACCGGCGACGGTCTCGTCCTGGAGCCGGACTCGTCCGGTATCGGGTTTCTCCAGCCCGGCGATCAGCCGGAGCGTCGTGGTCTTGCCACAGCCCGACGGACCGAGTAGCGTGAGGATCTCGCCGTCGCGGACGGACAGTGACAGGTCCCCGATGACGTCTTCACTGCCGAAGCCTTTCGCGATTCCGTCGAGTTCGAGAACGGGATCTGCGGTCGCCGGTTCTCGATCCCTTCCTTCGGCCGTCGTCGTGAGTAGTTGTTCGTTCGACATGAATCGACTCCGGCGTCTGCCGCCGTCTATTCCCTTTAGGCGTGCCTAAAACACTTATAATTGCCGGTCCGGTCCCAGCGGCCGGGAGGAAACGAGGACTCGTCGGGGGTTACAGTTCGACGCCGCTCGGAATCAGACTGTGCTGTCGGAGGAGACTCCCCTCCTCGTCGTAGACGAGAAAGGTCCCTTTGTCGTAAGTGACGAACGAGTCGCCGTCGAGCGTGAGTGCCACCTCGTACCGGCCGTCGTCCTCGCCGGCGTCCTCACCGTAGCCCCGAGCCGCTCGGATGAACTGGAGGACGTCCTCGGCGTCCTCGTTGAGTTCGAGGATGAACTCGCCGGTGACGCGGTTGGTCACGCTCACTACTCCCGTGGTCTCGTTCCCGAGCGGCCCCTGGAGACGAAGGGCGACGTCCGTTTCGCTCGCGTCGAGAACGTTCCCGTCGGGACCAGTCAGGCGCTCGCGGAGCAGCGTTGCTGGGCCGGTGAAATCGATCGATACAGCGGGTTTCTGGGGTTCGCCGCCGGTTTCGACCCAGTCGATATTGGTAACGTCTAACGTGAAGTGCTCGCGCCTCATTCCGTACGTCGCCCTTCGGACTCCCGCAGTATGAACGTAACGCACGACGGATACCGCCCGAGAGGGACGTCATCGAACCAGACGACCGCGCCCGGTCGCCGGTCGGCCATCCCATTTATGCCGATTGCGTCCGGACGTGTCACGAAACCTGTCCGCAATGGAACCACCAACATCCACCGAGTCGGACGCGGATCGGGACGGTGCCCTCGGACGCGGTAGCGGAGCCGACGGGCCCGCTCGAGACGAGTCGGGCCCCGCAGCCGATGCCGAGTCGGAACCGGTCTCCGACGGCGATCCGACGGCACCCGCCGACGTCGAGTCGAACTCGGCCGCGTCCGGTGGTCCGCGCGGCGAGTCGACGATCGCCGCCGTTCGACGCGCCGTTCGTCGCCTCGTCGAGACGGTCCGCGGCTCGACCGTCGATATCGACGACTACGATCCGGACGCTCACGGGCCGCTAGTCGCGTTCGACGGCCCGGACGGTCTCGAGGAAGTCGATCGCTACTGGGTCGACGCCCCGTTTTCGTTCGTCTCGATCGGCTACGATCACGACGCCAACGAACACCGGTATCACACCGTCGAACCGACCCTCAGCGAGGACGAAGCGATCCTGCTCGAGACGCTGTTCGAAGACGTCCGGGATCCCCTGCTGTACCGCGAGGACGAGGGGACCGACATCGAGACCCTTCTGCGGGAGACGATCCGCGATGCGCTCGAGCGATACGGGGCCGAGATCGAGACGTCGACGTTCTACCGCCTCTTCTATTACATCTACCGGGATTTCCGGGGATACGGACCGCTCGATCCGATCATGCGCGACCCGCACGTCGAGGACGTCTCCTGTGACGGCTACGACCTGCCGATCTTCGTCTACCACGACGAGTACACCGACATCGAGACGTCGGTGTCCTTCGGGAAGACCGATCTCGACCGGTTCGTCGTCCGCCTCGCGCAACACTCCGGTCGGCACATCTCCATCGGCGACCCGATGGTCGAGACGACCCTCCCCGACGGCTCGCGCGCCGAACTCGCGCTGGGCGAAGAGGTGACGCCCCGGGGATCGGCCTTCACGATCCGGAAGTACGCCGAGGACCCGTTCACGCCGATCGACCTGCTCGAGTACGGCACGTTCAGCGTCGAGCAGCTGGCCTACCTCTGGCTCGCGATCGAGCACAACAAGAGCCTGCTCTTCGCGGGCGGGACCGCGTCGGGGAAGACCACGAGCATGAACGCCATCTCGATGTTCATCCCGCCGCGGTCGAAGGTGGTCACGATCGAGGACACTCGCGAGCTCCAGCTCTCCCACGACAACTGGCTCTCCTCGATCACGCGCGAGCGCCTCCACGAGGGCACGGACGTGACGATGTACGACCTGCTTCGCTCCGCGCTTCGCCATCGACCGGAGTACATCGTC
The DNA here is from genome assembly GCF_029502005.1 of Natrinema salsiterrestre. Classification (GTDB taxonomy): domain Archaea; phylum Halobacteriota; class Halobacteria; order Halobacteriales; family Natrialbaceae; genus Natrinema; species Natrinema salsiterrestre. The sequence goes on along the minus strand of NZ_JAMQOT010000002.1, from coordinate 133,622 downwards.
GTCGGGGAGGTCCGCGGCGAGGAGGCGATGACCCTCTTTCAGGCGATGAACACCGGTCACACCACCTATTCGACGATGCACGCCGATTCGGTGCAGACGGCGATCAACCGGCTCGAGAACGAGCCGATCAACGTGCCCCGGTCGATGGTCCAGAGCCTCGACATCCTCTCGGTCCAGACGCTGACGCGGTCGGGCGATCAGCGCGTGCGCCGGAACAAGGTTCTCGCCGAAATCGAGGGCGTCGACCAGCGGACCGGCGAACTCGATTACTCGACCGCCTACACCTGGGACGGCGAGACCGACAGCTTCCGGAGTTCGGGTAGTCAGGTCCTCACGGAGATCCGCGACGAACGCGGCTGGAGCCAGAAGGAGTTGCTGACCGAAGTCGAGAACCGCGAACGGTTCCTCGAGTACCTCCGCGCGAACGGGATCGACGACTACCAGCGGTTCACCGCGATGGTCAACGAGTACTACAGCGATCCGGACCGCGTCCTCGAGACGATCGCGGACGACGAGACCGGGACGCGAGTCGAACGCGAACGCGGAGAGACGGTCGAACGCGAGCACGAAGGGGCGGTCGAACGGAGGAACGGCGCGACGACCGAACTCGAGACCGGAGACGACGCACCTCGGGAGCGATGAGGCTCGTTACCGTCGTTCCGCTGCTCGGTGCGGCGCTGCTCTGTCTCCCCCTCCTCCTCGCGAGATACTCGGCTCGGCTCGAGCGGGTCCTGTGCCGAATATCGATCCGGACCTTCGGAAGCTACGTCGATGCGCTCCGAGGCGAGTGGTCCGGAAAGAAGGCGGCGTTGCGGGCCGCACACGCGCCGACGACGGTTCGCGAGTACGGATCGGTGACGTTGCTCTACACCGTCGTCGCCGTCCTCGTCGGGGCAGTGTTCGGACTCTACGCGATCTGGGGGCTCCTGGAACTGCTCTCGGTCGACCCCGAGACGATGCGCGAGGCGCTGCCGGGGTTCCTCGCGTTCCTCGCCGGTCTCGGAGGCGTGCCGACGCTGTCGCTCGGCGAACTCGTCGTCCTGTTGCTCGGGTCCTCGCTCACGGTGGGGGCCGTGGCCGGCGGTGGGACCTACTGGCTTCGATGGTGGTACCCGAGCTACGTCGCCGACGGCCGAGCCCGCCGAATCGAAGCTGGGTTGCCCGCGACGGTCGCGTTCGTCTACGCGCTCTCGAAGAGCGGCATGGCGTTCCCGACGGTCGTCAGGATCGTCGCCGCGCAGGAAGACACCTACGGCGAGGCCGCCGCGGAGTTCTCCGTCGCGGTCCGTCAGATGGACACCTTCGGGACCGACGTCATCACTGCCCTCCAGACGATGGGGCGTCGCTCGCCGAGCCCGCAGTTCCGCGAGTTCACCGAGAACCTGGTCAGCGTCCTCCAGAGCGGACAGGGGCTCTCCGAGTTCCTCGAGCGCCAGTACCAGGATTACCGCGAGGAAGCCGAGTCCCAACAGCAGAGCATCCTCGACCTGCTCGCGACGCTGGCCGAAGCCTACGTCACGGTGCTGGTCGCGGGCCCGCTCTTTCTCATCACCATCCTCGTCGTGATCGGCATCGCCGCGGGCGACACGTTCGGGCAGTTACAGGTCATCGTCTACGTGCTCTTGCCAGTCGCGAACGTCGGGTTCATGGTGTACCTGAGCATGGTGACGGACAAGCTCGATCCCAGTAACGGGGTCGACGGGGAACCGGACGCGATCGACCCGCCCGCCGCGGATCGACCGGACCGAACCGCGGCCGCCGCCAGCAACGGACCGGGACCGCGGCCGCATCCGAACGTCGAACGAGTCCGGTACTACCGCCGGCTGCAGGGCGTCCGCGAGCGATTCGGCCACCCGATTCGGACGCTCGTCGAGCACCCGTCGCTCACGCTCGTCGTAACCCTCCCGATCGTCCTCGCGGCGATCGCGGGCCGAGTTCCCGCCGCGCTCGAGGGGGGATTCGACGTCACTGCCCTCGACGACACCGTCGCCGTCGGTGCGTTCGGAGCGCTCTCCGTTTTCGCGATCGCGTACGAACTCCATCGGCGGCGGCTCGAGGCGATCGAGGCCGCGGTGCCGGACCTGCTCGATCGCCTCGCCAGCGTCAACGAGGCCGGCCTGTCGATCGTCTCGGCGGTCGATCGCGTCCGCGACTCGGATCTGGGGCCGCTCAGCGCCGAGCTCGACCGGGTCTGGGCCGACGTCCAGTGGGGTGCGGATCTCCAGACGGCGCTCCGGCGGTTCGAGGCGCGCGTGGGGACACGATCGATCGCCCGCGTGGTCACGCTGCTCACCGAGTCGATGAACGCCAGCGGCAACCTCGCGACCACGCTCCGGATCGCCGCGCGACAGGCGGCGGCCGATCGCCGGCTCGAGCGCGAGCGCAGACAGGCGATGCTCGAGTACATGGTCGTCGTCTACGTCTCGTTTCTGGTCTTCCTCTTCATTATCGGGGTGCTCGCGGGCTACCTGCTTCCGAACCTTCCGACCGGCGGGGCGGAACTGGCAGCCGGCTCCGGCGTCGACGAACTCGGCGGACTCTCCGACGCGGACGCCGACGCCTACGCGACGCTGTTCTATCACGCGGCGCTCGTGCAGGGCTCGCTCTCGGGACTGATCGCCGGCCAGCTAAGCACGGGCGACATCAGAGCGGGCGCGAAACACGCGGCCGTCATGATCGGACTCTCGGTGCTCCTCTTCGCGCTCCTCGTGTGAACGGGGACCGCACGTGCAACGGATTCGCCCCGCTCCGATGTAGAAACCCTTTTGACCGCAACGGGAGAATCACCGGTGGGAAGCGCACGGCCGCAAATCCGACTGTGTCACTCACTCTTTCGGGTGACTTGGGATTGCGGAAGTGCACGGCGAGAGCCGCCACTGTCGTCTGACAGTGGACACGCGCGGTCAGTGCGATTCCTATCCTCAACAATGGCACGAATGCACACACGCCGTCGCGGCTCGTCCGGTTCGGACAAGCCGTCGGCAGACGAACCGCCGGAGTGGAGCGACGTCGACCCAGCAGACATCGAAGACCGGGTCGTCGAACTAGCCGAGCAGGGCCACGACCCCAGCCAGATCGGGATGAAGCTGCGTGACGAAGGCGTCACCGGCACGCCCGTTCCCGACGTCAAGCTGGCGACCGGGAAGAAGATCACCGAAATCCTCGAGGAGAACGACGCGCGAGCGGACATCCCCGAGGATCTCTGGAACCTGATGGAGCGCGCCGTGCGCCTGCGCGAGCACGTCCAGCGGAACCAGCAGGACTACCAGAACAAGCGCGCCCTGCAGAACACCGAAGCGAAGGTTCGCCGCCTGGTCAAGTACTACCGCGGCGACGAACTCGAGCCGGACTTCACGTACACGCCCGAGTTCGCGACGGAACTCATCGAAGACGCCGAGTAACGTCACATGTCCACCGAGGGTCGATCCGCCGAGCCGGTGTCCGCCACGAGCGCGCTCGAGAGCGCCGGCTTCGTCCGCCTCGTCGCCCGCGCCGACGGCGACGGGCTCGCCGCGAGCGGCCTCATCGCGAGCGCCCTCGCAGAGCTGGAGACGCCGTTTCAGGTGACCGTCGGTCGGACGATCGCGGAGCGATCCGCACGCGTCGACCCACCGACGAACGAGGACGATCGGACGATCGTCGTCGGGGCCGCCGACGCGGCCGCCGATACCGACGACGTGATTCGACTCCCAGCGACCGACCGACCCGCCACGCTCGAGGCCGTCGATCTCGTCCGCGAGATCGGCGGGACGCCGGATCCGGTGCTCGCACTGGCCGGCGTCGTCGCCGGCGGCAGCGAACCCGGTGCGGGCGAGAGCGAGTGGCTCCTCGAGACCGCGATCGAACGCGGACTGCTCGAGCAGCGACCCGGCGTCGCGGTACCGACTTCGGATCCGATCGACGGCGTCGCGCACTCGACGCGCCTGCGCGCGCCGTGGTCTGGAGACCTCGACGCGACCCGCGAGGCGCTCTCGGACGCCGTCGACGGCGATTCCGACGCGCTCGACGCGGACGACCATCGGGCGATCGGTTCGCTCGTCGCGCTCGACGCCGTCGGTGCCGACGAGGCGACCGACGCCACGGCGGAGTCGATCGGCCGGCTCCTTCGCCCGTACGCCACGCCCGACCACGCGTTCGCGACGCTCGGCGGCTTCGCGGACGTGCTCGAGGCGCTGGCACGGACCGAACCCGGCACCGGCACGGCGCTCGCGATGGGACACGACGTCCGCGAGACCGCACTCGAGGCCTGGCGCGAACACGGCCGCCGCGCTCACGCTGCGCTCTCGAGCGCGTCGACCGGTCGCTACGACGGACTGTTCGTCGTCGACGTCGACGACGGTCCCGTCGAAACGATCGCGACGATCGTGGCGGCCTCCCGGTCACCGGAGCCAGTCGTCCTCGCTATCGGACACGCCGAGGCGGCGCTCGCGACGCGCGAGGCCGACTCCCTCGGCGCGACCGTCGATGGTGTCGCTCGCGAACTCGCTGGTGCGGAGCCTGAGACGGAACCGGCTTTCGAAGACGGCTCCGAGATCGGCGTCGAGTACGACGTCGGCCACCGGCGTAGCTATCTGCGATACGACCCGGATTTGGACAATTCGACGATCATCGCGGCAGTGAGGGAGTTCCGATGAGTCGGCGAGCGACGATTCGGACGGCACACGACGACGCGGCCCTCATCGCGCGGGCACTCAGCCCGGACAATACCGACGAGATGACGACGACCGTCGAACGCGACGACGCTGCAGACGCGGCGGGCGACGAGCGCGCCGGGACGATCGTCACGCGGATCGACCGCGAGACGACGAGCGGCCTGCAGTCGACGGTCGACGACTACGTCGTCAACCTCGAGGTCGCGATCGACGTCGCGTCGCAGACGCGAACCGCACAGTGCGATCAACCGACGGACACGGGACCTGTGTCCGATCACGATACCAACACAACACACAATGAGTGAACGATCAGTTTCACGTGCGAAACAGGAAAAGCGGTGGTACACCGTCCTGGCACCCGAGCAGTTCGACCGCCAGGAACTCGGCGAAACCCCCGCTGACGAACCGGAGAAAGTCTACGGCCGAACGCTCGAGACGACGCTCGGCGAACTCAACAACAACGCGAGCGAGAACAACACGAAGCTCACCTTCAAGATCAACGACGTGGGCAGCGACAGCGCGTACACGGAGTTCGTCGAACACTCCCTGACGCGGGACTACCTGCGCTCGCTGGTCCGCCGCGGTGCCTCGAAGATCGAGGCCTACGTCACCGTCCTCACGACGGACGACTACCGCGTCCAGATCCAGCCCGTCGCCTTCACGACCAAGAAGGCCGACGCGAGCCAGGAGAAGGCCATCCGCGAGCAGATGGTCCGGATGATCGAGGAGGCCGCCGAGGAGCGCTCCTTCGAGGAGCTCACCGACAGCGTCGTCGAAGGTCGTCTCTCCTCCGCCATCTACGGCGAGGCCAAGACGATCTACCCGCTGCGCCGCGTCGAGATCCAGAAGACGACCCTCGAGGCCCACCCCGAGGAAGTCGCCGAAGAGGAAGCGACGGCGGTCGACGTCGACGAAGAAGACGTCTCCGCGGACTGATTCCGATCGGCGGGCGCAGTCGATTCGCTAACGCCGTTATTTTACCGGACAAGTCGCCAGAGACCCGTCTGTTTGCGCCTAGACCATCCGCAGGAGCCACGCGATCGGTAAGCCGGTTCGCTGCCCAACTCGCGAACGACCCCTGCCGCGAGCGGGCAGGGTCGGCTATCTCACTGGAATCCGAAAACTGTGCGCCGCGTCGCCGCAGTTAGCTTCGAGTGACCAGTCGCTTGATTCGGTCGAGCAGTCCGTCGGTCGTCGCGCTGTCCTCCATGTCCTGATCGCTGTCTGATTCGGACATCGATGGCGATTTCGCCACCTTTTATTTAAAACTAGATGATTGTTATAAGTACATTTTTCCGGTCGTATGAATACCAGATATAATGGCCTGAGACGGCCTGTTCGCGGCTCTCGGGACTGAACGGGAATTGAACAGTGATGAACGGCCGTAACTTATTTAAATAAATCTCACCGTGTAGAATTAATCGTGCTAACCGATATCGACAGCGCAAACGGCGGATCGGAGTATCGGGGTGTGCTTGCGATAAAAACCGACGAGGGCGGTACTCGAGCGAGAGGCGGTGGGTTGTGCGATCTCGACTCGCTGTACGAGGCCCCACCGCCCTTCCGAAGCGATACCGATCGAACGTTCGGGGGCACGTCCCGTCGCTGAAAGTGGTATGAATAAACATGACAGTGGCAAACGATCGGCTTCGTCCTCCGGGGATTCCGGCGACCAGTCGGTAGCGAACGTCCTCGACGCACTGCTCGAGGCCCTCAGGTCGGATCAGGGCGGTGCCCGAACGGAGGCCCTCAAGCGGGCACTCGACGACGAGCCTCGCTCCGCCGGTGTGGACCCCCAGCGGATCGCGGAGCTCGAATCGACGGTGGCGCAATTGTCGGACGATATCGACACGGATTCCGGGGAGTGCGACGGGGACGCCCTCGGAGCCGTTCGATCCGACCTCGACGCGGTCATCGACGAACTGACGACGCTCCGAACGGCGATCGAATCCCTCGAGTCGATTGACAGTGCCTTCGAGAGCCGGCTCGACGACCTCGAAACGGCAGTTACCGAACTGGCCGATCGCTTCGCGAGCCTCGAGGAATCGACGCCCGAGGACGGTTCGGACTCCGCCGCGAAACGCGATACGCTCGACCTCGACGACGTTTCCGGGAGCGGGGAGGCGTCCGACGTCTCGACGGACCGAGTCGAGGACGACGTCGCCAGACGGATTCGACACGTCGAGAAGAACCTCAACACGCGAACGACCGCGCTGGCCTCCCGGATACGGGATATCGAACAGGTGGAGGATCGGATCGACGACCTCGAGGACCGACTCGACGAGCGAGCGGCGACCCTCGAGGGGCAGATCGATGACACCGACGCCACGATCGAGGAGGCGGTCGCGATCCTCCAGGAGCGAACGAAATCGGAGCTGTCGGCGGTTCAGTCGGACCTCGACGACCTCGACGACGAACTCCGGTCGTCGATCGAATCCCTGGAGGACGACGTCGGTGCGCTCGAGACGCACGCGGCCGATATGACCCTGTGGCGGAACTCGGTAGAAGCGTCACTGGAAGACGCGGGAGACGACCGTGAAGACGAGTCTCGGTGACCGCTTCTGTGCGGACGCTGTCGGGGCCTACAATAGCCACAGAACGGATTCACAAACGGATCATACCGCCGGCATGCGGTCGTATGTATTGATTGTCAGTGGTACAGTGGGGTGCAGATCGGTGCGGAAACCGCTCAGAGTTCGAGTTCTTCGGCCGAGTCGACGTCGAACTTGGTGACCTCGGGCTCGCCGGCGAGGAGTTCCGGGAGCGCGGCCTCGAGTTCCTGAAAGTGATCGGTCTGCGTGTGTGCGACGAAGGCCTCCTCGTCCTCGTACTGTTCGAAGAAGCGCACGACGTTCGGGTCAGTGACGTCCGTCGCCGCCCGATAGTCGATGATGCCGTCTTCCTGTTGCGATTCGGACACCAGATCCTCGATCAGGTCGAGGGCTTCGTCGCGGCTGTCGGAGTCGATCGGAAAACTCGCGTGTATGACGATCATTACGGGAAGATGATTCGTCCGTCGGGAAATAAAGCTGGTCCCACCGGAGACCGACGCCGAGGCCGCGGTGGGCCGTCAGGTCACGAGCCGTACCGGTCGAGGCGTTACTCGGTGACGACGATCTCGCCGATCATTTCGGCACCCTCGTGGGGAATGCAGAAGTACTCGTAGGAACCCGGCACTTCGAAGGTGTGTTCGTACGTGTCGCGCGTTCCGAGTCGACCGCCGCGGTCGTCCCAGGCCTCGTACGCCGCCGTCTGGCTTTCGTAGCCCCCGGACGCGAAGTACTCGGCGTCTTCGGGGATCAGGTCCTCGTAGGCCGTGACGGTGTGATCGGCCTCGCTCGTGTTCTGCCAGACGACAGTGTCACCGACCGAAACCTCGTAGACCTCGGGGTGGAACTCGGTGCGACTCATTCCGATGTGACAGTCCTCGCCGGCGCAGGGATTATCGTCGAACGAACTGAGGAGCGACGAACACCCGGCCAGCGTCGCAGCTGTCGCAGTTCCGACGGCGGCGAGATAGCCACGCCGTTGCATACGCGATCCTTGGGAGAGTTGCGGTATAACCGCCCCGGTTCGGTTCTCGAAAACGGCGGTCTCCGGAAACGAAAACACGTAAGGTAGCTCCCCGTCGAATCCGGGCATATGCTCCCCCGGTTCGTCGGTCGGCTGGGTGTCGCCGACGCGGTGACGATCGCGAACGCCGCCCTGGGGTTCGTCGCGGTCGTCGTGGCGACCGTCGACATCGACCTCGCCGCCCGGCTCATCCTCCTCGCGGCGATCGCGGACGGACTCGACGGCATCCTCGCGCGCCGCTACGGCGGTACCGACGCCGGTCCCTACCTCGACTCGCTCGCCGACGTCGCCTCCTTCGCCGTCGCTCCCGCCGTCCTGTCGTTCGTCGTCGTCACTGAGGGGCTCGGAATCGATTTCGGCGCGATCACCGCCGACCTCCTGCTCGTGACGGGCGTCTGTGCGCTGTTCGTCGCGATGGCCGTCACCCGGCTGGGAATGTACACCGCCTACGACATCTCCGGCAGTTACACCGAGGGCGTCCAGACGACCCTCGCCGCCACGATACTCGGCGCGGCGATCCTCGCCGGCGAGACGCGGCCGTGGCTCGTGCTCGCCGTCACCGGCGCGTTCTGTTACCTGATGGTCTCGCGGATCCAGTACCCCGACCTCCTGGCTCGAGACGCCGCGATCATGGGTATCGTCCACGCCCTCGCGATCCTCGTTCCGAATTTCGCCGGCCGGACGTTTCCGTACGCCCTCCTGACGCTCGGGCTGGCGTACATGACGCTCAGCCCCTGGTTGTACTGGGGCGAGCGGGAACGGTCGCCGTCGGTCGACGTGCATGGAAACGCTTAGGGCCGTGCTGACACGACCGTCAAGTATGTACAGTGTCACGCGTCGGCGTCGTCCCCGGGTGGTACGATGAGCGAGGACGAGGCGAACGGTGACGACGGGGCCGCCGAGGAGGAGGAAGCGGGCGAGAACGAGGGGGCTGCCGATCTCGCGGCCGTTCGAGAGCGCCTCGACGCACTCGCGGCCGACCTCGAGGGACTCGACTCGAACCTCGAGGCCGCCGAGACCGAGGACGACCTCGACGTCGTCGAGGCCGACCTCGAGTCGTTCCGAACGGAACTCGAGAGCGTCGAGGTGCCGGAGCCGCCCGAGACCGACGAGGACGAGGAAGACGAAGACGCGGAACCCGCGCCGGAAGAAGAGCTACAGGAGCGGTACGACGAGATCGAGAGCGACCTCTCGGACCTCGAGTCGGATCTAGAGGACCAGCGCGGTCCCTACGGCGAGGACGTCGTAAGCGAGATAACCGACGCAAGCGGGACGATCACGGACACCCGCTGGACCGAGGAAGGCAACGCGGAACTGATCGAGGCGGTCGACGACTTCCTCGACGAGTTCAACGATCTGCTGGACACGTCGGTCACGCTGGTAAACCAGGGCGAAACCGTCCCCGACCAGCTCGATGCGACCCTCGACGACGCGGTCGAAGCCGTCGAAACCGCCGACCTCGACGCGGACGACGACGCCGAGACGATCGCCGGTCTGCTCGAGGCGACCGACGATCTGCAAAGCGATATCGACGACGCGACGGAGTGGACCGACCTCGAGATCCGCGAACAGCTCCGTCGGGAGGGGTACTACGACGTCCTCGATCACGTCAAGGACTTCCCGCCGGAGTGGCACGCGCTCAAGGTCCACGAGAAGCAGGGCAACGTCGACATGATCCTCCTCGCGCTGGAGACGTTCGACTCCGACTTCATGGAGGACCACTGCATGGAGGCCTTAGAGCGGATGGGGCCCGAGGAGGCCATCGACCCGATGCTCCAGAAGGCCAACCGCCGCGATCAGGCCGCGATGTCCATCCTCGGCAAGATCGGCGTCGCCGACGAGGAGGTCGTCGACACGCTCGTCGACTACGTCGATTCCAACCCGAACCTCCAGCGGCCCGCGTTCCGCGCACTCGGCGAGATCGGTGCCGAAGACGCGGTCGAACCGATCGCTCAGCAACTCGTCGCAGACGAGGCCGACGTCCGCAGCTGGGCCGCCCGCGCCCTCGGGCTGATCGGCGACACCCGCGCCATCGACCCGCTCGCGGACGTCCTCGAAGACGACGAGTCCGACCGCGTCCGAGCCAGCGCCGCGTGGGCGCTCAACCGCATCGGCACCGAAGACGCCCTCGAGATCGTCGCCGACTACGACGACGACCGCGCCTACCTCGTGCAGGCCGAAGCCGAGAACGCGGACCTCGAGCCCGCAGCCTGACGCTCGGGCCGCAGCGAACCGCTCAGTGAACTCGATTCAACCGATCGATGAGAAACTGACGTGACGAACGGCGTCGAACGCTCTATTGTTCCACGATGGTACGATATACGGTGGCGCACGCTGTGCCGCGGTTCACCGCGGCACGAAGCCGTGCGAGGGACGAACGAGCGAACGAAGTGAGCGAGTGAGTCGGCTGGGGAGGGCGTGGCCGTTCAGTGTTGCCAGCACGAGCGGACTCGTTCCCTCGATTGACTATCCGTACCCTTCTCGAAAGAGTCGACTAACCGTCTCCCTACCCGACCGGATTGGATCCGACATTTTAAATCCGAAAGGACGACCAGACGGAGCGATGGATATCCGGCGAGCCGCCCTCGTTGCCGTCTTCGCCTGTTGTCTCGTCACCAGTACCACGATACTCGCTGGGTTCGCAGTTGCCACCGGCACAGTGACGACCGGGCAGCCCACGGCTCGAGCCACCCCTGATAGCGAACCCGACGCGTCCGCCCGTGCCTGTCCGCAACGGGCGAGCGACACGACGAGGCCGACCGCGACGGACACGCCGACGCGGCCGCGCATCGTCGAACTCGCGCCGAACCCGCCGACCGAGGAAAACGCCGGCGAGTTCGCCGTCCTCGAGACGCCGCCCGACACCCGACTCGAGAATTGGACCCTCACGGACGGCCACACGACGGCGCGACTCCCGAACGAGACGGTCTCCGGTCGTACCGCGCTGAGTACGTCTCCGAACGCCACGACACGGCTCACCGACACGCCGGTTCTCGGGCTCGAGGGCCATCTGCAACTCGCGAACGGCGGTGACGAGCTTCGACTCCGAAACGCGACGGCCGCGATCGATTCGGTCTCCTACGACCGCGCGCCGACCGCGGAGCGGTGGTATCGGACGGAACTGACGGGGGCAACCACCAGTCGGAACGACGACACCGTCAACGGCCAGTGGTGGCCCGCCGACGCGACCTGCTTCCCCGTCTCGAGCGCCGCGGTCGACGAGGCGACGGCGTTCGTCCTCCCCGATTCCCCCCGCGTCCCCAGAGAGACGATTCGAACCGCCGATAACCGGCTCCTACTTGCCGGCTACACCGTCACTTCCGAGCCCATCGCCGCCGATCTCGTCGACGCGGCCGAACGCGGCGTCGACGTCTCGGTACTCCTCGAGGCGAGCCCGGTCGGCGGCACGCCGGCACCGACCGCGGACGTCCTCGAGACGCTCGCGGACGGCGGCGTCGATGTCCGAGTGATCGGCGGCGAAGACGCACGCTACCGGTTTCACCACCCTAAATACGCCGTCGCCGACGATCGCGTTCTGGTCACGAGCGAAAACTGGAAGCCGGCGGGCGTCGGCGGCGAGAGCAGCCGCGGGTGGGGCGTCCGACTCGAGGACGAAACCCTCGCGAGCGATCTCGCGGCCGTCTTCCGTGCGGACTTCGAGGGGCGGGACACGACCTCCGGCCCAGCGTATCGACGAAACACCTCGTTCGTCGACGGCGAACCGGAATTCCTGTCGTCGGACTCCGAAACCGAGTTCCCGACGACCCACGAGCCGTCGACGGTTCCCGTCGAGTCGGCCGAACTCCTGCTCGCACCGGACAACGCCGAGGGACGACTGATGGAGTTGATCGCGAGCGCGGAGGACGAACTCCTCGTGATCCAACCCAGTATCGCGGCCGACGTGTCGCTGCTCGAAGCGACCGTCGAGGCGGCCCGCCGCGGCGTCGACGTTCGGATCCTGCTCGGATCGGCGGAGTACAACGCCGAGGAGAACGAGAATCTCGCGACCGGCCTCGAGCGGGCGGCCGAGCGCGAGGACCTCCCGCTCGAGGTTCGACTCGTCGAAGACACCGACCGGTTCGAGAAGATACACGCCAAGGGCGTCGTGATCGATCGAGAGACGGCGATCGTCGGGAGCGCGAACTGGAACTCGAACTCGTTACACAACAACCGCGAGGTGCTCCTCGCGCTCCACGGCGAAGCGGTCGGGACCTACTACGCCGACGTGTTCGAGTCGGACTGGTCGGGCGACTCGTGGTCGTTCCCGGTCGGTCTCAGCGTCGCGGTCGTCGTCGCCCTCGCGGCCGCTGCGGTCGTTGGACGGCGATACGTTCGGTTCGGTGATCGGTCACCGTCCGATCACACGTGAAAACGAGCCGAGAACTCAGTCCGCGTGACCGCCGGCCTCGAGTTCGAGTAGCTCACAGCAGTCCTGCTCGGCGTCGAAACAGTCGGGACACTGGTCGGGCCGATCGATGATCGTGTCGAGTCGCTCCGCGACGGTATCGTCGATGACGCTCTCCAGTGCGCGGGCTTCGTCGCGAAACTCGTCGACCTCGAGGACGTTCGCGAGGAACCGCTCGATGATGCAGTACGTCTGGAGGGCGTTGTGGGCGCGCTCGAGTCCCTCGTCGGTCAGACTCGCCCCCTTGTACTTCTCGTGGTCGACGAGCTCTCGCTCCTCGAGTTTCCCGATCATCTCGTTGACGCTGGCCGGACTCACCTCGAGCAAGTCCGCGAGCGTGCCGGTGGATGCGGGGCCGTCCTCGATTCGCTGTGCCAGGTAGATCGCCTTGAGATATTGATCGGCAGTGTTCATAGCGTCCCTCCGTCAGTGCGACTGCGCGTCGCGTCGATCGCTCGCTGGCGGTTCCGGATTCGGGTGTCGATGCGCGTCTCGAACGGTGACCGACCACCGATCGCGGCCGCCGTGATCGACGTAGCTCTCGCCCCGATCATGCTCTGTGCTCCATGATCTCGGTCACTTCCTCGACCCCTTCTTTTTCTTCCTCGCGGATACTGTACAGCGTCTCGAGGAGTCGGTCGCGATCCACCGCGAACTCTGACTCGGAGGCCTCGATCGCGTCGATCAGGTCGTCGTAGAACTTGTAGGCCGTCTCCTCGTTCGCCAGTTGATCGTAGAGCACGCCGTCCGTGTCCTCCGGCGGGCCGTACTGTGCGTCGACCAGTGCGTTGATCTCTTCGTATCCGACCGTCTCAGCCTCGAGATCGTCGATCAGCGCCTCGAGTCGCTCGCGGTGTTCGGCCGACTCCGCGGCGGCTTCGGCGAGCAACTCTTCCACCTCTTCGTCGAATTCCGCTCGCTCTTCCGGCGGGAGCGAGTCGATGTGGTGGGCGGCGCGTGACTCGACGAGTTCCTCCAGCACGACCCCGATCTGGAGCAATCGGGTCAGCTGGTGGTCGCTCGAGACACGCTGTCCCAGACTCATATCGTGACAAGAGAGCCGCTGTTACTTAGTCGTCTCGGAGAACGGGCGGCGAAAACTGGTCGAAACGGACCGAACGCGAGTCGAGCCCTCGCTAGTCGCGCTGGCGCAGTCGAGCGCCGATCAGCCCCTCGAGGTCGTCACGGAGCTCGTCGACGTCGATCTCCTCGAGGACGGGGACGAAGAAGCCCTCGACGAGCATGTTGCGAGCGGAGCGCGGGTCGACACCGCGGGAGGTCATGTAGAACAGGTCCTCCGCGTCGATCTGGCCGACCGTCGCGGAGTGGCTGGCCTCGGTGTCGTGGTTGTTGATGATCAGCTTCGGGGAGGCGTCGGCCTCGCTCTCGTCGGAGAGCATCAGCGTGTTCTCGCGCTGGTAGGAGCTGGTGTCCCAGGCGTCGGACCCGACGTCCTGGACGCCCTCGTACACCGAGCGGGCGACGTCGTCGGTGACGCCGCGGGTGACGAGGTCGGCGGTCGTGTGCTCGGCGCGGTGCCAGACCTTGGCGTCGAGGTCGAAGTGCTGATCGTTGTGGCCGTAGAAGGCACCGACGATCTGCGTCTCGGAGCTGTCGCCGCTGAGAGTCGTCGACACTTCGGTCTTGGTCAGCTGGGTGCCGAGGTTGCCCTCGATCCAGTCGATCGTGGCGTAGGTGTCGGCGACGCCGCGCTTGACGGTGAAGTTGTAGGCCTCCTCCGAGAGGTTCTGGAGGCTGCCGTACTGGACGTAGCTGTTCTCGCCGGCGGCGATTTCGACGACGCCGCTGTAGTACTGCTCCTCGGCTTCCTCGCCGGTGGACTGGCGCTCGAGGATCGTGACCGAGGACGACTCCTCGGTGACGACGAGCGTGTAGTTGAACAGCGAGCGGGAGTTCTGCTCGGTCCTGATGGCGACGTCCTCGGCGTCGACGCCTTCGGGGACGTAGATGACCGTCCCGGTGCTAAAGAGCGCCGTCGAGAGCGCCGTCAGGTAGTTCTCCTGGGGATCGACGATGCTGCCGAAGTGCTCCTTCAGGAGCTCCTCGTGCTCTTGCACGGCGTCGCTCCAGGACAGGACCTCGGCCTCTTCGGGGCCGACCTGATCCTTGTTCTCGGCCGCGTTCAGCGGATCGACGAGGGACTCGAAGTCCAGATCGTGGAGGTTCGTCCAGTCCCGACCCGGCGTCCGGATGACGTCGGGCATGTCGAGCTCCTCGAGGGCCGCGAGGGCCTCGAGACGGGTCTCGAGGAGCCACTCGGGTTCCTCGAGGTCCCCGCTGATCTCGCGTACCTGTTCTTCCGTCAGATTGGCGTGTACCTGTGTTCCTGCGCTCATATTATCCGAGGCTCCCCTCCATCTCGAGTTCGATGAGACGGTTGAGTTCGACCGCGTACTCGATCGGCAGTTCCTCCGTGATGGGCTCGATGAAGCCGGCGACGATCATCTTCTTGGCGTCGTCGTCGTCCAGTCCGCGCGACTGGAGGTAGAAGATGTCCTCGTCGCCGATCTTGCCGACGGTCGCCTCGTGAGCGACGTCGACCTTCGACTCCTCGATCTCCATGTACGGCATGGTGTCCGAGGTGGACTCGTTGTCGAACATCAGGGCGTCACACTCGACGGCGGTGCTCGCGTTTTCCGCACCGTCGGCGATGTGGACGAGGCCGCGGTAGTTGGTGCGGCCGCCGTCCTTGGAGATCGACTTGGATTCGATGGTCGAACTCGTCTCGGGCGCGTTGTGGTAGACCTTCGCGCCGGTGTCGATGTCCTGGCCTTCGCCCGCCAGGGCGATGGTGATGTGGGTGTCGGTCGAGCCGCGACCCTTGAGGATCGTACACGGGTAGAGCATGGTCACTTTCGAGCCCATGCTGCCCGAGACCCACTCCATCGTGCCGTTCTCCTCGCAGATGGCGCGCTTGGTGTTCAGGTTGAACGTGTTCTTCGACCAGTTCTGGACGGTCGAGTACTGAACGTGAGCGTCTTCGCCGACGAAGACCTCGACGCCGCCCGAGTGGAGGTTGTGGGTCCCGTACTTGGGTGCGGAACAGCCCTCGATGTAGTGAACCTCGGAGCCTTCCTCGGCGATGATGAGCGTGTGCTCGAACTGGCCCATCCCCTCCGAGTTCATTCGGAAGTACGCCTGGACCGGCATCTCGACGGTGACGTCCTCCGGGACGTAGACGAACGACCCGCCGGACCAGACGGCCCCGTGCAGCGCGGCGAACTTGTTGTCGCTCGGCGGCACGCAGGTCGTCATGAAGTGCTCTTTGACGAGCTCGGGATGCTCGCGGACGGCCTCATCCATGTTACAGAAGATGACGCCCTTCTCCTCCCACTGCTCTTGCATGTTCTGGTAGACGACCTCGGACTCGTACTGGGCGCCGACGCCCGAGAGGGCGTTCTTCTCGGCTTCCGGAATGCCCAGCTTGTCGAACGTGTCCTTGATCTCGTCGGGCAGCTCCGTCCAGTCGTCGACGCCTTCGCGCTTGTCGACGTCCGGTCGGATGTAGGGAATGATCTCTTCGACGTCGAGCTCGGAGAGATCGGGCATGCCGGGCCAGTCGGACGGCATCGGCATGTTGTGGTACTGCTCGAGCGCGCGGAGGCGTCGCTCGAGCATCCAGTCGGGCTCGTCCTTGTCCTCGGAGATCATGCGGATGACCTCCTCGGTCAGGCCTTTGCCGGATCGGACCGCGGCGTTCTCTTCCTTCTTGAACTCGAACCGGGCCTCGGTGTCTGTCTCTTTCAGGTGATCTTGATCGGAACTCATATTGATGTAGTTGTGTTTACGGCTGTAGCGTTATTACGGTTGTTCTAGTCGGATTCGGTTACGCGGTGCCGTAGACTTCGTCGCGGACCCAGTCGTACCCCTTGTCCTCGAGCTTCTCGGCGAGCTCCGGACCGCCGCTCTTGGCGATCTGGCCGTCGAGCATCACGTGGACGTGATCGGGCTCGACGTAATCGAGGATGCGCTGGTAGTGGGTGATCTGGAGGATCCCGGTGCCCTGCTCGTCGCGCAGCGCGTTGATCCCGTTCGAGACGTCCTGCAGTCGGTCGATGTCGAGCCCCGAGTCGATCTCGTCGAGGACGGCGATCGAGGGCTCGAGGATGGCGGCCTGCAGCACTTCGTTCTGTTTCTTCTCCCCGCCGGAGAAGCCGGCGTTGAGGTAGCGCTGGGCGAACTTCTCGTCCATCTCCAGCTGTTCCATCTTCTCCTGGAGGATCCCCTGGAACTCGGCGACGCCGACCTCGCCGTCGTCGGCGGGGCCTTCCATCGGCGAGTTCTCGAAGCCTTCGTCTTCCTCCTCGGCCTCTTCGCCTTCCTCGTCCTCGAAGAGCTCCTCGCGCTCCTCGATCTTGGCGTTGAGCGCCGTTCGGAGGAAGTTCGTCATCGTGACGCCCTCGATCTCCGCCGGGTACTGGAAGCCCAGGAAGATGCCGAGCGCGGCGCGCTCGTTGGGCTCGAGGTCGAGGAGGTTCCAGGTGCGCTGGTCCTCGTCGATCTCGATGTCCTCGCCGAACTCCTCGTCCTCGAGGTGGAGCAGGACCTCGCCCTCGGTGACTTCGTAGGCGGGGTGACCGGCGATGACCTTCGCCGTCGTCGACTTCCCGGAGCCGTTGGGCCCCATCAGGGCGTGGATCTCGCCCGACTGGACTTCGAGATCGACGCCCTCGAGAATCTTCTCGTCGCCCTCCGCGACTTCCGCATGCAGGTTGCGTAGTTCGAGACGTGCCATAGTATTCTGTCGTCTAAACGGTGGGTCGTATGACTGATAACGGTTTCGTATCCAATTGGATCCAGTCTCGCATTAGAAAAATAACTTTCGTATTTGGAAACCACTGTTTGGATAGCCCGATATACTCGCTGCGCTGCGACGGGCGGTGACGGTCTATTGAATCCTGTATAGCGGTCGTTTTCGGCCGTTAGAGTTCGATACGAAGGTGCGAAGAAACGGTCGGTACGACATATCTATCTCGAAACGGTGTCTGAGACGACACGAGGGGACATCAATCGAGACCTGCGTGCGCTCGCGACCGACTCACATGTAACTGTCCAGCCCAGTCTGCTCCTGACCGCTTTTTACTTCGTCCCACGAGATGTCCAGTGCCTCGAGAATCCGCTCGATCGGGCCCTGCAGCGTCTTCTCGAGCATCTTGTCGTAGTCGACCTCGAACTCCTCGGGAATCTGATCCTCGTACTCGAAGCAGATGACGTCGGGGTCGCGCTTGAACGCGCCGTAGAGGGGGTCTGTTCGGGCGTCGAACCCCTCTTCGTCCTCGAGGCGTTCGAAGAACGACGGGTCGACGCGGTCGAGGTAGAGTCGCTTGGGTTTGCTCCCGCGCTGGAAGTTGGTTCCGAGCAGCAGGTTGGCGTACTTCGCGCCCCTGACCTGTGCCGTGTCGGTGTCGTAGTTGTCCAGTCGCTTGCCGATCCCGCCCGGAATCGCGATGTCCTCGAGGGAGATCTCGCCCGCCAGCACGTCCTCGATGACGCCGTTGACGTACTCCTTCGCGCCTTCGACGTCGCCCTCGCGGACGATCATCTCGATGACGCGGTGTTGGACCTCCTTGGTGATCGGCGCGATGTCAGAGCGCTGGTATTCGAAGCCGACGATGTCGACGTTGTTGACGTCCTTGCCCTCCTTCCACGTGATGTGGCCCGCGTAGCGTTTCTTCTTCCCGGCCTGGAAGAACCGTCGATAGAGCTTCTCGAACTCGATCTGGAACCGGTGGTCCTCGGCGTTCAGATCGTCGCGCGCGAAGTCGTCGTAGCGGCCGTTGATGTACTCCTCAATCTCGAATGACTGCTCGATCGCTTCCTCCTTCGACACGTCGGGGCCGAGCTCGAGCATGACGCTGTCCGTGTCTCCGTATGCGACGGTGTAATCCAGCTCGCCCGCGGCAGTATCCGTGAACTCGATCACTTCGCGGCCGGTGGCGGTAATCGCGGAGGCGGCGTCCTTGTCGTAGAGTCGGAACTGCTCCCACCCCGAGACGCCGTACAGCGAGTTCATGATGACCTTCACCGCGCCCTGTTGGCGGTCGTACTGCTCGTATTCCCTGGTGCCGGGTTCGTACTCGTTGCGCTGGGATTTCTTCTCCTCGCGCTCGGCGAGCAGTTCGTTGATCATCTCCCGCATGACGCCGTCCGGTTCCTTTCGGAAGTGGGTCGGCTCGGGTTGCGTCGGCGCGACGAACGTCTCGCCATCGTATTCGTCCGGATCGACCCGCGTCTCGGGTGAGGCGTTGACCGTCACCATACACATCGGGTACAGCGACTTCAGGTCGAGCACGGTCACGTTCTCCTTGACGCCCGTGATCGGCTCGAACACCGCTCCGCCCTCGTACTCCTCGCCGGCCTCCTGCTGGCCCTTCGACGGCAGCGCGAACCGCCCGTAGGCCTCGTGGAGGACGTACATGTCGACCGCGTCGCCCGGCGTCGGCGCGTCCTCGAGTTTGCAGCCGACGAACGAGCGCACCTCGTCCCAGAACGCGATGATCTCCTGCTGGCGGTCGAGCTCGACGCAGAGTTCGACGTCCCGGAGGTTGTACTCGAGCAGTCTGGTCGGATCGCCCTCCCAGAGGTCGCCGATGTCGCCGGCGTAGCGCTCCTTGCCGACGCCCAGTTCGGCCTCGCCGACGGCGTCGAGCCGGTAGGAGTCGAGTTCGGAGAACACCGTCCGCTGGTAGGCGTAGAGCAGGTCGAAGACGATCCGGCCCTTGATGTCGGGGCCGCCCCAGTTGCTGCGCCAGACCTCGTCGACCCGAGAGAGCTGATCGATCGAGAGGTCGTACTCGTGGTCCGGGCCGGCGAGTTCCTCGAGGCGGTCGAGGAAGTACGGCGCGTCGAAGTCCTCGAAGTTCCAGCCCGTGAGGATGTCGGGGTCGGTCTCGTCAATGTACTCGATGAACGCCTCGAGCATCGCTTCCTCTTCCTCGAAGCTCCGTACTTCGTGCTCGATCTCGCCCTCGATCGGGTCGTAGTCGTCGATTTCGGTGGGGATATCGCCGTCACCGATGGGGGCCTCGTAGAGCCACATGATGTACTCGTCGCGGTAGGAATCGTGGCTGGTGAGACAGACGATCGGTTCCTCGCCGTCCTCCGGGAACCCCTGACGGTCGTCGACCTCGATGTCGAAGGTGTTGACGCGCGGGTCGGCGTCGACGTCAGTCGCCTCGACTTCGGTGTGGGGGACGACCAGAGAATCGTCGTCGGCCCGTCGCTCCGGGACCCGGATACCGCTGCGGATGTCCTTGTCGATCAGGAACCGATTCGGGAACAGGATGTCGGCCTCGTAGTGCTCGAAGTCGTCGCGCACCTGCCCGACGTCGCGCGGCGTCTGGCCGAAGATCTTCGTCAGCTTCTCGCCCCGAATGCTCTCGTAGGGCTCGCCGTCCTCGCCGTACTCCCGACTGCCCGTCAGCCGGTCGTACTGCTCCTCGGGCGGACGCTCGAGGGTGTCCGTCGGGGCGTAGAAGTACGGCTGGAAGCCGACGACCTGGACGTGCTCGAGCGTGCCGTCGGTCGTGCGCCCGAAGACGTGCATGATCGGCCGTTCCTCGTCACCGTAGCCTGCGATGGTGTAGTCGACCTGCATCACGGCAAGCTCGAGTTCGCCCTCGGGTTGGGGGAGGGTTTCCTCGACGACGTCGATCACCTCTGCGGCCTCGGCCCCGCCGTTGCCGGCGATCGCGACCGCCTCTTCCGCCGGCCGGTCGTCGCGTTCCTCGGAATCGCCGCCGAACTCCGCGAGTCCGGTCTGGCCCGCCTCAGTCATGGATCCGAGATTCGCAGTCGCCGGATAAAAACCCCTGCAATCCCCGCCCGCGAGGACCGTCGTCTCAGCTGGAGAGCGCGGCCCCATCGATCGTCCTGGTTCGTCGGTCGGACGGACATCCCGTTCGACGAGTATCACTCCGATAGCAGACGTTTGCGGGAGCAACAAGACCTATAACGTGGTAACACATAGCACAGGATCAGGTGATCGATGTGTCTACCCATGTGAACGACGACGCGACGGATCGGAGCGAACCGAGTAGCGAACCTGCGGGGACCGCGACGGTCGAGTCCTACGAGACCGAGGACGGCGTCGTCTTTTACGACGCGGAGAATCCCCTCGCCTGGGTGGAGACCTCGCAAACGCTGTCCCTCGAGGAGCTCGCCTGAACCCGCGAAGCGAACGTTTTTCCTCCCGCTCGTCAATCTCCCCGTACGTGGTATTCGACCGGACCGAGAACGAGCCCGAAGAGTGGGACCCGGAAGCGGAGTTCTACGATCCCGAGAGCGACGGGTTGACCATTCCCCAGGTAGGGGGCGAGAACGACGAGCAGGACGACGACCTGCAGAATCTCGCGAACGCGATCGAGCCGCCGACCGTTCCCACTGCCGAGACGGACGTTCCGGGCGACGTTCTTCAGACGTTCTGGGCGCTCGTGTTGGTCCTCAATGCGGCCGTCCTCCTCGTCTCGCTCGGTCTGCTACTGGTCGTCTTCGAGGGCAGCATCGCTCGCGGTGGCGTTCTCGTCGCCACCGGCGTCCTGCTGTTCGGTCTGGCCACCCGCCGATATCGGCGGTTTCAGCGGGACGACCGGACCGACACCGAGAGTGGCGACGGGGACGGCGACGCACCCAACGCGGAATCGGCCGATGCTTCACCGGACGACGCAGCCACAACTTCTTCGGGGGATGCCGTCCAAGATCAGGCACCGACCCGGAACGACAACCAATGAAAACAGTCGAGGACGACACCGGCAAACGATACCTGCTTCTCAAACGATCGGACAGCGCGAGTCTCGTTCGCGACCCCGACAACGGTAACGAGTGTTACATCCAGAACGACCGCCTCGAGGCTATCGGGGAGGAATCCGCCCTCGAAACTGCCGCACGAACCGTCAGTCAACCGGTCGTGACGCTGCTGACGAACGTCCACGACGAGGAGACGCTGGGGCTATTAGTCGAACTTTCCGAGCGGGGTCCGCTCGGCGTGCGCCGCTTGCTCGACGGCTACGACTTCTGCGAGAGCGACCTGCACGGCCGGCTGACGGTCCTCTCGGCCGCCGGACTGCTCGAGGAAACCGAGGTCGCGGGCGAACGCGGCTATGGAATCACCGAAGAGTGTGAGGACGCCCTCGAGACGGTTCGAAGCGATTGACCGAGAGGGGCAGAGACCGAAATCGATCGGTTCCACTTCGCCGCTAATACGGCCCGGCCGCGTTCGACTGCTCTCTACAGTGTCCGGCGGCGAGCGGCGCTAATCCGACGCGAGCAACTCCGTCTCCGGCGGCTCGCCGCGCTCGAGTCGCGAGCGGTTCGACGTCGCGTCCTTCTCGACGCGGACGAGCGAGTCGGCCGCGCCGACGAGTTCCTCGTCGTGGCTGACGACAATGATCTGTTCGACGCCCAGATCGCGCATCGATTCGACCAGCGAGACGAGTTGCGTGACGTGGCCCGAATCGAGGAAGACCGTCGGCTCGTCGAGGATCAGCGGCGGCATCGGGGCGGTCCCCTCGACGCCCTCGGCGAGCAGTCGGTAGATCGCACACCGCAGGCTGAGGTTGAACAGCGCCCGCTCGCCGCCGGACAGCTGCTCGGGCTCGAGGGCCTCGCCGTCCTTCTGGTAGACGGTCAGCCGGTAGTCGCCGTCGAGGTCGATCGCCGCGTAGGAGTCGTTCTGGTAGACCAGATCGAACGTCTCGTTGAGGAGCCGTTCGAGGGTCTCGACGTTGCGCTGGCGCAGTTCGGTCCGCAGCTCTCCGTACGTCGTCTGCAACGTCTCGGCTTCCTCGTAGAGCGATTCGAGCTGGGCACAGCGATCTTCGACGGATTCGAGTTCCTCGCGTCGCTCCTCGAGTTCCTCGAGTTCGTTCTCGGCGGCACCGATCGCGTTCTGTATCTCGTCGCGCCGGTCCTCGAGTTCATCGAGCTTCCCGTCGACCTTCTCGATGTACTGCTCGGCGTTGTCCCTGTCCTCGCGGGCGGTTTCGACGCGGTCCTCGTCGAACTCCGACTCGAGGTCGCGCTTGCGGTCGCGCTTTTCGGACAGCGTCTCGCGGCGCTCGTCGTTCATCGTCTCCCAGTCAGCTCGCCGCTCGCGCAGGTTTTCGATCTCGGTCTCGAGGGCGGCCCGCTCGTCGGTGATCTCCGAGATGCGCTCGAGCGTCTCGAGCGTCTCCGTGATCTCCCCTCGCTCGGCGTTGATCTCACCGAGATCCGCCCGCGCGTCGGCGACCTCGTCTTCCCGGTCCGCGGCTGCCGCCCGTTTCGCTTCGGCCTCGGCCTCGTACTCCTCGGCGTCGTCGCGAAGCCGATCGCGCTGGTCGCGCCGATCCGCGAGGCTCTCGCGCTTTTCGGTGAGCAGCTGCTCGATGTTGTTCCGGTTCTCCTCGAGGCGGTCGACCCGCCGCTCGGCTTCGCGCAGGTCTTCGGCACGATCGATCCGTTCGTCGATCTCGTCGCGCTGGTCCTCGAGTTCCTCGCGCTCGGTCTCGAGGTCGGCGAATTCCTCCCGCCGGTCGCTCAGGACGTCCACGTGCGGTGAGTCCTCGACCGGCTGGCCGCACTCGGGACACTTCCCCTCCTCGAGCAGTCGTTCGGCCTCGTCGATCGCGTTCTCGGCGGTCCGGATGTCGGCGGTGACGTCGTTTATCTCCGCCACCAGTTCCTCGCGCTCGGTCTCGAGGTCCTCGAGGTGCGAGTCGGCCGCGCCGAACTCGACCGGCGCGTCGTCGAACGCCGCCCGCGCGGATTCGATGTCGTCCGCGAGGTCGTCGAGCTTCGCCTCGCGATCCGCGATCGCTTCCTCGTCGGCCTCGACCTGCTCCTCGAGTGAGTTGGCGTCCGCACGGGCCTCCTCGGCGTCCCCCTCGAGGTCGTTGGCCTCCTCGCGGAGCCGCTCGACCTCGTTGGTCCCCTCGGTGATCGTCACGCGAACGTCCTCGAGTTCGTCCCGGAGTTCCTCGTCGCGGGCCTCGAGGTCGGCGATACGGTCCCGAACCGCTTCTTCGTCGGGATCGTCGCTCTCGAGATCGACGGTCTCGAGGAGATCGGCGCGCTCGTCAGCGAGTTCCTCGCGCCGGTCTCGAATCTCGCTGATCTCGTCGCCGGCCTCGTCGCGCTTGCGCTCGGTGTCGCTGATCTTCGAGCGGAGATCCTCGATCTCCTCGTCGAGCGCCGCGATCTCCTCGCGGGTCTCCTCGTGACGTTCGAGGACGTCCACGGCGGC
Organism: Natrinema salsiterrestre; assembly: GCF_029502005.1. Classification (GTDB taxonomy): domain Archaea; phylum Halobacteriota; class Halobacteria; order Halobacteriales; family Natrialbaceae; genus Natrinema; species Natrinema salsiterrestre. Next base: position 109,750 of record NZ_JAMQOT010000002.1, on the reverse strand, counting down.
CTCCAGGGTCTCCCGGGCCTGCTCGCGCTGTGCCTCGTAGTGGTCGATCTCCTCCGTGACATCGCTCCGGCGGGACTCGAGACCGTTCAGCCGCTCGTGGAGGTCCTTCTCCTCTTTCTCTTGCACCTTCCGTCGGACGTTTTCGAGGACCTCCCGCTGGCCGTCGAGGACGTTCTTGACGCCGAGGCGCGCTTCGCTGGCTCGTTCCCGGTACTCCTCGAGCGCGCCGAGCTGGAGGAGGTCGTCGATCATGTCCTGGCGATCGCTCGGCGAGGCATGGATGAGCTTGTTGACCTCGCCCTGCCGGACGTACGCGCAGTTGACGAACGCTTCGGCGTCCATCCGCAGGAGTTCGGTCACCTCGCGGCGAACGTCGCGGGCACCCTCGATCGTCGCCGTCGGCGTCTCGAGGACGCAGGTCGTCGTCGTCGCGCGGTCGCCGCGCAGTTTGAGATGGCGCTCGGCGCGGTACTCGCGGCCGTCGTGGGTGAACCACAGTTCGACCTCGCACTCCTCCTCGCCGGTCGTGATGACGTCGTCGAGCGTGCGGTCGTCCAGTGCTTTCGAACCGTAGAGCGCGAAGAAGACCGCCTCGAGCAGCGTCGACTTCCCGCTGCCGTTGACGCCGTGGACGACGGTGACGCCGCGCTCGAGCGTGAGGTCGGCGTCGCCGTAACACTTGAAGTTCAGCAGGCGAACGCGGTCGACTCTCACGCGAAATCACCCAGGGAGGCGGTGTCGGCGTCGGCTGTTTCATCGGCTTCGCCGGCGTCTTCGACCCCGTCGTCATCGGTTGTCGACGCGGCGGCGTCGGCCTCGGTCGCTCCCTGCTGGTCCGCGACCGGCGTTTCCGCGTCTCCCTCCGTACCCTCCGGCTCGGCGTCAGCTGATTCGGCGTCGGCCGAATCGGCCGTATCGGTCGCGGCGGCGGACTCGTCGGCGAGGTGGTCGGCGACCGTCGTCACGTCGTCGTCACCGGGTTCGCGCTCCGGTGCGGGCTCGAACGCCGACTCGTCGTCCTCGAGGAGGTCGCGGACCCGCCGTTCGACGGATTCGCGGACGTTCGAGTCGACGGTCTCGTCGCTCCGAACGGTCTCGTCGATCTCGAGCGCGGCGTCGCTGAGCCCCATCTCGCGTATCCGTTCGCGGACGGCGTCGTCCGGGTTGGCGAAGCTCACCGAGACGTCGTCGTCCGCATCCGGGAGGTCTCGGCGGTCGTTGACGCGGGCGACGAGCGCACCGCGGTCGATCGCGAGTTCCTCGATGGCCGCCGGGGCGATGGGCCGACCCTCCCCCTCGATGGTGACGATGACGACCGCGTCTTCGAGGTCGTGCTGACGGACTCGCTCTTGAACCCGATCGATTCCCTCGTCGTCGGTGAGTTCGACGTCGACGAAGACGAACTCGCGGGTCGAGGAGAGGCCGCGGCGGCTGATGCCGACCGTTCCGTCGTCCTCGAAGTCGACGAGATTGTATCCGCGGTCCTCGCGTTCGCTCGCGCTCGCACGCTCGGTCGACCCGCAGTAGGTGACCCACGTCTCGAGTACCTCCGCGGTATCGGGTTTGTGGTTGTCGCCCAGCAGAACGGCGTCGAAGTCGACGGTCGACTCCTCGAGGACGGTTTCGGTGTCCCAGTCGGCGTGCGCGAACGGTTCGAAGAGGCCGTGACTGACCAGTGTGGCGTGGTCAGCGCGGTCCGGCAGCGCGTCGAAGTCGTAGGTGAGATCGTCCCGGCGCGAGCGGGGAACGAAGTCGAGTCCGTAGAACGCGGTGTCGTCGACGAGGATCGGCTCGGCACCGAGTCGCGTCGCCAGCCCGAGATCCGCGAAGAGATCGAGCCACTGGGCGTCCCGTTTCGACTCGTGATTGCCGACGACGGCGAGAAAGGGTATGTCGGCGTCGGAAAGCGTCCGGAGGATGTCGACGGTCCCTTGCAGGTCGACCAGTCCCGGCCGGCGGTCGTGGAAGAGGTCGCCGGCGTGGATCACCGCGTCGACGTCGTCGGCGACCGCGTCCTCGACGACGGCACGAAACGCCTCGAGGAAGTCCTGCCGTCGGTCGGGCGAGTTGTACTGCTGGTACCCGATGTGGGTATCGCCCGTATGAATCACCCGCGTCATTGGCCCCTCGTAGACCGGCCGGCCCTAAAGGGGTTCCGTGACCACGGTGAAAGTATACTGGTCGTGACGATCCCCGCAAACGAGGACTCCTCGGTACTGGCGGCCGGCGACCGAACGGGTCGATCACGATGGGGATGGGACGGAACTTCCCTGTCTCCATCGCGCGAGAATTCGTATGCGTACTCCGGTCAGCCGTTGGCTCGCGTCTCTCGAACCGAAATCGACGCGCTGAGAATCGAGTAGCCGAAAACGGTCGCCTTCGTTACGTTTGGATATCGAGACTGTACAGGCGCTTGCGGGCGTCGGAGAAGGAGAACCGGGAATCGATGACGTTCTGCTCGTCGAGCCGGTTCAGCGCGTACCGGACCGTTCGGGAGGGCAGGAGCGTCTCGTCGGCGATCTGTTGCTGGGTCATCGTGTCGTTGTACTCGAGCACCTTCGCGACGAGTTTCGCGCTCGGGGGCAGGTCCCGAACGTCGTCCCACGATCCACGGTCGCCGGTCTCCTGTCGAATCGACTCTGAAGCACTCATCTTACCCCACCATTCCGAATACAGCGTGATAATATTTTCTATTCCGTTTAATGCTTATTGGTTATATTTCCGACCGGAGAACCAGCGGTACCCCCCTCGAGTCAGCATTCACTCGAGACGACAGGTGAGGGGACGGGCGACGACGTTCCGTGGGACCGACGGAATCGATCGGCAGTCAGTCGCAGACTGCAGCGCCGAGCGAGCACCGTTCGGCGACTCGTCCGAACGCCCTCGAAACCGGCTCTCGGTCGTGTTCGTCGGGAATTCGCGGGACGTCACAGTGATGCACCTACCCGAAGTCTCTTAAGAACCAACACCCAAGGGACGGGTGATGAGCGACACCGTGGACGACGTCGACCTCCCATACGACGAGGACGAGGCGTCCCAACAGGAGAAGATCCAGTCGCTCGAGGAACGGCTGGAGATCCTCGAGGCGCAAAACGAGGAGATGCGCGACAAGCTCCTCGACGCCAACGCCGAGAACAACAAGTACCAGCAGAAACTCGAGCGACTCACACACGAGAACAAGAAGCTCAAGCAGTCCCCGCTGTTCGTCGCCACCGTCCAGGAAGTCACGGACGAGGGCGTCATCATCAAACAGCACGGGAACAATCAGGAGGCGCTGACCGAAGTCACCGACGAGATGCGCGAGGACATCGAGCCCGACGCCCGGGTCGCGGTCAACAACTCGCTGTCCATCGTCAAGCCCCTCTCGAACGAGACCGACGTCCGGGCTCGCGTGATGGAAGTCACCGAGAGTCCCGACGTCAGCTACGAAGACATCGGCGGACTCGAAGAGCAGATGCAGGAGGTCCGCGAGACCGTCGAGATGCCCCTCGAGAAGCCCGAGATGTTCGACGACGTCGGGATCGACCCGCCGAGCGGCGTCCTGCTCTACGGGCCGCCGGGGACCGGGAAGACGATGCTCGCCAAGGCCGTCGCCAACCAGACCGACGCCACCTTCATCAAGATGGCCGGCTCGGAGCTGGTCCACAAGTTCATCGGTGAGGGTGCCAAGCTCGTTCGCGACCTCTTCGACGTCGCCCGCGAGCACGAGCCCGCCGTCATCTTCATCGACGAGATCGACGCCATCGCCGCCAAGCGAACGGAGTCCAAGACCTCCGGCGACGCCGAGGTCCAGCGGACCATGATGCAGCTCCTCTCGGAGATGGACGGCTTCGAGGAGCGCGGCGAGATCCGCATCATCGCCGCCACCAACCGCTTCGACATGCTCGACCGCGCCATCCTCCGCCCCGGCCGGTTCGACCGCCTCATCGAGGTGCCCAAGCCGAACGCGGAGGGCCGCGAGATCATCTTCGAGATCCACACCCGCGGGATGAACGTCGCCGACGACGTCGACTTCGCCGAACTGGCGGTCGACGCCGAGGAGGCGTCGGGTGCCGACATCAAGGCCGTCTGTACCGAGGCCGGCATGTTCGCCATCCGCGACGACCGCACCGAGATCCGGATGGAGGACTTCCGTAGCGCCTGGGACAAAGTCCAGGCCGAATCCGACGAGGACGAAGAGGTCTCGAAGACCTTCGCCTGAATCGGTCGCTCGAGGTCGACGTCGATCCTTCTCTTCGGTTTCCGTTCTGACAGCGATAGATAGGTTGTGGCAGCGACCGTCCGATTCGAACGCGCTCTCGGGCGACGGTTCGCTACTCGAGACCGCGGACTCGACCGACTCTCAAACCGGTACGGTCCGTTACAGTGCAGAGAAGACGAGCCACGGGACGATGAACATGGCCAGCGTCAACACTGCGAGGATCAGTGCGTACCCGATGCCCGTTCCCGCCGCAGTGAGCCACGAGGGATGGTCGAATTCGCTGAGATCGACTGGCATGTGTTTGCCATCCGGTGACGAACGCATAAACGTACCGGAACCCGGTCTCTGGAATAGCTGTTTCTCCGATTCGAGCCCCACTTAGCGGTAGATGTTTCGATACCGTTCGCGATACTCTCGGAGGGCGAGTCGGGCCCTGCGCCGCGAGCTGAAGCCGAATCCGATCGCGTCGCACGCACCGTTGTCGCACTCCCACCGGAAGGTCCCGGAGCCGGGATCTCTCGAGACCGAGACGTCCGTCTCGCACAGCGGGCAGGTCCATCCCCACCGCATATCGCCTGCGTCCACGTTCGGGCGACCCATACTGGTTCTACGGTCGGCTTGGAGCGGAGGGTGAAAAGCTCGGACCTGAAGCCGTGCAGTAGTTATACGCGGCCGTCAGGTCCGACCGTCGTCGACACCGAAATCGAAATCGGTTTTCGGACCGCTTTTACCGGGTGACCCGCTACGAGCACTCAATGACGAAGATCGTCGTGGTGGACAATCACGGACAGTTCACCCACCTCGAGCGCCGGGCGCTTCGCGACCTCGGCGTCGATACGGAGCTGATCGACAACGACACACCGCCGGAAGAGGTCGACGCCGACGGCGTCGTCCTCTCGGGCGGCCCGGACATGGACCGGATCGGGCGTTCGGCCGACTATCTCCAGGCGGACGTGCCGGTGCTGGGGATCTGTCTCGGCATGCAACTGATCGCCGACGAACTGGGCGGCCGCGTCGGCGGCGGCGAGTACGGCGGCTACGCCGATGTCACCGTCGACATCGTCGACGACGACGATCCCCTCACCGGGTCGCTCCATCCCGACACCCGCGTCTGGGCGAGCCACGCCGACGAGGTGAAAGAACTACCCGACGGATTCGAACTGACCGCGAAAAGCGACGTCTGCGACGTCGAGGCGATGAGCGACACCGATCGGGACCTCTACGGCGTCCAGTGGCACCCCGAGGTCGCCCACACCGAGGAGGGCGACGAGATCTTCGAGAACTTCTTGACGATTTGCGAATCCGACTAGCTCCGATACAAGGACTATTTCCCGGTCTGTGGGGGTCGAACGCGGTAATCTCAACTGCAAGCCGTCTCCTTATCCAAATCAGTGCTGTCCACTCGGACGAACGCTTATGACCATCGATTCGACCGAAGACCTCTTCGTAGACGGGCTGAAGCACGCGTACTACACCGAACAGCGCCTCGTCGACGCGCTCGAGGAACTCGAGGGGACCTCCACGAGCGAGGAACTCAAATCGGGGTTCGCCGAGCACCGCGAGGAAACCAAGAATCAGATCGACCGCCTCGAGACGGTGTTCGAACACGTCGACGCCTCTCCGGAGGGTGAGGAAGACCCGGTGGTCGAGGGGATGATCGAGGCCCACGAGGAGTTCGTGGACAAGGACCCGAGCGACGAGGCCCTCGATCGGTTCAACATCGCCGCCGGACAGAAGTCCGAGCACTACGAGATCGCCGTCTACGGGAACCTCATCCCGATGGCGGACCAGCTCGGGATGGACGACGCCGCGGACACGCTCGAGGAGACGTTGCGGGAGGAACAGGACGAACTCGAGGCCCTCTCGGAGATGGGCGAGCAGTTCGATTACGGCGAATTGGAAGTATCGGAGTGACTCGACGATCAGCTACCGTTTTTTCGAGACCGTGTCTGTCAGTGGCTAGCCGCTGTACTGTCCGGACGTTACTCGAATCGGCGCTCGTCGTTCCTCGAGCGATCAGTCGCTGCGGCGCTCGACGACGAGATCGGTTACCATCGTCATCACCGGCTCGCCGTCGACGCTGGCCGAGAGTTCGTAGTCGAGGTAGCCGTGGCCGTCGGTGTGTTCGGGGGCCGTTTTGTCCAGTACTTCGCCGCTGATGACGAGAGTGTCGCCGGGACGAACCGGTTCGCGCCAGGCGAGTTCGGAGAGGTACCGCGCGCCCATGTTGGCGACGTCGCGCAGGTATTCGTCGACCCAGACGCGCATCGCGACCGCGACCGTGTGGAAGCCGCTGGCGATGAGACCGCCGTGGACCGACTCCGCTGCGGCCTCGGGATCGACGTGGAACCGCTGTGGATCCCACTTTTCGGCGAAGGACACGATTTCGTCCTCCGTCAGCGTTCGCTCCCCGAAGGTCGCCTCCGCACCGATCGCTATATCGTCGTAGTAGCGCATACGGGATCGTTCGAGGGCTATCCGGAAAGTTCCACACACCGGGTACGAACGCGTCGCTGCTCTCGCCATCCTATCTGGGAGTGGACAGTGCGAGTGTCCTGCCCTCCGATCGTATCGCAAATCCTGACGGTGACATCGACGTTAGCTGGTATCCTTCCTGTCCAAGATACTATATTTGCGTTCGGCTCGTCTCCCGATACGTGATGAACCCGATCGACACCGTCGCTCCGACAGCAATCGTATCGCATACCGCCGACAACCCGCGTACTGAGGAGGTGTACTGATATGACGAGCGTGCTCGTCACCGGTGCGACCGGCAACCAGGGCGGGGCGGTCGTCGCTCACTTGCTCGAGTCCGACGCCGATTTCGACGTATACGGACTGACCCGTGACGCCTCCGGCGACCGCGCCCGGGAGTTGACCGAGCAGGGCGTGACGATGGTCGAGGGCGATATGAACGACAAGGAGTCGCTCGCACCCCACGTCGCGGACGTCGACGCGGTCTTCGCCGTCACGAACTTCTGGACGCAGGGGTACGACGCGCAGGTTCAGCAGGGGAAGAACGTCGCCGAGGTCGCCGCCGACGAAGGCGTCGATCAGTTCGTGCTGAGCGGCGTCGGCAGCCACGAGCGCGACACGGGTATCCCTCATTTCGATTCGGCCTGGGAGATCGACCGGCACGCGCAGGACCTCGACCTGCCGCTGACCGTCCTCCAGCCCGTGTTCTTCTTCCAGAACCTCGAGGCGTTCGCCGAGGACGTCGTCGAGGACGGACAGATCGCGCTGCCACTCGAGGAAGGCGTCTCCCTCCAGATGATCGACGTCGACGACGTCGGTCGCGCTGCGGCGGTCGCGTTCGAACGCCCCGACGAGTTCGTCGGCGAGCGCGTCGAACTCGCGGGGGACGAACTGACTCTCACTGAAACCGCCGAGGTGCTCTCGACGGTCACTGGCCGAGAGGTCGACCCGGTTCACGTCCCCATCGAGGACGCCTACGACTCCTTCGGCGAGGAGTTCACCGTCATGTGCGAGTGGTTCAACGAGGTCGGCTACGACGCCGACATCGGCGGACTCGAGGACCGATTCGGATTCGAGTTCACGCGGCTTCCCGAGTACCTCCGCGAAAACGGCTGGGAAGACAAGGAGGGAATGGCGTCGACGCCCGGCTGGGTCAAGGCGATGCAGTAGTCCGTCGAGAGGTAGCGGCGATCGTCGGTCTCCGAGGATGCTGATCTCGTTATCGGCGTCGACAGGTCGTCACTCGGCCGGTGACGCGCAGTTCAGACGACAACTGGCACGCAACACCGATCGTTAGGCGACTGTTTTCGGCCCTATTTTCGCGCGATCGATCGTAAATCGGGGCATCGAGCCACATCCGTGACCCGTGCTGGCGACGAGTGCGAACGCGTCGGATCGGTCGTACGAGACGCGGTCTCGCTGCATCCCGTGCGAAGAGCCACGACGTCGGAACCTGTGTTTCCCGGAAGCAACGCGGCTCCCAGTTATATACATGTTTAAAAGTTACAGTCATATCCGGGAAAAAATACTCTCGGGCTGTTGTTGACATGCCAGACGCTGTGAGAGTCATGAGAACGAGACAGATACGGGCAACGACACTCGCTGCCCTGGTCGTTCTGTCACTCGTTGCTGCACCGTTCGGAGTCGCAGGAATGAGTGATGGGGAACCGACCACGGAACGTATCGACGCACAGAACGACGATCTGAATCAGGTCGTCGAGACCGTCAACAACGACGAGATTCCGACCGCGAACGACGCGATCACGTCGTTCAACAGCCAGCTGCAGGAGAAAGCGTCTCTCCTCAGCGTCGACGTCGAGAACGTCAGTTCCGTCGACGCGGTCGAGGCCACGACGGTTCCGGAGGCCCAGAGCGAGGCCGATCGCCTCCGAACCGACCTCGATACCCGAGAGACGGCGATCTTCGACAAGATCGTGACCGTGATCAACGAAGGCGGGGTCGCCGACGTCAACCGCTCGGAAATCCAGTCGCCCGCTGACGCACGCGAGATCGCCGACCGCCTCGAGGAGGAAGGCGGCCTCGCGACGCAGGCGGCCGAATCGCTGCGAGACGCGGCCGACTTGATCGAAAACGATCTCAGGCCGCCCCTCAATGGCGCTGCCGACCGGCTGGATTCGGTCCAACCGGCCACCGGTGCGGTCGAGGGGACCGTCACGGATGCTGACGGCGAACCGATCGCCAATGCGACCGTTACCGCCGGCGATCAGGAGACGACGACCGACGAGAACGGCTCCTACGGTCTCGAGCTCGAGCCGGGCGAGTACACGCTCGCCGTCTCGGCCGATGGCTACCAGGACGCCAGCCAGAACGTTTCGGTCGAAGCCGACGCAACCGCGACTACCGACGTCACCCTTCAGCAAGCGGATGACGGCGGCTCGGACGAGGTCGGTCAGGTCGTCGACGAGGTCAATACCAACGAGATCCCGGCCGCGAACGATGGGCTCACGTCGTTCAACAGCCAGCTGCAGGAGAAAGCGTCTCTCCTCAGCGTCGACGTCGAGAACGTTAGCTCCGTCGACGCGGTCGAAGCGACGACGGTTCCGGAGGCTCAGGACGAGGCTGACCGTCTCCGGACCGATCTCGACGCCCGAGAGACGGCGATCTTCGACAAGATCGTGACCGTGATCAACGAAGGCGGGGTCGCCGACGTCAACCGCTCGGAGATCCAGTCGCCCGCTGACGCACGCGAAGTCGCCGACCGTCTCGAGGAGGAAGGCGGCCTCGCGACGCAGGCGGCCGAGTCGCTTCGTGACGCGGCCGACCTGATCGAAAACGATCTCAGGCCGCCGCTGAACGGCGGTGCCGACGAGCTCGACGCACTCGAGGGCGAAGAGCCGACCACCGGAACGGTCGAGGGCACTGTCACTGACGAAAGCGGTGCTGCAGTTGCCGGTGCGACCGTTACTGCCGGCGATCAGCAGACGACCACTGACGAGAGCGGTACCTACACGCTCGAGTTCGAGCCCGGCGAATACACGCTCGCCGTCTCGGCCGAGGGGTACCAGGACGCCAGTCAGAACGTCTCGGTCGAGGCGGACGCAACGACGACAGTCGACGTTACCCTCCAGCAGGAGGACGACGGCGGCTCGGACGAGGTCGGTGAAGTCGTCGAGAGCGTCAACAACAACGAAATCCCGGCCGCGAACGATGCGCTCACGTCGTTCAACAGTCAGCTGCAGGAGAAAGCGTCTCTCCTCAGCGTCGACGTCGAGAACGTCAGTTCCGTCGACGCGGTCGAAGCCCAGAGCGTCCCGGAGGCTCAGGACGAAGCCGATCGCCTCCGAACCGACCTCGATACCCGAGAGACGGCGATCTTCGACAAGATCGTGACCGTGATCAACGAAGGCGGGGTCGCCGACGTCAACCGCTCGGAGATCCAGTCGCCCGCTGACGCACGCGAAGTCGCCGACCGCCTCGAGGAGGAGGGCGGCCTCGCGACGCAGGCGGCCGAATCGCTGCGAGACGCGGCCGACTTGATCGAAAACGATCTCAGGCCGCCGCTGAACGGCGGTGCCGACAAGCTCGATGCACTCGGAAGTGAGGAGCCGGCTACCGGCACGGTCGAGGGGACCGTCACCGATGCTGACGGTGACCCGATCTCCGGAGCCACCGTCACCGTCGGCAACGAAACAGTGACGACCGCCGAGGACGGCACCTACGCCGTCGATCTCGAGGCGGGTGAATACACGCTCGAAATCAGCGCCGAGGGCTATCAGGACGCGAGCGAAGAGGTCGCGGTCGAGGCCGGTGCAACCACGACCGCCGACGTGACACTGGAGCCCGTGCCGACTGACGGCACCCTCGAAGGAACGGTCACCGACACGGACGGCGAACCGATCGCCGACGCGACGGTAACCGTCGGCGACCAGCAGACGACGACCGACGAGAACGGTACCTACAGCCTCGAACTCGAGGCCGGCGAGTACTCGCTCGCCGTCTCGGCCGATGGCTACGAGGACGCCAGCCGGACCGTCACGGTCGAGGTCGAAACGACCACGACCGCTGACGTGACGGTCGAGGAACGTGCCGGATCCGTCGAAGGGACCGTCACCGACGCCGACGACGAGCCGATCGCCGGCGCGAGCGTCACCGTCGGTGATCAGGAGACGACGACCGACGAGAACGGCACCTATAGCCTCGAGCTCGAGCCCGGCGAGTACACGCTCGCCGTCTCGGCCGAGGGCTACGTGGATGCGAGTGAAACCGTAACGGTCGAGGCCGGTGCAACCGCGACCGCCGACGTCACGCTGGAGCCCGTGCCGACTGACGGGACCCTCGAGGGCACCGTTACTGACACGGACGGCGAGCCGATCGCCGGCGCGACCGTTACCGTCGGTGACCAGCAGACGACGACCGATGACAACGGCACCTACAGCCTCGAGCTCGAGGCCGGCGAGTACACCCTCGCGGTCAGCGCTGAGGGCTACGAAGACGCCAGCGAAGACGTGACGGTCGAGGTCGAATCGACCACGACTGCCGACGTCACTCTCGAGGAACGTACCGGATCCGTCGAAGGGACCGTTACCGATGCCGACGACGAGCCGATCGCCGACGCGACCGTCACCGCCGGTGACGAAACGGTGACGACCGACGAGAACGGTACCTACACGCTCGAACTCGAGCCAGGTGAGTACACGCTCGATGTCAGTGCCGATGGCTACGAGACTGTCAGCGAAGACGTGACGGTCGATGCCGACGCGACCACGACCGCCGACGTGACGCTGGAAGCGGTCGATGGCACTCTCGAAGGTACTGTCACCGACACGGACGGTGACGCGATCGCCGATGCGACCGTCACCGTCGGTGATCAGGAGACGACGACCGACGAGAACGGCTCTTATAGCCTCGATCTCGAGCCCGGTGAGTACACGCTCGCCGTCTCGGCCGAGGGCTACGAAGACGCCAGCCGGACCGTCTCGGTCGAAGCCGACGCGACCAGGACCGCCGACGTGACGCTGGAGCCCGTGCCGACTGACGGAACGCTCGAAGGCACGGTCAGTGATACCGAAGGCGAGCCGATCGCCGACGCGACCGTCGCTGTCAGTGACCAGCAGACGACGACCGACGACAACGGCACCTACAGCCTCGAGCTCGAGGCCGGCGAGTACGCGCTCGCGGTTAGCGCCGAGGGGTACGAGGACGCCAGTCAGAACGTCTCGATCGAGGTCGAAACGACCACGACCGCTGACGTCACCCTCGAAGAGGCAACCGGAGCCGTCGAAGGAACCGTCACTGACGCCGACGGTGAACCGGTCGCCGACGCGACCGTCACGGCCGGTGACGAGACGGTGACGACCGGCGAGAACGGTACCTACGCCCTCGAGCTCGAGCCCGGTGAGTACACGCTCGCCGTCTCGGCCGAGGGCTACGAGGACGCCAGCCAGAACGTCACGGTCGAGGCCGACGCGACCACGACCGCCGACGTGACGCTGGACGTCGAACCCACCGAGGGTACGCTCGAGGGCACCGTTACTGACGAGGACGGCGACGCGATCGCCAACGCGACCGTCGCCGCCGGTGACCGGCAGACCACGACCGACGACAACGGCACCTACGAGCTCGACCTCGAGGCCGGTGACTACGCGGTCACCGTCTCGGCCGAGGGCTACGAGGACGCCAGCCAGAACGTTACGATCGACGTCGACGCGACCACGACGCTCGACGTCGCCCTCCAGAGCGAGGAATCCGATCCGATCTCGGAGGCCGTCGAGCGCGTCAACGAAAACGAGATCGCCGAGACGAACGACGAACTCGAGGACTTCAACGAGAAGGTCGACAATCAGACGTCGGAGATCGACGAGGAGTTCGACGACGTCGAATCGGTCGAGGAGGTCGAAGCCAGCGACGCCGAGGAGGCGTCCGCCGAAGCCGACCGCCTGCGCGCCGACGCCGACGACCGGCAGACGACCGTCTTCGAGACGGTCGTCGCGGTGATCAACGCGCGAGCCCCGGACATCGTCTCCCCGATCGTCGACTCCGACGACGTCACCACGCCCGACGAGGCTCGGGAAGAGGGCGAACGCATCGAAGAGGAGTACGGCGACGTCTCCGACGACGCCGCACTCGCCAACGAGTCGCTGCACAACGCGGCCGACCTCGTCGAGTTCACCGTCCAGCCGAACCTGAACGGCGCGGCCGACCAGCTCGACGACGTGTCGCAAGGCACGGTCGAGGGTACCGTTACGGACGCTGACGGCGAACCGATCGCTGACGCGACGGTTACCGTCGGTGACCGGCAGACGACGACCGACGAGAACGGCACCTACAGCCTCGAGCTCGAGCCCGGCGAGTACACGCTCGCGGTCAGTGCTGACGGCTACGAGGACGCCAGCGAGACCGTCACGGTCGAGGCCGCTGCAACCACGACCGCCGACGTGACGCTGGACGCCGAGCCGTCCGACGGAACGCTCGACGGGACCGTCACTGACGCCGACGGCGAGCCGATCGCCGACGCGACGGTTAGCGTCGGTGACCAGCAGACGACGACCGACGAGAACGGCTCTTATAGCCTCGAGCTCGAGGCCGGCGAGTACACGCTCACCGTCTCGGCCGAGGGCTACGAGGACGCCAGCGAGGACGTCGCGATCGAGGCCGACGAGACGACGACTGTCGACGTGACGCTCACCGAAACGGCACCCGAACCCGACGCCGACGTCATCGTCGACGCGGACGTCGACGAGGAGAACGTTGCAGTCGGCGAGACGGTCACCGTCGACACGGACATCGAGTCCGCGACGGACGAGGAGATCGAGGTCGGCCAGTACACGCTCGTCATGCGCTACGATTCCGACGCCCTCGAGTTCACGGGCATCGACCGCCCCGGCTGGCAGGTCGTCGACATCGAGAGCGCGGGCATTCTGGTCGTCGATCGAGCGTGGGTCCCGCCGGGACAGACCGACACGCCCGTCGACGCCTTCAGCGCCGAGTTCCGGGCCGTCGACGGTGCCGGTGAGGACGCAGCGTTCGAGTTCGATGCGAGAGCGTCCGGCGTCGAGGAACGCGTGTTCCTGTGGAAGACCCAGCCGCTCGACGCGGAATACGACGGCGCGACCGTCGGCATCGAGGCGTCCGAAGACGGCGAGGTCGAGGAGCCGCCGTCGGACGCGCCCGAGTACTCCGACGAGTTCCCCATCGTCTGGGACGGGCTGACCGGCTTCAGCGACATGGCCGGACTCGAGACCGACGCGACTCCGATAGACGATCAGGGGCCCGTGCCCGCCTCGTCCTGATCGGGACCGAACGACGCTGACGCTCGAGGGGGATCACACCCTCTGTCACGGTCGTTTCGGCGGACCGCATCGGAACAACGCGTATCGTTCACACCGACGCGATCGGTGTCGAACTGCCGGTCGAATCGACCCTATTTTTCGCAGTGGCGCAACTGACTCGCCGAGTGCGCGGTTACCGGTAGCCGCCGCTCGCGAGTAGCGGTGAGACGACGTCCGGGAAAGGGCCACCCTCGACGCCCGCGAGACTCCGTTCGCGGTGAGTCAGTGACCGAGACGACGATCGAATACGAATCGCCGGGATCCGGCCTCGTTCCGGTCAGGTCTGCCAGACGATCGAAAGCGTCGTATCGGATTCGATCCAGGCGGCGTCGTTCTCGGGATCGAAGATCCGAACGGTTCCGTCGTCCGTCTCTTGCTCGACGTATCGGTCGGGTCCGGATGTCGTTTCTGACATGGAGCGTGTTGGATGAGAACTAGATACACATGATATAAGCTTTGTGTCTGGTGCAACGGTGACGGTGCGACCGACACGTCGTCCCCAGCGGTCACCGGGGTGCAGTCGGCGGCAGAACGGAACGGACGTGGGACTCGATTCGATCGGACCGGGGGATTCCCGTGAGCGGCAGTTACTCGGCGGTCTTCTCGCGCGCCGGCCCCCGCTGGTGCAGTTCGATACCGACGTCGTCGGGCTCGAGGACGTCCGGGAGCGCGTCCTCCCGATCACCGGTCACGGCCGCGAGGACCTCCCGAATGTAGGCGTTGAACAGCTCGGGGTGTTCGCTCATCGGGAAGTGGCCGATCTCCGCGAACTCGATCGCGGTCGCACCCTCGCCGATCCCCTCGGCGGTTTGGCGGCCGTCTTCGGGCGTGGTCAAGTAGTCGTACTCGCCGTTAGCGATGTAGAGGGGACACTCGTCGGCGTTGACCTGATCCAGTTTGTCGCGGTAGTCGTGGTCGACGGAGTAGTAGTAGAGGTCGCCCTTGAAGACGCCCGTCGCGCCCTGCTCGTAGAGGTACATCGTCTCGCGACGCGTCTGTTCGGGACTCTGCGGTGCCATCAGCCCCCAACAGGCGTACGCGTTGACCTCCGTCGTGTTCACTTCGGGGTGGTCGAGCCAGTCGATGTAGAACCCGGGGCTGTACGCGCCGCACTCGAGGCCGATCAGCGCCCGAAATCGCTCGGGATACCAGTCGGCCAGCTCGAGCGCGATGTTCCCGCCCATGCTCGAGCCCATGTAGATCGGGTCCTCGAGCTCGAGGGCGTCGGCGAGGTTGACGAGCGTCTCGGTGAACTTCTCGGCCGTCATCGTGTAATCCTCGGTCCACCACTCCTGCGTGGTCGGGGGGACCGACTTCCCGTGATAGGGCAGATCGTGGGCGATGACGCGGAACTCCTCGGTGATCTCCTCGTCGGTCAGGAGGTGACGCCACTCCTGACAGTTGTTGCCGGCGGTGTGCTGGCAGAGCAGGGGGATCCCGTCTTCGGGGCCGTTCTCCTCGAAATAGATTCGGTGGTCGACCCCCTCTACTTCGACGTGGACGTACGACCCGCTGATCGGTTCGATGTCGCCCGGCTGGTAGGATTCGGCCATCTCAGCTCCCTCCGTCGTTGTGGGCGACCCGCATCAGATCGAGCGTTCGCTGGAACGCGCGCAGGTGCTGGAAGATCCGCTTGTTGTCGCCGGTCAACTGCAGGTGGCCGTCCTCGTTGCGGACCGCGCTCCGATAATGTGACGCGATGATCTCGTGGTTGAACGCGGGCGGCGTCTCCCGAACGAACTCCTCCCAGGTCTCGCGGTCGCCCTCCACGCCGAACGACCACTGGTGGTTCATCGTCGGGTTCGGGACGAGGGCCTCGATCTCGCCGCCGTCCATCTCGAGGAGGACGCGCTCGTCTCCGATCTCGACGTAGAAGTTCTCGGAGAACTCGTCGTGACCTCTGACGTCCATTTCCGGATCATCGTTTACCGTTTCTTTGTACGACTCCCACCACTCGTGGGTGCCGAGTTCTGTTTCGGGCATTGAAACCACACCGCACGTTTTCCGAACGACTGGAAGTAGCTCACACAATGGAATCCGATAGCTTCGGGTCGAATACAACGACGGCGATCCGCCGGGTCGATTTAATCGCTCGAAGTGACACCGAACCGACCATCAGTGTCTTGACCGTCCGCCCGGATGTGAGAAACGATGACAGTCGACACTCTCTGCCGGTTCGAACGCGCGCTCGAGGGACTCGAGGTGGGGTTCGAGCGCGTCGCGGCCGCCGAGGCGAGCGAGCGGATCGAAACGATCGTCGAGGAACCAACCGTCGGCGCGTCGCTTCCCTTCGAGGGAGTGTCGCTTCCCGACGACGTGACGACCGAGCCGACGACGGCCGAGCTCGAGGCGGCTCGGACGGGCGTCACGCCGGTGTCCTTCGCGATCGCGGAGTACGGAACGGTCGCCGTCGAGTCGACCGCCGACGGCGCGGAACCGATCAGCCTCTACCCGGACCGACACGTCGCGGTCGTCGCCGAGAGCGACGTCGTTCCGGACCTCAGTGCCGGATTCACCCGTCTCGCCGAGGGCTTCGACGCGGGCCGAGACAGCGTCGTCTTCGCAACGGGCCGGAGCGCGACGGCGGACATGGGCGACCTCGTCCACGGCGTGCACGGCCCCGGCGACGTCGACGTGATCGTTCTGGAGGACAGGTAGAATGGCTCAACGCACCCGATCCGAGCAGGCCGACCGAATTCGACACTTGCTCGAGACCGAAGGACCGGCGATCCATGCCCACGCGAGCGCCTCGAACGCCCGTCGAAAGGAGACCTACGGCGGGACCGACGACCTCGAGTCTCTCCGGACCGACGCGCGAGCGATCAAGGAGGACGCCATCGATCGGCTCCCCGAGCTGATCGAGACGGTCCGCGAGGCAGTCGAAGCCAACGGCGGCACCGTCTACGTCGCCGACGACGCCGCGGACGCGAACGCGTACGTGGCCGACGTGGTCGAGCAAAACGGGCCGGCGGACGAGACGGCCGAGCCCTCGGTCGTCAAATCCAAGTCGATGACGACCGAGGAGATCGATCTGAACGACGCGCTCGAGGGCGAGGGAATCGACGTCACCGAAACCGATCTCGGCGAGTGGGTCCTGCAAGTTGCAGATGACACGCCCTCGCACATCGTCGGGCCGGCGATGCACATCTCCCGCCCGGAGATCGCCGACCTGTTCAACGAGCGGTTCGATCCCGACGATCGCTTCGAAACGGCGGAGGAACTAACGCGGTTCGCCCGGGATCACCTCGGCGAAATCATCACGGGTGCCGACGTCGGGATCACCGGAGCGAACTTCGTCGTCGCAGACAGCGGGACGATCGCGCTCGTCACGAACGAGGGCAACGCCCGCAAGTGCGCGGTCACGCCCGATACCCACGTCGCGGTCGCGGGCATAGAGAAGCTGATCCCGACGCTGTCGGACCTCGAGCCGTTCGTCGATATCATCGCCAAGAGCGCGACGGGCCAGCCGATCTCTCAGTACGTGACGATGCTGTCCCCGCCGACCGACTCGCCGACGCTGGACTTCGACGCGCCGGACGAGCCGATCACGGCCGGCGAGGGAGGGGCGGCCGACGAGACGGGAGCCAGCGGAACCGGGGACCCGGATCGCGACTTCCACCTCGTCCTGCTGGACAACGGCCGAACGGACATGCGCGAGGACGACCAGCTCCGGGAGACCCTGTACTGCATCCGCTGTGGCGCGTGTTCGAACTCCTGTGCGAACTTCCAGTCGGTCGGCGGCCACGGCTTCGGCGGCGAGACCTATTCGGGAGGTATCGCCACCGGCTGGGAGGCCGGCGTCCACGGCCAGGAGTCCGCGGCCGAGTTCAACGACCTCTGTACCGGCTGTACGAACTGCGTCGACGCCTGTCCGGTGAAGATCGACATCCCGTGGATCAACACCGTCGTCAGGGATCGAGTGAACCGCAGCGCCGAGTCCGAACCCCACGACTTCCTCGTCGACGGGCTGACCCCGGACGTCGAGGAGGGCGGTATGGACCTCGGAAAGCGCTTCTTCGGCAACATCGGAACCGTTGCGCAGGCCGCCAGCGCGACCGCCCCCGTTTCGAACTGGCTGGCCGACGCCGGCCCCGTCCGCGCGGTCCTCGAGCGAACCCTCGGGATCGATCGGCGGCGCGATCTGCCGTCGTTCCAGCGGGAATCGCTGGTCGACTGGTTCGAGACGCGAGGCGGCGAAGCCGCCTCGAGAAAGCGAGCGGCGGCCTCGAGCGAGCGGGCAGCGCAAGCCGATGCCCGAGATGACGGGGCCGACGTCGACCGCGAGGCCGTCCTCTACCCCGACGTCTACACGAACTACGTCGACGTCGACCGCGGGAAGGCCGCCGTCCGCACGCTCGAGGCGCTCGGCGTTCCGGTGCGAGTCCCCGACCTGCCCGAGAGCGGGCGCGCGGCGCTCTCCCAGGGAATGATCGCCACGGCGGACCGACAGGCGAGCCGACTCTACGCCGCGCTGGCCGAGGACCTCGACGCCGGCCGGGACGTGGTCGTCATCGAACCCTCCGATCTGGCGGCCATGCACCGCGAGTACGAGCGCCTGCTGCCCGAGGGGTCCTACGAGCGGCTCCGGGACGGCAGCTACGAGATCTGCGAGTACGTCTACGGGCTCCTCGAGAACGGAGCCGACCCCGACGCCCTGTCGACCGGTGACGGGAGTCAACCGGTCGCCTACCACTCTCACTGTCAGCAGCGGACGCTCGATCTCGAAGCGCCGACCGTGGCCGTCCTCGAGTCCTGTGGCTACGCGCCCGAGACCTCGAACGCGGAGTGTTGTGGCATGGCGGGCTCGTTCGGCTACAAGCAGGAGTACTACGAACTCAGTATCGACGTCGGCGAGCGGCTGGCCGGACAGGTCGAGGACGCGGAGACCGTCGTCGCCTCCGGGACCTCCTGTGGCGATCAGCTCGAGACGCTGCTCGAGCGGGACGTTCCCCACCCGATCGAGCTGCTCGCACCCGGTGGGTATCGAACGTAGCGGTCGCTCGGGCCCGATGACCGGCCGCGGCTCCGGTCCCAGCGATCGTCGGTAGCCGCGAGCGGCGACCGGCCGGAGAACGTATATGTCATGCCGTGGCATGCCATAGCCATGGCTTCCATAGACAGAGCCGCTCTCCGTGACCGGATCGAGGACCGGCGCGAGGACATCGTCGATCTCCTCGCGGAACTCATCGCCCAGCAGTCCGTGACCGGCAACGAGAAACCCGCACAGGAGGTCGTCGCGTCGCGATTGGAATCCCGCGGGCTCGAGGTCGACTCGTGGGAGCCCGACGCCGACGAACTGCGGGACCACCCCGGGTTCTTCGAGACGTCGTCCTACGCGGCACACGGATACGAGGACCGCCCGAACGTCGCAGCGACGCGGACCGGCGACGGCGACGGGCGGTCGCTGACCCTGAGCGGGCACGTCGACGTCGTTCCGGTCGACGAAGGCGAGTGGCGGTACGATCCCTGGGACGCCACTATCGACGACGGCCGCCTCTACGGACGCGGCAGCAACGACATGCTCGGCGGCGTCGCGTCCATGCTCGTCGCGGTCGAGGCGCTCGACGACCTCGGCGTCGAACTGGCCGGCGACCTCACGCTGCAGACGACCATCGAAGAGGAAGACGGCGGTCCCGGCGGCGTTCTCTCGGCGCTCGAGCGCGGCTATCGGCCGGACGCGGCGATCATCACCGAACCCTCCGGCCTGCCGAACATCGGGATGGCGAGCGCCGGGGTGATGTACTTCCGCGTTCGCGTGCCGGGGAAGTCGGCGCACGCCGCACAGGGCTACGCCGGCGTGAACGCCATCGGAAAGGCGACGAAACTTTATCGGGCGCTCGACGAACTGGACCGGGAACGGAAGGCGCGCATCTCCTACGAACCGGCCGTTCGGCAGAACCCGAAACTCGACGGGCACGAGACCAATCTGAACGTGGGCACGATCGACGGCGGCGACTGGCCCTCGACGGTGCCGTCAGCGGCGGTACTGGAGGGGCGGATCGGCTGGCCCCCCGGCGAGACGCGCGAGGAGGTCCGTTCCGAGGTCGAAGCCGCCGTGCGGGACGTCGCCGAGGACGACGAGTGGCTGTCCGAACACGCGCCCGAGGTCGAGTGGTTCGGCTGGAACGCCGCGCCGCACGAACTCGACACCGACGCGGAAATCGTCCAGCTCGCGCGGGAGAACGCGGAGACGGTCACCGGGAGGGAAACGACCTTCGGCGGGGGAAGCGCCGGCAACGACGAGCGGTTTTACAACCGCTACTACGACATCCCCTGTCCGTCGGTCGGCCCGCGCGGCGACAACATCCACGGTGCCGACGAGTACGTGGAGATGGCGTCGCTGGTCGAGACGGCACAGACGCTCGCGCTGACGGCGGTCGACTGGTGCGGAACCGCGAAGTAGCACCGATCGACGACCGCGAGCCTCTACGCTTATGTCGGACCGGTGACTCCACATCGGCACATGGATTCGCTCGCCATGCGCGACCACTGCCGACCGATCGCCGGCGACTATCCCGACGGAATCTACCGCGTCGTCGGCACGGGCGACGACACCGTGACCCTGCTTCGGGTCGGCGACGCCGACGGCCGGCGAGTCAACACCGGCGAGATCGTCACGGTCCGCGACCGAGAATTCGAGGCCTTTGAACCAGCGGAAAACCCCGACGGGAACCGGCCGCTCGGGGCGACGCTGACCGCGAGCCTCGAGATGCTATACTGGCAGCTCAGAGCCTTCGGACAGCAACTGGCCGCACGGCCGCTCCCGGCTGCTGTCGCGGGAGCGCTCCTCCTAATCGGGTTCGCCGGCGAGGGCGTCGTCCCGCTTCCGGAGGTCGCGCTGACCCTGTCGCTCGTCACCGGAGGTGTCGGACTCGCGCTCGTCGGGAGCGGTCGCCTGTGAGAGAGTCTCCGTTCGGTGACGTGCGAGTTCGTTACGGCCGCGTCGCTCTCGACCAGCGACGGCGGTCGGGACCCGAGCCGGCGGCTGACCGGTTCGGTGTCGAAAGCGGAACAAGGGGTCGAGACGCACTCAGTCCGCTATTCGCCGAACAGTTCGTCGACGGCCTGTCGCGCGGCGAGCGCGGCGTCGTCGGCGACCCGTTCGGGGTCGGCCTCGTCCTCGTCTTCCGGCGCGTTGAGGTAGACGTCGACCTCGAGGACGCCGTCCTCGAAGATCGCGGTCACGTCGTAATCGCGCACGTCGGACTGTTTGTAGTGTGAGAAGATGACGCCTTCCGCGGCGTCGGAAGCCGTCTGGACGACGGTCTCGTCCGACGGTTCCTCAGTCGGCATTTACGCGCCGCCAGCGCCCGGGCCGCCGGGGCCGGCCGGGCCGCCGCCCATGCCGCCACCGCCGAGCATGTCCTCGAGCTCCTCCTGAAGGCTCTCGAACTGGTCCTGAACGCGCTCTTCCTGCTTCTCGAGGGTCTCGAGGCGGATCTCGAGCGAGTCGACTTTGTCCTCGAGGTCCTCCTCGGCCTGGTCGTAGTCGGTCTCGACGAGGAGTTCGCCGACGTTCCGGTACATCGTCGTTCCCTCGTCGATGTTGTCGAGTTCCTCGAGGGCGTTCTGGGCCTCGGTGAGGCTCGATTCGGCTTCCTGCTTCTGGACGGCGACTTCCTGTGCCGTCTCCTGAAGGTCCTGTAGCTGCTCGATTTTCTCCTGTGCCTCGGGCGGCAGGTTTCCTTGCATGTCTCGACCGTCGCCCTCCGCACTGATAAAGACCAGCTTTGTCTTCCACGCCGGGCGCTCGAGCGGAGACGGCGAATCGACCGCCGGGCTCAGTCCCGGCCGCGTCCGTCCGCCGCGACCGTGTCGTCGCTGGTTTCCGGCGTCGCGGCGCTGTCGGTCCGAATCACGAGGTAACCCCCACCGAGGAAGAGCGCCCCCAGAGCGGGATGAGCGCGTCCCAGAGGAGGAGCGGATCAGGCCCGGCGGGCCAGACGTGGTGAATCCCGAGCAGCCGGTGATCGACGAGTCCCCCGACGAGGTTGAACGCGCCCCAGTCCATGATCACCGCCCCCAGCAGCGTCCGTCCGGAGTCGGGGACCGAGTGGAATCGCCACGCGCGCGAGAGCAACCACGACGCCGATGATGGTGAACACGTACGTCGCGAGGTGAAAGATACCGTCGACCATCACGTTGAGCTCGAGATGGGTGGCGATACTCGAGTCCGGATAGGACGACAGCATGTGGTGAATCTGGCGGGTCTGATGGAAGACGATGCCGTCGAAGAAGCCGCCCAGCCCGAGCCCGAGGCCGGCGATCACCAGCGGCTTCGCGTCCCGTCGCAGTCCGAGCCACGTTTCGGTCCGATCGGCCATTGACGGAATTGCTCGAGGACGACGAAGTTAGCGGTACCTGCCGGTACAGGGCCGCTTAGCTATGTGGCCCGCGCTCTATCGGGCTTCGAGAACGTCGACACCGATGTCGGCGGTTCGCTCCGCGACGTCGATCAGGGAGAACCAGGTGTTCAGCGCCGCTCGCAGGGCGACGACGTCGTCGGCGTCGATCTCGATGAGCACACGCGATTCCTCTCGTTCGATAGTCGTGCGCGAGCGTTCGTCGTCGATCTCGCCGATTTCGCGAGCGACGGCTTCGGCGACGAGTTCGGCACGCGAGCGCGTCTCGTAGTCGAACTCGAGAGTCGCGTCGTGAGAAGACACGGCGGTTACTGGACGTCGACTTCCTTGACGTCGCGGCTGCGTTCCTTCAGGAGCACGCGGTGGCCGCAGTAGGGACAGCGGACGCCGCCGTACTCGTCGAGCTGGACGTCGCGTTTACAGCGGGAGCATTTGTAACTCATACTGGGTAGAGAGCGTTATTCGTCGTCGTCTTCCGCGAGAGCCGCGCGGATGGAGCGCGTGACGGTGCGGCCGGCGGGGGTCTCCGGGCGGTACGCGCCGCCGGTGAAGACCTCGCCGGTCTCCTCGTTCTTCCAGATGCCGGTGCCGACGCGAGTGACGTCGTCGCCGTCGACTTCGGCGTTTTCCATGTCGTCTTCGATCTCGCTGACGCGACGTCGTGCG
The DNA here is from genome assembly GCF_029502005.1 of Natrinema salsiterrestre. Taxonomy (GTDB): domain Archaea; phylum Halobacteriota; class Halobacteria; order Halobacteriales; family Natrialbaceae; genus Natrinema; species Natrinema salsiterrestre. The sequence continues at coordinate 86,756 of NZ_JAMQOT010000002.1, read as the reverse complement.
ACGCGGCCGTAGCGGGCACCGAAGCGGCCAGCGCTACCGACCTGTCCTTTCTTGGCCATAGTGGTCATCTCTATCGCCAGCGGATTCTTAAACCTGTTGAGTCCGGACGGGTTCTGCGGAGACGGCGTTCCGCGGGACGACCCCGTTCACCGGCCACCGATCCGCTCGGCGACCGGCCACGCGAGCAGTTCCAGGACGACGACTGCGAGCGCTGCGAGGTATCCGACTACCGCGAGCGGTGCGGCGAGTAACCCGGTCCCGACACCCGTCGTCGCGATCACCGTACGGATCAGGAGGCCGCTGACGGCCAACAGCGGGATCAGGGTGAGGACGGCGTCCGGTCGCTCGAGCATGGCTAATTATATCTAATTACAGCCCGCGGATTAAGCGTCGGACAACCAGCAGGAACTGACACTTCCATCGGGCCGACACAATAATTGCCGCGAGACGCTCTCGCCGCCGAAACCGACATCAACGGCTGGCAGTCCGTGGAGGCGACCAGTGTGGAGTCGGCTACTGGAATTCCGCGTCCGTGAGCACGTCGTTGAGGTCCTCGCGGATCCGCTCGCCCATCTCCCGGTCGCGGGCGGTCGTCACGACGCGGTTTTCCTGCACGCTCGAGCCGTTCCGGAGGAGCATGCGAACGTTGCCGCCGTCGTCGGCCCGGGTCACTTTCGCGCGCATGCCGGACTGTGACCCCTTCCCGCCGGCGTCGATGGGCCCCGGAATCACCTTCTTGACGTGGGGATGGCCCGCGACGGCCTGGATGGCCTGCATCCCGGTTCGACCCCCGATGAGCGTCGAGTGGCTGCCGCCGATCTTCTCGGACGGCGGGGTCTCGACCACGTCGAGCGCGCGGTTTCCGCGTCGCTCGAGCACCGAAACGACGGGATCGTCGTCGTCGACGCGGTAGAAGGGGTGGTGAACGTCCTCGCGAACGGCGCGGATCACCGTTCGCGCGCCGCCGGCGTAGACCTCTTCGGGACGCTTCCGGCGGATCTCGTCGCCGATCAGTCCCGCGAAGTTCCGGAGTTCGATGGGCTCGTTCTCGCCGTCCTCCGGCGTCGTCGTGATCGTCGTCTCGCCGAGTATCTGCTCCTCGGGATCGGTATGGCTGCCTCGAGCGTCCGACTCGTCCGGCTCGCCGGCCAGCATCGTGATGGTCGCCCTGTCGCGCGCCGCCTCGAGAACGATCGCCTCGGTGTTTTCCTCCCGACAGACCAGACAGAAGTCGCCGGGTTTCTCGAGCGGCGATGCACAGTGACGACACTCCATATCGGTGGATGGGGAGGCGGATGTAAAACAGGCCTGTTTTCGCCCCGATTCGGTCGTTCGGCGGTGGCTCGAGGCTCGACCGTTTCGAGACGCGCCCGTTCCCCGGACGGCGGCATCGGCGGCAGTCGGAATCAGGCACCGCCGCTCGCGATCGTCTCGTCGCTCCCGGCGTTTCCGTCGGCGTCGATAGCGGTGGCGACGATCCGATACTCCGCGAGCCGGTCACCGCTTTGCGCACGCAGGTTTCCGGTCGCGGTGTCGCTGCCACCGGTCAGGGTCGCCGTCGCCGTGTCGATCACGGCGCCCGTCTCGGGGTTTCGGAGTTCGAACTCCGCCCGGTCGAGGTTCCCGTCGGGGTCGGTCGCCTCGAGGGTCACGTCGTAGCGATCCTGGCTGCCGGCGGTGTTGGCGTCAACGCCGGTGATCGTCGCGCTCGGATCGGTTTCCGAGGTCGGACTCGAGCCCCCGCCGTCGCGGTCCATCACGCGGATATCGAACGTGGCCTGTTCGGCCGGCGTCTCGCCGAAGCGCAGCGTCACCGCGACGTCTCGCGTCCCGTCGACGTCGTCGGGGGCGTCGTAGACGAACGTCGCCCGGCCCTCGGCGTCGGTGACGGGATCGACGGCCCGAACGGTACCGTCGCCGGTGACGATCCCGGTCACGGAAACGCCGCTGACGGGGTTGTCGAACCGGTCGCGAGCCTCGACCACGAGTCGCTGCCGGCCGCTCTCGGGGATCGCCGTCGCGTCGCCCTCGATATCGGTGAGGTACGTCGCGTTCTCCTCCTCGACCCCGCTGCCGAGACCGACGGCACCGAGTCGCAGTTCGTAGGTGGCCCCCTGCTCGAGCGTCAGCGTTAGCTGCCCGCAGGGGTCGGGGGGCGCCCCCTCACAGTCGATTTCCTGCACGTACCGGTCGTCCTCCGTATCGCCCGTCGGGTCGAGTTCGTCCGCGAGGAGCTCCCGCCAGGTGTCCTCGGAGAGTCGCGTCGGGATCGTCAGCGTGACCGGCTCGCCGTCGTCCCGGACCGTTACCGTCCGGGCCGGCGCGCTGGTCGGTTCGACGCCGATCGTCACGTCCCCGGCCCGTGAGACCGATCGGTCGCCCTCGAGCGCGATCAGGTCGATCCGGCGATCGTCGACGAGGTCCTGGTCGGACCTCGTCACGTCCGTCTCGTCGAAGCGGTCGTAGACGACCCACGGCTCGGCCACCGTCACCGGCGCGCCCCCGTACTCGTTGTACCTCGGGACGTACTCGAGCGAGCGCGTCTCGAAGGTCCGCGGCCCACCGGTCCAGTAGTCGCCGGTCTCGCCGGTCGCGGTCGCGTTGCCGATTTCGACCGTCGCGGGATCCGTCGTCCGAACCGTCCCGGCGACCGGTGGCGGATTGATGAAGAACATCCGGGGCGGGTAGCGTAGTCCGCCTTCGATCGAGACCGACTCCGTCGCTCCGGTCGTCGCGACCCGGTCGACGGCCCCGCCGACGTCGCGCACGTCCGTCTGCACCCGCTCGCTGTGCTGGAACTCGAGTCCCTCGTTCAGCGCCGGAATCGCCGCCGTCTGGAGGATCGCGAGGAGTGCGAGCGCCAGCGCGAACATGAGGATCGCGCCGATGACCGGTGACACGGCTCGGTCGCTGTCCTCGAGCGCCGCGAGCCGTCCGAAACGGTCGGAGTGTGTCGCGTCGCCGTCGGAGCGGGTCGTCGATCGTGCGTCGGTCTCGCGCGGATCGTCGGGTGTCTGTCCGGACATGATTACACCAGGAAGTAGAACGCGACGACGGTGAGGACGACGAGCCCCAGTCCGTATTTGAGACCGCTGAGGGCGTCGTTCTCGGCGAGTTTGCCGGCGATCAGTCCGCTACCGAACCCCTGGACGAGCGCCGAGTGGAGGAAGAGGAGCTCGTAGGTCTCGACGGGGATCGACCCCAGCGAGACCGGCCCGTCGACCGCCGTGGCCTCGGTTTCGGCCGCCAGGTCGGCGATCGGCGCGAGGTAGCTCGCGCTGACCATGACGATGACCAGCAGATAGACGAGGAAGCCGACGACGACGATGGCGACGTAGGAGCCGATTTCGCGTCGGCGCTGACGGGCGAGTTTCGCCTGTGCGCGCGTGTTCTGCGCCGCGATCTCGAGCAGGCCGTGGAGATCGCCGCTCGAGCGACTGCCCTCCGCGACCAGCGTCATCGTCCGGGTCAACTGGGGGACGTTCAGCCGATCGGCGAAGCCGAGCAGTGCGCCGGTCAGGTCGTGGTTCCAGGCGACGTCGTTTCGGACGCGGGAGAGCTCCTCAGCGAGCGTTCCGCTCGCCCATCGGGTGACCAGATCGAAGGCGTCCACGATGTCGACGCCCATCTGGTTCGCGCTGGCGAGGATGCTCAACACGTCCGGGAACCGCTCGGTGATGAGTTGCGTCCGGCGACGTTCGCGCTCGTGGAGGACCATCAGCGGCGCGCTCGCCGTCACGAGCGGGGCGACGACGAGCCCGACGGTCGTCCGGAGCGGGGTCGCGAGAAACGCCGAAACGGACGGCTCGACGACTCCGCTCCAGATTCCGACGCCGACGACGACGATACCGGCCGGCACCGTCACTCCCAGCGAGAGGACGGGGCGGCGTCGGATCGCACGAAACGGATCGGAGAGAAACGCCGCGAGGCCGGTCTCGCGTCTGGATTGCTGATATGCCGGAAACCGCGGGTCGTCGGCGACCCGTTCGGTCTCGATCTCGCGTCCGTCTTCGACGGCGAGGCTGGCCGTCGGTTCCTCGAACGGCCGGGAGAGCAGATCGATGGCGAGCAAGAATCCGACCATCGACAGGGGAAACACGACGTAAACGAGGACGGCGATCAGCCCGACCGTCTCCGACCCGAGGAAACTCACCACCATCAACACGACGATCAGAAAGAGCGGTGCCGCGACGAACGCGACGACGAATACCTCACTGAGGATCCCGAGCGTCTCGAGGAACGACGACTGCTCCTCGAGCGCGTCGTCGAGGGCCTCCTCGGACTCCTCCTCGAAGAACGTCTCGAGGTCGCCGCCGGAGTCGAGGACGCCGAGCAGGTCGTCGAGGAATCGCCGGAGATCGTCGCTCGGGGTGAGAAGTCGGACGTTGTCGATCGCCTGCAGCAGGTCGTTTCCGAACAGGTCGATCTCGCGGACGATGAGATCGAACTCGTTCGCGACCTCGCCGTAGACGTCCTCGCTGTCCCCGAGGCGGCGACACACCTCCACGAAGTTCATCCCGCCGCTCGACAGCGCGTACATGAACGTGATCGCGTACGGCAAGTTGAGCGCGATGCTCCGCCGCCGGGCCGCCACGAGACTCCGGGGATAGTAGTAGTTCCGCCCGATCCAGACGCCGCCGCCCGCGGCGAGCGAACACCCCAGTGGAACCAGCAGCGCTGCCACGACGACGGGACTCGTCAGAAACGCCTCCCGCACTCGCCCGGAGAGGCCGAACATCGGTTCCAGCGCTCCGACGGTCCCGGTGAGCGCCAGCGCGAGGAGGACGAGGTTGCCGACGATCCCCGCGACGACGGCAGCGACCCCGGCGATTTTGGCGCTGTCCGTCAGGTAGGTGTCGTACGTGTCTCGGATCCGCGCCTGCTTGAGCCGCCGCTGGAGCCCGCGGTACCGCTCGGGGCGGCTCTTGAAGAACGTGCGCGTCCGACCGTACGCCTCGCGCAGCTCGCGTTGTTCCGCCGCGTCGAGCTCCCGTTCGTCGACGAGCGGCTGGCTCAACGCCTCCTCGGGCTCCGGCTCCGGGTCGACGTCTCGTCGCTCAGTCCGTTTCCCGTCGACCGGCGCGTCGGACCGCTCGAGCGAGTCCGCCGGATCGCTCTCGAACGCGTCCTCGAGGACGGCCGCGGCGGTCTCCGCGTCGAGTGAGGTCGTTCGAGAGTTGGGGATCCCCCCCGACCGCTGTGTGGCATCGTCGGGCGGCGACGAATCGGCGTCAGCGCGGGGGCGACGGTCGACATCGCCGCTGACAGAATCGGATTCACCGTCGGTACTGGACTGGTCGCGGTCGGGCACGGCTCAGTCGTCAGCCTCCGTCACTGCGATCTGATCGGGATCGAGTTCCCCCGCGCGGACCTCCTCGAGGACGTAGTCCGGATCGCGGATGAACCCCTGGACGACGCGTGCGACCCGCTCGTATTCGGTGATTCCCTCCTCGAGCAGGTACTCGAGGACGGCTTCGCGGTCCTCGAGTTCGCGCTCGATGCGGCCGGGCGTCCAGCCCCGTTCGTCGGCGATGTTCCCGAGGACTCGCGACCCCGTCGTCTGTTCGAACCGATCGGCGGTGGGTTCGTACCGGAACACCTCGTGGGGGTCGATCTCGTCGCCGTTGCCGTCGTCGTGACCGAACTCCACCAGCCGTTTGTTCCGCCGGACGCGCTTGCCGTTCTGGGTGGTCTGTTGCTGGATCGAGACGATGTCGAGGTTGCCGATCATTCCCGCCGGAACGTTCAGCGGCTCGTTTTGCAGCCGGCTCAACAGCCCGCGAACGGAGTCGGCGTGGAACGTCGTGTACGCCGTATGGCCGGTCGCGATCGACTGGAAGAACGTGAGCGCGACGTCGCTTTCGGTGCGGATCTCCCCGATGACGAGGTACTCCGGGCGCTGGCGAAGGGCGGCCTGGAGCAGATCGAACATCCCGACCGAGCCGCGCCCGCCGGCGGTGACGCCCCGCCGAGTGACGCTCTGGATCCAGTTGTCGTGGGGGAGCGTGAGCTCGGGCGTGTCCTCGATCGACACCACCTTGCTCTCCGGCGGGACGAACATCGATACCGCGTTGAGACTGGTCGTCTTCCCCGAGCCGGTGCCGCCGGCGAACATGAGCGAGGCGTTGTTCTCGACGGCCAGCCAGAGATAGGCCATCTGCTCGAGCGAGAACGTGCCCCAGTTGATGAGGTCGACCGGGGTGAACGGCACCTCGGCGAACTTCCGGACGGTGAAGTTCGCGCCGCCGGTCGTCACCTCGCCGCCGAGAGTGAGCTGGACCCGGGAGCCGTCGGGCAACGAGGCGTCCACCAGCGGATCGGCGACGGAGAGGTGTTTGCCGGCTCGCTGGGCGAGTCGGACGACGTACGCGCTCAGTCGCTCGTCGCTGAAGGAGAGGTTCGTCCGGAGGTCGCGGTAGCCGTGGTGGTAGACGAAGACGGGTCTGGCGGCGCCGTCGCACGAGATGTCCTCGACGGCGCGGTCGCGCATGATGGGGTCGATCTTCCCGTAGCTCACGAAGTCCCGCCGGAGATAGTAGAGGAGCTGCTGCAGGGAGCCGTCACCGACGGTCGCGGCGTGCTCGCGCATGACGCGCGGGACTTCCTCGTCGAAGGCGGCCCCCCTGTCGATCTCGCCGTCGAACTCCTTGTACATCAGATCGCTCCGGAGCGACCGGATCAGGTCCTCGCGGACGTACTCCTCGAACTCGTCGAGGTCGGGCTCGACGACGTGATACCGGTTGGTGTTGGTCGCCTCGTCGTACAGCACCGTCACGTACGCGTACGGCCGATTCACCCAGTACCGCTCGACCTCCTCGTACTCGTCGAGATAGCCGAAATCGAAGAACTCCTCCTCGATGAACGCGTCGGACGGACGCCCGGGAAACGCGTCGTCCGACTGGTCGTCGAAGGAGGCCTTCACGTCCGCGAGGACGGCGTTTCTGATCGCGTCCGTCGATTGCGAGTCCGACGGAGCGATGGCCGACGTCGGCTCCGGTTCGGTATCGGTTGGCTCCGTCGTCCCGTCGGCAGTCCGAGCGACGACCTGATCGGCGTCGCCCTCGGAGTCCACCCCCGGACCGACTCCGTTCGGTGGACTCGAGGGAACTTCGCCCCGATTGTCGTCGTTCTCGCCCGGAAGGTTGCCGTCCGACATCGATAGGTCGGATACTCGTTGTGAGCCGACCGTCTAAATGTTACTGGCTTCTGAGGTGACGGGAAATTAATAGGTTGTGTTACACGATATCGTCGAGGATGTGCCGAACCGGTTCCGTGTCGACGATCTCGTAGGGCACCCGGAGCGGAGAGATCGACACTTCTTCCTCGAGGACGGCGTGACGGTCGGTGTCCTCCCCGTCGGGAATGTCTCGGTTGGCCATCTGCTGCCAGAGTCGGTTGGTCAGCTGAAACGCGCCGTCCTCGAACGTCGCGTCCATCTCGTAGATTTCGGTCGGTCGCGTCAGTGCGACGCCGTTGGGTTCGCGATCGGGACGGGGGACGTTGACGTTCAGATAATCGACGCGATCGAACAGCCCGGTTCCGGGGACCCCGTCGACGAGGGCTGCCGTGATCTCGCCCGCTCGCTCGAAGTCCGCCGGCTCGAGCTCCTCGTCGTAGCCCAGCGTGTCCAGCGAGACGGCGATCGACGGCGTCCCGAGGAACGCCGCCTCCATCGCGGCGCTGACGGTCCCGGACCGGGAGAAGACGTACGCGCCGAGGTTCGCCCCGGAGTTACAGCCCGAGACCACGATGTCGGGCGACGGCTCGAGGCCCTTCGTGCCGACGATGGCGCAGTCGCAGGGGGTGCCGTCGACGGCGTAGCCAAGTTCGTGGTCGGTGTGGGGGACCGGGACGGTGAAGGCGCTGTCGGCCAGATCCACGGAGAGGTCGTCGTCGTCCGAGGATTTCGTCCGCCCGTAGGAGAGCGATCGGCCGACCGCGCTCCGATTTCGGTCGGGCGCGACGACGGTGACCGTGCCGACCGTCGACAGCGCGTCGTACAGTCCGCGGATGCCGGGCGCGTCGATCCCGTCGTCGTTCGTCAGCAGAATGTGGGGGTCCGAGTCCAGTACCATTGCCTGGTCGTTGCGTAGCGAGCGAGCTACGTATCAGTTCGGTTCCCGGCGGATCCACCGAACGTGGCGGCGAGTTTCGTCCCGCAGGCCGGGCAGAACCGCGATCCCTCGGCGGCGACCGCGTCACACTCCGGACAGGCGATCCCGCCGTTCGGGTCGGTGACCGACTCGAGGTCGTCGCCGCAGGCCGGGCAGTAGTCTGCCGAGGGCGGAACGTCCACACCACAGGACGGACAGCTGGTACCGTCGTCCCAGAGAACCCGGCGTCGGGACTTGCTGACGTAATTGTACGCGCCCCAGACGAGGTTCCCGACTCCCATCGTGAACCAGAACGTGAGGAGCGCGACCAGGACGTGAGAGAGGATCGAGCCGAACTCCCGATCGACCATCACGACCCGATCCGGCGTCTCCTCCTCGATCGTCCACCCCTGCGCGACGAGTTCGTCCACCTCCCGCTGTACGCGTTTGCTGCGCATGGGGATGGTAGGGCTCGAGCCGACAAAAGGCTACCAGCGAAGGCGGGGAATCGCCACCACTGCAGTTTATATCTGCGACTGAAATACAGGGAATATGATCGGGTTCACGGACGCGAGTCTCGCAGTCGCGGTAATCGCTCAGGCGGATCCCGGCGTCGAGGTCGATATCGGAGCGACCGGCGGGCTCCTCGGCGGCGCGATCAGTGCTTTTCTGACCACGCTGGTCGTCGGCGCGATCCTGATCGCGATCCGTCCCGAGTACACCGACCGGATGATGGGGAACGTGCTCGAGGATCCCGTGGGGACCTTCGCCTACGGGATCGTCTCGCTGATAGCGATCGTGCTGGTGACCGTGCTCCTGTTCGTCACCATCATCGGGGCCATCGTCGCAATTCCGCTCGCCCTGGCCGCGTATCTGATCTGGGCGGTCGGTGCTGCGATCGCGTACCTCGCGATCGCCGACCGACTCGTCGGGCGCAACGACGACGAGTGGTTCAAACGTCTGCTGGTCGCCGCCGCCTTGAGCGGCGCGCTCGCACTGACCGGCGTCGGCGGCATCCTCGCGATCTGTATCGGCGCGGCTGGCTTCGGCGCAGTTCTCCGGGACGTTCTCGAGTGAGTGGGTGAACAGTAGCCACGTCACCACGGCAGGTATCGCCGGAGCCGAGCCGCCAGCGACGACCGGCGGCGCACTCGCAGCGTCGTTCCCTCGGCGTCGAACACCGCTTCCGACGCGGGGATCCGCTCGCCGTCCGGCAGCTCGAAGTACTGCTCGCCGGCCGGAACCGTCCCGCCGCTGCTCGCGCCGAACAGCGTCTTCGATCTGCCCGTCGGTTCCGGTACGGGTTCGCTGTACTCGATTTCGTACACCGTCTCCCCGTCCTCGGTCGTCTTCCGCCAGTCGACGATTTCGCGGGTCTCGCTCGTCCCGATCATGCTCGAGCGACCCTCGTCGTCGGACACTGAGTCGCGGTGACAATCACGCTCGTTGGGTACTCGCTATACCTCCCTAAAACCCGCCGGCTGTCGCGTCGGGAGCGACGGTACCGAGCCGAACCCGTCACCCGAGATCGACCGGATCGACCTTCAGGTACTCCCGCGAGACGACCGTCGCGTACGATCCCTTCGGGAGCGCGAACTCGAGGGTCAGCGGCTCGGTCTCGAGGCGCAGGTCCGTCCGGAGGAGCATCGCGCGGCGCGTTCCGCTCGAGTCGAACTCCCCGGGCAAGTCGAAATCCGCCGGCTCGAGGCCCAGTTCGTCGAGCACGGCGCGTTCGATCTCGCCCTGCTCGCCGTCGGCCAGTTCCGTCTCGGTGCCGACCAGCGGCGCGGTGACGAACGCCCGGCCGCGCTCGCAGTGGCGGGTCACCGAGTCGACGCGGCGCTCGTCGACGCGCTGGAGCCGGTCCGTGTCGGGGAGTTCGAGTCCGTCCGGTGCGTCGGTATCGGCGAAGCAGACGACGTCGCCCGCGACCGGGCGATCGAAGGGCAGACCGCGCTCGAGGCGCTCGCTCAGCATCAGGTTGAACGCGTATGACTGTGCCGCGTGGACGAACAGCCGCTGGAGGTTCGAGGGGACCCGCTCGAGGGCCTCCCGGAACTGTTCGGGACCGGGCTCGCCGTCGTACTCGGCCAGCGCGTGGATCATCGAGCGCTCGTAGCGGAGGCGGTGTGGCACCCGCTCGAGCGCCTCCTGCCAGTTGCGACTCTCTTCGACGAACGCTCTGGCTTCCTGCGTCCCCTCCGGTTCGGCCTCGGTCGGGTTGCCGAGATAGGCCATCACTGCCCCCTCCCAGTCGTCGCGAGCGATCGCGAGGCCCACTTTGTGGGTAACCGGCCGGCGGCTCCCGAAGCGCTGCTGGCCGAAGAAGTTGGGGACGCCGATCGACGCGTCGGTTTCGGCGTCCGAATCGACGTCGCCGTCGTCGGCCTCGAGGCCGCCGAACTCGCTCAACTCCTCGGTGATCGCAGCGGCGTTGTCCGGGCGCTCGGGATCGGTGACCACGAGTTCGAACTCGTTGCCCGCGAGATCGCCGAACTCGAGGTTTCGGCCGGCTCGCCCCAGGACCTCGATCTCGACCCCGTCGATCTCGGGGAGATCCACGGGATCGGCCCCGTAGACCGAGAACAGCTGCGTCGTTATCGCGTACTTGTCCTTCGTCCCCGCCCAGTTGACCTGCTCGCGGGAGGTCCCGAGCGCGTCCGACAGCCGCGAGGCGAAGTCGTTGGTGTCCCACCCCTGCAGCGTGGCTCGGAAGACGAGGTGCGGGTAGGCGTCCGTCGGCGCGTCGACCGGCTCGGTGTCGAAGCGCTCGAGTTCGCGCACCCGAAAGTCCGCGTCGTCCTCGCGAAGGCGGCCGCCGACGCCGTCGGCGTCGCTGACGTAGTACTCCATACCGACAGCCTGCTCCGTGGGGTGGCCCGAGCGCATACTGATTGGCGACGATTCGAGTGCCGGGCGTAAATCGGTTCGTTCTCGCGGGCGAGCGCTCTCCGATCGATCCCGTCAGTCCGTCTGCGGGATCGACCGCGCGCCCAGCGCGAACGCGACGACCGCGAGGACGGCGAGAATCGCGAGGTTCGCGAGCGCGGGGTCGACGCCGGCCACCGCAGGCGTCTCCGACCCCGAGTAGGTCGCGGCCCGCACGCCGCGCGCGAAGTACGTCAGCGGCGAGAGGTTCACGAGCGGCTCGAACCAGCCGGGAAGCTGCTCGAGGGAGACGAAGGTCTCCGAGAGGAAGAGCAAGGGGAGCCCGATCCCGTTGCTGGCGGCGACCGCGCCGTCCTGCGAGTCGGTGTAGCTGCCGAGCATCGCGCCGACGCCGCAAAAGCAGACGACGCCGACGAGGACGTACGGCACGAGCAGCGGCGAGAAGACGATCTCGGCGCCGGTCAGCAGTATGACGAGTCCGAGGATGAGCAGGCTGGCGAGCCCGATGATCGCCGCGTTGACGACCGTCTGGGCGAGCAACCACTCGCCGCGGGTCAGCGGCGTCGTCGCGAGCTTCTCGAAGCGGCTCCCCTCGCGGTGGCGCGCGACCTCGCTGCCCATCCGCGACAGCGGCGTGAAGAGGACGACGACGGCGAGGTAGCCCGGCACGTAGAACGCCGCGGGCTCGGTGAACAGGCCGCCGCCCGCGGGATCGGTGCGGATCAGCGCGCCGAAGATGACGATCAGGATCACCGGGAAGAAGAAGGTGAAGAAGACCGCCGTCCGGCGGCGGACGAACGACCGCCAGCCGGCGCTGGTCTCGGCGCGAACGCGCCCCATCCGACTCACGCCGTCTCACCCGCCTGTGCGAGATCCGATTCGCCGGTTCCGCCGTCCCCGCCGCCCAGTCGATCCGTTCGCTCCCGCTCGGTCGTGTCGGCCAGCTCGAGATAGACGTCCTCGAGGTCCGGTTCGGCCCACGAGAGCTCGGTGTACTCGATATCGCGCGCCTCGAGGTAGTCGACCACCGTTCCGATCGCGGCGGGATCGACGTCCCGAACGACGACCGCGCTGTCGGGGCTCCGGCCCCGTCCCTGATTCGGGCGTTCGACCGGGTACTCGAGGTCGGCGAAGGCGGCCGGATCGGCCGCCGTCTCGATCGTGAGCCGGCTCGAGCCGCCGTGGTCGCGGACGAGGGCTTCGGGCGTGCCCTGCGCGACGAGGCTCCCGTCGGCGAGCAGGCCGACGCGGTCGGCGAGGCGTTCGGCTTCGGCCATGTCGTGCGTCGTGAGGACGACAGTGGTCCCATCGGCGGCGAGGTCCTCGATCAGTCCCCAGACGGTGCGACGACCGGCGGGGTCGATGCCGGTCGTCGGCTCGTCGAGAAAGAGGAGGTCGGGATCGTTGACCAGCGCGGAGCCGACGCAGACCCGCCGTTGCTGTCCCCCTGAGAGATCCTCGTACCAGGTCTCGCCGGCGTCGACGAGACCGACGTCGGCGAGGACGTCGTCGGGATCGCGCGGGTCGTCGTAGAGTCCCGCGTAGTAAGACAGGAGTTCGCGGGCGCTGAGGCGGGCCGGCGGCGAGAACTCCTGTGGCAGGACGCCCAGCCGGTCGCGATCGACGGCCGCCGGCGACTCGCCGAGGATCCGCGCCGTTCCCGTGTCGGGCTCGGTCGTCCCCGTCAGTGCGCGAACGAGCGTCGTCTTGCCGGCCCCGTTCGGCCCGATCAGTCCGAACACCTCGCCGCTCTCGACGGACAGCGACGCCCCCGACAGCGCCACCGTCTCGCCGTAGCGCTTCTCGAGGTCCGTCGCATCGACTACGGCTGTCATACGGGTCGGTAGCTGCGGGCGGCGGGTAAGCGGTTCGATTCCGCCGATACCGATCCGGGTCGCTTGCGCGGCGGTTATTCAGTCACAGCGCGAGCGCCCGAGTACCGAGCATCGCCCACGACTCCACGAGCGCAAGATCTCGGTGGCGGACTCGAGCCGATCAGTCGGTCGCTTCCGGCGCGTCGACCGTCTCCGGATCCGGATTCTCGACGACGTGGCGATCCGGCAGGTCGGGGACGGGCTCGCGGCCGACCGTGAAGAACCGCTCGGTGCGCGTCAGTTCCTCCGTCGCGGGGCTCGGTTTCGTGAACCGTTCGAACTCGACGGCGACGCCCGTCGCATCGGACGCGGTCTCGCTCTCCGACTCGGGCGCGATGCGAACGGCGGCCAGCTGGTACGACGGGTAGAACACCGGCGGGAGGACGCCGATGATCCCGTCGCGACGGTGGAGGCGCTTGAGCCACGTGCCCGTGTTGACCAGCACGCCGCCGTCGACTTCCGTCAGCATCGGGCGGTGAGTGTGCCCGAAGCAGAAGATCGTCGTCTCCGGCTCCGCCGCGAAGACCTCGCGAGCGCGCTCCTCGTACGATTCGACCGGATCGACGGTGAGCTCCGTCTCGAACACGCCGAAGCGATCGATCGTCTTCCTGATGTCTCGACGGATGAAGTACAGCGGAATCCCGATGAGCAGGAGCAGCCCGGCAACGGCGACGTTGAGCGTGAGGAGGAACCAGGCCGCGGTGCCGGCCCTGCCGAACTGCTCGAGGAACGCCTCCGTCCAGGTGACCGGGAGCGACCAGATCCCCGTCAGATGCAGTCCCGCCAGCACCGCGAGGAGGGCGCTGATATTGAACAGCAACAGGAACGGCACCAGCGAGTAGCGTATCAGCGGGTTCATCTCCCGGTAGAAGTACTTCGAGAGGAGCCAGATCGGCATCCGCTCGGTCGGGGTGACCGCCTGCACGTCCTTCAGCCAGTTGTACCGGCCGCGGTCGGAGAGCTGACCCGCCCGGCTCGTCACGAGCGTGTTGTAGTAGTAGCCCAGCGGCGTCGCGTAGGGGTTCCCCCAGTCCTCGATCCGGTTGTTGGCGTCCTGCTGGTGGCCGTGCTCGAAGTGAATCGCCTGATCGCCGACCGGTCGAACGATCGACTGGTCCTGGACCAGGTCCACGTTGTACGCCGCGAACCGATCGACGTACTCGTCGTACGCCGCGAGCTCGTGGTCGTGATTCCCCGGCAACAGCGTGACGGGGATATTCTCCCCCGTCGCTCGAAGTTGCTCGAACAGCTCCGGGTACGTCTCTTCCAGGACCTCGAACTTCTCGAGCCCGTCGACCGTCGTGAACTCCCAGAGCCCGAACGCGTCGCCGTTGATTATCAACTCCGCGTTCTCGTCGGTCCGCGCCAGTCGCTCGAGGAAGGCGCGCAACTCGCCGAGGAACTCGACGTCCTCGAGCTGTTCGTCGCCGCCGATGTGGAGATCGCTGATCACGTAGTAGACACGATCATCGTCGTCCGTCTCGGTGGCCATCGTTCCCAGCCTGTGGCTCCACGGCGAAAGCTGTTGCCGTCCGCGTCTCGCAGCGTGCCGCGGTCGAGGTCGCCCCCGGCTCGCGGCCCCGAACCGATCGGGTTCACTCGGCGCTCCGCCGGCCGAGCGGCGGCAGGGCGGGGTCGTCGACGTCGGACCCATCGACGCCCGAGATTTCGAATCGCGCACCGCCGTCGGCGGCGTCGGTCACCGCGATCGACCAGCCGTGGGCCCTGGTGACGTCCCGGACGATCGCGAGACCGAACCCGGTCCCGTCGGTAGCCGTCGTATATCCCTCTTCCAGCACCGACTCCTTCCGGTCGTCCGGAATCCCGGGGCCGTCGTCCTCGACGTAGAACCCGGTTCCGTCGGCCAGTCGACCGACGCGAACGGTCGGACTCGCACGGCCGTCCTCCGTCTCGCCGGGCGTTCCGTGTTCCAGACTGTTCCGGAACAGGTTCTCGAAGACGTTCAGCAGTCGGTCCCGGTCGGCCACGACCGACCAGTCGTCGCCGAGTTCCAGCGTCGCGTTCCGCGTCTCGACGTTCGCCCACGCGTCCTCGGCGACGGCCGAGAGATCGACGGCTTCGGTCTCCGTGATCGCCTTGCCCTGCCGGGCGAGCGCGAGGGCGTCCTCGATGATATCGCCCATCCGGTCGTGCGAGCGGTCTATTTGCTCGAGGTGCTCGACGCTGACCGTCACGTCCGCCGGCCCGTCGTCAGCGTCGGTGTCCTCGATCTCACTGACCATCGTCTCGAGATAGCCCTGAGCGACGTTGAGCGGATTTCGGAGGTCGTGGGAGACGATTCCCGCGAACCGGTCGAGCCGTTCGTTCTGATACTCGAGTTGCTCCGTCTGGAGTTCGAGTTCCTGTTCCCGCGCTCGGAGTTGGTCCTCGCGGCGTTTCTGTTCCGTGATGTCGTGAATCAGGGCGACGTGTCCGACGGGGTCGTCGTCGTCGTCGCCGAGTGCCGAAACCCGAACGTCGTAACACCGCTCTCGGTCGTCGAGCCGGATCCACAGTTCCTCCCGGAGTTCGCGGACCGGCTCCGTGCCGTCGAGGACGGCCTCGAGGTCGCCGGCTCGGAGGACGATCTCGGACGGAACGAGCGCCGTCACGTGTTTGCCGACCGGCCGGCCGCCCCCGGCCAGCCGCTTTGCAGTCGAGTTGACGTCGACGACGCGATCGTTCCGGTCGAAAACGATAATTCCGTTGTCGACCGCTTCGACCACGAAGTCCCTGGCCAGCGGCACCACGGTTCCGCGTTGCAGGCTCAGAACTGCGAGCACCCGATCGACGGGGACCTTCCTGGCGACCGTGATGCTCGAGGTCCCGACGATGAGCAGCGTGCCGAACGCGAGATAGGCGAGCGGCAACAGCATGAAGTGAGGCGGGGCCGGACTCACCTCTGCGAGCGAAAAGAGCGTCATCGACGTGGAGCCGACGGTGGCCACGATGATAACGAAGGAGATCCGCCGATAGACGTTTCGCGAGCGCAAGATCTTCAGCGAGAGCATGGTGCTATGGACGACCACGAGCGCGTACGACAGTCCGAAGACCGCGTACGTCCCCCACTGCAAATCGTACTCGAGGAGAGAGATCGAGCCGTGCGCGACCCGCGGATCGACGAACATGTACCCGTGAACGTGGTTCGTCGCGACGAGAACCAGCGTTGCGACGGGAAAGAGGAAGAGAGCGACGAGACGAGGGCGGGTGAGCCAGTCACCGCGACCGGTAAAGTGAATGACGAAGCACAGTGTCGAAACGGTCAGCAACGGTGGCACCACCAGGAAGGACCGAAACCAGAACAGCTTCAGCTCCAGCGGGACGCTCGAGACGGTACATACCGTCAGCAACGCCCACAGCCCGACCGAGACCTGAACGATAGCTCCCCAGGTTTCGACCGGCCCCGATCGGTGTCGCCACGTGACGACCGCGCCGGCGATCCCGAGGAGTGTCGCGAGTACCAGCGGGACGGTGTACGGCGTCAGTTGCCACGTCATAGCGTGCGCGGAGATCGTTCTTCCTACGTCTCTCCCAAGCGGGCATAAAGACGGCGGCCGTCACCGAGGGACGGATCGCGCTCACGGTATTCGCGACGCAGCGACCGGCGGCCCGGTATCGGATCCTGCCCTCGCAGGCTCAACCGTTACCCCCCGATTCGTGGTAGGGAGTCGGGAATGACCCAGCTCGGATACACCCTCTCGAGCGAGGAACACGGCCCGAACGAGCTCGTCGATATCGCCCGCCGCGCCGAGGACGCCGGCTTCGACTTCCTCTCGATCTCGGATCACTTTCACCCGTGGGTCTCCCGACAGGGAGAGTCCCCGTTCGTCTGGTCGACGCTCGGCGGCATCGCGACGGTGACCGACGACATCGAAGTGGGCGTCGGCGTCACCTGTCCGACGATCCGGATCCACCCGGTCAACGTCGCTCACGCGGTCGCCACCGTCGACGAGATGCTCGGCGATCGGTTCACGTTCGGCGTCGGGACGGGAGAGAACCTGAACGAACACGTCACCGGCGAGCACTGGCCCGAGCACGGCGTCCGCCTCGAGATGCTCGACGAGGCGATGGCCGTCATGCGCTCCCTCTGGACCGGCGAGACGGTGAGTCACCACGGCGAGTACTACACGGTGGAGAACGCGCGTCTCTACACCGTGCCGGACGAGCGGCCGACGACGATCGGGAGCGCCTTCGGCCCGCAGACGGCAGAGTGGGTCGCGGAGGCGGCCGACGGGCTGTGGTGTTCGGGCCCCAAATCCGAACCGGTCGAGGCCTACGAGGACGCCGGCGGTGACGGCCCGAAATACACCCAGCTACACGGCTGCTACGCCGACAGCGAGGACGAAGCGATCGAGACCGTGCACGAACAGTGGCCCAACGGTTCGATTCCGGGCGAGCTCGGGCAGGAACTCCCGACGCCGGCCCACTTCGAGCAGGCGGCGGCGATGGTCGAGAAAGAGGACATCGCCGAGGCAGGTACGACTACCGAACCCGATCCGCAGGCCCACATCGACAGCATCGAACAGGCGATCGACGCCGGCTACGACCACGTCTATTTCCACCAGATCGGGGACGAACAGCGGAAGGCGATCGAGTTCTACGAGCAAGAGGTGCTGCCGTCGTTCGAGTGAGTTCTTGTCAACGAAACCATATCCGACGGAGATACGAACACGAATACGCGACAACCGATCTCGAGGACTACCACGGCGCATTGAGCGAGGCGACAGCAGCCGAACTCGAACGCATCGTTTCCGATCGCCGCCGGTGGCGCGCGATGGCCCGTCACGAACGGGTTACGCGGATCGAAGCCGGATTCGACTGACCGATACCGGTTCGCCGCTTCCACATTCGTTTTCCATCCCGCGGGCGAACCGCTGCCCATGGAGTACACGACGCTCGGCGAGACGGGCACGACGGTATCGAAGCTCTGTTTCGGCACGTGGCGCTTCGGAAAGGAGAGCGACGGAACCGTCGAGACGAACCGCGAGGAGGCCCACGACCTCCTCGACGCCTGCTGGGAGCACGGGGTCAACTTCATCGATACCGCGAACGTCTACGGCGACCCCAACGGCAAGAGCGAACGCTGGATCGGCGAGTGGCTCGCGGATCGGGGCCACCACCGCGAAGACGTCGTCCTCGCCTCGAAGGTCTACTTCCCCTACGACGGCCGGGGCGAACCCGGCCCGAACGACTCCGGACTCGGGCGCAAGCACGTCCGCGCCCAGATCGAGGGCACCCTCGAGCGACTCGGCACCGACTACCTCGATCTCTACTATATCCACCGCTGGGACGACGACACGCCGATCCGGGAGACGATGCGGACGCTCACCGAACTCGTCCGCGAGGGGAAGGTCCACTATCTTGGTGCCTCGAGTATGGCCGCCTGGAAGCTCACGAAGGCGCTGTGGACCAGCGACGTCGGGGACCTCGAGCGGTTCGACGTCACCCAGCCGATGTTCAACGCCGCGAATACCGACGACGTGGGCGACTATCTCGACGTCTGTGCGGATCAGGACGTCGCCGTCTGTCCGTACTCGCCGCTGGCCGGCGGATTTTTGACCGGAAAGTACGAGCGCGCCGAGGACGGCACCGTGATCGCGCCCGACGGCGCTCGCGGCAGCCTGACGGATCTGTTCGAAGATCGCTACACCAGCGAGACGGCGTGGGAGGTCCTCGAGGCCGTCGAATCGGTCGCCGAGGAAGTCGGTGCGACGCCCGCGCAGGTCTCGCTGCGCTGGCTGATGGACCAGGATCGGTTTACGTGTGTCCCGATCGTCGGCGCGCGGACGCCCGACCAGCTCGAGGAGAACGTCGGCGCGGTCGAGGTCGACCTCAGCGACGAGCAGTTCGAGCGCATCGACGACGCTCGCGGTGCGGACGAGAGCGGGTATCGCTGAGGCAACTGATCGTTGGGATCCGGATTCCGTTCTGCAGCGGAGAATAGACGACAGCAACCGTCCTGCTATCGTGGCAACAGGGAATGGCCACGCCCTCCCCAACCGATTCGCTCGTTCCACTCGCTCATCCCTCGCACGTCTTCGTCCCGTGGTTCGCTGTCGGCTCACCACGGGACAGCGCGCGCCAACCCACTTTCCCTCTACTGTCTGTCGCCGGCCGTCGGCTCGAGCCCGATCCGATAGTCGGTCAGGTTCTCGTAGCCGTCTCCGGTAACGACGACCAGATCCTCGATGCGGACGCCGCCGACCGCGGGATCGTAGATCCCCGGTTCGATCGAGATGACGTGACCCGGCTCGAGTTCGCCGCCGGCCGGTGAGACGCTGGGTTCCTCGTGAATGTCGAGGCCGACGCCGTGGCCGGTGCTGTGGATGAATCCCGTCTCGGTGTCGGGGTCGCTCCGGAGCGTCGCGTAGCCCGCATCTTCGATCACGTCGCAGGCCACGTCGTGAACCTCGGCACCGGTGACGCCGGCCGCGACGGTCTCGAGTGCGGCCTCGTACGCCTTCCGGGTGACATCGTACCGACGTCGGGCCTCGTCGCCGGGATCGCCGCGGGCGAACGTCCGGGTCATGTCCGCGAAGTAGCCCGTCTCCTTGTCCCGCGGGAAGATGTCGACCACGATTAGCTCGTCCGGCTCGAGGGGCCCGCTGCCGCGGTCGTGGGGATCCGCGCCGTCGGCCCCGCAGGCGACGATAGTCTCGTCGAGCGCGCAACCGTGACGGAGCAGGGTGATCTCGATCTCCTCTGTGACGTCTTCGCTGGTGAGCGGCTCGCCGTCGCGGACGAGGATACCGTCTTCCACGTCTGCAGTCGCGATCAGCTCCTCCGCGGTCGCCATCGCGGCCTCGTTGGCCCGCTGGCTCGCTCGAATCTGGTCGACCTCCCACTCGGTCTTCACCGCGCGGATGTCCGTCACGATCCCCTCGCGTTCGACCGTCACCGCGAGGCCGTGCTCGCGGAGTCCGTCCGCGGTTCCCGTGGGGAAGTTTCGCGGGACGGCGACGGACCCGACGCCGTGGTCCTCGAGAAAGGCCGCCAGCATCCGGATCTTCCCCTCGTACTGGCCGTGTTCGGCGACCAGTCGCTGGTAATCGTACGCGGCTCGCCGGGTGACCGAGTCCGCGCTCGCGTCGGTACTCGCGCGACCGTACTCGAGGCCGGAGACGAGCAGGTGAACGCCCGCCTGGGTGACGAGCGTCTGGTAGGGATCCGGCGCGGTGAAGCCGGAGACGTACCGCTGGTCCGAGTCCGACGCGTCGTCATCGATCAGATAGCCGTCCAGTTCCTCGGCCTCGAGGTAGTCCCGTAGCGGGGAGAGGTCGACGTCCACGTTCATGAACGGATGTGTGAGAGCAGCGAACATAATACCGGGGATCCGGCCCGTCGCGGATCGACGCGAACCCACACTCTTATCAATTGATATAACTATCAGTCCCGTATGAAACGTCGTGGGATGCTGGCAGCGGGGGCCGCAGTCGCGCTCGCGGGGTGCGTCGGGTATACCGACCGGAACGACGAACCGCCCTCGAGCGAGGACCTCGTCGAGGATGCGATCGAGACGCGTCGTCACATGTCCTCCCTCGAGGCCCGTCGGGTCATGACGGTCGAAACCCCGGACGAAACCGTCGAACGGGTCGAACGCGTCGCTCGTCGGCCGCCCGCGAAACAGCGCATCGAGGTCCTCGAGTCGACGGATCCGGACGTTCCGGCTGGCTCCGTTACCGTCACGAACCGGGCGACGACGTGGGAGTACAACCCGTCGGCCGAGACGGTCGACAAGCAGTATCATCCGAACAAGGTCGATACGGACAGCACGCGGCTCGTCCTCGAGACGCTCCTCGAGGACTCCCGTCTCAGTCACGACGGCACGGAACGCATCGACGGCCGGGAGGCACACGTCATCGAGACGCGGCCGCCGGTCGACGATATCGGGCCGACGATCGATCTCGTCGTCGGGGATACGACGTACGTCGTTCCGCTGCGAGCGACGGGCGACCTCGAGGAGCTGGACGTGTCCCGAACCGTCTGGATCGACGACGCGTACGGGTATCCGGTCAAAGAGCGGAACGCGATCAGCGACGACGGCGAGACGCGTCACGAGCTGACCGTCACGTACGAGAACCTCTCGATCAACGAGCCGCTCGAGTCGGGAACCTTTACGTACGAGCCGCCGTCGGACGCGACCGTCGTCACCGACGGTCCCGAACCCGAGGGAGTCTTCGACTCGCTGCCGGCCGCCGAAGACGCCGTCCCGTATCCGCTCCCCCAGCCGGACGTGCCCGAACCCTACGTGCTCGATCGGGTCACAGTCGTCGAGAAGGCCGAACGATTCGGGACGACCGCGACGCTGTGGTACAACGATCCGAACGTGATCGCGAAAGAGCTCTTTGTCGCCGTTCGGGAGGTCCAGCGGTTCAGACCCGACGCGCTCGAGGAGATCGAGTTCGACGGCCACACGGCCTACCGCCGCGACGGGCGCATACAGAGCGTCTTCTGGGCCTGCGACGACCTGAACTACGAGGTCTCGAGTCTCATCGACGGGGAACCGCTGCTCGAGATCGCGTCGTCGATCGGCTGTCCCTGAGACCCGTCGCCACCGGACGCTCGAGCGGACACCGGCGCTCGAAAACGTCCACAATCGGTACCGTCATAGGCGGACCGTGCGACACGTCGAGCATGAACGTCACGATCGCGCCCTCGAGCGTCGCGGGGACGGCGCGGGCACCGCCATCGAAGAGTTACACGCACCGAGCGATCCTCGCGGCCGGCTACGCCGACGAGGCGATCGTCCGCGACGCGCTCTGGAGCGCGGACACGCGGGCGACCGCTCGCGCAGTGGACCTGTTCGGCGGCGACGTCGATCGACGCGAGAACGGGACCCTCGAGATCGAGGGCTTCGACGGCCGCCCCGAGGTCCCGGCGGACGTCATCGACTGCGCGAACAGCGGCACGACGATGCGGCTCGTCACCGCGGCGGCGGCCCTGGCCGACGGTACCTCGGTACTCACCGGCGACGAGTCGCTGCGGTCGCGGCCACAGGGGCCGCTGCTCGAGGCGCTCGGCGACCTCAGTGCGACTGCGTACAGCACCCGCGGGAACGGGCAGGCCCCGCTGGTGGTCACCGGTCCCCTCGCGGGCGGCGATGTGTCGATCCCCGGCGATGTCTCTTCCCAGTACATCACTGCCCTGCTGATGGCCGGTGCGGTTACCGAGGACGGCCTCGAAATCGAGCTTGAGACCGAACTCAAGTCCGCCCCGTACGTCGACATCACGCTCGAGGTGCTCGCGGATTTCGGCGTCGAAGCGCGGACGACGGACGCCGGGTTCGCAGTCGACGGCGGGCAGTCCTACGCTCCCGCCGGCGGCGAGTACGCCGTGCCCGGCGACTTCTCATCGATCTCGTACCCGCTGGCGGCCGGTGCGATCGCCGGCGAGGGTGGCGTCCGCATCGAGGGCGCACAGCCCAGCGCGCAGGGCGATAGCGCCATCGTCGATATCGTCGAACGCATGGGTGCCGATGTCGACTGGGATCGAGAGGCGGGGACGATCGACGTCTCTCGGGCCTTCCTTTCCGGGATCGAGGTCGACGTGGAGGACACGCCCGACCTCCTCCCGACGATCGCGACCCTCGGTGCGGTCGCGGACGGCGATACTCACATCACGAACGCCGAGCACGTTCGCTACAAGGAAACCGACCGGGTGAGCGCGATGGCCGAGGAACTCGGCAAAATGGGCGTCGAGACGACCGAAGAACGGGATTCGCTGACGGTCCACGGCGGTTCGTCCGAGCTCGAGGGCGCGACCGTACGGGGGCGAGCGGACCACCGGATCATCATGGCGCTCGCGCTCGCGGGGCTGGTCGCCGACGGCGAGACGACTATCGAGGGTGCCGACCACGTCGACGTCTCTTTCCCCGGCTTCTTCGGCCTGCTCGAGGAACTGGGTGCGGACCTCGAGCGGCGGGAATAGAGCAGTCACTGAACCGATTCGCACACTGATCGCAACGCCGTCGTTCGATTCGGTGTACTGAGACGTTCAGTGGCCCCGATAGCTGCCGGCCCCGGTGGCTGGTATCCGCCGGTTTCCAATCGATGCCGATCTCCCCTGTTACCTTCCGGAGCAAGTAGATTTTTACGCCCTCGAAAAATTATGATATACAATGGCAGACAATACGCCGGTAATCGTTAGCGCTGTTAGAACTGCACAGGGGAGAGAAGACGGTGCCCTCGCGGACATCCGCAGCGAGGATCTCTCGATTCCGCTGGTCGACGAGATGCTCGCCGAGACGGGCGTCGAGGGCGACGACGTCGACGACCTGATGTGGGGCTGTGCACAGCAGCGCTCGGAGCAGCGAACGAACATCGCGCGCCAGATCGCGCTCTTCTCGGAACTGGGCGAGTCGGTGCCCGCGACGACGATCGACCGCCAGTGTGCCTCCTCCGCGCAGGCGATCATCAGCGCCGCGGACTCGATCGCCGCGGGCCGGCACGACGCGGTCATCGCCGGCGGCGTCGAGAGCATGAGCCGCGTCAAGATGGGCGGCGGTGACGCCGGCGACATGTACCCCAAGCTCGACGAGGAGTACGGGATGCGGAACCTCCAGATGGGGATGACCGCCGAGAAGGTCGCCGAGGAGTTCGACATCAGTCGGGAGGAGCAGGACGAATACGGCGCTCGGAGCCAGCAGCGCGCGGTCGAGGCGACCGAAGAAGGCAAGTTCGACGACGAGATCGTGCCGATCGAGACCGAGGACGGCGTCCACGACGAGGACGAGGGACTGCGTCCCGGCACGACTCCCGAATCACTCGCGGAACTTCCCACCGTGTTCAAGGAGGACGGCACGGTCACGCCCGGTAACGCCTCGCAGATTGCCGACGGCGCTGCCGGCGTCCTGCTTACGAGTCGGGATTTCGCCTCCCAGAACGACCTCGAGGTCCTCGCGGAGGTCGGCACCAGCTACGTCGCCGGCGTCGACCCGACGATCATGGGCGTCGGCCCGGTCCCGGCGACCGAAGGCTTACTCGAGCGCGCTGGTCGCGAGATCGACGACTACGGGCTCGTCGAGATCAACGAGGCCTTCGCCAGCCAGACGCTGTACTCCCAGCGCGAACTCGGCATTCCGGACGATCAGCTCAACGTCAACGGCGGCGCGATCGCGATCGGGCATCCGCTGGGCTGTTCCGGCGCGCGACTGCCGGTGACGCTGGTCCACGAGATGAATCGTCAGGGCGTCGACCGCGGCATCGCGACGGAGTGCGTCGGCTTCGGTCAGGGTGCGGCGATCGAGTTCGAGCTGCCCTGAGACGGTCAATCTAACCCTTTTGGTCCAGATTTTGCGAGGCCGCTCGCGAACGACGTGAGCGAAGCGGCCGAGACAAAAGGTGGTCGCGTCAGGGTGCGGCGATCGAGTTCGAGCTGCCCTGAGACGGTCAATCTAGCCCTTTTGGTCCAGATTTTGCGAGGCCGCTCGCGAACGACGTGAGCGAAGCGGCCGAGACAAAAGGTGGTCGCGTCAGGGTGCGGCGATCGAGTTCGAGCTGCCCTGAGACGGTCGATTCAGCTATTTTCGGTGACCCGGCGAGAGATGTGACGGCTATTTCGCTCGCGAGGGAACGGAAGTCAGTCTCGAACACTGGGTGAAAACGAGTACAGCGACGGCAGGAGGTGAGAAAAGATCGTCTACCCGAGAACGTACTCGAGGCGGGGGTAGCGCTCGAGGAGCGTCTGACCGCCGAGGTCGTAGGTCTCGATGTAGGCGTCGAGGCCGAGGATTCGGCCGGCACCGAAGGCGGCGACGGCGAGGAACACGAGCATGTACGCGAAGTCGCCGTTGATGAACCCGTGGGCCATGTCCCAGTTCCCGAAGTAGAACATGA
Source organism: Natrinema salsiterrestre (assembly GCF_029502005.1). Classification (GTDB taxonomy): domain Archaea; phylum Halobacteriota; class Halobacteria; order Halobacteriales; family Natrialbaceae; genus Natrinema; species Natrinema salsiterrestre. The sequence goes on along the minus strand of NZ_JAMQOT010000002.1, from coordinate 62,066 downwards.
GCATCATGAGCGCGCCGAAGAACGCCGCGAGGCGGACCAGCGCGCCCGCGAGGAGCCCGAGGCCGATCAGGAGTTCGCCCCACGGGACGGCGACGTTCGCGAACTCGACGAACCACGGCGTCGTCGCCATCCAGCCGAAGAGGTCGGCGAGTGGGTTTCCGTTGGTCGCTGCGACGTTGCCGAGGTAGCCGCCAGCGCTGAACGGTTCGGCCGCGGCGATCTTCGTGAATCCGGAGTAGGCGAACGCCCAGCCCATCATGAGCCGGAGCGAGAGGACGAACCAGGCGGAGAGGCTGTGGGCGCGGCCGCCGACCGTGTAGCCGCCGATGGTGCTTTCGAACGTGTTGCGCGCGTCTCGGGAGATCGTGGATGGAGTCATGATATGGGAAGCTACCTTCCTACTTCCTAGAACGACGACATAGTATATAAATATATTTAGACACTCTATGTCATGGCTATCGGTAAGTTATGGAGATATATTCACTCGGTCGAGCGACCACCGTGCGACCGAGCGTCCGACGCCACGGCCGACCGTGGCGAATCAGAATGTTTTCGACGCCGTGGGGTCGACGCGGTTACGTGAGTACTGGTCACGGAGAGACGGCCGACAGCCGCCGCAGTTGGGTCGTTGCGTTCGTCGGCGCTATCGCGATGGTGTTCACCTTCGGAACGCCGTTCTCGTACGGCGTCTTCGGACGCCCGTTCAGCGAGGCCTTCGGGATTCCGCAAGTGACGCTGTCGACCGTCTTCGCGGTCATGCTGTTTACCTTCTTTATCGGGTCCGGAGCGGTCGGCGTGTTCGCCGCGCGCCTGCCCGCTCGAGCCGTCCTTCTGGCGTGTGCGGGGGCCACCGGAGTGATCGCTCCGTCGCTGTACGTGACGGAGTCCTATCTCGGACTGACGCTCGTGTTCGCGGTTCTGGGTCTCGCGCTCGGAACGGTGTTCGTCCTGCTCGCGTCGATCGTCCCGCGCTGGTTCGAGGAGCGCCGCGGCGCTGCAACCGGGCTCATTTTCGTCGGCAACGGACTGGGACTGTTTTTGCTGCCACCGATCTGGCAGTCCGTCATCGCTCGGTTCGGCGTCCGTCGAGGCTTTCTCGTCGTCATGTCGGTGACCGCGTTCGCGTTCGCGCTCGCCGGCGTCACGTGTCGACGACCGCGATGGGCGGATACGTCGGCGGCGTCGGCCAGAGCCGTCATCGACTGGGTCGGCCAGCTGGCCGGAACCCGAACGTTCCAGCTGCTGTTCGTCGGTATCGGCCTCGCGTTCGCCTGGTATCAGCTCCTCGCGGCGTACGCGATCGATCTGTTCACCCACCGAGGCTTGACCGAAGCGAACGCGTCCGCCGCCTTCGGACTGATCGGCGGCGTCAGTATCATTTCGCGGGTCGGAAGCGGCTACGCCACGGATATCGTCGGCTCGAGACGGGCGTTTCTCGCGTCACTCACGTGTTCGGCCGCCGGAATCGGCCTGCTGTTCGCGCCCCAGGTGTCGGTGCTCGCGGTCTCGATCTTCCTGATCGGCATCGGTCTGGGCGGGTGTGCGACGCTGTACGTCCCACTGCTCATGAACGTGTACGACCCCGAGAGGGACACCGCTGTCGTCGGCGTTTTCAATATCGCGATCGGGACCAGCGCGTTGATCATGCCGCTGCTCGGAACTGCGAGCATCTCGTACACGGGAGGCTACACCGTAGCCATTCTGCTGACCTTCGTCGTCACCGTCGTGTCGCTGTGGGCGACGGTCGTCGGCACCGCCGGTTCGTAACGCATCGACCGCCCCCGAGATACTTTTCCACCGCGTCCGTGGGCCGAGATATGCGTTCCGACCTCGAGTCGCGCCTCCGAAGCCGACTGTCCGAAGACGGCTACGTCTTCCCGGATTACGGCGGCTACTGTTTCGCCAGCGTTCCCGATACGGCCGTCTCCGTTCTCGACGTCGACGGACCGTCACCGCCGGCCGTCGGTCGGCCCCTTCCGGACGACGTCCTCGATGGCATCGAGGACGAATACGACCGGGTCATCGTCGTGTTGATCGACGGTTTCGGACTCGCCGGCTGGCAGCGCCACGATCATCCGTTGCTCGACCGTCTCGAGGTCGACGGACGCGTCTCGCCGCTGACGGCGACCTACCCCTCGGAGACGGCGGCGGCGCTCACGACCTTCCACACCGGCCGACTACCCGCGTCTCACGGCGTCCTGGGCTGGGACGTCTACGATCCGGTCGACGACGCCTCCTACGAGGCGTTCACCGGCGAAATCAAAGCCGGCGACGAGTCGGTCGATCGCGACCTGCAGGACGTCTTCGAGGGCGACCCGATCTATCCGGCGCTCACCGCGGCGGGGATCGACTGCCGCCACGTCGTTCCCTTCCCGGAGACCTACGACGGCGCGGCCGTCCACTCCTACGGCGGGGATGAGACGGAGTCACCGGGATACGAGCTCGAGGGCTTTCGGGGCGCGCTCCGAGAAGCCGTCGCCGCCGCCGACGATCCGTCCTACCTGTACGCGTATCTCCCGCACGTGGACGCCGCCGCCCACGCCGCCGGGACCGACAGCGACCGGTATCACGCGACCGTCGACGAGACGCTCGAGACGGTTCAGCGGGCGCTTTCGGGACTTCCGACGGACGATGGGGGGACGGCCGGTCCCGGTGAGACGCTCGTCCTCGTGACCGCGGATCACGGCCACGTCGACACCGACCGAACCGTCGACCTCGAGTCGTCGGCCCCCGTGATGGAGAACCTGCAGCGCCACGCGAACGGTGACCCGGTCCGGTACGCCGGCAGTCCGCGCAACGTCCACCTCCACCTGCAGGACGGTGCAGATGTCCGCGATGCGGTGCGAGCCGAACTGATCGACGATCTCGAGGCCCGCGTCTTCACCGCCCGGGAGGCCAGGGAACGTGATCTCTTCGGGGACCGCGAGGAGAGCGACACCTTCCGCCGCCGGCTCGGCGATCTCGTCGTCTGTCACCGCGACCAGGGGGTCTGGTACGGGAGCGATTCCGCGAAGCTCGAACTAATCGGAATGCACGGCGGACTCCACCCCGAGGAGATGCTCGTCCCGTTCGCGGCGATCGATCTCGCGGATATTCCCGAGTAGGGGCGTCTCGACTGGATCTGCTATCGAAACCGTCGTCGATCAGTCCCCGACGTACTCGAGTTTCGTATCGCCCGTCTCACCCCACGCCGCTCGGGTTTCGGCACCGGTACGATAGTCGATGCTGTACGGCCTTTTTCGCCGCCACTCGCTCGCGGAGAAATGGGATCGAACCCGTCGCGTGGCAGCGTCGTAGTGATCACCGCGGTGGTAATACTCGAACTCGCGGTCGAGGACGTCGAGATGCGCGTGAACTGCGACGCGGTCCGCATCGACGCGCCAGGCGTGGACGTGCGTCCACTCGTCACCGAACCGCGGGCGTCGAACCGAGTACTCCGGGGCGACGAGGGCCCGGCTGTCGCTGTCCCACGCCCTGACCGCCGTGTCCGGGAACACCTGCGTCCAGCGGAGGCTCTCGAGGCCGGCGAACTCGGCTTCGATCGCAGCGACTGCGTCCCGATCGCCCGGAACGGTGACGTGCATATTGATCGGCATCGTGACCGTCCACCGTCCCTCCCCATCCGGCTGATAGACACAGCTCGGGAAGTCATACTCTCGGCCTCCGTCCGGAGCGGTCGCCGAATTCGTCGTTTCAGTCACGGCCCCGATTCCGTCCGGTATCGACGGCGTCACCCCACTTCGAGCGATCGCGTCTCGTCTCGGAAGCCGGCTCATCCGTCCTCGAGGTCCCGAATCGATCCCGTTCGAGGCCGCCGTCGTTTCCCCTCGTCCATACTGGCTCGATCACTCTCCCTTCGGGGACAGCGATAACAATCGTTCGGCCTACATAGTCGGGTGTCAGCGTCCCGAAACGAAGCGACGAATCCGTCGATCGAGACTGGTCGCTTTCGCCAGTGCGGCGGCCGGCGGATACGGGGAGTCCACGCGACCACCTGAAACATGGCAACCCTTTTCCCCGACGGAACAGAATCCGATGGTATGACGGACGAAAACGAATCTCCCGATGGAGACGCAGGCGACGAAGCCGAGGAGAAATCCTTCCGCGAACGAGTCGAGGAAATCCGCGAGAAGCGAGCCGAAGAAGGCGAGGGTGAGGGCGAACCGCCCGAGAGCCCGTTCGGCGGTGGCGGTGGCGGCCCCGGCGGTCCCGGCGGCATGGGCGGCAACCCGTTCGCTCAGATGATGGGCGGCATGATGGGCGGCGGTGGCGGCCCCGGCGGCCCCGGCGGTCCCGGTCCCGGCGGCCCGGGCGCTGGCGGACAGGACGAAAGCAACGAGGAACTCGTCCGCGAAGTCCGACAGATGCGCGACGAACTGCGCGACCAGACCCGTGCGCTGAAGCGCATCGCCGACGCGCTCGAGGACCAGTAACGGTCTTCCTCTCGTTTTTGCGGCCGTCGACTCGTCGAGCGTGAGAGACATTTCGGTCCCGACAGGGCGATTCCGATGACTACGACCCACCCCGACTGGATCGGGGACGCCGACAGCGACGTCGCCGCTGCTCGACAGCGCTCAGTGCCTCACTCGAAGTCGTCCCCGGTCGTCGTATCTGAACCCGGCGTTTTCGAACGCGGCCCGTGCCGCGTCGACGTCGAGTTCACCGTCCGTGCCGAGAAACGGCACCTCGGGGTCGTTTCCGGTCCACTCCAGGCTCTCCGGGATCCACTCTTCGATAACGGGACTCGCGACGGGTCGTGCATACCCGTGGAATATCTCGTTGCAGACCCACTGTTTGTCGATCAGACCGGCGATAACGCGCCGGAACCGATAATTGTTGAACGGTGCGCGACGCGCGTTGAATCCGAGGAAATAAAACGACCACGACGCCGATTCGATCCGTTCGACGCTGCCGGATTCCTCGACACCGCCGATCGCGTTGGCATCGAGGGGGAGACTCGTCACGTCTCGAGCGTCGTCCGCGACCGCCCGAGACGCTGAAACGCTACCCGGATCGATGAAGAACGTACAGTCGTCGACCGTCGGTTCCGGGAGATCGACTGCCGTCCGGCTCGTGAAGTGGTCCTCGAACCGCTCGAGGACGACCTGATCGCCCTCGGTTCGACTGACGAACTGGAACGGGCCGCTTCCGATCGCCGGGACGTTGTTCGTGACGACTGTTTCCGTCGTCCCCTGCGCGATGCTCGCATCGCCCGTTCCCAGGACTTCGGCCGCCCGTTCGCGCCAGCGGTGGGCCGGGAGTATCGGCACGAGCAGTGCACGTTCGCCGACCGTCTCGTTCGTCTCGACCGTGAACTCGAGGTGGTGGTCGTCACGGATCTCGATCGATTCGACGGCATCGACCTGTCCCCGAAACCGGGGGGCGGGCGAGGGCGCTTCGAGGGCTCCGAGCGAGATATCCTTGAACAGTCGATACGAAAACGCGACGTCCTCGGCGGTCACCGGCTCGCCGTCGTGAAATTCACATCCCTCCCGGAGGGACACAGCGACGGTTTGACCGTCCCAGTCCCACGACTCGGCGAGCCACGGCCGGATCTCGTCGGTGCCGTTCTGCGTCGCGAGCGAATCGTACAACAGATTCGTGATCGTCCCCCCGCGGCGGTAGTCTGCTGCCAGCGGATTGAGATTCTCCGTCGGTCTGGCGTCGGCGTGACTGACCCGAAGCGCCTCGACGCCCGTGGCGGGCTCGAGACCGAGATAGCCGTGTCGCGTCGCGAGGTGGCCGTTCTCCCAGCCGTCGAACCGATCGGTCCTGACGACGCGGTGTTCCTCGGGGGCACAGATCGGCACGAACGGCTGTTCGGTCGCGATCGACTCGAGTATCTCCGTGATGACGGTACTGCGGTCGTCACTACTGAGGCGGCGTTGCTTCTCGAGGAGTTGATCCAGGTCCTGATCGGCGTATCCGAACGGGTTTTGCCATCCCGATTCGTCGGCGTATCGCGAGTACAACGCTTCGTAGAGGAAATCCGGGTCGGTTCCGCCCGGGTGACGACCGATGCAGACGTCGAAGTCGTGATCGTACAGGACCGTTCGCAGGAAGTCGATGTCGGACCTGATATCGAGCGACACGTCGATGCCGACGGCTTCGAAGTGCTCCTCGAGATGACGAGCGATCCGGACGTTCTGTCTGGCGGAATCCGCCGGAACCGTGGTAATCGAGACGGAGAGCTGTCCGATGTTGTCCGGCGTGACGATGTTCCGGACTCCGCGAAGACAACCGCTACTCGAGACCGTCAGTCCGGCCGTTGCTGCCAGCATCGCCCGACGACTGCGGGTCCCGCCGCCACCGTCGCGGCCGTCCTGATTCTGGGCGGTTCGTCTCCTGTTCATTTCGTTCGTTTATCACAGTTGAAGACCCACGCTATAACAGTATTGTGCTCTCCGATATCCCGATTTCGGGGGGTCAATCGTCGGACACTGCAGCGGTTCGTAGCCGGGACGTGACCGGCGATGATCCGCCAGCGACTACGACCGGCACGTGTCCGCGCTCAATCGCTCCGTTCCCACGGTAAGCGCTCCTCGTACTGTCGCAACTGGTCTTCGAAGAGCTCGGAGAGTGACCAGCGATCGACGAGCCGATCCGAGAGTTCGACGCAAAGCGCTGCGAGCAGTAATCCCGCCGCGACGTCGATCCCCCAGTGGATCCCGAGGTACATCGTCGAGATCGCGACGCTGGCTGCCAGTACGACCGCGACGGGGAACCACCGCGGAAACTCCGAGCGGGTTATCGCTGCGAACGCCGCGACGGTCGCCGAAAGCGACGTGTGAAGCGACGGGAAGACGTTGGTGTTGCTGTTGACCTCGCGGGTGATATACCGGTATTGCGGGTTGATGTCGAACAGCATGGTTTCCGTGACTTCGGCCGGCATCAGGTTCCGGGGACCGTACGCGATTATGAAGACGTACAGTACGAGCCCGATCGCGTAGTTGAGCGCGTATGCCGTCAGCAGTCGACGAAAGATCCGCGTGTCGGAGAGCGTGAAGTAGGCGATCACCGGAAAGATCAGGAGAAACGTATAGCCGTAGATGTATGTCAACGAGAAGTACGTGTTCAGCTCGGGCGTTGCGATCGACTGGAAGATCAGGATAAACTCCCCCTCGATATTGTAAAACCAGGAGGTGAGATGGATCCCGATCTCCCGGGAGAGCCGCGGTGCTCGTTGTCTGGCGAGTCGATTGATCAGCAAGATCAAGAGCAAGACCCCGACGGTCGGCCCGGCGGCTCTGAGCCGGGTTCGCCACTCCGAGCGCGTTCGTGCGAGGCGCTCGCGGCCGACGAAGACGGCTATCGAAAGCGGGAGGAGAATCCCGATTACGACGACGAGTTGTATCAACACCTCAACGAGCATCGGTCCTAGTACCCCCCAAGCAGTCGCCCGTTATCATCGTATCGGAACCCGGCTCGTTCGAACGCCGCTTTCGCAGCGTCGACGTTGAGCGTGCCGTCGGAACCGACGAACGGCGTCTCCGGATCCTCCCCGTCCCACTCGAGGGCCTGCGGAACCCACTCGCCGGTCACCGGTGTCGCGACGGGCGATGCGTTCTCGTGGAACACGTCCGCCACGATCGCTTCCTTGTCCAGTAACTGTGCGACCGCTCTCCGGAAGTGTGGGTTGCTACAGGGTGCGTTCCGGACGTTGAATCCGAGGTGGTAGAACATCCGCGAAGGGTACTGCAGGCGTCGAATATCCGAGGAATCGGGAATGGCCGGCAGCGAATGGGCGCTCAGCATCGACGCCGTCACGTCCGCATCGCCCTCCTCGACCCGCCGGATCGAGGAGACGCTTCCGGGGGCGACGGTGAACCGCAACTCGTCGACCGTCGCTTCGGGGAGTTCGACGTCGTCCCGGCGGGTGAAGTGGTTCCGGTAGCGCGCCAGGACGAGCGACTCGTCTTCCGTCCGACTATCGACCCGGAACGGCCCGCTCCCGATAGGCGACACCTCGTTCGTCTCGACGACGTCCCATCGGCCCTGTGATGCGGTGAAGTCGCCGTCTGAGGCCCGCTGGCCGACCTGCTCGCGCCACACGTGCTCGGGCAAGATCGGAACGGTAAGCGCTCGTTCGCCCGTCTCTCGCCCGCCCACGACGGTGATCGTCAGCTGATACTCGTTCTCGATCGCCACGTCATCGATCAGGTCGACGTGTCCCTGATACCGCGGTGCCGGCGATTTGACGGCGGCTCGTCCCAGCGACGTGTCCTCGAGAAACCGGTACGTGAAGGCGACGTCGTCGGCGGTCACCGGTTCGCCGTCGTGGAATTCGCAGTCCTCGCGCAGGGAGATCCTCGCGGTCAGCGTCGCCTCCTCGCCCTGCGTGCCGGCGTCGGAATCCGCCGGCTCGTCGGTCCACTCCCACGACTGCGCGAGCCACGGCCGGATCTCGCCGTCGTGTTCCGTTCCGAGCGAGTCGTACAGGAGATCGATCGTCGTCCCGCGCTTCCGAAGCGTCGCCGAGAGCGGATTCAGGTTCTCCGTCATCCGGCTGCCGGTTACCAGCGCCCGGAGTTCGTCTACTCCCTCGGCCGGTTCGAGGCCGAGATAGCCGTGGCGCGTCGCGAGGTGGCCGTCTTCCCATCCGGTGAACCGATCGGGTCCGGCGACGTGATACTCGTCGGGAACGCAGATCGGCTCGAAGGGTTTCTCGCGTGCCAGTCCCTTCAGAACCGTTCCGATCCGTTCTTTGCGTTTCTCGCCGTCTGCTCGCCGCTGTTTCTCCAGGAGGGTGTCGAAGTAAATGTTGGCGAACCCGAAGGGGTTCTGCCATCCGGCTTCGCCGGCGAACGTGGAGTGGAGGGCTTCATAGAGGAAGTCGGGATCGTAGTCGGCGGGGTGAAGGCCGACGTAGCAATCGAAATCGTGCTCGATCAGCACGGCCTCTAGCAGCTCCGCTCGCGCCCGCACGTCGAGCGAGACGTCGATGCCGACTCGCTCGAGGTTCGCTTCGAGCCGGCGGGCGATCCGGATGTTCTGCCGATCCGAGTCGGCAGGCATTGCCATGATCGACAGCGAAACCTGTTCGTCGTCCACCGTGTTGACGACGCTCTGGACGCGGTCGATGCAACCGCTCGTCGCGACCGCACCGCCGGTCGCAGTCGCAGCGAGGAAGGAGCGTCTGCTGACGCCATCGTCAGCGGGGGAGGGGGTCCAATTCATTCCGGTTACCTAACACCCAATACTCATTTGATATATAACAGTATTGCGTACTACGATCGAGTCACAAGCGGAGTGAAAAGTGTTTTCAAACGGTAGTAAACCCGTCTCGATCACCAATCCCCCGAGCGTACCGGGGACCGACGAACGCGGGGACGGCGACCCCGTCGCCGGAACGCAACATCAATAGGTCGACCGCCGAAACGAGGCGTATGGACGTCGCCGCCGAACGGATCGAGCGCCTGCACGAGCTCGCTCGAGCGGCGGCAGCCGACGGTGCTGACGATCGGGCTCGCTACTACGTCCGCCTCGCGCGGCGAGTCGCGGAGCGAAACCGACTGACGCTCCCGCGCGAGTTTCGCCGATTCAGTTGCGATCGGTGTGACGCGTACCTTCGACCGGGGAAGAACGCACGCGTCAGATTACGGGACGGTCACGTCGTAATCACCTGTGACTGCGGTGCCCACGCCAGGTATCCCTACGAGTCGTGATCGCAGCTTCGCCCCCAGTTCACCGTCGCACACCCGTGTCGGTCGTTCCCGTCCGAATCGCGAAGATTGAAGCCGCTCGATTCGTTAATCGGGGCCATGGATACACAGGAACTCAAGCGACGAGCCCACGATCTCGACGTCACGGTCTGGGTCGGCAAGAGCGGCATCGACTCGGTCGTCGACGAGCTCGACGACCAGCTCTCGGATCGGGACCTCGTGAAAGTGAAGCTCCTCCGCGCGTCGCGGGCGGGGAGTTCGACCGAGGAAAAGGCGGCCGACCTCGCGGATCGCGTCAACGCGGAACTGATCGAGACGCGGGGCCACACGGCAGTGGTCCACCGATGACGATCGGGGCTGGTTCGTCGCCGTTACAGGCCACCGGACTCGGACCGATCGGCAACGCGCTCGACGACGCCGGGCTCACGGCGACCCAGGCCGGAACGGCCGAGGGGGCGATCAAATTCGCCGTCGCGCTCGTCGCGATCTGGCTGCTCGGCCGGCTCCTCGTGTTACCACTGCTCACGCGGGCGATGAACAGGCGCGAGCTGGACAAACACGCACAGAACCCGCTGTTGATGCTCTCGAGGTTCGGCATCGCGTTTATCGGCTTCGCCATCGCGTTCGGCTTCGCCGGCTACGGGAACTTTCTCGTGTCGATGGCGGGCATCGCAGCGGCGGGCGCGCTCGCGATCGGATTCGCGATGCAGGACGTGATCGCCAACTTCGTCGCGGGCGTGTTCATCTACACCGACAAGCCGTTCCGCATCGGCGACTGGATCGAGTGGGACGACGGCACGTACTCGGGCACCGTCGAGGACATCAGCCTCCGCGTGACCCGCGTCCGAACGTTCGATAACGAACTGCTCACCGTGCCGAACTCGTCGCTCACCGACGGCGTTCTCAAGAACCCCGTCGACGCGAACAAGCTCCGGCTGAAGTTCGTCTTCGGGATCGGCTACGACGACGACATCGAACGAGCGACCGAGATCATCGTCGACGAGGCCGAGCGCCACACCGACATCATGGACGATCCCGCGCCCTCCGTCCGACTCACGGAGCTCGGCGACTCCGACGTCGGCCTCCAGTCGCGGTTCTGGATCTCAAACCCCTCCCGCGCCGACTTCGTTCGAACCCGCGGGGAGTACGTCACCGCGGTCAAACGTCGCTTCGACGAGGAGGGGATCGACATCCCCTACCCCGTCCGCACGCTCGAGGGCGGACTCAACCTCGAGAGCGGGCAAAGCGTCGTGCAGCCGGCCGAGTAACGGGGGCTCGCAGGAGCGACCGGGACAGTTAGTCGTTGGGAGTCGAATTTTCGATCGTCGCGTTTGCCGGCGGATCGAACGCGAACCGCTCGTCGTCGACTCCAGTATTAAATCGAACCGACTCGAAGCGCTCGGTCATGACGATGCGCTCGCCGTCGGGCTCCTCGAAGACGACCCGCTCCTTGAGCGGGTACTCGTACTCCGTATCGACCCACAGCGTCTGCTCGACGGCCTCGAGGTCGTCGCTCGGATCGCTCGTCTCGATCGCGTAGACGTACTCGGTATCGCCGACGATCGCCGAAACCCCCCGCTCGACGGTCTCGTTTTTCGCCTCGACCGCGAGGACGTGGGCCTCGCGGTCCGCGATCCGTTCGGTGCCGCGATACTCGAGGTCGTACAGCTCGAGTTGTCGCTCGGCCTCGTCGGCCCGCGCGGAGCGGACGTCGTCGCTGTCGAACCGCTCTTCGGCCTCGTAGTAGCTCGCCGTCCCCGACGCCGCGTCGTACCACCACGACCCCGAGGCGTTCGAGCCGTAGATATCCCCCACCCGGTCGGGCTCGGAAGACTCGAGCACCTCGCTCCGGTAGTCGACGTAAGGTCGCTCGAGGACCCGATCCACTTCGGTAATCGTCTCGCTTCCGTTCGTTACCTCGGTCGTTCGCTCGCCCTGCACGTCCTCGAGATCCTCGGCGTGGACGAACGCCCCCTCGAACACCGCCTCCGGATCGGGGGTGGACCGATCCGGGTCGGGATCGGTTACGGACGGCTCGAACACTGCACAGCCGCTCAGAAGGACGCAGACGACGAGTGCGGTGAGAACGGCAGCGGACCCTCGAGATGTCATTGAAGAACCAATTCCGGGCGCCGACAGTAATAGTTTCTCTTCTGACTTTTGTGGATGGATCCGAAGCCACCCGGCACGCAACCTCTGGCCGGGAGCACGGCTCGAACGACAGTGAGAGCCGTGTGACCCGGGGAAGGGTAGGCGATTACCCGTCACGACCGCGAGCGAAGCCGTGCGCGGCGCGTAGCGACGCGAGAAGTCGAACGGCCGAAGGCCGTGAGACCGGGTGAGCGAGCGGGCCGACGACTGATGTGGAGTGACGCGGAGCGTCACGGAACGGAAGGAGGAGTGTCCTCGTGAACGGAATGAACGAGGGCTCGGAAGACGCTTCGCGTCTTCCGGTGCTTTTAATCGAAATTTTGTCGAGCGAGCAAGGCGCGTAGCGCCGCCGCTCGCGCAGAACAAAATTTCGTTATGTATGAATGCGGACGGCCGCAGTTGCCCGGCGTTCCGGACGGGGGAATCTCGGTTGCCTTCTCCACCCCGCGACCCGTCGAGCGACAGGTGTTCGGCGGTCCACTGCTCGCTTCCGCGCCTGATGGGCTGTCGCCGACTAACCACGATGGGTCGTCCCTGCGGACGGCCATCGTGGACCGCTGTCCCCGACGGACGAGGCTTCTCTGTTGGCTCCCGAGGCCCCGGCCGGTCTGACCGGACGCCCGCGGCGTTCGGTCCCCGCTAAAGACCATAGCGCGGGTAGTGAGCAGGGCCTAACTGCCCGACCTAGTCCATCCCGTCCTACGCGGGTTATGCTTAAGGACCTTTCGTCTGCCGAATCGCTCGAGGGCGGGGCATCGCTCGACCGGATGGAATCTCGTCACCTCGAGTCCCACCGGCTACCGATCGGGCCGAGGATCGTTCGCCATCGCGAGACGGTTTCGTCTCGGAACCGACTCGGCCGGCGTCGGGCCCCACCGTCTTTCTTCGGGATGGTGAATTTTGGGAATTGCAATCTTTTTTCGAATATATATCGTAGTGTAGTCCACTAATCCTTTGCAATTGGGTAATCATTCGAGCGAAAACTATTATATCGTTCGACCGGACTCCGTAGAGTGAACGATGAGACACCGACTCCGCGATACGGCCGTCGACCGCCCATTTCTCGACTCCCGGTCGAGAGACCGTTGTGACCGTTCCGGTATCCGACAGCGGACCGTCGATCGAGCGGTCGGCGCCCCGCCAGTCCGATGACGATGGCGGATTTCGACGGGTCCCTCGCGGAGCTCCCTCGTGGTCCGGAGGGACTCGCGACCACCGACGACGCGCTGGCACGGCTCCGGGAGCGGCTTCCCCGATTCCTCGAGGAACGGGTCGCCAACGCCGGTGCGGACCGGCTCGTCGTCGGGCTCGACGGCGGCGTCGAGACGGCGCTGGCGGCGACGTTCGCCGTCGAGGCCGTCGGGCGGGACCGCGTGACGGGGCTCGTGATGCCGGCGTTCCTGAGTCACGAAGCGATCTCCCGAAACGCGGAGGCGATCGCGACGTCGCTGGGTATCGAACACAGACGCCTGCAACTCCAGCCGGTCCTGGCCGCGTTTCAGGAGACGGTCGGTGGGTCCGACGGGCCGGCGGACGATCTGGTCGCGACGAACAACGCGCTGTCGCGGCTTCGGATGGCGTGTACGTACTACGTCGCGAACACGACGAACGCGCTCGTCGTGGGAACGGTCAATCGGACGCAGTTCCTCCTCGGCTCGTTCACGAAACACGGTGAAACGGGCGCCGACTGTCTCCCCTTCGTCAGCCTCTTTCGAACCGAAGTCGAGGCGCTCGCTCGAGCCGTCGGTCTCCCCGAGGAGTTGACCGTCGAGACGTCAGGGTCGCCGCTTCACCCGGGCGAATCGCCGGCGGCGGCGGTCGGCGTTCCACCGGAAATCGTCGATCGGATCCTCGGCGCCTGCGTGGACCGCGGCGTCGACACGGCGACCGCGGCCGAACGGACCGGCGTCGATCCATCGACCGTCGAGCGACTCGCCGAGTGGTGCGATCGAACCCGGCACAAGCGTCGCTACCCCGTGACGCCGGCGACGGACACCTGAGAGCTGGCTCCCTCGAGACGGACTGACGATGGAGCCGGCGGCCTCACGGGGTCGAACGCCGCGGTCACTGGACGACCGCCGCCGGCGGGTCGCTACGCTTCGCCGCCGGCACCCTCGAGCACATCACCGACCTCATCAGCCGCGAAGTCGCTGCCGACGTCGGACGAGACCTCCTCGAGCGGTCGTTCGAAGTGCTCGCTCGTCAGTTCGATCGCTTCGACGTCGCGTTCCTCACCGGTCGCCTCGGCGTGGACGTGTTCGCGGACGGCGATCGTCGCGGCCTCGCGGCAGATCGCCTCGACGTCCGCGCCGGTGTACCCGTCCGTTCGGGCCGCGAGTTCGTCGAGATCGACCTCGTCGGCCAGCGGCCGGTCGGCGGTATGGATCGCGAAGATCTCGCGACGGGCGTCCTCGTCGGGCTCGCCGACCGCGACGTGGCGGTCGAGCCGGCCCGGTCGGAGGAGCGCCTCGTCGATCAGTTCGGGGCGATTTGAGGCTGCGATGACGACCACGTCCTCGAGTTCCTCGAGGCCGTCGAGTTCGGTCAGGAGCTGGGACACGACGCGCTCCCCGACGTTGGAGTCCCCGACGCCGCTGCCCCGCTCGCTCGCGATGGCGTCGATCTCGTCGAAGAAGACGATCGTCGGGGCGTTCTCGCGGGCCTTGCTGAAGATTTCGCGGACCCCCTTCTCGGACTCGCCGACGTACTTGTCGAAGAGTTCGGGCCCCTTGACCGAGATGAAGTTCGACCGGGACTCGTTGGCCACCGCCTTGGCGAGGAGCGTCTTCCCGGTGCCCGGCGGCCCGTACAGCAGGACGCCCTTGGCGGGCTCGAGCGCCACTCGTCGGTAGGCGTCGGCGTGCTCCATGGGCCACTGGACGGTCTCGCGCAGGCGCTCCTTGGCCGACTCGAGGCCGCCGACGTCGCCCCAGTTCACGTCAGGGACTTCGACGAAGACCTCGCGCATCGCGGAGGGTTCGATCCCGCGGAGGGCGCTCTTGAAGTCGCCCTCCGTGATCTCGATTGCCTCGAGCGCCTCGGCGTCGATCTCGTCTTCCTCGAGATCGAGTTCGGGTCGGACTCGGCGCATCGCGGTCATCGCGGCCTCCTTCGCGAGGTTCTCGAGGTCGGCGCCGACGAAGCCGTGCGTGTTCTCGGCGTAACGCTCGAGATCGATGTCCTCGGCCAGGGGCATGCCGCGGGTGTGGATCTGCAGGATCTCCTCGCGGCCCGCGGCGTCGGGGACGCCGATCTCGATCTCGCGGTCGAACCGGCCGGGACGGCGCAGCGCGGGGTCGATCGCGTCGACCCGGTTGGTCGTGCCGATGACGGTGATCTCGCCGCGCTGCTCGAGGCCGTCCATCAGGCTGAGGAGCTGGGCGACGACGCGCCGTTCGACGTCGCCCTGGACGTCCTCGCGCTTGGGCGCGATGGAGTCGAGTTCGTCGATGAAGACGATCGCCGGCTCGTGCTCGGCGGCGTCCTCGAAGACGTCGCGGAGCTGCTCCTCGCTCTCGCCGTAGTACTTCGACATGATCTCCGGCCCGGAGATCGTCTGGAAGTGAGCGTCGATCTCGTTCGCGACTGCCCGCGCGATCAGCGTCTTGCCGGTTCCGGGCGGCCCGTGCAGCAGGACGCCCTTCGGCGGCTCGATACCGAGCGCTCTGAAGAGTTCGGGGTGGCGCATCGGCAGCTCGATCATCTCGCGGACCCGCTCGAGCTCGTCGTCTAAGCCGCCGACGTCCTCGTAGGTGACGTCCGGCGGCTGGCCGTCGGGTTCGCCCTCGCCTTCGAGCGGGCCGGTCGCTTCGACCGAGAGTTCGTCGCCGCCGCGTTCGGTCACTTCGACCTCGGTCTCGCCGCTGACGACGACGGAGCCGCTCGGTTCGGTGTCGACGACGGTGACCGGCAGCCGCCGACCGGAGCGTGTCGAGAGAAGCCCGAAGCCGAGCGACAGCGAGAACGTGTCGCCCGAACTGACGGCTCGCTCGGAGAGTTTCTCCGTGAGGTACGAGCCGACGTCGCCCTGAATGCGAACGTTCTCGGGCAGCACGAGCGTGACTCGCTCGGCCGGGTCGACGTCGGCCGCTTCGACGCTAACTGGATCGTCGATCCGAACGCCGGCTGCCTGCCGGAGCTGGCCGTCGATGCGGACGATACCCCGACCCGTATCCTCGCTCCGTCCCGGCCAGACGCGCGCGACGACGCGACCCTCGGGGCCCTCGATCGCGACGAACTCGCCGCTCGAGACCCCGAGCTCGGCCATCGTCTCGCGGTCGATCGCGGCCAGGCCGCTGCCTGCGTCCTTCCGTTTGAGCGGTTTCACTCGGAGTCGCATGGCTACTGTGTAGTGCGTCGTGTGGACGTGATCGATGCCGTTCGTCGACGCGTTCGAACGCACGAACGACGAACTCAGGACAGGAGCCGACCGGTCGACGCGCGCGAGTCGAACGGTCGACGGGGAGGTAGTTCACCCGGCAGCGCCGGGGACCGGTTCGTCTCCGGTGTCGATGCTGGGATTCGGGAGCCCCGCGTCAGGAAGGGTCAGCCCTCGAGCGGGATCTCCTTTCCTTGCGTGGTCGAGTCGGACGTCGGCAGCCGGACTTCGAGGACGCCGTTCGTGTACTCGGCGGCGATCTCTTCGTCGTCGATCAGCTTCGGGAAGCGGAACCGACGGTGGTAGGTTTTCTTCCGGCCGCGACTCTCGTCGGCGTGTTCGGCGGCGACGTTCAGAATGCCGTCGTCCCACGCCAGGTCGATCTCGTCCGTCTCGAAGCCCGGCATGTCGATCGTGAGGACGAACTCGTCGTCCTCTTCGTACAGCTCGTAGTCGCTGCCACCAGCGTCACCGAAGAGTTGGGAGGGCAGGTCGAGGCCTTGCATCCATGTGCTCGGTGGACTCGCTCGCACCATGGCTGTTCACCTCGAGTTCAGTAGATGATTGTCCACGGTTCGTAATAAATTTGTCGAATCTTGTTAAGACATGGCATACTATTTCCGGCCCCACCGACCACAGCGGAGGAAAAGGCCCATTAGTACGCCAACACATCGTTCGCGTATGGGACTCGGCAGCACTGCAAAGAAGATTCAGACCCTCTCGGATCGGGCCGAGGCGATGTACAAGCAGGTCAAGAAACTCCAGCAGCGGGTTACGGGGTTAGAAGAGAAGGCCGACGAAACCCACGAGACCGTCACGCGACTGGACCATCAGCTCACCGAGCAGCGGGCGCTCCTGCTCGCGATCGCCGACGAGCAGGGGATCGACGGCGAAGAGATCCTGGCGGAGGCGGCGATCGACGAGGCCGAACTCGAGGACGAGACGGACGCCGAGAACGCAGACACGACGACGGCGGAATCCGAACCGGCGGCCGAGGCGAGCGAGACGACCGCCGAGTGACGGATCGGTTCTACAGATAGCCACGATCGTTCGGGCAGCACACCGCGAGCGTTCGTACCGTGGATCACGACGGCTGCTGGTGCTCCGAGCGGAACACTCGATCTCCCCCGTCAGTATCAGCGCGAGTGCGTATTACAACCCCCCCACCTCACACTCTCGGTGAGTGCAGCGACCCGAAAACACGCCTTTGCCTACTGGTATCACCGCTCGGACGGGATCGGGAGGGCAAAGGCTAACAACGGAGGCAACATTTGCCAGCACGATGACGACGCACGAGGAGCCGGTGGATTCGGTACTGGAGACGATCGGTCGAACGCCGCTCGTTCGGCTCCAGGACGGCCCCGACGCGGTCCCCGTCTACGCCAAACTCGAGTCGTTCAATCCCGGCGCGAGCATCAAGGATCGGATCGGCCGCTACATGCTCGAGCGGATGCTCGAGCGCGGCGACCTGCCGCCGGGCGGGACGATTATCGAACCGACGGCGGGCAACACCGGAATCGGGTTGGCGATCGCAGCCGAACAGCTCGGCCTCGACGCCGTCTTCGTCGTCCCCGAGCGGTTCAGCGTGGAGAAACAGCAGTTGATGGCGGCGCTGGGCGGCGAGGTCATCAACACGCCGACGGACGAGGGCATGGAGCGAGCGATCGACCGCGCGCACGAGCTCGCCGCGGAACTCGACGACGCCGCCGTCCCCCAGCAGTTCTCGAACCCGCTCAACACCGAGGCCCACTACGAGACGACCGCACCCGAGATTTTCGACGCGCTCGACGGGCGCGTCGGCGCGGTCGTCGCCGGCTGCGGAACCGCCGGCACGCTCATGGGAATCGCCCGCTACGCCCTCGAGCGGGACCCCGACACGCACATCGTCGCCGTCGAACCGGAGGGATCGGTCTACGGCGATCTCGTCGGCGAGGATCGCGACGAAGGCGAGTACAAGATCGAGGGGATCGGCACCCACGACACCGCGACGAACGAACTGTTCGAACCGGAACTGGTCGACGCCGTCGACGCCATCGCGGATCGCGACGCCCACGCGGAACTCGAACGCCTCGCTCGCGAGGAGGGCCATCTGGTCGCCTCGAGCGCGGGCGCTGCGAGCGTGGCCGCGAAACGAGTCGCCCGGGAAATCGCCGCCGGGGAGCTCGACGTCCCCCACGAGACGGTCGTGACGATCTTCCCCGACTCGAGCGAGCGCTACCTCTCGAAGGGGATCTACCGGTCGTTCGAGGAGTGGGCGTCGTAGTCTCCGCCGGCGTCTCGACTCTCCCTCGGAGCCGTCGTCGCAGCCCGTTTTCAGGCGACGAGCTGTCGATGTTGGACCTTCATACACTTATCCTGAACGACGTCTCGGCCCGCGTCTTCCGCGCGGGCCGCCGCCTCGTCGTCGCGGATCCCCTGCTGGGTCCAGATGACTCTCACGTCGTCGCGCTCGAGGGCCGCGTCGACGATCTCGCTCACCTCGTCGCTGGGGCGGAAGATACAGACGACGTCGAGGCGGAGCTCGACGTCGGCGAGGGAGTCGTAGACCTCGCGGCCGAAGATCTCATCCGCGAAGGGGTTGACCGGAATCACGTCGTAGCCGTGCTCGAGCAGGTACTTCGGCACGTCGTGGGCCGCCTTGCCGGGCGTGCTCGAACAGCCGACGACCGCGATCGTCTCGTAGCCGAGGATCGCCTCGAGCTCTGCCGTAGTTTCGACTGGCATGTGCGAGCGTACGTGCTCGAAAAGTAAACGTCTCGGGGTCGGGGCGCGGTCGGTCGTGTAGTCGCCTCGAGAGCGGCGACTACCAGCGCCGGATCAGGGCGAGAGCCCGGCCGTTCGGATTTCGGGGTCCTCGCCGTCGACGGACTCCTCAAGTTCGATGACGGCGTCAAAGAGCTGTTTGAGCGTGTTCATCGTCTGGTCGTCGTGGGCCGTCGAGTCGATGACGTAGACGCCCAGGGCGTCGGCGCTCTGGATTCGGCCGGTGAAGACGTGGAGGAACCGGAAGACGGTCTGGAGGTCGGAGTACATCAGGAGCGTCGAGACCGAGTGCAGGAGGACGCGGTTCTCGCTGAGCCCGCGAGTCTCGTAGAACTCCTGAAGGAACTCCGAGAGCTTGATCCCGATCCCGGTCATGTCGACCGGCGACGAGGCGTACTTGATCCGCGGATCGTCGTCGATCGTCCCGATGCCGCGCTGTTTGGTCACGCAGTCGACGACGCCCACGTTCGGCTCGACGCCCTCGGCGACGTGCTCGTCGAAGCTCTCGAGGACCTTGTCCGCGCTGTCTTTCGTGGTGACGACGATCGAACCGTCCCCGCGATTCGCACCGCTGGCGAGAATATCGAAAGCGATCCGTCGCTTTCCCGTCAGGGGCGGACCCGAGACGAGTACGTTCGTCCCCGGATCGAGTTCGGCGTCCGGAAGGACGTCTGCGAGGTCATACATACGGGATACTCACATCCATCGCCGTGGCGACTCTATTGGTCGTATCACAGGCCACTCCGGCGTCCGGCGTGTTGTATGAGAATACGCGAAGCGGTTTATAGTACTTTTGATTACAAAACTCGGTTACGGACGTGATCAAAACGAACTGCTGTCGGTTATCAGTAGTGCACGACTCGGCATTCCAGCAGGAGCGAGTACGACAGTCTCGTATCGTCGGTACCGCGTTCAGCGTCGGTTCTCGAACGGACGAATCGGTACACTCTCGGTAGATGTACGATGAGGACACAAATCTCCCCACTCTGCCGGCAGGGAGTGTCACGGACTATCGGTGAGAGTGACGGTTCTCGACGCGCGATCGTCCGGCGTTGCGATCGTCACCGCGTGCTCGCCCGTCGCCATCCCCGCGGTGTCGAGATCGAACTGGATCCACCGCTGGGAGTTTTCGTGCAGGTCCACTGCCATCTCGTCCCGGTGGGTGCCGTCGACGAGGAACTCCACGGTCTTCGTCGTCAGTTCGTCGCCGGTGTTCACGATATCGGCACTCGCGTAGATCCGGTCACCCACCGCGGCCGACGACGGGCTATCGACGTTCCGAACCTCGAACGCGTTCGCCGACCCGTTCCCGGTGGAGACCTCGATCGATCCGGACGCGGTGTCGGTGCCGGATCCGACGGTGATCGTGTGAGACCCGGCGCTCAGCCCGCTCGTGTCGTACTCGAACGAGACGGACGAACTCGAGGACGGCGACAGCGTCACGTCCGTCGACTCCGCGATCGTTCCGTCCACGCCGAACTCGATCGTCGCGGTCCCTCCGGCGTCGCCGGTATTCGTCACGGTCGCAGTGACCGTAATCTCGTCACCGATCGTCGCCGACGAGGGGTGCTCGAGGCTCGAGACGTCGAAGGCCGCCGGGTCGCCGCTCCCGTCTGACACTGGTCGGAGCGGAATCGACGCTCGAGACTCGCTCGTGTACGCCAGTGCGGCCGACTGCGAAACGTCCGGTGGGGTGATGACGTCGAGCACCTGCGGCGCGTTGTCGTTGGCCGCGCCGCCGAAGGCCCACTCGCTCCGCTCGGGTCGAACTGCGCGGGTGTAATCGGAGTTCGTCCCGTCGTAGCCGACCACGAGCGCGGCGATCGACGCCGACGCGAGGTCGCCGATCGCGTCTTTCGGGACCTCGATGCCGATCTCCGAGCCCTCGACCGTCGCCCGTCCCGTCGCGAGTCGGTCGCCCGTCGCGTCCTGCACGCGGACGCCGTTCTCGCCGTCTGCGAGAATCCGGACGTGATACGGGCTCGCAAGCGTCGCGTTGACGCCGGGTGCGGCATCGGTCGAGCCGCCGGCGGCCGACGGGTCGCGGACGTAGAACTGCAGGTACTGCTTGGCGAACCCGGCGTCGAACTCCCACGGATTCGTCGGCTCGGTGGCCATCGTGACCGCGAACCGGTAGCTCGAGCCCCGATCCCGAACCGCGAGCTCGACGATGTCGAAATCGCCGTCCTCGAAGACCGACCCGGTCGGATAGGTGTAATCGCCGGGGCCGACGTCGTCGCCCACCGGGTCACTCCAGTGGAGGAGGCGCTCGCGCCGTTCGACGGTGACCGATTCCTCGCAGCGGCCGTCGCCGTCCGCGTCCGGGACGGAGACGGTGACGGTGTTGTCACCGATCGAAAGCGCGACGTCGGCGGAGAAGGAGCCGTCGGCCCCGACGGTCGGCTCGAGGACGTCGCCGGCGGACGTCTCGATCCGGACCGAATCCGCCTCGGTCGTGCCGGTGATCGTCGCGCTGTCGGCGTCGACGGCGTCCGGTGCGTCCACGGAGAGCGACGGACAGCCCCCCGGAGACGTGTCGAAGTGATCGGTGACCGCGGACGGCGTCTCCACGGGTCGACCGGCGTCGATGCAGTGGGCGAGGCGGACGAACTGCGCCGAGCACCACAGGAGCGGCGTCGCAGCGCCGGTTCCCTCGCCGAACGCCCAGTCGTAGTCGGTCGCCTCCGACCGGTCCCAGACCTGTTCGGAGACCATTCGGCCCTCGTTCGCGAAGTTCGCCATCGTCTCGAGGAGTGCCGTCGGCGAGAGGTCGCCGGTTCCGTCCGCGAGGAGTTCGTACTCCGCCCGCTCGCCGGTGAGGAACGGCCACAGCCGACCGACACCGGTCCCGTCCCAGGGACTGCCGTCGGCTTCCTGTCCGTAGCCGTCGTGACTGTACCTGTACCAGCCCGGCCCGTTCGGCGTGTCGACCCGGATGCGATCGTCGACCACGCGCAGACTCTCCAGAACGACCGGATCGTCCGCCGATCGGACGCCGAACCGAACCAGCTCGAGGAAGCTCGGATCCACGACCTCGTTTACGGGATGGGTCCCGCCGCCGTTCGCGAGGGTGACGCTCGAGCCGTCCGGGTCGTCGTCCGGGCTCACCCGGACGAAGTACCGGTCCCCGAACGGGCCGTCGTCCGAGACGGTCACCGACTCGAGCCGGCTCGAGAAGTCGTCGGCCGCGCGTCGCCAGCGGTCAGCGTCCGCGGCGCGGCCCTCGTGGTCGGCGAGTTCGGCCGCACAGACCAGCCCGGCGATCTGGGCGGCTATGCTCTGCGGGGAAAAGCCGCCGTTTTCCTCCCACCGTTCCTGTGGCGTCCGCGGTCCGTTGTCGGCCACGTAGTCAGCACCGAGCCTGACGTTTCGGTAGTCGTACGAGACGTCGCCGTCGCTCGGGGCAATATCGTGGCGCTCGAGGAGCTGGTAGGCCATGATGAGCGGGGAGGCGACCTGGTCCATCTGGACGGTTCCCCATCGCTCCGTCCCGTCGAACGTCGTGTTCTGTTTGACCGAGCCGTCGGGTTTCTGCTGGTACTCGAAGAGGTACTCCGTCGCGTGCGTCGCGGCCTCCACGTCGCCGGCGGCCTCGAGTGCCGTGAACACGTGGTAGAGGTCTCGCGGCCAGCAGTGACCGTAGCCCGTCCGCGCGGCAGAGTCCGCCGCCTCGATCTGCCCCCACGGGATCGTCGGCGCGGCGACCGACGCCCCGCGGAACTGCTCGTGTTTGCTCTCGCCGGCCTTCAGCGACATGAGACTCGCGTTGTACTGGGCGCGGAGGGCCGCATCGCTCGCGACCGACGCCGGCGTCTCGGTGGCGTCCAGATAGGACTGCCACCCGGAGACGTACGCCTCCCGTACCGACTCGTAGCCTCGAGAGAGGGCGTCCCGGGCCGCCGCGGTCGCGGCCTCCGTGTCCCCGTCCTGGGCGAAGCCCATCGCCAGCGTCGTCTCCCCGCCGCCCGAGAGCAGCCGGCCCGCGACCTGAACGTTCCCGCTCGCGCTGGAACTCGTCCGTGGGACGGTTCCCGACAGCAG
The DNA here is from genome assembly GCF_029502005.1 of Natrinema salsiterrestre. Lineage (GTDB taxonomy): Archaea > Halobacteriota > Halobacteria > Halobacteriales > Natrialbaceae > Natrinema > Natrinema salsiterrestre. The sequence continues at coordinate 39,071 of NZ_JAMQOT010000002.1, read as the reverse complement.
GGACGCTATCTCGCCGCCGGCGGTGTCGGCGGTCGCCCAGTCGAACCCGCCGGCTGCGGTCAGCGCCGTCGCGACGTCGTAGGCGCTCCCGTCCGGTTTCGCGATCCACCCGTCGCTCGAGCCGGTAGCGACAATGCGCTTCGACTCGCCCGATCCCGCGACGTTCGCTCGATCGGCGTTCGTCCCGTGACCGAGGGCCAGGTCCGCCGCCACGTAGAGGTCGTACTCGCTCGCGGCGTCGAACGCGACGTCCGCGAGGAGGGCGTCACCGGATCGATCGGCGATGTATTCGACGGTGAGCGTCCAGTCGCGGTCGGGGGTGACGTCGTCCGTGATCGTCTGCTCGAACACGAGCGCGTCGTCCTCGACCATCGTCGCCCGCCGGTCGACCGGGTCCGCGTCGGTTCCGCCGTCCGTTCCGTCGACGTCGTACGTCCGAACCGCGTATCCGTCGCCGTCGGTGACGACGAACTCTATCGCGGTCGTGTTGACCAGATCGAGCCGCGGGAACCTGACCTCGGTGATCGCCCCCGCCGTGATCGTGTACCAGACCCGCGGGAGGTCCGCCATCGCGACGTCGTGGTCGTATGCCGTGACGAATCCCTTTCTTCGTCCGTGCGGCCAGTACGACGACTCCGCTGCCGTGAGAGCACCCTCCGTAACGCCGGTGAGCGACAGCCCGCCGGCGGCGGTGAGTCCCGTCATGAACTTTCGTCGTTGCATCCGACCGGACCTGCCAGACGCGTTTTATTATAAATGTTGAACGTTTTCATCAAATTTTATCCGTCGAATAGATTAACTTCTTTGACCGCGTGACCCGGCTGCATATATTCCCGGCGAGATCGCTCGGGACAGTGAGATCGACCGGGAGGACGACGCATAGGCGGTCGTGCTCGAACTGGGGCGGACGAACGAGGTCTCAGAGCCCCGGAACCTCGAGCGCGCCGCGCCCGACGATGAACGCCAGCGCGGCGAGAAACATCCCGTACTTGAGACGCGACTGACTGGCGGTCGGATCGTCGAAGCTCTCGTAGGCGGCGAAAAGCATGACGGCGTCGGCGGGGGCGACGACCAGCAGATACGGGACGCCGAAGTAGCCCCGGAGGAACGGAACGGGGCTCGCGAGGACGGCTACCACGAGCAGGACGGCGGCGACGACAAGCGCCCGGCGTTCGCCGATCGCGATCGGGAGCGTGTTCAGTCCCTCCTCGCGATCGCCCTCGATGTCCTCGACGTCCTTGATGATCTCCCGCGTCAGGGTCGCGACCGCCGCGAGGACGAAGAGCACGACCGCAGGGCCGATCTCCTCGACCGCCGCGGCCCCGAAGAGGAACGTGCTGCCGACGAGATAGGCGACGAGCGCGTTGCCGAGCCCGGGGAGTCCCTTGAAGAACTCCGTGTAGGCGATCAGCGCCAGCAGATTGACGGTCGCGATGGCAATCGCCAGCGGGGGCAGCGTGAGCGCCAGGACGACCGCACCGGCGAAGAGGACGATACTGAACGCCAGCGCACCGCGCGGACTCACCGCCCCGCGGGGGATCGCCCGCTCGGGCCGGTTGATCCGGTCGATCTCCCGATCGAAGTAGTCGTTGATCGCGTTCCCCGCACCGACCGCCAGCGCCGTGGCCCCGACCGCTGCGGCGACCGCGACGGGTTCCTCGGTTACGCCACCCGCGACGAACGCACCGATAAACGTCAGCACGCTCGCCGCGACCACGTTCACCGGCCGCGTCAACTCGAGCAACCCCCGACCCGTCTCCCCGGCTGTCATACGCGGGAGTGCTCATGCGGGCTGGTTAAACGGTACGATCCACCGCCGATCGGGCGGGGATCACTGAGAATCGCAGGGCCTCGAGGCACGGACCGAGGCCATCACTGTCACATCGGCCGCGGTTTCAGCGCCACTCCTCGAGATCACAGAGGACGTCGTCCTCGATCTCGAGCCACTTGCTCACCCGGTCGTCACCGCTCGCATCCACCGGCACGGCGGTCCAGCTCCGATCGTCCTCGGAGAGTAACTCGAGGGGCGTCGTGCTGGATCGGGCCTCGTCCGGAGTGGAGGTCTCGGGGTCAGTCATGACACGTCTAGATGATGGAACTATATAACAAAGACCCCCGCAGGTGATTGTCACCGGGTGAGAACTCCTGGTGGGTGTCGGTGTCTACCGAAACCGGCTCGAATCGAGTGACTTATACGGAGCCATCCGAAATGTAGCGACGCGGGCGCTTAGCTCAGCCTGGACAGAGTACTTGGCTTCGGACCAAGCTGCCGCGGGTTCAAATCCTGCAGCGCCCATCCGTTTTCGTGATGGTTAGGATTCCACAGACGGCGGAGGGTTGCTTATAAAGAACCCCCCGTCGACCGAGGTAGATTCCATCATGCTCCGTGATGCGGGTCGACGCCGTCATGCGGTTCGCAGGATCTCAAACGTGTAGAACCGTGTTAAATGTTCGTGAATCGGCTCAGGCCTGCGCGCGAGCTAGTGGTGGTGCGCGCGCCAACTCTAACTGGTTCGCTGTCGCACGCAGCGTGCGCCGTTCTCACTGAGCGTGCGACAAACCCCGTGTTCGTCTAACGCTCAGTGAGTCACGCTCACTGTGCGTGAGAAATACCACATCACGAACAAATATTGGTGCGTTTCACCATCCGACCAAAATTCAGAGAGTAGAGACTGGTGAGATCCATCTATGTAGCTATTCCGGACATTTCTTATCAAGTTTCTTAGGCTGACCCTTAAGTCAATGTGACTAACGAGGATCAGGTGCAATGGTAGATCAGAAAGGAACGGCCTCAATACGCGCGATCTATGCCCGGTTTCCCCGGGAACCAAAGATCGCGTTGAGCGGCCGGCGCCACAGCCGAACCGAGACTAACCACAGCTCGGGATCGTACAGTAGGTTGAACGCCGTTGCTGATCGTCAAGCCTCGACTCTTTGGCAGGACGAAGAGGTGAGTGGCGATGAGTGAACAAGAGCGGCTCGACGCCTTTGAACGAGGTAGCCGCGACCACTCGACGATTGAAGAAGCTGTAGATAGCTACCTCGATCACCAGAAGAACGAGTCCGAGCTCATGGAAAGCACGGTGGAAGTCGAGAAGCGACGACTCGGGTACCTTGTCGATTATTGCGAACAGCAGGGTATCGAGACGCCGCGTGAGCTGCTATCCCACGACCTCGACAAGTATCGTACCTGGCGTCGATCTGAAGCGCCTCTGAAAGTCGAGGAGCTTGCTGAATCGACCATCATCGAGCACATGAAAACGGTCGACAAGTTCGTCGACTACGTGGAGGCGGAAGATGAGTAAGTTGGACAAGCGACAGCCATCAAGTCCTCAGGAGCCAATCCAGATCGCCGTCGACGAGGCCGTCGAAGCGTATCTCACCCGGCGCAAAACCGAGAGTAATACGACGCAAGGAACCGTCGATACTCATCGAAAGCGCCTGAACCATCTCGTAGAATACTGCGAACTCGAGGAAATCGAGTACGTCAGCGATCTCCGCGGGCACGACATCGAACAGTACCGCGAATGGCGACGGACCGAGGCTACCGAAAAGGTCGATGTGTTGGCTCCGAAGACGCTCCAAGAGCACATGAAGACGATTCGTGTATTCATGCGCGCGATGGAGTCGATGGAGTACGTAACGCCAGGAATGGCCGATCGCGTGTACGTGCCGGAAATCGAAGACGAAGATGAGACGAGTGATGAGATCCTCGAGTATGATCGTGCAGAGGAGATCCTGAGCCACATCGCGAAAGCTGAAGGTGGAAAAGCAGAGGAGGTCGTCTGGCGACTGTTCGTGGATAGCGGTCTGAGACTCGGCAGCGTTCACTCGATCGACGTACCTGACGTTCATCTCGATGCAGAGGTGCCCCACATCGAGCTTCGAAACCGACCTGAAGAAGGAACGAACTTGAAAAACCGCGACGACTCTGAACGGCGCGTCTTCATTACGGAGGAAACCGCTGAAGCCATCGAACAGTATCTCCAGTACAATCATCCCAAGGTCACCGACGACTACGGTCGCATGCCGCTCATAGGGACGTCCCATGGTCGAGCAAATCCTTCGACCATCCGCGGGATGGTCTACAAATGGACACGGCCCTGTGAGCTCGGGGAAACGTGCCCTCACGGTAAGCAGCCCAGCTCCTGTGAAACAGCGGAGAACCGGGACAAGCCATCGGATTGTCCATCGACTCGCTCGCCACACGACATCCGACGTGGGTACATTACTCACGTCAGTAGTGAGGGAGTCCCACCGCGAGTCCTGAGCGATCGCGTCGACGCCGAACCGGGCACAGTAAAAAAGTATTACAACAAGAACGACGACGAAGAAAAGATGCAAGCTCGTAAAGAGCTCATAGAGCGCATCATGCAGGACGAAGAAGAGGTTAACTACTAGGGATGAATTGGTCCACCTGGGATTGGGATACCTCTTCCTTCCTCCACTGACCCCGACACAATAGCCGACTGGCGTCTCTAAACTGATCGTCTGTTAGCGATTGCTGAGTTCGAATTGGGATAGTTACAAGAACATGACCCTGTCATAGGATCGTCCTCAAGGAATGGTTTTCAACCGGACTTCAGCGAATTTGCTGTTAGATAGCTCGTGCGAGTGTATCAGGTAGGATGGCGAGGCCTCGGTAACACTGCTGCCCGGTTCGTGGCTACTCCTTCCAGATGAGGCCATTGATGGAGGCCTCCATCACTGTCTCGTCGTCCTCGTTGGTACAAACAACTGAACTCGTCACCGTGTAGCGGTCGTCGCGTTCCTCAACGGATTCATTCGTCCACTCACACCTAATCGCGTTTTCCGTGTAGACTGGTTGGTGGAAATTGAATTCCATCGTTCGGGCGATATAGCTCAAGTCACCACCGATTTTCGTCGGGAGCGTCGCAGTCAGCAACCCCTGCACGACGAGGCGACCATCTTCATCTGGTTCAGTGTGAATCGTCTGTTGGTCGCCCGAGACCTCACCGAACTGGCGCACGTCCTCTGTGGTAAACGTCCGCTCGTAGGTGTGAACGTCGCCTTCTTCTGGTGGCATCGACATCGACATGAACACTCTATCCATCCGTACCAGCATGTGAGCAAAAAAACTACGCCGTGATACACGGACCCTCTATACTGATCACACCAAGCAATGTCGCGTTCCGGTTCTCATCTCTCGGTAGTTCCCACTCGTGCAATATCTACTGCGCGTCCCGGTGACTCATCAATGGGCGTACCGGTGTTTTACGCCCATGGTCGGTGTAGCTGCTACACATGAATGTGCTCGTAACGGGCGGCGATGGCTTCGTCGGCCGACACCTCTGTTCTGAACTCCTTGATCGCGGCCACGATGTCACCTCGCTCTCGCGGACGCCCGACCCGTCGGTGTTACCGGACGAAGTGGATCTGCGGCAGGGCGACGTAACCGACTACGACTCGATCGAGGACGCGTTCAAGGGACAAGATGTCGCGGTAAACCTCGCGGCACTACCGCCGTTGCACCAACCGCCCAGAGAGACCAGCCACGACAGCGTCTGTATCGGTGGGTCGATCAACGCCGTCGAGGCCGCCGAACAACACGGCGTTTCGAAGTTCGTCGAGATGAGCTCTCTGGGGGCGGATCCGAACGGCGACACCGCCTATTGGCGGACCCAGGGACTCGGCGAGAAAGTCGTCCGCTCCTCGGAGCTCGACTGGATCGTCTTCCGGCCGTCGTTCATCTTCGGCGAGGACAGCGAGACGTTCACGTTCGTCAGGCGCCACACCACGCCGTACGTGACGGTGCTGCCGAACGGCGGAGACCGGCCACAGTTTCAGCCGATCTGGATCGGCGACTGCGTCGACATTTTCGCGGACGGCATTGAGGACGACGCCTACGACGGCGAGGTGTACGAACTGGGCGGTCCCGAGGTGCTCTCGTTCGGCGAGGTCACCCGGATGCTCTACGAGGCCGACGGGAAATCGGTGGAGATCCTTCCGGTACCGATGCGAGTGGCGACGATCGCGCTGCACGCAGTCGATCCGATTCCTTCGATTCCCCTCGGCGTCGATCAGGCGCGCGCCCTGAAGATGACGAACGTCGCCGACCACAACGACGTCGACGCGTTCGGCTACGACGAGTCGAACCTGACAACGCTCTCGGCGTATCTAAGGGGCGAGCAGCGACACCCCTCGCAGCGGCGCCCCGTTTCGAGCGACTGAGCCGACTAGTGCGTCTGGGCGGCGCAGTAGACCATAGGGACTCTATCCTCATGTATCTCGACAATTCGGAGGAGATTGGCCGGGAGCGGTACTCGCATATCGAAGCCGGTGAACTCAGAGATGTACTGACAGAATCCCTTGAGGGAATCGAACCACGATCCCAGGGCTGAACGACCGAAATCAGCTCTCGCTTCTTGCTTGACGGCACCCCTCGTAGAAGGCTGGAAGGCCCAGAGGGAGGGCTAGTATGCCGAACCCGAGGAGTGTAGGCTTGGTTCCGCGTGCTCGCTGGAATATCAGAATCGTGGCTACGATGCCGAGAAGCGCAATCAGGTACGCTACGTTGCTCCAAAAGACGTCGTAGGTCGAACAGTACAGCCAGCAAACGAACGTGTAGGCTGGGGCGTTCCAGGTCGGTGAATGGAGCTTCGGCCAGAAGTACCGGCAATATGTTGTCCAGCCTAGCATCGCGACTGTCGGCAATCCAACGAGCCACACCGCTGCCCCACGATTCACGTCGTTGTATCGCCGGTATCCAGCAAGGAAGAGGGCGGGAAAACAGAAGACCCACAGCCAGATGCCGATAGTGTAAGTCACCGGCCAGTGCTCAATTCGGGGCTGTGCAACCGGCAGCCGTAATGATTCGGGAAGCGTTGCCCACGGAAACGAGGGGTCAGGAACTGGATTCGTGAGTAGCGCCACCAGACAGAGTCCCGTCCCGACGAAGAGTCCATACAGCCCCAGCGTCGTGTATCGGTCAAGCCACGAGGGGAATACCGGACGCGCCGTCTGTTGGTGATGGTCGGAGTATCCGGTCATTCTCAGCTGTATCGGAACGTAATTAGGTATCTCGTTCGAGTGCCTCACGTCGCTGTTCGTATTCCTCGTCGGTTAGCTCACCGCGAGCGTAGGCGAGTCGAAGTTCCTCAAGCGCTTGGTCCGAGTCACTTGAACTCCCTGTGATTGCTCGGTAGATGAGGTAGCCACCGGCGACGAGGGCTGCTAGGAACAGGAGTTGCATAACGATGCCGACGACGAACATCCAGCTCCGTACCGTCCCTTCGCCCCACATTCCACCACCCCACATCCCGCCCATCATCGGACCGGATCCCATCATCCCAAAGCCCATGAAGAATAGCGGAAAGATGACGAACACACCGATGATAACGAGGAGGATGGTGACAATTCGTGTATCGTCTGTATCTGTGTGCATATTGTAGTCCCTCCGTGAGTTCGGCTCTCGAGTAATAGTACGCATTCGCTATTCAATGCGGTTGTGTCTTCTATTCTCCTTTCTGCCAGCCAGTTCACCTTTGAATTCGCTGCTTAGCACGGTGTCGAGTCGAACAAACTGAAAGATGGCTATGAAAGGAGGATCCCTTCGATACTATAGCTAACCCCAAAGAAGCGTATCTAAAACAGGTACCACAGACGGCTTTCCGTCTCGAAGACTAACCCAAAGGCGTGAGTAGCCAAAATTCACGCCCACCCAATCGAACCAGTTTCTCCGGTAATTCCACCGTTGATAGTATACACCAGTACACTGGCTGCTGCGCCCAGGGACAGTAGAATGGATCCGATATACCTCGCTGTCGGCGCACTCTTACTCCTGTTAACTGTCGTCGATCTCCTTTGGACGACGCTATGGGTTGAGGGTGGCGCCGGTCCCCTTACTTCCCGATTGGCGTCTAGGACCTGGAAAACCCTCAAGATAGTGTCCGGAGAGCGCCCCCGCGTGCTCTCATTTTCTGGGCCACTGATTCTTATCCTTGGCCTCACTATGTGGATCGCACTCCTCTGGGCCGGGTGGACATTCCTATTTGCAGGCGGCGAGGGCAGTCTAATCGACACGCGGAACACTGGCCCGATTTCCTGGACAGAGCGGTTCTACTTTGTCGGATACACGGTGTTCACGATGGGGAACGGAGATTTCACACCGAACGGCGGTATCTGGCAGGTCGTGACTGCGCTCACGACGGCCAGTGGCATGCTCTTCGTCACACTCAGCGTCACGTACATCCTCAATATTCTCAGTGCCGTCACCCAGAAACGCTCGCTCGCAAGTAGCATCAATGGACTCGGGGCACAGAGTGCTGAAATCCTCGAAACGAGCTGGGACGGAGATGCATTTCAGGGACTGGAGGTGCCGTTAAACACAATTGCAAGCCAGCTCGACACGCTCACATCGAACCACAAAGCGTATCCAATCCTCCACTACTTCTTTACGCCGCAGACATCGCAGGCACCGACGACGAACATTACGGTGTTAGACGAAGCGCTTACGCTTCTCAGGTTTGGTGTCGCCGCAGACCACCGTCCAAGTGAGCCATCGATCAGACAAGCTCGGTCGAGTGTTCAGAATTACCTTGATACGCTCGGCAGTGCATTCGTAGAACCAGCCTCACAGTCACCACCTGCCCCGGATCTCAAACACGTACGCGACGATGGGATTCCTACCGTCACAGATGAAGACTTTACTACCTCGCTTGAGGAGATAACTGACCGACGACGTCATCTGTTAGGCCTCGTCGAGTCAGACGCGCGACACTGGCCAAGTACCGACAGCCAGTAAGAAGTCCCCGCAAGCCCACACATCCATCATCCTCGGTCCCGTACTCTCGCCCACTAGCTACCGATGGATAACCACGACCATTCGTCCGATGAGGCGGGGGCATCTGACGAACATTCTCACCACGAACACCGAAAGACAGTTGACGACAAGAGCGCCGGTGAGGCGGATGACCCCCGAGTAGAGCAGTCGATGCTTGAGGACGAGGCCGAAGACGCCGGTAACGCCGAACAGGCGATCGCGGAGAAGCACGAACACCACATGGACCACGGAGAGGGGGACCACGAGCATGGCGGGGGCCATGATGGCCACGGTGGTATGCACGAGGGGCACGAACAGATGTTTCGCCGTCGGTTTTTTGTCTCGACGCTACTTTCGATTCCCGTCCTGCTCTACAGCCCGACGCTTCAGGAGTGGTTGGGATTCTTCGTGCCAGCGTTCCCTGGCAGCGAATGGATTAACCCCGTCTTTGCGGTCATCGTCTTCGCGTACGGTGGCATCCCGTTCCTCCAGATGGCCATCCCCGAAGTGCGAGACCGCTCACCAGGGATGATGACGCTCATTTCGATGGCCATCTCAGTCGCGTTCGTCTACAGCCTGGCGAGCGTGGTCTTCCCCACCCAGTCAGCATTCTTCTGGGAGCTCGTGACGCTGATCGACATCATGCTACTGGGCCACTGGATCGAGATGCGGTCGGTCCGCCGGGCCTCCAGTGCCCTCGACGAACTGGCGAAACTGATGCCGGACACTGCGGAACGAATCACCGACGACGGTGAGACCGAGAACGTTCCCGTGAGCGAGCTCGAGGAGGGTGACCTGGTTCTAGTACGGCCTGGGGCGAGCGTCCCGGCCGACGGCGTTGTCGAGGAAGGTGATTCCGACGTAAACGAGGCGATGATCACCGGCGAATCAAAACCCGTCTCGAAAGAACCCGGCGACGAAGTCATTGGTGGCACGGTCAACGGTGATGGAAGTCTCCGCGTTCAAGTCGGTGCGACGGGTGAGGAGACGACCCTCGCGGGTATCATGCGGCTCGTCGAGGAGGCACAGCAAAGCAAATCCCGGACGCAGGCCCTCGCCGATCGGGCGGCCGGCTGGTTGTTCTACGTCGCCGTCGGAGCCGCCGCTGTGACTGCGGTCGCTTGGACTGTCGCCACGACGTTCAATGCGACCGTCATCGAACGGGTTGTAACCGTTCTCGTCATCGCTTGCCCACACGCTCTTGGGCTCGCAATTCCACTCGTCGTTGCGATCAACACCTCCCTGGCGGCCCAAAACGGGATGCTCGTTCGCGACCGCATTGCAATGGAGCAGGCCCGTGAACTGGACTCAATCATCTTCGACAAGACGGGGACGCTCACCAAAGGGGAACACGGGGTCGTTGGGATTGAAACCGTCGGCGCTGTTGACGAGGACGAGGCGCTCAAACTAGCGGCTGCTGTCGAGTCCGACTCCGAACACATGATCGCTCGTGCTATCCGGGAAGCAGCTGACAAGCGTAGCATTGACGCTCCGGACGCGTCTAACTTCGAGGCGATGAAAGGTCGTGGCGTCCGGGCCACTGTCGAAGGGGAAGAGGTCTACGTCGGAGGGCCGAATCTTCTCGACCACCTCGATGCCGGCGTTCCGTCTGCGCTTGCGACGTTCGCCGAGGAAGCTGGCGAAAATGCACAGACGGTCGTCTATCTCGTCCGCGAGGGGGAGTTGACCGCAGCCTTCGCCATGGCGGACGTGATCCGCGAAGAGAGCTACGCCGCCGTCGATGCGCTCCATGACCTTGACATCGAGGTCGCGATGCTCACCGGCGATTCGAGCGATGTTGCAAACGCCGTCGCAGACGAACTGGGGATCGACACGGTGTTTGCCGAGGTACTCCCCGAGGACAAGGACAAGAAAGTTCAGGAACTGCAAGACCAGGGCAAACTCGTCGGAATGGTCGGTGACGGTGTAAACGACGCCCCTGCGCTCACCCGCGCGGATGTCGGCATCGCCATCGGAAGCGGGACGGACGTCGCCGTCCAGTCGGCGGACGTCATTCTCGTGCAGAGCAACCCGATGGACGTCGTCCGACTCGTAAAACTGAGCAAGGCCAGCTATCGGAAAATGCAGGAGAATATCGTCTGGGCCGCGGGCTACAACGTCTTTGCCATCCCACTGGCCGCGGGCGTGCTTGCGCCTATCGGGATCCTCCTCTCGCCGGCTGTCGGTGCCTTGCTAATGTCACTCAGTACGGTCATCGTGGCGATCAACGCGCAGTTACTCCGCCGGGTCGATCTCTCCGTACCGAGTCTTACGGGGCTCTCACCGTCGGGACGACCCGAACCAGCGGACTAAAAACCGAATTGAATCCCTTTCTATTTAGTATCGTCATAGGCAACTGGAATCGACGAACGAGTTGCTTTCGGGGCTGAAGTTCTAGACGTACCACTCGAACATCCTGAGGCTGGGGCATCGAGGACGTGACTCTCATCCCCGAGTCAATCCCCGACTTAAGATGGTTCCGAAGGAGTGTGATTCTTCATACATGTAGTCTGGTTTCGAGATGGCACTATGCCCTCTGGATCGGCCGAGAATATTTACCGGCATAAATTTGTAGGAAGCATCTCCATCCAACACTGGTAAGATAGTATTCTGTGGCGAGCGTACGGTGCATATGGCTGAAGACCACCACGATTCGGATCCAGAGATGAATGACCACGGCCACAAAGCTCCACTGGGGTACACCGATGCGGGCAGCCACGCCCATTTAGGTGGACTGACTGTCACTACCAACGGTCTCCAAGTAGAGCCGTCTGATACACGGATTGAGCCGGAAGAGGCCCACGAGTTTACGTATAAAATACGTACTGAAAACAGGGACACAGTCACCGAGTTCGAAGAGACGCACGATCAGCTGGCTCACCTGATTCTCGTCCGTCGAGACCTCACCCGCTTCCAGCATCTCCACCCGACACTGGCCGACGATGGTACTTGGTCAGCAGAGGTCGTTCTTCCAGATCCCGGTGTTTACCGGGCATTTGTTGACGTCCTCGTGGACGGCCAGCCGACGACACTCGGTGTGGACTTATTGTCCTCGGGATCAGCCCAGTACGAAGATCCGCCTCAAACCACGCGTGAGGCCACGTTCGAAGAGTACAGCGTCGAACTCACTCCAGAACAGATACCTGCTGGCGAGTCCATCAGTCTTGAGTTCAAAGTACGCCAAGACGGAGATATTGTCCGTCTTGAACCGTACCTCGGCGCACTCGGCCACCTTGTAGCGCTCCGTGATGGGGACCTTGCTTATCTCCACGTCCACCCAGAAGAGACGGACCCAAAGGACGGTGTTATTCGATTCGCTGTTCGGTTCCCGACCGCTGATCGGTACCGTCTCTTCCTACAGGCAAAACCCGATGGAGAGTTGATCACTACGTCATTTGACGTCCAAGCTGGTGAATCGTAGCTCTGCGTGGACGGAACTTCACAGAGAAGACTCTACCGAGATCCTCTTTCAGATGCAAATTGACTAATGAGTTTCTAGGTGGCTCAAATAGTGTATCCAGAGCACTGTCTAGTTAAGTGATTCTTGATCAGACTGGTAGTACAGACATTCTCTAGCCGTTCCTGATCGGCACATCTTTCTGCGGTTCGTCTGAGAGTGGTAGTGAGATCGGTGAAGACCAGTTGCTCATGGCCTATCTGGCTTTTGTCTAATCAAAATCGCGCTAATTTCACCGTGACTGTGGTTGGTTTACCGGCCTGCGGTCTCTCTTATCTAGACCGTGACTCCCAATCGGATGAATCCATTTCAGAGGATGTTTCTAGGATCGACTCCCGGAGGTGTTCACCCCTCGTCGCGGTCCCGGAACGTCAGGGCCGCGAACAGCGCGATCCCGGCGGTGATCAGCGCCGCCGCGAGTTCCACCGGATGGGTGAACGCCCAGAGCTGGAGGCTACGCTCGCGCGCTCGGTCGTCGAACCGGCCGTGGGCGCCGTAGTCCGTCTCGTCGTCGACCGGCTCTCGGAGGTTATGCGCCCGGTCGGGGTCGCTCGGCTCGTCGGTCATCTGGGAACTCCACCCCGAGGACGCCAGCTTCCGGTCGAGTCGGCGCGGTATCACGCGATTTCCGAGGATCGCCTTGACCGTCGAACGGCCGACCCACAGCTCGCTGCGGTCGTTCCGGACCGCCCAGACGATCGCCTCGGCGGCGACCTCGGGCTGGTAGATCGGCGGCACGGGCTGGGGCGCCTTCGGCAGGCGACTTTTCACCCAGTCGAACTGGGGCGTGTTGAGCGCCGGCATCTGGACCATCGTGAGCTGGACGTCGCTGTCCTGGTGAATCAGCTCGCTGCGGACCGACTCCGTAAATCCCTGGATCGCGTGTTTGGCGCCGCAGTACGCCGACTGCAGCGGGATGCCGCGGTAGGCGAGCGCCGAGCCGACCTGTACGATCGCACCTTCGTCCATCCGATCGAGCGCGACCTCGGTGCCGTACACGAACCCGAGGTAACTCACTTCGGTCACGCGCCGGTACTCCTCGTGGTCCATCTCGGTCGCGGGCGAGAACACCGACGTCATGGCGGCGTTCACCCAGACGTCGATCCGCCCGAACTCCTCTTCGACGGCGTCGGCGGCGGCCTCGACCTGCTCGGCGTCGGCGACGTCGGTCGGCACCGCCAGCGCCTCGCCGCCGGCGTCCTTGACGTCCTCGCACGCGCCGTCGAGTCCGGCCTCCCCGCGCGCGAGGAGGCCGACCTGCGCACCCTGCTCGGCGAACGCGCGCGCCGTCGCCCGGCCGACGCCAGCCGACGCGCCCGTGACCACGACGACCTCCGAATCGTCCGTTTCCGATGTATCAGACATGGTGTCTCACACGATGTACTCCTGCCAGAACCCGTACTGATCCCTGACCTGCCCTCTCGGAACGCTCAGGAGGACCAACAGCACGCCGGCGACGACGCCGCTCCACGTCGCCAGCGTCGGCGCGCCGAACAGCCACGGCGCCACCGCCGCCCACGCGCCGAGCGGGACGTTGACGAACCGCAGCGCCCGCGCCGGCTCGGCCGTCGCGATCACGGCGGTCGAGACGATCAGCGCGCCCGCGAGGTGACTGCTGTCGGCGAGCAGCCCGCCGGTGCCGAACACCGTCGGCGAGAGCATCAGCCAGAAGCCGACCGCCATCGAGGCGAGCAGGTACCACGGGATCGAGATGCCCCAGAACATCCCCGCGGGCCGGTTCCGCTCCGATCTGGTGTCCCCGTCCAGCCCGGCGTCTTCCTCGGAGAGGTGCCCGCCCATCCAGAAGGCGTGCCACAGCGACGCGCCCTCGTCGGTGCGCCGGTCGAGCAACTGGACCATCGCGACGACCTCGTCGAAGGTGAGCGAGATCATCCACAACATTCCAAAGGCCGACAGCAGACAGAGGGTGCACCACGTCCCGACGAGCACCGGCTGGAAGATTACCAGCAGCACCTGGACGAACCCCAGCGGGATCACGACGATGCCGAAAAACGTCACCATCCACGGCATCGTCCGCCAGCGGCTCCGGCCGCCCATAAAGCCCATCAGCGCCTCGATCGCGTACGCGACGGCGCCCAGCCCGGCGTCGGAGACGGGGAACGCCGCCGACACCTGCGAGTCGAGAATCTGCTCGGTGCCGTCACCGAAGAAGGGGTCCCACACGGCGTCGATGTAGCCCAGCTGGTAGGCCGCCATGTACTGCGAGGCGAAGAAGCCGAACATGCCCAGCGCGATCAGCGGGAACCGCTGGGCCGCCGTCGAAGGGTTGTACGACCAGCCATCCGGCACCGCGGCCCCGTCCATCCGCATGCGCATCATGATGATGATCGAGAACATGATCACCAGGATGCCCACGAGCGTGTCGTTGAGGTAGGCGGCCGCCGTCGGCGCGTGGAACACCAGCGGCGCCAGCAGCAGCCAGACGCCGACGCCGCCGCTGGCGTACGACGCCCACGGGTTTTTCTGCCAGACGGTCACGACGCCCAGCGCGACGAGCACCAGCCCCGTTACGACGTCGCTCCACGTCATCAGCGCGCTCTCGTACCCGTGGGCCGTCGGGGCGAACACGAGCCAGATGCCCAGCGAGATGATGCCGTACTGGATCCACAGCTCCTTCAGCGGGTGGTTCAGCATCATCTCGCCGGGTTCTTGCATGTCTCCCCCGTCGTCCTGTCCGCCGTCTTCCCGTCCGTCGCTTTCCTGATCCTGAGTGCTGTCAGCCATCGTTATCCCCCGATCGTGAAGCGCCGTGCGCTGCCGAATCCCCCAGCGCGAGCGCGCCGTTGATCAGCCCAATCTGGCTGAACGCCTGCGGGTAGTTCCCCAGCAGCTCGCCCGTCTCGCGGTCGATCTCCTCCGAGAGCAGGCCGAGCGGGCTGACGAACTCGCAAACGTCCTCGAACAGGTCGCGGGCCTCGTCGTCGCGTCCGGCCAGCGCGAGCGCGTTGACCAGCCAGAACGAGCAGACGACGAACGCCCCCTCCTCGCCCGGGAGCCCGTCGTCGCCCTCGAAGCGGTCGACCAGCCCCTCGTCGGTCGTCAGCCGGTCGCGGACGGCGTCGATCGTCCCCCGCACCCGCTCGTCGTCGGGCGGGAGAAAGTCGACCATCGGGATGCGCAGCGTCGCGGCGTCGAGCTGATCGTCGGCTTCGAACGAGCGGACGAAGCTCCCCAGATCGTCGCTGTACCCCTTCTCGAGGACGGTCTCCTCAATCTCCGCCCGAGCGTCGTGCCAGCGCTCGACCGGCCCCTCGTAGTCGGTCTGGTTGACGATCCGAAGCGCCCGGTCGATCGCTGCCCAGCACATCACCTTCGAGTAGACGAAGTTCTGCGGATCGTCGCGGACCTCCCAGATCCCGACGTCAGGTACCTCCCACGCCCCGCAAACGTAGTCGACGATGTCGCGGATCGCCGCCCAGGCCCGGTCGGTGATCTCGGCGCCGTAGCGCGTCGTCTCGTGGACGCCGACGATCAGCTCGCCGTACACGTCGAGCTGTCGCTGCTCGTGGGCGGCGTTGCCGACCCGGACCGGCGCCGAGTCCTGATAGCCCGAGAGGTGATCGAGCGTCCGCTCGGGCAGGTCGTCGTCGCCGTGGAGCCCGTAGACAGGCTGGATGTCAGTCGGCGGGCCACGCGAGCAGTGCGAGAGACACAGCTCAAAGTATTCCTTCGCCTCCTCGACGTGGCCCAGTTCTGCGAGCGCCTGGACGGTAAAGGCCGAGTCGCGGATCCAGTTGTACCGGTAGTCCCAGTTCCTGACGCCGCCGATGTCCTCGGGCAGCGAGGTCGTCGGCGCGGCGCAGATCGCCCCCGTGTCGTCGTGGATCAATAGCTTGAGCGCTAGCGCCGACCGGACCGCCAGATCGTGGTGCAGCCCAGCGACAGGACACGCCTCCCTGTCTGGACACTCGTGGGCCCAGTCTCGCCAGTACGCGACGACATCGTCGAGTATCCGCTGGTTTTCGTCTGGTTGCACCGGGATTTCGCGGTCGTATCCAAGAACGAGCCAGCGCGTCTCGTCCGCCTCAAGCGTCAGCGAGGTGCCAGCGCAACCCTTGTCGACGCCGAACCCGACCGGACTCGTGAGAAACGCCGCCTCGCCGTCCCCCCGGGCGACGACGCCGTGGCTCGATCTCTCGACATCCGGCTCGGTCTGCGCGTAGTCGAATCGCGGCTCGAACAGGATATCCAGTTCAACCGGACCGGCCTCGCAGTCGACCTTTCGGTACAGCGCCCGGTGGGCGTTCTCGGCGCCGTCTATCGCCCCTGGTACGGGCATGAAGTCGGTCACGGTCGCCCTGCCAGAGGCCGTCTCGAAGCGTGTCCGCAGGACGTTCGTCCGATCGAGGTACCGCTGGTTCGTCTCGAACGAGCCAGTCGGACTGATGGCGAAGCGGCCGCCACGCTCGGCGTCGAGCAAGCAGGCGAACAGACTCGTCGACTCGATATGCGGGAAGCAACACCAGTCGATCGAGCCATCGCGCCCAATCAGTGCGACGGTTTCGAAGTTGCCGACGACGCCGTACTCGTCAATCGGTCTGTACCCAGAGCGCTCTTCTTGTTCGGTACCGGCGTCCTGCACGTTCGGTGAGGGCATGATTGGGTCGGTCGCCATAGCGTCGGCGTCGTCTCGTCGACGACGAGACCAGCGGCCGGGGAGCGGCGTCACGTGTGGCATATCACGAATCCGGTGTTCAAGCTAGGGGATGTCGGGATCGTCCTGCGTTCAAACTAGATTTCGCAGAGTCGGATCGCGGCGCGCGAGCGGCCGGCCGGCGCCGACCGCACCACAAGTCGTCGCCCCGTGTCGGGTACGGTCTGAATCAGCTCGACGCCATGTTCCGGCAGGTCTCTGCGCACTTGCGGAGCACGTCCACACAGACCTGGCAGTGCTTCGCGTCGTGTCGTTCGCACTCGTCGGCGCACTCCTCGCAGAGGTCGGCGTTCATCTCAGCGAGCTCCTCGTGGTAACTAGAGTTACGAACCATGAAGCGGGCGTGTAGACTCGCAATGTCCGCGACGTCCCGACAGAGCCGAACGCACTTGGCCATCTCCTCGCCCTCGTCGGCGCACTCATCGGCGCACCATTCGCAGGCTTGGACGCACTCGAAGCAGCTGTCGATGCACTCTTCCATCTCTTCGTTCTCGCTCACGTGGTCGATTTCAGTCAGCGCCATCGCGTGAGCCGACGGCTTGCGCTCGGTTTGTTATACGCCGGCAAGCGAACGCGGACAATTAGTGAGAGAGCCGCGAACGGGACGCGACCGCTGAGAACCCGGCCTCCCGGAACGTTTGGGCCACGTTAAAGCGATCAGACCCCGGAGATGATGGGCGGAGGATCGCCGGCGAACGGACCGCTCTGCGGGTAACCGCGATCAGGCCTGCTTGCCCACCGGGTTAACTATCGCGTGGGTCGAACGTGATCTCGTGACGGATTCACTACTCCACGCGCTCAGCGTCCCCTTCGCAATCGTCACCGGGACGGGAGCGGGGCTACTCGCCGTCCTCTTGTGGGAGATCCTTAGTGCGTCACCGTTCGGGCGAGTGATCGCCCTAGTGTCGCTGCTCATGGCGACGATCACGATCTATCACGTCGTGCTGCTCGCGGTCGGCCCTGATCGGCTACTTCTCGAAGTGCTCCGGAGCGGCGCGTACACTCTCGTCGCGGTGCTCGTTCTGACGGCGATCCGCAGCCATCAGACGGTACAGCAGGAACATCCCCCAGAGTGACATGGTCTCGTTGACGCCATTTCTCGCGTACGATCTTGCGATTAGTCTCGTCGTGGGTGTCGAACTGCTGTACTTTCTGCACCTCGATTCGTCGTTGACCGGATACCGGCGGCTGCTGCTCATCACCGTCTGCGGACTGGTCCTGTTCGTCGTCGGTGGTCCGCTCGCGGAGCTTCTGTTCCCGTCGTTCGTCCACTGGGTCCACGGGGCGGCCGCACTCCTTGTCATCTTCGGCCTCTACGACCCGGTTCGAAACGACCTCCGAACCGAAGAGTGGGCCCGGTTGTTGCTCTCCGAGCCGGCGCAGATCAGGCGGCCGGCGGGCTGGATGACGCCGATGGACGACGCGATCCTAGAGGTGTTCCACTCCTCGGGCCTCATTCTCACGCCCGCGGTCGTCGCGCTGAACATCGATCGCAGCCGTGAAGAGGTGAACCGCCGGCTGAGTCGGTTGGCCACTCACGGACTCGTCGAGAAGGTTGAGCGGGGAAAGTACCGGTTGACGCGGCGCGGGGTGCGGTACTTGCGTGGGGAGCTCCACGTCGCACTCCTGCCGGAAGACGAACCGTAGGGACGATGCCTCAGTCCGCCGCACCGGGATGGCCCGACGCACCGTCGCCCGACTTGAGCGGTGGCTTAAACGAGCGCATGACGAGGATCAGGGCTAACCCGTGCTATTCTACTATGTTAGTCTTGTTTAGACGCAGAGTAGTAGCCTGTTCCTTTCCATTTGGAGACTGCCGGGTCCCAATCCAAGCGGCCCTCCACCTGAGAACCGAATGCAGGTCCTGTCCTCGGGTGCTCCGTACAGTGGTAACAGGACACTCGAAAGTGCATTTTTTGCCTAAAAAAGTAGGACAGAAGTAGTATAGCCGCTTCTTTGAACGAGATATATCGACGGAATCAGCGGTGGGATGGTTCCAGCGTTATAAGACTGAATCAGCTGGACGACCGCGTCTGCGAACTTACCAAACCTGATAGTATGGGCATGGGAACCAGCTAGGAGAACATCTTACAGGGTGATCCGGAGTGGTTTTTTCGCATTTTTACTGAATCTTGTTCTATCTTTGATGAATATCTGGTTTTTGAGGGGAAAATAACCGCTCGACTTCTCTGTGTCCTCTATACTGGACCGTTTCCGTCTGGCTATCAAAATCGATTACTCCCGCCTCGTCGAGCATGGGCAATTGGCAGTGATAGAGATCAATGAGGACTGATTCCCGATCCGGCCCTGGTGAGTGCGTTTCTTGGTCCACCACGTGATCAACAAGCTGGTCGAGTGAGGCTGCGTCATCCGACGCTTCTTCGAGATAGGTCAGGACGGTTCGACGGCGCTGATTAGCCACACTCTGATACACGTCGTCAAGGTCTTGCTGGTTGTCGGGGGTCATTAGTGAGGATTAATCGAGTGACAGGGAAAACCCACGACCTCCATAACTTGAGGGATTTATATACTCTCTCGGTATGGACGTCCGTTATTGTTCGCCAACACCGACCCCTGTTGGTTGGCCGACAGTCAACGAGTTACTGATGAGGTTCGTCTGGCCCCGGCGGAGGCGCTCTGACAGTGCTTTTTGGGAGATGTCGATGGACGCGGCGACTTCTTCGAGGGTGGCTTCGCGCGGAATCTCGAAATGCCCCATCTCCAGAGCCTGAATGAGCGCCTCGCGTTGCTTTTTCGTGATGTTGTACTGGCCCAGCTTCGGGTCGGTAAGATCGTAGAGGCGGATAACGCGCAGGTCAATCGCTTGTTCGTCAGCGAACTCGCGGAACTCAGAAAGGACCGATCGCGACGGAAAGCGCAGTTTCAATACCCACTCGTCGTCATGCCCCTCTGCTTGAAGGAGCGCTACGTCCTCGTGGGTGCTGGAGATCCACTGGAGTAACTGCTCTCCATCATTCGTCCACTCAATCTGGTACAGCGCCCCCTCGTTGAACGTTGCGGCTTTCTTGAGGTGATCGACTTTTGGATCGGCGGCGACAGTCTGCTTGAACTGCGGTGTTTGCCCGTCGGTCGTCCAGAGATACGGCAAGGGGGTATCGTTCGTAGGGACCAACCGCTCGTACTCAACGATCACGTCCGGGTACTCCGTCAGGGCTTGCTCCAGGGCGAGTTCTTCGGTCGGGACGGCAAACTCGAAGACTACCATCGGCTCGTCGTCAGTAGTGTGTTGCTCGTCGCTTGGTGGACGGTCATCTCGGTTGGGGCCGTCGGTGTGTGGCGTAGACATGAGAGGCTGATCGCTGTTGCGGAACGCGTGATGCTTTGTGATGCGTCCCGCGTGACGCCCACGCGAGGAGAACAAGGAGACTGCCTGCTCGCCCGGAGATCCCAGTTCAAACGCCCCTTCACGACGGGGTGCAGACACATAGTGTGCAGCTCTGGTTCCGTACTGAGTATGTGGTTCCAGACACGAATAAATCCTTGTTGTTCAATACCATGGGTTAGAACGGAGGCAAGACTGTATCACTATCTCGAACGTGGCGAGGACCCCATCCATCGTCCACAGAGAGACCAACGGAGCCAGTTCTGTGACTGCTCAGCGACCAGTCTGGTGGAGGCACCCCTGGCAGATTGGAATTCGTGCAGTGAGCACTGCATCCGGTCCATCATTGATTTCGTAGTATGTAACTGGGTTTGGCGCGTGGCAGTAGGCGCATTGCTCGATCGCTTCGGGGTGCATTACCCGGCGGCAGGCCCACTACCGATACATATCTGCTGGCCGTGGCCCGTCAGACTGCCGTACACATCGGCACCACCAGCGAGTTCTCCACTAATCGACCAAATTACCCTCGGCTATTAAGTGTGATCGTATTGCCACCTCGACACAGGTGAGCCAGGGCATGCACGACTTGACCGGATTCCAGCGCGACCTGTTGTATGTGATCGTCGGCCAGGACCAGCCACACGGCCTTGCAATCAAAGCCGAACTTGAGGATTACTACGACCAGGAGATTCACCATGGCAGACTGTACCCGAATCTCGATGATCTGGTAAACAAGGGCCTCGTCGAAAAGGGCGAACTCGATCGGCGGACCAACTACTATGCTGAAACCCAGCGCGGCCATCGAGAACTCGAAGCTCGCCGCGACTGGGAACAACAGTACCTCGAAGACTCAGAGATCCTGGCATAGCTGCCGAGTATCTGTGAACCACTGCTTCTAGATATACGGACTGGCGTTGCGATATTTTCAGAGAAAACGCGCTACTCCATCCACTAAAGAGAAGTGCGTATTGCCCATCCGCAGATTCAACCTCCCTAATTGGCACCCAGTCAGGTAATCAAGAGCCTTACCGATCAAGGAGTTTCTCACCGGCCAGTGGGGCGACAACAGCACCACCGACCGCGATAGCGGAACCGGAAAACGTGACCAGCAGTGGCGGTTCGAGAGCATACAGGAGTGCAAAGAGACCGCCCGCGAGTCCAAGGACGGCGAACCCAGCACCGACCTCCCAACGGTTCGACGGGTGGGCTGGCGTTGAATCAGCGATGCCACGCCAGACGAGCCATGCGCCAACGGCGCTTCCGAGTGCGGCCACGCTCTCGAAAGAAACCGCTTGTAATAACCCCAGTGCCGCGATGGCGGCGGCAACAAGCAGCACCCGACCGGGAGCGGTGCCACGGTCGGTAATCACGTAGAGAACTCCCAATACTACCAGTCCAAGGACAGCTCCGACCACAACATCTACGAGGTAATGAACTCCCAGAACAAGCCGCGAGAGCGAGACGATACCGGCGACAGCGCCCGCGACTCCGAGCCACAGAGGCGATAGTTTGTCCTCGACGACGACAAGCGCGAATCCACCCCATACCATCGTCGTCCCGAAGGCGTGACCACTCGGAAATCCCGGCCCGTCCCCTGTCGAAATACTTGCGAACGCTGGCTGGAAGAGCGATGGTATCCACTCAACGACGGGCGGTTCACCCGCTCCTACCGGACGAGGGAGCAAGAAGAACTGTTTGAGTACCCCGATGAGGGCAACATACGTGAGCAGGAGTCCAAGGACGAACAAAGCACGCCGCCGGTCGATCCCCCACCGTGGAAATTCATCCCCAGCAACGTAAAGTACACCGCCCACCAGAAAGAGGAACCACACGTCACCGAGTTGCGTCAGCAGTGCGAAAAGCACGAGAATGGGGTCCTGCGCTGACCCATGAAGCGCCTCGGTAATCCCAACACCGCGGTCCTCTGTGAGCATCCTTGTACGGGGGGTTGTTGGCTTCCGTGCTGTTATAGCCTCGGCCTACAGTGTGCGAACAGATCGACCCAGCAAGAGAGGTAGCGATGCGACTCAAACATCGACCAGAGTGGCGGTACTTGGATACGCCTATGGCTCAGCGACCTTCTAGTAATACCCATTCAACGCCATGTCAAACAGATAGCAGAGAGTCAGTACAGTGTCTATTTGCGGCGACGTACCCGTCTAGGGTCCGACGCTGAAATATAAAAATTGGGAGGGGAAGCTGATGTTCTGCGAGCCGTGTCTCAGGCTCGTCAAGAGATCAATCGAGGAAGAGCAAACGATACTGGAGGCGATCGCTGACGATTTAGGGTAATGATGGTGGGCAAGCGCAGAGGTCTTCAAGAATACTCCTGCTCGTGTTAGTCTGGAAACGGGACGTTTGCAACGTTCGCTATCAAACCCACCCACACCCCAGCGGTTCCGATGTAACTCTGCTTTTCAGCACGTCTATTGCCCTGTTCCGTGTGAAAATATATCGCCCTAATTATAGGAACCATTATATCGTACTAATTACAGGAGTCATATCGTCCACAAAATAACGTTATCCAGAAGTAGTTCATAGTGAAAGATACCGACTACTTAGGTACTATCGACGGCCGGTAGCGAAATTGTGAACGTGGTTCCTGCACCCGCCTCCGACTCCACCTGTATTTCGCCGCCATGATGGTCAACGATACGTTCACACAGTGCGAGGCCGACTCCTGTGCCTTCATGCTCTTCTCGTGTATGGAGTCGCTGGAAAATCTCGAAGATACGTTCTTGATCCCCTGGATCAATACCGATACCCTCATCTCGAACAGAAATTTGCCACGTCGACCCCTCTTGCGCCGCTGAGATATGGACTCGCGGCGGTTCCTCGCCGCTGTACTCGATCGCGTTATCCAGAAGGTTCTGGAAGAGCTGGCGAAGTTGGCTTTCGTCACCCTTGACCTCTGGGAGCTCCTCGATCATAATTTCAGCGTCGTGTTCTTCTATCCGAAACTGAAGATCGGCTCGGGCATCTTCGAGGACAGCATCCAGATCCACAAGTTCAGTTGGACTCCCCTGGGTTTCAATTCGGGAATACGCCAGGAGATCATCGATCATCTCGGTCATTCGCTCGGCCCCATCGACTGCGAAATCGAGGTACTCCAACGCCTCCTCGTCGAGGTCGTCTTCAAACCGGCGCTCGATGAGCTGAAGATACGAGGAAACCATCCGCAGTGGTTCCTGGAGGTCGTGAGAGACAGCGTACGCGAACTGTTCTAAGCGCTCATTGGACGCATCTAGCCGTTCGATGAGTTCTTCAAGCCGTTGTTCGTGTCGTTTACGCTCAGTGATGTCGTTCTGGACGGCAACAAATCGATCAATTTCACCGTTCTCGCCGGTGACTGGGGCAATAGTTTGTTCGGCATAGTAACGTTCGCCGTTCTTCCGACGATCAGTAATCTCTTCTTCCCAGACATCTCCATCCTGAACCGTCTCCCAAAGCGTCTGGTAATATGTGTCGTCGTGTTCACCAGACTGGAGAATCTCGGGGGTTTTGCCAATAGCCACCTCAGCAGAATATCCGGTTATTTCCTCGAACGCTGAATTGACATACGTAATCTCACCATTGGCGTCGGTCATGTAGATCGCGTGACCCGATGCTTCGACCGCTCGCTTAAACCACGAAAGTTCTCGTTCTCTCTGTTTTTGTTGAGTAATGTTAGTATAGTGCTCAATCCGACCACCGGCGTAAAGCCCGGACTGGATCGGCTGGCTCCAGTGTTCCAACCACCGTTCGTCGCGGGTTTCATTTTTTACGATGTGGCACTCGAACTGTTCGGTGTAGGTGTTGTCATCGTATGTCGCAGTCACGCGGTTGGCGAACTCCTGCGGTTTTTCGAATAGTTCGGCGATGTGGTCCTCGATGACCTCCCGCTTGTCCCGTCCGAGAATCGCCTCACGATCGAGATCAAAATACTCCTCGACCGCTTCATTGACCCATACGATCTCGAACTCTGAATCAAGGATGAACGTCCCTACCTCGGAGGTATCGAGGACATCATCTGTGAGTGATCGGTATCGTTCTTCGCTCTCGCGCAGCGCGCGTTCGCGTTCCTTCTGGTCGGTAATGTCTCGGAAGTACACCGAGAGGCCGGACTCAGAGGGGTAGACCCGGACCTCCTCCCAAATTCCCAGCGGCTCCGAGCACCGTTCGAAGGATCGTGACTCTTGGGACTCCAGTGCCGTCTCGTACTTCGCAAAGAGCGGGTCGTCTTCATCAGCGTCGAGCGCTTCCCAGGGAGCCTGTCCGAGAAGTTCGCCCGCAGACTTGCCGAGGATCTCTTCTGCGCGTTCGTTGACGTACTCGAACCGAAACTTCTCGTCGAGGGCATAGAACGCATCGTCAACCCGCTCGAAAACGTCCTCAAGTTCTTCTTCGAGTTCGTCGCGCTGGCGTTCGAGTTGCTCGTTTTGCGTCTCGAGTTGTTGCTCGTACTCGCGGCGCTCAGTCATGTCACGGGTGACCTTCGTGAACCCCTGGAGTTCGCCGTCTTCGTCTCGGATAGCGGTAATCGTCACGTTTGCCCAGAAGCGCGAACCGTCCTTTCGAACGCGCCAACCGTCGTCATCTACCCGCCCTTCGGTTGCAGCAATTTCGAGGTTTCGCTCGGGTACGCCCTCAACAACGTCCTCGTCAGTGTAGAATGTCGAGAAGTGGTCGCCGACGATCTCATCCTCTTCGTACCCCTTGATCCGTTTGGCCCCTTCGTTCCACGTTGCGACCGTGCCATCGGGGCGGAGCACGAAGATAGCGTAGTCCTCGACAGCACTCACGAAGGCACTAAACTTCTCATCCACATTCTGGTTGTCGCCCTGGAGATTCCTGTCCGTCACCCACCAGACGGCGTTCGACTCACTCACTTGCTTGCGCTGGATTTGTTCACGCTCGGCAAGTGTTTCTAAGTGCCGTTGAGCGGCCTGACACGAACATCCAAACGACTTACAAACTTCCTCAGTCGATAGCGGTGACGCCTGTTGCCGGAGAAGTTTCATAACGCCGTCTTGGGTGATTCCGTCCCCAGGCCCAGAGTCTCCCATTATACGTTGGTATGGCCAGAGGGTATATGCAATTAGTGCATCTTGGGGTGCTAACGCGAGACGAAGTTGCGAGCCCCAGTCTTGTTGATGATGGAGCGCGTACGCTCACAGACCTATGGTTGACCTCGATCCTACCGATCAAGGTATCCTGTATCTACTCCAGCAAGATGCCCGCAACAATACGACCTCGGGCATTGGCGAGCAGGTTGGCGTCTCCTCAACTACTGTCGGCAACCGCATTAGCAAACTCGAAGAAAAAGGCATCGTCACCGGCTACCAGCCGACGATCGACTACGAGAAAGCCGGGCTCGATCATCACCTCCTCCTCACCGCGACAGCTCCGATGGACAAACGTAGCCAGCTCGCAGAACAGGCACTCGACATTCATGGGGTTGTCACGGTTCGGGAACTGCTGACCCATCATCAGAATATCGAGCTCGAAATTGCGACCTCCACACGGAAGGAAATCGAAGAGACGCTTAATGAGTTGGCTGAGTTGGGCCTTGAGATTGTTCGTAATGAACTACTCAAGCGCGAACTCCACAAGCCTGCTGATAACTTCGGTAAGGAGGTCGCAGAGGACTAACTACTTTTAGTTCCAATTTCTCCGTATATAACCCGACGATAGAGGTTTTGGAACTCTAATTCAAGTACACTCTTCGAAATAACAGCGAGCAGACACATTTATTAACGTCAGAGACCTGGGTTCGGTAATGAGTTCAACAGCAACACACCAGCCACTCAGTCAAGCCATCGTGGAAACCATAGCTGAAAATGAGGACGTTGATCCTCTCGCTCTCGATCCTCTCTATGAAGTGATCAACCCTGATGCGTTGGATTCGCTGTTCACAGAGACAAATAGATCACCTCGCTCAGACGGGAAGATAACCTTCGAGTACGCCGGTCACACAGTCGTCGTCAACAGCGATGGAACAGTCAGGCTCGCCGATGAACTAACATCTGTTGAAGAACCCCTTTAGCTCTCTTAGTGAGTTGCCCACGGATAGGGTATACTGATATGCGTCAAGCGGTACTCTACGGAAAGAAAGGTGAGCGGAAGATTCATCCGCTCATCGCCTCTACTGACCGCAATGAGTGTCGTAGGTGACTTCACGGTTTCTGCCCCTACTTTTGGCCTTGCCGAATCCCTCGAAGCAGCGCCCTCACTGACTGTCGAACTTGATCGACTCGTAGCTCACAGCCGCAAGTGGATTATGCCATTTCTCTGGGTCTCGGGACCAGAGTCCGAGTTTGATCAGTTCGACGCAGCGGTAGCCAGTGATCCATCAGTCCAGCGGTTCGACGTAACTGATCGGTTCCCTGACTCGCGGTTGTACAAAATGACATGGAACCTCGAGGTCGCTCGCACTGTAGACACGGTTCTCGACCACGAGGGAGTGATTCTGGAGGCGACTGGACAAGGAGAGAAGTGGCAATTGAAAGTTCGGTTTGCCGATCGTGAGCGGTTAGCGGAGTTCCACTCTCATTTCAGAACTAATGGAGATGTCGTTTTGGAACAATTGTTTTCACCAACTGAGCCACACAGTGGCGCGTTCAACCTGACGACGAAGCAACGTGATGCTCTCGTTGCAGCCTACGAAGGCGGCTACTACGAGGCACCCCGAGAAGCGACTGCGACCGAACTGGCTGATGGCTTTGGCCTCTCCCAGCAGGCGTTTTCAGAGCGATTGCACCGCGGGACTTCCAAACTCATCGAAAACGCCCTCTTGACAGGATGATTCTAAGCTAAGTATTTAAGCACCCTGTCTATCTCCCCTACTAAGCTATATCCGGTGGATACCTAATAAGGGCGAGAGTCAGAATGGAATACGCCCTACCCACATCCTGCGAGCCAGATATGCTGTTCGAGATTCTTGCCGATCCCCGTCGTCGCCATCTAATTGCAGTTCTCAGAGGGTACGATCGGACTGACCGAGTCTTCGTCGACACCCTGAGTTCTCGGCTTGCCGCACGCGAGAAGGCAACTTCCGAGACAACTGACGAGATCGCTCTTACGCTTCACCATCAGCATCTTCCAAGGCTCGACGAGGCAGGACTCATCAGATACGAACCAACCAGTAAAATGGTCGAATTCACTGACATCACTGATGATCAATCCGTTATCGACTTCGCCACGGTCATTGAGGATTACTGATCGTTCGTGTTTTATAGTGTGTACAGATCGGCGGTTCTCGAATCTCTGGGGGCCGAATCAAACGGGTATGACTTCACCAGAACCTTCCGAGAGGCGTGCCGTAGAGATCCTGTTAATTGAGGCAAATCACGGTGACGTGAGACTCATGAAAGAATTGTTCGCTGACGCAGGCATTACGAACGAAATTCATGTCGTCTACGACGACGACGAAGCCCTCGATTTCATCCATCAACACGGGGGGTACACGGACGCTCCGCTACCAGACATCATTCTTCTGGATCCCAAACTTCCTGGGAGAAAAAGCGAGGACGTTCTCGATACCCTCAGTAACCGGTCTGAATTAGCGTCGATTCCAGTGATTGGAATGACTGGGTCCGGTTCGGAAGTTGATATTGCGAAGTCGTCTGGTATCAACGTGGACTCTTATATCCAGAAGCCGCTCAATCCAGATGAATTCCTTGATGCCATCCAAAACATGGGTGGATACGGAATCACAATCGTTCGAAAATCCTCTAGAGACACAGTCTAACGAATGGCTAATGAGCAAGTTGCGTCCTTTCTTAGTATTCGTACGGCCGTTAAAACACATCACAGCTCGAGGGTTTCGATAGGCCAGATTCGTGTGCTGTGTCAAGAGATGAGCGACGCTACTCGTCACTACGACCGTCATTGGGAGAGACTGAGTCAGCCGCCTCAATGAGCGACTCTCCGAGCGCACGCATCCCGTCAGCGTCAGTCCGCACGGTCAGCTGCCGGTTCTCACCATCGCGAGCTGCATTAAGGACTACCGCAACATCTGTTGATGAACTCCCGGCAGGTGCGATTATCCGTGCCTGCGACAGCGTCGGTCGAGAATCCTCACTAACGAGTTCGGTCCGGTCAATCACTGACATGAGCTTCGGAAGCGTCTCGTCGTAGGTCACGCTGCCTCACCTCCGGTGGTGGAAGCATTGAGTCCGTCGGGTTCGTCGTTAGTGCTCGCCGCCTCAATGAGCTGTCGCGCGGTCTCGTCGTCGCGACATGACCGTGCACGCATCTCAACGTTGTCGACCCATCGACCGATCGCTCCGCGGGAGAGTCCGGTCTCGTCGGCGACCGTTCGATACGGGACGCCATCGGCGCGCATCTCGAGTGCGTCGATCACGTCGCCGAATTGCTCACCCGGAACTAAGTATTCGCGCTCGCTGTCGAACTCAACGCCGACCGGTGGACGGGTATTCCACATTTCCCGCTGCTCTCGGTCGCGCACAGCCGCGATCGCCTTCTGAATCTCCTCGCGTTTGATCGCAGTCTCGACTGTTCGGCGGACGCCGTGGGCCATGCTGTCGACGTCCTCGACATCGGCGACGAAAGCGAATTCGGCGCCACCCTCGGCGGCGGCGCGACGCCACTCGGCGAAATAGTCGTCACGGGCGAGTCGGCTGTCGTCCCACGAGACGACGTACTCGTACTCGCCGTTGCGGACGCGTTCAACCGCCTTGAGGACCTCGTCATTGGCGTCGATGCGCGGGTCACCCTCGTCGCGCGAGAGGATACTGAACCCGGTGTGAACGCCGAGGTCGACAGTATCGATGCTGTCGGCGAGTTCGTCGGCAAGCTCAGGCACCTGGTCGCGCTGAAGGCGAAGGCTCGCACCGTCCTCGTCGCCCTGTGACCGCCGGATGAACGCGAGCGCGTGTGTGCTATCGTCAGTCATCAAGGATCGTGATTTCGAGTTTGTTTCCGCTTTTGACTTCCCACTCAACTCGCTCCCCTTCGAGTCCCATTGCTTCAGCAATTCCTTTCGGAACGGTTGTGCGATACTGTTCGACGGTTCTCTCTTCGCCGTCGGAATTCGTGATAGTGCTGGAGGTCTTTGTGACGGTTGTTTTGGGCATTAGCAGTTAGTGCTAAGAGTAGCACTACACTTAGTGCTAATTACCGATGTCCCGGAACCCCAGGGTAGTGGGACGCCTTCCCTTTCTGACTACATCTCAGACGCAACTCACAGAGTCGGTTCTGAGCAAAGCAAAAGCTGTGGTGAGTTAGTCCTGAACTTTGCTCCAACCTTCCTTTGCAAACGGATGGGCTTGCTTCGACATCAACTCAGCCGTGAGGTCACGTAAATCATCGACAGTGGGATCGTAGTCGATCTCTTCGTAGAGACGCTCAGCTCTCTCGAGAGCAACGGTCGAGACCTCACCGAGGACTATCACCGTCCACTCAACGACCCCGATACGTCCTCCAGCATGGGTAGGACGAATTTCGAGTTCACAGCGGACCAGCACAGGATCAACCCAGTCGCGGAAGCGGACTTCCCTCCTGACGCTCATCCCTAGTGGAGTCGCACCTACGACATTGCTGACGCTCGTTCGGTCCTTATCAGCGGTCGGGAACCACTCGAGTAAGTCGTGTTGATCAGCACTCACAGATCGATTCCCTCCATTATGGATGGTTGACCCTCATCTGCGTCGCAGAATCTCGCAATGTCCTCTGGTTGAAGGTCTGGGCCCAGACAGTCCGGGTGGACCCAGACTGCGAATCCACTTTGGCCTTCGAGGGCCTCGTCGATCTGCACTCGACCCTCCGATCCAGGACCACGCCATCGAACATATGCATCGTCTATAGACTCGAGCGCACAGATCACCGCTGGGAGTAGCTGGTTATAGATCGTCCCCTCGTACTCGACATCAGCCTGCTCTGCGGCATCGAGCTCGAGAGAGACATTATTCGAGATGAACGTAGCAGCAGCGTCGGGCGAATCCCACGACCCGTCGGTCATACTGCGATAATCTTTCTGAGTTGGGACCCCTAACGCAGCCTGTCGGTTGACTTCACGCAGTCGGTCGCTGTTGTTCAAGTCCTGTTCTGGAACGAACAGGATGATCCCCGGTCTGTGGGCGTTGTCTCGACCAAACGAAATTCGGCCTAACGATCTCACGGCTAGGTGACCCGACGGAATGGGTGCCCGTGCAAGGTAGTGGAAAGCTGGCGAAAGAAAGTCGCTTGGTGGAGCGTTGCCCATTGCTACCTTTTTAGCGATGTCTCGAAGCTCGGTCAGCGCCTGCTTGTCTAACTGCTCTTGGTTGCTCATTCGTTCCGTGACGCAGTCAAGGATGGTTCATTATAAGCCTGAGCACCCTCCAGATACTCGACTTTGAAGGAGGAATATGGGAAGATCACCCAATAGAGGGGCAACGTAGCTCGGAAAGCCGTTGTTGCAGCAAAGAACTGAGGAACTCAAAACCGGTCTATAATTAACAAATCCAGCAGCTAACGAGCAGATTGCCCCCTTGACTGTACAACGGGATTCGGAAAGCAGTCAAGACGATCGTCGTCGACTGCACTCCCTGACAAACTTCCAGCCAACTTTCAAACCAAAAATGGGGTGATCGCAGTGGCCTGAGGGTACTGTTTTGACGTGAGCTCTACTAAGAAGCGGAAAATGTCAATATACAGAGTTGGACACACACACCGTGCTTCATCTGCAAATGCCTCTGAGAGAGGGAGGGCCCCAGAAATAGAGCCCGGTCACAGTATTGGGCGTACTCTACAGTGAGACTTTGCCTTCGGAATAATCGATGGGATGGGTGCTTCTGTGAGTAGACGTGAGAGAACTAACAAGACGACCGAGTGGAGAGTTTACACACCACACACAACTCTCGAAGACTCAGACTGAGATTCCAGACACACACACCCCGTGTTTCATCTGCAAATGTATCTGAGAAGGCCCGTCAGGTAGCTTTTCGCCGGTCCCTGAAAAAGAGAATTGCCTGTAGAGCGCCTATATTGCTCGTTTCTCATAGATGGAGGAGGGTATACGATCTGCTGAGTAGATTCTTTGATGGCAGTAATAATAACCTATACCAAAAGAGTTTTATTATAGTTAATAGGGCGATCTCTCAGCAAGAGATGAGTAAAAGATCATATCTCGAGGCAATCCTGCTCTTGGAAACTTGCGATAGAATCAGGGTAGATGATTCTCTGTCCTACGCTAATTGGATGATTCCAAAGTCACTGATTTCGAAGGGGGCCTCCCTTCTCACGTGGACTTGCAGATGAAGTACGGTGTGTGTGTCTCCAAGCGCATCACCTTCTCAGCGAGTGCAGTGGATCGAAAGAAACATCGATCCACTAAGTTGATGATTTCAAGACCGCTGATTCGGAGGGGGTTCCCCCCCTCTCAAGAGGACTTGCAGATGAAACACGGGGTGTGTGTGTCGAAGCTTGAGCCAGACCTAGGTCTTTCGACCTGGGACGAACAGTCTCACCAAAGTGGAGAAGCAACAGTAGTAGGATCGACTTCTGTGACCGGGACGTTGTCTCTTCGAGAAACGTATCTAGAACATCTTCGTTGAATCCAACAATTTTCCCTCTTCCTCGCATCTTGTAGTGGATCTCTTCGAGCGGGAACTCACCGTCTGTCTGATTGATAGTCTCCCTGCTGTCGTCGAAAACTCATCTCGTCGATGATTGAATGTCATGTAGAGTAACGCTGTCGTCAGCCGATAGTGTATCCGATGCATCCCTAGACCAGTCGTGAGATCCAATCTAGAGAGGGATCGTGTCTATAGATGTAATAGCAACCGGGATGAGTACATATGACTCGTTAGACTCCGATCGTCAAGTCAGACCAACGATAAGCAAATCCCAGTACGGCAAGATGCAACTACTTATCCTAGTCCGGTCCGCAACATCTCATACACCGTACCGGTATGAGTAACGGCCCGCGTTTGGGCGCGGGCCAGGTGCGGTGTTGGAGCAACCGCGTATGCAATTACGAGCTATCAGACAAAAACGTCTCGCTCGGTTCCAGATGCACAGTCTTCCAAGTAGACTACCTGAAGGAGGAAGCGATGACTGACGCTGGGAGCACCGACTACGAGCTGCCGTTCGGTATGATCCTCAGTAGTCAACGACGCGTCAATGTCGCCCGCTATCTGCTCGAGGAATCTCCCGAACCACCAGTAGATGTCGGTGATCTGGCCGAGGGAGTTGCAGCAATCGAGGTCAGCAAAGAACCGCGCCAGGTCACCGGAGAAGAGAAGCATCGAGTCTACGTCTCGCTCATCCAAAGCCATCTTGACCCTCTCCACCGACAAGATGTTGTCCGATTCGACCACGACCGCAATGTCGTCTATCCAGGAGCAAATCTACGGACGTTCTACGCTTTCGCGATCTTGTTACCTGGTTCCAACATTCAGTAGCTAAACTCCAGTCTCAGAACTGCAAGAGCGAGAATTCTCTCTTTGATGGCAAGTGAGTTTAATTAGTTGATGCTAGGTCTACACGTCCTTGAGGTGTTTGTATCGAATCGTATAGCCACCAGGTAACGTACGTCCCTCACAGTACGCTTCACGGTTGAACAGGAGTTCGAGTCGTCCGTGGGGCCAGTCGTACGCTTTCTGATTCCTGCGTAGATTGAACCCTGGGATGCACTCCCAGCCGTCGACTCGTCCGGTGAGCCGATGCATGTACTTTCGTCCGGTGTCGGGATTGGAGACTCCTGAACAGTTGCACATGATCTCCTGAGCCGTCGTGATTTTCCGGGGATCAGCGGGGCTCGTTCGCTCGATACACAAGGCCAGTATTTGACGAACTACTGCTTCTGTCTTCGCTTCCGCAGTCTTTGGAACGCATCCATCAACGCGATCAAATGCCGCCCAAATCTCTCTATCGGTTGGTCCCCGCTCTTTTCCTGTCATATTCTGCCATTCTCACCTTGGACTGAAGAACATTAGGCGCAAGCTCGGATGCACAAACCGATAATCAACCAACAACGTTGATCTGAGGATGTATTGATCAGAGGTCTTAGACAATCTAAGTCGGTTCCTTAGTCCGAAACTCAATACAGGAGCAGACGGTCTTCTATCCCATTTCTAGACCTCCTGATCTAAGCCAACTAATAGCCAACTACTGATAGGCCATATCGTCGTTTGATGACACAGGAAGCAGATGTCGAGAACTCTGCACCGGATCTTCCACCGGTCGACGAGTTCTATTCAGGACTGGAGGCGCTTGACTCGACCCTGGTCGAGTTACCTCAAGACGTTCCAGAACCGACGGAAATCACTACGACTGAATCACCAACTGACGTACGCGAAACGGAAACACCTGTAGGAGAGACTTGGTTCACAGTTTCAGAGACAGTTAGAGAGCATTTCTCGGGGCTCTCAGCTGCGAACCACGAATATGATCCTCAGTCGAATGAACCGCTGTATCTAAGAGCAGCGTATCCCGATCCATCGGAGCCAGCCACGACCATCAGAGTCACATACAAACCTTCAGGGACCCTCTTTGTCGAAGCAAAATACTACATCGGTCTCGCATCGTGGCCATACTATCTCGGGACGAACGAAGGGCTCTCTATACCCGTCCTCTATGCAGCTGCGATCGCAGCAGGCCTCAACTACAGCTCTGTCGCAGTCGCGACAGGACAAACTCAGCTCAGCTATCACCAAGGTCTCGCAGTCAACTCGGCAGTCGGTGACGTCCACGAGCGCTTAGAAGACCTTCGAGATGATACGGAGGAATCAACCAGCGAGAACACACTTGATAAGTTCTTAGCTCTCGTCAAAGATCGGCCAGAGTGGACCATCTAATCTAATAAGCCTCCCGCACTTACTCGAGTAGATCGTCTATTTGAGACTCCAGATTAGAAAACGCATCTTCTGCTGTTTGTATGTCTGGAGACCCTGTGACTACGACTTTCCCATTTGCAAAGAGTAACAGCACGGTAGGGAATTCGGGAGGTCGGTAAACTAACCCAGGAAACTGTTCTGGCTCATATTCGACCGCCTCGAGCCCTAGACCAATTGCGAGCGCGTTGAGGTTCACACTGTGCCCCAGATCGGCCGTACAGACGACGTTCTGTACGGTGAATCCTGGATCAAGGTCAGAATCGATGATACCGAACTCAATCAAGTGCTCGAGGAACTTTTCGTTCGTATCCTCCAGTTCCTCGAACGTCGAACATCCGCTGATGATGTATTTCCCGCTGCGATAGACCGTGATCAATGGCCCGCCCTCCACCAGACGGACGTAGAGGCCATGATAGTTCTCTGGGTCGTATTCAGTATACGGCACATCCAAATCAGCACCCAGTTGCTCAACGTCTAACTCAACGTTCAGACTTCCCGAACCGACAACATTGGCGATACTGACCATCACTCAGCCTCTTCATCTGGAATGACGAACGCGGCCGACACTAAGTCTGGCTCTTCTGGCGTGACGTGTTTCTCTTCCTCAAGACGAGCCAGCTCTTCGTCCCGCTCACGTCGCAGCGATTCGAGCTTCCGTTTCGCATTTCCGATCGGAGCGGACATGTCCTTTCCCTCTTCGTCTCGTTGCTGGTACGTTTCGAGGCGCTCTTCCCACTCATTGATTTCCTCCTCGAAGTACCGCTCTGCGTGCTGGCGCTTGATCTCGATCTCGCGTTCGCGCTCCTCACGTGCTTCATCGGCGAACGACTCGACCTGCGTCCAGGCCTCCATCTGTGTCTCCTGGTGGAGTTCTTCAGCCATCGATGCCAAACGGTCGAGAGTTTGGTTAGAGGAGGTCTCTTCGGGAGGGAGCGTATCGATTATCTCGGGAGCACTGGTGGAGACCTCGCCGTCCGTGGTAACGTACAGTGGAACGAGTTTCTCGGTGACGACATCGCCAGCCCCTGAGACGTAACCCAGTCGGTAAGTAAAGAGTATTCCCGGTGCTGGCTCACTTCCACCAGTGACTTTGACGGCGAGCTGGCCTTGGATGCGGTCAGAGCTGAGACAGAACTCGATAAGCGACTGGACTAACGGGTGATCGAGCGCGATGAAGTCGACGTCATCCTGGTCCATCGCGACCTCTTTGGTAAAGGTCGCACGTTCGTACTGCCCAGAAACTCGGTCACCCGAGAGTACGTCCGGAACGTCCAATTGGTAGACGTCTCCACCAGAACGCGAGGGGCCGGGGCGAACGCCCTTGACTGTACCGCTGAACTCATCGAAGAAC
This sequence comes from Natrinema salsiterrestre, assembly GCF_029502005.1. GTDB lineage: Archaea > Halobacteriota > Halobacteria > Halobacteriales > Natrialbaceae > Natrinema > Natrinema salsiterrestre. The sequence continues at coordinate 3,643 of NZ_JAMQOT010000002.1, read as the reverse complement.
TCGCGAACGAGAACTTCGATGTCGTCTTCGCTCACCTCCCCGTGCTGGCTACGTTCAATAACATCGAGAACCTCTTCGTCCTCGTTGGAGAGGTCAAACCGGTCCCGAATGAGGAACTCGTTCTCAACGGTCTGTAAGGCGTCTTTGCGTTCCTCGATGGTCGACTCAATGTCTGCCACCACCTTGTCTGTTGGCCGACCTTCAGCGATAGCAGACATGATCGTCTCGTCGAGGTCGACATCCTCCAGAACACGACCCATCACGTCCGACCGCATTCCGAGGTCAGACTCGATCTGGTTGGTTTTCTCGACGAGAAGGTTGAGAATCTCGCTCTCGCGGGTATCTTTGAAGAACAGATTGCGAATCTCGACGGTGTGTTCCTGTCCGTAGCGATGGAGTCGACCCATGCGCTGGTCGATACGAATCGGGTTCCACGGCAGGTCGTAGTTCACCATGATGTGGGCGAACTGGAGGTTGAGCCCCTCCTGTGCCGCGTCGGTCGCCAGCATCAGATTCGCTTCTTCCTCGAACTTCTCCATCTCTCGCCGACGGCGCTCCTGATCGAGGTCACCGTACACCTGCGCGATGTCGTGTTCGGGGAACACCTGATCGCGCAGATACTCGAGAGTGTCCGTGTACTCAGTGAAGATGAGGATCTTCTCATCGGGGTCTTCCCGCAGAATGCGGTCGACGAACTGGCGAAGCAGTTGTGCCTTCGAGTCGGTCTCGATGTTCTTGGCTTGCTGCCAGAGCTGTTTAACACGGTCCAGTTCCTCCTGCATCTGCGACCGATTCAGGGTGATCGTGACCGTCTCAAGGGCCTCTTCGACACGTGACCGTTCGGCCTCGGTTAGCGTCTCGGGTTCCGTACTGTAGCGCGGGATAAGCTCCTGTACGTCGTCGGGAAGTTCTTCGGCGATGCCATCGTTCTGGATCGCCCGCATGCGGTTTTCCAGCGATTTTCTGATGGCATGGACGCTAGAGACCAGCCGCTTCTGGTAGATGACCATCGTAAAGCCGGCAGCCTGGTTCTCCTCTTGCTGTGCAAGGTTGTAGTATTCGCGGATGTACTCAGTGACGTCCTCGTAGAGCTTTCGCTCAGCCTCGGACATGTCGACACCCAATGCCTCGATGTTCTTCTCGGGGAACATGCGCGTCCCATCGGTGTCGTACATGTCGTCTTTCAACCGCCGTATCATCAAGTCCTCCAGCGCGTCGGGGTTAATTTGTGACTCGTGGCTGAAGCGGTACGGGTCGAGCAGGCTGACGAGGAAATAGAACTGGTCGGACTTGCCCTTGTGTGGCGTTCCTGTGAGGAGCAACAGGGAGTCAGAGTTCTCAGCGACCGCCTCGCCCACTAGGTAGCGTTGCGTCCGCTCGATAGAGTCGTCACTCGAGCGGCGAGCTGTCAGGTGGTGAGCTTCGTCGAAAACGGCGACGTCCCACTCCTCGTCGAGGTTATCGAGCGCATCGAGAACAGAGACTTTGTCCGAATCAGGATCGTCGGTCGTCTGTTTCGCGAAGTCGATCGAGGTTATGATGAGGTCTTCCTGCTTCCAGACGTTCTGGTTCGGGTGGGACTGTCGATGAGTTTCGACCGTCTCGCGGTCGTAGATGACGAAGTTCCGGTCAAACTTCTCTCGCATCTCCTCTTGCCACTGGACGGTCAGCGGTGCCGGTGCGACGATGAGTACACGCTCGGCGCGTTCGCGAGCGATGAGTTCCTCGATGACGATACCGGCCTCTATGGTCTTCCCGAGACCGACCTCGTCGCCGATGAGGTAGCGGTGGTCGTAGGAGTTCAGGATTTCGTAAGCAGCCTGAACCTGATACGGTTCGATCTCGATGCGGTTGTTCGTCAGCGACAGGAACCGATCGTACCGGTATGCGAGGTCAAGGCGAGTCGCACGCTTCCGAAGGTCGTAGTGGATAGGCGAATCAATCTGCCGCGCTGCGAGCCGGTCAACGATGGAGTCAATCCTCTCGATATGAGGTAGGCCACTCGGAAGTTTTCGAAGCTGTCCCTCTGTGGTGTAGACGTGGAGGAGTTGGCCTCCATTCGGTCTCTCTTCGATTTTCGTGATTTCGCCTTGGCCACCAGCGAACTTGACATATTCGCCGACCTCAAAGTCGGTCATTCTTCTAGTGTTGATTCGATACGCTCCACCTCGTCATCCTCGAAGCCGTAGAGAGCGTATACAATCCGATTGATGAGGTCATCGGTTTTCTCAATCTGGTATTGAATGTTCTCTGCTCGGTTTTTCGTCGAGAGGTACCGCTGAATACCATCAGAAACGTCGTCCTGAGCCGGAAGTGTGGTTTTCTTTAGGCGGTCAATCAGTGAGTTCGTCTTGGTTGCTGTTTCTCGGAAGTTAGCAAAACCGCCTGCCTCCTCAACTGCGACAGGAACAAATTCCTTGATAATCGCTTTCATCTCCTCGGAGAGGCCAATGAATTCCATTGCTGAGTAGGACTGTGTTTCAGTATACCCCCATTGGTCGGTTTCAAAATCCTCTGGGTCATCTGGTTTATACCGAGCAGTAAGCTTGACTTCTAACTTAGATCCTGAATCAACAATATCTATGCTTCCAACTCGGAGGCTATCTCTCGTTTCTGAAGTTTCAGCGATGATAGACTCAGCTGCACCTTGAGGTGGCTGATACTCTGCTAGCTCACCTAATTGTTGACCGTTCGAGTATGTGCCCAAGTAGTCCAATATGTTCAGATTCAACTGATCATGTTGCGCTTTGAGTTGGATAATCTCTTCAGCTAAGAATCCGAGGAAGTCATGAGTCGTCCCACTACGGAGGTCGAACTGCTCGGTAAAGATGGGGCACTCTTCAGTAGTTGACTGTGAGATAAATTTCTCGTACCACTCTTGACATTCTTCAACAGAATCAGCATCTGAGTCTGTAGGAATCTGTGGAACAGAGAACGGATTGAGATAGTTTGTCTTAAAAGTGAAATAGCCACCTCGAAGAGTATATCCGGTATTGCTCAGGAAGAACCACAAAGTGGGGCTATTCAGAACGGAAAGCAAATACTCAGGTGAGAAGTCTACTGAGTCATTGACTAATAGACCATATACCTTCGTGGTGTGGTATGTCCCATCAGAATCATACGTGAAATTAGGTCCATAACTAATTTCTGGAGTTATAATTTTCTCTTTTTGGAAATCTGTGAGGTTTTTTGGATAGACGTAGTCGTACCAACGCTCATGGTCCATCTTACCACCTTCCCGATTTCTCAGGTCATCCTCATGCTGTCGAAGATATTCATAGGTGCGTGGATACCGTTGCTCAAGTTCTTCTTCTTCAACGAATTCAGCATCTTCACCATCAATATGATAGGGGAAAATGACCCAGTACCGGGGTTCTAATGGATCATATCGGTGTACGTCGTTTCCTTTCAAGAATGGTTTGAGCAATCCGGGTTCCAATTCCCAGGTCTCTCCGTCAACCTGGTCGACTACTTCGATTAATCCATCTTCAGTTGTGTTGTGGGTATGCTCAAGTAGGCACTGTCTAGTTTAGCACCTCCGCTGGCGTCTGTTCGTTAAGTGATTGGTGCGGTCGTTGTGTGTTGTAGTAGTGTATGAACTGTTCAAGCCATTCTCTGACGCTCACCCGACTGCCCACCCACG
>NZ_JAMQOT010000027.1 GCF_029502005.1 Natrinema salsiterrestre | reverse complement strand
GGTCGTGTTTAGTTTGTAGCATTGTGCCAGACGGCGAAGGCTTGGAGCCACGATTCGGCTGTTGACGGTTTTGCGTGACTAAAACAGTTTGAGAACGAAGAGGTACGACGTTTAATCTCTCTAAAGACACGTTCAGCAGCGTTCCGATTTCCATGTTTTTCGTATCGAAATCGGAGCCCAGTTCGACGGAGTGCAGTTTGCAGATGCTTTGCTCCATCGACGAGAAACACGGCATCGTCGAGATTATGTTTCTCAGCGAGTTCCTGCAGGAACCGTTCCGTCAACACAGTCGTAGTCGTCGAATACAGCCGGATATGGAGAATTTTGTTTGTCTCTGGATCAACAGCAGTGTACAGCCAGTAGCGATATTCGTCAAGTTGAATCACCGTCTCGTCGAGCGCAATGTGATTCGGATTCTCGTCAACAGCTGGCTGTAGATCGCACTTGTGGACCCAATCATGAACGGCTTTTCGACTGCGTTCGACACCGAACTTCTCTAATTCTCGAACGGTATTCGAAAATGAGAGACCAGCGAGATGAAGTCGAATACCGAGCTCCATCAGTTGACGCGGTGTCCGCTCTCGCTCCACAAAACTCAAATCGATCCAGTCGCTACACCCACTGAGGCGGCTGATTTTTGGCATAGAGCACCACAAAATCGTGCCGCCTCACTTTTCACGCTTAACGAAACAGCGCC
>NZ_JAMQOT010000026.1 GCF_029502005.1 Natrinema salsiterrestre | reverse complement strand
GGCACTGTCTAGTTTAGCACCTCCGCTGGCGTCTGTCCGTTGAGTGACTGGTGCGGTCGCTGTGTGTTATAGTAGTGTACGAACTGTTCAATCCATCCTCTGACGCTCGCCCGACTGCCGACCCATGAGTTATGGAAGCGGTCGACCCGCATTTTGAGGGTGTGAAACCACTTTTCGATGTGGTTTCGATCGACATAGTCGAGGTGACCTCTCAATCCTAATCGAGAGAGGGCAGTCAGATAGCCAGCACCATCGACGAGAAACGTAGCGTCAGAGAGATCGTGTTTCTCGGCGAGTCCATGCAGAAACGCGGCAGCTGGATCGGTGCCTCGGCGTCTAAAGAGCGCGACATCGAGAATGAGTTTTGTGTCGAGGTCTATTGCAGCGTACAGCCAAGACCGGTCGCCGTTGATCCTGACAGCGGTTTCATCAACCGCGACCCGCGACGGCTGCGCCGTCGGCGGGTCTGGCACGCTGTCAGCCAGCCGATGTACCCAGTGCCAGATTGCTTGGTGAGAGCGCTCAACGCCGAGTGAGCGAAGAATTGCTTGTGTCTCTCGAAGCGAACAACCGGTCGCGTGGAGCCGGACGGCGAACGCCCTGACGGGCGTCGCCGTCCGCTCACGCTCCCAACATTCATCAAATTCCGCCGCGTAGCTCTCGCTGAGCAGGTCTGCGAGCATCATTCCAAACCAACTCTACGACCTGCTCACTTCTCAAACCGCGCTAACTAGACGGTGCC
>NZ_JAMQOT010000025.1 GCF_029502005.1 Natrinema salsiterrestre | reverse complement strand
GGCACTGTCTAGTTTAGCACCTCCGCTGGCGTCTGTTCGTTAAGTGATTGGTGCGGTCGTTGTGTGTTGTAGTAGTGTATGAACTGTTCAAGCCATTCTCTGACGCTCACCCGACTGCCCACCCACGAATTATGGAAGCGGTCAACTCGCATCTTGAAGGTGTGAAACCACTTTTCGATCAGGTTTCGATCGGTATAGTCGAGCTGACCGCCCAATCCTAATCGAGAGAGGGCAGTCAGATAGCCGTAGCCATCAACGAGAAACACTGTGTCATCGAGCTCGTGTTTCTCGGTCAATCGATGGAGGAATGCAGCGGCAGGATCGGTACCTCGTCGTCCGAATACTGCGACATCAAGAATTAGTCGTGAGTCTATGTCTATTGCAGCGTACACCCAAGACCAGTCGCCGTTAATCTTGACAGCGGTTTCATCAACTGCGACCCGCGACGGCTGCGCCGTCGGCGGGTCCGGAACGCTGTCAGCCAGCCGATGTACCCAGTGCCAGATCGCTTGGTGAGAGCGTTCAACGCCGAGTGAGCGAAGAATTGCTTGTGTCTCTCGAAGCGAACAACCGGTCGCGTGGAGCCGGACGGCGAACGCCCTGACGGGCGTCGCCGTCCGCTCACGCTCCCAAGATTCATCAAATTCCGTCGCGTAGCACTCGCTGAGCAGGTCTGCGAGCATTGTCCCAAACAAACTCTACGACCTGCTCACTTCTCAAGCTGGCCTAACTAGACACTGCC
>NZ_JAMQOT010000024.1 GCF_029502005.1 Natrinema salsiterrestre | reverse complement strand
TGCCTTGTTGAATCCGGTTGCGATCACTGTTTGATGGAGCGTTCAAGGTTGTAGACGGCGGCGGTGAGCACCAGCTCGCGGAATTCTCGGTACCAGGCGCGTGGCCTGACAGCGGATCCGTATCGACGCTTGATGGCCGAGAAGGCGGTTTCGGCCATCCAGCGCTGCCCGTAGAGCCCGCTGTCCAACCGTGCGTTGTGCGCGTGGTCGTAGTGTGCGAACAGCCGGTGTCTGATGACCGGCCGGACGCCTGCGGCGCGGAGTGCGTCCCGCAGCGACTGATCGTCGTATCCTTTGTCGCCGGCGAGACTCTCGATTTCCGTCGTATTTCGCAGCGCTACCTGACGGCCCACCTGGGTATCATGGGGCCAGTGTGCCGAGCAGTGGACGTCCAGGACGGCACACGACTCCGTATCGATCAGGGCCGTCGCTTTTAGCGTCCGTATGTGGCGATCCGACCGCGATATGTAGTGGCTGGATGCCGCCTGACGGTCGAAGAATGTGGCATCCAGCGCGCCATGATCGCCGGGATCGCAGCGTGCCGCTGACCGCCGGAGCAGCTGGCGCCAGACACGCATCGGCGCCCGCTCGAACGACCGCCACAGCGTCGAGGGCGACGGAAACGCCGACCTCGCTAGCTGAAGCAAACCACGAACACGATCCATCTCGCTGGCCCAATCGACGATTTCGCGGTACGTCGCGTCCATGTGAACCCGCAAGAAATGCAGCGTCACGTGCTTCCAGGCAGAAAATCCGTTGCCAGCCGGGTCACTCACCGCCGACGTGGGGCTGGCGGCACAGCGCTTTTGAGCCAGCGACACTGCCTGTTTAACGAAGCGGAAGAGGGTGCTGGACACATCCGATTCTTCCGCTTCGCTTGTCCCTTCACAGCGACGCTATCCGCTCGCCGTCTCCGGATTCAACAGAGCAG
>NZ_JAMQOT010000023.1 GCF_029502005.1 Natrinema salsiterrestre | reverse complement strand
CATCTGTATTCGGTTAAGCTTCTGAGCCTGCATAGAGATCAGCACACACCTCCTCTAAGAGCGTCATTCGTGCCGGAGACGGCTGTTTAGCTTCTTGATACAGCAGCTCAGGGATGTTCGGCGAAGGATACTCGTAGAGTTCTGCCAGTTCCATGAGGATGAGCTGGGCGTACGACCGGAAGGTCGTCGCCCAGCGCTCTCTTGGGAACGTGCAGTCTTCATCTCGCTCTTCGGCATGATCGACCATCAACCGCAAGATCGCTCTGCTGACGACCAGCGTCAGCAGAGCTGCCACTATCTGAATCTTCACGATATGCTCTTTCGAGGTATCGAACTTATCAAGCGAATACTGCGACTTGAGTTCTCGGAAGAGCAATTCGACCTCCCATCTCGCCCGGTAGAGTGCAGCAATCTCGCGTGGGATGAACTCGGTGCGCGGAAGGTTGGTGATGTAAAGGTGGTAGTCGTCGGTGTCCTCGTTGCGGACACCGACGACGCGAAACTGCTTGGTGGAGTATGACTGAACGCCGTCGTAGGGTCGCCGCTTGAAACTGACCTCGACTTCGACATCAATGTACTTGCGATGCAGGTCGTCGACGACGTCGAAGACCTGCTTCCCTGCCAGATTGATCGAGTTCCCGTTCCAGGTGCGTAGCTCCTCTGTGATCAGCGGGTTCGAGCTCTCTTTCAACCGGCTCACGAAGAAGCCGTCGTTCTCGTCGATCAGTGCAAAGCGGCGGTACTTGAAGAAGCCGAGATCGAACAGAAAAAGGCGTCCAGCCATCCAACTTCCGGTTTTGAAGAGGGTGCTTTCGTGGTTCTTCTCGTCGGTGATCTCGTCGGAGATCACCGACTGTTCTGTGATATTGTGGACAAGATAGAGCATGACGCCCGACTGATCCTCATGAGTCGCTTTGAACTCCGTGAGGAACTGGTTCAGCCGAAACACGGTAGCATCAGTTGCGATGACGTCTCTGAACCGGTCGAACTCAGGAGTGAGGGTATGTGGAACCGCGACTTCGTCGAGTGCGTGTTCGAGCAGTTCACGAAGGAGTTCGTGCAACTGCTTGGTAAACCGGTCGTAGAAGCTCGAGGCAACGATGGACTGGTTGGTTGCTGCGTTGTACGCCCGTCGATAGTCGGCGATCGAGCGGGCTTCGCCGCCGACGGCGAAGCCCACTGCGAGCGTCCAGACCAGCATTCGAGGGTCAACCTTCCGATCCCGCATGACGACTTCGCACTCGCGTGCGAGGTCGTCAATCGTCTCGGAGGGAAACAGCGAAGTCAACAGAGTGCTGATCGCATCTGGGGAGAGTTTCATTCACCCTTCCCCACTCAACCTTCAGAAATAATCTCCCCGATTGGCGTTCCGTCACGCGGTTTCAGCTCTTAACCGAATACGGATG
>NZ_JAMQOT010000022.1 GCF_029502005.1 Natrinema salsiterrestre | reverse complement strand
ATATAGCATTCCGGTTGATCCTGCCGGAGGTCATTGCTATTGGAGTCCGATTTAGCCATGCTAGTTGCACGAGTTTAGACTCGTAGCAGATAGCTCAGTAACACGTGGCCAAACTGCCCTATGGATCCGGATAACCTCGGGAAACTGAGGCTAATCCGGAATACCGTTCAGCGCCTGGAGTGGCCTGAACGCGAAACGTTACGGCGCCATAGGATGTGGCTGCGGCCGATTAGGTAGACGGTGGGGTAACGGCCCACCGTGCCCATAATCGGTACGGGTTGTGAGAGCAAGAGCCCGGAGACGGTATCTGAGACAAGATACCGGGCCCTACGGGGCGCAGCAGGCGCGAAACCTTTACACTGCACGCGAGTGCGATAAGGGGACTCCGAGTGCGAGGGCATATAGCCCTCGCTTTTCACGACCGTAAGGAGGTCGTAGAATAAGTGCTGGGCAAGACCGGTGCCAGCCGCCGCGGTAATACCGGCAGCACGAGTGATGACCGCTATTATTGGGCCTAAAGCGTCCGTAGCTGGCCAGGCAAGTCCATCGGGAAATCCGCGCGCTCAACGCGCGGGCGTCCGGTGGAAACTGCGTGGCTTGGGACCGGAAGACCAGAGGGGTACGTCCGGGGTAGGAGTGAAATCCCGTAATCCTGGACGGACCACCGGTGGCGAAAGCGCCTCTGGAAGACGGATCCGACGGTGAGGGACGAAAGCTCGGGTCACGAACCGGATTAGATACCCGGGTAGTCCGAGCTGTAAACGATGTCTGCTAGGTGTGGCACAGGCTACGAGCCTGTGCTGTGCCGTAGGGAAGCCGTGAAGCAGACCGCCTGGGAAGTACGTCCGCAAGGATGAAACTTAAAGGAATTGGCGGGGGAGCACTACAACCGGAGGAGCCTGCGGTTTAATTGGACTCAACGCCGGACATCTCACCAGCATCGACAATGTGCAGTGAAGGTCAGATTGATGATCTTACTGGAGCCATTGAGAGGAGGTGCATGGCCGCCGTCAGCTCGTACCGTGAGGCGTCCTGTTAAGTCAGGCAACGAGCGAGACCCGCACTCCTAATTGCCAGCAACACCCTTGTGGTGGTTGGGTACATTAGGAGGACTGCCAGTGCCAAACTGGAGGAAGGAACGGGCAACGGTAGGTCAGTATGCCCCGAATGTGCTGGGCGACACGCGGGCTACAATGGCCGAGACAGTGGGATGCAACCCCGAAAGGGGACGCTAATCTCCGAAACTCGGTCGTAGTTCGGATTGAGGGCTGAAACTCGCCCTCATGAAGCTGGATTCGGTAGTAATCGCGCCTCAGAAGGGCGCGGTGAATACGTCCCTGCTCCTTGCACACACCGCCCGTCAAAGCACCCGAGTGGGGTCCGGATGAGGCCAGTGCAACGCTGGTCGAATCTGGGCTCCGCAAGGGGGCTTAAGTCGTAACAAGGTAGCCGTAGGGGAATCTGCGGCTGGATCACCTCCACAGACCGGGACTGGGGCGTCGCCCCAGCCCACCTTA
>NZ_JAMQOT010000021.1 GCF_029502005.1 Natrinema salsiterrestre | reverse complement strand
CCAGTGCAACGCTGGTCGAATCTGGGCTCCGCAAGGGGGCTTAAGTCGTAACAAGGTAGCCGTAGGGGAATCTGCGGCTGGATCACCTCCACAGACCGGGACTGGGGCGTCGCCCCAGCCCACCTTAACTCGTGGCGCGTTGCGCCACGCGGTTCACGTTCGATCGACCAGCGTTCGGCCGATCGGGCACCTTTGAACTACCGAGGCTAACACAATACGCTCTGTCCATCCGAGAGGATGGACGTGGGCCCATAGCTCAGTGGTAGAGTGCCTCCTTTGCAAGGAGGATGCCCAGGGTTCGAATCCCTGTGGGTCCATGTCTCGGAGGACGACCGAATCGTGCCCCTTAAGTGGGACACAGTACTTCGGTCTAATCCGAACGAACCGATGCACCACCCCGTGTAAACGCGGGTGGGAAGGGTTAATGCATGCCGCGTCTACGGCGTGCAGATGAGACCGTGTGTACGTGTAGTCCAGGCGTCCACTGGACCCGTTCCCGGGTCACTACGTGATTGCATCTCGCAATCGCCGATCCGATGAACGTGGCTACTGTGCCAGCTGGTGGATCGCTCGGCTTGAGAGCTGACGAAGGACGTGCCAAGCTGCGATAAGCCTATGGGAGCCGCACGGAGGCGAAGAACATAGGATCTCCGAATGGGAATCCCCACCGCAATTGCTTCGCGCAATGGGGAACGTCGAGAATTGAAACATCTTAGTATCGACAGGAAAAGAAAGCAAACGCGATGTCGTTAGTAATGGCGAATAAACGCGACACAGTCCAAACCGAAGCCTTCACGGGCAATGTGGTGTTCGGACTGACGATCACTTCCCGAACGGCGACGCGAAGTCTCTTGGAATAGAGCACGAAACAGGGTGACAGTCCCGTACCGTCGACGAGTAAGGAACGAGTCAGTTCCAGAGTAGCGGGGGTTGGATATCCCTCGTGAATATCGCGGGCATCGACCGCGAAGACTAAACACTCCTCAAGACCGATAGCGAACAAGTAGCGTGAGCGAACGCTGAAAAGCACCCCACGAAGGGAGGTGCAATAGGGCGTGAAATCAGTTGGCGATGGAGCGACAGGGCATACAAGGTCCCGGACAAAACGAATCAGGTGCGAACCTGTAGTAGAACGTTCGGGAAGCCGGTGTTCTGTCGTACGTTTTGAAAAACGAACCAGGGAGTGTGCCTGTTTGACGAGTCTAACTCGATTATCGAGGAAGGCGTAGGGAAACCGATATGGCCGCAGTGCTTTGCACCAGGGCCACCGTGTTCAAGCGCGGGGAGTCAAACGGGCACGACCCGAAACCGGACGATCTAGGCGTGGGCAAGATGAAGCGTGCCGAAAGGCACGTGGAAGTCTGTTAGAGTTGGTGTCCTACAATACCCTCTCGTGACCTACGTCTAGGGGTGAAAGGCCCATCGAGTCCGGAAACAGCTGGTTCCAACCGAAACATGTCGAAGCATGACCTCTGCCGAGGTAGTTTGTGGGGTAGAGCAACGGATTGGGGGACCGCACTCCGAGAGGAGTGCGCCCCCCTGTCCAACTCCGAACCTACAAACGCCGTTTGACGCAGGGAGTCCGGTGCACGGGGTAAGCCTGTGTACCGTGAGGGAGACAACCCAGAGCTGGGTTAAGGTCCCCAAGTGTAGATTAAGTGCGATCGAAGGTGGTCTCAAGCCCTAGACAGC
>NZ_JAMQOT010000020.1 GCF_029502005.1 Natrinema salsiterrestre | reverse complement strand
CGTTTGACGCAGGGAGTCCGGTGCACGGGGTAAGCCTGTGTACCGTGAGGGAGACAACCCAGAGCTGGGTTAAGGTCCCCAAGTGTAGATTAAGTGCGATCGAAGGTGGTCTCAAGCCCTAGACAGCCGGGAGGTGAGCTTAGAAGCAGCTACCCTCTAAGAAAAGCGTAACAGCTTACCGGCCGAGGTTTGAGGCGCCCAAAATGATCGGGGCTCAAATCTACCACCGAGACCTAGCAGTGCGGTTTACACCGCAATCTTGTAGGTTGGCGTTCTGTTCGGGTGGAAGCACGGGTGAGAACTCGTGTGGACCGTTCAGTAACGAAAATCCTGGTCATAGTAGCAGCGTTAGTCGGGTTAGAACCCCGACGGCCGAACGAGTAAGGGTTCCTCAGCAATGCTGATCAGCTGAGGGTTAGCCGGTCCTAAGTCTGCCCGTAAGTCGACGCAGACAACAGGGAAATAGGTTAATATTCCTATGCCAGTGTGCACTCAAAGCTGACGCTTTGGGGCCGCCTGAGCTGGGCTTTCGCCCAGTCGAACTGTCGAAGAGCGTGGAAGCCGTAATGGCACGAAGCGTTCGAATGGCAGGATCGCGCAAGTCAGGTCTACCCAGAGCCCGTGAAAAAGCGAGCACACTGTCCGTACCGAGATCCGACACAGGTACTCATGGCGGCGAAAGCCAAGGTCTGTCGGGATCAACCGACGTTAGGGAATTCGGCAAGTTAGTCCCGTACGTTCGCAATAAGGGATGCCTGCCTCGCGAAGAGGCAGGTCGCAGTGACTCGGGCGCTCCGACTGTCTAGTAACAACATAGGTGACCGCAAATCCGCAAGGACTCGTACGGTCACTGAATCCTGCCCAGTGCAGGTATCTGAACACCCCGTACAAGGGGACGAAGGACCTGTTAACGGCGGGGGTAACTATGACCCTCTTAAGGTAGCGTAGTACCTTGCCGCTTCAGTAGCGGCTTGCATGAATGGATCAACGAGAGCGCCACTGTCCCAACGTTGGGCCCGGTGAACTGTACGTTCCAGTGCGGAGTCTGGAGACCCCCAAGGGGAAGCGAAGACCCTATAGAGCTTTACTGCAGGCTGTCACTGAGACGTGGTCGCCATTGTGCAGCATAGGTAGGAGGCGTTACACAGGTAGCCGCGCTAGCGGCCCACCGAGCCAGCATTGAAATACTACCCGATGGTGACTGCGACTCTCACTCCTGGCGGAGGACACTGGTAGCCGGGCAGTTTGACTGGGGCGGTACGCGCCTGAAAAGATATCGGGCGCGCCCCAAGATTTCCTCACTCGGGTCGGAGACCCGAGGAAGAGCGCAAGAGCAAAAGGAAGTCTGACAGTGTCCGGCACAACGACGGACGCTGACGCGAAAGCGTGGTCTAGCGAACCAATTAGGCTGCTTGATGCGGCCAATTGCTGACAGAAAAGCTACCTTAGGGATAACAGAGTCGTCACTCGCAAGAGCACATATCGACCGAGTGGCTTGCTACCTCGATGTCGGTTCCCTCCATCCTGCCCGTGCAGAAGCGGGCAAGGGTGAGGTTGTTCGCCTATTAAAGGAGGTCGTGAGCTGGGTTTAGACCGTCGTGAGACAGGTCGGCTGCTATCTATTGGGGGTGTTACGGTATCTGACGGGAACGTTCGTATAGTACGAGAGGAACTACGAATGGGTGCCACTCGTGTACCAGCTGTCCGGAAGGGCACGTGCTGGGCAGCGACGCACCACGGGGTAAGAGCTGAACGCATCTAAGCTCGAAACCCACCTGAAAAAGAGATACCACTGAGATCACTCGTAGAAGACGAGTTCGATAGACTCGGGGTGTACGCACCAAGGCAACGAGGTGTTGAGCCCGCGAGCACTAATCGATCGAGCCACACATTCATACTACATCGCATTGGATCCGTGACGCGAGAACGGGTCCGGACGCAAACTGGACTACACGTACATGACGGTCTT
>NZ_JAMQOT010000001.1 GCF_029502005.1 Natrinema salsiterrestre | reverse complement strand
AAGGCAACGAGGTGTTGAGCCCGCGAGCACTAATCGATCGAGCCACACATTCATACTACATCGCATTGGATCCGTGACGCGAGAACGGGTCCGGACGCAAACTGGACTACACGTACATGACGGTCTTAGACACACCAACCGATATTGGCATGACAACGGTTCGATTCCGTTGATCGGCGTTACGGCGGCCACAGCGGCGAGGTCCCTCCCGTACCCATCCCGAACACGGAAGATAAGCTCGCCTGCGTTACGGTGAGTACTGGAGTGGGCGACCCTCTGGGAAACTCGTTTCGCCGCCACCACTCATACTTTCACCCCCACAGAGCCACTGCGTCGTGGTCTTGTGGGGGTTTCTGCATTTATATCCGGAGTGGTGACAACAAGGACGATTGTGCCGTACCGCTATGCTTAAACGAACGCAGTAACAACGGTAAGATGCGCCAAGGTGGCAGAGTCCGGCCGAACGCAGCGGCCTGCAGAGCCGCCCACCGCCGGTTCAAATCCGGCCCTTGGCTTCTATAGGATTTAATCAAGGGTAGCGACAACGATCCAGTCTCTCTATCTAGGAGCTCGTCTTCGTGATCCCGCTATCCAATCCTCGATATTTCGCTCGAACGCCACGTTCGATCGATACTGGGTAAACATGGTGTCGTGAATCGCTCCCTCTTGGCGTTCAAATCTCGAGAACTGTCTCACCACTCGTAAATCTGCACACGGAAAATCGGGGTGGGCGCGATTTGAACCACACCGAGACGGTCCTGCTCGTTCGCTTCGTTCACTGTGCGGGCTGCGACTCGTCGCCTTCAAATCGCTTCGGATCCGTTACCGACGACTCACGAGTTCGTTCGTCGTCAGAAAGCGGGCCGGGCGCGATTTGAACACGCGACCGTCTGGTTAAAAGCCAGACGCTCTGCCAAACTGAGCTACCGGCCCCGTGTTTTCCTATTCCGGTGAGTGGCGGTTAAACGTTTCTTTCTCCGCCGCCGATAGGGAGCTGCCGGCGAGCGGTGTCCGTTTCACTCCAGGTGGTTCTCGAGCGCGTCGGTAACGAGCTGGCCGGGATCGACACCTTCGATGGAGGCCCGTCGACGGAGATCGCGGTAGGTGGTCGGTGAGAGGGTGACTTCGAGTTGGCCAACGGTGACGCCGTGGTCCGCGAGGGCCTCCTCGATCGGAGTGCCGTCGTTGATAGCGCTGGCGACGCTGCGGACGTCGCGGACGGTGAGGTCGCCGTCGAGGGTGGCCCACGCGAGGAGGAGACGGGCTTCGCCGCCGACGCGGGCGATGTGTTTGGCGGCGGTCGGCGCGATCTGACCGAGTGCGACCTGTTTGCGGACCGACCGGGGGAGATCGTGGACGCGGGCCCATTTTCGGATGAAGGAGACGGTGGCGTCACCCCCGGCGCGTTCGGCGGCGGCCTTGTAGGAGCCTTCACCGCGAACGAGGGCGGCACAAGCAGCTGCCCCACGGAGCATATAGAGGTGGTCGTCATTGGTATTGCCGGCGGCGAATTGACGGACGGTTTCGGCGGCATCCGCAAGGCTCTCGGGATCGGTGGGATCGAACTGAACGGCTTCGCGAGCGCGCGTCCCGGTGACCGATTCGTCGCCCCGGATAACTGGTGTCCCAACGGGCGACTCGCGGTCCGTCGGGATCGATCGCCCGTTCTCGCCGCGGCGCTGTGTCCGATCACCGGGCCGATTATCAGTCATGAATCTCGGTACGAGTCTCGCCGGCAAAAAGGTCGTTGCCGTTGCGACATTCTCGCGTTACTCGTCGCGTTGTTCGGCGAGATGCTCCCAGATCTCCGTACAACCGGCCCCTTCTTCGATATCGTCGAGGTGGGCGTCGTCGCGCTCCTCCGCGTCCTGCTCGACCGGCTCTGGTTTGCATTCGGCTGCGTCAGTCATGCCCGGGCTTTGGGACCCTATCGTCATAAGTATCGCTTCGGCCGCAAGCGATACCCGTGCTCTGTCTTACGGGAGTATTATGCCGGTATCTCTGACGGACAACGCTCACGATACGTGCTTTTTTCAAACGGATACCGTCGAAACGTAGCAGACGAAAAAGGTGGCTACGCTGTGGCTGTGTGGAGGACTGTCGGATACGGACTGTCACAGTAACGGAGTAATGACCACCGCTCGAGGCGCAGCTACCGAACGGCTGCCGAGAGAGTCGAAACCGCAGGACTGACGGCTGTCGGGTCCTCTGGGGTGTCGCTTTCTCTCGTTCGGGCTGTCCCGTCGATTCGGTTCTTGTACGAGAGTTGGGAAGACAGATCTCAGTGGTGGTGACGATTCGCGTCGGTTCGTAATGGATTGCTATCGCCGATCGATAGCCGTATAGCAACGAACTGTCCGCTGATAAATAACCAGTTCCGCGGTCGACTCGAGTCAGCGGGGATTTCACTGCGATCCAGTTGTGGCAAAATCGGCCGCTAGGTGTGGCGCTCGTTTCGGAGTCCTATCGACCGTTCGTCACGACCGCTGGAACTCGTGTGCGTGTCCGGACCGTTCGGATCCGTTTTGGAGTCTCGGAGTTCGAAAACTCGTCGTCGGTACGGAGCCGAATGCTCCGGGGTGGTGCTCGCGACCGTAATCGATCACGAGACGATCGGTCCGTCGTGTCGCTGAATACCTGTGTCTACGGGCTGGACGTAAGGATACTCTCCAATCCGGGACCCAGAGCGGCATCCGGTTCGTGACAGCCGCCAGTATAAGTGAACGGGGCGTGAGGATCGAACTGAATGTCCGATCGACTGATGACGGTCAACGCGTACACGACGCTGGATTACGTCGAGGGGAAAGCAGTGGGTGAGACGTTCGAGTGGGAGTCGGTCGCCGTCGTGAACGCGACCGCCGACCGTGAGGCTCCCGACAGCGTTCGCCTGCAACTCGAGTTCGACAACCTGTCGGAGGAACCCCTCCCCAAACACATGGAAGACCTCGAGCTGACGCCGGAGCAGGCCCGCGCGCTGGCCGGCGACCTCGAGAAACACGCGGATCGGGTCGAGGACGCTACGGAGTAGTCCGGCGCGTCGCTCGCGAGTGATTCGACGCGCGTGCCGGGACCTGCCGTCGCAGGGCCCCGTCTTTTTCGGCGGGCTGGTGAACGACTGACTGGTCTCATCATGAGTATGGACAGCGTTCAGGACCTGTTCGAGCACGGACTCGAGGACATCTATCACGCGGAACATCAGCTCCTCGATGCGCTCGAGGACCTCGAGGGCGTCGAAGGCCTGCTCGAGGAGTACGAGGAGTTCACCTCGATGGATCCCGCACAGGACGTGATGGACTATCACAACATGGCGGCCGCCGAGAAGACCGAACACTACGAGATCGCCGCCTACGGGAACCTGATCCCGCTCGCGGATCAGCTCGGGATGGACGAGGCGGCCGACCTCCTCGAGGAGAACCTTCGCGAGGAGCAACACGCGCTCGAGGAGTTGACGGAACTGACCGAGGAGTTCGAGATGGACGCGATCCCCGCGGAGTGATTCGAATGGCTGACGACACCGAACCCGACGACGAGGAAGGGGCCCAGTACGGCGGGACCGAAGACGAGGAGCCGACGACCACTATCGACGAAGGGGATGCAGACGACGACGCGGGGACGGGGGCGACCGAGTAACTGTCGTGTCCGGATCGCCGCCGATGCGCGCCCCGTCGGAGTGTAAATCGGTAACTACGCGAACTATTCTTGCTAACACGCCCCATGGTTATACGATGGTACGAGTGGTGACGTCCGGGATGATCGACGATGGGTGACGTTCCGACCAAAACGGCTCGAGCGGAGTGGGGAAGTCGATTCGGGTTCCTGATGGCGATGATCGGCGCCATGGTGGGGGCCGGGAACATCTGGCGGTTCCCGTACGTGATGGGGAACAACGGGGGTGGCGCGTTCGTCCTCGCGTTTCTCACGTTACTGGTCGTCCTCGCGGTTCCGGGGCTGATGGCGGAGGTCGCGCTGGGCCGGTACGCGAACAAGGGGGTGATCGGCGCGTTCCGGGCGGTGGTCGGACGGGGCGGACTGGTCGGCCTCGGGGTCGTCGTGTTGTTAGTGAACATCGCGCTGATGTCGTACTACTCGCCGGTAGTCGGCTGGACGCTGTACTACGCCGTTCACTCGCTGCTGTTTACCTTTACCTCGAGCGGCTTCCAGGCCGAGCCGTTCATGAACGAGTTCTTCGCGAGCTCGCTGCTCGTGATCGCCCTCCACACGATCGTGATGGGTTCGATCGCGGCGATTCTCGTCCTCGGTATCCGCCGTGGCGTCGAGCGGATCGTCGTCTACGCGGTGCCCGCGCTCGTGCTCTCGCTCGTCGTCATGGCGATCAGGGGCCTCACCTTGCCCGGAGCGAGCGAGGGGCTCGCCTTCGCCTTCGGGATTCAGTGGGAGTATCTGGCCCGGAGCGACACCTGGATCACCGCGCTCGGGCAGGCGCTGTTCTCGACCGGTCTCGGCTGGGGCATCGCCCTGACGGTCGGCAGCTACCTCCGGGAGTACGACGACGTCCCGCTGGGCGGTGGCCTCTTCACTGCGATCGGGGAGTCGAGCGTCGGCATTCTCGCGGCGCTCGCGATCTTCCCCATCGTCTTCGCGGTCGAAGGGGTCGAACCGGACGCCGGCGCGGGGCTCGCCTTCGTCTCGCTCGTCCAGGTGTTCCCCGAGATTCCGCTCGGGGGGATCGTCGCGATCCTCTTCTTCCTCGGCTTCTTCCTCGCGACGTTCACCTCGGGGCTGCTCATCACCGAGGTGAGCGTCACGACGCTCAGCGAGGAGACCCGATTCGATCGGACCCAGACGACGCTCGGCGTCTGCGGAGCGATCTGGCTGCTCGGGCTGCCCAGCGCCTACTCCGTGGATATCCTCGACTACCTCGACTTCGTCTTCGGTAACTGGGGACTCCCCCTCGCGACGATTTCCATCATCGGCGTCATCGGCTGGGTGATGGGACCACAGCGCCTGCGGCTCCTCTCGGTCAACCGAAACGCAGGGATCCACGTCGGTCGCTGGTGGGACCCCGTTATCAAGTACGTCATCCCGTCGGTGATGGTGTTCATCGTGGCCTACTTCGCCTACGATAACTTCGGAACCCCCGAGATGATCGGCGGCATGTTCGTCCTCGTGGTCTTCCCGATCATCGGCTACGCGCTCATGTCCGTCCTCGAGGGACGGGGCGGGCAACCCGAAGGGGCCGAAGTGTCCGGAGGTGACGACTGATGGCGGCGCTCACGCCCGAGGTGCTCGGAATGCTCGCGTTCACCCTGCTCGCCTTCTACGGTGTCGCCGGGTGGGCGCTCGTTCGAACCCTGCGTCAAGAGAGCCGAAAGGTCGAAATCCTCCGCCATCAGGATCGGATGGAAACCTACTCGCCGGCGGCGCTCGCGGAACTGCGCGACTGGATCGAAACCAACCCGGACGATCCGCTTGTCGACCGGGCTCGCCGCCAGCACAACGAGTGCGTAACCGTCCTCCGGCAGACTGACAACCACTTCTACGACTGGTCGGATGCGGAGATCGACCGACTCGAGCGGGTGTAGCCGGCGATCCGTTCGATTCGATGGCTGGCCGCGAACCGAGTATATCTGCCGAGACGCGTACGGCTTTTAGTATCCGGCGTCGTACTCCCTCGTGTGACAACGCCCGTGCCGGAGGACGGCGAGGAAGTGCGGATCCGATCGGCGGAGCGTGCGGATCTGCTCGCGGTCGTTCGCATCGAGAACGCCTCGTTTTCTCAGCCCTGGCCCTACGACGCGTTCGAGCGGTTCCTCGGCGAACCCGGGTTTCTGGTCGCCGAAGCGGACGGGCGGATCGCCGGCTACGTCGTCGCCGACGTGACCCGGCAGATCGGCCGCGCGCTCGGCCACGTCAAGGACATCGCCGTCCACCCCGACCATCGCGGGGACGGCGTCGGGTCGACGCTCCTGTCGCGATCGCTCGCCGTGCTCGCGGCCCACGGTGCGGAGACGGTCAAACTCGAGGTCCGACGGTCGAACGACGGGGCGAAACGCCTCTATCGCGAGTTCGGATTCGATCCGCTTCGGCGGGTCCCCGAGTACTACGGCAACGGCGAGGACGCGATCGTGATGATCCGGAAACTCGAGTAGCGGGGTGCGGGATATTTTACCGTTCGCAGCCGGTATTGTCCCCTATGGGATACGCCTGTCCGGTCTGTGACGTCGAGGAGGCCGACGCGGTTCATCTCGCGAACCACCTCGCGATCACCGCGTCGCTCGGCCGCGAGGAACACCGCGAGTGGCTCGCGGAGTACGCGCCCGACTGGGGCGATCGAAGCCCGGAGGAACTCGGCGAGATCGTCGCGCCACACGCCGAGGAGATCGACACGCCCGACTTCGAGGACTCCGGACACGGTCACGAGCGCGGCCGCCCGGGTTCCCTCGAGGAAGGGATCGCCCGCCAGAGCAGTCAGCCGGGGCGCGGAGCGATGACCGCCGAAGCGGAGGACGTGCTCCGGGAGGCCGCGGAGCTGACTCGCGAGATGCAGTCCTCGAGCGAGAGCGACGGCGATGGAGACGACGACCCGGTCTCGAGTCCCGACGACGCGGACGGCGACGTCGACGGGAACGGAAACGCGTAACTGCCAGTCGGCCGAGGATCCGGATATGCACACGGCGGGAACGTTTTCCTTCGAGTCGGCCGACGACGCACGCGAACAGTACGAATCGGTGGGTCCAGCGGCGCAGACGGTCATTCGAGAGGTCGCGAAGGCCATGGCGTTCGATCGCGAGGAGTACGACGAACGCGTCACCGGCGACGTCGTCGAGACCGCTCGCGACGCGCTCTTCGCGAGTCTGCTCGCGGTTCGCGTCGGGAGCCGCGAGGAGTTCGAGGACTGGCGCGAGTCCTACGACGGCGAGGTGACGGAAACCGGCCACGAGGACGTCGACCGCGTCGCCTGGCACGCGGGCCCGGACGGCGAGGCCGTCGCGGCGACCTTCCAGAACGAGGAGGACGCGGCGGTGGCGACGCTTCGGCGGCAGGCGTTCGGGCGGTTGTATCGGGATTTAGTGTAGCCGAACTCGACTGTTCGATCTGCCCGACGAGTCACTGGGCAAGTCGGGACCCGACGTAGCGACCATCACCTATTATCCGCTCGAGCGCCCACTCTCTCACGATGACGACACCCGACGAGTGGGACCTGCTCGAGGAGCGAACCGAGTACGAGACCGGCTGGTACGACGGCGGATACGATCTGCTCGAACAGCCCGACGGGACGCAGAAGCGATACTACTGGGCGGACCTGCCGCCCGCGGTCGTCGTGGTCGCGCAGATCGACGGCGGTGTCCTCGCGGATATGGACGGCGGTGCCGGTGAGGGTGCGAGCGGCAGCGACGATCGCATTCTATTCGTCGAACAGTATCGGCCCACCATTCGCGAGACGCACCTCGAGCTCCCGGCGGGAATCGTCGAGGACGGCGAGTCCTACACGGGGGCGGCGACGCGCGAACTCGAGGAGGAAACCGGCTTTCGACCCTCGAGTACGGCCCTGTTACAGGAGTACGCGGTCGCGACCGGCGTCCTCCGACACGACCGCGCGATCGTCTACGCCGAGGGACTCGAGCCCGGCGAGCGGGAACTCGACAGCAACGAGTTCCTCGAGGTGACGACGGTCCCGGTCGACGAGGCGCTCGAGCGGGCTCGCGAGCAACCGACAAACGACGCGACGCTGGGGGGGCTGTTGCTGGCGAAAGAGGACGGGTTGCTGTAGCGCTTCCTGTCGCGACCGGGGTCGCCACCTGTGTAGGGAGCCGCGCCGTTTACCGTGCGGAGGCTGTCACAGCTGGAGCCGCCGATCGGAACGCGCGGCCGGTTCCCCTCGACCGATTCGGAAATAGAGTACGAGTCCGAAGAGTCCACCGAAGAACACGATGAACGCCCAGACCTTCGGACTGTGAGGGCTGTTCGTCTGACAATCACTGTATACCCAGATCACTGCGGCGATCCAGACGACGAACAACACCGGCAAGCCGATTACGACTAGCGTTCCAGCGGTCGCCATCGGAACTATCGCGGTGGCCATTACTGGGACCAGAAGATAGCTATATTATATGTTTTCTGTTCCCGCAGTCCAGAACCGGAAGGAAACCCGACCGGATCGCCAGTGGGTTCGGCGACCGGTCCGAACCCCTGATCTTATTCGAGTCGACATCCAACCCGACGATAATGGACGGCGAAATCTCTACTGACGAGGTCAAAGAGCTCCTCGAGGACGATGCGGACGTTCGTATCGTCGACATTCGCGACGAGCGGAGTTTCGAACACAGCCACATCCCGGACAGCGAGAACATTCCCTTCAACGAACTCATGGACCGCATCGACGAACTCGATGGTGAGGATCACATCGTCACGGTCTGTCCCCACGGGAAGGCGAGCGTGCAGGCCGCACAGCTCATCGGGTCCTACGAGGGGACCGCCGACGCGCGCGTCGAGAGCATGGAGGGCGGACTCGACAAATACGGGATGAAGTTCGGGCTCGTCCGCGAGGACGACGAAGCGGACGCGACCGAACAGGAATCCCCGTTCTGACCGGTCCGGTAGCCGTTTCGCAGCGAGCGCGAGTCGACGAGCGGTGGCTCGAGGTCGATGAGTGAGAACCGAGTGACGCCACTGGTCGATGGCTGTCGCAAAAAAGCGGATCGTAGCGTCCTGCGCGATCGTGGGTTCGGAAGTCGTCTCAGAGCATCGCGGGCATTAGGCGACGTTGAAGCCGCGGTCACGAAGGAACTCTTCGATGCGGCCGGTGTGGTTCCCCTGGAGTTCGATCTGGTCGTCCTCGACGGTCCCGCCGCAGGCGAATTTGGACTTGAGATCCGACGAGAGACTGTCCAGATCGACGTCCTTCGGGTCGAATCCTTCGACGATCGTTACCTCTTTCCCGTATCTGCGCTCGTCAATGCGGATGTTGAGCTGTTGTTGGCCCTTCGCCACGTCTTCGCAGACGCAGAGTTCCTGGGGCAGCCCGCACGTCGAGCAGACTTCCGACATTACGTTCGTAGGTATGAAACGGGCATATTAAACACTATCGGGACCCGCATGCCCTCGCGTGGTTCTTTTTTACGGTGTTCGGCGCGAGTTCCGCTCGCCAGCCGCTCTCGAACGAACTCACGTCTCGGTTGACCGCATTCCCCGCCGATTCGGCTCGGGCGTCAGCGAAGGCGACCGACCACTGGGAGCCGACTTCGGGCGAGCTCGTCGACGATCTCGATCGCCTCGTCGGCTTCCGCCCGGCCGACGCCGTCGCCGTAGGTCGCGCGTTCGTAGTGCTCGAGGACCCGCTCGGCCCGCGGGTCGAGCGACTCCTCCGCGGCGGCTGTCTTCGATATCGCCTGCAGATAGGACCGCGGCGACTCCGAGGGACGGCGAGGCCGGTACTGCCGGGCGAACAGTCGCTCGAGGCGGCGGAACGCACGTCGGGCGTCTCGGTCGGGTTCGCCCCGGAATCCGTGCCAGTAGACGCCGACGGTCCGACCGAGACGCGTCGTCGCGTCGGTTCGACGGGCACCCGCAGCGAGGCCGACGAGGAGGACGAGCCCGAGCGCAGCCGTCTCGTGCCCGATGGCGACGAGGCGATCGGTGAGCGAGTCGTCGTTTCCGGTCGCCTCCCCACCCGTACCGTCGCCCGAATCGCCGGGATCGGTTCCGTTGTTCGAATCGTCGGGATCGCTTCCGTCGTCCGGATCGTCGGACGGATCCGTCTCGTCGGTCGGATCGTCGGACGGTGGCTCGTTCGAGTCGTCCGGATCGGACGCGGGCGGATCGACGGGATCGCTTTCGTCGCCGATCGGCACGTCCTCGCTGTCCTCGGTGTCTACGCCCTCGGTACCGTTCTCGCGTGCCTCCTGCAGCCGGTCGGTGTGAACGTCGGCGCGGCTGCTACCGGGCGTCGGATCGAACTGGACCCAGCCGTGGCCCGGGAAGTAGACCTCGACCCATGAGTGGGCGTCGAGTCCGCGGACGACGTACTCGCCGTCGTCGACCTGTTGACCGGTCGTGTAGCCGGTGACGTATCGGGCCGGAACTCCCGCTTCGCGGAGCATCTGCGTCATCGTCGTCGCGAAGTAGACGCAGTAGCCCTCGTCCATCTCGAGCAGAAACCCTTCGGCGACGTTTCCGGCGGGCTGGGAGACGTCGAGCGAGTACCCCTTCGAGGACCGGAGGTGGTCCCGAATCGCGACCGCCGTCCCGTGCGGCGTGTCGGCGTCGGCCGTGATTTCGTCGGTCCGCTCCCGGAACTCGCTCGAGGTGTCTTCGGGCGTCTGGAGGTAGTGATCGGTCACCTCGTCGGGGTAACTCGTTCCGGCGATCCGGAGCGCGTCCGGGTCGGGGTCGACGACCGCGCTCTCGACGGCGTAGCTGTCCCCCTCCTGCAGTGGCGTCTCGGGTCGCGGCTGGTCGTGTCTGGAGACGGTCGTCGCCCGCGTCACGTCGCCGTCGAGCGCCAGCGGCTGGGGGGCGACGGGCATGATTCCGAGCTCCGTCTCGGCGGTGACGGTCTGTCGGACGGTCCCACTGCTGCTGGGCGGGTCCGCGAGCCGGCCGTCGTACCGGCGATCCTGCCCCGTTCGGACCCACTCGTCGCCCGTGAACCGGTCGTAGACGCCGGTTCGCCAGTACGACGGCCGATCGGATTCGACCGTGAACCGCACCTCCGGCGAGAGATCCACCTGCCCGGAGATCCCCGATCGCTGGGGCGCGGAATCGATCGTCGCCTCGAGCGTGCCGGAGTCGCCCTGGACGAGGTGCGTCGGCCCCGCCGGCTCGCCGGGGACGATCGTTACCGACAGCGAGAGCGCGACGATCACCGCGAACAGGACCGCGAGCAGATCCGCCTGTGCGATCGAACCGCCGCGGCGCTCGAGTTCGCCGCCGGCGACGGCCCCGACGGCGGCGAGGGTCCCGGTCAGGGTGACGAGCGTTCCCGCGTCGCCGGTCAGGACGAGAAAGCCCAGGGCGGCGCCGCCGGGGACGACGCTCAGTCCGTACCGGCCGCGGATGGCGAGATACCACGAGAGGAAGACGGGGGCGGGCGCGAATCCGAGCGTCCAGACGCCCGCCTGAACCATTCGGAGCACCGGGAGACCGGTCGCGAGCGCGACGGTGTCGGAAACGATGGCGTTCGTTCCCGTGAGAACGACGCCCGGTTCGACGCCGGCCGAAGTGAGGTAGTAGGCGAACCCGAGTCCGGCCGCCGTCAGCGCGAGCAGTCCCGCGGTCCGGGGACGGATCAGCCGCGCGAGTACCGTCGCCGCGAGCAGCATGAGCCCGACGAGTGCGAACAGCGATCCGCTGCCGCCGACGACCTGCGTGATCCCGTAGAGGACGCTCACGTACGACGCCGTCAGGACTAAGACGCACCCGAGGGCGAGGAGACGGACAGCATCGGCACTGACGGTTCCCTCCGCGTTCAGGGATACCGTTCGATCACCGGCGTGACTGGACGATTTCGTGCTCATGCGGTCATCCCCGGCCGTCCGTCGGTGTCGTGGTCACCGTGGCCGTCGTTCCCGGTCCGGTTCCCGCCCTCCGGTTTCTCCCGTTCCGCTCGCTCGAGCCCGCAGAGTCGATCGAAGGCCAACTCGCGACCGTCGACGACGACCGTCGTCCCCGCTTCGTCGGTTCGGACCAGTACGTCCGCGTCCCGACGGGTTCGGTCCGCGAGTTCCCCGGGGCCGGCGACTGCCAACAACTGGAGCAGTTCGCGGTGGTGAGCGCGCCCCGATCCCGGTGGCTGCGTTCCCTCGGGCGTCGCGAGTCCGACCGTCGCGCCCCGCTCGAGGAGGTAGGTCGCGACGCTGGCGGCGGCCGAGGCCATCTCGTCGCTGCGGTCGACGAGGCAGTCGGCGGCGACCGTGACCGCACCGGTATCGTCGTCGTCGGTGTACTCCGTGACGACCAGATCATCTTCGGGTCGCTTGGCCGCGGTCTTCCAGTGGACGTCGCGCAACGGATCTCCGCGGCGGTACTCCCGGAGGTGGTCGAACTCCTCGTTCGCACGGCGGTCCGCGACGCTGGCGAGCGTTTCCACGTCGGCTGCTGGCCCCTGACTCAGATCGCGGACCCGCGGATAGACGAGAACGGAGGTCGGTTCCTCGTACGCGAACCGTCGCTCGACGAGTCCGAGGACGTCCGTGACGGTGATCGATAGCGGGCCGACCCGGCGCTCGCCCCGCGCCTCGAGTCGCACGTCGTACCCGAACGTCTCCTCGCCGTCGAGCGTGGTGTCCGCGTGCGGATCGGTCGTCGCCGAGAGACCGTCACCGACGGTATCCCGGACGGTTGCGGCGACAGTTCCGTCGGTCTCGATCGCGACCTCGACGGCTCTGTCCTCGCGAATGAACCCGTCGGTGACCGGCTGGCGAACGACGCGCGGTCGATCCGCTCGAGCGACGGTGAGCAGGCCGGCCAGCAGGACGACGACCAGGGGAACGACGACGGCGTTCAGCGCCCGGGGGCCGGACTGCCAGCTCAGCGCGACGGCCCCGCAGGCGACGGCGACGGCGGCCCAGCCGCGGCGCGTGAGTCTCATTCGACTGCGACGTGCTCGAGTGCGTTTTCGACCACGCTGGCGCCGTCCCGGTCGTGGCCGGTCGTCTTGATTCGGTGGCTCATCACCACGGGCGCTTCGACCTGGAGATCGTCCGGAATGACGTAGTCTCGCCCGTTCGCGACGGCGCGGGCCTGTGCCGCTCGGAGCAGCGAGATCGTTCCGCGGGGGCTCACGCCGATGTGTGCGTTCTCGCGGGTATACGCCGCGAGTCGCGTCGCGTATTTTCGAACCGGTTCCGCGACCTGCACCCTCGACACGGTCTCGCGGGCGGCGACCAGCGTTTCGCGATCGGTGACGGACTCGAGGGATTCGATCGGGTGGTCGCCGACCGTCCGGCCGAGCAGTTCGGCCTCTTCGTCGGGATCGGGGTAGCCCAGATGTAGCTTCTTCATGAAGCGATCGAGCTCGGCGAAGGGCAGGTCGTAGGTCCGGTTGGGCTCGACGGCGTTCTGGGTCGCGATCACGGTAAAGGGCGTCGGGAGATCGCGGGTCGTGCCGTCGGTCGTGACCTGTCCTTCCTCCATGGCCTCGAGCAGCGCCGCCTGCGTTTTCGGGGGCGCACGGTTGATCTCGTCGCCCAGCACGATGTTGCCGAAGATGGGGCCGGACTGGAAGTCGAACTCGCGGGTCTTCTGGTTGAAAACGTTCACGCCGGTGACGTCGCTCGGGAGGAGATCCGGCGTGAACTGAACGCGGCTGAACGTACAGTCGACCGATCTGGCGATCGCGCGCGCGAGCATCGTCTTCCCGACGCCGGGGACGTCGTCGAGCAGGACGTGCCCGCGTCCGAGGACGGCGGTGATGACGTGTTCGATCACCTCGTCGT
This sequence comes from Natrinema salsiterrestre, assembly GCF_029502005.1. Taxonomy (GTDB): domain Archaea; phylum Halobacteriota; class Halobacteria; order Halobacteriales; family Natrialbaceae; genus Natrinema; species Natrinema salsiterrestre. Next base: position 1,073,185 of record NZ_JAMQOT010000001.1, on the reverse strand, counting down.
GGCCGACGATCACGCGCGAGACGTTCGCCTCGATGTCGGCACACAATCGCTCGACGGTCGAGACCTGGAGGGTGTCCTCCCCCGTCGAATCGCTACTCCGCTTCGGTGTCGGGCTCGCGTCAGTCATACTCTCGAGACGTTCTCCGTGCACCCGGGGGACCTGTTCATTAGTATGTCATCGGGGTCTCTCGGACATATGTTTTGTGTCAAATAAGTACCCTGCAAACCGAGGGCGCGGCGGAACCGATAGCACTGGTCGGATGCCGTCGCTCGCGGAGTACCGTTCGCCGTCTCTCGGTCAGGTGACCGAGAGCCCGGGTTCGAGAACGCGGTCGCTACCGGACTAACAATCAGAAAACGATACCACCGTTCGAAACTGCCTAGAGCCGTTCGACGTTAGTCGCGCGCGGCCCCTTTTCGGCCTCCTCGATGTCGAACTCGAGTTCCTGTCCCTCTTCGAGATCAGGACCCCCGATGTCCTCCATGTGGAAGAACACGTCCTCGTCCGCGTCCTCAGTCTCGATGAATCCGTAGCCGCCAGTGTCGTTGAAGAAGTCGACCGTACCTTTCGCCATTGCATCTCAATAGAACCACGACAACAGTATAAAGCTTCGGGAGGACGCTCGCAGGCAGTCCCCGATACAAGCGCTGTTACCGTCCCCAGTAACTGATTACCACGTTTTGCACTCGACACAGACCAACTCGCCGTCGGCGCGCCAGACGCGGCGACTCGCACGCTCGCACCGACTGCAGGCGTACGTTCCCCACGCGTACGTCGAGAATCCCGTATCGCCCGCCGTCTCACCGGACCCGTCGTCGGACTCGTCGCTGCCGTGACCCGAGCCCTCGACGACCGTCGAGGAGTCGGCTGCTGGCTCCGAGCGGTCGCCGTCTCCCTCGGCGATGCCCTCGTCCTCCCGTGTCGTCTCTCTCGCGCCCTCGTCGGGATCCTCGGAAGCGAAGTCGGAAAGCGTCGGGTCGTCGCTCACGTGATCGGGTACGACCGGTGGCGACTTAATCTCCCCTCATTCGGGACCGGCACGGCCAAGTAGTACCGGTAACAACCCCCGCACATGGACACCGTCACGCCGCTCAACGTCATCGTGGACAACCTCGTCGAAATGACCGAACTCTTCAGTGACGTCGCGATGGGCGCGGGGCTCGCGCCGCTGCTGGTCCTGATGGGCACGCTCCTCGTCGTCTTCTCGCTGGGCGTCTTCGGCGTTCTCACGCTCGGTGCCGTGGGTAACCTCTTCACCGCGAAATAGCCGGCCGCTTTTTTCGGCTCAGTTGTCGTCGATCGCGCGAGCGAGCGCCTCGCTCGCCCGTTCGATCGCATCGTCGAGGTCCGGTCCCAGCGGGGAGCCGACGACGATCCCGTCGACGTGCTCGAGCGCCGCCTCGAATTGATCCGCGACGGTTTCGGTCGTCCCCGCGATACAGAACGCGTCGATCATCGCGGGCGTGACGCGGCCGAACGCGGTCGGAAGGTCGCCGTCCTCGAGCGCCTCGCTGACCGCGCTCGCCGCCGCCCGGTCGATGTCGTGGCGCTCGAGGACCGGCTCGGCGGCCCCGCCGACGATGAACGCCACGGGCGGGCGCGCCGCCTCGCGCGCCTCGGCTTCGTCGCCGGCGACGCTGACGCTCGCGAACGCCAGTGACTCGAACGCCCCGGACTCCACTGGTCGCTCGGCCACCCCCCGCTCGAGCTGGCCGGCCGCCCACTCGAGGTCCGCCGGATGCGCAGCGTTGATCAACACGCCGTCGGCGTGTTTCGCGCTCATTCGAAGCATGTGTGGCCCCTGTGCACCGACGTAAACGGGAATGCGATCGGACGGCGGCTCGAGGTTGAGCGCCGCGTCTCGAGCGGTGAAGGTGCCCTCGTGCGTGACCGTCTCGCCGTCCCAGAGGTCGCGGGCGAGGTCGAACGTCTCGAGGACGCGCCGGAGCGGGCTGTCGCGCTCGATGCCGAGATTCGAGAGGGACGAACGGTCGCCCGCGCCGACGCCGAAGACGCCGCGGCCGTCGCTGATCTCGTCGATCGTCGCCGTCTGCGCGGCCAGTTTGACGGGATGGGTCTCGTAGGGGTTGACGACGCCCGGCCCGAGTCGGATCTCGTCGGTGGCATCGACCATCCGCGAGAGCACGACGAACGGGTCGCGGTTGAAGTAGTGGCTGCTCGCGAACGCGACGTCGAACCCCTCGTCCTCCGCGAGCGCGGCCAGCTCGGCGACCCGATCCGGCGGATGCTCGGGGGTGAGTTCGATACCCCAGGTCACGTCTCGTGCCGATCTGTTCTCGCCAGTCATTCGTCGAACCTCCACTCTCGGAGCGCCTGTCGAATCAGATCGTCTTCGACCGACCGGAACAGCTCCTCGCTTCCCTCGTGGTCTCCAAACTCCCAGTCCCGGACGACCACGGCGGGGGTCCCGCCGGCACCCTCGCCGGTCACGAGGTTCGCGGCGGCGGCGAGTTCGTCGACCACGGACTGGACGGTAACGCCGAGCTCGTGGCCGTCCCGGTCGAGTTCGCCGCGCCAGTCGCGGCTCGCGGGCATGCCCGCCCAGCCGATCGCGACCCCGGTCTGTCCGTGACGGAACGGCCGCCCGCAGGTATCGGTCACGACCACTGCGACGTCTTCGATTCCTCGCTCTTCGAGTCCCGTGCGAATCCGCTCGGCGCTCTCCGTCGGTCGCTTCGGCAGCAACAGGAGGTCGTGACCGGGCACGTTCGAGCGGTCGATCCCCGCGTTCGGGCAGATGTGACCGAAGCGAGTCTCCGCCAGCAGGAACGGACAGTCGATCAGCAGTTCCGAACTCTCCTCGATGATCGCCTGTGCGAATCTGGGATCTTTCTCCTCGCCCGCGATCTCCTCGATCCGGTCGGCGATCTCCTGAGCCCGTCCGCTGACGGGGTACTCCTCGAGATCCGCCGTGCGACCCTCGGCCTTCGAGACGATCGTGCTCGCGACGGTGAGCACGTCGCCGGGCTCGAGGGCGGCCCGATCCGCGACGAGGGCGGCGATGTCGTCGCCGGGGCGGATTTCGGGCAGCTCCGCCACGCCGTTGAGTTCCATACTGGTGGGTGGGCCAGCGGCGCTAAAAACGCACCGTCACCGGAGAATGGAGTCGGCGGTCCGTGACTCTGGCAAGATTAGTAACGGACGTGATTATCCGTATTTCGAGGCGGTCCGAACTCGAGTAGGCTCTCGTCAGTCGTCTTCCGACGATTTCTCGGCGACACGGTCGGCCTCGAGCCCCCCTTCGTCCCGCTCGTCCGGATCGCCGTGCCCGCCGCCGCCGGGCGTTTTGACGGTGACCGTCGCTCCGGCCGCCACGTCAACTGTCGTCTTCGCCGGAACCGCCTCGCCGTCGATCAGGTTCTCGCCGGTCGCGCCGTCCTCGCCGCCGGCGACGCCCTTCGGCGCGTGGCGGCGGCGCTCGGTCAACAGCGACACCGTCGCGTCGGTCTCGACCGTGACCGAGCGCTCGAGTCCCAGCCCTCCCCGAAACCGTCCGCGGCCGCCGCTGCCCTCTCGGAGCGCGTATCGTTCGACGTGCAGCGGGTACTCGGTCTCGAGGGATTCCACGGGCGTGTTCAGCGTGTTGGTCATCCCGACCTGCACGCCGTCCATCCCGTCGCGGTCGGCGCGCGCGCCGAAGCCGCCGCCGATGGTCTCGTAGTAGGCGAAGGAGCCGTCCCGCGCACCGATGGTGAGGTTGTTCATCGTGCCCTGTCCCTGTGCGGGAACGCGGTCGGGTGCGGCCCCCGCGAGCGCGGTGAAGACCACGTCGGTGACCCGCTGACTGGTCTCGACGTTGCCGCCGACCACGGCGGCGGGCGGGCTCGGATTCAACAGTGATCCCTCGGGCGCAGAGACGCTCACCGGCTCGTAACAGCCGTGGTTCGGGGGGATCTCGGGATCGGTGATACAGCGGACGACGAAGTAGACGGCGCTCGTCGCGACCGCCAGCGGGGCGTTGAGATTCCCAGCGACCTGCGGGGCCGTTCCCGAGAAGTCGACATCGATCGTCTCGCCGTCGACCGTGACGGTCACGGTAATCTCGATATCGTCGTCGGTCACGCCGTCGCCCTCGAGGACATCCGTGGCCTCGTAGGTACCGTCGGGCAGCGCCGCGATCTCCGTCGCGATCCGCTCGCGCGAGTAGTCGATGACGGCGTCGAACCCCTCGAGAACCGTTTCGCGGCCGTGTTCGTCGAACAGTGATTCGAGCCGTTCCTCCGCGCGTTCGTTCGCCGCCTGCTGTGCGCGGAGGTCGGCCCGGCGCTCGCGCGGATCGCGGACGTTCGCGAGCACGAGCGAGCGGACGTCGTCCCGAGGCTCGCCGCCGTCGACGAGCCGAATCGGCGGAATCCGAAGCCCCTCCTGATAGATCTCCTCCGCGCCGGCCGGCATGCTGCCGGGGGTCATCCCGCCGACGTCGGCGTGGTGGGCTCGAGAGACGGCGTAGCCGACGATCTCGTCCCTGTCACCGGCTCCGGTGCTGCCGTCGCGTCCGGGGGCGATCGGCGACACCATCGTCACGTCCGGCAGGTGCGTGCCGCCGGTAAAGGGGTCGTTGAGCACGAACACGTCGCCCGGCCGCGGGTCGTGCTCGCGGACGGCGTCGACGGCGGCCGGCATCGCACCGAGGTGGACCGGAATGTGCTCGGCCTGCGCGATCATCCGTCCTTCGGCGTCGAACAGCGCCGTCGAGCAGTCTCTCCGTTCCTTGATGTTCGGCGAGTACGCCCCCCGGATCAGCGTCTGGCCCATCTCCTCGGCGACGCTCTCGAGCTGGTTTCGCAGCACCTCGAGGGTGACCGGGTCGATACCGTCGTCCGAGCCGTTCGTCAAATCTCGCGTCATTGCTCGTCGCCCTCCGTTCGCGTCACGACCAGCGTTCCGTCGGCGAGCGTTTCGCCACCCCAGCCGGGCGGGACGACCGCCGTGCTCTCGGCCTGCTCGAGGACCGCCGGTCCCTCGATCGACGACCCCGCCGCGATCCGCTCCCGGTCGTAGACGGTCGTTTCCCGCGCACCGGTGCCGGGGAAGATCGCCTCTCGGGTCCCGACGCGGGCGTCGCCGGCTCCCTCGTGACGAATCGTCGGCTCCGAGCCCGGTATCGTCGCGGTCGCCCGGAGGGTGACGACCTCGATCGATTCGTCCATCGCGTACCCGTAGGTCCGTTCGTGGGCGTCGCGGAACCGATCGGCCACCGCGTCCGCGTCGAACTCGTCGTCGACGGGGACGGTCAGCTCGAAGCTCTGCCCCGCGTACCGACAGTCCGCCGCGCGCTCGACCCGCGCCGCGTCCGGCTCGGAGGCGTCCGCGAGCACGTCCTCGACGAGATCGTCGTAGACGGACTCCAGTTCGGCTGGCTCGGCCCCCTCGAGATCCACGCCGACCGTTCGAGCGGCGTCGTAGCTCTCGTCGGCAGCGAGCAGCCCGAACGCGGAGAGGACGCCGCTCGGTCGGGGGACGACGACCCGGCTGACCGACAGCGAGTCGGCCAGCGCCGCGGCGTGCATCGGCCCCGCGCCGCCGAACGCCACGAGCGCGAACTCGCGCGGGTCGTGGCCCCGCTCCACGGTGACGGACCGGATCGTCCGCGTCATCGTCGCGTTCGCCACGCGGTAGACCCCGCGGGCCGCCTCGAGAGCCCCCTCGAGACCCGCTTCCTCGGCCAGTCGCTCGAGGGCGTCTCGAGCGGCGTCGACGTCGAGGGTCATTTCCCCGCCCAGCGCGGTTTCGGGGCCGATATAGCCCAGCACGACGTTGGCGTCCGTGACCGTGGGCTCCGTCCCGCCGCGACCGTAGCAGGCCGGGCCGGGATCAGCGCCCGAGGATTCCGGGCCGACCCGGAGCGCGCCGCCCGAATCGATCCAGGCGATCGACCCGCCGCCCGCGCCGACGGTGTTCACGTCGACCATCGGCGTCCGGATCGGAAGGCCGTCGATTTCCGCGTCGGTCGTCCGTTCCGCTCGTCCGTCTCGGACGAGGCTCACGTCGCTCGAGGTGCCGCCCATGTCGAACGTGACGAGCCCCTCGACGTCATCGTCGTCGACGGTCGCCGCAGCGCCGACGACGCCCGCTGCCGGGCCCGACAGCGTCGTCGTCACGGCGTGCTCGCGAACCGTCTCTGGGTCGGCGACGCCGCCGTTCGCCTGCATGATCCGCGGTGCCGGAATCCCGGCGTCGTCGGCCTCGTCGACCAGCCGGCCGACGTAGCGATCGATCGCCGGGCGGACGTAGGCGTCGACCGCCGTGGTCGACGTGCGCTCGAACTCGCGGAACTCCGCGAGCACCTCGTGGGAGGCCGAGACGGGAACGTCCAGTTCCTCTCGCAGCGTCTCCGCGACGACCCGCTCGTTGTCGGGGTCCGCGTAGGCGTGCAGCAGGGAGACCGCGACGGCCTCGACGTCGCGGTCTCGAAGGGTCGCGGCGAGGTCGCGGACCTCGTCCGCGTCGACCGGCCGCTCGACGCCCTCGGCCGTCGTCCGCTCGTCGACCTCGAACCGTCGGTCTCGAGGCACCAGCGGCTCGGGTTTCTCGGCCTCGAGGTCGTACAGGTCCGGCCGATCCTGTCGGCCGATCTCGAGGACGTCCCGGAACCCCTCGGTGGTCACCAGCGCCGTCCTCGCGCCGCCGCGCTCGAGCAGGGCGTTGACAGAGACGGTCATCGCGTGGGCGAAGCCGTCGATCCCCGCGGGTGCGATGTCGGCCCGATCGCAGGCCTTGCGGATCCCCTCGAGGACGCCGACGTGTTGCTCGTCGGTCGTCGGCACTTTGGCGGTGACGAGCCGATCGTCGACCGAGAGGGCCACGTCGGTGAACGTGCCGCCGACGTCGACGCCGACGCGGGTGTCGCCGTCCGACTCGATAGACGTTCGTTCGGGAGTTCCCATCGATACGTGTCGGATTGCGGTTCCGGTGGTTTATAGTCCGTCGTGATCGCGGTCCGCGAGCGACCGGATGCTATAGTAGCCACTGAAAGTCATTGCACACCTACTCGCACGACAGCGTTGCGAGTAGTGTGTAAACCGTTTCAGTGGCTACTATCGTCGACGGTCGACCTACCCGGTCCGGTGTTCGACCTCGAGCGTTCCGTTGCGGACGGTGGCGACGAACATCGTCTCGTAGGTCGTGGGAGCGGCACCGGTTGCGCTGCCCGGATTGAGTACGCGGACGCGATCGACACTCCGTCCCCGGTCGCCGGCCGATCGATGATCGTCGATATCGACGGTCGTGTCGACAACCTCGTGGGTGTGGCCGGCGACGGTGACCAGCGCCGTTTCCGCGGTCGCCGCCGTTTCCTCGCGGGCCGTCTCGACGACTCGCTCCTGCCAGTCGCCCGACGATCCGTGGCCGTGAGTGACGACGAACGTCACGCCGTCGACCTCGAGCGTGGCGGTCAGTGGGACGTCGAGCGTCGCCGGATCCACGTTTCCCCGGACGGCCGTCAGGTCGCCGTCGGCGAGGTCGACGATCCGCTCGTAACTTCCGAACGACTCGAAGTCGCCGGCGTGGATCGTGTGGTCGGCCGCTTCGATCTCGGTGACGACCCACGCCGGGAGCGCGGACTCTCGAGTGGGCACGTGCGTATCGGCGATGATCGCGATACGGGTCATAGGTGAGCGTAGCATCTCGAGGGCGAAAACCGTAGCGCAGTAGCGGTATCCGACGGCCGCGTACTCGAGTTCCCATCGCCGGACCGAGACGACCGGTGCCGTTCGTTTCCGGTGCCGTCCCGCCGACGAACGGGTCCGAAAACGACACCACTGGCGTTCCCGTCGACCCTCGTATGGGCGCCAATACCGATGTCGACACCGACGCCGACGATTCGAACCGCGTCGTCACCGCTTTTCTCCGTCATCGCGGCGACGTTCTGCTGCTGCGACGGAGCGACGCCGTCGGCACTTACCGGGGCCAGTGGGGCGGCGTCTCCGGCTTCGCGGAGAGGCAGCCGGACGAACAGGTCCGCGTCGAGATTCGCGAGGAAACCGGCCTCGAGTCCGAGGCCGTCTCGCTAGTCCGCTCCGGGCGGCCGGTCGAGTTCGCGGACCCCGATATCGAGTGCGACTGGGTCGTCCACCCCTACCTCTTCGACTGTGAGACTCGCGAGATCGAACTGAGCGAGGAACACGACGCGTACGAGTGGGTCCCGCCGACCGACTTGCTCGAGTCCGTGGGGGACGACCGCGAGACGGTGCCCGAACTCTGGACCGCCTACGAGCGCGTGGCACCCTCCGTTCGGTCGATCGCCGCCGACGGCGAGCACGGGGCCGCATACCTGTCCGTACGCGCGCTCGAGGTGCTTCGCGACCGGGCGGGGGTGCTCGTCTCCGAACGCGCGTCGCTCGGCCCCGACTCGGACGGCGAGTGGGACGAGCTCGCCGAACTCGCGGGGCGACTGCTCGAGGCGCGGCCGTCGATGGCCGTCCTCCGGAACCGGGTCAATCGCGTCATGGCTGGTTCGGACGACGACGGCGATGCGCCGGCCGTCCTCGAGTCGGCGCTGCGGACTATCGACCGCGCGATCGACGCCGACGAGGACGCCGCAGCGACCGCGAGCGAGTTTCTGGCGGACAGCGTTGCGACTCTCTCCCGGTCGGGCACCGTCCTCGCGGCGCTCGAGCGGAGCGAGCCGTCGCGTGTGTTCGTCGCCGAATCGCGCCCCGCCCGCGAGGGGGTGGCCGTCGCGGAGCGGCTGTCCGAGACGACCGATAGCACCGTGTCGGTTCACACCGACGCGGCGCTCGCGCACGTGCTCGCGCGCGAAGACATCGATCGCGCGATCGTCGGCGCGGATACCGTCCTCCCCGACGGCTCCGTCGTGAACAAGGCGGGCACGCGAACGCTGGTGATCGCCGCCGACCGCGAGGGGATTCCGGTCTCCGTCGTCGCGGCGACGGACAAAGTCTCGACGCGCGAGGACGTGAACCTCGAGTCCGGGGACCGATCCGCGGTGTACGACGGCGACGCGTCGATCGACGTGCTGAATCCGACGTTCGACGTGACGCCCGCTGATTGCGTGACCGAAGTGGTTACCGAGCGCGGAGCGCTCGAGCCGAGCGACATCGGGGACGTGGCCGCGGAGTTGCGGGCCCTCGAGGAGTGGCGCGACGGAGGGGAATCGACGGTTCGAGAAACGACAGACCGAAACCCCTCGAGGGAGTAGCTCCTTCCGGCGGCCGTGACGAAGAGTTACCCCCTCCGAGCCCCTTGTGACGAGGGATTTTCCCCGAGCCGCCGTTCTATTTCCTCGAGAGTCGTCTCTCGTACGTGACGGAGAATCCACCGGAACGGTACCCGAGACGGTCGGTCGACGGAAGAGGCGGGAGCGGTGTGAGACTAATAGCGCGTCGAAACGGTCACGTCCCCATCGGCGGCAGCAGGTTTGACGATCGCGTCGAACGGCGTTTTGATGGTACTGATGGTTTTTCGGTCGTGGGCGTCCGGATTCAGGTGGAAGTGAGCGATCCCGTCGACGTGTTCGATGCGACGCGTAATCACCCGCAGAAACCGGAACAGCGACTTCCGATTCGTGTACTGCAGGAGTCCGGTGATCGAATCGAAGCAGACCACCGTCTCGGTGTCCGTCTTCGCCTGGCTCGAGAGGTAATCACTCACTTCCATTCCGATTCCGGTCAGGTCCGCCGGGTTGACCGTACTCGACGTCACGCTGTCGGTTCGCTGCGTCGACTGATAGGGTGATTCGTCGAGCGTGATGACGGTGATTCGTCCGTCGTGCGTTTCCGGCGTTTCCGTCCACGTTCGCAGCCACTGCCCCGGTGATTGGAACGTCAGCGCCAGGACGTCCGTTCGATCGGTCGATTCCTGCGACAGGAGTTCGTTGTGGGTCCGTTTCGTCGAATCGTCGAGCATCGATCCGAGCAACAGTACGTTCGACGCCTCCGCTAACTGTTCGCTGTGTTCCGGCTGCATCTCACGCCTCCTCGATGACATCGTACACTGCTTCGATCACCGCGTTGAACGGTGCGTCCATCGTGAGTGAGACGTACAATCCTGCAGTTTCCCCGACGAACCGGAATATAGTGCTTCCCTCGAAGAACGCGGCAAAGGCGCGTACCTCACCGAGTTCGGTGTACACGTCTTCGTACATCTCCTTTTCGGTGAAATCGAGTCGGTAGTCACTGTGGATCTTGTCGGCGAACTCTTCGATGTCTGCTACTGATTCGCCGAGTTGCTGACTCATCCGCTCGTCCAGATACATGATATTGTACGTCTCGGCGTCGTATTCCGCAAACGCGAGTATCTGGCCGCCAGCGATCTCTCGAAGCGTCTCGAGGACAGCGTCCGCATCGAATTCGGTAAACGTAGATGTGTTCTCGATCGTGCCCATCCGGTACGGGTACAGATGTCTCGATTATAAAGCCGGTGGCCGGAGTACCGAGTTAGTCGGATTCGGCGTCGCTCCTGTCGTACCGCCGTGCTGCCCGACTCGAACCTCGACCCGAAACGTCTCGATCAGCCGATCTCGGCCCGGAGATCGGCAAAGCTTCAACACGGACTCGCCTGTACTGACTCTCATGGCATTCGAACTCGAGCGACTCGGAATCCACGATTCGGTAGCGATGGTGTTTCCGCCGGCGGAACTCGCGGAGTATCTCGCCGACCTGCCGGTCGAGGTCGCCGTAATCGGCGACGACGAAATCTCGGCCTGCGACGCGGTCGTCACGATGGAGCACCGCGACGCCTTCCTCGAGGTGGAGTGGGTCCACTCGATCCAGGCGGGCGTCGACCGGTTCCCGTTCGACGAGTTCGAGGCGAACGACGTGATCCTCACGAACAGCACGGGGATCCACGACCGAACCGTCGGCGAGACGGTCGCGGGCTACCTCCTGATGTTCGCCCGGCGGCTGCACGATCACGTCGCGAACCAGCAGGATCGGCGATGGGAGCGCCCCGAGTGGGACGCGGCGTTTACCCTCGCCGGATCGACCGCCTGCGTCGTCGGCACCGGCACGCTCGGAACGGGCGCCGCGGAGACCCTCGGCGGACTGGGGCTCCGCGTGACGGGCGTCCGTCGCTCCGGCGATCACGTCCCCGGCTTCGACGAGGTCTATTCGAACGACCGGCTGCTCGAGGCGATCTCCGGTGCCGACTTCGTGATCGTCACCGTGCCGCTGACAGACGAGACTCGGCACCTCTTCGACGCCGACGCGTTCGACGCCATGCGCGACGACGCCTACTTCGTGAACGTCTCCCGCGGCCCGGTCGTCGACGAACCGGCGCTGATCGATGCGCTCGAGGCCGACGCCCTCGCGGGGGCGGCGCTGGACGTCTTCGAGGAGGAGCCCCTTCCCGAGGAGTCGCCGCTGTGGGGGATGGACGAGGTCATCGTCTCGCCCCACTGCGCCGCCTACACGCGGGACTACTTCCGGGACACCGGCGACATCGTCCGCGAGAACGTCGATCGACTCGCGGACGGCGCGGCATTCCGCAACCGCGTCGTCTGATACTGATTGGCTCGAGGCAGCGTGACCTTCAAATGAGTACGGATATCGGACAGCACGTGCGGTGGCCGGGCGCGCGACTCGAGTACCACGAGAGTCGTGCAACCCGGGGGAGGGCAGGCACGTACCGGATACTCACCGCGAGCGACCGAAGGGAGCGAGCGGGCCGACGACTGACCCGAAACGAAGTGGAGGGGAAGGAGGAGTGCTTTTCATCGAAGTTTTGCCGAGGGCGCGGCGAAGCCGCGCCCGCAGAGCAAAACTTCGGTTCTAGAAGAACTTGAACAGGTCGTCCCGTTGTTGCTCGTGGAGATGGGTTCGAATCGCCTCGTTCAGGGGCTCGAGTTGCCCCTTCTTGGCGCAGATCGGTGCGATCGTCTCTTGCCACTGCTTCCAGGGCGGGTAGAGGCCGAGGCGGTCACAGAGGGCGTCCAGTCGCTCGTCCTCGTCGTCGACCTTGTCCATCTTGTTGACGGCGACGACGGTCGGGACGTCCAGTTCCCGCAGGAAGTGGAACATCTCGACGTCGTAGGGGATTTCGTCGGGGCCCGAGTGCCGGTCGATGATGTCGATGACGCTCTTGCCGTCCACGACGAGGACGGCGACGAGGATATTGTCGGCGTACTCCTCGAGATAGTGGACGATCTCGGTCTTGATCTCCTCGCGGAGGTCCTCGTCGACGCCGCTCATGAAGCCGAACCCGGGGAGGTCGGTGATGACGAAGTCCTCGGGGGCCCAGTCGTAGTGATTCGGCGAGCGGGTGACGCCGGGTTTGCCCCCGGTGTCGAAACTGTGGCCGGTCAGCTCGCGCATGAGCGTGGACTTGCCCACGTTCGAGCGGCCGACGAGCGCCACTTCGGCGTCTCGGTTCGGACGCGTATCGAAGTCGATCACACGCCGTGTAGGGCCGACCGACGTTTATACGCGTTGTAACGGTGATCGACCGTGCGGCGGGTAGTCACTCGAGTCGGTGTCGGACCAGTGGGGGGAGCGCTGGCGCTAGAGGCGGATCGCGGCGTATAGCCCGATTCCGAACGAGACTGCTACGAGCAGGGTAATGGCGACGAGCCGACGGCTCGAGGGGGTGGCCTCGAGGTCGACGTGGCGGCTGTCGCGGGCGGTCTGGACGCCGAACCAGGCCAGTGACGTCCCTCCGACAGCCATTGCCGCGGCGAACAGCCACGATCCCCCGTCGCCGGCGACGAGCGCGGATCGCACTGCCGAGAGGGTGACGACGGCCGCCAGAACGACGTCAGCGGTGCCGACGAGGGCGTTCCACGGGACTGATCGACTACCGAGCGTGACCGAATCGACGAGACCGCCGACGACCATCAGGATCGCCGAGAGGACGAACCCGCCGAGAGCCACGACGGCGAGCGGTCCGGTAAGCACCGTCAGGCCGAAGACGGCCAGATAGGCACCGGCGAGTCCCAGCATGACGATGCCCAACAGGGAGGCGAGTCGTCGCTTCATACAGTTACGTCTCTCCCGTGACACAAAACTGTGTGGAGCGAGCCGACCGGCTACTCGAGGCCGGCCGGTCGATCACGGGAGTGGACCGAGGACGATCGCGATGAGCAGCCCGATTCCAATCCAGCCGACGAGGACAGCGAAGAGGGCGACGACGGGACCCGAGGGCAGCTCCTGAAGGTCCTCGAGGTCGACGCGGTGGGTATCGCGGGCGACCTGGACGCCGTGCCAGATCATGAACGTGCCGCCGGCGAGCATTCCGAGCGCATTAAATCGCGAATCTGCGTTGCCGGAGACGATATCGGGGATCGCCGCGGGAATCACGACGGTCCCCAGAACGATGTCTCCGAGGCCAACGAGGACGTTCCACGGGACGGATCGGCCGCCGAACGTGACCGAATCGCGGTGTCCACCGACGACTTTCAGGATCCCCGCAACGACGAGGCTGGGGGGAATCAGGATAACGGACGGACTGGGGAGACCCGCTCGAGCAGACACGGCGAGAAGGAGACCGCCGATTCCAAGCATGGTGATGCCAAAAAGCGAGGAAAACCATCGGGTCATACCATCAGTCATAACTTCCGTCACGAAACGGTAGTAAGAGCTTCGGTTTCCAACTCGAGCTCTCCTCGCCCCTCCGACGGTGGCGAATGCCCCGGAATTATGACCCCGCCGTGTCTCAGTCCGACACGTGCGGCTCGTACAGTTGACGGTTCCGACGGGGAAGCGGGAGACGATCCTCGGCGCCCTCGACGAGCGGAAGATCGATTACGTCGTCTCGGACGAGACCAGCAGTCGAGAGTATACGGCGGTCGTCTACTTCCCGCTGCCGGATGCGGCGGTCGAACCGGTGCTCGACGAGATACAGGACGCCGGGATCGACGAAGACGCCTACACGGTCGTCGTCGACGCGGAAACGGTAGTCTCCCGTCGATTCCAGGCGCTGCGCGAGGAGTACGAGGCCGGTGACGTCGAGTCGGACCGCATTTCTCGCCAGGAACTGCAGGCGGAGGCCGAGGGTCTGACGCCGAGCTTTCCCGTCTACGTGGTGATGACGGTCATCAGCGCCGTCGTCGCGACCGCGGGGCTACTCCTGGACTCGCCGGCCGTCGTCGTCGGCTCGATGGTGATCGCGCCCCTGATCGGCCCGGCCCTGGGGGCGAGCGTCGGGACGGTGATCGACGACGAAGAACTGTTCGTCGAGAGCGTCACCTACCAGGTCATCGGTGTCGTGGTCGCGATCGCGGCGGCGGCGATCTTCGCGGTGCTGGTTCGATCCCTGAACATCGTCCCGCCGGATCTCGTCCTCTCGAGCGTCGGCGAGATATCGGAGCGACTCGCGCCGGACTTGCTGTCGCTCGCGATCGCGCTGGGCGCGGGCATCGCGGGGGTCGTGAGCATCGCGACGGGGACGTCGGTCGCCCTCGTCGGCGTGATGATCGCCGCGGCATTGATCCCGCCAGCCGGCGTCGCGGGGATCGCCCTCGCGTGGGGAGAACCGACGTCCGCGATCGGTGCCACGGTGCTGGTCCTCGTCAATTTGCTCTCGGTGGACCTCGCCGGTCTGTTGACCCTGTGGTACGCCGGCTACCGTCCGGAGAACCTGTTCCAGCTCGGGGAAACGGAGCAACGCGTCCGCAAGCGGATCGTCGGCCTCGCCCTCATCGTCCTCGTCTTCGCGGTGTTTCTCGGCGGGATCACGTACGCCTCCTACGAAACGGGGAACTTCGAACAGGACGCCCGCGAGGAAGTGGAAGCGGTCCTCGCACAGGACCAGTACGAGGACTACCAACTGCTCGAGTTTCAGGTCGTGATGGACGACAACTACCCGTTCCGGAACCCGGAGCGGGTGATCGTCACGATCGGCGGCCCGCCGGGGGAATCGGCACCCGAACTGGCCGACGTCCTCAGCGGGCGGATCAACGACCACGCCGATCAGTCCGTCACCGTCGAGGTCAGGTACGTCGAGGTCGTCGAACGCTGATCGGGTCGCGGAGTCGACCTCGGATCGGTCGACCTCATCGGCCGGCAGCGTTATTTCGGTTCGGAACTCCGATTCGAGACGTTCCCTATCGATGGTCCGTGCCTCGGTCGCTCAGTTGATACTGTTCATCGCGGCGCTCAGCGTGTCGACGCTGTTCGTCGGCGTCATCGTCACCGAAACCGGACTGTACGCCCAATCCGTCGAGGAGGAGGGCGAGAGGGAGACTGCGGCGATCGACGCCGAAATCGAGATCATCAACGATCCCGAGGCCAAGGCGGTCTACAACGAGACCGACGAGACGGTGACGGTATACGTCAAAAACGTCGGTGGTGGGACCCTGAGGCCCGACGATCTCGAGGTGGTACTAAACGGGGAGCTCGCGACTGTCGCCGAAACGGACGTGATCGGTGGCGAGCCCTGGCGGCGGAACCTGGTACTCGCCGTGACGCTCGATCACCCGATCGAGGGGGGTAAGAACCGCGCGCTCGTGCGGATCGACGGGAGCCGCGACCTCCTCTCGTTTCGGTACGCCGGTAGTCTGGACTGGTCGACGGACGGAGATTGGTCCGCGGGAACGCACGAACGGACGGTCAGCGACGGGATCGGCGACCGGGACGCCGACACGGTCAGGCTCGGATACGACGCCGGCGACAGCGGGCTGGTCGCCTACTGGCCGCTCGACGAGGACAGCGGGGACACGGCGTTCGACGCGACGGGGGCCAACGACGGCAGACACGTGAACGACCCGACGCCGGGTCAGACGGGACTGGTCGGGACCACCGCGTACGACTTCGATCACACGCAGAATCAACACGTCAACGTCTCGCACAGCGATTCGCTCGAGATGAGTACCGACGACCGGGTCTCCGTCTCCACGTGGATCAAACTCGACGAGGGCTGGGGCGACACCGTCGACGACGCGATGGCGATCGTCCAGAAGTCGGACGCGTCGTACAACCTGCAGCTCGTCCCGTCGTCGACGAGTCCGGAGGTACAGTTCGCCATCCATGACGGGACCGAGTACCACTTCGCGACCGTCACGCTCCCCGACGATCACGAGGGGCGATGGGTCCACGTCAGCGGCCGGTTCGAGGCCGATACGGAGTTTAGCGTCTCGGCCGACGGACAGACCGGAACCGCCGACCCGCCGTCGAACGTGCGCGCGACCGATGACCATCCGCTGGGGATCGGTGACAACATCGACGACAGCGCCTCGAATCGATCCTTCGCCGGTGATATCGACGAGGTCCGCCTGTTCGACCGCGCGCTGACGGACGACGAACTCTCCGACGAGTACCTCACGGCGACCAACGGAAGCCACATCACCGACTGGCGGACGACGACGGGCGACATGCGGGCCGACTCCCTGCAACTCGAGAACGTCTCGGCGACGCTCGACGGCGAAAACGTGACCGCGTACGTCGAATCCGACACGACGGGTGACGGAACGGCCGACGAGGTGAGCGACCCGGTCGCGTTGACGGAGAGCAGCGAGGTCTACGCGGTCGAGGGGATCACCGCGGACAACGATCGGTTCCGGCTCCGTCTCGAGTTCGAAACCGGTTCGGTGACGCGGACGCCGGTCGTTTCGCGGATCGAACTCACGCAGGAGTGACGATCTCGTCGGACGAACAGCGGTCGGTCGCCGCGCTCGCCGCGTCTCCTATCGATCGCGAAGTCGACCGAGCAGCGGAACGTCCGTCGACTCCTCGTCGGTTCCGCGTTCGACGTCGGTTGTCCCGTCGGTCCCGTCGGCGGCGCTGTCGCCATCGTTCCCGGCCACGGTGTCGACTTCATTTTCGTCGCTGCGACCGATCCGCCGTCGAATCCGCGTTCGCGGGCCGTCGATGCGGTTGACGAGATACGTCGGGAAGTAGAGCACGACGCCGCCGAAGAGCAGAAATCCGATTCCCCAGGCGTAGCGTCCCGAAAGCAGGCGGTTAGCGCCGAGAATGAACATCGGGCCGGCCATCGACATCCCGGCGACGGTCTGGAGCATCCAGAGGATACCGGGGCCCTTCACCGCGACCGCTCCCCCGGTGTCGATCGCGTTGCGAGCACCGTTACCCCTCGAACGGCAACTCGGGCTCGTACCCGATGGCCTCGACGGCGGCGTCGAGTACCGTCTCCACGTTCGCGCCGGTTTCGACGCTCATGGTGTAGTCGGCCGCGACGGCGTCGTCGAGGGCTCCGTCCTCGAAGCGGTCGGACTTGTTCGCGATCGTGAACACGGGGATGTCCTCGAACCGGGCCGAGATCGCGTCCCGGAGCTCGAGCTGCGAGTCGATCGGATACCCGCACTCGGCGGTGGGGTCGACCACGACGAGCATGCAGTCGGCGAGGTGCTCGATGGCGCTGACGGCCTGCGATTCGATCTCGTTGCGGTCCTGCGGCGGGCGGTCGAGCAGGCCCGGCGTATCGACGATCTGATACCGGATGTGGTCGCGCTCGAAGTGGCCGACGCCGATCCCCTTCGTGGTGAAGGGGTAGGACGCGGTCTCGCCGCGCGCGTTCGTGACGTCGTTGACGAACGAGGACTTGCCCACGTTGGGGTAGCCGGCGACGACGATCGTCGGCTCGTCGGGGTTGATCTCCGGCAGGTCGCGCAGGTCGTTGCGCGATTTGTTGATATACAACAGGTGGTCGTCGACCTGCTCGACGATGTCCGCGAGGCGGGCGAAGGCCTGTTTGCGGTGCTTGCGCGCCGTGTCCACGTCGGTCTTTCGCAGCCGCGGCTGGTACTCCTCGTGAATCTCGCGGGCCTTCCGGCTGGCCCACATGACCTCCGACAGCGCCTGTCGGAGCTCGTCCACGTCGACGATCGCGTCCGCCAGCTCGTAGTAGAACGGGTGGACGTCGTCCTCGTACTCGAAGTCGGGCCACGCCGTGACCACGTTCTCGAGGTTGTCCGAAATGATGTTGGCCGCCGTCTGGAGCATCGACTGCTGGGCCTCGAGGCCGCCTTTGGCCTTGCCGGCCCGCGCCGCCCGCGAGAACGCTTTGTCGATCAGCTCTTCCGACGTGGGCGTCGTCGGAAGGTCTTCGAAAATCATGTCCACAACTAGAGCGCCGGATCATAAAGGGCGTTCGTTATGGGCCGGATACCAGTGCGTTGTCTCGTCGAGACGCGGGCTCGTCGGTGCCCTCGACTCGAGTCGCGGCTGTCCAGGACAGCAGGTGTCCGCCGCGACCTTATCCCCATCGCCGGTTTACGATCACCCATGACAGACTGGCGTGCTGTCTTCGTCGGGTTCGTCGTCGCGACCGTGCTCGGAATCATCGGACTGGTTGTGCCGGGGATCGGCCAGATCGCGGCGGGACTGGCAGGCGGCTTCGTCGCGGGCTACATGGCCGGCGGCGGCCTCGGAAGCGGGTTCTGGCACGGACTGCTCGCGGGCGCGCTCGGCGGGATCATCGGCGGCCTCCTCGTCGGCGTCGCCGTCGGTATCGCCGGGCTCGCGATCGGTCCCATTGGGGGTGCAGTCACCGGTGTTGCGGGCGTCGGCATCTTCGCGCTCGCCGTCGCGATCTCGCTCGTGATGGCCCTCGAGAGCGCGGTCGCGGGGATCGTCGGTGCGGCGGTCAGTTCCTGATCGGGACGTCACACGAGATCGTCACGATCGACCGTGCGCGAGTCCGTCCGTGGCTTCCGTCTCGGGCCTCAGGCCGACGCCATCTCCCGGCAGCTCTCGGCGCACTTCGGCAGAATCTCGGCGCAGGCCTGACAGTGGTCGTGGTCGTGTTGCTCGCACTCCTCGGCGCACTCCTCGCAGAGATCCGCACAGAGTTCGCCCAGTTCCCCATGGTAGCCCGAGTTGCGAGCCATGAATCGCGCGTGCAGCGACGCGATGTCCGCCACGTCCCGGCAGAGCCGGAGACAGCGGGCCATCTCCTCGCCCTCGCCGGCGCACTCGTCGGCACACCACTCGCAGGCCTGTGCGGCCTCGAGGCAGTTGTCGATACACTCCTGCATGTGGTCGTCGGCGTGCTCGAGCTGTTGTAGTGCCATGCACTACTGGCGACAGCAGCGACCGGTATGAAGCTATGACGGGCGGTTGCAAGCACTCTGCTGGGGCCGTACTCGGATTATCGAGCCCAATCGAACTCGTCGTCGCTTCGGGGTTCCTCGTGTCCGTCTCGCGTGTGACTCGAGCCGTCGCCCCGTTCGGTGGCATCCCCGCGCCCGGACGCGGGCGTCGTTTCGGAGCCGGTGTCGGGGTTCGGATCTGATCCGGGCACTGATTCGGGGTCGCCGTCCGAGTCTCGTTCGGACGAGGGCTCGGAGTCCGTAGCGGGGTCTTCGGAGCCGGTGTCGAGGTCCGGTTCGGACGCCGGAGCGGGCTCGTCCGGGCCCGGTGCGACCGCCGGGACGTCGACCGCGTTCAGGGCGTGGCGGACGACGGCACTGCCCTCGACGCCCTCGACGGTCGCCTCGGTCGTGAGCACGATCCGGTGGGCCATCGTCGACTGGGCGAGGTGCTTGACGTCGTCCGGCGTCACGTACGACCGGCCGTCGATCAGCGCCGCGGCGCGGGCCGCCTCGAACACTCGCTGGACGCCTCGCGGCGAGACGCCGATCTCGGCCCGCTGATCCGCCCGCGTCTGCCGCGCGAGTTCGACGATGTAGCGGCGGACCTTCTCGTCGACGGTGACGTCCTCCGTCATGTCCTGCAGGAGACGGACCGCGTCCGGTCGGACGGCCGGGTCGACGCTCGGCGAGAGCGACCGGCGGTTCGCTCGGCGCTCGAGCAGCCCCATCTCGCCCTCGAGGTCGGGGTAGCCGAGCGAGGTCTTGACGCTGAACCGGTCGCGCTGGGCCTCGGGCAGGCGGAAGGTCCCCTCCTGTTCGATCGGGTTCTGGGTCGCGACGACCAGGAACGGCTCCGGCAGGTCGTACGTCGTCCCGTCGACGCTCACCTGGCCTTCCTCCATGGCCTCGAGCAGCGCCGCCTGGGTCTTCGGCGGCGCGCGGTTGATCTCGTCGGCCAGGACGACGTTGGTGAAGATGGGGCCCTTCGCGAACTCGAACTCGCCGGTCTCCTCGTCGTAGATCGTCGACCCGGTCACGTCCGAGGGCAGCAGGTCGGGCGTGAACTGGATCCGCTTGAACTCGAGTCCCATCGCCTCCGCGATCACTCGCGCCGTGACCGTCTTCCCCGTCCCCGGCACGTCCTCGAGCAGGACGTGGCCCCGGGCCAGCACCGCCGAGAGCATGGCGTGGAGGACTTCGCGGTCGACGACGGCGGCTTCCTCGATGCGTTCGACGACGCGTCTGACGGCGCGCGCGGCGTCGTCGGGCGTCGCGTTCGTCTCGTCCATACACGACAGTGAATCTATATGCCCAAGAAGCCTCCCCTCGAGTCCGCGCGGCGGATCAGGTCGGGCCGCCGGCTCCGCCCCTAGCCGCGCAACGGAATCAACAGGAGCAGTGCGCCCACCACGACGAGGACGACGCCGCCGGTCGCGCCGCCGCCGGCGAAGAGGCCGGCGCGGAGCAACTCGAGGGCGGTGACGACGACCACGCTCGCGACGGCGAGGCCGACGGTGACGGCACCGTGGAACAGCTCGAGCCGGCGGGTTTCGGGCAGGTGGCCGAGTTCAGCCGTCAGCCCGAGTCCGTACGTCGCGCTGTCCCAGACGACGATCGCGCCGGCGATGCAGGCGAAGACGACGAGGGGGTTTCCCCGTCCCACTCCGATCGCGGCGACGACGAGCCCCAGCGCGGCGATCGTCGGCCCCATCGCCCGTCTGGGGAGCACTCCGAGTGCGACACCGACGACGGCGCTCCCGAGCACGAACGCGACCGCGAGCGGGCCCAGCAACAGACCGACGACCAGCGCCGCTCCGATCACGAAGGCCCCGCTGGCGGCCCCGATGCCCGCGACGAAAAGGAACAGTCCAAGGAGGAACGGTACCGAGAGCGCGACGCCGACGACGATCGCGGCGCTCCGGCGCGTCGTCCGCGCGGTGACCTCCTTGCTCATCCGGCGGAGCAGGACCGCACCGATGCCGGCGAGGAGCGCGATCCCGCCGACGGCCACGATCGGCCAGACGACGACCGGCGACGAGAGCGCGCCGAGCGCGCTCGCCAGCAACGGGACGCCCGCTATCAGACCGGAAGGAGCTACAATCACGAGGAGAGCGGTGCCGACGAGCCCGCCGATCGATCCGACGACGGTATACAGCAGCCGCCGTCGGAGGGCGGCGAGTCGCCGTTCGATTTCCGGCCGCCGGTCCCGCGGCGTCAACTGTCGAACCGGGAGCCACCGGAGCGCCAGTCGGACGACGCCACCGGTGCCCGCCAGGATCAGGAAGAAGCCCATGACGGACGCGACCGGCGTCGAAACCCCCGTTATGGTCGTCAGAACCGACCAGCCGAAGAGGACGATGCCGATCAGGACCGTCACGAGTATCGCCGAGCACAGCATCGTCACGTAGCCGATCACGGTCCCGACTGCGGCGGGTTTCAGCTCGTCACCGCCGACGTCGGCCCAGGCCGCTCCGATTCCGGCGAGTGCGAGCGCGCATCCGCTCGCCGCGAGCCCGGCTCGAGTGACAAACGGCGCTGCGAGCACGACCAGCGCGAACGCCGTCCCGAACGTCATGAGGAACCCGTGAGCGACGACCTGGCTGACGAACCCGTCGCGCTCGAGCAGGCCGACGCCGGCGACGCTCAGCCCGACGACGAGGCCCAGCGTCGGCAACAGCGACGACTCGCCGATCTCGAGGCCGACGACGCCGACGATGGCGACGACGATCAGGCTGGCGATCCAGAGGCTCGCGGCCCGCGGCCGCCCCTCGTCGCCGATCGCGGACGGTCGATCGAGGCGGGGGCCGGCGAGGGACATCTACTCGTCACCTCCCCGTCGCTGCGGCTCGGTTGCCGAAGCCGACCCGGGGTCGTCGCTCGATCCGCCGTCCGTCCCGATTTCCGTCGTTCCGTCCACGCGTGTCGGCCCGCTCGCACTTTCGGCGGGTTCGCTTTCGGTCGAGTCGCTTCCGTCGATCTCACTGCTCGAGTCGCCGCCGTCGAGTCCACCGCTCGAGCGATTTCCACCGCCGGCCCCGCTCAGTCGCGAACTCGAGAGGCGCACGTCGGCGGCGAAGGCGCGTTCGATGATCAGCGGGAGCGGCGTCCCGCGTCGCCAGTCGACGGTGCGCGCGCCGGCGGCCTGACAGCGGGCCAGCCGCGTTCGACGGCGCGTCTGTTCGTACTGGCCGCTGACGGTGTTTTCCGGGATCACGTCGGGCGAGAGGAGGGCGACCGGCAGGCCAGCACCGCGCCACGTCTCGACCGCATCCACGGGCTGATCGTCGAGAACCGGCGAGAACAGCGCGAGCTGTGCGTTCGCCGGGACGAGCTCGAGCACCTTGCGCACCTGGTGGGTCGTTCGATTCCGTCGGCGGAGTGCGGACCGATACGCGTCCGAACTGCGGTCGGTCGTCGATCCGTCGTCCTCGGTCGCCGTCCGGAGCACGTCGAGCGCGCGCGTTCGCTGTTCGACTCCGCTCGCTGGCTCGAGCCAGTGGCAGCCGGCCGGTCCGGGGCCGTCCGTTCCGATGACGGCGATCCCGACGTCGTGGCCGCGCTCGAGAAGGTCGGTCAGCGCTCTGGTCGCGGCGTAGGCACCGTATTCGACCGTGGTGGGCTGTCCGGGGCCGGCGACGACCCGGCTCTGGACTCGCGCGTCGAGGACCAGCACGACCGTCGCGGAGACCTGTCGTTCGTAGTTGACCGTCGCGAGGGTCCCGCGTTTCGCGTAGTGGCGCCAGTCGATCCGCTCCGCGGGGTCGTCGGGGCGGTACTCGCGGGTCGAGTGAAAGGTGAGCCCCTCGCCGGGGTCGTCGGTCGTGAGTTGCCCGACGCGCCCCGACCCGTCCTCCTCGATCGGCGGCGCGTCGGCGTCGAGCCGACAGACGACCGCCCGATCGCCCGACACCGACAGTCCCACCGTCGCCATCGCGCTCGCCCCGAGCCCGCGGACCCGACACTGGGGCGGGTCGAACTCGTACTCGCCGTGGCGAGCGACGACGACGTATTCAACGGTGAGTTTCTCACCCGGCTCGAGCGTCGCGCCGCCCCGCGGCGATCCCTCGAGGACGGCGATTTCGGCGGGGACGCCGTCGGCGACGCGGAGATCGGTAATCGTCCGATCGGAGTCATTGACGATTTTCAGGGCGACCGTAACGGGTCGACCGGGGGGCGCGGGCGTCGGCGTCACGGTCCTGGTCGCGGCGAGTTCGTCGGGGAACCGAACGCCGGTCAGCGAGCCGTAGGCGACGAACGCCAGCGGAATGACGGCACCGAGCAGGAGGATCTGGTTTCCGTCGATCACCCCGGCGACCGCGAGCGCGATCGTCGCCGCGACGGCCCCGCGCCAGCGCTGCTGTCGGTCGATCATCGGCCGGTCACCGCCTCGTCGGCGTCTCGGGTGCCATCGTCTCGAGTCTCACGCTCGCCGTCGTTCTCGCCTCGGTTTCCGTCCTGTCGTTCGGCGTCTCCCCCCGTTCGAGGACGAACCGGCTGCGGTCCGCGAGCGGTCGCCCGGGGCTCGACGGCCCGCTGGAGTCGGCCGTCCGATCCGCGCCGGAGGTCCTCGAGACGCGGCCGGAGAACGGGCACGTTTCGCGGGGCGGTCTGGCCCGGTACCGTCGGCAGGGCGTCGTTGGCGGCCTCGGCGACCGCACTCGTCGCCCGGCGAGCGCGCTGACGGACGACCCGTTCGGGGTACAGCCACGCGCGAAGGCGCTCGCGGAACGGACGGATCGGCGGCTCGATCTCCGCCGCGAGGACGCTGGCGGCGACCCGATCGTCGGTCCAGCTCCCGTCCGCGAGCGCCGCCTCGGCCGCCGACCGCGACCGGCCACTTTGCTCGAGGGCGTCCAGCAGCGCCTCCCGGAGCGGCGGCCGGACGACCGCGATGCCGTCGTCGATCGTCCCCGAACTGCGAGCCTCCTCGCCGGCCGTCCGGATCACGCCGGCGAACGCGTCGCTCGAGAGCGCGGGGTCGCGGTCGGTCCGCTCGGGGGCCGGGTTCGCGAACGGCTCGTCGGGCGCCCAGGGCACCGCCGGCGCGTCCGCGGTCGTATCGAGCGAGCCCCGGACCTTCCAGAGTCCGAGGGCGAGTGCGACGAGTGCGATCAGGACGCCGGCCGCGCCGGCGCCGTCCGTCCCCGGGGAGCCGGCGACTCCCAGGATCGCCCCGATCGCGACGAGCGCCAGTCCGAACAGGGCGACCAGCAGCTGGTAGCGCGCTCTCACGACTGTCCCTCCGTGGCGGGTTCCTCCTGCTCGGTACCGTCCGCTGACTCGCCGTCGCCCCGGTCTCGAGCCCGCTCGACGGCCTCGTACGCGTCGGCCGCGCGTTCCCGACGGGCGCTCGAGCGGGGGCGCCCGCCGTACTCCACCTCGCGGAAGAGCGTCGTCAGCTCCCGAACCGGTTCGCGCGGATAGCCCTTCGAGAGCGCGCGCCGCTCGATCTCGCCGGGGGTTCGGGTTCGCCAGCGTCGCGGCGCGACTCGCCGCGCGAAGGCTCGCCAGAGTTCGCGGAACGAACGCCGGTCGTCCCTCGAGCCGTTCTCTCCGGCGTCGAACACCGTGGACTCCTCCGCCATTCGATCGTCGTCCGATGCCGTCGGGTCAGTCGCGTCCTCGTCGGATCGGAACAGCACGACACCGGCGACGGCGAGCGCCACCGTGACGAGGATCGCCCCCCGGACGCCGTCGACGACGTAGCCGCCCGCGATCAGCGGGATAGCTCCGACCCCGGCTGCAATCGCTCGAGTCGGGAGCCCGCCCGGCGCCTCGAGTCCGGATCGGAGACGGCTCGGGAGCGTCCCCAGCCAGCCCGCGAACCGCTTCCAGAGCGCTCGTCCCGACCGCGGCAGCGACCGGAGCCACTCGCGGACGGCGGCGGCCAGCGAGTACCCCCGCGCGAGCAGCGCCTCGACCCGGTCCACGACTCGTAACGCGAGGGCGACGAGCCGCGACTCGAGTCGGTTCAGGCGGTCGCGAACCGATGGAAGATCGTCGGTAGTGGGTCTGGTAACCTCCCTGTCCGACCGCGTCAGCACGACGGCGAGTCCGAGCAGCGCCACGACACCGAGGGCGGCGAGGCCGCCCGTTCGTCCGTAGAACGCCTCGATGACGAGTACCGCGACGAGTATCGACGCGGCCCCGAAGACCGTGAGCGGCCCGCGACGACCGTGCCTGCGGTAGGCGAGCGCGGCCAGTCCGGCGACGACGAGCGCGACGAGGAGAACGCCTCCGCCGTAGGCACCGACGAGCGAGACGCTCGCGGTCTGTCGCTCCGTGCTGACCGTCACCGTCGTCGTCGGATCGAGCGGCAGTCCGGTGGCCAGTCGGCCGTCGGCTCCTGTCGCCCCGACGTACTCGCCGCCGACGGTCACCTCTGCACCCTCGACCGGCTCGCCGTCGATCGTCGCTTCGACCGCACCGGGGCTGCCGGGAACCGGCGCGAGCCCGTCGGGGGAGAACGCCGCCTCGAGCAACAGCACGTCGACGGTCGTCGTCCCCGCGAAGTCGCCGCGGGCGACCTCGAGTTCGAACGCGTCGGTGCCGTCGTCCGGAACCGTCACCGCGGCCCTCCCGCTGCCGTCCGTCTCGCCGACCGCCGTCCCGTCGACGGAAACGGTTGCTTCCGTCATCGGCTCGCCCTCGATCGCTGCGGTGACGGTGACCGTTTCACCGGGGTAGGGGTCGCCGTCGACGCGCAGTTCGACCTCCCCGTCGACCGCGTAGGTGGCCGTCCCGTTCTCCGAGTCACCGTCCTGCGTACTCGCCGCGAGCGGAGCCGGTATCGCCACCGCCGTCGCGGCCGCCGTTCGAGCGGCGATCGTTCCCGACTGGTCCGTCGGTGGGGCTACTGCTCCCGGGACGCCCGCGCTCGAGGACCGTGCCGTGGGCGTCCCGCCGCGACACGTCGCGTCGGTCGCGGCGCCGACCCGGACGACCAGTTCCTCGACGTACGGCACTTCACCGGTCACCCGGCCGGCGCGGTCCGTCTCTCCGACCCGCCGGTCGCCGAACCACACCGGCGTGTCGACGAGCGGCTCGCCCTCGTACCGGATCGTCGCCGTCACGTCGCGGCCGGGGACCGGCTTTCGATCCAGGGTGATCACGCACTGTGGTTCTTCGACCTCGGTCGGGCGATCGCCGCCGTCGCCGTCGTCAGGGCGGAAGTCGAGCCACTCGAGCAGTTTCCGCCAGTCGAACCCCTCACCCGGCTCGTCGACGCCGTCGTCGGTGGGTTCGGTGGGTTCGGTCTCGACCTCCGACGGGTCGCCATCCAGGTCGAACTCGAATCCGGGACTCGAGCCCCCGTCGCTCCCGCCGGCCATGCCGGGTGCGAACACGGCCGCAAGCACGAGCGCGAGGCCCGCCAGTACGACGAACGAGACCTGCCGGTAGTCGGCCCCGCCCGCGGCGTCGTCGGTGGTGGAATCGTCGGACACGTGGCGTCACTCCGTTCGCGGTCGGCCCGGCCGCCGACCTGTCGCTAGCTCAATGAGTGAGTATGGAACCTACCCCACAATGAAAGTACACGTTCGCGTTCGGTCGATTGTCGAGGCGGCTCGAGGGCGAACGCTCGGAACCGTCAGTCGAGTCCGTCGACCGCGGTCGCGGGGCGCACGGACTCCGACGGCGTCCACGGGAGGGTTCTTTGTCCGCGCGACCGTACGTCGGCTGATGAGCGAGGAACGACTCCGCGCGGTGCTCGCCCGCGTCCAGCCGACACCGCGGCTCGTCGACTGGTCGCTGTTCGCCCTCGTCTCCCTCGAGGTCGCGAGCGGGCTGCTCTCATTTACCGTCGGCCGACCGTCGGGGTGGCCGGTCTTCGCGTTCCACCGCATCGCGGGGGTGACCATCGTCGCCTTGCTCGCGTTCAAGCTGTACCGCGTTCGGCACCGGGTGCTCGACCGCGACCGCTGGATGCCGTCGACCGCCCTCTCCGTACTCACCGCCGTCGCGGCCCTCGGTTCGCTGTCGACGGGATTCCTCTGGGTCGCCGGACTCGACGTCCGGATCGCCTACTGGACGCTCCTCTCGGTCCACGTCGGCTTCGGTCTCGCACTCGTTCCGCTGCTGATCGCACACCTGTCCACTCGGTTCCGGCCCCCGCGGCGGGTCGACCTCGAGGGACGACGGACCGCCATCCGCTTTGCCGGGTTGCTCGTCGGCGGTGCCGTCCTCGTCCGTTTGCAAGCGCTTGCGAACGCGGTCCTCGACACCGGCGGTCACGATCGCCGGTTCACCGGTTCGCAACCCCGAGAGGGCGCGGGGAACGCCGCGTTCCCGGTCACCTCGTGGGTGGCCGACGACCCCGACCCGATCGATCGGGACTCCTGGGCGCTGTCCGTCGACGGGCTGGTCGCGTCGCCGACCGAACTGGCGTTCGACGAGATCGACCCCGACGCCGAGCGCGAGGCGCTGCTGGACTGTACGAGCGGCTGGTACACGGTCCAGCGGTGGGGCGGGATTCGGGTCGGTGACTTGCTCGAGCGAGTCGACGCCGAGGCGGACGCCACGCACGTCCGGTTCGT
This sequence comes from Natrinema salsiterrestre, assembly GCF_029502005.1. GTDB lineage: Archaea > Halobacteriota > Halobacteria > Halobacteriales > Natrialbaceae > Natrinema > Natrinema salsiterrestre. The sequence continues at coordinate 1,045,686 of NZ_JAMQOT010000001.1, read as the reverse complement.
CTCCGCGACCGGCTACCGATGGACGCTACCGATCGACGAAGCCCGCGACGCGCTGCTCGCGACCCGCGTCGGCGGCGAGCGGTTGAGCCACGGCCACGGCGCGCCGCTCCGCCTCGTCGCACCCGGTCGCAGGGGGTTCCAGTGGGTGAAGTGGGTCGACCGCGTCGAGGTGCGCGACCGGCCGGACCCGGCCCAGTGGCTGGTGACGTTGATCAGCGGCTTCGACTGAGAATCCCCTCGTTTCGCGTCAGCGCCGCGCCTCGAGTTCCGCCTCGAGGTCCGACAGCTCCATGTCCTTCATCGCGAGCAGGACGAGCAGGTGGTAGACGATGTCGGCGCTCTCGTGGGCGATCTCCTCGCGGTCGTCGTCCTTCGCGGCGAGCACGAGCTCGGTCGTCTCCTCGCCGAGTTTCTCCAGCACTTCGTTCTCGCCTTTCTCGTGGGTGAACAGCGAGGCGGTGTAGGAGTCCTCGGGCAGCGTTTCCTTCCGGTCTTCGATGACGGCGAACAGGTCCGCGAGCACGTCGTCCATCTAGAGCTCACCCGACACGTTGCGGATGTCTTCGAGTTCGTCGAACTTTTCCCTGTCGTCTCGGCTGTCCGCGAAGACCTCCTCGGCCACTTCGACCGGCGCGTTCGTCCGGGCGGCCAGTGCGAGGGAATCGCTCGGGCGGGCGTCGACGACCGTCTCGCCGCGAGGCGTCTCGAGATGAATGTCTGCGATGTAGGTCCCGCCCTGCCCGTCGCCCCGTTCCTTGATCTCGTTGACGACGACGCGGTCGATTCGACTCCCGAGTTCCTCCATGACGTCCAGGAGGAGGTCGTGGGTCAGCGGTCGTCCGATATCTTCGGCCTCGAGGCCGCGGGCGATGCTGGTCGCCTCGCTGAAGCCGATGAAGATCGGCACGACGTCGTCCTCGCCCTCGATGGCGAGGACGACCACCGGGACCGGCCCCTGGGGCGTCCCCGCGACGCGAACCGCGTCGATGGATGCCTGCATACTCAGACCGTCGGGAAGCAGGGAGAAAACATGTCCGGTCGCGAATGCATGCAGGGAGGCCCCCTCGAGACGGCCGCGGCGATCCGCTGGCGTTTTCCGAGTCGACCGGGACTATTCCGGACTATATAGTATTAGTTATAAGTCCGCTCGCAACGATTAGAACGGAAGCGACGCTCCACTCCGCCGCAGGGGGCATGCGCCGAAATGCCCCGGGTGTTAGAGCACCCGAGACGTGGCTTCCATCGGTGCAGGTCGAAGCCGTGATTCCGTACATCTCACCGAGATATAACCGTCCCGCACGACTGTCGTATCGCCTCTTACGCGGAGCAACAGCGGTGAAACCCGCACTCTCGCGTCTCATCCGTCGGAGGCCACATGCCTGCTGACGACGCCGATTCGGCCGCACCGGTGCGCTTCCCGCCTGTCCCGGCTGCGGGAATCCGGCGACGATGACGGCCACCAGCGGGCCGATCACCGCCGTCGTCGCGCCGTGTGGCTGCCGGGTCGCACCGGGCGCGCTCGAGTCGCCCGATTCCGAGTAACCGGGGTCGGTCGGCTCGAGTCACGGGAACGGGAGAGTGGGGGCTCTCCGGCGAGTCGATTTTTCGCACGCGGATTCGATCCGTCCGAGTTCGCCCTCGGTCCCGAGACGGGCTTCGAACCCGCGATTCGCGGGCGTTCAGTTCTCCGCCGGGTCGACGACGACGCCCCCGTCGCTCGAGACGGTCACCCGACAGCCTTCGTACGTAAAGGAAACCTCGATGGGTCGGTCTCGAGCGGAGGTCACCAGGTCGGTGAGCGACTCCGGATCGACGGTATCGTAGAGGGGCGACATCGCGGTGAGGTCGCGATCCGTCGCGGCGGCCACGGCGTCGACGATCGCGAGGATTACCTCGGACCCGTCGTCGAATTGACTGTGAGACGAGTCCCCGATGGGATCGTACGCCGAACTGTCAGTGCCGAGCGATCGAGCGGAAGGCGAGTCGGAGTGGGCCGTGTCATTGCTCATTGAGAGCCAGTATCCCAGCCGACGTTCTAAGCGGTGGCACTGACTAGTCAGCGTCCGCGCCGGACTTCTCGAAGAGGTGCTGGAAGACGGTCTGCTCCGCCTTGCGGAGGTGCTGGTTGAACGTCTGGCGGGTGACGCCAAACCGGTCTGCCAGCTCGTCACCGGTGCTCGACCGCGGCGTGTCGAAGTACCCGCTGAAGTAGGCGGCATCGAGCGTGGCCAACTGCCGGTCGGTGAGCGCATCGGCGACGATATCGTACAGGAGCGAGGGCGAGTAGACGAGTTCCTCGGACACCAGTTCGACGGTGTCGTGGAACCGCCGAATCCCGTCCGCGGCCTTCCGGTGGTCCACGTCGCCGGGGAGTTCGCCGCGGAACCTGACTTCGTCGGGCGCGACGACGATCTCGCGGGGGCGACCGCCGAGCGACGAGAACACGTGGGCGACCGTCTCCGATTCCGAGTGCGCTTCGACTCGGTTGTGACCGCCGACCGAACTGAGCAACCGCACGTCGAGGTAGTGGGGGACCTCTTCGACGGCGGTGACGAAGTCGCTCGCAGCGAGGTCCGACGTTCCCATGTACTGGACGGTCGTTCCGTCCGGCAGCGAGACGACGGAGTCGATTTCGATCCGCGTTTCGCCGTCGTCGACCCGGATCGAGGGCGGGACCGCCGACTCGTCCGTGCGGAACTCGAGCAGTCTGACGTGGTCGCTGGTCAGGCGCTTCTCGCGTCGCTTCAACGACGTCACGTCCTCGAACGCGACGACGGCGTACTCGACGCCGCCGCTCTCGTCGAACAGGGGTGCGGCGTTGCTCGAGAACCACCGTTCGGCTCCGTTCGGGAGTTCGATCCAGTGTTCGAACCCGAACTGGGGTGTTCCCGTCTCGAAGACGCGCGTGACGGGGTGGTCGTCCACGGGGACCGGCGTTCCGTCGTCGTAGGAGACGGCCCACTCGGAGGGATCGAACGGTCGGCCGACGATCTCCTCGCGCGGGAGTCCGAGCGCCTCCGAGGCGCGTTCGTTCGCGAAGGCGACGCTACCCGCCGAATCGATCACGACGGTTCCGACCGGACACGCGTCGAAGAGCCGTCGCGCGAGGCCCTCGGGAAGCGCCTCCGGCGACTCGTTCTCGTTCGATCCGTCGTCGTGACCGTCCCGCGGCCGCGCGTCCGTCATCGCGTTCCCGTCCGCTCGCCGTCCGCGGGGCTCACCTCGCGTCGATCGCCCGACGGCTCAGTGGCTCGATACTGGTACATGTCTCCGATACGGTGCCGACGAATATATGCCTACCACCGGTCGGACCCACTGTGTCGGTCCCGCCCCGTCACGTCGACCGACGCCGGTCCGCCGGAAAGAGGCTTTCCGGGAGGTACGCGGAGACGACCCAGTTCGGGGCGTTGACCACCTCGTTTATCTTCAGGTCGACGGCCACTGAACACAGGACGTAGGCCTCGCTCCGCTCGAGTCCGCGCTCGTCGACGAGGTGGTCGATCATGTTCCGGACGGCCGCTCTGGTCGCGGTCAGCAGGTCGTCCGCGATCCCCGTCGTGCCGTACATCGGCTCGTCCCGACCGGTCGGGGTAAACGGTCCGGCGGTCTCGAACTGGGGCTGGTCGATCGACAGGTCCGTTCGGCGGTCGAATCGACAGGTGACGGTCATCGGTGCCTCGATGCCGGTCCCGCAGACTTCGCCGTCGCCCTGGGCGGCGTGACCGTCGCCGACGCTGAACAGCGCCCCGTCGACCGCGACGGGCAGATACAGCGTCGAGCCCGCCGTGAGCTGTTTGATGTCCATATTCCCGCCGACCGACCGCGGCGGGAACGTCTCGTGCGTGCCGTCTTCGGCGGGCGCGACGCCCATGATGCCGGGGAACGGATCGAGCGGCACCTCGATGCCGTTCGCGAACCGAGCGACGTCGCCGTCGTCGCCGCCCTCGAACTCCCAGACGTACAGCGCCGGCTCCGGAAACTCGTCGGCCAGGACGCCCAGTTCCGCCTCGCCCGGGAGGACCAGCGTGTACCCCCACCCCTGGTGATCGACCGCGAGCAGTTCGACCTCGAGGACGTCGCCCGGTCGAACGCCCTCGATCGCGACGGGCCCGGTCAGCGTGTGGACTCGGTCGATATCGAGCTCGGCGACGTCGGCGACCGTCGAGTCAGGGCCGAGCTGTCCGCCCGTCGAGTCCTCGCAGGTGAAGCAGACGACGTCGCCGGGCTCGACCGTTTGCACCGGCTCGAGGCTATTGTCCCAGGCGCTGTGGGTCGTCTCGTCGCTGGCGGTCACCTCGTAATCGGCCGCGTCGTGTTCGCTCGACATGTACGCCCAGTCCACGCCGCGGGACGAGATAAAACAGTCGCCGGCTTCGGTCCGCCCTCGAGCGGTGATCGAGTCCGTCTCACCGCGCGGGGCAGTTCTCACCGCGCAGTGCAGATTACCGCGCCCGCTCGCCCGCTGGGACGTCGGCGTCGTCGTTCCGGAAGAAGGCCAGCCCGTGGATGCGGCTATCGGGGGTCAGTTCCGGGTGGAAGGCGGTGCCGACGACCGGTCCCTGTTTCACGGCGACCGGGCGACCGTCCCACGACGCCAGCACCTCGGCGTCCCCGCTGGCGACGTCGTCGATGGCCGGTGCGCGAATGAAGACCGCCGGATACGGCTCGTCGAGGCCCGCGACGTCGAGCGGCGCTTCGAAGCTGTCCTTCTGGCGGCCGAAGGCGTTTCGCTCGACCGTGACGTCGAGCAGTCCGAGTTCCTCGACCCGGTCGTCGCCGGCGTCGCTCGAGGCGACGATCAGGCCGGCACAGGTGGCGAGGAGGGGTTTGCCGGCGGCGACGTGCTCCCGAACCTCGGGGGCGATCCCCTCGCTGTGGAGCAGTCGGGAGATGGTCGTCGACTCGCCGCCGGGCATCGCCAGCAGGTCGCAGTCCGGGACGATTCCCGAGTCGCGGATCTCGCGGACCGTGACCTCGCGGCCGCGGGCCGCCGCGGCGCGTTCGATGGCGGCGGCGTGTTCCTCGACGTCGCCCTGAACCGCGACGACGCCCGCAGTCAGTGACATGGCCGCGGATATGGACGGTGCAGTAAAAAGCTTCGCGCCACGGGATCAGCGACCCTCGCGCGGTCGAGCGACGCCGGTCAGCTCGAAGCGAGCGCCGCCGGACTCGCTTTCCGTTACCGCGAGGTCCCAGCCGTGGGCCTCGGCGACCCGCGTGACGATGCCGAGCCCGAACCCGGTCCCGTCTTCGGCCGTGGTGTAGCCGACGTCGAAGACCTCCTCGCGCTCGTCCGGGGGAATCCCGCGCCCGGTGTCCGCGACGTAGATTCCGTCCTCGCAGTCACCGACGGACACTGTCAGATCGGCGCTGGTACCGCCGTCGGGGATCCCGTGATCGAGGGCGTTTCGGAACAGGTTCTCGAGTAGCTGCCGGAACCGGTCGGGATCGGCCTCGATCCAGGGCTCCCCCTCGACGTCGAGGGCGGCGTCGCCGGTGTCGACCGTCGTCCAGGCCTTGGTCGCGAGCTCGCGGACCGAGACCGGCTCGCCGTCGGCCGTCGTCGCCCCCTGTTCGGCCAGCCTGAGCAACTCCTCGATCAGCGTCTCCATCCTGTCGAGGGCCTCCTCGCAGGCCTCGAGCTGGGACCGGTCGCCCGCTCGAGCGAGTTCCAGCGATCCCTGGGCGACGTTCAGGGGGTTCCGCAGGTCGTGACTGACGACGCTCGTGAACTCCTGGAGCCGATCGTTCTGCCGCTCGAGGGTCTCGCGGGACTGGGCGCGTTCGGTCTCGTAACTGACCCACTTGGCCATCAGCTTGACCAGCGATCGTTCGGCGGCGGAGAAGCCGTCGCCCTCGCGGGGGTCGCTCGAGGCGAAACAGAGGGTGCCCCAGATGGTGCCGTCGACGGTCACCTTCGCGCCGACGTAGCTGCCGAGTTCGAACAGCTCGTAGGCGGGATCGCCGGTCCACCCCTCGTCGGGTGCGTTCGCCACGGTGACGAGCTCGTGGGTCTTGATCGTCTTCCGACAGTAGGCCTCGGAGAGCGGACAGGATTCTCCCCGCTGGAGGAGCGGATGATCGCTCCGAGACTCGACGACGGTCTGCGTGCGCTCGTCGAGATCGATCCGGGTCATGAATCCGTAGGAGAGGTCCAGGTACTCGCAGCCGAGGTCGAGCAGGTCCGGGAGCTTCTCTTCGAGCGACGCGTCGGTTCTCGTCGAGATATCGTACAGCGCTTGCAGCGCCGTGACGCTCGCCTCGAGTTCCTCCTCGGCCCGAATCCGGTCGGAGACGTCGGTAACGAAGATCGAGAGGCCGTCCTCGGACGGGTACGCCCGAATCTCCAGCCACTTCTCGAGGGGGCCGGCGTACTCGGTGAAGCTGACGGCGGTCTGGTCGGCGACGGCTCGTTCGAGCTGGCGCTCGATCTCGCTGTCGACGATGGCGGGGAACACCGACCGCATCTTCGCCCCGATGAGTTCCTCGCGGGGCCGGTCGAAGAGTTCGACCGCCTGCTCGTTGACGTAGGTGTACTTCCAGTCGGTGTCGACCGAAACGAAGGCGTCGGCGATCCGCTCGAGGGTGGCCTCGCGTTCGCGTTCGAGGCGCTTGCGGTCCGTAACGTCCCTGATGACGGCGGTAAAGAGGTGATCACCGTCGACGACGGCCTCGCCGAACGAGATCCCGACCGGGACCTCGTGGCCCTCGGCGTGGCGAGCGGACAGTTCGATCCAGTCCCAATCGAGCCCCCGCTCCCCGGTCTCCAGATAGCGCGCGATCGCCTCGCGGTGTCGGTTCTGGTACCGGTCCGGAATCAACGTGGTGAGACGCTCCCCGACGAGTTCGGTCGGCTCGTACCCGAGGACCGTCTCGACGGTGTCGTTCGCGTACCGGACGACGCCGTCGTCGTCAGCCGTGAGGACGACGAACGAGGCGTTCTCGGTGAACGCTCGAAACCGGGTCGCCGCCGCCTCGAGGTCTCGTCGCTCCGTTCGCCGTTCGATCGCCCGCTCGATTCGCGTCGCGAGCCGGGTCCCGTCGAGCGCGACCGATTCGGAGACGCAGCCCGTCGCGCCGGCCTCGAGCAGGTCGCTCGCAGTCGCTTCGTCCCGGCCGTCGGTGACGAAGAAGAGCGGTAGCTGCGGGTCTTCCGTCCGGACCAGCTCGAGAAACGGACAGTGATCGGGGTCCGCCGCCGACGGTCGGCTCACGAGACAGTCCGCGCGTCCCGTCCGAACGCGCTCGCGCACCGCGGCCTCGTCGGTAACGTTCTCGACCGTCAGGCGGTCGCTCGCCCGCTCGAGTGCGTTCGGAATCGCGTCGTCGGCCGTCCCGCCCTCGCCGACGAAGATCACCGTAATGGCTCGTCCGCTGGGAGCGGCTTCGGCCGGTGTGGCGGTCGGCCCAGTCATAGAACCTCCTGAATACGTAGCGCAAACGGAAGACGGCGTAATAAGCAGTGTGGCTACTCGAGAGCGAAGTCCGCGACCGCCCGCGATGAGACGTCGACTCTCGAGTGCAACGGGATACCTCGGCCCGCGTCACCGGTGTCGAGACCCACAGTGGGAATCGCGACAGAACCGAGAGGCCGTCCGAGTCACGTCCGGTGAGCGGGCGGAACCGATCGCTCGCGACTGTCGACGCCGCCGGCGCCGAGCGTCACGCGGAGGCTGGCACCGATGCCGAGCATCGCGACGAGGATCCCGATCAGGGTTCCGAGGTACGGTATCGGTACCAGAACGGCGCTCAGGACTCCACCGACGAAGCAGCCGAGCCACACGTTGTCCGTCCAGAGGCGTGCGCCGAGAACGGTTCCGACGGCGACGTATCCGACGGTCTCCCACACCACATCGAACACGAACGAGAATACCGCGAGGGGGACCCCGACGATCATTCCGACGACCGTCGCGATCAGGGCGAGCGATGCCAGCCAGAGCACCCAGATGGAAAGCACGCCGGGAATTCCAACGACGAACGAGAACACGGTACTCTGCCGGGCCGTCCGAACCGCCTGGTGTCCCCAGTCGGGAAAGAACGCGAAGATCCCGAGTCCGACTCCCGTCGTCACCGCGAACTCGACGGCCATCACCTGGTACGTCGGGTAATCGCCGGAGATCCAGTCGATTCCCGTCTGAGCCGCCACGACGGACGGCATCGCGAGCAACCACAGGGTAGCCAGCGCCGCAATGACCTTATAACGCATACGAGAAGTGTATGAGAGACTACCAAAAGTCTTTGGAATATGGTATTCGGGGGCGAAATGAAGGCGTCCGCTGGGTCGTGTCGTCCGAACTCGGTCCGTGGAGACAGTGGCGCGCTCGCCTCTCGCCGTCGAAGCGACGGCACTCGAGGACGATCCCCCTGATCCGACTGTCAACGGCTGTCAGTGCATGGGCATCGTTTTTTGCGATCGCCGTCCGGAACGGTATCGTGACGGTCCCATCCCGCGCGGCACGACTGCTCGAGAGCGAGCCGCTGATGGCGCATCTGGCGACCAGCGTGGACGGGCGGCCCCACGTCGCGCCGGTCTGGTACCGGTACGCCGACGGGATCGTCGAGATCGTGACGACGGGCCGGAAGCTGGCGAATATCAGGGAGAATCCGCAGGTCGCCCTCTCGGTACAGAAAGACGAGGCCGGGCGGACCGAGTGGATGGTGACGCTGCTTGGCACCGCGACGGTCGTCGACGACGCGGCGGAGACCGCGGCGGCTCGTCGCCGGATCAACGAGAAGTACGACGCGGACGCCGAGGCGTACGCCGACAACACGCTCGTTCGGATCGATATCGGCTCGGCATCGTATGAGACGTACTGACGCAGTTCCGTAACGGAGGCGCTCGTCGGGGATCAGTACTGAAAGAGTCCCGCGGGGAGAGGAGCGAAGCCACCGCCATCGTACCGGTACGCGGACCAACCGGCGTTCTTCGCCCCGTCGACGTCGCCCTCGCTATCCCCGACCATCCCGTACCGATCCGCCGGCAGTCGCTCCTCGAGCGCCCGATACGGTGCCGCGTCCGGCTTGTGCGAACCGACTTCGTAGGAAGCGACGATCGCGTCGAAATACGTCTCGAGGTCGTATGCTCGAAGCTTCGCCAGCTGCCACTCGCGAACGCCGTTCGTGAGCACCCCGAGCTCGAACGATTCGGCCAATCGCTCGAGGTCGTCGTGAACGGTTTCCGGCGGGGACAGCGACTCGATTTCCGCCTCGCGGAGCGCGTTCGCGTACGCTTCCGGATCGGAACAGCCGTCGATCCGCCCGAAGGCCCGCCGTACGGGGTCGGGTTCGCAGGCCGAAAACAGCTCGAAGAACGTCTCGTCGTAGGCCTCGAGCCATTCGTCGGGAGCGTCTCCGCGAACCTCCGCGATCGCGCTCGCCAGTACGTCGCGGTACGCTCGGTCGGTGCAGAGCAGCGTCCCGTCCAGATCGAAGACGATCGCAGTCACGGACGAACGTTTTTGCTAATGGATGAAAAGTAGGCTGATTGAAACGAGAGACAGCCCGTCGCACGGTTTCTAGCATACGCTATCGGTTGGCCGACCGGATGGACACGGAACGCCGTCGCTCCGTTGACTGATTACCACCGTGCGGTGGCGCACGCTGCGCCGCGGTGAACGGCGAGTGAACCGCGGCTCGATACCGTGCGAGGTCTTCGTGAACTTGTGAACGAAGGCGAGGAAGACGCTCCGCGTCTTCCTGTGGATGAGCGAGGGAGCGACGCGACCGAGCGTTAGCGCGGGACCGATGGTCCCGCGAACCATCCGAACGGACGCGAAGCGTCCGTGAGTAGAAATCGGCTGGGGAGGGCGTGGCGATTCCGTGGTGCCACGGTAGCAGAACGCGTTCCGTCTCTCTCGTCCGTCTCGAGTACCCGGTTCAATTCGTCCGAACCGGACGGCGCTACCATACTCGGACCCCCAATTCGGTTCAATCCCGATTCCGGACCGACTATCCGACAGCAGCGGTCGCCGCGAGGATCGCGGTGGTCGAACGGTGGTGGCCCCCCTACTCCCGACCGACTACCGTCGGATACCCGACTGTCCGTCGGGACTCGAGCCCGCCCTCGAGCCGCGACGATCCCCCGCGAGTCAGTACTCGCGGTCGGTCTCGAGGAGACCGGGCGTGACCGTACAGCCGCAGGGGGCGGCGCTGGCCTCGAGCGGGCCGATAACCGAGACGGCCCAGATGGGGGTGCCACAGAGGGGGCAGTCGGGGAGTGCGGGGTCGAAGCGCTCCCGCGCCCGCTCGAGCGAGTACGGCACGTCGTCGGTGGGGGCGGACGGCTCGCTGCTCGTGGGGTCGGCGCGCTCGTCGCTCATTGGAGCCTCCGGCGGCGATACGGGCGGTCCCCGCGATCGGGCGCTGTCGCTGGTTGTGAGGGTTGATTCCACTGTCGTGCGGGACGTTTATATCCCGGTAGGATGTATGCGGTCATGCTTCGAGACCCTCTCGGGTTTGGAAGCGAGCCTCGGGTGCTTGGACACCCGGGGCGTTTCGATGCAGCCCCCTCCGTTCACACGTTCGGAGACTCGCTCCGATTGAACGTTCTCGCGGATCGACTTATAACTAATGCAAACGGGACCGTATCTATCCGATTTCGGTCGGTAGTTCTCCGGTCGTGGCTCGAGCAGTCCCGAACGTGTCGAACTCTCTGTAACTGGAATACGGGTGAAGCGAGCGTTCTGCTACCGTGGCACCACGGAATCGCCACGCCCTCCCCAGCCGATTTCTCCTCACGGGCGCGCAGCGCCCGTTCGGATGGTTCGCGGAACCTGCGGTTCCGCGCTACCGCTCACTCACTCCGTTCGTTCGCTCATCCCTCGCGCAGTGATATCAGCCGCCCTCACTATCGCTCGATCGGTCTGCTCACGGATCGCTTTGCTCTCCGTTCGCTTCCGAGGCGCTCCCGATGGTCGCGCCTCGCGGACAGCGCGCGCCATCGCACGTCGATTGGCCAGTTTAGCGTGAAAATTTGGCTACCATACGATTTGTTAGTAGTAGTTGGTAGTACAGCTTTTCGCTCAGAGTTGGATGTGAAACCCGCGGCAAGTACAGGTGATAGATGTACCGCTCACTGTCTGAGAGACGTTCACCCAGAAAATCACAGCCTGTATGTCAAGGGAAAGATCTGATACGGCTATAATCGATTTTACTATTAAATGGACTACTATAATCCACATCAGGTAGCCGCAGACGGCGGATCGGTAATCCTTGTAGAAGAACAACCAAAGGAATCCATAGTACAGACTGTAATACGAGGAATTTCCGCTGTACAGGGAACTCCTGAATGTGACCTTGATCCGCTATACGATAGTATCAACTCGGAGGCGCTGAACGAACTGATGCGACATTCACAGCGTGTCTCATCGGATGTATCTGTGGAATTCACCCACGAGGGATGTGCCGTTCAAGTGCGAAACGGAGATTCGGTAAAAATCACGGATCCAAAACCCGATAAAAGCGGCGGAACGATGTAGAACCCATGCTACCGCAGATACGTTCGTATCTGTAGTTACCGAGTCAACCGATACAGTTTCAATAGAGATTTGCGACCGTTCGAGGGCATCCAGTGGTCGAACGATCCGAGTCGACTGGACGCCAGCGGGTGCTGTCGGGGTTAGGATCGATTTTCCAGCCGTTCTCGAGCCGCGGCGACCACGAGCGGCAGCGTGATCGTCGCGTCGGCGTAGACGGAGACGTTGTCGGCGTCCGTCTCGAGTTTGCCCCACGAGCGGGCTTCGTCCAGCGTCGCGCCGGAGAGGCCGCCGGTCTGTTTGGGGTCCATGGTTAGCTGGACGGCGTAGTCGTACGCGCCGGGGGTGACGAGCATCGTCTGCAGGGTGAAGTTCTTGGGGACGCCGCCGCCGACGACGAACGCGCCGGCTTCCTCGGTGTCGTAGGCGATGTCGGTGAGGCCGGTCATGTCCGCCAGCGCGTCCAGCGAGAAGTCCGAGGTCTGGGAGTACATCCAGGCCTGCAGGCCGAGCACGGAGTCCTGAATCGCGGGACAGTAGATCGGTACGTCGTTCTCGTATGCTGCAGCGGCGATGCCGGCGTCCTCGTCGACGTCCTCGCGCTCGTTGATCTCGGCGTTCGCGCGGCCGAGTTCCTCCGTGAGTCGCTGGATGGGGACGACGCCCTCCTCCTCGAGCACTGGAAAGACCTCCTCGCGCAGGTGCGACTCGAAGGTCGCGAAGAACTCCTGTGGCAGGTAGACGTTGTAGATACGGTCGACGCCCTCGTCTCGGAGCGTCTCGTCGTGTTCGCGTTCGGTCTTCCCCTCGGCGTGGGCCGCGCCGTGGTGGTGTTTCCCGCCGATGGCCTCGATCGAATCGTGAGTGAGATTCGCGCCGGTCGTGACCAGCACGTCGATGTAGCCGTCCCGGATCAGGTCGGCGACGATCGCGCGCATTCCCGTCGGAACCATCGCGCCCGCGAGGCCGAAGAAGACGGTCACGTCGTCGTCGAACATCGCCTCGGTCACGTCGACGGCCTCGTGGAGGTCCGCCGCGCCGACGCCCGCGTTGCCGTACTCGTCCGCGAGCTCGCCGACGGTCATTCCGGCTCGGACCTCCGCGTGGCCGACGGGATCGTGCGAGAAGGTGTCCCGATCGGGGTCGTGGTGGCCGTCTCCCTCGTGGTCGTGATCCTCGGTCATGTCCTCGTATCCGCGAGCCAGCGGTTTGAACGCCGCGGTTCGCTTCCCCTCGGTTATCCGAGCGCGCAGCGGTGCGTTCTCGAGGGTCGTTACTGCCCCTCGGCGCTTCGCGAGTTCTGGTGACGGATCTCGTCCGCAGCCGATTCTCCCGCGACGCTCTCGATACCGGGGACGGCGATCGAAAGAACCGACGGCCTCACTCCTCGAGGAGTCCGAGCTGGCCGAGAAACTCGTGTCGGTCGAAGAACGTATGCTCGTCCTGCAGTTTGCCGTCTTCGACGACGAACTTCGCCATGTCTCGGATCTCGACGGTTTCGTTGGTCGCCGGGATCCCGTCGAACGCTCCCTCGTGAGTGCCCGAGATCGTACTTTCGGTCATAACTAGATTCTCGCCCGCGAGCATCTCGTGGACGGTTATCTCGAAGTCGGGAAACGCCGCCGCGACGTCGCGGGCGTACGCTTCGACGTTTTCGCGGCCCCGTATCGTCCCGCTGGTCGGGGACGTGAAGGTGAACGAGTCGGCCACGGTATCCGAGAACCGTTCGAACTCCTGATCGTTCCAAATTTCCGCGTACTCGGTGACGAGGGCTTTCGGGTCTCCCGTGGTTGTTGCCATTCTCTCCCACCCGCCCAGTCTCACGTTATATGCTAACATAGACCATTCCCTTGCGAGTTCAGCCCGCGTAAATCGCCGCCCGATCGACGAGTACGAGACGATCCTCGACACCGATCGGGACCAGCCCCGCTTACAGCCCGGTCGGCACATCGAGGAACGTCGTCTCGAGCCCCCACTCTTCCACTCGCTCCTGCAGCGCCCGCACGCCGAACGTCTCCGTCGCGTAGTGGCCCGCGAGGAACACGTGAATACCGGCCTCCTGGGCCTCGTGGTAGGCTTTCCCCTTCCCCTCGCCGGTCACCAGCGCGTCCGCATCAGCGGCGACGGCCTCGTCGAGCCAGTCGATGCCGCTGCCGGTGACGATCGCGACGTCCTCGATCTCGTCCGGGCCGAACGCGAGGTGCTGGACCGGCTGGCCGCCGGTCTCGAGATCCGTCTCGAGGCGCTGGCGCAGCTCCTCGGGATCGTATGGATCGGCCGCCGTTCCGCGCTGCCCGATGTACTCGGGACCGAGTTCGCCGAAGGGCTCCCGATCTTCGAGGTCGAGCAGGTCGGCGACGCCGGCGGCGTTGCCCAGCTTCTGGTGGCCGTCCAGCGGGAGGTGGGAGACGTACAGCGCGAGGTCGTGCTCGATCAGCGGGGCGATCCGGTCGTAGGTCCGGCCGGTCACGCGGTCGAAGCCGCCCCACGAGAGCCCGTGGTGGACGACGAGCAGATCGGCGTCGGCCTCGATCGCGCGGTCGAACGTCTCACGGACCCCGTCGACGGCGACCGCGACGCGTTCGATCTCGGCCTCCTCCGGGCCGACCTGCAGCCCGTTCGCGCTGGCGTCGAGGTCGGCGTAGTCGGCGGTTCGCAACTCCTCGTCGAGTCGATCGACGATGCTCGAGAGTTCCATACGCCTCGTTCGACGGGGATCTCCTTGTATTCGGTTGATCTCCTCCGATCGGCGGATCGCCTCGAGGTCTCTTCGCTCACCGCGTGCGGAAAAACGGCATCGACCGCGCTACACGAGGTAGAACAGCGGGAACAGGATCACCCAGACGATGTCGACGAAGTGCCAGTAGAGCCCGAAGAACTCGACGGGTCGACTGTCCCGGAGGTAGGCGTCGACGGCCGCGATGCGGTAGAGCATGAACCCGGCGATGAGCAGCCCGAGGATGACGTGGAGGGCGTGAAGGCCGGTCGTCACGAAGTACATCGAGTACTCGAGGTCGGTGAACCAGTAGATGTCGTGGGCGAACTCCTGACTCCACTCGTAGCCCTTGACGCCGAGGAACGTGAACCCGAGTAGCAGGGTGGCTCCCATCGACGCCAGCAGCCCGCCCTTGTGCTCCCGTTCGGCCATCACCAGCGCGAGGACGACCGTGAAACTCGAGGTCAGGAGGACGTAGGTGTTGACGAGACCGATGATCTCCGACGGCGGCACGGGCTCGATCTCTCCCCAGCCGGTATGAAGTCGCAAGAAGACGTACGCGCCGATGACGGCCCCGAAGACGACGACGTCCGAGGCCAGGAAGATCCAGACGCCGGTCTTGGTCGTGCCGACGCCCTCGAACGGCCAGCGCTCGGCGATGGCCATCTGGGGCGCGTTGAACCGCTCGCGGCCGTATTCGAAGAGCGTGAACCCGAGGATCCCGACGCCGACGAGCGAGAGCACCGGATAGAGGACGTTGGTCGAGCCGACGCCCGACACCTCCGCGCCGCGCGCGGTGGCGAACTCGGCGACGTAGGGGGTCATCCCCGACAGTCCGAGGAACGTGACGAACATGCCGAACCCGATACCGAGGGGCCAGATGCTCGCGTGATCCTCGTGGTCTCCCTCGAGCGACTCGGCTTCGCCGACGCGCTCGTGTGCGGCCGCACCGCCGTCGGTGGCGGTCGAATCGTCGACGAACTCGAGTTTCCCGCTGGCGTAGCTGGGGCGGCTCGGCCAGTTCTCGAGCGGGGGCGGTGAGGTGGTCGCCCACTCGGCGGTCCGCGAGTACGCCCACGGGTTATCGGGCGCGTCGGGACCCGTGGCGTAACTCTTCGCGAGGGTGACGAAGACGAGCAGGACCGAGAGGGCGAGCACGTACGCCCCGACGGTCGCCGCCTGGTGGTAGAGCTGTGCGCCCTCCCCGTAGTGGAAGACGCGACGCGGCGTCTCCCAGACGATGAACATCGGGAAGTACAGCAGGTTGAAGCCGACGAAGTAGACGGCGAAGCTGAGCTTCCCGAGTCGCTCGGAGTACATCTTCCCGGTGATCTTCGGCCACCAGTAGTAGAGTCCGCCGATCAGTGCGGTGACGCCCGCGACCATCACGTAGTGGAAGTGGGCGACGACCCAGTAGGTCCCGCGGAACGAGTAGTCCAGTACGACGGCACCGAGGAAGACGCCGGTAATGCCGCCGATGATGAACAGGACGAGCGCGCCGAGGTTGAACAGGAAGGGGGTGGTAAAGCGCACCCGCCCCTTGAGCATCGTGTAGATCAGCGAGAAGACCATCAGGTCGAAGGGCAGCGAGATGCCGATCGTCGTCGCCATGAAGAGCGTCTTGATGGGGAGATTGATCGTCGTCAGGAACATGTGGTGCATCCAGACGAGGAACGACTGCACCGCGACGAGGACCATCGCGATGATGACCCACTTCCGGCCGACGAGGCGTCGGCCGCAGAAGGTCTGGAACGTCTCGAACATGATCCCCAGCGACGGGAAGAAGACGATGTAGACCTCCGGATGCCCGAAGAACCAGAACAGGTGACCCCACAGGAGGCTCGAGCCCTCCGCCGTCGAGGAGTAGTACTGGGTCAGCAGGAGGCGGTCGGTCAACAGGAGGATGAGTGCCGCAAGCAGCGCCGCGAAGGCGAACAGCATCATCCAGACGGTCAGCAGGATGCTCCACGTGAACAGCGGCATGTTCCAGAGGCCCATGCCTTCCGCACGGCAGCGGTGGATCGTCGTGAGGAAGTTCACCGAGCCGAGGGTGACCGACATGACGAACAGGGTCAGTGCGAGGATGGTCGTGTTCCCACCCATCGTCAGCGTGTAGCCGGGGTTGTAGATCGGGACGTTCAGCGGCGCGTACATGTACCAGCCGTTGGCCCACGTGACTCCCTGGAAGAACGAGAGCAAGACGAGAACGCCCGAGAACAGGTAAAACCAGTAACTCAACGCGTTCAGCCGCGGGAACGCCAGATCCTTCGCCCCGATCTGTAAGGGGACGAAGTAGTTCGCGAAGCCGAACCCGAACGGGGAGAGGAACCAGAACACCATCAGGAGGCCGTGGATCGAGACCGACTGATTGTACTCGGTGTTGCCGAGCAGCCCGGTGCCGCCGGCCTCCCACAGGTGGGCGCGGAACAGCAGTGCGAGGACGCCGCCGGCGACGAGGAAGAACAGCGCCGTCCCCAGATAGAGGACGCCGACGTCCTTGTGGTTGGTCGTCACCAGCCACCGCTTGATCGTCGTCCGCGGCGGGAAATCACTCATATTCGGAGACCACCTCCTCCCCGAGCCGGCCGCCACGGCTCGGTGTCGTCGTCTCCCCGAACGCGGTCAGTAACGGTCGTGAAACGCCGCCAGTGACGACTCGGAGACGCGACGAAATCCATATTCAACACATCCTCAATACGATTCGCCGTATCAAGATGTCCGGTGAGCATGCAGGCGGTACTTACGTGCCCCGAACGGCGAGCGCCCCGAACCAGCGGCTCCGGGACGCCACCGGCCTCTCGTCCGGTACCGTATGACCGGCCGGGTAACGGAAGCCCCGGCGACGGACTCGAGCCGCCGACGTGGCGCTTTCCGGCCGGTCGTTGATCCGTGTTCCCGCGGAAGGGCCGCTATGACAGAGACCACGCTCGCGGACGTCGAGCGCGCGCTCGATCGCGCGGCCGACCTCGAGACCGAGGAAGCCGTCGCCGTGTTGCGGACCGCCCGCCAGGACGTCCGTGATCTGTCGAACAACCCTGACGTCGACGAGGACCGGCGGCAGGAAGTGGAGACGCGGCTCGAGCAGCGGATTCGCGAGGTCGAAGAGCGCGACGCGTACGACAGCGGTCTGGGGTCGGCGATGAACCCGACCGAGGACGACGCGCCCTGAACGCGGGCTTTGAACTCGAGAACTACTCGGCGAGCGTCAGATGTCCGGTGGATCCGAGAGTCCGAGACGGTTCGTCGACGCCGTCCGAGAACCCGGCGATATCGGCCGATCTCCGGCCCTTTTATTCGGGTGCCGTCCGGAGAGGCGGGTATGCGAATTGCACTACTCGGCGGCACCGGCGATATCGGCGAGGGACTCGCGCTGCGGTTTGCACGCGATACGAACCACGAGATCCTCATCGGGTCGCGGGATCCCGAGAAGGCCCGCGACGCGGTCGCGGACTACGAGGACGAGCTCGCGGACCGCACCGACGAGGTCGACATCAAGGGCTTCGGCAACGAGATGGCGGCCGATCGGGCGGATATCGTCATTCTGAGCGTTCCGCCGTACTACGTCGGCGACACCGTCGAAGCGGTCGCCGACAGCCTCGACGCGGACTCGATCCTCGTCACGCCCGCCGTCGGCATGCAGGGCGACCAGGACGGGCTCCACTACCATCCGCCCGAGGCAGGCAGCGTCACCCAGCTCGTCGCCGGGCGAGCCCCCGACGACGTACCGGTCGTCGGTGCCTTCCACAACCTCGCCGCCGACGCCCTGTCGAACCTCGAGAACGACCTCGATCTCGACACGCTCGTCGTCGCGGACGACGACGACGCCGGAGACACCGTCCTGTCGGTCGCGAACGAGATCGACGGGCTGCGCGCGCTCGAGGCCGGCCCGCTGGCCAACGCGGCCGAAGTCGAGAGCGTCACGCCGCTGGTCATCAACATCGCGAAGTACAACGAGGACATGCACGACGTGGGCGTGAAGTGGATCTAGGCGATACCGACTCGAGGTGAGCGACGGGTCCCGTTTCGACCGATCCCGTTTTCGCCGGCGCTGTCGCTCGAGGGGCCATTCGAGTCGGGATTGCTACCGCTCTCGCTGGTCGAGCGTAAATCGGGAGAAGATGCGACGGTGTTACGCGCCGGCGGACTCGAGGGCGTCCTCGATGTCGTCGCGCTGGGTGACGCCGACGAAGCGCTCGACGATGCCGTCGTCGTTCTCGATGATGAGAGTCGGCAGCGATCGAACCTGGTACTCGTTGGCGACATCTTGCTGTTCGTCGACGTTTACTTTCTCGACTTCGAATCGGCCCGCCCAGTCGTCCTCGAGCTCCTCGAGGATCGGGTCCTGGGTCTTGCAGGGGCCACACCAGTCCGCGTAGAAGTCCTTGAGTGTGACAGTCATACGGTTCAGCGCTACTTACCGCGCGCTGCGCATAAGGGTTTCCCACTCCCATTACGTTGCCGTGATCGACGACGCTGCCGGTCGAAAGGTTTAGTTCCGGGGGGACGTAGATACGGGTATGGATAAAGGACAGAACACTGGCGGGCTGATGTCCAGTGCCGGACTCGTCCGGTACTTCGACTCCGAGGACTCGAACGCCATCCGTATCGATCCGAAGACGGTCATCGCGTTCGGCCTCCTGATGGGCGTGCTGGTCCAGCTGCTGACGTTCGTCTCGTAACGCGGCATCGGCCGCCTTCTTTCACCGTCGCCTCGAGTAGCGACAGCACTGACTTCCCACCGCGTAGTTCTCAGTACTCCGCACGGAGGCGCTCGACGTCCAGGGAGAGGTAGTGCCACAGCGTTCCGGTCAACCCCTGGTCGGCGATCCGCCGACCCGAACTCTCGACCAGGACGTTCGGACAGTACGCCGTCGGCAGGCGACGGGCGAGCGCTCGACTGAACGCCGTGTCCTCGTTGGCCACCTCGGGAAAGCCACCGATCTCCTCGAACGCCCGCCGGTGGACGAGACAGTTGAATCCCGGCAGAATCGGCCGCTCGAGCCGGGAGAACACGTGGTTGATCGTGAGTTCCATCAGCACCGATCGGTGGGGACCGGTGATCCGGCAGTACGAACTCGCGGCCGCGAGTCCGTTCGCCTCGACGAAGCCGAGCAGTTCGGTGAGGTAGTTCGCCCGCACCCGCGTGTCCGCATCCACGAAGGCGAGCCACTCGCCGGTCGCGCGATCGGCCCCCATATTCCGGGCGACCGCGATGCTCGAGCCGCCTTCCTGGAGGACGGTCGCACCGTACTCGCGGGCGATCGCCCGCGTATCGTCGCTCGAGTCGCCGTCGACGACGATCACCTCGGCGGCGTAGTCGGTGTCCAGCGCGGCGAGGCTCCCGAGGGTTCCCCGGAGGTAGTCGCCCTCGTTTCGCGCCGGGACCACGAAGCTCACGTCCGGCTCATCGACGTCCCCGTCTCGCTCGTCGCTCGGCATCGTGTTACGCGTGGGGACTCGACCGCGGGTTCTCAAGGTATCGGATCGGGGCAGTCGGTGAGGGGACGAGCGGACTGCCGAGCACTCGTCGGTTAGTAACGGGCTCGACGACTGTATACCGGCTCGAGCCGCTGTAATTCGACGGGTTCGCCACCGTCGGCAATCCACTGTGCTTTGGCAACTTCTACCATGGTCCTTGTTTTCAGACACCATCCCACAGAGCCGATATCTATCATGAACTTTTATAACGGAGTAGCCGGAAAGGGTGAGTAGAGATGTCGGTCGTACACGTAGCAGTCTGAGTTCGTTTCCGACGACGAGTACCGATTTTCGACGATATCCACTACCCGACCGACATGAGCACACAACGCCTGCAATCAACGACCGACGCCGAATCGACACCGAACCGAACCTCGACCCGCACGCAGACGCCCCCCTCGGCTCCCGTCACCGAGGACCCGCGAACGGCCACCGACCGCGCCCCGCGGACGTTCTCCCACCGGAACTCGGCGCGACTCGAGAACCTGATCGACGAGTGGAACGCGGCCTTCGCGAACGAGACGACGGAGCACGGGTCGTAACTCGAGGCATCGCGTCAATTTCTGGCGAATCCAAACCGTCTTTGGAGCGACCACCGTAGCGTCACGTGGCCGATGACGATGCACCCGCTCCGAGCCGGACTCGGCATCCGGTCGTGACGAGCCCTATGAGTGCCGAGGCCGCTATCTCTGACGGGAGAGCGAGTCTATGGGAAATCTGGTAGTGGCCACAGTAGACAGAGACCACGGTCGGATTCTCGCTGTTCGGGCGGACACGGATTTAAGAACGTTGCCGAGCAATCATACCGTATGGCCGCCGAAATCTCCGATCGAGTTCGAGAAATCGCTGAAGCCCGCGGCCTTCCGGAGTCCGAAGTATTCGAGCGGGCACTCGAACGCGGTCTCGAGGGCCTGTGGGAAGATCTCGTTCTCACGCGGTACTTCGACGGCGAACTCGACCGCGAGGAAGCAATCGAACGTGTCGGTCGGACGAAAGTCGAGCGAGCGGAGCGAGAGCGTGAGCTCGTCGAGGAAGACGTCGATTGGGGTTTGAACGCGTGACGCTCGCGGCTGTCTCGGACGCGGGACCGCTCATTCATCTCGCCGAAATCGATTCGCTCGAACTGTTCGCGACGTTTGACACGCTCTTCGTTCCGGAGACGGTCTATAAAGAGGTCGACGCCAGTGGTGTTCCGGACGGATTGGCCGACCTCTCGTACGAACTCGTCGAAGCCGACGAAAGTCGAGTCGGAACTGAAGAACTCGACGCCGGAGAACGCGCCGCGATTGCAGTCGCTGAAGACCGGGGAGTCGTTCTCCTAACCGACGACCTCGCCGCCCGAGAGGCAGCATCCGACGCGGGCGTCGAGGTACGCGGTTCTATCGGCATCATCGCGCTCGGTTACGGCCGCGAATTCCTCGACAGAGACGACGCAGCATCGCGTATGCGCGCACTCCAGCGTGAGACCAGTCTCTTCGTGACCGAGGCAGTCGTGGAGCGCGGCATCCGGATACTGGACGAACGGTGACAGAACGAGCGCCGTCTATAGACGCGCTACACACAGTCACTATGGATAGATTGTGTATCGTGAGTGCCGAGGACACGTTTCTGTGAGCGGAACCGCCCGCACTGTCACACTCTCAGTTGGCGATGTACCGGGCGATCAGGACGATCGGAACGACGGGGATCGCCGCCCCGGTAACGATGAGGACGACGGCGATGATCGCCTTCTCGAGCTGACTCGAGTCGTCCCAGACCGATCGGGACAGGCTGTCGATTCCCTCCGCGGTTCGCTGTAGGAGTCCGGCCATAGCAACTAGCTAACGCACCAGATGGGTGTAAAGCCTCTTCGTTCGAAACACACAGTCATCGAAATCGACATGACTACCGGACGGACGCGGCCCCTTCGATCGCTCCCGTTCCCGAGGCCTGTCCGGTCGTCACGCGAACGTTCCCGACGCTGACGGAACGAACGCGACCCGTCCCGGTGTCCCGCATATGCTCACTGTTATCGGCCGTAGTAGGCTGTTAGCAAAAGGCGTGTGTACCGACCGGTCGGTATGCGGCTCATTCAGGTCTTCGTTCCCAGCGAGGACCGCGACGCGGTACGGGAGACGCTGTCGGAGATGGACGTGCAGTTCGTCTTCGTCGACGCGGACGGCCGTCGCGACGGACGTCTGGCGAACGTCCCGGTCCCGTCGGGGGCCGTCGAGACGGTACTCGAGCGGCTGTACGATGCCGGACTCGGCGAAGACACCTACACCGTCGTCACGGACGTCGACCGGGCGAACGTCCCCGACGTCGAGGAGATGACGGACCGCTACGTCGAGGGGCCGAAAGGCGAGCGCGGCGCGTCACACGCCGAGATCCGAGAGCGGGCGGAGGACCTGACGCCGGACACGGCGACGTACCTCGCGTTCGCGATCGCGAGCGCGATCGTCGCCGTCGGCGGCCTCCTGCTGGACTCGGCCATCGTCATCGTGGGTGCGATGGTGATCGCGCCGTTCGCGGGGTCGACGCTCTCCGCGAGCGTGGGTGCCGTCATCAGCGACCGCGAGATGGTCGTCGACAGCGCCACGTCGCAAGTGGCGGGGCTCGTCGTCGCGTACGTCGGTGCGATCGCGATGAGCGTGTTCCTGCGACGGAGCGGGTTCGTCCCGCCGACGCTGGACATCGGTCGCATCGGTCAGGTCGGCGCGTTCGTCACGCCGAATCTCCTGACGCTCGTCATCGCCATCTTCGCCGGGTTCGCCGGTGCGCTCGCGCTCGCGACCGATCTCCCCGTCTCCCTCGCCGGCGTCGCCGTCGCCGCGGCCATCGTCCCGGCCGCCGCCGTGGCCGGCATCGGGACGGCCTGGGGCGAACCGATCGTCATCGCGGGCGCGGTCGTCTTGCTCCTGATGAACATCGTGTTCATCAACCTCACCGCGTATCTCACGCTCATCGCGCTGGGCTACCGCTCGTCGGTCATCCGCAACGTCCGCGAGAACGCCGCCGTATCGCTCCGCACGGGCGCGTACGCCGTCATCGTCTTGTTGTTTCTGGTCGTCGTCGCGGTGACCGCCGTCGGGACGTACCAGCACCTCGTATTCGAACAGCAGGTAAACGACGACGTTCAGGCGGTGCTCGACGACCCCGAGTACGGTTCGCTGGAGCTCGCCGGCGTCGCGACCGAGTACAACGACGCGAGCGCGTTCAGCGACGACGTCTCGGTGACGGTGACCGTGGGGCGCTCGAGCGGCCTCGAACACGACGGACTGGCGGACGAACTCTGGACCGAGATGAGTGCGGAGACGGACCGGTCCGTCAGCGTCGACGTTCGGTTCGTCGACTACCAGCGCGCGGCGGCAGTCGGTGACGCCGACGACGGGCGGGGCGCGTGGTGGCAGGTCGACGAGCGGCTGCCGCTCTCGTCGCGGCCCTCACTCGCGTAGTCGATGCCACAGACTGTGACACTTCCGACGGATCTTGTTGAGGAACGAGCCGACTCGGCGTGACCCGGTGAGGAGGCGCAGTGCGCGGATCGACCGGCCGATACGGAGGAGTCGAAACGGTCGGAACCACGGGACCACGGTGAGGATGAGGAACCAGTTCGAGCGGACGAACCGTCCGGGACTCTGGTCCGACCACCGATAGAGGAGTGCGACGTCGAGGAGGAAAACGACGAGGAGCCACCGGAGGACGCTCCGAATCGTCGCTGCGAGCGACTCGGAGACGACGAGCAAGTCGAAGGCGACCGCGACGTCGACGACGAACAGCACGATCCACACGAGCGCCGCGACCTCGACGAACGGCGGCCACCAGCGTTCGGCGTCCATCCGCCGCGTCCTACGATGTCACGACGCAAAACGTTGCGTCCGCTCGAGGATGGGGTCCGGTTAGCGGGCCGTCGCTCCGCGTCCGACCCACCCGTACGGAAAAGTAACCGTTTATTTCCGGCCAAACGACTACACATTATTTCGGCGAAGAACGTATCGGTTTCTAATAATGGCAAACGATACCAATACTGGGGATGCGCCGTTCGTCGGCAGTCGACGAGACCTGTTGCGCAGTGGGGCGGGAGCCACGACCGCGGGCCTACTGGGGCTGACGCTCGGCTCGTCGACCGCCGGCGCGACGCCGCCCGGAGAGCCCGACCACCGGCTCCTCGCGTGGAACGCGTGGCTGCTCGAGGTATCGATCCTCGGCGCAACCGTCGAGAGCGCGCCCGAGCCCGACGAGCGCGCGTTCGAAATCGGCGAGGCGCTGGCGGCGAACGGTTACGACATCGCGGGGCTCTGTGAGGTCTTCGGCGACGGGTTCCGGAACGGTGTCCGAGACGGGCTCGATGCGGGCGGTGCTACCCACCGCGACCGCGTCGGTCCGACGGCGGAGTGGAACGACGTCGGGCCCGGAAGCGGCCTCCAGACGTTCCTGACGGGCGACAGGGCCGACCGTCTGATCGTCTCCACGACCGAAATGGAGTTCGACGAAAAAGGCGCGGAGTGGTGCGATTCCGACTACTACGCGCGGAAAGGGGTGTTGCACACCGAGATCAACGTCGGCCCCGGCAACGTCGATCTGTACTCGACTCATCTGTTCGCGGGCGGCGGCTTGCCGTTCTGCGATGACACGCCGACGGATCGGTACGAGGCGCGAGGGAATCAGGTCGAGGAGCTAATCGCGTTCATCGAATCGACCGCGCGGCCCGAGAACGTCACGATGGTGATGGGCGACTTCAACATCGCTCGAGAACGGGACGAGTACGATCACCTCGTCGGTCTGATGAACGAACTCGGGATGTACGACGCCTGGGAGGTCCACGGCGGGGATCCGGAACCCGGAGCCGCCGGAACGAACGACGACGCGTTCGGTGAGGGCTGTCTCGTCGACCCCGACGGTGACCGGCCGTACTACTGTAACGAAGCCGACAGCAGCGACGCGGGGAACCGGATCGATTACGTCCTGGTCGAGGAGCCCAAACCCGACCACACGTTCGAACTCGACGTCAGCGGGATGAAACGGGCCTCGTTCTGGCGAGAGAAGGGGGACCCCCTCGAGTTCTCCGACGAGGACGGCAGTCCGAACTATCTTTCCGACCACATGGGGCTCGAGCTCGGTTTCGATACCGTCGCCAGACGCGACACGTACACGCTGGTCAACGCTCACAGCGGGAAGGTACTCGACGTCGACGGCGTCTCCCCTGAGAACGGCGCAAACGTCCAGCAGTGGGACGATCTCGGGCAGGCGAACCAGCGCTGGCGGCTCGAGGAGATCGACGACGGACGCTACGAGATCGTCGCCGTCCACAGCCACAAGGCCCTCGACGTCGACGGTGCCTCGACCGCCGTCGGTGCGAACGTCCACCAGTGGGAGCGACACGGCGGCGACAACCAGCGCTGGGAGCTCGCGGAACGCGAGGACGGTACGCACACCGTCACGAACGTCAACAGCGGGCTCGTGCTGGCGGTCGGGGGGACGTCGACCGAGAACGGAGCGAACGTCCACCAGTCCGAGTGGACCGGCGACGATACCCAGCGGTGGTCGATCGTACAGGCGTGATATCGACGGTCGACTGAAGGGGGGATCCGATCGGGGTGCCGTCCGTCGGAACTGTGACGGGACGGCTGTTCGGACTCGGTAGTACGGTCTCCGAACCCAGCGCCGAGTAGACGAGTTTTTTCGGCTGGAGCACTGTCATTCGGTAATGCACGTAGCAATCGGTTGTGCCGAATTTTTCGAACGGTGTCCGCAATGAACCCGACACGCGTCGATTTCCTGGTCGACCTCGCGTACGGCGTGATGATCTTCGCTGCGGTCGCGCTCATCGTCGCGGTCGGGACGGGTGTCGGGGTGGCGTTCGGCCTCGGCGTACTGGCCTCCTACGTCATCCACGTCGTGTGGAAGATGGCCCGGTTCGATCCCGACTGGATGACGACCGAAGTGGCCGAGCGGGTCGAACAGACGGTCAGTGACACGGTAAGTAAAGAAGTCGAAGAGACGGTCAGCAAGGGCGTCGAGGAGACGGTGAGCGACACGGTGAGCAAAGAGGTCGAAGAGACGGTGAGCGATACGGTAAGCAAGGAAGTCGAGGAGACGGTGAGCGACACGGTAAGCAAGGAAGTCGAGGAGACGGTGAGCGACACGGTAAGCAAAGAGGTCGAGGAGACGGTAAGTGACACGGTGAGCAAAGAGGTCGAAGAGACGGTGAGCGATACGGTAAGCAAGGAAGTCGAGGAGACGGTGAGCGACACGGTAAGCAAGGAAGTCGAGGAGACGGTGAGCGATACGGTGAGCAAGGAAGTCGACAACGTGGCGGAAAAAGTCGGGGAGACCGTCAGCGAGGACGTGACCAAGACGGTCGAGGAGACGGTGAGCAAGGAAGTCGAAAAGACGGTCGGCGGCGCGGCCGACGGCGAATCACCTGCCGGGGAATCGGACGAAACGGACGAGAACGATTCGGAGCAGGGTGGGCAAGAGGAACCGGTGCCAGCGAACTCGGACGAATGATACCCGGTGAGCCGGCGGATTCGATAGTATTCGTCCGTCGGACCCGTTCGAGCATTGCGGCTCGTTTTTGCGGATCGCGGACGGCCCGGTAGGGCGACAGAGTGGTCGGTGAATTGGTCACCGAATCGACCGCTCGAGACGATCAGCGGGCGGATTACTCGCTCGGAGGGCGGAACGTACGGACGGTATCGCGAGTGCCGGATTCGACGTCGATCTCGGCGAATCCCAGCTCGGTAAACACCCGCTTCCAGTCGCGGTGGTAGAGGGGGAAGTCGTCGTTGACGTAGCTCACGTCGGGCGCACCCGACTGCTGGCGGTTGTCGTCCCCTTCGTTCTCGATCGTGACGAGGAGGTCGTCGGTGATCCGTGCGATGTCCTCGAGTACCCACTCGCTGTCCGGGTGGATGTGCTGGAGCGTCTCGACCGAGTAGACGACGTCGAACCGACCGTCGTCGAACGCCGCGACGACGTCTTCGATCGTCCCGTGGTAGAACGTGCCGGCGGCGGCGAGCTCGGGGTAGCTCTCCGCCATCACGTCGAACGCGTCGTCGTTGACGTCGATCCCGGCCAGATCGTCGAAGCCGTGTTCGGAGAGGTACGCGAGGTGCCGGCCCGAACTACAGCCCAGCTCGAGGACGGACGCGTCTCGGTCGACGAAACGCTCGAGACGGCTGCGGATCGACTCGCTGCGGTGGTCCGAGCCGTACGAGGCGTAGTATTCCGGCGAGTACTCTCCGGACCGTTCTGCCCACTGGCGGTGGACCTCCTTGGAATTCACGTGTGTTCCTGGCGGCCCGCACCTAAAGGCTAGTCGCCTCCGTCCGATCGGCGTCGGTCGCTGGACGACAGGCCCGTCGATACCGCGGCTCGGCGCTGGACTGGATATCGCTCCGGGCGAGCCGTTCGCGGGCGTTCGACGCAGGGTGTGCCGAAAAATCTCACTGACGGCGAGTCGGCGTCGCTCGACGGGTCCTGTTCCCCACTCGAGGCGGATCGATCGCCGATACGTCGAATGTCGATACCAGCGGGTCGAACGACGACGAGGCTCTCGAGACGAGTGCCGGGAGCGACGACGCGACCGCGGAGCGTCAGAGAACCGTGAACGATCGATAGCTGGCGAGTGAGGCCAGTCTATCGGTCGATCGTCTGACTCGCAGCCGAGATCTCGCGGTCGGCTTACAGTCGTCGATAGGGGTTTCGGCAGTCGTCGAGACCTCGATCAGAAAAATATGAGTTATAGGGCTGGAGTCGAGCGATTGATATACCGACCCATACGATCAATAATGTCTGGTAAATACGACTTAGTAATCGTCGGCGGCGGTATCAGTGGCGCGTCACTCCTGTACACGACCGCGAAGTTCACCGACATCGACTCGATCGCGCTGATCGAGAAGGAGTCGGAGATCGCGGCGATCAACTCCCACCACACGAACAACTCCCAGACGCTGCACTTCGGGGACATCGAGACCAACTACACGCTCGAGAAGGCCGAAGAGGTCAAAGAGGGGGCGGAGCTCCTCGCGGGGTATCTGGAGAACCACGACCCCGACCGGGAGATGCACGCCAAGCGCAGCAAGATGGTCCTCGGCGTCGGCGACGAGGAGGTCGCGGAGCTCGAGGAGCGCTACGAGGACGAGGGGTTCGGCGACCTCTTCCCGAAGCTCCGACCGATCGAGCGGGAGGAGATCGGCGAGATCGAACCCAAGGTCGTCGAGGGTCGCGATCCCGCCAAGGACATGCTCGCCCTGCAGACGCCGGACGGCTACGTCGTCGACTACGGCGAGACGACGAAGTCGTTCGTCGCGGAGGCGGAAGCCGAGGCGTCGGTCGACGTCTTCACCGGCACGGAAGTGACGGACATCACGCCGACGCTCGAGGGGTACACGATCGAGACCGACGCCGGCCGCTTCGACTGTGACGCCACCGTCGTCGCCGCCGGCTCGCACAGCCTCCAGATGGCGAAGGAACTCGGCTACGGCCAGGACAAGGTCCTGCTCCCCATCGCGGGGAGCTTCTTCCTCGCGGACGACCTCCTGAACGGCAAAGTCTACACGCTCCAGATGAAGAAGCTGCCCTTCGCCGCGGTCCACGGGGACGCGGACGTCCACGACTCGTCTATCACGCGGTTCGGACCGACCGCGAAACTCGTTCCGGCCCTCGAGCGCGGCCGCATCTCGACGGTAAAGGACTTCTTCGACGTCTTCGGGCTGAACGCGGCGGCGTTCCTGAGCTACGCCAACATCCTCTCCGATCGGATCCTGCTGCCGTACGTGCTCAAGAACCTCCTCTACGACCTCCCGAACGTCGGCCGGAAGCAGTTCCTGCCACACGTCCAGAAGGTCGTCCCGAGCGTCGAACTCGAGGACATCGAGCGCGCGAAGGGGTACGGCGGCGTCCGGCCGCAGATCGTCGACACGAAGAACAAGTCCCTGGACATGGGCGAGGCCAAGATCGTCGGCGACGACGTCATCTTCAACATCACGCCGTCACCGGGCGCCTCGACGTGCCTCAAGAACGCCATGCGCGACACGCACACGCTGCTCGAGTTCCTCGACGGCGAGTACGAGTTCGACGAGGAAGCGTTCCGCGAGGAGACGATCGATAACTTCCCGCGCGGGGACGAATCCGACGGGAAAAAGGCCGTCAAGCCAAGCGCCGACGACTGAGACGGCGCTACCCGCCGCCCAGTACCTTTCGGACTCTATCCGAAATCTGTCGAATGAGTGATTGTTTGGACTCGTCCGATGTCGCGTCTGTGGTGTTCGTGTCCGCCGGTCTCGGTTCCGGCTCCGTCGACTTCGAGCTCGGGTGTGCGTTGGGAGACGCGTGCTCGCAATACGGACAGGCGTCGTTCTCGTCGGCGTAGTACGGCAGGCCACACTCGTCGCACGTCGTTCGGTCACCTCGTGTGGAGGTTTCAGTACTCATTGGCCCGTTCGATTTAGCGTCGCGAGTACAATATAGTTCAATCACCGTTGACGAGACAGACAGGCGTAATTGCAGATTAGCCGACTGTCCGTTCTCGTTCGGGGTGTCCGGTGGTGGTTCGAACCACCGCGGCCGCTTCCAGATGGCTCGAGAGAGCGACGGGTCGGAAACCGACTCGAGACCCGCCTTCCGATCGTTCCGCCGTCCCCTCCGAGCAAGCGACGGTAGCAGCCACGCATTATTTATACCTGAAATGAGATAATAGATCAACCACTACGGACGAAGAGAACGCTGACGACGACGTTCTCGCTCGTCTCAATCGGCGAGGAACGAGCTCGACCACCTGCGAAACGATCGGTGACGCGGTCGGTCGTCGATCGGTACCGCGATTCGTCGTCGCTTCATCATGACTGATCACAGCTTCGACGTCGCCGTTATCGGGGGCGGTGTCGCGGGAATGAGCACTGCAGCACGGGTACAAGCCCGGGGGTTGTCGACGGTCGTGCTGGAACGACACGACCGGATCGGCGGCTGTGCCGGGTATTATCGCCAGGACGGGTTCACGTTCGATGTCGGTGCGACCACGCTGGTCGATTTCAGCCCGGGGGGTATCGGCGGCCAGCTACTGGACGAGGTCGGGTTCGAACCGCCAGCCATCGAGTTGCAGGACGCCTACGACGCGTGGCTGCCCGACCGGACGGTTCGACTGTATCGCAATCAGGAGAAATGGGACGCGGAACGACGAGCCAAGCTCGGCGACGACGACTGCCATCTGGCGTTTTACGCCTTCGTGGACGAACTGTCCGAAACCCTCTGGCGAATCACTCGGAGCGGCGTGAAACTCCCGATTCAGTCGCTCGGCGATCTCATCAGAAACGCGAGGGCGGTCGGCGTGGCCGGACTCCCGCTGGTACGGTATCTCCGGTGGACCGTGGCGGACGCACTGGAGAAGTACGGCGTCTACGACGACGCTCCGCTTCGCAACCTGATCGCCATGCTGGTCGAAGACACGGTTCACTCGACGATCGAGGACGCGCCGTTACTCAACTCGATCCTCGGTATCACGATCCGACGAACGGGACTCGGACGGGCGACGGGTGGAATGTACGGCTTCTGGACGTCGTTTGCGGAGCAGTACGTCGATATCGGGGGGACGATCGCGACGGGACAGACGGTAACCGACGTGACCGGTGCCCGCGGAAACTTCTCGCTCGGGACGGCGACGGATCAGTTCTCCGCGGAACAGGTCGTCAGCGCGGTCCCGATTACTCTCACGAGAGAGATCGCTCCGACTATCGTCGGCGACAGGTTGGACGAGCACATCGCGATGGTGCGCGCCCACGAGGGCGGAGCGATCGTCGTGTTTCTCGGCGTCCCGGCGGCAGCGGTCGACGGTCGCGAGGTAACGCACCACCAGATACTGACGGACTACGACGAACCGCTGGGGAACGGAAACAACATGTTCGTCTCCGTCTCCGACCCCGACGACCGAACGAGCGCACCGGCGGGCTACCGCGCCGTCATGCTTTCGACGCACTGCGACGTCGATCCCTGGCAGAACCTCGAGCCGGCGACCTACGAACGAAAGAAGGAGGCCGCGGGGCGGCAATTGATATCGCGCGCACGGACCGTCTATCCGGATCTCGCGACCGATCCGGCGGTGTACGAGATCGGAACGCCGGTAACGTACGAAGGGTTCGCGAGTCGACCGCGCGGGGCAGTCGGCGGATACAAGCAGACTCTCGAGAACACTAACCAGCGGGCCGTTCCCCAGGATATCGGTATCGACGGCTTCTACCTCGCGGGCGATACGACGTGGCCGGGACTCGGGACCGTGGCCTGCGTCCTCGGAAGCGAGATCGCCGCGGAGCACGTCCTCAACGGCCGCTGATCGACCATCTCGCCCCTTGAGCGGCCGCTATTCGGATTTCCCGCTCGAGCCCGCCCCCATCCGCTCGCTGTAGTCCCAGCTGTAGCTCTCCCGGGGCTCGATCCGGATCGCGACCTCGTCGCGGTCCTCGTCGAGCAACCACTCGGCGAGCGAGGAGTCCGTCCCGCCGAGGTAGCGCTCGACGAGGTCTCGCAGGACTGGTCTGCCGTCGTCGTCGATCTCGACGGTCCCGTTCCCCCTGATTCCGCGGTAGGGGATCCGATTCGTCGAGATATCGAAGGCGATCTCGGGATCGTCGCGGAGGAAGCGAACCACGTCCGCGTTCGCCCGCGTCGCACACTCGAGGACGCCGTCGCGATAGCGATACCACAGCGTCACCAGCCACAGGGAGCCGTCGGGTCTGTGCGTCGCGATCCGGATCGGAACCGTCGTCTCCTGCAGGAACGCGCCGGTTTCGTCCTCGGTCCAGGTCCCGCGGAACTCGGTCATACTCGAGTCGTTCGGACCGGCGTTCCAAAAAGTTCGACCATACCCGGCGGCGCGGGTTCCGAATCCGGCGGACTCGACCGCGACGTGCCGTCGATACCGACACTCCTGTTTCGAGCAGCGGCCGACCCCTGGTTCCCCGACGAGTCGACCGTCCCGGCGTCCGCCGAGCCGAGCATATCGGTCCGAAACGTCCGGTTGTACGAGAGGAAATCCAGCGGGACCTCCCGCTCGAAGCCGGCGTACTCGAGGGTCGCGGTGAAATCGACGGTCAGGGTCGAGGTCTCGTCGTTCCGGAGGTGGGTGACCCACCACTCGTCTAGTTCGTCGGTGTCGATCGCGGCGGTGGCCGCGAGCGTCCGCGTGCTGTTCGGCGGGAGGAGGGTCTGCTCGCCGGCGACGCCCTGCCCGACGGGGACGCCGTTCAGCCGGACCGCGTATCTGACCTCCGTGATCGGGATCGGGATCGGCGTCGGGTTCGTGACCGTCGCCGACGCGTCGATCGGCGTTCGGTTGGTCGTGGCCGTCCCCCACTGGGCGTCCGTCTCGTTGACCACGAACAGTAGCTGGCCACCGGCCCGGACCTCGCGGCGCTCCGTGAGTCGGAGGGGCTCGAGCAGGTCCGTCCGGACGGTGCGAGTTCGGGTCCACTCTTCCGCCGGGAGTCGGAGGCCCGCGTATTCGACGACGACGTCCGGTTCGACCCGCACCGTCGTCGTCTCGTTCCGCCTGACGTGGGAGGCCCACCACGCCGGAATGTCGTCGTTGTCGAGCCACGTCGAGACGGTGACGTTCGCGTCGTCGCCGGCGGCGTCGATCCGTCGTTTGCGTTCCGAAGCGATCTCGAGATCGTTCAGCGAGACCGTATACGAGACGTCCGCCGCCGCGTCTCCGAGGCGCAACAGCCGCGGATCGTCGACGCCGATTCGGGTTTCGACTTCGGTCCGCTCGCTCGTAACGGTCCCCCACTCGTTGTCGACCGATTCGACCTGCGGCCGGTCGAGTGCGACGACGCCGTAGGCGACGCTCGCG
This sequence comes from Natrinema salsiterrestre, assembly GCF_029502005.1. Classification (GTDB taxonomy): domain Archaea; phylum Halobacteriota; class Halobacteria; order Halobacteriales; family Natrialbaceae; genus Natrinema; species Natrinema salsiterrestre. The sequence goes on along the minus strand of NZ_JAMQOT010000001.1, from coordinate 1,013,192 downwards.
GTGACGAGGCCGAGCGCGACGAGGACGACCAGCCACGTTCTCCGACGGACCATCTCCCGCACCTTCGCCGCGGCCGCAGTTCCCGTGTCGCGTTACACGTTCAGGTCGTTGAAGTCCGGAGGCGCACTCGGTCGATCCCGGTACTAAAGCCCGGCTCGTCCCTCTCCCTCGAGGACACGCGAAATCGGCTCGGTGTGACCGTCTCGAGACGAGGAGGAACCGTGTCGGTGACCGCAATCGTCCCTGCAGCGCCGCCGCTCCGTCGGCAGTCGATCGATCGTTGCGGTAGCGAAGCGTAACAGAACATATAATTAATTGGACGAGAACTGTGGGAAAAGATAAATCTCTTCGGGGTGGTGATCGCGGGGTTCGGGGCCCTCGTCGTCGGGTACAGCGTCGTCAGGTATCTCTCACACGCGCAGGCGCGGCTCGCGGAGGCCCACGAGCGCTGCGAGAAGACCTGGGCCGACATCGAAGTCCTGCTGGAACGGCGACGATCGGAACTCGAGCAACTGATCGATCTGACGAACGAGCACGTCTCCCACGAACGGGATCTGCTCGAGGGTCTCATCGAGGCCCGCGAGGGGGCGATCGACGCGCAATCGCCGGAAGAGGCCGCATCGGTCGCGGTCTCGCTTCGGGAAACGGCACGGGAAGTGTACGCGCTGTCGGACGAATACCCGGAGCTGGCGTCGAACGATCGGTTCGAGGAGCTTTCGGACTCGATCCAGCGCCTCGAGCAGCGGATCGAGGACCGCCGCGAGCGGTACAACGAGGCCGTCGCCGCGTACAACGTCCTGTTGAACACGTTTCCGGAGTCGGTGTTCGCCGCCCGTCGCGGGTTCACCCGCCGGCAGCCGTTCGTCGCGTCTCGCGGCGCCCACGAGGGCGTCGACGTCGGTGACCGCCTCGACGGCGGGGCGACGACCGAGACGTAATGCTCGCGATCCTTCTCTACGCGGGGCTGGTGCTCGGTTCGGGCTTGCTCGTCGTGGTCGGAATCGAGACCGTTCTCTCCGGGTTCGAACGGTACGAGGAACGGGCCGCGATCGTCGACCGGCCCCGTTCGGCGCTCGAGTCGGTCGCGTTCGGGAAGACCGCGCTCGTGGGGACCGGTCGACCCGACGGGCAGCCGGAGCAGGTCCCGTTCGGCGGCCGCGAGCGGGCCCTGTTTTACGACGTGACCGTCGACGACACGAACAAACTCGAGACGGCCCACGTCGACGAGCGGGTCGGCCCCTCGTTCCTCCTCGAGACCGGCGACGAGGCACGCGTCCGCGTCGACGCGTCCGAACTTCGGCTGGACCTCTCGGCGGATCGCCAGTGGTCGACGGAGATCGCCAGTCACGAGCCCATCGCCGACGATCTCGCCGCGTTCGCCGAAATGAAGGGGGTGCCCTCGCAGGGGCTGGAACGCGATCGACGGTTCGCCTACGAGTACCTCGCGCCCGGCGACGAGGTGTTCGTCTACGGTCGCGCGGTGCCGGACGACGCCCGGGCCGCGAGCGACGAGAAGCGCGTGCTCGTGACGGCACAGGAAGACGGCGGCGGTGTGGTCTCCGATAAATCGCCGGAGACGCTGCTCGCCGAGCGGCGGCGGGTTCTGCTCGAGAGCGTCTCGCTTGGCGTGCTCGAGGGCGTCGTCGGCCTCGCGGCGTTCCTCTGGCTGACCGGGATCGCGCAGTACCTGCTTGGTGCCTGACCTACGACCACTCCTCGGCGGCGACGAATCGGAGACCGCCGACGATCCCTTTCACGAACCAGGCCGTGAACACCCCGAGCGCGACGCTCAGTAACAGGAGCCCGATAGCGACGCCGTCGGAGAGATCCGGGCCGAAAATCCGGTCGTGGACGGACACGGTGACGAACAACCAGCAGAACGCGGAGCCGAGATAGAGAACGGCGTTCGCCCAGAACGTGACGGCCCGATAGATCTCGTGTGCTGATTCCGGGAGATCTCGAGCGGACCCGGTACCGGGACGCGGGAGGCGATCGACGACGGGCCCCGACAGTGCGACGAACTCGATCACCGCGATGACGGCGAACCCGATCGGTGCCAGGAGATAGTCCACCCACGTCCGGCGATCGCCGTCCGCTTCGGGACCGCTCGCGTCGGACTCGGCACGCGTTCGGACGGTCCAGTCGCCGGGGGCCGGCGGCTTCGGATACGTCGCGTCGTCCGTGAGCGCGTTCCGGCAGTCCTCGCAGTAGGTCGTCGGTGCTGAATCCAGCTGACGGCGGGTCTCTCCGGGTGCGACGACACACGGCCGATCCTCGCGGCGCGTATGCAGGTACGTCCGCAGTCCGAGCATCGTGCCGACGACGGAGCGAGCCTCTTTGGCCAGCCGCTCGCGCTCGAGAGCGGTCGGTTCGCGGCCCTCGAGCAGTCGAGCCGTCGAGACGACACCGACCCTATCGAACTCGCCCGCGACGCCGAACAGCGCGGTCTGGTCGCGGCTCATTTTGATCCGCTCGTCGGTGACGCCGACGGCCAGGTCCGCGTCCGGCGTTTCGCCTCGGAGGTACTCGAGGAACCCCCGCCCGACGTGGGCGTTCGAATCGGTTCGGGGAGGCGCTCCGATCGAATCCCGAATCGGAACCGGAAATTCGAACGTCTCGCGGAGCGCTTTGGCGACTTCCTCACACGCCGCCGGCGACGGATCGCCGACCGGTATCACCACGGTACGAGGTGTGTTGCCGTGGGGAAAGACGGTCATTATATTCGCAACTGAGAGGTGACGAGAAATACATTTCGGTGTCCGTCGGCTTCAGTCAGGAACGGACGGACTCGCTGCGTTCGCGTGGTCTCCGTCCGGACTCCCCCTCGATCGGTCTGAAAACCGAGGTGTAGGGCCCCCTCTTCTCGAGACCGTGGCGACGTCCGCTCACGACAGCCGCCGCGACATTCGTTGAAACGTTTATGATGGTTCCCACGAACGATATGGTATATCATGACAGGGGCTGGGCGGTGGTACGACTACGTCATCGTCGGCGCGGGGCCGGCGGGCTGTGTGCTCGCGAACCGACTCTCTGCCGACGCCGACACCGAGGTGCTGTTGCTCGAGGCCGGAGAGCCCGACGAGCAGCGCGAAATCGGGATTCCGGCGGCGTTCTCGGAGCTGTTCCAATCGGCAGTCGACTGGAACTATCACACCGAACCGCAGTCGGAACTCCGCGACCGGGAGCTCTATTGGCCCCGCGGGAAGACTCTCGGCGGCTCGAGTTCGATCAACGCGATGATCTACGTTCGGGGACAGGCCGAGGACTACGACCATTGGGCGGAGCTGGGCAACGAGGGATGGGGGTACGAGGACGTGCTGCCGTATTTCAAGCGAGCCGAGCACAACGAACGCGGCGCCTCGGAGTACCACGGAACGGGCGGGCCGCGGAACGTGGCCGATCCCCGGTCACCGAACGGGCTCAGCGAGGCGTTCGTCGAGGCCGGGCAGGCAACAGGGCTGCCACACAACGGTGATTTCAACGTCGGCGATCAGGCGGGCGTCGGACTCTATCAGGTGACACAGGAGGACGGCCGTCGACACAGTGCCGCCGACGCGTACCTGAAGCCGGTGCTGGACCGCCCGAATCTGACTGCGGTGACGGGGGCGCGGGTGACGCGGGTCCGGTTCGACGGACGGGAGGCCGTCGGCGTCGAGTACGCGCGCGACGATGCCGACGGCAGTCCCGCGACCGTCGACGCGGCCGAGGACGTCGTCCTCTCGGCCGGCGCGATCAACTCCCCGCAGTTGCTCCTCCTCTCCGGCGTCGGCCCGGCCGACCACCTCGCCGAACACGACATCGACGTCGTCGAGGACCTCCCCGGCGTCGGCCGAAACCTGCAGGACCACCTGCAGGCCGGCGTCGGCTACGAGTGCGAGAAATCGATCACCCTCGCCGACGCAGAATCGATCTGGAACCTCCTCAAATTCCTGCTGCTGAAGAAGGGGCCGCTGACGTCGAACGTCGGCGAGGCCGGCGGGTTCGCGACCGTCTCCGAGGACGCCGACACACCAGACATTCAGTTCCACTTCGCCCCGTCGCACTTCGTCGAACACGGACTCGAGAACCCCGACGGGCACGGGTTCTCGCTCAACGCGCTCCGACTGCGGCCCGAGAGCCGCGGTCGGATCACGCTCGCCTCCGCGGACCCCTTCGACGACCCGGCCATCGATCCCCAGTATCTGACCGAGGGCGAGGACCTCGAGGTGCTGCTCGAGGGCGTCAAACTGGTCCGCGAGATCCTGCGGTCCGAGCCGTTCGACGAGTACCGCGGCGAGGAGATACTGCCGGGGTCGGACGTCCGGAGCGACGACGAACTGATCGAGTACATCCGCGAGTACGCCGAGACGCTGTACCACCCCGTCGGCACCTGCAAGATGGGCGACGACGAGATGGCCGTCGTCGACGATCGGCTGCGAGTCCGGGGACTCGAGGGGCTTCGCGTGATCGACGCCTCGGTGATGCCGACGATCACGAGCGGCAACACGGACGCGCCGACGACGATGATCGCGGAGAAGGCGGCCGACTTCATCCGAGACGAGGCCTGATCGGTCGGACCGGGCTGTCCCGAAGCTGATACACGAGTACCTATTTGACCGATCGCGACAAACGAGGTCGGTGAGCCGAATTCCGGCTCGATACACCATGAACGTCGACGAATTCGTCAGCACGAACGAACCCGAGGCGGGCGGTGACACGTTTCAACTCGAGAACGGCAAACTGCTGGACGTCGCCCTCGACGGGTCCGTGATCGCGAAGGCCGGATCGATGATCGCCTACGACGGAGACATCTCGTTCGAGGGGAAGTCCTCCGCCGAGGGCGGGATCACGGGATTCCTCAAGGAGAAAGCGACGGGAGAAGGGACGCCCGTGATGGAGGCGACCGGGAGCGGCCACCTCTATCTCGCCGATCAGGAGAAGAAGATCCAGATCCTCGATCTCGACGCGGACCAGTCGATTTCGGTCAACGGCACCGACGTACTCGCCTTCGAGTCGTCAGTCGACTACGAGATTCGAACCGTCGAGAGCATCGCGGGCTTCTCGGCCGGCGGCATGACGAACGTCTTCCTCGAGGGCCCCGGCAGCGTCGCGATCACGACCCACGGCGAGCCGCTGGTCTTGCGGCCGCCGGTCAGGACCGATCCCGGTGCGACCGTCGCCTGGAGCGGGACGACGCCCGGAAGCCACGTGGATCGCGCCTTCTCGAACATGATCGGCCAGTCTTCCGAGGAAACCTACCAGCTCGAATTCACGGGCTCGGAGGGATTCGTGGTCGTTCAGCCCTACGAAGAGCGCGCTCCGCAGCAGTAGCAGGCAGCATCGTCTCACGTCCGGGAGGTCGATGGGTATGCGTTCCTGGACGATTCCATGAGACGACGAGCGCCCGGCTCGATATCGGCCACGGTCGCACTGACACTCCCCAGAGTCGCCGTCGTGGGGGCCACCGGCCTCCTCCCTTGGCTCGCGGCAGTCGGTGGGCTCGAGTCTCAGGCACCGGCCGTCGTCCGCACGCTGTCCACGTTCTGGACCGTAATTCTGACCGGACTCGCCGTTCTCGGGTCGGCGTTCCTGCTCGCGTGGGCGGCTGCTTGCGACGTTCTGGGCGTTCCTCGTCCCGCTCGGGGGCGGGATCGACATGCTCGGGATAGTGTTATTCGTCAGCCGCCGCGCGTTCGGTCGGCTGGTTCGGCGGACGGCGGGGACGATCGGCGACGCGATGTCGACCGGTGGCGAGCGACCCCACAGCGCCGACGACTGAACGGACCGGTCACGAACCTACATTTCCGTCGCCGGTATACGTCATAGAGCGATGGTCTCTCTCGGCTCGGTCGCTCTCGAAGCCGCACTCACTCCCGCGCTCGCGGTCGCCCTCGCGCTCGTTCACCTCTTCGCCGACCGCCTCGGAGTCGGCGGCCGGATTCCCCGTAGCGGGTGGCTGTCCGCCGCCGGCGGCGTCTCGGTCGCGTACGTGTTCGTCCACCTCCTCCCCGAGATCGGGGCGGCCGCCGCGACGCTCGAGGGCTACGGGACGGCGACGATCGCCGCCGAACACCACGGCTATCTGATCGCGCTCTTCGGATTCGTCGTCTACTACGGCCTCGAACAACTCGTTCGCCGGACCAACGGCCGGTCGAGGCGAAACGACGACGCAGCCGGCAGCGGCGTCTTCTGGATCCACGTCGGATCGTTCGCGGCCTACAACGCGATAATCGGCTACCTCCTGTGGGACCGCGAACTCGGTAGCGTGCTCCCCTTTTTCGTCACGATGGCGTTGCACCTTCTCGTCACGGACGACAGTCTTCGGGCACACCACGGCTCGGCGTATCACCGCCGCGCTCGCTGGCTGCTGTCCGCGGCGGTGATCGCCGGATTCGCCGGCGGATACGTCCTCGAGGACGCCGAACTCCTCCTCGCCGTGTTCGTGCCCTTCCTGGCCGGCGGGATCGTTCTGAACGTGATCAAGGAGGAACTGCCCGCGGATCGGGAGAGCCGGTTCTGGGCGTTCGCCGCCGGAACGGCCGGCTACGCTCTCCTCTTGCTGTTCGTCTAACGGAATTCGTCGAACGGGAGCGTTTTACCGTTTCACCGCAATCCTCCGGTATGAAACTCCGACGCCCGCGCCGTCCGCGCGACTTTCGGCTCGCGGACTCGGCCCAGCAGACCGTCGGCGGGTTCCTGCTCGCGGGTCCGTTCGTGGTTACGGAGGAGGTCTGGGTGCTCGCAGGGAACATGCACATCTCGCAGGCGCTCGTGATCGTCGCGATCGTCTTCTCGATCGGCTACGCGGCGCTGTACAAGGCGGACACGACCCGCGACCTCGACGACGAACAGGAGGTGGCTGGCGTTCCGCTCCGTTTCATTTCGCTGATGGTCGTCACGTTCGGCTCGGTGTCCGTGCTCGCCCTCCTCTTCGGTGCCCCCGGAACGTTCCTCCCGGACGCCGTGGCCGATTGTGGCCCCGAAGCTCTGTTCGGGTCCTCCGGCCCCTTCTTCGAGCGCGTCGCGACTTCCTGTGAGCGCGCCGTGACCTCGTTCAAAGCCGTGACCGTGGGGTCGGTCTTCAGCGTCGTCGGTGCGGCGACGGCCGACAGCATCTTCGCGAAATAACGCGGGGTCGGCTTCGGTCTCGAGGGACCGACTCGAGGCTACCGGGACGATTCGGCGGCTTTCGCGGCGACTACAGGTGCGAGTCGTCGTACGACTCCTCGGATCGCTCCGCGTGTGCGTTGCCGCAGTCACTGCACTCGAGACGGTCCATCTCCGCCATCGAGACGTCGAGGGAGCCGCAGTTCGCGCAGTAGAAGCCGTACTGCTCCGCGCGGTCCTCGTCCTCGTAGGTGACGAAAAACGACGCTGCGGTGCCGGATTCTTCTTCCTCGCGGGCGACGTACACCGTCTTCCCGTCGTCGCTCGTCGCCGTCAGCTGGCCGTCCGTCGTCTCGGTTTCGGGGAACTCCGCCGAGTCCGCGTCCTCGTCGTCCGCCGAGTCCGCGTTGGACTCCGCGGGGAGATCCACGTCGACGTCAGAATCCGTGTAAACGTATTTCACGAGCGACTCGCCGGCGACCTCGATGCGACGGTCGCCGTCGTGCTCGAGGCCGAACCGTTCGACGAACTGGTGGCCCTCGGTGTTGGCCTCGAGGACGGTGACGCAGACGTGTTCGGCACCGCGATCGCGGAGCGTCTCCGTCGCGGTCTCGTACAGCTCCGTCCCGATCCCTTGCCCTCGGTGTTCCGGGTCGACGAACAGCCAGTTCACCTCGCCCCGTCCGTCCTCGAGTCGCCCTTCGACGAATCCCGTGATGGTCGCGCCCTCGATGTCCTCGCCGCTCTCGGCGACGTGAAGCAGGGTGTCCTCGTCGTCTCTCTTCTCGTCGACGGAGTCGTCCCCGAACTGGTCGTCGGTGATCCCGTCGATCTGTCCCGGACTGAGCCTGAACGAGGTCGTCATCGAGCTGTCGACGACCTCCCGAATCCGCGCCGCCTCGTCCGCTTTCGGCTCCCGAATCTCCATACCGGACACTCGGTAGCGATCCGGATAAGATGGCTGCCGGCGGGAACATGGACGGCTCCAGCAGACGTCCCTGCGGTCCCCGAGTCGGGGGTCGGAAAACTGACCGCTCGTCCGCCGGCAGTCGACCTACTCCTCGCCGCTTCCGGTGACGACCACCGGTCGGTCGGAGCTGAGAATGATCCCCTGGGCGACGCTTCCGAAGATCGCTTTCCCCACGGGCGAGCGCTTCCGGCCGCCGAGAACGATCGAGTCGACGTCGTAGGCGTCCGCTTCCGAGAGAATGTCGTCTTCGGTGTCGCCGCTGTCCTCGAGGATCGTCACCTCGACGCCGGCTTCCTCGAGGGCCTCCTGTGCGCGGCGGACGGAGCCGATCCGCGAGGCCGATTTGAATTTCTCGAACTCCTGGGGCAGGTCGTCGCTGTTCTCGGTGAAGACGAACAGGATGTAGGCCTCGACCGCTTCCTCGGCGTTCGGAAGCGATGTCACGTAGTCGACCTGTGCCAGCGCACGATCTTCGTTGGTATCGACGGGTATCAACACGCGGTGCATAGCGGGGCGTTCGGATGGGGAGACAATAAAACCGCGTCCGCGTATCGTCGTTCTGACGGTCTGTTGACGTTCTCGACGGCGGTGCGAGACGGATCGAGCCGGGCGCGCTCACTCCTCGGCGATTCCCTCGCGCTCTCGCAGGGAGCGACGGCGAATCTTGCCCGTCGTCGTCGTCGGCACCGTCTCGACGAACTCGAGTTGGTGCGGGTACTCGTACTCCGCCAGTCGGTCCCGAACCAGGTCGCGAATCTCCGTGCGAAGCGTGTCGGGGTCGTAGTCGTCGACGGCGGGTTTGACGAACGCCTTGATCGCCTCGCCGCGGGTGTCATCCGGAACCCCGACGACGCCGACCTGCTCGACGGCCTCGTGGACGAGGATCACGTCCTCGACCTCCATCGGGCCGACGCGGTAGCCGCTGGTGAGGATGACGTCGTCGGCTCGAGAGACGAACCAGACGTAACCGTCGTCGTCGCGCTCGACGAGGTCGTCGGTCAGGAACCATCCGTCTTCGGTCCGCTTGCTCGCCGTCTTCTCCGGCAGGCCGTGGTACTCGTCGAAGAAGACGCGGCGATCGCCCGGCCGAACAGCGAGTTCGCCGACCTCGCCGCGCTCGAGTCGCTCGTGCGTGTCGGGGTCGAGGACGGCGATCTCGTAGCCGGGGAGGGGCTTGCCCATGCTGCCCGGCTGCGTGTCGAACCACCTCGACGAGTTTCCGACGACGAGGTTGAGCTCCGTCTGGCCGTAGAACTCGTTGATCGCGACGTCGTCGAACGTCGACTCGACCCAGTCGACGACCTCCGAGGTGAGCGGTTCGCCGGCCGAGGCGAACGTCTCGAGCGAGAGGTCGAACCGGCCCTCGGGATCGTCGAGACCCATCAGCATCCGGAGGGCGGTCGGGGGCATGAAGGCCCCGGTCACGTCGTGACGCTCGAGCAGCTCGTAGATCGCTTCGGGGTCGAACCCGTCGCGAGGCCAGCCGACGACGGTACAGCCGTGGTGCCACGCGGCGAAGAGGGTCCCGCCGAGCGCCGCGCCCCACGCCCAGTCCGCCGGCGTCCACACGGTGGCTTCGCCCGCCGCGAGCCCCTGATCGAAGTAGTTGTACGCCGCGGCCGCCCGCCCGAGCCAGAGCGCGTGGCTGTGTCGGACCCCCTTCGGCGGTCCCGTCGACCCGCTCGTGTACATGATCGCCGTCGGCGTCGCCGGCGTGGCGTCGTAGACTTCGATCCCCGGCTCGTGGGTCGCGAGGAGATCGTCGAAGGCGTGTGCATCGCCCGCGACTGAATCGCCGTCGCCGAGTTCGATCACGTGCTCGAGCGCCGGACAGTCGTCGCGGATCTCGTCGACGGTCTCGCGAACGCTCGGGTCGACGACGACCGCCTTCGCCTCGCTGTCCGCGAGGCGGTACCGGAGGGCGTCGCGACCGAAGAGGACGGTAAGCGGCACGGAGACCGCGCCCAGCTTCCAGTTCGCGAGGTGTGTAAGCGGGTTCTGTGGTTTCTGCGGGACCACGACGCCGACGCGGTCTCCCGCCTCGATTCCGAGGTCCGCGAGCGCGGCGGCGAGGCGATCGGACCGTTCGTCGAGATCGTCGAAGGAGTAGGTCTCGAGACCGGACTCGGGATCCTCGTATCGAAGCGCCGTTCGACTCGCGTCGTCGTGTTTCCGGAGGAAGTCGACGGCGGGATTGTACTCGTCGGGGAGATCCCACGCGAACTCCGCGCGGGCCGTCTCGTAGTCGTCGTACGTCGGCATTACCGTCCAGGTCATACGGGCACCTACCGGAGCCAGTGCATAGCGTTTTTCGACATCCGCGAAAACCGTGAGCGCGTTCGATTCGTGCGCCGGGAGTCGCGCCCGATCAGTCCTCCTCGGTCTCTTCGGCTTCTTCGCCCTCCTCGCCGCCGCCCCCGTCTGTACTATTCTCGCTCTCGCTCTCACCCTCGACCTCGACCTCCGCTTCGACTTCGATGGTCAGGCCGCCGGCCTCGAGTTCGCCCTCGAACTCGCGTTCGTCTCCGACCTCGATCTCGAGTTCGTTCGAGTCCACTTCGACTTCGACCTCCACGTCGACGGTGACGTCGTGATCGTCCATACTCGTCCTTCGATCGGCTCCCCTAAAGGGATACCGCGCGCTCTCGAAACCCGAGCGTCGACCCTCCGATCCCGTTCGAACGAACTCGGTCCGGAACGTATTTTTAGGTTGGCCGAAAAGAAGCGGGTATGACTGATCCCGTCCGAGTAACGCTCGAAGGAGCGGACGAATCGGCGGCCGTTCGCATCTACGACGACGAGGGGGACGTCTCGACCGACGACGCGACGTTCCGATTCAGCATCGGTGGCGGACGGGAGGGGGACTCGAGCGGCGACGAGACCGACGGAAGCGCCGACGATGGAGACGCACCCTCGGACGGGGACCCCCGCTACATCGCGCCGCTAGCTGACGTTCCGACGAACGGCACGCTCCGGTGTGAGGCCCGCCGCGATCGCCGCGGGACGGAACTGATCCTCCGACGAGAGGGAACGGACGTGTTCGCGTGGCGGAACTCGTGCCCCCACAAGCCGGAGGTCCGACTCGACCCCGGCTCCGGTGCGATCGTCCGCGACGACCGACTGGTGTGTCACGAGCACGGCGCGCGCTTCGAGTGCGGTGACGGCGTCTGTACGGCAGGGCCGTGCCGCGGGGACGCACTCGAGTCGATCGCCGTGACAGTTCGCGACGGAACCGTCTACCTCACCGACGAGCGGTTCGACTCGTGCCGCCGGTTGGACGACCCGACCGACCGATGAGCACCGCGGACCGGTTCAGCCGTTCCGGGAGTCGCCGACCCGTCGGAGCACGCCACCGTCACTCCCGAACGACAGTGTTCAAACGAACACTCTCTTCTCCGATAACCGCACGTCTCTTTTAGGAACCGATCCAACGAGTAGTATGTCGCCACCGATCGAGGACGCCATCACGATCTTGCTGATCGAACCCAATCCCGGTGACGTGCGTCTGTTCTCCGAATCGTTCGACGACGCGAACATCGCCTGTGAAATCCACACCGTCAGCGACGGCGCGGACGCGCTCGATTTCGCCCACCAGCGCGGCGACTATGCGGACAGTCCGCGTCCGGACTTGATCCTGCTCGACTTCCGACTGCCCGATATCGACGGGGCCGACGTCCTCTCCGAACTCAAGTCGGCAGCGGCGCTGCGGTCGATCCCGGTGATCGTGATGACGAGTTCGGCGTCGGAAGAAGACATCGCTCGATCGTACGACCTCCACGCGAACGCGTACGTTCAGAAGCCGGTCGAACCGGACGAATTCATCGAACTCGGCCGGTCGTTCGAGGACTTCTGGCTGACGTTCGTCCGCTTTCCGGGCGAGCAGCCCTGACGAACGATCGCTGGGGCCCGTTTCCACGATTCGCTACGACTCGAGGAACTCCGGTACCTCGTTGATCGACTCGAGGACCGCCCGCGCCCCCTCGCGCTCGTATTTCCGACGCCCCGCTTCGCCCGTCAATCCGCCGGTCAGCACGCCGATTCCGTGGTACTCCCGACCGGGATCGGCCTCGTTCGCGTTGACTGCCGTCCGAACGTCGTCCAACGTGTCGCCGACGAAGATGATCGACGCGGCGTCGAAGCGCTCCGCGAGCGTCGTCAGCGCGCGGGGATGGGGCTTCCCTTCCTCCCAATCGTCCATCGTGAAGCGGCGCTCGACCGGAACCGCGTCGTCGAGTCCCACCCGCTCGAGGGCGATCTCGGCCTCGGCTTCCGGTCGCCCGGTCAGGACGCCAACGTCGTACTCCGCGAGCAACCGTTCTCGCGTCTCGGACTCGAGCAACACCGGCTCGTCGTGGATGAACCCCCTCGTCTCGCGCTCGAGGTCGGGATCGCCCCCCTCGAGCCCGCGATAGAGTTCGTCGCCGAGGTACAGTTGCTGGAAGACGTCGCGGAGCCGCTCGCGATCCCAGCGGCCGGTCACGCGCTGGGTCGCCCGCGCGCCGATCGCCTCGCGAACGACGGTTTCGGCCGCCTCGAGACCGCCGCCCGCGGCGGCGATTCCGTCGGTGTAGGCCTCGAGGGACTCGCCGTACCCCTCCTCGGTCGCCAGCACGTAGAGCGCGGCGGCGTCCGTCAGCTCCCAGTCGTTGTTGAACCCGCCGGCGTCCTTGAACTCCTGAATGTCGTCTTTACGGATCGTCCGGTCGTAGACCGCCTCGACGGACTCGACGATCGCCCGCCGGTAGGAGTCGGCGACGTCGACGAGGACGCCGTCGATGTCCAGAACGACTGCATCTGCGTTCATACCCTGATAAACGGACGGGCAGGCATAAAGTGGACCGAATTCGATGGACGAGCGGATCGCGTTCAGATACCCACTGTGCCGACGACGGCGAACGCGACGATCCCGATTCCCACGGCATAGAGCAGGTCGGCCCACAGCCACGAGAGAATATTGACGACGTAAATGGCGACGACGACGGGGATTCCGACCAGGACGATCGGGGACCGCCGCCACTCCGACCGCGAACGAGTCCACAGCGTGTTCGCGTCGCCGAAACTCGGGAAGGCTCTCACGCCGACGGCGAGGCCGACCCAGCCGAGCCCGATTACCAGCGCGAGCGTCGTGGTCGAGGCGCTCCGGAGGACCTCGAGCAGCTCGAGCGGCGACGATCGACCATCGGCGGCCATCGTCGTGACCGCGGCGAGACCGAGAAAGGCGACGAACGAAATGACGGTGTTGACGAGAAACGGAGCGACGCTGATCACGAACGTCTCCCGATACCGTTCGGGTTGGCCGTGGCGGACGTACCCCGCCGGATTCCCGAGCCCGAAGTATTTGACCTCGACGACGGGAACGCCGACGAGATCGCAGGCCTGCTCGTGGGCGAATTCGTGAACGACGGTCCCGGGCGCGGCGGCGAGTTGAAACGGGATCGACAGCAGGTGGCCGACGCCGGCGAGCCACGCGAGTACGACGACCACGAATGCAACCACGAAGACGTAGTCGATTCCGACAGCCATCGCTTCTCGAAACGACTCACGATCTGATAACTCATTCGAACCGATCGGTCAGCGTCGTCGTGTCGACCGCGGTCCGGCCGTTACGGCGACTCGACCGCTCGAGCGACGTACAGCGTCCCCTCCTCGATCGTCGTCCGCTCGACCGGAACCGCCGGCTGGTCGCCGCCGAGGGTCGTAAACAGGAAGTCGGCGTCGGCGTCGCGAGCGACCGCGAGCGCCGGTCGGTGGAGTTCCGGCGGCAGGTTCCGCGCATAGATCGCGTCAGCGTCCGCGTAGATCGACGGCTCGGGGTCGACGACGTCGTCGCGGACGAACCCTATCGTGTCCGGAACGTCGCGGTCGTGAATATCGGTCGCGGTGACGCCGACTCCTCGCTCCGCGAGCGCTCGAGCGAGCTTGGTTCGGCGGCCGATCCCGATTTCGACCACTCGCTCGTACTCGAGAAGGTGATCGAGCAGCGACTCGAGATTCCGGCGAGAGTGGGCCACGGCGGGACGTTTATGCCACCCGCGGCCATAGCCCTTGCTATGCTCGTCGATATCGTGCCGGTCGGCAACGTCTCCGCCGAGGTCAAGCGGGCGGCCTCCGCCGCGTTGCGATCGGTCTACGACTGCGACGTGTCGGTCAACGACTCGCAGTCGGTCCCCAACGGCGCCTACGACTCCGACCGGAACCAGTACTCCGCGGAATCCTTCATCCAGCTCGCCGAGCGAGTTGGCCGCGGCGAGAAGAACATCGCGATCACCCCTCAGGACCTCTTCTACCGTCGCCGAAACTACGTCTTCGGCCTCGCCTACCTCGACGGCAGCGGCAGCGTCGTCTCGACTTACCGCCTCCAGACCTCGAGCGACGGCGGCTTCTCGAATCAGAGCGCCGCCGACATCTTCGAGGACCGCGTCCGCAAGGAGATCGTCCACGAGATCGGCCACACCTACGGGCTCGAGCACTGTGACAACAACCGCTGTGTCATGAACTTCTCGCCGACGGTCCGCGAGGTCGACATCAAGGAAGAGAACCTCTGTGGGAGCTGTCAGCGGCTGATCGGCTGACCGCTACGTACGGAGAGCAAATACCGGCGTCGAGTCGACCGACTTACGGTGCGTAGTAGTACTCGCCTTCGTCTTTCTGCTGGCGATCCAGCTGTGACTCGGGCTTGTTGATCCGCGGGCGCGAGGTGCGCTCGTCCCGGCGGAACGTGACCTCGAGGTTCGCGAGGAACTCGTTCATGCCGTCGCGCATCTCCTGTGGCTGGCCGGCGCGGCCGTGGACGGCGGGTTCGCCGTCGAAGACCATCAGCCGGTCTGCGAGCAGATCCATCATGTAGATGTCGTGGTCGATGACCATCACGGTGGCGTCCTGCTGTTCGGCGAAGCGCCGGATGGCCTTCGCGGCCTGGACCCGCTGTTCGACGTCGAGGTGGGCCGACGGCTCGTCGAGCAGGTAGAGATCCGCCGAATCGGAGAGGCAGGCCGCGATGGCGACCCGCTGGCGCTCCCCGCCGGAGAGATCGGAGAGGTTCTGCTCCATGATCCGCTCCAGCTGGAGGGGCTGAGCGATCTCGGTGTTCCAGTAGGACGACCCGAACTGGTCGGTGATCGACGAGAGGAAGGCGTCGACCCGCATGTGCTGGTCGATGGTGACGTACTGTGGTTTGTACGCGATGTCGAGGTCGAGATCCGTGTCTCCCTCGTCGGTCTCGAGGTTCCCGGTCAGCAGCTTGGCGAACGTCGACTTCCCGATCCCGTTGGGACCGACGACGCCCAGAACTTCGTTCTCCCGGATCGTGCCGCCCTCGACCTCGAGGCTGAACTCGCCGTCGCCGTAGCTCTTGGTGAGGTCCGGGTACTCGACGAGCGTATCGGCGCGGGTCACGCTCCGGGGCGCGTGCTCCTCGAACTCGATGGGGTTCGGCCGGATCCGCATGTTCTCGTTGTCGAGATAGCCCGAGAGGTACTCGTTGATCCCGTTGCGGACGGACTTGGGCGAGGTGATGACACCGTAGGCACCCGGCTCACCGTAGGCGACGTGGAGCGTGTCCGCGAGCAGGTCCAGGATCGCGAGGTCGTGTTCGACGACGAGGACCGACTTGTCCTCCTCCTCGGCGAGTTCGCGGATCAACCGCGCCGCGGTCACGCGCTGGCCGATGTCCAGATACGGCGTCACCTCGTCGAGGAAGTAGAAGTCCGTATCCCGGGCGAGCGTGGCCGCGATGGCGACCCGCTGGAGCTCCCCGCCGGAGAGGTCGTCGATCGACTGCTCCATGACGGGCCCGATCGAGAGCCGCTCGACCAGCTCGTCGAGGGCACCGCGCTCGTCGGTCCGCTCGAGCAGCTGCCGGGTGTTCCCGTCGAAGCTGTTCGGGATCTGGTCGACGTACTGGGGCTTGCGGGCGATCGTGATGTCCCCGTCGCGGACGTCCGCGATGTAGTCTTGTAGTTCGGTCCCGCGGTAGGCCTCGAGGACCTCGTCCCACCCCGGCTCCTCCTCGTGTCGGCCGAGGTTGGGCTCGAGTTCGCCGGCGAGGATGCGGACGGCGGTCGTCTTCCCGATCCCGTTGGGGCCGAGGATGCCGGTGACCTGTCCCTCCTGGGGCGCGGGGAGGCCGTACAGCGAGAAGGCGTTCTCACCGTAGCGGTGGACCGGCTCGTCCTGCAGTTCCTGCGGGAGGTTGATGATCTCGATGGCGTCGAAGGGACACTTCTCGACGCAGATACCGCAGGTCTCGCCCAGACAGATCTCCTCGGAGATGTGGATCTGTTCGGGCTGGCCCTCCGCTGCGTCCTCGCCGCGGAGCGTGATGCACTCCTTCCCCGTGCGGTTCGGCGGGCAGTAGTTCTTGCACTCGTAGCTACACCGGTCGGGTTGACACCGGTCTAAGTCTACGACCGCGATACTGTCGTCCGCCATGGTTAGCCCGTGTACTCCGACATGAGCAGGATGCCCCACGTCACGAACCACAGGGCGAAGGTCATGAACGCGATGAACAGGTAGTGTTTCGTCCCGAACTCGTCCTCGCCGTAGATCCCCGAGACGTTGATGAGGAGATACTGGACGAAGATCGCGCCGAAGACGAACGCGAGCGTCTGCGTGTTCTGGGCCGCTGCCTCGGATACCCCGACCCAGGCCGCGGAGGCCAGCGCCGCACCGACGCCCAGCAGCGCGGACAGCGCCGTCACGCTGACTGAGCGGATGTGCTCGCGCCGGTCACTGATCGATTCGGTCGACATGGGAAGGAATCCGGTGTCGGTGATAAAAAGGCGTTCGGGTTAGGCGCGTGCTCGCCCGGGGTCGAACCTGTGGTGACCGAGCGATTCGATGATGGTTTCGTCCGAGAAACTGACTGGTAATCCGTTTCCGTACTGCGACTGACGTCACGAGAGGCCCCTCGAGCGGGACGAGATCGGTACCGGAGAAGACCGCACGGTCGTGCGACCCCGCTCACTCGGTCACCCGCAGTTTTCGCTGATCTCGCCTTTGACCTGCGCGCCGGCTTCGAGCGTGACGCAGCCGTCGGCGGTGACGTCGCCCTTGACGACCGCGTCCTCTCGGAGCACGACGTCACCGCCGGCGATGACGTCGCCGTCGACCTCTCCTTTCGCTCCGACGGTCGCGTTTTCGCCGGCGTCGACGGTTCCCTTGATCGTGCTTTTCTCCCCCGTCGTGACACTTCCGTCGCGAGACGTGACGTCGTTCTTGACGCTGCTTTCGAGACCGGTCGTTACGTCGCCGCCCGCGTCGATCGTGTCGACGCTCTCGACGCTTCCGCCGAGGTCGACTTCGCCGTCCACGTCGACCGCGCCGTCGATCTTGCTGCTGTCCTCTGCGATCAGGTCGCCGCCCGCATCGATGCCGCCGGACGTCTCCTCCGCCTCGAGGATCACGTCACCGTCGGTCGTGACGTCTTCGCCGCCGGACGGGAACACCGGGACCGAGACGGTTACCTTGTCGAGCCGCCCCTTCGACCCGTACAGCGAGATCGTCACGTCCTCCCCTTCGACGGAGACCGGGTCGCCCGCACCGGTCTGGAAGCCGTAGATCCCGACCGCCACCGTCTCGCCGGCACCGACTTTCTCGTTCCCCTGCAGGTCGTACTCCCCGTCGCCGATCCGGACGACACCGGCTTTGGTCTCCGCGCCGCCGAACTCGACGGGTGGCGGGTTTCCGTTGCCGTCGTTTTCGACTTCAATCGCCTCCGCCGTCGTTTCGTCCACGCTGATCCCGTGAATCTTGGCCCGATCGCTACCGACGTTCTCGAGGCCGAACTCGAGTTCGTCGGTATCGGCCCCGAGCCCCGGATTCCGCACCTCGAAGTTCGCGTTGCTTCCCTTTCCCGTACAGCTGTAGTCGACCGCGGTGGTGTAGCTGTCCTCTCGCACTTCCAGCGTCGATCCGACGGCGTTCGCGTTTACGGTCACCGTCGCCGTGCCGTCACCGCCGCCGTCACAGGTCACCTCCAGTCCAGTAGTGTCTCCCGACGAGAGCGCCGTCGCGAACCCGCTGCTGACCGCCAGTGCACCGTTCGGGTCGTCGATCGTCACGTCCGTCTCGAGCGGATCGTACGCCTGATTCGCGTTGTTCGTGATTTCGACGATGACGGCATCGTTCTTTTTATCGGGCGTCTCGCCCGTCGTCTCGATTCCCACGAGGGCGTTCGCATCGCTCGCGGTTTCGGCGGATACGCCCCTGTCCGCCGCGATCGTGGTGAACCCGAAGACGGGCCCGGCCATCGCGACGGCGCCGAGCGCGACGAACACGAATCCGAGCTTGACGACCGTGTTCATGATTACGGTGGCCGCTCCATCTCGCCGAGTCGCATCCGTCGATTCTGTACCACGTGGACGACCGCCGAGACGGCGAACAGCGCGAACACCAGCGTCGCCCAGCCGAGCTCCGGGACCGCCTCGGTCGGGACGATCTCGAGCCACAGCCCGGCCATCACGACCGATCCGACTGCGGCCAGCCCCAGATAGTAGGTCCCCCACGGAATCGAGTCCGCCGGCACGACGTCGAGGTAGACGTCCAGTTCCGCGGCCTCGTCGGTGAGCTCGATCGTTCGATCGTCGAACTCGATCATGTCCGCGCGCTCGAGCGTCGGAAGATGCGTCTGCTGGAGCGACGTGTACACTCGCTTTCGCTCGGCCGACGTGATCGCCGCCACCTCCTTGTCGAGTTCCCAGGCGGCGACGTGTTCGGCGAGCTCGCCCAGCGTCACGGGGTCGTCCTCGCGCTTGCAGTAGTGGATCGCGTAACGGCGACGCTGATTGCTCAAGAGGTCGAAAATTTCGCCTTCCCGTGACTGGTCGTCGCTACCCGGCGTCTCGACGGTAGTCGGCTCGCTCTCGCTGGTTGTCGCCATCCCCCTGTCAGTACGAATGACTGGTCTACTGATGCATAACGCTTGTTGCCGAACACTGGTAGGAGCGGACTGCCGGAGCGGTCGCAGGTACTCGCTGATATTCCGTTCGATCGCGGTACCGATGAAGTAACGGTTCGATGGGTTTCAGCGGCCGGAGTTCGATCCGGCCGAGCCGCCGTCGGATACTCGTAACGCCGCGCGCCGGAGGCGGATCAGTTAACCTCGACGACGTCTACGTCGATGTCGATATCCGAATCGCTTCCCGCTGGGCCGCCCCCCGAACGACTCGCCTCGCCGGGACCGACGTCGGGTTCGCCGTCGTCGTCGATGCTCCCGTCTCCGGGGGCCGGACCGACGCCGGGACCGTGCGAGGCTCCGGGCCCGTGTTCGGCCGGCTCGATGGTGATCGGTGCGGAATCTTCCGTATCCTCGCTCCGAACGCTGACCTCGGCGGTCCCGTTGTCTTCCGAGTCCGTCTGCCAGACGAGATCGATGGTTTCCTCGTCGGTCTCCCCGAGTTCGCTCGAGAGGGTCACCGTTTCCGTGTCCACCGTCCGCCCGTCGGGGTCCTCGAGGGCGATCGTCTGTTCGACGTCCGTTTCCTCCCTGTTCTCGTACAGGCTCGTGACCGTGACCTCGACCGTGGCGGCTTCGCCGGCGGTCACGTTCTCGACGTCGTCGATGGTGACTTGGAAGGCGCCCTCGGCGGCGAGCTCCCAGGCGAATCGGGGGTACTCATCGGGAATCGCAACCCAGGGACCGCCATCCTCCTCGTAGTCCAGTTCGCCGAGGTTGCCGCTCTCCGTGACCTCGAGCCCTTGCATTTCGTCGGTGGTCCGTTCGTTGACGTGGATTTCGTCCCCGATGACGTGTTCGCCGAACGGGGACGAGTGATGGTACCTGTTGTAGTAGACGCTATCGGCGAATTCGTCGTTGGTGTCGTCACCGCGACCGAAGATCGCACCACCCGTGTTCCGATCGGTGTGAGAGGTTCTGTCCATCCGACCCAGGTAGTATTCGATCTCCGGCTGGGTCATCGTCAACTCGATATCTCCTTCGGCCCAGTACATCTGCTTGTTTTCGCTGGCATAGTCGGAGGTCCAGCCGACGATGCCGCCGACGGCGAACGGCCCCTCAACGTCGGCCTGCGAGTACACAGTCGATACTTTGGTATTATACCCGGTCGATCCGACGATGCCGCCGATGCCCATGTTCTTGGCACCCCAGGGATGGCTCACCCCGTGGGTTGCTCTGGCCGGGATTCCGCCGCTGACCGTCGCTTCCGAGACCAGCCGGTTGTCCAGATCGGCGTTGTGTGAGGAACCGACGATTCCACCGACTTCCTGATGTTCGGCCGTGACGTCGCCGCTCACACGGACGTTCTCGATCGTGCCGCCGGCTGCACCGACCAGCCCGCCGGTGACCTGTCGTCCGTGGACCGAAACGTTCTCGAGTCGCAGGTTGTGAATTTTCGATCCTTCGCCGATACCTCTCCACGTTTCGTGGAAATACGAGTTGATGGCAAACAGCCCGACGAAGTCCTCGTCCGGGCGGTCGATGTGAAGCCCTTCGATCGCGTTCCCGTTGCCGTCGAAGTTACCCGAGAATTCCCGTTCCCCTCTCTCCTGATCGCCAATCGGTTCGAAGCCGGCACCGTCGTTCCAGTATTCGGTCCCCTGGGCGTCGATGTCATCGACGAGCTCGTAATTCGCATCGAGGTCGTCATCGATGCACTGGAGCTGGTCGACGGTGCTGACCTCGTACGGATCGTCGCTGGTTCCGCTCCCCGCGTAGCGAACCGCACTACAGTCGGGCCCATCCCGTTCGACCACGACGACTTCCTCCGTCTCGTCGTCGTCGGTCCGGACGGTGACGCGGTCCGTGATCGCGTTCCCGTCCGTCTCGTACTCGAGTTCGACGGTCTCGGTCTCACCGTCCGATACGGTGACCTCCTGTGAAGCGACCCGGTCGCCGTTCGGGTCCTCCAGAACGACGTTCTGAGTGGGATCGCCCGCGACGCCCTCGACGTCGGCGTCGATCGCTACCGACTCGCCTTGCGCGACCGGATCGTCGACCGTGACGTCGTTCACCATGAGGAGCGGTTCGACATCGATCTCCGCCGTGTCCTCGTCGCTGTTCGTCTGGACTGTGACGGTGGTGTTATCGACCGAATCGGGGACCGCGACGCTACCCCACTCGAGCGTGGCCGTCGTCGACGTCCCGCCGTCGAGTGCTACCTCTCGGACAGTGACGACGTCCCCGTCGAAGCCCTCGATCCAGACGAACTGCTCGCCGTCTTCACCCCGATTTCGAATATCGACCTCGACCGCCAGCGACTCACCCGGCTTGACCGACTCGTCGACGACGGTGGTCTCGTCGATGAACAACTGAGCGGGCTCGTCGATGACGAGGAACGACCCCAGTTCGTCGAGGGAATCGCCCTCAGTACGCAGCTCGTACTCGTAGATCTCCCCGGCATCGACCGATGGGGCCGTCAGTTCGACTCGTTCCGTGTCGCCGGCACCGATCGTGACCTCCGTTTCGACGCTGTCGATCGCGTTTCCGTCCTCGTCCAGCACCTCGAGCGTGACGTTCTGGGTCTGTTCGGCGGCGTACGTGCTGGTTACGTTCGCACTGATCGTGACGTCGTCCTCTTCCGTGATGACCTGTCCGTCGGACCCGTTGAGCTGTTTTTCCTCGGGAATTCCCAGGTCCTCGGTGATCTCGAAGACGCCGCCGTTTTCGACCTCGAACGTCCCGCTCGCGTCGTCGTCGTCCGTCTCGACGGTGAACTCGTAGTCGCCTTTGGGCCACTTCGATTCGTCGAGCGACCACGAAACGTTCGCGGCTTCGGTGCTGTTGAGTTCGACCTCCGCGGTCGACGTGGCGGTCTCGTTTCCGTCCTCCGGCGCGATCTCGAGGGTGACGTTCTGTGCGCTTCCGTCCGTGTCCCCGAGATTTCGTACGACCGTGGAGATGTCGATCAATCCGCCCGACACGTTGGTCGTGCTGTTGACGACGCTGTAGTGTGAATCGTCGTGCAAGTAGTAGAACGATCCCGGCTCATCGAGCGTGTCCCCGCCCGGATCGGTTTCGATATCGTATTTGTATTTTTGTCCCGGTGTGAGACCGATATCGTCCGGTTCGAACTTGTGGTTTCCTGAACCATCTACCCACTCCCAGTTGCTCTGCTCATCTGTCTCTATCGACTCGTTTTCAGCAAGTTCCCTCTTCGGTCCATCCGATTCGATAGTTCGTTCCTCAACGACTGCCCCTGATTCATCGCGAATGGTTAGGTTGGCGGTGACGGAACTCTCTTTCCCTCCGCGATTTTTCAGTGTGGCATCGATATGAAAATCCTCGTCGTTTCCGACGAGATTGTCGTCGATGGAAGTCCCGCCGTTGTCAACGAGGCCGCGGTCTTCGACGATCTGGAAATGACTCGTCTCCGGTACGTCTCCCATTCCCTCAACCGTCACGACCACGACGTCCTCGGCCGTCCGATTCACACTGACGTTCCACTCAGTAATGTTCTCGGACTCGCGTTCGAAGTGTCGTTCCCACCCGTCGGCGTACTCGCTTTCGATCCTGACGGCGAAATCGTCGCTACTGGCGTTTTCAGTTATCCCACGTAGGCTTTCGGTCGTATTTGTGGCAGCCTCGTGATCGCGTTCGGCCTTCGAGCCCGATCCGATACCACCCTCGGAATCGAGGCGCATGAAATTCAACTGAAGTGTGTCGTTGGACCCGAAGCCGATCTCCGGAGATTTATCGACTCTGACCCCGGAACCGGTTCGCTCCCAGACGCCGCCCCCCTGATGGGCGAGCGTTCCGTCCTCGAGTTCGAACTCGTAGGTTCCGAGGTCCTCGGAGACGACCCGGTCGTCGTCGGACCAATCCGGGTCGCCGTCCGAACTGTTATACCAGGTGACCGAGAGCGTTCCGTGCCCGTCGATCTGCGGTTGACAGACTTGATCGTCGAACCCCATCGGCTGTTCCTGGCCCGTCATCGCGACGGTGTCGAGTCTGTGATCCGACTCGTCCATACACATGTGTACCTGTTCGCGGTTGGCCTCCGACTGGACCCCGTCAAGTACTGACGACCCCACCGTCAACACTAGCGTGACACCTATCAGGACGATCGCCACCAGTAACACGACACCGACGACCGGGCTCACTCCGCGACTGGTCTTGCCGCCCCCTCTGAATTGGTCCGTCCACATCCTTCGCTATGAGACTGTCCTGATAGCATAAAAATGTATGTGGTAATAAACTGAGTATAAGTCTAAATACGAATTCAAATATCATGTCTATATTGTAGAAGAAGCACTGAACGGTAATTCGATGGGGTGACGGCGGTATCCGACGACGGACGCCGGTCAGATGGCGGTAGCTCGTTCGTTCGGACCTGTTCTCGGCAAGTAATAATTCCTTGACAACACGTCCGACGGGTCGGAGCACCGACCGACCCCAGATTCGATACCTACGCGCACTGAATCGCGATTCGTCGATCGAGACTGATCGTGATTTCGCCGTCGCCGGTTTCGATGTCGAACGTGAGTTCCGTATTGGCTGGCTGTTGGGCTCCGAACGGTGCATCACAGCGGATCTGACCCGCTACGACGTGCCCGCCGTCCACTGTCGTCACGTTCCAATCCTCGAGGGAGGGATTGTCACCGGATTCCGCCTCCAGCGACACGTCCCCCTCACCAACGACCAGCGGGGGAGGTGCCGTTCGATCCGTGATCGTGACGATCTCGACGTCGTACTGGCGGTAGCCTCGATAACAAAAGAACCCCTCACAAACGAGGGTCCCGTCCGATAATTCGATCCGCTCCGGAACGTCGAGTGAGAGGAGTGCCCGTTCGTCGTCGGCCGTTTCGATCCCCACCTCTCGATCGGCATCCAGCGAGTCGAACGCACCGCTCGAGGCGGCGAACAGGAGTCCGCCGACGACGAGGAGGGCGACGCCGAGGGTAGTGATCGATCGCATGAAATCGGTGGTCCGTGATGGGGTATTTGAGCTCCGCGCTCTCGAGCACTGCCGTCGACGAGTACCCGGTCGCGAATCCCGTTCGACTCGAGGGCGGTGGTCCCGTCAGCCGATCACGACGTGATCGGTGTCGATCTCGATACCGGTGTTGCTGCTGGCTCCGCTCGTGCCGTCAGTGGGGGCCGAATCACCGGTCCCGACGTCGGGAGCGCTGCCTTCGTCAGTGTCTCCCTCGAAGCGGGCGTCGATTTCGCCGGCTCCGCCCGCGTCACGACCCTCGCCGGCGTCGACGTCGGTCGAGTCGCCGTCGCCGGGCGTGATGGTAATACTCGGCGTCCCGGGATCGACGTTCGCTCGCTCGACGTTGACGTAGACGATCAGGTCGTTGAAGTTCGGATCGCCCGAGCCGGTATTGTCGCGTGCGCTTTCCCACAGCGCGTCGATGTCGTCGTTGCTCTCTGCACAGCCGGAGTCGTACATTCCACACTGAGTCGTGGCCTCAAACAGGAAAATGAACTCGTTCTCGTCGAGAGTGAGTTCGCCGTCGTTCCAGAGACTATCGCGGTCGATGACCGGGTCCGACACGTCGGCGAGAATTTCGTCGACGCTCTCCTGCTCTTCGTTCCCCGCCTGGAGACCCGGTACACTGTTGTCTTTCGCCGTTCGAACGCGGAGGTTCTGCTCCCGTGAGTCGGCCGTCGCGTTGATCTGATCGACGAGATAATCGTCCGAGGAAGTGTCGACGTCTTCACACCACCTGTGCTGGTCGACGGGACTGAAGTAGTTCGATTCCGCTTCCTCCTGCACGTTACACCCTGAAGTACCGCTCGGGAGCCCGTACGAACTCGATGCGAGGGTCAGCGTGGCTTCCTCCTCGATCTCGAGGGTGGTATTGTAGACCGGATCGCTCTTGTCCTGCCAGCTGGGGTACGTGTTGATGTTTTCCCCGCCGGAGGGGTTCTCGAATACGTGTTCGGTCGTCGTCGTCCCCTCCTGTTTGGTCAGCACCTCGAGAGTCATGGTTCCCAGTTCGTGATCGTTCGGGTAGCCGTTGATTCCGGAAACCTGCGAGCTCAGCACCGAAATATCTACGGTGGCGTTATCGAGATCGTCGAGCCCCGCTCGCCCGGGATCGACACCAGCGGTAACGGTAAACGACGTGGTCGTCGACTCGTCTTCCGTCTGAATCGTCGCTCGGTACTCACCGTCGAGGAGCCTGCTCCTGTTCAGGTCCAGTTCGATCGTGTCCGATTCACCGTACGACCGATTAATTTCTCCATCGAAGAGCGTCCCGTACGGATCCTCGTCCTCGAGCTCGGCCGGCATCTCGTCGAGGTACTCGAGCTCGACGGTCACGGTCTGTGAACCGGAATCGACGCCGGTGTTTTTCAGATCGGCCGTGATGGTGACGTTGTCGTCGGTCGTCGCGTTTCCGTCCGACAGTTCGAAATTGGTTCCGGGCTCCCCGATGTAGAACGATCCGGGAGTGCTCAGGCCGGTACCGTCGGCGTCGATGTCGTAGTCGTAGACTGTTCCCGGCTCGAGGTCGTACTTGTCGGGATCGATCCAGAACGAGATCGTGTTCTCTTCGCCGCCCTCGAGGGTAATCAGCTCGGATCGGTGGACGTCGGTACCCGGAATGGACAGATTGACATTTCGGGTCTCCTTGCCGCTGTAGGTGCTCACGACGCTTGCTTCGACGCTGAACGGCTTGTCGTCCGCGACGACTTGATCGTCGCCGACCCCCTCGTCCTCGACGACCACGAAGGCGTCCTCGCCGCCGGTCGCTTTCCCGGTGACGGTTCCGTTCGCGGTATCGTCACCCGTGTCGATCGTGAACGCGTTCGAGCCGATCGGGAGGTCACTCTCGTTGACCGTCCAGCTGACGGTCCCGTTCGCACCGTAGTCGAGGGTGAGTTCCTCACTGGCGGTGACGTTGTACTCTTCGAGCTCGAGGGTCACGTCTCGGGTCCCCTCCTCGACGCCGCGGTTGGTCACCTCGGCGCTGATCGTGACGTTTCCGTCGCCGGTCGACGTCGTCGTGACGTCGCTGTCGGTCACGTTGAACTGCGACCCGGATTTGCCGAGATAGAACTCACCGGGGCTGTCGAGCGAGTCTTCGACGTTGCCCGAATCGTCGAGCGACTCGATCGTATATTCGTACGTCTGTCCCGGTGTGAGAGTGTCTTCGTACGAACTCTGTTTTACAGTGGCTTTCCTATTTGACTTGGTTTGCCCATTGGGCAGTGCGTTATCGCCATCTTTTACGATCGCTCCACCATCGATCGAGACTCTCATCGGTGTGGTGATCGTATTGTCTCCGGTGTTGTTCAGCGTCGCCCGGAACTTCAGCGGATCGCTATATTCGACCCGCTGGTCGTCCGTTCCGACTGTATTTTTCAGTCCGTCGTCCGACTCGATGAGAACGGTGGGGTTGCTGGTAGGAGACCGGACGTTTTGGATCTTCATCTCGACAGTCTGGTTGCCGGAGTAGGATTCGACGTTGCTGTCTCCGACGGCGTCCTCGAGATACCGATTCCACCCCTCGTAGTACGAGCTTTCGATCTCGACTTCGATGTCGGTGGCGTCGGGACAGTTGCTGGCAGCGTCGTTGATGTCCTTCGTGAGACTCGTCGACTTGCTGTGGTTCGCCCTCGCGACCGTCTCGGGGCCCTCGAAGTCTCCCTCCTCGAGCTGGAGGATCTGCAGCCGTAGCGAGTCCCCGTCGTACTCGATCTGCGGTTCCGAGTCGACGGTGACGCCGTTCTCAGTCTTCACCCAGACGCCACCGCCCTGATGGGCGATCGTCCGATCGTTCAGTTCGAACTCGAGAGCGCGTAAGTCTCCCCTAACGGGTCCTGTAGGACATCTCGTCCCGGTCGAGGCGTTGTACCACGTGACCTCGATCGAGCCGTCGTTCGTGATCGACCCCTCCATCTCGGGGAGTTCCTGTTGCGTCCCCGTCGCTGCGACCGTCGCGATCCTGTGGTCGGTTTCGCTCATGACCTGCTGGGCCCGTTCCGCGTTGGCATCCGATTCGAACGCATCGAGCATCGACGCGCCGGTGACGAACACCATCATCGCACCGATCGCGACGATGGCGAACAACAGGATGACCCCCACCAGCGGACTCACTGCCCGTTGATCGCCCGTCGAATTGCATTTCTGACCCCGATTGTTTTTCCCCATTTCTGTGTTAATACCTGAATCCTATAGTAAAAATATGTATGTTTGTATCAGTGGGAGTATTCTCGCAATAGTGTTCAAGTAACGCTTGATATGCTCCCAGACAACGTATCGGCGGGACGACCGAACTTCGCTGTCATCGCAGCAATCCGTACTGCGAATTATGTGCGTTGTTTTATATTTTGACACTATCTACCGAAATTAACTCGTCCCCGATCGAGTCGACGCATCCGGTCGCGGGTCGGATCGACTCGAGCGGCGCTTTCGGGGGCCGCTGCACGGATAGGTGTCCGATACCATCGCTTCAGCGACGCCTTGAACCGACGTATGGACGGTCTTTCGGCAGTTCTGCCTGCTCAATACAAAGTGGGTGACAGTCATGGAGTGGTGTAAGAACCGCGTACCGGCACCCCTCGCGGATCGGTGCTGGCGCGTGGTACGGAGACCATAATCAATGAAAATGAATCGACGCAACGTGGTTGTTGGACTGGGAACGATCGTCGCGGGTGGCGGAGCAGCGCTCGGCTCGGGTGCGTTCAGTACCGCGAGCGCGGACCGAACGCTCGACGTCAACGTCGTTACGAACACCGATATCGCGGCCGATTTCGTCGATATCATCCTGCACGTGGGCGACCACAGTAGCATCGCACTCGGTACCGATGACGACGATCCAGCCAATCTCTTCCCGGATAGCGGTGATACCTACGAGTCTGACTTTTCTCCGAGTGACACCGACGTCAGCCTCATGCAAAACGACGTGACAATCGTCGTCGGCCCCGACGGAAGCGAGCTTCCGCCGAACGCGACCGTGTCGTATACCGACCTCTTTACGGTCGTCAACGACGACGGATCCACCAGCCAGGCCTTCGATGTCAAATTCGAGGCGACGGGCGGCCCGAGCGTCGAATTCAACGGGACTTCGAACGCACAGTCCACGTCGTACACAGCGAACCTCGGAACGGGAGGCGACACCGAAGCGATCAGTACCGATATCAATACCGGTGGCAGTAACGACAGCGGCACGCTCGAAATCACGATCACGGAAGCCTGAGTTCGTCAGGCTACTCATCGAACGAGATCGGTATCGAGTATCGAATCAGCGGACGTAATATACTGAACCGTACAATGATAGTATGAAGCGCCGAGCATTCATCGGTCTCGGAATCATCTCGATCGGCGTGGGAGCGGTGTACGACACCGGCGCGTTTAGCGCGACTACTGCCGCTCGAGGGGTCACCGTGAGCGCTGCCGACGATCCGAACGCCCAGCTCGGCCTCGTCGGCATCGAGGACGCCAGTACGACGCCGGAGTTCGTCAACCGTTCGTCCCAGACGCTCGCCGTCGAACTCGATTCCTCGGACGCGAGCGTCGAGGTCGACGTCGGGAACACTGATTCCTTCGAGCCGGTTCCGGTGTCATTCGATATCGCGATCGACGACGGTGTCGAAGCGCCGATCACCGCCGATAGCGAGGAAGCACCGCTCGACATCGCCGCGGAACTGATCGCCACCGACGGCTCCGTCGCTGGAGCGATCACTGCCCAGCGGACCGCGGCGATTCCGCAGGCCGAACAGATTCAGGTGACGGCCAGCGTGAAGTCCGCGGGGAACAGCGGGAAATACGAGTTCGAACTCGAGAACACCGGTTCGATCGACGTCACGATCGTCGGACTCGGTATCAACGAAACCACGAACGCCGACGCGGTTCGGGTCGACGGCGGTCCCGACGAGATTCTGGTCGATCTCGACCGTGGCGTGAGCCTCGTTTCCGAAGGTATCCCGATCGATAGTAGCGACCCCGGGAACGCGACGGTCATCGGGTTCGATGACGGCGACGAGGTGACGCTGACCGTAAACGAGACGAACGGCTTCAGGTTCGATCGGTTCCTGGACGGTCAAGGAAAGAACGCCAAAATGAAAGGCGACGACGTCAGGGTGACGCTGGCGTTCAGCGACGGCAGCACGAGCGTCGAGACGCTCTGTCTGAGCGGGTGTGACTTCTAACGGTCCTGAGTTTTCGCTCTCAGCGAGAACGTTTTTCGCGACGCTCGCTGGATCGGGCCATCGCAACGGATTCGATCTACCGAACTCGAGTGGTGATCGAGTCGAAATCGGTCCGGCGGACTCGGACGCGAGTGCTGTGTGTCATGTTCCATGCTGCTTTACTGCATTCTATCGTGACACTGAGACGGCCGATTTCGATCGCTCAAGCTCGGCTTGAAGACCATCCGTTCCGTCCGTCGCGAGTATTGGTGTTCGTGTAATCGTTCTCGGTGATCAATACAAAGTAGGGAGACGGTTTAGGAAGGACCAGAATCGTACGGCACCCGTAACCGGTGCCGGGCGAACCGTACGGTGAGCATACCATGAGAATGAACAGACGAAACGTGTTAGTCGGGCTCGGAACGATCGTCGCCGGCGGCGGCGCAGCACTCGGAACGGGCGCGTTCAGTAGCGTGGAAGCGGATCGAGAGATGACCATTCAGACGACCGGCGATGGGAGTGCGCTGTTGGCACTATCCGCCACTACTAGTGAATTTAGCGGAGTGAGTAACAACGGCACTGGTGATGTACTTGCGCTACAATTCTCGGATCTCAATGCTGATGCCGTGACTACATTCAACGGTCTGCTGACGATTTCCAACAACGGGAGTAACGAAGTCGATCTCGACGTCTCGACCAATGAGGACGTCACGTTTCTCTACGATCCGGATGGATCCGGTGGGAGAGATACTGCACTGAGTGGAAATACGGCGACCATCGGTGTTGATGGGGATATGACGTTCGATGTCGAAATCGACCTGCAGGGCCAGAACAGCGTGGACGCGACCCAGACGATTACGTTTACGGCAACGGACACGTCAGCGTAGTCACGATTAGCGACAGTCCCTTCGGAATCGGTCTCGGGTACCGTTCGGACGAGTCCTATATATGTCATCAGTAAAGACCCCACTCGTCGCCGCGCTGCTCTGCTTTCTCCTCGCGCTCGTAGTTCCGACTGCGGCGATCACTGTGGGGGAGGATCGGACGGACGACGATGTCGTTCTCGAGTCCGTCGACGATCGGTACGCGACGATCGACGACGGCGAGCTCAGGCTCGATCTCGGCGTGGTCGCCAACACGGAGACGCGGTTTGCCGACGTGTTCACGATCGCGATCGGTGACGACGCCGACGACGTCGAAGCAGTGTGGATCGATCACGACGTCGAGGGTGTGACCTTCCACGCGGACGGGTCGGCGGTCACGAACGACTCGCGACTCGAGCCGGACCCCGGCGACAGTATCAGGGTGGGAGTGGCGGTCGACTCGTCCGTCGCGACGGCCGGAACGGAGACGTTCACGGTCGCGGTGGGGTACGCGGACGAAGACGACACGAGCGAGGACGGGACAGGTGGGGACGGGACGAACGGAGGTACCGGCGACAGCGCGGACGACGGGTCGAGCTCGTCGGCGACTATCCTGGGGTCGGAGCTGACGCTCTCGCCGACGACGCTCGAGACCGGCGAGACGCTGACGGCGAGCGCGACGTATCGAAACGCCGGTGATGCGAGGGGGACGGCCGTGGCGACGCTGACCGTCGACGGAACCGTCGTCGACCGACAGCGGATCGAACTCCGGCCCGGGGAAGAGACGACCGTGACGTTCGAGCGCCGCATGGACTGGCCGGGAACGTACGCCGTCGGTATCGACGGCGTCGGGAGCGAATCGGTTACCGTCGAGGGGCCGCCGGTCGCCATCGTCGATGCGGGCGTCGTGGACGACGTGGCTATCGACGATAGCGATACGACCGCCGATATCACCGTCGGCGAGTCGACGGCGGTTCGGGCGACGGTACGGAACCCGACTAACGCGACGGTCGAGCGCACGCTCGAGCTTTCCGTCGACGGGATCGTCGTCGAGAGCCGGCTCGTTTCGATCCCGGCGAACGGCGAGCGGACGGTCTCGTTCGACCGCGGGTTCGACCGCGCGGGGACGTACGAGATCAGCGTGAGCGGCGTCACTGCTGGAACGGTGACCGTCTCCGACCGGCCGGCTCCGGTTCCGATGCCGAACCGCGAGCTTTCGGCGGCGACGACCGCAGCGCTCGCGCCGCCGACGACGGCGGGGCTGTTGTTCCTGGCGGTCGCTGCGAATCGGAAATGGGCGTTCGCCCGGTAGCCGCGAGGGTATCCCACGGCCGTACGCTCCGCTCGACCAGTCGGTCGGTTCTCTCGCGAGCTTTATACTCCTGGAAACGAAGTATAGTTCAGTTGTACCGTCAGCCACCCATGACTGCTCGTTCAATCGGCTAATGACTCCGGCTACGCTCGTCAAGCGAGGTGTCGGCCTCGTCGTCGTCCTGGCTATAATCCTCCTGATAGTCGGACAACTCCTCGGGCAGCCGATCCTGCTCGGGTACGTCGCGACCGGAAGCATGGAACCCGCGATGGACGCGGGCGACGGCTTCGTCGCGATTCCGAGCGTCGTCGCCGGTCCCGTCGAGGAGGGCGATGTCGTCGTCTACCAGGCCAGAGAGCTCCACGACGGCGGACTGACGACTCACCGCGTGGTCGGCGAGACGGAGGAGGGGTACGTCACGAAAGGCGACGCGAACCCCTTTACCGATCAGGACGGCGGTGAGCCCCACGTTACCGACGGCCAGATCGTCGCCAAAACCCTGCAGGTCGGCGGTGAGGTCGTCACGATCCCGTATCTCGGCACCGCGATCATGGGGGCTCAGGGACTCGTCGAGCGAGCGTACGGTGCGGTCGCCCCGGTTTTCGGGCTCACGACGACAGCGTCATCGAACGGGCTGGGCTCCGTGCTCGTCGCACTCGGCGTCGCCATGCTCGGGTTCGGGGTATTGCTCGAGCAGGTGGGGCCGACGCGACGCGAGGCGACGAGGTCGCGCTCGCGCGAGAACGTGATCGCGTTCTGGACCGCGCTCGGGCTCGTTCTGGTCGTGTTCGTGACGTTCGCGACCGCGGCGATGGTCGTCCCGTCGGGGACCACCGAGTACGGGCTGGTCAGTTCGGAGTCGCCCACCGAGGACCCACAGATCGTCGCTCCCGGCGAGACGACCGACTTCACTCGTACCGTCGACAACGCCGGATACCTCCCCGTGGTGGTCGTCCACGAGGCGGAAAGCGGCGGGATCAGTGCCGATCCGACGTGGCAGACGGTCGGCATTCGGGGGAGCGGGGAGACGACGGTGACGCTGTCCGCTCCCAGCGAAACGGGCGAGTACGTTCGTCACCTCGGCGAGTATCGATATCTCGCCGTGCTGCCGCCGTCCGTGCTCGTCTGGCTCCACGGAGTCCATCCGCTCGCCGCTATCGGAGCAGTAAACGGCGTTATCGTCGGGATCGCCGTCGTACTCGTGCTCGTTCTGTTCGGTAGTTCCGACATTCGGTTTCGATCCGCGGGGAGTCACGTCCCGCTGTCCACCCGACTCGAGCGACGGCTTCGGAAGTGGTTCGAGGATCGAGAGTAACGACCCGGGGCCACTACCCTTATAGTGGTTGATTTCTTTCACTAGCGCATGTATTGTCCCGATGACCGAACAGTTCGGAACCGAACCGTTCGGCCAGCGGGCGCGTCCGGGCAGGCGAGTGCTGGAGCCAACGAATGATCGACAATCCGCGCCTCGAGTTGTTGCTCGCCAAACAGGGACGGTCGATCGCGATCGCGTTGGTCGTTATCGGTGCCCTCGCGATCGGTGCGACCGGGTGGGCGGTCGCGAACCCGGAGACGACGACGTCGCCGACGTTCGAGGAGGAACGCGTTACGGCCGACGCGCAGACGAGCGCCGTCGTCACCGAAAGCGGCACGCTCTGGACCGAAGGCGAGCGGCTCACGAACAGTTCGGTCTACTTTCTGAACACGTCACCGGAGCTGACCGTCGAACCGGAAACGAGGTTGCGAAACGACGGCGGCGTCCCGGTCGAGGACGGAAGCGTCACTCACGAGCTCACGCTCCGGTTCGAGGCGACTCGCGACGGGGCGTCGTTCTGGAACGAAACCCACCAGGTGCTCCGGGAGTCGCCGTCGGTCGAGAACGGCGTCGCGACGTCGGACGCGACGATCGACGTCGAATCGTACCGCCAGCGACAGCGCGAACTCCAGCGGGAGGTCAGCGGAATCGGAACGGTCCAGCTCACGCTGGAACTCCGCGTCGAGTACGATACGGGTCGTCAGCAGGGAACGCTCACGACGACGACGCCGGTGCGGATCACGGACGACGCCTACTGGCTCGAGGAATCGCTGTCCGACGCCGCGACGCACAGCTACCAGAGCGGGACGAACCGGACGACCGAATCCCGCAGTCCGGCACTCATCGGTGGCCTGTCGGTGCTCGGAACGCTCTCGCTGGCCGGCGCGGCGTTCGTCTCCCGCCGGTCTCCGACCGACATCGAAGCCGCCCGTCGGGCCGTCCACGAACAGCGATACGCCGAGTGGATCTCGCGGGGTTCGATTCCGATGTGGATCGGCGACTATCACGTCTCCCTGGACACGCTCGAGGACGTCGTCGACGTCGCGATCGACACGAACGAGCGCGTCGTCCACGACGAGCAACGAGGGTTGTTCGCGGTGGTCAACGACGGCGTCGTCTACTACTACAGCGACCGCGGCCTCTGGGAGGAGACCGCCTGGCCGGAGATGGATCTGGAGGAGCAGCCGGCCGTCATCGACGGCGATGGAGACGTATCGGCCGAGGATCTCTCGGAACTCGATCCGAGCGACGAGTTCGCGTCGCCGGAGGATCCGGACGGCTTCGAGGACGACGAGGAGGTCTGGGAACAGCTCTAGTCTCAGATCTCTGACTCTATACTCGTGTGGAGCGTCTTGACGTCCCTCGAATCACCAGATCAGTCGATATAATGATAACTAATCGATCTGGGACGTATTCGGTGACGGAGAGCTATCGCTCGACTTTCTTCCGGACGAATCGAGCCCGAAAGTCGTACGCGTATCGGGTATAAAACAAAATATGTATACGGCGGATTCGCGACGTTTGTACCGTATGGAAACGCCACTCATTGTCACGGATTTCCTCGAGCAGGCGCGGGAGTACTACGGGGATCAGGAGGCCGTCGTGGGTGCAGCGGGTGATCGATTCACGTACGCCGAGCTCGGTGAGCGGACCGATCGCTTCGCGGCGGCGCTCCAGGAGCGAGGGATCGAGAAGGGCGATCGGGTCGCCGTCCTCGACCCGAACACGCACTATCACCTCGAGGCGGCGTTCGGCGCGATGCAACTCGGTGCCGTTCACACGCCGCTGAACTACCGCCTCGAGCCGGACGACTACGAGTACATCCTGTCGGACGCGGGGGTCGACGCGATCTACGCCGATTACGAGTACGCCGAGAAGATCGAAGGGATCCGCGACGAGGTGCCGACGGAGACGTTCGTGACGAACGACGCGGATGCCGTCGACGGCGAGTGGGAGGACTTCGACGACGTGATCTCGGACACTGGGACCGAATTCGACCAGCCCGAGATGGCCGAGGACGAGATCATCACGATCAACTACACCTCGGGGACGACGGGCGACCCGAAGGGTGTCTGTCGCACCCACCGGACCGAGACGATCCACGCCTACCTGATGTCGATCTACCACGAGATCACCGACGACGACACTTACCTGTGGACGCTGCCCATGTTCCACGTCAACGGCTGGGGGCACATCTACGCGGTGACCGGAATGGGCGCGACCCACGTCTGTACGCGCGGGGTCAACCCCGATCAGATCGTCTCCTCGATCCGCGAGGAGGACGTGTCACTTCTCTGTGCGGCGCCGGCGGTGCTCAACCAGCTGATCGATTACTACGAGAGCGAGGGCGAGCCGGAGATGACGGGCGAGGAGCAGGTTCGCGTGACGACCGCGGGCAGCGCGCCGCCCGAAGCGACCATCCGGGCCGTCGAGGACCGCTTTGGCTGGTACCTGAAACACCTCTACGGCGCGACCGAGACGGGACCGCTGATCACCATCTCCGACGCGAAGCGACTCATGACCGACGACAACCGCTTCGAGATCAAGAAACGCCAGGGGATG
This sequence comes from Natrinema salsiterrestre, assembly GCF_029502005.1. GTDB lineage: Archaea > Halobacteriota > Halobacteria > Halobacteriales > Natrialbaceae > Natrinema > Natrinema salsiterrestre. The sequence continues at coordinate 978,044 of NZ_JAMQOT010000001.1, read as the reverse complement.
GGCGTCCTCGGCACCGACGTTCGCGTCGTCGACGAGGACGGCGAGGACGTCCCCCGCGACGACGGGACGCTCGGCGAGATCGTCGTCCGGGGCAACCAGATCATGGACCGCTACTGGAACAAACCCGAGGCGACCGAGGAGGCCTTCAACGACCGCGTCGCGGGCTACTACCACACCGGCGACCTCGCGACGGTCGACGAGAACGGACTGATCGCGATCCGTGATCGGAAGAAGGACATCATCATCTCCGGGGGCGAGAATATCTCGAGCATCGAACTCGAGGACACCTTGTTCGACCACGACGCAGTGGCGGACGCGGCGGTGATTCCGGCACCGAGCGACGAGTGGGGCGAGACGCCGAAGGCGTTCGTGGTGCCGTCGAACGACGACCCGGATAACCCGCCGGTCTCGGCGGACGAACTGACCGAGTTCACCCGGAACCAGTTGGCGGGGTACAAGGTCGTCCGCCGGGTCGAGTACGTCGAGGAGCTGCCGAAGACTGCCACCGGGAAGACCCAGAAGTACGAACTCCGCCAGCGGGAGTGGGCGGACGAAGACCGGATGATCGGCGAGGGATAATCGCTGCCGGTTCCTATTCGATCGGGGATCGAATCGTTTCAGGGCCGCTGGTGAGGATCCGTCCGAATCGATGACTGTCCCGGGTCACGACGGGTTTCACCTCTCGGGCCACGCGCTAAAAATATGGCTCCTCAATACCTCAGAAAGCAGTTTACTGGAAAAAACATATTGTAATATATCAGCGTCCCCTCTCGGTAAGGCTCAACTTTTATACTGCTGGCGCGTTTCGAATCGTAGTATGGCAGAGACCGACGGGGAAGAAATCGAAGACTTGCCACCGAGTGCGAAACTCGTTTTCAAGGTTCTCGAGTACGACGGGCCGCTGACGCAGAAACAGATCGTCGAAGAATCGATGCTCTCGGCCCGAACGGTGCGATACGCCCTCGAGCGCCTCGAAGAGATCGGGATCGTCGACGAGGACATCTACTTTGCGGACGCTCGACAGAGCCTCTATCGACTCGAGGAGCCGGTCGCGGCCGACGGAAACGGCGTCGAGGAATCCCCGAAAAAAGACGCCTGCTGCGCGGAATAACGGCGAGAGCGCCAGGATTATTTCCCAGCGGTGAGCGGATCCGGTATGGAGAAAGAACGACTCCCGCGATGGGGTTGGTTGCTGCTCGGTCTGTTTCTGGCATCGCTCGTTTCGTCGGTTCTCAATCTGTTGCTGGTGCCCGCCGTCTTCGCCGAGACGTATCAATCGATCACGGTCATCACGACCATGGCACCGGTGTTGATCTACGTCGGCGTCTGGTACGACGAGGAGCGACAGCACTACTGGCAGCACTCCCGAACCCGAATCGCCGGGGACGTTCTCTTCGTCGTGACGGGGGCGGCTCTCGGGTCTGCCATCGTGCTCGTCGGGATCGCCGGGCTGGGGCTTCCGAACTTCGTTCAGGACGTGATCGCGATGGGGGGTGGATTCCTTTTGGCCTGGGGACTGTTCTGGTGGCGCAATCCGGAGGTCTACTCTATCGAAACGGACGGCTGAGACCGACACTGAACGAGCCGCTCGCCCGACCACTGGCGGTCCGTCGGGCACTCCGTCCCGGTCGGCGAGAGGTGCGGCGCGATTCGATCGGGAGGTCCCGTTCCTACTCGAGCGAGCCCGACTCCTCTCCGCTGCGCTCGTCGGTTCGCCACGCGATCCCCGGCGTCGGCGGCGTCGACCGCTTGTGAGCGGTCTCCTCGTGTCTCAGTGCGATTTCTTCGGCCGTCTCGCGGTCGATTCGGAGATCCGTGACGGCTTCTTCCAGCGGGAGCCCCTCGTCGACGAGCCGATACAACAGCGGGTCGATCACGTCGTATTGCGCGCCGAGTTCGTCGGCGTCGGTCTGCGTCGCCCAGAACCCCGCCGTCGGTTCCTTGCCGATGATTCGGCGGGGAATCCCGACGTGTTTCGCGAGCGCTCGGACCTCCGTCTTGTAGCACTCGCCGATCGGATAGGCGTCGGCCGCACCGTCCCCGTACTTGGTGAAGTAGCCGAGTAACTGCTCGGACCGGTTCGCGGTGCCGAGCACGAGCCGCGACCCCCTGTTCGCCGCGTAGTACGCGGTGACCATCCGCAACCGCGCGACGACGTTGCCTGTTTCGAGGGCTCGTTCGTCGGCCCCCTCACTCGAGGCCCCTTCCGGCTCGAGTTCGCTCGCGACCGTCCCCTCGAAGGCCTCGAGGAGCGGGCGCAACTGGATCTCCTCGAAGTCGATTCCCATTCCCTCGGCGATCGTCCGGGCGTCGCTGACGTGGGCGCCCTCGGCCTTGTGGCAGGGCAGTCCCAGCCCGAGGACGCGGTCGGTACCGAGGGCTTCGACCGCCAGCGCCGTCGTCAGGGTCGAGTCGATGCCGCCGCTCATCGCGACGACGACACCTGCCGCTCCCGCGTTCGCGACTCTCGTCCGGATATCGGCGACGATTCGCTCGCGTATCGTCTCGAGCGAGCGGTAATCAGTGTGAAACGGTCCGTTCGTGCGTTCGACGTCGGAATAGACGAACGTCTCGCTATATGCGCTCATCCGTTGGAATCACTCTGGTTCACTCTAACTCAGTAGACGATCGTCCCATATATGAAGCTAATCCTTAAACAGCTAGTAGTTATATTCGTGTTTCGGGGTCGCATGATCGCGTCTGGTCCTTTTCACTGACCGTTCGTCGAAATATCTTCCTCGAAAATCGCAATTCCTGAACGGACGGGATCCCGCTCGTCTCGGCGACGCTACGACGGGACGATCGTCACCGGGTCTTTCCGATCGATCGCCCGCTCGAGTTCTTCCGCGATCGCACTCCCGCGCGATACCTGAATTTCGCCGCCGCGGCTCACCGTCGCGGTGAAGAGGTACTCGCCGCCGGCCTGGACTTCGACGGTTTCGCCGTGGTTGCCGTCGACGGGGATGACGATGTGTCGCGAGGTGATCTCGGGCTGGACCATCTGGCCGGGCTGTGAATCCCCGCCGCTACTTCCGCCGCTATTCGCGCTGGCACCGCCGGAGCCGCTTCCCGCGCCGTAGTTGGGGTTCTCGTCGTGGGTGCGGACGTCGATGTCGATCCCCAGCCGGTTCTCGATATCGGTGATTCGACCGCCGCCTTTGCCGATGACGCTCGAGATATCGTCCTCTTCCACGTAGACGACGGCCTTGTCCTGGCTCCTGAGTTCGACGTCGACGTAGCCGTGTGCGATCGAGCGGATCTCCCGTTCGATCTCCTGTTTGGCGATGCGGTCGACGCCGGACTCGTCGGCCGGGCCGCCGTCCTCGTCTTTCAGCGGGACGGTGACGACCTGGCGGTTGAAGGTGTAGATCTCGTACTCGGGCTCGCCGGTCTGGAAGTCCGTGACCTGAATGACGGGGCGGGCGAGGTCCTCCTCGGTGAGTCCGGCGGGGACCTTGACCTCCGTCTTCACGTCGTACACCGTCGAGACCTCGCCGGCCTCGATGTAGACGACGGTGTCGACGACCTGCGGGATCATTCCGAGCTCGACCCGGCCGACCAGCCGCTGCAGCGCGTCGATCGGTCGCGTCGCGTGGACGACGCCGATCATCCCGACGCCGGCCAGGCGCATGTCGGCGAAGACCTCGAAGTCGTCGGTCTTGCGGACCTCGTCGTAGATCGTGTAGTCCGGTCGGACCATCAACAGCGCGTCTGCGGTCTTCGCCATCTCGCCGCCCAGTTCCGTGTACTGGGTGATGTCGGGGCCGACCTGCAGGTCCCGCGGTTTCTCCATCGTCTTGACGGAGTAGTCGTGATCCGCGATGTAGCGGGCGACCGCCTGCGCGAACGTCGACTTCCCGGCCCCGGGCGCACCCGAGATGAGGACGCCGCGCTGGCGCTCGAGCAGCCGTTCTTTCAGTTCGTCGGCGTGCTCGTAGTCCTCGATGTCGGTCTGGGCGATCGGGCGGACGGCCGTGATCTCGATGCCGTCGGAGAACGGCGGGCGGCCGATCGCGATCCGGTAGTCCCGGAACTGGACGATCTTCATGCCCGGTTCGGAGAGTTCGATGAAGCCGTCGGGGGCCTCCTTCGCGCCGTCGACGACCTCGCGGGCGTACTCGTCCATCGTCGCCTCGTCGAGCGGTTCGTCGGCGATCGGCTCGTAGGCCATTGCCCCGAGTTCACCGCGTTTGGCCTTCGGGACGGCGTCGGTCTTGAGGTGGACGCTCATCGTCTGATCGTCGAAGAACTCCTCGACGGTCAGCGTTCCGACCTCGCGAACTTCCGGCGAGACGTGCTGTACGTCGAGGCCCTTCGCCCGGGCGACCTCGGACTGGACGATGTCGCTCGTGACGAAGGTCGCGTCCAGCTCCTCCGCGAGATCGCGGATCAGCGCGTCGATCTCGCCCTCGGAGGCGTGGCCCCGCTCGATGGCGCTGGGCCGCTCGCCGACGTACCGGAGTTCGATGACCCCGTCGTCGGCGAGGTCGGCCAGCCGCTGGAGCTCCTCGAGGCCGTCCCAGCCGCTGTCGATCCCGTCGTTGGCCTGCGCCTCGAGTTCCGCGACGACCGCCTCGGGGACGCAGATCGTCGCTCCCTCGAACTGCCCGTCTTCGATAGTCGCCGAGACGCGGCCGTCGATGACCACGCTCGTATCCGGCACGACGTTCATACGTAAACTGGTCGACGTACGCCTATAAGGGTGTCCACACCGAATCCGCGCCGAACGTCGTCGTTCATCAGCGTATCGCCCGTGTGACTCGGACGCACGTTCCTATTCGCCGGGAACACTCACGGGCCCTTAATCGAACGGCCGAACACGCTTCTCGCATGCAACCGGAGCAGGCGTTCGGTACCGGCGGACTCAACGGCTTTCTCGACGTCGACGATCTCGTGGACCGGATCGGGCTCGACGACGACGAAATCGCGTGGCGAAAGGATTTTATCGGGTTCGACGAGGCCGACGAACGGCGGCTGGCGGAGCTGGAGCCGCTCCTACAGGCCAATTCCGAGGAGATCGCCGACGACTTCTACGAGAACGTATTGCACTACGAACAGACACGGGCGATCGTCGACCGCTCTCCGAAAGACGTCGACGCGCTCAAGCGGACGCAGCGCGCGTATCTCGTCTCGCTGGCGACCGGAGAGTACGACCGAGAGTTCTTCGAGAACCGTGCGCGGATCGGGAAGCTTCACGAGCTACTCGATATGCCGCTGAAACAGTACGTGGGACAGTACGGCGTCTACTACGATCTGATCCTCTCGCGGTTGAACGAGCGAGTCCAACGACAGGTCATTGACGCCATCGAGGGGTGGGCCGAAGAGCGTGATGCCGAAGGCGACGGCGGGCTCGAGCGGTTCGTCGGTGCGCTGGGTCTCGGCGGCGAGGGCCGCCACGACGAAGACGGGCTCGACGAGTCGTTCGAAGCGACCGTGAGGGACGCCATCGACGACGGCATGATGGACGTTCTCTCGCTCCTGCGTATCATCAACCTCGACATGCAGGTCGCGGTCGATACCTACGTCGATTCCTACGCACAGGAACTCGAGGAGTCGATCGAGCGCCGCGAGCGACTCGCGAGCGAGGTCGAAACCGACGTGCAGGGGCCGATCGCCGAACTCCACGACTCGAGCGAGGTGGTCGCACGGCGCGCCGAGGCGATCAGCGAACAGACCGAGTCCCAGGCCGCCGGCGTCACGCGAGCGGCGGGCGACCTCAACGAAGTGAGCGCCGCCGTCGAGGAGGTCGCGAGCGTCGCCGACGAGGTCAGGGCGGAGAGCGACCGGACGGAGCGACTCGCCGCTCAGGGCGTCGAAGCGGCCGACGACGCCCTCGAAGAACTCGAGGCGATCGAGGACGCGACCGACGAGGTCGCCGATGCCGTCGACGGCCTCGCAGCGCGGACCGACGAGATCGACGAGGTCGTCGACAGGCTCGACGACCTCGCGGAACGGACGACGGTGTTGGCGGCGAACGCGAAGATCGAGTCGTCACGGTCGGACGGCAACGGCGGCGAGACGATGGGCGTCATCGCGAGCGAAGTGCGATCGTTCGCCGAGCAGACGAAAGCCGACCTCGCGGAGATCGAAACCGCCGTCGAAGCCGTCCGCGAGGACGCCGCGGCGACCGTGGAAACGACCGAGGAGACGGTCGCTCGCGTGGATATCGGAACGAACCGCGTTCGGGAAACGGTCGACTCGCTCGAAGAGATCCACGAGTCGGCGCGGGAGACGGCGTCGGGCATGGAAGAGGTCGCGGCTGCGACCGACCAGCAAGCACAGGGCGTCGAGGTGACGGCGGAGACGCTCGAGGACCTCTCGGAGTCGGCCGATACCGTCGCGAGCGCCGCGGAGTCGGTCGCGGCGGCCAGCCAACAGCAGACGGCCAGCCTCCGCGAGGTTCGCCGATCGGTCGCTCGGTTAACCGACGACGAGGACGGCGCGGAGCCGCCGGTCTACGAGCGACTCGGCTGAGCCCCGATTGCGGACAGCGACCGCGGACTCCGGTGGAGTGAACACCGCCGCGACCGATGCCCACCGTATGGCGCTCATCGATCTCACGCGCGACCTCGTCTCGATCCCCAGTCACGAGGACGAGACCGCCGCGGGTGACTTCGTAGAACAGTGGCTGCGGCGCGAGACCGACGCCGACGTGACTCAAGATTCGGTCGGAAACGTGATCGCTCGAAAGGGAACGGGCGACGAGACGCTCGCGCTGGTCGGCCACCACGACGTCGTCGAACCCGCGGCGTCGCAGGTGGCGACCGCGGACGAGGACGGAGCGACCGAGTACGCCGTCGACGAGCGAGACGGTCGGCTCTACGGCCGCGGGACGGCGGACATGAAGGGCGCGGTCGCAGCCGCCTTGCTCGCCTTCCGCGATGCTGACCCCGCGGGCGAACTCGTCGTCGCGAGTTTCGTCGGCGAGGAAGTCGGCGGCGTCGGCGCACGGCACGCGATCGACGAGGGGTTCGCACCCGACTACGCCGTCGTCGGCGAGGGATCGACGAACTACTCGGGACCGGACGTTACCGACGTCGCGGTCGCCCACAAGGGACGACGCGGGAGCACGATCACCGCCCGCGGCACCGCCGCGCACGCCAGCGAGGCCGACGCCGGCGAGAACGCCATCTACCGCGCCACCGCGGCCGTCGACCGCGTTCGGGACCTCGAGCCCCCGTCGGTCGACGTGGCCGGCGAGACGCTCGAGGGCCGACTCACCGTCACCGAGATCGAGGGCGGGTCGGCGATGAACGTCGTTCCCGCCCGCTGTGCGTTCACGGTCGACGAGCGGACGGTTCCGGGCGAGCGGGCCGCGATCGAGCGGGCCGCGGACCTCGAGGGAGTCGAGTGGACGGTCGATCAGGACTTGCCACCGATGCGGTGTGAGGACGAAGCGTTCGCCGAGACGGTTCTCGAGGCCGCGACCGGCGCACAGACGGCCGAGCCGGAACTCGTGACGAAACCCCACGCGACCGACGCGGGTTGGCTCTCGCAGGCTGGTACGGAGTGCGTAATCTGTGGCCCGTCAGAACCGGGGGAAGCTCACACCGACGACGAGAGCGTCTCGATCGACGTCCTCGAGCGGTGTCGCGAGACGTACCGGCGGATCGCAGAACAGTGGCCGCCGGCTCGCTGAGATCGCCCGGCGGTCGCGGCCGTTCGGTTACGACCTCAGACGCCCGGAACGCCGACCGCGTCGAAGGCGGTGATCCCGAGCGCGGCGAGGACGTAGAGGGCGATCAGGACGGTGACCCACGCGACGAGGCCGATCATCGCCGCGGCGGTCCAGTCGCCTGGATACCGCCAGTTGATGACCGCGACGTACGCGATCAGGGCGATTAACGGTCCGACGAGCGGGACCCAGCCGACGAGGAAGCCGACGATCGCCCAGACGATCGCACCGATCAACGCGGTGACGATGGCGTGATCGTAGTCGGCTCTGCCGACGATGACTCGCGCGCCCGCGTAGATGCCGAGCGCGCCGATCAGGAGGCTCACGACGAACACGATCGCCGACGCGATTGGTGATGCGAGGGCCATAGTAGTTCGACGGACATCAGATCGGCGGAATAGTTCGGTGCTTGCAAGTTCCGCACGCCTCTCATCGGTTCTCCAGAGCGCCGGGAAAGCGTCGCACAACGCCGTTACTACGACACACTGATTGTCTCACCAACCGACACATCTGGCCGCCCCCTCCAGTACGCATCGCTCTTACTCGATCGCGAACGAGGGACCCGGAACCACGACGTTGATAGCACTTCCGAGCGAACGGTACGGCTATGGCGACCGATCAGGCTCGAAGCGATGCGAGCGAAGCCGACACGTACGACCGGTTCGAAGAGCGAGTCCAGCGCATCTCGAACGTCGGAAACGCCGCCGGCATCCTGGGATGGGACCAGGAAGTCATGATGCCCGACGAGGGAACGCCCGCCCGAGCGCAGCAGCTCTCGACGCTGTCCTCGATCAGCCACGAGCTCTTGACCGCCGACGAGACCGGCGAGTTGCTCGCCGAGCTCGAGGGGGGCGAGACGACTGCGTCGTCTCGAGAAGCGAGCGGTGAAACCGCGAGCGGCGACCTCGAGAGCGACCAAGCTGCGGTCGTCCGCGAGATTCGCCGGCGGTACGACCGCGAAACGAGCGTCCCGCAGGAACTCGTCGAAGAGATATCGGCGACGTCGTCGAACGCCCACCCGAAGTGGAAGCAGGCCAAAGAGGAGGACGACTTCGAGCACTTCGCCCCGACGCTCGAGAAACTGGTCGACCTCAAGCGGGAGTACGCGAACCACATCGATCCGGACGCCGATCCCTACGCCGTCCTCTTCGCGGACTACGAGCCCTACATCGACCTCGAGACGGCCGAACGGGTCCTCGAGCGGCTGCGGGAGAACCTCGTCCCGCTGATCGATGCCGTCCAAGACAGCGATGCTGATCTCACCACGGATGCCTTCGCCGGAGCGTTCGACGACGACGATCAGGAGGCGCTCGCGCGCGACGTCCTCGATTCGCTGGGGTACGATTGGGGCCGCGGTCGACTGGACACGGCTCCCCATCCCTTCTCCTCTGGGACGCAGTTCGACGCCCGCGTGACGACCCGGTTCGAGGAGGACGATCTACTCGGATCGATCACCTCGACGATCCACGAGTTCGGCCACGCCAACTACACGCAGGGCCTCCCCGACGACGGCTACGGCACGCCGCTGGGCGAGGCGCGGGACCTCTCGGTCCACGAGTCCCAGTCCCGCCTCTGGGAGAACCACGTCGGCCGCTCCCGTCCCTTCTGGGAGCACTTCCTTCCCATCGCCCGCGAGCGCTTCCCCGAACTCGAGGACGTCACGCCCGAAGAGGCCTACGAGGCGGCGAACCAGGTTCACGACGACAACCTCATCCGCGTCGAGGCGGACGAGCTCACCTACCACCTCCACATCGTGATCCGGTTCGAGATCGAGCGCGACCTCATCCGGGGCGACCTCGAGGTCTCGGAGGTCCCCGAAGTCTGGAACGACAAGTACGAGGAGTACCTCGGCGTGCGCCCCGAGACGGACGCGGAAGGGTGCCTGCAGGACATCCACTGGTCCCACGGCGACTTCGGCTACTTCTCGACGTACTCGCTGGGATCGGTGCTCGCGGCGCAGTTGTACGCCGCGGCGGAAGACGACTGCGGCGACTTCGACGACGGAATCCGCCGGGGCGAGTTCGACGAGCTCAACGGCTGGCTGCGCGAGAACATCCACCGGCACGGCAAGCGCTACGTCACGCCCGACCTGATCGAGCGAGCCACCGGCGAGGGCCTGACCGCGGACCACTTCCTCGCGTACGTCGAGTCGAAATACGGCGAGCTGTACGATCTCGAGGACTACTGACCGCGCGAAGGCCCCGACGAGTCGGCCGCAGTATTCTCACCCCGGTCGTTCCGGGATCCGTCTCGGTCTCGAACGAGTCACTGCGCGAGTCGTGCGAGGAGCGCGAGGTAGACCCCTCGCCGAGTCGCGAGGGAACCGCCGACTGCGACGGCGATTCCGAGGATCGCCGCGCTGGCGATCGGCAACTCCGTCCCTCCGGGGACGGCCGTCACAGCGCCGGTTGCGACTCCGAACGCTCCAGTCGTTCCGAACGGGCCCAGCGACCGCGCGAACAGGCCGACGACCCCGATCAGAACGGCCGGGAGTGCGACGAGTGTGCGCGTCGATACGGCGCTGCCGTCTCCGTCGGTTCGCGGCGTCCGTTCGACGAAACGGACCGTCCCGGTTCCCCGCCCGGAGCGCCTGTGTTTGAACTCGCGCCACTCGTTCGGCGAGTCGGTGTGACACGCCGTGGAGTAGACTACGACCTCGCCGAACCGTTCGGTGAGGGACCCGATGTCCCGCCTGAGCGCCCGATTCAATCCGTGTGCGAGCACGACCGCGACGCCGTCGACCAGTGCGTCCGCCGCCCCCGAATCGCGTCGCACGTCCCCGTTCGGGAACGCCCTCGAGAGTCCGTCGACGAGCGCGTCTCCGTTCGAGGGCTTCGCGCTGTAGGTCCAGTCCTCGAGCACCGCCGCGATCGCTGCCGCGCTGATAGTCCCACCGCTGGCTTCCCCCTGAATTACCCCCATCGTAGCCATATATTAGAAGTAAATACCATATATTTATCGAATATGGGGGGTATATATTACTGGGGGAATCGGTCGACGAGACCGGCTGACCGCCCGCCACGACTACCGGAGAACGGATGTCTCCGCCGCAGATGTCGGCTCCCGCCTCGAGCCCGGATGATGAACGATCGACACGTGGCCCCCGTTTTTAGGGTCGACGCCTGCTTACCCGTCGCACGATGTCAGAGTCACTCGAGCAGGGAACGGCGATCGTTACGGGTGCGAGTGCCGGAATCGGCGCGGCGACCTGTCACGAACTCGCGGCCGCGGGGGCGAACGTCGTCCTCGCGGCCCGCAGCGAAGACCGGTTGACGAGTCTCGCGGCCGACCTCGAGACGGAGTACGGCGTCGAGACGCTGGTCGTGCCGACGAACGTCCGCGAGGAGGGCGACGTGGACGCGCTGATCGAGGAGACCGTCGAGACGTTCGGCGGCATCGACGTGCTGGTGAACAACGCCGGACTGGCCCGCGGGAGCGAGGTCGAGTCCCTGTCGACCGAGGGATACGAGACGATGCAGGAGACCAACGTCGACGGCGTCTTCTACGCGTCGCGGGCGGCGATCCCGCACATTCGCGAGCGCGGGGGGCACCTCATCTTCGTCGCCAGTTTCGCCGGCCAGCACCCGCGGCCGGCCAATCCGGTCTACGCCGCGTCGAAGTGGTGGGTGCGGGGCTTCGCGAAGAGCCTCGCGGCCCAGATCGGCGACGACGGGGTCGGGATCACGCTCGTCAACCCGGCCGAGGTCCGCTCGGAGTTCGAGACGCCCGACGGCGAGACCTTCGCCGAGCGATTCGACGAGGACGAGGCCAGCGACCCGCGGGAGGTCGCCGAAGCGATCCGCTTCGCCGCGAGCCGCGAGGGCTCGAGCATCAGCGAGCTCGATATCACTCGTCGGGACAAGTTCACCGACACGTTCCACTGACGAGGCGGTGATCGACCGCCGGGTCCGGGCGTCATATAAAAGGAGGGTGGGCCTGCAGGGTCCGGACTCACCCCGCCCCGGCCCCCTCTCACGAGTATGCGAGTATCCATTCCGCGCGTTCCGGGCGTCTACTTCGACACCGATGCGGAGTCCACCGCAATCAACGTCGCGCTGACCGCCGCCGGTCGGCGCGCACCGAAACCGCAGGGCTACGCCATCCAGTTCCTGCCGTACCTCTGGTCGTTCGACGTCGACCTTCAAGAGGTCCCGACCGACCACCCGATCCAGTACCTCCACCCTGAGGGAGCGCAGAGTCTCGGCGACCTCTCGCCACACCGCGGCGTCCGCGAGGCGGGTACCGAATTCGAGTCCGTGCTCCGGTTCGTCTGGTCGGTCAACGAGGAACTCGAGACGGCGACCACCCAGCTGCTCGGCGCGAGGGGCGACGCCGAGGACGAGGTCACCATCGAGATTCAGGACGGTCGGATCGGCGTCGACGGCTCGGAACTCGAGACCGACGAGTTCGATATCGACGAGGGTGCGGCCGAGGAATCGGGAGCAGGCGAGGTCGGGTTCGACGACTCGGACACGGAGGAGTTCGATACCGGCGACGAACTGTGAGGGAGTCTCAGGACCTACGTTCTCGCTCGAGCCGAGGCGATACATTCGACTTACTAAGCAGTAGTTATAAGTGATAACGAGACGACGATTAAGTCGGAGGCCACGTCTCCGATAGGGGGCGTTCGCAAACGCCCCGGGTGTTGGCGCACCCGAGACTGGCTTCCATCCCCCTCAAGGGATTCGAAGCCATGATTCCGTACATTCTACCGGGATATAAACGTCCCGCACGGCAGCCGAATCGCCCGATACGACCAGTCTCGACTGCGAACAGCCGCTCGAGGTGTGATCGACATGCCTGACGGCAGCGACCCGCTCGCGGACCGCCCGTCGTCGCGCCCCGACTGTCCCAACTGCGGCGAGCCCGTCAGCGTCCTGACCTCGAGCAGGCTGTACAGGGGCACCGCTTACCCCTGTAGCTGCTCGGTGGATCCGGTTCTCCTCACGACCGATCCAGCCGACCGCGGACTGGGGACGGGGGAGTGATGACCGGGCCTCGAGCCGATGACCCGAAGCGCTGCCCCGACTGTGAGGCGGTGCTCCCGCTCCGCGATCCGCTGATCGGCTGGTGGCTCTGTGACGACTGCGAGGTGGCGGTCGACGCCGACGGGGAACGGATCGCGTAACTCGATCGTCGAGTCGGCCCGTCTCCCACGCTGTCACTCACTTAATCAGAACACAGACTCGAGTGAATATGTTCCATTCTTAACCCATTTCGGATCTAACTACCAACGTGTCCAATGTAGATCGTTTTTCAAAGCAGTCGGGAGCGTTCAACGACGTCGATTGTTAGTACACATGTTGTCTCACAACCCGGAGGACGACTCGAAGCTCTACGTTGGGGACACGGAGACGACTGACGAGGAATTGGCGGCGCTGCTCACCGAGATGAAACACGTCCATCTCCCGCTGCTGGAAGACTACGGATTCATCGATTGGGACGAAGGGAATCACGAGGTAACGAAGGGCCCGAAGTTCGACGACATCAGACCGCTCCTGGAGATGATGGCACGGCACCGGGACGAACTCCCCGAGGATTGGATATGACTCGATTGCAACGCGGTCCGCTCCGGCCCCGGTCCGGTCGACGGCTGGTGGCTCCGTGACGGCCGCGAGTGGCGACCGATACCGACGGCGAGCGGACCACGTTATCCGGTCGAGCGGACGATCCGCCGCCGGGGCTCGAGTGTGGTCGTTCCGCACTCCCTTTGGAGTGTGCTGTTCGGAAGTGGTCATCACAGCAGTCGGTCGATTTCTTCAGTGAGAGCTATTCGCGTAACTGAATACCCGGTTCGGTATGTTCATCTGCGAATTTACCGAAACCGCCGATCAGCAACGGCCGTTTTCGCCGGGGTTCCACTCACATGCGTCGCCCGTGGTGAGGCCGTTCTCGTCGATGTACGCCGAGAGACAGGCGTAGTTACAGAAGTACAGGGGAGATCCACAGTCGTCGTCGCAATCGCGGACGCAGACGGGATCGTGATCGAAAATGCGGGACCCACAGTATACACAGGTCTCCTCCGCGTCGGGTGTCGTAACAGTCGTGGCCATACCCGTCTCAAGGGCGTTGTCACGGAAAACGCTTCGCGAGGGACGGTGAGTCGCTTCCCGTACTGACCGCTGACTCGAGTTCGACTGTCAGACGTGACTCTGATTCTCGGACGTAGCACTCGCAGTAATTGCGGATGCGAACTGAACATCTATCTGTCGAGAGAATGACATCAGATGTACTGAGGCGCTCTGCCCGCTTTCTCAGTCGCGTAGGAGTCCCGAATTCTGTACCGTCGGGAGGTGCCAGCCGTACGTGACCGCGGCCAACCGAGTCACGACGGTCACGACCGCACACGCGACGGCGGCCGTACTCTCGGCCGCCCCCACCGTTCCCGCCAGCCAGTACGCACTCCCCCCGAGGACGGCACAGCTCGCGTAGAAGTCCTCGAAGAGGATGAACGGGGCTCGATCGAGGAGGATATCCGCGACCGCGCCCCCTCCGACGGCGTTGATCGTCGCGATCGCGACGACACCGAACGCTGACAGGCCCGCCTCGGTCGCGACGATAGCGCCGGTCGTCGCGAACGCAGCGAGGCCGATCGCGTCCGCGACGAGCGTGACCGGATGCGTATCTGGAGACGATAGAACGACGCTCAGAGCGATCGCTAAGGCGACGCCGAGTAGGCCCAGGCCGATCTCGAGCGGGGACTGGAGCGCTAACGGCACTCGCGTGACGAGGAGATCGCGCGTCGCGCCGCCGGCAAACGCCATCGCCAGGCCGACGATGAGGATCCCGAAGACGTCGAACTCCTCGCGGATCGCCTTCGACGACCCGACGAGTGCGAACGCGACCAGGCCGATCGCGTTCATGACGGCGAACGGGTCGCCGAACAGTATTCCGATGACCTCCTGACTCACTACGCTCGCCTACGAGAGCGAGTCTCTTGAGTGCCACGTATCGGAACGCTCTTCTATTGAATGCACCGTCGAACGGAGCCGAGCGGCGAAATAAACCTTACTAGTTAGGAAAGGAGTTGAATCGTATCAAACCGATTGACTGTGGTGTATATGTCACCAATCGACCCACAGCGACGAGACGTCCTGAAGGCGGTCGGCAGCGCCGGTGCACTGTTCGGTGTCGGCGGTGTCGGCACGGTCAGCGCACGAAACGGCAAACGCAAGGGAGCCAGCGCCGAGAGCACGATCGCCGAGATCGCGGCCGGCAGCGACGACTTCGAGACGCTCGTCGCCGCACTCGAGGCGACGGGCCTCGATTCCGTCCTGAACAGCGACGACGGTCAGTACACGGTGTTCGCCCCGACCGACGACGCCTTCGACGGTGTGGACACCTCCCAGCTCAGCACGGCCGCGCTCGAGAACGTCCTCCGCTACCACGTGACGGAGGGTCGGCGGTACGCACCCTCAGTCGTCAATGCACCGGCGGTGGAGACGCTAAACGGAGACTCCGTCACCGTCGACGGGACCACCCTGAACGAGGGGCAGGCGACGATCGTCGGCACCGATATCGAAGCGTCGAACGGCGTCGTCCACGTCATCGACGGCGTGCTGCTGCCCTGACTCTGGCGACGTGGGAGACCGAACCCGTAGCACCGTTTTTTCGCGACCCACCCGCCGCCGGAACAGCGAACGGTATAACACGCTGGCCCCGCTGGATCGACTCGAGACCCGATGCCCCTTCGCGCGTTCCGGATCGCCTACGACGGCACGGACTATCACGGCTTCCAGCGCCAGCCCGACGTCTCCACCGTCGAGGACGCGATCTTCGACGCCCTCCGCGCGCTCGACGTCTTGGACTCTGATGCGCACAAACCCGACGGCTACGCCGCCGCCGGTCGCACGGACGCGGGCGTCTCCGCGCTGGCGCAGACGATCGCGCTCGAGTCGCCCGACTGGCTCGCGCCGCGGGCGCTGAACGCCGAGCTCCCGGCCGATATCCGCGCGTGGGCGGCCGCCGACGCGCCGGCGGAGTTCCACGCGACTCATCGCGCGAGCCGCCGGGAGTACACGTACCATCTGTACGCGCCATCGGCGGAAGACGAGGGAGTCGCGCCCGCCGTCGACGACGACCGGTTCCACGCGGCCTGCGAGGCGCTCTCCGGCAGCCACGACGTTCACAATCTCACGCCCGACGACCGCAACACCGAGCGCTCGCTCGCGCTCGAGGCGACCCGTGACGGGGACTACCTCGTCGTCACGGTCAGCGCGGGCGGCTTCGCCCGGGAACTGGTCCGTCGGCTCGTCTCGCTCGCTCGCGCCGTCGGAACCGGCGAGTCGCCGCCCGCGAAGATCGGCCGCGTGCTCGAGCCCGAGCCGCTTCCCGGCCACGAGGGAATCGCACCCGCACCGGCCGAACCGCTGGTCCTGACCGACGTTCGCTATCCGGATCTCGCGTTCGAGATCGACGAGGCGGCGGCCGAGAGCGCTCGAGCGGTGTTCGATCGCCGCCGCATCGACCGGCGGACGGGGGCTCGCGTCGCCGGGCAAGTAGCCGACGGGATTCGCTGAGGGCCACCGGCGCGCTGCGCTGCCGTCCCATCGAAGCGCGTGCGAGCGTTTTTCACGGCCGAGGACACACCTCGGCACATGGAACTGTCGCCCGAAGAGTACGGTGCGTACTGGCGCGCGTCGATTCGCGTCGCTGCAGGCGTCCTCGTCTTCTTTTTCGGACTCCGGCTCACGTCGCCGCTGCGGACCCATCCGGAAGTGGGCGCGTCCGCGCTCGGTGTCGTCCTGTTCGGCTTGCTCGTCCTCGTCGGGACGTTCGTCGCGACGCTGGGCGTCGCTCGCATCGTCCGGACCGCGGTCGACGCCGAAACCAGTAGGCGCTGAAACGATCATACCGAATCGATACTGCGGTGCGATTCGGTGTGCATTGAATCGGAGCGGCTACGATAACCTACGTCCAGTCGTCGGGCCACATCTCCGCGGCGCGCATTCCGGACTCGTACTCCTGGTCGCGCAGTCGGTCGCGAAGCTCGTCCACGTCGACCCGGGGCACGTCTCGAGCCGTCAGCTCGCGAACGAGCAGCGCCGTCAGCACCGCGTGTTCACGGAGGTTCCGAGGATCGACCTTGTCGCGGGTGTCCGCCGTCGTGTGTCCCCAGCCCCGCCCTCGTTCCTCGCCGGCCGGCGGCTCGCTGTGAAGTTGCAGCGATGGGACCCCCGCCCGCAGGAACGGCCAGTGATCGCTGAACGGATGCGGATCCGGCTCGTGAACGACCGGCTGTCCGACGGCCTCGGTCACGTCGTCGGCGAGGTCCGCGAGCGCCTCGGTGCCGTGGGAGAGCGCTCGCAGGTTTCGAAACCGCCCCGCGCCGTCGACGTTGACGACCGCTCGGATCGACTCGAGGTCCAGCTCGTCGACCAGCGCCTCCGCACCAAGCAGGCCGATCTCCTCGCAGCCGACGCCGGCGATCCGGACGGAGCATTCGAGGTCGTCTTCGATCGCCGCGAGGACCGCGGCCGCGCCGGCGACGGTCGCGATTCCACAGCCGTTGTCCAGCGCGCCCTCGCTGATATCGTGAGCGTCGTAGTGGGCGAGGACCAGCACTTCCGCGCCCGTTTCCGGACCGAGGGTTCCGTGGACGTTCTGGCTCGAGCCGTCCCGGGTCGTCGCGTCGACGCGGAGCCGTGCCCGTGCGCCGCGCTCGGCGTAATCGACGAGCCAGTCGTGGGTTTCGGCGCTGACGCCGATGCCGGGAACGGCGGCCTCGGCGTCGAACTTCAGTGCGCCCGTCGGGGGCAACTGGCCGGGGACGTGATTGCCGAAGACGAACGCCTTCGCCCCCGCCGCCACGGCGTGGCCGAATTTCTCCATCCGGTGGACGAACCGCTGACCGGACGGCGTCATCGTGCTCGCGACGGCGATCCCGCCTCGGAGATCCGCGTCCTCGATCTCGTCGGGCGTCCCGTAGCCGATATCGACCAGCGATCCCTCGACGTCGCCCGCCGGCGCGTACGGCAGCGCGATGGCCTCGAACGAGCGGTCGATTCGATCGGCGCCGTCCGCCGCCGCGCCCTCGAGTACCGCGAATTCGGTTTCGCCGCGTTCCCAGTACTGCATCGGGAAGTCATCGATTCGAACGCTCTCGAGTCCTGCGTCGGTGAACGCATCGCGGACGATTTCGGCGGCCCGACGCTCGCCGCCGGAGCCGCCCATCCGATGGGGCAGTTCGGTCAGTCGGGTGAGCAACTCCCAGGACCGATCGTCGGTCCACGCACGGCCGATTGCACGCTCGAGGGCCGGATCGCTGTCGTTCATACCCGTTCTTTTGCGGCGATCGAAAAAAGCGGTCGGGCGCGGGGACCGGCTATGAGAACGGCGAGTCCCGTCCCTCAGTCGTCCGCCGGTGCCGGCACTTCCGACTCGTCGATGGCGGCGTCGGGCTGGAGGACGCGTCCGAAGTCGAACGCCTCGAGCGGGCGGCCCTCCGCGACGCGTGTCGGCCAGTCGGGGTTTGCGAGCGCGCCCGTCCCGAGCGTGATCAGGTCCGCGCCTTCCTCGACAGTTGCTCGCGCCGCGTCGGGATCCTCGAGCCCGCCGTTGGCGATCACGGGCGCGTCACCGTACCGATCCGCGAGCTCCGAGAGCGTCGGGCCCTCGTCGAACGCCGGTGCCGTGACGTCCTCCTCCGTGACGTGGATGTAGTCGGTACCGGCGTCGGAGACCGCCCCGAAGATCACTTCGGCGTCGTCCTCGCCGCCGGGCCAGCGGTAGTCCGGGTCGTTGACCTTGCTCTGGGAGAGCCGGACACCGACGACGAAATCGTCGGGTGTGGCGTCCCGAACCGCCTCGAGCACCTCCGCTGTCAGGCGGATCCGGTTCTCGACGTCGCCGCCGTACTCGTCGTCGCGCCGGTTCGTGTAGGTCGTGAGGAACTGGTCCAGCACGTAGCCGTTCGCGCCGTGGACCTCGACGCCGTCGAAGTTCGCCTCCACCGCGCGTTCGGCTGCGGCGACGAACCCCTCGATCACGTCGTCGATATCGTCGCTCGTCAGTTCCCGCGGTTCGGGGAACTCCCCGTCGCCGCCGTACATCTCGAGTTGTTCTCCCTCGGGGCGGACGGCAGAGGGGCCGACCGTCTCGTCGGTGTAGCGGTTCCCCTGGGAGAGCGCGCCGGCGTGCATGAGCTGGGCGAAGATCGGCGCACCCTCCTCGTGGACGGCGTCGGTCACTCGCCGCCACGCCGCGACGTGCTCGTCGGTGGCGAGGCCGGGCTGGTCGTCGTAGCCCTGACTGTGCGCGTCGTCCGGATGAGTGCCCTCGGTGATGAGGACGGAGAAGCCGCCGCGGGCGAACTTCGCGTAGTATCGGGCCATCTCCGCCGTCGCTCGCCCGTTCTCGGTTGCGCTGGTTCGCGTCATCGGCGCGAGACCGACCCGGTTTGCGAGCGTCTCGTCGCCGAGATCGACCGCGTCGAACAGGATATCGTCTGCGTCTGTCATCGGCTACGATACCGCTCTCGTCCGTATAAGCGACAGTCCGCCGTGTGCCGCCCGCGAAATCCCGATGATAGATCACGGGGTTCGGCGTCCGGAACCGCGTCACTGCCGTCCGGCGTGTTCGCTCGGTGACAAAGATAAACCTTACCTCCGGGGATCGACTCATACGGGGTATGAGTTCGGTATCCGAACGCTCGGAGATAGACGCCGAGTACAAGTGGGACCTCGAGAGCATCTACGCGACCGACGACGACTGGGAGGACGCCTACGAGGCCGTCGCCGAGCGCGTCGACGAACTCGAAGCCTACGAGGGCCGCGCGACCGAGAGCGCCGAGACCCTCCTCGAGACCCTCGAGCTGCGCGACGAGATCATGCGCGAGGTGTCGACGGTCGCGGCCTACGCTCGCATGCGTCGCGACGAGGACACGACGAATCAGCAGTATCAGGCGCTGACGGCCCGCTCACAGTCCCTGGCCGCCGACGCCCGATCGGCAGCGTCGTTCATCGACCCCGAAATCCAGACGCTGACCCGCGAGGAGTTCGACGCGATGGTCGAGGCGGTCCCCGCCCTCGAGACCTACGACCACTACGTCGACGACGTGCTCCGGATGAAGCCCCACACGCGATCGGCCGAAGTCGAAGAGCTGCTGGCGGATCTGAGCGAAGTGACGGGCGCGACGGGCGAGGTGTACCAGATGCTCTCGAACGCCGATATGACGTTCCCGACGGTCGAGGATCCGCAGGGAGACTCCGTCGAGATCACGCAGAGCAACTTCACGAACCTGCTCAAGCGACCCGACCGGGACTTCCGACGGCGCGTCTACGAGGGCTACTTCGACGAGTGGGAGTCGGTCCGAAACACGGTCGCGGCCAGCTACAAGAACAGCGTCAAAGCCGACGTCAAGACCGCGCGAGCGCGCAACTACGACACCGCTCGCGAAGCCGCCCTCGACGGCCCGAACGTCCCCGCAGCGGTCTACGACACCCTCGTCGACACCGTCCACGACAACATCGACGAGCTCCACCGCCACGCCGAACTCAAGCGACGGGCGCTGGACGTCGACGAACTGGAGATGTGGGATCTCTACATGCCCCTGACCGGTGACGAGGGCCCCGACCTCGAGTACGATCGGGCGACCGAGCACGTCGTCGAGGCACTCGCACCGCTGGGCGAGACGTACCAATCCCGCGTCGCCGAGGGGCTCGACTCGCAGTGGGTCGACGTCTACGAGAACGAGGGCAAACAGTCCGGCGCGTACTCCGGCGGAACCTACGACACGCAGCCGTTCATCCTCCTGAACTACCAGCACGACATCTCCTCGATGTACACGCTGGCCCACGAACTCGGCCACTCGATGCACTCCGAGCTCACCACGGACGAACAGCCCTACATCTACTCGAACTACGAGATCTTCGTCGCCGAGGTCGCCAGCACGGTCAACGAGGCCCTGCTGACCAACCACCTGCTCGAGACCGTCGACGACCCCGAGTTCCGGAAACACGTCCTCAACGAGTTCCTCGAGCGCGTGCGCTCGACGCTGTACCGACAGACCCTCTTCGCCGAATTCGAGCACGAGGCTCACCGCCTCGAGGAGGACGGCGAGCCCCTCACCGCGGACCGATTGGACGACCTCTACCGCGGGCTGAAAGAAGACTACTACGAGCCCGCGGCGATCGACGACCGCATCGCGCGCGAGTGGATGCGCATTCCCCACTTCTACCGCGCGTTCTACGTCTACCAGTACGCGACCGGCATCTCGGCCGCGCTCGCGATCGTCGACGACGTCCTCGAGAACGGCGAATCCGCCGCCGAGGACTACCTCGACTTCCTCCAGCGGGGATCGCGGGAGTACCCCCTCGAGCTCCTCCGGATCGCCGGCGTCGACATGAGTTCGTCCGAACCGATCGACCGCGCGCTCGAGACGTACGGCGACCGACTCTCGGAGTTCGAATCGCTGCTGGACTGATCGAGCCCCTCCGACCGCCGCTTTTCGCGTCGTTCTTTCGAATTCGCCGCTCCATACCGTCCGTCGTACGTGCTGGCGCGGCGCGTCTCGATCTCGTATTCGAGAAATCCCTCCGGGACCCAAAGGCACATTTACTATCCAAATCCTAACGGCCTATATCAGGATGTCTCGAAGCCCGTCTATTCCCGACCGACCTCACCGCGATATCGACTCAGACCTCCCCGACGACGAGCGGCTCGAGGCGCTCCGCGGGCACTACGAGGACCTGGTCGACGTCAACGACCAGCTGTCCGCCCAGCTCGACGACGCCGAGGACCGCCGCGAGCGCCTCCGGGAGAAAGTCGATCGCGTCGAACGCGAAAACGAGACGCTGAAGAGCTCCTCGCTGTACATCGCGACCGTCGAGGACGTGCTCGAGGACGATCAGGTCATCGTCAAACAGCACGGAAACAATCAGGAAGTGCTGACCGACGTCGCCTCGCGCATGGTCGACCGCGTCGAGCCGGGCGACCGGGTCGCGGTCAACGACTCCTTCGCGATCCAGACGGTGCTGGACACGGAGACCGACGCGCGCGCCCAGTCGATGGAGATCACCGAGAAGCCGGAGGTCACCTACGCGGACATCGGCGGCATCGACGAGCAGGTCCGCGAGGTCCGCGAAGCCGTCGAGCAGCCGCTCACCGAACCCGAAATATTCAACGAGGTCGGCATCGATCCGCCCAGCGGCGTTCTCCTCTACGGCCCGCCGGGGACCGGCAAGACGATGCTCGCCAAGGCCGTCGCCAACGAGACCGACGCCACCTTCATCAAGATGGCCGGCTCGGAGCTCGTCCGCAAGTTCATCGGCGAGGGCTCCCGACTCGTCCGCGACCTCTTCGAGATGGCCCGCGAGCGCCAGCCCGCCATCATCTTCATCGACGAGATCGACGCCATCGCGACGCGGCGCACCGAGTCCAAGACCTCCGGCGACGCCGAGGTCCAGCGGACCATGATGCAACTCCTCTCGGAGATGGACGGCTTCGAGGCCCGCGGCGAGATCCGCATCATCGCCGCCACCAACCGCTACGACATGCTCGACCGCGCCATCCTCCGCCCCGGGCGCTTCGACCGCCTCATCGAAGTCCCCGAGCCCGACCGCGACGGCCGCGAGCAGATCCTCGGGATCCACACCCGCAACATGAACATCGCCGCGGACGTCGACTTCGCCGACCTGGCCGACGACACCGACGGCTACTCCGGCGCCGACATCGAGAGTCTCGCCACCGAAGCCGGCATGTTCGCCATCCGCAACGAGCGCGACGAGGTCCGCCACCAGGACTTCGCCGAGGCCCTCGAGAAGATCGAAGACGACGACTCGAGCGACGTGGTCTCGTCGGCGGGCTACTTCTATCAATAACGAACTTTTGCTCTGCGGGCGCGGCTTCGCCGCGCCCTCGGCAAAACTTCGATGAAAAGCACTCCTCACTCCGTTCCGAGCGCTTCGCGCTCTCCACATCGGTCGTCGGCCCGCTCGCTCACCCTACGGGTTCGCTCGCGGTGAAATCGGTGAATCGCCTGCCCTCCCCCGACTCGCGGAGCCCTCAGTTCTTCGGGCTCCGCTCGCGGCCACTGGGCGAGTCGTATCTCATCGGTTCCGGATCGCAACGCCTTACGCCGCTCGTCCCCGAGTACGGACATGAGCACGATTCGAGTCGTCTGGGGGACCGCGTCGGCGCCCACGGCGATGGCCTCCTACGACGCGGCCCTCGCGGAGGCCGGCATCGAGAACTACAACCTCGTCTCGGTTTCTTCTGTGATTCCCGCTGAAACCACCGTCGAGGCCGTCGGTACCGCGCCCGATCTCGGCCCCGCCGGCGAGCGCCTGACGGTCGTCGAGGCTCGAGCCACCACCGCCGGTCCCGGCCGCGTGAGCGCGGCGCTCGCGTGGACGCAGTCGGTCGACGACGGCCCGGGGTTGTTCTACGAGACGGCGGGCGAGATGGACAGCGAGACCGTCGAACGGCGGGTTCGCGAGGGACTGGCTGCGGGACAGGAACTGCGCGACTGGGAGTTCGGAGAGTCACAGGTCGCCGTCGAGAGCCGACAGGCCGAATCGGGGCTGTACACGACGGCGGTTGTTCTGGCCGTCTACGGCGACAGCGAGCCGATCCTCTCAGATTGACTGAAGGCGAACCCTTTTGAACCGCCGGCGCATTGCTACTGGCACACACTTCTCATGAACGGAAATACGCCGTACGCAGGGCTACCGGGCGAGACTGGCGCTGGGCAACGTGCAGCGGCGGACGTTCCTGACCTCTCGAGTGCGCAGAAGCGACTGCTCCACCGCGACGTCTCGCGGATCGCCGCCCGTACCCGCGAGTTCCTCCCGAACGAATACGTCGTCGACGCCGACGTCTCGAGCGGCATGACCGGCCCGGAGGTCACCGTCGCCGTCCGACCGCCCGTCGGCCACGCGGTCAGTGCCGGCTTCACGCCGGACCTCGAGGAGGCGGCGGCCGCCGAGGAGGTCATCACCGCCGACGAACGCGACGAGGTCGCTCGCGGGCTGGCCGCGAGTGCGGCCCTGCAGGTGAAACAGGCGATCAGCAACAACGTGCGGCCGACCGGAAAGTAGCCGAGTACCGCTCTCGGGCTCCTGTATTCGATCGTCTCGCCCCGACCGCTGGGATCGATACAGCTCCGTTTTAACGAGCCGACGATGCCCGTCCCGGAGTGGCGACGTCGGGGCGGAAGACGGTATCGTCAGTACAGTAGCTGCTCGAGCTGGTGTCGCCGCCGCTCGAGGTCGATCGCCGGCTCGACCGACGGATCGTCACCGAGCCGATCGAGTACCAAGAGCGGATCGCGGAGCGGTTCGTCGCGAGCGACGAACACAGCCCGATCGCGAGCGCGAGCGGGATCGCACGCTCGGGATTAGTGGGGAAGGCGTCGCCGACTCGGGAAAAGTCCGGGTCGTGATCCGCCGCCACCCCCTCGTCCGAAATCGTCTCGAGAGTCAGACAGTGCGAGCAGACGGAATAGACCGCGGCTTCCGATGGTGTGTATTCGCGATACTCGTCGGGGACGGAAAACTGAATCACGGGCGAACCGCACTGTGAACAGGCCATCGGGATCGAATCCGCGAGTCACCGTCCGATCGATTGACGAAGCGAGACAGCAGCTCCTCCTTATTGGGTGCTCGTCGGGGATTGCGCGGCGGTGTCCGGCTGAATCTCCTCGAGTTCCTCCTCCTTCGCTTCCGCTTCTTCGGCCTCGGCTTCCGCTTCGGCCTCTCGCTCTGCCTTCTCTTCGGCCTCCTTCTTCTCCTTGATCTTCTTCAGGCGGAACGTCTCCTCGCGTTCCTGCTCCTCGAGTTTCTGCTCGATGTACTCCTGATTGTCGTACAGTTCCGGCAGGAGCTTGAACTCGAGGGCGTTGACGCGTCGCTTGGTCGTCTCGATCTCCCGGAGCATCTTCTTCATCGCCGTTTCGACCTCGGCGGCGAGGATGATGCTCTCCAGCAGGTCCTCGTAGGCCTCGGCGGCTTCGTCGATGCGGGCGGAGGTGCCCATGATCCCGTAGCCGCGCTGATCGAGGCTCTTGGAGACCCGCGAGGACTCGATCTGGGGCACGACGACGCCCATGATGTTCTTGGACTCGGTGGTGATCTCGGGGTGTTCCTGCAGCGCCGCTGCGGCACCGCGAACCGCGACGTCGCCCTCCATCGCGCGGGCCATGTTGATCTTCTTCTGGGCGTCCTCGTAGTCCTGTGCGAGGTCGCCGCGGACGTCCTGGGCCTTGTCCAGGATGTCCATGAATTCCATGATCAGCCCGTCGCGTTTCTTCTCGAGCGTACCGTGCCCCCGCTCGGAGAGCTCGATGCGATCCTCGATCGCCATCAAGTTCTTGCGCGTGGGCTTGACGTCGTTGGCCATCTTGTGGGGGGCTAGCGCCCCCAGTCGGATAACTGTTTACAGTTTCTCCGCACCGCCGGGCCCGTTCCGAGGCGAATTGCCGCCTTCGGTCGAGGCGTCCCCCCTAGCCGAGGAACAGATCGATCATGTCGCCCGACGACTGGCCCTTGTAGAGCTCCGAGTAGCCGCAGTTCGTACAGCTGACGACGTGGAACCGGCGGTTCTGGATATCGAACATCTTCGAGAGCCCGCCCCCGGTCGTCGAAATCTCGTCGATCTCCGTCTCCGTGTG
This sequence comes from Natrinema salsiterrestre, assembly GCF_029502005.1. Taxonomy (GTDB): domain Archaea; phylum Halobacteriota; class Halobacteria; order Halobacteriales; family Natrialbaceae; genus Natrinema; species Natrinema salsiterrestre. The sequence goes on along the minus strand of NZ_JAMQOT010000001.1, from coordinate 952,761 downwards.
GTCGCACTTCGGACAGCCGCGATCGTCGCCTTTCATATTCCGGTGTTTCTGTTAGGAGACAAAAACTTTTGTGTCCTGCGACTCGAGTGATCGACGAGTCATGGCAGTCGCCGTTCTCGTCGTCGTACTGATCTCGCTCGGGATTCCGCTGGTCCTCTGGCTGGCGATCAGCCAGGAAACGTCCAACCCGACCGTGGTCGATCGCGCGGAGGCGGAACGAATCGCGAAAGAGCGCGGCGGCCGCGAAACGTCGCGCTCACCGACTGACGCTGACTGGACCCCCACCGGTGACGACCGCGCGGCGGACGGCCATCGCGATCACCGCGCGGAAACGGATTCGGAGGAGGGCGACTGGCCGACGAACTTCGATCGGGACGAGCGAGACGACGGGTGGGGAAATCGACGCACCTGACCCTCGAGCGGACTGGTGCCCGCTAATTCAGCCCTCCCCGACCATTCGATCCTCCTCGCCCCACTCCTCCTGGCGGAGCTCGTACTTCTGGACCTTCCCCGTCGCCGTCGTCGGCAGCTCCTCGACGAACTCGACCCGGTGGACGGTCTTGTACCCCGCGAGGTTCTCGCGGGTGAAGGCCTCGAGGTCGCCCTCCGTCACGCCGGGGTCCTCGGGGTCGCCGCTCGCAGGGACGACGAAGGCCTTCGGCGTCTCGCCCCACTCGTCGCTGGGCGACGGGATCACCGCCGCGTCGGAGACGTCGGGGTGGTCGAAGAGGGTGTCCTCGAGTTCGATGCTCGAGATGTTCTCGCCCCCGGAGATGATGATGTCCTTCTTCCGGTCCTGAATCGCGATCATCCCGTTCTCGTCGACGGTCGCCAGGTCGCCGGTGTGGTAGTAGCCCGCGACGCGGTCGTTGAAGGCCTCCTCGGTCGCCTCCGGTTTCCCCCAGTACTTCTCCATGATCTGGTTGCCCCGGACGACGACCTCTCCCAGCGTCTCGTCGTCCCGGGGAACGTCCTCGCCGTCCTCGTCGACGACGCGGATTTCGGTCCCGAGGTAGGCCAGCCCCTGGCGCTTCTTGATCCGGAACCGGTCGTCGCTGCCGTCCTCGAAGTGCCGGCGCGCGTCGGAGGTCGTGATCAGCGGCCCCGTCTCGGTCGCGCCGTAGACGTGTTTCAGGTACCAGCCGAACTGGTCCTCGACGGTTCGGATGGTGGCCTCAGGCGGCGCGCTGCCGGCGGTCGCGAGGCGGATGTCCGCGTCGCCGGTCGTCTCCGGCTCGTTTTCTTCGTAGTACTCGGTGAGCATGTTCAACACCGTCGGCGCGCCGCACATGTACGAGACGTCCTCCGAGCGCACGGTCTCGAAGATGTCCGCGGCGTCGACCCCGCGCGTACAGACGTGTGTCGCCCCGATTCCCGTCACCGCGAAGATGTGACCCCAGCCGTTCGCGTGGAACATCGGCAGCGTCCACAGGTAGACGTCGTCGTCGGTGATCTCCTGATGCCCGACGAGCAGGTACGCGTGGATCGTCTCGCAGCGGTGGGTTCGACAGACCCCCTTCGGATCGCCCGTCGTCCCCGAGGTGTAGTTGATCGTGATGATCTCGTCCTCGCTCATCTCGGGGCGGTCGTAGTCGGTGCCCGTCTCTTCGAGGACGCCGTCAAAATCCTCCCAGTCGCCCTCCACTGCGTCCGCGTCGTTCGTCACGAACGTCTCCGTCGGCACCTCGTCGCGGATTTCCTCGATCCTGTCGGCGAAGTCGTAGTCGGCGTAGATCGCGTCGACGCCCGCGTCCGACAGGATGTACTCGAAATCGTCGGGCGTGAGCCGGTAGTTCAGCGGCGTGTGGACCGCACCCAGCTGCATGATTCCGTAGGCCGCCTCGAGGTGATAGTGCGTGTTCGGATCGAGAACCGCCACGCGATCGCCCTTTTCGATCCCGCGTTCCTGCAGCGCCGCGGAGAACCGGTCGGCTCGCTCGCCGAGTTCGTCGTACGTGAATCGTTCCCCCGTCGTGGCCACGACCGCCTCGTCGTCGCCGTAGTGCGTTCGCGCCCGGTCGAGGAACTCCGGGACGAGCAGTGGTTTGTGCATACGTACCACGGTTCATCGGCGATCCATACGGTAGTTTCGATTGGTCGCACTCGCTGACAGTTCTCGGCGTGAATTCGGTAGTTGGAGACGGCACGCCGACGCGATACGAGAGACGGGCGCTGGCCGTTACTCCATCGAAGAAAAGCGCGGCGAACGAAACTGACCGGTCGGATCAGTCGTCGGCCGTGACTTCGGCGGCTTCGGACTCGTCCTCGCGGTAGTGCTCGGCGATGAGCTCCTCGTCGACGCGATTGAGCGCTTCTTTCGGCAGGTCCGACAGCAGGTCCCAGCCGATCTCGAGCGTCTCGTCGATCGAGCGGTTGGTGTCGTACCCCTGCTGGACGAACTCCTCCTCGAAGCGGTCGGCGAAGTCGAGGAACTTGTTGTCCCGCTCGGAGAGCGCCTCGCGACCGACGATGTTCACGAGGTCGCGCAGGTCCTCACCCTCCGCGTAGGCGGCGTACATCTGGTCGGAGACGTCGCCGTGGTCTTCGCGGGTCAGACCTTCGCCGATCCCGTCGTCCATCAGCCGGGAGAGGCTGGGGAGGACGTTGACCGGCGGCTCGATCCCCTGACTGTTGAGGTCCCGATCCATCATGATCTGGCCCTCGGTGATGTACCCGGTCAGGTCCGGAATCGGGTGCGTGTCGTCGTCGCCGGGCATCGTCAGGATCGGGATCTGCGTGACCGAGCCCTCCTTGCCCTCGATACGACCGGCACGCTCGTAGAGCTGTGCCAGGTCAGTGTACATGTACCCGGGGTAGCCACGCCGGCCCGGGACCTCCTCGCGTGCGGCACCGATCTCGCGCAGTGCCTCACAATAGTTGGTCATGTCCGTCAGGATGACGAGGACGTGGTAGTCCTTCTCGAAGGCCAGGTACTCGGCCGTGGTGAGCGCGAGTCGCGGCGTGACCTGCCGCTCGACTGCGGGGTCGTCCGCGAGGTTCATGAAGACGACCGAGCGCTCGAGCGCGCCCGTGCGTTCGAAGTCGTCCATGAACTCGTTCGCCTCCTCGGCCGTGATTCCCATCGCGCCGAAGATGACGGCGAACTCCGAGCCGTCGCCTTCCTCGTCTTCCTCCGGCACCGTCGCCTGACGGGCGATCTGGAGCGCGAGTTCGTTGTGGGGGAGCCCCGATCCGGAGAAGATCGGCAGCTTCTGGCCCCGGACCAGCGTGTTCATGCCGTCGATGGCGGAGACGCCGGTCTGGATGAACTCCTCGGGGTACTCCCGCGAGTAGGGGTTGATCGCTTTGCCGACGATATCCTGTCGGTCGTCGGGGACGATCTCCGGACCGCCGTCGATCGGGTTCCCGGAGCCGTCGAGCACCCGCCCGAGCAGATCCTCGGTGACGGGCATCTTCATCGTCTCGCCCAGGAAGCGAACGGAGGCGTTGCGGTCGATCCCGCCCGTGCCCTCGAACACCTGGATCGAGACGATCCCCTCGCTCGATTCCAGCACCTGACCGCGCAGCGTTCGCCCGTCCTCGGTCTCGATCTCGACGATCTCGTCGTACCCGACGGGTTCGTCGACCTCGGCGAACACCAGCGGACCGCTGATTTCCGTGATAGTCTGGTACTCTTTCATTGTTAGTACAGTGCGCGCAGTTGTTCCTTGAGGTCGTTCTCGATCTCGTCGATGAACTCCTCCCACTCCTCGGCCGTGCCCATCCGGTTGAGCTGCGGCGCGGCGTCGACGTCCTGGATCTCCTCGACCGGGACGCCGGCGTCGAGTGCGTCGAAGGCCTCGTCGTTGAACGTCTTGATCGCGCCGAGCATCCGGTAGGTCTTCTCGGGTTCGCAGTAGGTGTCGACGTCGTGGAGCGCGTTCTGCTGGAGCCAGGCCTCACGGATGTAGCGTGCGATCTCCATCGTGAGCTGCTGGTCCTCCGGCAGCGCGTCCTTCCCGACGAGCTGGACGATCTCCTGCAGTTCGTCCTCTTCGTCCAGTATGTCGACCGCCCACTGGCGGGTGTCCGCCCAGTCGCCGGCGACGTTGCTCTCCCACCACGGGTCGAGCTGGTCCTTGTACAGCGAGTAGGACTCGTTCCAGTTGATCGAGGGGAAGTGCCGACGCTCCGCGAGGTCGGCGTCCAGCGCCCAGAACGTCTTGACGATACGCAGCGTGTTCTGGGTGACCGGCTCGGAGAAGTCGCCGCCCGGCGGCGAGACCGCCCCGACGACCGAAATCGATCCTTCGCCGCCGTTCATCAGCTGGAACTTGCCGGCGCGCTCGTAGAACTCCGAGAGCGCGGCCGCCAGGTACGCGGGGTACCCCTCCTCGCCGGGCATCTCCTCGAGTCGGCTCGAGATCTCCCGCATGGCCTCGGCCCACCGCGAGGTGGAGTCGGCCATCAGCGCGACGTCGTAGCCCATGTCGCGGTAGTACTCCGCGATCGTGATTCCCGTGTAGATACAGGATTCGCGGGCCGCGACGGGCATATTCGACGTGTTGGCGATGAGGCAGGTCCGGGCCATCAGCGGGTTCCCGGTCTGCGGGTCCGGCAGTTCCGGGAAGTCCTCGATGACCTCGGTCATCTCGTTGCCGCGCTCGCCACAGCCGATGTAGACGACGATGTCCGCGTCGGACCACTTGGCGAGTTGCTGCTGGGTGACGGTCTTCCCGGAGCCGAACGGACCGGGAATCGCCGCCGTCCCGCCCTTCGCGAGCGGGAAGAGGCCGTCCTGCACGCGCTGGCCCGTCACCAGCGGCTCGGTCGGCGTCTCCTTGTCACCGGCGGGCCGGGCTTCGCGGACCGGCCACTCCTGGTGCATCTGGATCTCTTCGCCGTTGTCGAGTTCGACGACCGTCTCCTCGACGTTGAACTCGCCGTGCTCGATAGCGGTGACGTCGCCGCCCTCGTAGTCCGGCGGTACCATGACCTTGTGGTCGATGGTGACGGTCTCCTCGACGACCCCGACGACGTCGCCGGGCTCGACGGCGTCTCCTTCCTCGACTTCGGGGGTGAACTCCCACTCCTTCTCGAGGTCGATCCCCGGGGCGTCGACCCCGCGGTCGAGAAACGCCGTTCCCATCTTCTCCTCGAGGACGTCGAGCGGCCGCTGGACGCCGTCGTAGATGGAGTCCAGCATGCCGGGTCCGAGGTCGACGCTCAGGGGCTCGCCCGTGTTCTGGACGGGTTCGCCCGGGCCGACGCCGGAGGTTTCCTCGTACACCTGAATGGTGGTCAGGTTCCCTTCGATTTCGATGACCTCGCCCATCAGCCCTTCGTCGCCGACGTAGACGACGTCGTTCATCCGGGCGTCGAGGTCCGTGGCGGTCACGACGGGACCGCTCACGCTTTCGATTACACCGTCTTCGTCGACGGATTCGATGTCTTCTGCCTGGCTCATAGTTTAGCTGTCTTCGTCCTCGTCCATCAGGTCGATCCCGATCGCGCGTTTGATCTGGTCGCGCAGCCCGCCGCCACCGGTTCCGCTGCCGATCGTGACAACGACCGGCTCGACGCTCGTCTCGACTTCCTGACGCACGTTGCGCGACAGGTGCTCGAGATCCTCGTCGTGCATGACGACGATCCCGACGCCCTCGTCCTCGAGGGCTGCGGTTGCAGCGTCGTCCAGCCGGTCGTCTTTCTCGTCGTCCGGCACGTTCTCGAACCGGCGGACGCCGGCGAGGCGAAAGCCGGTGGTAAACTCCGGACTGCCGACGACTGCGATTTCCTGGCTCATAGGATCACCAGCTCCTCTTCGATCTCGTTCTCTGCGAGTCCGACCTCGCGACCGCGCGCGATGGCGCGGATGTTCTCGACCTCGCGCTCTTTTGCGAGGATGTACGAGAGGACGGCCGAGACCGAGGCCGGATAGATGCTCGAGAGCGTGTCGGCGTACTCGAGCAACGCAGCGTCTAGTGCGTGCTCGAACTGGATAAGGCTGTCAGCATCGCGCAGCCGACCGAGCGCACTCGAGAGTCGGTCGCCGTACCGCCTGCTGTCGGCGATGTGATCGACGAGCGCGTCGTAGTCGCCGACGAGCCGGTTGAGATCGGCAGCGTCGAACAGGACGCCGCCGTCGATGTAATAGGTCGCCGGATCGAGGTCGGCGCCGCTGCGTGCGAGCCGCAACGCGTTCCGGGCGTTCCGGAAGTCGATTTCGGCCTCGAGGAACTCGACGTACTTCGCCTCGGGGCCCTCCTGAGGCCGGCCGAGGTCCGCGAGCAGGTTCTCGTAGAACTCCCGGTCGAGCGCGTTCTCGAGGGGAACGAGCGCGCCGGTCTCCTCGAACTCCTCGTAGGCGACCGTCAGCGGCTCGTAGTAGCTCGTGTTGTACAGCATCTCGACGACATCCTCGATCGTGTCGGCCTCGAGCAGCCGGTCGATCGTCCGCTCCTCGAGTTCGCCGGCGCGGATGAGGTCGGTCTGGATGGCCTCGGGGTCGGTGTCGGTGTAGATCCCGCGGATGATCGTCTTCAGGTTCCAGACGTCGAACTTCCGCAGGTAGCGAGCGATCAGGTCGTAGAGTCGCCCCTGCGACCAGTCGAGCAGGTCGTCGAAGTGCTTCGCGAGGTTGCGGTTGAGCGCGTACTCGATGAGGTCGACGCCCGAAAACCGCGTGCCGAGCTCGTTGATCTCGCGTTCGTACTCCGTCTCCTCCATGAACCGCGCGATCTCGCTCGGCCCCATCCGGATCAGCTTGCGGTAGTCTTCGTCCGAGAACAGCGAGGCTCGGCGCGACCGCACGCGAGCGTTGACGTATTCCGGATTCGAGGCGCCTGCACTCATTGCTCGAAGAGTCGGTTGCTGATCGCCTGAAGGTTGTCCTCCCATACGTCCTCGAGCACCGAGTCGAACGTGTTGTTGACTCGGACGCGGGACTGGTCGCTCTCGACGACGACGCCGCCGAGACAGTCGACCTCGCCCGCGTACTCGTAGCCGTCATAGTCCTCGAGGATCGACTCGAGCAGCTCCTGATCGTCGCTTCGACCGTAGACGGAGACGTCGTCGCCCTCGTCGAACTCGCCGCTCGCGGCCTCGAGCAGGTCTCGAGTGAGTTCCTCGCGGGTGTCGCCTTCGAGGTCAGCGAGTTCGTCCTCGACGGCCTCGCGGACGTCCCCGAGCACGTCGCGGCGGGCCTCCAGGCGCTGTTGTTTCGCCTCCAGCTTCGCACTGGAGAGGCGCTGTTCGCGGAGCTGGTCGATTTCGCGCTCGACCTCGGCCTCCGCGTCGGCGAGGATCTCTTCGGCGTCGGCCTCGGCTGCCGATTCGATCTCCTCGGCGCGCGTCTCGCCCTCTGAGCGGATGTCCTCCGCACGCGCGTGGGCTTCTTCTCGAATGTCTTCTACGACTGTGTCCAAACTCATTGGTGAGAGAAAGGGGGTGTGGTTATCCGACGATGAAGACGACGACCAGAGCGAGGATCACGAGCGTCTCCGGAAGGACGGTCATGATCAGGCCCGGGACGAACATGTCGTCGTCCTCGGCGATCGCGCCGACGGCGGCTGCGCCGATACCACGTTCGGCGTATCCCGCTGCGAGCGCGGCGAGACCGACTGCGATTGCCGCGGCACCGGCGTCGTTGAGTGTAGGCGCTGCTTCGACTGTTCCGCCGTTCTGAAGTACGAGGTCTGCGAATTCAATCATTGTATTTGGTTAGTCCTCAGTGTGGTTTCGATCGGTTCCGAACGGTTCGTAGTTCTCCCCACCGCCTTCATAAAACTTGTTAAAGAATTCGACGTACTCGAGGCGCACAGCCTGTAAGCCGGCGCTTGTCACGCCAAGCACTAACACGACGATGTGCCCGACGACGAGAATAACAAGTCCTCCGAGCAGGGCCGCGGTACCGGAGTGCATGAGTCCGCCGAAGATGACTTCGGCTTCCCCACCGTACTCCGTGGCGACCCAGCTCGAATCGTGACTCCGAAGGAAGTGGAACGCGCCGTCTGGATCCTGGTACGCCCCGAAGAACAGCAGGTTGACGACGAAGGCCATCCCGGCCTTCGCGAGTAACACTGCGCCCATCCGGGTGTACGAGAAGACGTTGACGACGACGTCGAGCGATTCGACGAGTTCGACGGGATCGCTAATGCCGAGCATGACGAACCCGATCAGGAAGACGAGCAGTGGGGCCGTCAGCAGGAAGTCGATTCCCGGAATCGTGACGAGTCCCCACTCCGGGAACCCGGTGAAGCCGATCGGGAACGGCCCGTCGCTGGCGAACGTGGTGAACAGGAAGTCCGGCTTCGAGCCCTCCGCCTGGGCCGAGAAGATCCAGACCCAGATCCCGTTGATCATCAGGATCCACGACCCGCTGTGGAAGAGGGCGTCCTTGACACCGTGGCTGAGATTCTCGTAGAAGTCCAGGATGTATCCGATGTTGAGGTGGAATATCCCGGCCAGCACGCTGATCACCATCCAGCCCAGCGCGAACGCTTTAGCTCCGGGTTCGAGCCCCTTGTTGAGCGGGAGCAGGCTGGAGTCGAACACGCCGTGCCAGAGGAACTCTCCGAGCACGTGGAGTCCGAATATCTCGCCGTAGATGATCCCGAAGAGGATCGTGAACAGGCCCGCCCAGATCGCGACGCCGCCGAGACTGGTGACGCCCTCGCTGTCGAACTGCGTGGCCATGTACGCACCGATGGCCACGTATATGAGCCCGTATCCGGCGTCGCCGATCATGAACCCGAAGAACAGCGGGAACGTCAGGAACAGGAAGATCGTCGGATCCAGCTCGCTGTACTTCGGTCGGTTGACCGCCTGCACCAGCAACTCGAAGGGCTTGGTGATCGACGGATTGTCCTGAATCACCGGCGGCTCGTCGTCCATCGTCACCGTCGAGCCGCCGTCCGTGACGGCCTTCTGTTTCTGTTCGTCCGCATCCGCGGCCGCTTCGTCGTCCTCGTCGGCCGCCGCGGGCGCACCTTCCTGTACGTCTTCCGTGTGGGAGTGTGCCCCGTGGCGGTCGTAGTCCGCCCGCTCGAGCTCTTCGACCTCGACGCTGTCGCCGACGGCGTCGCGCAGCGTGGCGACGAGCCGGTCGTACTCGGCGGTCGGGATCCAGCCCTCCGCGACGAACGCGTGTTCGGTCGTCGCGAACTGCAGCGGCGCTTCCGCCTGCTGGACGTCGATCGTCAGCTCCTCTTCGACGCGCAGGAGGAAGCTCGCTTCCGCTCGCTTGATCTCCGCGAGTTCCGCGTCGATCTCGTCGATCTCGGACTCGAGTTCCTGCTGTCGGCTCTCGAGTTCGTCGACGTACGCCGCCGGGCTCTGTTCGGTGTCGGGCACCTCGTAGCGGGTGAACTCGACGCCGACCAGGGCGTCGTCGATCGGATCCTCGTCGGCGTCCTCGGCGGGCGCGGCCACGACGGCCACGACGTCGCCGCCGGTGAACGTCTCGAAGGCCCGAATATCGTCGGACGCGCCGACGGCCGCCTCGACCTCGTCGAGGGGCCCCTCACCGACGAGCACGTCGACCGTCTCGTACCCCGACAGCAGGTCGAGGTCGATACCGAGCTCCGCGAAGGGAGCCACGCGGTCGATCTTCTCGTTGACTTGCCGCAGTTCGTCGTTGATCTCCCCGCGGCGGTCGTCGAGGTCGTTGACCCGCGTTCGGATCTCCTCGAGCCGGTCTTCCCAGTCGTCCTCGAGCGTCCCCGGCTCGGCCTCGTCGGCCGACAGCTCGAGGGTGCTCTCGAGGGCGCGAACGGTCACCAGCTTCTCGGAGGCGCGATCGGCACCCGCCATCGGGTTGCCGTTGTCGAACCCCTCCCAGGAGCCGTCGTAGTCCGAGAGATGCACCAGACTGAGCTCGTGAACCGTCTCGATGACCGTGGGCATGACGCCCCTGGATCCGGTCACCGAGACCTTGCTCATTCGCTCAGGTCTGAGCATGGACGTCCTCCTGGAACAGTTCGACGACGTGGTCCGTCACGTCGCCGACCCGTTTCCGGGCGCGCTCGGCGAGTTCCTCGCGCTCCTGTTCGCCTGCTTCGAGGACCTGCTCGCATTCCGCGTCGATCTCCTCGCGAGCTTCCTCCAGGCGGCGCTCTTTCAGCTCCTGCGCCTCCTGTTCCGCTTCCGTGCGAATCTCCTCGGCACGTTCCCGGGCCTCGGCTATTCGCTCGTCGCGGTCGTTCTCTGCCAATGCGACGATCTCGTCGGCCTCGTCCTCCGCCGACTTAATTCGTTCGAGAACCTCTGGCCTCGGCATACTCTAAGCAATCGAACGTTTGCCAGAGCGCGTATATGGTAGTTGCGAAAGTGGCTCAGCGCGATTCGGTCCCGTGGGGCCGATAATAATCGATTACTCTCCGGTTTCTTCCGTCGGGAACAGCAGACATATGCCGATCGGACCGAAACTCCTCACTAATGGGACTTCTCGAGAACAAGGCCCGTGCCCGACTGTTCTACAAGTACCTCTCACGGGTCTACGATCAGGTGAATCCCTTCATCTGGACCGAGGACATGCGAACCGAGGCGCTCTCCCTGCTCGATATCGAGGACGACATGACGGTTCTCGACGTCGGCTGTGGCACCGGCTTCGCCACGGAGGGGCTCCTGGAGCACGTCGACGAAGTCTACGCCCTCGACCAGAGCGAACACCAGCTCGAACAGGCCTACGAGAAGTTCGGTAAACGCGCGCCGCCGGTCAATTTCCATCGCGGCGACGCCGAACGACTCCCGTTCGCGACGGACACGTTCGACGTCGTCTGGTCGTCGGGATCGATCGAATACTGGCCGAATCCGATCCTCGCGCTCCGCGAATTTCGCCGCGTTCTCAAACCCGGCGGGCAAGTACTCGTCGTCGGACCGAACTATCCCGACAACGTCGTCAGCCAGTTGGTAGCCGACTCGATCATGCTCTTCTACGATGAGTACGAGGCCGATCGGATGTTCAAAACCGCCGGCTTCGAGGATGTGAAACACGCGTTCATGGGCCCGTCGTACGACCCCGACGTCGCGATCACGACGATCGGGCGCGCACCGGAATAGGGTTGTTACGTCGCCGTCGTCTCGAGTTCGGCGATCCGTCGGCCGTCGACGACGAGCGTCACGGTAACCGAATCGCCAGCCTCGAGCGTCGGCGTATTCGTCTCGGCGACCGAAACGCCGGCTTCCTCTCCGGGAGTCCATTCCGACTCGGTTCTCGCGTTGAACGGCCCGTCCGGTGTGCCACGAAACCCGCTCGCACCCACGAACGGAACCGGGGGTTGAGCCGATAGCTCCGTCCCGTTTATCGCGATCGTCACGGACAGCGCCTCGACGTCGATCGGATCGCCCGCGACGTGCTCGAGCGCGATCGACGACCCGTCGGCGTCGGCCGACAGCTCGAAGGTCGCGTTCGGACCGGCGGACTCTGGCGACCACCCGCCGAGCCCGACGGCGACGACGGTCGCGAGACAGACGGTGAGCGCCAGCAGCAAGAGGACGCCGAGTATCGGACTGACGCCGCGTCGATCGCTCACCGCCGATATCCGCTGGTACCGGGAGGTTCGCTTTCCGTGCACGCTACACGGTGGCCTCGGCTTCCGGTATAAATCACGGCTCGGGGGCCCGCGGAACTCGCCGTTCGAATCGAACTGCTACCTGCGACGGACTGGTCCGGATCCGACGGTCACTGGTCGCCCGTTATCGTCGCGTTCACGCTCCCCGCTTCGGTCGACACTGTCAGGTCGTACGTTCCGACCGGTTGTGCGATCCACATGGTGCCGTCTTCGCCGGTCTCACCGAGTTCGACGCCGTCGACCGTAACGGTCGATCGGACGGGATCTCCGGTCTCCGGATCAGTGACTGTGATTTTGGCCGGCCCGTTCGCCGGCGTCTCGGTGACCGTCAGGTTGAGTTCGTCGCGGGGCCACGAGGTGGCGTCCATCGCGGGAAGGGACGACGCGGACAGCTGCTGCATTTCGCGGTAGACGTCTCCCGTTCCGCTGTCGAAGTAGAACTCGAGGCGACCGTGATCGTGTCCCATCTCCGCCCAGTAGTAGTCGGGGCTGTTGTCCTGGAAGTGGGGGCCGTATTCGCTCGCCCACGGGTAGAGCTCGGCCGTATGATCGTACGCTTCGCCGTTTTCGAAGCGGTCAGGTGCGGTCTCGTCGCGGTTATCGAACCGACTCGTTTCGACGACGTACTGACTCCCGTCCATGACCGCGACGCTGTATCCGGTCTCGGAGGTCGAGACGACGATATCGCGGTGGGTACTCGTCGGTCGTTCGGACAGTCGCTCGAGGGTCGTCCGAAGGGAGGTCTGGTGGTAGTCCAGGGCCTTGTGATCGGCACGCACCTCGCTCGCCGACAGCGAGTATCCCGGGACGCTGGCCGCCCGATCCTCCAGCGTCTCGAGGTCGCGGGACAGCATCGCCGCCTCGTTGTGATTTCGCACCAGCGTCTGGAGGAGCTCGGTCGACGAGCGGTCGCCGGCCGCGTGTGCGCTGACGGCCTCGCGCTCGCGTCGCTCGAGTTCGTCCGCTCGCTCCGCGAGGCGCTCGTAGGCCGTCTGGATCATCGCCGCTCGTTCCTCGGCGGTTGCACCGTCGAACTCGCTGTCGACGATGGTGTACTGATCGTGGTCGGCTCGAAGGTGATCGTCGGCGCTCGCGAGCGCCGTTCCGAGATTCGGTCCGTACTCGGTGTACTCGCTTCTGACGTCTCCGGTAAGCTGGAGCCTGTTGGTCGTATTGTCGACCGCCGTCGGCTCCGTTCCCGAGGCGGTGTCCTGGAGGAGGGCCGCCTCGGAGCCGTCGATACTCCCGTCGTCGGGACCTGCCCCGACGAGCGGTATCGCGGGCAGGGACAGGACGAGAAGTACCGCGAGGAGAGCGGGGGTCGCGTTAGTCATCGGGGTTCCGTACGGGCTCTTGATACAAAAACCGGTCGTCTGTCGACGGTGACCGGAGACCGATCGTAGCGACTCCCTTACGGCGAATGAGGGCTTTCAACGCCCCCAGTAACGTTTTATTTTCCGATGGAAAGTGTTTTTTCCCCCGGGAAACCACCCGTTGATACGCATGCGGATGTCCACTGCCGCCACACTCGCCCTCGCAGCCCTCCTCGCGACAACCACGATGGGGGCAGTGGCCGCTACGCCGTCGGCATCGGCCCCGGCGACTATCGAGCGGCCAGCCCCAGGACCCTCATCGCTCTCCACAGCCCCCGCGCAGTCTCAGTCCGTTTCGGCCTCGTCGACCGCACCACCGCCGCTCGACCGTCCCGACACCTGGCAGGTGATCAGGATTCGGATCACCGATACCGGGAACGCGGAATGGACGGTCGAGAGTCGGTTCCGCGTGACGGACGACGACGATGCCGAAACGTTCGACGAGTACGCCGATTCGGTCGTCTCGGGGCAACGAGACGCCGGGTACGATCCCCAGCTGTTCGAACGGTACGCGGCTCTCGCGTCCGAGTCGACCGGCCGCAATATGTCGATCGAGAACGCAGCGTGGGACGACCCCCGGATCGAGACCGTCGAGACCGACGCGGACCGATCAGTCGATGAAGAGCCGTATCGAGTCGGGATCATCTCCTACTCGTTTACGTGGACGAACTTCGCCACCGTCGACGGCGAGCGAATTCACGTCGGCGACGCCCTCCAAACGTCCGACGGGACGTTGTTCCGGACGTTGAGTAGCGGGCAGCGCCTGGTTATCGAACCCCCGTCGAACTACGGGTTCGTCGATGCGCCGACGAGCACGGAGAACGGCGCACTCGTCTGGGACGGTCCCCACGAATTCGGCGAGAACGGACTCCAGATCTCGATTCTCGAGGGTGCTGGCGGCCCCTTCTTCCTTCCCGGAGCCGGGTGGCTGATCGCGTCAGTTCTCGCCCTCGTGATCCTCCTCGGTGGGATCGCGTACCTGCTCACGCGTCGTGATATAGACGTCGGCGTTCCGATTCCGTCCGATCGGTTGTCGGTCCTCGAGAACGCGACGTTGCCCGGCCGTTCGAACAGTCCCGGAGACGGGCACGGGACCGCAACGGCCGACGGAAACGGCGGCTCCGACGCAGTCTCGACGGCCGAGTCGCCAGCGTCCGATGATCTCGGGCCGGGGACGAGCCTCGAGTTCGAGGAGTCCGTCGACGACGAGATCGACCCGGAGCTGTTGAGCGACGAGGAGCGCGTCCACCGCCTGCTCAAGCGAAACGGCGGGCGGATGAAACAGGCCTCGATCGTCTCGGAGACCGGCTGGTCGAACGCCAAGGTCTCACAGCTCCTCTCGAAGATGGACGACGACGACGAGATCGAGAAGCTCCGGATCGGCCGCGAGAACCTCATCACGCTGCCGGGCGTCGATCCGACCGAAGTGGAGTGACCGACGGCCGGTGTTCTCCTGCCCCTCTCAGTTCCTGCGGCGTCGGCGTCGGTTCAGAGGATCGTTGCGATCGCAAAACCGCCGCCGACGAGCGCCACGTATAGCTCGAGGACCGTCCGCGAGGAGGGGTAGACTTCGAACCGGCTCTCGAGTCGCCGGCGAACGACCGGAGTCGCCAGGACGCCCGCGAAGAGAAGAGTGAACCCGACGATCCAGCCCCCGACAGACAGGTTCCCGTTGACTATCCCGGACAGTACCAGGTAGCGACGCACCCGCGAGCAGCGTCACCGAACCGACGAGGGTGGCGAACACTCACAGTCCGGTGATCTCTCGATTGCCGTCCCGGACGATCTGCCAGGACCCTCGCTCGTCGATTTCCGCGGGATCGCTGGCCGCTTCGGTCGCTGACGGGTTCATCGAGCCACAGTCGTTACACGGCGGGTTCACTGCGTTCACCCTCCTCGAAAAATCTCGACGAAAAAACCCGCTCACTCACTGACTCGCGGCCGCGGGCCGCTCGTCTTCCCGCGACGCGTAGCGCCGCGCTTCCGTTCGCTCACGGGTCACTTCGTTCCCCGTCTGCTCGCGGGCCGACGGCCCGCTCGCATGGTCCGAGGGACGCTCTGCGTCCCTCGCTATTCGCATTCGCGGTTCTCACTCGCTTCGCTCGTTCCGAACCGCGCAGCGCTCGCGGTCCTTACGCTAGCGGCGTCCGCTCGACGACCTGCCACGTGGACCTTTTTCTCGTCGGGTTCGCGCTACTCACCCTCCTCGAAAAATCTCCACCAAAAAGCCGCTCACTCACTTCGTTCGCTCGCGGTCCTTACGCTAACGGCGTTCGCTCGACGACTTGGCCGTCGTACGTCGGGTACTGCTCGACGATTTCGCCGTCCTCGAGGTCGCCGTCCTCGATCATCTCCTCGAGGAGCCACCAGGCGACCTCGACGTGGTCGGTCTTGACGGTGTAGAACTCCTCGGGGACGCCGAGGGCGTCGAACTCCGCGGGATCGGCGTGGGTCTTGCCGTAGACGAGGGTTCCGTCGTCGGTGACGTCGTCGAACTCGCGGCGGATGTTCCGGGCCATCCGCTTCAGGCGGCGGCGGTGCTGGGCCGCGTCCTTGAACACGGAGGTACAGAAGTAGACCTTCTCGTGGTCGCCCATGACGTCGAGGATCTCCTCGCGGGAGCCGTCGACGGCGCTCATGTGGTCTTCCTTGAGTTCGTACCCCTGTTCCTGCATCCGGCGGTAGTTCCCGTCGCTCATCTCGAACTCGTTGACGTTGCAGAACTCCGCCGCGCCCTCGTCGAGGAACTCGAGGAACTCCTCCTCGGCGCGGATGCCGGGGATTTCGAAGGCGGGAGTTAGTCCTTCCTCGCGGGCGATGTGGAGGATCTCCTCCCACTCGGTGCCGTGGAGGTCGCCCCACTGTTCGTACGGCGGGTGGAAGCGAATCTCGTCGAGACCGGCCTCGGAGAGGCGGCGCATGTTCTCGCGGCCGCCGGTGATGCCGGTGTAGAGGTGCGTGTGGTGGTCCTCGCCGAACTCGTCTTTCAGGAGCTCGAGGTAGTGACAGGTCCGACCCAGCGCTTCCTGGGGCTCGCCGCCGGTGATGGACGTGCCGAGCGCCTCCATCCGGTGGGCCTCGGTGAGGACGTCCTCGTCGCTCTCGACGAGCCGTTCGTTGGCGTAGACGTCGGTGACGTTCTTGCGGTTCTCGCCGAGCGGGCAGTAAAAGCAGTCGCGCTGGTCGCAGTATCCGTAGACGAACAGCACCATCTTGCCACCTTTCGCGCACTGCTCACAGCCCTTCGAGATCATTCGAGGGAACGTACCCACCGGAGCCTCAAAAGCAGTCCGAAACTGACGCGGTCCATGTGTGGCGATCGCTGCCAACCGACTCGTAGCCACATATTATTATACTGTGGAGTTAGAACGTAGCGTATCCGATGGGATCGGGGATTCACGTCCTGTGCGTCGACGACGACCCGAGCGTCTGCGAACTGGAAGCGACAGTTCTCGAGCGAACGGACGAGGGCCTCGACGTGACGACCGCCGGCAGCGGTCGCGAGGGGCTGGCGGTTCTGGACGGCAGCGATATCGACTGCATCGTTAGCGACTACGACATGCCCGAGATGGACGGACTCGAGTTCCTCGATGTCGTTCGAGACCGCGATCCGGCGATCCCGTTTCTCCTGGTCACCGGCACGGACCCCTCGGAGATCGCACGGGAAGCCATCGAGGCCGGCGTCACGGACTACCTACAGAAGCGACGCGGGACGGTTCAGTACGAAATACTGGCACACCGGATCAGACAGGCCGTCGAGAAACGTCGCGCGGAACGCGCTCGAGCGGCGGCCGACCGTCGCCTCGAACGGTACCGGAAACTGGTCGAGAACGTCGCCGATCCGATGTATCTGCTCGACGAGACCGGCTCGATCGCGCTGGTCAACGACGCGCTGGTCGACCGTCTGGGCCGCGATCGCGACCGGCTGGTCGGATCGAACATCGAACGGTTCGTTACCGACGAGACGTTCGAGCGTGCGACCGCTGCGCTCAGGGAGTCGCTCGAGTCGGACCCGACCACCGCATCGAGCTTCGAGTCCGCGTTCGAGGTCGAGGACGGTGGCCGGAAGATCTGCGAGACGAGCGTCACGCCGCTGCTCACCGACGACGGCGAGCTCGACGGTTCGGTCGGCGTCGTTCGGGAGATTACCCGGCGCAAGGAGCGCGAACGCGAGCTCTCACAGTACGAAACGATCCTCGAGACGGCTCCTTTCGGCCTGTTCGTGCTCGACGCTGACGCCACTATCGTCTGGATGAACGAGGAGTACGCGTCCGAGTTCGAGGAAGAGAGAGACGACCTGCTCGGGCTCGAATTTCCGACACTCGTCGAGCGCGGGTACTATCAGGAGGCGGCGATCGACCGGTACATCGACGACGTCCGGGCGCTCCTCTCCTCGAACAACGACCGCGAGCTGGCGACGTACAACATTCAGTTTCGGTCCGCCGAGGGAGACGAGCGGATCTACGACGTTCACACCAAACTCCTTCCGCTCGAGGACGGCGAGTTCGCCGGGACGGTCCACGCGCTTCGCGACATTACGCAGCAACAGCACTACCGAGACGAACTCGAGCGGCAGAACGAGCGCTTGGAGGAGTTCGCCAGCCTCGTCAGTCACGACCTCCGGAACCCGCTGAACGTCGCACAGGGGCACCTCGACATGCTCGACGAGCAGGTCGACAGCCAACACGTCGACGAACTGCGGTGGTCGCTCTCGCGGATGGAGGAACTGGTCGACGGACTCCTCCGGCTGGCTCGTCAGGGGAAGACGATCGGCGATCGGGAGTGGGTCTCGCTCGCCTCGGTGGCCCGGGAAGCGTGGTCGACCGTCGACACCGGCGATGCCCGGCTCGAGGTCGATACCGACGTCAGAATCTACGCCGACGAGGCCCGAATCCGGGAACTGCTCGAGAACCTGTGCCGCAATGCCGTCGAACACGGTTCGACGGGTCCCGAGTCACGGACCGATTCGGACCCGGCCGGGCGAGACCCCGTCGACGCCGAAGGCGGCGAAACCGGTGCGTTGACCGTCACGATCGGCGCGGTCGACCGGGAGCAGGGATCGACCGGCGACCCGACACGCTCGAGGGGGTTTTACGTCGCTGATTCGGGCCTGGGACTGCCCGACGACCGGGAGTCGCTGTTCGAGTTCGGCTACACGACGTCGCCGGAGGGGACCGGCTTCGGGCTGGCGATCGTCGAACAGATCGCCGAGGCCCACGGCTGGGAGGTCAGTGCAGGCGAGAGCCGAGACGGCGGCGCGCGCTTCGAAATCCGCGGCGTGTCCGTCGACGCGGACGAGACTGACCTCGAGTAACCCTGCAATCCTCGGTTTCCGCGGCGATTCCGTCGCGTCGCCGGCCGACTCGATATCCCATCTCGGACTCGGGGCTTCGCCCGCATTCTTTCGACCCCAGAAGATGGAAATACCCCGCGCTCGAACGTCCGATCGATGCTGCTGGTCCTCTGTGTCGACCTCGACGACGATCTCGGTCGGAAGACCGGCTTTTCGACGCCGGTCATCGGTCGCGATCCCGTCGAGGAGGCGGCCGTCGCGCTCGCGACCGCGGACCCGGAGGACTCCGACGTCAACGTCATTTTTCAGGGGTTAAACATCTACGACGATCTCGACGAACGAGACGAAAGCGTCGAGGTCGCCGTCGTGACCGGCAACGACGAGGGCGACGTCAGCGCCAACCGGGAAGTCGGCGACGAGGTCGACACCGTCCTCGCGAGCCTCTCGACGGCGGAGGACGTCACGACGCTCGTCGTCACCGACGGCGCACAGGACGAGTCCGTCATTCCGATCATCCGCTCGCGCGTTCCCATCGACGGCGTCCGGCGGGTCGTCGTCCGACAGGCCCAGAACCTCGAGTCGATGTACTACACCATCAAGCAGGTGCTGGACGACCCCGAGACCCGAGGGACGGTCCTCATTCCGCTCGGCATCCTCCTGTTGATCTATCCGCTCGCGCTGATCGGGTCGGTGCTCAACATGCCCGGATTCGTCCTGGGGACGACGTCGGCGCTGCTCGGCTTCTATCTCATCTCGCGCGGGCTGGGGCTCGGCGATCGACTGGACGAGGCCGTCGAACGGGCCCGCCGGTCGCTGTACGCCGGTCGAACGACGCTACTCGCGTACGTCGTCGCCGCAGCCCTGTTCGTGCTCGGCGGCGTCAGCGGCGTCGAGACGCTCGAGACGGTCCAGCGAACGACCGCCGTCGAACTCGACGTGCCCGTGATGCTCGCTGCGCTCGTCTACGGTTCGATCCACTGGTTCGCCGCCGCGGGCCTCACCACCAGCCTCGGGCAGATCACCGACGAGTACATCGCCGGCTCGCTCGAGTGGCGGTACCTCAACGCGCCGTTCTACGTGCTGTCGATCGCCATCGTCCTCCACGCGGTGAGCGCGTTCTTCCTCGATTACGTCGAGATCGCCTATCTCGCTGCGGCGCTGACGGCGGGGACGCTGCTCGGGATCGTGAGTACGCTCACCTTCGCCGTCGCCGAGTCGCGCTTTTCGGATACGGACCGGGACGATGGATCGCGACAGGCCGGACGGGTCTGACCCGCCGCCTATCGCTCGCGCTCGACGACGAACTCCGCCAGCTCGAGCAGGTAGTCTCTCGCCTCCGGGTCCGCGACGTCGACCCGGTCTAAGGCGTCGATCGCGCGGTCGGCTTCCTGCCGGGCGGAGGCGTTGGCCTCCTCCGGCGTGAGATCGGTCACCTGCACGACCGACGGCCGCTCGAGGGCGGCATCGTTGCCGGTGGGTTTACCGAGCTCCTCGGGGTCGGCGACGGCGTCTAACACGTCGTCCCTGATCTGGAAGGCCACGCCGACCCGTTCGGCGTACTCGCCCAGCGCCTCGACGGTGACGGGGTCCGACTCGGCCGCGATCGCCCCGAGCTCGGCCGCGGCACGGAACAGCGCCCCGGTCTTGCGGCGTGCCAGCGTCATGTACTCCTCCTCGTTCGTGGGCTCGGCCGACAGCTCGGTCGCTTCGCCGATGCCGAGTTCGACCATCGCCTCGGCGACGACGCGGGTCGCGTTCGGATCGGCCGAAAAGAGGGCGAATGCCTCGCCGAGCAATCCGTCGCTGGTGATGATCGCCGGGCCGTGACCGAACTCGGCCCAGGCGCTGGTCGTCCCGCGTCGCAGCTCCGAGCGATCGATGATGTCGTCGACGACCAGCGACGCTGCGTGAACGAGCTCGATACCGACCCCGAACTCGACCGCGTCCTCGGCCCGGCCGCCGACCGTCTCGCAGGCCAACAGCGTTACCATCGGTCGGACGCGCTTCCCGCCCGAGAGCGCGACGTGGCGAACCTCCTCGCTGAGCGTCTCGGGTTCGACCCCATCGACGACCTCGACGAGACGCTCCTCGATCAGCGCCCGCCGGCGCTCCAGCAGTTCCATTGCAGGGGTTTAGGAGAGGGGCGAAAAGTACGTAACGGATCGACCGTCCTCGCACTCGAGTCAGTCACGATCGCTGGGAGAGAACGCGGGCGCCCAGAACGGTCACGATCGGGATGGCAGCGAAGACGGCGGCGAAGGCGAGCTGCCCGTCGAAGAACGCCATCGACGCGCCGATCGCACTGATGGCCACGAACGCGACCGTCACCAGCCCGAAGACGTCGTCTTTCACCATTCGCTTGAGGAGGCTCTCCTCGTCCGTCCGAACCTGCTCCCGGAGGTCGTCGATCTCCAGGTGGAGGGTCTTGAGGTCCGACTCGAGCTTCCCGTTGATTCCGTCGACCCGCGCCTCGATCTCGTCGACGGTCGATTCGACGTCCTCGACGGTCGCCTCGAGCTCGGTGTCCGACTCGACCGTCTCGACGGTCGTCGTGAGCCGTTCCAGCTGTTCTCGATTGGCGTCGACGTCCGTCCGGAGTTTCGCGACGGCGGGTTCCAGCGTCTCGACCGTCTCCTCGACGTCCGCGACCGTCTCTTCGCCGGTGGCTTCGACGTCCTCGACCGTCCCTTCCATAGCCTCGAGCCGCCGGCGAGTCCGAGCCAGCTCCGCCTGCAGCGTCGTCACCGACTCCGCGGTGGCGGCGTCTTCCTCGAGCGTCTCGAGGCTCTGACGGAGGTCGGCGATCATCTCCGCGAGACCCTCGACGCGGTCCGCATCCGCGGCGTCGTCGGGGACTTCGGTGACCCGAGTTTCGACCGCATCGATCCGCTCCCGTACTCCCTCGAACTCCTCGCGGATCGATCCGACCTCTTCCCGAAGCTCCCCTCTGACGGCACGGACGGTCTCGTCCGTCGACTCGACCGACCGTTCCAGTTCGGGGACCGTCTCGCGAACCTCCGCGAGCTCCGCGTCGAGGGTCGACAGCTCGCCGTCGATCTCCTCGAAGCGCGTCCGGACGCGATTCTCGAGGGCGTCGACGGCCTCGTCCGACGCCCCGCCGCCGTATTCGTCGAGCCGTTCGAGGCGGGCCGTAACCGCCGTTTCGAGGTTGTCGACCGTCTGGGTGATCATCGGAACGGCCTCCTCGAGCTCCCGGAGGCGGTCCGCGTCGGCCAGCCCCTCCGTCGCCGCTTGCAGATCCGACTCGTCGACTGCAGTCTCGGCGACCGCCTCGAGTTCCGCCGACAGCGATTCGACATCGCTCGCCAGCGACTCGAGATCGCGCTCGAGGTCGGCGGCCGTCGACGACTCCGACGCCTCGATCGACTCGACGGTCTCGGAGAGCGATCGGAGTTCGGTCTCGAGCTCCTGCACGGAGTCGTCGACCGTGTCGACCACGGCCGTGAGCGCGTTCAGCTGGGTGTCGACCGCCTCCCGTTTCGGCCGTTCGGAGACCTGCTCCTCGAGCCAGTCGAACTCCTCCGACAGCGCCTCGACGTCGGCCTCGAGGGCGTCGACGGCCGCCGCGTCGACGTCGGCCGCGTCGTCGCCCGTCTCCTCGAGCGCCGTTTCGAGGTCCTCGACCGAGCTATCGACGTCCTCGATGACGGCGGTGAGCGCGTCCAGCTGGGCGTCGACGTACTCCCGACTGGCTCGGTCGGCGAGTCGGTCCTCGAGCGATTCGAGCGTCTCCTCGGCGCTGGCGATTTCGGCCTCGAGATCGTCGACCCGGTCTCCGACTCGGTGATCCGCTTTGGCGTCCGAAACGGTTCCGCCGTCGGTCATCACCCGTCGTGAACCGGGTTCGCCTGCCGGGGAGCTATCGTCCGGCCGCGACCGGTCGCGTTCCACGATCCGGTCCGGCGAGACCCCAGCATCGACCGTCGTCGCGCGTGAGGATCGGACGACGACTCGCCGACTGCCGCGCTCCCCCCCGAATCCGATACGCATCGTCAGTTTCACATCGGTTCCAGTTCGCATTCTTCGCATAATTAATTCGAAGCTATTTGGATTTTACTGATCGTTTGTCAAGATATTAGAATGACGGCAGCGATCCGATCGTGTCCAAGCGGCATTCGCGATCCCGGTAGGGACGGCGATTTCTCACGCTGGCGCAAAAATATAGACACAACACGAGCGCCACAGGCGCTCGCGGTACCGCTACTTAGCCTTCGAACTCTTCGATCAGTTCCGGCACGACATCGAAGAGGTCGTCGACGATCGCGTAGTCCGCGATGTCCATGATCGGCGCGTTGGGGTCCGTGTTGATCGCGACGATCGTATCGGAGCCCTTCATGCCGGCGACGTGCTGGACTGCGCCGGAGATACCGATCGCGATGTAGACGTCCGGCGTCACGACCTTCCCGGACTGGCCGACCTGCCGGTTCTTCGGCAGCCAGCCGTTGTCGACGATCGGTCGCGAGGACGACAGCGTCGCGCCCAGCGCGTCCGCCAGATCGCGGATCAGGTCGAGGTTCTCTTCTTCTTCGATCCCGCGGCCGATCGAGACGAGGAGCTCGGCCTCGCTGATGTCGACGTCGCCGCCGCCGACTTCCTCGAAGCCGTTGACCGTCGAGCCGATCGCGTCCTCGTCGATCTCCGCGTCGAAGGCCTCGATCGCGGCGTCGCCGGTCCCTTCGGCAGCCGGCCACTCGGCACCGCGGATCGTAACGACCGCGTCGCCCTCGAGCTGGTTGGTCGTCTCGACCTTGCCGCCGTACATCTCGCGGGTCGCGACGAGCGTCTCGCCGTCGTTGTCGAGATCGATCGTGTCGGTGACGACGGGCAGGTCGAGCTGGTTGGCGATCGCGGGCGCGTAGTCGAGCCCGTTGACGCTGTTGGGCGTCAGCACGTACTGCGGGGCGAGTTCGTCGTAGAGCTGCGTGATCGCCTGCGTGTAGACGTCGTGGTTGAACTCCTCGCCGTGGGAGACGGTGTGGATCGCGTCGACGCCGTCGCGGTTGAGCTTCTCTGCGAAGTCGTCGACGGTGCCGCTGATAACCGCGAGGTGGAGGTCGCCGCCGGTCTCGTCGGCGAGCCGGCGACCGGCGGTGATGATCTCGTAGCTGACGTCGCGGAGTTCGCCGCGTCGGTGGTCCGCGACCGCGAGGACGTCCGTCATTGTGCCACCCCCTTGTCGCGGAGCAGTTCACCCAGCTCGGAGGCCGTCTCCTCGGCGCTGCCCTCCCAGAACGTCGCGTCGGTCTCGCTTTCGGGCTCGTACATGTCCGTCAGCTCGAGTTCGGTCTCGATCGTGCTCTCGTCGACGCCGATGTCGGCGAGCGCTTTGACGTCGAGCTCTTTCCGCTGGGCCTGCCGAATACCGCGCAGGCTGGCGTATCGGGGCTCGTTGATACCCGTCTGGATCGTCAGGACGGCCGGCAGCTCGATGTCCGTCAGCTCCTCGACGCCCCCCTCGAGCTCGCGTCGCACGGACGCGATCCCGTCGTCGAGATCGTGCTCGAGGTGATTGACGACGGCACCCCACTGGAAGCCGAGGTTCTCGGCCACGGAGACGCCGGTCGCGGCGAAGCTGTCGTCGCCGGCCTGGACGCCCGAGAGGACGAGATCTGGGTCCTCTTCCTCGACGACTGCGCTCAGGATCTCCGTCTTGGCGTTGACGTCGAGGAGGTCGACGTCCTCGAGCGCGTCGTCCCAGACGCGGACGGCGCGGTCGGCACCCTTCGCGAGCGCCTGCCGGATGGTCTGTTCGCACTCTTCCGGTCCAATGGTAACCGTCACGACCTCGTCGGCGATGCCGTCCTCTTGGAGCTGGACAGCCTCTTCGATCGCGTAGTCGTCCCACTCGTTGAGATCGGCCCCGAGGTACTGATCGGCTATGTCCGTTCCCTCGATTTCGAACTCGTCTTCGACGGTCGCCACCTCTTTGACCGTAACGAGAATTTTCATCATCTTACACTGCTACGTCCATACCGTAAACCTTTTCGAAACCGCCGGTCCCGCAGGAAGGGTTCAGTTACCACGATTTATAGATTCGCTCAGTCGTCTTATGTTCGGTGTCCCTGACATCGGTGTTTGCTACCAGCGTTTCGTCCGAACTCGGGACCCATCCCGAAGACGGAAACGGTTTAACGCCACCGCTGGTAGTGACGAGCATGGCAGACTGTCCACTCGCCGACGACTGCCCCGAATTCTCCGAACGGATTTCGGGAATGGGATGTCAACACTACGGTGACCGGGGTGGCAAGGAGTGGTGTAACCACTACGGCCAGCCGATCGAGGATCTCAAGACGCAGCCGGTCAAATCCGGCGAGGAACTCGTCATCGACGTCGTCGACATGCACGAAAGCGGGGCCGGCGTCGGCCGAACCGAAGACGGATTCATCGTGATGGTCGACGGCGTCCTTCCCGAGGCCCGTGCCCGAGTCGAGATAACGCGGGTTCACAGCAATCACGCACGCGCGGAGGAACTCGAAGTGCTGCCGATGGATCCGGACGACGAAGCGGAGGATGCCGACGGCGATGTGGACGGGGACGACGCCGCCGAGGGGACGCCCGATGCGCCCGACGACGACGGCGGCCCCAAGCGCGAGCGACTCGGCAGCCGAGATAACTTCTGGGGCTCGTAACGCGACGCTCTCGAGTGGACAGATCGCGCGGTGCGTTTTCGGGTAGCCCCGTCCTCGGGGTCGACGTTCTCCGGACCTTCCCTCTCTCCCGCCGTTTTGGCAACAAAGTGTAAATATCGCTTGCGTCTACTGTACGCTAATCGATGGGGAGTGGACCGAGCGCCGGGAGCCGATTTCTCGCAGTCGCCGCAGTGGCGTGTGCGATCTGTGGACTCGTACTGGCAGCGAGCGCGATGGGCCCGCTCGCCTCGGTCTCTCCGGCGAGCGACCTCTTCGGGGACGGATTCGGAGATCGAACCGGCGGGGAATCGACGGCACGGCCGATGCCAAGCGGCGGGAGCGGCGGCGGAGGGGGCGACGGCGGAGGGCCGGAGAAACCGTCGGGGGGATCGGGCCTCCTCGAGGATATCGACCCTGCGGAGATTCCGATTCCCGCCGGACTTCTCGAGGAACTGATGGCCCTCCTGGGCGGGAGCGGTGCCGGTGGATCCGGCGGAGCGCCGCCGAGCGACGGCGGTGAACCGTCTACTGCGGACGGGTCCAGTAGTCAGGGGGAGACGACCGACGACTCCGCGGAGTCCACCGACGACGGTGGCGAGGACGACTCCTCGACGACCGAGCAGTCCCTCGGCGAGACCGACGAGACGCAGGCCGCTCCCGATCAGAGCGACGGTGGCTCTGACGCCGCGGCCGACGGTAGCCAGCAAGACGGCGGAAGCGATGCGGACGAGCCGTCGCTTCCGGAATCCGTCCCCGGACTCTCCGATCGCGCCCTGATCGCCGGGTTCGCCGCGATCGCGCTGTCGATCGTCGGCTACGTGTTCTACACTCGCGACGATCCGATCGGGACGCTGCGCTCGATTCCCGGACGGATCGTCTCGGTCGCGCTGGCGGGAGTCGTGGCCTGCTCACAGGCCCTCGAGCGGGGGCTCGCCGCGCTTCGCGGCGTGACCTCGATCGCTGATCTGCCGGGGCTCGCGCTCGCGGCGATCGCGAACGCGATTCGATCCGCACGGGCGAGCGCTCGAGCCGCCGGCTCGTCGGTTTCGGCGTCCCTGTTCGGCGGGGCGGCGGACCGGACCGACGGCGACGCGACCGCGGATGAACACGTCCCCGCTCGCGAACGCATCCGGCAGGCCTTCGAGAGCGTGATCGAGGCCTCGCCGATGTATCGAGGTCGCGCCGCGACCGCGACCCCGACCGACGTCGCTCGAAGCGCCACGGACGCCGGCGTTCCCGACGAGCCGGTCGAGACGATCACCGAGTCCTTCCGGGACGTCGAGTACGGCGACCGCGACCCGGCGTCCTACCTCGAGCGAACGACGACGGCCCACGACCGATTGCGCGACGCGCTCGCTGCGGACGCCGACGGAGACCAGGACGAGTCAGGGACGGAACCGACCACGGAGGCGGGAAGCGATGAGTAGAGCCCCGTCGACGGGCGGGCTCGCCGTCGTCACGCTCCTCTCGGTGGCGCTGCTCGCCGTCGGCGGGATCCTATCGGTTCGGCCGGGACTGCTTCTCGAGGCGGCTCCCGCACTCGAGTCGCTGCTGGCGACGCTCGATCCCGGAACGGTCGTGCTGGCGGTGATCGGCCTGCTCGTCGCGGCCGCGGCGTCGCTCGGGGTTATCGGTCGGGTTCGGTTCTCGTCGAGGCCGCTCCCGCTGGTCGATCCGACGGCCGAATCCGAGGCTGCCACGGTCGACGAATCCACTGCCGACTATCCGGTCGCCGGTGCGTCGTTCGATCGCCAGCTCGAACTCGCGACGGCCTACGACGACCAGCCGCGGTCGACGCGCGAGGAGGCACGCCGGCGACTCGTCGACTCGCTCCGGCCGATCGCCGCAACCGCGTACGCGAACCGGGCTGGACTGACGGAAGCGGATGCGCTGGCCGCGGTCGAGGCCGGGACGTGGACCGACGACCCGAGAGCCGCCGCCTTCCTCGGGGGCGACGACGGGCCGTCGACCCCGCTGTGGCTCTGGCTGGTCGACCTCGTGAGCACCGCCGATCCGTTTCGCCGGAGTCTCGAGCGGACGATCGCGGAGATCGACCGGGTGCAGTCGACGCCGGCGGTCGAGACGGGATCGACGGAGACCGATCGAACGAGTCCCGGGACGGATTCGAATCCGGAGGCCACATCGTGACGGAAGTCACCCGTCAGGCCCGCTGGCACGGGGCGCTCGTGATCGCCCTGTTCGCCGCCGTGCTCGCGGTGGCGCTCGGGCGTCCGTCGCTGTTCTTCCTCGGCGTCGTCGCGCTGGGCTTCGTCCTCCTCGGACAGGTCAGCTCGGTACCCGACTGGGGGAGCCCTGACGACGACTCCGACGCAGACGACGGTGCCGAAGGCGATACGGATGTCGACGGCGGTTCCGGGGCGGATCTCCGCCTCGAGCGCAATCTCGAGGAATCGCGCGTGCGACCGGGCCGGTCGGTCACGGTGACGCTGTCGCTGACGAACGACGGGTCCGGGGTCGCCTCGGACGTACGCGTCGTCGACGAACCGCCGGCCGAGGTGCCGGTGACGAGCGGGTCGCCCGCGTTCGCGACCGCCGTTCGACCGGGCGAGACCGTCACGCACGAGTACGAACTCACGCCGCCGCGCGGCGAGTACGCGTTCGGGACGGCGACGGTGCGGCGCCGATCGCTGACGGCGACGGCCGTCACGACCGACGCGGTGACTCCCGGCGGCGATACCGGATTCACCTGCGAGACGCTGCTGGACTCGTTCCCGTTTCAGGACCGGACGATCCAGTTCGTCGGCCAGACGCCGACCGACGACGGCGGCAGCGGCGTCGAGTTCTTCGCGACCCGGGAGTACCGCCGCGGCGACCCGATGAACCGGATCGACTGGCACCGGTTCGCCCGGACGGGCGACCTGGCGACCGTCGAGTACCGCGAGGAGCGGGCGGTGACCATCGTGTTCGTGATCGACGACCGAGCCGACGCGCACCGCGAGTTGCCCGGCGGCGGCCCGAACTCCTCCGACCTCACGCTGTATGCCGCCTCGCGGGGCGTGGTCGCGTCGCTCGAGGACGGCAACCGAACCGGACTGGCGACGCTGTCGGGCGAGACCTGGATCGAACCGGGGGCCGGCGGCGACGTCCGAAGCCGCGTCGAGGAAGCCATCGGCGGCGGCGGATCGGGAGCGACCCCGGCGGGCGATCAGCCCGTCGCGGACGGCGGGTCGACGAGCGGCGGGGCGAGAGACGACGAATCGATGGGCAGCGGATCGCTTGCGGTCGACCTCGAGCGACGGCTGCCCCAGCGGGCGCAGGTCGTCCTCTGCACGCCGCTCTCCGACGCCGAATCGGTCGGCCTCGTCGAGACGCTGCGAACCAGCGGACGGGCGGTGACGGTCGTCTCTCCCGACGTGACGACCGGTATCGCGTCGTCGGCCTCGACCGGTCTTCGAATCGCCGGGCTCCAGCGGGCCAACCGGGTCGACGCCCTACGCGGGCTCGGCGCGACCGTCGTCGACTGGCAGCTCGAGGATCCGATCTCGGTCGATCTGGCGCGTGCGTTCCGCGGCGGTCCCGGCCGGTCCGGAGGTGGCTCCCTGTGACGAACGACGCGCTCACCGGAACCGGACATCGAGACGAGAACGGGGACTTCCACGGAGACGAGTCGGGAACGACGCGAACGAGATCGACGCGAACGGTGGCTCTCGAGACCGCGCGGTACACGCTCGAGTCGGCGGTCGGCGGCGTTCGACGGACGCTCCGTCGGCCGACGGCGAGCGATATCGCGATGCTCTGTTGCACGCTGGCGATCGGCGTCGCCGTCGGCACGACGCTCGTCGGCGGTCGGCTGGCTGCGCTGGCGATGGGCGCTGGGCTCGCGGCGGCGCTGACGACCGTCTTCCTCGCGAGCGAGCGCCCCCTCGTGCGGGGTCTCGGCGGCGTCGTCGCGGTGCCGGTCGCCGTCCTGGTCTCGTCGCCGCTGCTGCTCGCGGGCGTACTCGTGCTCACGTCCTCGAGCGTGGGGATGATCGCCGGCGGTTCCGTCTGGGCCCTCGTCGTCGCGTCCTTCGCCGCGGGGCTGGTCTCCTGGCAGCAATTCGGCCGTGGCGGCGTCCGTCGCGGGTCGACGGGAACGATGCTCGCGACGAGCGGTGTCGTCGCCGTCGTCGTCCTCCCGATCCTCCCGCGGGCGGATCTCCGCGACCGCGCCGTGGCAGCCGCCGCGGACGTTCTCGGCGTGATCCGGGACGTGGTGATCACGCCCGAGGGATCGATCGCGGTCGTCTCGTTTACGGGACTGGTGCTCGTCGCGGCCGTCCTCTCGAGTCGCGCGCTCGCGGCGGTACCTGCCGAACGCTTCGTGCCGCCGGATCGCCGCGACGCGCTGGCCGCGGCCGTCGACGGGCTCCGTCGGGGCTGTTCGCTCGCGATCCGCGCCGCGATCGTCCTGACCGTCGCCGCAGTCGCCGCCCCGCTGGTCGTCGAACAGTTCGGTACGCCGCCGGTGAGGCCCGCCGAACTGCGGGCGGTGGTGCCGGCCCCGGCCGGTGACGGGCTGGCGACGCTCGTTACGACTCCGGGGATTCGATCGGCGATGGTGGCCCTCGCGGCGCTCGCCCTCGGCCTCGCCTCCCTCGAGCGGCTTCGTGGGATTCTCGGCCGGGGACCGGCCGTGGTAGTGGCCCGATTGGTCGCGCCGATGGTCGGCGGCGGGCTGGTCGCGCTCGTCCTCGCGACGGCGCTCGCCGACCCGGCGGCCGAGGCGGACCTTCGGGGCGTCCTCCAGACGGCGCTCGCGGGGCGGGCCCCGCCGTCGGTCCTCGAGTTCCTCACCTCGGTCCCGCCGCTCGTGCTCGTTGCGGGCGTGCTCGTCCTCGCGCTGAGTTCGCTCTCGTCGCTCCTGTGGACCGTGACGACGCTGCGGGCGGTGCGGCTGCTTCCCGGGCGAGCGACCGGTGCCGCGCTCGCTGCGGGTGCGGTGTTCGCGTTAGCGGTCGGCCTCGCCATCGACGGCCGACTCGAGCCGGCGCTCTGGACGACGGCGGGGGCGTTCGTCCTGTGGGATATCGGCGAGTACGCCGACGGGATTCGGACGGAACTCGGCCGCGACGCGGCGACGATGCGGGCGGAACTCGTCCACGTCGGCGGGACGATACTCGCCGGCGGTGTCGTCGCGGGCGGGACCATCGGCCTTTACCGATGGAGCGCGGCCGCTCCGTCGGTCACACAGCCGGCACTCGCGGCCGTCTCCGTCGGAACGGGGCTATTCGCGGTCGTGCTCGTGGCCTGGACGCTTCGCGGGTAGCGGGCGAGACGGCCGATCGAGCGTCGAGCTCCGATTCGCGACGTTCCGCTTTACACAACGTTTTCTCGATTCCCGTGAGACGTGGGTGCATGGAGCGCATTTCGCTCTCGAACTCGGCGTTCGAGGGAGACAACAACGCTTACCTCTTCGCCGACGGGGCGGAGACGGTACTGATCGATACGGGCGACTGGATGGCGACGACCCGCGAGCAACTCGAGGCGGCCTTCGCTGACCGCGGCCTCGCGTTCGGGGACGTCGATCGGATCTTCCTCACTCACTGGCACCACGATCACTGCGGGCTGGCCGGCGAGATCCAGGCCGAAAGCGGGGCCGAGGTGTACGTCCACGCGGACGACGCGGCGCTCGTCGAGGGCGACGAGGACGCCTGGGAGGAGATGCACGACCGGCAGCAGCGGTACTTCGACGAGTGGGGGATGCCCGAGGACCGGCAGGCGGTGCTCCTCGAGCGGATGGCAGACGGCGAGACGACGGTCGAGACGCCGACCGTGACGACCTTCGAGGACGGCGACGTCTTCCCGGTCGCCGACACCGAGCTCGAGGTCGTCCACACGTCCGGCCACGCCGCGGGCCTCAGCATGTTCGAGGCGGATCTCGAGGGCGAACGGCAGGTGTTCTCCGGTGACGCGCTGCTCCCCGTCTACACGCCCAACGTCGGCGGCGCGGACGTCCGCGTCGAGCGCCCGCTCGAGAAGTACCTCCGCGCGCTACGGGGGATCGTCGACGCCGAGTACGACCGTGCGTGGCCGGGCCATCGCGACCCGATCGACGACCCCGCCGACCGCGCGCAGTACATCATCGACCACCACGGGGAGCGTTCGTGGCGCGTCCTCGACGCGCTCGATAGACTCGGTCCCTGCGACACCTGGACGGTCAGCGCCGATCTGTTCGGCGATCTCGAGGGTATCCACATCCTCCACGGCCCCGGCGAATCCTACGCGCATCTGGAACACCTCGAGCGAGCGGGGACCGTCGTCCGAGAGGGGCGCGAATATCGGCTCGCCGACGGCGTGAGCGACGAGCTCGCCGCGACCGACGGGGAGCGGTGGCCCCTCGAGTACTGATCGGTCGGGTCCTCAACAGGAGGGTCTCGGGGACTCGCGAGGGTCGGAGCGGCGATAGCCGGTCTCAGTTCCCCATCGATGGAACGGGGACGCCGTTCAGCGCGCCCTCGACGATCGAGCCCGGATCGACGTCGCGGACGTCGGCTTCCGTCGTCAACACGATTCTGTGATCGAGCACGGGATGGACGATCGCGTGAACGTCTTCCGGGGCGACGTAGTCGCGACCCGCGATCGTCGCCCGGGCGCGACTCGCCTCGAACAGCCGCTGGAGGCCCCGCGGCGAGATCCCGACCTCGACGCGCTCGTCCTCGCGGGTCGCTCGAGCGACGTCGACCAGATACTCCTGCATCGCCGGATCGACGGTGACTGACTCGGGAACGGTCTGGAGGTCCAGCACCGCGTCGCGATCGACGACGCTGCCGACCTCGGGGGTCCGGGCCCGTCGGTTCGCCCGACGACTGACCAATTCGAGTTCGCCGTCCCGATCCGGATACCCCATCGTCGTCTTGATCATGAAGCGGTCGACCTGGGCCTCGGGCAGCGGAAACGTCCCCTCCTGTTCGACCGGGTTCTGCGTCGCGATGACGAAGAAGGGCTCCGGCAGCTCGCGGGTCTCGCCGCCGATCGAGACCTGCTTTTCGCCCATCGCCTCGAGCAGGGCGGCCTGGGTCTTCGGCGGCGCGCGGTTGATCTCGTCGGCCAGCACGACGTTGGTGAAGATCGGCCCTTCCTCGAACTCGAACTCGCCGGCGTGCTCGTCGTAGACGTGCGTGCCGGTGATGTCGGCCGGGAGCAGATCGGGCGTGAACTGGATCCGCTTGAAGTCGAGGTCCAGCGCCGTGGCCAGCGATTGGGCCGTGAGCGTCTTGCCGGTCCCGGGGACGTCCTCGAGGAGGACGTGCCCGTCTCCGACGATCGCGGTGAGAATCGTCTCGAAGCGCTCTCGTTCACCGATGACTGCAGTCTGGATCTCTCTGAGCACGTCCCGAGAGGTCTCGGCGGCCGCAGACACGTTCATACACGGGGAGAGTCACCCGATCACTATATACAGTCCGGCCGATAGGTCGATTCCCGTGGGATCGAGTGCCCGGGGAACGACGGTTCCGGGACCGTGGAAGCTATGATCCCGCCGCCGACTAGGTACTCGTATGCACACGGGAGCCTGCGGTTTCGGAGGGGAAATCGCACCGTGATCGACGACGTCGAGGAGCTCCTCGAGGAGATCGGATTCGATCCCGAGACCAGCGTCCTGACGTACCGACAGGCACAGGTCCTCGCGTTGCGCGAACGCGAGGTGTCACAGGCCGACATCGCCGACGCGCTGGGAACCTCGCGGGCGAACGTCTCCTCGATCGAGTCCAGCGCCCGCGAAAACGTCTCGAAGGCGCGCGAGACGGTCGCGTTCGCGGAGGCGCTCCGGGCGCCGGTTCGGGTTCGC
This sequence comes from Natrinema salsiterrestre, assembly GCF_029502005.1. GTDB lineage: Archaea > Halobacteriota > Halobacteria > Halobacteriales > Natrialbaceae > Natrinema > Natrinema salsiterrestre. The sequence goes on along the minus strand of NZ_JAMQOT010000001.1, from coordinate 920,146 downwards.
GTCCCGGACGGCACCGATCTCTACGACGTCCCGCAACTGGTGTACGCCGCCTGCGACGAGGCGGGTGTCAAAGTCGATCACACCGCGCCCGACCTGATGAAGGTCGTCAGCGACGCCGCCGGGTCGGCCGTCACCGGTCGGCAGGTGTCGACGCCGCTGATCGTCGGGGTGACGTCGGAGGGAATGGTTCGCGTTCGCCACCAGGACTGAGAGCGACACCGTTGCAGTTTCCGTGTATTCCGCGTAGCGGCGCAGCGGTCGGCGTCGCGCTCAGTGGCCCGCCGAGACGAAATGGAGGCCGACGATTCCGACGACGATGATCCCGATGAACACCAGCCGGGCGGTCGTGACCGCTTCGTCGAACAGCACGATCCCGAGCGCTGCCGTTCCGACCGCCCCGATCCCGGTCCAGACCGCGTAGGCCGTTCCGATGGGAATGTCTTCGACGGCCTGGCCCAACAGGAGCAGACTCACGACCATCGCGATGACCGTTCCCACGGTCGGCAACGGTTTCGAGAACCCCTCCGAGTACGCCAGCCCGATCGCCCACGCGATTTCGAACAGTCCCGCGACGAACAGGAGCGGCCACGACATGGTTGCTACCGCCTCTGCGCTCGCCGACCTATAACACACCGATCTCCGATCGCCGATCACCGCTCACAGTGAGGTCCGTCCGATTCCCCGACTGATTTGTACGCCCCCGCCGTCGACTCCGGTATGGACTTCGACCTCGACGGGAACAGCGCACTGGTAACGGCCTCCTCGAGCGGGCTCGGATTCGCGAGCGCTCGGGCGCTCGCCGAGGCGGGTGCGAACGTCGCGATCTGCGGTCGGGACGAGGACCGACTCGAGGACGCTCGCAGCGAACTCGCTGAAACGGCCACGGGCGACGTCATCGCCGTTCAGACGGACCTCACGGACCCCGCCGACGTCTCCCGCCTCGTGAGCGAGACGGTCGACGCCTTCGGCGGGATCGATCACCTCGTCACCTCCTCGGGCGGCCCGCCGAGCACGACCTTTCTGGAGACCGACGAACAGGACTGGTATCAGGCCTACGACCTGCTGGTGATGAGCGTCGTCTGGACCATCGAGGAGACCCACGAGCACCTCCTCGAGTCCGAGTACGGATCCATCACCTGCATCACGTCGCGAACGGTACGAGAGGTCGCGGACGGCCTGTTGCTCTCGAACTCGGTGCGGCGGGGCGTGATCGGGCTGGTCAAGACGGTCTCCCGCGAGTTCGCGCCGGAAATCCGGGCCAACGCGGTCCTGCCGGGGACGATCGAAACCCCGCGAATCGAGGAGCTGATCGAGGCCGGCGTCGAGCGCGGGACCTACGACGATTACGAGGACGGGCTCGTCGCACTGGCGAGCGAGATCCCGATGGAACGCATCGGCGAACCGCGGGAGCTCGGCGACGTCGTCGCGTTCCTCTCGAGTCCGCGGGCGAGCTTCGTCAACGGAACCGAAGTCCCGATCGACGGCGGACTGTTGCGGAGCTGAGGGACGTTGCCGGCCGTCGATCGGCTCGATCTCTCCCCGATCGGAGCGCCGGCATCCGATTTTCGAACCGTAACCCTCTCGAACGCCCTCCGGAGAGTGAGAGTGTGTACGGTCCGGTCCAGATCGCCGGCTATCTCGCGCTGGTGGTGACACCCGCCACACTGCTGTTCGGAGCCGTTCGAGTCCCGGCCGATCCGCCGACCGGACTCGTGAGCGTCACGTTCGGCGTCGGCATCGCGGGAACCGCCGTCGCCGCGACGGAGCCCCAGCGCCTCCGCGCGTTCGATGCGGGCGGCTTCGACCGGACGGACGCCGTCGACGCGCTCGCGGTCGCGGCTGCGGCGGTCATCACGTACTGGCTGAGCGTCTCGATCGGTCTCGGCCCGGTGCTGGCGTCCGCCCTCGTCGGCCTGTCCGTCGGGGTCGCGCTCCGACGGGTCGACGGCGCAGCCTACTGCGGCTCGTTCGTCGGGATGGCCTCGCCGGCGCTGGCCCCTTCGCTCGAGTGGGTCGCGCTGGCGGGACTGATCGCCGGCCTCGCGCTCGTCGCGACGGCCGAATCGTTCGGCGGCTTCGGCGGGAAATACGGCACGCTCGCGCTCTTCGGCTGTCTCGCGACGGTGGTCCTGACGGACGTCGAGTTCGGCGGCGGGGGCTCCCTCGAATGGCGCTTCGTGCCGGTGATCGTCGCGGTCGCCGTCGTCGCCGCGGTCGCGACCGTTCTGCTCCGCACTCGCGGTGGGGTGAGTTCGGTGGTCGCTTCCGCTGCGGTCGGCGTGGCCACCGGCGTCGCGTTTCCGCCGCTCGTCCCGGAACTGGGGCCGACGCTGGCCGCCGTCGCATTCTGTGCCTCGTTCGTCGGAATGTCGAGCGCGGAGCGGCTGGCGACCACGGGACAGGTCGCCGGTGCCGGCGTCCTCTGTGGCGTCGTCTATCTCGCGGTAGCGCCTGTGCTAGCCGGGGCCGGCGGGAAACTGGGGACGACCGCCTTCGTCTCCTGTCTCGCGCTGGTCGGGACGCGAAAGGTATCCACCGTCGTCCGCTCGAGGGTCCGTCGCGTCGCTTCGAACGGCTGACCGCCGGCATCCGTCGTGCTCGAGATCGCTGGCCGCTCGAGTGGGTGGACGTTTTTCATCTCTGCTGTCGAGTACGGCGAGTGGAAAACGAGCGTTCTGCGCCCCCGATCGCGACGGGGAATCGCCACGCCCTCCCCGGCCGACTCGCTCGGTCCTTCGGTCCCTCTCTCGTCCCTCGTGCGGCTTCGGGTCGCGGTTCGCCGTTTGGCTCACCGCGTCACAGCACGCGCCACCGGACGTCGGTTCGGTAACCGGAAACGGATCGCGGGGCGAGGGGTGCCGTCTCGACTCAGTCCGCCGAAATTTCGCAGGTCCCTTCGTAGGCCACGTCGCCGACGGATTCGATCTCCGGGTCCTCCCCGCAGACCGGACAGGCCGGGTTCGGCTGGACGGGGACCTCCTCGAAGCTCATGTCCATCGCGTCGTACATCAGCAGGCGGCCCTCGAGCAGTTCGCCCTTCCCGAGCAGGTACTTGACGACCTCGGTGGCCTGAATGCAGCCGACGGTACCGGGGAGGACGCCGAGCACGCCCGTGGTGGCACAGTCGGGGACGGTGCCGGGCTCGGGAGCTTCGGGAAAGACACACCGGTAACACGGGGGCGAGTCGTCGCCGCCGCGCTCGTTGGTGAAGGAGGTGATCTGGCCCTCGAAGCGGTAGATCGCGCCGTGGAACAGCGGCGTCTCGGTCAGGACGCAGTGGTCGTTGAGCAGGTATCGGGTCGCGAAGTTGTCGCTGGCGTCGAGGACGACGTCGTACGCCGCGACCAGTTCGTCGACCGTCTCGGGCGTCACGCGGACCTCGTGGGTCTCGACGTCGATGTCGGGGTTCAGCGCAGCGACGTAGTCGGCGGCGCTCTCGACTTTCGGCCGGCCCACGTCGGCGTCGCCGTGGACGATCTGGCGCTGGAGGTTCGACCGCTCGACGACGTCGTCGTCGACGATTCCCAGTCGACCGACTCCGGCGGCGGCGAGGTATTGGATCGCCGGCGAGCCGAGGCCGCCCGCACCGACGATCAGGACTGACCCCTCGAGCAGCCGTTGCTGGCCCTCGGGCCCGATCTCGTCCATGATGACGTGTCTCGAGTAGCGGTCGAGCTGGGTCGCATCGAGGCGCAGGTCGCTCATAGAGACACGTTGGCACGAGAGGGAGAAAAGTCCGCGGGTCGGGTCGCGACGATTCCGTGGTCGATGCGACGACGCGTGGTCTCGGAGAGGTGGCAGGACCTTCATCGACCCGACCATTTAATAGTGTGGTGTGCCTTCACACACCTATGGCAACCTCACCCACTGATGCCGGTGACGACGTCATGGACCAGTTCCTGTCCGATCGCGGTCACTCCGTCGAACGAGTAGGGTGGGAGCAGGAGTATAACAAGAAGCAGTGTCCGGAGTGTGGCGGCCTCCACGACACGTCAGCGACGTCCTGCACCGTCTGTGGGTGGCAACCAGCGCCGTAGTCGGTCGCGGCGGGGCCGAACGCTACCGGTTTTGTGTGGTCGACGATCACCGTTTGTCACGCGATTCAACGCTAGTCCCCGGCTGTAATGGCTATTTTATCAACGACGATCCGACACAATTATAACCTGTTCATCTGTATATTCGATTGACACTACTATGCCGGAATGTCAGAACTGTGGCGGGTTCGTTACGGAGGCGTACGCCCGAGTATTCACTCCCCGCGATGTCGACGATCCGCGCGTCTGTCCGGACTGTCAGGACAAAATTCGCGACGGTGCCGACGTCCGAGACGCCCGCTCTCCCCGGGATCCATAACTGCCGATTTCTGTCGAAGAAAACCCACGTCACTTATGGGTATCGCGCTCCTGTTCAGCTACAATGACTCCAACGGACACGACGGTTACCCGCCTGTTCGGTGGTCCGGGAAGCGGCAAGACGACCGCCCTTCTCGACCACGTCGAGGAAATCCTCGAGCAGGACGGCGTCACCTTTCGAGATATTCTCGTCGTCTCGTACACGCGAGCCGCAGCGCAGGAGGTTCGGGAACGCCTCGCCGACCGGCTCGACGAGAGTCCCCGTGCCCTGCAGGGAAACGTCTGTACGATGCACGCGAAGGCCTACGAGCTGCTCGATCTCTCCCGGAGCGACGTGATCGGCGAGTCCGATAAAGAGGAGTTCTGCGAGGAGTACGGGATCGAATACGAAGACGAGTATTCGGGCGCCGGCCGCCGTACTGCGCGGTCGACCACGATCGGGAACAAGGTCATCGCGACGAGCCAGTGGCTCCAGCGGACCAGCCGCGAGGTCGCCGACTGGTACGACGTCCCCTTCCAGTGGGACGAAGAGGAGGTCCGCCTCCCGCCCGAGATCGACCCCAACGCCCAGGAGGGCAACAAGTACACGCCGACCTGGCCCAGCGACGACGACCGGATCGACGTTCCCGAAGCGATCCGCGCCTGGCGCTCCTACAAGGGCGAACACGGCAAGATCGGCTTCGCAGACATGCTCGAGCGGGTCAAGCAGCGCTCGCTCCTGCCCAGCGTCGACTACCTGGTGATCGACGAGTTTCAGGACATCACCACGCTGCAGTACGACGTCTACGAGGAGTGGAAACCGCACATGGAACAGGTTCTGATCGCCGGCGACGACGACCAGGTCGTCTACTCGTGGCAAGGTGCGGACCCCGCGCTCCTGCTCGAGGAAGAAGTCGACGACGACATCATCCTCCCGAACTCCTACCGACTCCCCTCCAACGTCCTCAACGCGGTCAACAAGGAGATCCGTCACATCGATCAGCGCCAGGACAAGGACCTCAAGCCCCGGACCGAAGGCGGGGCCGTCGAGGCCCGCACGAACGGCTCGATGCTCGACGTGGTTCGGATGGTTCGCCGCACGCTCGTGGAAGGTGACGGCACGATCATGGTGCTGTTCCGGGCCCGCTACCAGATGTTCCAGTTCATCGACGAGTTCATCACCGAGGGCGTCCCCTTCACCTCGCTGACCGACCAGCGGATGTGGACCGACCGGCTCACCCAGTACGTCCGCGCGGTCGAGGCGATCGACGCGGGCGATGACGTCACCGGCCTACAGGCCCGCCGGCTCGCCGACATGCTCCAGGAATCGGCCTTCGGCACCAACGAGCGCGACGCCCTCTTCGACGAGATCGACGACCGGCAGGAGGAAGCCGGTATCGAGGATCTCGAGGACCTCATGATCCCCGCCGACGTCATCGAGGATCACGCCCCGTTCATGCCCGGCCCCGGCTCGGCGGCCGACATGCTCCGGAAGGTCACCAACTTCCAGAAGAAGAGCGTCCGATCGTACTTCGCGATCGGCGAGTATCAGGGCACGGCGACCGACCGCGTCCGCGTCGGCACGATCCACTCCGCGAAGGGTCGCGAGGCCGACCACGTCTTCGTCGGCACCGACCTCACCGAGAAGGTCGTCGAGCAGATGGTCGCCACCGTCGACGATCCCACGGACATCCCCAACTGCGAGGAGTTCACCAAGACCACCTCGCCGGTCCCCGTCCTGACCGACAACGAACGCCGCGTCTTCTACGTCGGCATGTCCCGCGCCCGCGAACGCCTCGTCCTGCTCGAGAACCTCGTCGACGGCGCGCCGACGCTCCCGATCGACGTCCTGCTGCAGAATCGGCTGACCGACTCGACGCTCGAGGAGCTGATCGAGCAGGCACAGGAGCCCATGGCCGACGCTGACACTGACGCAGACGAGGTCGAGGCCGAAGCCGAAGCGCCGTGACCGGTGGGAACGACCGCGGCGTCGCGGATGGGATTCGATCCGCAGACGGTTTCGAGTACGCTCCCGAGCGCCGCGATCACGCGGTCAGCGTCGTTTCAGCAGCACTCGCGGAGCGCGACGCCGCCGCGTTCGTTCACGTCGGGACCGACCGCGACCCGGGGATCCGCTATCTCCGTCCGGCACCGGCTACCGGGCGCACCGCGATCGCGTACCTCGGCGCAGAAGACGAGTGGGTCGTCCAGTCAGCGGCCGACGAGTCCCGCGGCGATCCCGCCGAGCGACTCGCGTCGACGCTCGCCGACCGCGGGCTCGAGGGACCGGTACTGACCCCGCCCCGAGTGCCACACGACGCCGCGCTCTACCTCGAGCACGCGGGGTTCGAGCTGGCGTCGACGGACGCCCTCGAGCGAGCGCGCACGACGAAGACGGCCGGCGAGCGAGCGGAGATCGCGGCCGCCCAGCGGGCGGCGAGTGCCGGGATCCGGCGAGCGGCGTCGGTTCTGGCCGACGCGACGGTCGTCGACGGGCGGCTCGCGGTCGCCGAGAACGACGGCGATCGCTCCGATCCCGAACCGCTGACGGCCGCTCGGTTGCGGACCGCTATCGACGACGCCATCGTCGGAGCGGGTGCGCTTCCGGCCGGGAACACTGCCGTCGATCCCGGTTCGAGCGACGGAACCGACCCGTCGCCGCTCCGACCCGGCGAGCCGATCGTCCTCGAGGCGGCCCCGCGCGGACCGGCCGGCTACCACGGCGGACTGGTTCGGACGCTGGTCGTCGACAGCGACGGCGGCCGAGAACGACGGGTCCACGTCGCCGTCACCCAATCGTTTCGGTCGGCGCGGTCGATGCTGACCGCCGGCACGGAATCGGTGACAGCCGTCGAAGCCGATCTCGAGGCGGAGGTTCGCTCGTTCGGGTTCGCCGAGGGCGACGCGATCGAAACCGACGTCGCCGGCGTCGGGCTCGAGCCCCGCGAGCGACCCGCCGAGGGCGGTGACGACGTTGGACCCGAAACCGTCGTCCGAATCGACGTCGCCGGGCAGGTCGGTGCGGACACCCGCATCCGGATCGCCGACGTGCTGGCGGTCACGGACGAGGGCGAGCGACCCGACTGGCTCGCGGCACCGTCGCAGTCGCTCGAGCCGTCGGCACTGCTCGAGTGATCGACGCCGCCGGACCTGCCGTCGGCTCGTGATCGCTCTTCGGACGGCGGTCACGTCTCGTATCGCCGACCGTCCGACGGCGAGACCGGTACACGGTTCGCGATCGGTGGCGCTACGACGCGTTCTCGAGCACGTCCGTCACCCAGACCCGGTTCGGATCCGCCGTCTCCTCCATCCAGTCGATCAGTCGCTTCCGCATCTCTCGCCGCACGTCCCCGTACGCGGGATGGTCGATCAGGTTTCGCAACTCCGACGGGTCCGCCTCGAGGTCGTACAGTTCGTCGATATCGGGGCCGTTGTAGACGTACTTGTACGCCGCCGTGCGGACCATCCGCTGACTGTAGAGACCGAACTCGTCGCCGTGGTACTGCGCGAACGTCGAGTCCGCCCATTCCGCGTCGGCCGGCGGGTCGCCGCCGTTCTCGAGGAGGGGAACCAGACTCCGAGAATCGAAACTGTCGGGTGGAGAGCCGTCCGCGAGCTCGAGAAACGTGGCCGCGAGATCGTGGAGATGAACGGGCGTCTCACAGGTCGAGCCGCCGTCAGTTACGCCCGGCCAGCGGATCTGCAGCGGAATTCGATAGGTGTCGTCGTACATCAGCGGGCCCTTGTTGAACTGGCGGTGGCCCCCGACGAAGTCGCCGTGGTCCGAGGCGTGGACCACGACCGTCTCGTCGGCGAGCCCCGTCTCTGCGAGCGTCTCGAGGATCCGCTCGAGCTGGTGGTCGATCAGCGTGAGGAACCCCCAGTACTTCGCGACGGCCTCGGCCCACAGCTCCCAGTCGAAGTCGGTGACGCCGCGGTAGGCGAGGTAGTTCTCCTGAACTTGCGGTTTCCCGTCGTAGGTCTCCGCGTAGCTCGCTGGCGGTTCGATCTCGTCTGGGTCGTACAGCGAGGCGTACGGATCCGGAACGACGTAGGGGTGGTGGGGGCCGTAGAAGTCCGTCCGGTGGAAGAAGGGGTCGTCCCGGTCGCCGGCCGCGTGGGCGTCGATCGCGTCGATGGTCCGTTCCGCGAGGAAGTAGGCGCGCGTGTCCGCGACGTCAACGGACGTCTTCGCGGCGACGAACGTTCCGTCGGAGCCGTCTCTGGGATCGTCGCCGGTGTAGATCTCGTCCTCGAGATCGGCCTCGCCGACGGGAGTGCCCCGCTCCTCGCGGTACTCGTGGAACGCCTCGTCGATGTCGTCGTGGTGTGTGTCGCTGCCCCCGAGATAGGAGAAGCCGAAGTCGGCGGGGCCCCGGTCGCGGCCGACGTGCCACTTCCCCGCGTAGGTGAGGTCGTATCCCGCGGCGACGAGTTCCTCCGAGAACGTCGGCAGGTCGTCGGGCAGGTTCGCCAGAATCGCGTCCGGCTCGTGGCAGTTGTTCAGCATCCCGTGGCCGTGGGGGAACCGGCCCGTCAGCAGCGAGGCGCGAGCGCTCGAGCAGATGCTGATCGGCGTGAACGCCCGTTCGAAGCGGACTCCCTCCCCGGAGAGTCGGTCCATCGTCGGAGTCTCGACCGGCGGCCCCTCGGGTGCGCTACAGTCGTATCGCTCCTGATCGGTGAGCACGAACAGGACGTTCGGGCGGGTGTCGGCGTCGGCCATCGGGCGAGGTACACCCCCGCCGCAGTTAAGGGTGGGACCTGCAGTCGGCGACGCTGCCGAACGGCGACAAATAAGCCAGCGGTGTGTGAACCGGATTCTTCATTAGAACCGCGTTCGACGGACCACGCGTGCCGAGCGCGTACTGTGGTGAGTGTGGGTGGCAGTACCGAGCCGAGGACGGCGAGACGGGTGACTGCAGTCGAGCGATGATCGATCACTTCGTCGAGACGGGTCACTCGCCGGTCGAGCGCTGCGACGCGGCGGACCGATTGTCGAACGACGAGGGAGTCGAGACCGCGATCGAACCGACCGAACGCGGGCCAGACCCGTCGAAAAAGCGGTAATCCGACCGTTTCTCCCCCGTCAGCCGAGGAGGTAGCGCAGCCACGGTCGCTGCCGGACGAACTCCGTCCCTTCGAGATAGGCGTCGACGCCGAGGATCCGGCCCGCGGCGAAGACGCCGACGATCACGAACATGAGGAGTCCCAGCAGGTCCCCGTTGACGTACCCGTGCGCCCAGTCGGCGTTGCCCAGGTAGAACAACGTCATCAGGACGCCGCCGAAGAAGGCGGCGAGGCGCACGAGTGCCCCCAGGACGAGCCCCAGTCCGATCAGGAATTCACCGAGTGGGATCATGACGTTGGTGACCTCGAGCAGCCAGGGCGTCCCGGCGACGACCTCGAAGAGGCCGGCGATGGGCGAGGAGGCGTTCTGCAGGTAGCCGGCCGCGTCGAACGGCTCCCCCGCGACGAACGCGAACTTGGTCCACCCCGAGTGGAGGAACCAGTACCCGACGAGCAGCCGCACCGCCACCAGCACGTAGCCGGCGACCGAATCGGCGTACTCGAACTCTTCCCGCCTGCCGAGCCACTGTATCGTGGCCTCGTTAGTGGACATTGGTCGTCACCTCACGTCTGAGGATTGGCACTCTCAGGCGTTAAGACACCCTCTAATTCCTGTATGTCGGGAATCGGATCCAGTCGACCCACGCGATAGAGGGTGTTTAAAAGGTACAGGCGAACGGGTTCGCCTACGCGAGGTCGTCGAACGTCGGCCGCTCGAGATCGCCCGGGAAGTCGTCGACCGGAACCTGCGTCTGGTCGCCCGATTCCATGTCCTTGATGGTCACCTCGTCGTTCGCGAGGTCCTGTTCGCCGACGATGACGACCGTTTCGGCGTTGATCGAGTCCGCGTAATCGAGTTGCGCGCCGAAGGAACGCCCCGCGATGTCGGTCTCGACGACGTGGCCCTGCTCGCGTAGTTCGCGGACGATCCGGGCCGCCTCCGGTCGCGTGTCGCCGATCTGGAGGACGTAGTAGTCGGTCTGGACCTCCTCGTCGGGCCAGACGCCCGCCCGCTGCAACAGGAGCGACAGCGTCGCGTGACCCGGCGCGACGCCGACCGCCGGCGTCGGCTGGCCGCCGAACCCTTCGATCAGATCGTCGTAGCGGCCGCCGCCGAAGATCGAGCGGGAGACCTCGCCCGCCGAGTCGAAGCACTCGAAGACGACGCCCGTGTAGTAATCCAGCCCGCGGGCCGTCTCGAGCGAGACGGTACAGTACTCGCGGGCACCGAAGTCCTCGGCGGCGGCGAGCACGTTCCGGAGGTTCTCGACGGCCGCCGTCACGCGATCGGTGTCGGCGAACGCCTCCACTTCGTCGAGATCACCGTCGGCGATGAGGTCGTCGAACTCGGCGGCCTGGTCGGCGGTCAGCCCCGCCTCGATCAGCAGGTCGTGGTACTCCGCCCGCGAGATCTTGTCGGACTTGTCGACCGCGCGGATCGCCGCCTCGGTGTCGACGTCGGTGTCGTAGCTCTCGAGGACGCCCCCGAGGATGTCCCGGTGGGAGACCCGGAACTCGAAGTGCTCGCCGGTGAGCCCGAGGCCTGTGAGGGCGTCGGCCGCCCACGCGAGGATCTCGGCGTCGGCTTCGGGTTCCGAGGAGCCGAAGATGTCGACGTTGGTCTGGTAGAACTCGCGGTAGCGTCCCTGCTGGACCTGCTCGTAGCGCCAGAACGGCCGCGTCGAGACCCACTTGATCGGCTTCGAGAGCTCCTGTTGCTTGGCGACGACCATCCGGGCGACCGTCGGCGTCAGTTCGGGCGTCAACGTGACGTGTCGCCCGCTCTTGTCCTCGAACGAGTAGAGTTCGTCGACGATCTCGTCGCCGCTCTTGTCGGTCCACATTTCGGCGCGCTCGACGGCCGGCGTCCCGATCTCGCGGAAGCCGTATTCGCGGGCGGTTCCCTCCAGAACGTCGATGGTCGCCCGCCTGGCGGCCATCTCGCCGGGATAGAAGTCACGAAAGCCCTTGATTCGGTCGTACATGCAACGTCGTTCGGCGACGGCGAACTTCTATCCTTCCGTTCGGAGGCGACCGGCGCGACCGCTCGCGGCCAGTGCACGTTTGGTTCAGCGCTCACGATCGTTAGTTCGATAGTCCCGCCCCTGAGACCGTCCCGTAAGTTGATACGCATCTGTCTCGGAGGTCGACTGTGCAACGCGTGGCCGACGACGATTGGGTCGCGGAGGTCGGCGAGCAACTGCCGATTTCGCCGCTCTCGGCGCTCGGGCTGTTCCTCGCCGCGATCATCGGCATCCGACTCGCCCTCGAGCACGTCTCGACCCGAGCGCTGCTCGAGAGCGTCTTTCCGCTCCTGGCCGCGACGGCGGTCGTCTTCGCCGATCGGTGGCTGGTCGCTCGAGACGTTTCGACGAGGGACCGGCTCACCGTCTTCGGCTACGGACTCGGCGGTTTCCTCGCGGCGTTTCTCGTGACGGCGCTCCACCTCTACGTCCTGTATCTCGAGGGAACCGGTGCGAGAGCCCCCCTGTACCTGCTTCTGATGGGTGGCACCGTCGGCGTCGGCGCGGGCACCGTCGCCGGCATTTACGAGATCCAACAGCGGGCCGCCGTTCGCGAGGCGGAGCGCCAGAGCGCGCGCTTAGAGGAGTTCGCGAGCGTCGTGAGTCACGATCTTAGAAACCCGCTCAGCGTCGCCCAGGGGCGGCTCCGGGCGTCGTTCACGAGCGGCGATCCGGAGCACTTGCAGGAGGTCGATGCAGCCCTGCGCCGGATGGACGAACTGATCGAGGAGACGCTGTCGGTGGCTCGCAGCGGAACGCAGATCGAGGACCCACACGACGTGCCGTTGGTCGAACTCGCGAGCGAGGCCTGGACCGTCGCGGAGACGGGCGAGGCCACCTACGAGACGGTCGGGAACCGAACGCTCCGGGTCGACCCGCTCCGAGCGAAACAGCTCTTCGAGAACCTCTACCGAAACGCCGTGGAGCACGGCCGCGAGGACGTTCACATCCGCGTCGGCCCGTGTGACGGCGGCTTCTTCGTCGCGGACGACGGCCCCGGGATCCCCGAAGACGAGCGGAAAGAGGTCCTCGAGCAGGGGTACTCGACGTCCGAGGACGGATCGGGGCTCGGCCTCGCGATCGTTCGCGCCATCGCCGACGCCCACGGCTGGCAGGTCACGATCGTCGAGAGCGAAGACGGCGGGGCGCGGTTCGAATTCACCAGCGGCGGCTGAGCGTGCGGTCGGCCAGCCACTGAGCGGCTCGGACGACCCTCATCGGACGTCCGTCACGTACGTCTGGTGGTGATCGGGGAAACACTCCGCGATCGCCTCGGGACCGTCTTCGGCGGCGATGATCGACCGTAGCTCCGCCTCGTAATCGGCTCTGTCGATCTCCTCGCTCGGCCCGACGGTCACGTCCAACCGCGCCTCGACGAGCGCATCGACGGCCGAGCGGCCGAAGCCCGACAGCGGCGCGATGTAGTCGACGTCGTGGCGATCTTCGAGGCTCTGAGCCTGGGCCCGCGAGACCGTCGGGACGCGGTCGTCGCGGCGCGTCCCGTCGGCGATCGCGTCGAACGATCGGTCCGCGAGCTGCTCCAGCGCGTGCGTGTGGACCAGTTGAATGCCGTTGCGCGGAAACCCGTCCTCGCGAATCCGGTCGGCGGCCTCGCGGGCGACGTCGGGGTCGCACTCGAGCCGTTCGAAGTCGAAGCCGGCGGCGTCGGCCGTTTCCCGGGCGTGTTTCCAGTCGTCACTGACGCCGAAGTGCGCCGTCAGGAGCGTCACGTCGTAAAAATCCTCGAGCAAGAGCGCGGCGAGCGTCGAGTCCTTCCCGCCGCTGTAGAGCAGTCCGAGCTCCATCACCGGCGCTGAATGTCGAAGCTCTGGGAGTCGGGTTTCAGCTCCTTGAGGAGCTGTTTCATCTTGTCGTCGTCGATCTTCCCCTGAATGCGGCCGCTCCGGGCGAGACTGACGACCTGTCGCTCGACCTGCTCGCCGAACTGGGGCTTGCTCATCTTGACGGTGTTGAGCCGCTTGCGGGCCTCGTCGGTCAGGTGCTGTCGGAGGACGGCCTTCTTCTGGGCCTCGGCCTGCTGCTGGGCCGCTTCCTGCCCGCCCTCGCCCTGGGACTCGGCGCGGTCCTGTAGCTGTTCCATTTTTTTCTGTCGGAGCTCCTCGAGTTTTTCGTCGTCCGGTGAACCACTCATCGTTACCTCCCACTTGTCCGGCTGGCGGGAAAATGATTACGGACGACGGTAGCGATGGCTCTGCCCGGTGAAACCGACGCGAAAACGAGTTGCGTACTTACGCGTAGCGCTCGAGTTCCGGACGGTCGAGTTCTTCGAGGACGTCGCCAGCGGTCTCGTCGAGGAGGCTCCGTCCGTCGGCGGTGATCCGGCGACCCTCGCCTTCCGCGGTCTCGACGAGGTCCTCTTCCTCGAGCTGCTGGAGGATGGTTCGGATCAGGTTCTTCGAGCCGTCGACGCGCTTGTCGGGTGCGACGCGGTAGCGGTTGGAGCCGCCCTTCGCACCGCCGTACTCCGTCGAGAGTCGTTCGACGCCGACGGGACCGCGGTCGGCGACCTTGCGCAGGAGACTCGCGGCGCGAGTGGCCCAGAAGTCCTCCTGTTCGGGCGGCAGTTCCTTGTCGACGCCGCTCTTGGCGAACTTGCCCCACTCCGGTTCCTCGAGTCGATCCGCGAGATCGTCGGCGAGCGCCTCGATGAGGTCGTCCGCCGGAACGTCGTACATCGTAGCCATTGGCGTGTGATTCCCGTCGGCGGCATTTAAGACCATCGTATCTCGGCGCTCCGGGAGCGGCCCGGACCGTTTTTCGCCCTCGAGTCGAAACGGGGTGTATGGACGAACGCGCCGCCCTGGGACTCCTCTCTGACGAGCTCGAGGGGGCCGGCGACGACGCAGCCGTCGTCGACGGACTCGTCGTCACGACGGACATGCTCCACGAACGGACCGACTTTCCGGACGGCACGACCCGGTACACGGCCGGCTGGCGCGCCGTCGGCGCGTCCCTCTCGGACGTGGCCGCGATGGGGGCCCCGGCGACGGCCGCGGTCGCCGCCTACGCCGCGCCGACTTTCGACCGCGACGAACTGCTCGCGTTCGTCCGCGGCGCGCGCGACGTCTGTGATCGTGTCGACGCAGAGTACGTCGGCGGCGATCTGGACGGCCACGACGAGTTCACCGTGTCGACGACCGCGATCGGTCGGACTGACGACCCCGTTCTCCGGAGCGGAGCCCGTCCCGGTGACGTCGTCTGCGTTACCGGGACGCTCGGACGGAGCGCCGCTGCACTCCGCCTGTTCGAGCGCGGGCGCGTCGACCGCGCGAACGATCTCTTCCAGTTCGAACCGCGGATCGCCGCCGGTCGGACGCTCGCCGCCCGCGCGAGCGCGATGATGGACTCGAGCGACGGACTGGCCCGCTCGCTCCACCAGCTCGCCGAGGCCGGCGACTGCGGGTTCGCGATCGAGTCGGGGCGGATTCCGATCGACGACGGCCTCCGCGACGTCAGCGACGGCGACGACGCGCTCGAGTTGGCGACGACCTTCGGCGAGGACTTCGAACTCGTCGCGACGCTTCCGGAAGCGGCGGTGCCGGCGCTTCGAGAGGCGACTGACGCGTCCCTGTCGGTGATCGGATCGGTTCGAGAGCGCGCCGACGGAATCACGATGGACGGCGAGACGCTCGCGGATCGCGGCTACACGCACGGGGACTGACTGCGGTCCGGATACGCACGGAGATCGACTACGGTCCGGTGACCACGACCGGAATCGGCATGAAACAGAGCAATCCCAGGCCGAAGGTGACGACTCCCAGAACGGACCGCCCGAGATCCAGTCGGTCGTCTCGGACCGGCGTTGCGGGCCCCATCGACGCGAACAGCGTCGTCAGAAACCCCCAGATGACCCAGACGCCGACCGTGTTCAGGTTGTACTCCTGGAAATAGTAGAGGTAGCCGGCGAGGGCAAACAGCGCGCCCGGCACGAGCGCCGCGATCGTCTCCTGGAAGTCACCGACCATCGCCCGGAGGATGTGGCCGCCGTCGAGTTGGCCGACCGGAATCAGGTTGAGGAAGGTGACGAACATGCCGACCCACGCGCCGACGACGACCGGATTCACGCTCGTCGCGGGATCGTCCCGGTACAGCGGCCGATCGAACCCGGCCGCGAGCAACTCGAGTAGCGGGGGATAGCCCAGTTCGATCCGTATGGCGTTCGGATCCTGGACTACCGCCTGTGAGACGGTTACGGGCGGGAGGTGGAGCCCGATCACGGTCACGACGACGGTCGCGACGAGGCCGGCCAGCGGTCCGGCGACGCCGATATCGAACAGCGCCTTGCGGTCGGGCATCCGGCCTTTCATCTTGATGACCGCGCCCATCGTCCCGATGAGCGTCGGGACCGGGATGAAGTAGGGGAGCGAGGCGTCGACCTGGTGGTATCGACTCATCACGTAGTGGCCCATCTCGTGGACGCCGAGCACGCCGAGGATCGCGACGGTGAACGGCCAGGCCCGCCAGATCGCCGTCGGGTCAGTGAACGGGTCGATCTGGTACCACATCGCGCCGGCGAAGAGCGTCGAACACACCGTCGCGACCAAGAGTACGAGGTTCGTCCACGGGATCCCGTCGACGCCGACGGCCGTCGGCTCGGCGACGAGGACGTACTCGCCGTGTCGCCGCTCGAGGGTCGCGTCGTACCCGCGGGTTCGGAACTCGGGCCAGAGTTCCTGCATCACTCCCTCCGGATTCGTCAACGGATCACCGTAGTACACCAGCCGGTCGTCTTCCCGGTGAACCTCGTAGACCGCGAACACCGACTCGATACGATCGATCGGCGGCCCGTCCTCGAGCGAGCGTCCGCCGCGTCTCGGTGCGCCGAACCCGGACCGATCGACATCGTCCATCACCAGTGATTCACGATCGCACGGTATAAAACGACTGTCGTCGGCAGGGCCGACCGTTTCTCGGGACGGACGGGGGCGTCAGCGCTGGGACGTCTCAGAGTGGATCGTGCCGGCGTTCGTACCGCGCGGCACGGGAGCGGAAGCGGGGATGCTCGTCGGGGCGGCTCGCGTTCGTACTCGCAGGGGGGTCAGGCGGGGGCGACGCGCCACGTGGTCGCGCTCGTGTACGACCACTTCTCGATCTCGAGGTCGCTGACCGAGTCCGAGAGCTTGGCCATCAGCGCGCCGATCTCTTTGGGGGACATGCCGACGTCGTCGGCGATGAACTTCCCTTTGAAGTACAGCTCGCCGTCTTCGGCACGTTCGCGCAGGTAGCGTTTCAGGCGGAGTTCCTTGCTTTCCGTGGAGGTTTGGGCTGTCGTGCTCATCGACAGCTACCCCTTGTTGGGGATATCTGTTATAAACGGAGGATGGTTGGCCGCATTTCGATTGTCTTCAGCAATCCGGCTGGTAATAGACGTTTTACTCTCGATTATAAAATAATTAACAGCGTATTCAGAGGACTCGAGATGTTTTAAAACAGCTGCTAACGTATTATCTCCGTTTCAATATTGATCTCGAATACAATCTCATCTTTCCGGACCGGTCCGCTATTTCAGCGGGGCCGTTGAACGAACGGAACGATCAGGACCGCTCGTGGACCCAGAATTCGTCCTCGATCGTTACCTCCTTTTTGAACAGCGGAACTTCGTCTTTCAGCCGGTTGATTCCGTCTTCGACGGTCCGAAACGCCTCTTCTCGGTGGCCCGCGAGCACGACGACGAAGACGATGTCCTCGCCGTCCTCGACGATCCCCGTTCGATGGTAGAGCTCGACGTCGAAGACCCCGTCTCGCGCCTCGAGATCGGTTTCCAGTGCCGTCATCCGCTCGTCGGCGACGCCCTCGTACTTCTCGAACTCGAGGTACTGGGTGCGTTCGTCGTCCGCGCTGTCTTTGGCACGGACTCGCCCGGTAAACGTCGCGATCGCGCCCGCCCGATCGGCTCGCGGCGATCGTTTGACGCGAGCGACCAGCGACTCGAGGCTCTCGTGGGGTTCGGTCGACTCGAGGGCCGTCACGAGGTCGTCGAGTTCGAGATCGGCAGGTCCGCGGACGGCGGCGATGATCGTCTCGTCGCCGTCGTGCTCGGTCGCAGCGGCCGAGCCCACGGCGATCGAGGGGTACTGAAGCGTCGGAACGCCCACGACGACCGCGTACTCGCAGTCGGTCGCCAGACTATCGAGCGCGTCACCGACGGACATCCCCGTTCCCGAAGCGGTCCAGTCGCCGTCCACGCCGAGGTCGTACGTGACGTCGCCGCCGAGCGTCGTCGACTCGCGCGCGTGCGTCCCGTCCGCGATCGTCGCGTCGTACCTGACGACGCCGACGCGCCCCCGCTCGGCGAGCCGATCGACGACCCGATCGACGACGGACTCGAGCGCGTCGCCGTCGGCCCCCTCTTCCCGAACACCGAGTACGTGCATAGTCGACGTATGGTCGGGTCGGACTTTGTAGCTGTCGCCCGAAAGCCCCGCGCTGAGCGGTCGCGACCGCTCAGCGCGCTCCGTTCAGTTCCACTCAGTACCGCACGCTTTCAGTCCCACCCGGGGCCGGTGGCCCGGGATTTTGACCGTGCACGGTGCACGTTCGATATGTCCGTTCGAATCGGCTTCACGGGCGACGTGATGCTCGGACGACTCGTCGACGACCGCCAGCGAAGTCGGCCGGCCGACGCCGTCTGGGGGACCGTTCGCGAGCGGTTACGGGGTCTCGACGGACTGGTGATCAACCTCGAGTGCGTGCTCTCGACGCGCGGGCGAGAGTGGCAGCGGACCCACCGGCCGTTTCATTTTCGGGCCGACCCGGACTGGGCGATCCCGGCGCTCGAGGCGGCCGGCGTCGATATCTGTTCACTGGCGAACAACCACGTCCTCGACTACGAGGAGGTAGCGCTACGGGACACGATCGACGCGCTCGCGGAAGCCGGAATCGCCCACGCGGGTGCCGGTGAAACGATCGACGAGGCGCTCGAACCGGCGGTTCTGACGATCGACGGCTCCGGTACGGACGGCGCGGAACAGCACGCGGACGGTGACGACGGACTCGACGTGGCGGTCGTCTCGTTCACCGACAACACGCCGGAGTACGCCGCCGACGAGGCGTCGCCGGGAACGGCTCGGATCGAAATCGACGAGTCGCGACGCGACTCGCGCAGTCGGACGCGGTCCGACGACGTCGACGACTCCGAGACGAGACGGCGCGTGAGGGACGCGCTCGAGCGCGCACGCGAGACGAACCCGGACCTGCTGGTCGCTTCGCTGCACTGGGGGCCGAACATGGTCACGGAGCCCCCCGAGTCGTTTCGGGCGTTCGGCCGCTGGCTGGTCGAGGAGGGCGTCGACGTCGTCCACGGCCACAGCGCTCACGTCTTTCAGGGGATCGAGGTCCACGAGGGGAGTCCGATCGTCTACGACGCGGGCGACTTCGTCGACGACTACCGGGTCGATCCGGAACTACGGAACGACCGGAGCTTCCTGTTCGTCCTCGCCGTGACGTCCGAGGGCCGACCGCCCGAACTCCGATTGCATCCGACCGAGATCGACGCCTGTACGGTGTCCGAGGCGAGCCCGGACGCGGCCGCGTGGTCCCGCGAGCGAATGCGCGAGCTGTCCGAACCGTTCGGCACCGAGTTCGATCGGGACGGCGACGCGCTCGTCCTCCCTCTCGAGCAGTGAGCTGAGACGGATTCGGTGGCCCGTCTCGAGGGGTGTGTCACCACGCCCTCCGGGCAGTTGACAACCCTTAAGATAGCAACTCCGCTACACCGGGGTAGTATGAAAGTGGTCGTCTCTATCGGCGGGAGCGTCCTCGTCCCCGAGCCGGGCGCGGATCGGGTGGCCGAGCACGCTGGCGTCATCGAAGACCTCATCTCGGAGGGCTGTCGGATCGGTGCCGTCGTCGGGGGCGGCGGCGTCGCCCGCGAGTACATCTCGGCCGCTCGAGACCTCGGGGCGAACGAAATCGAACTCGATCAGCTCGGGATCGACGTCACGCGACTCAACGCTCGCCTGCTCATCGCCGCGCTGAGCGAGGAGTCCGTGACCGCACCCGCGCTCGATTACGAGGAGGCCAGCGAGGCGCTCCGCCGGGACGACATCTGTGTCATGGGCGGCGTCGCGCCGGCCCAGACCACCGACGCCGTCGGGGCCGCGCTCGCGGAGTACATCGACGCGGACCTGCTCGTCTACGCCACCAGCGTTCCCGGCGTCTACAGCGCCGATCCCAACGAGGACGACGACGCGACCAAGTACGACCACCTCTCCGCCGCGGATCTGGTCGACGCAATCGCCGGTCTCGAGATGAACGCCGGTGCCTCGGCACCCGTCGACCTGCTCGCGGCGAAGATCATCGAGCGCTCGGGGATGCGAACGATCGTGCTCGACGGCACCGACCCGGAGCGGATCGCGCGTGCGGTCCGATTCGGCGACCACGAGGGGACGGACATCGTCCCCGAGGGTGCCGGCGCGGAACCGACCTACTGGGCGAGTGACGAAGAATGAGTTCCGACGGCGACGCCACCGAGGAGACGGCAGACGCCCCCGAGTCGGACGCGATCAGCCCCTACACCCTTCAGCGCGAGGAAGCGAGCGAAACGCGCCACGCGTTCTGGGCCGATACAGTTGCTGATCGGGTAGAAGAACGAAACCCGGACGAACCGATCGTCATCAAGGGCGGCATCTCGCCGTCGGGCGTTCCCCACCTCGGGAACGTCAACGAAATCATGCGCGGCTACTTCGTCGCCGAGGTGCTGCGCGACCGCGGGTACGAGGTCCGGCAGGTCTTCACTGCCGACGACCGCGACCCGCTCCGGAAGCTCCCGCGGACCCTCTGTGACCTCGAGGGGAACCTCGTCGACCTCGGCGAGGTCGATGCCGGCGCACTCGGCCGGAACCTGGGTGCACCATACACGGACATTCCGGACCCCTTCGGCTGCTGTGACTCCTACGGCGACCACTTCGCGACGATCATTCAGGACAGCGCGGACGCGGTCGACGTCCCGATCGACATGGTCTCGAACACCGACCTGTACGAGTCCGGCGAGTTCGAGGACGTGATCCGGTTCGTCCTCGAGCACCGAGACCGCGCACGCGAGGTCCTCTCGACGTATCAGGACAAAGTCGACGAGGACTACGTCCCGTTCAACCCGATCTGCGAGGAGTGCGGGAAGATCACGGAGACCGTGACGAGCATTGATCTGGACGGCGAGACGCCGACCGTCGACTACCGCTGTACCGACATGGACGCCGGCGATCAGACCGTCGACGGCTGCGGTCACGAGGGCACCGCGACGCTGCGCGAGGGCAAACTTCCCTGGCGCTTCGAGTGGCCCGCCCAGTGGCAACTGCTGGGCGTCGACTTCGAACCCTTCGGCAAGGACCACGCCGAGGGCTCCTGGCCGAGCGGGCAGGACGTCGCCCGCAACGTCCTCGAGATCGAGCCGCCGGTCCCGATGGTCTACGAGTGGTTCACCCTCGACGGGGAGCCGTTTTCCTCCTCGGAGGGGAACGTCATCCTCGTCTCGGACGTCCTCGAACTGCTCGAGCCCGAGGTCTTGCGCTACTTCTTCGCGAAGGACCCCGCGAAGGCCCGGGACTTCAGCATCGAGCGACTGGACCAGCTGGTCGACGAGTTCGACCGGCTCGAGGCGACGTACTTCGGCGAGATCGAGGCCGGCGAGGACGAGCAGGCCTTCGCCGACCGCGTCTACCCCTTCGTGGTCGAAGAGCCGCGGGAAGAGCGCATCCGACTCCCATACACCTTCGCCGCGGTGCTCGGGATGACCGACGATCCCGCCCTGCGCGAGGAGATCGCCCGCCGCGAGGGACACATTCCCGAGGACGCCCCCGAGTGGGCCGTCGAGGGTGCCCTCGAGCGGGTCGAGCAGGCCCGGAACTGGGCGCGCCGGACGGGCAACGAATTCGATTACGAACTCAAGCGGACTGCGATCCCGGAGCACGACTTCGATGCGGACACCGAGGCCGCGCTCGCGGACCTGGCGGATTTCATCGAGGAGGGCCACGACCCCGAGGAGATTCAGGGCGAGATCTACGAAGCCGCGAGGCGCCACGACGTCGACGTCGGTGACTTCTTCGCGGCGGGCTACCGGCTCTTCTTCGACGAGGAGCAGGGCCCGAAGCTCGGTCCCTTCCTCGCGAAGGTCGATCGAGAGTTCGTCGTCGGGCGGCTTCGCCGCGAACGCTAACCCCTCGATCGACGGCCGGACAGACAAAAGCCATTTGAGAACGCCACCCGGAGGTAGTAGCAATGGATCACGGTTCGTTCGCGTTCGTCTCACCGCCCGAAATATTCGGCTCGGAACTCGTGACGTGGGTTCTGGTCGGTCTCCTCCTCTACTGGGTCGCGATAATCGCCGTCCGGAACGCCGGCTATCTCCCCGACTACATCGGTACGCAGGGGCCGATCCTCACGTTCCACACCAAACGCGGACGAGTGCTGCTCGATCGCCTCGCTCGTCCGAAGCGGTTCTGGCGGGCGTGGTCGAACCTCGGCGTCGGCATCGCGCTGGTCGTGATGGTGGGGATGTTCGCGTTTCTCATTCAGGCGGCGATGACCGCACTCTCGACGCCACAGATGACGTCGTCCGCGGTTCGACAGCCGCGAAACGTCCTCGTCATCCCCGGCGTCAACGACTTCCTCCCGCTCGCCGCCACGCCCGGCATCGTCTTCGGACTCCTCGTCGGGCTCGTCGTCCACGAGGGCGGGCACGGCCTGCTCTGTCGCGTCGAGGACATCGACATCGACTCGATGGGGATCGCGATGCTCGCCGTCCTTCCGGTCGGCGCGTTCGTCGAACCCGATCAGGAGAGCAGCAAGTCGGCCTCCCGGGGCGGCCAGACGCGGATGTTCGCCGCCGGCGTCACGAACAACTTCGCGATCACGCTGCTGGCCTTCGCCCTCCTGTTCGGGCCGGTCGTCGGGGCCATCGGCGTCGCACCCGGCGCGGCCGTCGGCGGCGTCGCTCCCGATTCGCCCGCCGCCGACGCCGGCATCGAACCGAACGACCGCATCACGGCGATCGACGGTACCGCAGTCGAGGGGAACGACGACCTCGCCGATCGGCTCGAGGCCGCTGACGGCGAGGAAGTGACGGTCGAACTCAACGGCGAGGAAACGGTACCCGTCGATCGATCGCTGCTCGTGACCGCGGCGATGAACGACGGCCCGACGGGACTCACCGCCGGTGACGAGATCCGTGCGGTCGACGGCCGGACGATCGCGACGGAACGGGGGTTCATGGACGCCGTCGGTGACGACGAGCGAGTGACGCTGACGATCGACCCCGCGAGCGGTGACGAGCGCGTCGAACGCGAGGTAGCGATCGGCGCAGCCGTCTCGGTCGCCGCCGACGGGCCGCTCGAGCGCGAAACCGGGCCGACCGACGAGACCTTCGTCATCACCCGCTTCGACGGCGAGCGCATTCACAACTACGGAGACCTCGCGCCCATCCTCGAGGATAGCGAGCCCGACCAGCAGGTCGAGGTGGCGGGGTACTTCGGCGACGAACGCGAGACTTACACCGTGACGCTCGACGAACATCCGCGAGCCGATAGCGGGTTCCTCGGAATTCAGGGGCAGCCGGGAACGTCCGGCGTCGCGATGAACGATATCGGCGTCCAGCTCTATCCCACAGGCGAGTATCTGGGACTGCTCGGCGGCGAGGGCGAGACCCGGTTCGGTCCCATTACCGACACCTTCCTCGGAAAGATCGGGATCGCGATCATGCTGCCGGTCCTCGGGGTCAGCGGCGCGATGCCGTTCAACTTCGCCGGCTTCACCGGCGGGATCCAGAACTTCTACGAGGCACAGGGGGCGCTCGGTGCGTTCGGCGACGGGACCGTCTTCCTGCTGGCGAACCTGCTGTTCTGGACCGGCTGGATCAACATCCAGCTCGGCTTTTTCAACTGCATCCCGGCGTTCCCGCTCGACGGCGGGCACATTCTCCGGACGAGTACCGAGGCGATCGTCTCCCGGTTACCGATCGACGCGACCCGCGGAATGGTCCGCGTGGTGACGACGGCGATCGGCGTGACGATGCTCGTGAGCTTCCTCATGTTGCTGTTCGGCCCGGAACTGTTCGCGGGCTGATCGGAATCGGCCGACCGTGTGCGACGAGCCAGGCGCCATCTTTTCGAGACGGCCCGTCACCCTCTCCGACTACTCGTCCGTCTCGATCCCGTGGCGGTCGTAGAACTCCTCGGGCGTCTCCTCGATGCGTTCGAACTCGGTCTCGAAGTAGTGCTCGTAGTGGCGGACGACCTGTTCGACGACCCAGCGGCTGAACTCCTCGTCGAAGCGCCACTCGCCCTCGATCTCGGGGATCTCGAACCGATCGTCCGTCGAGAAGGCCGCGTAGACGTGGCAGAAGCCGAGGATCACGTCGGCGAAGTCGCGGGCCTTCTCCGACCCGCTCTCGCGGCGCTCCTCGAGTTCCGCGCGGCCGTCGTCGGTGAGCTCGAAGTACTTCCGGTCGGGCTCGTCTTCGCGTTCGATGCGTTCGGTCCAGCCTTTCTCCTCGAACTTGTAGAGGATGGGGTAGACGGAGCCGTAGGAGGGTTCCCAGTGACCGCCGCTGATCTCGCGGATCTCCTTGAGGATCTCGTAGCCGTAGCGGGGCTTCTCCTCGAGGAGCTCGAGTACGAGGTAGGCGATCAGCCCTTTCGGCGGCCCGCTCTTTCGCATACGAGTGGTGGGTTAAACGGACGGATGTAAAGCGTTTCGGTCACGGTAGAAATCGACGTTCTGATGGCCGGAGACGACGGATCCGACGGGTTCCCGGAGACGAGTCGACGCCAGCGGGCGCGACCGGGAGCCGACCGAAACCCGGCCCTTCTTAGCGATCCCGCTCCAACCCGCGCCCATGGAACGACGGCGACCGCCACAGACCGACGAGGGCTGGTACGTCCTGCACGATTTCAGGTCGATCGACTGGGACGCCTGGCGAGGCGCACCCGAGCGACGCCGCTCGCGGGCGATCGACGAGGGTATCGACTATCTGACCTCCTGCGAGGCCGTCGCGGACGCCGAGGCGGGCGATTCGGCCGTCTTCTCCGTGCTGGGCCACAAGGCCGACCTGCTCGTCCTCCACCTCCGACCGACGCTCGCGGATATCGACACGCTCGAGCGGCGGTTCGAGCACACCGCACTCGCCGAGTTCACCGAACGATCGGATTCCTACCTCTCGGTGACGGAGGTCTCGGGGTACATGTCGGAGGAGTACTTCGACGAGGACAGCGAGGTCGAAGACAGCGGCATGGAGCGCTACATCGAATCCCGTCTGAAACCCGAAATTCCCGACAGCGAGTTCCTGAGTTTCTATCCGATGGACAAGCGCCGCGGGCCGGAGGACAACTGGTACGATATGCCCTTCGACGAGCGCGCGGAGCACCTGTCGTCCCACGGCGAGATCGGCAAGGGGTACGCCGGGCGGGTCACGCAGATCATCTCCGGCAGCATCGGTCTCGACGACTTCGAGTGGGGCGTCACCCTGTTCGCCGACGACCCGACCGACGTGAAGGAACTCCTCTACGAGATGCGCTTCGACCCCTCGAGTTCCCGCTTCGCCGAGTTCGGCCGGTTTCTCTCGGCGCGCCGGTTCCCGTCCGAACAGCTCGGGGCCTTCCTCGCCGGCGAGGCGGTTCCACGGGAGGGAGGCGCTCACGGGGAGCACGGACATCCACACGGGACCGACTCCGAAGGCCATCACGGCGGTTCCGACGGCCATCACCACGGCGACGACGCGGACTCGAGCGACCGCGGCGACGACGGGGCCGACCACGGACACGGCAGCGATGACGAGGACCTCCGCAGCGAGCTCGAGGACATCGGCGTCTACGCGGGCCAGCCCCACGGCGAGGACGTCCACGCGGTCGTGCTCTACTCCGCGGCCGACCCCGACGAGCTGTTCGAGGAGGTCGACGGTCTGCGAGGGAACTTCGATCACTACGACACGCACGTGAAGACGGCGGTCTACGAAGTACGCGACGGCGGCGACGACGCGGAAACCGCCGTCGTCAGCCTCTGGGATACCGAACGCGCGGCGAGTACGGCGGCCGGATTCCTCGCCGACCTCCCCGAGATCGTCCGGCAGGCGGGCGACGACGAGGACGATTCGTGGGGGACGATGGGGATGTTCTACACCGTCGAACCCGAGCATCGGACCGACTTCGTCGACACGTTCGGCGATGTCGCCGGCGTCCTCGCGGACATGGACGGCCACCGCAAGACCGACCTGCTGGAGAACCGCGAGGACGAGAACGACATGTTCATCGCCAGCCGGTGGGACTCCCGCGAGGACGCCATGGCGTTCTTCCGGAGCGACGCCTTCTCGGAGACCGTCGAGTTCGGCCGCGACGTCCTCGCGGACCGACCGCGACACGTCTTCCTCGCCTGAGAACGCGCCGGCCTTTTCCTGTCGGCTCGAGGCGATACCCGACTTCAGAGCCGACCGGAGTCGGTCGTCTCGTCGTAGAAGAAGTAGGCGGCGATCCCGGCCAGTCCGAACGCCAGCGTCACGAACGGCCACTTGTCGGCGTCCCGACCAGTCATGTGCGCGTGAATAGTGACGAAGATCGCGAACCCGATATGAGCGACGAGCGTCGCGGCGAGAAACGACTGTGCGTCCATTGTCGCGATGTTCGACGCCTCGAGCAAAGCCGTTACGAAGCCGACCGAAAACGTCGTGGCCGGGAGGACGGCTCGAGCAACGCGAGAGCCGTTCGACTCGGGGAAGGGCAGGCGGTTACCAGAGACGACCGCGAGCGAGGCCGAAGGCCGAGCGAGCGGGCCGACGACCGATGTGGAAGGCGCTCTCGAGCGCCTGGAACGGAGGGAGGAGTGCTTTTGATCGAAATTTTGCCGAGGGCCGCCGAAGGCGGCCCGCAGAGCAAAATTTCGTTAGAAGTCGTGATCCGGATCGTCTTCGACCGTCCGCTTCATCGATTCGCGACGGGACTTGGCGTCGCGACCGGTCGCCTCGAGCAGGAAGTCGTTCTTCGCGTCGACGGCCTCGCCCGCGGCCTCGAGTTCGTCGGGACCGAGCTCGGTGGGGTCGCGTTCGTAGAACTCGACGCCGAGCTTGTCCTTCTTGCCGGAGTATTCGACGGTGCCGACGACGACTTTCTCGAAGACCGGGTTGTCGGGCTCGCCGATCACGTGGAGGTCGTTGCCCTTGTACTCCTCGGTCTCCGTAATCGGGCCGAAGTAGTCCTCGACGGTGGCCTCCATGTCCGGAATTCGCTCCTCGAGATATTCACCGCGACGCATCTTGTACTCCTTCATGGCTCGAAGAAACACGGCGGAGTGTTTACCTCTTTTCATAGCCGACGTTTCGGGTGTCTGATGGGTCCTCGGGCGGGGGAGACCGCCGATCCGGTCCGTTTTCGCTCGGGGGTCGGATCGAAAAGCGAGAGGGCGTCGACGGGCGGTGGATCCGAACGCACCCGCCACGAATCATCGCTGACTTCAGTCCGCTGCGTTACTGTCGACGTTCGCGCTCGCTGAGATAGCCCTTCCGGCAGTCGGGGCAGATATCGCCGCTGCGAAGCGAACTCCGATTCCCGGGGGCGACGTACTCACACCGCGGGCAGTAGAACTCGGTCGGGACGTCGTCGGCCGGTCCGCCGCTGCTCTCGGCGGGTGTCGGTGCGGACGCGGCGCGCTCGATACCGGTTCCCGAGTCGGCGTCGGTCGCGGGGTCTGACTCGGCGTCGCGCGGGGGATCCGCGGTCACTGACCGCGCGTCCGTTGCGGCCCCGGTCGTCGCTTCCGTACCGCCGGGAGTTCCGGTCTCGGTGCCGCTCGTCGTCTCGTCGTCCTCGAGCAGGACGGCGTCGTCGTCGATCTCCGCCGGATCGGGACCGCCGGTGCCGGCGTCCGGCTCGGCGTCGGCCGCGTCGTCCGGCCAGGTGGTCGGCTCGGACTCGCTGCCGACCGGCGGGCCGACGTCGTCGGAGTCGGGCCACTCGCCGTGATCGCGATCCCGGTCGGGTGAGTCCTCGTCGTCCTCGAGGATTTCGCCGTCGTCGGTGACGGGGTCGGCGGCCTGGTCGCTCGGGAGGTCGATCCCGCCCGCATCGCCGTCAGCCTCGGTTTCCGGGGCAGCGGCGGTCGTCGAGTCCGGGTCCGGGATTGCGGACGGTTCGGTCTCGGGCCCCGTCGACTCGGTGTCGTCCGCGTCGATGAGTTCGGCGTCGTCGCCGTCGGGCGTCTCGGCGACGGCGTCGTCGGCATCGATGAATTCGGTGTCCCCGTCGGGATCGCCGTCGGGCGCGTCGGACTCGAGCGGTGGTTCGGGCGGTTCGGTATCGGGCTCGTCGGGGATCGAGTCGGCGTCCGTTCCGGCGGAGAGGCTGGTGACCTCGGTGTTCTCGCTGATGACGTGTTTCTCGCCACAGCGGGCACACTCTTCGTACTCCTGGACGGTAACGACGACTTCACTGCCCCGTTCTTCGCGCTCGCGTTCGACCTCGGCCTCGCCGAAGTCGTGTCCGAGCAGCGAACATCGCAGGACCATTGTGCGACCGTACCGACCCAGTGCATAAAAAACGTGCTGCCTGTTCGCCTCAGTCGCGTTACACTCTCGCGAACCGGGCGGTTCGATGACGATGCGCCGATCGGTGTTCGGCTCGCCGAACCGTGGTCGGACTCGTTCTCGAGTCCGGGGTGGCCGTGGACGGTCCGCGGAACGGCAAACGTCAAATCCCGGGTGGTCGAATGGACATACAGATGAGAGCAAAGCGGGAGTACCGGAACCGGGAGGGGACGGAGGTAGCGGTACTCGACGCGCTGGTCGATCGCGCCGACGACGGAATGACCGTCTTCGAGCTCCGGGCGGCCGTCGAGGTCGATATCGACGAACTCGAGACGGCGCTGTCGACGCTCAAGGAGGACGACCTGATCGTCGTCGAATCGGGATCGGAGACGGTGATCAAGCCCGCCGAGCGCGTGGTGCCCGACGAGCCGACCGACGAGGACGAGGACCAGTCGTTCGGCGAGTGGATCCGCGAGCGGATCCCTTTTTGAATCGAAACGCCTGAGAGGGTCAGGCCCCAGGGAGTAGGCATGAGCGTCATCGAGTCCATCCACGAGGATCACGGGGCCACGTTCGGCGAGCGCGCCGACCGGCGGATCGTCGAACACTACGGACGGCCGGAGCGAACGCATCGGGCCGTCCGCAACGGCGTCGGGTTGCTCGAGTTCGCCTACGGCGTGATCGTCGTGGAGGGCGACGACCGCGTCGAGTACGTCGATAACGTGGTATCGAACCGCGTCCCCGCGGAGGACGGACAGGGATGTTACGCCCTCGTCCTCGATCCACAGGGCGGAATCGAAGTGGAACTCTACGTTTACAACGCGGGCGAGCGGCTCCTGCTCTTTACCCAGCCCGAAAGCGCCGAGCCCCTCGCCGATGAGTGGTCCGAGAAGGTGTTCATTCAGGACGTCGATATCCGGGTCGCGACGGACGACTACGCGGTCTTCGGGATTCACGGGCCACACGCCACCGAAAAGATCGCGAGCGTGCTCAACGGTGCCGGCTCGCCCGACGAGCGCTATTCGTTCGTCCGCGGGACGATGGGCGACGAGGGCGTCTCCGTCATCCGGACCGACGCGCTCACCGGCGAGGAGAGTTACGAGGTGATCTGTGCCGCCGCCGACGCCGCGGCCGTCCACGACACGCTGCTCAATCAGGGGCTCAACGCCGCTCCCTTCGGCTACCGGACCTTCGAGAGCCTCGCGCTCGAGGCCGGATCGCCGCTCTTTCACACCGAACTCGAGGGGACGCTGCCGAACGTGCTCGGACTGCGCACGGCCCTGGACTTCGAGAAAGGGTGCTACGTCGGTCAGGAAGTCGTCTCGCGCGTGGAAAACCGCGGCCAGCCGAGCCGACGGCTCGTCGGATTGACCCTTTCGGGCGAGGCCGTCCCCGACTCCGGCGCGGCCGTCTTCGACGGCGACGCGTCGGTCGGGGAGGTGACCCGCGCGGGCGAGAGCCCGATGCTCGGGGACGTCATCGCGCTCGCGATCGTCGACTACGGGCTCGAGAGCGACGAACTGACGGTTCGAGTCGGCGGCGACGAAGTCGGTGCGACCCTGACCGACCTGCCGTTCGTCGACGGCTCGGATCGGTCGGATCGGCTGCCACAGTATCGGTAGCTCGGTCGCGCCGCGACGGCTCGCTCAGTACTCGCGTCGACGACGCCGTGACCGAGGCGTCGGAGTCACTGCCCCGGATCCTTGATCTGGGGTAGTCCCGCCGTCACCAGTCGGCGGAGCAGGACGACGATTCCGTTCTCGAGGCCGCGGGCGAAGACGGCTTGCTCTTTCGTCTGACTCCCGGGCGTATTCGGGTAGAACGACCCGATCAGGAGCGTCTCGCGGTCGACGAGCAGTATGCGACTGATCGCGACTTCGTTGTCGCTCTCGGAGCCGGTGAGCCAGCCGAGACCGGTTTCGAACACCCGGGTCGTCGAGGTCTCGGTATCGAGCGTGTCGATGATCGTTTCCGTCTGTCCGCCCAGGACGACCGAGATGTCGTTCCGTGCCGCCGTCCGCAAGCTGTCGAGGAGCGTCTCGGAGAGAATGTCCTCGTCGACGACGAGCAACGCGATCTCGGACTCCGCCTCCCTGATGAGGTCGATCGTTCGCGACTCGATCGCCTCGTGGCCGGTCAGCGACCAGACCTCCTGTACCTGATCGTCCTCCTCGACGTCCTGTACTTCCGTGTTCTCGAGATGCGTCTCGAGGGTCGTGATCCGATCCTCGTACTTCTGTCGCAGGGTCTGCGTCGCCTCGTCGATGCCGACGGCGCGGTACACCTGCGGACTCGTGTGCTGTACCTCGACCAACCCCTGTGACTCGAGGACCCGAATCGCATCGTACACTCTCGTCCGCGGGACCTCGGAGATCTCATGGATCTCCTTTGCCGTCCCGCTGGGAAGTTTGTTCAACGCTATAAAACAGCGAGCTTCGTACTCCTGGAGCCCGAGGTCCTGCAACAGGCTAACCGCTTCTTGTGATGTGTCGTTTGCTGTCATGGCCCAACCACGAATTCGGTAGTCCGAACATGCGGTGTAGAGCGCGCGGGTGCAAAAGCATTCGTGTCGAAATTCGGCGCCTCCCGTTATATTTCCCGGCGACTCCCTCGATAAATACGGCTTTCACTCGGATTATCACACAAGCTACTTGGCGGCACGGTCAATAGAGAGGAGTGGCGAGTCCTGTTAGGCCCAACCACGCGGGACTCGCCGATTCTACTCGTCCGATAGCGACCGCGATACCGATCGCGTGTTCCGTGATCGCAGTTCCTCCGAGGCGTTCGAAGTCGATCGACGATTGCGCGAGGTCGTTGACGCCGTCGGAAAACCGGGGAGAGCGGTCGTTGGACACGAAGTGAGATACCCGCGTGACGTACTCGACGGGCGGGTCGCTTAGTCCGATCCGAACGTCACCACCGCCTGGTGATCGGACAGCTGCTCCAGGATCGGGCGGACGTCCGAGAAGCGAGGTCCCGTTTCCACGGTGTCCGTGCCCGGGGTCCAGTCGATGAGGCCGTAATCGTCTAATTTCGGGAGGTGGACGTGAACGAGTTCGATGCCGGCCGCGGCCCGGCTGGCACCCGCACCCGGAGACACGTCGATAGCGACCGGCGACTCGCCGCGCCTGCTCTCGTCTACGAGATCGAACAGTATCCGTCGACGGTGTTCGTTCGCTAACGCGTCGAATAGATCATTGTTTGGTTGTGACATACCATAGTATGTCCGTCCCGATATCAATCAATACGGGGCATTTTCACTCTGACGTTGTGTTTTGATTAACTGAGTGAATAACCGCGGTCGATCGACCCGGGTTCGCATTCCCCTCGTCGAGTGTCGATCGACGCACATTCGGAGCTACTGTTATATAGGGGGAAACCAAGGAACAATCCATGTCAGGAGACGTCCTCGAGCGGGGACTGCTCGATCGAGCGCCGGACGATCGGATTCGGATACTCGACGCCGACGGGACGGTCGTCGCTCCCGAACTCGAGCCGGCCCTCGAGACGGAGACGCTGCGGTCGATGTACCGGGATATGCGGTTCGCTCGGCAGTTCGACGAGCGGATGATCAGCCTCCAGCGGCAGGGTCGCATGGGGACGTATTCGTCGTTGGCGGGGCAGGAGGGGTCACAGATCGGGTCGACGTACGCGCTCGCGGACGACGACATGCTCTCCTTTCAGTACCGGGAGCACGGGGCGCTGGTCGCACGGGGGCTCCCGTGGGAGTACCTGCTGTACTGGATGGGCCACGAGGACGGCAACGCCGCGCTGACCGACATCGAGGTCTTTCCGCTGAACATCTCGATCGCCAGTCACATTCCGCACTCGGTGGGCTGGGCGTGGGCGGCGAAACTGAACGACGACGACCGCGTCGGGGTCGTCCACTTCGGTGACGGCTCGACCTCCGAAGGCGACTTCCACGAGGCGATGAACTTCGCGGGCGTGTTCGATACCCCGAACATCTTCTTCTGTAACAACAACCAGTGGGCCATCTCGATCCCGCGCGAGCGGCAAACGGCGAGCGCGACGATCGCCCAGAAGGCCGACGCCTACGGCTTCGAGGGCGTGCAGGTCGACGGGATGGACCCGCTCGCGACCTACGTCGTCACCGCGGCCGCCCGGGAGAAGGCGCTCGAGGCGGCGGACGACGGACCGCGGCCGACCCTGATCGAGGCGGTTCAGTACCGCTACGGCGCACACACGACCGCGGACGACCCCAGCGTCTACCGGGACGACGACGAGGTCGAGGAGTGGCGCGAGCGGGACCCCATCGACCGGTTCGAGGCGTACCTCCGGGAGAAGGGTGCGCTGGACGACGACTGGATCGACACGATCGACACCGAGATCGATGACACGCTCGCGACGCTGGTCGACAGGGCCGAGGCGGTCGAGGGAGACCCCAGCGAGATGTTCGAGTACGTCTACGCCGAACCGACCGAGCGACTCGAGGAGCAACGCGACTCCCTCGCCGATCTCCGGGAGCGACACGGCGACGACGCGTTGCTCGAAGACGAGTAACGCGGCCGGAGCGCGTATAAAGGCAGCAGCGGGACAGGCGAAGCGCTATCCGGGCACCGTCTCGAGGTGCAGTCGATATGCAACTCGAGCAGCCGTCCCGGAGCGGGTCGGCGACCTGGAACGGCACGGTACCGAGCGCGATCGACGCGCGGGTGCTCGGGCTGGTCGTCGTGACGGCCGGCCTCGCGGCGTCGATAAACGTCTCTTACGGTGGACTCCCGATGGCAGCCGCCGCGTTCGCGCTGCTCGCGGGCGGCGGCGTCGCCGGCCACCTGCTCGGGGAGCGGAAACTCCGACGACTCACTGACGGCCTCGTCGAGCGGTGGGTCGACGCCGGCGGCGAGATCGACGGCGTCACCCGCTCGTCGAACGGGATGCGGACGGAGTGGCGCGTCCACACCCCCGACGGCGAGATCGTGATCGGGGGCATTGCACTGGTGCCGATCGCCCGACTCTCGGTCGAGTGGCAGGGCGTCGGCGATACGATGGCCGCCAGCGAGGCGTCGGCGAACATCGATCGCGTCGCCGAGAGTCTCTACCGGGAAATATTCGAGATCGGCTCGGCGACGACACGGTCGTAACTGCTCCCGACTCACTCGAACAGTTCGTCGTGGCGCTGTGCCAGGTTCGTGTACTCGCCCGACGCGAACGCGTCGTGGATTGCCGCCGCGTCGATTCCCGTCTCCTCGAGCGGCGTGATTTCCGCGGGAACGCCGCGGACGAACGATTCGGGCGGGATCGAGTACGCGTCGGGGACGACGGTCCCCGCGGCGACGATGCTTCCGCTCCCGATCGTCACGTCGGTGTTGACCGTCGTGTTGAATCCGACCAGCGCTCGCTCCTCGACGGTCGTTTCGTTGAGAACGGCCCCGTGTCCGATCATCACCTCGTTCGCGAGTTCCGAGGCGTGAATCGTCGCGTTGTCCCCGACGTGCGTCTCCCGACCGATTCGGACGGGACCGATGTCGCCGCGGAGGACGACGCCCGGCCAGACGCTGGCGTCCGCCCGAATATCGACGTCGCCGACGAGGGTCGCCTCTCGGCTCACCCGCGCCGTCTCGTCGATCGTCGGTCGCTCCCCCTCGAACTCGTAGGTTCTGCTGTCGACCATGCGTGGACGGACCACGAACCCGTTCATAATACTGAATCACGATACTCGTGACAGTCACCCTCGAGGGGATGCTCCCGAACGGAATCGGAGCCGACTACGCGCCCTCTAGCCCGAATATTGCCATTAAATACCATCTGAAGGTATGCAAGCCCACACATTATACCGTGTCGAGCCGGACGACTAGCCGAACATGAGTCAGTCAGAATCCCCCATTCGAGCGATGTTCGACGCACAGCGAACCGCGGTCAAACAGAGCCAGCAGCTGTTCAAGCACGGGATGGCCACCCAGCGAAACGTCGATACGATGGCGCTCACCGGCCTCAAAGGGCAGGCGTCGCTCCAGCGCCAGCAGCTCGCGCTCGCCCAGGCGGCAACGCACGGCTACGTCAGCGCGACGGCAGCGATGCTGCCCAGCGACGACGCTCCCGAGGCCCACCGAACCATCGACGAGACCTTCGATCAGCTGCAGTCGACCCACACGGAGTTCTACGACGCGCTCGAGCGCGAAGTGGAGCGGGACGTCGAGTCCGCCAACGAGCTCTCCGAGGAGTTCGTCGACGCGCTCGACGAGCAGACCGACCAGCTCCTCGAGATGACGCGATCCGTCGAGGATCAGGCCGTCCAGAACGTCGACGAGTTCTCCGGACAGCTCCGCGAGCAACTCGAGCGGACCCAGGAGCTGCAGGATCAGCTCGAAGACCGGCTCGAGGACCAGACCGGTGACGTCGAGACCCTGCTCGAACGACAGGCCGAGCAGATCGAGCAGTTCCAGCAGCAACTCGAGGAGCAGGCCGAAGCGGTCACTCGAGAGATTCCGGTGCAGGGGACCGACGAACCACACACGAAGATCGAGACCGATGCGGAGCACACGCTCGAGGCCGTCGAGGGAATCGACGCTGACGTCCGCGAACAGCTCTCGGAGGCCGGCATCACGACGATCCAGGACCTCACGCGCGCCGGGGCCGAGAACGTCGCCGAAGCCGCCGACATCTCGGAGAGCCAGGCCGAAGAGTGGATCGAGCAGGCCGAAGCCTAAACCGGTTCACCGAGCGTCGCGATCGTCCGTTCACGACGACAGCTCAGGACTCGATCTTGTCGACGATCTCGCGGGCCTGTTCTTTCGCTTTATCCTCGTCGACGTGCTCGTCGATCAGGACGCTCGTGACCTCCCAGTCGTCTTCCCCTTCGACCTTGCCGGTACGGACTTCGCTGCCCTCGGACACCGACTCCGCCGGCTGCTCCGCCCAGTCGGGCGTTCGGATCTCGTCGTACCGGTCGGGATCGCGAAACCGGACGTGGGTGTAGTCGTCTTCCGTCTCTACTTTGTTGATATCGGGCGTATCAGCCATGTCTGGTTCTCGGCCGTCAGTCCGTCTAAATACCATCCTTGAATGTGCCCGGACGATTTCGGTCGGGACGGCGGCCCCGTCTCGCTGCAGATGCCCGGCGAGCCGCCAGCCCTCGGCGAGACTACTATGCGAGTCGAACCCCTCCGTGATCGCATGCTCGTCCTCGGCGATGCCCACGCGTCCGATCCCGATCGATGCGAGATTCTCCTCGAGCTCTACCGGACCCTCGAGCCCGATCGGGTGCTCCAGCTCGGCGACCTCGAGCACTACGACCTGCCGGCGCCGACGTGGTTCATCGCGGGGAACAACGAGGACTTCGACGTCATCGACGCGCTGCGGTCGGGGAGAGATCTCGACGAAACGAACAACGTCCACCTCCTCGCGAGCACGGCGGCCGCGGTCGACGGGCTCCGCGTGGCCGGCCTCTCCGGGAACTTCGCCCCGACGAGGTACGACCGGTCGCGGGCCGAGCTCACGGGGGAGCGTCGCCGTCACTTCACGCGCGACGACGTCGAGCGGGCGGCTGAGCTCGAGGATATCGACGTCTTCCTCACGCACGAGGCACCGAACGGCCTGCTCTCTTACGGGTACGACCCCGGCTGCGAGCACGTCGACGACCTGCTCGAGGCGATCTCGCCCGACCTCTGTCTGGTGGGTCACCATCATCGCCACCGCGAGGCCGAGATCGCGGGGACGAGGGTCGTCAGTCTCGCGCCCGCCTGGGAGCGATACTACACGCTCGAGCCGGCAACGCTCGAACTCGAGAGTCACGAGCACGACCTGTCGGAAACCGACTGAACGAACGGAAGAAAACGACCGAACTGCTCTCGTCGACGGCGGGTCTCCTCAGAACGTCTCGAGGTAGCGGTCGAGTTCCCAGTCGGAGACGTCGACGAGGTAGTCCTTGTATTCCTGGCGCTTGGCCTCGACGAACTTGGCGCTGACGTGGTCGCCGAGCGCGTCGTAGATCGCCTCGTCCTCCTCGAGGGCGTCGACGGCCTCGCCGAGGTTCGACGGCAGCGTGTCGATGCCGTACTCCTCGCGCTTCGCCTCGTCGAAGTCGTAGATGTTCTCCCGGACCGGGTCCGGACAGTCGAGGTCATTTTCGATGCCGTCGAGACCCGCGTGGATCATGACGGCGAGCGCGAGGTAGGGGTTACACGATGGATCCGGCGAGCGCAGTTCGACGCGCGAGGCGGCCGGAACGCGGGCCGCCGGCTTGCGGATCAGCGCCGAGCGGTTGCGGTCGGACCAGGCGACGTACACAGGCGCTTCGTAGCCGGGCACCAGCCGCTTGTAGCTGTTGACCGTCGGGTTCGCGATCGCCGTGATCGCCGGCGCGTGCTCGAGGATCCCCGCGGTGAAGGCGTGGGCCTCCTCGCTCAGGTTGAACTCGTCGTCCTCGTCGTGGAACGCGTTCTCGCCGTCCTCGGTGAACAGCGAGAGGTGCGTGTGCATCCCCGAGCCGTTGATGCGCGGGATCGGCTTGGGCATGAACGTCGCGTGGAGATCGTGCTGGGCGGCGATCGCGCGAACGACGGTCCGGAAGGTGCCGACGTTGTCGGCCGTCGTCAGGGCGTCGTCGTACTCGAAGTTGATCTCGTGTTGGCCCTGTGCGACCTCGTGGTGGCTCGCCTCGACCTCGAAGCCCATGCTCTCGAGGCCGTAGATGATGTCGCGGCGGACGTCGCTGGCGAGGTCTTTCGGCGCGAGGTCGAAGTAGCCGCCGGCGTCGTTGGTCTTCGTCGTCGCGCGGCCGTCCTCGTCCTCCTCGAAGAGGAAGAACTCCGGTTCGGGCGCGGCGTTGACCGTATAGCCCATCTCGTGGGCGCGGTCCAGCGCGTTCTTGAGAACGCGGCGCGGATCGCCTTCGAAGGGCTCGCCCGTCGAGGTATCGTAGACGTCACAGATCATGCGGGCGGACACGCTCTCCTCCTTCTGGCGCCACGGGAGAATCGCGAAGGTGTCGGGATCGGGCTTGAGCCGCATGTCCGACTCCTGAATGCGCACGAAGCCCTCGATAGAAGACCCGTCGAAGTAGATCCCTTCGGCGAAGGCCTTCTCGGCCTGTCGAGCCGGCACGGAGACGTTCTTGACCGTTCCCAGAATGTCCGTAAACTGCAGTCGGAGGAAGTCGACGTCCTTCTCCTCGATCTCGTCCAATACCGCCCGTTCGGTGTCAGTAAGGTTGCCGCTTGTCATCTTTCTCGTCGTCGTATTCTCGGAACCAGCCTACTAAAACACTGCTGTTCCGAGCAAATCTTCGCTCTCCGCGACCAAACTGTATATTCGTAAACTTCTAAAGCGATCAGTGAGTGGGTATATGTGATGACGTACGAAAATCTCGACGCAAAACTAGTGAATGCACTTCTCGGCGACGGACGAGCGAGCCTCCGCAGCCTCGCCGAGGACCTCGACGTCTCCGTGACGACCGTCTCGAATCACCTCTCGGATCTCGAGGAACAGGGCGTGATCGACGGCTACACGCCGAAAGTCGATTACGATGCGGTCGGCTACGACGTGACCGCGGTCATTCAGCTTCAGGTCGAGGGGAACGCCCTCCCCGACGTCACCGACACGCTGCGCGACCACCGCCAGATGACCAGCGTCTACGAGGTCACCGGCGACTACGACGTGATCGCCATCGGCAAGTTCGAAGACACCGACGGCATGAACGAGCAGATCAAACAGCTGCTGACCGACCCCGATATCAAGGCCTCGAACACGAGCGTCGTCCTCAACGCCGTCAGCGAGAACGAACAGTTCGAACTCGAGGTCGACGAGAACGCGTAAACAGATTCTCCGTTTCGGACGATACTCCCCCTCGAGTAGTGATATCACCGGATTTTCCGTCGCGACCACGCGCGGTGACGAGCAGAAATGGTGGCCCGTCGTTTCTGTAAAGATAAGCAGAGTAGTTGGCGCTCACCGAATCGCCTCACGGGGTTCGTATCGGCGAGCGAGTGGTTCGAAGAACCCGAGCGACGCCGTTCACCGAGCGCGGCGGAGCCGCGCTCGGGCCGACGAGCGACCGTCGGGAGCGAGGAGTGCTTTTATACTAAATTTTGCCGAGGGCCAGCTGCGCTGGCCCGCAGAGCAAAATTTAGTCTCACATCATGCCGCCCATGCCGCCGCCCATGCCGCCCATGCCGCCGGGGGCACCGCCGGGGCCGCCTTCGTCGTCGCCCTTGTCGGTCGACAGGTCGCCGGCGGAGATGATGTCGTCGATTTTGAGGACGAGGTTGGCCGCTTCGGCGGCGGACGTGATAGCCTGCTCCTTGGCGTGAGCCGGCTCGACAACGCCGGCCTCGAACGTGTCCTCGACGTCGCCCGAGAAGACGTTCAGGCCGGCGGTGATCTGGCCGTCGTCGTGAGCGGCGCGCAGATCGACCAGCGTGTCGATCGAGTCCAGTCCCGCGTTTCCGGCGAGGACGCGCGGGACGAGCTCGAGCGAGTCGGCGAAGGCCTCGACGGCGAGCTGCTCGCGACCGGAGACGGAGTCGGCGAAGTCGCGCAGGCGCGAGGCGAGCTCGACTTCGATCGCACCGCCGCCCGCGAGGACGCGGCCGTCGGAGACGGTCTGTGCGACGACGTCGAGCGCGTCGTTGACGCCGCGCTCGAGTTCGTCGACGACGTGGTCGGTCGAGCCGCGGAGCAGGAGAGTGACGCCGTGGGCGTCCTCGCCCTCGACGTAGAACAGTTCGTCGGCCTCGTCGCGGGTGACGTCGCCGAAGCCGAGATCCGCTTCGGTCGCGTTCTCGAGGTCGGAGACGATCGACGCGCCGACGACCTCCTGCAGGAACTCGAGGTCGGACTTCTTGGCGCGGCGCACGGCGAGGATACCCTCTTTCGCGAGGTAGTGCTGTGCGAGGTCGTCGATGCCCTTCTGGCAGAAGACGACGTCAGCGCCGAGGTCGGCGATGCGATCGACCTTCTCGCGGAGCTGTTTCTCCTCGCGGTCGAGGAACTGCTGGAGCTGGTCGGGGTCGGTGACGGAGACCTCGGTGTCGACGTCGGCCTCCTCGACCTCGATGGCCTCGTTGAGCAGCAGGATGTTGGCGTCCTCCGCCGAGCGGGGCATGTTGTCGTGGACGGGGTCCTTGTCGATGATGCCGCCCTCGAGGAGCTCGGACTCGCCGGCGCTGCGGCCGGTCTGGGTCTCGATGTTGAGGAACTCGAGGTCGACGACGTTGTCGCCGTTCTCGTCCTCGACGGTGACCTGCCGGATGGCCTCGACGATCAGCTGTGCGAGGTGCTCCTTGTTGACCTCGGTGCCCTTGCCGGTCATCGAGGTCTCGGCGGTCTTCCGGAGGAGTTCCTCGTCGCTCGTGTCGATGTCGGTCGCGATGTCGTCGATCTCCTCGCGGGCCTGCTCGCTGGCGAGGTGGAAGCCCTTGATGATCGCCGTCGGGTGGATGTCCTGCTCGAGGAGGTCCTCGGCGTTCTTGAGGAGTTCGCCGGCGATCGCGACGGCCGTCGTGGTGCCGTCGCCCGCTTCGTCCTCCTGGGTTTCGGCGACTTCGATGATCATCTCGGCCGTCGGGTTGTCGATGTCCATCTCCTTGAGGATGGTGACGCCGTCGTTGGTGATCGTCACCGATCCCATGGAGTCGACGAGCATCTTGTCCATGCCCTTCGGACCGAGCGTCGACTGGACGGCTTCAGCGACCGCACGGGCGGCGCTGATGTTGTAATCCTGCGCGTCCTTGTCCTTGACGCGCTGGGAGTCCTCGCTCATTACGATCATCGGCTGCCCCTGCTGCATTCGCTGACTCATAGTCGGTCGATTGATTGATTGTGATTCTACATAAACGTTTCCCAATCGCTTCCGATCACGAGCGCGGTGTGACGCCAGAGAAAGAGACGGAAAACGCCATACTGCGCAGTGATCGTGACGGACTGCGTCGACCGAATTCGATCGTCACTCGTTCCCAGTCGGTTGGCGATACGGTGCTTTTATATTGATGTGGGATGGGAACAGGTACCTCGGTGACGACCGAACCCGGCGGGCACGGTCGGTCCGATACGCGGCGATTCCGCTCGGGAGGGACGAGCGAGACGGGACACGACGACCGAATCCGCCGACCGTAGTCAACTCGGAAACGATCGATTTGTCCACGCGAAACGATCCTCATCGCGAATCCGGTCGACAGTCACGAGCCCTGACTCGGTTCCGAGTGAAGACAACAGAAGGGTTATGCCGGTAGTCACGTATTACCACTCGAGCAATGGACGAGTCCCCGTCCCTCGCCGAATCGTTCGACGACCCCCGTATTACGCCGCAGTTCTGTCGGCGGCTCTCCGCACCGGCCGGCGATCTCGTGCTCGTCGGCGTCGTCCACGACCATCCCGCGAGCATCGCGCGCGTCGAGCGCGTCCTCGACGCGGTCGAGCCGGCGACGCTCGCGCTCGAGTTACCGGCCGTCGCGCTCCCGCTGTATCGCGTGTACGCCCGAAAGCGAGACGCGGACGACGCGACGTCGCCGCGCTTCGGCGGCGAGATGAGCGCGGCGATCCGCGCCGCACCCGAGGCCGACCACGTCGGTATCGACGCGCCGAACCTGTCCTTCCTCCGGCGGCTCGTGACGCGGTTGGTCGCGGACCGCGCCTCGCCCGCGACGGCCAGACGCGTCATCGCGAGCGTCGGCGGGGCGACCCGCGAAGCGCTCGCCTGTCGGGTCGCCGCGACGCTGACCCACGCGACCTCGATGACCGTCGTTCCCGGCGACCGGGTCGAGTACGACTGCGATCCGGAGGATTCGCCGGAGCGACAGGCCGCACACGAGCGGTCCCACGTCGCCGGCGTTCAGGCACTGCTCGGGAGCGTCGATACGGACGGCTCCGCGTTAGCCTACAGAGACGACACGCGCGAGCACTGCATGGTCGAGCGGCTCGAGGCGGTTCGGTCGGACCCAGGCGACGTCGTCGCGGTGGTGGGCGTCGATCACATCGACCGCCTCGAGGCGGAACTCTCGACGTAACGGGGGGAGAGTCTCGACGACTGATCGGCCGGCAGCGATCGCGCTCACGGAGACGTAGCGCGGAGCCGATCGCAGACGGTTGTCCGATCGGCGTACGAAGAGTGTCAGTCGTTCCGCTAGCGGTGTGTCGGCGGTTCGATCAGGATCTCGCCGTCGCCCCGGACGGTCACGTGGTGACCGCCGACGACGAACGAGAGCGTCCCGCCGGCTCGAGGCGTGCCGTCGTGTCGCGGTCGGAAGAGCGAATTCAGAGCGTCCGGATCGACGGTGTCGTACAGCGAGACGCGGCTGTCGGTCACGTCGACGCCCATGCAGTCGGCCAGCGCGTGGATCACGGTCGTACTGAGCGTCGCCGGCCCCTCGGGGTCGTGAGTAGCCCGATACAGGGGTGGAGAGCGGGACTGCGAAGCGGGGGGTGCGTATCCGGTCATAGCTGGTCGTCCCTTCCCACTCTCTATTTGAAGACCAAAAGCGTAATCGTTGATTACTGCCGGTATTATTCAGATCGAGTGGATATACTGCTCAGGATAGAAGAATATCGAGGAGAATGAAACGAATCACGAACGTACCCATCCCACTGTGACGCTCGGCGCGCGTGACCGCAACGATCCCGCCCGCTATCGATCCGTCCGAACACTCGTCACTGCCGCAACCCGGAGATACAGTTCCAGCAGTACGTGAACGTCTGGTCGGCCTCGTTTCGCGCGCCGCAGTGCGGACAGCGGACCGTCTCCCCGTCGAACTCGAGTTCGCGATCGATGTCGGCCTGGTCGGTGTCGCGGATGTCGTCGCCACCGCGGGGGTAGCGATCCGGACCGGGCGAGGACCGCATGCTCGCCCGATTCGGGTCGGCGAACGACGGGGTTCGGTCGCCGTCTCCGTCGTCGCGCCGAGCGTACAGGTAGTACAGTAACAGGTGGAGCAGGGCGAACAGCGCGATGTAGCCGACGAGCCAGCCCCAGAGCTCCATCATCGTGTCATACGTTCTCGAGGCACTTGGATATTCCCCGATTCCCACGATGGAGAGAGTCAGGCCGATCGGAACTATCCCCGTGGTTGGAATTCGGGGCAGCGGCGGCCGCAGTCGAGTCAGGCGATCTCGCGCTATTCGAAATCGTAGAGATCCGTCGAGAGGTATCGTTCGCCGGTGTCCGGGAGGACGACGACGGTCAGTTCGTCCGGGTGGTCGGCCGCGTAGTCGGCACCGGCAGCCAGTGCCGCCCCCGCCGAGATGCCGACCAGCACCCCTTCGCTGCGGCCCAGTTTTCGAGCGGCGTCTTTCGCTTCGGACGCCTCGACGGAACGGGTTTCGTCGACGAGCTCGGTCCGGAGGATATCGGGGACGAATCCGGGGCCGATCCCCTGAATGTCGTGTCCGTCGGAGCTGAGCTCCGAGAGGGTGGGCGACTCGGCGGGCTCGACCGCGACCGACGTGAACGCGGTCTTCCCCCGCTCTTCTTTCACGTACTCCGAGACCCCGGTGATCGTGCCGCCGGTCCCGACGCCCGCGACGACCGCGTCGACCGCGCCGTCGGTGGCCGTCCAGATTTCCGGTCCCGTCGTCTCGCGGTGAGCCGCGGGGTTGGCTTCGTTCTCGAACTGGGACGCCAGAATCGCGTTCTCGCGATCGGCGGCGATCTCCGCGGCGCGCTCGTTGGCTCCGCCCATCCCGTCCTCTGCGGGGGTGAGCTCGAGGTCGGCTCCCAGCGCTCCCAGGAGCTGCCGGCGCTCGGTCGACATCGAGGACGGCATCGTCAACACGCAGTCGTACCCGCGCGCGGCGGAGACCGCCGCCAACCCGATCCCCGTGTTGCCGCTGGTCGATTCGACCACCGTTCCGCCCGGCTCGAGCGCGCCGTCTCGTTCGGCGGCGTCCAGAATCGCCCGCGCGATCCGGTCTTTGACCGAGTAGGGGTTGTGCGACTCGAGCTTCCCGTAGCAGTTGTCGGCGAAGGCGTCCAGTCGGAGCAGGGGCGTCTCGCCGATCAGTTCGTCGACGCTCTCGGCGGCATCGATATCGGCCGCGGGTTCGACAGTTCCGTCCATCGGTTCGTACACGCGGGGCGATCGAACTACCAGTTCTCCCGAACCGATTCGGTTCTCGGGACGCTCGAGGGTCAAATAGCCGTTTGAGCTTGGGAGAGGCTTTTTTCCGCTCGTGACGGTCTATCAGGTATGGATCGACGACAGTTCCTCGCGGCATCGACGGTCGGACTCGCGACGGCGGTCGCGGGCTGTGCGGCGAGCCCGCTCAGCACCGACGACGGCGACTCGAACCCCGACGGTAGCGAGAGCGCCGGTCGGGGAGAGATCACGGTCAGCGCCGGCGGCGAGGTGGAGGCGGAACCGGACCGGGCGATCGTCAGCGTCGGCGTCGAGGCGAGCGGCGGGAGCGCCGAGGCCGTCACCGACGAACTGGCGACGGGAGCCGAGCGGCTCCGCGCGGCGTTCGACGACCTCGAGATCCCCGAGGAGAACGTCGAGGAAGGCCAGTACCGGATCTCCCCGGTCCGCAGACGCGACGGCGGCACCGACGGATTCGAGGGGACCCACTCGTTCGAGGTGACGCTGACCGACGTCGACCGCGTCGGCGAGGTCGTCGACGCGGCGGTCGCGGCGGGCGCGGACGACATGGGCTACGTGAATTTCACGCTACAGGAGGAGACGCGGGCTGAGCTCCGAAAGGACGCGATCGACGCGGCGCTCGACAACGCCGACGCGGAGGCGGCCCACATCGCCGACAACCGCGGCGTCAGCCTCGAGGGGACGACGGCCGTCACGAGCGGCGATGTCCAGGTCCATCCGGTTCGACGGGAGGCGATGGCGAGCGGCGACGCGGCGGGCGGCGCGCCGCCGACCGAGATC
This sequence comes from Natrinema salsiterrestre, assembly GCF_029502005.1. Classification (GTDB taxonomy): domain Archaea; phylum Halobacteriota; class Halobacteria; order Halobacteriales; family Natrialbaceae; genus Natrinema; species Natrinema salsiterrestre. The sequence goes on along the minus strand of NZ_JAMQOT010000001.1, from coordinate 876,372 downwards.
GACGCGGAGCCGGTCACCGTCAGTGCCAGCGTGACGGTCACCTACGCGTTCGCCGGGTGATCGCGGCGGCGTCGAACGCGGCCCTCAGCCGGCCGACAACTCGCGGCCGATTCCGTCACGGCCGGCGAGTCGACGCGCCGATTCGGCGCGCGAAAAACCGAACCGATTATGTATTCTTAGGCTCGCCTAAATCTCATGTGGAACGATTCGAACGACGCTCCCACGCTGAAACGCCGTGATTACGTGAAGTACGGCGGTATGATCGCTGGCGGTAGCCTGCTCGCTGGGTGTACGGACGAAAGCGGATCGGATGCCGAGCCGGCAGAGACGTCGACGTCGAGTTACACCGCCGACGTGGCGCCGGTCGGGACGGTCGGTCTCGAAGAGCCGCCGGAGGACGTGTTCACACACTTCCCGTGGTTCGCGGACATGGCGAGCGCCGTCGGGCGGGGAGAGAGCATCAACAACGTCTGGTGGGACGGAACCGCGTCGACGCTGGAGTACTTCACCGCCGAGTTCGACGAGTTCGAAATTCCGTGGAAGGACGAGACTGGATCGTACGGCTTCTCGAAGGAGCAGTTGTACGAACTCGACAGCGACCTCCACCTCGTAGATCCCGCCTGGGTGACGACGCAGGACGACTGGGACGAAGACGACGTCGACGAAGTCGCGACCCACGTCGGCCCGTGGGTCGGAAACTACTACAGTAACTTCCACTCGACGCCGCCCGAGACGTGGGCCGATCGGTACCAGTACTACTCCCTGTGGGAGCTGTTCGAGCGCGTCGCTACGCTGTACGGGGAACAGTCGCGATACGAGGCGCTCACCTCCGTCCGGGACGATCTACTCGGAACCATCGAGGAGGGCCTTCCGCCGGAGTCGGACCGACCGACGGTAGCGTACCTCTCCGTCTCGACCGACCTGTCCGCCATCTACCTGCTCCGTCTGAACGCTCCCGGCTACTTCAACGCCCACACCCGACCGCTCGGCGCCGTCAACGCGTTCGGGGACGAGCAGTGGGACGGCGCGTTCACGGAAGTCGATATGGAGGCCCTGCTGGAGGTCGACCCTGACGTGTTACTCGCGCTGTGGACCGTCACCTCGTCCGTCGACTTCGAGGAGATGACGCGGAACCTCGCGGACGACCCCGTCGGAAGCGAGTTATCCGCCGTTCGGAACGACCGCGTGTACGCGCAGGGGACGCGGTGGCAGGGGCCGCTGATGAACCTCTTCCAGCTGGAAATGACCGCCAAGCAGTTGTACCCGGAGCAGTTCGGCGCGTGGCCGGGCTACGAGAACGGCGACGTATACCCGGCGTTCGGTTCGGACGAACAGCTGTTCGACCATCAGCGGGTCGCGGACATCGTCGACGGCGACATCTAACCGACGAACGGCCATGAGTTCCGACGGTCAGTACGCACGTTTCCGGTCACCGGGTTTCGGCTATCGCCGTCCGGAACGAGAACGGCGAGTTGCTGTATACGGTCCCGTACTCGACACCGCGTTTCGATCGGTACCGAACGGTCGAGAGCCGGTCAGGAGAGCTGTCCGAACGGAGACGATTACCGACCGCGAATCGAGGACGGCCGATCAGTCGTCGGCCGGAACCGCTTGCGTGTCCGCTCGCCCGGAAGCCATGGCGAGCACGTCGTCGAAGAAGTCGAGGGTGTCGTGGGGACCGGGGTTCGCTTCGGGGTGGTACTGGCGCGTGATGACGTCGTACTCGATGCCGTCGATCCCTTCGGGCGTGTCGTCGTTGACGTTGATCTGGGTGACCTCGAGGTGCTCGCCGGGTTCGGCGACGGTGTAGCCGTGGTTCTGGGTGGTCATGACGACCTGGTTGGACTCGAGGTCGAGGACGGGCTGGTTGACGCCGCGGTGGCCGAAGGTCATCTTCTCGGTGGTGCCGCCGAGCGCCTCGGCGACGATCTGCTGGCCGAGACAGATGCCGGCGACGGGCGTGTCCTCGACGAACGCCTCGACGAGCGCGATGGCCCCCTCGAAGTTGACCGGGTCGCCGGGACCGTTCGAGATGAAAAGGAGGTCCGGGTCGACGGCCTCGACGTCGGCGGCGGCGGCATCGTAGGGGAACACGTGGACGGTCGCGTTCCGCTCGAGCAGCGAACTGATGATCGAGCCCTTCGCGCCGCAGTCGATCAGGGCGACCGTCTCGCCGTCGTTGTCTTCGCCGTGGACGACCGGTTCGTCGACGCTGACCTGTGCGCCGATGTCCGTGTGGTCGCTCATGGCCTCGCACTGCTCGAGCTCGGCCAGCGCGTCCTCCTCGGTGACGTCCTCGCCGACGGCGATGCCGCACTTCATCGCCCCGCCGTCGCGGATGTCGGTGACGATCTCGCGCGTGTCGAGGTGGTCGACGGCCGGGACACCTTCGCTCTCGAGCCACTCGACGACGTCCTCGGTGAGTTCCCTCGCGACGACGCCGCGGGGGTGGACGCGGTCGTCCTCGAAGCGCTCCTCGCGGACGCCGTAGTTGCCGATCAGCGGGTAGGAAAAGGTTAGGATCTGTTCCTCGTACGAGGGGTCAGTCAGACTCTCTTCGTAGCCCGTATAGGCCGTGGTGAATACGATCTCGCCGCGGGCGGTTCCCGAGGCACGACCACGACCCTCGATCACGTGGCCGCCTTCCAGTGCGACGTAGGCTTCCGTCATTACGAACTACGTATCGGATGGACCATCATAAGTGTTGTCTTCGAAGCTGAGTTACGATTTTCGTAATCGGTAAGTGCGGGTTCGCCGTAGGTACGCATCTCCATGGACGAACTGGACCGACAGATCCTCGATATCCTCCGGCGAGACGCCCGGACGCCGTACACCGAGATCGCCGACGAGGTGGGGACGAGCGAGGGGACCGTCCGCAACCGCGTCGAGCGCATGATGGACGACGACGTCATCGAACGCTTCACGATTTCGACTCGCACGGGGAACGTCCAGGCGATGCTCGAGATCAGCGTCGCGGTCGACGTCGACACCAAGGAGGTCTCCGAGCGGATGGCCGAGTGGGACGAGATCGACTTCGTCTGGATGGTCTCCGGGGAGCAGGACATCGTGCTGGTGGTCGACGCCGCGGACACGCGCGGGGTCAACGATCTCATCACGAAAGCCCGCGATCAGGAGGAGGTCGTGAGCACGAAGACGCGCCTGATTCTCGACGAAGAACTCGGCTAGGATGAGGGGCCGAACGCGTTACTCGAGCTTCCCGAACCGATCCGGCGGCCGCCGGTCGTCGGTCGCTCGCTCGAAAGCGTATGCCAGCTCGAACAGCCGGGGTTCGGCGAATGCCCCGCCGAGCAGTTCGAGGCCGACCGGCAGCCCGTCGTCCGTGAAGCCGGCCGGGACGACGATCGACGGCAGCCCAGTGTGGGCGGCCAGTTCGCAGTTCATCTCTTCGAACGGCTGGTGGTCGGGAATTGCGACCGGTGGGACCCTCGACGGCGGATACAGGAGGGCGTCGAGGTCGTGCTCGACCAGTTTCGAGAGCGTCGTCTCCCTGAGCCGCTCTCGTCGCTCGAGCCGCCGGAGGTACCCCAGATTCTCGTCCAGCGACCCGGCGTCGACGTCGAAGATGCCGGCGGCTTCGATTCGGGACTCGATCGCGGGCGCGACCGTTCCCGTCTCGACGATTTCGGCCAGCGAATCGTAGGGCGTCTCGTCCCCGAGTTCGGATAGGTACGCATCGAAGTCCCGCGCGAACTCGTACTGCAGCACGCGAGCGCTCGCGAGGCGGTCGAGGTCGACGACCTCGACGGGGTCGACGATCGTCGCACCGGCCGCTTCCATCGTTTCGATGGCGTCCTCGATGACCGTCGTGATCGCCTCGGCGTCAGTCTCCGACCCGTTCGCCTCGTTTCGAAGGCCGAAGAACTGCCGGGCGACGCCGATGCGCGCGCCCTCGAGCCCGTCGTCGTCGAGGTGGGAGACGTAGCCATCCGCGGGGACCTGATCCACACCTCTGGCGGTGACCCGGTCCGCCGGGTCGTAGCCGGCCATGGCCTCGAGCAGCCGCGCGGCGTCCGCGACGGTTCGAGTGATGGGACCCGGCGTGTCCTGAGTCTCGCTCAGCGGGACGATACCCGTCCGGCTCACCAGCCCTCTTGTCGGACGGACCCCGACGAGGTCGTTGAACGCGGGCGGCGACCGGACGGACGAGCAGGTGTCGCTTCCCGTTCCGACGGCGGCGAGGTTCGCGGCGACGGCCGCCGCAGTGCCGCCGCTGGACCCCGCCGGCCGCCGCTCGAGGTCGTAGGCGTTCCGCGTCGCGCCGCCGAGCGAGCTGATCGTGTCGACGCCGAACGCGAACTCCTGTAAGTTCGCCTTGGCGATGATGACGGCACCGGCGTCGCGGAGCTGTTCGACGACGAACGCGTCCCGTGGCGGCGTCGACTCGGCGAGCGCTACCGACCCCGCCGTGGTCGGCATATCGTGAGTGTCGTGGTTGTCTTTGAGAACGACCGGCACGCCGTGGAGCGGGCCGACGACCCCCTCGCTCTCGTAGCGCTCGTCGAGCCGGCGTGCGCGCTCGCGAGCGTCGTCGTTGACCGTCAGAATCGCGTTCAGATCGTCGTCGTAGGCGTCGATGCGCGCCAGATATCGGTCGACGAGCGCTTCGGCCGTGACGCGCTCGTCCGCCATGGCCGCGTGGACGTCGGCGACGGTCGCCTCGAGGAGATCGAACGAGTCTGTGGGCTGTGTTGACATGGAATGTGGTGGGTCCGTACAGGGTAGTTCCGAACCAGGACCCTGAATCTGTCGCCCGGCGGTATTTGGGTGCGGCCGTCCTTGACGGACCGATGGCAACCCGGATCGAACTCAGCGACTGGGACGCGGTGGTCGGGGAACTGCGCCGATTCGGCGAGCCCGGGGACGTGACGGCCGGCGACGATCGAATTCGGCTCGAGTTCGGCTCCGCAGCGCTCGCGGTCTCGCGGGCCGGCCGCGTCAGCACGGGAATGCCGCTCCACGACTTCGAGCACCGAGGGGCGGTCGAGCTCGTCGTGGATCACGATGCGGGATCGGTCAGGATCGAAGCCGACGACGTGAGCTACACGTTCAGGCGACCCGGCGGGTGAGGGCGTCGATATCAGGGTGTGCGTTTCCGATCGAGCCGCTCGAGAACCTCGTCGCGAGCCTGCTCGTCGGTGAGCTCGCGGAGGCGCGCTCGTCGTTCTTTGCGGACGATCAGGTGTGCGCCGTGTCGAAGGGCTTCGGACCGCGAACTGAACGCGCCCCGTTCGACCAGCGCGTCGAGTTCGGTTACTAGCTCCGGCGGGAGCGATACCGGAACGGACGTTCTATCACGGCTCATGGATGTGCAAACGTCATCTGATTCAATAAACCCGTTCTCGCTACCCATCGGGATCGAGTCTGATCGGTTCAGGCTCTCGAGCCCCCGCTTACGAACCGACCGCTCGAGATCCCCCCAGTGGCCCCCCTCTCCCAGTGGTGGTTCCGAACGGGCCTCGAGCGGCCGGCTGGCCGCCGGGGACTCGAGCGCGAGGGCGGCTACTCCCCGCTACTGTCCTCGAAGGGGTCCGGCGGGAGGGAACAGCCGCAGGGTTCGACGGTGCCGGTGTCGGGGCCGGTGAGGACGGCGAAGAGGACGGGGTCGCCGCAGTGTGGGCAGTCCCGGAACGGGGAGGAACTGTCGTCGGTGGGCTCGAGGTCGACGTTCATCGGCGGTCACCTGTGGGTTGTGGCGATCGCTGAACTGGGCTCGAGGGTCGTTGCGGCTGGCGATTCGGCTGTCGTGCGGGACGTTTATATCCCGGTAGAATGTACGGAATCATGCTTTCAACTCCCTCTCGGGATTGAAAGCCAGTCTCGGGTGGGCTCAGCACCCGGGACGTTTCAGTGGCGTCCCCGCGGAGACCGGCTTCCGGTCTAACCATTGACTCGTTGTAACTTATATCTACTGCTAACGGTGTAGAATAGAACTGATTGAGTTCGCGAATCGGGATTGCTTCTACTTGAGAAGTGATGACTGAACAGTAAGTATCCTGCTCACGCTGGCAACACGGAATTGCCACGCCCTCCCCAGCCGATTCGCTCGGTCACTCCGTTCCCTCGCTCATCCCTCGCGCAGTGTCGTCGGCCGTCCTCGCGGCGCTCGGCCGGCCGACAGCGCGCGCCACCGCAGGGCGGTTCGTGGGTCGGCCTGATCGCGGTCGGTCCCTCAGTCAGCCTCTTCCTCCTCGCCCGGCGGTTTGCCCACGCCGGGGGTCGGCCGTTCGATCGCGTCGATCACCTGCTTACGCTCGTGGATCTTCCGGTAGGCCCGGCGGAGCAGGCGGTCGCTCCCCGAGCGGGAGACGCGTGCGCTCACTCGGCCGTCGCGGATCGCGTCGACGATCGACTCGGGGGTGAGCCGGTCCGCCTCGACGACCGTGTACGCCCGGCCCACCTCGAAGGGGTAGTGGGCGTCGCTGCCGCCGGTCAGCGGCAGGTCCCGTTGCTTCGCCAACTCCTCGACGAGGGGCTGGGAGCGCGGGTGCTTGCCGTTGACCTCGATCGCGTCGAAGGGGACGTCCTCGAGTTCCCGCACCGTGCTGTTCCGGAACGGGTGGGCGACGATGGCGGCGCAGTCGCGGTCGTGTGCCAGTGCGACCGCCTCTTCGGGGGAGAGCGCGCCGGGTTTCGTCGCCGCGGGCGGGTCGGGGCCGACGACGAGGACGTGGCCGCGGTCGGTCGTGATCTCGATCCCCGGCAGCGTCTCGACGTCCGGAGACGGGTCGAACGCGGTGTAGTAGTCGTGGTTGGTCGTCGCGACGCCGTCGAGGTTTCGCCGCTCGGCCATCGCGGTGAGCAGCCGAACGCCCAGCGGGTCGTACCGATCGCCGAGCGAGCGCCGGCCGTGGAAGAATCGCGTGTGCGCGTGGAGATCGACTCGGTACATACCGGGGCAAACGCCGGCCAGACCCTTTTGGATGCGGCCGGCATGGGCTGTAGTATGTCACCCCCCGAGGCGAGCGATCGCGTTCTCGTCTGCAACCCCGTCAGCGGGAGCGGGGACCACGTCGACGACGTCACCGCGCTCGCGGCCGACCACGGGTTCGAGGTTCGAACGACCGAGCAGGGCGGCGACGCGAAGCGGTTCGCCCGCGAGGCCGCACCCGAGGCCGACCTGATCGCCGCGGCCGGCGGCGACGGCACGCTCAACGCCGTCGTCAACGGGGTCGCAGGGGCGGATGCACTCGAGACGACGACCGTCGCCGTGGTCCCCGCGGGCACGGGCAATAATTTCGCGACGAATATCGGGGTTCAGGGGCTCGAGCACGCTTTTACCGTCATCGAAGACGGCCGCCGACGGGAGATCGATATCGGCACGGCGAACGGTCGGGTGTTCGTCAACTCCTGCGTCGGCGGGATCACCGCCGAGGCGAGCAGCGAGACGACGACGGAGAGCAAGGCGGAACTCGGCGTGCTCGCGTACGTGAAAAACACCGTCGAGACCCTCGGCGAGTTCGACTCGCTCCCGTTGCGGGTGGAGACGGCCCCGCGGCCGAACGGCGAGCGGGCGCGGGCCTGGGAGGGCGAGGCGCTGTTCGTCCTCATCGGGAACTGTCGGCGATTCACCGGCGCGCGAACCGCGCAGGCCCACGTCGAGGACGGCCTGCTCGAGGTCACGATCGTCGAGGACGCCGCGACCGCGAACCTGGTCGGCGGCGCGGCGCTCGAGGGGCTGTTCGGACAGGAGAGCACGCACATCGTCCGCCGGCGGACCCCGTCGCTGGCGATCGAGAGCCGCGAGGAGTCGGTCGCGTACAGTCTTGACGGGGAGATGCTGGAGACCGAGACGCTCCATCTCGAGACGACCCCGAACGCCCTCGAAATCGCGGTCGGCGAGGACTATCGAGCGGATCCGGACGATGGGGAGCTGTGGCCTCTCGAGACGCCCGCGGACCAGTAGGTCGTCAACCCGCCGTCAGTATCGATTCGAAACGGTCGGGACGAGACGATACTGGTTTCAAGAGTCACCGTAATTGTGGTGGTATGAGCACGCCGGAGGAGGACCTCCAACACGAGAACGCCGGACAGGACGTAATCGCCGTCGACGCCGACGACAACGAACTCGAACTGGTCAATCGGCTCGACGCCCACACTGGCGACGGGATTCGCCACCGGGCCTTCACCTCGATCGTCTTCGACGGCGAGGGGAACGTGTTGCTCGCCCAGCGCGCGCCCGACAAGCGCCTCTGGGGGACCTTCTGGGACGGCACCGTCGCCTCCCACCCCGTCGAGGGCCAGAGTCAGGAGGAAGCGACCCGCGAGCGACTCGAGGAGGAACTCGGGATTACGCCCGACCAGTACGACGATCTGGAAGTGACCGACCGCTTCGAGTACAAGCGCTACTTCGAGAACGCGGGCGTCGAACACGAGGTCTGTGCCGTCCTGCAGGTGACGCTGACGGACCGCAGCCTCGATCCCAACGAGGAGGAGGTCGCCGGGCTGATGTGGGTCCCCTACGAGCGGCTCCACGCCAACCCCGAGTGGTACCGCCAGCTCCGACTCTGCCCGTGGTTCGAGATCGCCATGCGGCGGGACGTCCGATAGCGAGCGACGCGAACTGGAACCCGATACCGAAATATATTTTTGCCGACACCACGTCCGACGAGACAGTACGGACCCGACGTCCGGCCGTCGGCTCACGTTCCACTCGAAACGCGGTTCTGGGCGCTGAGACGGTGACTTTCGGTCCCGGAGCCGACGCCGATTCCGATCGTTTTTCGAGACCGAACGGTATCTAACAACAGTACACGAACGGGAGGTTTATGAGGGAGTGCTCACACATGCAGGATAGACTGCGATGGTCACTGGTACGCTCAGACGTCTTCTCCGGGGGAGCCTGCTCACCTCGTCCGCGTCGGCAGGTGGCTCGACCGCCACGGGAGCGACGGCGGAGTCGAAGCCGTCGGCGGAGGCCGAGGGACTCCCCGACGAGCCGCTCGACGTCTGCCTCTTGAGCTATCGATCGAACCCGTATTCGGGGGGACAGGGCGTCTATGTGAAGTATCTGAGCCGTGCCCTGACCGACCTCGGCCACTCCGTCGACGTCATCTCGGGGAAGCCCTACCCCGAGCTCGACGACGACGTCGGACTGGTGAAGCTGCCGGGCGAGAACGTCGTCGACGAACTGGACCGGCTGGGCCAGTTCGAGCCCGCCTACCTCCGAGATCCCCTCGCGCTCTACGAGTGGCTGAGCGCGCTCACCGGCGGCTTTCCCGACCCCTACGTCTTCGGCCGGCAGGTCGTCGACTACTTCGAGGAACATGAACCCGAGTACGACATCGTCCACGACAACCAGTCGCTCTGTCACGGCCTCAGAACCCTCCGCGAGCGGGGCCACCCGGTCGTGGCGACCGTCCACCATCCGATCACGGTCGACCGCGACGCCGCGCTCGAGGCGGCCGGCGGCCGGGGGGAGCGACTGCTGATCCGCCGGTGGTATCGCTTCCTCCGGATGCAACGCGAGGTCGTCCGGGACCTCCCCCACATCCTCACCGTCTCCGAGTCGGCCAAGCACCGCACCGTCACTGACTTCGGGGCCGATCCGGAGTCGATCCGCGTCGTCCACAACGGGATCGACACGGACCTGTTCGAGCCCGTCGAGCGAACCACCGACCGCCCGCGCGTGATGACGACCGTCAGCGCCGACGTCCCGCTGAAGGGTGCTCGACACCTGCTCGAGGCCTTCGCGGCCGTCCGCGAGGAGATCGACGCCGAGCTGGTCGTCGTCGGGGAGTTCGACGAGGGCGGCGAGTGCGACCGGCTGATCTCGACGCTGGGCATCGCGGACGCGATCGAGACGCACAGCGAGATCAGCTACGAGCGAATGGTCGAGCTCTACGGCACCGCGGACGTGGCAGTCGTCCCGTCGCTGTACGAAGGGTTCGGGCTGCCCGCCGGCGAGGCGCTCGCCTGCGGCGTTCCGGTGGTGGCGACCACCGGCGGCGGGCTTCCCGAGGTGGTCGGCGACGCCGGCGTCCTCGTCGAGCCGGGCGACGCCGACGCGCTGGCCGAGGCGGTTCGGGACCTGCTCGAGGACGACGAGCGCCGCCGCCGACTCGGTGAGCGGGGACGGGAACGCATCGTCGAGGAGTTCGACTGGGAGCGGGCCGCCCGCGAGACGGTTCGGGAGTACCGGAACGCCATCGAAACGCGCGCGGGGGAGGGCTGAGATGGAGACGATCGATTTCGACCGGCTGCCGCTGACCCCGGACGTGCGCGTCCTCGACGTCGGCTGCGGCGAGGGCCGCCACGTCCACGCCGCGGCACTCGAGAACGTCGCCGAAGTCGTCGGGCTCGATCTCGGGCGGGAGAACCTGGTCGCGGCCCGCGAGGACCACGAGCAGTACATCGCGCCGGAGTCCGACGTCCCGGTGACCTTTCTCTCCGGGGACGCGTTGCGCCTTCCCTTCGAGGACGGCGCGTTCGACGTCGTCTGCTGTACCGAGGTCCTCGAGCACCTGCCCGACTACGAGTCGGCCATCGACGAGCTTCGGCGGGTCTGTGCGCCGGGTGGCACGCTCGCGGTGAGCGTGCCTCGAGCAGGCCCCGAGCGGATCTGCTGGGCGCTCTCCGACGAGTACCACGAGGTGGAGGGCGGCCACGTCCGCATCTTCGACCGCGAGGAGTTGCGGGCCGCCATCGAGCGGCGCGGGTTCCGGCGGGTCGACGGGCACTTCGCCCACGCCCTGCACGCGCCCTACTGGTGGCTGAAGTGTCTCTGGTGGGACCGCGACGAGCGGGGAGAGTCGCCGCTGCCCTTGCGGGCCTACGACCGCTTTTTGGAGTGGGACGTGCTGGAATCGCCCCGCCCCGTCCGACTGCTCGAGCGGGCGCTGGACCCAGTGGTCGGCAAGAGCGTCGTCTACTACTTCGAACTGGAGGGGCGAGCGTGAGCAACGTCTCGTCGGGACGGTCGCTTTCCGACTGGGGGCTCGAGCCCGCAGTGAACTACATCGAGCGCGTGCAGCGCTCGGACGGCCTGATTCCGTGGTACCCCGACGGCCCGGCGGACCCGTGGGATCACGTCGAGAGCGCGATGGGGCTGTCGGTCGCGGGCCGCGAGACGGCCGCCCGCCGCGCGTACGATTGGCTCGCCGACGCCCAGCACGACGACGGCGGGCTGTGGGCGACCTACGGCGAGGCCGAGCCGGGCGACGGTGCCCACGCCGGCGACGAGCCGCGCAAGGAGACCCACCGCAGCGCCTACGTCGCCGTCGGCGTCTGGCACCACTACCGCTGTACCGGCGACCGGGCGTTTCTCGAGGCCCTGTGGCCGACCGTTCGCGACGCCCTCGAGTTCGCGTGCGTTCGGCAGGCCGCGACCGGTGAAATCTACTGGGCCGTCGGCGCGGACGGCGAGGTGTACGAGGACGCGCTCGTCGCCGGCTGCGCCTCGCTCTACAAGAGCCTGGCCTGCGGGGCGGCGATCGCGGCCGAACTCGGCCACGGGGACGAGCGCGAGCGCTGGCTCGAGGCTCGCGCCGACCTCGGCGCGGCGATCCGCGAGCGGCCCGATCGGTTCGACCGCACGTGGGAGAGCAAGTCCCGCTACGCGATGGACTGGTTCTATCCCGTTCTCTGCGGCGTGCTGACCGGCGAGCCGGCACGACAGCGCCTCGAGGCCGGGTTCGATCGGTACCTCGAGGACGGGCTGGGCTGTCGCTGCGTCGCGGACGAGCCGTGGGTGACCGTCGCCGAGTCCTGCGAGCTCGTACTCTCGTTGGCCGCGGTCGGGGAGCTCGAGCGGGCGCGCGAGATCTACGAGTGGCTCTTCCAGTGGACCGACGACGAGGGCGTCTTCTGGACGGGCTACCAGTTCGAGGACGAGGAGTTCTGGCCGGGCGACCGGCCGACGTGGACCGGCGGGGCGGCGGTGTTGGCTGCAGATGCGTTGTCGGGACTGTCGGGGGCTGCGGGGCTGTTTACTGAGCCGGTGTTCGAATGAACTGATTCGAGCGGGTGTGTCCTGATGTGCCTGAAGGAATAGAATTGCGACAGGGGAATCTGGAACTGATCACTGATCGTTTCCCGACTCACGTCTGTGTCGCCAAATAATTACAGCGGCCAACCCTCACCTCCGTGCGAAAATATCCAGCTGAACCACATGAATCGAGGGTTCGAGTAACTCATAATTCAATATCTCAGTCAGTATTCGATGCTGGAACTCTATTTATCAGAACCGTCTATCCGCTTAGAATCCAGTAAGTCAGCGATCAGGTAGTGAAACCGGAGGCGGTAGCGGGGGACGAGAAGTGTGGGCAACGCGTCCCGCTACCCCCGTGGGAGCACGTAATGGTCACGTGCACCCAGTCCGAGGACCACCTGCCGTCAGTGTCGGTGCCAGAAATAATCCAAGGTAACTGGATCAGGATTGCTCCTAATCCAGTAACGTGGTTACGCCGGTCACTCTGCAGACTGGTAGACGATGTTCGTCTGTTCTGTATTCTGGTCGACGTACTTACTGTCGTCTGCTTTCTGCGTAGTACTGGTCGACTGGGTTGCCGTCTGATGCGTATCGTCCCATGAATCCGCCGTCTGTGTAGTTTTCAGGATCTGGTCACTATCCTGATCAACGTCATATGCGTCCTCGGCGGACTGGTATGCTTCAGCATCCTGATCGCTGTTCTGGTTCACGTCGTCGAACGAATCACCGTGCTGTTCGACCGTGCCTTTTTGATAGATGTCCTGGTAGACATCGTCCTCATCTGCTTCCTGTCCTGCGCCTAAGTATTGGTCTGCACTCTGATCGACATCCCAAGAATTCCAGTCCGCGTCCTGAGTGATGTCGTCCTCTTGCTTAACCTCCTGATCGGCCTCGTCAAGGGCAGCTGCACTCCCGGCGAGTACCAGACTGCCTATTAGTGCCACGGTTAACAGCGTTGCGATTGTACGTTTCATACTTTTATGCACCGGGAACGTACCAAGAAGACGGCGTCACCACCAGATTGGACCGCTGTGGGACGCCCCATTATTGGGACGCGATCACCGTCCTCCGTGTACGTTACCCGGATGAGAGTCCCGACAGGGGACGTATTAGTCGGAAACCATCGTTTCGCGACCTACAGTACGTTTCTGATATAAACGACGACTGAAGCCGAATCTAATACACAGATACAGCAAACACTGTAGAACGGTGATTTTTGATCTACGAATCGAATAGCGACCGATATATTAAGACCTGGGAATATGATGTCCAAAGAAATAACTATTGGTAATGTAATGGGCGAAACAGTATCAAACTACCCTCCAACGGTTTAGCACATACGATATAAAATTGGGATATTAATCACGAAACTGTCTACCGTCATGCGGTACAGGAGAGTAGAGAAATACTATTTTAACAGGTAATAGATAAAATACCGAGAAAAATGAGTTCACATATATTCAGTCAAATAAATCAGTCTTCGTATGCTTCGTCATCATCACGGTCGATAAGATGGTCCTCCGATTACCGAAGTAGTGCTTCTCGGGCAGCCAGTACGTTTCGCTGGGCCAAGTACGAAATATACCGTTCGGCAAGCCGAAAAATAGTATTCCGAGGGTCGTGGGTCCGAATTCGTTACGGTGATTCGAGTTCGTCACTCTCTAACTCGCCCTCGAGATAAGCACGACCCTGATCCGTAATTCTGTAATAACCCCGGTCGTCGTCGACTTTTCGGAGGAGTCCGTGATCTTCTAAGACGGGAAGACGGCGTTTCACTGTCGGATGGGAGACGCCGTCGATGTTGTACGAGACCACCGCTGGTGGCATTGCTATCCCCGTTTCCTCGAAGAACTCGAGCAGGGCGGGATCGGATTTCGTCATCCACGATACCAGCGGGCGCATTTAGCGGTCAACTCTGGTTTGGCTCGAGAATCCGATCGTCGCTCGGCAACTGCATCCATTTCTCTGGACGACGCGCTGTCATTCCTCGTTCAGTTCTAGTTCCTCAGCGTCGAGTTCGCCTTCGAGATACTTCTGACCCTGCTCACTGATCCGATACAGGCCCCGGTCTTCATCATAATACTCGACCAGTCCACCATCCTGCAACGCCCGCAGTCTGCGCCGTACGTGCGAGATCTTGTAATCGATGTTGGCCTCGACAGTGGATGGATTCGCGATGAGAGGTCGGTTTCCCTCGTTGAGAAGGAACTCGAGGATCGCGTCGTCGGCCCGCGTCATCCAGTCCACCCGTGGCCGTCGCATTCGATCGTGAACACACGAAACACCGTGTTAGAACGCTCGATTCGATAGTATTTGTACGCTGTTTACCGTCTTCTAGTACTGTGTTTGATGCACTAGTTCTAAGTGGTGTCCACTCATTATCTGAACCAACGGAAGCCGAACGGACCCACAGCTACCCGAATCGGTCCTCGAAGACGCGGACCCGGTGTCCCAACCACCGGCCCGCGTGGCTTCCGTTACCCACAGAAAGCCATGTCAGACGACGATTCGCGGAGCCTTGAACCCCCCGCTCGAGCAGCCGAATCACCCCACGACGAACACCCACCTGACCGCCACACCTGGATCGAACTCACCGGCTTCCAGCGCGACTGTCTCGAGGCCGTCGCCCGCCGCGAGCGCGACGGCTACGCCGGGTACCCCTCGGGGATCAAGTGGGCCCTCGAGCGCTGGTATCCGGCAGTGGGCCGCGCCCGGCTCGAGCCGAACCTGCGTGCGCTCGTCGGCCGCGGCCTCGTCGCACCGCGGGACGACCAGAGCGGCGGCGTCCCCGCCTATCGCCTCACCGATGCCGGGCGCGCGCTGCTCGGTCGGCAGGCCGACCGGCTCGCCGTCTTCCGTGGCGCTCAAGCCGAGGGCGACGACGCGATGGAGGAGGGGGGCGCTCGAGAGAAGCAGATGGATCGACCGACCGAAACTCGAGACGACCCCTAGCGCGGTCGCCGCGCGATCCCCGTATCGCAGACCACGCACGACCGAAGCCCGTTCGTTTCCGCAAACTGATCGAACAGCCTCGAGAGCCGCACGTCGTGACTCGCGAGCACCCCGCCGGAGGCCAGATGCGACAGCGCCGTCTCGTACTCGAAGCGCATGTGCGGCAGCCGATGGTCCGAATCGTGCAAGAAGAGGTCGACGGGGCCGACCTCCTCGAGCAGCTCCGGCAGAACCTCCCGCGCGTCGCCCCGATGCAGGTCCCATCGGTCGCGACACCGATCAGGAATCAGGTGGCCGTACGCGAACGGCCCCGGCGGCCCGCCCGGTAGATCAACCGCGTGCAGCGTCCCGCCGCCGTTCTCGCACAGCGCGGCGAGGATGTGCGCGTCGAACGAGCCGAACAACACGCCGGTCTCCACGACGGTCTCGATTCCCAGCGCGCGACAGACGACGTAGAGCGTTACCCCGTCGCGCCAGTGGGTCGTGTCGGCCGCGACGCCGGCCGCGTGGATCTCGTCGACCCGGTCGGCGTAGCCGTCGTGGAACCACTCGAGGTCGTCGTACTCCCGCTCGTACCCTCGCAGTTCGGCGGCCGACGCCGGGAGCACCTCGGCCAGCCGGTCGGCCCGCTCGCGCGTCTCCCGGCCGTAATCGAGCCGGCGGCGCTCGAGCCCCAGGCGGGCCTTCCGAACGGCGTAGATCGCGTCCCGGAACGAACTCGTCACCGATACCCCAGCGCCTCGAGGCGCGATTCGATTTCGGTGCCGTCCGTCGCGGTCCCGTCGTCGGTGCCGGTCTCGCGAACGCCCTCGGGAAGGGGGGGCTCGCAGGTCCCCCGATCCCGCCCCTTGCGGACCACCCATGGGACCCGCCGGAGCGAGGGGACCGGCGTTCCGGGCGGGTGCGACCAGACGCCGTACTCCCCGATCGCGTTGCCGTGATCGCTGGTCATCGCGACCCGTCCGTCGCAGTTCGCGAGGAGTCGCGCGACGTCGTCGAGCACCCACTCGAGGTTGTCCCGGTAGGCAGCCCAGACCGCGTCGGGGGCGAGCTCGCCGTTCCGCAGTTTGATCCAGGGGTCGTTCATCGAGTCCGTATCGTCGTCTTCCTTGGCTTCGGCCTCCGCTAACGCCTCGAGCGCCTCGCGTTCCGCCGGCTCGAGGTCCTCGAGGTCGATTTCCTCCTCGTCGTCCCCGTCGGTGAACTGCCCCCAGTGTTCGATGTCGGCCGAGCCGAAGAACCACCCCGGCTGCGATCGGAACGGGGCGTGGGGTTGCATGTAGTGGACGAGCACGCGGTCGATGCCCAGCTCCGCTCGCGCCCGCCAGATCGCGATCGCGGCGTCGGTCAGCGAGTCGGGCGGGATCGTCGAGATGTCGTCGTCGACCCACTCGTCGCGCCAGGCCTCGTGGAAGACGCCGAAGTCGTCGGCCTCGAGCGGGAGCACGTCGTCGGAGGTGATCAGAATGTGTTCGCAGGACTGTGAGGAAAAGGGGTTGCCGGTGACGTAGGCGGTGCGAGCCATCTCCTCGCGGTACTCGGGCGCGAAGGTCCGGTCCATCCACTCGGCGGACTGCGAGCCGACCGACCACAGCGAGTCCACGCCCTCGGGGCCGGGCAGCGCGTCGTGGCCGGCCGCCGCGACCTCGCGCATGAGATCGAGGCGGCAGCCGTCAAGCACGCAGCAGACGTCCCACTCGCGCTCCCAGATCGACGTGGCGGGGACGAGTCGTGAGAGCGCGTGTCCGATGCGTCCGGTCGCGATCTTCCCGGATAACGTCGCGAAATCCATCAGCGTCGGCTCCTGTCAGCCCACTGGGCGCGATTCTGTTAGTAGCTTTTGATCGCCGGGCGAACTGTCCACCGGCGCGAAACGAAGCGCCGTCCCCGACGCGGTTCCCGTATCGCCCCGCCGGCGTCTCCGACCGACCACCGCAAGTATGACATGCGGTAACAAGGCTTATTATGCAGCTGTTCGTAGCGTTGGTTGAGGACCGACGAAACAGGTCCAGACTGACGAAATGAGCTCCTCACCACCGGAAACCGAGACGTACGAAGTCACGCTCTCCAGAGACGAGCAGTGGGTCGTTCACCACGTCCTGTCGAACCGCCTCGACGAGGCGCTCGACGCGGACGAAACACCGCCGGAGTGGGTACTCGAGGGAGTCGAGACGCTCGAGACCGACGGCGACACGGACCGACTCACTGCCCCGCAGGCCGACCGCATCTACGACGTGGTAGCCGCGTACGTCGACCGGGAGGAGACACCCGACCGGGACGTCGCTCCCGGCTCGTCCGTGCTCGACCAGCTCGAACGCGTTCGCAACGCCGAGGCGTAGCTCGCCGGTTCGATTTTTTCCGATCCGTTCGCTGCCGTAGCGTCGGCCTCGAGTCCGAACGTCACTCGCCGGTCAGGGCCGCGTCGTCGCCCAGACGGCCGTAATCGCCAGCAAGAGTGCGGGTGCCAGCGGGAGAATCAACAGCGCGAAGCGATAGCCCTCCGCGCCCGGCGGAACGAGATAGATCGCGATCGGGGCGACGATAAAGGCGAAAAACAGGACGCCGACGAGGATCCAGCCCCGCCAGTCGAACTCGCGGTCGACCGTCGCGGGATGGGCCGGTCCGCCACCCTCGCTGCCGTCGGCCGGCTCCTCGTCCCCCCGTTCACCGCCCGAATCGGCGTCGAAGGCCGATGGATCGTGGACGTACCCGCCGTCGTCGCTCGAGCTCACAGTCGGATCGTTCGAGCGCACAGTAAAAGCCCTCACGGTTGGCCAACCCCTGACTGCCGCCGATCGGCTCGGTCGTCGGTCGGTTCGCGGGCCGGCCGTCGATCGGCCCGACTAGAGTTCGCTGTCCGGCCGGACGACGACCTTCCCGAACCCTTCGCGATTTTCGATGATTTCGTGCGCACGCGCGGTCTCGCTCATCGGCAGCTCCTCGCGGATCGCCGGCTCGAAGGTGCCGTCCCAGACGAGTTCCATGACGTCGTCGACCTGGCCGGGCGTGGCCATCGTCGAGCCGATGATCTGGAGCTGGTTCCAGAAGATGCGCGGAATGTCCGTCTCGGGGTTGCCGCCGCCGGTCCCGCCGCAGGTCACGAGGCGGCCGCCCTTGGTGAGGCTCTTGAGCGAGTTCTGCCAGGTGGGCGCGCCGACGTGCTCGACGACGACGTCGACGCCGCGGCCGTCCGTCTCCTCGAGGACCCAGTCCGCGAAGTCCTCTTCCTCGTAGTTACAGACGTGGTCCGCGCCGTGCTCGCGGGCGTAGTCGAGCTTCTCAGCCGTGCTGCCGGTCGCGTAGACCTCCGCGCCGGCGTAGTCGGCGATCTGGAGCGCCGCGTGGCCGACCCCGCCGCTCGCGCCCAGCACGAGCACGTCCTCGCCGGCCTCGAGCTCCGCGCGCTCGATGAGCATCCGCCAGGCGGTCTGGAAGACCAGACAGCTCGAGCCGGCGACCGACCAGTCGACGTGATCGGGGACGGGAATCAGGTTGTCCTCGGGGACCGCGGCGTACTCGGAGTGGACGCCCGTGACGTGTTCGCCGATGATGTGAAAGCGCGGGTCGAGCGTCGGGTCGTCCATCCGGAGATCGCCGACGCCGGCCGAGACTGCGACGTGATCGCCCTCCTCGAAGCGGGTGACGTCCTCGCCGACGTCCTCGACGACGCCGGCCCCGTCGCTGCCCGGAATGTGGGGCATTTCGAGGTCGATTCCCGGCATCCCCCGCCGCGTCCAGATGTCGAGATGATTGAGTGCGGCCGCTTTGATGTCGACCAGTACCTCGTCCCGCTCGATCTCGGGGTCGGGATACTCGCCGTACTCGATGACGTCCGTGTCGCCGTGCTCGGTGATCTTGACCGCGTCCATGCGTAGACGAAGGAGAGACCCGCTGATAACAGTTGGTGAGACGGATCGTACCACCGCTATCGCGGTCCGCTTCGCTCCGCACTCGCGGCTATCGACTCGTCCCGGCACCGTGAGAGCGACCGAAGCGCCTGCAAGCGAGGTCGAACGAGAGACGACGCTGCATCCGACGCGAATCGGGAGCGACGATAGCGGTGCCACTCGATGCCGGACCGTTTTCCCGCCGGCGCCTCGAACGAGAGGTATGAACGAAACGGACGCGGGCGATGAGACGACCGCCAGCGCGAGCGAGACACTCTGTACCGGCGTCGTCACGATCGCGTCGGATCGGAGCCTCGAGACCGACGATTCCGGCGCGGAAATCACGAGCGCACTCGAGGCCGGCGGCCACGAGATCACGGTGCGAGAACACGTGGTCCCGGATCACGACAACGTCCAGTCGATCGTCTCGCGACTGATCGATCGGACCGACGTCGACGTCGTGATCACCGCCGGCGCGACGGGGGTCGAACCGACCGACATCACTATCGAGGCCGTCGACCCCTTGCTCGAAAAGGATCTCGACACCTTCAGCGAGCTGTTCACCGTGTTGTCCCACGAGCAAGTGGGAACGAGCGCTCTCACCACCCGAACGCTCGCCGGGATCACCGACGGAACGCTGGTCTTCTGTCTGCCGGGCCGGGCCGACGCCGTTCGGCTCGCCCTCGAGGAGATCATCCTGTCGGAAGCCCCCGAACTGATCGAACTCGCACGGGGGGACGAGCCGGACGTCGAGGTCGGCCAGGGCGGGGAAGACAGCGAGGACGGTGACGCGAACCCGACCGAAACCGACGCGGCCGACGGAGGTGTGTGACGTGGGGCCCGTCGACGACGATCCTGACGAAACCGACGGCACCGACAAGCAGTCTCTCCGCGAGCGCGTCTGGGACGACCTCGAGGAGAGCGGCGTCGCCCGGTTTCCGTTTCCGCCCCACGGCCGAATTCCGAACTTCGCCGGGGCGAGCGAGGCCGCCGACCGGCTGGCCGAGCAAGCCGAGTGGGAGGCGGCGACGGCGATCAAAGCGAATCCCGACGCGCCGCAGCTCCCCGTCCGGCGGCGAGCCCTCCGCGAGGGAAAGACGGTCTACATGGCCGTGCCGCGGCTGCGAGACGAGAAGTGCTTCCTGAAACTCGATCCCGAGGAACTCGAGGACTACGACGCGGCGACGACCGTCTCCGGCTCGTCGAAACACGGCGAACAGGTCGGACCCGACGAGATCGACCGCGTCGACATGATCGTCTCCGGCAGCGTCGCGATCACCGACGACGGCGGTCGGATCGGCAAGGGAGAGGGGTACAGCGACCTCGAGTACGCCGTGCTCAGGGAACTCGGACTCGTCGACGACGCGACGCCGGTCGCGACGACGGTCCACGAGCGCCAGCTGATCGACGAGCCGGTCGCGATCGGGCGCCACGACGTCGCGATGGATCTCGTCGTCACGCCCGAGCGGGTGAGACGCCACGACGACAGCGACCAGCCGTCCGGGATCGACTGGCGCCTGCTCACGGCCGAGCGACTCGAGGAGATTCCAGTACTCCGGGCGCTTCGAGACCGATAGCTGCGGTTCGCTCGCGACTCACAGTGTCGGCGGTCGAACTCGCGATGCGGGAGCGCTCGACAGAAAGGGGTCCATCCCCGGCACGCGGCGAGTTCCGCCGCGTGCCGAATGCCAGATTGCAGGGTGCGACGCGAGCGGGTGGGAACGCCCGCGTCGAGGCAAATCGGTTGGCAGTGGTGGGGAAGGGTGCTGTGGTGGGTTGCTGGAAGTCGCGGGAGCAGGTGGTGGTGGTGGATGCCGTTGGTGGGGTCTGCCCGCCGACCTCCAGTAGCCAGTACCCGCCGATCCCACTTGAACGCGGGTGATGGTATACGTGCCTTACGCCGAATTCCACCGAATTCAATCCGATTTTATTTGGCCGAAAAACCGCCCGAGAACGTTTATACCGGCTGTATGGTGCTCGAAACGGGAATCAGGTCGGAGACGCCGTCCGGGGACTCGGGTCACTGCTGTCCCGTCCACGGGCCGGGTCCGTCAGTCGACGAGTTCGTCGGCGACGACGGTCGCGTCCATCAACTGCGGATCGATCGCGATATCGAGTTGCCCTTTGACGAACTCGGGGACGGTCCGCCGGGCGTAGACGACGGTCCGTACGTCCTCGTTCAGGTCGCAGACGATCGGAATCGTCGTCGCCTGCCCGACGTCGGTCAGGACGTACAGGTCTGCCTCGACGACGCCCGCTTCCTCGAGTTGCGGGCGGGAGATGACGCCGTCGATCCGGCTCACGTCGACGCCCTCGTCCTCGAGTGCTACCGCGATGCCGTCCTCGTCGGGGCCGGCGACGACTGCGGTCGTGTGCACACTCATTCGTACTCGATGGTCGCGGGCGGTTTGTGGGTCACGTCGTAGACGACGCGGGCGACGTTCTCGTGGGACCCCGTGATTCGGGACTGGATGCGCTGGAGGGTGTCCCAGTCGATCTCCTGGGCGCGGGCGGTCATGCCGTCGCGCGATTCGACCGAGCGCACGGAGACGACCCAGCCGTGGACGCGGTTATCGCCCTTGACGCCCGTCGCCTTGCCGATGACGGCCGCGAGCGCCTGCCAGGGCTCGTACTCCTCGAGTTCCTCTTCGACGACGTGGTTGGCCTCGCGAGCGACCTCGAGTTTCTCCTCAGTGATCTCGCCGATGATCCGCACGGCCAGCCCGGGGCCGGGGAACGGCATCCGTTCTGCGACGAGTTCGTCGAGTCCGAGGTGGCGCGCGACCTCGCGGACCTCGTCCTTGTAGAGGTCGCGAACCGGTTCGACGATGCCCTCGAAGTCGACGATCTCGGGGAGGCCGCCGACGTTGTGGTGGGATTTGATCCCGCCCTCGCTCTCGATGCGGTCGGGGTAGATCGTCCCCTGGACGAGGTAGTCCGCGTCCGCGTCTTTGGCTTCGCGCTCGAACTCCCGGATGAACTGCTCGCCGATGATCTCGCGCTTCTCTTCGGGATCGGTGGTTCCGCCGAGCGCCTCGAGGAACCGGTCTTTCGCGTCGACGATCCGCAGCGAGTCCATGTAGTCGAACGTCTCGCGGATCTGGTCGGTCTCGCCCTTCCGCATCAACCCGGTGTCGACGTAGACGGGCGTGAGTCGGTCGCCGATGGCCTCGTAGGCCAGGGCGGCGGCGACCGAGGAGTCGACGCCCCCCGACAGGGCGATGACGGCGTTCGCGTCGCCGATTTCGTCGCCGATCTCTGCAACTGCGTCCGGAACGAACGTGTCTGTGTCTACCATCAGTGAGTTACCTCGGTTTCGGTGTCAGCGTCTGCATCCGCGGCCTCGTCCTCGTCGGCGGATTGCTCGAGGACGGCTTCGACGAGCCCGAGGAACGGCGGGCTCGGTTGCCCGGGTCGGGACGTGTACTCGGGGTGGAACTGCGTCCCGACGAAGAACGGGTGGTCCTCGAGTTCGAGGATCTCCATTCGGTTACCCGCGGTGCCGGAGAAGACGAGCGGTTCGTCCTCGAAGGCGTCGAAGTATTCGGGGTTGACCTCGTATCGGTGGCGGTGGCGTTCGGAACAGGACGTGTCGCCGTAGAGCTCGTAGGCCAGCGTCTCGGGCTCGATCACGGTCGTGTGCTCGCCCAGCCGCATCGTCCCGCCCATGTCCTCGACCTCGTATTGTTCGGGCAGGATGTCGATGACGGGGTGGGGCGTGTCTTCCTCCATCTCCGCGGAGTGAGCGCCCTCGAGTTCCAGCACGTTCCGGGCGTACTCGACGACGGCCATCTGGAAGCCCAGACAGAGCCCGAGGAACGGAACGCCGTTCTCGCGGGCGTACTGGACCGCTCGGATCTTGCCCTCGGAGCCGCGCATCCCGAACCCGCCGGGGACGATGACGCCGTCCATCCCCTCGAGTTGGCCGTCGTAGCCTTCGCTCAGTTCGTCGGCCGCCACCCAGTGGACGGTGACGTCGCTGCCGACCTCGAAGCCGGCGTGCTTCAGCGACTCGTGGATCGACATGTACGCGTCCTCGAGGTCGTACTTGCCGACCAGCGCGATGTCGATCTCGCCGGTCTTCTCGGTGGTGACGATGTCGCGCCACTCGTTCGTTCGTTGACCCTCGGGGAGCGCCTCATCGGCGAGCCCGAAGTGCTCGAGGACGTACTGGTCGAGCCCCTCGTCCTCGACCATCAGCGGGACGTGATAGACGTCCTCGACGTCCGGGTTCGAGAACACCGCTTCGGTGGGAATGTCACAGAACAGCGCGATCTTCTCCTTGGTCTGGGGATCCAGCCGATCCTCGCAGCGGCCGACGATCACGTCGGGCTGGAGCCCGATCGAGCGGACCTCCTTGACCGAGTGCTGGGTCGGTTTGGTCTTCTGCTCGCCGTTCTTCGAGTAGGGAACGAGGGTGACGTGTGTGAAGAGGACGTTCTCCTCGGGTTCCTCGTGGGCGAACTGGCGTAGCGCCTCGAGGTAGGGCATCCCCTCGATGTCGCCGACGGTGCCGCCGACTTCGATGATACAGACGTCGGTACCCTCGGCGGCCTCGCGGATCCGGCGCTTGATGTCGTCGGTGATGTGGGGAATGATCTGGACCGTCTTACCCAGGTAGTCGCCCGCCCGTTCCTTCTCGATGACGTGCTGGTAGGTCTTCCCCGTCGTGATGTTGTGGTCCGAGGTCATGTCGATGTCGAGGAACCGTTCGTAGTTCCCGAGATCGAGATCGACCTCGCCGCCGTCCTCGAGGACGTACACCTCCCCGTGCTGGTAGGGGTTCATCGTCCCCGCGTCGACGTTCAGGTACGGATCGATCTTCACCGCGGTGACGTCGAACCCGGCGTTTTTGAGGAGCCGGCCGGTGCTCGCGGCCGTGATCCCCTTCCCGAGCCCCGACATGACGCCGCCGGTGACGAAGATGAACTTGTTCCCCAGCGAGGGGTCATAATGAGTGTCCGATTCCGTCGGCATACCGAGTGTGCGCGCGACCGCTTGAAAACGATTTCGGGACCGCACTGCCACCGACAGCGGTTGTCATTCCCCGTCGGTGGGGTCGCCGCCTGCCGTCTCCCGCTCCGGGAACACGCTCGTCCGATCGGAGGCGGTGTCCGCCGAAGCGTGCGCCGGTCAGGGCTCCTCGTCCATCGATTCCTTGCCGTAGCCTTCGTCGTCCTGAGACGCCTTTCCCTCGGCTTCCCCTTCCTCGACCTCGAGGTCCTGCACCTCGACGATCTCGGCCTGCGCGACGTTCTCGATGCCGCCGCCCATGCGCAGCTGGATCGTCTGCCCGGGGAGGTCCGGGTCGTCAGCGTCGGTCGGCTCCTTCGGGACGGAGACGGCCGTGACCCCGTCGATCGTGAGCGACCGGCGCTGAATCGGATCGTCCTCGTGCTCGACGGTGTCCCACGTCTCGACGTCGAGGTCCGCCATCTCCTCGCCGAAGTAATCGTCTGCGTCCGGGTTGACCGTGTCTTCGGTCTGGGACTCGCCGGTCGTCCTGTTATCGTCGAACTGTACCTCCTCGTGTTTGTACTGCCGGAGCTGTACGAGCATCGCGGAACCCACCACGAGCAGCGTGTTAATGCTTACAGGTACCCGGCAGGACCACCGAGTCTCGAGTTCCGTGACTGTTTAGGGAGTAACAACACCGGATTTATTTTATACGCAGAAACCGAAGTCGCGAACACAGTGGCATCGCACGAACGACGCACGCGCATCGAGATCGGCGAGCCCGATATCGGCTTTCAGGCCGGCTTCGGGTTCTACCTCGGGATCGTCGTCACCGGGATCGTAGCGGTCGCGGGGGTAGTCGCCGACGCGTCCACCGCGACGCTGCTCGGGGTGCTGCCGAGTACCGTAACGGCCGTCGCGATCGTCGGCCACATCTACGCGAAACGCGCGTACGGTCTCCCCGAAGCGATCGGGGGGAGCCGGTGGCGACGGCTGGCCTGTTACGCGCCGGCGGTGGCGTTCGTAGCCCCGTTGTTTATCTCTTCGATCGATACCTCTGCTCCACTCGTCACCGCCACGATCGTCTTCGCCCTCCTGACCGCCGTTTCGGGGTTCGGACTCGAGCAGATGGCCAAGAACCGCTACCTCGATGCGATCACGGCGGACAATCCGGCCGCGACTTGGACGTGGTACAAGACCGGCATCCGGAACGACGAACGCGTGATGAGCGCGTTCATGATCGCCACGATCATCATCGGACTCGGGATGGCGGTGACCGGCAGCGTGGTCGGACTGGTTTGGGTGGTGTACGGAACTATTTTCCTGCTCTCGGCACATTCCGACTTCGGCGGTGATTGGTACGATTTCGACCCGAACGACCGGTGGAACCCGCCGGAAATACGCGCCCACGAGGCCGGCCTCCGCATCGACAAATCGTACCGGAAGTCGTTCGTCCCGTGGAACGCGATCGACGACGTTCGATTGACCGACGACGAACTCGTCCTTGAACGACGCCGGTTCGGCCGCCATTCTCGATGGTTCGACATCCGCTGTGACCGGTCGGGGATCGACGACCCCGAGGGCGTGCTGGCGGATCTCGAGCGGGTTCGGTGTCGAACCGGGAATACCGCTGTCGGACACCGATCGGTCTAGTGTCAATCCGGTTCACTCGAGAGAACAGCGAGGCAGGCGATCATCACTGATCGGTCCGCTCTGCCCTTCGGTTTCCGGCTATCCCGAGTTCTGCAATTAGTTTGATAAGCACCCGGTCTTCACAGTTCAGCATGGATCTCACGAGTGGTACTCGACGGGTCGAGTGCAGTGGTAGCGAGACGCGTGCTCTCGAGGCGAACGGTCACAGCGATGGCGAGAGCGTCGACGGCGTGAGACTATGACGGAGCCGAAACCGATCAGTCGGCGTGAATTCACGGCCGCTATCGGAAGTGGCGGAATCGCAGGTCTCGCTGGTTGCACCGGCGGTGGAGACGATCAGTCGACTGCTGACAGTTCGTCCTCGGTTACCATACACGGATTATCAGAACTAAGCGGTTAGAGGAGCTGCGGTCAGGTGAGGTTTAGAGTGGAAAAGTAGGGGGTTTGGGGCGGATTCTAACCGACTTGTGTTACAACCCGACTTCTCGCCCAGCTTCATTTTCGTCTTTTGTGTTTGACAGAACCGAGACAGTATGGGAGCACTTATGAAACTATACCATAACGAGCTACTGTGAATAGACGCCAATTCCTTGCCATTACTGCCTCATCCAGTACAATCGCTGTTGCAGGTTGCTCAGGTGGTTCTACATCTGACAACGACGGGACGGGAACCCCAACCGACGAGAGCACTCCGACCGACACGGAAACAGCAACTGAAAATGAAACTGAAACTACGGCGGAGACGACGACAGAGGAAGACAGTCCGACGGCAACTGGCGAGCCTGACGACGAAGTTGCTGACGGCGTGATTGAGACGCTTGCTGACTATGAGTATGTTGCAAAGCGCCCAGATGAGTTCGTTGGGACGGAGATTAGCTGTGACGGACTCGATGGCGACCTGCGGTACTACAATGAGTACGGCGAGGATTACTCGGCGTTCCGTGCGCTGTTCGAAGAGGGAACTCGTCCGTTTATGCTGAAGACTGACGATGATGACTTTATGGATACTGCACAAATCGAGTTCTCGGGGACTGTTGAGAAGATTGAAGACCTTCAGAAAACGCCCGTCATCTATGTCGAGAATGTGATGATTGAGTACTGGCGGAATAACTAAATATACTAGAACATCTCCGAGAGTTCCGAACACCCTGCGAGACCGCTTATCGCTCCTGTACTAAGAGCGAGCGCCTGCCGACGGGATGGCGTCAAGCGGTGTATCCTGTCGGGCGCTTCGTCCCGATCATCAGTCATAAACGAATTCGAATCGGGAAGGCGGATATAGATTCTGGGTAGATTACGGGCCTACTTCCCCCAGAAGGGGTCCCGACTGCGCTGCTTGTCGAGGTACATGTTCAGCGCCTCGAGCTCGTCGCCGGGGATCTCGCTCGCCAGTTCCTGCTCGAGGATCTTCGCGTGTTTCTCGGGGATCTCGATCCAGAGTTCGTCGTCCTCCTCGATCTGGCGGCCGACGGTGGGGCCGTCGATGGCGACGGAGACGCGGTTGCCCGCCCGGGCCTCGTCGACGTCCTCGCCCTGTTCCTGAATGCCCTTGACCTGGCCGACGCGGTCGGGCTCGTTCCCCGCGAATTTGACGACGTTCGCGTTGTTCTGGATCGTTCCCGAATTCACCTCGACGCCGACGACCGCGGGGTCGTTCTGGCGGAAGGTGTGATCCGGGAGGATCCGGAACCGGGCGGGCCGGGTGATGTTGTCGAGGATGGTGTCCTGCTGGGCCTGCTCGATCCCCTCGACGTACTCCTCGTACTCCTCGATGAGCTGGTAGATGACCTCATCGGTGAAGATCTCGACGTCCTCGATCTCCGCGCGCTGGTGGGCGTCCTCGAGGGTGTCGACGTTGAACCCGAGGATGGCCTTCTGTTTCCCGTCCTCGGCGGTCGAGGCGACGGAGACGTCGCGCGGGGCGACGTCGCCGACCTCCGCACGGACGATCGGAACCTCCGCGTCATCCAAGGCGTCGGCCATCGCCTCGAGGCTGCCGAGGGTGTCGGCCTTGACGACGACCCCTTCTTCGGCGGTGTCGACGGCGATACTCGCGAGTTCGGCCCGGACTTCCTCGATGACCTCGTCGACGTCGCGGTCGCGAACGACACGGACCGGCGCGCCGGCCATCGCGTCGGCGAGCTCGGGCGCGGCGACCTTGATCCCGGTCGCGGCCGACACCTCGTCGACCTTTTCGAACCGGCTCTCGGTCCGGATCTCGGCCAGCGGCCGCGGCTGGAGCAGCGCGCGGACGTCGGTGACGATGGGTTCGTTCTGGCCGCCGACGACGATCCGATCGTCCGAGCGGATCGTCCCGTCGTACAGCACCGTATCGATCGTCGTTCCGAACCCTTTCTCCTCTTTGACCTCGAGGACGGTGCCCACGCCGGGGCCGGCGACGTCGATCTCCATCTCCTCTTTCATGTAGCGCTGGGAGAGCCCCATCATGACGGTCAGGAGGTCCGGCACGCCTTCGCCGGTCATCGCCGAGACGGGGACGACGCCGACGTTGCGCTGGAAGTTCTGGACCCGCCAGTAGAGGTCGGCGGAGAACCCCTCGTCGGAGAGGTTGCCGATGATCTCGTAGAGGCTCTCGTCGAGGCGCTCGCGCACGCGGTCGGACTGGGACTCGTAGGTGTCGTTGATCGGCGCGTCCTCGTTTGGGTTCCACCCGGGGACGGTGTCGATCTTGTTCGCCGCGACGATGAAGGGGGTCTCCGAGCGCCGGAGAATGTCCAGGGCCTCGAGGGTCTGGGGCTGGAAGCCGTCGTTGACGTCCACGACGAGGATGGCGATGTCGGCCAGCGCGCCCCCGCGGGACCGGAGCGTCGTAAAGGAGTGGTGACCCGGGGTGTCGATGAAGAGGAGGCCGGGGAGGTCGAAATCGTCCGGGTCGACGAGATCGCCCGCGATCGTGGAGATGATGTCCAGCGGCACGGCGGTCGCGCCGATGTGCTGGGTGATCGCGCCTGCTTCGCCCTCGATGACCGCGGAGCCGCGGATCTTATCGAGGAGACTTGTCTTGCCGTGATCGACGTGTCCGAGGACGGCGACGATCGGCGTTCTGAGGGATGTGGGGTCGCGTGTATCCGTGTCCGACATGATGAACCACCCGAGAAGGTCTTACCTAAATCGTCCGTAGCGCCGTAGTTAAACCCATCGTCATCCGCGTTCGGGAGCAGAGGCGAAGCCGGCGATCGAGACGGCGGCGGATCGGTCGCCTCGAGCGGCCGTTGTTGGAGGAGACGAATTCATTTTAACTCATCGTGTGACGTTCCTTTCACCACGACCCGTATTCCGACCGGTCGATACCGGCCGGGTTTCGCCGGCCGTGCGCGAGATCCCCGTGGTTTTTAATACCGATTAGTAAGAACGGGTATGCATGAGTGATATACTCGCTGAAAACCTCTCGGGGAAGTCCGTCATGGGGTCCGACGGCACCGAGCTCGGACTGCTCTACAACATCACCATGGATCTGAAATCCGGCAAACTCCACGATCTCGTCATCGAGCCCGACGAGGAACTGTCCCGGCGCGCCGTCGATTTCGACCGCAACGACGGCGGTCGCTTTCTCGTTCCCGTCAACCGCGTCCAAGCGGTGAAAGACTACATCGTCGTCCAGCGCTAACGGTATGTACGTTCTCGACTCCTCCGCTTTTATCCACGACTTTCACACGACAGAACAGACTGCGACCATCCCGCTCGTCCGCGAGGAACTCGAGGACGAGAGCGCCTATCGCTATGACGCGATGGAGGGCTCCGGGATGCACATCCACATTCCGAACGACGACACCACCGAGAAGGTCGAGCGCGCGGCTCGCGAGTCCGGCGATCTCGACGTCCTCTCGGAGACCGACGTTCGGCTCGTCGCGGCGAGTTTCGAACTCGACGCCACCCTGGTGACCGACGACTACGCGATGCAAAACGTCGCGGAGAAGCTCAACGTCGCGGTCGAGGTGATCGCTCGGGAGGGAATCGACGAACAGCGCCACTGGCAGTACCAGTGTCAGGGCTGCGGGCGGGAGTTCGACGAGGAGAAGGATCGGTGTCCGATCTGCGGCTCCGAACTGGCGCGGAAGAACCCCTCGTAGCCCGCGGTCGCGTTCGATCGCGGGTGGTCGTTTAGTCGAATACCGTTGCGACAGTCGATCGATCAGTCAGCCGTACGTAAAGTAGAGGTTCGCGAAGAGGAGCGCGTTGTACACGCCGTGGATCAGGGCCGGGACGAGGAGGTTGTCGGTCCGCTCGTAGATCGTACCGAGGACGAGCGCGAGTCCGAAGATGGTGCCGAGGCTGGCGATCACCGCGCCCAGCCCGGCGGTGGCGTACGCGAGCACGTGGACCGCCGCGAAGATGACGCTGGCCACGGCGACGGCACCGGGCCGCGAGAACGTCTCGTACAGCGATTTCTGGATCACGTTCCGGTAGAGCAGCTCCTCGAACGGACCGATGATCAGGATCGCGAGCGGGACCAGCACCAGCATGAGCTCGGGGTTGTCCTGTGCCCGCTGGGTCGTCGAGTGCTCCGCGCTCTCCACGCCGGTCGACTGCATCAGCGTGGAGATCACGAACAGCGTCCCGAAGAGCACGAGCAGTCCCCCGACGGTCCAGGCGACGTCCCGCAACGTCGGCCGGCGAACGTCGATAAACGACAGATCGCGATCGGTTAATGCGAGGTAGCCCGCGGTGACGAGCACCGTTCCGATAGCCATGCAGACCTGGGTGAAGACGGTGTTTTCGATCTGCGAGAGCGGCTCGAGGAGCGGCACGACCGGAATCGCGAGGACGACGACCACGATCGGCGTGGCGAGGAGCCCCGCGAGACCGACTGCAGACAGCATGAGCGCCTGCAGACTCCGGCGTTTCAACCCGGCGCTGTCGATCCCGAAGTAGTCCGCGACCCCGATCGCGGCGGTAAACCCCGCCGCGACGAAGGCGACGAACACGATCGGAACCGACACCGATACGGTCGGGACGGCCGCGGGTGCGGTGATTCCCTGATTCAACGCGTAGCCGGCGAGCAGGACGACGGCAACGCTCGAGCCGGCGGCGACCGCGCCGCCGATCCGGCGCTCGAGACCGCCGTGGCGTCGGACCAGAAAGGTGAACACGGCCGCGAGGGCGAACGCCGCTCCGGCGAGGACGATCGGGTCGTCGACGCCGCGTCGGACGGGGACGAGCATGGCCACCATCGTGATTCCGGCGAGCACGGTCCCGATTCCGGGAACCGCGTCGGACGCGACCGGGCCGGCGTCGTCGGCCCGTGCAGTCTCGGTCATACGTGTGTGTTCGTCTGAGGACGCATATGCGCACCGCAACCGGACGACCGGGACTCGCGGACGACTACCGTTCGATGCGGAGCTCCGTCTTGTCCGCGACCGCCTCGGCCTCCTCGAACTCGCCGCCGCCGAGGAGCCCGCGGGTCGCGTTCTTCGCCCACTCGACGGCCGGCTGCTCGAACGTGTTCACGCCGTAGAGTTCGCCCGCGAGCACGCAGGCCGCTTCCATCCCGTACAGGAGCCCGCCGAGTTCGTACTCGTCGACGCGCTCGAGTTCGACGCGGACGTTCGGCCGACCGGCCGCCGCGAGGCTGGCCTCCGTGGCTTCGAACTCGGCCTCGAGCAGCTCGCCGAGCGTCGCGTCGCCCAGATAGGCGAGATCCTCGACGTCGGTGGCCGGAATCGATCGATCCGTGCCCTCCTGCGTGGTGACGAAGGTGACGAGCTTGTCCCGCGGGCCCGCTCGGTAGAGTTGCAGTTGCGAGTGCTGGTCGGTGACGCCGAGCGCCCGTACCGGGGTCTGCCCGAGGTCGTCTTTGCCCAGGCTCTCCGCCCACAGCTGGGCGAACCACTCCGCGGACGTCTCCAGCGACTCCGCGTAGGGCATCACGGCGTTGATCCCGGCTCCGCGCTCGTCCAGCGCGTAGGTCGTCGCGCCGTAGGCGTAGGCCGGGCAGTCGAACAGCGAGCCCGACAGCGTCTCGCGCTCGG
This sequence comes from Natrinema salsiterrestre, assembly GCF_029502005.1. Lineage (GTDB taxonomy): Archaea > Halobacteriota > Halobacteria > Halobacteriales > Natrialbaceae > Natrinema > Natrinema salsiterrestre. The sequence goes on along the minus strand of NZ_JAMQOT010000001.1, from coordinate 844,987 downwards.
CGGCCGCGCCCGCGAGCAGCGCCTCGAGGTCGTGCCCGCAGACCGCGGCGGCGACCATGCCGACCGCCGACAGGGCGGAGAATCGTCCGGGGACGCCGTCGGGAACCTTCAGCGACGGCAGATCGTGACGGTTCGCGAGGTCGCGGAGGGGGCCGGCCTCGCCGGTCGTGACGATCGTCCGCTCGGTCCAGTCGACGCCCGCGTCCTCGAAGGCCTCGCGGACGACGAGGAAGTTCGCCAGCGTCTCCGCCGTCGTGCCCGACCGCGAAACCACGTTGATCGCCGTCTTTTGGAGGGGGAGTCGCTCGAGGTGGCTCGAGACCCACTCGGGATCGACGTTGTCGAGGAAGACCGTCTCGGTGTCCGACTCCAGGGCGTTCGCGATCGTCGCCGCGCCGAGCGAGCTGCCGCCGATTCCCACGGTGATCAGGGCATCGGCGTCCGCGACCGGCTCGACGGCCGCTCGAATCTCGTCGGGATCGGTCCGCTGGGGGAGGTTCAGCGCCTCGTAGCCGTGTTCCTCGTTCGCCATTCCCGCCTCGATTCGCTCGTGGGCGGCCGCGACCTGCTCGTCCAGCCGTTCGAGGGACTCCCTCGAGACGCCCGGCGACGCGACGGACGCCAGCGCGTTCCCGATGTCGACGTTCATACGGGAGCACGCGACCGCCCGGGGTAAATGCGTTCCGTGATCCGTCCCGAATTCACCTGTAATCCGTACGAACCCTCCCGCGTTCGGCGGAGTCTCCCCCGACCCACCACGTGTGTAGGGATCAGCCTTACGCGCCCGTTTCGCCTACCGTGGAACGCATGTCCAGTCATACGCCGTCCGAACCGATCGACGTCTTGCTCGTCGAAGACAATCCGGGCGACGTTCGTTTGACGCGGGAAGCGTTCAAAGCGGTCGACAGCGAGATCGAGTTCCACACCGTGACCGACGGCAGAGAGGCGACGACGTACTTCGACGTCTGCGAGACGGACACCGCGAGCACCGATCCGGACCTCGTGCTCCTCGATCTGAACCTCCCGCGAGTCGACGGGATCAGGGTTCTGGAGCTCCTCCAGAACGAACTCGACTACCCGCCACCGCCGATCCTCGTCCTCTCGAGTTCGAGCGCGGACGAGGACGTCCGCAGGAGCTACGACCGCGCTGCCAACGCCTACCTCACGAAACCCGACGGCCCCGACGAGTTCGACGACCTGGCGCACGCGATCGAGGACTTCTGGATCGAGTCGGCCCACCACCCGCCCGCCCCGTCGTAACGCCCGCCGGAGACGGTGTCGGGCGAAAGCCGAAACCCGGAAACCGATCCGCCCGCTACGATCGCCCATGACCGAAAAGACGGGCACCTTCGTCGTCACCCACGCCGAAGCGGAGTCGGCCGTCGTCCGCGACGTCGAGACAGCACAGGTCCACACCCTCGGGTCGAACCCCGGCCTCGAGGTCCACGACGTCCTCGAGGCGACCGTCGCACCCGAGCCGCCGATGGAGGTCACCTGGGAGGTGATCGACGTCGACGACAGACGCGCGATCGAACTGGTCGACAGCGACCTCGAGCCGACCACGCACGAGAAAGAACTGGCGGCCGAGAGCGACGTCGGCGACCTCGTCCAGGAGGAGCGTGCCGGAACCGGCGAGATCCACGTGTTCCGCCTCCCGGAGGGAGAGGCCGAACCCGCGGCCCGGGACGTCCTCGACGACGAGGAGACGCTCGCTCGCGCGGCCCGGCTCGAGGCGGTCCGCGTGGAAGTACGGCGCTCGGCCGACGACGGCGTGTTGAGCGTTCGCTACCTGCCGGATTGAACGGTATCGATTACGAGACGGACGTGCTGTCGCCCCGCGATCGTGGGACACTGACTCGTATTGGTCGAATTGAGAAGGCTTACTTCGGGGGACTCCGAGTGGTCCGATATATGGCGTATTTCGACGTACCGGAGATCGAGTACACCCGGTACAGTAACCGCCAGCTCGCGGCGGTTCCGCTGGCGGTCCTCGCGGTAGCATTGCTCGTTCTCAGCGGTTCGTTTCTCGTGTACGGCACGCCGGTCCCGCTGGGAATGGACTTCGCCGGCGGGACGGAACTGACCGTCCAGACGACGACGCCGGAAGGCGAGATCGCGGCGTCGTTCGATCAGACTCCCGAATCGGTGACCGGGACGGGGACCGAAAACCAGTATATCGTCCGGTTCTCCTCGACGGACTCCGCGGCGCTGACCGATCAGGCCACGGATTCGGACACCGGACTAGAGCCGGACGGTGACGCCGAAATCGTCCAATCGGTCTCGTCGACGTCGGCGAGTTTCGGTGCGGGGAGCCAGCAGACGGCGATGCTCGGATTGGTCGTCGCCTTCGTCGGGATGAGCGCCATCGCGTTCCTGCTCTTTCGGACGTTCGTCCCGTCGATCGCGATCGTCATCTCGGCGTTCTCCGACCTCGTGATCCCGCTGGCGTTCATGCGCCTCGTCGATATCCCGCTCTCGCTTGGGACGGTCGCCGGTTTGCTGATGCTGATCGGATACTCGGTGGACTCGGACATCCTGTTGAACAACCACGTCCTGCGACGGAGCGGTGACTTCTACGAGAGCACGTATCGCGCGATGCGGACCGGCGTCACGATGACCGTCACGTCGATGGCCGCGATGCTCGTCATGGCGGTCTCGGCATACGTCTTCGGCATCGGCCTGCTCGCCTCGATCGGTATCATTCTCTTCGTCGGCCTCGCGGCGGACCTGATGAACACCTACATGTTGAACCTGTGCCTGCTTCGCTGGTACAAGTTCGAGGGGGTGCGACGATGAACCCGATCGCCGCGGTCAAATCGAACTGGCGGATCCTCCTGCTCGTGGTGTTCGTCAGCTTCGCCGTCGTCGCCCTGTTCGTCCCCGGCGGTATCATGGCCGACGACAGTCTCGGCGGAAACGAGAGCGTCCAGGAAAGCCCCACGAACCTCGAGTTCGGGCTCGGACTCGAGGGCGGCACCCGGATCAGGGTGCCGGTCACCGGGATGACCGCCGAGGACATCGCGTCCGACGCGGTCAGCGAGGAGGGGCAGGTCGATCAGGAGCGACTCGAGGAGATCGAGGGGACGGTGGAGCAGGAACTCGATCTCGATCCGGCCAACGCGAGCGTGGACGTCCAGGAGGACGGGACCGTCACCGCCGAGGTGTTCACCGGCAGCGTGACGCAGGCGGAGTTCGCTGCAGCGTTGCAGTCGGCGAACGTCGACGCGTCGGAGGACGATATCCGTGACGGCGTCACGCAGTCGACCCGCGATCAGATGATCGAGACGATCCAGACGAAGATCAACGCGGCGGGGCTCTCCGGCGGGACGGCCTACGAGCAGACGACGGCGACCGGCGAGCACTACATCGTCGTCGAGGTGCCCAACATGGGCGCCAACGAACTCCGGAACATCCTCTCCGAACGCGGGGTCGTCGAGGTCGTCGCGTACTATCCCGGGGAGAACGGGAATCAGACCAACGAGACGGTGCTGACGGGCGACGACATCGCCACCGTCGACCCGCCACAACAGCGCGAGCAGGGAGACGGATACGTGGTCCCGATACAGGTCCGGGAAGAGTCCGCACAACAGTTCCAGGGGCGAATGAACGACATCGGATTCACCAGCGACGGGGTCGGGATGTGTAACCTCCGTGGTGACGGCGAATCCATCAGTTTCGATCACGAGGGTGAACAATACTGTCTCCTGACCGTCGCCGATGGCGAGGTCGTCGATGCTCACAGTATGGGCGACCGGGGCGGCAACGGACTCGCGACCAATATGAGACAGGGGACCTGGGCAGACGATCCGACGTTCCAGATGGGCGCACAGAACCAGCAGGACGCCCAGTCGCTCTCGGTCAACCTCCGCGCCGGGAGCCTGCGCGCGCCGCTCGACTTCAGCGAGAGTCAGGTCTACTCGATCGAAGCGGCCCACGCCGACCAGTTCAAGCAGTACTCGCTGCTGATCGGGCTGCTCTCGGTCGTCACCGTCAGCGGCGTCGTCTACGGCCGATACACCGACACGCGCGTCGCCCTCCCGATGATCCTCACCGCCGTCGCGGAGGTGGTGGTCCTGCTCGGGTTCGCGGCGGTGATACGCATGCCGCTGGATCTCTCCCACGTCGCCGGGTTCATCGCCGTCGTGGGGACCGGGGTCGACGACCTCGTGATCATCGCCGACGAGGTGATGGACGAAGGCGACGTCAGCTCGGAGCGGGTCTTCCAGTCGCGGTTCCGCAAGGCGTTCTGGGTCATCGGTGCCGCCGCGGCGACGACGATCGTCGCCCTCTCGCCGCTCGCGGTGCTGAGTCTGGGCGACCTCCAAGGGTTCGCCATCATCACGATCCTCGGCGTGCTCATCGGGGTGCTCATCACCCGACCGGCCTACGGTGACATCCTGCGACGGCTGCTGACAGATCAGTAACCGGCGGCTCCGAGCAGTATTTTATCGGTCGTTCCGACACCGCGGACACCAGTCTACGGTTCCGTTCTCACCGTGTGCCCGGACGAAATCGTACGACACGGCGCTCTCACAGGTAGTACAACGCGGCATACACTCACCACGGCAACGCACTCGGTGGACGGTAAATAGCGAACAGCCTGCGATCGCAGCCGTCGCTCGAGGCCCTGACCCAGTCCGTCTGACGGTTACAGGTAGCCGGCTACCCGGTATCGGCAGCGGCCCGCCGCGATGTTACTCCCGCTCGAGATCGCGCTGGAACTCGTCGAAGACCTCGAGGTCGTCGGGGAGGTCGTACTCGAGACGGCGCTCGTCCTGTCGGTTGGTGCCGGCGTCGTCGACGGGCGTGGCGACGTCTTCCCAGCCGGGTTTGATCTTGACGCTCTTGGCGGGCATCCCGATGGCGATGTGGTGGGCGGGGACGTCGTGCTGGACGATGCCGCGCGCGCCGACGATGGCGTTTTCGCCGACCTTGCAGCCGGCGCGGACCATCGCGTCGTAGGTGAGGCGGACGTCGTCCTCGACGACGGTGTGGTAGTTGCGGACTTCGGTCTGGTCGACGACGTCGTGGTCGTGGCTGTAGATGTGAACGCCGTCGGAGATCGAGACCCGGTCGCCGATCGTGAGTTTCCCGCGGTCGTCGAGATGGACGTCGTCGTGGATGATCGTGTTGTCGCCGACCGTGATGTTGTGGCCGTAGGTGAACGAGATGCCCTTGAAGAAGCGGCAGTCGTCCCCGCAGTCCTCGAACAGGTGGTCCGCGAGCATGCGGCGGAACCGGAGCGCGAATTCGACGTTGTCCGCGATCGGGAGGCTGTCGAACTGCCGCCAGAGCCACTGGATGTGTTTCGAGCGGCGGAACTTCTCCTCGTCTTTCTCGGCGTAGTATTCGCTCTCGAGGGTCGTGTTGCAGGGATCGTAACTCTGCAGACGGACGCGTTCGGCCGGCGAGACGGACTCGCCGCTCTGCCAGCGTTCGTACGCCTCGCGGTCTCCCGAGAGATCGATCAGGACGTCTTCGACGACCGAGCAGGTGTCCTCGTCGCTCGAGAGCCGTCGATCGACCTCGTCGATGAACTCGCGCATCCCCGATTCGGCCTCCTCGGGGAGCGACACGTACCGCTTTGTCATACCCCGAGGTATTGCCCGCCGAGTTGATAGGGGTTCGGTTGTGCGTTCCGGGTTGCCGGACCCGCTCGCACGCGGGTTACCCCTGGTTCCAGAGGGCGAACCCGCGGTATCGGCTCACTCGCGCTCGGACTGCCAGGTCGAGAGAATGAGTGCGGGCAACGCGAGTGCGCCGACTACGAGCAGCGCGCCGGCGACGACGGTTCCGACCGTGACGCGGTTGACGGGCGTCTCGAGGAACCGCGTCGCCCAGGCCCCGAGCACGACGACGGCGAGGAGGACGACCAGCAGGAACCGGCTGTGGTTTCGGGAACGGGGATCCGCCATACGGATACGTGTCAGCCACACCCCAAGAACGGTTCGACTCGGACCGGTCGGCGCGATCCCGAACTCGTTCGGACCGGCCGCTCGAGCGTTCCGCACGCCATAAGTTCCCCCGCTACGAAGGGGTCGATATGCAACACAGCGAACTGGGCGACTCGGGCGTCGAGGTCAGCGAGGTCGGCTTCGGCGCGTGGGTCGTCGGCACCGACTGGTGGGGCGACCGGTCGGCGGACGACGCCATCGAGATGGTCCAGTACGCCGTCGATCAGGGGATCACCTACTTCGACACGGGCGACGTCTACGGTCACGGCGACAGCGAAGAACTGCTCGGGCGGGCGCTGGCCGACGTCCGCGACGAAGTCACCATCGCGACCAAGGTCGGCTACGATTTCTACAACAACCCGCAGGCCGGCCACGGCGAACTCCCCAAGGAGATGGACCCGGAATATCTCCGAGACGCCGTCGAGAAGAGCCTCGAGCGCCTCGACGTCGACTCGATCGACGTCCTGCAGCTTCATAACGCCGACGTCGACGAGATCACTCCCGACGTGCTCGAGTTGCTGGACGAGCTCGAGGAGGAGGGGACGATCGACGCGACCGGCCTCGCGCTCGGTCCGTCGATCGGCTGGCTCGCAGAGGGCGACCTCGCGATCGAGGAGGAGTTCGACTCCGTGCAACTGGTCTGGAACATGCTCGAGCAGGAGGTCGGGAACCACTTCCTCGAGACGATCGAGCGAACGGGTTCGTCGACCAGCCTCATTCCCCGCGTCCCGCACTCCTCGGGAATCCTCAACGAGCAAGTCACCCCCGACACCGAACTCGGGGAGGGCGACCACCGCGGGTTCCGTCCCGAAGAGTGGTACGAGACCGGCTGGGAGAAACTCGAAAAATTGCGCTTTTTGGAGCGCGCGGAGCCACGCTCCGCGGCTACCTCGAGCGAGCGAGGCTCGCGAGAGCGAGACGGCGAGCGTACGATGGGACAGGCGTCGATCGCGTGGCTCCTGAGCCACGAGTCCGTCGCGACCGTGACGCCGACCTTCCGCACGAAAGGCGACATCGACGAGTGGACGGCCGCCAGCGACGTCCCGAAGCTCTCCGACGAGGAGATGACCCGCGTTGCGGAGCTCTACGAGACCAATTTCGGCATCGACCGCGACGACGGGATGGACGCGCTGCGCTCGTCCGTCGACGGCGACGACATCGAATCGGCCGGACTCGACAAGCTCGCCGCGGACTGATCGGACCGGGCTCGAGCAGACCGAGGTGAGCGGCTCACTCCGCTTCGGAGTCCGCGAACCTGAACTCGAACCCCAGTTTCCCGTCCGTCTTCACGTTCACGCCGCCGAGCCGGTCCGAGAGCTGTTCGCGCGCTCCGGAGCTCGGTTCGACGGTGACGGAGACGCTGTTGCTGTCGGCGTTGTACGTGATGTTTCCGACGGTGACGTCGAACTCGAAGAACTCCGGAACCTCGTCCCTGAGTCGCGCTCGCACGTCTTCGACCTCCGACTGAACGTCGGACATCTCGTCGTTTAACGTGCTCATTTGTATTGCTAGCAGTTACCACTGCTTAACGATTGACCTGTATTTCGCAACCTGCGAGAGCACTGCGGGGGAGTGAGCCGGACGAGCGCGATGGTCGCCTATATATACGTCCTCTATATCTGGGTCGTCCCCCTAACGGGAAGCGGACCGAACGGTTCTATCGTCGGCTGGATCCCGTCGCGGAATTCGCCGAGACTGTTCGGCGAGTTCACCGCGCCGACGGAGGACGACAGTGAGCCGGCGAGCACCCGAACGAACCCGAACCCCACCATGAAACCGTACGAATTCACCTGCCCGGACTGTCGTCGAGAGATCACGGTAACCGAACCGATGCGCGAGGCGACGCTGGCGAACGGCTGTCCCGTTTGCGGACGGTCGGTAGCCGAGGACCACTTCACGAGCGCTCCATCGCAGGCGGAACACGCAGATCCCGTATAGCGGAGCCGACGGCAGTGCGTTTCCCGACCGATCTCGCACCTACCGGCGCTTCTGATACGGCTATCCACCGGTTCGTGTATCGTGGCGACGACCAGTCGCGCTCTCGAGTCTCGAGCAGCGACTCGACCCCGGATACGGGGCACAGCTGAGACCAGCACACAGCGCGAGCCGTCGGCCAGAAGAGCTATGCGACGGTCAGCGCGTCTCCGGGTATGACCCTTCACCGCCGGACCCGTCTCACCGTCACTGCGGCGGCGCTCCATCCCGGGACGACCGTTCGCTACCACTATCGAACCGGGACCTCGCTGGCTACCGTCGTCGAGCGAACCGACCGCCACGTCGCGTTCATCGGAACGGACTGCGACGGTACCTTCACGCACGGCCAGATCGAGCGACTGATCGACGACGGGCGTCTCGAGGTCGTTCTCGACGACGAGGTCCACACGCCGGATAACCGGTCGGAGTGAGATCACAACTGCCGACGCTCGTCTGTCCGTCCGGTGCTGTTCGATCACGCTATTCACGAATGATAGAGGATGCAGTCGGTTCGTTCATCTGTCGTCCGGTAGAGAGAGTGAGTAGACACGGACGAATATTCGAACGAGGAATCGGTAAAATACATATAGATACAATACAGTATAATATTCGTGAGCTACTTGTTCGTTCCCGGCGGAATGGGTCCTCCCGAACTGCTCGTATTCTTCGTCATACTCGCCGTTTTTTTCGCGGTTCCGATAGCGATTATCGTCAGCATATACGAACTGTTCGCTGGAAGCGGTGACGATGAGCGGGTGAGGGAACTCGAGCGACGCGTCGAGGAACTCGAAGACGAGCGCTCGTAGCGACCCACTCTACTTCGAGAGGGCGCGCTCGACGGCCTCCGCAACGTCCATCGCTTTCTCGGCCAGGTCCTCGGCGACCAGCCCGTCGTCGACGGCGTCCTCGAGTTCGTCCGCGTCGACGATCTCTACCGTTCCGTCGCCCCGCCGGATGACGTCGACGTAGAGGTCGACGTAGCGCGCAGTGTCCGGGAAGAGTTCGACCGGCGTACAGACGTTGACGTACGTTCCCTTCGCCGCGCCGCTCGCGTCCTTGTACGTCGTCGGATACCACCAGCGCCCCTCGCGGAACTTCGTCACGGCGACGTCACCGGACTCCTTCGGCGCGCCGAGCGCGTCGTAGCTCCCGCCGGCGCTCATCGAGCGCTCGAGGGTGACCTTCCCCTCGGGGTCCCAGTCGGTGATCTCACCGCGACCGAGCGAGACGAGTCGCCCGTCGGGTTTGCCGTGGCCGATCTCGAGGCGGTCGCCGCTGGTGGGGCCGAACTGGTGTGCGACTGCGGCGAAGGGAAACGCGCCGTCGTCGCTGTCGGCACCCGCACCGACCGAGCCGTAGACGGCCTCGGCGAAGTCGACCGCCGGGCTCGCGGCCCGATCGGCCGCCTTCGTCCGGTGGTGGCCCGGCATCGTCGTCTCCACGCGCCGTCGAACGCCGTCCAGCGCGAACCGGGTCTCGCGGCCGAACCAGCACCACTCGGTTCGCCGGGGCGCGGCGAGCAGCCCCGGTTCGCCGGGGTCGTCCGGCGCGTCGGCGAGGGCGTCCTCGAGCGCCCGCGCTCGATCGACGGCGGCCTCGAGCGCCGCGCCCATCGCCTCGAGGTCGGCGTCGGCGGCCGCGTGCTGCCACCGAACGCCCCACCCGTCGGGTGCCTCGACGGAGAGCAGGTCGGTCATGCCGACCAGTTCCTCGCCCCGCGTACCGCGAAGCGCCGCGGAGACGCCGGTCCGGTCCTGCGAGAGCGTACAGAGCCCGCCCTGGATCTCGATCGTCGGCCGGACGCGCGGCCGGTCGTCGTCCCACGACGGGGCGGGTTCGTGGACCTGTACTCGGTACCGGTCGCCGGCGTCGACGTACCCGTCGGCGTCGTCGTAGTTGAGGTACCCGCGCCGTCCGTCGCCGAGGTCGACGACCGCGCCGCTGCCGCCGCCCGCCTCGAGAACGTCCGCGTCGAAGACCGCGCCGCGAGGAACGTCGTCCGCCCAGCGGAAGCTATCGATCGCGAGGCCGGCGAGTTCGCCGGCGACCGTCTCGACCGCGTCTCCGTCGCCCGAGAGTTCGACCCCCTGCCGGTCGCGGGTCGTCTCCAGCGTCACGTCGGCCGGCGCGGCGTCGAACGATTGCTCGAAGCGCTCCCGGATCGGCTCGGAGGCCTGCACGATCTCGCAGCCGGCCTCGCTCAGTAGCTGCGTGAGTGCCGTCGTGTAGATGCCGCGGACTCGAGCCGTCGTCATCGCAGGACTTCGCGGTCGGCGGCGAAGCGCACCCGGTCGTCGATCGTCGGCCCGAGCGTCAGTTCGACGTGTCCTTCGTCGAGAATGCGGCCATCCTCGACGTAGACGCCCCACGTCTCGAAGCGCAGCCATCCTCGCATCTCGTCGGCGTGGGTCGTGAGATCGGCGTAGTCGACGTCGTGTTCCGGGTACTCCGAACTCGAATGTGCCATGTCCATGTCGGAGTAGACGGTGTCGTGCTCGTCGAAGAAGGCCTCGAGCGCCGCCGCGTCCTCGGCGACGGCCTCGACGACTGCGTCCGAGGCTGCCCGGAGGTCGTCGGTCTCGAGGCCGACGTCGCGAAGCGCCCGCTGGGTTCGCTGGTCGAAGTGCATACGCGCCGGTTGGGCCGGGAGACGTTTGATAATTCCGAGTTCCCGCTGGCCGCTCCGGGCAGTCGACTCGCAGTCAGCCGCCGCCGCGAACGACGTGTCCGTATTTCAGCAGGCCGACGAAGACGACGCCACCGACGGCGTTGCCGGCGGTCGCCAGCGTGAGGAATTTCACGTAATCGAGTACCGACACGGTAGGCGAGACGAACACGCCGAACAGTACCTCGACGTTCCCCGCGATCGAGTGTGGCAGGTGGAGGATGCCGATCGAGGCGGTCACGAGCCAGATGATGAGCAACCGGCTCGTCGTCTCCTGTGCCGCGGTGATCAGCCACGCCAACAGCCCCATGAGCCACCCCGCGAGGATGGCGGCGACGAACAGCCACCTGAGGTCGTGATCGACCAGCTTGTGGGCGATCGTCCCGAACGCCTCCGGCGCGGCGACCCCGAGATTGGGCATCAGCGTCACGATGAACGCGGTGAACACGGCACCGCCGACGATGTTACTGATCCAGACCAGCCCCCAGACGCGAACCAGGTTGCTCGCGGACGCGCGGCCGTCGAGTACCGGCATCACGGCGAGGGTCGTGTGTTCGGTGAACAGCTCCGAGCGCGCGATGATGACGAAGATGAATCCCACGGCGTAGGCGCTCGCCAGTAACAGCTCCGTGCCGAGGTCACCGTAGCCGCCCTCCGAGAGCGTGAGCAACACTGCCATCAGTAGCGGCCCGAAGCCGATGTCGAGACCCGCCGAAAATCCCGATAGCAAGAGCCCGGTCGGTTCCCGTTCTATCTCGTGGAGCCCGGATTCGATGAGCGACTCGAGGATGTCCGGCGCGGGGGTCTGATCGCCGGAAATCGGTGGTTTTGGATCTGATTCGCCCATGTTACGTTTGTCCGTCGTCCGCGATCTCGAGCGTTCGGTTCTCGGACCCGATCATACGGGACCTACGGAGCAAGGGTGGAAAAAACGTGTTGCGCTCGACCGGCACGAACGGCCCGACCGAGTCGCCGGATGGGGAACCTATACCGGGCGGGCGCGTATACATGTGACCATGCAGCGAAGGCGCGACCCGGTCGAACGGGCCGAGGAGCGAACCGGCGATGGGTCGACTGACCTCTACGACGTCTCGACGTGGGAACCCCGATCGATCGTGGATCTGTTCGCGTACACGATCTACAACGCCGCGAGCTACGGCTTTCGGGGGATCGTCCTGTTGATTACGATCGCGATCACGCTCTCGTTGCTGATCTCGCCCGCGACACTCGTCCGCGAGGATCCGTTCCTCGCCGTCTTCTTCGCGCTCTCGGTGGTTCCCGCGGGATTGCTCGCGGCGTACATCTGGTACGCCGATATCACGACGAGCGAGCCGCTTCGGTTGCTCGTCGCGACCTTCCTGCTGGCGATCCTGTTCGCGACGTTCGCCGCGGTCGTCAATTCCGTGACGCGGCCGATATTCGGTGCCGGATTCGTCGGGAGTCTCCTCTTTTTCTACCTCATCGTGGGCCCCGTCGAGGAGACGGTGAAGCTGCTCGCCGTCCGGGTATTCGCCTACCGGAGCACGAGCTTCAACGCCGTCATCGACGGCGCGGTCTACGGGGCCGTCGCCGGGCTCGGGTTCGCCGCCATCGAGAACGCGATCTACATCAGCCGGGTCGTCGGCGAGGCGGATCCGGAAGCGGGCGTGTTCGTCACCGCCGGCGGGATCGCGACGGTCCGAGCGCTGGCCGGACCCGGTCACGTGATCTACTCGGCGATCGCGGGCTACTACCTCGGACTCGCCAAATTCAACCGCGAGTACGCCGGCCCGATCGTCATCAAGGGGCTGCTCGTCGCTGCCTTCGTCCACGGCACCTACAACGTCACCGTCGGGATCGCCCCCGGTATCCTTACCGAGGTCCTTCCCGTCGGATACGGCATCGCGTTCGTCTGCTACGTCGTCCTCTACGACGCAGCGATCGGCTTCTATCTCTACCGCAAGATCTCCCGCTACCGCCGGCGGTATCAGACCGCCACGAGCGACGTGGACGGCGATTCCCGGCCGGAGCTGACGGAGTTCGAGCCGCCACAGCGCTGACCGTCGGTCTCGATACCGATCGTCCCCTGTTCGAAGCGACGTGGTCTCACACCCAGATCGGTCCCGACGACTCGTCCGTACCGCCGTCGTGCCACGAATAGGCCGGCGTCCAGTCGAGCAGCGCGGCGGCCTTCGCGTTCGAGAGGGCCGACTCCCTGCCCTCGAGGTCGCAGTCGGCCGGCAGCTCGCCGCAGACCGCCTCGACGAGTTCCGCCGTGGGCCGCCCGAGGTAGTTCTCGTCGGCGACCGCCAGCACCGCTTCGTGACCCTCGTGATCGCTCGCGAGCGCTGCCTCCACCGTGCGGGCCACGTCGCGGACGTCGACGTAAGAACCGAAGTTGCCGCCCGTCGCCTCCTCGGAGAGGTCCGCGCCGTCCTCGGACGGCCGCGCTCGATCCCCGTCCGGCGAGAAGATCGTCGCCGGCCGAATCGTCGTCACCGAGATCCCGTACCGGCGCGCGGTCGCCCGTGCGGTCTCCTCGCCGCAGACCTTCGAGAGCCCGTAGGGATCCTCGGGACGCCGGTCGTGAGTCTCGTCGATCGGCAGGGAGTCGGGCGTCCACTCGGTCTCGGAAAACAGCGCCCCGTACGTCGCTTGCGAGGACGTCCAGACGACGTCCGTCTCCGCTCGGCCGGCCGCGACCAGCACGTTGTACGTGCTCGTCACGTTGTTCTCGAAGAGCCGCGTCCCGGGCGTAGCGCGAGGATCGGACATCGCAGCGAGGTGGACGACCGCGTCGGGATCGACCTCGTCGATCGTCTCCCAGGTCGGCCCCTGTTCGGTCAGATCGACGGCCCGGAACTCGGCGTTCGCCCGCACGCCGTCCGGCCGCTCGAGGTCCAGCCCGACGACGTGGACGCCCCGATCCGCCAGTCGATCGACGACCCACGAGCCGACGTCGCCGGTCGCGCCCGTGACGATCGCGGTGTCTACGTCGTGGTCGAACTCGGGCGTCCGTGATTGGGACATAGCGGCGATCCAACGTCTATCCACTAAACAGTGGTTCCGAACACCGTTCGCCGAAACGCAGCCGCAAACGGGTCATCAGTCGAAGCGCGCCTCGAGCAGCCGTTCGACGTACTTGGCGAGGACGTCGACCTCGAGGTGGATCGGATCGCCGGGCTCTTTCTCCGAGAGAGTGGTCAGGTCGTAGGTCGTCGGAATGATCGCGACGGTCACCCGCCCGTGTTCGGCGTCCAGATTCGCGACCGTCAGGCTGATGCCGTCGAGCGTGATCGAACCCTTCTCAACGACGTAGCGGTCGTACCCCTCCGGCAGGTCGAATTCGAAGAACCAGTCTTCGTCCACCGATTCGACGTTCCGAACGGTCGCGACCGCGTCGACGTGGCCCTGCACGACGTGGCCGTCGAATCGGCCGTCCGCCGGCATCGCCCGCTCGAGGTTGACGGCGTCGCCCGCCGCGAGGTCGCCGAGATAGGTTCGATCGACGGTCTCCGTCGCGAGGAAGACCTCGAACCGCTCGCCCTCGACGAACGCCTCGACCGTGAGACACGCGCCGCTGACGCTGATGCTCTGGCCGTGCTCGAGTCCCGTCGCGACCTCGTCGGCGGCGATCTCCAGCCGGAGGCCGTCGTCGGTCCGCTCTCGAGCGACGATCTCGCCGGTCTCCTCGACGATTCCCGTGAACATACCTCGACATACCGGCCGACGAATAAAGGCGCTCCGAATCCGGGACGCGTTCCAGTTCCGTGACGTAGCGCCCTCGAGCCGCGGGCGATCGCTGGCAGTCGTCGTCCTTTTGACAATCCCGGTGCTACTCCACCGTATGACCGGCATCATCGATACGATCAAACTCGCGGGTACCCTGGTCTTCGCCATCCCCGCCGCGCTCGCCGGGCTCGATTTCCTGTTCGTTCGCGGAGAGACGGCGGTCGGCGCGGCGCTCATCGGGCTCGCGATCGGGCTCGTCGCGATTCAACACTTCCTGACGATGCCGACCGATGTCCCGGAACTCCTCGCCAAGCGGGTCGTCAGAACGGTCGCCGAAGAGCCCGAGTCCGAGCCGGACGACGATCGGTAGCGCCGGGAGGCATCGCTCGTCGGTCGTCGCGGTCTTTCGGGCCGAATTCTGGACCGCTCGAAACGAGCTCCCGACAACCGGTATCGTCCGCGAGCGGTCGCTACAGTCCCGAAGCGACGGCCGGCCGGACATCTCTCCCGGAACGGCGGGCCTTCCTCCTCTCGCGGCGAGTCCGGTCCGGAAAGTACGGCGAGCGACACCCGGTAGTAGCTATTTACCCGTCGAGACTGTCGGCCATCTACCGATGACCGACGGCGAGTCACTGCTCCGCTCCGCCCGGGATCGCGTCGGCCCCTCGAGCCGGCGAATCGACCGCTCGAGCGAGAACAGAGTCAAGCGGTGGGTCCTGTTCGACGGGAACCGCGAGCGGGTCGCGGCCGCGTTGCTCGCGGCCGTCTTCACCGTGTTGCTCGTCATGAGCGGGCTCTGGCCGCTCGAGTATCAGGACCTCCTCAGCGAGACGACGATGGTCCAGACGGTGTTCAACACGTTGCTTTCGGGCACGATCCTGCTCGTTTCGATCGTCGTCTCGATCGCCGCGGTCGGCATCTCGCAGGAACTCACCTCGCTGGGCGATCAGTCCGAGCGCGTCGACACGACGATCGACTTCCAGGGCCAGCTCGAGGCCCGGGACATCGTGGACGTGAGCCCGGCGCGGCCGGGCCAGTTCACCGCGGTCGTTCTCCGGTCGATCAAGGAGCGAGCGGACGAGTTACAGCGCCTCGAGGGGGCGGCGGGCCGGGAGTACCGCGAAGAGGTAGATCGGCTACAGGCCGATATCCACGCGAACACGGAGGAAGTCTTGACGACCCTCGCTCGAGTCCCGAACGGCTCGACCGACGAACTCCTCACGGGACTGAACTACGACTCGTCGTGGCAGCTCTACCAGGCGCGGCGGATCCTCGCGAAGTACGGCGAGGAGCTCACCGCCGCCGAGAAGCGAGTTATCGAGGACATCATGGACACGCTGCACACGCTCATGGTCTGTCGGGAGTACTTCAAGACGCTGTACTACAAGCTCGAGCTCTCGGACCTCTCGACGACGCTGCTGACCGTCTCGCTGCCGACGATCGTCTTCATTACCTACGTCCTGCTCGCGCTCGATTCGGGGCTGTTTCCGGACGTCACCGTCCTCGGCTACACGCCGCTAACCGTCTTCATCAGTTTCGCCTACACGATCGCGCTCGCGCCCTACGCCGTCCTCACGTCCTACGTCCTCCGGGCCGCGAACGTAACGAAACGCACGCCCGAGGAAGGGCCGTTCGTGCTGGACGCGACTCGAGAAACGGCGTACGATAGAGAGGGAAGCGACGACGGTTGAAGAGACGGATCCGTCTCGCGACCCGATCGAAACCGGTGAGGCGCGGACGACGATTCTCCGTCGGATCGCGGACCGGAAGCGTACGTTTACGGTCTCCAAGCCGTTACCGTTCGGTATATGATCGCCGACGCCGACGAAACGGGGGAGTCGCGATGACGGGGACCGATTCGGACGAATCACCGGCCGATCTCCGCGAAGAGGCCGCCGAGTACGAGGAAATCGCGGACGCGCTCGAGGACCTGCTCGCGGAACTGCGCGACGAGGAAATCAAAGACTCGCGACTCGAGGGACTGTTCGACGAGGTCAGCTCGAGCGACCCGAACATCTGGAACATCGTGAGCGCGTTCATCGACGTCGAGGACGGCGAGGCGATGATCACGGACGAGTCCAAGCTGGCGCGAGGGAGCTGGGCGCCGGAGATCGTCGAGGGCTGTGACACGATGATCACGCTCGACATCGAGTACGGAATGATGCCCGACGAGTTCACGTACACCGCCGGCAAGGAGCTGCAAAAGCGGATCGAGGAGTTCCGGGAAGAGGCTGCGGACGCGAGAGCGAGGGCGGACGAACTCGAGGACGCCGACGACGAGTGACACCGACTGCTGCGGGAGTCGCTTCGGTATCCGTTCGAACGACGACCGAACGGAGTCCAGTCACACTGTCACTCCGTCGCGACTGTCACTCGCGACCTGCGAAAGAATGACATTCGACGAGTGCCAACCGTCGAGTGACGGGAGCCGGCAACCGTCCGCGTCGCCGGGAGCGGGGGCACCCGGTACGACGCGCTTTTGCTAGTGGATGTCGTCCTGCGAGACCGGTCTCCGATCAGTCGACGACGACCCGTTCCCGCTCGAACTCTCCGTCAGTACCGTCCGCCTGCCACCGCCACGATCCCACCTCGAACGGCTCGAGCGAGACGATCACGTACGACCGATCCGGCCACGCGGCCTGCGCGGCGTCGGTCGCGCTCGGACGGGGCGGGCCACGAGGGTGGGAGTGGTAGAAACCGACGATCTCCTCGCCGCGGTCCTCGAGCCGGTCGAAGATCGCCAGCTGGTCCTCGGGATCGATTTCGTACCGCGTCCGCGGCGTTGCGGCGACGTTTTCGGCCGGATACTGCGAGCGGACGCGGCTCTCGCCGTCCGGTTCGTACTCCCCGCCGAGGACGCCACAGATCTCGTCGGGGTCGCCCTCGCGAGCGCGCTCGAGGATCGTCTCTCGAACGGCGGTCGGCAGGACGATCACGGGCTCGAGTCGACCTCGGCTCGGGACTCGGTGTCGGCGGGGTCGCGGTCCGACTCGACCCCCTCGAGCGCCTCGAACGGCACTGCGACGTCCGCGGCCGGTCCGTCGAACAGCTCCGGCCGGACGATCGGTGCGAGCGCCTCGAGCGTGTCGACGAGCCGCGGGCCGGGCCGGTTGAGGTAGTGGTCGCCGTCCATCGCCCAGACGCGGCCGTCTTGAACCGCGGTGAGGTCGTCCCACCCCTCGCGCTCGGTGAGATCCGTTCGGTTCTCCGCGATCTGCTCGAGGTCGAACCCACAGGGCGCGACGATCACGACCTCGGGATCGTACGTCCGAATATCGTCCCACTCGCGGGGGCGCGAGCGATCGCCGACGTCGGCCAGCCCGTACTCGCCGCCGGCCCAGTCGACGAGTTCGGCAGTCCAGTGACCCGCGATCATCGCGGGATCCGTCCAGTCGAAGATCGCGATGCGGGGTCGGTCCTCGGCGGGGACGTCCGCAGTTCGGTTCCGAACCGCATCGATCCGCGACTCGAGCTCCCGGCGCACCTCGCGGGCGCGTTCCTCGCGGTCGACTGCGCGGCCGATCCGCTCGAGATCGTCCAGCACGTCGCCGACGCTGTGGGGATCGGTCGGCACGATCTCGGGATCCGCCCGAATTCGGTCGACGGCGTCCTCGATGACCGCCACGTCGACCGCACAGACGTCGCACATCCCCTGCGTGACGATCACGTCCGGGTCGAGTTCCTCGAGCGTCTCGATATCCACGTCGTAGACGCCGTCCTCGGTGTCGGCGGTCTCGAGGACCTGCTGGTCGATCTCGCCGCTCGAGCCCGACGCGTCGATTCGCGAGCTGGTGACGGCGGGCACCGATGCGGCGCTCGGCGGATAATCGCACTCGTGGGAGACGCCGACCGGCTCGCAACCGAGTGCGGCGACGGTCTCGGTCGCCGAGGGAAGCGTCGTGACGATTCGCATGACTGCTCGTAGGAGGCGAGCGACCAAAAACAGCGGCCTCGATCCTTTGAAAGAGTTTCGGCTAATTAACCGTTCTATCTATCCTCACGGAGTCACAGGCCGTAAGCATCGTCGTAGCTTTTCGCGTAGCGCCGCCAGTTCTCACGAAGTTCTTCTTCGGCTTTTTGCCAATCCCATTCGACTGGCTCTTTCGGTTGGTCACGGCGGTAGAGTCGATCGAAGTGCGTGAATCCATGTGCTGTATCGACGCGCGCGATCTCGACGTTTTCTCTCGTAGAGAGACTGTAGTAGACCGTGACTGCGAACGCCTCGACGTCGTCCAGTGAGGGAGATGCGGACACACGGAGAGAAAACTCATGGCCTTGAAATGAGGCGAGCTTGTATCCGTACTCTTGCGCCGTTTCTTTAAATAAGCAAGTGCGATGTGGATACTTAATCTTAGCCCCAAAGGATATTTATCGGGGAGTAATAGGATGAGGTGAGAGCCGCAGAGAATCATACAAGGGCAAACATGTATTGAGGTTCAGTACAACGGTATCACATCCGATAGCTTCCACAATGTCTGTTCACCGTTCCACGGAAGAAAAACGCGCTCGCATGGCACGAGCGCTTGCAAAAGAGGGATTCGAGGACGTCTACATCCTCGACGCAGAGAGTGCCACTGAGGTTTTAACACCGAAGCGGCGCGAACTCCTCAGCCGTCTCATCGAGGACGACGACGTTCGGTCCGTTCGTTCACTCGCCGAGGACGTGGATCGCGACAAGGGTGCCGTAAGCCACGATCTGGAACTCCTCGCCGGACACGATCTCGTCACGTTCGAGCGCAACGGCAAACGAAAGGTTCCCAAAGCGAAACACCAGACCGTAGTTGTCGAACCCCTTCTCTGAGAGACGCAGCCTCCCTTTTCATACATCTCCGCCGTTCTCACGGAACTTCGGCTATAGTAGTCCCCGCAACTATTTACACACTGATCGCACAGCTATCGTGCGATCGGGTGTGCAATGACTTGCAATGACGACTATAACACCACAAAGGTAGGATCATCGAACGATGTTCTTCACCGTTATCGCTGTACGGACGACTCGTCCTCGAGCGCTCGCTCGAGCTCCCGCACCCCCTCCTTCCCCGTCCGATCGGGGTTCGCGAGGGCGCGCACCGGCTGCTCGCCGAGGGAGACGAAGCCGAGATCGAGGCGGTCGGCGGTCTCGCGCAGCCCCAGGCCGGCGTCGGCATCGCCCGCGATGACCTTTCGGGCGGGGCTCTCGTGGGCGCGGAGCCCGAGGTCGAAGCCGTCGATCGCGTCGACGATCTCGCGGCGGTCCGTTCCCCGTTCCTCGGCGAGGTCGGCGACCGCACCGCCGAGGCTCGAGCGCAGCCCGGAGTCGGTCGTCCGATTGACGAAGCGGAGGTCGCGATCGACCAGGTCCGCGAGCCCCTCGATCTCGTCGGGATTGCCGGCCCGGACGACGAGGCCCCACTCGCGGTCCCATTGGCCGATATTGTCCGCCTGGACGTCTCTGTCAAGCGGGCCCGCGACCACCGCCACGTCGGGGACGCCCTCGCGGAGCCGTCGCAGGCCGGGTCGGCTGCCGACCGCGAGGTAGCGCGGGTTCTCGAGGCCGTCGAGGACTCGCGAAAACGCGGGGTCGTCCTCGCCGACGCCGAACAGCGTCGGCGGCCGGACGTCGGGCGAAAACAGGGTGACCGTGACGGACTCGCCTTCCTCGAGGTAGTCCGTTTCCGGGCCGATTTCCACGACGCCGTCGGCGTCGGCGAGGCTCGTCGTCGCGCCGCTGCCCTTGTCGACGGGGTAGACGAGCGTCTCGCCGTCGCCGTCCCCTTCGGCGGATTCTCCGCCTCCGTTTCGGGCCGTCTCCGACGGCCCGCTCTCGACCAGCCCGACGGGCATGAGCCGGTGGCGACCCTGGTCGTGGCGCTCCTCTCGAGCCAGGCGTCCCGTGACGGTCGCGGCCGCGGGTTCGGGACGTCCGGCGGCCTCGCGGATCGCCGGCGCGACGAAGGTCCGGAAGACCATCATCGCGGAGACGGGGTAGCCCGGCAGGCCGACGTACGCGCTGTCGTCCAGCCGCCCGATCAGCATCGGTTTTCCCGGCTTGATGCTCACGCCGTGTAACAGTAGCTCCCCCTGCTCCTCGATGACGCGGTAGATGACGTCGACCGCGCTCGCGCTGGTCGAGCCCGAGGAGAGCACGAGGTCGCACTCCGCGGCGGCCTCGCGGAGGATTCGCTCCATCTCGTCCCGATCGTCGCCGGCGTGGGGGTAGAGGACCGCCTCGCCGCCGGCGTCCTCGACGCTCGCTGCGATCGTATAGCTGTTGACGTCGTAGATCTCCCCGCGCTCGCTGTGGAGGTCGTCGCCCGGCCGGACGAGTTCGTCCCCCGTCGAGACGATGCCGACGCGCGGTTTCGCTCGAACCGGGACCTCGTCGACCCCCAGCGCCGACAGCAGACCGATGTCGCGGGGCGTGATCGTCGTGCCGGGACCGAGCGCGCGCTCGCCGGCGGCGACGTCCGCGCCCGCGAACATGACGTTGTCGCCGGGTGCGACTGACGTCCGAATCAGGACCGCATCGCCGCCAGCGTCGGTATCGGTTCGCTCCACCGGAACCATCGCATCGGCGCCGTCGGGCATCACCGCGCCGGTCGAAATCTCCGCCGCCTCGCCCGCCTCGAGCGCGACGTCCGGCTCCGCACCGGCGTGGACCTCGCCGACGATCTCGAGGCGAGCGGGATCGGCCTCGTCCGCGCCGAACGTGTCCCGCGCCCGGAGGGCGTAGCCGTCCATACTCGCCCGGTCGAAGCCGGGGACGTCGAGCTCGGCGTCGAGTCGTGCCACGAGCACCCGACCGCGCGCGTCCTCGAGGGACACGCGCTCGATACCCCCCTCGAGCGAGAGCGAGTCGATCGCCTCGCGCGCCTCGTCGGGGGACGCGAGATCGCGAAACTCCTTGCGGTTCATAGCGGACCTTCGGACGCCGGGGCTATAGTAGTCGTTGAAACGATCACTCACCGCTCCCACTCGAGCGGCCAGCGCGAACGGTACTGGCCGCTGATTCGCGAGCGGGAGTGCGATGACGTTCGACGACTACTCGAGAAACTCGCCGCGTCGTGGCTGTGATATGTTCTCGTACGGCAACCATTAAGCACCAGCCCGAAGAGTACCGACCCATGTCACGAATTTCCGAAACGGACCGCGAGCGCATCGCCGCCCTCTTCGATCGCCACCTCGAGGTCGGGCTTCACCACGGGGCGCAGCTGGCCGTCTACGTCGACGGCGAGCCCGTGATCGACCTCGCGGGCGGCGTCGAATCGCCGGACGGCCCGGATGAGACTCGCGAGACGCGTCACATCCTCTTCTCGAGTACGAAACCCTACGCCGCGGTGACCCTGCACTCGCTCGTCGAGGAGGGGAAGCTCGACTACGACGACCGAGTGGTCGACCACTGGCCCGAGTTCGCCGACGACGGGACGGAAAAGGCCGAGATCACCGTTCGACAGGTGCTCAGCCACACCGCGGGGCTCAATCAGGGCGAGATCGACGACCGACCCGACCTCTGGGGCGACTGGGACGCCGCGGTGGAGAAACTCGAGGAGATGGAGCCCAACTACCCGCCCGGTGAGGTGCCGGCCTACCACGCCCTCACGTTCGGCTGGCTCGTCGGCGAGCTCGTCCGTCGGGTTTCGGGCACGCCGATCGAAGAAGCCGCCGAAGAGCGCGTGTTCGACCCGCTCGGGCTGGACGACACCGGGATCGGGCTCCGGGAGGACGAGGACGACGACGTGGCGACGCTGGTCGGCTTCGAAGCGTTCGACCGCTGTCGCGATCCCGGGGAGGGACTCGGCGAGAACGCCGAGGTCGCGGCCCCGTTCAACGCGGAGGAGATCCACCGCGCCGTGATCCCCGCCGCCAACGGGATCGGCACCGCCGGCGACATGGCCCGGTTCTACGCCTGCCTCGCCAACGGCGGCGAACTCGAGGGCACTCGGGTTCTCGAACCCGAGACCGTCGAGCAGCTGGCGCAAGTACAGGCCGAGACGGACGCGGACGGCACGATCGGTCGCGAGGGGCGATTCGCGCTCGGCTTCTGGAAGGGCGGCACGACGGTCGCGCCGTACGGCTCGCTCTCGCCCGATCACGTGTTCGGGCACGCCGGTCTGGGGAGTAGCGTCGGCTGGGCCGACCCCGAGGAAAATATCGGCTTCTCGTACGTGACGAACGGGGTTCGCGAGGGGTCCTACGAACACGTCGCCCGCGTGAACGGGCTGGCGGACGCGGTTCGGCAGGCGCTTCGGTAGTCCGGGTTCGATCACCGGACCGTAGTCGCGGCTCTCCATTCTGCGCGTCACGAGGTCGCGAGGAAAACACGACGCTCGTCACGGTCAGCCGTTCGGTTCCCAGTCCTCGACGTTAACCGTCTCGCCGGCCGGAATCCCCTCCCGGTCGTCGTCGACGACCACCCAGCCGTCGGCCAGCGCGACGCTCGAGAGCACGCCCGAGCCGCTCGCTCGCGTCGGAATCGCGGCGTATCCCGGTTCGCTGTGATCGTCTCCGTCCCTCTCGTCGCGCGCCTCGAGTTGTACCCGCGCGAACGTTCGCGTCCCGGGTTCGCTCGGAATCTTGCGCTCGAGTCGGGCCCGCGTGGTGGGGTGTGGATCGGGCGTGGTTCCCTCGAGCCAGCGCAGGACCGGCCGGAGGAACTGGACGGCGTTGACGATGCAGGCGACGGGATAGCCCGGTAGTGCGAGCACCGGGGTGTCCTGAACGACTCCGAGACAGACGGGATGGCCGGGCTTGAGCCCGACGCCGTGGACGACGACTTCGCCCAGCTCGTCGATCACCTCCGGCAGGAGGTCGCGTTCGCCCACCGAGGAGCCCCCTGTCGTGACGACGACGTCTTTCGTCAGGTCGCGCTGGATGGCGACCCGAAGCGACTCGGGATCGTCGGTGACGACGTCGCGGTAGGTCGCGCGAGCGCCCCAGCGCTGGGCCAGCCGCGAGACGGTGAGCCCGTTGGTCTCGACGACTTCGCCGGGGTCGGGATCCCCGTCGACGAGTTCCTCGCCCGTCGGGATCACCCCTACTTTCGGCTGTTGGGCCACCGCGACGCGCCCGTAGCCGGCCGAGCGCAGGAGTCCGAGATCCGACGGGCGAAGTCGGTGGCCCGCCTCGTAGAGGTGCTGGCCCTCCTCGATGTCCTCTCCCACCGGTGCGACGTTTTCCCCCTCCGCGACCGCGTCCTCGACCTCGAGCTCGCCGACCGAGTCGACTTCGGTGACTCGTTCGATCATGACGACCGCGTCGGCTCCCTCGGGGAGCGCGCTGCCGGTGTGGACCCGCGCGGCCGTTCCGGGATCGATGCGGTCGGCGGTGGCGTGCTCGTCCCCGTCGAAACCGCCCGCGGGTTCGGTGATCCGCAGCACTTCGGGCGATCGATCGCTGGCCCCGAACGTGTCCGCGGCCCGAACGGCGTAGCCGTCCATCGCCGCCCGCCGGTAGTGGGGCACGTCTCGAGCGGACGCGACCGGCGCTGCGAGGACGCGGCCGTCCGCGCGGTCGACGTCGACGGTTTCGGTCCCGCAGGGCACGTCCGAATCACCGTCCCCGGTCCCCTCGACAGTCTCCCTGAGAATGCGGCGCGCCTCGTCCACCGGCGTCCGTACCTTGAACCCGGCCTCCGTGCGCTCGCGGTCGGCTCCTTCCATACGAGGATGCGAGTCGCCGGACGGCAAAAACGTGGGGGAACCCGCGGTTCGACCGTCCGACTCGAGGGGGCAGCTTGCGGTGGCGCGCGCTGTCGGCGAGGCGCTTCCGATGGTCGCGCCTCGGAAGCGAACGGAGAGCGAAGCGATCCGTGAGCAGGCCGTCTGAGCGCCTCGGAAACGAGCGGTGACCGACGGGAACCGCGAGTACAGCGAAGGCGGCCGATGACACTGCGCGAGGGATGAGCGAACGGAGTGAGCGAATCGGCTGGGGAGGGCGTGGTGACCCCCTGGTGCCACGATGGCGGACCTGTCTACTTTCTTCTGGGGTGGTTTATTACTCGGTTGTCCAAAATAGATCGTTGTACTCGAGGACGGATTCGGCTCGAGAGTGATGGCAACGAAAGCGTCCAACTATCGCGGCAACACGGAATTTCCACGCCCTCCCCAGCCGATTCACTCATTCACTTCGTTCATTCGCTCATCCCTCGCGCAGCATCGTCAGGTGGCCTCGCTCGGCCACCTGACAGCGCGCGCCACTCAACAGTGGCCGGTCGGCTCGACGTGATATGGAATTCCCGCTCTGCGAGGCAGCCGGTGAGAGCCACGGATCGCTCGCAGGCCGTCGACGGATCGCCGCGACCGCGGGGTTTTTCGTATCGGCGTTCGAACCCGTATCCATGTCAGCGCTCCGCGACGCGTTGCGGGACCT
This sequence comes from Natrinema salsiterrestre, assembly GCF_029502005.1. GTDB lineage: Archaea > Halobacteriota > Halobacteria > Halobacteriales > Natrialbaceae > Natrinema > Natrinema salsiterrestre. The sequence goes on along the minus strand of NZ_JAMQOT010000001.1, from coordinate 820,336 downwards.
CTCCGAGGACGTCTTCTTCGATCTGCTCGAGAGCGAGGACGCCTATTTGCTCGTACTCGACGTCCCCGGCGTCTCCGCCGAGTCGCTTGACCTCGCGATCGAGGACGGACGGATCTTCATCGACGCCCACCGCGAGAAAGAGCCCACCGGCGACTACCAGTACGTCGAGGAGAATCGGTCGCTGTTCCGCGACGTCGACCTCCCGCTCCCCGAGGACGCATCCGACGCGAGCGCCGAGGCGACGGTCACCCGCGGCGTCCTCGAGTTGCGGCTCCCGAAACGCGGTGCCGGCGGGGAGACGACGATCGATATCGTCGACGAGGACGGCTAACACGGGGTGACCGAGACTGGCTTCACTCCGCGCCTATAAGCGATTCGCCATCGTCGCGTGGCACTTCCTCCCGCTATTGCTCGCGTTCGCCCGTGATCGCCGCCGGTTCCTCCTATTCGGCCGTCCCCGGCGAGTCGATCCCGAGACCCACCGCCGTCGGGCCGAACTGTTGCTCGAGTCGCTGTTGACGCTCGGGCCGACGTTCATCAAACTCGGTCAGTTGCTCTCGACCCGGCCGGACGTGCTCCCGCCGGCCTACATCGAGGTCCTCTCGTCGCTGCAAGACGACGTGCCGCCGGCGGCCTGGCCCGGCGCGAAAGCAGTGCTCGAGGAGGAACTCGGACCGGTAGAGGAGCGGTTCGCGGAGTTCGACACCGAACCGATCAGCGGTGCGAGCTTGGGGCAGGTCTATCGAGCCCGCGTCGACGCCGAGACCGAGGCGACACGCGCCGATACGGGTCGGGCGGGCGGTCACGACGTCGCCGTGAAGATCCGTCGACCGGGTATCGAGGACCTCGTCCGGGCCGATCTGCGAGTCATCAAGTGGTCGCTTCCGATCCTGTTGTACTTCGTCGACGAGGCCCGCTCGTTCTCGCTCGAGAACCTGGCCGACGAGTTCTCGAAGACGATCCGCGAGGAGATGGACTACGAGCGGGAGGCGGCGATGCTCACCGAGATCAAATCGAACTTCGCGGACGACGATCGGTTTCGCATCCCCACCGTGATCGAGAGCCACTCCGGGCCGCGGGTGCTCACGATGGAGTACATCGAGGGGACGAAGATCAACGACGTCGAGGAACTCGAGCGCAAGGGGATCGATCGAACGGAGATCGCGGAGAACCTCGAGCGATCGTACCTGCAGATGATCATCGAGGACGGCGTCTTCCACGCCGATCCGCACCCGGGAAACCTCGCGGTGACCGACGACGGGAAGATCGTCTTCTACGACTTCGGGATGTCCGGACGGGTCGACTCCTTCGTGCAGGACAAGATCGTCGACTTCTACATCGCCGTCGCCAATCAGGACATCGACGGCATCCTCGACGCGCTCGTCGAGATCGGGACCCTGAGCCCCGACGCGGATCGAGGCGTGATGGCCGAGGTGATGGAGATCGCCATCCAGGACGCCCGCGGCGAGGACATCGAACAGTACCGGGTCAACCAGATCGTCGGACAGATCGAGGACTCGATCTACGAGTTCCCGCTTCGCCTCCCCAAGAACCTCGCGCTCGTCCTCCGCGTCGCCACCGTCGTCGAGGGCGTCTGCGTCACACTCGACGAGGACTTCGATTTCATCTCGACCGCGACCGGCTTCCTGACCGAGCGGGGCTATCGCGAGGAGACCGTCCGCCAGTACGTCGACGAGACGGGAAAACAACTCCGTCGGACGGGCGAGTCCCTGACTCGAATCGCGCCCAAGGCCGAACGCGCGCTCGACCGGCTCGACCGCGACGACCTCTACGTCCGCATCGGCCTCGAGGACGAGGAGAACGTCTTCGACAAACTCGCGAAGCGACTGGTCTACGGGATGTTGCTCACCATGTCCCTGTTCTCGACAGGCGTCCTGTACGCCCTTGAGGCGCCTCGGGGATCGATCGTCGCGGCGGTCATCGCGGTGATCGTGCTGATTCAGCTCTACCGATCCTTCCGCTCCCCGAAATCGATCGGTGCGAAGCCCCAGTTCACGCGACAGAACCTCCGACAGCGTCGCGGCGAGGAGTAGCGACGACCGCTCGTTGCAGCCGAAGATCGATCGAACGGAGGGATATCTCTCGGGCCGTCGATAGCGGACGGCCAACGGTAGCCTCCAAGCCTCTTTGCATCCCGGACCCGAACCGACCGGTATGGAGTACGATCGGATCGCGGAGCTGCCGGTAGCGATCGACGAGGTGTCGACCGAACGCCTCGAGCGCGAGACCTCGAGCGAGTTCACGCGCGTCACGACCGAGTTCGCGCTGTCCGGTCCCGGTCCGGACGGCGAGCGGGTCGTCGGCCGCGGCGAGGACGTCACCTACGAGGCCGCCGATCACGATGCGCTTGTCGAGTCGGGCCTTCCGGATCTCACCGGCGAGTACACGATTGACTCGTTCTCGGCCAACCTCGAGTCGGTCGATTGCTTCCCGTCGAAGCCCCCGGAGCGCGAGGTCTTTCGAAATTATCGCCGCTGGGGCCTCGAGAGCGCCGCGCTGGACCTGGCGCTCCGGCAGTCCGCCACCGATCTCGGGAGCGCACTCGGTCGATCCGCCGACCCCGTCCGGTTCGTCGCCAGCACCCGGCTCGGCGAGCCGCCGACGACCGACCGGCTCGAGTCCCTTCGCGGAACGGTCTCCGACCTCGAGTTCAAGCTCGACCCGATCCCGGCGTGGGACGACGATCTCGTCGCAGCTATCGACGATACAGTGGGGGCGGAGACGGTCCGAATCCTCGATCTGAAAGGGCAGTACGAGGGCACGGACGTCGACGTGCCGGCGGATCCGGCGCTCTACGAACGGGTCCTCGGGGCGTTTCCCGAAGCCGTCGTCGAGGATCCGGCGCTGACCGACGAGACGCGGCCGCTGTTCGACGATCCGGCCGTTCGGTCCCGCGTCTCCTGGGACGCCCCGATCCACGGGGTCGCGGACGTCGAGACGCTGCCGTGGGAGCCCGATTGGCTCAATATCAAACCCTCGCGGTTCGGCTCGCTCGAGTCCCTTCTCGAGACGCTCGCCTACTGCGACGAGCGTGACATCCGCCTGTACGGCGGCGGCCAGTTCGAACTCGGCGTCGGGCGCGGGCAGATCCAGCTGCTGGCGTCGCTGTGCTATCCCGACGGCCCGAACGACGTCGCACCGCGGGCCTACAACGATCCCGCGGTCGGGGGCGGGCTGCCGGAGAGCCCGCTCGAGCCGCCGGCCGCGCGGGACGGGTTTCGGTGGTCGTAACGGGAGTCGGGATCGCGACCGAGACCAGAATCGTTTTGTCGGATTCGTATCACGTGCTGTGTAATGGTTGCATTACTGACTGTCGCACAGACTGGAGGGTGGAGCGGGGTCGTTCCGGGACCGGACGCGCTTCTGGCCGTCGTACTCGCTTTCGGGACGCTCGCGGTCGTTCTCCGAACGGTATCCTGGGTGGCGACCACCCAGATCGATCGTCTGTTGCTCGGCTCGGCGTACGTCGTCGGCGTCGTCGGCGTCGTCGCGACCGGCGATCTCGCGCTCGCGTTCGCACCGCCGACGGCGACGCTGGCCTGGCTGTTCGTCGGGAATCGGAGCGGTATCGCGGGCGTTCGCAGCCAGTCCCCGGGCGACGGAGCCGGGAACGAATCGGGGGGAAGCGAGGGGGAGGGCGACGACACTGCCCTCGACGCGGACGACCTCAATACGGACCCGCCGGGACACGACTTCTCGGACGTCGGCGGGATGGACGACCTCACGGACACGTTACGCGATCGGGTGATCGACCCGCTGACTCGCCGTGACGTCTACGACCGCTACGGAATCGGTGCGGTCAACGGCGTCCTGTTTCACGGGCCGCCCGGCTGCGGGAAGACGTTCGTCGCGAGCGCGGTCGCGGCCGAAACCGACTACAATTACATCGAGGTCACGCCCGCCGACATCACGAGCAAGTACATCGGCGAGGCCGCCGACAACGTCGCAGAAGTGTTCGACGCCGCTCGCGAGAACGAGCCCTGTCTGGTGTTCATCGACGAGATCGACGCGATCGCCAGCGATCGATCGGGCCGAATGGCCACGAGCGAACAGCAGATGGTCAACCAGCTCCTGACCGAACTCGAGAGTCAGGACGACTCGGAGATCGTCGTCTTCGCGGCGACGAACTACCTCGACGACGTCGACGACGCCATCCTGCGGTCGGGCCGGTTCGACGAGCGGGTCGAGGTGCCGCCGCCGGACCGGCAGGCCCGCCTGGAGATCCTCCGACTCGAGCTGGCCGACGCGCCGGTCGCCGACAACGTGAGCCTCGAGGCGATCGCGGACGCGACCGCCGGCTACGCCTCGAGCGACGTGACGATGCTCGCCGACGTCGCGATCCGCCACGCCATCGCCGCCGAGACGTCGGTCAGGCAGTCGCATCTCCGGCAGGCGGTCGACGAGATCGACACCAGTATTCCGGGCTGGCTCGACCGCTACGAAGATCGGTTCGACGAGGATCTCGGCCGGTCGTCGACCGAGGACCCGGTCTCTTTCGACGACCTGCCGGGGATGGACGATCTCACGGCCGCGATCGAGCGGCGGCTCTTCGATCCGATTCACAACGCCGACGGGTACGAACGCTACGGCATCGCGCCCGTCGACGGTGCGTTACTGTACGGTCCGCCGGACGCGGGGAAGACGACGCTCGCCCGGTCCATCGCCGCGGAACTCGATCGGCCGATCGTCGAGATCAGTCCGGATCGGTTCCGCCGGGAGGGCGTCGACGACCCGGCCGACCGCGTCGCGGAGATCATCGAAGACGCGCGTTCGATCGCACCGAGCGTGCTGATTCTGGACGATCTCGACGAACTCGCACCCGCGTCGGGCGGGTCGAGAGCGATCCGACGCGTCGCCACGCGGCTGGCGACGCTCCTGCCGACGCTCGAGGACGACGTGCTCGTCATCGGGACCGCGCGGGCGGTCGAGCGGGTGAACGTCGACGTGCTCCACGCGGGGACCTTCGACGAGCGGATCGAGGTTCCGCCGCCGGACGGCAGGACCCGCGCTGCGATCCTGGCCGACGCGCTCCCGGACGGGATCGTCGCGGAAGACGTCGATCTCGATGCGGTGGCCGACGCGACGGAGGGGTTCAGCATTCGGGACGTTCGTCACCTCGCGGGCCGGGTCGGCCGCGAGGCCGTCCGTCACGAGGAACAGATCACCACCGACCGCCTCGTCGACGAGGCCGAGGCGGTCGAGGCGACCCTCGACGACTGGAACGGCTCCCGACTCGATGGACTGAGCACTGAGACCATCCCCGACGGGTCCGGTCAGCATCGATAACACGGTGACGGCATGCCTCACCGCCGTGATCCGTCCGTCCGGGACCGCTTGCGCTCGGGTGACGATCCGGCCACCGATCGACGGGTAACTACCGATCTCTCCGCGACGCCGGCCGAGCGAACCCGCAATCGGCCTGAACTCGCCGGAGCGCGCATTCCAAACGGTTTATGCACGTCGATTGATTACCCCGGGACATGGCGAAACAGCAGACCGAAGTTCGCGAGCTCCAGGAAGGAAGCTACGTAATGATCGACGACACGCCGTGTAAGATCAACTCCTACTCGACGGCGAAGCCGGGCAAACACGGCAGCGCGAAGGCCCGCGTCGAGGCCGAGGGCGTCTTCGACGGCCGGAAACGGTCCCTCTCCCAGCCGGTCGACGCGAAGATCTGGGTCCCGATCATCGAGCGCAAACAGGGCCAGGTCGTCTCCGTCGACGGCGACGACATGCAGGTCATGGACCTCGAGACCTACGAAACGATCACGATGCGCGTTCCCGAGGACAAAGACGTCTCCCCCGACGAGAACATCGAGTACCTCGAGATGGAAGACCAGCGAAAGATCGTCTGATGTTTCCCGGGGCGACCGACGGACGCGAGGGGACCGACGCGGGAGGATGCGAGCCCGACCGTGGAGGCGACACCGACACGCGAGGGCGCGAGCCCGACCGTGGAGGCGCGAACTTCGTGGTCGTCGGTGCGCCCCTGGACGCCACGACGACCTTTCAGCCGGGGACCCGATTCGGTCCCGCGCGGATCCGTTCTTTTGCCGAACCGTTCGACGATTACGACCACCGGACGGACCAGCACTTCTCGACGCTCGGCGTCGTCGATCGGGGCGACGTCCGCGCGTGGCCCGACGTCGAGGCCTACCTCGAGTACCTCACGAGCACCCTGCGGGAAGCCGTCTGGAACGATGCCGTCCCGCTCACGTTGGGGGGCGAACACACCGTCTCCCTCGCGGGCGTCCGGGCGGTCGAACCCGAGGTCTTCGTCTGTCTCGACGCCCACCTCGATCTGTACGACGCCTACGACGGCGAACGGCTGTCCCACGCCGCCGTCACTCGCCGGATCCTCGAGGACGTCGACGCCGTCGAAGAGGCGATCGTCCTCGGCGCCCGCACCGGCAGCGAAGCCGAGTGGGAGCGAGCGGCCGCCGACGACGTGACCGTCGTCCCGCCCGAGGCGGTGAGCGAGTGGACGCCCGGCGACCGACTCGCGGACCGCGATGTCTACCTGAGCGTCGACGTCGATGCCGCGGATCCCGGCTACGCGCCGGGGACCGGAACGAAGGAGCCGTTCGGCCTCGAGCCCCGGGAACTCCGCGACGTGGTCCGCGCAGTCGCACCGTACGCAGGCGGGTTCGACGTAGTCGAAGTCAACGACCGCGACGACGGGCAGGCGGCCGCGCTGGCCGGGAAACTGGTTCGCGAGTTCGTCTTTTCGAACGCCGACGGGTGACACGCTGTTTCTGGGCGAACGCTGCGGTGGCGCGCGCTGTCGGGCGACCGAACGATAGTGAGGTCGGCCGCCGAAGCCGTGCGAGGGATGAGCGAGTGACCGACGGGAACGAGCGAATCGGCTGGGGAGGGCGTGGCGATTCCCTGTTGCCACGATAGCAGAACGCGTTGTCTCCGTCTCTTTTGAGTCATATCCAGCTGTCTCATTCTCATGTGGTAATTATAATAATATGATGGTTTTACAAGCCTGCTGTCCTGGCTGTATGGAATTACCACACCCTCTCCAGCCGATTCGCTCACTTCGATCGCTTATCCTCCGGAAGACGCTGTGCGTCTTCCGAGCCGTCGCTCGTTGTACTCGTGACGACCTCGCACGGCTTCGGGCCGCGGTTCGCTACCGCGTGTCGGCTGCTCAATCAGTAGCGATACGTCGCTCCCCCGTACTGCTCAGTCCAATCGGAATGTATGACCTAATCTGTGGCTCCCTGAGGTCGCTCTTTCGAGACCAACGCTCGCATACTAGATAGATCCGTTCGATTCGAGCAATAACCCACGTTTTTTGTCCTCCAAACGAACTGCTGAATATGATCGAAGCGACGCTGTGTTTCCCGCTTCGGGGTGATGATGACCCCACGACTACCAACGAATCCGATGGCGAGGTCCTCCTCATCGAGAAACGCCGCGGACTCGGCGAGGGCTGGTACAACGGCCCCGGCGGCAAGTGCGAACCCGGCGAGACGCCGCGCGAATGCGCCGTCCGCGAAACCCGCGAGGAGGTCGGCCTCGAGGTCCGGAACCTCGAGAAAGCGGGCGAACTCACGTTCCGCCTCGACGGCGAGACGCACACGTTCTGTCACGTGTACCGGACCCGGTCGTTTACCGGCGAGCCGACGTCCTCCGAGGAAGCCCACCCCGAGTGGGTCTCGGTCGAGGACGTTCCCTACGACCAGATGTGGGAGGACGACCGGCTGTGGCTGCCGGGGGTCCTCGAGGGGAACACCGCGGTCGGCGAGTTCCGATTCGAGGGCGGGGAGCCGCTCGACGAAGCGGATTTCGTCGATCACGACCTCGAGTGGGGGGCCCCGCTCGAGACCGATCCTGACGAGAAATCCGCAACGTAAATCGCTACTCGGAACGAATAGTATCCAATTTTTCGAGAATCTTTGCGTAGAGATCCGGTGAGCAGTACCATCCCTTATCCAACATCGTTTCGAGCGTCGTTCGAGCCTCCGAAGTGGAAATGTAGCCGTCTTTGACCAGTGACAGAATTAAAAAGGCCGTTCCGCGCGTCGAAACGGCTTCCGCCTGGGCGACGGCACGGCCGTGTTGTTCGTCCATCACTGCGACCGCATCACGATCCGCAGCGAGTGCGATCACTGCCCGGTCAGCATCGCTCAGCGCCTGATTCGTCTCGAGGCGTTCGAAGAGCGGAGTCGGCTCTATTTGATCTACCTCGAATAAGCCGTCCTCGATGTGCCGTTGAATTCGCCGAGCGTCAGGATACGTTTCCTCGAGTCCGTCGGTAACAACCTCGTCGTAGACGCGTTGGGGGACGAGTCGCGGTTCTTCGAGTGCCGATAGATGTGAGAGACGTTCCGCCTTCGCGAGATAGATCAGTGGCGTTGCGTCGAACACCCACATTAGAGATCCTGGAGGTCCGATTCTAGCCCCTCATCGTCGACCCATGTAATGTCTCGCTCGCGCGCCAACTGCGAAAACTCCCAGACGGACATATCGGCGAGTTCGGCCGCCCGCGAGAACGTGATTTCTCCTGCCTCGAGCCTCTCCAGTGCTTGATCACGACGCCACGTATCGAGTCCCTCTGCAAGGAGTTTTCGAACACCGGTACTCCGGTCCAACCGTTCTGATTCGAGATAGGCCTCGAGGTCCTCCTCGAGATCGTCCGGAACGCGAGCCGAAATCGTGCCCATATGTATGCATAGTTTGCATTGTATACAAACGTTGTGGACGGTGGACAGTCTCGTGGGAGAGTGCAAGCTGGACGGATGGAAAAAGAATTTAAACCTGTTTCAGGGCTTCAGGACGATCTTCCCGGAGCTTTTCCGATCCTCGATGTACTGGTGGGCCTCGGCCGCGTCCTCGAGGTCGAACGACTGCCCGAGGATGATCTCCAGTTCGCCGCTCGCGAAGCCCTCGGTCAGTTCGGGGATGGCCTTCATGACTTTGTTCGGTGCTCGGAAGGCGGCCTGCCCGAGGTGGAACCCTTTGATCGTCTTGTTCTCGAAGAGCAGCCGCCGGTTGCTGACCTCGGCGGGGACGCCGCTGGCGACGCCGTAGGTCACCATGCGGCCGAAGTGGGCCATCGCGTCGAGGCTGCGATCGAAGACGTCGTCGCCGACGCTCTCGAGGACGAGGTCGACACCTTGGCCGTCGGTTTCCTCGTCGACCGTCTCTCGGAAGTCCGTCTCGGTGTAGTTGATCGGGTGGTCACAGCCCAGCTCGGCCGCGAGGTCGAGCTTCTCTCCCGTGCTCGCGGTGCCGAAGACCTCCGCGCCGGCGTTCGACGCCAGCTGGACGGCGGCGGTGCCGACCCCGCCGGCCGCGGCCTGGATCAGGACGGACTCGTCGTCCTCGAGGCCGCCCCACTCGAAGAGGCAGGCGTGGGCGGTGAGGAACTGGACGGGGAAGCCGGCGGCCTCCTCGAAGCTCATCGCGTCGGGAATCGGGAAGAGCATCTCGGCGTCGGCGGTGACGTACTCCGCGTAGCCGCCGCCGTCGAGCATCGCGACGACGCGGTCGCCCTCCGAGAAGTCCTCGACGCCGTCACCGACCGCTTCGACCGTTCCCGCGGCTTCCATGCCGGGGACGTAGGGCGCTTCGGGGCCGCCCGGGTACTGGCCCTCGCGCTGCATGATGTCCGCGAAGTTGATTCCGGCCGCTTCGATGTCGATTCGGACTTCGCCGGCGTCTGGCTCCGGCGTCGGGACGTCGACGACGGATAGCTCGTCGCTCCCGCCGTAGGCCTGAACTTCGATTGCTTTCATATCGGCCGTATATAAATGGCTCAGCCGTATAAAGGTGTGAAAACCGGAGAAAACCAGACAAACGTTTCAAATTTACTCGCGGAGAATCCGCGAATAAGTAGCGAGCGCCGCCGACAGTAGTTCCCGATTCGGTCTCGAGACTCGCTGATAGCCGTTCGAACGGCCGGACGAGTGTCGTTCTCGAGTATCACGAGAGCCGGCCGTCCTTCGTGCCCTTTAAGCCCGCGCTGCCTGCATGTCGACACAATGAGCGACGAGAGTCAAGAACTCGGGATCACCGAGTCGAAATCGCACAAACCCGGCGAGTGGTACGCCGAAGTCGTCCAGAAGGCGGATCTCGCTGACTACGCCCCGATGGGCGGGTTCATCGTCACGAAACCGCGCGGCTACGCCCTCTGGGAGGCCATTCAGGACGCCCTCGACGGCTGGTTCAAGGAAACCGGCGTCGACAACGTCTACTTCCCGATGTTCATCCCCGAGAGCTACCTCGAGCGGGAGAAAGACATCGTCGAAGGGTTCGATCCGGAGGTCGCGTGGGTGACCCAGGGCGGTCACGACGAACTCGAGGAACGGCTGGCCGTCCGCCCGACGAGCGAGTCGATCATCGCGCCGTTCATGGCCGACTGGACGCGAAGTCACCGCGACCTGCCGATGCGGCTCAACCAGTGGTGTTCGGTCGTCCGCTGGGAAGCGACGGAGACCAAGCCGTTCTTCCGGACGAAGGAGTTCCTGTGGCAGGAAGGCCACACCGCCCACGCGAGTAACGAGGGCGCGTGGGAGGAGGTCTGGACCCGTCTCGGCCAGTACGAGCGCGTCTACGAGGACGTGCTGGCGATTCCGGTCCTCCGCGGCAAGAAGCCCGAACACGACAAGTTCCCCGGTGCCGACACCACGACGACGGTCGAGGCGCTGATGCCCGACGGCAAGTCCGTACAGGGAGGAACCAGCCACAACCTCGGGCAGAGCTTCGCCGAGGCGTTCGACATCACCTTCGCCGACGAGGACGAGGAAGAACAAACGGCCTACACCACCTCGTGGGGCCTCTCCTGGCGTGCGATCGGCGCGCTCGTCATGACCCACTCCGACGATCAGGGACTCGTGCTCCCGCCGACGGTCGCACCCACGCAGGTCGCGATCGTCCCCATCTGGCAGGAGGATACCAAAGACGACGTCCTCGAGTACGCCGAGGAGATCGCCGAGGATCTCGAGGACGCCGGCGTCCGCGTCGAACTCGACGACCGCGACGGGCGCAATCCCGGCTTCAAGTTCAACGAACACGAGCTCAACGGGGTGCCGCTGCGACTCGAGATCGGTCCCCACGAGGTCGACGACGAGGAGGTCACGCTGGTCCACCGGCCGGACAACGCCGAATCCGTCGAGGACCGCGACGAGATCGTCGACGCGGTCGACGAGCACCTGGACGACATCTTCGACAAGCTCTACGAGGCGGCCGAGGAGACCCTCGAGGACAACGTCCGCGAAGCCCACAGTCCGGAGGAGATCCTCGGGACGATCGGCAAGCACGGCGGCTACGTGAAGACGCCGTGGTGCGGCGACGAGGCCTGCGAGGAGGTCATCAAGGAAAAGATCGCCGCCGAGATCGTCATGCAGCCGCTGGCCGACGAGGGCGGCTCGACGGCCGGCGAGGTTCCCGAACCTGAGCACGACGAGTGCGGCGTCTGTGGCGATCCCGCCGACGAGATCGCGTACTTCGCGAAGTCGTACTGAGCCTCTCCCGAACTAAACGATTTTGCGACGCGGCCGATCGATTGCATCCGGTCGAACGGATGAATCAAAAGGGTTCCGTTGTTCTCCTATATCTTGTCAGCTATACATATGGAAGCGTCATCAGCGCTGTTTTCCGACGTCCAAACGGTCCTCGAGATAGCTGGCATCGTCGGGATTCTCGTAGCGGGCCTCGGCTACTATTTCCGATCGCGATTGATCGAGTCCAGACGAACGGTTCTCGCTGGCTGTCTCTTCATGGGTACGCTGTTTCTTTTGATATGGATCGAACGACAGCTGCTTGTCGATCCCGATGTGAACGATCTGATGTCCGCGTTCGCCGGTCCGCTCGATGGTCTGCTGTTCGTCGCGACACTCGTCGTATTTTGGCTACTGTTGGCCGGAATGACACTACCGGCACTGTGGTTGTTCGTCCGTGAGCTGTCGGTCAGTCCAACGCTCGGGCTCTTCGCCGTCACGTACAACGTCTTCTGGGCGATGTTCACTGTCAGCCACGAGAGTAACAGTCTCATCATTCACTTCGGCCTCGTCCTCCCCGTCATTCTCGTCGGCACTCTGTTGCTCGCGGGACTCGAGTTCGGAGTACTTCGGATCGTAGGGCACTCGTAAATCGCCATATGACGGTGGAATCAGTTGGTCACGCATTGTTCGATGTCGGAAATAGAACACAGCAGGGCGATACGAGAAGTCAGAGACGAACGCCCTGGACACGCGAGACGGAGGACGGCGATCCGATCGAGCCGTCGATTTTTTCGAACCGAGTGAAATATCAACTAATCCCCCCGGACCGACCGGTCTCGACCGATCGATCTCGGGTGACCGTTTCACACAACCCTAATCGTTTAGCCCGAGATTGTTTACCTGTGGGAACGCATTAGAACCATGTGGTGTTCACTCTGGTGGGTGAACACTACGTGCCTCTGACATTTCCCCGCTACCGGGAAGTTCCCCTTTCCGGACGGGGTTCGACGTGTAGCAGTGACGGACGTCTTTCTCCGAGACGGGTCCCGATTGAGACCAGCGACATCTCTTCCGCTGAGACAATCGTGATTAAGGGTTTTCAATATACCTTATATTGGTATATATGTGTTAATAATACGCTTAGTCATAATGGATTAGCCTCTTATACTGGTTCCGGCTAGGTGCGTGTATGTCACAGCCACATATAGCGTCATCAACCGAGCGGACCGAGGGGCTCGCCGACCCCGGGGACGCGCGGTCTAACTGTGGTGTCGGTGTCGTCATGGACCTCGATGGGGTGGGAGGGCACGACATCGTCGCCGACGGACTCGAACTGCTGCGGAACCTCGAACACCGCGGGACGACCGGAGCCGAAAAGAACACCGGCGACGGTGCCGGAATCATGCTGCAGACGCCCGACTCGTTCTTCGAGAGCGTTCTCGAGACCGATCTCCCCGAAACCTATGCCGTCGGCTCGCTCTTTCTTCCACAGGATCCCGAGGCGCGCGAAGAACTCGTCTCGCTGGCCGAGGAGACGTTCGACACCTACGACCTCGACGTCCTCGAGTGGCGGGACGTTCCGACGAACAACGACGACCTCGGGAAGACCGCCGTCGATTCCGAACCCGACGTCTACCAGGTCGTCGTCGCGCCCGACGACGATATTTCCGGCGACGACTTCGACCGTCGCCTCTACGTCGCTCGACGCGCCCTCGAGAACGCCGTCGAGAACGCCGATATCGAGAACAGAGAGCGCTTCTACGTCGTCTCTCTCGACTCGAAGACGGTCGTCTACAAGGGGCTGCTGAAGGGCGTTCAGGTCCCCGCGTACTACCCCGATCTCACCGACGAGCGCATGGAATCGACGTTCGTGATGGTCCACGAGCGCTTCTCGACGAACACGCTCGGCGCCTGGCACCTCGCCCATCCCTACCGGAACATCATCCACAACGGCGAGTTCAACACCATCCAGGGCAACATCAACTGGATGCGTGCCCGCGAGACGGACATCGAGAGCGAGGTCCTGGAGGACCTCGAGGCGGTCAAGCCGATCATCGACGACCCAGACCAATCGGACACGGCGAGCGTCGATAACGCGCTCGAACTCCTCATGCAGGACGGGCGCGACCTCGAGCACGCGCTGCGGATGCTCGTTCCCGAGGCCTGGCGCGGCGACGACGCGATGGACGCGGACCGCAAGGACTGGTACGACTTCCACGCCTCGCTCGTCGAGCCGTGGGACGGCCCCGCGCTCGTCGCGGCGACGGACGGCGAACGCGTCGGCGCAGTGCTGGACCGCAACGGTCTCCGCCCCTGCCGATACGACGTGACGACGGACAACCGCCTGATCATGGCCAGCGAGGCCGGCGCGCTCGAGACCGACCCCGAAGACATCGACGAGCGCGGCCGCCTCCAGCCCGGCCAGCTGTTCCTCGCCGACCCCAACGAGGGGCGGGTCATTCCCGACGAGGAAGTCTTCGACGACCTCACCGACGACCGCTACGGCGAGTGGGTCGCACGGGAACAGGTTCACCTCGACGACATTCAGACGACGAACGACCGCACGCCCCGGCGGGCGGTCGACGGTCTGCGCGACTATCAGGCCACCTTCGGCTACACCCACGACGAACTCGAGAACCTGATCGAGCCGATGACCCAGAAGGGGAAAGACCCCGTCGGCTCGATGGGCGACGACACGCCGCTGTCGGTCCTCACCGATTTCAACCGACCGCTGTTCTCCTACTTCAAACAGCTGTTCGCACAGGTCACCAACCCGCCGCTGGACTACATCCGCGAGGAACTGGTGACTTCGATGGAGAGCCGGCTGGGCTTCCAGCGCAACCTGCTCGACGAGTCGCCCGAACACGCTCGCCAGCTCGTGCTCGACTCGCCGATCCTGACCGACGCCGAACTCGAGTCGGTCCGCGACTGCTCGGCCAACGGTATCACGACCGCGACGATCGACATCACCTACGAGCCCGAGAGCGAGGAGCTCGGGACGGACCTCCGGGCCGCGATCGAACGCGTCCGCGAGGACGTCGTCGAGGCGATCGAGGACGGCGACCACGACGTCATCGTCCTCTCGGACCGGAGCGTCGACGAGGACCGGGTCGCGATCCCGAGCCTGCTGGCGACCGGCGCCGTCCACCATCACCTCGTTCGCAATGGGCTGCGAAACCACGTCGGGCTCGTCGTCGAGTCCGCCGATCCGCGGACCGTCCACCACTTCGCGACGCTGGTCGGCTACGGCGCCGGCGCGGTCAACCCGTACCTCGCCTACCAGACGATCGAGGACATCACCGCCGGCCCCGACGGCGCCGACACCGAGGTCGCGATCGACGCCTACGTCGGCGCGGTCGAGGACGGCCTCCTGAAGATCATGGCCAAGATGGGCATCTCGACCGTCGAGAGCTACCAGGGCGCCCAGATCTTCGAGGCCGTCGGCCTCGAGTCGGATCTCGTCGAGGAATACTTCGAGGGGACCGAGAACCGCACCGAGGGGATCGGCCTCGCGGAGATCGAGGAGGACCTCCGGGAACGCCACGCGACCGCCTTCGACGGCGACGACGTGGAATCGGACCTCGACCGTCACGGCGAGTTCGAACACCGCTCGGACGGGATCCACCACCAGTGGAACCCCGACACCGTCGGCGCGCTCCAGCAGGCCGTCCGCTCGAACGACTACGAGCGCTACGGCGAGTTCGCGGAGAAAATCAACGACCAACAGCAGAACCTCCAGACGCTTCGGGGCCTGCTCGAGTTCGACTCGGACCGCGATCCGGTCCCGATCGATGAGGTCGAGCCGATCAAAGACATCGTCCAGCGGTTTTCGACGGCAGCGATGAGCCTCGGCTCGCTCTCGCCGGAAGCCCACGAGAACAACTCGATCGCAATGAACCGGTTGGGCGGCAAGAGTAACTCGGGCGAGGGCGGCGAACCGCCGGAACGGTTCGACACCGAACGCGAGTGTAACGTCAAGCAGGTGGCGTCGGGCCGCTTCGGCGTCACCTCGACGTACCTCTCGAACGCCGACGAACTCCAGATCAAGATGGCCCAGGGCTCCAAGCCCGGCGAAGGCGGCCACCTTCCGGGCTCGAAGGTCAACGAGATGATCGCCCACGTGCGCAAGTCCACGCCCGGCGTGGGACTGATCTCGCCGCCGCCGCTGCACGACATCTACTCGATCGAGGACCTCAAGCAGCTGATCTTCGATCTGAAGGCGGCCAACGAGGAGGCAGACATCAACGTCAAGCTCGTCTCCGAAGCCGGCATCGGCACGGTCGCCGCCGGCGTCGCGAAGGCAAACGCCGACGTGGTCCACATCTCGGGCCACGACGGCGGCACCGGGGCCTCGCCGCGCACCTCGATCAAGAGCGCGGGCCTCCCCTGGGAGCTCGGCCTCGCCGAGGCCAACCAGATGCTCTGCGAAACCGGCCTCCGCGACCGCATCCGCGTCTCAACCGACGGCGGGATGAAGACCGGGCGCGACGTCGCCGTCGCCGCCCTGCTCGGTGCCGAGGAGTACATCTTCGGGACCGCCTCGCTCGTCACCGGCGGCTGCGTGATGGCCCGGCAGTGTCACAAGAACACCTGCCCGGTCGGCGTCGCCACCCAGCGCGAGGACCTGCGCAAGCGGTTCCCCGGCGAGCCCGAACACGTCATCAACTACATGACGTTCATCGCCCAGGAGCTGCGCGAGATCATGGCCGAACTCGGCTTCGAGACCGTCGACGAGATGATCGGGCAGGTCGACGTCCTCGAGCAGCGCACCGACGTCGACCATCCGAAAGCCCGGAAGGTCGACCTCTCCGAAGTGCTGGCCGACCCCGGCAGCGACGTCCGCCGCAAGATCCGCGAGCAGGACCACGAACTCGAGGACCAGCTCGACCGCGACCTCATCGAGGCCGCGGCCGACGCCATCGAGGATCAGGATCCCGTCTCGCTCGAGACGGACGTGACGAACGTCGACCGAACCGTCGGCGCGATGCTTTCGAACCGCATCACCAGCCGCTACGGCGAACCCGGGCTGCCCGAGGACACGATCAGCATCGACGCGGAGGGGACCGCCGGCCAGAGCTTCGGCGCGTTCCTCGCCAGCGGCGTCTCGATGCACCTCGACGGCAGCGCCAACGACTACGTCGGCAAGGGCCTCTCGGGCGGGAAGCTCACGATCCGGACGCCCGAGACCGCCGCCTACGACCCGACCGAGAACGTCTCGATCGGCAACGTCGCGCTCTACGGTGCGACCGACGGCCAGATGTACGTCAACGGCGTCGCCGGCGAGCGCTTCGCCGTCCGCAACTCCGGTGCCAAGGCCGTCGTCGAAGGCGTCGGCGACCACGGCTGCGAGTACATGACCGGCGGCGTCGTCGCCGTGCTGGGCGAGACGGGCACGAACTTCGCGGCCGGCATGTCCGGCGGCGTCGCCTACGTCTACGACCCCGACGACGAGTTCGAGGCCAGGGCCAACACCGGCATGGTCTCGCTCCACGACGAGCTCGAGGAGAAAGACGAACGGATGCTGCGCCGACTCGTCGAGAATCACGTCGCCTACACCGGCTCCGAGCGCGGGCAACTGCTGCTCGACAACTGGGAGCGCGCGCTCGAGGCCTTCGTGAAAGTCATGCCCGAGGCCTACTACGAGGCGATCACCGAGCAAGGGAGCGACGACGTGCGCAACGAACTACCCGGTGCGCCCGACGTGGCGGCCGAGGCCGAATCGGCCAGCTTCGCGGCGAGCGACGACTGACGGCCGTTCCTCTCGAGCGGTCGCGATCGGAATTCGTTTCTCGAGGCCGTTTCGACGTTCGATAGCGAAAACGGTCGCGACCCGAACGACTACCGGCGTCAGAAACGGCGGAGAGCGAGGCAGGACTCGCCGGTCACTCGCGACCGAGCGTGTGGAACTCGTCGTTGGGCCGCATCTCGGCGAACGTGGCCATGCGATTGCTCATGTTGTAGTAGGCCGTGACGGCCGCGATGTCCCAGATCGCTTCCTCGCTGAAGCCGGCGTCGCGCAACGCCTCGAGGTCCGCCGGTTCGACCTCGGTCGGCCGTTCGGTGAGCGTGACCGCGACGTCGAGCATCGTTCGATGGGCCTCGCTGATGTCGGCTGTCCGGTAGTTCGCGATCAGCTGATCGGCCAGCGTCGGGTCCTCGGCGTAGATCCGAACGAGCGCCCCGTGGGCGACGTTGCAGTAGTAGCAGTGGTTCACGCCCGAGACGGCGACGATTATCATCTCGATCTCCTCGCGCTCGAGGGCCGTGTCTTCGACGAGCGCGTCGTGATACTGGAAGAACGCCCGGAAGTGCGAGGGTTTGTACGCGAACGCCGAGAACACGTTCGGCGTGAATCCGGCGCGGTCGGTCTCTTCTTCGATACGATCCTGGAGGTCTTCCGGGAGATCGTCGAACGCCGGCACGGAGAACCGCGCCATCGCGTCGTCGCTGAGTTCGGGCTCGGGATCGGTCGCTGACTCGCCGTCGGAACCTGAATTGGCCATGGATACCGTTTCACAGGCATCCCTAATAACTCGGGGGCGAACGTCGGGCGCTATCCGTCGACGATGCCGCCCGTATCGACCGCCGCATCGAGAACGGAGTCATCGGTCGAGACCGCGAGGAGGTGCGAGCCGCAGTCACAGTTCGACGCCCCGAAGTCGGGAACCGGCGTTCCGGGAAGCGATCCCGCGAGTTCACACTCCCGGTCGGCGTCGGGGAACGTGATCGCGGTCTCGAGTCGGGCCGCCGGATCTCCGAGCAGGTAGTCGACGTGCCAGTGACGGGTCTCGCGGTCGCCGGCGGCGAGTTCGCGGTGGCGATCGATGCGGGCGAAGCCGCCGGGACCGAACGCGCTCCCGACGTAGGCGTACGTGCCAGGGGTGAAATTCCGGTCTCCGAGCGCACCGACCTCGATAGTCGTCGCCTCCGTCACCTCGATCACGAGGACGTACGTCCCGGTCATGCGGCACAGTCGGGACAGCGGCGGTAAAACGAGGGTGATTTCGATCGGTGCTCGTCGGCGATCGGCCCCAGTCCGTTTAACTCGTCCTCCTCGTGATCGGCAGCAGGACCGCGTTCTCGGCCGTTCGTCACCGGGTGAAACCGGTCCGTCCGCCAGCGTTTTGCCCCGCAGGCGCGACGGTCGAACATGGACAATACACTCGTTCTCGGCGGCACTCGCTTCATCGGCCGCCACCTCGTCGACGACCTGCTGGACCACGCATACGACGTGACGATCTTCACACGCGGCAATCGCGAGAACCCGTTCGCGGACGACGACCGGGTCGACCACATCGAGGGCGATCGCACGAACGATACCGCGCTCGAGGCGGCGGCGACGACCGCCGATCCCGACGCCGTCTTCGACTGCGTCGCCTACCACCCCAAGGACGTCCGCGCCGCCACCCGCATCTTCGCGGACTGCGAGGCCTACGTCTACGTCTCGAGCGGGGCGGCCTACGGTCGCGAAGTAATCCCGAAGCGCGAAGACGAGACGCCGCTCAATTCCTGTACGGCCGATCAAGCGACCGACGACTCCTTCGAGACCTACGGCAACCGAAAGGCAGAGGGCGACCGGGCAGTGTTCGCAGCGGCCGAGGACGGGATCCGCGCCATGGCGGTTCGACCGCCCATCGTCTACGGCCCGCACGATTACACCGAGCGGCTGGACTGGTGGATCGACCGGGTGAACCGCTTCGACCGCGTCGTGATCCCCGGCGACGGGACGAACCTCCGACACCGCGTCTACGTCGAGGACGTCGCCAGCGCCCTGCGGATCGTCGCCGAAGGGGGGACGGCCGGCGAGGCCTACAACGTCGGCGATCGGCGGCTCGTCACGCTCGAGGAGATGGTCGAGTTGATCGCGGACCGTCTCGACACCGACGTCGATCTCGTTCACGCCGGCCCGCGCGAACTCGCGGCCGGCGAGATCGAACTCGACGACTACCCGCTCTACCGGACGTATCCACACGTCCTCTCGACCGGGAAACTCGCCGCGCTGGGCTGGGAGTCGACGCCGCTCGAGGAGGCGATGGGGCGGTCGGTCGACGCACACCTTGACAGCGACCGGGACGATGACGACACCGGTCCCGATCGGAAGGCCGAGGAGCGCGTTCTCGGGATTCTCGAAACGCTCTGATCAGGACGCCGGTTCCCGGAGCCGCTCGAGCCGCCGCGCGGTCGACGGGCTCGCTGCGAACCGTTCGTGGAATCGACCGCGATCGTCGGCCAGATCGTCGGTAGCCTCGTACGCCCCCGCGAGTTCGTCGACACCGACCGATCGAGCGGCGCGACGATCGGCGGCGAACTCGTAGCGCCGGAGATATCGCGCACAGAGCGGCCAGCAAACGACGAGAACCGCGAGTGCAAGCCACAGGGATAGCCAGACGGTCGCGGTCAGGAACGATCCGAACAGGAGCGCCAGGATGAGGGCCTGTCGCTCGGGCAGTCGACGTTCGCCCGCCGCTTGCAGTCGTGCACACAGCGCCGTCAGTTCGTCGTCCGTGAGAACGTCGACGGCGTAGTCGGTGGCGTACGCTCGCCGATTCCAGAACGGTCCGTCGACGTAGAGGCCGGCGGTCTCCGTTTCGCGGCCCGGAAACACGCCGGCGACCGTCGCGGTCAGATTCGCCCGGTCGGCCGCGGCCTCGAGCCGCCGTCGCTGCTCGCCCGTCGGCTCGGAGAGTCGCTGTGAGAGCCGAACGTTGTACTGTATCCAGACGGAGACGCCGACGGCGAGGACGGCAAAGAGGATCGGGATCAGGAACGGACTCGGATCGGGCAGGCGGAGAAGGACGACGAGCGGGGCGAGCGTACCGAGACAGAGTACCGCTATCGCGAGGAGGTATTTCGCGAGCCGACCGACCGCAGTCGCGGCCGATATCTCGAGATCGCGGCGCTCGCGGGCGTACGGAAAGACGCCGAGGTACGCGACGAGGACCGCGACGATCGTTCCGGCCCCCGTCGGTATCCAGGCGAGGGGTGCGGCCAGCCCACCGGAGAGTGCCGGATGGAGCGTCGAGAGGGTCGCCTCGGTCGTCTCGACGAGACCGGACAGTGTGAGGCCGACGATGGCCGTACAGCCGACGATACCCAGCAGCCGGTACGTCCCGCGCGACTGATGACCGTCGTCACCGTGGCGTCGAACCGTGTACGCGCCGTACAGTCGGCCCGCGACGTGACCGGCGACGAGCAGGGCGAGCCAGAACGCGACCGTCGCGATCATATCTCCCGGATAGGGTTGGAATTTTTATAATCTGTCGAATCCGCCGTTACGGAAGCGAGTGGGTAGCGACGGGAAGCGGGCGCTCGAGCCCCTCGTATCGGGACCGATCGCCGCGAATTCCCGGCGATCGGCGCGCCGACGAGGAAAAGCACATGTCCCGGGGGTGTGTGGGAACGGGTATGTTCGAGAAGTCGACGTGGATCCGCCTTCCGCGAAACGTCGTCGTCGGCCACGGCGTCCGGGACGAGGTCGTCGACGTAGTCGACGATCTCCACCTCCAGGGGCGGCCGCTGTTCGTCACGAGTCCGACGCCCCGAAAAGTCGCGGCAGATCCCATCGCGGCCGATTTCGAGGCCGCCGGGATCGATCCCGCGATCGTCACGATCGAGAAAGCGACCTTCGACGCCGTCGAACGGGTGATCGAGACCGCCGAAGCCGAGGAGGTCTCCTACCTCGTCGGGATCGGCGGCGGGAAGGCCATCGACATCGCGAAACTGGCCAGCCACCACCTCGAGATGGGCTTTCTCTCGGTGCCGACCGCGGCGAGCCACGACGGGATCGTCAGCAATCGCGGCTCCGTCCCGGACGGCGATTCCCGCCACAGCGTCGCCGCCGAACCGCCGCTCGCGGTCGTCGCGGACACCGGGATCCTCGCCGATGCACCGTGGGAGCTGACGACCGCCGGCTGCGCCGACATCATCTCCAACTACACCGCGGTGATGGACTGGCGGCTCGCCCAGCGGCTCAAAGACGTCGAGTACTCCGAGTACGCCGCCGCGCTCTCGGAGATGACCGCCGAGATCCTCGTCGACAACGCCGATCTCATCCGCCCGGGGCTCGAGGAGTCGGCCTGGACCGTCACCAAGGCGCTCATGTCTTCGGGCGTCGCGATGAGCATCGCCGGCTCCTCGCGACCGGCCAGCGGGGCCGAACACCTCTTCTCCCACCAGCTCGACCGGCTGGCACCCGAGGCGGCCCTCCACGGCCATCAGGTCGGCGTCGGCTCGATCATGACCGCCTACCTCCACGGCGGCGATCGGGGCATCTGGCGCGACATCCGCGACGCCCTCGCGAGTATCGACGCGCCGACGACCGCCGCGGAACTGGGGATCGACGACGAGACCGTACTGGAGGCGCTGACGACCTGCCACGAGATTCGCGACCGGTACACGATCCTCGGCGACGGGATGAACGAGCGGGCCGCTCGAGACGTGGCGACGAAGACCGGCGTCATCGACTGATCGCCGAGCGGGATCGCGAGCCGCCGATCAGACGTGTTCGTCGAGGAAATCAGCGATCTCGGAGTACGCCTCGATGCGGTTCTCGAGCTTCGAGAAGCCGTGGCCCTCGTCCTCGAAGATCAGTTTCCGGACTGGAACGCCCTGTTCGGCCGCCTTCTCGGCGATCTGTTCGGCTTCGCCGACCGGGACGCGGGGATCGTTCTCGCCGTGGAGGACGAACAGCGGCGCTTCGATCCGTTCGACGTTATTGATCGGTGAGATCTCCTCGAGGAACTCGCGGTCCTCGGCGAGCGAGCCGTACTCCGCCTCGCGGAGTTCACGCCGCCAGTCGCCCGTGTTCTCGAGGAACGTGACGAAGTTGGCGATCCCGACGACGTCGATCCCGGCGGCCCAGAGGTCGGGGTACTCGGTCAGCGCGGCGAGCACCATGAAGCCGCCGTAGGAGCCGCCCTTGGCGGCGATTCGATCGGGATCGACGGCCGGGTGATCTCGCAGCCACTCGACGCAGGCACGGATGTCGGCGACCGAATCCATCCGGTTTTCGACGTCGTCGAGGCCGGCGTAGTCGGAGCCGTAGCCCGACGAGCCCCGGACGTTCGGTTCGAAATAGGCGTAGCCCCGGTCGAGGAAGTACTGCTTGACGCTCGAGAACGAGGGGCGGCGCTGGCTCTCGGGACCGCCGTGGATGTCGACGATGACCGGCGTTGCTCCCTCCTCGTGGTCGTCGGGAAGGGACAGAAAGCCGGGCACTTCGAGTCCAGCGTGGGACTCCTCTGGAGTCCCACGAGCGGACGGGCTTCGCCCGTCAACGCCGAAGCTCTCGACGCTGACGAGTTCGGAGCCGCCGAACGACTCGCGAGGGATGCCCGCGGTGGGCGCGTTCGTCCACCGGTTCGCGTCGCCGCTCTCGAGGTCGACGACGAAGACGTTCGTGTTGACCGTATCGCCGGACGTCGAGAGGGCGAACCGCTCGGCGTCGGGGTCGAAGCTCACGCCGCCGGAGATTCCGCCCGGCAGGTCGGGCTCCGGAAAGGTCTCGAACGCCGTCGGGTCGTCGGTGTCGAACTCCCCGACGGTCAATTCGGTGTAGCCCTCGACGTTCCGCGAGCAGACGAACCGGCCGGTGTCGTCGTCCAGCGCGATGCCGTCGACGTTCCATCCGTCCCCGTCGATTACGGTCGCCACGTCGCCGCTGTCAAGATCCAGATAGGCCAGATAGAGGGTGTCCGCCTCCCCCACGTCGGTTACGAGATAGATCCCCTCGCCGTCGGGTGCCCAGCTCGCGCTCTGGTAGCGGACGTCGCCTTCGTGAGGCGTGAGGTGCTCGAGGGCCGGTTCGTCGGCCTCGAGGTCGAGGACGTACAGATCCTGGTCGAAGTTGGAGTAGGCCTGCGAGACGAGCAGGCGGGAATCGTCGGGGCTCCAGCCCGACAGCGAGAGCCAGCCGTCGCCCTCGTAGACGAGCTCGGCTTCTTCGCCGGTCTCGTCGCGCCCCTGCACGTAGACGTCGAAGACGGACTCGTCGCGGCGATTCGACGTGAAGGCGAAGCGCTCGCCGTCGTGGCTCCAGCCGCCCCAGCGGTGTTTCGCGTCGGGCATCTCCGTGAGGTTCTCGATCGCGCCCGTCTCGGCGTCGAGGCGGAACAGCTGTGCCCGTTCGTTGCCGCCCTCATCCATCCCGAAGATCAGTTCCGGCCGCTCGGGCGACCACGATGCGAAGCTCACCTGCTCGTCGTAGAAGGTCCGCTGCTCGGGCCAGCCGCGTGGCTCCTCGAGGGTCCAGACCTGCGAGGTTCCGGTCGTGTTCATCAGGAAGGAAAGCCGTTCCCCGTGGGGTCCGAACGAGGCCCCGTAGGCGCTGCGGACGTTGAGATAGCGCTCGATGTCGTAGCCGCTCATGACTGGGCCGTACGGACTCGAGGGAGTAGTCGTTTCGGTCCGTTCGATCGCCGATTCGGGAGTTGTCGGGGAGGTGCCTTCGGTCCCCGCGGTCGACCGAAACAGGGAGGGTTTTTACCCTCCCGCTCGCATTCTGCGAGCAGATGCACGTCGCGTTCGTCTCGTTCGAAACGGCTCATCACCGCGACACCGAGACGAACCGGCGGTTTCGGACCGTCCTCGAGCTCCTCTCAGAACGCGGTCACGACGTTCACTGTTACTGCGCGGGGTTCTGGGCGGGGGAGGAGGCCACCTTCGAACGCGACGGAATCACCTATCACGCGGTCTCGAACGCCATCGAGGCCCGGGGTTCGTTCCTCCTGCGGCTGCCGTTCGTCCTCGCGGCCGCGAATCCGGACGTGATCCACGTCAGCGCGGAGCCGCCGAGTCAGGTCACCGCAGCCAAGTGGGGCGCGAGGCTGTCTCGCTCGCCGCTCGTCCTCGAGTGGTACGGCGACGGCGGCGTCCTGAATACGCGATGGAGCCGGTTCGCCACGGGTCGGCCCGACCGGATCGTCACACCGTCGGAGCTGGTCGGGACGTGGGTCCGGGAACTCGGCGCGAACGGCGAAATTGTCGAGACGATTCCGAATCCGATCGACTGCCAGCGGATCCGGGACGTCGAACCGGGCGCGGACGTCGACGTGATCTACGCCCGCCGGCTCGACGACGGTGCCAACCTCGAGAGCCTGCTGTTGGCGCTGGCCGAACACAGAGGTCGCGACTGGGAGGCGAAGATCGTCGGCGACGGTCCCGAGCGGGAGGCCTACGAGGAACTCGCGAGCGACCTCCGGATCGCGGATCGCGTGACGTTCGCGGGCGATCTCGATCTCGAGGAACGGATCGCGGCCTATCGCGGAGCGCACGTCTTCGCGCAGACGGCCGACCACTGCGTCTTTCCGACGGAGATGCTGTGGGCGATCGCCGCCGGTTGTGTGGGCGTCGTGGAGTACCACGCGAACTCGAGCGCCCACGAACTCGTCGAGGGCTGGGACCGCGGGTTCCGGACGACCAGCGAGGACGAACTCGCGGCGGCGATCGTCGAGGCGGGCGACCTCGAGCACCGCACGTACGACGAGACGTTCGAGGAGTACGACCGGTCGGCGGTGGGTGAGCGGTACCTCGAGCTATACCGGACGTTACAGGACGAACGCGGCGTTCTGTAGGAATCCGACACCGACCGGTCCGTCGGTCGGAGATGGATATATGTCGGTCCGGAATAGAGTTCGGCTATGGACGATGACTGCGAGTTCTGCCAGATCGCGGCCGGGGATCGATCGGCACACGTGCTCCACGAAGACGACCGAACGATCGCGTTTCTCGACGAGAACCCGGCCGTGACGGGCCACAGCCTCGTCGTTCCCCGGATTCACGAAGACGACGTCGTGATGATCGACGAGTCGACGTCGGCGGCCGTCTTCGAGACGGTTCGGACCGTCGCGCGCGCACTGGAGACGACGCTCGAGCCGACCGGGTTCAGCGTGTTCCACACGAGCGGGCCGCTGGTCGGGACCGTCGATCACGCACACGTCCACCTCCTGCCCCGGTTCGACGACGACGACGTGACGCTGTCGCTGTCGCGCGACCGCCTAGACCCGGACGAGGCGGCGGATCTTCGAAATCGGGTTCGAGAACAGCTCTGACTGCGACGCGAGGTCGTGTATCGATCGCGACTCGACACCGGGATCGCGGCTCAGAGATCGAACTTCGCGGCCGCCGTCTCCATGTCCTTGTCGCCGCGACCCGAGAGGTTCACGAGGATGGTGTCGTGCTCGCCGGCCTCCGCGAGCTCGATCGCGCGAGCGATCCCGTGGCTGGACTCGAGCGCGGGGATGATCCCCTCGGTCTCGCTCAGTTCGCGGAAGGCCGCGAGCGCCTCGTCGTCGGTGACGCCCGTGTATTCACAGCGGCCGACGGCCCGAAACATGGCGTGTTCGGGGCCGACGCCGGGGTAGTCCAGTCCCGCCGAAACGGAGTGGACCTCGACGTCGTCGTCGATGACGCGCGTCTTCATTCCGTGGATGACGTCGTCGGTCCCCTTCGCCAGCGGGGCCGCGTGTTTGCTCGAGTCGGCTCCCTTCCCGCCGCCTTCGGCGCCGTAGAAGTCGACGGGATCGTCGCGGAAGGCGTGGAAGAGGCCGATCGCGTTCGAGCCGCCGCCGACGCAGGCGACCGCGGCGTCGGGCAGGTCGCCCGTCCGCTCCTGCATTTGCTCGCGGGCCTCCCGGCCGATGACGCTCTGGAAGTCCCGGACCATTCGCGGGAACGGGTCGGGACCGACCACGCTGCCGACCAGGTAGTGAGTGTTCTCGACGTTCTCGGCGAAGTCCTCGAGGGCCGCGTCGACGGCGTCGGCGAGCCCCTCGTCGCCGCGGGTGACCTCGTTGACCTCGGCTCCCATGAGCCGCATCCGGAAGACGTTCATCTCCTGTCGCTCGACGTCCTTCTTGCCCATGTAGATCTCCGTCTCGAGGTTGAGCAGGGCACCGACCATCGCGGTCGCGGTGCCGTGCTGACCGGCCCCGGTCTCGGCGATGAGGCGGTCGCGACCGGCCCGCTTCGCGAGCAGGGCCTGCCCGAGACAGTTGTTGATCTTGTGGGCCCCGCCGTGGAGCAGATCCTCCCGCTTGAGGTAGATGTCGGCCCCGTAGCGCTCGCTCAGGTTCCGCGCGTAGTACAGCGGCGTCGGTCGCCCCGCGAACTCCTCGAGCAGGCCGCGCAGCTCGGACTGGAACTCGTCGGCGTTCGCGACGTCGTCGTAGGCCGTCGCGAGCTGCTCGAGCGGCTCTCGAAGCGGTTCCGGTACGTGTCGCCCGCCGTATCCCTCGAATCCTCCGTTTTCCATACGCCGGTGAATTGCCCGCTCACCGTCAAATAGGTTCGTGCTACCGGCACCACCGGCCCGACACCGCCGCACCCGATCGGCGAACACCGTGACGAGTACCTCGCAGAGATCGGCGATGACTAGCTCGAGACGGCTCCGTTCACCGATCGACGCTTCCGAGGACGATATCGAGACTGCCCAGCGACGCGATCAGGTCGGCGACGTACTCGCCTTCGGACAGCTCCGGGAGCGCCGAGAGGTTGTGGAAACACGGGCTCCGGATCTTGAACCGGGCGGGCGAGTTCGAGCCGTCAGCGCGGATGTAGATCCCGAGTTCGCCCTTCGCGCTCTCGACGGCGCGGTAGGTCTCGGTCCCGGCGTCCGGTTTCAGCGTTCGGGGGACGTTGCTCTGGACCGTCCGCTCGTCTTCGGGCCACTCCTCGAGCAGGTCGAGACACTGCTCGATGATCTTCGCGGACTCCTCGACCTCGCGGAGGCGGACGAGGACGCGCGCGTGATTATCGCAACTGTCCTCGGTGACGACGTCCCACTCGAGGTCGTCGTAGTAGCCGTAGGGGTCGTCCCGGCGGATGTCGTACTCGATACCGGAGCCGCGGGCGACGGGTCCGGTCACGCCGTAGCTCTTGGCGACTTCCGGCTCTAAGATGCCGGTGTCGATCGTGCGGACCTGAAAGATCTCGTTGCCGGTCAGCAGGTCGTGATACTCGTCGACCTTGGCGGGGAGTTCGTCGAGGAAGTCCCGACACTTCTCGATGAACTCCTCGCGGGGTTCGGGGAGGTCCCAGCAGACCCCGCCCAGCCGGAAGAAGTAGAACATCATCCGCTGGCCCGTGAGGTCCTCGAGGATGTCCTGAACGACCTCGCGGTCGCGCATCCCGTACTGGAAGATGGCGGTGAAGTCGCCGTAGACGTCCAGCGCGAACGTCGAGACCGCGAGGAAGTGACCGAGCATGCGCCCGAACTCGGTGGCCATCGTCCGCAGGACCTGCGCGTACTCGGGGACCTCGATGTCGGCGATGTCCTCGATCGCGCGTGCGACCGCCCACTCGTTGGGGAGGTTCGCCGTGTAGTCCCAGCGGTTCGAGTACGGGATGATCTGGTGGCGATACGTGCCGTTCTGGCACATCTGCTCCTCGCAGCGGTGGAGGTAGCCGATGTCGGGGTCGACGTCCACGACCGACTCGCCGTCCAGCACCGTCTCGAGGTGGAGGACGCCGTGGGTCGCCGGGTGGTGGGGCCCGATGTTGAGGAACATCGTGTCCGACTCGGCGACGCGGTGATCCGCCTGAATCGGGTTCGCGTGTTCGGTGTAGCTGACGACCTGCGGTTTGTCCTGGTCGTAGTCCAGCGCGAGCGGGTGTCCCTGCCACGATTCGGGGAGGAGAATGCGACGGAGATCGGGGTGGTCCGCGTACTCGATCCCGACGAGGTCGTAGGCCTCGCGCTCGTGCCAGTCGGCCGTCCGGAAGACGGGTTCGGCGGACTCGCAGACGGGATCGGAGGTCGGCAGCGGGACGACCAGCGTCACCTCGTGGGTCCGCCGGTCGTACTTCGTCATGTGGACGATCGACTCGTAGCGGTCCTCGTACTGCTGGGCGGTGAGACAGGAGAGGTGATCGAACCCCGCTTCGTCGCGCAGCAGCGAGACCACCTCCTGGACGTCGTCCGGACGGATCACGAACGCAGGCGCGTTCTCGTGGTCGTCCCGGCCCATCGCGTACTCGCCGAGGAGGGCCTCGAGTCGGGCCTCGTCGACGCCGTCCTCGCGGCGGTGGTCGTACTCCGGATCGATGCCGATGCGTTCGCGCTCGGGTTCCGAATGCTCACTCATTGGACACCCTCCTAACGCCAGTCGGTGGCGCGTCCCGATACCCTACAGGTGACGCGGAAATGAGGGTTTTCCCGCGTTAGCGTGACTGTCTCCCGAATCGAAACGCCGCTCGCAGATGGGATTCACGGCTCGTGATCGGCCTCGACGCGACACGCGTGCCCGGGTCGATCTCCGTCGGACGGCTCCGCTCGAGCGGAATCGTTTATGTGGTCGGTCGCACGTAACGTGCATATGGCTCGAGGAATCGGCTGGTTCGACGCGTTCCGCGAGGTCGCCCCGGAGTGGGTCGTCGTTGTGCTCGGGCTGGTGACCCAGCTCGGTGACGTCTGGTTTCTCAGCGCCCTCGTCGGGGCGCTCTACGTGTTCGAAACCGGAAATCGCGACGGGATCGCCGCTATCGCCGGGCTCCTGCTGGCGGGGCTCTCGCTCATTACGGGACTGAAACACCTCTTCGCGCTCCCGCGGCCGGAGCGCGTCCTCGTGGAGGTCGGGGCGCTCCCGGAGGCTCTCCACCCGCTGTACGAGGCCACTGCGACGGCGACCGGCTACGGCTTTCCGAGCGGTCACGCCCTCATGTCGACCATCGTCTACCTGAGTCTGGCCGAGTACAGCGGCGTCAGTACGCGCCGCCGTCGATACCTCGGTGCCGCGGGGCTCGTGACGGCCGTCTGCCTCTCTCGAGTCGGCCTCGGCGTCCACTATCTCGTCGACGTCGTCGCGGGCGTCGGCGTCGGCGTGACCTTTCTCCTCCTCGCGTGGGGGCTCCTGAACCGCTATCCGACCCACCGCGGTACGCTCGGGTTCAGTCTCGCAGTCGTCGTCGGCGCGGCTGCCCTCGTTCCGAGCGGGATGGACGCCGACGCCCTGCTCCTCTTCGGCGCGTCGCTGGGCGCGCTCGCCGGCTGGCAGCTCGCCGCCCTCGCTCGAGCGCTGGACGCGGGCCGCGGCCCGATCCGGGAGGACCGCCCGCTCACCGCGAGAGTCGCCGTAATCGCCGTCGCTCTCGTCTCGCTCGTCGCGCTCATCGGTCTCTTCTGGCCCACCGTGATACTCGCCGGCAGCGGCGCGCTCGGGCTGGTCGTCGCCGCGGTCGTCGCCGCCTCCGAACGCTATCGATCCGGGCAGGCCAGCGGTATCTGAGCACATTCGTCCGCTCGTTCCCGAGAGGCGCACCTCCGAGTCGGGGATGAGGGGGCGACGGATTCCCGTTACCGGGGTTCGGCGCTGACCGCTCAGTCAGTAGCCGGCGGGGGAGTTCCGCTGCGGGCCCGTTCGAGCAGCGACACGGCGACGGGTTCGATGCGGCTCGAGTACTGCATGAGCGACGTGCCGAGAATACTCATCACGAGGACGTAGCCGACGGTAAAGGCGTAGATCGTCTGGGCCGTCTCCGCTGCCATGCCGCTGCCGGCCCCGGAGAGGGCGAGGCTCGCGATGATCAGCGAGAACTCGCCGCGGGTGGTCATTCCGAACCCGACCCGGAGCGAGCGGCGGTCGTCGAGGCCGTATATCCGTCCGCCGAGGTAGCCGCTCACGAGCTTCGTCGGCGTCGTCACGATCACGGCGGCGACGATCATCCCGAGAATCGAGAGCGTGAACAATCCCGGATCGGTGACGAGCCCGATCCAGAAGAAGAAGATCGCCGCGAACGCGTCTCGAAGCGGCTCGAGCAACTGCTCCAGGTCGTGGACGTGATCGGTCGAAGAGAAGGCCATGCCGACGAAGAAGGCGGCGACGGCCTCGCTGACGCCCAGTGCGAGCGCGATCCCGGCGACGAGGATCGTGACGCCGAGCGCCCGGACGACGACGAACTCGTTCGTGTCGGCGTCGAGAAAGCGCTGAAAGAAGCCGGTTCCGAACGCGACGAGCCCGAGCAACGCGACGATGAACCCGACCGCGATCCCGATCTGTCCCGCGGCTTCCCCGACGTCACCCCCGCCCAGAACCAGCGCCGACACGATCGCCAGATAGACCGCGATGAACAGGTCCTCGTAGACGAGCGTGCCGAGCATCGGTTCGGACTCGTCGTTGGCGATCCAGCCCAGGTCGATCAGCGATTTCGTGATGATCGCGCTCGAGGAGATGTAGACGATGCCCGCCGTCAGGAAGGCCGCGAGGAAGCCGCCGAAGACGAGATAGCCGAACACCAGCCCGATACCGAAGTTGATGACGAGATCGACGGACCCCGCTTTGCCGATCCGGTCTTTGCTCGCGATCAACCGGTTCAAATTGAACTCGAGGCCGAGGAAGAACAGGAGGAGGACGATCCCGATCTCCGCGCCGACGACGATGAAGTCGGTTTCGCCGAGCGCGAGCCCGCCGACTGCGGCGAGGAGATCGACGCCGCCGATCGCCACCTCGGGAACGGTGACGGCGACCCCACCGATCCCGACCTCGCTGCCGGCGAGCGCGGGGAGCTCGCCCAGTACGTTCGATCCCAGCAGGACGCCGACGACGATGTAAAACGGGATGACCGACTGATCGATCCGACTCGAGAGGATACCGGCGAGGGCGACCGCGGCGAAGAGGATGCCGACGTCCACGAGCGCGGTTTCAGTCGCCACTACCGCTCACCTCGGACGGGAACATTTGTCGCAATCACTCGTCGAGTCCGGCACCGAGCAGTGTTTCGAACTGGGCACAGTCCTCGCGGTCGCCGATGACGACCAGCGTGTCACCGACCTCGAGGACCGTCTCCGGCGTCGGCGGCGAGATCAACTCCTCGCCGCGCTGAATGGCGACGACGGAGATGCCGGTCTCGTCGCGGATGTTCGCCTCAGCGAGGGTCTGGCCGGCGACCTCGGCGGTCTCGGAGACGCCGTACCACTCGAGGTAGGTGTCGTCGGCGAGCATCGTTTCCACCTGTTCGGCCTGCACCGGCTGGAAGTACGCCCCTTCCAGAATCGTGCCGATCTTTCGGGCCAGGCGATCGGACGCCTCGAACACCTTCTCGCTGTCCGCGTCGGCGTCCGCTTTCAGGTACACTTCCCGTTTCCCCGTGTTGTGGGTCACGATGACGAGGCGCTCCCCGTCATCGAGTTCGATCTCGAACTTCTTTCCGACGCCAGGGAGGTCGCTCTCGTAGACGGTCATACGTCATCAAAGCGAGGGCGCGACAATAAATGGCGTGTCCCGTCGACCGATCGCGTCCGTTTCTGTCGGTGACTCTCCCGACGCCGTCAGCGAACGTGTTACGGGCGTCGTACGCTCCCGATCGAGAGCCGACGCATATTTAAAAGAAAAAGACCGGATAAAACCGGCCACTTAATCTATCAGAGGCGCTATCGACGGTGACTGGAGGACACCAAATGCGCGAACTTCGGGACATCGAGGGACTGCACCCGCGCGATCTGACGCAACGGCAACGACTGTTAGTGGTATTCGTGGTCGGTCTCGCTTCGGTCGTCCTCTTCTACACGGTCGTCTACAACTGGGGAATGCGAGCGCTCGAGAATCGCCCCCAGTCGATCTTCCGGTCGTTCCAGACGGTCGTCGAGACGATGACGACGACCGGCTTCGGAGCGGATGCGCCCTGGGAAACGCCGGTGATGAACGTTCTGATGGTGTCGATCCAGGTGACGGGCGTCATCATCGGGTTCGTCACGCTGCGCGTCTTGGTCATCCCGCTCTTCGAACGGACGCCGCTGGACCTCTCCGACCGCCTCACGACCAAGAACGACCACGTCGTCATCGCGGAGTACCAGCACGATACCGAGTTGCTCCTCGAGGAACTCGAGGAACTCGATATCGACTACGTCCTCATCGAATCCGACGAGGAGGAAGCGAAGCGGCTCTCGGACGACGGCTATCAGGCTATCCATGGCGATCCCGAGGAACGGGCTGACCTCGACCGCGCGACGATCGAGCGAGCGTCGCTGCTCATCACCGACGCCGGCGACGAAACCGCGAGTATCGTCCTGACGGCGCTGGAGGCCAACGAGGACCTGCGGGTGATCAGTTTCACGGAGTCGACGCGCCGCAAGGCGGCGCTCGCCGAAGTCGGTGTCGACCGTAGTATCGCCCCGCACGCGCTGATCGGCCAGCGGCTGGCGGAGAAAGCGACGACGCCGGTCACGGTGCCCGACCGAGCCGACGGCGACGAGGTCGACGTCCGGGAGATCCTCGTCCGGCGGGATAGCCCGCTCCACGGCGTCAGAGTGCGCGACTCGCCGGTCGTGAACCACCCGAACCTGACGCTGGTCGCCGGGTGGTTCGACGGCGAGTTGCACCTGCCGCCGTCACCCGACGACGAACTCACGCCCAACACCGTGCTGGTCGTCGCCGGACCGAGGAGCGAGATCGACGAAATCACGGACGAGATCGCGGGCGCCCGGTCGCGGCGCATCCGGGCCCCCTCGAAACTCGTCGTCGCCGGTTTCGGCGAGGGCGGCACCGCGGCCGTCGACGCGCTCTCGGCGGATGTCTCGGTGACGACGATCGACGAATCGGCGGAACGCGATCCCGACGTCGTCGGCGACGTCACCGAACCGGAGACGCTCACCGAAGCCGGCATCGACGACGCGTCGGCCCTGATCGTCACCGTCGGCACCGATTCGACCGCACTGATGACCATCGCCATCGCCCGCTCGCTCTCGAGCGACGTCGAGATCCTCGCGCGTATGACCGATAGCGAGAAGACGAGGGCGGCGTTCAGAGCGGGCGCTGACTACGTTCTCTCCATCCAGCAGGTGTCCGCTCGACTGGTCGCGGCGGAGGTCCACGGCGAACAGGTCATGTCGCCGACGAATCAGATCCGCCTGATTCGGTCCGACGCGGCGCCGTTCGCCGGTGAGTCGCTGAAGGACGCCCGTCGCAATCCCGAGCGGGGATGGACCGTGATCGGCGTCTCACGCAATGGAACCGTCCATACCGACGAGCAGACCACTATCGAAGCCGACGACAAAGTGATCGTCGCGGGGAGCGACGACGCGATTCAGGAGTTCGAGCGAACGGTCACCACCTCGTGACTGCAGGGCCACGCCGCTGCAGCGATTCCCCGTGGAGTGTCTTGGCTGCGGGTTCGACGAAGGGGCCGGATACGTGAGCTGTCTCTCCTCGACTGACGAGAAGAGTGAGGAGGAGACGGAACGTTCACCCGGGAGGGAACGGTGGAGTCGGAGACGTCTCCGAACCGTCCCACTCCGTTCGGATTGATCACGACAGTCCGGTTCCGTCGGTCGGTGACCGGTGCGAAACTCGGAGCGGAGTCCGTACTCTCGCCGGCGAGTCAGCGGTCACTCTCGTCGGACTCGTCGTTCCCCGTGGCGTCTTCCTCCCCCGCGGTGTCTCCGCCGTCCGATTTGGAATCGGACTCACCCTCGTCGGGCGGCTCGACTTTCATCTCCGAGGCGTCCTGCGCGGGACTCTCTTCCGGCTCCGTATCCGCAGTCTGGGTCGGCTGGGCCTGTTCGGGCGTCGGCCCCGTCGCCTCGCTGGTTTCGTCGGCCATCGCCGAATCCGAGACGTCGATCTCGGTCCCCTCGGCGTCGGTCTCGCGCCGTGGATCCGTCTCTTCCGACTCGTCTAGTGTCGGTCCCGACTGGGTCGGGTCTTCGTCCGGCTCGTCGGTAAAGTTCGGTTCCGAATCCGCCTCCGACGCGGCGTCGATCCCCCGTTCGTCGGAAATCTCGCCGTCGGCTCCGATCTCGGACTCTCGGCCGGAATCGACCCGCTCGGCGGCGGCACTGGCCTGATCCGACATCTCCTTCCCCTCGGTTCCGCCTTCGACGTCCGGGTGACTCTCCCGCGACGACTCGTCGCTCGAGCGACGCCTGTGAAGGCCGAACCCGACCAGCCCGCTGCCCGCGATCGCGAGCGGAATCGCCCGCGATCGGTCGGCGGCCAGCGAACGGATCGCGGCGGCGAGCAGGAGCCCGCCGCCGAGCAGCGACACCGTTTCGCTCCCGATCGCATCGGACGCCACTGTGGCGATCCGTCCGGTCGGTACATCCATCGATTCGAGGTCCTCGATCTCGGTGACTTCGCCCAGTGTACTCTCCGTCGGCGCGTCGGTCTCGTGGTTTGCAGTCATGGAAACCCTCCGAGCGACAGTGCCGGTGCCTGTGCTCGAGTCGCCAGCGGTCGGGCTCGGGAGCCACCGGGACACCGGCGTCCGCTCACGACGTGTACGATCGGCGGCCGGATGAAGATTCGACCGGCAGGAGACGACCCGGTACGACGCCGGCGTCTCCGCCGTCCGCCGAGCGATATCGGATAGTACCGCAATCGGGCGTCTTCGACGCGAAATCGGCGGGTGAATCCGAATAGGGGCCTGCATACTCCGGGCCGATGACCTTCCCTGTCTGCCGTGGAAGTACGGTACCAATGTCGGACGCTAACGGACGTGACGACGAGTCACATAGTACCGTGCGGAACGTCGTTCTCGTGGTTCTCGATACCGCCCGGGCGAAGAGCGTCGGGATGCAGTCGCTCCCGACGGATCGCCCCGCGTCAGGTCCCGCCCGCGCCGGGACGGGAGCCGCCCCGGGCGGGCGAACGGCCTCGAACGACGGATCCGCGGACACACACCCGATGCCGACGCTCTCGCGGCTCGCCGAGGACGGAACTGCGTTCGAGAACGCGTTCGCGACCGCCCCCTGGACGCTGCCCTCTCACGCGTCGTTTTTCACGGGCACTTACCCCTCCGAGCACGGCACGCACGGCGGCCACACGTATCTCGACGACGAGTTGCGAACGCTCCCAGAGGCGTTCGGCGACGCGGGGTTTCAGACGGTCGGCGTCTCGAACAACACCTGGATCACCGAGGAATTCGGCTTCGACCGCGGATTCGAGCACCTCCGCAAGGGGTGGCAGTACATTCAGTCGGACGCGGACATGGGCGCCGTCGTCCGCGGCGAGGACCTCAGGGAAAAGGTCGCAGCGACCCGGAACCGACTCTTCGACGGCAACCCGTTCGTCAACGCCGCCAACATCCTCTACAGCGAACTCCTGCAGCCGGCCGGCGACGACGGCTCCGACCGTTCGGTCGGCTGGATCGCCGACTGGCTCACGAGTCGAACCGACGACCGCCCGTTCTTCCTGTTCTGTAATTTCATCGAGCCCCACGTCCGGTACGACCCGCCGCCGGAGTACGCCGAACGGTACCTTCCCGAGGGTGCTAGCTACGAGGCGGCGACCGCCATCAGGCAGGATCCCCGGGCCTACGACTGCGAGGACTACGACATCTCCGACCACGAGTTCGCGCTGCTCCGGGGTCTCTACCGGGCCGCGCTCGCATACGTCGACCACCAGCTCGGCCGGCTCCGCGCCGCGCTCGAGGCCGCCGACGAGTGGGAGGACACCCTCTTCGTCGTCTGCGGCGACCACGGCGAACACATCGGCGAGCACGGCTTCTTCGGCCACCAGTACAACCTCTACGACACGCTGCTCAACGTCCCGCTGGTCTGTCACGGCGGCCCGTTCACCGACGGGGGACGACGCCGCGACCTTGTCCAGTTGCTCGATCTCCCCGCGACGCTGCTCGAGACGGCCGGCGTCGACGACTCCGAACTCTCAGAACAGTCATCGAGCCGCTCGCTCCATCCCGACTCCACTGCGGCGTCCCGAGATGCGGTCTTCGCCGAATACGTCGCTCCTCAGCCCTCGATCGACCGGCTCGAGGCTCGCTTCGGTGAGATCCCCGATCGCGTCCGGGCGTTCGACCGCCGGCTCCGAGCGGTTCGCACGGCCGACTACAAGTACGTCCGCGGCGACGACGGGTTCGAGCGGTTGCACCGCGTTCGGACCGATCCGTTCGAACGGACCGACATCAGCGACGCGGAGCCGGCGCGAGTTCGAACGCTGCGGCGGCGACTCGAGGACCGATTCGAGCCGCTCGCCGAGGCCGACGCGTCGGACGAACTCGAAATGCGCGAGGGGACGAAAGAGCGGCTGGCGGATTTGGGGTATCTCTGAGCGTTCGACGGGATTGCGCTCGAGAACTGTCGACTCGGTGCGGCGCCAACCGCGGTCGAGTCGAGTTGGCAGCGGTTACCAGCTGGACGAGCTAGCCTGTTCGCCACCGTCGGCGAGTTGCCGATACGCGCCGACCAACACGGCGATCTGAACCATCGTCAGCGATCCGAACATGATCGCCGATAGCACACCGCCGACCGTAGGGGCGAACATACTGGTGAGAGTGGTAATGAGATACCCGACGACAAACACGCCAAATACGATGACACCGAGACCGAAGAGGTGAAAGCGATTTCCGGACGTGAGCTCCCAACTCCGCTTGAGTGACTCGATGACGCCGGCGTCTTCGATGATCACCACGGCGTTGGCGAAAATCAGACTCACAGCGAGAAATATGCCGGGGACCAAGAAGAATATCGATCCGATCCAGACCGCCAAGACGGTGATGATCCCGACGATGAGCGTTACACCGACGGTTCGGACGAGCCGCCGGGTGTGGTCGGCCGTCGGAATGCTATCGATGTCCGCGTAGATCGCTCGCATCGCCACGACACTGAGCACGGAGCCGACGACAACTAACAGCACGAGCAGCCCGCCGCTGATCGAAATCGGAAGGTCGAGAGCGAACGGCAAACTCCGCAACACTTGTTCATTGGCGGCTGAGTCCGGGAGTAGTCCGATGAAGAACGACTGGAAACCCACCTGTGCGGCGAATTGGAAGAGGACGTACGTGGTGAGGAGCACGGCCCCGCCACGCGTTGTTAGTCGGTCGAACCCGTAACTGATCGCACTCCAAATATTGAGTTTAGAGCTCATAGGATTGAATCAATGCTAACATCATATATTACTGTTGTTTCGACGGGTTTGGTCAGTTGATCGATTCGGATCGTCTGATCGATCGTACCGTCCGACGATTTGGTCGAGCATATCAAACGTACACGTATCCATGCGGGGAGGTTTCCGACGGCGGTCGGAACGGGCTCCCGTGTCCTCGAGTGACTCCTCCGACGCGGCGTCGTTTCCGTTCCCGCTCCAGATCGAGTACGACGGGCCGGCCGACAGGCTGCGCGTCGCCGTCGACGTCGACCCCGCTCCCCTCGAGGACGTGACGGTCGAAGTCGGCTCGCGCCGCCTCCGGATCGCGGTCGACCGCGACGACGGGACCGCCGAGCGGACCCTCACGCCGCTTCCCGCCGGGCTCGTGGTCGGTGACGACTGCGAGGCGGTCTACAACAACGGCGTGCTCAGCGTCTCGCTCGAGACCGTTCCTCGAGGGTGGTAGTCGGAGTGTCGCCGTCGGGGCCGTGCCTGCAGCACGTTTTTGCTCGCCAGTCCGATAGGATGACTCGAGCAGGTGCGGGGGTTCGACCAATGGCTACTCAGGACGCGCGTTCCGGCGACGGCTTCCTCTCGTTCTTTCGGCGCTATACCCAGACGTGGGTTCACGCGGTCGCAGCAGCAGGACTGACCGCGTTCGGGACGCTCACCATCTTCCACCGCTGGTTCATCGTCCTCGCGCTCGCCTCGTACGTCGTGCCGCCGATCGTGCTGTACGTCTGGGGAACCCCACCGGACCGAACCGACGGCGAGTCCGCGCCCGACCGAAGCCGCGACGCGACGACGGACGATCGACCGCCGGAGACGAACGCCGGGTCGCTCGAGGGCACTCCCACCGGGAATCTCTCCGAGACCGATGACACGCCGGCCGGTAGCGATACGATACCCGACGGAGAGCGAACGGACGTCTCGCCCGACCTCGACGATGCAGGTCTGATCGAGCAAGAACCCGAGGAAGACCGACCCGTCGGCTGGCAGCTCGTCGACGTCCCGACCGAAGCGACGCTCCGGGACGTCTGCGTGACCGAAGCCGGAGCGGTCCACGCGGTGGGTGAGGACGGACTGGTTCTCACTGGCGAGGCCACGGGCGGCGGCAACGGAACCGAAGCGTGGGCGATCACCCTCGAGGATGGGCCGGCCGCCGAGGGTGAGGAGCTTCACGGGGTCGACGCGACCGCCGAGGGCGAGGCGATCTGGATCGCGGGCGACAGCGGTGCGGTGGGTCGGCTCGAGGCCGACACGGGACTCCACACTGACTATACCGCCCCCGCCGACATCACCGACAACTGGCTGGGGGTCGCCGTCGGCGGGGCGAACGACGACGAGACGGTGTTGCTGATCAACGGCTCCGGCGCAGTCCTCCGGGGCCGCTACCGCGACGGCGCGATCTCGTGGGACGACCCGGTCACGCCGGGGAGCGGCTCGAGCCTGAGCGGCGTCGCCCTCGCCGACGCGTCGGTCGGCTACTGCTGTGACACGAACGACGGGGTCTTCGAGACGACCGACGGCGGGACGTCGTTCGATCGCGTCGGCCTCGAGGATGCCGGTGGCACGCTCGAGACCCTCGCGACGCTGGG
Source organism: Natrinema salsiterrestre (assembly GCF_029502005.1). Taxonomy (GTDB): domain Archaea; phylum Halobacteriota; class Halobacteria; order Halobacteriales; family Natrialbaceae; genus Natrinema; species Natrinema salsiterrestre. The sequence goes on along the minus strand of NZ_JAMQOT010000001.1, from coordinate 781,450 downwards.
ACGGGGCGACTGTCTGGTGAGCGCTGACGACGGCGTCGTGCATCGCTACGGTGGGTCGACGTGGACGCCCGAACGGGTCGGCGAAGGGGCGATCTGCGGCCTCGCTCGACGGGAGGGGGAGACGATCGCCTGCGACGCGGACGGCGTAATCTACGAGCGAACCGCCGCGGGCGACTGGGACGACGTCGAGACGCGCGCGCCGGAATCGCTCATCGCCGTCTCGGTCGATCCGGACGGAAATCGGGCGGTTGCGGTCGGCGAGGACGGGACCGTCGTCGAACGCTCGTGACGCGACCCGTCTCGCGGCTCGAGCGGACGCGGGGTGGCGGCCAGACGATCCCGGCGGCTCGCAGTTCGGCGAGCAGTCCGATCGGTCACTGTTATGGCCGTCGAACCCACAGCTATCACTGTGAGCGATCGACACGCGGGGAGCGATCGGGACGACCGCTGTCGGCTGTGTGGGACGCCGCTCCGGGAGACCGACGGCGAATCACCGTCGGCCGGCTTCTGTTCGACCGGTTGTCGAGACGTGGCCGCCGAGTTCGGAACGAACGCCGACAGCGGGCCCGACGACGGAACCGACGGAGTCACCGTCGCGGACGACTCCCGTCCCGGGGACCGACCGACCGACCCGCAGGCGACCGCTGCGACGGACGGCGAGGAGCGACGAAACGGGACCGCCCGGACGTTCTTCCGGATCGACGGGATGCAGTCGGCGATCGACGAGACGTTCCTCGAGTCCGTCGCTCGGGGCCGCGACGGCGTGACCGACGCCGAGGCGAGTTACGTCACGGAGACGGTCCGGGTGGATCACGATCCCGACCGGCTCTCGACGGCCGAGCTCGAGGACGCGCTGAGTACGGTCGGCTACACGGCGTACTTGCGAGAGGAGGCGACCGCCGACGAGGAAACGGGCGGCACCCGGCGCTCGCGGGAGATGACCGGGCTCCGGAAACGGCGGTCGGAGGACATGCTCGAGATGCGCTACGTCGTCGGCGTCGTCTTCGGGACCTTCCTCCTGTTGCCGTTCGTGGCCGTCCTCTACCCGATGTTCCTGACCTCGTTTACCGACTGGGGCGCGATTTCGCACTTCGAGGGCGCTTTTACCGGCTTCAGCGGGCCGCTGTATCTGCCGCTCTTTCTCGTCGGAACGGGGGCGATCCTCTATCTGACCGGGGGTCCGCTCCTGCGGGGCGCGTACGTCAGCCTGAAGCTGCGACGACCCACGACGGACCTGCTCGCGGCGCTAACCATCGTCAGCGCGTACGCCTACAGCGTCCTCGTCTCGGGACTCGGACGCAGCGATCTCTACTTCGATCTGACGATCCTCGTGGCCTCGCTCGTGATGGGGGCGATCTACTACGAGGCGACGGTCAAACGCCGGGCGACGGACCGGTTGACCGACCTCACCGTCTCGCAGGTCGATACGGCTCGGCTGTACGCCGCCGACGGATCGACGACGGAGATCCCCGTGAGCGACCTCGAGTCGGACGATCGGCTCCTCGTCCGCGAGGGAGAGCGAATCCCCGTCGACGGCCGGCTGGCGGAGGGCGAGTGCGCCGTCGACGAGGCCGTGGTAACGGGCGAGTCGCTTCCGGTGACGAAACGCGAGGGCGACGAGCTGGTCGGCGGGTCGGTCGTGACGACCGACGCGGCGATCGTCGACGTCGGCGAACGGACGACGAGCAGTATCGAGCGACTCACGCGGGTCGTCTGGAACGTCCAGAGCGCGGACCACGGCGTCACGCGGCGCGCCGACGAGTTCGCCGCGACCCTCCTGCCGGTCGTCCTCGCCGCTACAGTCGCGGTCGGCGCGGGCTCTCTCCTGACCGGCGCGAGCGCGACGACGACCGTCCTGGCCGCCCTCGTGACGATCATGGTCGCGAGCCCGTGGGCGCTGGGCTTCGCGACGCCGTACTCCGTCGCCGCGAGCCTGCAGGAAGCCCTGGAGCGCGGGATCGTCGTCTTCGACGAGACGGTCTTCGAGCGGCTCCGCGCGGTCGACGTCGTCGTCTTCGACAAGACCGGGACGCTCACGACCGGCGAGATGACTGTCCGCGAGGCCGACGCGCCCGACGACCTCCTGGCGGCGGCGGCCGCCCTCGAGCGGCGGGCCGCCCACCCCGCTGCGGCGGCGATCACGGCGGCGTTCGACGGTAGCACGGACGAAGACGGTCGGCCGGCTCGAGCGGACGGCGGCTCGGCCGCGGCCGATGGACTGACGGTTCGAGACTTCCAGGCCCACGCGACCGGCGTCGAGGGCACCGTCGACGGCCGGTCGATACTGGTCGGTCACCCCGACCTCTTCCGGGAGCGGGACTGGGCGCTCGAAGACGGCCTCGAGTCGCGGATCGATCGGGCGCGCGAGGCCGGTCGGCTCCCGGTCGTCGTCGGTCGAGACGGGGCCGCGGAGGGGATCGTGATCGTCGGGGACGAACCGCGAGCGGAGTGGGACGAGACGGTCTCCGCGCTGTCCGACGACGGAATCGACGTCGTCGTCCTGACGGGCGACGACGGGACGGCGGCCGACGCCTTCGCTCGGCATCCGGGCGTCGATCACGTCTTCGCAGGGGTCTCGCCGGACGGGAAGACGGCGGCGGTGGAACGGATGAAGACCGACGGTCGCGTGGCGATGGTCGGCGACGGAACGAACGACGCGCCCGCGCTCGCCGCGGCCGATCTGGGCATCTCGCTGGGCAGCGGTACCGCGCTGGCCGCCGACGCGGCCGACATCGCGATCGTCGACGACGACCTCGCGGCGGTCGAGAAGGCGTTCGCGCTGGCGAGGGCTGCACGCGGTCGGATCAGGCAGAATATCGGTCTCGCGTTCGTCTACAACGCGATCGCCATCCCGGCCGCCGCACTCGGTATCGTCAACCCGCTGGTAACGACGGTCGCCGTCGTGGCGGGGGCGCTCCTCATCGTCGGCAACGCGGAACGGTCGCTCGTCGACTGAGCGGTCGTTCTCACCCTTCGTTTGCAGTCGCCGCCTCGTCCCCGAGCGCACCCCAGGAGACGGTTCGGCCGACGCGGATCGAGAGAAGCGGGCGCGACTCGAGATCGTGATCGGCGTACTGGTCGTACTTCGACTCGAGAGCGCGGACGGCGTCGAAGCGGACCGATGCGTCGGGGTGGTTGGCAGCGATATCGGGCTCGAGGATTCGGGCGCGACCGCGGACCTGTACCCACGCGAGGCGCGACCAGTCCTCGCGGTAGCGATCGACGAGCAGCGTTACCGTCGGATTCGACCGAATGTTCCGCACGCGCTGGAGTTCTCGAGTCGACTTCGGTTTCTCGTCGATCGCCGATACGAGCCGGGTGTGGTCGCCGTCACCGCTGTTCTCGTGGACCGACCCGTTCGCGGCTGCCGACTCTGGCGAAGCGCTTCGCTCGAGGAACGCGAAACAGATCGGGACCGCGTGCGGTCGCCCCGCGTCGTCGACGGTCGCCAGGGAAGCGACGCGGGCTCGCTCGAGGAAGACGTGCTCTTCGGGCGTCACGGGCTGATATACGGCGGCGCGGGGGAAAGGGGTAGCCCTAACGTCGCTGTGGTGGAGTCGTTCCGGTACGACAAACTACTCGGGCCAGCGTCACCCATCCACGTTCGGATGACTGATCGGATGAGTCGCCGCCGCGCGTACAGCGCCGTCGTGGTGGGGACGATCGGCTACACCTGCCTGATGTTCATCTGGTTCTCGCTGCCGGCGTATCTCTCGACGATTATCGACGAACTCGGGCTCTCGGGCACGCAGGCCGGCGTGGTCGCCGGGGCGGTGCCGCTGACCTACATCCCGATCGCGCTGTTTACGGGACTGGTCGTCGACCGCGTCGGACCGGGCCGGAGCCTCGCGGCCGGCGTGTTGATCTACGGTATCGCGCAGGTCGGTCGCAGCTTCGCGGTCGGCTTTCCGTCGCTGCTCGCGGCGACGCTGCTGATCGGCGTCGGTGCGACCGCGATCACGTTCGGATTACCGAAACTCGTCTCGGTGCTGTTTCCGCCCGAGGAGACCGGCCTCCCGTCCTCGATCTACCTCGTCGGAGCGTCGGCCGGCACGGCGAGCGTCTTCGCAGTCGGCCGGCCGATTCTGGGACCGCTCCTGGGCGGCTGGCGGGGCCTCTTCCTCTGGAGCGGGATCGTCGCGATCGGCTACGGCCTCCTGTGGTTCGTCGTCGCGTGGCGATTGGGAATCGACGCGCGCAATCGCGCGGCCAACGACGCCGATGCGGCGGACTCGTCGCTCTCGCTCGCTGCGATCCGCCGGGATCTCACGCTCGTGTTGACACACCGCGAACTGCAGCTCGTGGTCGTCGTCGGCACGATGTACCTGCTGATCGCCCACGGCATGCAGGGGTGGCTCCCGACGCTGCTCGAGGCCCGGGGCTATTCCCCGGACCGGGCGGGACGGACGACGAGCCTGCTCGTCGCCGCCAACGTCGTCGGGGTGTTGACGGTCCCCGCGGCAGCCGATCGGTTCGGCGCTCGCCGGACCGCGCTGTCGGTCTGCGGGCTGGTCGCCGGGTTCGGTATCTCGGGCGTGATCGCGACCGATATCGGCCTCCTGTTGCTCGGGAGCGTCGTCGTCACCGGGTTCGGCTTCGGCGGGCTCTCGCCGCTCATACGAGCGATCCCGCCCGAACTCGAGGGTATCGGCGCGCGACTGACCGGCACAGCCGTGGGTTTCATCTTCGCCGTCGGCGAGATCGGGGGCTTCCTCGGTCCGGTCCTCGTCGGGACCTTGTACGATCTCACGGGTTCGTACGCGCCCGGTCTGGGGATTCTCGCCTCGGGCGGACTGGTAGTCGCTGTCGCCGGCGGTGTCTTGCGGTTTCGGTACGGTTGATTGACGGAGTCTTACCGAGGGGCGGACGTAGCTATTTGCGGTTCCGTTGCCCGACCCCGTTCTTGCTTGTGACGCAATTCGTTTCCTATCGTGCACCCACAGACACTCGCGAGTAGCCACATCGAAACCGGACGCGGACGACGCGTCACTCCTTTGTCCGTTCGCGGAGTCACACCCGCGTATGTGGCAGGGGGAGAGCTACTGGCTCGTTCGGGTCGTCTTCCAGCGGGGGCTCGCGCTGCTGTACCTGCTCGCCTTCCTGGTTGCAGCCAACCAGTTCCGACCGCTGGCCGGCGAAGACGGGTTGTTGCCCCTCGAGTGGTACGTCGACGGCGTCTCGTTCCGGGAGCGACCGAGCCTCTTCTATCTCGTACCGACGGATCGGGCGATCGGGATCACGGCCTGGATCGGCGTCGCGCTATCTGCGCTGGCGCTGGTGGGGGTACCGTACTGGCTTCCGACGGACCTCGCGACGCCCGCGTCGATGGTCCTCTGGGCGACGCTGTGGATACTCTATCTCTCCTTCGTGAACGCCGGCCAGACGTTCTACGGCTACGGCTGGGAGTCGATGTTATGCGAGACCGGCTTCCTCGCGATCTTCCTGGGTTCGGGGCCGGTCGCACCGCCGTTCGTCGTCATCGTCCTGCTGCAGTGGGTGCTCTTCCGCAATATGTTCGGTGCGGGGCTGATCAAGCTCCGCGGGGACGACTGCTGGCGGGACCTGACCGCGCTGGACTACCACTACGAGACCCAGCCGATCCCGAACCCGGTGAGCTGGTTCGCTCACCACCTCCCGGATCGGTTTCACCGCGTGGAGACCTTTGGCAACCACGTCCTCGAGTTGCTGATCCCATTTCTCTACTTCGCGCCGCAGCCGCTGTCGGCGCTGGCCGGGCTGGCGACGATCGGCTTTCAGGGCTGGCTCGTGGTCACCGGCAACTTCGCGTGGCTGAACGCGCTGACGATCGTGCTGGCGATTCCGACGTTCAGCGACGGCGTGCTCGCGTCCGTGCTCCCGATCTCCGCGCCCGCGACCGCCCCGACGCCGCTCTACCTCGAGGCCGCGGCGATCCTCCTCGCCGTCCTCGTGATCGCACTGAGCGTTCGCCCGGTCAAGAACATGCTCTCGGAGCGCCAGCTGATGAACACCGCGTTCGATCCGCTCCACCTGGTCAACACCTACGGCGCGTTCGGCTCGGTGACGCGAGACCGGTACGAGGTCGTCGTCGAGGGGACCACCGAGGACGAGATTTCGCCCGAGACCGAGTGGCAGTCTTATCGCTTCAAGGGGAAGCCGACGGATCCCGAACGTCGGCCGCCGCAGGTCGCGCCCTATCACCTCCGCCTCGACTGGCAGTTGTGGTTCGCCGCCATGTCGCCCAGCCCGCGGCGGAGCCCCTGGTTTCTCCGGTTTCTGGTGACGCTCCTCGAGGCCGACGACGAGACGCTCGATCTCCTCGCCGAGGACCCCTTCGACGGGGAGCGGCCGACGCACGTCCGCGCGATCCGGTACCGCTACCGGTACACGACGCCCGAGGAACGCGCCGCGAGCGGTCGCTGGTGGTCCCGCGAGCGCGTCGGGACCTACGTCCATCCCGTCACGCTCGAGGAGTTGCGGGGTCGCGGGCCGCGATCGCGGTAATTCGGGCGGCGTACGCTCAGCCCTCGTCGGATCCCCGGCGCGCCGGCGGCGTCTTCGAGAGGTACGTCCCCCAGCGGTCGCGGTTGTCGGCGATCCACCGATAGGATCGTTCGCGGAAGCGCTCGTAGTCCTCGAACTGTCGGAGGAACTCGACGACGTCACCGGCGGGCTCGGCCACGTCGGTGCGGACGACCGCTTCTTCGAGCGAGGCCCCGCAGGAATAGACGCCGTCGTCGGCCACCAGGTGCGAGCACTCCTCGTAGTTCTCGGGCAACCGCTCGCGCAGGTCGTCGGTGAGGTCGCTGAAGCCGACGATGCGGAGGGCCGTCCGTTCGTCGAAGAGGTCGGCCCACCACGTACAGAAGCCGCAGTCGTCGTCGTAGACGAGTATCGCGTCGGTCATACTGGTGTCAACGGGCTCGAGATACAAACGCTTGGCTCGAGCGTGGCCGGTGAGAGCTACAGCCGACTCGAGCGGCGGGATACTTGGGTCGGGGCGACGAACGGACGTCCATGGAGCGGTTCGTCCAGCTGATCGTCGCGGGCGGCGTCGTCCTCGTCGGCGCGCTCTGGCTCGCGGCGCTGGTCGAGTACGGATCGGTGGTGTGGTTCGGCGGCGTCGTTCTCGCACTGCTCGGAACTGGTGCTGTCCTCGCCGGGATCGTCAGCCAACTCGAGTCGGTCGGAATACCAAGTATCGACATGTGAGTAGTGTTCTGCCGATCAATACGGTTCGTGAACTCACGTTCAAAAGCAACAGTAGGTCTAATATCGTTCGCGACGTAACTGCGTGTAGAGACACCGGCGCTCGAGCATCACAAAGGTTTAATTGTTCAGTGGAGGAACCGATATCCATGCCTGAATACGTCGATCCAGCTGTCGAGCAACTCCGCGAGAGTACCGCGGAAACGCCGGTAACGCTGCTGATCGGCGCGGCTGAGGATCGATCGGAACTCGAACGAGCCCTCTCTCGATTTGACGTTACTATCGACAGCACTATTGGCAGGACTGCACTTCGAGTGCAGACGGCGGAGGCCGTCGTTGATGACCTCTGTGAACTCGACGCCGTTTCGTCGATCGAAGTAGACCACGACGATGTCGAGGTCCTCCACGAGGGAAACGCGAATTCCCGCCAGCGTGTGATTCGATAACCGAATTGCGCCGCTTCGTTTTCGAATCGTATCTCCACACGCTCAATGCGGCGGCATCGGAGAACGGCGGATCGCTTATCCGAGTCGGTGTCGTCGATTCGGTATTCTCGCCGTCACCGGTGTTGAAATCCGCGTTTTCTATCAACCGCCGCGAGAACTATATTGCAACTGAACTCGGTGATACGACGGGGCACGGCTCAGATGTTCTCGAAATACTCGGCTATTTTGCCCAGAACGCGGAGTTCAACCTCTATCGAGTAATCGCTCGAAACGGGAAAGCGAAACGGAGCAATATAGCCGACGCGGTCGCGGATGCGAGTCAGCACGGAATCGACCTCCTGAACCTCTCCGTCGGCGTCTTTCACGCGCGAGATGAGGACCACGACTGCGGCGGAAACTGTACGATCGCGAGTGAAACGAAGCTGGCGATCGAAGCCGGAACGACCGTCGTCGTCGCAAACGGAAACCGCGGTTCGGACGATACGAAGGCGTCACACTTCCCTGCCCTGATCGACGAATCGATCGGTGTCGGTGGGTTCGTTTCGCGCTGTACTGCACCCCTTCTGGATCATCGCGACTCGGGCCAATATTGGATTCGGTCGTCCGAACTGGACGGTCCGTATTGCGGTCAGAGAGGGTGTGAATCGTCGCGATCGTGCTCCGAGCATCGATTCGAACAGCCCTGGCGAGGGAACGTTTCGTTCCACAACGCTGCACCGGACGTTCTCGCTCCCGTCCATACCCCTGTTAGAACCGATACCGGACCGCTCTTGCAGAAGGGAACGAGCTTCGGAACGCCGGTCGTCGTCGGACTTCTCGCGTGTATTCTCGGCGACCTTCTCGAACTCGGTGCCCGTCCCTCTCCGTCAGCGATTCGAAACGCTGTCCGTACTGGAGCGACCGAAATCGACGAGGGACCGATTCCGAAATTCGACGCCCAAGAGACGTGGTCGCTTCTCGAGACTGAGCGGTACGAGTAGGGTAATCGGTTCATCGGTGATCGGTCAGTTCGATTCCGGTCGCCAGAACATTATTCAGACCAGTGGCGAATGCTGAGCTATGAGTAGCGCGGCCCGGTCGCTGTCGGAACCGCAGGTGCTGGCCCACGCGAAGCGGCGGCTCTTCCCCGCGGACGACGAGTCGACCGCCTACGCGGTGGCCGACACCCAGTTCTCGAGGGACGAGTGGCTCCCCGGCCGTCCAGTCGACGCGGCCGTCCGGGACTGTCTGGCGCCGTTCAACCACGTGCAGATCGGCGGCGGCTATCCGGATCTGGTGGGCGTTCGAACGCTCGAGTCGGATCTCCTCGCCGTCGAGCGCCTCGGCGACGAGCCGCCGCTGATCGCCATTGAGGCGAAGGGGGTGACGAGCGACGGCGTCGATACCCAGCGCGGGATCCTGCAGGCCTACGACCGGCTCCACGAGGCCAACGCGGCCTACCTCGCCGCGCCGGCGGCGTCGATCTCCGAGACCGATCGGACGCTCGCGCGGGAGCTGAACGTCGGCGTGCTCGGCGTCGATTCCGCGGGGGACGTGGACCCGCTCGAGATCCCCCGCGTCGTCGGCAATCGGACGACGACGGAGGCGACTGCGCTCCGGTTTCAGGCCGGCGCGCAGGGAGTCGCGGACGCGTCGTTCGGCCTGAACCATCCGAAGAACTACCTCGGCTATCCGCTGGCCCACTACGCGGCCGGGGACACCGAGACGTTACTGTCAGAGTACAAGGTCGTCAGCGCCGTCGATAGCGCCCGGCAGGGAGCCGAATTCCTGGGGTTGATTCGGGACGGCATTCGTTCCGAGGGCGTCGAACTGACCTCGCTCGGCGAGGAAGTCGTCCGGTTCGCGACGGCGCGCTACGGGTCCGTCGAGGCGGCCCTCGAGGAGTTCGAGACCTGGTACCGATCGGGAAAACGGTTTATTGATTTCGCGCCGGCGTGGGGCCAGCTGGCCCGCCGCGTGCTGTTCGACTACGAGGCGACGGAGCTGCTCGTCCGCGAAATCCAGCACATGCACGAGGACGGGATCGCGGAGCCGTCGCTCGTGGACGTCGTGGAGTACCTCCACGAGTTGCACCCGTCGTTTACCGTGGAGTTGTTCATCCGCGGGACCGACGGCGTCCGAAGTCGGGTTCTGACTGCGGACGGCGAGCTTCGACCCGCGGCGCTCGAGGACGGATCAGTCTACCACTCGCCGACGGTGTTTCAACTGAAGGCGATGCTGTACCACTGTGGGATACTCACCGAACGTGGAGCAGAGCCGAGTCGGCTCGAGCCGCTCGAGGACGTCTGGGCGCTTCGGGAGCCGGTCTGAGTTGGTTTGTTTCGGAGTACTCGAGACGCCACCGTGCAAAAGCGACTGGAGGTAGCCACCGCCGGGTGTGACTGAATGGACTCCCGTTACATTTTTGCCGTTGGTTAGCGAACCAACGCAGTAGCGGATGGCACCAGTTGCCGACGATCTCGACGGGTACAGTCGCTCGCACGTGTACGAAGATGGGACGCTCGTCCGGCTGTCGATTCGCCGCACGGATGACGGCGCGTATCCGTCGGGGTGGCGGTATACGCTCCACTATGGGAGACTCACGTCCGGGCCGGGGACGCTCGAGGACGGCACGCTCCGTCGATATGACAACGCTCACGAGGACACGAAAGGTCACGAACGGCACATCGCGCCGGATCCGGAACCGCAACTGATCGAATTTCCTGGGATGGCGGCCCTGTACGAGCAGTTCTGGGACGAAATTCCGAAGCAACGGTTTGGACCATCCGAAAACGAGGGTGAGAGGTTATGACAGATACCAACGTACTTCTGGTCACGATCGGGGATGCAGAGTCGCTCTACGAAGAGGGACGCGAAGCGATTCGAACGCTTCAGGGCGGTGACCCCGTCGACCAACCCGCGATAGTAACGTTTACGAACGAACAACAGCTGAGCGACGTGCTCAACGAACGCACGTACACGCTCCTGCGTGTCATCCGCTCTGACGAACCCGACAGCATCCGCGAGACCGCACGTCTCGTCGGCCGCGACGTGAAGAACGTCTACGAGGAGGTGACGACCCTCGAGGCGCTGGGGATCATCCGCTTCGACGAGGACGACCAATCGAAGCGACCGGTCTTCCCCTACGACGACCTCATCATCAGTCCGTTCGCACACGACGACGGCGATACGGCACCCGCGACACCGTAGCGAGTTCTGTTGTTTCGATCTGTTTCGCGCTCCTCGCGATATCACCGTGCGAAAACACGTGTCGCTACCCACCGCTGGGTGGGACTGAAAGGGGCTTCCGCGGTCGGCGAACCCGGACGACGTAAGCACCGCAGTCGAACGGAGTGAGACGAGGAGCGCAGCGAGTCCTGGGAGCCGAGCGCGGAAGGGGCTTTCAGAGTGTTTTTGGGAGGAATAGCGGTGGTTAGACAGAGTCGACAACATCATGAAAGCCCCGACGCCGCTCGAGAACTGCGACTCGCTGCGGTCCTCGGCCTTCGGCCTGCGGTCCTTGCGTCGTCTCGCCTCTCGAGCGGCGTCGCCCCTTTCAGTCCCACCCAGCGGTGGTTTGCTGCACGAGCTATCGCGGCCTCAAGTGAGAATGGGAGCAAGCACGTGGGAATCAGTGTGGTCGTTACTCGTCGGTTGCTTCGAGATCGTCGGCGTCGAGTTCGCCCTCGAGATATTGCATGCCGAGATCGTCGATCTCGTAGTAGCCGCGTTCGACCCGGGTGACTAATCCGTAGTCGACGAGGACGGAGAGACGACGATTCACGTGAACGCGAGATTTGTCGATGTTCTTCGCGATGACTTGCGGCGAGAGAAGCAATCCCGAATCGAGAATCTCGAGAATCCGCTCGTCGGTGGGTAATTGCATCCACTCCCCGGGCTGTCGCATTGTTTCTGGGTGGCAAAACAGACGCTTACGATTATCGATACGGCAAAAATAGGATATCAAACGGCATCTATTGGGATACTAATTAGTAACAAAACTTATCAGCGATCGACCTGTAACTGTTCGCACACGGGAATGTCTGTGGAGTGAGAGACTCCGCTGTAGAAAGCGGCCGGTGTCTGGGCACCGAGCCGCCGCAGCTCCCGTATTCCAGCTACGGAAGCCATGTCCGACCACAATTCGCGGGACCTTGAAGGCCCCGACCGATCAGTGGCATCGACGTCGAACCCTCGAGTCCGCACCGATGGCGGAACACAAAACGATATCGTCCGCGATTGCCTCGCGGCGATCGACTACCTCACGCGCACCTTGCTCTCGGCCATCCGAGACGCGGAGACGGACCTCGAGACCACGACCCACGAAAACCGTCGCGAGGCCGCGCGTCACGTCCGCGGGATCAGAGCGGAGGCCAGCCAAGTCGGCCTGTTGCTGGTCGGCTCCGAGGCGGTGATTCCCTATCGCCCGGGGGACGACCCCGACCGCGGTTCGTCGCAGACTGATCGCCCGCGCTCGTTCACGACGTCCTATCTCGGGCCGGACGCGGAGGCGCTCGAGCGGGAACTCGAGCGCCAGCGCGGGGAGAGTGGTGATGGCTGTGCTGAGGACTGACCTCACCACCGCGGATAGGGTTGAGTGTTCACATTCGAATTGTCACCGAGCGTGGATCCCGATAGAACCGTTACATACAGCGTAAGGCGTTACACGTAGTGTAACAACGGACCGAGAAACGCGTTCGACTTCCGCCTGTACAGCTATTCTGAGTCGAACAATTACGCCGATTCGAACCCGTGCCGTTCCCGATGCGTGGCGAGGAATTTCGCGTGCGGACGGCGGTCCTCGTCCGCCGGCAGCGTCAGCGAGTCCCCTTCGAGCGCCGCGAACTCCTCGTAGCCCTCGAGATCCGGACGATCGGCGACCAGCACTCGGTAGTCGTCGGACACTGCGAGCCAGCCGGTATCGAACGCCCAGTGGTGGAGCCGACAGAGGGCGAGGCCGTTCCGCACGTTGTCGCGGCCGTTCGCCCGCTTCGGATAGATGTGAGCTGCCTCGATGTCGATCGTCCCGTTCGGCGATTCACGCGATTTCCCGCAGATCGCACACTGGCCGTCATAGGCGGCCGTGACCGTCTTCGGGAAGGCGCTCGAGCGGACCCGTCGCTGAACTTCGGTGAACTCCTCTTCATCGTCGGTGAGGGCCGGTTCGTCGGCTTCGTCTTCTCCGACCCCCTCGGAAACCGACTCCGAGAGCGCCTCGAACTCGGCCGGCTCGAGCCCGAGCCGCTCCATCGTGAACTGGTAGACCATCCGCCCGTCCCGCGAGACGTACTCGGCGGCGACGACGTCGACCAGCCCCTCGTACCGGAGCTCGTCGCTGTCCGCCGACTGGTAGAAGAAGTACACCGGAACGGTCGATTCCTCGGCCTGCTCGAGGAGCGCACTGTTCGCCCCGGTCATCTGCTGGTCGCCCTTTTCGGGGACGCCCTCCCCGATGTAGGTGAAGCGATCGCCCTCGATCTCGTCGCCGTAGGGGCCGTCCTCGCGAGCCTTCACGATGACGTACGCCAGCTCCCCGTCGTCGTCCGTTCGCGGACTGATTCCCTTGATGTACGAACCGAAACTGGTGTCGAAGGCGTCCTCGAGGTCGGTCTGCGCGTAGAATTCGCCCCGATCGAGACCCGGATACGCCGAGGACCGACGCCGCGCCAGTTCCCGGCCGCTGTCCGTCAGGGAGTTCATCTCGTCGGAGCGCTCGACGTAACCCAGACTCTGCAGCCAGCCCCTGTGCTGGGCGGGGCCGGACGGATCGGTCCAGTCGAACTCGGGATGGTCGGCCCCGATCGCGTCGCCCAGTTCGGCGTCCGTCTTCGGTCCGTCGAGGAGCGCCTCGAGTATCGTATCGAATCCGCGGACGGTACTCGAGAGCAGGTCGTAGAGCACCGCCGGATCGGTCTCCGAGAGCCACGCCATTCCCTGCCGGGTGAGCCGAACGCTATCGCCGTCGCGCTCGAGCAGTCCGATCCCTTCGAGGAAGGTCAGGCGACGCCGAATGCCGTCGTCGCTCGTCGCTCGCGTGTTCGATTTTGTCCACTGGAGAACCGCCTCCTCGCTCGGATTCTCGGTGAGGACGTACGTGCAGAATTCCTCGAGGACGTCCGTGTAGTTCCCCGCACCGCCGAAAAACCGAACCGCGATGTTGCGTTTGTCCCCTCCCATCGGTGAAATTCTCTGTCTCCCCCGTTGTGATGACGGCAATATAAAACGAGTGGCACGACCGAATACGAACCACGGCACCGGGAGTCACCACGCAAATCTTCACGTCGCTCGCGGTCGTACCCCGACCCATGTCCGAGCAAGCGCTCGCCGATCAGGAGTGTGAGGCCTGTACGAGCGACGACGAACCCCTCGAGCCCGACGAATACGCCGACTATCAAGAGGAAATCCGCGACGACGTCTGGACGGTCGTCGACGACCATCACCTCGAGGGAACCTACGCGTTCGAGGACTTCCGCGACGCCCTCGAGTTCACGTACGAGGTGGGCGAGCTGGCGGAGGAGGAGTGGCACCATCCGGATATCGGACTCGAGTGGGGCGAGGTGACGATCGAGATGTGGACGCACAAGATTGACGGGCTCCACAAGACCGATTTCGTGATGGCCGCCCGGATGGATCGCATCTACGAGGAGTACGAGCCAGAGGGGGACGCGTAGCGCGGTCGGTCGGAGGACTCGGCCGCTGCTGAAGCAATCAGCGCTCGCGTAGTCTCTTTAGGAACCGTTCGCCTACCGAGACACCACTGGTTCAAGTGAATCAGAACGGGTGGGAATCGGGACGGAGACACACCACGGTTACATCTGAACGAGCGAGTTCCGTCGGGGGAATTTCGATCGAGGTCTCGACCCACAGACACCACCACTACATGTGAACACGCGGCACCATCATCGTTCGATAGCCGGAGTGGAAGAGAGGCGAGTGACTGTCCGAGACACCACGGTTTCGCGTGAAGTCGCTCGCCAGTCGTGTGACCAGATCGGGAACGACGTCCGTTCGGAAGTGTGATACGGTGACACCTCACCGATACAAGTGAAACGGCGGTCCGGCGTCGTGTCGCTCGCCGTTCACTTGCAACGGTGGTGTGGGTGGTCACGGACTGACGCTGAGTTCGGAAGACGTCCTCAGACGACGCTGTTCATCCGCGCGATGTCCCGGATCGTCTCGATCTCGTCGTCGAGGTAGAGCACGTCGGCCATCGCGTCGACGGCGCTCGAGAAGGGAACGTCGAGTTCGTAGCTGTAGTAGTTCCCGCGGGAGCCGCTTCTGTTTTCCTTCGCCGAGAGGATGCCCAGCATCCGGAGATCGGAGAGGTGGTTGTGTACCGATCGCTGGGCGAGCGAGTCGGTTCCCGACGATTCACAGAGCGCCTCGTACTCCTGGTAGAGTTCCCGCGTTCGGCAGGGGGTCGACTCCTTGGCGGCTTTCGAGACGACCGCTAGGAGGGCGAGGCGGCCGTGGGTGGTCAGCTCCCGCATCCCTTCCTCGACGCGCTCTTGTTCGAGTTTGGATCGCGCCTGATCGACGTGGTGTTCCCGGATGGCGTCGTCGTCGTTGTTCTCCGCCACCTCGCCGGCCAGTCGGAGCAGGTCCAGCGCCTGCCGAGCGCTCCCGCTGTCGCGAGCGGCGAGCGCCGCACAGAGGTTCAACACGCCGCCGTCGCAGCCGTCCTCGGTGATCGCGACCTCGGCTCGCGACTCGAGGATGTTGGTCAGTTCGGACGCCTCGTAGGGCGGAAACTGCAGCTCGCGCTCACAGAGCGTGTCCTGGACGCGGGGATCGAGCTGTTCGCGGAACTTGAAGTCGTTGCTGATGCCGATGAGGCCGACCTTCGTCGTCTCGAGGTAGCCGTTCGAGCGGGCTCGCGGGAGTTCGTACAGCAACTCGTCGCGGTCGCCGATGGAGTCGATTTCGTCGAGCACGATGACGACGGTTCCGCCGAGTGCCTCGAGTTCGCTGTAGAGTTTCTTGAAGACGGTCTGCTGGGGATACCCGGTCGTGCTGATCTCGGCGCCGGCGGGGCGGAGCGTGTTGACTAACTCGACCGCGACCTGGTACGACGAGTTGAGCGTCTTGCAGTTGACGCTCAGCACCGAGAGATCGACGTCGTCGTACTCGGTGACGTCTTCCTGCAGGACGTCGAGGAGGAAGTCGGTGACGGCGGTCTTCCCCACGCCCGTGTTCCCGTAGAGGAAGACGTTGTTCGGCTCCCAGCCGTCGATGATGGGCTGGAGCGCGTCCATGTACGCCTCGATTTCGTCGTCCCGCTCTTCGATCCGTTCGGGTTGGTACGACTCCCCCAGCGCGTCCTTGTTCCGGAAGATGTTCTGCTTCCGCTCGAACCGAGGCATGTCCGTATCAAGAGAGATGCTATATTTAAAGCCACTCTTTCATCTGATGCAAGTGAACTCAGACACACCACTATTTCATGTGAAGACTAGTCTAGTAGTAGTGTCGGAGAGAACAGTCCGTACTTTCATCTAAAGCGGTGACATTTTGAGCCGTACCATGGACTCGGACCGCGCGTGTTCGATACACAGGTGCAAACTGGCAGTCGGTATCGATCAGTTGCTCGAGAACGGGCCGCTCCGCCACCTCATCTCTCGCATCTTCACTTGTAACAGTGGTGTGTGTCTGTGGGATCCAGTGATCCCTGCGGACCAATCCGGTGCTCGCCGGTTCCGACCGTTCTGGATCAGCCCTACGTCGACGGCTCGCCGCCAATGAGATCGCCAGAGGAGTCGTCGGCCGAAATCCGTCTCCCCTCGAGCGCGACCGTGATTTCGTCGTCGACGGCCGCGACGGAGATCGTATACCCGTGATAGGAAAATTCGAGGCTCGAGAAGCCGTCCGAGTCGGGAAGCGAGTCGAGGAGGTCGGGGTCGATCGCGTCGTACAGCGGGTCGAGCTCGAGCGGATCGGTGTCGGTCGCCCGGGCGACGAGATCGATGACGGCCATGCTCAGTTTGTCATCGGCCGAAACGGAAACTGCCGTCTGCTCGAATGATTTCATAATTCCTGCTGCGAAGGCGGGAATAATGAAGCTGACTCAACATTTCACGCGATTGCATCTGGATAAAAACATATTCTGTCTATAACGAATGTCGGGTCGTGCGGGTGAATGTGCTCTCGCATCACTGCCGAGACACCAACACGCAGGCCGTGTTGGCCCCGAGCGGCCGTTACTCGCGCCGCGGGACGTCGTGTCGACCGAAACCGTACCGGAGTCGGTTCGCCAGTCGCCGCGAGAACCGGCCGTCGTCGGCTCGCGAGCCGAACCGTTCGGACAGCGCGGTGTAGATCAGCGGCAGGGGCACTTCCTGCTCGAGACTCTCCTGGACGGTCCACGTGCCGGTCGAGCCGCCTTCGATCCGATCGGCGACGGTGCCCAGGTCGGTTCCCTCCTCGCGGAAGGCCTCCTCACACAGTTCGAGCAGCCAGGACCGGATGACCGCACCGTTGTTCCAGACGGAGGCCACGTTCTCGAGGTCGAGATCGTACCGCCCCTCGTGGAGCAGTTCGAACCCTTCCCCGTAGGTCTGCATCAGGGCGTACTCGACGCCGTTGTGGATCATCTTGACGTAGTGTCCGGAGCCCGCCGGTCCCATTCGCTCGTGTCCGTCGGGGCCGGTCGCGACGGCGTCGAAGATCGGCTCGAGTTCGTCGTAGGCCCACTGGGGCCCGCCGACCATCAGCGAGAACCCCAGCTCGGCACCCGCGGGGCCGCCGGAGGTCCCGCAGTCGAGATACGCCGCGGGGCAGGACTCGGCTCGCCGGACGGAGTCCTCGAAGTTGGAGTTCCCGCCGTCGACGACGATATCGTCGCCGTCCAGCCGGGGCTCGAGTTCCTCGAGGGTGACGTCGACCGCCTCGCCGGCGGGGACCATCAGCCAGATACGTTTGTCCGATCCCAGCCGGTCGAGGAAGTCGTCGATCGAATCGGCGGGGACGGCCCCGGCATCGGCCGCGGTCGCGACGGCGTCTTCGTCCAAGTCGAAGGCGACGACGTCGTGGCCCGCCGCGAGGCTTCGGTCGACGACGATCTGTCCCATCCGTCCGAGTCCGATCAGGCCCAGTTGCATGGATAGGCGTGCGCCGGCCGCTGTGGTAGTGGTTGCGATTCCGTGCCGGAGACGGTTGCGGCCGAGACGCGACCGCTCGCCCTGTCTGACGGGGAATTCGACCCCGCCTCGAATTACGGTCCGTCCGCTGGCTCCGATATCGCTGCATCCGTCGCGTCTCCCCCTGTGGCGTCCGTCGACTCCGGTGGGGCAGCCTCGAGGACGATGTCGACGCGACTGCCGCCCAGCGGCGACCGTGCGAACGAGACGCTGCCCCCGTAGCTGTCGACCATCCAGCGGACCAGCCAGAGGCCGAGGCCGCTGCTGTGGGTCAGTTGCGTGATGTCGCTCTCGCCGGTAACGACGTCGATCTCGGCGGGCGGAATGCCGGGCCCGTCGTCGTCGATCGAGAGCCGGATCCCCTCGTCGGCGCGCTCGACGGTGACTTCGACGGTCGGTGCCGCTCCCGTGTGCCGAACCGCGTTCTCGAGCAGGTTGTCGACGACGAGTTCCAGCCCGGGGTCGGCCCAGGCGCGGCAGTCGCCGGTCGCGGAGACCGAAATGGTGGCATCTCCGATCTCGACGGTGTCGATAGCGTCCTCGACAGTTGCGGCGACGTCGACCGGTTGGAGGTCGCCGTCTCGGTCGAGGGCGTACTGGATAGCGCGGGTCTTCTCGCTGGTTCGGGCCAGATCGGTCGCGGTCTCCCGTAACGTGGTCGCGGCGGCCGTGAGATCCCGGTCCTCGAGCCGGTCACAGAGGAGTTCCGCGTAGCCGATGACGACGGTCAGATCGTTGCGGAGGTTGTGTCGGAGAACGCGGTTGAGAACCTGCAGGTACTGTTCGCGCTCCTTGCGGCGCGTGATGTCCCTGACGGCGCTGACGATCCCGCGGAACGTCCCGTTCTCGACCTCGGTCTCGCTGCGGGGCAACAGCGAGCACTCGATCTCGACCGGAAACCGCTCGCCGTCGGCGGTGACGTAGGTGGCCTCGAAGGCGTCGCGGTCGCGCTGGGGATCCGAGAGCATGTCTTCGAGGCGGTCGCTCGCGCGATCGGACGAGTCGTCGTCGAAGATGAGCGAGACGGGTTCGCCGAGGAGGTCCTCGCGGTCGTACCCCAGACGCTCGGCGAGCGGGTCGGTCACCAGTGTGAAACGGGCGTCCTCGTCGAGCGCGTACACCATCCCTTCGACGGCTTCGAGGACCTGTTCGTGTCGCAGGAGGTCCTCCCGTCGATCGGCTCGCTCGAGCGCGGCGGTCGCGCTCGCGGTCAGCAGTTGCGCGAGCTGGACGTGACGGTCGTCGAACGCGCCGGTCACTGCCGAGCCGACGTTGAGGATGCCGTGGTCCCCGATCGGGATGCACATCGCACCCCGGAACGACTCGTAATCGTGGACCGTACTGCGTGGGTCGGTCCGCAAGTCGTCGAACACGATCGGCTCCGACTGCCGGAAGGCCTCGCCCATTTTGCTCTCGTAGGTCCCCGCTCGCCTCCGCTCGTCGAACAGATCGCTGACCGTTTCGGACGCGGCCGTCAGGACCAGTTCCTCGGCGTCCGGATCGTAGAAGCGGACGGTGACGATTTCGAACCCGAGGACGCGCTCGGCGGCGTCGACGACGACCTCCGCGACGGCCTCGCGCGACTCACAGGAAAACAGCGCCTGCGTCGTCTCGAGTAACTCCGTAACGACGTCAGCGCGGCGGTTTCGTTCGGTCACGTCGCGGACGACGCAGACGAACGAGACGTCGTCGCTGTCGGTCGATTCCAGCGGGCTCACCCTCGCTTCGATCGGGACGGTCCCGCCGTCGACTCGCTCGAGCTCGGCTTCGATCGTCTCGTGACTCGCGTCGCCGGCCGTCAGCGACATGGCAACGCCCATCCAGTCGTTCCAGGTGGCGTCGTCGACGAACGACGAAGCGTGCATCCCGACGATCGTTTCGGCGTCCGTCCCGACGAGGTCGGCGAAGGCATCGTTGGCGTGGACGAACCGCTGATCCGAGTCGATCACGAGCACGCCGTCGTCGATCGTCTCGACGATCGCCTCGCAGCGCTGCAGATCGGTTTCCCGCTCGTGGCGCTCGGTAACGTCGGTCGCGTACACCGAGAGACCGCCTTCCGTGGGGTCGACCCGAAGCCGCACCCATCGCTCGACCGACGGAGCGTACGTTTCTCGGGAGATCGTCGTTTCCTCCGCCAGCGCGCGACGATACTGCGTTTCCAGTGTCGACCCGATGGCGTCGGGTACCGCCTCCCAGAGCGAGGTTCCCACGGCCGCGTCGCGTGTCAGCAACTCCTCGGACCGATCGTGTACTGCGGTCAGTTCGAAGTCCTCGTCGACGGCGAAGTGCGCATCGTCGAACGTCTCGGGGATCCGCTGGCCGGATGGCCGTGCCTGCTCGCGGTCGCGCCGGCGTGACCGACCCTCGAGGGCGGACGGCGTAGCCGCGAATCCGGTCGTCGAGTCGTCCGTCGCGTCGCCGGTGGGTGCGACGGCCGCGACGCGGTCGGTGACCGTTTCGTCGGCTTCGCGGACGACGTACTCGGTCGCTCCCGCGCGCGTCGCGGCGGCAGCGGCGGCCCCGTCGGCCGTCGCTGTCGTGTAAATAATCGGTACCGATGACGAAGCGTCGCACGCCGCGGCGACGGTCGCGACGCGATCGGTCTGGGACCCGTCGACGACGACACAGCCAGCGGGAGCCGTCTCGAGATAGTCGACGACCGCCGTTCGATCCGCTAAAACGACCACGTCGAACGCCGCTTCGAGGTCGTCGGGCGGTGTCGGGTCGTCCCCGACGAAGACGACGGGCCGACCGGAACTGGTCACTGTCGGGCCAACGGAGGAAGCGGCTAGTGATTAATGTTGTGGCAGTTCGCCGCGAAGCCGGCGGCGATCGGCACTGTCCCCTACGCGAGCGAGTCCTCGAGGTGTGCCCAACCGATCGCGTCGAGCACGACGATTCGGTCGTTGTACCGGACGTAGACGCCGTTGTACTCGTCCCCGTCGGCGTCGTAGTAGGGTAACGTCTGTCGAACGCGGTCGACGACAGACCAGGCACCGTCCCGGTCGAGTGTAATGTGTTCCCATTCCTCGCGCGCGCCGTTGCGGATCGCCCGGTCGAGCGCTCGTCGCGCGCCGGGAATCTCGCCGAGGCGCTGTGCGGATGCGTCGACGACCGTGGCGTCGTCCGGAACGTCATCCGGGCAGATGACGCGTGCACCAAGGTCGGCTTTCGATCGTGATCTCGCGGCTCCCTTGCGTTCCGAACGCAGTACGTAGCCGGCGACGGCGGCAGTCCCCACGACGAAGAGCGACAGTGCCATATCTTTGCCCCGAATCATTAGCGAGTACGTTACAGTAACCGACTAAGTATTTTTCGCAAGAACGTTCGTTTCTGAGAGGTTCGCCCCCGAACTCGGTCGTCGTCGCGGGAAACCGTCACCGTTCTCACACGAGTGCGCCGACGTTGGCCGACAGCAACCCGGCAACGACCAGCAACCCGATCGCCACGATCGCCGCCGCCCGAAACACCGGCAGCGCGTCGCGAGCCGGTTCGCGGATCTTCTTCCCGGCGAGTCCCGTTTCGAACCGTTTCGTCCCGATCTCGACGAGTGCGGTCAGCACGAGCCAGAGCGCGACCATCGCGAGCACCAGCCGCCCGCTGGTCGAGCCGACGAGCGTCCCGGTGGTGTAACCGGTCCCCGCGAGGTGCCCTCCCGTCAGCAAGAGGAGCAGCGAACTCACCCGCGACACCGTCGTGAGCTTCCCCGAGATGACCTCGAGCGGATGGGTCGTGTTGAACGCGCCGTCGCGCACGAGCGGCAGGACGACGGCGGCGACGAAGCAGACGCTGCCGGCCCAGAGGGCGGCAACGACCAGATGGATCGTTCTGGCGGCGAGCTCGTCTATCATACGGGGTCGCTCGGCCACCGACCGTATCAGGGTTCCGACTTCTGGCCGCGAGACAGTCAGGGACGCCGTCACTTTCCGGGGGACGCTTCCGTTTTCCGGTCACTCGAGCCAGTCGGGCGTCCACTCGACCAGTCGCCGCCGGAACAGTGCGTAGAGCAGCGAGACGGCGACACAGGCGGCGATCACGGCGGTGAGCCCGCCGTCGAAGGCGAGGAGCGCCGGGACCGCGAGTACGATGCCGAGGGCGGCGTCCTCGGGAGCGCCGTCGTAGCGGATCCACCGCCGCGGACGGATCCATCGACCGCGAACGTGGTTATAGACCGCGCGCTCGGTGCGTTCCGTCCAGGGGTCCATTTCGGGGCCGCCCCCGATCGCGTCGCTCGCGGCGTGGAGCCAGGCGGTCCCCGCGAACGCGGCCAGCACGAGCGTGAGCGGCGAGGGGAAGAGAGCTGCGACGACGACCGCGGGGACGGCGACCGCGAGCCCGGCCACGGGGAAGTGGAGCGTCCGCCGATGCGTGAGGACGAGATCGAAGTCGGGGGCGATGCCGCCGAGAATCGCACCGATCCCGAGTACTGCGGCGAACTCCGGTGCGAGGACCGCGACCGGTGCGACGGCCGCGAGCCCGGCAAACACGTGGGTGGTCGCCATCATCGATGTGTCGAGAATACGGGACGGACCGGCAAAACGGTACGCGAACCGGCACTCGAGTCGAGGGAGAGGGAGGCGACCGTCGCCTACTCGACGTTTTCGCCCTGATAACTCCCGTCGTAGACGTCCTCGTGGTTCGCCTCGGCGAAGACCAGCTGGGCGATCCTGGCACCGCGCTCGATCTCGACGTCGTGGTGGACCTGCAACAGCCCTTCGCCCCGTCCTTCGTAACCGGCATCCCACACCGCGGTATTGAGCATACAGGAGTTCCGCATGAGCGACGAGCGGGGGTAGACGAAGCCGACGTGCCCCTCCGGAATCGCGATCCGCTCGCCGTAGCGGACGACGTAGGACCCCTCGGGCAGGTAGTACGTGTGGGGATCTCTCTCCTCGAGTTCCTCGAGCGGGCGGGCTACCCGCTCCCCGATCTCCTTCCCGTCTCGGCCGATGCGCCCCGGCTCCAGTTGCTCGAAGACGACGTCGGCGGTCAGATCGACCCCGTTGGGCTGGATCTGCGCGTCGGTCGTCGGCGAGACGTGGTCGGCAACGAACGCACCGGAGCGGAACATGTCTGTTGTCGCAACGCCGCGGCGACGATAAAAGCGTATCCGTTCGACCCGGTTCATCAGTTCGGTACCATTCAACATGCCGGTATCGCGTCGGACGGGCCCGACGCGACCGGACAACGGTCATATGACGGGGACGTATCCCGTTATCGACGAACGATCACTCACTCGGCAATATTTACTCGAAACCTTCCGTTTCCGAGGCCCACGCGGGGGGCGTGGCTCACAGAAACACGCTGGATTTATCAGGACGGAAAGCCGAGTTCTGGGTGCTATGGGACAGACTCTCACCGAAAAGATTCTCGACGACCACCTCGTCGAGGGCGAACTCGAGACCGGCGAGGAGATCGGGATCGAGATCGACCAGGTACTTACCCAGGACACGACCGGGACCATGGTCTGGCTCCAGTTCGAAGCCATGGGGCTGGACGAGATCCAGACCGAGATCGCAGCGCAGTACTGCGACCACCAGACTTATCAGTTCGACTTTAAGAATACCGACGACCACCGTTTCCTCCGCTCTGCGGCCGGCAAATACGGCGCTCACTTCTCCCGACCCGGTAACGGTATCTGCCACAACGTCCACCGCGAGAACTTCGCGGCCCCCGGCAAGACGCTGCTGGGCTCGGACAGCCACACGCCCACGCCCGGCGGCCTCGGCGAACTCGCCATCGGCGCCGGCGGGATCGACGTCACCGTCGCCATGGGCGGCGCGCCCTACTACATCGAGATGCCCGAAGTCGTCAACGTCCGCCTCGAGGGCGAGCTCCCCGAGTGGGCCACCGCGAAAGACGTCATCCTCGAGATGCTCCGTCGCCTCTCCGTCAAGGGCGGCGTCGGCAAGATCCTCGAGTACACCGGTCCGGGCGTCGAGACCCTGACCGCACCCGAGCGGATGACCATCACCAACATGGGCACCGAGCTCGGCGCAACCACGTCGATCTTCCCGACCGACCACCAGACCGAGGACTACCTCGAGCGCGTCGGCCGCGGCGACGAGTACGTCGAGCTCCAGCCCGACGACGACGCCGACTACGACGACGAGATCGTCGTCGACCTCTCCGACCTCGAGCCGCTGATCGCACAGCCCTCGATGCCGGACAAGGTCGTTCCCGTCAGCGAAGTCGAAGGCGAGTCCGTCGAGCAGGTCATCGTCGGCTCCTGTACGAACGGCGGCTACGAGGACATCCTCCCCGTCGCCAAGATGCTCGAGGGTCGCGAGACCTCGATGGAGACCGAGACGATCGTCGCACCCGGCTCCAAGCAGGCCTCCGAGATGCTCGCCCGCGAGGGCTGGGTCGCGGAGATGATGGCCGCCGGCGTCAACTTCTCCGAGGCGACGTGCGGTGCCTGTATCGGCATCGGTCACGTTCCCTCCTCGGATTCGGTCTCCCTGCGAACCTTCAACCGCAACTTCGAGGGTCGCTCGGGGATCGAAGACGACAACGTCTACCTCTGCTCGCCCGAGGTCGCTGCCGCGGCCTCCCTCAAGGGCGAAATCGTCGATCCGCGCAACCTCGCCGACGAACTCGGCGACCTCGAAGCGCCCGGCGTCGAGCTTCCCGACGAGTACGACGGCTCCAAGACGGACCTCATCAGTCCCGACGAGGCAGTCGACGACGAGCTCATCAAGGGCCCGAACATCGGCGACGTCCCGCTCAAGGACCAGCTCGACTCGGACATTCAGGGCGAAGCGCTCCTGAAGATGGAGGACAACATCACGACCGACCACATCATCCCCGCGACGCAGGACATCCTGATGTACCGGTCGAACGTCCCCAAGCTGAGCGAGTTCACGCTCAGCCGCGTCGACGAGACCTTCGCACAGCGAGCACTGGACGCCGACGGCGGCTTCCTCGTCGCCGGCGAGAACTACGGCCAGGGTTCCTCGCGAGAACACGCCGCTCTCTGTCCGATGTACCTCGGTATCGAGGGCGTCCTCGCACAGAGCTTCGCGCGCATCCACCGCGCGAACCTCTTCAACTTCGGGATCGTCCCGCTGACGATCGACGAGGACACCTACGAGAACATCGATCAGGGCGACGACGTCGAGATCGTCGACGACGTCTACGACGCCGTCACCAGCGGACAGGAGGAGTTCACCGTCCGCATCAACGGCGAGGACGAGTACACGGCGACGCTGGACGCCTCCGAGCGCGAACGCGCAATTCTCGCCGCCGGTGGCAAGCTCGCCTGGACGAAAGAGCAGGCCGAAGGCGGCAGCGGCGCGGCGCCCGCCGACGACTGATCGGACACCGCCGACTCGGCAGCCGATTCGAATTTTCGCTTTTTCGCTCGCCGGCGAGTGACGACGCTCTCGATCGGATACCCGTCTCAATCGGCCGTCGACCCGTCTCTCGGGCATCGCTACCGACGACACCGATCGCAAAACGCCATCGTCATACCGCTCCGTCCGATAGCACGACCGAATGCCCGACGGTGGACACGCGAACGCCGGCTATCGCCGCCTGTTCGATCGCGACGGCTTGACCTTCGGTGCCGGCTTTCCGCTCACGGGAGCGAACCGCTTCACGCCGAACGTCGGAGACGAGTTACGACTCGCCCGACACGCCGAGTCCGTCGGATTCGACGGCCTCTGGGCGCGGGACGTCCCGACCTACTGGCCAAAATTCGGCGACGCCGGCCAGACGTTCGACACCTGGCCGTGGCTCTCCCACGTCGCCGCCCACACCGACGACATCGCGCTCGGCACCTCGAGCGTCGTCCTCACGCTTCGCCACCCACTTCACGTCGCGAAATCCGCGGCGACGGTCGACCGACTGTCGGACGGTCGACTGGTCCTCGGCGTCGCATCCGGCGACCGCGACCCCGAGTACCCCGCCTTCGACGTCGACCAGGGGGAGCGCGGGGACCTGTTCCGCGAGAGCGTCGAGGCCCTCCGAACGGTCTGGCGGGAGGACTTCCCCGAACTCGAGGGGCGATGGGGATCGCTCGAGGGGGACCTCGACGTCGTCCCGAAGCCGACGACGGAGACGCTGCCGCTGCTGCCGACCGGCCACGCCCGCCAGTCCCGCGAGTGGATCGCCGAGCACGGCGACGGCTGGCTGTTCTATCACCTCCCCGAATCGACGCTCGAGAGCTACCTCGCGGACTGGCGCGAGGCCGCGGGCGAGAAACCGTTCTCGATCGCGGTTCGCGTCGAACTCGCGGACGATCCGACGGCCGGTCCGGAGCCGCTTCACCTCGGGTTTCACGCCGGCGTCGAGTGGTTCCGGGAGTACTTCGCCCGCCTCGAGGACTACGGCCTCGATCACGCGATCGTCGGGATTCAAAACGACGACAGGGAAGCCGCGCTGTCGACGTTCGCCGACGAGATCATCGATCAACTGTAGCTGCCCCGCCTACGGACGACGCCAGACGCCCTCGACGCGAGTGCTGGCTCCGCCACACTCGAGTTCGAGGACGGCACCGCTCGGCGATCTATTTCCGCCGCCGGGACTCGCGGGCGGCCCGGTGTTTCTCAGGACGATTTCGACCGTGCCGTGATCGATCGGGACCGGCGACTCGAGCGCGATCTCGAGCGTCTCGGGCGTTCGCCGATCGATCGTCGCCGCGTGCTCACTGCCGTCGATCGCGACCGACGCCGACAGCCCGTCCGCGCCGGTGAAGTCGAGCGCGCGGGTCGTCTCGATGCGACCGTAGTCGAACCGGAGCCGCTCGAGTGGGGCCCCGTCGGTATCGACCGAGGAGAGTGACCACACGTGTTCGAAGACGCCGCCGCCGGTCTGGGTCAGCTCGAGCCGAGCCGAGTCGACCGCGATCTCGGGTCGCTCGAGGGCGAGTTCGCGTTCGGCCTCGACCGTCGTCTCGTCACCCGTAGCCTCGATCCCGATCGTTCCCGTGACGGTTTCGCCGCCCGCTCCGTCGCGTTCCGGATCCAGTCCGACGGTAACGTCGGCGATTCGTTCGCCGGGACCCAGCCGCTCGTTCGCGCTCTCGCGACGGATCACCCGGTCGTCGGAAACGGGGTCGCCGTCGGCCGACCGGAACCGGAAGTGCTCGACCGTGAGCGTGACCGCGATCGGTTCCGTGAGCTGATTTATGACGTCGAACGCGGTGGGCGGCCGCCGAGGATCTCCCTCGAACAACACCCCGCCCTCCTCGACGCCGTCCGCAGTCAGCCCGAGATAGGCGTTCGCATCGCCGGCGGTCCGAACCTGTGCGTCTCGCTCGAGCTCCGCCGTCGAGAACCCCATCGTCTCGATCGCGAGGACGCCACTCGAGCCCGTAATCATCGCCAGTGCAGCGCGTCTCGTCCGTTTCATTCGTGTTGTCTCTGGTGTCGTGGGGGCCGTGACGGGGCCCGACCGGAGCCGTCGTACTGTCGTTCGATCACTCGTCCGTCGGCCGATCCCGGTACTCGAGCTCCACGCTCGGGGGCTGCTCCGTGATCCCGAGTCGGTTCCGTCTGGCGTAGTACCGGTGTGCGAGCGCGGAGACGGCGAACGTGACGATGACGAAGACGCCCCACGCGGCCGCGGGGAGCTGGCTGAACGGCAGCAGGTCGAGCGTCGACGTGACGAACAACAGTCCGGACAGCGCCGTCAACCCGAGGTAGTAGTCGCTCCAGGGAATCTCGCGGCCGCGGACGACGTCCATGTAGATCTCCACGTCTTCCAGTGCCGGCGTCGGCTCGATCGTTCCCCGGTCGCGATCGAACTCGACGACGCCCGCTTTGTCCATTTTCGGGAGGTGGGACTGCTGGAGGGCAGTGTAGACCCGCTTCCGATCGGTGCTCGAAACGTCCTCGAAGGCGAGCCCGTCCTCCCATGCGGCGATCTCCTGTGAGAGGTCGCCGATATCGAGCCGCGCGTCCTCGCGCATGAGCGTGTGCATGATGTGTCGCCGTCGCTGGTTCGCCAGGAGCTCGAAGAGTTCGTCTTCGGTCAACCGCTCCCGGTCGGGCTGCGATACGTCGATCTCCCCAGATGGTTCCGCTTGGCTGACCCCCATTCGATTGCTACCTCCACACTTTCGCAAATAAGTCTATTGGTTACTTTCATATCTTAAATTAAAATTACACTTCGAAGTGCCGTATTCCTGCTCGGAACGATGGGTCGTTATCGCGCTGTTGATCGACAGTATTAGCAAATTGACACGAAAATATCGGCTCAGACTGCCGTTGACTGGTAGTCAACTGTTCGCAGACGACGGTCGGGTCTCGGTCTCGAGTCGGTTGACCGCGAGTCAACGGCGGTTGTACCGACGTCTCCGGTTGACTGTTCCGCACCGACAGCGGTCAACCGATCCGATACGCCGTCGCCCGTTCGGTACGCGATCGGTTGACCCGACGGTAACGTCTCACGGACTCGAGTCCACGTCTGTATTACAATACCCCGTCCCGGTCACGGATCTCTCGTGATCCCCGCAGCGGGGATCGGGGCGAGCGCCGAGCCGCCGTCCGAACGCGGCCGTGTGATCGCCCGCGAGCGACACAACGGAGAATCCAACCATGCAACGACGCAAATTCGTTATCGGAATGGGAGCACTGGCATCGGGAACTGCTGCGGCCGTCGGATCGGGCGCGTTCTCGAGCGTGACCGCGTCGCGAGACGTCGACGTCGAAGTCGCCGACGACGCTTCAGCCTACCTGCGCCTCGAAGGCGCGGGTGGCGCGAACTCGGAGTACGTGACGGGCGACGGAAACGGCGGGACGCTGACGATCGACCTCAGCTCGAACAACCCCACCGACGCGGGCGGTGACGGCGTCAACCCGGACGCGATCACGGAGATCGACGGGCTGTTCGTCATCGAAAACCAGGGGACTCAGGAGGTCGACGTCGATCTCTCCAAGACGGGCGACAACGCGAGCCGCGTCTCGTTCTACCCCGACGGCGAGGCCTACGACGGCGATTCGCTGGCGACCAGTCCCGTCACGTTAGGTCCCGGCGATAGCACGACCGTCAGCGTCGAGGTCGACACGGAAGGCAGCGGGCTCGGCGACGGCGACGAGCTGCTCGACTCGGTGACCGTCAGCGCGACGGCGAACTAAACGGAGTAGAACGATATGGAACGACGAAAATTCGTACTCAGTGCCGGCGCGCTCGCCGCGAGCGGTGGCATCGCCCTGGGAACCGGGGCGTTCAGTACCGTCGAGGCCGAGCGAGACGTCGGCGTCGCGGTCTCCGACGACTCCAGCGCGTACCTCGGCATCGAACCCGGCGACGGACCGAACGGCAACTACGTCGATACGACGGACAGCGACGCACTCGCGATCAATCTGACCGGCGACAACGACAACATCGGCTCCGGTCTCGCCGGCGGCGAAGGGTTGAACGCCAACGCCGTGACCGGGATCGCGGACCTGTTCAAGATCCAGAACCAGGGCACGCAGGAGGTTCAACTCGAGGTCGCGCCGCTGGCGTTCGCCGACGCTGACTTCGCTAACTTCGACGGCGTTCTCGGCGTCCTTCTGGTGCCACAGATCGGCGGCGTGGCGCTCGATTACGACATGTCGTGGACTCCGCCGGTGAACCTCATCTCCCTCTCGGAGCTCTCGCCCGGCGACGAGATCGACTTCAGCCTGGCGGCCTTTGCGATCCCCGAAAGCGCGGTGGACTCGGTCGAGATCAGCGACGAAATCGAAATCACTGCGGAGGAACTCTGACAATGACGAACGACACACCGACACTCGGCGACTACGAAGCGGTCGCGGACGTCGATTTCGACCTCGACAGCGAGGAACTGGATCGGGACGCGATCAACGCGGAGCTCGAACGGCTCTTCAACAGCTAACCACACCCACTACGGGGCCGTCGACGGATCGAACCCCTTCGGGGATCGGTTCTCGGAGGAAGCCGATCACCTCACGTTACCGGACTCCGTCCTCGACGAGCGTCTCGAGCACCGAACGTGGCGTACAGGACGCACGCTTCGCATCCTGTTAGCCGGGACGCTCCCGTCGAAAGTGCTATTGGTATAATTAACCAAACTCTTATGGATACATATTTATATGTGAGTTTATCTCGTTGATCTAGTGGAAAAATGATTCGTCGGGGGGTCGGATGGACACTGCGAGGGCTCGTCCTCGTTACCGTTCTCGCGCTGGTCGCGGGGCAACTGCTCGGACAGCCGATACTGCTCAGTTTCGTCGAAACGGGGAGTATGGAACCGACGATCGACACGGGTGACGGATTCATCGCCGTTCCGAGCGAAGTGAGCGGCGAACCGGAGCCGGGCGACGTCATCGTGTTCGAGGCCACGGAAATCCAGGGCGGCGGACTGACGACGCACCGTATCGTCGAAGAGACGCCTCGCGGGTACGTCACGCGCGGGGACGCGAACCCGTTTACCGATCAGGACGGCGACGAGCCCCACGTACAGGACGCTCAGATCGTCGCGACCGCGTGGCGAGTCAACGGCGCGGTCGTGACGATCCCTCACTTCGGGACGGCCGTCATGTCGGTGAGCGACGCGTTCCGTGGTGTTCAGACGACGCTGGCAGCTACGTTCGGAACGCGGAACCTCCTCGGAAACTCGGGCCTGGCGGCGGTACTGCTCGCCCTCTCGAGCGTCCTCTACGTCGCCGAGACGGTCCGCGAACGGCGATCGACGTCGTTCGAATCGCGCCTCGGGAGAGACGACGGCGGCGACGGAATCGATCCGCGAGTGCTCTCGGCCGGGTTCGCGCTGCTGGTCGTCTCCGCGGGAGGGGCGGCGATGATCGCGCCGGCGGGGACGCAGTCCTACGACGTGATCAGCGCGGAGTTCGAGTCGGAGCAACCGCTCGTGATCGAACGGGGAACGACCGACGAGATCCCGTATACGGTCTCGAACGGCGGCTTCGTTCCGACGGTCTCCTACGTCGAATCCGGCGCCGACGACGTGACGGTCACACCGGATCGGGCGACAGTCGGTCCACGGGACGAGACGGCGGTCACGGTCTCGATTACGACGCCCGACGAGACCGGCTACTTCCCGACGTACATCACCGAGTATCGCTACCTGTACGTGCTTCCGGCACCGGTTCTCGACGCCCTCTACGACCTCCACCCGTGGGTGCCGTTCGTCGCCATCCTCTCGTTGCTCGGCGGTGGTACCTACGGTCTCGGCCGGGTACTCGCCGGGCCGGGGGACGCTCGCTCGAGACGACTGGCCGCCCGCAGTCGGCGGTCGACTGTGCGATCGATCATTCGGAGGCTCTACTGAGAATGAGTGGACGTCTGACCGAGACGGACGCCGGCACGGTGGACGACGAGCGCCGACTGCGCTCCCGCGTTCTGTTGGCGGAGTATCGGACGGCGATCATCGTCGCCCTCGTCGTGCTGGTGGCACTGGGTGGATGGGTCAGTTACGGCGCCTACGCGACGCCGGGCGAAGAGACGTCGCGGCAACGGACGACGGCCTGGACCGCGACGGGGGACGTCTCCCACGCGGCTACGGTCACCGAACCGAACACGATCTACGACGAGGGGACGCGCCTCGAGAATGACCCGCTCTACTACACGGCCATCAGCCCGACGGTCGACGGGGAGTTCGTCGCGGGGTACGACGCGCGAACGAGCGACGACGTTCAGGTCGGGCTCACCGTCGATCTCGTGTATCGCTCCGTCGGGTCCGACAACACCACCCACTGGAGCGAGCGCGAACGACTGGCGTCGACCCGCGAAGCGAACGTGCAACCGGGAGAGAACGTCACCGCCGCGTTCTCGGTCAACGTCAGCGAGATCACGGCCCGAGTCGACGAGATCGAGTCCGACCTCGAGGCCAGCCGTGGCGACACGGAGATCGAACTCGTCCTCGAGCGAGAGATCGACGGCACCATCGCCGGCGAACGGCGATCGACGGCGGACAGCTATCGGCTCACGATCGATGCCGATAGCGGAACGTATGAAATCGAGGACGGGGAGTCCTACGACGAGACGCACGAGGAGTACGAGACCGAAACCGTCCCCGCCTCGGTCAGTCCGATTCGGAGCGTCGGCGGGCCGCTGCTGGTCGTCCTCGGCATCGGCGGACTCGCCGGACTCGGATACGTCTCTCGGCGCGTTCCGACCCCGACGACCGCCGAGCGGGAGTGGCTCGCGTACCGTGACGACCGCGCCGAGTTCGAGGGGGTGATCACGACCATGCGGCTGCCCGACGCCGCGCTCGAGGGGCCGCGAGGGGAACTCGAGACGCTGTCGGCGCTGGCCGAATTCGGGATCGACGTCGGATCGGCGATCGTCTTCGATCCGGAGCGGGACCTGTACGTCGTTCGCGGCGACGGGATGGTCTCGGTCTTCGAACCGCCGGCGAAACCGCCGGCGGCCGAGGCTGCCGACGATCGAATTTCGTTTGCCGACGATAGCCCCCAGTCGTCGGTAACTGACGGCGAACCGATCGTCGAGAGCGGGAGCGACCGGCCGGCACTCTCCGACGCGTCCGACACCCCACCAGTGACCGACGAACGGGCGGCGACGACCGACTCGACGGCAGCGTCGGCTACCGACCCGGACGAAGCCTCATCTGCCGACTTGGCGGCCACCTCGCAGGTCGATCCGAACGAAGCGCCGGCTCCCGATTCGGGGGCCATGTCGGAGTCGGACTCTGCCGTCGAAATCGACGACGACGACCTGCTCGGACTCGCCGGGTTACGGGAAGAAGACCTCCTCGAGCCCGCGCCGCTCGGCTGGGAGTCTCGGTCCGAGAACGGATCGAACCCCGACGAAGCGACTGCGAGTGAGCCCGGCGGAGCGACCGCGAGCGACTCGACCGGGGACGACTGAACCGGAGCCCTCCCGGAGCGGTACTCTCGGCGAAAATAGCCGGTTCAGTCCTCGGAGCGAAACACGACGTGACAGCCGTAGTCGGGCGAGACCGGCGAGATCCGATCGCCGTCGGCCAGCCGGACCGACGCCGGCGGATCGGGGCGCGGAAGGGGTGCGTCGGCGTCGCGCCGGCGCTCCCGGCCCTCTCGAGAGAGCACGTACTCCCACGGCCCCTCTCGCCGAACGAAGGTCCCGTTGAGACTCCGGTCTCGAAGCTGCCAGCCCTCCTCGTCGCACTCGAGGGCGGCGTGTTCGGGACAGAGGTATCGCTCGTCGTCCGGGAACACGACGGTCGGCGTCCGTCGGTCCGCCGCCCAGCGGCCGAGGGTGTCCCCGGGACGAACGCGAACGGCGCATCCGGACGGCTCGTGGACCAACTCGGCGGCTCGATCCGGGACCTCGAAGAACGGGACGAGCGCGTCGTAGAGGCCGCCGGCGTCGTCGAACCGGTCGCGGTAGTCGGGTGCGGTCGCGCGACGGATCGGGTCGCTGAGAGCCGCCGGGCAATTCACGCCGCGAGACCGGAGATCGACGGGCTCCCGGCCCTCGTTCGAATCCGCCTCCGCGTTCGCCGTTCCGGTCACCAAAACGGCGAGAAACCGCCCGATGGCGTACACGTCGGACCACGGGCCGATCGGGTCCTTGCGACCGTCCGTTCGCGTCTGTTCGGGCGGTTTGAACGAGTCGCGACCGAAGCGGACGTCGGGTTCTGCCTCGATCGACACCGCGGCGTTCAGATCGATCACCGCGGGCTGGCCGGACCGGCGAACGAGCGCGTTACTCGGCGTCACGTCGAGATGCGCGACGCCGTTCCGGTGGAGGAACTCGAGCGCCTGGCAGACCGGACCGCCGAGTTCGCGAACGCGCTCGAGGGCGGATTCCGGATCCGTCTCGCGGTCCACGACGTCGTCGACCGAGCCGCCCCGAATCAGTTCCGTCGCGATGTACACCGTGTCCCCGTCGACCGCACCGTCGACGAACTGCACGAGCGATCCGGGAACCGGTCCCCCCTCGAACCGGCGGAACCACTGGAGCTCCCCCCGGAAGTGCGCCCGAACCTGCTCCGGGTCGTGCGAGCCGTCGTTCTCGCACTTGAGTGCGACCTGGATCTCTCGCTCGCGGTCGGTCGCGCGCCAGACCGTCCCGAGACCGCCGGCGGCGAGTCGCTCCTCGAGACGGAACCGATCGTCGACGATCGTCCCCGTCCGCTCGCCGTCCGTCATCGCGCTTCGCTCCGGTGCCGGATCGCTGGCCGCTCGCGGCGACTGCCCGTTTCGACGGTCGCGGACGCGGGACCGATCGCGCGACTACGTGGAGAACCCATTGAAGGGCCTCCCGTCGGTCGAGTCGCTCCAGCGCGTCCGGTTCTGGGCGTGATCGACCGACGAGAAGAAGCGAAACGTGATCGGGTCCTCCTTCCGCGGATCCTCGAACGTGAACGCCATTCCCTCTTCCAGCCGGGTCGTCTCCTCGAGGTCGCCGTCGGCGGCGGCGCTCGGGTCGAACCCGTGCTCCCGGTGCAGATCGGCTCCCTCGCTCGAGAGCAACACCGTCCACGTCCCGTCGCCGGTCTCCACGAACGTCCCGACGGCGCTGATATCGCGGACCTGCCAGTAGCCGTCGTCGTCGCACTCCAGCCGGACGTGGTGGGGTTCGACGGACGCGTCGTCGTCGACGACCAGACCGATGTTCGGGCTCCCATCGCCCCCCTCCGTCGTCCGGCCGATGGTGACGCCGTCGACGATCTCGAAGATGGTCTCGTCGCCCGCGATCGTGACCGCGGCCGTCGGCGGGTCGCCCTCGCCGGCCGAAACCACCTTCGCCGTTCCACCGTCCCCTGACGATCGGCTCGAGCCGCCGGACGAGGCGTTCGCCTCGCTGCCGGCTCGCGTGGTCCCGCCGCTATCGCCGGAGTCGGTCGCCGACCCGGACTCGGCGGCCCCCTCGGGCGGATCGATGATCGTCTCCTGATTCGTCAGCTCACGAGTGTCGGTGGCCGCGCCGCGAAGCGGCGGCGAGTCCGGCGACGGCGTCGTCCCTCGGTCCCTGGCAAGCGTCAGGGAGAGGTTGTCCTTGCCGCCGCGGTCGTTGGCGAACGAGACGAGCTGCTCGACTCCCTCCCGGAGATCGTCGGCCCCGAGGACGATATCTCGAATCTCGTCGTCCGTGACCAGCGACTCGCGGATCTCTTCGCGAGCGGCGTCCATGTCCGTCGCCTGCTGGTACGTCTCCCGAAGCGAGCGGTTGTCCGGGAACGCGTCGACCAGGCCGTCGCTCGTAAACAGGATGATGTCGTCGCGGTAGATCTCGGTGGAGCCGAACTCGACGTCGACGCTCGGCTGGCCGTGCGCGGAGCCGCCGACGACGTTCGTGATCGCCGTCGCGTCGGGGTGGATGCGGGCGTACACCTCGTCGTCGATCTCCCCCTTCTCGAGCAGGTCGTTCGTGACGGCGTGATCCCGTGTGAGCTGTTTCGTCTCCCCGTGGCGCTCGTTGATGACGTAGATCCGGCTGTCGCCGACCCAGCCGTAGTGGAGGTGGCCGTCGACGTAGACGCCCACGACGAGCGTCGTCGCCGGTCGGCCGCCGATGCTCTGGGCGAACTCCTGGATGTGCTGGTGGGCGGCGTCGATCCCCTCCTGGATCGCGGTTTTGATCTTCCCTTCGGAGACGGCCCCGTTCGGGTCGGCGTCGGCCGTCGGCGGCGTCGGGTCGTAGGAATCGATGCCGAACCGTTCCGGGACGTCCGTTCCGGGACCGAGGAGGGCGTCCGTGAGCCACTTCCTGACGACGGTCGTCGCTAAGAAGGCGGCGACGTCGCCGCAGTCCTCGCCGCCGACCCCGTCGCCGAGGACGAAGATCCCGACCGGCCGTTCCGTCTGCCGGTGTTGGTTCTCGAAGACCGCCGTCGCGATCCCGTCCTCGTTGATTCCGTCGCGTCGTTGCTTCCGCGCGCCGATATCGATAGTGCTCGCGTGTTCCATAGTCATTCCACGGGTTGGTGATCGAACTGGAAGTAGAACCGCTCGGGGTAGGACGGACTGACCAGCGCGATGGTGTCGCCGCCCTCGAGCGACGTCGACGCCTCGAGGTCGTCGGGAACCGACTCGCCGTGGCGTCGCTGGCGCTCCTGTCCGGCCTCCGACAGCAGGAGGTGCCACTCCTGTTCATCGTGTTTGCTGATGTAGGTGCCGTTGAGACTGGTGTCGATCACACGCCAGTTCCCCTCCTCGTCGGTGTCGAACCGACAGTGCACGGCCGAGAGGGCCTTGTGTCGGTCGTCCTCGAGCATGATCGAGGGCCGGGGTCCGTCGGGGGTCACCCTGCCGATGGTGTCGCCCGGACTGATCGTCCACCGCTCGTCGCGGCCGAGCCAGTGGACCGACGCCTGCGCCGGCATCGTCGCGTCGCGCTTCTCGAGGGATCGCTTGAGCACGGACGCGTTCGGATATCGGTCGACGGTATCGTGCTGGGTGGAGAGTCGGATGATCTCGTCCATGTACGGCGCCGTCTCGATGCCAAAGTCCGAGGGGGCGACGCCGTCGTCGTCGGGGACCCAGCCGACCTTGAGGTAACACAGGATCTTCCCGATGGAGTAGACGTCGCTCCAGGGGCCCTGGCGCTGTTCCGACCCCTGATTCAGTTCCGGCGGTTTGAACTCCCCCGGGACGGTCGAGTCCGCGTTCGACTCCCCCGCCGCGGAACTCGCGGCGCTCTCCGTCGTGAACTCGGCGCCGCCGCGTTCGGGGACGAACCCCTTGGCCGTGGTGAAGTCGATGATCTTCGGGTTCCTGGTCCCGTTGATCATGATGTTGTCCGGCTTGAGGTCACGGTAGATGAGGTCGTGATCGTGGAGGAAGGAGAGCGCGTCGCAGATCCCGATGCCGATCTCGCGGACCTCGTCGTCGTCGGCGATGGGATCGTCGTTCTTGACGACGGTCCCGAGCTCCTCGCCGTCGATCGCCTCGATGACGAGGACCGGCATTCCGAACCCGCGTTCCGTCCGGTAGTACCCCATGATGTTCGGGTGGCCGCCCGCGTCGCGGATGTCCTCGAGGACGTCCCGCTCTCGCTCGAAGTACTTGTCGACGAGGTCGTCCGGCGCGTTCCCGTCGTAGTTGGGGTGTTTCAGTGCGACCGACTGTCCCGTGTCGGTGTCGGTTGCGGCCCACACGACGCCGAAGCCGCCCCTCCCGAGCTGTTCTCGAATCTCGTATCGGCCGGCGAGTTCGTCTCCGGCTGTTGGCTCTGACATTTTGGTTGGTACTTAGTGTCTCTCTGTGTCCGATCGTCCGCGGACGGTATCCGCCGCCACCGGTCGATCGCGTCGACCGCTTTCAGTCGAACCGGCCGGCATCGTAGACGACTGTCGTGTTCTCCTGGATCTCGCGGACCTCCTCCTCGTCGCCTTCCTCGATTCTCGTGACGTTCTCCCGGAGCGCGTCCGTGATCTCCGTCTCGCCGGTGATGACCTCGGTCTCGTCGATCAGATCCTTGACCTCCTCGATCTCGTCTTCGTCGTCGGCGTGGGCGATGCGGGTGCGGAGATCCGTCTCGCGGTAGGAGAGGGTGACGTCCTCGTTCTGGGTCGCCAGTTTCTCCTCGTCGTCGGTGTAGCTGACCGAAATGTCGCTCGATGCCGACGCCGACCCGGCCTGCAGGTCGACGTTAGCGATCGTCGCGGTCGTCCCGAGTTCGCCCACGGGAGCGTCCATGGTCAGGACGACCTTCTGTTGCTCGCGGTCCAGCAGATCCGGCAGTCCGATGATCGCACTCCCCCCGGCGTGCTCGACGTCGACTTCCTGAACCTGCGGCAGCCGGCGGTAGACGTCGCCGACCTCACAGCCCTCCTCCAGATCGATCACCAGTTCGGGGTTGTTCGCGACGACCGTCGAGGCCTCCTGGACGACATCCCCGAAGAACGATCGGATGTCCATCGGGTTCTCCACGTGCGCCCACTGGCCCTGGGAGTGCTCGCCCAGCGTCCGAATGATCCCCTTGTCGTAGTTCGAGCCGATCCCGGCGGAGTAAATCGACGTCCCGCCGTCCGCGGTCGCCTTCGCCAGCGGCTCGAAGTCCGGCTCCTCGAGCCGGATGTCGCGGCCGTCCGAGAGCAGCAGGATCCGCTTCGCGATTCCCTCGCCCTCGTCGAGGCCGCGCAGCGACTTTCGCGCCTCCTCGAGGCCGGCGTAGATGTCGGTCCCGCCGCGGGTTTCGATTTCGTCGAGCTTCGCCTCGGCCTCGCTCCGTTCGATGTCTCCCCACCGGGTCGCTTCCATGATGACGTCGACTTCGGTATCGAACGTGACGATGCTCAGGTAGTCCTGATCGTTCAGGAGCCCGAAGACGAGGTTCGTCGCGTCGCGAACCTGATCCATCTTCTTGTAGGACATCGACCCGCTGCTGTCGATACAGAGCGCGATGTGTCGCTCCGTCGGTTCGTCGGTCCCGTCGTCGTCCGGTTCGATAGTGAGTTCGCAGGTAATTCCGCCCCCGTTCTCCGGCACGTACGGTCGATTCAGTTTCGTTGAGAAGTCGGTCGTCATTGCGGTAACTAATCATACCTCTCAGGATGATCTGATAACTTTTTCGCTGGTATCTAATGTCAGTTGATACGAAACCGACTCGACACGGGCGTGGAAAAAACGGGGTCCCGTTACGCGACGCTGACGCATCCGACCGGGAGAATCCGCGACTATCGCGGCGAACGCGGCCGGCTCGAGCCGTCGGTCGCTACGACAGTTTCACGTCGATCTCCGCGCGACCGGCGAGTTCGAGCGTGTCGCCGTCCTCGAGCTTCTCCTCGGAACCGTCCATGGCAGTTCCGTTGCGCTTCGTCCCGTTCGTACTGACGTCGGTCACGTAGACGCCGTCGTCTTCGACCGCGAACTCGAGGTGCTCGCCCGAGAGGTACCTCGCCTCTTCGCGGCCGCCGCTCGCCGAGACGAGGTCCGCGAGCCACTCCTCGTCGCGTCGACCGAACACGTCACCGTCACCGAACGTGTAGGGTTCGCCGTCGATCTCGAGCGTCACTTCGGTCGGGACGTCGTCGGCGTCGTCGTCGGATGCCTCGTCATCGCTCGCGTCGTCGTCTGCGGTTTCATCGTCGGCGTCGTCGGCTTCGTCATCGCCGATCTCGTCGTCGACGGCCTCGTCAGCGGCTTCCTCGTCGTCGGCGTCGACGCCCCCGCTCTCCCGGATCGCGTCCAGATCCGTCCCGCAGCTCGGGCAGAACGACTCCTCGTCGATCGAGTTCCCGCAGTCCGGACACTCGGTAAGCTCCACCGACTCGTCCGCCTCGCTCTCGTCCGCTTCCTCGAGTTCCTCCCCGCAGTTCGGGCAGAACGCCGCCGACGCGTCGACCGTCGAGTCACACGACTGGCACTCGATCGTCGCCGGCTCGTCTTCTTCCGGCGTGTCTCCGTCGTCTTCGGCTTCCCCGTCGGCATCCGTTTCCGCTTCGTCTTCGTCGTCCGTCTCTGCCTCCTCTCCTTCGTCGTACTCCACCTCGAGGTCGTCTTCGTCATCGGCTGCGTCGTCGGCGGTCTCGGACTCCTCGTCGGAACTATCAGCGTCGTCACCACTCGGCGCTTCGTAATCGGGATGTGGCGTGTTACAGTTCGGACAGAATCCGCCGTTCGGGGACGGATCGAACGTCGTTTCACACGAGACGCAGCTGAATTCGGTTTGTTCTGCCATGGTATTCAGCGCACTTTCTCAGTCATAATAGAAAAAAGTATGCCAGAACTGGCGTGTTTTTTCTCCGGTTTCGGGGCGATGTATCGGACGCACGAAGTCTCTCCACTCGCGGACGACACCCGTAAACATCAAAAACACAACTATGGGCTGGCTGGGAGAACGGGTGCAGTGTGTCGCTCGGTCGGTGGTGACGGTGGAGGGAACGAGGGGAGAAACGCGATTGGTGGCTGTGCACCCGCCGATTTCGGTGCCGATGGAATCCGGCCCGTCGTACTGATCTCGTCACGGGAGTTCCTCGCTCCGCTACCGGTCTCAACAGACACTACAATCAAAACAAACGCTAAGTATTTACGTCAAACAGGAGATGTCGGGATACAATGCGCCCCCCGAACGGATCAGGTACCGACCACGAAACACTCGTTCTCCTGGAACTGGTCGCGGTTCCCATCGCGTTGCTGGCGACGTTCTTCACGCTCGCTCTCGCCGAACTCCTCGCGGTCGCGATTAGCATGGCGATCGACGCCGCGGGTGTCGGTGGCGCCGTTCTCCCGGTCGTCAACGTCGTGATCGGACTCGGGACGCTGCTGGTTCTCTTCGGGGCGGGCGGACTCCTCGTCGTCGGCTATCGCTACTGCTTCGACTCGTGGTTCGACGAAGTCAGCGCGCTTCCCGTGTTACTCGTTCCGGGTATCGGTATCGCCGTTTCAGTCGGGTACTCGATCTGGACCGCCGGTTCGATACGGCTCTCTTCGTGGCTCTTCTTCCCCATCGCTATCTCGGCGTACGCGCTGGCGTATCGGACGATCGCGATCGATTCGCTCCGCCGAGACCGCGAACGCGACGGTCTGGTCGCCGGTGCGCTCACCGGATTCCCGGTCGTCGTCGTGCTGCTCGACCTCGCCAGCCGAATGATCGGTTCGGGACGACCGATCGCGCGGACGCTGGACCCGGTGGCAGTCGGCGGGGGTACCCCGACGGTGCGATCGGTCGTGATCGCCGTTCCGCTCCTCGTCACGGCGCTCTACGGTATCGAGACGCTCTACAGTCGACAATCGCGATGGGACGGGCCCGACTGGTCGGTCCCGGTCTCCCGAAACGCGATTTCGTCCCGTACGCCGTCCGCCAGATCCCTGCCGAATCCCAGAGACGCGATTTCCGATCTCACGTCGCGCGTGCGATCGGACTCGTCGGGTCGCCAACCCACCGGCGCGGGTGCCGGCCGAGCCTCCTCGAAGAAGGCCCGATCCTCCAGCGACGTCGTTCCCTCGAGCCCGGGAACGGGATCCGCTCCTCGCAGCGGGTCGACATCGAACGACGCCTCCAGCTCGACCTCGTCGGCCGAACGTGCCGCGGGCACGTCGGCGGACGACGGGCCGTCCGCGAGCTCCACCGACACGTCGGACGAGGACGATTCGTCTCCGACCACGCAATCCGAAGGCGCTGGCACTGACGACTCATCGCCCGCCGACGCTGTTAACTCGGCGGCCGACTCGAGCAGCGACGGTTCCGGCTCCGACACCCGGATCTTCGTCGACGACTTCGATCAGTACGTTCCCGATGAGACGCCGGTCGAGACGTGCCCCGACTGCGAGAAGGAGATCCCGTCGGACGGCGTCTACAACTTCTGTCCGTTCTGCGGTGGCGACCTGTGATCGATCCGGGATTCCGGTACTCGTCCGATTCGCGGCCGTGAGTACGGCCCCGGTTCCACTGGCCGCGTTTCCCCCGAGCACTGCCGTCCGAATCGCGCACGACGACTCCCTCGAGCGGCCACTCGCCGACTCACACGCCGATCAGCCGTCGTCCTCGGCGCGCTCGCGTAACCGGCGTTTCTGCTGGCGCTCGGTCACGTGATCGACGCCGTCGGCCAGCTCCGCTCGCACGGCGTCCTCGAAGGCGTCGACCTCGTCGAGGAATTCCCCCGAAAACTCCTCGACCAGTTCGAAGGTCCACTGATCGCTGATCGCACCCGCGGGGAGGTGGTCGTCACGGAGTTCGTTCGCCCGCTCCTCGTGACCGGCGTCCCGAAGCCGGTCCTCGGCGTCACCCATCCGGTCCATCGCGTGGCCCAGCTGGTGGTGGAACTCGAGCAAGGTGCCGTAGGCTCGATGGACGTGTTCGATTCCCAGTTGGAGTTCGTGGAGCGCGGCCTGTTCGGCGTCGCTCAGCGCGAGCTCGTCCGGATCGGTCTCCGTGTCGGGGCCGGCGCTCGGATCGGTATCAGTCACGAACCCGACGACGGCAGCCCGGGGGAAAATCCTCTCCGTTGAATCTGCCGGACCATCGGATAGGCGGAATCGACTGCAGTATCGGACGTGATGGAGTCCGTAATCGGCTCCCGCTCCCCGTCGTCAGAGCTCGAGCCGCGCGCCGAGCTCGGGGGCGGCCGCGTCGTACCCGTCGGCTCGGAGTTCCTCGGCGAACGCCTCGCACCGGTCGCCGTGGTTGACCAGCACCCGCGTGTCCTCGTAGGACTCGAGGAACGCCCGGACGCCGTTCCGATCCGCGTGCGCGGAGAAATCGTACTGCTCGACCTGGGCGCTGACCGGCATCACCCGGCCGTCGATCTCGGCGCTGCCGGTCTCGAGTAGCTCCCGACCGGGCGTCCCCTCGACCTGATAGCCGGTCATCGCGATCTTGTTCGTCGGGTGCGCCCGGATCGCGGGGACGTAGGTCATCGCGGGACCGCCGTGGAGCATCCCACTCGTCGTTATGATCGCCGTGTTCTGCTCGGCGATGCGCCTGCGCTGGCCGTCGCGGCCGGTGACGAACCGGGCGTGGGATTTCGCTCGCCGAAGCGCGTCCGCATCGCGGACGAACTCGGGATGTCGCAGCAGCATCTTCGTGATTTGTTTCCCCATCCCATCGACGTAGCAGGGAATTTCCTGTCGCTCGCAGAGCAGTAGCATCTCCTGTGTGCGTCCGATGGCGAACGCGGGGATCACGACGGTGCCACCTTCCCAAAGCGTCCGCTCGACGCTTTCGACGAACCGTTCTTCAACCCTCGGTCGGTCCTCGTGTTCGACGTCGGAATAGGTGCTCTCACAGATCACTACGTCGGCGTCGGGTCGCGCAGTCGTCTTGGACACCAATTGTTGGTCTTCCGTGTGGAAGTCCGCAGTGTAGAGCAGTCGCGTTTCCCCGTCATCGACGAGAACGTGGGCTGAGCCGGGGATGTGGCCCGCGTCGAAAAACGTCACCTCGTGGCCGGCTACCTCGAACGTCTCGCGATAGCCGTGTGTCTTCGAGACCTGCGTGACTCGCTGAACGTCCGTTTCGGTGAAGGGACATTGCATGGTCCCGCCGTGCAGTTTCAAGGTGTCCCGCGCGAGCGTCAGTGCGAGCTCGCGCGTCGGCGGCGTCCAGTGAATCGCCGGGCGGGCGTCGCCGCTGAGCAGCGAGGGGATCGCCCCGACGTGGTCCAGGTGGCCGTGACTCACCACGATCGCGTCGGGAGCTGCGTCGCCCGGGAACTGCGGCGGGTTCCCCGATTTCATTCCGTAGTCGAGCAGGAGGCGATCGTTTATCAGGATCGCGCTCCGGCCGACTTCTCCCGCACCGCCCAGAAACCGAATATCCATTAGCGACTGATAGTCGCTCGTACCGTTTGACAACGTCGAATCGTGCC
Source organism: Natrinema salsiterrestre (assembly GCF_029502005.1). GTDB lineage: Archaea > Halobacteriota > Halobacteria > Halobacteriales > Natrialbaceae > Natrinema > Natrinema salsiterrestre. Next base: position 738,539 of record NZ_JAMQOT010000001.1, on the reverse strand, counting down.
GCCTCGGTCGAGAGCCGACCGCTCACTATCGCCGGTGGAGAGGAACGAAACGAGGATGACAGCCTACCGCCTCCGCGTCAAGTTCGATCCCGACCCGATGTCGCTGTGACGAGACATAGTCGTCGGCTCGGACCGCTCGTTCGACGAGTTGTTCGAAGACGTGCAACTAGTCTAGGGAAGTCCGTGAAGAAACAACTGGGGCGTCGTTCGAAAACGGGGGCCTCAATCCTCTGGTGTGACGTGCCCGGGTGCTTCCCGGGCCGGAGCCGGAGGCTCGTGAGTGCCGAAGTCGGGATGGGTCTCTTCCATCCACAGGAACACGACTGCCCCCGAGACGAACATCAGGATCGCAGTCATGTAGAACGCAGCTTCGGTGTTCACGAACTGCATCGTGAGGCCGATCAGGATAGCCCCGACGCCGTAGCCGGAGTCGCGCCACATCCGGTAGACGCCCATGCCCGCCGACCGCCAGGTCGGATGGGCCGCGTCGCTCGGGACCGTCATCAGGTTCGGGTAGAGCAGCGCCATCCCGAGACCAGAGACGCCGGCCAAAACGGCCCACGGGAGGTAGCTGTCGACGAATACCATCCCGAGGACGCCAGCACCGGCGATGAACATCCCCACGACGACGGGTGGGCGGCGACCGATGCGGTCGGCGAGGCCGCCGGTCCCGATCTGGAGGAAGTACATCGCGCTGTGAACGCCGACGACGACGCCGACGGCCTCGATCGCGAGCCCCTGACTCGTGAGATACAGCGGGACGGCGATCCAGAACAGCGTGTCCACAAAGTTCTCGATGTGGCCGGCCTGCGCCGCCGCGAACAGCGTCTTGTCGCCGTAGGTCGCGCGCTTCAGGACGTCGACGAACGGGAGATTCGCGTCGTGGTGCTCGTCGTCACCCTCCTGCTGTGCGAGCTGGACCGTCTCCTTGATCAGGAAGATCGAGATGAGGAACGCCAGCACCACCACGATGGCGAGGAAGTAGAACGGCTCGGGCCGGAGATTCCACCGCCCGGCGATGACGCCAGTGATCCACGCGCCCGCTGCGACGCCGGTGTAGCCGAACGCCTCGTCGATGCCGACGGCGAGCCCGCGCTGGTCGGTGCTCGCGAGGTCGATCTTGGCATTGATCGCCATGCTCCAGGTCAGCGCCTGGTTGATCCCCAGCAGGACGTTCCCGACGGTGATCCAGCTCCAGCTCGGCGCGTAGATGAGAATCACCGGGATCGGCAGCGCAGTGAGCCAGCCGAGAACGAGCACTGGCTTGCGGCCGTACTCTTCGCCCCACTTGCCGGCGTAGAGGTTCAGCAGCGCCTTGACGAAGCCGAAGGAGACGACGAACGAGCCGATGACGAAAAACGACTCGACGCCGAGTACCTCCTCGCCCAGCACGGGGACGACCGTACGCTCAGAGCCGATCGTCAGCCCCGTCGCGAACACCAGCAGAACGTGCAGCGAGAACTGTCCGAGGTGCTCGCGAATGCCCTGCGTCAGGTCGGTTTGCCCACTCATCGATTACTCTGCTGCACAGCGGTTAGGGCCCAGTTCGAGTTCGGACAGTTCCTCGTCGGGGACGTCCTCCTGCCCGACGTTCGTGCGCTTGACGCGCTCGAAGTTCGGCGGATGGTCCGGGATGTCCGAGGCGAGCGTCTCGATGAACTCCTCGCGTTCACGACTAAGATCCGCGTTTTGCGCTTTGACGTCACCGAGTGTCGCAGTCACCGGTGGCTCAGGTGATCCGGGATCGTGTGCCGGGAGGACGACGGCGTCGTCCGGCCGATCCAGCAGGCGCTGGAGGCTCTCGTAGAGCGTGGCCGCATTCCCTTCGACGTCGGACTCTTCGATACCGGCTTCGACGCCGAGTTCGACGCGGCCGACGCTCTCGTGGAAGAGCGTATCGCCCGTGAGCAGGGCCTCGCCCTCGAGATCGAACGAGACGCTGCCCTCGCTGTGTCCCGGCGTGTGGATCACGTCGACGTCGACGGTCCCGACTCCGATCGTCGCTTCGTCTTCGACCGGGGTCGCGTCGATCGCGAGCGCGTCCTTCGGGTGGAGGTAGTAGGGAACGTCGTGCCTCTCGGCGAGTTCCGCACCACCGGAGACGTGGTCGGCGTGCGCGTGCGTGTCGAAGACGCCGACGAGGTCGGCGTCGTGCTCGTCGAGGATTGCATCGTACTCGTCGAGGTAGTGGGAGGGATCGAACGCGGCGGCCTCGCCGTCCGAAATCAGGACGTGCGAGAGACAGCCCTTCCCGGGACGGGCGACCTGAACCAGCGTCCCGTCGAGATCGGTCTCGACGGGTGCGCGTCGATGGACACGGCTCCACCCGTTCATCCCATCGGTGAGCGTCGCGGCGTCGTAACCCAGCTCTCGCAGGACGTCCGTCGCCGTCTGCGAGACGACTCCCGCGGCGCAGACGGTGACGATCTCTTTCTCTTCCGGCAGGTCTTCGAGGGCATCCCCTGCCGTTTCCGGATCGTCCTGTAGTTCATCGTAGACGTCGACGTTGACGCTATCCGGGATATGCCATTCGTCGTAGTCCGCCCGGTGCCGAATGTCGAGGACGAGAACGTCGTCCCCGTCGGCCTGCAATCGTCCACTGAGTTCGTCCGGAGTCACTTCTGTCATCGGTGTTCTCCGATAAGAGGCATATCTGCATATGGGTAGTGCCGGTCATGACCGGCACAGCTATTGCGATAGAGATCGAATAGAGCGTATGAGCCTGTACGAGGCCTCGTTCCGGGTGAAACACGAGTGTCCCTATCGGGAGATCTCGGAACGGCAGCCGGACCTCACGATACGCGAGTGGTATCTGAGCGACTGCCAGGTGCTCGAGATCACGTCCTCGGAAACTCCGACGGACGACCTGCTCGAGGAGATCGACAGTCTGGGAACGGTTCTGCACCGATCCGTCGACGACTCCGGGTTGCACGTCGTTACGCAGGCGTGTCTCTGTTCGCTAGAGGGGTCGATCATCGACCGATTCGAGGAGTACAACTGCCTGTACCAGCCGCCGACGATCCACCGGCAGGGCTGGGAGCACTACTCGGTGATCGCGTTCGACGAGGGCGACGTCCGAGCGCTGATTCGGGACCTCGAGTCCGACCGGGACATCGAGGTCCTCTCGAAGACTGCCATCGAGGAACAGCAGATCCCACACAGCATGTTGGCCCCCGTCGATCAGCTCTTCGAGGATCTCACCGACCGACAGCTGGCGGCGCTCCGGTTGGCCCTCGAAAGCGGGTACTACGAACAGCCCCGGAAGACGTCACTACGCGAGTTGGCCGAGCGGACATCCGTTGCTCGCTCGACGTACGAGGAACACCTTCGGAAAGCTGAGAACAAACTCCTCACGAACACGGGCGAGTTCTTGCGGTTGGTGGCGGCGACGTCCACGGGAGACCCACTGCACGTCGAGCAACCACGGGCGCCCGAACAGAGCACCGACTGACCACGCTACGAGTCAACGCCGTCGTAGCGTCAGCCGATGGTCAGCACTTCGTCGGCGTCTTCGACGATGCGAAGGCAGTCACCCATCGTCGAACGGGGCCTGAGGTCGTCGGGGTCGATGTCACGAGAGTCGAGGCAGGTACCACAGGCGAAGAGGTCCCCGCCGTCTTGCGTGTACTTGCGTATGACTCCGTGTGGGTTGAACTTCTCGTGCTCGAGGTCGGGCGCTTCGACGCCATCGCCCAGCAGGAACACCTCGACCGTGTGCTCCGCATCGAGGGCGGTGTTCGCCAGTCGAAATCCGTTCCAGACGCGCTCGGTGTCGTTCGTCTCGATGATGATTCCGAGATGCATGCGGAAGCTGCGGTAGGTGGTAACTTGAGTCTCAGTGATGATTCCTCTCTAGAGGGAATCCAGTCGACCAATTATGGTGGTAGGTCACCTCAGACCGAGACTGAAGCGCTCTAGAGTCGATGTTACGCCTTCGCAACCACTAATGATCTACTTGGACCACGCCGCGACGACGGAACCGCGCGAGGAGGTTATCGCCGCAATGCAGCCGTCTCTCGAAGATCACTACCGCAATCCATCGGCGGTCTATGCGACCACCGAGGCTGACGCGGTTCACAACGCACGAACAGCAGTCGCTGATCTCCTCGGCACGAGTGCTCGAAACATCGTGTTCACGGGCGGAGGAAGCAAAGCGGACAACCTCGCACTCAAAGGGGCCGTCGATGCGGCTGACGGGCAACACGTCGTCATCACGACTATCGAACACTCAGCGGTGGTCGAGACGGCCAACTGGCTGGAAGAACACGGTATCGACGTAACGCGGGTGGCTCCCGGGCGGGACGGCCGCGTCGATCCAGTCGATGTCGCACATGCGATTCAACCGGACACAGCCATCGTCTCTGTCATGCACGCCAACAACGAAACCGGGGTCATCCAGCCGCTGAAAGCTATTGGTGAAATCACTGACGAACGCGACGTGTTGTTCCACTCGGATACGGTCCAGTCCGCGGGGAAGATTCCAATCGACATCGATGAACTCGGACTCGACTTGGCGAGCCTCAGCGCGCACAAGTTCTATGGCCCGAAAGGCGTGGGCGCACTGTACGTCCGTGACGGTATCGAACTGGAGCCGATAATCCACGGAGGCGGTCAAGAACGAGGGTTCCGCAGCGGAACCGAAAACGTCCCAGGGATTGTTGGGATGGGCAAAGCTGCTGAACTTGCCGGAGGACCTGGCAGAACGGAGAGAACGTCTAGCCGAACTCCGTGACGAACTCGTCGCGACACTCCAGACCGAAACCGGTGCAACCCTCGTCGGTCATCCCGATCGGCGACTCCCGGGCTACGCGATGATGGGATTCCCTGAATTGTCGGGGGCGGATCTCGTTCAGGGATTCGCTGACCGCGACATCGCGGTGTCGAGCGGGTCTGCGTGCCACTCCGGTGATCGGTCTCCCTCTCGGGTCCTGATGGAGATGGACATCGATACGAACCTGGCATTTGGCGCGGTTCGGTTCTCACTGGGCCGTGACACGACGAGCGAAGACGTCCAGTACGTCAAAGATCAACTCGGACGCGTTCTCGAGGAGGCCAGGAGATGAGCGACGTAGAGAGTTTCGTTCGATTCTGTGAGAGCGAGTTCGGGACGGCGGTCATGGACCGCGAGGCCGCGTACGTGAAACAGCACGTCGGTACGGACGACCGGATTCTGGACGTTGGATGCGGCATCGGCTCGCTCGAAGAACGCTTTCCCGATCACGAAATGATCGGGGTAGATCGCTCGGAGGCGATGATCCGGGCAGCACGGGATCGAGTTTCTGCACCGCTTGTTCTCGGCGATGCGACCGCGCTCCCTATCGCAACCGCGTCCGTTGATGCTGTCGTCTTCGTCTCGACGCTCGAATTCATTCCCGATAGCGATGCTGTGCTAGCCGAGGCGACTCGTGTCCTCGCGTCTGAGGGTGTCCTCGTGGCACTCGTGTTGAACACACGTTCCGAGTACGTTCGATCGAATCTCCAGCGAGGAGGTTCCTACTTCCAGCGGATGGTCCACCGGGATTCTGAGGCGTTGACAGACACGATTCTGGAATACGTCGAGGGCGAGCAGGAGTTCTTCTTGGGTATCTCTGACGAGCACGTCTTCGAGACCACAGACCCATCGAACGCTGCGATCTCAGCGGTCGTTGGGACTCCGACCGAGTGACCACAATATCCTTGCCTGAGTTCTGTGAACACGAACGATATGACTGACCCGTCCGACCCGGACACGTCTCCGCTTTTCGAGGCGAAAGATTTCGACGAATCATCTGTGTTCGCGCCGGAAGCGCTGCTGGAGAACGCCCGCCGGCAGAAGCATCTCCCGGAACGATCCGTTCCGGAGATCTGTATCCTCGATCCGGACGGAGACATCGTGCGCCAACTGACAGCCACTGGAGAAGCACGTAACGATGAAGCGTGGCCCGGCTATCACACCGACCTCTATCGGTTCGAACGAAACGGGGAGGAATTCGGTATCGTTGGCTGTGCAGTGGGGGCCTCGTTCGCTGTCCTCGTTGCAGAGCAACTGTTCGCCGCCGGCTGTCGATTCCTCGTCAGTGTAACCTCCTCGGGACAGATTGTACCGAAGGACGACCCGCCTTACTTCGTTCTTATCGAACGTGCGCTCCGGGACGAAGGGACGAGTCATCATTACCGATCCACGAATCGCTACGCAGCGCTCGATGACGAACTCAGTGCTGTGGTCGAAGAGGCGTGTGAAGAGGTATCCCGTCCAGTGTATACGGGGGCAACGTGGACGACTGATGCCCCGTTCCGGGAAACGGAGGCTGCAATCGAACGTGCTCGGTCAGAAGGAATCCTCGCCGTCGAAATGGAAGCAGCAGCGCTGTATACGTTCGCGGACGTTCGGGATCGCCCGGTAGTTTGCCTCGCGCACGTGACCAACCAGATGGGGCAGATTGAGGAGGACTTCGAAAAAGGAGAAGCGGACGGAAGCCAAGACGCGTTAGAGGTAATCACCACGACCGCTACCGCCTGGAGATCGCTGAATTGAGTGTTTAATCGCCCGCCCCGAATCCTGTGAATACAGCACGGCTTCTTCCTGTTCAGTGGGCTGGTTCTGGCTAGTTCGAGTGACTTCCGGGTCGCCGTTACACCGCTCTCCCGAAGCTGTCGGTCTTCTGAGTACAGCCTCTGAGTCGGTCACGCAGAGTTCAGCCGGTCAAGAGTCTGCCACGTCAGAAACTGCGAACTCACCGGTAATTTGCTACAGAATTAGTCGATCTCCCTCGCCAGTCGAGCGCGGCAACTGAGCGTGATTCGGACGCGGCTGCTACACGCCGTCAGGCGGCCACCGAGAAAGCCTCGACCGGTCGTTCTCCCACGCCACCAGCTCGAGAATCGACGGGACGAGCGAGAGTCGCTGCTCGAGGACGTTCACCGGATGGCTGTCGTGGAACACGGCCGGTTTCCGAGCGATCGTCTCGTCTCGATAATCAAGTTGGAAGTGACACTTCCCGAGGTCGGGGTGGGTTTCGTCCTGGTGCCACCTGAGCGAGTAGTGCCGTCCCCCGTCGATCCACTGAATCTCGTAGGGATCGTGCTCGGCGTCGAAGAACGTGATCTCGTAGCCCGCAGCCTCGAAGGTGTCCCCGTAGCCGCGGGTCTCGGACACCTGTGCGACGCGAGCGAGCTCGGCTTCGGTAAACGGGCAGTCGTAGCTCCCCCCATGGAGCTTCAGCGTGTCGCGGGCCAGCACCACCGCGAGGTCGTACGTCGGCGGCGTCCTCAGAAATCTTCGATTTCTGATGGGCTCACGAGAGCGGAGCGCTCGTGAACGTCCAGTGGATCGACGGCCGAGAGGAGCGCCGGGACGGAACCGACGTGATCGAGGTGGCCGTGACTGACGACGACGGCGTCGGGGTCGACGTCACCCACCGGAAACGTTGGCGGGTTCCCCGAATCCATGCCGAAATCGAGTAGCAGCGTGTCGTCGACGAGAATCGCGCTCCGGCCGATCTCGCGTGCGCCACCCAGCCACTGGACGTCCATTAGCGAGACGTTCGGCCTCGGTCGGCTTGCCTCCGTTGGTTCGCTACGACCGGGCGAGGGGTCCAAAAACGGGCTTGGGGCCGGACGTCGATGTTACCGATCCCGGAGCCGACGCCGATCGCTCGGACCGTCGCGAGCACCGGAGCGGTTCGGCCGGCTTCGACCACGGCGTTCGTCCGAACTGAGTAGTCGCTCGAGTTCCCGTTCGAACTCCGCGTCGGTGAGCTCGCCGTCGACGTACCGCGAGCGGAGGCGTTCTTCCGGGTCGGTCTCGTCGGTGGAGCGCCGCGGCGCGTGCGTCCCGTCTTCGGTCGTCGACCCGCTATCGAGTACCGAAACCAATCCGATGACGGCCAGGACGAACACGCAGAGGACGGCGAGCGACGCGATCATCGAGAGGACGGCTGTGACGACCCAGAGACCGATTCCGACGATCGTTCCGACGACGCTCAGGACGATCCCCGCGAGTACGAGTGCGCCGAGTGCTTTCAGGAGGACGGAGCTGAGACGTCCCATACGTTCCGTTCGTCGGACGATCACAAAAGTCACGCGTGACCGTAGTAGCGACCGTCACGATTCGCCGGTTTTCAGGCGAGTCGACGGATCACGACAGCGGCGTCAGGACCCGTTCTGCAATTCGTCCGCGCCGGTCGTCCGAGCGGCGGTCCGCTCGGTCAACCCGATGAGGTAGACGTCGAGCAGACAGATCAACAGGATCGCGAGCGGGACCGCCACGTCGGGATAGCTCACTGCATCGAACTGCAGGGCGGTCACGACGAACGGATCGCTCGGCTCGAGGGCACCGGACAGCGATCGCGCGCTCAGGAACGCGAGCGCGAGGCCGTACAGGACGAACCAGATTCCGCCGCGCTTCCACTGACCGAGGTAGCAGTGGCCGAGGCCGGCGACCAGCGCCGAGAGCGGATACGCCGGCCAGACCGGTCGCGACAGCTCGCTCATCGGGCGGGCCTACGTCACGGAAGACAATTTGCGTTGCCATCCCGACCGGTGGGTTATTTCCGGTACTGGTTGATTCCGAACCGATCGTAGCCGCCGTACGCGAGCTCGAGCGACCCGATCCACCAGTTCCACCGCTCCGGCGGAGGCCCCTCCGGGGCGTCCGACAGCTCGTCGATGACGAGGTCGTTCGTCAGGGTCGCTCCCACGTCCCGCTGGTACTGGCCCGAATCCGCGAGATCGACGGCCTGCCGAACGACCACCCGCGACTGCCCCATCGTCCCGCCGAACTCCTCGCGCAGGCGAATCTCGAGCCGCCCCGGATCGATGAACACGGGTTTCCGTAGGCGTTCTACCTACTTGACTGTTCGAGCGGAACGCGTGTCGAAACGATACTGAGCCGGTCGGCCGGGAGGACGGCTCGAGCAACGCGAGAGCCGTCGGACTCGGGGGAGGGCAGGCGCTCGCCCAATACGACCGCGAGCGACCGAAGGGAGCGAGCGGCCTTTTTTGGTCGAGATTTTTTGCGTGAGGGTGAACGCAGTGAACCCGAGCGGAAAAAAGGTCGGTGCGAGTGCTTTTGATCGACCTTTTACCGAGTGACGAGCGGCCGGGAGCGCTAATAGCGCTCCCGGCGCGCTCAGAGCGCAGAGTAAAAGGTCGATCGATGATCTTTTGACCGACGGCCGTCTTCCGTCGGGCATGGCAAGTTTCACTGTCGTTGTCGGCGACCCGGAGTCCGGGTTGGCCCACCAGCTCGAGGCGGAGGAACAGGACGCGAACCGCTTTATCGGCAAGTCGATCGGCGAGGAAGTCGACGGTGGCGCGGTCGGCCTCGACGGCTACACGCTCGAGATCACCGGCGGCTCCGACGAGGCCGGTCGCCCGCTCAACCGGGACGTCGCGGGGGCGAACCTGAAGGAAGTCCTGATGAAAGGCGAGCAGACGGGCTACAAGCCGTCGCGTGACGGCGAGCGCCGCCGGATCACCGTGCGAGGCCGCGAAGTGTCCGACGCCGTCGCACAGATCAACGCGTCGATCGTCGAGCGAGGGAGCACTGACGTCGACGAACTGCTCGCCGACGGCGACGGCGACGACGAGTAAGTCGTCGACCGCCCGTTTTCATTTCGTTTCAATGACTGATAGAATCGCGAGCGACCATCCCTCGGTGCAGACGGTCCGCTCGACGTGTACGGAGACGGCGACCGGCGTCAAACTCGAGGTGCCGGCCGAGGATCGCGAGGCGTTCTCGACCGACGAAGTCGTCCGCGTCGTTCTCGACGGTGACGAACTGTTCGCACGAGTCGAACGCGCCCTCACGGGCGATGCGTTGTCGATTCCGGGGATCTACGACACGCCGGACCTGGCTCGAGACCCGAGCGGCGCGACCGATCGGTTGGCCGAGTGGACCGCGGAGCACGACGTCCCCGCGGGCGGATCGGTGTTGATCGACGTCGTCGAACCGGCCTTTCTCTACGGGCTTCGCTCGCCCGGCGAGACGGCCTACTACGACGCCCGCGAACCGCCAAGCGACAGCCTGAGCGACATCGCGGAGACCCTCGACGACGAATAGCACCGGCGCACAATTTCACCGCGTCTCACCGACGGTGGCCCGGGCTGCGTCGGCGGCTGCGTCGCTGCAGGGATCGGTTTCGAGCGGCCGGTGTCGCAGTCCGTCGGGTGCGGGGTCGAAAACGCGGTCGCTGCTCGCGTCGATCACGGAAGAAATACGCAGCCGTTCAGAGGCGCGGCAGGAAGGCGTACAGCAACAGGCCGAAGGCGAGGTGTTGGACCATCGTCCGTTCGACGGTCGCGCGGACGTACTCCTCGTCGTCGATGGAGTACTCCTTGGTTCGGACTTTCGCGTGCATCGAGAGCACGTCCTCTTCCTCCAGATTGTGCAGGCTCGGGTAGACGGTCCCCGGACTGAGCTGGGCGCCGAAGAGGTGGGTCAGATCCGAGAGGAGCTCTTTCCCGTGGGTTTCCTCGTGCAACGCGATGAGCATCAGGAGGATCTCGTCCAGGTTCTCCTTGATGATGGCCTCGTCGAACTGGACCTCGTCGGTCGGGAGCGCGCTGTTTACCTGCTCCATCAGCTCGTCGAGTTCGCGCTCGACGTCTTTCGTTGCATCGTCGGACGATCCGAGCGAGATGTCGTACGATTCCGACTGGTTGTCCGCAGTCGCCGCTTTCGACAGTTCGTCGAGCACGGAATCGGTGTTTGTTGTGTCCTTACGCATTTCGATCACCAGATGGGTTCGTGATCGATCCCGGTTCGTGCTCCCCAACCACGTATTGCCGACGCACTGCCGAACGCGGGCTCGTTCACGACTACTGATTCCCTGACGCTGGGGGATATTAAGGGACAGGGAACCGAACAGTCTCCCAAATATATAAATCAAATGCCGATGAATGACATAATAACTGACTACTCGTCGACTCGTGTCCTGATCTCGGAGAGTGACTATAGGAAGGTTGCATATGTGCAGGGAAACACTGATAATGATCGAAATACTCCAGTTATCGGGCTGGTACCAAAGGCCTTGATAACTGTTGTGGCCTCGTACCGAATATATGGTCAGTGTGTCGACGGGCCGTCGCGGATGATACTGACCATCTCGTTGGGTTCGTCGGCCTCGTCTTCGTCGTCGTCGATCCGCCGTTCGACCCGGCGTTCGGCCATCCGCGCGATCATCACGTGTTCTTCGAGGTCGTCGCCCCGAATCGTCGCGATGTACTCGAGGCTCTGAGCGTGCGCGCTGAAGAGCGTTCCGCTCAGGGACTCGAGGGGGTACTCGAGGGTGGTCGGTTCGTCGTACCGCTTGTTGTGGATCTCTCCCATCGAGAGTCCGCGCAGGTACGAGACCATCTGCTCGCGGACGAGGGAGCTGATCCATCCCAGGTCCTCGTAGTAGCGCAGGCAGTTCAGCGCGCCCGTCGTGCCGAAGGTTTCGCCGAGAAAGCGGGCCCACTGGATCGTGGCGTCGGTGCGCCCGGCCGATCGTTCGAGCGTCTCGAGGTAGGGCTTTGAGTCTGACATGAGTGGCCGGCGGAACCGGTCTATTGGTGTTCCAGTCGTCCAGCGGTCAAGAAGATTCGCGTCATTACGAACGGTGAGTCGTCGGAGAATCGGACTCGTCCGGTGGCGATCGACGATCAGCGCGATTCGGGCGAGTTCCCTCCCACTTCGGGACGCTGTCGGGGGAATCAGACGCTGATGACCACGTTGACCACGTACTGTGTGACGACGGCGACCACTGCGCCGAGCCAGGTCAAGAAGACGAAGTGAACCAGGGCGCTGATCATGTGGCCGCGGTCGGTGAGCCGGATCATGACAGCCGAGAGCCCGGCGTTGATGATGATCGTCAGGATCAGCAGGAACTCGATGGTCCGGATGTTGTACTGTTCGGTATTGAGTATACTGCCGGCGATGTCGCTCTGTTCGCCGAGGTTCATCTCGCTCGTGATGTCCATCATGATCTCGACGACCTCGAGGCCGACGAAAAACGAGAAGACGGCCGAGGCGGTGATCCCGTAGAGGACGCCGATGAGCGTCATCGTCGCCTGCTGGCGTTGTTCGCGGACCTTGAGTACCTCGTTTTGGTTCTCGCTGATGACCTGTCCGAGCACCTTCGGATCGCCGCCCATCTGGCGGCCGACGACGTACATATCGCCGAACTTCTGGATGAGATAGGAGCCGGTTTCGGCGGCGAACAGTCGCCAGGAGCGGATGTCGTCGATCCGCATGTTGAGTCGCTTGTAGAGCGCGTCGATGTTGTCCGTCAACGCCCCGAAATCTTTCCGGCGCAGGCTCTCGAGGACGCTGCCGGTCGAGGTCTGTTTGACGCTCTCGACCGCCCCGAGCGCGCGAATGAAGCTGGGGAACTCCCCGTCGCGAACCTTGACCTTCTGTTCTTCCTGGCGCATCCGCCAGCCGGGGAGGAGCAGCGGCGTCACGGGAATCGCGGCCATGATCGGCAACGGGGCGCGGTCGGCGATGGGCGGAACGTATCCGAGCATGGCGGCTATCATGACGATCCCGAGAACGATACTACAGCCGATACCGATGGCCATCGCTCGCGGGATCCGATTCAACGGGCCGGTCCCTTCGGTCTCCTCGATGTACCAGAGGGGGTCGTACGGCGAGATGACGTGGATCGCGTAAATGAACGCCACCTGAACGATCGAGAACATGACGATGGTCCCGCCGATGAGGAGGGTCGGGTTCGTGCCGATCAGGATCGGCAGGACGATCGCGAACACGAGGATGAACGCCACCGACAGCATCATCGACATGTACAGCTCCTTCATCACGTCGAGTTTCGCGAGGTCCGCCTCGTATCGGGTGACGAACTGCTGGATAATCGTGTCCTGTTCGTCCATCAGGAAGTCGCTGATCCGCTGGCCGCCGCCGACCGTGTACGCGAGGCGCTCCAGGAAGTCCGTCAGGAGGGGGCTCGTCGTCTGTTTGGCCCGGAGCCGGCAGGCGTCGTCGAGGCTCTGGTTCCAGGTGTCGACCATCGCGACGAGATGGCCCATCTCCTCAGCCAGGGCGTCGTACTCGTCTTCCTCCGCGAGGGTGCGGAAGATCTCGACGCGGTTGATGTTCGTCATCGAGAGGACGGTGATGTGGGTCAGGAACAGGTGAAAGCGCTGCCGGATCTGCTTTCGCTTGCGGTCCTGGGCCAGCTTGGGATAGATGATCGCGACGACCATCGCCAACAGTCCCAGCATGACGACCGGGAGTCCGACCATCAGGGAGAGCCCGAGGACGAGGACCGCCACTCCCGAGCCGACGAAGAACGCGAACGCGGGCGCGATAATGAGCAGCAGATACCGCGACGCGGACATGTCCATGTTCGCGTACGCCATGTTGAGCGACTCGAGCAGCGATCGAGCGCTCATATCCGGCGCTGACTGGGAGTCGGTCGACATGGTCTCAGGCGAATTGATCGATCCCGCTGATCCGAATGGGCAGTCCCTCGAGACCGTCGCGCTGGAAGTCGGCGATCGCCTTGTTGACCTCGTGGTAGCCCAGCACGTCGGCGTCGATGAGCTGTCGGATGATCTCCGCCCGGCGGTCGAGTTCGTCGTAGATCTCGCGGGTGTCCTGATAGCCCAGCAGCGTCGCGATCTGTTCCTCGAGGACGAAGGAGTTGTTCCGCCCCGTGAACGCGACCTCGTCGTCGCGGGGGTCCCACTTGAACGCCTGTCGGGTGACGACGCCGCCCTCGTAGTCGGAGTAGCCTTCGATCTCCTGGACCGAGGTCACCCGACGGAGGACGTCGTCGCCCTGCTTGACCCGATTCTGGAACAGGGCGACGTCGCAGTTGTCCATGAACGTCTCGGGGACGTTGATCGGGGCTCCGGTAAAGCGCTGGATCATCGAGACGATGTCGCTGGCGTGGAAGGTCAGCATGACCGGGTGGCCGGTCTGGGCGGCCTGGAACGCCATCTGTCCCTCCGCTCCGCGGACCTCACCCACGACGATGTAATCCGGGCGCGATCGGAGCGCGGCAGCGACCAGGTCGAACATGTCGACGTCGGCCGACTCGTCGCCGGATCCCTCGCGGGTGAGCAGCTGCTGCCAGGTGTTGTGCGGCGGGACGACTTCGGAGGTGTCCTCCGCCGTGTAGATCTTCGCGTCCCGCGGAATGAACGACAGTGCCGCGTTCAGCGTCGTCGTCTTTCCCGAGGCCGTCTCGCCGACGACGAAGACGGTCTGCTCGTTCTCCAGACAGAGCCACAGGTACGCGGCCAGTTCCGGACTCAGGGTACCCCACTTCGTGATCTGGAAGACCGACAGCGGGATCTCCTCGCCCTGCCGGATGGTCAGCGACGGGCCCTGGACGGAGACGTCGTCGGAGTAGATGATGTTGATACGCGAGCCGTCGGGCAGGGTCGCGTCGATGATCGGGTCGGAGTCGCTGACGGGGTGGTTCATCCGTTCGCCCATGTTCCGCAGCCACTGTTCGAACTCCTCGGGCGTCCCGAAGTCGACCGTCGCCGAGATCATGCCGTACGTGCCGTGATCGAGGTAACACTGTTTCGGCCCGATCACGTGGATGTCCTCGTTCGCCGTGTCGACCATCACCGGTTCCAGCGGCCCGAGTCCGACGATATCGCGCTGGAGCTGGTAGCGCAACCGGGTGAACTGGTCCTGCGAGAGCGAGACCTTGCTCCGCCCGAGCGATTTGAGCCGCCCGATCGACTGGCCGGTGATCCCCGACCCGACTTCGACGACTTCGTCCAGCAGCTCGTCCAAGTGCTCCTCGAACTCCTCATCGTCGCTCGGCGCCGGTCGGGTGACGCTCTTGTCGAGGATGCGCTGTCGGAGCTGGTTGTACAGGGCCTTGTCCTCGTCCTCGAGCGTCGGCTCGACGCAGTAGTAGGTCGTGTCGATCCCCATGTCGCCGTGGACGTGACAGAAGATCGGCGACTCCGCTTCGTAGATGACGTTCGGCCGATCGGACTCCCACTCGCCGCTCGGCTCGTCGATGAGCTTCGGATACTCGCCGTACTCCTCGGAGAACCAGTCGAGGTGTTCCCGCAGGTGGGGGTGCTCGGCCGCCAGTCCGTCCAGTTCGCTCTCGAGTCGTGCAGTGCCGAAATCTGACATCGTTACGCCACCGTCCTGCTGACGATCGAGACGCCACGGCCCTGCTGGACGCTGAAGCCGATGGAGTCGTCGACCGGACTTTTCATGTTCTGGAAGCGCCGGACCAGGATCTTGCGTCTGATCTCCTGGCCGACCGTGTTCGTCTCGATCTGGAAGTAGATGTCGGCCACGTTCCGCAGCGGCCGCAACGCGTCGTCGCGGACGCTCGTCGGGTCGACCGTCAGCACGACGGACTTGTCCCGCATCGTCACCTGCCGCAGGAACGTGACGAGCCGCTGGATGACGTGGTCCTCCTCGCCGTCCTTGCTTCCCGCTTCGTAGTTCGGATCGTTCCGCAACAGCGCGGAGAGCGTATCGACGAAGACGACGTCGGCCTTCCAGAGCGTTTCGGCGCTCGTGAGTCGGCCGAGCAACTGGCGCTCTTTGCCCTCGTTATGGGTATCGACGTTCGCGTGCAGGAACAACAACTGCTCGTCGAGCAGGAGGTCGACGACGTCGTAGGACAGCGAGTTCATCTGCTGGACGAACTCCCAGGACTTCAGTTCCGTCGAGACGTACGTGACGTACGCGTCCTCCGTCGCCAGTCCGTAGGAGAACCGTTGCGAGATCGCACTCTTTCCCGCACCGTCTTGGCCTTCGATAAGCATGATACTCCCCGCTGGAATCCCGCCGCCGATGGCGTTGTTCACGCGATCCCGTCCGGTCAGTCCGATGGAGTGATACTCGGTCATGGGACGTAGAATTCGAACACCTCCTTCGCGCCGTTGGTCGTCACCTGCACCCTGTGTTCTTCGCCCGTCGCGAGCGACCGGTCGATCTCGATCGCGGCGACCGTCCCGTCTCGCCAGGGACCGCCGCCGTCCTGGACCGTGATCGCGAACTCGTCGCTCGAGACGTACGAGCCGTTGACCAGTATGTCGAGGCCGGTGCCGTCGGTCGCGAGCGTCTTCTGGCCGGTGTTTTTGACGAGGAGCGTGATGTTCTCGGCACCGTCGGAGTTGTACACTGCCCCGCTGCCCGGATCGCTGATGATCTCGATATCGGTCTCGATCTTGTCGGTCATCTCGCCGCTCTTCGTATCGACCGAGTTGCTGATCTCGTTGACGTTGGTGACCAGTGTCCCGGCGACGCCGGCGGCGACCAGCATCGCGGCGATGAACAGGATCAGCGTCGAGACCGAGTCGCCGGCCATCGATTACAGCACCTCCGTCGCCGCGATTCCGTGTTCAGTCACGATCTTCACCCTGTTCGGCCGCTCGGTCGAGACCGTCACCGTCAGCGTCTCGCCGGGCTGCCACAGCTCCCGATCGGCGGTTCCGTTCACGCTCGTCTCGTAGGACTCCTGATAGACGCCGTCGAGCAGGAGATCCGTCTCGGAAACCGAGAGCACCGTCGACCCAGTGTTGTTCACGTCCATGGTGAAATTCCCGTTTCCGTTCGCGTCGTAGCTCGTAGACGCGATCTCGATCGCCGTGTTTCGCATCTCGAGCGCGCGATCGTCGTGGTTCTCGATCGCGGTCGTCCGCTCCTCGTAGGCCGTCTGAAACACCGGGTAGGCGATCCCCGCCGCGACGAGCACGCCCACGAAGATGATCGCCGTCGCACCACTGGTACTGAATCCCACGTTCGATCACCGTCCTCCGTCGTCGATCCGCGTCACGTCAGCTCCCCGTTTCGGCGTCCGGCTCGATCTCCCGTTTCGTCTCGTGGATCTCCTGCAGCTTCATGATGTACGTGTAGCTGTCGGCGTGATCCTCGGCGGTCAGTTCGTCCGGCGTCGCCCCGGGGTCGACGTGGATGTCGAGATCCGGGCCGCTCAGCATCGCCTCGAGGTGTGCTTTGACCTCCTCGTCGATCCACCCGATCTCGGCGTAGTAGGAGATCGCGCGCAGCGTCGCCGCCGGACCGGCCGTCCGGACGAGTTCGGTCAGCCACTCCAGGACGATGATGTCCGTCGCGTACGTGTTCGCGAGGCTCTCGAGGGTGACGTCGGACCCACCGTCGTCGTCCGAATCCGCCTCGGTATCCGGCCCGTCGACGCTTTCGGTGGCCTGCACTTCCACGGTGGTGTCGTTGCGCGCTTCCTCACTGGTATCGCCGTCGCCATCGTCGAACGCGATCGTTTCACCGCCGGCGTCGCCGCCGGCCGTGTCGGCCCCCGCCGCCGTCGCGTCTTCGATAGCGCCCTTCAGGTCGCCGAACGAAACCGTCTCGTCGCCGCTCGTCGACCCGCCGTCGGCGACCCCGATCCCGGGTTGCTCGTCGGCCGCCGGATCGTCCTCACCGAAGACGCCGAACCCGTTTCGTTCCTCGCCCGCCCCGGTAAACGGGTTCACGTCGTCGGTCAACATGTCGTAGACCCCGAGCAGCTGACGAACCGTGTCGTTCATCTCCTCGACCTGGTCCGCGACCTGCTGTTGGGAGTCCCGAACCGAGCCCAGCTCCGTGCTCTTGTCCTCGAGTTGCTCCTCGAGTTCGTCGATCCGATAGTAGAGGTCGTCGAGCTCTTCCTCCTCGGCCGACGACGACCCGCGGCCGAACAGGCCACCGCCGCCGCTCTCATTCGCCTCGGACTCGGCGGTGTTGCCGCTCTCCGTCTCGTCGGCCGTTGTCTCCCCTCCCGCCTGTCCGTCGGCCGCATCGTCACCCTGGGCTTCCTGTTGGCGGCGTTGCTGCTCGCGCTGGCGGCCTCGGCGCCCGCCGCTATCGCTCAGGAAGTCTTCGAGGAAAGTGCGGAGGGAATCGAGTCCGAAATCCATGTTACGTCGTTGCGTTCTTGGTTCGACGTCTCGCCGCGCTCCACCGGTGCCGGCGGCGATCTTCGTCGGACGATGCAGTCATACTACTCCCCTGTAGTGGGGGTGCTCCTATAGATGTCCGCTCGAGTTCCGCCGCCGAATCGGCCCGCGTTTCGAATCGTGAGTCGAGTCTCGATACGCGGTCTGAGGTGATACGGAGCTTGATAGTCCGACTAGGCGATGTGTCGGTCGGGGTGCATCCCCAGATACTGTGATGCCAAACCACTCGCCTCACGCCGGAGTTCGACGGGACACGACTGTTGGCCCGTCGCCACGCCCATCGAGGGAGCGACGGGCCCAGCCCGTCGAGCCGGCTGCCGGCGCTCACGCGGGCGTCTCGAGGACCCACGGTGGCGCACGACGTCGCGACGGGTTCGGACGGGCGAGGACGGCACTCAGGGTGTACACATAAATGTTCGAAGCAATTACAGAGAGAGACGAGCGCGGTCAGGTCGGTATCGGTACCCTGATCGTCTTCATCGCGATGGTGCTCGTCGCAGCGATCGCAGCAGGCGTATTGATTAACACGGCCGGGCTCCTCCAGAGCCAGGCCTCGAGTACTGGCGAAGACACGCAGCAAGAAGTTGCGAACCAAATTAGCGTAGTGGATGCAGTCGGTACGACTGGTTCAGACGGTATCACCGAGATACGAATGACTATTAAGAAGTCCGCTGGCTCTAACGCTATCGACCTGACATCTGCAACAGTGCAGTACACGAGTGATACTACTTCTACAACACTCGTGCATGACGATGACTCCGCATCTGCTTCCGCCTTCACGACAGAAGCAGTTGGCGTTGGTGGTGGAACTCAGGACAACTCTCTTACTAGTAGCGAACAGCGTGTTACGCTCACGATTGATGTGGCATCTATCGAAGGTACCTCACTTGCAACTGGATCTGACGCAACGCTAAGTATTGTCGATCAGTCCGGTGCAACGACCGTCTACGGCGTTACCGTGCCGAACACCTTCGGTAACAAAGACTACGTCATCGTCTAATAGGGATCACCTACCCTCGATTTTTATGGACATAGATCACCAGTGCGTCGTCGTTACCGCGCTTTGCATACTACTCGTTACGCTCGCGGCCGGACCGCTGGTGCCCGCAATCGACGCGACCGAACCCGCCGACGAATCCGTCGATCTCTACACGTCTTTCGCCGGGAACGAAGAGAGCGTCTCCGTCGACCGACAGTTGTTCGTCTCGCCGACGCAGGTTCACGCCGAAAACGTCTCGCTCGAGCAAACGAACTCCTCCTCGCATCGACTCGAGATCCCCGACGCGCTGGTCTACGTCGAAACCGGCGCGGAACCGGTCGTATTGACCTACCGCGTTTCGGTTCCCGAACTGAAGTACAACGGGACGACAACCAGCAGCGTCGCCGCTGGAACGGAAAAATCAGTTTCCCTCTCGATCCCCGATGAACAGGTCCAGGGGACCGAAAACTCGAGCGTCGAGGCCACAATTACCATCACCGCCGAATCGGGCGACAACGAGTTCCCGGTGACTACGGAGACTATCCAACTCGAGGTGCCCGAATGAGCACGGCCCATCGCGTCCGCGAGGAATTGACGGGGCTCGAGGTCGACCGAAAGGTGCTGGTTCGACTGCTGTTCGGCGATCGGACCGGACTCACGATCTACCTCGGTGCGCTCGCGCTGTTCGCCCTCTACTGGCGCGTCGACATCTTCATCGTCGACACGTTCGCCATCGGGAACGCGCTCGTCGCCGTCTCGGAGGGCCAGCTCCACATTACGCAGGCCGTCTACGGCCCGACGGATCCGTCGACGCCGGGGATGAACATCGTGGACGGACGGCTCTATGCGCGAAACTACGGCCAGGTCGTCTTCGCGCTGCCGTTCCTCTTGGGGCTCGAGGCGATCGCGCTGGTCGCGGACCCGCGAATCGCGATCGCGGCGGTGTGGAGCTTCCTCGTGCTCGCCTTCTGTATCCAACTCGGCCATCTGTTCGGGCGCGGCCGCCTCGCGACGCTGACCGGCTGTGCGCTCGCGTTCGGCCTCTTTCAGGCGAACCTCGCGACGGCGACCGCCCTTCCGCCGCGATTCTTTCCACTTGTCGCGCTACAGGTGAGCACGATGGTCGCGGCCGGGTTCGTTCCGGTCGTCCTCTACCGGCTGTTCGCCCGCGCACACGGGCGACGGGTCGCGATGGCCGCCGGGATCACCGGCGTCGTGCTCGTCCCGATCGGCTTCTGGGCGTCGATCCCGAAGCGACACGCGTTGACCGCGCTGCTGGCCCTCATCGCGCTGTATGGCTTCTACCGAAGTCGCGTCGCCATCGCCGACGGCGACGAGGGGGTCGCGTTCCGAGCGCTCGCCTACGCGACGGTCGGCGCGACGGCCTGGATCCACGCCCCGGAAGCGCTGGCACTGTTCGCCGTGCTCCTGCCGCTGGATCTGCTGACGGCTCGCTCGAGGGATCCGCGCACGCTCGGGATCATCGGCGGCGTCTTTTTCGTCTCGCTGCTGCCGTTTTTCGTGACGAACACGCTCATCTCCGGAAATCCGGTCAAACCGCCGCGGCTGCTGTCGGCGTACACCGGCGGCGACGTGCTGGTCGACAACGTGGGAACCGGCGCGGGCAGTGCCGAACCGACCGGCGGGGAATCAGCCGACGGAACGGCCTCCGGCGATGGCGGCTCGAGTAGCGAAACGCCCGAGGGGACGAACAGCGAAACGGCCGAGGGAACGAGCGGTGACTCGACTACCCGCCCCACGGGCATACTCACCCGCCTCGTCGGCGGAGCGATCGGGTTGGCGTCAGCCGGGATCGACGGTGCACTGGACGCGCTGGACGTGTTCGGCGGCGTGCTTTCTACCGGATTCGACGCGCTTGATGCCAATCGCCTCTCCCACGTCTTTCTTCGAAGCGGACGTATTCCGGGCGTCGACTACAGTCAAACCGGCGGCCAGACCGTCGAGCTGACCATCGCCGAGTCCGCACCCGTCCTCGGTGCGCTCGTCGCGGCTCCAGTCGTCGCTGTCAGACGGATCGCACAATCTCACTCCGTCCGGCGGCGACTGCGCGACCCGCTCACGCAGACGGACGTCTTCGCCGTCTGCTACGTCTGCCTCTTCAGTCTCATGTACCTCTCGCGGCTCCCGCTCCACTCGACGATCACGGTTCGCTACCTCGCTCCGATCGTTCCCGTGCTGCTCTACGGCGTGTTCCGCCTCGAGCCGATCCGACGGATCGCGAACCGAGAGTTCCGTTCCCTCGCGTTAGCGACGTTCGGGTTCGCGGTCGTCGGCGTCGCCGTCTCGATCGCCGTCTTCAGCGCGGTCGACTGGTCCGTCGGAACCGTCGTCCAGACGCATGCAGTCGTCAACCTCATCGTCGCCGGCGCGCTCGCCGCGTGGATCGTCGTCGCGACGCGGACCGACAGGTGGGACCGCGTCGGCGCGCTCGCGCTCGCGCTGGCCGTCGCCGCGATGGCCGTCTTCCTGCTCCTCTCGGGGCTGGAGTACTTCGGCACCGGGCGACAGTTCGCGCTCCCCATCGCGGACCTCCTCGAACAGCACATTCAGATCAGAAACTCATGACCGAAGACAGCCACGACACCGACACGGTCCTCGAGCCCGACGACCTCGAGCTCGAGGGCGATCACGTCCGGGAACTCGCCGAGAATCAGTACGTAATCAGGGCGGGCAGCGACGAGCAGAACGCGGATCACCTCGTCGACGGGGACACGGCGGGTCCACTGACGGAGCCGTCGGTCGAGACGAACGGGGGTGCGCTCGCCGATGCGAGCGAACCCCACGGCGTCGATATTACGCTCAAGACCGATGGCGAAATCGCCCACCATCGCGCGACCTCACACGACGTCCGCGAGGTGTTCGTCGATCTCCTGACCTGGTACGCCGGCCAGCTCGACGACGACATGTCCCCCAGTGAGGCGCTGCAGGTCATGCTCGCTGCGTCCGATCTCGACGTGTAGGGCGGCCTCCTGGGGTACCAGCGCGTGCGGACCCGCGAGACCGTCACGCCCCGCACTCGAGTCGACCCTCGAACAGGGAGACGCGAATACCGCCCTTTTTCCACGTCGAGCGAGAATCCGACGCCATGAGTAACCCACGCGAAGCGTTTCTGGCGGGCGAACGTCTCGATGATGTCGCGCTCTTTCTGGCCGACTCGTACGTGTCGGACGACCGGCTCGAGCGGTTCGGCGATCGCGTCGACGACGGGACGCTGATCGTCGTCGACGGCGAGCGGGGTCGAGGGGCGTTTCAGGCGGCGACGGGAACCGGTGCGATGGAGTTCGCAAAGTCCGCGATGAGCACGGAGGGTGAGATCGACGGCGACCTGACGGGCGGCCACTGTCCGGACGCCTCGGACGACGAGGACCACGCGATTCAGTTCGTCTTCGCGTTCGCCGAAGCACAGAACGAGGAAGTCGGCGGTATCTACGCCGAGGCGGCCGTTATCCACGCCTACGCGCAGTGTACGTGCGGGACGGCGTTCTCGGATCGGTGGAACGTCACCGAATGAGTGCGGTACGACGACGACCCGTTCGCTCTCGACCAGTGTCAGAGGACTGTCAGTCTCGAGGAAGGCATACTCTTTTGCGGCCCAGCGGTCTAGAGTGACACCATGAGTTCGACCGAAACCCCGTACGAGACCGGCCGCGGGTTCGGTCTCTCGAGCCGCGAAGCGCAGGTCATCGGCGGCGCGAGCGCCCTGATGGCCGTCAACGTTCTGTTGATGTACGTCCTCGTGGTGACGCCGCTCGCGTCAGTCAACGACTACCTGTTTTCGTTCCCGATTATCGGCGCGATCGCCTACGGTGCGGCGATCATGGCCGGCCAGCTGGTCGCCGAGCGGGGCGTCGAGGGCGGCGACATGGGCATCGCGTTCGTCGGGATGGTGATCCTGCAGTTGGCCTTCGGTATCTTCGGGGCCGGGGTGCTTCGCTTCGCGCCTCGAGAGTCCCAGCTGACGATCCTCGCCGTGACGGCGATCGTCGTCGCCCTGGTGACCGCCGTGATCTCGGCGTACGTCTACGCCCGGTCGAAGACGTTCGAGCACTGGGGATCCTACGCCAACTACGCGTTCATCGGCGGCGTCGTCGCGATTTTGATCGGGACGTTCGTTCCGCCGGTGTTGCTCGCCGGCTTCGTGCTGATCTTTCTCGGCTTCCTGCTCCGACTGGGCTGGGAAATCTGGAAAGTCCGCGACCGGCGCAGCGAATCCGTGGCGCTGCAGACGATCGGCGTTTACATCGCCGTTGCCGGGGTGTTCGTCCACGTGCTCCAGCTCGTGATGCGGTACTTCGCGTCGCGGCAGTGATCGGGTGGCTCGAGCGAAAGCGGACATGCCCACGGGAACGACGACGAGTCAGAGGAAGGCGACGGCGAGCGACGCCGTGAGGCAACTGATGACGAACCACCCGGCGAAATTCCACCAGGGGACATCGCGATACCGGGGGCCGGGGAGGTCGTCCGTGTAAGTCCAGTGGCCCTCGGCGACGCCTCGGTGGTCAGTAAGCACGTCGTAGGCGGTCGCGAGCGCGCCAGCGGCGACGACTGCGGTCCAGCCGTCGGTAACGAGGAGTGCACCGCGAAACGCGACGTAGATCGTCCCGGTCCACCCGAACAGCACGTAGAGCGGGACGCCGGCGACTTTCGGGCCGATGTGGTGTTCCAGCCAGTCGAGGCCGATGACGATTGCCTCGCCGGTGAACGCGACGAGTGCACCGCCGCCGAAGAACGCGACCGTCGCCGATAGCGGCCACGTGACTGTGGCGTGAACGAGCGCGAGGACGCCCACCGCGGCGGCCAGTCCGGAGAAAAGGCGTTCCTGAGACATACGGAACTATCTCTGGTACGAAATGAAAAGAACGCTGAATCTCTGTTCGCGTGGTCGACGAAAAAGCGGCGTAAGTCGGACGAATCCGACTGCTGTCCCGGGCCGATCAGTCGTCGCTCGGTTCCGCGTCGCCGTCGGTCTCCTCGGCCGCGTCCGCGATGACGTCACGAAACGCGTCGAGAATGACGCGTTTCGTCACGGCACCGCGGGTCGTCCAGTGGTTCGCGTAGTCGAGCATGTCGTCGTAGATGTCGGGCTTGCAGCCCGCGGCCTTCGGGTGGCCGCCGCCGTTTACTTTCCCCGCGACCTCGTGGCACCGTTCGAACTCGTCGGTGCCCCGAATCGAGGCCGAGCCGGCGGGTTTGACGATCACCGACGCGTCGGCACCCTGCTCGCGCATCGCTTCGGCGACCTCGTTCTGCGAACAGCGACCGTAGGTGATGCCGACCGTGTAGCCGCCGATCTCGCGAAGCTCCGCCCGGCCGACCGCCTGATCGATGAGCGCCTCCTTCTCGACGCGGCGCTCGGCGATGTAGTCCGTGACCCACTCGGGCAGGTCGACGCCGTACTCCCGGACGACCTCGACGTACTCCGCGGGATCCGTCCAGTAGGCGTAATCCGCCAGATCGTCGCTGCGCGGATCCTCGCGCAGCCAGAGGTCGTGATCCCGGGTGACGGCGGCCAGTTCCTCGTACATCGGATCGAAGTCGTACTCGAGCGAGCGAAACACGACGTCCGCGCTGCACTCCTCGTCGGAGTCGCCGATCACGAGATCAGCCCCGGCGTCGCGGACTGCCCGCGCGACGTCGTCGCCCCACTGGTGGTGGTCGTACCACGACACGCGGTCGGCCGTTTCGAGCGCGGCCGCGAGTTCGTCTTCGACGTACTCGTAGCGGTCCGGTGCGAGATCGCAAATGAAGATATCGATCCCCTCGTCGCCGTACTCGGCGACGCGAGCCATTGCGTCCTCGACGTCGTGGGGGCTCGCGGGCACGAGCGCGACGTCGTGCGGCGTCGGCTCGGGTTCCTCGAGGGGGTCGTCGTCTCCCGCCGCGATGACGACGTTCTCCTCGTCGGCGTCGTCGGTCGCGTCGGCTACCGGGTCCGGCTGACCGTCGGTGTCATCCGCGTCAGCCTCCGCCTCTTCCGGTTCCGGGACGTTCTGTACGTCGCCGTAGGCCTCTCGAATCAGGGCGACGCAGGCCAGTCCGTCGGCGTCAGGATCCGCGATGACCGCGACCTCGGCCCCCTCGAGCGCGGCTTCGGTCTGTTGCTCCTCGAGGTCCTCCTCGAGCTCGTCGGGCAGGAAGAAGCCGGTTCCCGGAAGGACCGATTTGCGGGCGAGCGACAGATCGTCGCTCCGAATGAGTTCGTCGTACATGATACGTGCTGCGTGACCGTGGGGGAAGTAATCGCCGGTATCGCGAGCGGAGAGGAGGGCGTCGAATCGGCGGATAACCGCCATCGATTCGACGCCGATCTGACGACGCCCTCAGGCGTTGGCGGCCAGGGTTTCCCCGTCGTCATCGTCGTCCGCCGGTGCGAGTTGCCGCACCGTCAGGACGGGCACCGGTGACGTCCGGACGATTCGCTCGGCGACGCTGCCGAGCAGGAGCCGATTCTCGCCGTGGCGACCGCGCGTCCCCGTCGCGACCAGATCGGCGTCGATCTCGCGGGCGTACTCGCAGATCTCGGCGGCGGGGCGACCCTCGCGGGTGGCGGTCGTCACGTCCCCGTCCGCCCGCTCCTCGACGGTAGCGACTGCGGCCTCGGCGGTCGTCTCGAGGGCGGTGCGGAGCTCCTCTCGGAGTTGCTGGGGCGAGGCGTCGACCTCGCTGGCGTCGATCACCGAGAGCGCGTGGACCTCGGCGTCGAACCGGTCGGCGAGATCGAACGCGACGTCGACGGCCCGTTTCACGCTGTCGGAGCCGTCGGTGGCGACCACGACCGTATCGAACATGAGAGACCGTTTCGGGCCGGAGAGCAAAAACCGGTCGGTCGATGACCGATCGACCGATCGCCGAAACGGGCCGATACCGGGTTCGATTCCGGGAGTCCCGTCGGCGATCGAGGACTCGGATCGCGTCGCGAACGGTTGTCGCACGCGGCCGTCGACGGTCCGGACCGGTCGGGACAGCCTTTTTACGGCCGCCCGCAAAATCTCCGATTATGGACGACAGCGAGCCGTTTACCGTCGACACCGTTCTCGCACCGGTCGACGGGAGCGACGAGTCAGCCACCGCCGTCGAGTACGCCGTCGCCGTCGCCGACCGCTACGATGCCACCGTGCACGCGCTGTACGTGCTCGGTCGCGGCGTCGTACGGGGGCTAGACGCCGGGACGGTCGAGGACACTGACGTCGCGGAGCACACGCAGGGGTTCTTCGACGACATCGGACGGATCGCCGACGAGGCCGACGTTCCGCTCGCCACCTCCGTCGACGACGGCTTCTCGCAGACGCGGAAGACGCGCCACCCCGGCAACGTCGTCCTCGATACCGCCGACGACATCGACGCCGACTTCATCGTCCTTCCCCGGGAACCAGTCACCGAAACCGAAGCCGAGGTCCTCGAGAAGGCCGCCGAGTACGTCCTCTCGTACGCGAGCCAGCCCGTTTTGTCGGTGTGATCGCGGTCCGTCTCGCGGGGTGCTCGAGACGCCGTCGGCGACGGCCGTCCGCGGGACCGCACGCCGAGCCGATATCTCTCCTCTCCGTTCTCGGCGGTACCGTCACGACTGTTCGTTGTCCTGGAGGTTGAGCCCTGCAACGAGCCGAGCGGTGACGATCTGTTCGACGATCGCGATCAGTTGCGTGTCGTCACCGATAGCATCGGCGAAGATCCCGAGTTGGATCTCACCGCCGGCCATCTCCCGGTGCCCGCCGGCGCTCCCCACGTCCGCGAACGCCTCGTGGAGGACGTCCCCGATGTGAACTCGCGTATCCGTCGAGCGCGCGCTCAGATGGATGCTCTCGTCGACGATACCGTACACGACCGCCGTCTCGACGCCCTCGAGCGTGGCGAGATAGTCCGCCGCCTGCGGGAGGGCGTCGCGCTCGCTCGTCCGGCCGACGTGCGTGATGAGGACCGACCCACGCACCGTTCGGTTCCCGATGGCCTGCGCGATGGCGTCGACGGTCGCGCCGGTCACCGAGGGTGTCGATAGCTGTCGCAGCAGATTCAGGTCCGCGGCATCGTGGAGCGACCCCGCCGCAGCGTACTCCTCGTGCGTCGCCCCCCGGAGAAACCCGAGCGTTTCGCGACGGATCGCGAACAGGAGCGCGGTCGCCAGCGTGGCGTCGAGGTCGATATCGAACTCCCCGACGTACTGGGTGAGGATCGTCGCCGTGGCACCGATCGTCTCCCGGTGATCGACGAACCGTGCGTCGATGGCCTCCGCCGGGTGGTGGTCGATGACGATGTCGACCGGGGTCCCCTCGGGGACCCGATTGTTCGCGCCGGGGGTCGCGTGGTCGACGAACGCGAGCAACGAGTCCTCGGACCGGTTTCGGACCCGTTCCGGATCGAATTCGGTGAGGTCGATATCGAGGAGATTGATGAACGCCCGGTTCTGTTGGTGGGAAATGTCCCCGCTGTAGAGGATGCGCCGATCGTCGATCCCGACGGCCGCGGCGATCCGCCCGAGCGCGAGCGCGCTCGCGAGGCAGTCGGGATCCGGATTGTTGTGGCACACGATCGTGAGCTCCTCGGCCGGCGTCAGGACGTCTCGAAGCGACTGCGCGTCACTCATGATTCGTGATACCGTCTGGGACCCCCTCCCGTACAAGCCTACTGGACGTGCTCTCCGTTTCGCTCCGCTGCTACCGAAATCGACCGCCGTCAAACCGGTCTCGACTACCACGCTATTGGTGACACGTACCGCTCGGAAACGGGATCAGTGCTCGTCGCTTCCCTCGAGCAGGATCGCCATCTCCTGTTCGAAGCTCTCGGTGCCGGTGGACTCGAATCCGACCCGCTCGTAGAGGGCGATCGCCGGGTTGTTCCACCGTTCGACGGTCAGCCACACGTGGTCGATGCCGATATCGCTCGCGTGACCCAGTAGGTTCTCGAGCAGCGTCGTCCCGATGCCCGCTCGCTGGTAGGCCTGCAGGACGAAAATCGCCAGCTCCCACTCGATGTCCGATCTGTGCTCGATCGCGGAGAGGTCGTCGGTGTCGGGGACCAACATCGCGTGGGCGATGACGTCGTCACCGTCGCGGGCGACGACGTTGACGCTGTCGTCGCCGATCGCCTCGAGCCAGGTTCGGATGCGCTCCTCGCCGGTCGGCGGGATCCCCTGTGCGCGATCCGTGGGATCGAACTCGGCGTACATCCCGACGACTGCATCGAGCGTCTCACCGGTGAACGTCTCGGGTGCTCGGATCTCGATCGATCGCCCGTCCCTGTCCTCGATCGTCGTCGGCGGCGAGGGGAACGGTCCGGACGGTTCGTCGGGATACTGACGCGTGCCGACCATCGTTATCGCACCAGCTTGACGGTGGTCGGCGCGTTCAACAGGACGAACTCCGTGATCGGACCGAGCTGAATCTTCCCCATCGGGCTCAGGGTCCCGCCGCCGATGACCAGCTGGTCGAACTCGCCTCGCTCCGCGTAATTGACCAGCGCGCTTCCGGGATCCCCCTCGAGCGTTTCGACCTCGACGTCGCTCATGTCGGCCTCCTCGAGCGAGTCGAGGGCCTGCTGGTACATCTCGTCCTGCGAGCGTTTCGATTCGGGTTTGTCGACGACGACGATCGTCAGGTCGTCACCGACCTCGCGGGTCCGCTCGATGGTCCGTCGGAGCGTCTTCACCGACTCGTCGCTGCCGCCGAGACCCAGCAACACGTTCATACGAGTGCTTGTGAGCCGACACACGAAAACGGTTGTGCCGGTTTCCGGGATCGAAACGGGGACTGTGGTCCGGTTGGGGACGCCCGACTACCGCAGACGTTGTGCAGGACGACGCTGTTAAGAACGTGTAGTCAGTAGGTTCACGGAATGACTGATGCGGCGCTCGATGTCGTGGAATTCCTGCTCACGACGAGCGTGTATTCGGACGACCGGACGCTAGACGAGAACGATCTCCCGCCGGCGTTCCGCCGGGTCTACTGGACCGGCGGCGTCGACGACGACAGCGGGAGCGACGACGAGAGCGGGGGAAGCGGCGGCAGTACTCGCAAACCCGCCGGGATCAGTCGTCCCCTGTCGGTCACGACGAGTACCGCACGGGATGCGACCGGCGTCGATCGCCCCTGGGAGGCCGTCTCCGACCTGATGTTCACGGAACGCGACGAGTTCTCCGGGACGATCACCCTCGCCCAGCAGGACATGGCCGAGGAGTGGTTCGCCGAGCGCGTCGACGACGACCGGCTGCTCGAGAACCCGACGCTGGCGAAGCACTTCGCGAATCACGACGACTACGCGTTCGACGTCACTCACGAGGAGGCTCGCGAACGGAACCGGCCGATTCAGGCCGATCGGGTCTGGATCGACGGCCTGCTCAACGAGTACTTCGACGAGGAGGACGACGAGGAGATGCTCGACCTCGTGGACGTCCGCGCCCCCGAAGAGGTCGACATGTCCCTCGACGACCTCGTCCTCACCGAGGACCAGCAGAACGAACTCAACAAGATCTCGAAGGCCATCGAACACCGGGACTACCTCGCCGATATCGGCCTGCGGGAGATCGGGAAACTGCTGTTCGTCGGGCCGCCCGGAACCGGGAAGACGTCCACGGCGCAGGCGCTGGCACAGGACATGGACCTCCCCTTCGTCGAGGTCAAGCTCTCGATGATCACGAGCCAGTACCTGGGCGAAACGGCGAAGAACGTCGACAAGACCTTCGAGGTCGCCAAGCGACTGTCGCCCTGTATCCTCTTCATCGACGAGTTCGACTTCGTCGCCAAGACGCGTCGGAGCGACGAACACGCCGCGCTCAAGCGCGCCGTCAACACCCTCCTCAAGAGCATCGACAACATCTCGCTCATCGACGACGACGTCCTGCTCATCGGGGCCACCAACCACCCCGACCAGCTCGACGACGCCGCCTGGCGGCGCTTCGACGAGATCATCAACTTCCCCAAACCCGATCACGGCATGCGGGCCGACATCCTCGGCCTCATCACGCGGACGATGGAGATCGACGAGTTCGACCCCCAGCTCATCGCCGACGTCACCGAGGGGCTGACCGGCAGCGACCTCCGGATGGTGCTCCGGGAAGCGGTGCTCGAGGCGCTGACCGAAGACCGGACGACGCTGACCCAGGAGGACCTCCTCAACGCCGTCGAGGAGTTCGAGGAGCGCGATACGCTGAAGAACATGGACATGATGGAGGGCGACCACGACGCGCTCGTCGCCGGCGGCGATCTCGACAAGGCCAGCGACGGGGGACACTCGCACGATCACGACCACGATCACGACCACGAGCACGACCACTGAGCCTCCCGACGGGAAATCTCGTCTCGTCCGTCCGACAGCACCCGTTTCCACCTGACGCACCTCGCACTACCCATGCCAGACGACCGGAACGTGTACGGCACCGAACTCGAGCCCTGCGGCACCGACCCGACCACGGGCTACACCCGGGACGGCTGCTGTCGGCGGGTCGAGGCCGATCGTGGCCGACACGAACTCTGTGCCGTCGTGACCGAGGAATTTCTGCGATTCAGCCGGGCGCGGGGTAACGACCTCACCACGCCCAGGCCGGAGTTCGAGTTCCCGGGCCTCGAGCCCGGCGATCGGTGGTGTCTCTGTCTCGGACGATGGGTGGAGGCTGAAGAGGCCGACTGCGCGCCGCCGGTCGTCCTCGAGGCGACCCACGAGGCGGTCCTTCGGGACGTCGATCCGGACCTGCTCCGAGAGCACGAGTACGACGGGACCGACGGCAGCGATCCCGGGACCGTGTAGGGGTCGATCCGCCCGCGGGGAATACCCTTTATGTGACGGCTGCCAATCACCCCTTATGAGCAATGGCGCGCCACAGGGGGACGCCGCGGACGCGTTCGCCAGCCGGGCACGGTCCGAACACGGCGAGTCGATCCGCGATCTCGTCGTCTTCGGCGATGCCGTCCGGGGCGACGACCGCGGCGTCCACACGTCGGTCGAGGTACTGCTCGTCCTCGAGGATAGCGCGGAGCGAAGTCGAGGGAAATCGGAGATTTCCCGACCTTCGGGAGACGACGTCTCCCGAGACTACGCGAACAGTCGAGCGGCGGAGCCGCGAGACGAGGACGACGAGGAGACCGAACGGCGACTCGAGGTGCTGGCCGAGACGGTCGGGCTCGAGCACGGCGTCGTCTTTTCCGTTCACGTCTTGCCGGCCGATCGGTTCGACGCGAACTCGGACCACCCGTTCGTTCGGCGCGCACTCGAGGAAGGGCGGTCCTATGTGTAGGCGGCGAAGACCGGACGCCTTCGATCCGCTGTCGGTTCGGTCCGCGGACGGTAGCAGGAGGGAATCGCAACGATGCGAGTAACCCTGCTCGGAACCGGGGACACGACCGGGACGCCGACAGTGGGCTGTGACTGCGATACGTGTACGGCCGCACGCGAGCGCGGCGTCGAGCGCACGCGGTTCTCGGTCCACGTCGAGAACGAGCGGACCGACGAGTCGCTGCTGATCGACTTCAGCCCCGACTTCCGCTACCAGTTCCTGCGCGACGAGGTTCCCTTGCCCGACGCCGCCGTCGTCACCCACATTCACTTCGATCACCTCGACGGCCTGGGGAACGTCTTTCGCGTGGTCGACGACCTCGAGGTCTACGCGGCCGACGAGACCGATCCCGAGACCGGCAAGAGCGTCGCCGAGACGGTTCGGGACGACTACCACTACCTCGACCCCGTCACCGTCGTTCCGACGACGCCCCTCGAGACGGTCCGTATCTGCGGGCTCGACGTGACGCTGGTGCCGGTCGAGCACCCACCGCTGGTCTGTTACGGACTCGCCGTCGAGGATCCCGAAACGGGGACCAAGCTGTCGATCACGGGCGATACGAGCTACGATATTCCCGAGGAATCCCGCGCGGTACTGGCCGACGCGGACCTCCTGCTGGCCGACGGGATCGTCCCGGCGAGCCTCTGCGAGTACCATCCGCTCGGCGGTCGGCACGAAGACCCCGACGGCGTCCCCCGGACGTTCGGCACGAAACACATGACTCGAGAAGGAGCCCTCGCGCTGGCCGAGGAACTGAACGCAGCTCAGACGCGACTGGTCCATCTCGCGCACTTCTACCCCGCCGACGAGGCGTTCGAGGAGCCGCTGGCGATCGACGGCGAGCAGTACGTGTTGTAACGGTTCGACCCCCCCCTCGATCGCGGGATCCGGTCAGCCGAACTGATCGAGTCCGGACTGCCGTCGGCGCTTTCCGCCCGGATCGGCGATCCAGGGGGTTCGGCGGTCACGTTCCGCCTCGAGATCGACGTCCGTGACCGAATCCGAGTCCGGTCGGTATCCCGGACAGGACGACCCACATTCCGACCCGGCGTCGACGATTCGGTCCTTCCACTCGCAGTACGGGAGCGTCGCGTCGCTCGCGTCGTCCGGGCGACACGCGGCACAGTCGGGAAACCCGTACGTCCGCCAGCCCTTGCCGTAGGCCCGCTCGGCGAGCCGGCGGCGCGCTCGAGCCTTCGCCTCGGCAGACACGGTGGCGATCTCGGTTCGGCCGGGATGGGACTCGAGGGGTTCGATCCCCCGACCGTCGACGGAGAGCGACGTCGGCTCGCGTATCACCTCGATCTCGAGGGACCCGCCCGCGTCCGACGCCTCGCGGTGAACGCGCCAGACGCCGACCGCCTCGGGGATCCGATTCAGGTGGGCGCGCGTCACGTAACTCTCGGTCGCGAGGACGACTTCGTCGACCAGCGCGAGGCTGACGTCGGTTCGCAGCTGGGCTTCGAGGTCCCCCGGCCGCCCGAGATCGGGCTTGTTCTCGATCGCGACGAGCCGGTCGTACCAGTCGGGGTAACGGGCGACCTGTCGGACGTACTCGCGGCTCGCGGTCGCGCTGGCGCTGTGATCGCGTTCGAAGAAGCCGATCTCGAGTGCCCGCTCCGTGGCGCTGCGAGCCCGCTCGGGATGACAGTCGAAGGCGTCCTTCCAGTAGCGGGCCTGCCCGGTGCCGACGGCCGACTCGATTGCGGCGTCCGGAATCGTCTCGCTCGTAATCGCGATGCGGTCCTCGAATTCGAGGCCGGGCTCGACGCAGAGTACGTCCAGAACTCGCCCGCCGGGATCGGCGACGCTGCCGCCGAGCTGTCGGGCGACGATACCGTCGCGTCGCCGCTCGAGGCGGGCGCACAACTCGAGTTCGAACGCGAACTCCGACACGGTCACAGGGTAGGCGGGAATCGAAATAAGTCGTCGGGTTCGGCGGGCTCGTTCGTCGGCCGACGTCCCGCACACTGCGTCAGTCGAGACAAGGGATAGCTCGCAACCTTTATCAGTCGCACAGCGGAATCACTACGCAAGATTACTCATCGTCTTATGGTAGGAAATCGACAACCGGAGGTGAACATCGGACTCGTCGGTCACGTCGACCACGGCAAGACGACGCTGGTGCAAGCGCTCAGCGGCTCGTGGACGGACCAGCACAGCGAGGAGATGAAACGCGGGATCTCGATCAGGCTCGGCTACGCCGACGCGACGTTCCGCCACTGCGAGGGGCTCGACGAACCCGAGTGTTACACCGTCGAAGAGGAGTGCGCGGACGGCACGCCGAGCGAGCCGCTCCGGACCGTCTCGTTCGTCGACGCCCCGGGGCACGAGACCCTGATGGCGACGATGCTCTCGGGCGCGTCGCTGATGGACGGGGCCGTGTTGGTGGTCAGCGCCAACGAGCCCGTCCCCCAGCCCCAGACCGAAGAGCACCTGATGGCGCTCGACATCATCGGCATCGACAACATCGTCATCGCCCAGAACAAGGTCGACCTCGTCGACCCCGAGACCGCCCGAAACAACTACGACCAGATCAAGGAGTTCGTCGAGGGAACGGTCGCGGAAGACGCGCCGATCGTCCCCGTCTCCGCGGGTCAGGAGGTCAACCTCGACTTGCTCATTCAGGCCATCGAGGAGGAGATCCCCACGCCGGATCGGGACCCCGACGCCGATCCACGGATGCACGTCGCCCGCAGTTTCGACATCAACAAACCCGGGACGACCGCGAAGGACCTCGCCGGCGGCGTCCTCGGCGGCAGTCTCGTGCAGGGGGAGCTCGAGGTCGGCGACGAGATCGAGATCCGACCCGGCCGCGAGGTCGAGGAAGGCGGGAAGAGCGAGTACGTCCCGATCGAGACGAGCATTCGCTCGCTACAGGCCGGCGGCGAAACGGTCGACACCGTCACGCCGGGCGGCCTGCTCGGCGTCGGAACCGGACTCGACCCCTCGCTGACGAAGGGCGACGCCCTCGCAGGTCGGATGGCCGGCCCGCCGGGCACGCTCCCGCCGACGTGGAACGAGTTCACCATGGACGTCGACCTGCTCGAGCGGGTCGTCGGCGCGGAGAGCGGCGAGACGGTCGACGAGATCAGCACCGGCGAACCGCTGATGATGACCGTCGGCACGGCGACGACCGTCGGCTCCGTCACCAGCGCCCGAAGCGGCGAGTGCGAGGTGAAACTCAAACGACCCGTCGCCGCCGACCCGGGAACCAAAATCGCGATCAACCGCCGCATCGGCGCGCGCTGGCGGCTGATCGGCCTGGGAACGCTCACGGACTAAGGCGATGAGCACGCGGACGCGGGTCGCCCTCGACACGAGCGCGCTCATGATGCCGGTCGAACTCGACGTTCGGCTGTTCGAGGAACTCGAGCGGCTCCTCGATTCGTTCGAGCCGACGATTCCGCAGGCGGTCCTCGAGGAACTCCGGCGGCTCTCGGAGAAGGGCGGCCAGGAGGGGACGGCCGCGACCGTCGGCCACGATCTGGCGACCGAACGCTGCCTCGTCGTCGACACGGAGGCGTCGTACGCCGACGACGCACTGGTCGAACTCGCTCGCGAGGGGAACGTCGACTACGTCGTTACGAACGATCGGCCGCTGCGCGACCGAGTGCTCGAAGCGAGCAGACCGGTAATTGCATTACGCGGGAGAAACAAGTTAGCGATCACTCAACCATAGATGTACAAACGGGTTAGACTGAAGGACACAGTAGAAGTACCGCCGGAAGAACTCGGCGACGTTTCGCCGGATCGAGTCAAACGACTGCTCCAGGACAAACTCGAGGGGCGGATGGACGAGGAGGTCGGGAGCGTCGTCTCCGTCACCGAGGTCCACGATATCGGTGAGGGGACGGTGCTGCCGAATCGACCGGGCGTCTACTACGAGGCCGAGTTCGACGCCGTCACGTTCGATCCGCAGATGCAGGAGGTCGTCGACGGCACCGTCGTCGAAGTCGTCGAGTTCGGTGCGTTCGTCGGCATCGGCCCCGTCGACGGGCTGCTCCACGTCTCACAGATCAGCGACGAGTACCTCGCCTTCGACGGCGAGAACCAGCAACTCGCCTCGAACGAATCCGCGCGCTCGCTCGGCGTCGAGGACGCCGTCCGGGCCCGCATCGTCACCAAGAGCATCGACGAGCGCAACCCGCGGGACTCGAAGATCGGCCTCACCGCGAAACAGCCGGGGCTGGGCAAACACGAGTGGCTCGAGGACGAGCGCGAGAAGCGCGAAGCGACCGCAGGTGAATAACCATGGCATCCGATCGCCTCGTCTGTCGCGAGTGTCACCGGGTCAACGAGCCGGATAACGAGACCTGCGACGCCTGCAACTCCTCGTCGCTGACCGAGGACTGGGCGGGCTACGTCATCATCGCCCATCCCGAGGACAGCGAGATCGCGACGGAGATGCAGATCACCGAACCGGGCGCGTACGCCCTGAAGGTTCGCTAACGCACGTGACCCGCGACGACAACGATTCGGCGCCCGCCGAGGACGACCAGCTACTGGTTTTACCCGACGATCTCCGCCACGAACTCAAGGAGCCGATGGGACCGATCGAGACCGACGCCCGGCGACTCCTCGAAGCCGTCGACGGGCCGCTGATCGCCGTCGGCGACGTCGTCACCTACCACTTCCTGCAGGCGGGCCGCCAGCCGGACGTGGCACTCGTGGACGGCCGGACCAAACGCAGCGCCGTCGACGAGGAGATCCGCGAGGCGGTCACCGCCGGTGCGAGCATCGAGGTACGGAACCCGCCCGCGGAGCTTTCGGCACCGGTCGTCCGTGCACTTCGGCGCGCGCTCGCGACCGACGAGCCGACGACGATTCTGGTCGACGGCGAGGAGGACCTCGTCGCGCTGCCGGCGATCGTCGCCGCGCCCGAGGGCGCGAGCGTCGTTTACGGCCAGCCCGACGAGGGGATGGTCCACGTGACCGTCACCGACGACCACCGAACGGAGATGCGAGCGTTGCTCGAGCGCTTCGAGGGCGACACCGAGCGGTTCTGGAATCTCTTGGACGAGTAGGTGGCCGGCTCGGACTTCGTTACCGGCCGGTCAGTCCGTTTCGACTGTCGTTTCGAGCACCCACGTGCGGTCGGAGGCGGTCGTTGTATCCACGATTGGGTCCGGATAGTCAGGCGCGAGTTTCGCTCGAGCGGTAATTCTAGTCGCCACGTTCGGCCGAACGGGGGCCCGACGACGGCCGTTTCAGTGACTTGGACCGATGCCGTCGCCGATCCTTATTTAAACTCTGAGCTATAGACGGAATAATACTTTTATGCACGGTCGATGAGTCAGTATCTGTGACGGAACCGACCGGACGGAGGCGAGTACGCTGGGACGCTCACGTCGAGTCGTAGCGTGGGATCGACACGGGCCAGTTCGTCTACGCGACTCGCAGCGAGCGTCGCTCTCGAGACCCGAGATACCCGTCGGCAGACGGACCAGTCGAGATTCATGATCGACGAAACGACACCGGATACCAGTCAGAAACGTACTCCCGAGACAGTTCGGTGCACCACGAACGGTACCGCAGCGAGAGGAATGATGGCTTCGGATCCGACTCCGAGACTCGACGAGAGGGCATTGTCGGGATCCCGAGACCGCAGCTGGGTCGAACGATGAGGTACGTCCGACTCGAGCTAACGCCACCGACCGGTGCCGTCCATCCCGCCGGGCAGCGACTGGCGACCGAACCCGGCCTCGAACGATCGGAAATCGTCTACGTCGATTCGTTCCCGGACGGGACCGGGATCCTGCTGTATCGACTCCGCGGAGACAGCGAGACCCTCGCGTCACGGGTCGAGGACCATCCGCTCGTCCTCGATTGGGATCTCTTCGAGGGTGCGGGTTCGGACCTCTACTGTTACTTGTACCTCGACTCCGGCGAACCGGCCTCGAAACTCATGTCGCTCGTCGGCCAGGACGGGCTCATCGTCGAAACGCCGATCGAGTTCGCCGGGGACGGCTCGCTTCGACTCACCGTCGCGGGAACGGACGAGATGATCCAGGACGCGTATCGGGCGATTCCCGAGGGATTCGACTACGAGATCATCAAAACCGGTGAGTACGATCCGACGTCCAAGTGGTCGATATTCGACCTGACGACGCGACAGCAGGAGGTGCTCCGAACGGCGGTGGAAATCGGCTACTACGACGTTCCGAAGCGGGCGACCCATCAGGATATCGCGAACGAACTCGACTGTGCGACGAGTACCGTCGACGAACACCTTCGCAAGGCCGAATCCGCGGTCTTTTTATCGCTCTTGGGATAGGGAGTCGACGGCCCCGCGACAGCGCGACCGGAGTCGGCTCAGAACTGACTCGGTTTCCGGCGACGGATCGTCGGCCGCGCCGTCGGCGGGAACCCATGCGAGACAGAGCGAACCGCCCACCATTCCGAGAACCGTTCCGAGTCCGAACCCGCCGAGCGCGCCGAATATCGAGGCGACTGCGAACAGGATGCCGACCGCGCCGAAGTAGTCCGCACGCTCCGGCCGGCGGAGCGAGAGGATACCGGACAGCGACACGAGGAAAGCGGAGGAGAGCCCGACGAGGACGTATGGAGTCGTTCCCATCCCGAACCGGAACGCGAGGGTTAGCGGAACGACGGCGATGACGAGCCCGGCGATCGTCAGTATCGTTCCCCCCCAGAACGGCCGCTCGTCCCGCCACACGCTGACTCGGATCAGACGTTCGTCGTTCATCGTCCGTTATCTGCGACGGCAGCCCTCACGGAGCTGTTATCCGCGGAGGTATTACCTATGGCACTACTATTTGTGGATTCATTTCCGTTGGAACTATCTCTCCCAGACTCGTTACCGCCGGAACTGATATCGTCGGATTGGTTACCGCTGGAACCGTTACCACTAGACTGGTTACCGTCGGAACTCCCCTCCGAGAGACACTCGACGTCCGGTGCGTCGACGCCCGCATCGTCGGGATTCGTCTCTACGTCGACGTCCAGCTCGTCCAACGACAGGTAGGTGATGTACTGGTTTTCGGTCTGAATCGAACTGTTCTCGATGGTGATGTTCCGGGCCGAAATCCGCATTCGATCCCGATCGTCGTCGTATTCGACGACCTGTTCCCCGTCGAACGAGAGATCCCCTTCGAGATACGTAAAGCGCTGGGTGAGCCCCTCGAACTCCATGCTGTCCGCTCGTATCGACACTCTGACCGTGTCGTTCGCGACGGGCATCTCGAGGTCCTTGAACAGGTGGAGCCCCTCGATCGTTCCGTTGTCGATGCGCGTCTCGCTGACGGGGTACTGCTCACAGACCCCGTTGTCCTCCATCGTCGAGTACTGCTCGAACCCGTTGCCCTCGAGTTCGTCGAACGCGACGGTGAACCCGCCGGTATCGCTCATCGGGACGGCGACACTTGTCCCGGTGGTCGCGAAGCCCCCGACGACGCTAATCAGCAGGACGTTCGCGCCGAGGAAGGCGACGATGAATTTCTTGCGATCGGTTGGCACAGGTGCTCGGACGTTTCATACATATATAATTATAATTTTGTACGTATATGGCCGGACGTATAAGTAGTCGGACACCGCCACGTCGGCGTGCGGTCCGTGCTGGCGGTGTGTCGGACTGTCGGATCGGCTACTGAGTTTCGTCGGGAGGTGGCCGTCCCGCCGCGGTCGGTAGCAATCAGCGGCTGGCGACCGTTTGCTATCGGGGTTGCACGATCGCCGCCTCGGACGGCTCGCCCGCTAATTCGATCGAGTCGACGACCGACTCGGTCCCGGTCTCGTTCGCTCCGGTCGAATCCTCACCCCCTCCGCCGGTGTCGTCCGTCGTATTTCCGCTTTCGCCGTCCGACTCAGTCGCGTTCTCCGTGGGCTCGTCCGACTCGGTCACGTTCTCGGTAGAATCGTTTGACTCGTTCGCCGGACCGTCAGTTTCCGTCTGCCCTGCTGTCGTTTCGGCGTCGCCGGTCGAAGCCAGGTCGTACTCCTCTTCGAAGAATTCGATGAACCCCTCACTGACGCCCATCTGCCGCAACACGTCCAGGAATTCGTTCCCCGGCAGCAGGATCGTGACCACGTCCGCCTCGCCCTGTCCGAACACGATATCGGTCCACGGGCCGCGGACCGAGGTGTTCTCGAACTGAACGCCCTTGAGCTGCAGCATCATCGTCTTCTTTTCCGTCGATACCCTGTCGAAACACGTCTGATTCCCGTTGATAAACTCGGACTCGATCTCTATGAACCCCTCTCTGGCAGTGGTTCCGTTCCCGGTCGACGATACGGTCGCCGACTGCGTCCGGAGGTCCGTCGTGTTCTGCTCGTAGGCGTTCATCGAGACGTTTTCGGCCGGTGCGGTATTGAGACACTGGTAGCGATAGGGGTCGTCCTGTGCGAGAGACGTGGGTGATGCCGGCCCCGAACTCGACAGAGTGGCGTATGCCCCGGCGGGGAGGCTCACGACGATAACGATACCCAGACAGACGGCCGCGAGGGCGGATCGACTGATCATATCCGAGTACGGTGTTCTCTAACGAAATGTCACTCACTCCGATATGTATTGCCGGGGCTATTTCCGGGCGTTTATCCGTGGGTTCCGATTCCGCTAACAGCGAACTCGAGGCCGGAACCGCCACCTCCCGACGCGACGACACGGCCGTCAGTCGACGACCGTGTGTTCGAGGACGCCGATCCCCTCGATCTCGAGTGCGACGGTGTCTCCGTCCTCGAGCCACTGCCCTAATTCGAGGCCACAGCCCTCGCCGACGGTGCCGCTGCCGATGACGTCGCCGGGGTGGAGCGTCTCGGACTGGGAAATGTGCTCGATGATGTCGGCGAAGGAGTGGTACATCTCGTCGACGGTCCCCTCGGACCAGACTTCGCCGTCGATCCGGGCGATCATCGGGGCCTCGAGCACGTCGATGTCGTCGCGGGGAACGACGTACGGCCCCAACCCGTTCGCGAAGTCCTTGCCTTTGGCCGGCCCGAGCCGCCCCTCCATTTCCTTGCCCTGGATGTCGCGAGCGCTGAAATCGTTGAAGATCGTGTAGCCGGCGATGTGCTCGTCGGCCTCCTCGGCGGGAATGTCGCGACCGCGTTTCCCGATCACGGCCGCGATCTCGAGTTCGTAGTCCATGATCTCGGAGTAGTCGGGCCACTGGATCGTCTCGCCGGGGGCGACCACGCTGTCGGCGTTGCCCTTGTAGTAGACCGGCAGGTCGTACCAGACGTCCGCGATCTCGCCGTCCATGCTGTTCCGAACGTGCTCTTCGATCGCCATGCAGTCCCGCAGCGAGTTGGGCCGCGGTAGCGGCGCGAGCAGCCGGTACTCGCCGGGCTCGTACCGGAGCTTCGCGCCGCCGGGGCCGCGTTCGGCGTTCGTTTCCGCCGCGTACTCGAGCGCCTCTCTCGCCTCCGCGATCGCCCGATCGCCGCGCTCGAGGAAGGCGATCATCTCCGGCGGGACGTGCGTCCGGGCGAGGTCCGCGGGTGCGGGCTCGCCCTCGTCCGCGAGCGCCGCGCCGTAGGCCGCGGTGAGATCCACGAGCGTCGCTTCGCCGGCGGGAGCGTCGTCGGACGCGCTCGACTCGTCGACGGCGCCGATGCGTTCGACGGGGCCGACGGGTGTGTCGACCTCGAAGGTGGCGAGTTTCACGCGCCCTCACCCCCGTTCGCGGCGTCAATCAGGTCGGTCCCATCGCCCTCGAGCATCGCGACCGGCCGCACCCACCCCGCACTGCCGTTCTCGATCTTGATCGGGAACGCGACCAGCGGAATATCGGTCTTGCGGGGCAACTCGTCGAGATTGGCCATCTTCTCGATCTGGCAGTACTCCACCTCTCGACCCGCGAGGTGGGCCGGCCACAGCTCGTCCTCGTCGCCGGAGTCGACGTAGTTCTCGCCCATCGTCGCGAAGGGCTTATCGAAGCCGTAGGCGTCAGTCCCGATCACCTTGATCCCTCGTTCGACGAGGAATTTCGTCCCCCCGGCGCTCATGCCGGGGAACTCGGTCAAGTACTCCGGCTGGCCCCACAGCTCGTCGGCACCCGTCTGGATCAGGACGATCTCGCCCGGCGAGAGGTCGTGGTCGAGGTCGGCCAGGGCGTCCTCGAGGTCGGCCGCGGAGATTTCGCTCCCCGGATCCATCCACCGGAAGTCGAGCACGACCGCATTTCCGCGACACCACTCGAGGGGGATCTCCTCGATCGTCTTCGCCGGCTCGCCGTCGACCTCGGGGCCGTAGTGCCACGGCGCGTCGAGGTGGGTCCCGGCGTGGGGGATGACCGCGAGATCCTCCCAGGCCAGCCCCATCCCGTCGGGGAAGTCCTCGGCGTCGACGTCGTACCCCTGATCCCGGAGGGTTTCGGCGAGCCGTTCCGCGCCCGCCTCGTGATCGAACGCGTCGATGCTCGGCGGTGTCGGCTCGCTCGGAACGCCGTCCTCGAGGCCGATACTCAGGTCGATCAGCGTGGTCTCGTCGGCTGTCACCAGGCCGCACATAGCTGTCACGACTATCGGATCCCATATAGTTGTGGCTCCGAGACAGTCTCGAGAAACTATTTACCGAGCGGTGTGAACGTGACGAGCATGTACGATTTCGTCGTCGTGGGCGTCGGGCCGCCGGGCGCGCGCTTCGCCCGCCGAGCCGCCGAGGAGGGGTACGACGTGCTCGCCCTCGAGAAGGGGCGGGTCGGCGAGCCGCTGGCCTGTTCGGGCCACGTCAGTACCGACGTCTGGGAGTTCACGGGCGAGGGCGCTCGCGAGGAGCTGTTCCAGAACGAGATCTACGGCGCGCGGTTCCACGTCGACGGGCCGCACAGCGACGCGTACCCGTTCTACAAACGCGAGGTCGCCTCGAACGTCATCGATCGAGTGGGGCTGGATCGCCACCTTGCGGATCTCGCTCGCGATGCGGGAGCAGACGTTCGAGAGGAACACACGGTCACGGGCGTCACCGAACACCGCGACCGCGTCGCGATCGTCGCCAGCGGCCCCGAGGGAACCGTCGAGTTCGAGGCGAAGATGGTCGCCGGCTGCGACGGCCCGCGCTCGAGGGTTCGGGAGGAACTCGCCCTCCCCGAGCCCGAGGAGTTCCTCCACGGCGTCCTCGCCTTTTCGGACGAAGCGGACCACGAGGATTTCGTCGACGTTCACCTGACGCCGCCGACGTTCTTCGCGTGGCGGATCCCGCGCGGCGAGGCCGGCGTCGAGTACGGTCTCGCGGCACCGCCGGGCGTGCAGGTCACCAAACACTTCGAGGAGCTGATCGACGGTTACGAGATCGACGTCGCCCACCGCTGTTCGGGCGCGATCCCGATCGGCCCGCCGGACCGGGTGACGACTCGCCGCGCGTTCCTCGTCGGCGACGCGGCCGCCCAGACGAAGCCCTTCACGGGCGGCGGGATCCTCTACAGTATGACCAGCGCGGATCACGCCGCCCGCGAGATCGACCCCGATCGCCCGACTACCCTCGCGGCCTACGAGCACGCCTGGCGGGACGACTTAGAGCGGGAACAGCGACTCGGCCGCTGGATTCGGCGCGCGTACTCGTTGCCCGAACCCGTCCAGCGGATCGGGTTGGGTGCGCTATCAGGCGAGATCGGCGTCCATATGGACCGGCCGACGTCGCTGGTCTCGATGGACCACCTCAAAGCGTTGCTCTCACGGGCGTGAGTCGTGTTACTCCATGGAATCCATGACGACCACTCCCAATCCGATACTACTGATTACGAACCCGGCTATCGATCCGAGGACGGGAACCGCACCGACGAGCGCCGAGACGACGATCGCGACGCCCAGTGCGAGCGGCCAACTGTCGCTCGCGAGTCTGCCGACGGCGAGATAGCCGTACACTCCGGTGACCAGTGCTAGAAGAGCGAAAATCAGCAGCAGCGGAATCGCGAGAACGATCCCGATTCCCGTAATCGC
Organism: Natrinema salsiterrestre; assembly: GCF_029502005.1. Lineage (GTDB taxonomy): Archaea > Halobacteriota > Halobacteria > Halobacteriales > Natrialbaceae > Natrinema > Natrinema salsiterrestre. Next base: position 695,496 of record NZ_JAMQOT010000001.1, on the reverse strand, counting down.
CAACACGAAAGCGACCCCGATCACGGCGACCAAACTGACGACGCCGGAGACGAACGCGGCCCCGGGTTGCTCGAGCACGCGATCGGTCTGTCGGCGCGTCCCGTCCGGTGCGATCGCGATTAGGAGTCCGCCGATAACGAGCGTAATCACTGCTGCAGTGATCGACTGGACGTACCACGGCGTGCTGGCTGCCGTTTCGGCACCGATACCCGCGGGTTCCCGCTGGGCGAGCACCGCCCACGATTCGGCGAGCAGGAACTCTACCGTTGCAAGTACCGTCGTCGGAAGGCGAAGCGAGGCGAGTGGTGACACGTTTTCAATCTGTACATTTCTCGTATAAATTTTGCTGATCGGTTCTCTCGGGGCTGCTGCGGTCCATCGAACGACAGATCGAAGGCGGTGGTCCCGAAACGAGCGGTCGATGACGGATCGGCAGTCGGCCGCGCTCGCGTTCGTCGCGGGACTCCTCGAGCGCTGCGGGATCGTCGACGCCGAGCGGTTCCGCCCCATCGCCGAGCTGGCGTGGCCCCGAATCGTCACCGGGTTCGCGATCATGTCCAAGCAGACGGCCGATCTCGCGATGGTCGGGATCGCCGTCGGGACGGCGGGCACTGCGGGGCTGGCGTTCGCGCTCGGGTACTGGCAGATCGTGACGCTGCTGGGACTCGGCCTCGCGGGCGGCACCGTCACGCTCGTCTCGCAGAATTACGGCGGCGAGGAGACCGGCCGCGCGTCGCTGGCCGTCACCCAGAGCGTCGTGCTCGCGACCGCGATTTCGCTTCCGGTCGCAGGGGTCTTTCTCGCCGTCCCCGACCGTCTGATCGGGCTGCTCGGCGCGGGTCCCGATGCGCTCCGTCACGGCAGCGTCTACCTCGTCTACGTCGCGCCGGCCGTCGTCTTCGAACTGCTCAACCTCATCGCCAGCCGGACGTACACCGGCGTCGGCGACACGTTCACCGAGATGGTGGCCCGGGCCGGCGGCGCGGTACTCAATATCGTCCTCAGCGGGCTGCTGATATTCGGGTTCGGTCTGGGTGCCGCCGGTGCCGCGATCGGGACGACCCTCGCGAGCGGGTTCGTGACGGTCGTCCTCGCGTGGGGCATGCTCGGCCGGTCGTACGGTCGGCTCGGCATGGAACCCAGTCCCGTCCCGATCACGCGAGGCGGGCCGTGGCTCGAGCCGACGCTGCTCCGCCAGTTGATCGAGATCTCGCTGCCGGAGATCGGTCGGCGGCTCGCACAGGGGGTCGTCGTCTTCCCCCTGCTCTGGATCGCCGCCTCGTTCGGGCCGGTCGTCGTCACGGCCCTCGAGGTCGGCCGCCGGGTCCGCGCCCTGATCAACAGCGTCAACTGGGGGCTGTCGCTGGCCTCGAGCTCCCTCGTCGGACAGCATCTCGGCGCGAACGAGGAGGAGGTTGCCGGGGGCTACGGCGCTGACATCATCCGGCTCTCGACGGTGATCTACACCGGAATCGCGGTTCTCGTCGTGCTCTTCGCTCGACCGATCGCGGCGGTGTTCGTCACCGGCCCGTCGGAGGCCGCGCAGGCCGCGGCGTTCGTCGTCGTCGGAGCGGTCAGTTCGATCGCATACGGTATCGACGGCGCCGCTGCAGGGGCGCTGCTGGGTGCCGGCGACACTCGCTGGCCGTTCGTCGCCTCCCTGCTCGGCCGCTACGCCTTCGCCCTCCCGGCGGCCGCGCTGGGGCTGGTCACGCCGCTGGGCGTCGGCGGACTCTACCTCGCGCTCTTCCTCGAGACGGCCGTCCCGGGCGGGATCAATTACTGGCTGTTCCGAACCGGCCGGTGGAAGGCGGTGAGCCGTCGGTATCGGCCGTCGTCGGAGCCGAGCTAACTCGCGACAGCCGACGGGAAACGAGGACGCCGAGCAAGCACACCCTCGGCCAAGGACTATGCACTTCGCCGGTGTCCGTAGGCGCGCATCATGAGCGAAACCGCCAAAGTAATCAAACTGGTCGGTAACTCGACCGAATCCTGGGAAGACGCCGCACAGAGCGCGCTCGACGACGCCGACGAGACGCTCGAGGGAATTACGGGAATCAAAATCGAATCTCAGACCGCGGACGTCGAGGACGGCCGGATCGAATCGTACACGACGACGATCCACGTCTCGTTCGGCCTCCAGCGCTAGGGTCTCGGGCTGCTGTTCGGCGCGCACCAGCGACCCGACTCCGAAGGTCGCCGCGCGGGTATCGGTCGGCGTCCGGGCAGGTGACACCTCGAACGGCCCCTTCGGACGGGTAGCCGTTAGCCGTCCGTGCCGACGATTCCGCAGGCGATCGCTTCGGGTTCGACCAGCTCCTCCCCCTCGATGGCGTCGGGATGCAACAGGAGAATCGTCTCGTCGGGCATCTCGTCTTCGACCCGAACCCGCCGACCCAGCACCTCCTCGAGGTCGTCGACGTCGTCGATGTCGGACTCCCGCTCGACCAGCTGTTCGGCGTTGGCCCGCGAGAGAACGAAGACGAGCGCCCCCGGTTCGAGGTGTTCGCTCTCGGCCGCCTCGAGCAGGGTCGCGAGCGCGTCCGCGGAGACGTCCTCGAGCGATCGGATCGTCACCCGTTCCGTGTCCGATCCCGGCGCTTGCTGTGACTGCGTACGGATGCGGGTGGTCAACTCCTCGAAGTCGGTCTCGGCGTCGATACGCGAGCTCATACTGCGTGTTCGGTGGGTGTCGCCCTTGACGGTGTGGCCGGCCAGTTCCGGTCGTCGACCGGTCCGGTCGAGAGCCCGACTCGAGTCCGGCGGCCGGTATCACCGATCCCGACAGTCAGGGCCGTCGCAATAGCGGTTTTTACGCGTCGACGGTGTACGAAGCCCGATGTCGACGATAGCCGATCTCCGGCTTCCGGCGGCCGACTCCGTGCTGGCGACCGCGTTCGAGCGCGCGCCGGAGGCCACGTTCGAACTCGAGTCCTCGGTATCGAAGACGCGTCCCTCGCTGTGGGTCGCCGGCGTCGATCGCGAGACGGCCACCGACGCCTTCGAGGCGGACCCCTCGGTGGACGAGGCCGACCTCCTCGTCGAAACGGGATCGCGGCTGTTGTACGACGTCACCTTCACCGAGGGGACGGGAACGACCCGGCTCTGGGACGACCTGCTCGCGAACGGCGGCTCGCTGCTCGAAGCGCGGGCGAGCGACGGCTGGTGGCAGGTGACGGTTCGCTACCGCGACCGCGATGCGCTGTGTGACGCGTACGATCGGCTGGTCGATCGGGGGATCAACGCCGACCTCCGGCGCGTGACCGACGTGACCGACGTCGACGATCACGAGACGCGCCTGACGCCCGAACAGCAGGAAGCCCTCGAGGCGGCCCTCGAGTACGGCTACTTCGAAATTCCTCGCGGCGTTTCGATGGAAGAGCTGGCCGAGGAACTGGGGATTTCCCATCAGGCGCTCTCCGAACGGTTTCGACGGGCCTACGAGACGCTGGTCGATGCCGAACTCCAGCCCCCGGGGGAGCGATCGCGACTCGAGTGACCGCGGATCGCCGTCCGAGCGATCGCTGAGTGCCGTGATAGGACGGGAACACGGCACAATGGTTATTTGATTGGATTGCGTTCGCCCCCACATGGCTGACCGACTTTCCGACGCGGAGATCGACGACCATCTCCCTGACAACTGGGAACAGGACGACGACGAGATCGTGCGAATGTACGAGTTCGACGACTACCTTCGCGGCGTCAACTTCGCACAGATGGTCGGCGAAATCGCCGAGGCGCAGTTCCATCACCCCGAGATCATCATCCGATACTCCGGCGTCGAGATCCGGCTGACCTCCCACGAGGACGGCGGCATCACCGACAAGGATATCGAAATGGCGGAACTGATCGAGTCCGAACGCAACGCCTGAGTCCGAAATTCGGACCGTTCAGCGGACGTTCGACCGACTTCACGACCGACGATAGCGGCGTCGCCGGCCCGCCTCGAGGGGTGCGTCCAGTGACGAGTTCGTCCGTTCGGTGCCGCGCTCCGGACCCCTCGTCTCGGCCGGAGCGACCGGTCCATCCGCGACGTGGGCGGAGAGCGCCTCCCACTCGTTCGATACCGCCGGTCGGTCGCAACGTCGAAATCGATTGCCCGATCGAATCATTGGTCGTGCGAGATATGCTGGCCACCGCAACCGGCCCGTCCCGACGGTATTACAAGCCCCGTCTAAAATCGATGTACGGTATTCCTAATCACAACGCAATTTAAATACACCTTTATATCCGGGTCCGCTCGAATGGCCGTCGATGCGATCGCGTTGCCCCGTCGATGCGCTTCCGTATCGACCACACCGCGGGGGAAGGTGATGGGTGATAACGTGGCCCCCTCCATATTTATATGCTCACCTGTGGCCGGCTTCTATGATGTTTACGAGCGAACAACGGCTATCCGTTCCGGACGAACTCGCATCCTCACGGGCGAAACTCGCGTATCTGTCCCTTCTCGCCGGCGGCGACGCGAGGGTGACCGATCTACAGCGGACGCTCGGACCGTCCAAACTCACGCTCTTTGCCGTTCTCGAGTCCCTCGCCGCGACGGACCTCGTCGAGCGCACGGAGGGTGGCTATGTCTGCACGTGAACCCGGCGTACCGCTGCTCGTCGATTCCGGTTCCCGGGGGCACGTCCACATCGACTGCTACGTGCGATCGGCTATCCCGACCGGCGTCTCCGAACAGATCACGACGCTCGTCGAGCGCCTCCGAACGCTCCGGGAATGCGGCTGCGTCGACGAGGTGGACGTCTCCCGATGGCCGCCACGACACTCCGTCGCGGCGGAGACGGAACCGACGTGCGACGAACTCGTGGCCGAGTTCGAACGGTGGGCCGACCGACACGGCTATTCGCTCGAGCCGGGGTTCCGTCGGCGAACGGTCCCCCCGTCACCGCTCGGCGTCGACGCCGAGGCGCGCGAACGGGTGCGAGTGCCGCTCGTAGCGCTGGCGCTCTACGAGGAGGACGGCGACGCCGAGGTCCTTCGCGGCGTCGTCCCGTGTACGGAACTATCGTACACGGACGACGAGTGCACGTATACCGTCGACGAGTGGCTCGCGACGGTCGAAACGCGGGCACTCGACGAGCCCGTCCGTAGCTCTCAGATCGATCGGAAACCGCTGCTGGAGGGGCAGTGAGGGAAACGTCGATCCGAAGATACCGGTACGACGGCCGCTTTCCGGCCGATTCGTGGTGAACAACTGTTCGCGAGTCCCGCCGGCCGCCGATTTAATTCCCACCGGCCGAATTCGATCTACCCGAGATCTTCGGCACCGCTCGAGTCCGCCTCCTCCACGACGTCGTGCGTGAGCAACGGTCGCGATCGGTCGCCCTCGGGGGCCTCGTAGGTGACGACCTCGAGGAGATTTCCGTCGGGATCGAGGACGTAGAACCCCTCGAACTCGCCCCAGTCGTAGGGTCCCTGGTTCGGAAACTGTCCCTCGAGGGCGTCGATCAGTGAATCGTAGGTCTGCCGGTCGGTCTCGAACGCGAGATGCGCCTTGTCGAGGGGATGGGCGAGCCCTCGCTCGTCCCAGTTCTCGGCGCGGCCCGTTTCGGCCAGCGTCACGACGGTCTCGCCGGCCCGGAACATCGCGTGGTCGCCCTCGAAATCTGCGGGCGGTCTGAGTAGGTCGAGCTCGAGGGTCTCCCGGTAGAATTCGTAACACGGGTCGAGGCTGTCGACATCGACGTTGATGTGGTCGACGGCGTCCATGGATGCCAGTACGACGAGGACGTTCAATATACTGGTCGTGACCCCCTCCGGCGCGCGGTGGTTCCCGCGGGGCTCTCACCCCCGATCGACCGCCGACGCCGTCCGTCGCCAGTCGGGCTCTTCTCGCGGCGGTGCGAGGACGCCGATGCCGATCGCGTCGTCAGCACTCCGGTTTTCGGCACCGTGTCGCTCGTTACTCGAGAACATGTAGGCGTCGCCGGCCTCGAGCGCGTACTCCGTGCCCTCGACGATCGCGACGAGTTCCCCGTCGGTGACGAAGCCGAGCTGCTCGTTCGAGTGGGAATGCGACGGCAACGTCGCCCCCGGTTCGATTCGCCAGTAGATCATCCCCGCCCGTTTCCCTGCCGGAAGCGGCGCGAGGTGGACCCCGTCGGCGACCTCCTCGAACTCCGCACGGGCTGTCGATAACTGTTCCATGGGAACGGGGGTCACTCTCCACGGAATCACAGATAAACGTATCGTGAAAACGTTTTAAGCATCTCAACGGTGTGGCGTGTCCCATGTTAGCAGACCGTGCTGTCAGGGTGTTCCACCTCCCGTTCTCGTTCGTGTTACCACAGAAGGTAGCGACCGAACGAGGCTACTTCCGCGACGAGGGGCTCGCGGTCGACCTGGTCGAACGGGACAGACGGGACGTGTCCGTCAAGTACATTCCCGCGGCGGAGACGCTGACGGGCGAGTACGACGTGGATCTCTACCCCATCTGCAAGTGGGAGAGCATCCGCCGGACGTGGACCATGGGCGACGGCCGGGTGGTCGCGAACGGGACCTTCGCCGATCTCCCGTACACGGTGTTCACGCGCCCCGACACCGACGTCGAGACGCCGGCCGACCTCGCCGACGTTCCGGTCGGCGTCAACCGCCGGACCGGCCAGGAGTACACCGCCCGCAAAGCCCTCGAGGACTACGTCTCCCCGGCGGAGATCGACCTCGTCGGCTGCGGAATGCCGACGGACAGACTGCGGGCGCTCTCCGAGGGCCGCGTCGACGCGGTGACGCTCATCGATCCCCACAGCACCCTCGCCGATCACCTCGGCTTCCGGCGACTCCTCGAGTACGACAACCACATGGGGATCGTCGGCAGCGACGACGTCGATCGGGACGTTCTCGAGGCGTTCCTCCGCGCTTACGGCCGCGCGGTCGACGATATCAATGCCGAGCCCGACGCGTTCCGCGGCACGTATCTGGAACTGCTCGAGGCCGATGCGGCGGTCGCACCCGAGCTGTTCGAGGACGTCGACGTGGACGCGGTCCGCGAGGAGCTCACCGTCCCGCGGTACGAGGTTCCCGACCCCGTCGATCCCGCGGAACTGGACGACCACCTCGAGTGGATGCAGTCCCGCGGACTGATCGACGAGAGCGCGGCGATCGACGACATCGTCGCGCCGCTGTGATCGCCTCTCGAGACACCAGATTCCCCCAACCAGACGACAGCCATGACCACCATCGACATCGGTTCCCAGCAGGCCGCGATCGACGAGTTTCAGGGCGACCCGGGCGATCGAGCCGTCCTGCGCGCACGATTCGAACACAACGGCAGCCCGCGGTACATGCTCTATACGATCAAACGGTTCGGCTACGATCACGACCGCGGGTTCCATCTCGACTTGCAACTCGTCTCCGACGAACTCGACGAGGGCCGCGAGACCGTCGAGGCGAAACTCCAGGAGGGCGACGCCGATCTGATCGACATCGATTACATCTCGACGGCCCGCGAGCGGGCCGCGGGCGCGCCGATCGTCGCCGTCCACCCCTACGGCCAGACGGTCGGCGGGCTGGTCGCGCCGACCGACTCGCCGATCGAGGGGCTCGCGGATCTCTCCGGGCACCGAGTCGGCGTCGTCAGACGCCTCGACAAGAACTGGATCCTCGTCCGGGCGGCCTGCCGCGAGTTTCACGGCTTCGACCCCGACGAGACGGCCACACCGGTCGAAGCCGGCTCGAAGGTCGAACTCACCCGGCTGCTCGAGGACGGCGAGGTCGACGCGATCCTGCAGTTCTGGCAGATCGTTCCGGAGATCGTCGAGACCGGGCCCTACCGCGAGGTCCTGCCGATGTCGCGGCTCGTCGACCGCCTCGCGGACGCCGGGATCGATACCGACGCCGATCGGCCGATCCCCGTCTCGACGTTCCTGACGAGCGAGGCGTATCTCGACGCGCATCCGGACGCAATCCGCGGGTTTCAGGGTGCCTTTCGGGACGCCGTCGAGCGGCTGCAACGGGACGACGAGCTCTGGGATGAGATCGGCGAGCGACTCATGTACGAGAGCGACCCCGCGGTCGTCCGCGCCGTCCGCGACCGGTGGCGCGAGATGGTCGTTCCCGACTGGGACGAGACCACCGTCGCGGGGATGGAACGGTTGTTCGACCACCTCAGATCCATCGCGGGCGCGGACACGCTCGGCATCGACGACCTCCCCGACGGGCTGTTCCGGACCGACCTCGAGGTGGAGGCGTGACCGCGACCGATCCGGTCTCCTTCCAGCTCAACTGGGAGCCAAACGGCTTCCAGTCGCCGTACTTCCTCGCCCGCGAGGACGGGTTCTACCGCGAGGAGGGCCTCGAGATCCAGTTCGTCGAGGGCCACGGCTCGCCGTACGCGGCCGAACGCGCCGCCCGCGGCGACGCGGACATCGCCCTCGCCGGTGCGAGCGCCGTGCTGGCGAAACAGAGCGAGGGGTTCGACCCGCTCGCGGTCGCCGCGGTGACCCAGAAGACGCCGGCGGCCGTCTACACCCTGCGGGACGTCTTCGGCGAACCGCTCTCCGAACCCGAGCAACTCGCCGGTCGGACCATCGCGCCCTCCGCGACGAAGACGCGGATCCTCACCGCCCAGTTGCTCGAGAACGCGGGCATCCGGGACGAAGTCGAACTCCACGACGTCGATCCGCACACGCACCACCGCGTCCAGCACAAGGTGATCGACGGGACGGTCGACGCCGCGGTCGGCGTGGTCACCAACGGGATCGAAATCGGCCGGGAGCACGATCGAACGCCCGACGAGCTTCCGATCGGCGAGTATCTGGATATCTACGGGATGACGCTCGTCACCGGTCCCGAATTCGCGGCCGAGCGAGCGGAGACGGTTCGATCCTTCCTGCGAGCGACCGCCCGGGGCTGGGCCGCCGCGACTCGGGACCCGGAGCGTGCGATCGACGTTCTGGTCGACAGAAACGCGACGCTCGAGCGCAATCGAGGGATCGAGCGGCGCAAGTTCGAAACCGCCGCACACCAGTTACAGTTCACGCCGCACGTCCGAACGCACGGGTGGGGCGCGCAGGATCCGGACCGCTGGCGTCGGCTCGGCGAGACGCTCTCCGAGACGGCCCTGCTCGACGGCGATATCGATCCGGACGCGGCGTGGACCGACTCGCTCCGGCCCGACGACCCGGTCGTGACCGAGTACGCCGATCGAGTTCGATCGACGACGGAGTAACGGCTCCGGGAATCGGTCGACGGGCGAAACGAGTCGAGCGCCTCGGGGCCGTCCGAGAATCAACGATTCTCGGGACGACGAGAGACCGTCGGTCTCTCGAAGCACTTGACCTCGAGGCGGTTCACCGGTCGCACGACGATGCGGCTTCCAACTCGTCGCTCTCGCGTCCGTCGTCCGTCTCGGCACACGGGTCGAGTGCGGCACACGTTTCGAGAAGGGGTTCGATGCGTGTCGGCGGGCAGTCGAGACACAGATCGCCGCGTCGCCGGTCGTACGAAATGACGTCGGCATCCTCCAACATCGGGATGTCGACGTGGACGAGCGAGAGCTCGACGTCGTCGTATCTGACCTCGGCACGATCGTCCGGAACCGTTCGTTCCAACCGGGTCACGACGCGTTTCGCGAGCGTCTCGACGTCTCGATGGTCCGCGGCGTCCAGACAGTAGAGAACACACCGGCGACGCCGGTTACTCAGTATCCGTAACAGTTCGTCGAGATCGGCCGCTCCGTCATCGCCCATCTCCGAACCGATGCGGGTTTGGTCCTCGAGGCCGCTGTGCCGGTGATCGCCGCTGGCGTCCGAATCCGTCTCGACCATGCCAGTAGGAGGGCGTACTATCCGGTTATATATTCGGGGTGGTATCCGATGGGTTATTTATAGGTCGCTCACCGCTCGATAGTAGCTGAGACGAGGATGGGTCGGACTGGACCGGTAGCCGATCCGTACGCGGGGGCTGGCTCTCCGCTTCGCCCGCTGAACGGCGATAAACATTTACTCGAGAACCGCATAGACCTTCCTCCGATGGACCTCGAGCGTGAGTACGACTTCTGGCTGCTCGACCTCGACGGGACGCTCGTCGACGTCGAGTGGGCCTACACTCGCGACGTGTTCGACCGGGTCGGCGACCGGCTCGGCCGCGAGTTCACCGACCGGGAGGCCGATATCCTCTGGAACGGCCTGACCGGCTCTCGGGACCGGCAACTCGAGGAGTGGGGCGTCGACCCCGAATCCTTCTGGGAGGCGTTCCACGACGAGGAGGATCCGCTGGTGCGGGCCGAACAGACCTATCTGCACGAGGACGCCGCGTTCGTCGCGGAGCTCGACGCCCCGGTCGGACTGGTCACGCACTGTCAGGAGTTCCTCTGCGAGCCGGTCCTCGACAACCTCGGAATCCGAGACTGGTTCGACGCGCGGCTGTGTTGCACCGAGGAGACGGGCTGGAAGCCCGATCCGGGACCCGTCCAGCGGGTGATGACCGACCTCGGTGTCGCTCACAACGGCCATCTGGGCGTCCTCGCCGGTGACGGTGCGAACGACGTCGGCGCGGCCTGGAACGCCGGTCTCGATGCGATCCACGTCGAACGGGTCGGTCACGAACGGCGGGGTCAGTGTGTGCTCGGCGATTACCGCGTCCGCTCGTTCGACGAGTTATACTGAGTGGGTGACGACAGCTCGGGTCGAGCGCATCCCGCTGGAGCGAGACGGAGGGCCCGGAGTCGCGTTTTCGAGTACGCACCGAGGGCGATACTCGAGTCCCGCTCGAGACCGGATCAAAAGGGCTTCACGGGTACGGCCGGAGATCGAGTTACGATGAAGTACTGTCTCGACTGCGACTGGCATCTGAACGCGGCCGAGGAACCGTCACGACGGAACCGCTCCCGGGCGGCGATCGATCACCACGTCGACACGGGGCACGCGATCGACTCGACCGAGTCGATCGTTCGTCCGACCGCGCCGGCTATCCCCGGTGCGGTTCTCGTCCGCGATCTGATCCCGTCGAACGACTGATCGGCCGCATTTCGACCGTCGGGTCGGGGACGTAGCTACGAGTAGTGTTCCTCGAGGTAGTCGACGATTTCGTCGCTCTCGTAGAGGGATTCTTCGCGGTCGGTATCGACGAGAAACGGGATCGCATCCTCGCCGCCGAGATCTATCATCGCCTCGTGGGTCCAGTCGTTGCGCACGTCGCCGCCCTCGTGGCCGGGTCGCCGGGGATTGTGAATCACGTACGAGACGCCGAGATCGGTCAGTTTCTGCCGGACGTCCGCGCTGTGAGGACAGCTCTCCGCCTGGTAGAGTTCGAGCATTCGATAGTCCCGACTACACTACCGACCCTAAACGTTGGCCCGGTAACTCCCGTTGGCGGCTAGTAGTAGCCCAGTCGCCATAGTCACGCTTTCTTACCATTTTTTCGACAAGAAAGCTTATGCCGGGATGTTCGACTTATCGAAGCATGGCACGCGACACATCGGTCGAGAACCGAGCTGACGCGGCTGCAACGGATAGTGCGCTTCCCAACCTCGTGACGATCGTCGGACGCGGCGTTCCGTCGAACTACGAGATCGCCGTCGACGGCGATCTCGAGATGCTCGCCGACGATCCCGTCGCCGAGGGAACGGTCGTCGCCGGCGGCGTCGCCGAGGGTGCGATCGACGTCGGCGTCCAGCGATTCCGCTTCTCCGGCCAGATGGCGAACGTCCGGCTCGTCGACTGGAACGGGACCGAAGCGCCCGATTCCTCGAGCGTCCCCACGGTCCACGTCGAGTACGGCGCGCCGAATCGATAATACGGCTTCGACGCGGCTGACTCTGCAGTGAGTGCGGCGGCTCTGCGACGTTCTATTCGGCCGCGTTGCGTAACTGCAGAACCCGATACCGAACGGTACGCTGACTATCGAGTCGAATCGTCCGAAAATCGGTCGTATCGCTCGAGCGTCGCGCTCCGATCAATCGTCGTCGGTCGCGCCGATCCCCGCCTCGCCGTTCGCGCCGGTGACGGCTGTGGGCGGTGCGAATGCGCCGTCCTCCGCGTCGAACTCCGGATTGAACAGCTGGAGTGCAGTGTGGATCGTACTCCAGTCGTCTTCGGCGGCCGCCTCCCGCAGACTCTTCGTCGGGGGAGCGAGCAACTGGTTGACCAGCGAGTCGGCCATCGATTCGACGACCTCGCGCTGGCTCTCGGTCACCTCGCCGTCGAAGTGTGACAGCGCGGTGTCGACCTCCCGTTCCTTGATCCGCTCGGCCGATTCGTACATCGCCGCGATCGCCTCGTCGGCGCGGGCCCGCTTGTACTGTTCACAGAGCAGGTCGAACTCGCGATCGATAATCGCCTCGACCTCGCGAGCGGCGTCGGCTCGCTGCTCGCGGGTCTCGTCGGTGATCGACTCGAGGTCGTCGAGATCGAAGACGCACACCGAGGGCAGCGCGGTCGCCGTCGGGGCGACGTCGCGGGGTTGCCCGAGGTCGACGACCACCTGCTCCGGCTCGGCTCCGGTCGCGTCGCCGTCCGCGAGATGGCGACGCTCGAGTACCGGTTCCTCGCTACCGGTCGCCGCCACGACGACGTCGGCACGGGTCGCGACGGTGTCGAGCGCCTCGAGCGGCACGGCCCTCGCCGTGACGCCGGTCTCGTCCGTAACGTCGTCGACGAGATGGTCCGCGTGGGCGACGGTTCGGTTGGCGACGACGAGTTCGTCGACGCCGGCCGCGGCCAGACTGCGCGCGGCGAGTTGCCCCATCTCGCCGGCCCCGACGACCAGAGAGACCGCTCCCTCGAGGTCGATCTCTTTTGCAACGCGTCGCGTCGCAGCCGAGCCGAGCGACACGACACCTTCGTTGATCGCGGTCTCGGTACGGGCCCGCTCGCCGACGTGGATCGCCTTCGTGACGGCCGACTCGAGCATCGAGCCGATGCCGTCGGCGTCGCGGGCGTCCTCGTAGGCGGTCCGGACCTGACCGATGATCTGATCCTCGCCGAGGATCACTGATTCGAGCCCGGCGGCCACCCGAAGCAGATGCCGGAGACTGTCGTCGTGGTCGGTCGTCACGATGGCTTCGTCGTCGACACCGGCGAAAAACTCCTCGAGGGCGGCGCGGCCGACGGCGTGGTCCGAGCCGACGACGTACGCCTCGACCCGATTGCACGTCGAGAGGACGTACGCCTCCTCGATGTCGGGAACTGTCAGGAGTTCCGCGACCGCGGCGTCCTGACTCTCGGGGCTGACGGCGGCCAGCTGGTCGACGGTGCCACTCCTGTGGGTCACTCGCCCGGCAGTCACGACCCCGGTCGACATCACGGCTGATCCCCCTCGGTTGCCAGTTCCTCGCCGAGCACGTCCTCGATCACTTGCGGACAGTTGGAAGTACCCGTACGTAAAGCTGTCCAAACATCCGGAGAATTGACGACGTCCGTAACGATCTCCCGGCGTCGGTCGACCGCCACGTCACGCGCCTTGAGCTCCTCGCGAAGTCCCGCACAGACCCGTGCCATCTCGCCGGCCCCGTCGAGCGTCTCCTCGAGTTCCTGCCGGAGATGCTTGCTCAGCGCGGGTGCCGTCCCGCCGGTCGCGACCGCGACGGTCACCGGATCCTCGCGCACGGTTGCGGGAACGACGACGCTGTCGGCCTCGCGCTCCCCCGACCGATCCGCCCGATTGACGAGGACGCCTCGGTCGCGGGCCGCATCGGCGACGGCCTCGTTGATCGCCTCGTCGTCCGTCGCGGCGACGACCAGCGCGGGCGTCGTTCGCTCGAGCCACGCCGGGACCTCGTCGGCCGTCGGTGCGGCACGAATCAGTTCGGCCTCGCCGAAGTCCCGATCTGCGAAGGCGGGGCTGACGACGACGACCTGCGCCTCGCGGGCGAACCGTCGCGCTTTCCGGGCTCCGACCGGACCGCCGCCGACGACGAGCACCGTCGCGTCCGTGAAATCGTGCAGTAGTGGGATCATTGTGGTCGGTCGAGTCGACTATCCGATGTCACCGCTCTCTCGTGTTCGCGTCGGCGCGCTCTGCCAGCCGAATCCCGGTCTTCTTCAATATCTGCGTCGAAAACAGCGAGTCCCAGTCCTCGTCGGCCACGTCCCAGTGCTCGCTCATGGTCTCGCGAACCCGTTCGATGCGCCGCTGGCTCTCCGCTTCGCTGCGACCGTGGGTCATCGCGAAGAAGTTGTACGGCCAGACCCCCTCGTGGCGCGGCCGGCGGTAACAGTGCGTCACGAACGGCAGCGAGGCGACGTCGGGGCCGACCTCGGGAACGACCTCGTCCGGGACGTTCCAGACCGTCATTCCGTTCTCCGTGTAGCCCAGCGCGTAGTGGTTCGGCACGACGCCGATCCGCCGAATCTTCCCCTCGCGATCGAATCGGGCGATCGTCTCGAGCACCCACTCGACGTCCCGCCCGACCGCCTCGGCGACGTCCGCGTACGGCGTTTCGGTCGGGGGGAAGCCGTCCTGGATCTCGAGGACGAGGTCCCGTTCGGCCGGCGAGAGCGCGGACTCGTCGGTCGGCGAGACGTCCGGTCCGAGTTCGGTACAGTCGATTCCGGCGGCGTCGGGGTCCCCGTCGCCGTCGAACGGCCCGTCGACGTAGAACTTGGCTTCGACGCGGAACTCCTGCTGTTTGGGCAGGTTGTACGTTGCCTGTCCCGTTTCGGCTTCGATTTCGGCCAGTACCTCCTCGATGCGGTCGCTCGCGGTTCGCGCCTCGCCGTCGGCGACGCTCACGACGAACCAGACGTTCAGGTGCGGATGTTCGCGCTCATAGTTGTGGGCCACCTCGCGGCGGTCGTTGACCCGCTCGACGATCTCGTCGAACCGGTCGTCGGGGGCATGCATGGCGACGAGCGTCGCCGCGCCGCCGATCTCCTGGGCGTTCACGAGCGACCCGAATCGGGAGAGGACGCCCCGCTCGTCGAGGTCCCGAACGATCTCGAGCAGTTCCGACGCGTCGATGTCGACCCCGCGGTCGCGCATGGCGTCCGCGGCCGGCTCGAACGGCCGTTCCACGACGGGAAATCCGCCCTGAAAGGCGTTGACGACCGCCCGCTCGCGTTCCGTGAGGTCGACGTCCGTGCTCATACGAGGCTCTCGGGACTGCCACAGTATAAGCAGACCGGAGACGGTTCCCGAACGCCGTCCGGTGTCCGCTCGAATGCCCCCGACGAATCCCGGCGAATCCCGCTGAACCCCGTCGACGATCGTCTACCCGCCGATTCACGCGGCGACAGCGGTTCTCGTCCGGGCGGTACCGACGGGACGAGGACGGAGCGACAGCCCTCGCCGCGTCCGAACTAGTCCTCCCCTTCGACGCCGGTCACGTCGAAGCCCAGTTCCCGAACGTCCTCGAGAATCGCTTCGTGGTCCGCGCTCGCCTCGTAGTAGATGACGATGTCGAAGCTGCCCTCTCGGAGCAGTTGCTGACACTCCCAGACGAATTCCTCGTCCTCGAGGGTCAGGCCCTGATGCTGATTCGAGGAGAAGTCGGGGTCGTCGTTGCCCGAGTAGACGTAGCAGTCGGTCGGGTCGTGCCCGGAGTGCTCGGCGATGACGTCGCCGACGTCGATCGTCGCCTGCATCATCTTGATGTCTTCCTGCCCGTCGTAGTCGGTGTGGACGACCGCCCCGTTGAGGGCGATGTCGCCGGGCTCGAGCAGTGCCTTGGTGCGCTGGTAGAGATCCTCGTCGAGCGCGTCGGAGTTCGCGTCTGCCATTGTCGGGTTCGAGCACCGCCGGACTCATAGCCGTCACGATTCCGAGAGCGCGCACGACCCGTCGTTCGACGGGAATTCATCGGGAGCGCCCCGCTCCGTTTCGATGGCACTTCATCACACACAAGACACATAGTCGCCGCTGACTTTACGTCGAGTAATGAAGCGGTGGCTCCGTCAGCGCGTCGACGCGGCATACGAGCGCCTGCTCTCCAGGGAAATCTCCGGCGCACCGACCCACGTCGCGGTGATTCAGGACGGGAACCGACGGTACGCTCGGAGACAGGGCGACGACGCACACGACGGGCACCGCGCCGGTGCCCAGACGACCGAGCGCGTGCTCGAGTGGTGTCAGGACATCGGCGTCGAGGAACTGACGCTGTACGCGTTCTCGACGGAGAACTTCGAACGCCCGGCGGAAGAAAACGAGGCCCTGTTCGATCTCCTCTGCGAGAAACTCCGCGAGTTCGCGGAGGCCGATCGCGTCCACGAGAACGAAGTCTGTATTCGCGCGATCGGCGAGACCGACATGCTCCCGGAGCGGGTCCGGGATGCGGTCGACTACGCCGAGCGCCGGACTCGAGGCTACGATCAGTTCGTCCTGAACATCGCGCTCGCGTACGGCGGCCGGTCGCGGCTCCTCAACGCAACCCGCGGGGTCGCCGAAGGCGTCGCTGACGGCGATCTCGAGCCCGACGACATCGGCGTCGAGGACATCGAACGCCGCCTGTACGATCAGCCGGTGCGCGACGTCGACCTCATCATTCGGACCGGCGGCGACGAGCGCACCTCGAACTTCCTCCCCTGGCACGCGAACGGCAACGAAGCGGCCGTCTTCTTCTGTACGCCCTACTGGCCGGAGTTCTCGAAAGCCGACTTCCTCCGGGGAATCCGCACGTACGAATACCGCGAGGAATCCTGGCGGCGGACGCGGGCGCGGCGTGCGCTGGCCCTGCTGGGCGCCATCAGCGAACCGGAGCTCGCCGAAGCCCGCTCGGTCGTCGACCGCTTTCGCGACTCGCTTCCGTCGACCGAACGACCCGACGCCGAGGAGCTCGAGACGGGCGACTCGAGCAGCCGGATCGCCGACTAGCGACCGTACCGTCGCGATCGATTGCAGTATTCCCGAACCGCACGCAGAAAGTCCCGCTTGCGGAAGTCACGCCAGTTCACGTCGGTGAAGTACAGCTCCGAGTAGACCGACTGCCAGATCATGAAGTCCGAGAGGCGTTCCGCGCCGGTCTTGATCACCAGGTCCGGCTCCGACGGGAAGACGAGGTGCTCCTCGACGTGCTCGTCGTCGATCTCGTCCGGGTCGAGCTCGCCCGCATCGACGCGTTCGGCGAGCGTCTGGACCGCGCTGGTGAACTCGTGTTTGCCGCCGAGACCGATCCCGATCCGGATCGGTGCGTCGGCTCGCGCCCTGTCCTCCGGTCCGCGAACGGCGATCGGCCGCGGCGCGTCGATCGTCTCGAGTTCGCGCTGGAGGGGCGGCACCGCCGCCGCGTCGAGCACGCTCACGTAGACCGTGATCTGTGAGGCGTACTCGACGGCCCACTCGAAAAAGCGGGTGAGCGTCTCGTAGGCTCCCTGTTCCAGCAGGTCGCGCTCGGTGATCACGAGCGCGACGTGATCGGGCGGGTCGGCCTCGTGACGGCGGATTCGGAGGGCCAGATACCGTTCGTACAGTCCCACGCTCGTGACTTTCCCGGCCGACAGTATACCGGTTACGGGTCCAACCGTTCGACACCGGCGTAGACGATAAAATACCGTTTCAATCGCCTGAAGGTGGTGAAAATCGGCTCGAGGCTGGTTCACGAAGCTTGAAGTAAACGCCACAGAAAAGCATCGATAATCGTGACTGCACCCGTTCGGCGAGCCGGCGTGTTCGCGATCCTCTGTACGCTCTCGCTCGCCGTTCCGCTCTTCGGTCCCCGGGTGGGTGCCGCGCTCGCCGGTGTCGTCCTGCTGGGTGCCTACGTCGTCACCGACGGCCCCGTCTTCGATCTCCTCGCGTACCCCGGCGATTACGAAGACTCGCGGCTCTACGGCCTCATCACCTTCGTCCTCGCGGGGGTCGCCCTCGGTCTCATGGCGACCGCGGCGTCGATGCCGGTCGCCGTCTTCGTGGGGACGATACTGCTCGTCGGCTACGGCAACTTCGGCGAGCAACTCCTCCGACTGCGAACGGACGATTCGGTCGTCCGCGTCGCCGGGTTCTGCCTCGCGGCGACCGCGGCGGCCGTCGTCGGACAGGTGCTCACCCACTGGCTCCTCGGGACCGCCGTCGCGTCGATACTGCCGACGCTCGTCTTCCTGGCCGCCAGCGGCGCACTGCTCGCCGCGCTCCTCCGCGACGTGCTGTTGCGGTCGGACGATCCGATCGTCGTCCTCTCGGTCGGCCTCCTGCTCTGGCTGCTCGCGGAACTCGAGCCGGCCACCGGTGCGACCGAGGTCGGCCTCGCACTCGCGATCACGGTCGGGTTCGGGTACGCGTCGTACGCCCTCGAGACGGCCTCCGTCGCGGGGATGCTCACTGGGGTGTTACTCGGGCTGCTGACCATCGTCCTCGGCGGCTACGGCTGGTTCGTCGTCCTGCTGTCCTTTTTCGCCATCGGCGGCCTCTCGACGAAGTTCCGCTACGACCGCAAGCAGGCCCTCGGCGTCGCGGAGGACAACAACGGCGCGCGCGGGAGCGGCAACGTCCTCGGGAACGCCGCCGTCGCGCTCGTCGCAGTGCTCGGCTACGCCGCCAGCGACGCCGGCCTCCTGCCCCGCGAGCCCGAACTGTTCCTCTTCGCCTTCGCCGGCTCGATCGCGACCGCGATGAGCGACACCCTCTCGAGCGAGATCGGCAGCGTGTTCGATCAGCCGCGACTGATCACGACCCTCGAGCCGGTCGATCCCGGGACCGACGGCGGCGTCACCTGGCAGGGCGAACTCGTCGGCATCGCCGGGGCGAGCGTCGTCGCCGGCATCGCGTACGGGCTCTTTCCGCCGGTCGACTTCGTCGGTGCGGCGATCATCGCCACCGCCGGCGTCGTCGGAATGACCGTCGACAGCCTGCTCGGCGCGACGCTCGAGGGCTCTCTCCTGGGGAATCAGGGCGTGAATTTCCTCGCCACGCTGTCGGGGGCGCTCGCCTGCGCGATACTGGTGCTGTCGGTTGCCATGCTGGGCTGAGCGACCGGCTCTCCGACGTACGCCGAGATCTATCGCGATTCCGCCGCCGCCATCGCCGCTTTCCGAACCGGAAAACGCCGACCCGGTTTTTATTCGACCGACCGAGATGGAAACCTATGGTCTCGAGACGATCGATCGTTCGAACGATCACGGGAGCGGTCGCCGGAAGCATCGCGCTCGCCGGTCGCTCGCTCGCAGGGACTGCGCAGTCTGCCCGACGGAAGCGAGCACGGCCCGCGAGGACCGTCTCCGCCCCGACCACACTATCCGTCAGTGCAAACCGGACCGCGATCGGCGCTGCCGGGGTTCCCGGGAGACTCGAACCGTACGTTAGGCTCCTCGATCAGCGGCTCGGTGCCGTCTCGCTCGCCGATATCGACGCCGTAACGGGAACCGGCGGAATCGCCGGCGACCGACTCGTGGCGGGGACGGTGATCGCGACGGGCTCGTTCGATGCCGATGCGATCCGGTACGAACTCCGCGAGCGGTCGTTCGCGGCCGCCGGTTCGCGGGCGAATTTCGAGCGGTTCGTCTCCGGCGACGGACGAGTCGCGGTCGGACACCGAGGGTCGACTATCGTTCTCGGGTACGGCCCCGGAACCGCTCTCGAAACCGTCGACGCCCGTCTCGGCGTTCGCGAGGCGACCGCGACGAGCCGCGACCGCCGAACCACGCCCGCCGCAACCCGTCACCTCGAGCGAGTGCTCGACGGCGACGCGATCACCGCGGTCGCCCTCGGTCCGGCGAGCAGCGACGTCCTGTCGACCGTCCTCGCGGCGGAATCGAGTCCGTTCGCGCCCCTCGTCGGCGCCGTCGATGCGATCGGCGCGGGAGCGACGGTTCGCGAGGAGAGCGACCGAACTGTCCTTCAATACGGCCTCGTCGGCGATCCGGATCGACTCTCAACCGATCGCGTCCGTGCCGCGCTCGACGACGCCGATACCGGCGTCGACACCGTCCGCACCGGGTCACTCGAGCGCGACGGCCGGACGATCGTCGTCAACGCCGACTGTTCGACGGACCGGCTCGTCGACGCGAATCTGAACGCGTTCCGGATCGATCCGTCGACGGTCGATCGACGCCGTCGGACCGACTGAGCGCGGTGCCGTCCGCTCAGTCGTCCGCGGCGGAGAAGGATCCCCTCGAGGAATCAGTGGTCGATCGGTCGTCCGATCGATCGCGTTGCGGTTCGGGGACGGCGATCTCGAGATCATCGTCGGCTCGCGACTGCGCGGCGGCAACGGTCGTCGTCGCCCAGAGGGTCAGCAGTGCCCAGCCACCGAGGAGCGCGAGCGCAGCCGTTGGCGGTGGTGTCATTGGGAATCGCTCGGCACCGAACGTATATCAACGACCCGGACCGGTACCAGCCGCTGGGAATCGGTCGTCGCTCAGCCCGCGTTCGGCGGTCGCTCGGCGATATCGTCGACCGCGTGGATCTGCACGCCGGTCGGCCGTTTGGTGAACTGCCCGAGGGACCGGGCGATGATCCGGTCGACGCCGCGATCGGCCGCCAGATCGAGCAGCCGCTGGCCCAGAATGTCGTCCAGGACGACCGTCGTCGGGACCGTCTCCAGGGACTCGAGGGCGGCGTCGGCGTCGGACGCGACGCTCTCGTCGATCGGCTCCGCGTCCGCATCGAGGAACCGAACGCGGTCGGTACCGTCTCTGATGATGGCGTTCGCGTGACCGTAGACGGTTTCGGGACCGCGATCGGCGTCTCCCGCGGCGTCGGACTGTCGCTCCGACGCGGTGCCGTCGTGCTCGGCCGACTCCCCGTCGAACTCGTCGGCGGAGCGGGTCGGTGACTGCGCGTCGGTCGCGTCCGCTCGTTCGGTCTTCGCTTTCGCCGTGTGTCCGTCGCCGGACTCGGCCGCCGTGGCCGTACTACCCGTTTCAGTCGCCACGCGCTCCGTCCTCGAGTCGGCGGTCGACGCCTCCGCACCGTCCGAATCCGAGTCGGACTGTTCGGGCTCCTCGTCGATCGTCTTGGGGGAGGCGGCTCTGGGCTCGGACGGCGGCGGTGCCGGCGTCGTACTGCCGTCCGTCGCGGCGACGGCCTCGCGCGGTTCGTTCAGCTCCGAGACGGTCTCGTAGGGGACCTTGTTGCGAAGCGCGGCGAACAGCTCGTGGTGGTCTAAGTCCTCCACGGAGTTGTCGGCGGGGGCGAACGCGACGTAATCGATGTCGCCGACCTGGGCGAGCTCCTCGAGGATGAGGTCGCCGCCGCGGTCGCCGTCGAGGAAGGCGGTGACCGTCCGGTGACGGGTCAGTTCGGCCACCGCGTCGGGGACGTTCGTCCCTTCGACCGCGATCGCGTTCTTGATGCCGTACTTGAGCATGGTGAGGACGTCGGAGCGGCCCTCGACGACGATGATGGCGTCGCTGTCCGTGACTCGAGGGCCGGCCGGCAGTCCCTCGTACTCGGTGATGTCCTCGACGCGGACGTGCTGGCGGACCTCCGCGAGGATCTCTTCGGAGGACATTATCGTGTCGTCGAACCCCGTTCGGAGCAGTTCCTTCGCGCGGTCGACGACTTCCTTCCGCTTCGCCGCTCGGACGTCCTCGATCTCGTCCACCTCGAGGTCGGCTCGACAGGGACCGACGCGGGTGATCGTCTCGAGAGAGGCGGCGAGGGTGGCGGTTTCGACTTTGTCGAGGCTGGTCGCGATGGTGACCTGGCCGTGGGACTGGCCGCCAGTACTTGCGATTTCGACGTCGATACGGCCGACTTTCCCGGACTGGCGGAGATCGCGGAGATCGAGGTCGTCGCCGAGCAGGCCTTCGGTCTGGCCGAAGATCGCGCCGACGACGTCGCTCCGCTCGACGACCCCGTCAGCCGTGACGGTTGCGTGAATGAGGTATTTCGAAGTGTCTTCCATGGGAGATCTGTCCCCGGGAGGGGGCGGTGACGCGGGAGCCGCGTACAGAGACCGGTTTATATACGATTTCGTCCGTGGGGGGCAAATAGCTGTTGACCGCCGCGGGTGTTGCTCGCGGTCCGAATCCGATAACTCGAGCGCCTGTCTGCCTCATGGACACCTTCGTTGTATACTGATTGAATCGGGTCGGGTTTATTACTCCCCATCGACCGCGTAATCGTTTCCAAAGCGTTTCTCTATCGGGCGTCGTCAATCGCTTGCGGTGGCGTTCTCGCCCATCTGGGGATTTCGAGTATCAGAACAGGAACTGCGGTTCGGAGGCGATGAATTCGAGACACGCGTCTATCTCATCGACAACGGCATGTCCTACCAGAGCACTTCGCCTACTGACGACAGTGTGTCGTTAGGCAGCTACGCAGACCGGACTCGAACCGGCGCCGCCCTCGTCGATGTCGAGTACGACAAGCGTCGGGACGGGAGTGACGGGTGATTGCGAGATGGTATGTCTCACCGCGAGTCCACTCCTCGATGCGTGGACGACAACCGGCATCTCTTGGAACAGATTCCGGTCGGATATCACAAGTTCCGAAACCGCGAGATTTCCTCGGTCCGTACGAGCGGCAGTCGAATAAAAGCCCTCGAACGAACCGAATGCATTACGAGTAGCCCGTATTGTGTTTCCCTCCTGTCCCGTTCTCAGACGCCAGCCTATAGAGACGACTATAGCGGAGAACTGATCCCGGTGTCTTCAGACGACCTATGTCTTAAACCGATGTTTATTTGTTTAAATAATATCCAATACCGATAATTATATCTATCAAAAATTCAATTTTCTATGATGTATGCGATCGCAAAAACTCTCCAGGCGAAGTGTCTTGAAGACGATTGGCAGCACCGCGGCCGTCGCAAGTGCTGCTGGGCTCGGTAGCGCGGAGACCAGACAGGGCACGACGGAGACACCCTTGGAGCCGCCGTACGACTTCGAGTACAAAACAGTAGGAGACGATGTCCGGGATGCTGTCGGCCACCTGTGGTGGTTGCTGTCCGTCGATCGCGACAGAATCGACGAGCTGTTGACGAAATCGCCCGCGAGCACGAAAGCAACTCAGCGGAAACAGGAAGCAGTCGACGAGCTGCGTTCGACCTACAAGGTGGAACTCGAACGGGACGAACAAAACGAGCGAGAGCTCACGTACCACCTCGCTGACCCCACAGTCCGTCCACTACAGGAGACTGAGACCGGACTGGACACGATGGCGATGGACGAATCAAACAGCGGAAAAGATGCCGGCAAAAGTGTTGCCGAAAGTGTGAGTGCTGGCTTGCGGCAGGAGGCTGAGCCGAAGATCCAACCGATGCACGCCGGGTCGATCCACGAGAATATGGCTGTCGCTGCAATCGAGGGCACGGACCTCGATATAGATACTGAGAGATGGAACGTTGACTACAAAGAAGCATCAACCGATCCCGACAACTGGGATCAAAAATGTAAAGTCTGTTCTGACGATTGGATGTCTCTGGGCGATAGATTCGATTTGGTCGATATCTCCCCTGATACGATTGAGGAGGAGGTCCGGAAAGCGATCCGAGACATCGACGATTCGGCGAGCCCCCATCACATGTACGTTCCGGGAGGAGAGGAGTTCGAAGTCGACGGACTTCTCCGCAGAGTCTTGCCGCCAGGTATCTCCCTGCTCGAGGTAGAAGTCACAGGGGCAGCACCACGGGATGCCCAAGAGCACTGGAAAAGGGCAGATACTCTCTTCACCGATGTCGACGAGCTTGGGGCATCCTTCCACTTCCTGCAGGATATGTCTCAGCCTCTACACACCGGCGCGATCGGCCCGCAAGTACTGGACACCCAAGGTACGATCCATGAAGCGTACGCGAAGTTCGTACGCGACAACTGGGAAGACGCCGACGATACATCAAAGGATCTCATCGACGAATTCAATAGGGGAACAGAGAGCCCACAGTGGGATGGTTCGATGGAAGAAGCTTGCAAGACGGTGGCGAATGATTCGTCGTATTATTCCGAACAGGTCTACGAGACGATCGTCAATAA
Organism: Natrinema salsiterrestre; assembly: GCF_029502005.1. Lineage (GTDB taxonomy): Archaea > Halobacteriota > Halobacteria > Halobacteriales > Natrialbaceae > Natrinema > Natrinema salsiterrestre. The sequence goes on along the minus strand of NZ_JAMQOT010000001.1, from coordinate 671,710 downwards.
CGGCCCCAACAACCGTGACGACTGGGACGACATCGTCGAACATTCGACGTACTCCGGTATGTGGTTCACCGGGGCCTACTCTCGCGGAGCGATCAACCAACTGTAGCCACGACCCGATGCGGTGACGTCTTGGATCGCCTGACGATCACCACATCAGAATACAATAATAAAATTAATATTGTAATCTAAATATGAAAAGAAGAGATTTCCTGTCGGCAGCGATTGTCGGCGCGAGTACACTCTCGGGTTGTCTCTCAATGCTCTCGTCGTCACACTCGGACACGCCCCTGCCGGACGTTCCCACAGGAGCGTGGACACAGTACGGAGCAGACGAAGCGAATACGTTCGCAACGAACGTATCCGCTCCATCGCAGGGGAATTTGGCATGGACGTCGGAGGTCTTCACACGCTGGCAACCTGTGGTTTCCGACGGAACAGTATACATAACGAATTTCGACCCCAGCAACGACGGGAGTGCGATCGCACTCGACGCACAGGACGGCACCGAACAGTGGCGAACCACACTCAACGCTAGCGGGGACCACGGGACTGCTGTCCTCAACGATCGATTTTTCGTAGCGTACGATACAGAACTCGTTGCACTCGATCCTCAAACGGGCGAGCGGATATGGACGGAACCAACAAACGGACCCGATTCGTCGGAACTGCTCGTCGCAGACGAAGCCACCGGGACCGTACTGGTTGCTTCCACCGGTGGTATCGAAGCGTTCAGGGCAGCGAACGGGGAGAAACGCTGGGAAACCGACACGGTACGCCAACTTGCCCGTTCGCCTGCAGTGTACGACGGGCGCGTGTTCGCTGTGGGGAAGGTGGATGGAGCGCCGTCTCTCGTCGCCGTCTCGCTAAAGGACGGCACGGAGCGCTGGCGGAGCGAACTCACGTCCGCATTCGAGATCGCCGCGCCCGTCGCGATCCAGGACGGAGTGATCGTCTCCGACGACCAAACGCTCGTCGTCTACGACAGGGAAACCGGCGACCGTCGCCGCGAACTCTATTCGTTTGACGAGACCGAAGATGTAATCCCTCAGTCGGTTGCCGCCGACGACGGTACCGTGTTCGTTACCAGCGAGTCCGGCGCCGTCGCAGTCGACAGCGAAACCGGAACGGAACGATGGCGCCGCAACGCTCCAGTGTACAATCCGGGGATCTGTGTTGGAACCGAAACGGTCGTGTTCCCGATCGACGACCCCGAATTCTCACCCGGGACGAAGACGATCAGCGTGTTCGATCGCGAATCGGGAGAGATGCGCTGGCACCACGTATTGGATTGGGCCCACAGCATGACGGTACCACCGGTACTGGTCGATGGGGCCGTATTTTATACGACCAGCAGCATCCGCGGTCTCGCGGCCCTCGGTGACGTACCCGATCAGCGGTAGGCCGGCCGGTACCAGTACCAGTAGCAGACCACTGCGAGCAGGACGGCCAGCCCACCGAGGAAGAACAGCAGCCCCGGCGGGACCGTCTCGAGCACCGCTTCCGCGGCCTCCGCGCCCCCGTCGCTGGCGTTCTGGACGCCCTCGCTGCCCCCGTCTCGTGCCTGATCGGTCGCGAGTGCATCCCCGCTGCCGCCGTCGTCGGCGCTCGTCGTATCGTTTTCACCGACATCGGTGACCGTGTAGTCGTCGGCCTCCTCCGTCGTTTCGGTCGTCGAGCCGTCACTGGACCCGCTGCCGTCCCCGCCTCCTGCCCCGTCAGACTGTGCGCCGCTGTTCGCCGACATCGACCCGCTCGGGCCGAGCCACCGCGTGAGGGTGTACTGGACCAGCAGGCTTCCGCCCGCGAGCGCGCCGATCCCCCCGATCAATCGCGAGAGCGCTTCCTTCAACCGCGTCGCCCGAGACTCGTCGCTCGTCACGATCAGGGGTCCGTCGGTCGTCGAGTAGACGCTCATCTCGTTGCCGCGGGAGGAGTACCACGTGTCGACGACCTCGACGAGCCCCGCGTCCTCGAGCTTCTCGAGGTGGTAGCGGACGTTCTGAATCGAGGAGTCGATCGCGTCGGCGACGTCGCTGGGGGTCCCGGGGTCGTCGTCGAGCCGCGAGTAGATCTGTCGGGCCGTCGTCGACGAGAGCGCGCCGAACACCGCGTCGGCGTCCTCGCCCTCGAGGTCGACGACGCGCGGCTGGCCCTCTTCGACGGCCGTCTCGGAGCGAAAGGGGAAGAGACGAGCCATAGTGGGTTCGATTCATATTCGCTGACAAACACATATACGCTTTTTCCTCGGTGAAAGAGCGACTTTAGCTATCGAAACCGCGTTACGGAAGCGCGGCTCCGCATCGATGAATAAATCTCTTCGATATCGACCTTCGAATAGTAAGAATTACCCACCTCGGGACGAAGGATCGGACATGCGCCGGAACGAACTGGGGCTGTGGGTCGCGGTCGGTGTCGTCCTCGCCGGACTCGCGATCCCGTGGTTCCTGTGGGGCTCGGCGATCGTCGTCGCCGGACTACCGATCTGGCTCTGGTGGCACGTCGGCTGGATGGGGGCGGTGTCCGTCGTGTTTTGGGTCTTCACGCAGCGCGCCTGGGGAATCGGCATCGAACGCGATGGTGGCGGTGACGCATCCTCGAGTCCGGACCGCGCCGAGCCGACTCGAGAGACGCGACCGGAGGGTGAGTCGCCGTGAGCGTCGCGCTCCAGTTGGGTATAATCGTCGGCTACCTCGTGATCGCGCTCGCGGTCGGCCTGATCGCCTACCGACTGACCGACCGCACGGCCGAGGACTTCTACCTCGCGAGCCGAACGCTCGGAACGGTCGTCCTGCTCTTTACCACCTTCGCGACGCTGCTGTCCGCGTTTACCTTCTTCGCCGGCCCGAACATCGCCTACGCGCAGGGTCCCGAGTGGATCCTGGTCATGGGCCTCATGGACGGTATCATCTTCGCCGTCCTCTGGTACGTCGTCGGGTACAAACAGTGGCTGCTCGGTCAGCGCTACGGCTACGTGACGCTCGGCGAGATGCTGGGCGATCGCTTCGGTTCCCGATGGCTCCGCGGCCTCGTCGCCGTCGTCAGCCTGCTGTGGCTCTTCCCCTACGTCATGCTCCAGCAGGTCGGGGCCGGCACCGCGCTCGAGGCCCTGACCGACGGCGCGGTCCCCTACGCCGCCGGGGCCGGGCTGATCACCGCGTTCATGATCCTCTACGTCGTCGTCGCCGGGATGCGCGGGATCGCCTGGACCGATACGCTGCAGGGCACGTTCATGCTCGTGACCACCTGGGTCGCGCTCCTGTGGGTGCTCGCGGCCGTCGGTGGCCCCGGCGCTGCGACCGAGGCGCTGGCGTCGAACCCGGACACTAGCCAGTTCCTCTCGCTCGGAAGCGGCTACTACACGCCGCAGTGGATGCTCTCGACGGCGATCGTGATCGGCTTCGGCGTCGCGATGTTCCCGCAGGTCAACCAGCGCTTTTTCGCCGCGGGATCCGAAACCGTCCTCAAGCGGTCGTTCGTCCTCTGGCCGATCCTCTGTGTGCTCCTCTTCGTCCCCTCGTTCATGCTCGGTGCGTGGGCCGCCGGCCTCGAGGTGGCAGTTCCGGAAGGTGGCAACGTCCTGCCCGCCGTGCTCGCCGAATTCACTCCGACCTGGTTCGCCGCGCTCGTCATCGCCGGCGCGATGGCCGCGATGATGTCCTCCTCGGACTCGATGCTGCTGTCGGGGTCGTCGTACTTCACGCGAGACCTCTACCGACCGTTCGTGGAGCGGGACCTCTCCGACCGGCGGGAGGACCTGCTGGCCCGCGGTGGCGTCGTGGTCTTCGCGAGCGCGGCGTTCGTCGCCAGCCTGCAGCGACCGGCGACGCTGTTCGAGCTCGGCGACGCCGCGTTCAGCGGCTTCGCACAGCTCGCACTACCGGTCGTGCTCGCACTCTACTGGCGCACGATTACGCGTGCCGGCATTACCGCCGGCGTCCTCGTCAGTCAGCTGTTCTACATCTCGAGTCTCTTCGTCGCCGTCGTTCCGGGCTCGTACCTCGGCTGGTCCGCCGGTCTCGTCGGCATGGGCCTCGGCCTCGTCGTCACCGTCGTCGTGTCGCTCGTGACCTCGCCGGCTGCCGCCGAGCGCCGCGCAATCTATTTCGACCAGCCGGGTGCGGACTGACCGGACCGGAAACCGCCACGCTGAACGGCCCCGATCGCATACGCGCTGCCAATGGCTATCGAGCTGCCGCCCGCGCTCGCCGACGACTGGCATCGCCACGGCGGCCGAACGGACGAACGCAGCCTCTCTCTGGCGACGATCACCGCCGAGACGACCGTCTTCGAACACCGAGCGACCGGCGACGCGCTCGAGCGGCTCCGCGACGACGGCGAGATTCCGGCACGATCGCTGTTCACCGTGGACCTGCGATTCTCCCCGCCGCTGTCCGTCGTCGGGCTCTCGGCGGCCGACGCGCTCGAGACGGCCGCCCCGAACGCTCGCGAGGGGTTCGTCGAGACGCTCGAGGCGGACGGTATCGCAGTCGGCGACGAACGTGCGAGCGAGTTCATCGACCGGCCGGACGGTTCTATCGGCCATCTCACCGTGTTCGAGATCGCGTATCCGACTGATTCTGGGGTAGCGGCCGACGGCGGGACTGATACCGACACCGACCCCGCGACGATCGACGCCGAAGCCCACGTCGCCGTCTGGCCCGCCGGCGACGCCTACGTCATGGCCGGCGGCGTGTTGCCGCTCGAGGCCCCCGACGGCGCGGACGTGCTCGCGGCCGCACTCGACGTCGATCCCGCCCGCGACCGCGAGGCGGTCGTCGACCTGTTCCGGGGACTCGACCTCGAGGGTCGGGACGATTCCACGGAGCCGGAGTGATTTCGTACTGCGCCGTCCGGACTGACAGCGGATCGGCCCGTTGACCGCCCGCTGCTGCCGTGCAGTCGACCGAAACCGGCCCAGTTCGTTCTCTTCCGCGAGATGTTCGAAATAACACATTACCGGTGTGTTTATACCGGGGTGATTGTTGGGTATGCCATGGGCAAGCACTGGCATTGGAACGAACCCGATCCGATCGCAGACGGCGGCGACGTGATCGACCGGTTGTGGCCGAGTTCGACGGTCGACAGCGGAGCGTACGAACTCGACTCGCAGTATCGGTTCGCCGCCGTCGACGACGGAATGACCGCGCTGACCGGCTACGAGCGAGACGCCTTGCTCGGCGAGCACGTTTCGATGGTGTTTGCCGAGGACACCGCTGACAGCGTCGAGGAGCTGGTTCGAACGCTATCGTCGATCGGTCCCGGATCGACTGACACCGACTCCGAGACGGGAGACCAGACAGTGCCACCGGCCGAGGCCGCCATTACGCTCGAGGCCCCGCTCGCGACGTCCGGCGGCGAATCGCTCCCGTGTACGCACCAGTTTCGACGGCTCGAGGATCCCGCGGAACCGGATCGGATCGCCGGAACCGTACGGGCAGCCGCCAGTTCCTCGACTGAATCGTCCTCTCCGGACCGCGAACCCGCCGATCGCGCGCCGACTACTGCTGCGGCTCCTGACCGGACGGCTGATCAGTCGACGGCTCGGACGCCCGCGCCACGCGAGCTACTGGTGCACCACGCGGGCGGGTTCTACACCCTCGACACCGACTGCCGGTATACGTTTCTCAACGACCGCGCCGCCGAGTTGCTCGGCGTCGACGACGATCGATCCTACCCCGTCGAACCGACCGAATCCGTGGACGCGGAATCCGTTCCCTCGCCCGCGTCGCCGTTCGATGCGGCTCACGACCGCGCGCTGTCCCTCCAGCGCCCGATCGCCGTCGAGGAATATCACGAACCGACGTCGTCCTGGCTCGAGGCGCGCCTGTTCCCCACCGAGATCGGGCTCGCCGTCCACCTGTCCGACGTCTCTCACCGGAAGGCGTACGAACGGACTCTCGAGGCGGAGAATCGACGCCTGAAACGGGAGCTCGAGTGCCAGCGCGACCGACGGACCACCCTCGAAGGGGTCACCGACGTCGTTCACGAGATCACCGCCGCCGTCGTCGAGGGATCGACCCGCGAGGAACTCGAACGGGTAACCTGCGAAACGCTCGCCGGGTTTTCGGAGTACGAGTTCGCGTTCGTGGCCGCAGTCGATGCGAAGACCGGCGATATTCGGAACCGCGTCGAAGCGGGTGTCGACGGATACGTCGAGGCGATTCCGCTCTCGACGGACCCGGACGACCCGGCGGGCCGGGGTCCGTTCGGTCGGGCGATCCGGACCCAGTCGATGCAGGTCTCGACGGACGTCTTCACCGATCCGGACTTCGAGCCGTGGCGGGACGACGCCCGCGAACACGGCTACCGGTCCGCCGCTGCGATTCCCATCACCCACGAGGGAACGCTGTACGGCGCCCTCGGGCTGACGAGTGCGAATCCGGCGGTCTTCGAGGGAGACACCCGCGACGTCATCGGCCAGCTCGGCGATATCCTCGGCCACGCCATCGCCGCTCGCGACCGGAAGCGCGCGCTCGTCAGCGACGATCTGATCGAACTCGACTACGAGATTCGAAACGCGTTCGAACTCTTCGACGCCCCGCCGACTGACGAACGAATCCGATTCGACCGAGTCGTCCGAATTGCCGAGGACCGGTTTCTCGAGTACGGAACGACGACCCCCGCGGCGCTGCCGGCCTTCGAGCGGCTCGTCGACCAGGTGCCGCACTGGGACGAGGTGACCGTCCTCGACGAGTCTGACGACACCGTCACCTTCGAACTCAAGATCACGTCGCCGCCGATGTTCTCGGCCGTCGCCGACCACGGCGGGTACGTCGAACAGGCCGTCCTCGAGGACGGCGATTACACGATGACGGTTCATCTCCCGCGGCGGACGGACGTCCGCGCCGTGACCGCGGCGATCCAGCAGGTGTATCCCGGCGCGGAAAACGTCGCCAGGCGGCAGATCACTCCCGCTACCCAGTCCATCGATCGGATTCAGGACCACCTCTCGCAGGCGCTGACAGATCGACAGCGAACGGTGCTCGAGACGGCCTACTACGCCGGCTTCTTCGAGTGGCCCCGAGTGAGCACCGGCGAGGAGATCGCCGACCGGCTGGAGATCTCTCCCGCGACGTTCCACGAGCACCTCCGCGCCGCCCAGCGGAAACTCGTCGTGACGGTGGTCGACAGCCCGGGATCGATCCTGCGAGACGCGGCCGACGAGTGAGCGCCGACTGGCGCAGTTCGTCTCAGTCCTCGACGCTCGAGCCCGCCGCTCCGATCATCGGTCCCGGCCGACGATTCGAGGGGTTTTGTACCGGCCCCACCTAACTGTCGCCCATGCAAACACACATCGTCCCGGTCGGGTTCGACTACGACCGGCTGATCGCGCCGCTGGTGCGCGATCAGATCGACGTCGACAGCGTCATTCTCCTCGAGGGGGCCGTCGGCAGCGAGGCCAACGTCGAATACTCGCGCCATCTCTCGAAGAAACTCGAGACGGACTTCAAGAACTTGCTGGGTGCCCAGACGGAGCGGTTCGTCCTCGAGGACGTCTACGATTACGACGATGCCTTCGAGCAAGCCTACGAGCTCATCACCGCGGAACTCGATTCGGGCAACGAAGTCTGGGTCAACGTCGCCGCGATGCCCCGGACCGTGAGCTTCGCCTTCGCCAACGCCGCCCACTCGCTGATGGTCGAACGCCAGGAGGACCGCGAGGGGATCCACACCTACTACACCGCTCCCGAGAAGTACCTCGAGACCGAACTCGCCGAGGAACTGCGCGAACAGATCGCGCTGCTCGAGGACCTCAGCACGGACGAGGACGGACTCGAGGACGACCGGATCGAGAGTCGCCTCGAGAGCGCACGCGACCTCCTGGACGAGTTCGACGAGCGAGGGACGACCATCGGCGCGAAGGAGATCGACGGCAAACACATCGTCGAGTTGCCGGTCGCTTCCTTCTCGAACGTCAAGCCCTTCGAGGAACTCATTCTCTACAAGCTCGGGGAAGACGGCGAGTTCGACTCCGTTTCGGAGCTCGCGGAGTCGCTGGCCCGCGAGCTGAACGAGGAGTACACCGACAGCTTCCGATCGAAAGTCATCTACAACGTCGATCGGCTGGGTCCCGGCGGCAAAGGCTATATCGAGCGCGAGGAACACGGCAAGTCGTATCGTACCCGACTCTCCCGGATCGGCGAACTGTGGGTGCGAGCCCACTCCGACGACACTGGGAAGTAAACGACCCCACCCTATCCCCTCGGCGCACTGCGTCTCGGTCCTCGAGGTGGGGCTTTGATGTGGAATATCGAACCTGGCTCACCGTACCGAGCGCCAGCGTTGCTCCGCGTACGTACTGCGAAAAGACACGCTCGCAGGATCGGTTCACCCACACAAAACTGCCAGGAAGTCAGCGATCGCACCTGACGCTATCGATTCGGGGTCTTCCGGACGACGGGAGCTGTCGCTCGACAGTATTAGAGAGACGGGGTAGGTCCGTCAACGGTAACACACGTGGAAACCACGCGAGCTGAAAGGTGTTGCCAGACCGTGCCGTCTACGTGCCATTCGCTGCTATCGCTACAAAAGGCCTCCGGTACGCGAGTCCAGCACGTATCGTCGGGTCGTCCCCGCGGGTCGTCACTCGCAGCGGGACTCGAGCGCGTCCGTCCGAAACTCCGTATCACGACGAAAGGGCTATCACGGGCGCCGAGCCAAGTGACGGATATGCCAGTCTCCGTTGCAGCCGGGTTCGTCCGCTACGACGCCCCGTTTGGCACCGTTTTCGTAGGGGCGCTGTAGCCCCACATCTCTACCCCGTTTCGACGGATGTATTGTCGCCGACCAGTATTCACCGAGCAACGACCGCTCTATGGACGATACGTACCCCCACTTCCGGACGACGACGCACCGATCACGCCCGCGACGGGCGGTGAGAGCATGAGCATGGACGCGCCCGAGCACGAAGACGAACCCAGCCTCGAGGGCGGCTACGACCCCGAAACGGTCGAATCCCGCTGGCAGCAGCGCTGGATCGACGCGGACGTCTACGCCTACGACGGCGACGAGAAACGGGACCCGAACACCGTCTATTCGATCGACACGCCGCCGCCGACGGTCTCGGGCAGCCTACACATGGGTCACCTCTACGGCTCGACGCTGCAGGACTTCGCCGCGCGGTTCCAGCGGATGCACGACGGCGACGTGCTCTTTCCGTTCGGGTACGACGACAACGGGATCGCGAGCGAGCGGTTGACCGAGTCCGAACTGGACATCCGCCATCAGGACTACGAGCGCCGGGAGTTTCAGGAACTCTGTCGCGAGGTCTGTCAGGAGTACGAGGACGAGTTCACGGAGAAGATGCAGGACCTCGGGACCTCGATCGACTGGAACAACACCTACAAGACGATCGAACCCCGCGTCCAGCGGATCTCGCAGCTCTCATTCCTCGACCTCCACGAGAAGGGACGGGAGTACCGCAAGAAAGCGCCCGCGATCTGGTGTCCCGACTGCGAGACGGCCATCTCGCAGGTCGAGATGGAAGACGACGAGCGCGGCTCGCACTTCAACGACATCGCGTTCGAACTGGCTAGTTCGGACGCACCGCGCGAGGAGTTCGTCATCTCCACGACGCGACCGGAACTCATCCCGGCTTGTGTCTCCGTCTTCGTCCATCCCGACGACGAGGACAATCAGGATCTCGTCGGCGAGACCGCTCGCATTCCGATCTTCGGCCACGAGGTGCCGATCATCGAGGACGAGCGCGTCGACATGGAGAAGGGAAGCGGCGTCGTCATGTGCTGTACCTTCGGCGACCAGAACGACATCGAGTGGTACCAGGCTCACGACCTCCCGCTTCGGGTGGCCATCGACGAGTCCGCGACGATGACCGACCTCGCCGGCGACTACGAGGGCATGTCCACCGAAGAGGCCCGCGAGGCGATCGTCGAGGACCTCGAGGACGAGGGCTACCTGCGCGACCGCCGGGAGATCACCCACGCGGTGCAGGTCCACGAACGCTGCGACACCGCCGTCGAGTACCGCGTCTCCAAGCAGTGGTACGTCGAGATCCTCGACCACAAGGAGGAGTACCTCGAGGCCGGCCGGGAGATGGACTGGTACCCCGAGAAGATGTTCTCCCGTTACGAGCACTGGATCGAAGGGCTCGAGTGGGACTGGCTGATCTCGCGCCAGCGCGACTCGGGGATTCCGTTCCCGGTCTGGTACTGCGGGGACTGCGACGAGCCGATCATGGCCGAACGGGAGGCGCTGCCGGTCGATCCGTTGAGCGACGAGCCACCGGTCGACAGCTGCCCCGAATGCGGCCACGGCGAGTTCGTTCCGGAAGAGGACGTCTTCGACACGTGGGCGACCTCCTCGCTGACGCCGCTGATCAACGCCGGCTGGGACTGGGACGCCGAGAGCGAGTCGTTCACGATGGACAACCCCGAGCTCTACCCCTTCGACCTGCGGCCGCAGGGCCACGACATCATCTCGTTCTGGCTGTTCCACACCATCGTCAAGTGCTACGAGCACACGGGCGAGGTACCCTTCGACGCGACGATGATCAACGGCCACGTCCTCGACGAGAACCGCGAGAAGATGTCCAAATCGCGGGGCAACGTCGTCGAACCCGACAAAGTGTTGTCCGAGTATCCCGTCGACGCCGTCCGGTTCTGGGCCGCCAGCGCCGCCGTCGGCGACGACTTCCCGTATCAGGAGAAGGACCTGACCGCCGGCGAGAAACTCCTGCGCAAGCTCTGGAACGCCTCGAAGCTCGTCGACACGCTCGCGCCCGCCCACCCCGACGAGCCCGCGGAGCTCGAGGCGATCGACCGCTGGCTCCTCGCCGAGCTGGACGACGCCGTCGCGGATCTGACCGCCCACCTCGAGGACTACGAGTTCGCGAAGGCCCGCGACCGCCTGCGGACCTTCTTCTGGAACACGTTCTGTGACGACTACCTCGAGATCGCCAAGACCCGCGAGGACAACCCCTCGACGCAGTACGCGCTGCGGACCGCGCACCGAACGTTCCTCGAGCTGTGGGCCCCCTTCCTGCCCCACGCGACGGAGGAGATATGGCAAGCAGTCTACGTCAACGACGGCGCAGACCTCGACGAGAGCAGCATCCACGTCCGCGACTGGCCCGCCCCGCAGGGCTACGAGGCCGACCTCGAGGCCGGCGAGACCGCCATGGAGGTCATCTCGGCGCTGCGACGCTACAAGAGCGAGAACCAGCTGCCGCTGAACGCCGATCTCGAGTCGGTGGCCGTCTACGGTTCCATCGAGGGCTTCGAGGACGCCATCCAGCACGTGATGCACGTGCAGGAGCTCACGGTGCTCGCGGAACAGCCGGAGATCACGACCGAGGTCGCCGAGATCGACCTCGATTACTCGACGCTCGGTCCGAAATTCGGGTCGAAGGTCGGCGAGATCGACGCCGGCATCGAGAGCGGCGAGTACGAGATCGACGAAGAGGAAGGCGTGCTTCGAGTCGCCGGCGAGGAACTCGCAGACGAGCTCTTCGAGGTCGAACTCGAGCGCACCTACTCGGGCGACGGCGAGATGATCGAGACCGAGTCGGCGGTCGTCATCCTCGAGTAGCGACCCGCGGTCGACGGTTCGATCGGGTTTTACCGTTCTCGGAGACGCGTGCCGGTCCGTTTTCACTCGCTCGCGGCGCGTCGTCGCGTCGGCTCGCACTTTTTGACGCGAGTCGCGAGCGCGAGAAACAGCGCCAGCAGGACGAACGTCACTTCGCCGGCGGCGATTACGCCGAGCGCGTCGGCCGCGAGGAACACGGGCGTCTCCCGCGCGACGGGTATGATCGTGTGGTGGGGTTCTCCGACGATGGGGACGAAGTAGTCGACGATCAGGTTGCTCCAGTACCAGACGGCGGCGACGGCGACTGCCCACACCGGGAAGTCGCTGATCCGGTGGAGGACGAAGGCCTGGACGACCATCGCGAGGTGGCTCCAGAAGAGGAACTGGTACATCGCGGGATGGAGGTACGCGTAGGAATCCGCGAACGCGAGCAGCGTGTACGGCGTCCAGAGGCCGAGGACGATGTTCCCGAAAAAGGCCAGCGCGGTGAGCCACGGTTGCTCGCGACCGAGTTTCCACGCTCCGATCGCCAGCGCGACGAACAGCGTCGCGAGCGGACTGTCCGGCACCCAGGGCCACAGCGCGGGTGCAGTTCGAGAGAACTGCGCCGAGTAGTACCAGAACCCGAAGGCCGTCCCCACGAGGTTGATCGCGACGACGAGCCACGCGAACCGGAGTCCCAGGTCCTCGAGCGTCGTCGGTAACGGGGCGAGGTACGACGGGAGCGAGTCGTCAGCGGGCTGCTCGCGGTCTGCCATCCGAGACGACGCGGTCATTGTCCGGCGCGACGGACGGAATCCGCAAAACAGTAGCGGTTATCGATGCGAGCGACGGTTCCCCGGCGTCCCGTTCGTCTCCGCCGCACCAGCGGTGACTGGTTCGGGGGCTTCGCCGGACGAGTTCGACTCTCCCGGCCGAACCGTCCCCAAAGAACACGCGTAAGTGCGGCGACTCCTAAGCGCGCAGTATGGCCGACAACACCGATCTCGAGGAACTGCGACGCGGGACCGATCTCGTCAAGCGCGGGTTCGCCCGCATGCAGAAAGGCGGGGTAATCATGGACGTCGTCGACGAGGAGCAGGCTCGCATCGCGGAGGAAGCGGGCGCGGTCGCGGTGATGGCGCTGGAAGCCGTTCCGGCGGACATCCGCAAGCGCGGCGGCGTCGCCCGGATGGCCGACCCCGCCGACGTCGAGGAGATCGTCGACTCGGTCTCGATCCCCGTCATGGGGAAATCCCGTATCGGCCACACGAAGGAGGCCCAGATCCTCGAGGCCGTCGGCGTGGACATGATCGACGAGAGCGAGGTGCTCACGCCCGCGGACGACGCCTACCACATCGACAAGCGCGACTTCACCGCGCCGTTCGTCTGTGGCGCGCGCGACCTCGGCGAGGCGCTCCGCCGGATCGACGAGGGCGCGGCGATGATCCGGACGAAGGGCGAGGCCGGCACCGGCGACGTGAATCAGGCGGTCCACCACCAGCGGACGATCAAGGGCGCGATCCGAAAGCTCGAGGGCATGAGCCACGAGGAGCGCGAGGCCTTCGCGCGCGAGATCGAGGCCCCCGCGGAGCTCGTTCACGAAACCGCCGAGATGGGACGGCTCCCCGTCGTCAACTTCGCTGCGGGCGGTATCGCGACGCCCGCCGACGCTGCGCTCATGATGCACCACGAGTGCGACGGCATCTTCGTCGGCAGCGGGATCTTCGGCGCGGAGAACCCGCCCGAGATGGCCGACGCGATCGTCCAGGCGACGAACAACTGGGACGAACCCGAGACGCTCGCGGAGATCTCGAAGAACCTCGGCAAGGGGATGAAAGGCGACGCGAACGCCGACCTCCCCGAAGACGAGAAGATGCAGGGTCGCGGCGTCTAACTGACACACGACCTGTGCCCGTTTTCTGATGCCCCAGAACTGCGACTGATCAGCAAGCACGCTCGGTTTGTGCGTCTGCCGTGTCCCGACTGCCGTTTCGTCAGTGCCGTACGGTCCGCTCCCGGACAGCGTTTCCACGAGCCTATCGACGGTACCGGCAACCGTCCGACGGGCGAAGACCGACGTTCTCCCGCGGATACACGGCTGACGTGGCGGACCGTCGCAGAGAGGCCGTAGTACTACCGGGTCGTCCGCGTCGAACAGTCGGATCGGTGTCGACTGCGGATCGATCGTCGAACTCGAGCTCGGAGACGACAGCGGAGGGGCGGTGACGGCGAGTCAGTCGTCGAGTTCGAGGTCGGAGGCGGTGAACTCGGCGTACCTGACTGGTGGCCCGGCTCCGGGAATCAAATCGAGTTGCTCGAGGCTGCCGTCGTGGCGAATCTCGACGGCGACGTCGTCGATTTCGACCTCCTCGCCGACGACGGTTCCCACGATGGTCGGCGTTCCGCCGATGTCTACGGTCGAGTCCGGCGCGTAGATCAGCGCCCTGATTTCGGGGGTACCACGGACCATCTGTACGGTGGCTTCCGAGGAGAAGACGAGTCGCGTCCCCGCGGGATCGGATTCGTTTCCGATCTCGGTGTTCCCCCCGACTTCGAGGTCCGTGTCGGCGTAGATCGTGAGGTCGTTATCCCCCTCGACGTCGAGGTTGCTGGTACCGGACGATAGGTCGAACGAGTCCCGGACCACGACGTCTATGTCACCGTTGGACGTGTCGAAGTCGTGGCTGCCATCGATCTCGTCGACGCAGTGAACCCCGGGCTCGGTGACGTCCTCGTCTATCGTCTCGAACTCGTCGCACGCTTCGAGAGCATTGTCGATTTCCTCGTCAGCCGAGGGATAGTCGTAGTTCTCGTCGGATACCGTTCCATTGACCATCCACTCGTCGATGGTACCGGCGTTCACGTCCCCGTCGATCGGGCGCGCGCCCGTGCTCTCGTCGAAGCCGGCTGTGACTGTTTCGCCGATGACGGCGCTGTCGAACGCTCTGCTGTGCCCGGCCGGGTTGATCAGTCGAATCCGAACGCGCTGTGCCTCCCCCTCTTCGCATCGCTCTATCACGCTCCCCGTGATCGTTTCCTCGAGTTCCCGCTCCCATGCGCCGCAGTACTCGCTCTCAATATCGATCCGAACCGCGACGCTCCCCCGATCACTGTTCCATCGGTCGTCGAGATCAATCCGTTTCGGGGCGGCTGTCCGTCGGACGGTTCCGTCGACGGTAGTTCCGCCGACTCGGTCACCAGCAAGGTGAACGATTGGGAACGTTAGCGTCCCCTCACGGTATTCGATGCCGGGTGCGGAGACCATCGTGGATCCGGTACCGTCAGACCGCCAGACGCCGCCTCCTTGATAGGCGATCTCGGTATCGTCGTTAGAATACAGCAACGCTCCTAACTGCTCGTCGTATAGCACCTCAGTTTCTCCCGAATCGTTGGTGTACGTAACGTTCACACGGCCGGTATCGCTCCGCATCTCTACGTGGCCGTGGTCGAACGGTCCGAGCGAAACGTCCGACGGACCGCGATTAGTGGCGACAGTTGTCGTACTGTGTGCGAACTCGAGCATCGATTGTTCGGCGTATTCGGTTTCGATGGTCGTCTGCTGCGTGTGGAGACCGGCTGAACCGAAAACGAGTATCCCTACGCTTGCAGCGGTGACCGCTCCGATGAGAAGGACTAACCCAAGTACGTGAGCCTGTCCCCGGTCGCTGGTACTCCCCGTCGTCAAACACGACCCGTTTCTCACCGAGCCGTCGTTTCGTCTCTCACCTCTCCAGCCGCATCGAAACTGGTCCCCCATTTGTAAGCGGAGACCTGAAATTCATCGATAGTTATAGGTCGAATACGCTAGGTATATGCCGTATAACGGCACCGTAGGTAGCGTCTACCACGTTTGACTGTCCGAAATTTCGAGGCGGTGACGGTCAGTTATTGAGTTCCAACCGAGCACTCGCAACGACCGCGAGGACGACGAGGTACGCTCCTAGCGCGCCGATCCCCGCCGAGAGGAGACGCGACGGTGCGACGATGACTCCCACGCCGGCGATTGCGAACGCGCCTGCGAGACTGACTGCTTGAACGGCCGGTCGCTCCCAGTAGTGACGGACCGTCTCGCTGTGACTGAACGCAACGGCCTCGAAGGCGAGCGTTCCGAGGCCACCGATCGCGAGAAACGAGACCGAGAGCGGTGTGCCCGCGACGGCGAGACCGCCGGCGAACGCTCCCAGCGCGACGACGGCGAGGATACCGTCAGACGTCAGGCCCATGGACTCAGCGATACAGCGTCGCGCCCTGCCCGATAGCGGTCTGATACGCCCGACTCTCGACGCCGGCCGCGTCGAAGGCGTCGACCATAGCCGAGGCGATCGCTCGCTGGTCGCGCCGGTGACAGACCGCGAGGATCCCCGGCCCCGCGCCGCTGACCGTCACGCCTGTCGCGCCCGCCTCGAGGGCGGCCTCGCGAACGCCCTCGTAGCCGTCGATGAGCTTGGTGCGCTCGGGCGTGACGATCTCGTCGGTCATCCCTTTGCCGACGAGTTCGGGATCGTCTCGCGTCATGCCGACGGTTAGCGTCGCGGCGTTGCCGACGGTCGTGACGACTTCGTCCATCGTGGCCGAGTCGGGGACGATGCCGCGTGCGTCGCGCGTGGACACGGAGATCTCGGGGAGACAGGCGACGACGGGGACGGACGCGTCGACCTGCGTGACGTTGTCGTCGGTGGCGACGGTGAAGCCGCCGAGGAGAGAGGGCGCGACGTTGTCCGCGTGTGCTTCTCCGGAGACGAGCGCCTCGCCCTCGGCGGCGACGGGGACGAGTTCCTTTCGGGAGCGGCCGCGATCGTAGAGGGCGTTCAGTGCGACGGCGGCGGCGGCCGCGCTCGCGGCCGAGGATCCCAGTCCCGAGGACGGACGAACGCCCTTGTCGATCCGGATGCGTGCCGGGGCGTCGAGCGCCTCCGCGACCGCGCCGACGGTGTTCTTCTCCGGGTCTTCCGGGATGTACTCGCTGCCAGCGCCGGTCACCGTAATCGTCGTCTCCGGGGCGCGTTCGACCCGGACGACGTCGGCGGGCGTTCCGAGAGCGAGGCCGAAGACGTCGAAGCCACTCCCGAGGTTCGCACTCGTCGCAGGTGCCCGCACGGTAAGCATGTCGAATCCTTCCCAGACGGCAGGCAAAAAGGTAGCGAACGACACCGGCGATATCGCACACCGAACGGCCGTCGCCGGTCCGACGCGAGCCGAACCGCCAGCGGTCAGTCTATCTGGAATTGCCGGTCCAGTTATTCGTCGTTCGTCGTACCGAACGTGAACACGTCATCGCTGTCGGTTCCGTCGTCATCGCTGTCGGTTCCGTCGTCGTCCGTGTCGGCGTCGTCCCCCTCGTCGACGGGCTCGAGCGGTTGAGCGGCCGAGTCGTCGCCCGCGTCGTCAGTGTCGTCTTCGTCGCCATCGACGGGCCCGAGCGGCTCGGCGGCCGGTTCGTCGTCCGTATCGGCGTCGTCCTCGTCGCCGACCGGTCCGAGCGGTTGAGCGGCCGGTTCGTCGTCCGCGTCCGCTTCGTTCCCGTCGTCAACCGCCCCGAGCGGTTGAGCGGTCGACTCGTCGCTTTCCTCGGCCTCCGCGATCGCGTCCGTCGTATCGGTTTCGACGTCCCCGATCGACGCTGCCGCACCGGAAGCGTCGTCCTCGCGTTCCTCGATGCCGAGGATCTCCTCCGCACCGATTTCGTCGTCTCGACTGTCGGTCACCGAATCGCCCGCCGGTTGGCTTTCGACGGCGGTATCCGCAGCCGAACTATCCTCGCCTTCGAGCGCGTCATCGCCCGGCTCATCCTCGAGCGTGAGCGTGTCCGCCGAATCATCCTGATCGCTTTCGGCGTCCGCATCGAAGGTAATCCCGCCATCCTGATCGGCCGCGTCGGCGTCCGCATCGATTTCGAACTGTGACCCGGTCGCGTCCACGTCCGCGTCGAACGTTCCCTCGAGTTCGATCTCCGCCTGATCGATGTCGGTGTCGAACCGATCGAGCGCTTCGGACAGCTGTGACGCCTGTTCGGAGAGGCTCGAGGCGGACTTCGTGACCTCGGTCAGTGCAGTGGTCTGCTCTTCGGCGGCGGCCGCGACGTTTTCGGCTTCCGACGTCGTCTCCTCGGAGATCGTCGCCGCGTCGTCGACCATCGCGACGACCTCCTGCGTGGAGGCCGCCTGCTCTTCGGTCGCCGCGGAGATCTCCTGGACGCCCACGTTCGTCTCCTGGGCGAGTTCGGCGATCCGCTCGAGTGCGTTCACCGCGTCCTGGACCTGCTCGCTCGCGTTCTCGATGTCGGTACTCGTTCCCTCGACCTCGGCGGCGGACTGCTCGGTCCGTTCGCGGATCGCCTCGAGCCGGTCCTCGGCCTCGTCGGCCGCGTCCGCGACGTCCTCGGAGAGCGCCTTGACCTCCTTCGCGACGACGGAGAACCCTTCGTCCTCGCTGCCGCCCGCGGAGCGGGAGGCCTCGATGTTGGCGTTCAGCGCCAGCATGTTGGTCTGGCGGGCGATCTCGGAAATCGTATTGATCAGTTCGTCGATCTGCTGGACTTCCTCTTCGAGCCGGCGCATCTCGTCGACGGCGTCGCCGGCCTCGACTTCGATCTCGTCCATCGCGGTGATCGCCGCCTGGGCGGCTTCCTGCCCTTCCTTCCCGGTATCGACGGTCCGTTCGGCGATATCGGCGACCTCGTTCGAGGACGCGGCGATCTCCTCGGTCGTCGTCGAGAGGCCGCTCATCTCCTGGTTGACCGACTGGAGCGACTCGTTCTGTCGGTCCGCGCCGTCGGAAATCTCCTGAATCGACTCCGTGACCTGCTGGGAGGCAGAGCGGACCTCCTCGCTCGAGGCGGTCACCTGCTCGGAGGCGGTCGCGACGTCGGTCGCGAACCGGTTGAGCTCGGCGATGGTCTGCTCGATCTCGTCGAGCATGTCGTTGAAGTCCTCGCCGATCTGTTGCATCTGCTCGTTGTCGCTTTCGACGTTCGCGCGCGCGGTGAGATCGCCGTCGGCAGCGCTGGCCATGACCGCACAGTACTCGGCGGCTTTGTCCTGGAGGTGGTCGTTGATCTCCTGGACGCGTTCGCGCTCGCGTTCGGCCTCCTCGCGGGCGGCTTCGGCCTCTTCGATCTGTTCGCGGAGTGCGACGCGCATCGAGTCGAAGCCCTCGTAGAGCCGGCCGATATTGTCGATCCGCTTGGTTTCGAGGTCGACCTCAAGGTTCCCCTCCTCCATCTGGCTGGCCTTGTCGGTGAGTCGGTCGATCGAGACGGCGGTGTTTCGACCGAGGACGGCACCGATCGCACCGATCATGAGAATTCCGAGGAGCGTCGCGATGTTACCGTACTCGTTGATCGTGGTGACGAACCCGAGCGCCTGACTGGCCGGCTCGTGGGTCACGACGACCCAGTCGGTTCCGAACACGCGGGCGGAACTCGTGACGTATTCGTCCTCACCACTGCTCCCGAAGCCGTAGGCGTCGTTTTCGAACGCCAACGCCGATGTATCGGTTCGCTGAGTGGTCGCCCCCTCGGTTCGTGCCGAAGTGAGCAGGTCGGTGTCGCCGGCATACGTGTGGCCGAAGGTCCCGTGACCGTGATCCGCTTCTTCCCCGTGGTTCGCTTCGCCGCCGTAGTCGGCGTTGTCGAGCATGATCTCGTCGTCGCCGTCGACGATCATCGTCGTCACACCCGTCCCGTCCTGAAGCTGGTTCGCGTACGCCTCGAGGTCGGCGGTGTAGACGACTGCTCGGTCCTCGTTTTCGGCCGAGAGCTGGACGTAGCTAATCACGGTGGTGTCCTGGCCGAACTCGCCCGCTGTGATGTAGGCGTCGGAAACCCACGGGACGTTCGCGGTGGCGTTCGAGTACGCGTCGCTGGGAATGTTTTCGAGTTCGCTCGTCGACGCGCCGCGGTACGCATCGTTGGTACTCGCGGTTATCGTCCCGTCGCTCACGTCGACGTAGGAGATATCGAACGTGTCGGCGTCCAGATGCTCTTCCCAGTCGAGGAAGCGTTGTTGGATCGCTGCCGGATCGTCACTGGCAACGACGTCCGACCGGGTCATCATCCCGATCGTGTGTTCGTTCTGTTCGTTCCACATCTGCACGCTCTGTGCTTCTTGCCCGGCTGCAGACGCGTGTTCGGTCTCGACTCGATCCTCCACCTGGTTCGAAATTGCCCCCGTTGCACCGTATCCAATCAGGCCGACAGATAACCCGAGTATGAGCAACGCGATCCCGAATTTGACCGCGTACCTGCGTCGGATAGCTTTCGGCACCAATCGTCGAGCGAAATCCATGGATAGAAGACGCGTACGTTCGTCACTACATAAATTGTCAGCCACGGTTATCGGAGCTGATAATCGGGGGACGGTGGAGCATCTTTGCTCACAGCGGGGCCCTATTTTCATACAGTCATTCAAAAATTAGTATGATGACAACTATCCGTGGTACGGAACCCGTCCACCTTCGCTACGGCCAGTAGTGAGAAGACGGCTGCGAAGTAACGTTCGACAGACGAACTGGCCGGCCAGACGCGCGACGACCGAGTACGTCAATCCGATGGGGACCTGTCGTCAGGTCGGACGATACCGCTGTCGACCGTTTAGCACGTCGCGGTCCTCGAATCGGTTTCCGACGTCCGTGTCGCGACGACAGTCGCTTCTCTCGTGGTCGCGGCTGTGATCTCCGACACTCGCCATCATTTAATTCAGTGGTAACCCTTTGGGACCTATCCGCAACTGTTAACCAGTCTAAGCCGGGACAGTCTGGATAGAATGTATGAGAGCAATGGTATTTCGTCTCAACCGGACGATCCGTCCGGGAGCAGTGGTCTGCGGACCGGGATCGGACGGCGACGACTGCTCAAGACGACGGCGGGCGGGGCGGCGGGCGTCACCTTAGCGGGGTGTATGGATACTGTCGGTTCCCTCGGGGGGAGCGGCGGCAGTGAGGAGGCGGTCACGATCGGCGTTCTGGCACCGAACCCGGACAGCGACTTCATCGGGCGATCGATCGTCCGCGGCACACAGGTCGCCGTCGATGAACTCAACGAGAACGACGGCATCGACGGCAAAGATGTCGAACTGGTCGTCGGCGACACGAATGGCAGTCCCCTCGAGGCCCGCCGTCAGTATCAGCGACTGGTTCTCGAGGAGGGGGCCGACGTCACGGTGGGCGTCTTCGCCAGCGAGGCGCTCATGAACATCATGGACGACATCGCCGAACAGGAGACGATCCATCTCACGTCCGGCGCGGCGACGACGGCGGCGAGCCGACTGGTGAAAGAGCAGTACGAGGAGTACAAGTACCACTTCCGTGCGGGTCCGAACAACGACTACGATCTCGGGCGGATGCAGGTTGACTTCGTGGACGATATGGCCGCCGATATGGGCTGGAACTCCATTGCCGTCCTCGCGGAGGACTACGAGTGGACCGAACAACCGTGGAACGTGTACCAGAATCAGCTCGCCGATACGGGGATCGATATCGCCATGGAACGACGATATCCGCCGGCAACGGACGATTTTTCGGCGATTTACGACGAAGTCGAGGAGCAGGGAGCGGATGCGGCCTTTATCACGACTGCCCACACCGGGACGGCCGCGCTGCTGGACTGGGTCACCCCCGAGCCGCGGCCGTTCGCCTTCGGCGGGATCCACGTCCCGATGCAACTCCCGTCGTACTACGAGGCGACGAACGGTGCCTGCCGGTACGGTGTCACTCAGAGCAGCGCGACCGCACAGAGTACGCGTACCGAGAAGACTCAACCGTTCGTGCAGCGATATCAAGACACCTTCAACGGAGCGAATCCCGTTTACACGGGCTACCACTCGTACGATGCGGTCGCCATGTTCGCCGAGGCCGTCAGAACCACTGGCACGCTCGACTCCGAGGAACTCGTCGGGGCCCTCGAGGGCATGAGCTTCACCGGTAGTTCCGGCACGGTCGAGTTCTACGACCGGGACCACGACTACCCCCACGATCTCGTGTACAACAGCGACGATCCCGACGTCGTGTACCTGCAGTGGCAGGAAGACGACGACGGCGACGGAGTACAGGAGATCATCTGGCCCGAGTCGCAGGCGACGGCGGAGTACGCCAAACCGCCCTGGCTCTGAGGAAATCGCCCGCGTTTCCGCCGAATCACTACGTATTGCGTCGGTGGATTCCGAGACCGTCCGCCAGTCGTCGGCTACGGCCTCGAGCACACCACCACCCGTCACGAACCGACGCCGCCGCGAGCAGTCAACGCCTCCGCGTGCGATGCCCGCCGCTCCGGACCCGAACTCGGCGTGGGACGTGTCGCCATCGGAATCGAGGTCTCGAGTCAGTCGACGAGCGCGTGTCTGGCCCTGGCGTCACCCACAATCGAGCGGTCGCTCCCGCCCTCGTCAGTCGGAGTCGGTCGATTCGCGACCGCCCACCACGAGCTCGCCGTCTTCGGTCTCGACGTAGACGTCGTCGGCGAAGCCGCCCTCCGCGTGGGGATGGTCGGGATTCTCGAGCTTTTCGGGAGTCGATGGTGCCTCGGGAAGCCCCTCCGGTGGCGCGAACTGGCCGAGCGGCTCGGCGATCGTGACGTCCCACCGATCGAAGAACTCGCCGTAGCGGTCGTAGTGCTCCTCGAGTTCGTCCGCCGGGAACTCCATCATCTCGGTCCAGCCGTGGTTGTAGAAGTCGAAGTTGGCCTGGATGTGCGTGATCTCGCGGGCCTCGGCTTCGGAATAGCCCTCCTGGAGCGCCCGCAGGTAGGCGTCCATCGTCGCGTCGAAGAGCCCGTCGAGGTGGGCTTTCCGATCGTCGGCGTGGGCCGGATCGGCCTTGCCGGTGAAGATCTTGGTGTGGAGTCTGACGAGTCCCGACTTGGCGACCGAGCGGATTCCCGGCGTCTCGAGTGACTTCCGGTAGGCGAAGTGCTTGGCGTTCTGACGGAGTTTCATGCCTCTGCCTTGGGAGTAGACACTGAAGAACGGTTCGGACAACGATGGTAGTCAGCACGTCTCTCGGTCTCATATATCGTGAAATGGGGTTCGGTACCCGCCTTTGAGACTCGGCGTCGGAGATGGCAGCAAACGTTGCTCTTTCGAGAAACGGTGCCGAAATATCCGTCTGCAGTACACATTAGTGAACATATTCGGTGTTTAGTTTACGATCGTTGTATCATAGCACCCGGTCCGGCAAGATAGACGAGATAGCAACCCACTTTAACCCGCATTACGAACGATCCGGATATGACTCAGTACGTCATCATCGGTGACGGGATCTCGGGTAGTTCGGCGGCCGAGACCCTCCGGGAGGAAGACCCGGATGCGAAGATTACCGTCATCACCGATGAGGGGGAGCCACTGTATAATCGGATTCTCATCAAGGAACACGCGAAAGGAAAACTTCCGGAAGCCCCCATCTCGATCCACGACGAGGACTGGTACGCGGACCGAGACATCGAGCTCTCGCTGAACACCTATGTGACGAGCGTCGACACCGACGGGAAGGTCGTACACACGCACGAGAGCGGCGAAATTCCCTACGACAAACTGCTCGTCGCGACCGGCGGGACGCCGACACAGCTCCCCGTCGAGAACAGCGACGCCGATGGGATTCACCATTTCTGGACGTTCGAAGACGCCCGCGGGATCCGCGAGCACGCGGAACGCGCGGACAAGGGGGTCATCGTCGGTGCCGGTCTGCTCGGCATCGACTTCGCGGCCGTCTGTGGCGCACAGGGTATCGAAGCCGACTACCTGATGCGTGGCGACCGATGGTGGCGATACGCGCTATCCGAGGACGGTGCGGAGATCATGCACGAGGGCATGCGAGAGGTCGGCGTCGAACCCGTCTTCGACAGCGGCGTCGATCACTTCGAGGTCGACGACGATAATCACGTTACCGCCGCGGTCGATCCCAACGGCGATCGCTACGAATGTGACTTCGTCGGGGCCGCGATCGGGCTCACCTTCAACACCGAGTTCCTCCGCGGAGCCGGCATCGAGCAGGACAACGGGATCGTCGTCGACGAGTACATGCAGACGAACGTCGACGACGTCTACGCGGCGGGCGACCTCACCCAGTTCTACGACGTCCTGCTCGGCGAACGCGGCCAGAACGGCTCGTGGGGCTCGGCCAAGGAACAGGGTCGCGTCGCCGCGGTCAACATGGCCGCCGACGAGGAAGCCGAAGGGTTCCAGTGGGTCTCTTCGTACTCCATCACGCACTTCGACTTCCCCTTCCTCTCCTTCGGGCATCCGACCCTCGGCGACGAACATGCCGAGCGCCGCTACAGCGACACCGAGTGGCGGCGCATCGCGTTCAAGGACGGCAGGATCGTCGGCGGCGTCCTCATCGGCGATCTCTCGCCCCAGAGCAAGTTCAAACAGCTGATGCGCGAACAGCGCGTCGTCGCCGATCAGGCCGACGTCCTGCTCGAGCAGTCCGTCGATCTCGACGAGCTCGCACCACCCCAGGAGCAGTAGTTCACAGGACCCGCGGCACCGGTCGAACGGTTCGTTTCTCCGCTTCGTCGCGTCACTATCCCCACCGTCTCGCAGTGTTCAGTACCGATTGTCTGTTCTCGATACTGTCTCCATCGCGATATCGTCGGATTCAGTGACTGACTCTCGACCGTGGTCGTCCCGTTCGCGCGGCGGAACTATTAAGACAGTGTGAGGCATTCGGTAACAATGAACATGGCAGCGAGCGAACTCCGCCGCCGGTCGCTGGCCCTCGAGCGCGTCGAGTCGGTTCCGGCGAGCGCGACCGTTCGGCACGTCGATTAGCTCGATTTGGAGACGTATGAAGCGTTCTACGACGCCGTCACGGGCGATCACCGCGTATCGGATCCAACGCCTGATCTCGAACCGGGCGAAGTCATCGTCTTCACGGACTACTACCGCGTCGAACGGGAGTGAGACGGTCGGTCCCGCCGTCCGTTGAGCGCTGCCCGTATCGAAGTCGTTTTCCGGACTGCACGCGTTCGATGACGTATGAACGGCGATAGCGACATGACGCTGGCGTTCGAGCTCGAGGCGCTCAAAGAGGTCGCCTCGCCCGAGCGCGTGTTCGAGGACGCCAGAGGCTGGACAGAGTACATCGGCGTCGTCTCCGAGAAACCGACCTACGTGGTGACGAACTTCACGCGGAAGAACCGCATTCGACAGGACTTCTTCTCCGGCCCGCGCGGGAAGGCCGAGAGCCTCGAGGGCGTCAAAGATCAGTTCGACACCGACCGCTACGTCTACATCGGGGCCAGCGAGGAGGACGAACAGTTGGCCGACGAGGTCGGCTGGGAGTACCTCGCCGTCGAGGACGCCGCCGAGGCGGCCGACTGGATCCTGGCGACCCGCGCCGACGAGGACGAGGACGACGCGGAGCAGGTCCGCGACGACTGGCCGTAAGCCACAGCGGCTCGTTCTCTGGCCACGATTCTCGTCGTCCAAACGCTTCCCCGTGTCGGAGGCGGGACTTCTTCTCCCTTCGGTACCCATAGAATCGCTGACTGGGGCACCGACGCGAATATCCGTCGCGATAGATAACTAAACAGTAAATTTTATTCTTATATCATAATTTGTAAAAATATGTTCGAAATATCGAAAGAAATGCTGTATCCGATCATCGGTATCCCGCTACTGGCGTTTGCAGCGCGTCTCCTTCTGGTGTCCGGCTTGGCTGGCGGGCCGGGAGGGCTCCTCGCGCTCGCGGGCCTCGTTCTCATCGGACATATGGCAATTTTTGGTGACGATACGACTCCATCCGCTCGGAGGAACTGTTCCGAGTGTGGTACACGGAACGAACCCAATCGCGAACGTTGTAAGCGCTGCAACGTGTCGCTCGGTGCCGATAGCGATACCTGACTCCGAATCGGCTGCCGAGCGGACGTATCACAGGTCGGTTTCCCCGATTCGTCGCCCTTATGCCCGGTCCAATCGAACTACCGGCAATGGTAGAACCCACCGCGTCGGGTTCCGGCGATGGTCATCGACTCGAGCTTCCCTGCGGGGAGTCCGTCGACCCCCACGAGATCGATCTGGGGATGCGCGAGTACACCTGTTCCTGCGGCGAGACCCACGCCGTCGTGACGGACGTCCACCCGCCGTCGCGCTTTTTCCCGGAATCGCTCGTCGCCGTCCTGCAGGAGACGATCGACACCGACGACGAGTTCGAACAGTTCGGGACGCCCCACCTGATGGGGGTCGTCCTCGAGGAGTTCCCCGAGGACGTCGCCGTCCACGACGCGAGCGACGACGGTGCCGTCGGCTACACGCTGTTGTGGATGACCGCGTTCGACGCCAGACGGCTCCACGAGATCGTCGTCGAACTCGTCGTCGAACTCATGGAGCACGCGGTCAGTCACGCCGACGACGACACCGCCGTTTCGGAGTTCGAATCCCAGATGCTCGAGTTCGACGTCGCGGAGTTCGTCGAGCAGTACCGACGAGAACGGGAGTTCGAGAGCGAGCACGACCAGCCGATCTAGCGGCTCGATTCGGTCGGCTCTCGGTAGCGTTGCTGAGCGGATTTTCATGCGATCCCCGCCACCACCTGCCGGTCGCGTCGTCGCTGAACCGCACGGAACTGCGTGGAAACCGGCCGTTCCAGCGCTTCGCGGTCGAGTCGCTCCCGCTCGCGTTCGTCGGTACCGCCTGCTTCAGGCTACTGACCGCACCCCAACTGCAGTCGCTCTATCGCGCCGTCTTCCCCCAGATGGCCCGTACGACGGGCGGGGAACTCCCGATGACGCGGCTCGGTTGGGCCCAGATCGCCACGCTATTGGTCGTCTCTGGGCCGTTCATTTGCTATCGGCTCTCCCACACCGAACTCGGTCGATCGCTCACCGCTGTCTTCGAGCCCGAGTCAGGGAGGCGTCGATGAGCGTCTTCGTCCCGTTCCCCTCCGTTACCGTCGGTCCTGAACTGCGGTAGTCGCGACGCCAGACCCGTGCTCGTCCGCCGTCGAGATATCGAACCGGAGCCCGCCCGCGTCGCTCTCACCGACGGTGATCGCCCAGCCGTGGGCGTCGACGACCTCGGAGACGATCGCGAGCCCGAAGCCGGTACCGTCGGGGGACGTGCTGTACCCCGACTCGAGGATCGCGTCCCGCTTGCTCGCCGGCACGCCCGGGCCGTCGTCGGCGATCGCGAACCCGTCGTCGGTCGCCTCGATCGTGATCGTGACGTCGGTCCCGGCGTGCTCGAGGGCGTTCCGGAACAGGTTCTCGAAGAGGACGAGCAGACGGTCCTCGTCGGCCTCGACCGTGGGCAACGGGTCCGTCCGGACGAGATCGAGGGTCGGGTCGACGGTCCGGTGAGCGTGGTCGACGACGTCGTCGAGCTCGATCCGTGCCGTGTCGGTCAGCCGTTGCCCGCTCCGCGCGAGCGCGAGGACGTTCTCGATGAGGTCGTCCATCCGGTCGAGCGCCCACCCGATCTCCTCGCGGTATCGTTCGCCCTCGCTGTCGACGTGGGCCTCGAGATTCTCGAGGTGACCCGCGGCGAGCGTGAGCGGGTTCCGGAGGTCGTGGGAGACGGTACTCGCGAAGGCGTCGAGCCGGTCGTTCTGGCGCTCGAGTTCGGCGGTGCGGGTGGCGAGTTCGTCCTCGCGGCGGGCGCGCTCGAGCGCGGCTTCGACGTTGGCCGCGAGGATCCGCGCGAGGGTGATCGTCTCCGGGTCGAAGTCGTTCGGCGTCGTCGAACTGATGATGAAGATCCCCTCCTCGCCGAGCGGGATGTGGGCCTCGCTGCGGATCGGCGTCTCGGGATTGCGAACGTTCCCCGCGCGGCGGACGTCGCCGTGAACGATCGTTTCGCCGGCTTCGAAGGCGTCCCAGGCGATGCTGTTGCCGGGCCCGATCGTCGGGACCGTGCCCAGCAGCGCCTCCGTCTCGTCGGTCATCGCGACCGGAGCGAGAACGCCGCGTTGCTGTGATGGATCGGTGCTCGGATCGGCCGCGGCGCTCTCCTCGCCCTCCGGGACGGGGCGAGAGGTGGACTTCTCGTACAGGTGGATGCTGTTGATATCGAGCGAGAGCGCGTCGCGGGCGATCTCGGTCGCGACGCGGGCGACCTCTTCGGCGCTTTCCGCGGCCATGAGCCGTCTGGTCCCCTCGTGGAGGCGGCGGATCCGTCGCTCGCGCGCCGTGCGGTCGCTGATATCGCGGATGGCACCGACGCTGCCGGTGAACGTGCCGTCCTCGAGCAGCGGTGCGACGTTGTTCTCGACGAGAAACGCGTCGCCGTCGAGCGGGTCAAACTCCATCTCGAAGGTCCCCCACGTCCGATCCTCGTCGGCGAGAATCCGGGACAGCGTTTCCCTCGCCCGTCGGACGTCCTCGGCCGACATGTAGTTCGCGGGCCGAGTGCCGACGAGGTCGGTGCGAGTCGTCCCGAGGGCGTCCGCCATCGCGTCGTTGGCCATCTCGATCCGCCCGTCGTCGTCGAGGATGTACATCGGGTCGCCGACCGTATCCACGAGGGTTCGGTAGCGCTCGAGTTCGCGTTCCCGGCGTTTCTGCTCGCTGATGTCGGTGTAGATCACGTACTCGTAAACCTCGCCGTCGATTTCGACGGCGAAGCCTCGCAGGAAGAAATCCCGTCGTCCGTCGGCGGTCAATCGCTCGACGGCGGCCGTCACGACCGTCTCGAGGCCGACGCTCTCGGTGATACACACCGGTTCGTCGTCGTCCGGCACGAGCAGGTCGTCGATCGATTCCCTGGCGACGTCCGTCCGGTCGTACCCGAACGTCGCCTCGAATTCGGGGTTGACGTCGACGACCCGTTCGGATTCGGCTGCCCTGACCAGGATCGTCGGATCTGGACTGTGTTCGAAGAGCGCGGCGTACCGGTCGCGTTCGGCCCGAAGCGTTCGTCGCTCTGTCGTCGGCCGCGATCGGTCGACGTCCGCCCCCGCTTCGGTCGCCCGCACCGGGTCGTCGGTTGCCATCCGAACCTGCGCGAGTAGCCGTTCGATCGAGTCCTCGAGTCCCTTCGGAACGTATCCCGACAGACCGGCCGTTACGGCGTCGCTGGCGAGTCGCTCGTCGCCGGTAGCAGTGTAGAGCAGGAACGGGAGGTCAGCGGTATCGTCGGTTCGAAGCCGTTCGTAGAGTGCGAGCGCATCGGTCTCTGGAAACTGATATTCGATGACGACACACGCACGGTCGTCCGCGTTCGCGAGCGCGTGACGGAGCTCGGCCGGCGTCGCGACTGGGTCGACCGTGAGTCCGTCGGCGGCCGACTCGAGTCCGTCGACGGTTCGTCGGCGGTCTTCCGGGTCCGGGTCGGCGTAGATGACGGTAGTGGGCCGCTGGAAACGGATAGATCCGGACGCAGTCATCTAGGTTATCCGAAGAGACGGAACGAGTCGACATAAGATGTGTGGCCACGGAACGCGGTTATATCCGGCCCCAACGTCGGATTCCTCCGTTCCCACGCCGTGGGTGAAATCCACAACCAACCGCTGGGAGCGGCGGCTATCCGGGGAACTCGGGGTGATTCGGAGCGGTTCCTGCCGTCTGGAGTTCGAATTTCGAAAAGCCGTTTCGAGATTCGTACTGTATCGTGGGGCTTATTACGATGTGCGAACTCCGATTCGACAAGACAAATGAGCACGGACACCGCCACAGACGCCGAGACGGGCGACGGGCGCACGATCCTGTTGATCGGGAGCGGCCCGATCCAGATCGGACAGGCCGCCGAATTCGACTACTCGGGCGCGCAGGCCTGCCGAGCCCTGCAGGAGGAAGGCGCTCGCGTCGTCCTCGTGAACTCGAACCCGGCGACGATCATGACGGATCCGGAGATGGCCGACGAGGTCTACATCGAGCCGATCACGACCGACGCCATCGCCGAGATCATCCGCGAGGAGAACCCGGACGGCGTCATCGCCGGACTTGGGGGCCAGACCGGCCTGAACGTCACCGCCGAACTGGCCGAGGAGGGCGTCCTGGAGGAGTACGACGTCGACATCATGGGCACGCCCCTGGACACGATCTACGCGACCGAAGACCGCGACCTCTTCCGCCAGCGCATGGAGAAGATCGGGCAGCCGGTCCCCGCGTCGACCACGATCTCGCTCGAGGAGGGTGAGTCGGTCGCCGACATGACCGAGGAGGACCTGAAGGAACGCGTACAGGCCGCCGTCGACGAGGTCGGCGGGCTGCCGGTCATCGCCCGAACGACCTACACGCTGGGCGGTTCCGGCTCCGGCGTCGTCGGCGAGATGGACGAACTCCTCCGCCGCGTTCGCAAGGGACTGCGCCTCTCTCGCAACAGCGAGGTGCTCATCACCGAGTCGATCGCCGGCTGGGTCGAGTACGAGTACGAAGTGATGCGCGACGCCGACGACTCGTGTATCATCATCTGCAACATGGAGAACATCGACCCGATGGGGATCCACACGGGCGAGTCGACGGTCGTCACGCCCTCCCAGATCGTCCCCGACGAGGGCCACCAGGAGATGCGCACCGCCGCGCTCGACGTCATCCGCGAACTCGGCATTCAGGGCGGCTGTAACATCCAGTTCGCCTGGCGCGACGACGGCACCCCCGGCGGCGAGTACCGCGTCGTCGAGGTCAACCCGCGCGTCTCCCGCTCGTCCGCACTCGCGTCGAAGGCGACGGGGTATCCGATCGCCCGCGTGACCGCCAAGGTCGCGCTCGGCAAGCGCCTCCACGAGATCACGAACGAGATCACGGGCGAGACGACCGCCGCCTTCGAGCCCGCCATCGACTACGTGGTGACGAAGGTCCCGCGCTGGCCCATCGACAAGTTCGACGACGTCGACTTCGAGCTGACGACGGCGATGAAATCGACCGGCGAGGCGATGGCCATCGGCCGCACGTTCGAGGAGTCCCTCCTCAAGGCGCTCCGCTCGAGCGAGTACGAACCCGACGTCGACTGGGCCGAACTCAGCGACGCGGAACTCGAGGAGCAGTACCTCGTGCGCCCGTCGCCCGACCGCCCCTATGCGATGTTCGAGGCCTTCGAACGCGGGTACTCCGTCGAGGAGGTCCAGGAGCTGACGGGCATCTTCGAGTGGTACACCGAGCGGTACAAGCGCATCGCGGACTCGACGCTCGCCGCCCAGGAGGGCGACTTCACCGAGGCCGCGATCGCCGGCCACACCAACGCGACGATCGCGTCCGCCGCCGGCGCTGACGTCGACACCGTCGAGACGGACGTTCCCGGCCGCACCTACAAACAGGTCGACACCTGCGCGGGCGAGTTCGAGGCCGAGACGCCGTACTACTACTCCTCGCGCAAGTCCGAGTTCGAGTCCGGCCCGCTGCTGGGCGACGCCGCCGCGGGCGAACTCGAGGTCGACCGCGACATCGAGAGCGTGATCGTCGTCGGCGGCGGCCCGATCCGTATCGGGCAGGGCGTCGAGTTCGACTACTGTTCGGTCCACGCGGTCCGCGCGCTGCGCGACCTCGGGATCGACGCCTACGTCGTGAACAACAACCCCGAGACCGTCTCGACGGACTACGACACCTCCGACGGTCTGTTCTTCGAACCCATCACCGCCGAAGAGGTCGCCGACGTCGCCGAGGCGACCGGTGCCGACGGCGTGATGGTCCAGTTCGGCGGCCAGACCTCCGTCAACATCGGCGAACCGCTCGAGGACGAACTCGAGCGCCGCGGGCTCGACTGCGAGGTCATGGGGACCTCCGTCGAGGCGATGGACCTCGCGGAGGACCGCGACCGCTTCAACGCCCTCATGGACGAACTGGGCATCGCCCAGCCCGAGGGCGGCACGGCGGTCTCGGAGGAAGAAGCCCTCGAGCTCGCCCACGACATCGGCTACCCCGTCCTCGTCCGCCCCTCCTACGTGCTGGGCGGTCGCGCGATGGACGTCGTCTACGACGACGAGGAGCTGCAGACGTACATCGAGGAAGCGGTCCGCGTCGCGCCCGACAAGCCGATCCTCGTGGACGACTTCCTCGAGGACGCGGTCGAGCTCGACGTGGACGCGGTCTCCGACGGCCGCACGATACTCATCGGCGGCATCATGGAACACGTCGAGAGCGCGGGCGTCCACTCCGGCGACTCGGCCTGCATGATCCCGCCGCGCTCGCTCGACGAGGACACGCTCGAGCGCGTCCGCGAGGTCACCGAAGATATCGCGTCGGCGCTGAAGACCAAGGGCCTGCTGAACGTCCAGCTGGCCGTCCGCGACGGCGAAGTGTACGTGCTCGAGGCCAACCCCCGTTCCTCGCGTACCGTCCCGTTCGTCTCCAAGGCGACGGGCGTCCCGATCGCCAAGCTCGCGGCGCAGGTCATGGCCGGCGAGACGCTCAGCAGCCTCGAGGTCGACGAGCAGATCCCCGATCACACCTCGATCAAGGAGGTCGTCCTGCCGTTCGACCGCCTGCCGGGCTCGGACCCGCGCCTCGGGCCGGAGATGAAGTCCACCGGCGAGGTCATGGGCACGGCCAGCGAGTTCGGTACGGCCTACTGGAAGGCCCAGCAGGCCGCCGACAACGCCGTCAGCGAGGGCACCGCGGTGGTCGACCTCGACGTCGACGGCTTCGAGAACCACTTCGAGGTGGCCGACTTCGACGACGTCCCGCAGGCGATCCGCGAGAACGAGGTCGACTTCGTCGTCAGCCGCGACCGCGACAGCCTCGAGATGGCCGTCGAGGAGGAGATCCCGTACCTGTCGACCGTCGCCAGCGCCGAGGCCTACGTCGAGGCCCTCGATACCTTCGACGGGGAACTCGAGGTCCAGTCGGTCTCCGATCGCCCGAAGCACGCCGCCGAGTGGGGCACGTCCGAGTAACCCGCGTCGCAGGCTCGGACCCGATCGTCGCCCCCTCGGATCGTCTCTTCGTCGAAGTCTCGAACCGCTAGCTATAGCCATCTACAATATCTCGTGGTCTTTTATCGGCTCGAGCGGTATCGCGGGTGTCGAGTACCCATGACTCAACGAACCCGACGCGACGTCCTTCGGCTGGCGACCGCATCGACTGCTGCCGGCGTTCTCACGGTCGGTTCGGCGGCGACTGCGCAATCGAACGACACCGAGTGGCAGCAGGTCGAGTCGCCGACCGGGAAGTCGCTCAACGACGCGGTCGACACCGCCGCTGGCCCGTTCGCGGCCGGTGCGAACGGCGACGTCGTCGCTCGAGTCGGTGGCGACTGGCAGAAAGTCGTCGACTACGGCCCGCAGGCGCGGAGTCGTCGCCTGACCGGAATCGATGCCACAGACGACGGCAGAGCGGTCTGGTTCGTCGGCGGGAGCGGCGTCATCGGCGAGTACGACGTCGAAACGCGAACGCTGACCAACTACTCCGCGCCGAACGGCAAGACGAGCACCTGGGAGGACTGCGCCGTCCGCGGATCGGCCGGCGAGAACGAGCGCGTCTACTTCGTCAACGGCTCGGGCGAACTCCTCGTCGGGGTCCGCCAGGACAGCGGTGCGATGCAGTACAACGAGGTCGTCAAACCCGGCGGCGGGTCGACGATCCCCGGCATCGATTGCTACGATCGCG
Source organism: Natrinema salsiterrestre (assembly GCF_029502005.1). Classification (GTDB taxonomy): domain Archaea; phylum Halobacteriota; class Halobacteria; order Halobacteriales; family Natrialbaceae; genus Natrinema; species Natrinema salsiterrestre. The sequence goes on along the minus strand of NZ_JAMQOT010000001.1, from coordinate 638,712 downwards.
AGGCGGGCCACGTCGCCACGACGAGCCAGTTCGTCGGCGAGACGACCGACGGCGGCGAGACGTGGGAGCAGATCGGTATCGGCTTCGCCGGCGGTGCGTTCTTCGACCTCGCGAGCCAGGGCGAGCGAGACGTCAACGTCGCCGCGGGATCCGGGATCATCTACCGCTACGACGGCTTTCGCTGGACGCCTCACGTCGTCGACGACGACCGACGGGCCATCCGCGCCGTCGACCGCGACGGCGAGGGCGGGCTGGCGGCCGGCGACGGCGGTGCGATCTACGAGCGCCAGTCGGCGGGCCAGTGGACGGCCTACGAAACCGATCTCGAATCGAAGCTGTCGGGCGTCGCGAGCGGCTCGACCTACGACGTCGCGGTCGGCGACGGGGGGACGATCCTCGAGCGAACGGTCGGAGGTCCCGACTCCGGCGGTGGCGACGGCAACAGCACCGATACCGGCGACGGAAACGGCTCGAGTTCGACGAACGCGACCTCGACCGTTTCGATGGACGCGTTTTCGGTCGAATCGCTCTCGGTCGAGAACTACGCGAACGGGGAGTGGATACCCGCTTCGGAGCGGTAGGATCGTCGCGGGGGGTCGCGAAGCGCAATCGACTCACCTGCGACCGTCTCGATCGAACTGTGATCTACTCCCCGTCGTAGGTCAGCGCGTCCCGATCCGCGGTGGTATCGGAGTCCCAGTCGATAGCGCTGCCGGCGGCCGGTGGCGTCTCGCTCTCGGCGACCGACCGGACGCCGCTCGCCGCGTCCAACTTCCGGAGGGTGTCGGGACGCCCGATCGCAAACAGCTGCTCGCCGGCCTGAATGACTCGGTCGCGCTTCGGAATCGTGTCCACGTCGCCGCCGACCGCTCGAACCGCGATGATCGTCGCGTCGAGGGCGGCGACGGAGACGCCGACGAGCACGCTCTCGGCGGAGACGTCGAATACGCTCATCGTCTCGTCCCCGCGGCGGAGCATCGCGGCGAACTCCCGATCGGCGTGTGAATCCGCCGCCAGCGTCATCAGGCGGTAGTCGACGGCCGGATCGACTTTTTTCGCGACCGCCTCGTCGGTGGCGACCGTGGTCACGTCGTCGACGCTCGCCCGGAGCTCGGCCGTCCCGAGTCGGGTTTGTCCCCCGTCGCTATCGGTCCGCCAGAGCTGGACGGTGTCGCCGGCCGTCGCACTGAACGGCGGATCCGCTCGCACGGCGACCGCCGCGGAATTCGGCGGGAGCGTCGGTCCGATACCGGCGGCGCGCTGTCCCACCGCGAGGAACTCGACGGTGCCGTCGGCGGCGAGGTCCACGTCGACGTAGCCGACGTCGTGGTCCTCCTTGAGTCGAGCCGTGAGCTGCGATTGCAGGTCCCCGACCGTCAGGCCGCGCGGAAACTCGAGGGTCTCCCCCGCGATCGCTCGCTTCGTCTCGTCCCGGACGGGGTCGTAGCCGTCGATGTCGTCGATCTCCTCGGGGAGCGTCACGGTGATAAACCGACCGACGGCACGGACGATCGGGTTGAAATCCGGCTGGAACATCCCCCAGTTGAGCCGTTCCGACGTGCCGATGCTGTCGCCGGCGTACCGGCCGCCGTACGACGCGATCCCGGCCGTGACGAACACCGAAATGTTGAGCAGCGCCTCGCTGACCGTCAGCGGGTCCCCGGTGTTGCCGATGAACTGGACGAAGATGAGCCGCGTGTTGAGGTAGATCGCGACGGCACCCAGCCCGAGGATCAGCGTCGGTCCCTCGGGGAACTGCGTCCGCGCTCTGACGCGATAGACGAAGGCCGAAATCGCCGTCACGACGCCCGCGAGAAGCGCCAATCCGCCGATGTGAACCACCGCTTCGACGACCGGATGCCCGAACAGCGACGCGGCGAGGCTCACGCCGCCACCTCCTCGAACGCCTCGAGTCGGGGACGCTTGCCGACGACGATCAACGAGTCGCCGGCGTTCAGTTCGGTCACGCCGCGCGGTGCGACGATGCGTTCCGAGAGCCGCCGGATCGCCAGGACGGCGACGCCGTAGTTGTCCCGGATCCGCGCCGCGCCGATGGTGTCTCCGACGAGCGCGCTTCCCTCACCGACCGTCACCTTTCGGAACCCGTTCCCGTCCCGTTTGAGCACGCCGATGGCTTCGTACTCCCGCTGTTTGCCCCGCGAGTGGACGGTGATCCTGGCGAACTCGGTCGCGATGACGCGCCGCGCCTCGTCGAGGGGTACCGCCACCGTCACACGCCCCTCTCCGCCCGTCGTCGTGGGTGCTTTCAACGTCGGAGTTGGCGCATCGAGGTCGGCCGGTATCTCGTCGCTCTCTTCGTCTTCCGGCGGTTCCGTCGAGTCTTCGACGCCGATCGTGTGCGCACCCACGACCGGCCCGGTGACCTCGCCGTCCGGCAGCGCGATCGTTACGATGTCTCCGCGTGCGATACCCGTCGGGAGGAGCGTCCGAATCGAGACGGCCCGTTTCCCGGCCGGAACGCGACGCGAGAGGCCGGCCGCACTCGGCGCGGCGGCGATCTGGGCCCGTCCCTTCCGATCGATCGTGACGGAGACGTCCGCCAGTTCGTAGTCGGTGAGCAGCCGCTCCTCGAGGCGGGCTTCCAGCTCCGCGAGCGGGAGGTCGGCCGGGAACCGCCACGATCCGGTGTAGATCTCCTCGCGCACGTCGTCCGGGAGGGGCGGGTAGCCCTCGACGTCGTGGACGTCCCCGATCGGGCGGATGCGAATCTGACCGTACGAATCGACCCGTTCGGCCAGATCCGTCGAGAGTTTGCTCTCGCGAAGCGACTTGAGCGTGAGTTTCCGCGGCGTCGCCGTTCCGAGTTTGTCGCCCTGACTGTGCGCCCAGAGACACGCCATCAGGACGACCAGCACGGCGACGATGCCGGTCCAGCTCTCGGCCAACGCGGGATCCATCAGCCCCATCAACCCCCCGGAGATACCGGCTAACCCGGCGCCGAGGACGACGACCCCGAGTCCGGGGACCGTGACGTTTGTAAAGTATTTGAAACCGAAGCCGATAGAGAACGCGATGAACGCCGGAAATATGCCCGCGAGGAGGCCGAGATACACCCCGACGAGGATCTCCGAGACGGGTATCGAAGTCATGACCAATAGTCTGTGATCCCGGCTGTATAGAAATACGGGTTTCGAGCGTCCCGCCGGAGTGGTCGTGGCCCTCGCTTCTGCAGGTCTATCGCCGGTCGGAACGCGGCCTCTGCGTGGTAGCGATCATCTCTTCGGCCTCGTCGACTCACTCGAGTGCGTACCAATCGAACCGCTCGACGGCGTAGCGATAGGAGACGTACGGGGCAGCGAGCCCGCCGATCAGGACGGTCCACGCGCCGACGGCGATCGCGCGGGCGGAGACCGTCAGTTCGGGCGTCGGCGACCACGCCGACACCGTCGCGATCAGTCCGGCGATCGCCTCGGGGGCCTCGAGGTACAGGACGGCCGCGGCGACCGCGGGGAGGAGGATCGCGAGCGAGTAGACGAGGAACGCCGTCTTGCTCGGCATCACGGCCTCGCGGTTGTTGGTCACGTTGACGCTGCCGAACCGCGGAAACAGCGAGCCGATCCCGGACGCGAGCGCCGGCGTGAGGACGGTTCCGACGAGTGTTCCGGCCGCGAGGGCGGCGGTCCGCTCGAGCGAGAGCGGGCTGACGAGCCCCATGACGAGCGGGAGGACGAGTGCGAACGGGAGGCCGATCAGCGCGCCGGCCAGTAGTCGACCGCGAATCGCCTGTCGGCCGGTGATCGAGGACGTCACGACGGCGGGGAGGGCGGGTCCGAGATCGCCGAGGGGGTTGAGCGTGAACAGGGCACCGGCCGCCCAGACGACGTACAGGGAGAACACCGCGGCCATGAACGGGGGTATCGTCCCCAGTTCGATGATCTGCTGGACGAATCCGAGCGCGCCGAACAGCGGGTAGCCGACGTACGCGAGTCGGATCGGGGCGCGTTTGCTCCGCCGAATCGCCGTTACCGTTACCGTCCGGACCGGTCGCGAGACCCTCCCCGAGAGGAGGCCGCTCAGTCGATCGGACGAGGTCTCCTCGTCGAGTTCCTCGTCGTCGGTGCGCGCCGGGTCCGCGAACCAGTGGCGTCTCGCGGACGGGATTCCGACTGCCATCGCGAGCCCGGTGACGAGCGCCGAGCCGACGACCGCGCCCGCGATTCCGGTCGGCGACGGATCGATACCGGGAATCCCGAGCAACAGGAGGTGGCCGGGCCAACCGAGCGGGCTGGCCTGTAACGCGGAAAACAGCGTCCCCGTGATCGCGTCGAGCCGTCCGGTCGCGATCGCACCGAAGTACGCGAGCCAGAACGCGGCGAACAGCACCGTTCGATACCGGGCGATCGGCTCGTAGACGGTGATCAGGTGGCGGATCCAGACGCCGACGGTGAATCCGACGGGAACGGCGGTAGACAGGACCAGCCCGATCAGCAGCGGTGCGACGATCACGGGGAGCACGGTCCCCGCACCGTACGCGAACGCGGCGGCGACGAGTACCGTCGGCACCGCGAGCCAGAGGGCGAAGAACGCGATTTCCGCGGCCACGACGCCGACGACGGTGTTCCGAACCGACGCGGACAACAGGATGAAGGCGGGTTCGTCCACGTTCGCGACCGCCGTTACCGTCCGCATGACTGCCATGACGACGAGAAACACCCAGAACAGTGCGACGCCGCCTGTAGCGATCTCCGTTACCGTCGTCGCGACGTCCGGAGCGAGCGCCCCTGCGGCGGCCCGTTCACCCAGTTCCGGAACCACGAGCAGGCCGACCGCGGTGACCGGGCCGAGCATGAACAGCCCGGCTACCGCCATCAGGAGGAGCTTGGTCCGGTTCCCGGCGACCGCTCGAGCCGTCCGCCGAACCTCCGTTCCGGCGATGCCGGCAGCGATCGGAACGCGCGTCACTACCGATCACCGCCGTTCGGTCGCGAGATGTCGTGGGAGACGGGGTGCATACTCGGATCCGCGGTACGCTGCCAGTAAACTGTTTGGATGTCTGTCATTCGTTCCGACCTGTCGAAAGCGGTCTCACCGCGAGAGGCGTCGAAATGAGATACAAAAATGACATACCTTTACTTGGAATCGATCGAAGGAGACCCCATGAGCCCTGTCGACGCCCCCGCCATCGAAACCGACGGACTGACCAAACGCTACGGCGAGACGACCGCCGTCTCGGACCTGACGATGGCCGTCGAGCGCGGCACGGTCTACGGGTTCCTCGGGCCGAACGGCGCGGGGAAGACGACCACGATGCGAATGCTGACGACGCTGACGAGGCCGACTGCCGGGACTGCCCGCGTCGCGGGTCACTCGATCGCGGACCGCGAGTCGGTCACCCCGCACATCGGGTACCTGCCCGAGGACCCGCCGGTCTACGACGAGCTCTCCGGTCGGGAACAGCTCGAGTACGCCGCCGGCCTGCGGGACATGCCCGACGACGCGGCCGGCGAGCGCATCGACTCGCTGCTCGAGCGCTTCGACCTGCTCGAGGACGCGAACAAGCGCATCGAGGACTATTCGAAGGGGATGCGCCAGAAAGTCGGCGTCATTCAGGCGGTCCTGCACGAACCCGACGTGGCCTTCCTCGACGAACCCACGAGCGGGCTCGATCCCCGCGCCGCCCGGACGATGCGCGACACCATCGCCGACCTCGCGGATCGGGAGATGACGATCTTCCTCTCGACGCACATCCTCCCCGTCGTCGACGAACTGGCCGACGAGATCGGCGTCCTCCACGACGGCGAACTCGTCGCCGAGGGCGACCCCGAGACGCTCAAATCCCGCGCCGAAACCGGCGACGCCCGCAGCTTGGAGGACGCCTTCCTCGAGATCACCCGCGACCCCGGCGAGGACGGGCTGGCGACGGAACGCGCCACGGAGTGAGAGCTCCGTCGAGTTCCACTGGTCGGTCGAACCGGTTCCGAACGCCACGGACGAGATCGAAGACCACGACGCCGTGTTCGACGAAACCGTCTGAAAACGCTCGAACGGAACGTAGCTCTCTTCTGTGGCCCTTGATTCCACTATATTTTAGTGGATCGCGATCATACGCACGTCCGGAGGTGAGAATCGATGATCCGGAGAGACGTCACTGGAATCGAGACGGTTGCGCGAGTCGCCGATCGCCTGTCGACGATCGACCGATACGATCTCCTGCTCGGTCTGATTCCGGCGGCCTTCGCCGTCGCCTGGCTCGCCGGTTATTTCCTCGATCTCTCCGCCCAGACGACGCTTCTCGGCGGTGTCGCCATCGCGGCTATCGCCTTGTTCGACGGGCTGTACTTCCGGCCACCGAGCGGACTGCAGGGTGCGTGATATTCGTCGATTGCGTCCTCGAGTCCCCCAGAAACCGGTGTGGCCGTTTCGGATAGACGGCGTGTCGGTTTTGCAGTCTGTTAGCTATCGATGGCTGGTCACGCGCTGGACGTCGAGTGCCGATATCGTTCTCGAGAGCCGGCCGAGACACGGGCGCGATCGAATCGCCGGCTCAGGGATCGAAGACGCCGCGCTCGAGTCCGTCCCGAACCGGTTCGTGTTCGGCGTCGGTCGGCGGCGGGCTGGTCGTGAGCAGGGCCTCGAGCCGCTCCGCTTCGTCGGCCCGGATCCCCCGGTCGACGCCGGCTTCGACCACGACGACGTCGTCGGGACCGACGATGTGCTCCGTCTCGCCCTCGCGAACGACGCCGGTCCCGGAGCGGACGCAGATCGCGACGTCGCTGTCGGGTGCGTGGACCGGGATGAACTGCCCCGGCTCGAAGTAGCCGAGAACGACCTTCATGCGGTCGCTTCGGAACACGGGCCGCGTGCCGAATCTATCCTCGTCGTACGCTCGGTCGGTGTCGAAATCGGTTGCTGGCATGGGTGGTCTCCTTCGGGCGATTTAGGTTCGCCTAAAGGCGTGATCGAACCGACGGGCTCCGACGTGGTCGGTGTTCTCCCGAACATATAGGGCGTCGCCGACGGACGGCGGCGGTACGCGACCGGGCGAGCGAGGGAAACGAAACGGAACGGAATACTCTAAAACGATCGGCCACTCTGATACCCATATGGAGTATCACGAGGCGGCGGACTTCCTTTTCGATCTGCGGCGGTTCCGCCCGAAGCCGGGTACGGAGTCGACGGCCCGGCTGCTGGCCCACCTCGAGGACCCCCACGAGGACGTCGACTTCGTCCAGATCGCCGGCTCCAACGGCAAGGGGAGCACGGCTCGAATGCTCGAGCGGACCCTGCGGGAGGCCGGCTACTCCGTCGGCCTCTACACCTCGCCGCATCTCGACGACCTCCGCGAGCGGATCCGCGTCGACGGCCGGAAGATTCCGCGAGGGGCGGTCTGCGAGTACGTCGCGGCCGCTCGAGAGTACGTGACGGAGCGCGGTGCAGACGGGGAATCCCCGACCTTCTTCGAGACGATGACCGGGATGGCGCTGTGGCAGTTCGGCCGCGAGGACGTCGACGTCGCCGTCCTCGAGGTCGGCATCGGCGGCAAGTACGACGCCACGAGCGTCGTCGATCCGGTTGCCAGCGCGGTGACGAGCGTGACCCTCGAGCACACGGGGATTCTCGGCGACACCGTCGAGGAGATCGCCTGCGACAAGGCCCACGTCGCCCCCGCTGACGCACCGCTCGTGACGGGCGTCACCGGAAGCGCGCTCGAGGCGATCCGCGACGTCGCCGGCGACGTGGTAACTGTCGGAACCCGGACGGACGAGGGGGACGCCGACGGGTCGCAGCCGGCGGTACGAGTCGCCTACGACGGACGGACGAACCACACCGAGGCCGCCGTCTCGATCGACGCCGACGGCTGGGACCTCGAGACGCGGATCCCGCTGCTGGGCGAACACCAGGCCGAAAACGCCGGCATCGCGGCCGTCCTCGCCCGACAGGTCGGCGACGTTTCGGACGCGGACCTCGAACGCGGGTTGCGCAGCGCTCACTGGCCGGGCCGCTTCGAGGTGCTCGACACCGAGCCGCTGGTCGTGTTGGACGGTGCACACAACCCGGGTGCCTGCGAGGGCCTCGCCGAGACGCTCGAGACGTACGACTACGACCGTCTCCACCTCGTCATCGGCGCGATGCACGACAAGGACCACCGCGAAATGGCGGCGATGCTGCCGACCCCTGACACCGTCCTCGCGACCGAACCGGGCCTCGAACGCGCCGAGGATCGGGACGTCCTCGCAGAAGTCTTCACCGACGCCGGCGCGGGAACGGTCCGCACCGAGGCCGCGGTGCAGGACGCCCTCGCCACCGCCCTCGCGGACGCCGGGAGCGACGATTGCGTGCTCGTCACCGGCTCGCTGTACGCGGTCGCGGAGGCCCGGTCGCGGTGGACTCGCACCGACGTCCCGAAGCACATCCGCGACCTCTCGGACGCCCGCGACGCGCTCGAGGAGGCCAACGTCGCCGCGGACGACGTCGAGCGACTGGACGGCGACGCCGTCCATCGGGTCGTCAGAACGACGCTCCGAGACCCGCAGGCGACCGTGGTGAAGGAGGAACTGCTGCGCCTCGGCGGTGAGTGTGCTCTCTCCGGGCTCGAGCGCGACGAGGAAACGGTCGACGTCGTTCTGATGGGAACCCGGGCCCAGTTCGACGCGCTCGTCGAGGCCCTCGACGATCGGTCCCGACCGGACGGACTCGCGGACGTCGCTCGGGCGTTGCGGGACACGCTCGCGCTCGATACCGACGACGGAGGTACCATCGGCGACGAATCGAGCGCCGACGGCGACGGGACGGACGTGAGTCCGGACGCGCCCGATCGATCCGCCGGTCCGTCCGCCGCTCCCGGCTGGACGGCCGCCGACTCGAGCGGCCCGGACTACCCCTGGACCGACCGGACGGCCGTGATGGGGATTCTGAACGTCACGCCGGACAGCTTCCACGACGGCGGCGAGTACGACGCTCTCGAGGACGCGGTGGCCCGGGCGGAGGCGATGGTCGAGGCGGACGCCGACGTGATCGACGTCGGCGGGGAATCGACCCGGCCCGGGGCGGACCCGGTCTCGGTCGAGGAGGAACTCGACCGCGTGGTTCCGGTCATCGAACGGATCGCCGACCTCGACGCGCTGATTTCGGTCGACACGCGCAGAGCCGCCGTCGCCGACGCCGCGCTCGAGGCAGGGGCCGATATCATCAACGACGTCTCGGGGCTCGAGGATCCCGAGATGCGGTTCGTCGCCGCCGAGCACGACGCCGGGCTGGTGGTGATGCACAGCATCGACGCGCCGGTCGTGCCCGACCGCGATATCGAGTACGACGACGTCGTCGCGGACGTGATCGACCAGCTCTCCGAACGCATCCTGCTGGCCCAGAAGGCCGGGCTCGACCGGAGCCAGATCATCGTCGACCCCGGCATCGGGTTCGGCAAGTCAGCCAGCGAGAACTTCGAGCTCCTCGACCGGATCGACGAGCTCCACGCGCTGGGCTGTCCGGTCCTCTTCGGCCACTCTCACAAGTCAATGTTCGCACAAGTCGGCCGCGATGGCGGCGAGCGACTCGAGGCGACCGTCGCGGCGAGCGCCCTCGCGGCCGACCGCGGGGCGGACCTCGTCCGCGTCCACGACGTCCCCGAGAACGTCGCCGCGGTCCGGACGGCGCTGGCGGCACGCGATCCGGACCGGTTCGCCTGGGAGTCGTAGGTGTCGTCGAAGTCCGGGTTTCGCAGCCGTCTCGCTCGTCGTCCGTTCCTCCGTGACTCAATCCGTACGGAGCGGGACGCATCCCTCCGCCTGCCCCGAGTTCGGATCTCCGTCAGTCGTCACCCGCCGCGTCGCCCTCGGGCGAGTACTCCTCCGGTCCACACCCGAGCGATCGATGCGGACAGTACTCGCAGTGGTCGCCCGGCGTCGTCTCCGCGAACGACGGCTCGTCGACCGCCGCGAGCGTCTCGAGCACCGAGTCCCACGACGGGAGCTCGTCCGGCTCGAGGAGGTCGACGCGAGGGCCGTCGACGTCGCCGACGTAGACGTAGCCGACGGCCGCGATCGGCTCCTCGAACCGGTCCTCGCAGGCTCGCAGGTAGAGCGACAGCTGGACGGCGTCTTCTGGGTCGATCCGGCCCGCGGTGGCCTTGTAGTCGAGGACCGCGAGCCCGCCGTCCGGGAGCCGCCTGATCGAGTCGACGTAGCCGACGACGTCTCCCGTCACGCCGGCCACGTCCGAGAGGGAGAACGGCAACTCCGCGGCGACGGCGTCCAACTCGGCGACCGGCCGATCGACCCCGGGTGCGCTCGCTTCGAAGTAGCGGTCGATGCAGGCGAGGACACCCTCGCGGTGTGCGAGCAAGTCGCGTGCGGTGAGCTGGCGCAGGGCGGCCTCGCGCCACGCCTCTCGGGTCCCGTACTCGCGGTGGAAGGCCTCCTCGGCGACGTCGTGGAAGACCGTGCCGACGATTCGCGACGCCGAGTCGTCGGGTGTCGACGCGCCCGCCACGTCCGTCCCGTCCGCCTCCATCGACTCGAGCGGATCGTCGATCGCCCGAACGACGTGATCGAGGTAGTGTTTTCGGGCGCAGGTGTCGTGGGTGTCCATCGCGGAGTAGCTGTGGCGCATCGCGACGGGGAGTTCGGTCGCAGTCGCGAGCGTCTCGACGGGGAACCGGACCGTCTCAGTCGCCAGCGCGGAGGAGCGACGGCCGCTGGGAACCCGCGTCGCTGTCCCCGCTCGATCGTCGGATTCGTCCTTGGGAACCCCCGCGCTCGCGGCATCGGCGGCCGGCAACAGCGTGCCGTTCCGGAGCAGCCGGCCCAGCCGGTGGACCGTCTCGATCGCCTCGCGCGTCTCGAGGGGCTCGACGGGCCGATCCTCGTAGTCGGCGTAGTAGGTGATCGTGCCCGGACTCTCGCCGGCCGAGGCGGCGATCTCGTCCGTCCGATCGACCACCGTTTCGGGATACGTCTCCCTGACGTGCTCGAAACTCTCGGTCAGCGACGACCAGAGGTCCATTCGCTGACCGGTCACCGACCACTCGATGTCGCTCGCGAGGCAGGCCTCGGCCGTCGACGCCGCGAGTTCGTCGTCCGCGCCGTCGTATTCGTACTCGGAGCCGAACACGAACAGGTGGTTCTCGGCCCGCGTGAGCGCCACGTGGAGCACCCGCCACTCCTCGCCGACCCGTTCGGCGGCGAGGTCGGCGAGCAACGGCGACTCGATCTCGTCGTCGAGCGTCGCAGCCAGCAGTCGGTACCGGGCCCGTTCGACGTAATCCCCGTCGACGCACCACTCCTCGTCCGAGAGGTAGGGGACGAGAACCGTGTCGAACTCGAGGCCTTTGGCCTGGTGGACCGTCATGATATCGACGCTGTCCGCGGATCGCGTCCCGCGAGTCCGGTCGCTCCCTCCGCTCCGGAGGGTCTGTTCCAACGCCTCGACGAACTCGGCCGACAGCGACTGGACGACGCCGTCGGAGTTGTACGCCTCGACGAACCGCTCGAGCCGGTCGAACTGAGCGCGCTCCTCGCTCGAGCAAAACCACTCGATCCGGGTGAGTTCCCGGAACCGACGAATAACGCCCGAGAGCGGGTAGACGTCCCGAACGCGTTCGAGTTCCGCGAGGTGATTTCGGACCGTCTCGACCCGGCCGGGCTGCTCGAGCTCGAGCGCAGCCGGATCGGCGTCCGTTACGGCGTCGTACAGCGAGCCGTCGAGCCGCTGGAGCGTCGCGAGGTCCCCCTCGGTGAGCCGGTAGCGATAGAGCAACACGCGGCGGAGATGGGCGTCCGCGTCCGGGTCGACGAGTACTCGGAGATACGACAGCACCGTCCGAATCCCCGGTGCGATCTCGCCGCGTGGCGATCCCGATATTTCGTAGGGGATCTGCAGGTCCCGCAGGTCCGCCGCGACCGCCTGTGCGTGGCGGTTGGTCCGGACGATGACCGCGATGTCGCCCAGCGACCGCCGGGGAACGTTTTCGGCCTCGCCGTTGAGCAGCCGCGAGACCGTCGTCGCGACCTGTTCGGACGTCGACTGGGGGACCGCCTCGCTCTCGACTTTGACGACGCGATCCGGCGGCTCCTCCTCGTCGTAGGTGCCGGCCGTCCGACCGTCCTCTCGCAGCGTTTTCGACGACTGCGGCCCGTAGTCGCAGGCGTTGGTCAGGTCCAGGATCTCCTGTCGCGAGCGGAAGTTGAGCTCGAGTTCGATCGCCTCGTGGTCGTCGTAGGCGTCGGCCAGCCGATCCAGCCCCTCGCGGTCGGTCCCGCGCCAGCCGTAGATCGCCTGATCCTTGTCGCCGATCGCGAGCAGGTCCGGCCGGTCGGGGCCGTCCGTGAGTTCGGTGAGCAGCGAGAACTGGGTCGCGTCGGTGTCCTGGAACTCGTCGCAGTAGACCTGCGTCCACTGGTCCGTGATTTCGCTGGCGACTCCGTCCTCGTCCAGTAACCCGGTCGCCGTCCGCACCAGCCCGTCGAAGTCCATCGTCCGCTCGGCCTCGAGGTGGTCGTGATAGTCGGCGTAGACGTCGGCGTAGTGGCGGGCCAGCCGGAGGAACTCGACGTAGTGTTTCAGCCGACCGAAGGGCGTCTGTTCGATCCGGCTCGTGGCGGTGCCCCAGATTTCGTTGCCGAACAGGGCCCGCGGCAGGTGTTTCGTCGTCCGGTCGTCCAGCGACAGCGCTTCGATCGTGTTCGTGACGCACTCCTGGAGCACCCGGAGGTAGCGATCGATGTCTCGGACCAGCTCGTCCTCGCGGAACGCGTCCGGCGCTTCCGCGATCTTCTCGCGACAGTAGGAGACGAGCTTCCCGTAATCGACCAGCGACTCCCGGGCCGTCTCGAGGTACGACTCCCGATTGAAATATCGCAGCGCCTCGTTATCGAAGGACAGGTCCTCACCGGCGGTCCGCTCAAGCCACAGAACGAACTCGTTGCACAGCTCGAGGGTGCGAACCGGCGGCAGCCCCGACTGCAGGTCGTCGGGCGTGATGTCTTCCTGGCTCATCGCCTGAACGAACTGATCGACCGCGTCGACGAGATCGGTCGGCGAGCCGTCGTTGCGGGTCGACGCGGCCGCGAAGTCGTAGTCGTTCTCTGCGAGCAGGCGGCCGATGATCCGACGGCGGTCTCGTTCGGTCACGACGTCGAACTCGGGCGAGTAGCCGAGGTAGTAGGCGTACTCGCGGACGAGCCGGTAACAGAAGGAGTGGTAGGTGTAGACGTCGATCGCCGCCGCCGCGTCGGGATCGAGCCGCTCTGCGACCGCCGTTCGGATGCTCGCGGCGGCTTCGTTCGCGAACGTCAACACGAGCACGTCCTCGGGATCGACCTCGCCCCGTTCGATGGCGCGCTCGATCCGGACGAGCATCGTCGTCGTCTTCCCGGTGCCGGCACCCGCGTCGACGGACGTACAGGCCGCTCGGCTGTCGATGACCGCCTTCTGGTTGCCTTTCGGCTCGATCTCGTCGGCCGACGCGAGACCGGCGGTCGCCGCCGTGTCGAACGCGTCCGCGTCCGGATCGGCTCCCGGCTCGAGTTCCCGCCCGCCGTCCCGCCGCGATTCGTCACCCATCGAACCGCACCTCCCCGGCGATGTAGTCCTGACAGCAGACGGTGTAGTCACAGGTCGGACAGGCGTGTTCCGCGATCCGATCCCATCGGTCGGACGGGTCGAACGGGCCGGAAATCAGGCCCGAAGCGACCCGCGCGAGCCGGTCGTCGACGGTTTCGTTTCGATGATCGTGCGTCATGCCGTAGGTGTGGTGATCGACGTAGACGTCGGTGAGATCGACGCCCTCGAGGCTCGTTTCGACGGTATCCCGGACCCAGTTCACCGCCGTCCCCGAGCGATCGGCCAGCGGAATCTGGACGTAGCGACAGGTCCGGTCGCCGAGCTCGAGGCGGTCCCGGAGGTCGCGGAGCCCGTCGAGGACGACCGCAGTTTCGAAGAGCGAGCCGATCGGATCCGGCTCGAACGCGTCCGAATCGCCGTCGAAGTGGTCGGTGAAGAGGTCGGCGACGTCGCCCTCCCACTCCGAACGGTACCGCAGGCGGCCGAGCGGTGCGAGCGTCGGCACGAACCGGACGCCGACGAGCGACGAGCCGTCGCCGCAGACGTAGTCGACCGTCGCGTCGATCGTCACCGCCTTCGCCTCCCTCTCGAGTGCGGGCTCGGTTCCTTCGTCCCGCTCCGGGAGCTCGACCGTACTCGAGAGCGGCAGCTCCGGTCCGATCAGTTCGCCGCCGACCGCATCGGCGTCGAGTCGCTCGACCCCCGCGGCGTGGTCGGTGCCGACTCGATCGAGGTAGGCGTCCAGCGTCGCCTCGAGGACGCGTCGCTCGTGGCGGCGCTGAGTAACGGAGTGGAAGGATTCGTCGTACTCCGACCACAGCGTCGCGAGGCGATCGCGCGCAGCGTCGCCGAGCGACTCGCGGTCCGTCTCGCCGCTCCGGAGCGCGTCGCAAATAGCGCTCCGCAGGAGGGCGACGCGGTCCTCGACGGCGCTGTCGTCGTCGCTGCCGTCGAGCCCGTGGACGTGAGCGAATTCGTACCGCCGCGGACAGTGAAGCGCCGTTCGAAGGCCGTCGACGGCGAGGCGTGGTGTCGCCGCGCCGTCACTCATCGCGAACCACCTCGCCCGCGGCGAACTCGAACTGCGAGCGGACCGCGTCGGCGAGTTCGTCGTCGATATCGCCCGCTTCGAGCACGACCGCGATCTCCTCGAAGAGGGCTTCGGTCTCCCCGAGATCGGCCTCGCCGCCGGTGCTGGCCTCCCGGAGCACCCGCTCGAGTTCGCCGCGGGGCTGGGCCAGCAGCGCCTCGAGCGCGTTCGTCTCGCCGTGGATCGCCGCGCCGGCCGTCGCATCGACGTCTTCGAAGCCCAATCCGGGCGTCGATTCCACGAGCTTCAGGTAGCGCGATTCGTCGTAGGTCCGGCGCAGACCGCCGGATCCCCGTTCGTACGAACAACAGTAGAGGGTGCGTTCGGCCGCTCGAGCGGCGAGCGCGAGGCGACGGCGGGCCCGCTGGGCGTGGTAGGTCTCGAAGGGGTCGCCGACGGCAGCCGCGTCGACCGTCTCGAACGTCCCCGTGATATCCGCGATCGACGGATCGGTGACCGCGGGATACGCCCCCATCTCGCGGAGCCACGCGCTCGGAAAGAGCTGCGTGAGGAACTGCTCGCCCGGGTAGGTCTCGTCGATCAGGTCCAGCAGGAAGACGGCGTTGCGGGAGTCGTACTTCAGGTCGTCGACGGCACAGACGGTGACGCCGCCGGTCGGCGGCCGCGTTTCGACCGCGTGGACGTACGGCGCGTCGTACTGGATCGTCCGCCGGAGCATCCGGCGCAGGCCCTGCCAGTCCGGCCCCACGAGGTCCGTCTCCTCGACGAATCGCGCGATCTCGAGGACGCGCCGAACGCCCGCGTACTGTTCGCGGGCGTCGATCCAGTCCTCCTCCCCGGCGATTCGTTCCTTCAGGTTCGTTCGCCGGATCCAGCGCTCGAGCGATCGACGGACGCTCGAGCCGGCGGTTTCGGTCAGCAGGTCGGGCGAGAAGTCCGGGACTCGAGCCCGAAGTCGGTTCAGCGAGACGTCCCGCGGATCGCTCGACGCTCGGTGGTCTCGAATGGCATCGGCGGCGTCGATCTTCGTGAGGGCGTCGCCGTCGCGCTCGCGTTCGCACTGGAGCGTCGCGACCGCATAGAGTTCGTTCACCGCCGGGTCCTCTGCCAGCGAGGGCGTGCCGATCGTCGCCGTGGGGACGCCGGCGTCGCGGAGTCGTCGTCTGGTCTCGGGAACCCGCTCGATTCGCGGGACGGCGACGGCGAACTCGTCGTAGGACCAGTCGCGGCGGTCGGACAGCGACTGGATTTCGGTCGCGACCGCTCGGACCTGCTCGCGGGCGGTTTCGGTGCGGATGCGTCGAGCGGTGCCCGTCGGATTCGCGTTCGCTGCGTCGGCGTCGTCTCTGGAGCCGTCGGTTCGGTCCGGGGACTCGCCCGCGGCGAGGAATCGCGTGATAGCCCGATGTGGCGGCGTTTCCGCGGTTTCGTCGCCGGATGCGGGATCGAGGGATTCGACCTCGAGGCCCGCGTCAGTCGCCACCTCCTCGATCGGACCCGGCTCGACGCGCGTCCGCTCGACGCTCGCGTGGCGCTCGCCCAGACAGACGAGGTCGGCCTCGCCCGTGAGCGCCCCGAGATACCGGCGGTCGAGGTCGCGGTACTCCTCGAACTCGACGGCGAGGACGGCGTCGAAGGAGGCTGTCACGCGGGCTCGGAGGCCGTCCGCGTCCGCTTCGAGCAGGTCGACCGCTCGCGGGATCACGTCCGCCCGTTCGACGTAGCCGCGATCGTCGATTTCGCCGTGAAACCGGTCGTTCATCGCGTACAGGAAGGCCAGACAGTCGTGGACGTCGGCCGCGAGGTCGTCGAGGCGAATCCGCTGTCGGGTCGCCTCGAGCAGCAGCTGGCCGACGTCCCGCGAGAAACTCTCGTGGGCGCCGGCGCGCTCGAGATACTCGGGCACCGACCGGCTCGCGCCGTCGATCACCAGCGAGATGAGCTCGATCCGTTCCTCGTACTCGAGGCGGTCCAGCGTCGGATCGAACTCCTCGATGGTCTTCGACGCGTGTTCCGGAACGGACTCGATCCGGGGCGAGCTGGGGCCGCCGTCCGCCTGCTCGACGTCGGCTAGGGCCTCGGTCAGCGACTCGAGGCCAGCCGGATGCCGCTTCAGGACCAGCACGTTCCGCGGCCCGTGTTCCGCGGCGAGGGCGGCGTACTCGGCGGCGACGGTCGCGAAGACGTCGGTGCTGGGCGCGGGAGCGGGGAGGAGCTTACAGGTTCCGTCGAGCGCGGGCGAGGGAGACGCCATCGGTTGTACGTCACCGAGTATGACGCAATTGCTATTTAAATGTGGGCACAGCGTGCGACCGATCGGTCGCTCCGCTCGACACCCGGAGTGCGTCGTTTCGAGGATCGGTCGGGGATCGCGTGCTGTCGGTTCCGTAACCGTCGCGGACGACCGCTATCGAAACCGCTTTTCGGACGGTGCCCGAACGACCCGTAAGTGAACTGGTCGTACAGGAATACGGTTCTCGTTCTCTGTACCTGCGCGTTCTTCGTGACGGTGACCGCCCGACTGGTGATCAGCCCGGTCGTTCCCGACATCGGCGAGACGTTTTCGGTCAGTACCGGCGCGGTCGGGCTGGCGCTGACGGGCATGTGGGCCGCCTACGCGCTCTCGCAGTTTCCGAGCGGACTGCTCGGCGATCGATTCGGCGAACGGGCGATTATTCTGGCCGCGATCGGCGGAACGGCGGTCGCGAGCGCCTTCCTCGCGGTGTCCCCGACCTACGTCGCGTTCTTGCTCTTCGCGATCGTCCTCGGCGGTGCGGCCGGACTCCACTACAGCGTCGCGACGACGCTGCTCACCCGCCTGTTCGACCGGACGGGACGCGCGATCGGGATTCACGTCTCCGGCGCGCCGATCGCCGGCCTCGCCGCGCCGATACTCGCTGCCCTCGCCGCCGACCGGTACGGCTGGCGCGCGGCCATCGCCGTCGGGACGGCGGTCGGGGTTCCGATCGTCCTCGTCTTTTTCCTCCGAACCCGGCCGACGGAGCCGCGCTATCCCGAGCGACGGATGCGTGACCAGATCGATCCCTCCCTCCTCTCTCGGTTGCTGACCCGTCCCAGCGTGACCTACACGACCGCGCTCTGTGCGATGGGCGCGTTCACCTGGCAGGCGACGGCGTCGTTCCTCCCGACCTTCCTCGAGGTCGGCTACGAACTCCCGGGAACGACGGCCGGGCTCCTGTTCTCGCTGTACTTCCTCGTCAATGGGGGCGTTCAGCCGCTGATCGGCGCGTTGTCCGACCGCTACTCGCGCGACGCCGCCGCCGCGATCACGATGTCGTCGGGAGTGGTCGGCTTCGCGGTGCTAGTCGGCGGTCGGGAGCTCCCGGCGGCCGTCGCCGGCGTCGTCTGCGTCGGCATCGCGATGACCTGGGGTGCTCCGCTGCAGTCGCGGTTCATGGACGTCCTCTCCGACTCCGAGCGCGGCCTCGGCTTCGGACTCGTCCGGACCGTCTACATGACCCTCGGCGCGACCGGCAGCGTCGCCGTCGGCTCGGCCGCCGATCTCTTCGGCTGGGCCGTCGCGTTCGGGCTGCTCTCGGGGATCATGGCGCTCTCGCTGGTGATCATCGTCACGAACGCCGTCCTCTCGCTGGGCTACTGACTGCTGAGTCGGAGCCGAATCCACGCTGTCAAACGTCTCTCGCGAGGAGCGGTCTGTAGCCTCAAGACGAGCGAGAGACGTCTCGTCCCGGACTGACCACCGATATGCGGTGGCGCGCGCTGTCGGCCGCCCGAGTGCTATCGAGGGCGGTCGACGACGCTGTGCGAGGGATGAGTGAGCGAACGTAGTGAGCGAGTGAATCGGCTGGGGAGGGCGTGGCCGTTCCGTGTTGCCGGCAGAAGCGGACCACACCTCTCCGTTCCTTCCCACTTTGCAGCCCTGCTCCAACCCTGCTCGTTATTTCCGTACCCGTAATGGACGACCGTCTCACGGGCACCGTTGGATAGATGTGCCCAAACAGACGATAATCCATTGCTCGACCCGCGAACGTCGGCACACCCGTTTCGACGCTCCGTCACGACCGACGTCGTTCGGTCGGAGGGCCGACGTAGTCGCGTGCTCGGGACCCTCGGGTCCTGTCTCGAACGGATCGGGTTCGATAATCATTATAACGGCTCCCGAGTACTGTGATGTATGGAGGATATTTTCGTGGCTCGAGTCATGTCCACGTCGCTGCACACGGTGGCGCCGGACACGCTCGTCGAGACGGCGGGACAGGTAATGCTCGACAACGAGATCGGCTCGGTCGTCGTCACCGACGACGACAACCAGCTGCAGGGAATCCTGACGACGACGGACTTCGTCCGGATCGTCGCGGAACAGAAGCCGAAAGATCAGACGCCGGTCTCCAAGTACATGAGCGCCGACGTCGTGACGGCCTCGGCACAGGACGGGATTCGCGACGTCGCTGACCTGATGGTCCAACGCGGCTTCCATCACGTTCCCGTCGTCGACGAGGACGAGGGCGTCATCGGGATGGTGACGACGTCCGATCTGGCGTCGTACCTCTCGAGCGAAGAGACGCCGTCCCCGGAGTAATTCTCGCGGTTCGGACCTCGTACCCTCTTTCGGAAGCGAATGGGTCGAGAGCCACCGCTGGACCGCATACTGTCGCTCGAGACGGGTTTGCTGTCTCGTCAGTGCACGAAGGAAGCGGTGCGCCCGCGAGGGCGGCGGGACGGGGCGGCTTCCCGGACGTCGATCGAAACTGAACGGTGGTGAAACCGCCCAGTAGCTCAGTATCGCTTCGTGGATTGGCCGGAACATCCTTCCCACTTCCCGTTTCTGTTGTACGTATCTTCCATAGGCCAATTCAATGAGTTCCCCATTATTCCAGTTCACCCCCTATACCGTCCCGTTTATCGTCGGCGCAGCAGTCCTCTTGACGCTCGCCGGCTATTCGATCAGGCTCGGCCGGGCGAACGGATTCGACAAGACGCTGCTCGCGTTCACCGCCACGATGGCGAGTTCGGCCCTCTGGTCGCTAGCACGTGCTATTCAGCTTTCGACGCCCGCGATCGAACTCAAACAGGCAGCCCTCGGGGTGCTCTACCTCGGCTATTTCGGGGCCGCGATAGGGCTCCTCTGTTTCGCACTCGCGTTTACCGGCCGAAAACACCTCGTCACGAGAAAGACGGTGCTCTTGCTCTCGATCGTCCCGCTTATCGGAACTGCCCTCGCATCGACGAACTGGTACCACGGGCTGCTCTGGACGCTAGAACCCGACCCGGTCGGCGACATCCTGTATATTGATCGCTCCTTTCAACCGCTCTTCCTCGTGTTCTTCCTCTACAATTCGGCCTCGTCGATATTTGCCACGATGATGCTCGTCAAATACTCGTTTACGTCGAAAGAACTCTACCGCCGACAGACGCTTGCGGTGTCTCTCGGGGCTCTATTCCCGATCGTCGCCGGTATTCTCTACGTCCTCGAGGCGTATCCGCTTCTCCCGCGACAGGTCGACCTAACCCCGATCGCGTTCGCGATCACTGGCCTCTGTTTCGGGTACGCGATATTCAAATTCAGATTCCTCGACATCGTCCCCATCGCTCGAGATTCGGTCGTCGAGAACATGCGTGACGGATACGTCGTCCTCGACACTGCCGACCGGATCGTCGATCTCAACCCTGCCGCCCACACCATCTTCCAGCGCGGCGACGAGATCATCGGCGATCACGTCGACACCGTCCTCCCGGCGGTCGAATCGCTCGTCGCGGAGCACGAGCACGGGAGCCACGTTCAGACCGAACTCACGGTCACGACCGACGATGACGACCGGTTCCTGATCGCGACCGTCTCGACGCTATCCAAAGACGAGAACCGAATCGGGCGGCTGTTGACCCTCCGCGACGTGACGGACCGACACGCCGTACAGAAGCGTTACCAGGAACTGATCGAGAACGCGACGGATATCATCTTCGTCCTGAACCCCGATGGGACGGTCACGTTCGCGAGCCCGTCGATCACCCGGCTGTTCGGCGTCTCGCCCGAGTCGATCGTCGGCGAGGACGCCTTCGAGTACATACACGACGAGGATACGCAGGCGGCCCGCGAGGCGTTCGATCGGGCGCTGTGCAACCCCGATGCTCAGCCGCGAGTCGAATACCGACTTCCCGACGCCGCCGGCGAGTGGCGCGTCGTCGACGTCGTGGTACGAAACCTCGTCGAGAATTCCTACGTCGAGGGCATCGTCCTCAACGCACGGGACATCACCGAGCGCAAGGAACGAGAGCGCGAACTCCAGCGGACGAACGACCAACTCGAACAGTTCGCCTCCGTGATTTCCCATGATCTGCGAAATCCGCTCAACGTCGCCAGCGGGCACCTCGAGGTCGTCCGCGAAACCGGGTCGACTGACTCCCTCGACGAGATTGAACACTCGCTCGACCGCATGGAGACGATGATCGAGGACGTGCTCACGCTCGCCCGGCAGGGGAAATCCATCGGTGAACCCGAACGGCTCTCGCTCGAAACCGTCGCCCGCGACGCGTGGGTTCACGTCGATACCCGCGACGCGGAACTCGTCGTCGACACCGATCGAACCGTCGACGGCGATCCGGATCGGCTTCTCCACCTGTTCGAGAATCTCTTTCGCAATGCGATCGAACACGGGGACGGCGACCTCACCGTCACCGTCTCCCTCGAGGACGACGGATTCGCCATTGCCGACGACGGCCCCGGCATTCCGGAGACACAGCGGGAGTCCGTCTTCGACTTCGGTTACACGACCACCGATAGCGGGACCGGCTTCGGGCTCGCGATCGTCGCGCAGATTGCCGACGCCCACGGCTGGGATGTGTCCGTCGGAGAGAGCGAGAGCGGCGGGGCACGAATTTCCGTGACTGTCTCGGATCCTCTCGCCGTAAACTGAACACCGACGACGAGTACTCGATGGACCTAGCTCGAGTCACCGTCAGCGGCGGGTTCGAACCCCTCGTCTTCGGTCATCCACCGAACCGTCTCGTCGAGGTGATCCCGTAAGGCTCGGCTCTCCGTCGGCGTCAGCTCGACGTCCGCGTGGGCCGTGCCGTGGTCGCCCGCCATCGCGTCGATGCTCAGCACGAGCCGGTGCCCGTCCGCCGACTCTGGTCGAACGGAAACGTCCGCGCGATCGGGATAGTCCCGCGGCGGTCCCAGTTCGAGGCCGATTTCCCCGCGGGTGACGCCGATCTGGACGCGCTCGGCGTGCTCGAGGTCGAACGAGTCGGTCCGGTCCTCCTCGATCGGCGTCGGCTCCTCGGATCGACTGTCGTGTTCTCCCATACCACACAGTTGGACGGCGGTCCTCTTGGATGTGTTCCCGGCTCGTTCTCCCGGACCACGTTGACCGAGCGAGGGCACCAGTGACGACCGCTACTCGCTCGAGGCCCGCGGGACGAACGGACCGAAATCCGCCGTTCGCGCGGCGATGGTCGCGATCCGGAGGGCGTAGCTCAGCAGGACCATGAACGGGAGGAAGACGAGCACGACGCCCGCGGCGGCGATCGCCAGCAGGAGCCAGTCGTTCGCGACCGCGGCGGCGATCCGCCCGTAGGAGACGAGCAGCAGGCCGCCGCCGACCAGCGTGGGGAAGCCGACGTAGAGGAGCATCCGCGAGAGGACGGCCAGTTCGTGCTGGACGTACAGCGTCTTGAACGTCTGCCGGGCGATCGCGAGGTAGCCGAGCAACTCGACCAGGTCCTCGAGGGGCTCCGTCTCGTCGAAGGCCTCACTCCACTCGTCCCGGAAGGTCCGCGCCGCGTGGTAATGGTTCCCCTGATGGTGGCCGAGCACGGCCGACAGCGCCTCGAACGTCCCGAACTCGGCGTCCTCGAGCGCAGCCGAGACCGTCTCACCGTCCGATTCGAAGGTCTCGATGAACCGCTCGATTTCGGTCCGTTTGTGGGATTCGGCGTCCGCCGCGAGCGCGCCGGGAAGCTGCCGCGCGCGGTCGACCGTCGCCGTGACGATGAGGTTCAGGAAGGCGGCCGGCGACGCCGGACTGACGCCCGATCCAGTTAGTTCCTCGACGTCCCGTTGGAAGTCGGTCATCCCCTCGAACCGGGTCCTGAGATCCGGCGTCCAGCCCAGTTCCTGGGAGAGCACCAGCTGGTTGATCGCCAGCACGATCGTGATGAACGGCAGGGTCCCGCCGACGAGCGCGCCGTACAGTGTTACCACGGCTTCCGCGTCGGTCACCGGGAACAGCCCGGCGACGTACAGCGCGACGACGGCGGCGTACAGACCGCCCGTCAACAGCCCGGCGATCACCAGCCGGTGGCCGTCGAGCATCAGCCAGCGCCTGATCGGTGACTCGGTTACCTTCTGGTAGGTCAACTGGCTCTCCTCGCCGTTTGCAGTCGTGGAGAGCTCCCGGTCTCGAGCGCTCATATCGGTCGGACGACGCCGGCGCTGAAAAGGTCGGGCACGTTACCGACGCGTATCGAACCGGAGGAAAAACGCGATCGAACCGCTACTCGACGGCGAACATCTCATCGTCCAGGTATCGGCCCCCGGTCCAGCACTCGAGGGCGAACCACGCGAAGTATGCGAGGACGAAGATCGTCCCGGCGACGGTGAGCAGCCACGGGCCGCTGGCGACCGCGAACCCCCGGAGCTGCGAGAGGCCGAACCCCCCAGAGCCGACGGCGAGTATCCCGATCCCGACCGCGGCGAGGCGAGGCCAGCCGACGGTTCGGCCGCCGACGACGACTCGTTCTCGAGTGCCCGCGAGGAGCAACGCGATACCGACGGCGGTCAGCCACCCGATCAGTACCAGTGTGGTCGAGCTTCGAAAGCCGCCACTGATCACGAAGAGACCTGCGAGCAGAAGCGTGGCGACGCCGCCACCGGCGAAGCCGCGGCGAACGACGGGTTTCAGTCCGCTCATCGCTCGCACGGTTCTCCGGGATCGCAGTTAGTCGTTCTCACTCGCCGCGAGAAGCGGGACGGTCGTCGCCGGTACTCGAGCGAGACCGCGGCTCGGTCGTTCGCGCGACCCCCGCCGATCAGTCGTCGTCCATCGGCGCACTCACGGGCTCGACGCGCTCGCCGCGTGGGCCCTCGAGGTCGATCTTCGGCAGCAGATCCCGAAGGTAGCGTCCGGTGTGGGAATCCTCGAGCCGGGCGACGTCTTCGGGCGTGCCCGTCGCGACGATTTCGCCGCCGTTCTCGCCGCCTTCGGGGCCGAGGTCGATGATGTGGTCGGCGTTCTTGACGAGGTCGAGTTCGTGCTCGATGACGGCGACGGTGTTGCCGTTGTCGGTCAGCCGGTGGAGCACGTCGATGAGCTTGCGCTCGTCCTCGCTGTGCAGTCCGGTCGTCGGTTCGTCGAGCAGGTACAGCGTCTCCCCCGAGTCCTTCTTGCCGAGTTCCTCGGCGAGCTTGACCCGCTGGGCTTCCCCGCCCGAAAGCGTCGTCGAGGGCTGGCCGAGCGTCATGTAGTCGAGGCCGACGTCCTTCAGGAGCTTGAGCCGCCGGCGGATCTGGCTCGAGGACTCGAAGAAGTCGTAGGCCTCCTCGACGGACATCTCGAGGACATCGGCGATGGTCTCGCCCCTGTAGGTGACGTCGAGCGTGGCGTCGTTGTAGCGAGCGCCGTCGCACTCCTCGCAGGGGACGTAGACGTCGCTGAGGAAGTTCATCTCGATCTTCACCGTTCCCTGACCGCCACACTCCTCGCAGCGGCCGCCCTTGACGTTGAAGGAGAACCGTCCCTTCTCGTAGCCCCGCTGTTTCGCGAGCTTCGTCGACGCGAACAGCTCCCGGATGTAGTCGAAGACGCTGGTGTACGTCGCGGGGTTCGACCGGGGCGTGCGGCCGATCGGCGACTGGTCGATCAGCCGGACGGTCTCGATCTGGTCGAGTCCCTCGAGGGCGTCGTGGTCGCCCGGAATCACGCTCGTGTTGTCGTTCATCTGGCGAGCGAGGCCCTTGTAGAACACCTCGTGCATGAGGGTGGACTTCCCGGAGCCGGAGACGCCCGTGATGGCGGTGAAACAGCCGATCGGGATGTCGACGTCCAGATCCTTGAGGTTGTGCTGGCGCGCCCCGCGGATCGTCAGCGCGCCCTCCGGGTCGCGGCGCTCGTCGGGCACCGGAATCTGGCGCCGGCCCGAGAGGTAGTCGCCGGTGACGGACCCCTCGGTGTCCGTGACCTCCTCGACGGAGCCGTTGGCGACGACCTCGCCGCCGCGCTTGCCGGGACCGGGCCCCATGTCGATGACGTTGTCCGCGCGGCGCATCGTCTCCTCGTCGTGTTCGACGACGAGCAGGGTGTTCCCGAGGTCGCGCAGCTCCTCGAGCGTGTCCAGCAGTCGGTCGTTGTCACGCTGGTGGAGCCCGATCGAGGGCTCGTCGAGCACGTAGAGGACGCCGACGAGGCCGGAGCCGATCTGCGTGGCGAGGCGGATCCGCTGGCTCTCGCCGCCCGATAGGGTCGAGGCCTCGCGGTCGAGCGTGATGTAGTCGAGGCCCACCTCGCACATGAATCCGAGCCGGGCGCGGATCTCCTTGAGGATCTCCTCGGCGATCACCTTCTCCCGCTCGGTGAGATCGGCCTCCATCGCCTCGAAGTGATCGCGGGCGTCGCCGATGCTCATCGCGTTGATCTCGGTGATCGAACTGTCGTCGACCAGCACCGCGCGGCTGGCGGGCTTCAGGCGGGTCCCGTCACAGGCCGGACACTCCGTGACCGACATGTAGTCCTCGATGTGCTCGCGGGTCGAGTCCGAGTCGGTCTCGAGGTAGCGCCGCTCGAGGTTCGGAATGACCCCCTCGAAGCGCTTCCGTTTCCGGCGAGTGCCGTTCTTGGTGCTTCGCTTGAACACCACTTCGCCGTCCGTCCCGTAGAGGAACGCCCGCTGGACGTCTTCCTCGAGCTCCTCGAAGGGGGTCGACAGCGAGACGTCGAAGTGTTCCGCGACGGCGTCGAGCCGGGTCTGGTAGTACGACCGGTTGTAGCTCCAGGGCTCGAAGACGTGTTTGAGCGGCTTGGACTCGTCCTGGAGGACGAGGGCCTCGTCGACTTCCTTGGTCTCGCCCAGGCCCTCACACTCGGGACAGGCGCCGTGGGGCGAGTTGAACGAAAAGGAGCGGGTTTCGATCTCGGGGATATCGATCCCGCAGTGCGTGCAGGCGAGGTCCTTCGAGAACTCGACGACGAAGCGGTCGTTTGCCTCGGTCTCCTCGCCGAGCGCACCGGTCCGGCGGGCTTCCTCGCCGAGGTCCGCGGCGACTTCCTCGGAGGCGTCCGGGAGGATCACCTTCAGGACGCCCTCGGCCTCGTCGAGCGCCGTCTCGACGCTGTCGATGATCCGCGGGCGGTCCTCCGCGCTGACCTTCACGCGGTCGACGATCACGTCGACGGTGTGGTCGAAGTTCTCGTCGAGGTCGGGATCGTCCATCGTGAGGTCGTACTCCTCGCCGTCGATCTCGACGCGAGCGTAGCCTTCCGAGACGAGCTCCTCGAAGAGGTCCTCGAAGGCGCCCTTCTGGTCGCGGACCACGGGTGCGGCCAGTTTGGCCTTGGTTCCCTCCGGGAGCTCGAGAATGCGCTCGACCATGTTTTGCGCGCTCTGCTCGCCGACCTCGCGGCCACAGTCGGGACAGTGGGGCGTGCCGACGCGGGCGTAGAGGAGTCGCAGATAGTCGTGCAGCTCGGTGACCGTCCCGACGGTCGACCGCGGGTTGTTCGCGGCGTTCTTCTGATCGATCGAGATCGCCGGCGAGAGTCCCTCGACGGTCTCGACCTGGGGCTTGTCCATTTGCCCCAGGAAGTTCCGGGCGTACGCGGAGAGGCTCTCGATGTAGCGGCGCTGGCCCTCGGCGTAGACCGTCTCGAACGCCAGGGAGGACTTCCCCGAGCCCGAGAGGCCGGTGACGACGGTAAACGCCTCTCGCGGGATCGTGACGTCGATGTCCTTGAGGTTGTGCTCCTCCGCGCCGCGGACTTCGATGTAGTCCTTGCTCATCGTTCGATCGGGGATCGGGACTGTCTCTCCTGTCGATACGGTTCCGGATTCATTGTATCTGAGTCAGTGGCCGGAAGGACTTAACGAGTCTGAAAGCCCAATGTCATGGGGCAAGTTGACGCTTCACACCGGAGTCGCCCGCGGTGTCGTCGATCGCTCGAGTCTGCGTCGGGTCGCCCGTCTGGGAAACGTCACCACGGAGGTGCACCACCGCGCCATTCACCGGCCCCGTAACGATCGGTTCGTTCGACCCGGTGAACACGCTCGGCGGGCGGTCCGCATCGCCGATCGGGCCGCTACTGTCGCCTGTTTTTATGGGTACTGGGTCAGAAGGGTGCGTATGGACGACATCGACCTCGAGGAACTCGTGGCATCGCTGACGCTCCGTGAGGAAAACCAGGCGATCAAGAGCTACCAGAACACGGTCGCAGTGTCCTGTCCGGCCTGTGACGCGCGGTTCGACGACCTCATCGTGTGCAAGGAGAACCCGACGAGTCTCAACCTCTCGAAACAGCTGGACCTGTGCGTGGGGTCGGCGGACGATCAGGCGGTCATCTTCACGCACAAGAAGTAACGGCCCGGCACCGTCGAGTCGGTTTCGCCCGACTATCGGAACGGTGACCGCGGCTATCCGATACACGTTCGCACCGAACAATGCGGGCGCTCCCCGCGTCGTCTCCCTTCGTGACGGAGCGATCACTCCGTCTTCACGAACTTCGCGTTACCGCCCTGTTCGACGGTGATCCGATACGTTTCGTAGCTGAATTCGACCGCCATCTGTGAGTCCGGAGCAGGTGGGTTAGAAAAGAGTTCGTCGAGCATGCCATCCACACAATCATACATCGCCGGCAACTCGGTCGTGTCCTTGTTCTCAATGTCTGCGATAGCGTTTATGAGCGGTACAATCGGGTTTTCGGCGTCCGTGTCCAGTTTACGATGAACGATCTCCCGCTCGGTGTGATCTGACACAGTATCATCGCCTATCACGAACCACCGGTATAGTGACTGGTGTACGAAATAGTGAATGACTGTCCGTAATAAGGCATCAGACGCGAACTCGAGCGCTGTATCCCACCGAATGGCTCCGCGGTATCGGACAGAGCGACGGTTTCCTCGATACCTGCGTTCGGTGTATTGAGCGAGACGATCGTCGGATCGAGACCGCCCGCGCGACCCGGTTTCCGTAATCGGACCAAAGTGACTTCGGCCGGCAGTCCGAAGGCCACCCATGAGCGAGGACGCCGCGGAGACACTCGCGGTCGACGATGTCGTCGAATACTGCCGGACGCAGGCCGGACTGCTCTCGGGGAGCGTCGAGACGATGGGCGAGGAGGCCGACGAACTCCTCGACGAGATCGACCAGGAGATGGCCGAGATCCGATCGCGCCTCGAGACGCTCCCGGAGGAGGTTCCCGGGACCGAAACGCCGTCGACCGCGGACGTCCCCGACGCGAGCGAGATCGACGTCGCGGCGATCGAGGAACTGCAGGAGGAACTCGAGGAGAAACAGCTGCTCGTGGAGGCCAAACAGGCGCGGATGCAGGCGTTTCAGGAGCTGGCCGCCGACTACACCGAGCTGGCCGAGGAGCTCGCGTCGAACGCGGTCGACGAAGCGGAGGCGCTGACCCGCGTCGTCGAGTTCGAGGCCGACGCCGACGCACCGGCGTACTTCGACGACGAACGCCGGACGATGGTCGAGATGGCGGCCGAATCGGCCGATTCCGGAGCCGAATAACGGAGCTGGCCGGACGGGAAACGGGGTGATGTGGCCGACGGAGCGGTCGTCGTTCGAGCCCGATACGCTAGTGATACTCACCCGAACCTTCATTGTGGAGAGTGTTGTCGGTCCAACACATGGCGATCGACTACGGCGACCGCGAGAAGTCCTACGAACTCTACCGCAAGGGCAAGCGAGAGGGAACGTGGGACCCGGACGACTACGACCTCGAGGGCGACCGGGAGGACTGGGCGCAGTTCTCCGAGGCCGAACAACGGCGGTTCCTCATGACGTGTTCGGGGTTTTACGACGGCGAGGAGGACGTCACGCGAACGCTCGCCCCGTACATGATGGCGCTGGACGCCCTGCCGAACGAGGAGATGCCGTTCGACACGGTCCAGGAGGAGATGTACCTGGCCCAGCAGGTCTACGAGGAGGCCAAGCACACCGACTTCTTCAGCCGGTACTTCGAGGAAGTTTTCGGTACCCAGGACACGGCCCCGTACCGCGAAGGCGGCTATCAGGAGCAGGGGTACAGCACGGACGACCTCTACGATACCGCAGACGACCTCACGGCCGCAATCGACGGCGGCGACCGGACTGAACTCGTCTACGCGCTCGGTGAAGCCTATCTCAACTATATGGGCATCGTCGAGGCCCAGCTCGCCCGCGGCGGCTACCTCAGCTTCGACCAGATGATCGAACTGAAAGCCGAGGAGATGGGACGGGACGTCGTCCTCGAGTCGTTCCAGGCTGCGATCGGCAAGGTCCGCCAGGACGAGACGCGCCACATCGAGAACGGCCGCTGGATCCTCCAGCAACTGGCCGAGGCCGAACCCGACATCGTCGCGGACGTCTACGAACCGCGCATCGAGGCGTACGTCGAGAACCGACTGCTGGCGGATCCGCCCTTCGACGACCAGCCGTTCGACGGCTACGAGCGGAAACCGATCGCCAAACAGATCACCCAGTACTTGCAGGACACCGTCGACTACATCGGTGCCGACCGGTTCGAACGGTACGGTGACGTCAGGGCGACCCTCGAGGAACGGATGGCCGCCGACTGACGCGGCCAATCCGCCGGCATTCGCTTTCGAAGCCGCTACAGCGCCTCGAGCAGCGCGTCCACGTCCTGCCGATCGTTGAACGCGTGGATCGACGCGCGGATCGCGTCCGGTGCCGGCAGAGGTCGAACGACGATCCCCTGCTCAGCGAGTCGCTCGACGGTCTCCTCGGGATCGTCGGCGGCGATGGTGACCAGTCCGGAGTCGTACTCCCGAGGACTCAGCAGTCGCTCGTCCGAAATCCCGGCTTTGAATCGGTCGGTGAGGGTCTCTATCCGGTGCTGAACCGCGTCGATCCCGACTTCCTCGAGCACCCCGATCGCCTCCGTCAGCCCCGCGTAGGGTGCGGGGCTGGCGGTGGCGACCTCGAACCGTCGCGCACCGGCCGCGTACCGGTAGTCGCTTTCGTTCTCGTCTTCCACGCTCCGGTAGCCGATCGCAGCGGGGACGAGGTCCGCTTCGACGCCGTCACGGACGTACAGGAACCCCGCCCCGAAGGGGCCGAGCAGCCACTTGTGGCCCGCCCCGACGACGAAGTCGGCACTCCACTCGCGGACGTCGACCGGCACCTGTCCCGGTGCCTGCACGGCGTCGACGAGAACCGACGCCCCGGCGTCGTGGGCGATCTCGACGACGTCCGCGATCGGCAGTCGCGTCCCGTGCGTCCAGGTGAGCGAACTCACGCAGAACAGGGTCGCAGCGTCGGCCGCGGCGTTCACGTCCGCGAGATCGAGCCGCCCGTCCTCGGTCTCGAGGACTCGCACCTCGACGCCGTGCTCGCGCTCGAGTCGCTGCCACGGCAGGATACCCGCGGAGTGCTCGAGGTCGGTCCGGACGACGACGTCGTCCTCGTCCCAGTCGAACGCGCCCGCGACCCGGTTGATCCCGTCGGTCGTGCTCTGTGTCAGCGCGATCTCGCTCGGCGCGGCCCCGAGCAGGTCGGCGACGGCCGCTCGCGCCTCGTCGTAGACGTCGAACGCTGCGGGATACATCCCCTCCCCCGTGGGGGACTCGTACGCGTGGTGCTCGAGCGTCGATTCCGCCGCTTCGACGACCCGACGCGGGCTCGGTCCGCCGGCACCCCAGTTGCAGTAGACGCCGGACTCGAGAGCCGGTATCGTCTCGCGGAGTTCGCTCGGTTTCATTGTGCAGTCGTTCGTGCGGTCCCGTGTTCGTTCTGACGGTTGCCCAATTGTCGAGCGGTTACTCTCGTATCGGTAACTCGATAATTCGATATCAGTCGGCGCTTTCCCCCTCGCATTGATCCGTCTTAGGGCCGCTATTTCGGCCGAAAAAGTACAGCATTCGACGTGGTACTTAAACACCCACGATATAGGGGGAACGATCAGATCGCTTACCACTACCCGAGAATCATCGACACGCCTGAACGTATGTCCCCCCTACTACCGAGTGAGGAGAAGACCAATGACCCAATCCAACCTCACCCGACGACGGGCGATGCAGGCGATCGGGGCGACCGGCGCGGTGGCGGTGGCCGGTTGTCTCGGTGGCGACACGGGGGCGAACAGCGCGGAAGCCGACCAGTCGGCGGCTGAGGACGAGGGGCTGCCGGCGGCGAAAGACGTCGACGTCGATCGGATCGCGCGGGACCCGACCGATATTCCAGCGCCGGTCGACTGGAACGAGCCCCGCGAACACGACATCACGATCGAGACGGTTCGGCAGACGGCCGAGATCGAGCCGGGGGTCACGTTCGAGTACATGACCTTCGAGGGGCAGGTGCCGGGGCCGATGATCCGCGTGCGGCGGGGCGACCGGGTGAACCTCACGTTCGAGGTGCCCGAGGACCTGAACGCGGCCGCGCACAACATGGACTTCCACGCGGTCTACGGCCCCGGCGGCGGGGCCGACGCGACCACGATCGCGCCCGGCGACGACCCGACCCAGATCAGCTTCACGGCCGACTACGCGGGGGTGTTCATCTACCACTGTGCGATCCCGAACATGGACCAGCACATCAGCAGCGGCATGTTCGGGTCGATCCTCGTCGAGCCCGAAGAGGGCCTCCCCGAGGTCGACCACGAGTACTACCTCGGCCAACACGAGATCTACACCGACGGCGACGTCGGCGAGAAGGGCCACCACAGCTTCGACTTCGACGCCATGCTCGACGAATCGCCCACCTACGTCGTGTTCAACGGCCAGGCCTACGGCTTCGCCCCCGACGGCGGCCAACCGATGCAGGCCAACACGGGCGAGACCGCCCGGGTATACTTCGCCAACGGCGGGCCGAACCTGCTGAGCTCGCTCCACCCCATCGGGAACGTCTGGAGCCGCTACTACCGCGACGGCGACCTCCTGAGCGACCCCGCCCACAACGTCGAGACCGCGCCCGTCGCCCCCGGGACGACCACCGCGGGCGAAATGGAGTTCCCCGTGCCCGGCCCGGTCAAAATCGTCGATCACGCGCTGACGCGTGCCGCCCGCCGGGGCGCACTCGGCGTCGTCAACGTCGAGGGCGAACCCACCGAAGACCTCTACGACGAGGACCCGTGAGCGGGACCCGCCCGCCCCTGACTCGCCGTTTCCCCTTCTCACTCGTTCCCGTTCTCACTTCCGCCGAGCGACTCGAATCGATGCGTTTCGTGTCGTCCCCGTACCCCCTCGAGACCGGCTGTTTCTGGAGACCGTCGTCTTCGTAGGCGAGCCACTCGCACCAACCGGCGATATCGCTCGGCGGCGACCGACCGGCCCTCACTCGAGCCCTTCCCGACCGACAGTAACAGGGGTGTATATTTTTACCAGTTCGGCCGCCAGTGTCACCCGATGGTGTTCGCACCGATTCCGTCGATTGCGTTCGATGCCAGCGATCCGGCTGCGACGGTCGCGATCGGGCGGCTGTTCGCGTATCTCGCGATGGGCATCGCAGCGGTCGTGTTGCTCTACTACGCACGGATCTACGTCCGCGAGGTGCTCGCCGTCGACGCGGGGACCGAGCAGTGGTATCTCCTGACCGGGATCGGTGCGGCGATCGTCTACGCCGTCGCCGGCGTCGGCTCGCTCCTGCTCGAGCCCGACTGGATCCGCCGGTTCGTCGACGGCGCGATCCTCTTTTTCATCCTCTTTCTCGCGCTTGCGATCCGCGCGATGTACCACGATCAGCCGGCCGGAGGGAATCGGTCTCGGCTGTTGCCCGCGTGGGCCGATTACGTCGTCATTGCCGGCTTCGTCGCCGCCTGGTGGGGGACCTTTCTGGTCGAGACCTCCTCGACCCGGCTGGTGGTCGCGGTCGGCTGGGTCGTCACCTCCGCGTGGGCGGTCCTCTACGGCGTTCGCGCCGTCCGCGTCCACGAAGGGACGACGTTCGCCGCGCTGACCCGACACCTGCTGCCGGCGATCGTCTGCGTCACCGCGGTCATCTTCGTCGATCTGCTGACGAGCTACGCGGCCGGCTACGGCGCGCTCGCCGACGCCGCCTGGCTCGTCGGGACGACGCTCGTGGCCGCCTTCCTGTTCAACACCGCCGTGGCGATCCGCCAGCAGGGCGGCGAACTCGAGCGGCTCTACGACTGGACGACCTGGCGAGAACAGTCCCTCGACGACCGGTCGCTCGAGTGACCCGTCGCTCCGGTCGGCACTCAGAGCGTTCCGCGGAGCACGACCTCGTTGTCGATCCGCTCGAGCATGTCTTCGGTGACGACGTAATCCTCCTCGTCTTCGCCCTCCCAGCCGACGGAGGCGAGCAGTTGTTCGGCCACACTGGGGTTCGGATCGACGTGGGCCGTTCCGTCGTCGACGGTGGCGACGATACCGAGCTCCTTCCCGTCGGGGTCGACGACCGTCTTGCCGACGTCGTCGTCGGTCAGTGGCGCTGTCATCGCCGATCCCTACGACGACGTGCGGGGTAAGCGAACGGCCGTCCCGTGCCGGTGGCAGTCGGGATCGGCTTCCGTCGCTGCCGATCAGCGGCGACCGGACGCGGCTGCACACTCGTCCCGTGACTATTTGACGCTGGCTCCCGACGGTACAGCCGACGCGTACCGATCGCGCTCCGAGGTTCACCCATGACACAGAGACTCGAAATCAGCGACGACCTGATGGACCGACTCGACAGCCACTGTGAGGAGGGTCAATCGCCCGAGGAACTCGTCGAGGAACTGGTCTCGATGTACGAGACCGAGGGGGCGTTCCTTCAGGAAGGCTACTCCGAGTAACGCGGATGGAGCTCGCACACCCGTCCCACTGAGATTTCTGGAGCGGCGGCGGAGCGAGCAGTAGCGGAGCGTTCGCGGAAGCGACTTCGACCGAAACGTGTGATAGAGGATGACACTCAAGTAGTTGCCCGCCGTATCGGTCGGTATGCACTTGCTGGTCGCGCTCGACGACTCGGAGCCGGGGTGGGCGGCCCTCGAGTTCGCGTGTACGGAACATCCCGACGACGAGATCACGGTCGTCCACGCCGTCGATCCGACCGACAGCGGCTATGGTGAGGTGGCACATCTCGGACCGGACGTGTTACTCGAGCGCCAGCGGGAGGCGGCCGAAGAACTGCTCGCGGCGGCCGAAGATCGCGGGGCGGAGTACGGCTGTGAGTTCGAGACGGAGGCGATCGTCGGCCAGCCGTCCGACGCGATCGTCGACTACGCTGCGAGCAACGACGTCGATCGGATCGTCGTCGGGAGCCACGGTCGGACCGGGTTCTCGAGGGTGTTGCTCGGCAGCGTCGCGGAGCGGATCGCGCGACAGGCGCCCGTTCCGGTGACGATCGTTCGGTAGCGGCCGGTTCGGGTCGTCACCGATAGGCTCGAGTTTGCCGAGGCCGCCGAACGCGGCGAGGGGACGGACGCGTTCGGTGTCCCCGTCTCGAATCTCAGGCAGTATCGACCGGCTGAACGCGAGACGCCGTCTCGTCAGTTCCGGGCCGGAATTCAATACGCTCCGGCCCGTCCGCTCGAACGTAACTGGACAAACTAATTAAGGTCCACCACAGTCTCGATTACATGAACGACCGCTACGACGTAGTCATCGCCGGTGCCGGTCCCGCCGGCGCACAGTGTGCCCGCGACCTCGCCGCCAGGGGGTACGACGTCGTCGTCCTCGAGACCGAGGGCGAGGACGAGTTCCCACGGCAGAGCAACAAGTCCACTGCGGGTACCTTCCACTCGATGATGGGCGCGTTCGGAATTCCCGACGACGTGGTCATGCAGTACACCGACAGCGTCGTCCTCGAGTCGCCGACGGAGCACTACGTCCGCGACCAGACGGGTGCGGTCCTCGAGTTCGCCGATTTCAAGCGCTACCTCGTGAAAGACGGTCGAGACGACGGCGCGGAGTATCGGTTCGACGCCCGCGTCACCGCGCCGATCATGGAGGGCGGCGAGATCACCGGCGTCACCTACAACGGCGACGAGGAGGTCTACGGCGACATCGTTATCGACGCGACGGGTCCGAGCGCCCCGCTCGCGAAGAAACTCGACGTCGTCGATCTCGAACGCGAGAACCACGCTATCGGTATCGAGTACGAGTTCGAGGGCATCGACGTCGACCGCCCCGGGTTCGCCGACCTGCGCGACGCCATGATGTTGCGACTCGACCACGAGATCGCGCCCGGCGGCTATTCGTGGATCTTCCACACCGGCGAGGACACCGCCAAGGTCGGCCTCTGTTACATCCAGAACGGGAGCCACGCGCGGTACGGCCGCGACGACTTCACCATCGACGACTACCTGTCTCACTGGCTCGACACCGACCCGCGGTTCCGGGACGCCACCCAGATCGAGGGCAAACAACACCGCGGCTCGGCCCACATCCAGCTGCCCGGCGAGCTCCATACCGACCGGTTCATGGCCATCGGCGACACCGTCCCGACCATCGACCCGCTCTGGGGCGAGGGGATCAACAAGTGCATGCAGTCCGGCCGCGTGGCCGCCATCACCGCCGATAGCGTTCTCAAGCACGACGGCATCGAACCGACCGCAGAGAACCTCGCGGTCTACGACACCCTCTGGCACCGCGACGTCGCGCCCAACGCGAAAACGCGGCTGCTAATGACGCAGCTCCTCTATCTCGCGCCCAACGACCGCTACGACAGACTCATGCGGGACCTCCAGCGGCTCGACGACGACACGCTGGCCGAAGCGAACAAGGGCAACGTCCGGGCCATCACGCAGCTGCTCGAGCTCGGGGACGCGCCGCTGGTCGCCCGACTGGCGAAACAGCAGCTGGACCTCGATCTCGGCTCGCTGGTGTAACGACCTCGGCTCGCTGGTCCGAGTCATCCGGCGAACGCGACACCGTGTTTCAGGCGAGAAACGCCTCCTCGAAGGATCGGACGCTTTCGTCGGTTCCCGCCAGGACGACCTCGTCGCCTTCTTGGACCGTGAACGACGCCGGATCGAACTCCGTGATCGTCTCGCCGTCCCTGACCGCGGCGAGGACGGTACAGCCAGTTCGCGAGCGAACGTCGGCGTCGACGACCGTCCGTTCCGCCAGCCGCCCGGCGGGGAGCTTCACGACGTCGATCTGTCTGTCAACGGCCAGGACCTCCTCGTCTTCGAAGACGGTGGAGGCCAGCATTCGGCCGCTGACCGTCGCCAGCGACTGAACGTAGTCGGCACCCGCACGGTACAGTTTCTGGACGTTTTCCGTGTCGTTCGCCCGGACGATGACGTCGACCGACGGGTTCAGATCCCGCGCGACCAGCGTCGCGAAGATCGCGGTCGTATCGTCGTCGAGGGTGACGATCACCGCGGACGCGTCGTCGATACCGCCCTCGCGGATTGCCGCCGGATCGCGGGCGTCACCGACGACGTCGACGCCGTCCTTGTCGGCGCTGTCGAGGACGGTTACTCGCGTGTTCGTATCGGCGAGGGCAGCGCCCGCCGTCGCGCCCGCCTCGCCGTAGCCGGCGAGCAGCACGTGTTGGGCCGAGAAGGGCTGGACCGTCGACATCGCTTCCGCTCGAAGGGTTTCGATCCGCTCCGGCTTCCCCGCGACGAGTAGCCGCACCCCCGCGTCGAGCTCGCGGCCGGGCGGAATCGGACTCTCGAACTCGCCGTCGATCCAGGCGCCGATTCCGTCCACGCCGAACCGTTCGCGCGGCTGGACGTCGTCCGCGGTCCGTCCGCAGAGGTCGCTTCCCTCGGCGATCGAGAGCTCGACCAGCTCCAGATCGTCTCCGATTTCGACCCCCTCGTCGACCGCGGTCGTCACGGCCGTCGGCACTCGATGGGCGAGGCTCTCGCCGAGCAACTGGCGCGGCGACAGCACCTCGTCCGCGCCCGCGATTTCGTGATACTCCGCGAGGCGCTGGTCCTCGACCAGCGTCACGATCTGCACGTCGGGGCTCGCCTCGCGCGCCGAGAGGACGATACTCGCGTTCGTATCGTCGGCCGAATCGGTCACGACCGCCTTCGCCCGTTCGATTCCGGCGTTCTCGAGCACCGTCATCGATTCCGGATCGCCGTGGACGACGCGATAGTCGTCCTCGTGAAGCGTCCTCGCCCGCTCCTCGTCGGACTCGACGATGACGTACTCCTCGCCGCGGGACTCGAGCTCCTCGATGAACGCCTCGCCGCGGGACGTGTACTCGCAGATGACGACGTGGTTCTCGACGGTCGGGGCGCTCGTCGGTGGCGTGACCGCCAGCGTGTTTCGGAGCCACGGCACCGCGAAGACGTCGACTGCGGTGAGGATCAGTCCGATTCCCATGAGCTGTAGTCCGATCGTCAATATGTACATTTGCGGCGTCGTCCACCCTGCATCCTCGCCGTAGCCGGTCGTCGTGAACGACTGAAAGACGATGCCAAGCGATCGAAAGAGCGGCTGCGGGTCGTTTTCCCACGTTGCCATGCCGTAATTGTACAACAACGTGGAGCCGATGGTCGTCACGGCCACCAACAGGAAATAATGACGGGTGCGGTGAGAGCTCCACAGTGACATACGCGACCTAACCGACGGACGGCTGTTGATGGTATCGGTCGAGATGAGGGCCCTCGGAAATCTCAGTCGGGCTGGCGTACTGTGCCTCCGTCATATGGCGGGTTTTGTCGGAGTGAACCGCGCGCAACGTCCGCTTTCGTCGTCGATTTATACGCGCAGTTCGATACGTCAGTAGATGGCGCTGCTGGAGAACCTCCTGTTAGTGTTCGTCGCCGGCCTGATCACGGCGCTGGCGACGGGGATCGGCGCGCTCCCGTTTTTCTTCTTCGAGGGGATCAGCGACCGGCGAAACGTGATTCTCTGGGGGTTGTCCTCGGGTATCATGATTTCGGCGTCGACGTTCGGTCTCATCGATGAGGGGCTGGCCGAGGGGACGCCCCTCGAGATCGCGGTCGGCATGGCGGCCGGCGTCGCGCTCGTGGTCGTCGCTCACGACGTGCTGATGGACTCCGATATCGATCCGAAGCAGTACGAGGCGGCCGATTTCAAGAAGCTCGTCCTCATCCTCGGCATCCTGACCGTCCACAGCTTCCCCGAGGGCGTGGCGATCGGCGTCTCCTTTGCGGACCTCGGGCTCGAGGGCGGGACCCAGTTCCTCGGCTTTACCGTCCCGGTGCTGGCGATCTTCATGACGATCGCGATCTCGATTCACAACATTCCGGAGGGGACCGCGATCTCGATCCCACTGCGCTCGATGGACGTCGCCAACTGGAAACTGGTCTGGTGGGCCGTCTTCTCGAGTCTCCCCCAGCCGATCGGGGCGGTCCTCGCGTTCGGCTTCGTCCGCTACGCCCGCGAGTTCCTGCCCTACGGCTTCGGCTTCGCCGCCGGCGCGATGATCTACCTCGTGCTCACGGAGTTCGTCCCCGAGGCGCTGGACATCGGGGAGCGGTTACCGAACGGCGGCAAGCCCGAGCTCGCGGGCGGTATCGTCGTCGGGATTCTCGTTATGGTGCCGCTGACGTTCGTCTAGTCGATCCGCCGATCGCGGCCGCGGTGCTTTGGTCCCTACTCGAGCACGCGCCCGTGCTCGTCGATCTCGCCCTTCACGATCCGCGTCGAGGAAATCCGCTCGCCGTCGTCGGCGTAAACGTAGGGGGCGACGATTCCGGACAGCGGCCCGAACCCCCGTTCGCGCCGCCGGTCGTTGATCGCCTCGAGTTCGGGGGCCGTCTCCGGGGAGACGACCAGCGCGTCGATCGACGGCTCGTCGGTCGCGATGCCGTACTCGGTCTCGAGGGTGCGGAGTTCGACGTCGCGATCCCACTCGTCGAGGTCCGCGATCATGTCAGTCATCGCCTGCATCCGCTCCTCGAGCGACGGAACGGGGCGCGGCTCGTGGCGCGTCTCGACTGCCAGTTCGTCACTGGTCAGCGCGACGACGACGCCGTCCTCGCCGAACCGAAGCGCGTGTTCGACCAGGGTGCGATGCCCGTCGTGGAGCGGCCCGAACGTGCCGGCGACTGCGATTCGCATACGCGACTCGAGGGCGAGGACTCTGTTAAGCGTGGTGTGAGATTTCGTGCTTCACACCTCGGTCCGACCGCCTCGTTTCCAGCGACGGATCAGTTGGCGAAGAGCAGGTGGCGCCACCCCATCGCGACCGGGAGAACCATACCGATCGCAGGGGCCGATGGCAGGAAAAGGTGCGGCCAAACGTCGTCGATCCGTCACACTCGTTCGGGCGACCAACTGCCGTCGACCTCGATGTATACCACTCCTCGGTAATCAGACCGAAACTCGTAATTACGCCCAGTCGTGGTCCTCGATGCCTTCGTAATGTTTCAGTCGACTGTCGATTTCCCAACCCTCCCAGCCACAGTCGTGGTAGAGGACGTCGGCGAGTTTGTCGAAGTTGCTCTTGTCGAGTTTGATACCGCGGTTCCCGCGGTAAATGATATACGGCTCACTGCGAAGGTCGGCGTAGACTTCGCGCGCAGTGGGGTAATCGCCGTTAATCGCTGAGAGATCGAGGAGCGCTTCCTCCGTGATCGGTGTGCCCCACTTGTGTTTCGCTATCATCGTTGCCAACAGGGAGCATTTCACCGACGGCTTCTCCATAATCGAAGAACAAAGTCGACGCCAAATAAATGCTGTTAATGGCCGTTAACGGTAGTGGAAATACTTATACACGCACAGCTTGTCTTTCTCTGTATGAGTAGCATGGATCACGCGGCTGACCGCGAGGAGAAGAAGGAACTCCGCAGAGAGCACCCCAGCGGGTGGCTCTACCTCACGCAGCACGACGCCATCCCGATCCTCGTCGATGCGTTACTCGATCTTCCGCCGAACCGCGAGTTCAACAAAACTGAACTCGCAGAGCACGCCGGCGTCACACGCCAAACTGTCGGCAACTACACCGACCTTCTGCTCGAGGTCGAACTCATCGAGGAGGTTCCGAACACGTCTCCACGTCGGTACCGGGTCGCAGACAGCAACGTCATCCGAGAACTCTTCGAGTTGAACAGCGCGCTCAACAACGTCGGCGACGAGTAGCAGTTAGCGGAGTCCATAGGGGAAAATTCACATCGCGCTGCGGCTCGAGAGTTCGTGGCCGCGGCCTGTTATACCTGCTCGGGCAGCCAGCCGCCGTCGACCTCGATATTCTGCACCCACCTTTTTACTGCGTCGGGGGCCCTCGCGGTGCGTCGCGCACCGCTCGAGACCCGCTCCTTGCAAAAATCTGGACCAAAAACGCCCCGCGGCGCGTCGCGCCGCGGCTCAGCAGACCGTAGCGGAGCCGCCTATACTCGCTCGGGCAACCAGCCGCCGTCGACCTCGATATTCTCGCCGCTGACGTACTCGCTGTCCGGATCGACGAAGAAGTACAGCGGCGCGATCAGGTCGTCGAAGCTCGCC
This sequence comes from Natrinema salsiterrestre, assembly GCF_029502005.1. Classification (GTDB taxonomy): domain Archaea; phylum Halobacteriota; class Halobacteria; order Halobacteriales; family Natrialbaceae; genus Natrinema; species Natrinema salsiterrestre. The sequence continues at coordinate 598,625 of NZ_JAMQOT010000001.1, read as the reverse complement.
GGCCGGCCCCGCGGCAGCTCCTCGGGGAACTCGTCGGAGTTCTCGACGACGTACGGGGAGATCGCGTTGACCGTGATCCCGTCGTCCTGCGTGTCCGCCGCGAGCATGCGCGTGAACATCAACACGCCCGCCTTCGCGACGAAGTAGGGGAAGTTCTTCGGGCTGACGAGTCCCTGCCCGCTCGAGGCGTACCCGATATTCACGATCCGGCCGTACTCGCGTTCCCGCATCGCCGGCAGTGCCCGCTTCGAACAGAGGGCGGTCCCGTTGAGGTTGGTCTCGAGGACCCGATTCCAGGTGTCGAACTCGATATCCGCCCAGTGGGCGGGGGCGAAGTCGCCGACGTTGTTGACCAGGACGTCGACCGTCCCGAGTTCGGATTCGACGGCCGCAAAGAGGCCGTCGACGCTCTCGGGGTCGGTGACGTCGCCTTGAACCGTCATCGTCGCTTCGGCACCGCGCTCGCGGGCGTCCTCGGCCGCGTCGCGGGCGGCGTCGGCGCTCGTGTGGTAGTGAACCGCCGTCCGCGCGCCGCAGTCGGCCGTCGCCAGCAGGAGTTCGCGGCCGACGCCCGTCGCGCTCCCCGTGACGAGCACCGTCCGTCCCGAGAGGTCTGGTTCCTCCATGCGTCTCCTCTGGTCGACTGTACGCAAAAACCATCCGGAACTAAAACACCGTTGATTGTTTCGAAGACGTGGATTTACAGGATCCCGAGTCAATAGTTACGCTATGACGCTGAAAACTGTCCTGCTCGCCGTCGGACCGGGCGATGCCGATCGAAGCGAACAGCTGGCCGAAGCGGTCCTCGAGGTAGCGAAACCCGCCGATGCGACCGTCGTTCTCGCACACGTCTTCACCGACGACGAGTACGGCGAGGTGCTCGACCGACTCGAGTTCGACAGAACGGTCGACGAGATCGATCCGGACGCGGTCGCGGGCCGGCACTCGACGATTCAGGACTTGCAGGCGATCCTCGACGAGCACGACGTCGACTACGAGGTCCGGGGTGCCGTCGGCGAACACGGGCCCTCGATCGTCGATCTGGCGACGAGCACCGGGGCGGACCGGGTCGTCGTCGGTGGCCGCCGCCGATCGCCGACCGGCAAGGCCGTCTTCGGTTCGACGGCACAGGAGGTCTTGCTGTCGGCCCCCTGTCCCGTCACGTTCGTCCGCCACGACTGACTGACCGAATCGTCCGATACTGTCACCACGCAGATCAATCGGTCGCCCCCGTCGCTGCGATGGCGACCACACCGCGGCGACTGCCGGCCGTTTCCGCAATACTGCAACGACGAGAATACTTAAGCGGATGGCCCCACCACTGTGACGGTATGGCAATCGATACGGTACTTCTCGCAGTCGGACCGATGGACTCAGTGCGCGCGCCGGAACTCGCTGAAACCGTTCTCGAGATCGCCGACCCCCTCGGTGCCAAAGTCGTGATCGGACACGCCTTCACTGAAGACGAGTACGAGGACGTCCACGACGACCTCGGCTTCGACGCGCGCGTCGACGACGTCGACCCCGATGAGGTCGCCGCCGAACGCGCACCGGTCCCGGAACTCGCCGAACGCTTCGAGGAGGCCGGCGTCGAGTACGAGATCAAGGGCGCGCTCGGCGAGGTCAGCACCAAAGTCGTCGACATGGCCATCGACGTCGGCGCGGATCGCATGGTCGTCGGCGGCCGCCGGCGCTCGCCGGCGGAAAAAGCGGTTCTCGGCTCGGTCTCGCAGGAAATTATCCTGCAGGCCCCCTGTCCGGTCACGTACTTCCGCGACCTCGACGTGATGGAGTAACGAACGCGACGCCGCGCGACCCTCTCCGTCCGCTTTTTCCCTCTCTCCGTCTCCGTGCGTCCGTCTACGATTCGTCAGCGCGGTGCTTCCACTCCCGCTCCTGCCGTCGCTCCCGGACGTGACGCTCGCCGTCGGCCAGGTCCCGGCGAACGCGTCGCTCGAGCGACCGCGTTTCGGCCAGTAGGCCGTCCTGAAAGTTCTCGAGGACGTCGTAGGACCAGCGGTCCTCGTCGACGACCCCCTGGGGGAGGAGTTCGGTTCGAATCGCGTCCGCGAGGTCGTCGTGACCGGTCGCCCTGAGCAGTTCTTTGGCGCGGTAGAGGTGGTCCATCCCGTGACCGGTCGCGTGATGAAACTCGAGCAGGCTCCCCTGGGCGCGCTGGACCCACTCGAGGCCCAGCTCGACTTCGTGGAGCGCTTCGCACTCCGTGTCGGAAAGCGCCGGCACTGACTCCGACTCGCCGTCGGGATCGAGGGGCGTATCGTCGATGGCCATGCGCTAAACTATGCCATGGAATGGCATACGTGTGTCGCCGAGACCGCCGGCTACCGCGCCCGCAATGCATCGAGATTGCTACTCGTCCGTGAGTATAATCTGGGTAGTTAAGTACGACGACGGTCGTCCCTAGCATAGCAATGGCTTACTACGCGGGCGTCGATCTCGGCGCGACCAACGTTCGGGCCATCGTCGCCGAGGCCGACGGGACGGCGATCGGTGTGAGTCGCCGATCCACGCCGCGCGGGCCGACGGGTATCCACGTGACGGAAGGGGTGCTCCGAACGCTCCGCGAAGCGTGTGGCGACGCCGGAATCGATCCGAAGGGAATCACCGCCGCGGGAATCGGCTCGATCGGGCCGTTCGATCTCGCCGAAGGGGCCGTGATCGATCCGGCGAACCTTCCCGACTCGATCGATCGGATCCCGCTGACCGGCCCCGTCTCGAAACTGATCGGCAGCGACGACGTCTACCTCCACAACGACACGATCGCCGGCGTGATCGGCGAGCGGTTTCACGCCGATCGGAACCCCGACGATATGGTCTACATCACGATTTCTTCGGGGATCGGTGCCGGCGTCTGCTGTGACGGCGAAATAATGCACGGCTGGGACGGCAACGCCGGTGAAGTGGGCCACTGCGTCGTCGATCCCCGCGGCCGGCTGACCTGCGGCTGCGGCCGCGAGGGCCACTGGGAGGCGTACTGCTCCGGCAACGCCATCCCTGACTACGTCCGATTACTCGCCGAGGACGACCCGACGATCACGACGGAGCTCCCGCTCGAGGGGCCCGATTTCACGGCGAAAGACGTGTTCGATCTCGCGGGCGAGGACGAACTGGCGGATTACGCGATCGAACAGCTCGCCCACTGGAACGCGATCGGCGTGACCAACGTGATCCACTCGTTCGCACCGATCGTCGTCTCCTTCGGCGGGGCCGTCGCGCTCCACAACGAGGAGCTCGTCGTCGACCCCGTTCGCGAGCGGGTCGCGGAGATGGTGATGACGAACGTCCCCGAGATCCGCGTCACCGACCTCGGCGACGACGTCGTCGTCGAGGGCGCGCTGGCGAGCGCCCTGACCGACGGGACCGGAGATCGACGCCGACTGCGGGGCTGAACCGCTCGCCGGTCCGGCATCGAGCGAGCGCCGATCGCCGGGCGAGATATCCCGTGTCCGCGACCCGATCCCGGTCGCGTTCCGGTTCGGGTGCGTCCCGACTCCGGTCGCGAGTTCCGAGGCGAGTGACTACCTCTATGTACCTGCACGCCTCCTGCTATCTCTATGGAGCGGAGAGCGTTCCTTCGAGCGAGCGGTGTAACTGGCGTCTCCCTGTCACTGCCGGGCGCGGCCGCGGCGTCCGGATCGAGTGGCGCGACCGCCCAGGGGACGTACGAACCGCTCGGGAGAGTCCCGATCACCGGTGCCGCGGAAGCCGTCGTCGGTGACGACGGCCGGATCGCATACGTCGCGGCGACTACCGGCTTCGCGTCCGTCGACGTGAGCGATCCCGCCGAGCCGACGCTGCTCGCCGAGGAACGCGACATCGAACTCGAGGACGACGTCCTCTCCGAGATTCTCGACGCGACCGTCGACGGGGACCGACTGGTCGTCGCCGGGCCGGCCAACCCCGGCGTCGGACCGATGGGGTTTCGCTGCTACGACGTCAGCGATCCCGCAGACCCCGTCTCGATCGGTGGCTTCGAGACCGGCTACCACATCCACAACTGCTATCTCGACGGCGAGTCGCTGTACGTCGTCGCGAACACGCCGGAGGAAAATCCCCTCGCGATCTACGATGTCGGCGGCGAGGAGATCGCCCGGGTCGGCGACTGGTCGCTGGTCGAGTACGCACCCGGCTGGAGCGACGTCGACTGGTTCTACCGCTACCTCCACGACGTGACCGTTCACGACGGCATCGCCTACCTCGCCCACTGGAACGCCGGGACCTATCTCATCGACGTCAGCGACCCGACTGCCCCGGAATACGTCTCCCACGTCGCGGAAACCACGCTCGAGGAACAACGCGAGATCGACGACTGGGAGGCGGCCGTCTACGGGTTGCCCGGAAACGATCACTACGCGGCGGTCGATGACGCCGGCGACCTCATGGCGGTCGGACGGGAGGCCTGGGCGGTCGACGGGGAAGACCCCGACCGACCCGGTGGAATCGACCTTTACGACGTGAGCGATCCCGAAGACCCGGTTCGACGCGGATCGATCGACCCGCCGCGAACGACCGACGAGACTCACGGCGCCGGGGCGTGGACGACGTCGCACAACTTCGAGTTCCGCGACGAGCACCTCTACTCGTCGTGGTATCGCGCGGGCGTGAAGATCCACGACGTCTCGGATCCCGCCTCACCCGAGCAGATCGCCTGGTGGCGCGACCCCGAGAAGACGGGGTTCTGGACGGCACGCGTCGCCGAGCCCGGTGAAACGTTCGTCGCGAGCAGTACCGAGGCGATTCCGAACACGTCGCTCGAGGGGGCGCTCTACACCTTCCCGATCGAAGCGGGCGAGCAGGCCGACCCGCCGTCGCTTCAGGATCCCGCCAGCTGGACGACGGATGGAGACGAGACGGACAACGGAAACGAATCCAACGCCAGCGACGGACCCGCCGATGGCGACGATACCGGCGGAAACGAAACCGCGGGGGACGGATCCAGCGGCGACGGGGATTCGATCTCCGGATTCACCGGTCTCGCAGGGGTCGTCGGCGGCGGGGTCGCGCTCGAGTGGCTGCGCCGCCGCAGCGGAAACGTTCAGGATTAATTCGACGGTTTTCGGCCGTGCGACCGAACTTATTCACCGTTCGAGTTCCTAGCACGACTCATGACTGACTCCGAGGGCGAGCCGTCCCTGAAGGAACGCGTCGAGCAGTTCATGGCACGGGAGATGCCGATCATCCAGATGCACGGCGGGACCAGCGCGGTACGGTCGGCCGATCCCGAGACCGGCGAGGTCATCATCGAACTCGGCGGCGGCTGCAAGGGCTGTTCGGTCAGCGACGTGACGACCGGCAACATCGAGGCCGAACTCATCACGTGGCCCGAGATCGACGAGGTCACCGTTCGCGTGCCCGACGCGCGCGACAGCCTCGGCGGCCCCGACCAGCCCGAATCGATCATGGGCGTCGATCGAACTGAAGGCGGCCGCGGCGACTGGGGATCGTCGAATCCGGGGAAGGACCATCTCTAAATCCGCGCGGCTGCCGCCGGGTCGGCCGGCCCCCATCGTTTGGTCCTCGTTGACAGGGTTGGAGAGTTTTGGGAAGTCCTATATCCTTTTAGGCGCCCACTACGGACATCGCATATCATGACGACGAGTAGACGCCTGCAGGCGGGAGGTGCCGGCGATGGGTGACGCGCCCGACTCCGGCGACGAGGACGAGCCCGACGCCGAGACCGACGGCGGGCTCCGGGCCTATACCGTCCGACTCGAGCTCGTCGACGAACCCGGGGAGTTGCTTCGCGCGCTCGCCCCGATCGCCGACAACGGCGGCAACCTGTTGAGTATCCACCACGAACGCGGGAACATCACGCCGCGCGGCCACATTCCCGTCGAGGTCGACCTGGAGTGTCCCCCCGACCGGTTCGACGACGTCGTCGAGGGCCTCCGCGGTGCCGGCGTCAACGTCATTCAGGCCGGCGCGGAGCACTACGGCGAGGAGATCAACGTCGTACTCGTCGGTCACCTCGTCGAGACCGACCTCTCGAACACGCTCTCGCGGATCGAGGACGAGGCCGACGCCGTCGTGCTCGACCTCTCGCTCGCCGCGCCCGAGGGGACCGGCGGCATCTCGAGCGCCCGCGCCCGACTCGCGATCGACTCCGGCCGGTCCGAGGAGGCGCTCGCCGCGATCCGCTCGATCGGAACGGACAAGGAACTGACCGTCGTCGAACCGCTGCTCGGAGGTGACGCCTGATGAAACTCGCAATTCTCGGTGCCGGTGATGTCGGCCGCTCGGTGGCCGACCTCGCGGGCGAATACGGCCACGACGTCGTCGCGCTCGCCGACTCGAGCGGCGCTGCGGTCGATCCGGCCGGAATCGCCGTCGAATCCGTTCTCGAGCGCAAGGCCGGCGGCGAGGCCGTCGGTTCCAGCGACCCCGAGGACGTCTTCGAGACGGAGTACGACGTCCTGGTCGAAGCGACGCCGACGACGCTCGGCGACGCCGAACCCGGCTTCACGCACGTGAAACGTGCGCTCGAGGCCGACCGCCACGTCGTGCTCGCGAACAAGGGGCCGGTCGCCGAACGCTACGAGGAACTGCGCGCGCTCGAGGACGAGCACGCGGGTTCGATTCGGTTCGAGGCGACGGTGGGCGGCGCGATCCCGGTGCTCTCGACGGTCGAGGACTGCACGCCACAGGCGGTCACCGCGGTGCGGGGCGTGCTCAACGGGACCGCGAACTTCATCCTCACCCGGATGGCCGCCGAGGGACTCGACTACGAGCACGTTCTCGCCGAGGCGCAGGACCTCGGCGTCGCCGAGGCCGATCCGACGTTCGACGTCGACGGCACCGACGCCGCGCTCAAGTTCGTCATCCTCGCGAACGTGCTGGCCGACGGCGGCTTCGCTCTCGAGGACGCGACGGTCGAGGGCATTCAGGACATCCCCGGGAGCGCGCTCGATCTCGCCGCCGAAGACGGCCGCACCATTCGGCTCATCGGCGAGGCGACCCGCGACGGCGTCCGCGTCGGTCCGCGGCTCGTCCCCGAGAACGGCGCGCTCGCCGTCACCGGGACCCGCAACATCGTCCAGATCGAAACGCGACACGCCGGCTCGCTCCACTCGAGCGGCCGCGGTGCCGGCGGGCCGGAGACGGCGACGGCAGTCCTCTCCGACGTCGGTCGACTGCCGCCGTTGTAACCCGCCTCGACTCTCGCTACTGAAGATCGTCCTGTCTCGTTTTGAGTACCGCTCGTCGTACCACGTCCGTTCGGTACGTACCCGACGGATTCGCGGGTCGATCCGGTTGCCGACGACCGACCGAGATGTCGTCGGGGAGACTGCCTGACGGCGTGTCGCCCGAGCAGTCGACCGCGAACGTCCGGAGCTACGACTCGCTCAGGCGGTCCCGGGAGGGTCTCGGGCCCGATCTTCCCGCTCGATCGACCGACCGTGCCGTGGTAATCCTAGCCAAACCGCAAGCGGGCGTCGGGATCGGCTGAATACGCTTTCGAAATGGTTTTAACCGCAACGAGCCAAAGGGACCGATATAAGCGCCTCAGCGCGTGAGCTACAACAATGAGCGACCAACACCAGAACCTGGCCATCATCGGTCACGTTGACCACGGCAAGAGTACGCTCGTGGGACGACTCCTCTACGAGACGGGGAGCGTACCCGAGCACGTCATCGAACAGCACCGCGAAGAAGCGGAGGAGAAGGGCAAGGGCGGCTTCGAGTTCGCCTACGTCATGGACAACCTCGCCGAAGAGCGAGAGCGCGGTGTCACCATCGACATCGCCCACCAGGAGTTCTCGACGGACAAGTACGACTTCACCATCGTCGACTGTCCCGGCCACCGTGACTTCGTGAAGAACATGATCACGGGCGCATCCCAGGCGGACAACGCCGTCCTCGTCGTCGCAGCCGACGACGGTGTCGCGCCCCAGACCCAGGAGCACGTCTTCCTGGCTCGAACCCTCGGTATCGACGAGCTCATCATCGGCATCAATAAGATGGACATCGTCGACTACAAGGAGTCGACGTACGACGAGGTCGTCGAGGAAGTCAACAAGCTGCTCCAGCAGGTCCAGTTCAACACCGACGACGCCTCGTTCATCCCGATCTCGGCGTTCGAAGGCGACAACATCGCCGAGGAGTCCGACAACACGCCGTGGTACGACGGCGAAATCCTGCTCGAGGCCCTGAACAACCTGCCGGAGCCGGAGCCGCCGACGGACGCGCCGCTCCGACTCCCGATTCAGGACGTCTACACCATCTCCGGTATCGGTACCGTCCCCGTCGGACGTATCGAGACCGGTCTCCTGAACACCGGCGACAACGTCTCCTTCCAGCCCAGCGACGTGGGCGGCGAGGTCAAGACGATCGAGATGCACCACGAAGAGGTGCCCAAAGCGGAGCCCGGTGACAACGTCGGATTCAACGTCCGCGGCATCGGCAAGGACGACATCCGACGCGGTGACGTCTGTGGCCCCGCCGACGACCCGCCGAGCGTCGCCGAGACGTTCCAGGCTCAGATCGTCGTCATGCAACACCCCAGCGTGATCACGGCCGGTTACACGCCGGTCTTCCACGCCCACACCGCACAGGTCGCCTGTACGATCGAGTCCATCGACAAGAAGATGGACCCCTCGAGCGGCGAGGTCGCCGAGGAGAACCCCGACTTCATCCAGTCGGGTGACGCTGCCGTGGTCACCATCCGACCGCAAAAGCCCCTCAGCATCGAGCCGTCGAGCGAGATCCCCGAACTCGGGAGCTTCGCCATCCGCGACATGGGTCAGACCATCGCCGCCGGAAAGGTCCTCGAAGTTCACGAGAAACAATAAATGCAGCAGGCACGCGTTCGACTCGCGGGCACGAGTCCAGACGACCTCGACGACATCTGCGACGACGTCCGCGAGATCGCGAACAACACCGGCGTCAACCTCAGCGGTCCGATCCCGCTGCCGACGAAGACCCTCGAGGTCCCGACCCGGAAATCGCCTGACGGCGAGGGCACCGCGACGTGGGAGCACTGGGAGATGCGCGTCCACAAGCGCCTGATCGATCTGGACGCCGACGAACGCGCACTCCGCCAGCTCATGCGCATTCAGGTACCGAACGACGTCTCGATCGAGATCGTCCTCGAAGACTAATCGCTCATCGAGGCCGGCTCGACCGCGACCGGTATCCGAGCTACTGATCGTTTTTGTAGTCTTCGAGTCCCGTTCCCCAGTGATAGCCGTGGCGCTCGAGGCACAACCGAGAGTCCGGAGTCGCGGCTCCGATCGTCCTCCCACCCTCGGCAACTTCCCACCGGCTCCAGACGGTGCCGGGACTTTTGTCCCTCGCCGTCACAGCTACCCGTATGGCAGGGCGCTCGCGATCACAGCCGGAGACGTACCTGCGGTCCGATTCCGGGCGAGAGGACGGGTCTGAGCCCGGCTCGAGCAGCCCGATTCTCGAGCTGCTCTTCGTCTTCGCCGTCGTGTTCGTTGTACAGGGACTCGCGATGTTCGCGGGCGTGATGGGCACATTCTTCGTCCTCGCACCGCCGCTGACGAGCGACCCGTGGACGATCGTCACGAGCGTCTACGCCCACAACGGACTGGGGCACCTCCTCTCGAACACGCTCGCGCTGATCGTCTTCGGCTGGCCTGTGGCGCGAGCCACGACCCGCCTTCGGTTTCACGCCTTCTTCGCGATCACCGGTGCGATCGCCGGGATCGCCCAGATCGTCCTCACGGGCGTGCTCGCGGCGATCCCGCTCGTCCCCGTCGCGCCGACGCCGGGCGTCCTCGGTGCCAGCGGTGCCGTCTTCGCCCTGCTGGGCTATCTCGTCGCGTCGAATCGACTCTCGAGCGGGCTCGCTTCGGTCGTCGACCTCCCCGACTGGCTGTCGATCCTCCTCTTCGTCGGCCTCGCGATCGCGGTCACGTCCGCGACCGCTTCGCCCGGCGTCGCGCTGATCGCCCACTTCACCGGCTTCCTGGTCGGGGCAGTCGCCGGGCGGGCTCGAGCGCTCGCCGTCGGTTCGGAGTCGGAACCCGGCAGGTCTGCTCGGTGACTTCGGTGGGGCTCGGCTCGAGTCCACACCGTGGTGCGGTGTGCCGATCCGTCCCCGAAACACAAGCTACAAATAGAAACCCGGGTTAGGAACGTGCGAGGGCTCGTAGATCAGTGGTAGATCGCTTCCTTCGCAAGGAAGAGGCCCCGGGTTCAAATCCCGGCGAGTCCACTCCTTTCTCGCTTCGCTCGAAAGGACAGCACAGCGGCCGCCTTCCGAGTTTTCTTTAAGAGTCCTCGAGTCTTGACGAGGACCCATTTGACTCCGCGTCGTATACCTCCCCTGGTCACAATCGAACCTGTAGGGGACTCAGCCCCGACTGTATTGTGCGATTCGTCTTGAAGGACGTGTGACAGCCAATTAAGTATTTTCCTCATTTGTACGGCCATCGTGGGATCGATTGCGTCGGGCTCAGCCTGAGTTGGCCCTGACTGACAAACGTTAATATGACTCAAGACGTTCTTCGCATTCTAATTTCATACAAATATAATAGGTAATTATTGTCCTCTGTAGAGTACCATCCCTGTGGTCTGGAGAATCCCAACAATACCGTCTGAAAAAGAGGAAGAGATATTTGGATTATATAAAAACACAGAACAAACAGAGATAACGGATTTCGAACGAGAAGGTGAGAAACTACGAAAGATATTCTCAAACTCTCAAATAGAGGCTCCAGGTGATGAGAGTGGCGTTATCAAATTATTCTGGATGGTACATCCCTATCTTCGTTTTGACGACGTCACTCACATTTCAGAAGATTTTCCAGACGGAAAAGCAATCCTCAATGATGAGTATGTGTTGATAGAATTTGAATATCAATTTAAGAATTTCATATACCATGGTCATAACCCAAAAAGATGCGATTTTATAATTTGTTGGGAATACAAGGATTATGATCCGAGAAAGGAAGAGTACCGTAAGAGGCTGAAACAAACCCTTGAACACTGTACCATCATACCCTTAAGAGAAGTGTTGATAAACAACGTTAGGTACGCTATCAACGCCAATTTCTAACATAGTCAAAGTCTGATCTGTCGGTAGTTTCAGTTCATACTGAGTCGAACAACTGGATCTTATTTTACATATTTTGATAGTTAAGGTGAAACCGAATGTTTACTTGGGATGAAGACGTCAATCTGCCAAAGTGGGAGTAATAAGCGCGATTACGACGAATCCGCTTATCTACGGTAGCATAACCGCTCTCGTCGGCGTCGTCACCGGCGAATACGTCAGACGACGCCACCAACAGAAAAAGGAAGCGCGAGAGTGGTACGGCGAAGCCAAGGGGTACCTCTCTAACCTCCAACAGGCCGCGCGGAAGGCCACCGCTTACCGAGATGGCGTGAACCACGACACCCTCCACGAACTCCTTAATGGTCTCGACGAGGAGATGATGAGGCACGCCAATGACGATCGGAAGCGAGTCGACGATGAGGCCCGAGTCGAACTCGCTGTCATTGCCGCCTACACAACTGGTCTCGCCTCACTCTCCGAGAAATCCTTGAACACGAACGCGCTCGACTTCATCAAGCGCGTCCAAGGCCATGCCATTGAGGATTACGACGGCGACTACGATATGGACGACTTGGAAGCCCTGTTCTCGGGGTTCGACTTCGGCGAATTCGCTAAGACAGACAGGAACGTGGATATTGATGAGCAAGTAGCCGAGCGGCTTCGCTCCCGGTTCAGCGACGAGTCGCTTGAGGCTGGATACCCGACATCTATCGAAGAAGCGCTCAACATTCCAATTGAGGAGACCGAGGACGCCTTCGAAACCGAGGGTTTTCTGAACACAGTGGTGGATGACTCACTGGAGGCATTCGTCAATATGGTAATCGATCTGGCGAAGGAGACTCACGAGCGGATGGATGCGCGACAGGAGCGGCTTTGACTAATCACTCTCGCCGCAACTCTCCCTGGAACTGCGGTTCAATGATCTACTGGTTGCATCCTCTGTATTCATCGCGGCAATTACCGAATTACCTCGAGTTTGATAGAAGCCGCGTGGTACATTCGCGCTATATTGTTAACATCGGCTGCTGACAGACTCCCTTGATTTTGGCAGAGTTGGATAGGGAGATTCAGTTCACATCAATTCGGTTCCAGAGGGTTCTGCCAGTCTTTTTTATTACTACAAAACGTAATATCAATACTTCTGCACAAGTCGACGGTGAAAATTTTGTCATCAAAATTCGCAAATGGCTCTTCTTATCTACGTATTTGGTCTTCTTGTACGACCGTCAAATACGTTAATTGGGTGAGAACTCTATATTGAATACGAGCCTGGGTGACCCATATCGGAATTTCTTGCTGCACTTAGGCTCTATGGGATTGAATATCACGTGAAAGGTGTCCCTCAAATCCCAATGGACGGAACTTTTAAGTGATGGTAATTCAAACAATAATATAAGTTGGCGCAGGGTACTACCTCCTGAGACTGTCTCTCAGTGGGTGAACCATACTCTGCGTTTCCTACCTCACGGTAGGACAGCCGCCATCTGATTTCACCGTTTGGCGGCTGAAGTCGCCATGTCCGCAAATTCGATATTAGATATATTTGGAAGCAAGACCAAATCAATAACCAACAAATACAGCGAGAGGATCAAAGACTCCTCTAAAGTCAACACGCTCCTCGGTTGTTTGGAGGACCGAGAAAGTCTATTTAGGAAAGACCGCACTCTCAAAGCAGACTACGTTGGTCCAAGTGCTAAACTTGCGGTCCACCAGAACAGTAATTCCTTCGAGCAGCGGCCTACTACTCAGGCCGATGGTTGTAATCCAGAACCGCTTGATGATTCTGTCGAAGATCACTACCGTCTCTATGAGCCAATAGCCGATTCTGCTGAAAGAGTGAGTAAGCCTCGCCGTTACTTGGACGAGGAAACGCAAGGGCCAAAATCAGCGCGTGAAGCAGTGAAATCCTACGTGGAGGCCCGACATGGAGAAAACGTCTCTGCTGAGAAAAACGGCTTCAAGAAGACACGAAATTGGCGAGCCAACCGTCAATATCGTATAGGGAAAGAGATGGACAGACAATTACTCCGCAATTATGATAATCCAACGACGGTTCTCCTTTCACTTCGGGTTTCCCCTGGCGACAGAGGGCGTCTGACGCTTCTCAGTGGACTTCATGATGCGATCAATCCAACCTTCGAACAACTCCGCTACCGGCTGCAGAGGAGTGCTGATGCTCCTCTCACGGCAAGTGAATGGGAGTATTTTGCTGTACTCGCTGGAACAGAGAAACGAGCAACTCCCCATCTCCATATCTACGTTTACTGTGATGGCGACGTGTCTCGTAAACGGTTCTCCCCAGTTGTGGAGAAATTCGTAGGGGAGTGTCCCTACGCTCCTGACGATATGCGTGGCAACTCACCAAAAGACGGTACAATTTCCGTTCGGGGAAACGAAGATGACATGATTCCACGGATGTCGGATACGCCTGCGGAAAGCCAGGGTGCCACTTACGTCTTGACGCAACTCCCCCACCTTCCACCGGTTGATGAAATGGCTCAGGACGAACTGTTGCATTCCTCGACGGTTGATGCTTGGAATGGCAATGCGTTCCGGAGGAGTTCATACACAGTTTGGGATGATGATGATAAGCCGTCTCTTGATGAGATTTCAGATATTCGACCAACGTAATCTGCTTCAGATAGCATTGGCGAAGAATCTACTCTGAAAATACAAACTTCAGGGTTCTAATCCTCATCGAGAGCAGCATTAGCGAGAGAATCTGCGCGTTCATTTTGCTCTCTCACTTGATGGTAGATATGGAACGACTCAAATTCTTGTTTAAGTTCCATGACCTTCTCATGAAGTGGCTGAAGATTCTCAGCGTTCACACTATAGTCACCAGTAACTTGTTTCACAACGAGTTCTGCATCGCCCTCGATCACAACATCTGCACACTCAAGTTCAACAGCATGCTCGAGACTTGCGATTAACGCTTTATATTCTGCTTCATTATTAGTACATTCCCCAATATACTCTTTCCCTTCTATTTCCTCAGATCCAATCTCAATATAGTACCCGATTCCAGCCGGTCCTGGATTATTACGGCATGCTCCATCGAACTGTATAGATGCTGCCATAATCCTTGTGGTAAGTGTTCATGAATGTAGTTTTCGATTTCCTGAATAGACTGTTGGATTCGGTATGATTCGGATCTGTAGTCAAGACTCTCCTATGGGCTCAGAAGAATCGTCGCTTTTCGTCTCGGACCGTTTTTCATTTTTAATTGATTGTGCTCTCTCTAACTCGGCTTTTATTTCACTACCAGCCTGACGAAGTAGTTTGAGTGCTGCTCCGCTTAATGTGGTATGGTTTATTTCTGCATACCAATACCAGAGTTTTGGATAATATATCAAACTCCAGAATAGGTCAATAGCGTTGGTGAACTTATAGATTATAGAGGAAACCTGAAGATGCTTAAAATATACAACGATAGTGGTCCCAGCAAACAACCATGCCATTGCTGATGCAGTCCCAACGCCAGCGAAGACGAAGTAAATTCCCCAGATGAAAACTAGACCAAGTGGGGAATCGATATTCGGCTGGGCTTCAAGAGAGGATGCAGCAATTTCGACACCGACGATTCCAATAGCGATCCAGAGAAGAGCAAATATTGGATCCAAGAAAGCCCAAGCATAAGTTGACGACCGATTGAGGCGCTCAGAGATCCACCGGAGACCGCGTACCAGCGGGACAATTAAGATTACTGTGGCGGTTAGCATGATACTTTTTGAGGCAACCCACGAGAGTAATGCTGATTCGTCTCCCCCGATTGAAAGAGCAGTTGTTACCAAAATCAATAGAGAAAGTCTGGTAAGTACTAAACCGAATATTCCTGTAAAGAGGGAGACCCATAACCCCTTCTTCGCTGTTTCGTGAAGTTGGTCCGCGTCAAGTCGGAGTAGATCTGAGATTTCGTCGGTTGCTGGCACATGCGAAGTTCAGTTGTACTAATAAATAATATTCTGGTACTCTATTGTGGTTTCGTCTGAGGGAATCTTTTATCAACTCTACGTTAGAGAGAGTCGAATTACGGCGAGTTGAAACGGGCTCCAAATACCTAACTACCTCTGTTTAGACGTCATCGATCCCTATGCGGCTACTATAGATACTTAAACATCGTTGAGAAGATCTTCCTTCTTTTCTCTGTATTCATCTTCCGATAGTACTCCCTGCTCATAGAGTTCATGTAGTTTATCTATTTTATCTAAATTGTCCTTCTGGTCTTCTGTAGAAACTGCGTCTTCGGTGTCTTTAGTGATTCTATCCCGGATAAACTGAGAAGCACTTCTGCATTCTCTCTTTCCGGGCTGGAGAATCGCTATATGATACGTTTGGCCAGGAGTCTGGAGAGACAACCGTTTGGTTACCATCCCTACGTCGAGATCAACACTTGTGATACTATCAAAGGGAATAGACCGCTCATCATTTCCAGTTATATACCCCGGTATCTTGATCGCAATTCGCTTATCGGTGATTGCTGTATAAATATAACTAAGAGAAGTTGATCGTCGATTTCTGTTAACTCCATATTTTGTTTCCCCGGCACCGCTTCCTTCCACATCTAAGTCCCTTCCAGCAAGCAGGAAATGAATTTTCTCACCCTCATCAAGAAGATCTTGGATCTTCTCTACCCGCTTTTCTGTAACGTAGTCTCCCTGTGGTTTACAGTCAAGATCAATGTCTGGTCGACCTATTGCTTCAAGATGATCAGGCAGGGGAACAGTAGTTGAATTGTAGAGGTACTGAGTCGCATTCACAAATTCATCGTTATTTGTGGATTTTCGAGAAATATAGAGGGTGCATGATTGATCCTCATTTTTCACTTGAAATCTCCTCTCTGTAAGTTTAGTTCTTACTGATACATCAGATATATCAGGATATGAAATAGATATCTTGGAATCACCTGTCTCTTTTCCAACGACTGCAATAATTTGGCTCTCAGTGAACGCTATTATAGTAAGAAAGTCCTGATCCGGCTGAATGCTATTACCTTCGGCTTTGATCCCCTTCTTTTTATTGAAGAAAATATATTCGATATCGGAATCAGATATATTTTCTTTAAACATCATATCATGGAGATAATCATCGTTACTGAGAAGATCGTCTTCAGAATATTTCGATGTAGTCCTCTTTCGATTATGACCTTCCTTTTCTTTGGTCGCTTCTACGTTTTCCTTCCCCTGTTCAATCCCTTTCTTGAATTCTTTTTGTGCTTCATCCTGCTTTTTTGTTATCAAATCATGGAGTTTACTTATAAGTCCCTTGGAGTCGCCCTTACTGTTATCCATAGGATGCTATCAGACGGCAGTAATATAGTATCTTCTGAAATTATCTATTCTCTATATGCCGTAATATGATTTAGCGTGAGATTGTCAGTCAGAACAGTGGAGTAAGTTCACTTTCAGAACAGGGGTCAGTTCGATAGAAATCGAACCTCTCCTTCCATGGAAAGATTGAGCAACTCAGATGAGATTCAGTTTGATATAAATTTCTCCTCGATTCAGCGGTAGCCTCGGCCGGAAGGAGATCTCTTATTCCGATAGTACTTCTGCGGTTTCTGTTCCAACCAGTGGAGTACCGTCAGTCCTCTTCGCTACCAGTTTCCCCTTAAAAGTTCCCTCTCCAACATCGATCTTCTCTATTGGAAAATGGAACAGGAAATCGTTTCTCCCATCGTTATTCACATCTTCTATATGACCATTCTTATGGGCAGGGCTTGCCCCTTCACTATTAGATACCGAGACGTTCTCAGCATTACCGAACCTTACTGAACTCTCATCAAGGTATTTTGTCGGGTCAAAATCATCTGTTTGAAGGACAGCAACAGGTAGGAGTCCTTTACTATTTTTATTAATAATATTTTGGTCACTATCTGGCTTAATCTCGATCTCGATTTGAATTCGATTCTGGCCAAACACATACGCAGAACCAGCATAGTACCCAAGTGGATCCTCGTCACCGGTAGCCCCTATGATAGCAGTCCTTCCATTCGTTGCTACTGATGCACCGAATTGATCAATACTGTCGCCATCATTTGCGGCGAGTTTTGTCTCCTGAGACCATTGTCCATCCGAGCGAGTGAATATGTACGCTGACCCAGCACTCTCTCCGTTTGGATCGTCGTCGTCGCGGGCTCCAATGAGACCAATATCCCCCTCTAAGGCTACCGCCCAACCAAAGGAGTCATCTGCATCCCCATCGTCAGCGCTGAGTTTTGCTTGCTGAGACCAGTTCCCAGAAGAGCGAGTAAATACATATGCCGATCCTGCCCTGACTCCATTAGGATCTTCATCACCTTCGGCCCCAATGAGTGCTGTTTCACTATCTAACGCTACAGAATAGCCAAACAAGTCTATACTGTCTCCATCATCAGCAACTAATTTCTCTTCTTGAATCCAATCCCCATTAGAACGAATGAACACATATGCTGATCCAGCACTGTCTCCGTTTGGGTTCTCGTTGCCTTGAGCCCCGATAAGGACGGTATTTCCGTCTATCGCTACTGAACTACCGAAAATATCGTCCTGATCACCATCATTTGGGGTGAGTTTTGTTTGCTGACTCCAGTTACCATTGGATCGAGTGAATATATATGCTGATCCACTGAGATCACCGTTTGGGTCCTCATCGTGAGGGGCTCCGATAACGGCAGTGTCATTCTCCAATGCTACTCTTTGCCCGAACCAATCACGACTATCCCCGTCATTAGGGACTAATTTCGCTTGCTGGTTCCAGTCTCCCCCGGAATGAGTGAAAATATAGGCTGATCCAGCACGCCGTCCATTCGGTTCTCCATCACGTGAAGCCCCGATGAGCGCGGTGTCGCCATCCAGTGCTACAGAATAGCCAAAGAAGTCACCGTTAATGTCACCAGTAGTGAGTTCTGCTTGCTGAGTCCAACTTCCGTTTGCATAACTGAAGATATATGCTGACCCGTGACCAGGAGCACCTATAAGAATGGTATTTCCATCCAGCGCGACTGAATTACCGAAGGCATCGCCGCTTTCCCCGTCGTCAGCGATGAGTTTTACTTGCTGAGGCCAATTTTCATTTCCTGCTTGTGATGTAGCGCCAACTTTGTCAGTAATAACTGATAATCCACCATTGACGAATAGTGCTGTCATAATTCCGCTCAAGAATGGGCGGCGCCCAGTGTTCAGACTACTATCAATCCGTTCCGAAATATCGTCGTACCCCATATATCTGCAATATCATATCTGGACATTTAGTATGGATGAAATTTATGGGTGGAAACACATTGTTTACACAAAACAGCGATCTCGAGCATCACTTTCTATACATAGGGAGACGGTGGGCTACGTTAGTCTTAGGCCGAAATGACGCTAAGGCGGAACTGCTGAACAGGGTTGATGAAAGCGCTCCACTCACAATAGACCCAGTTCAATAGGAACTGACTTTATGCGGCTATTTCATTCCCCAACGCTAAAATCATCAAGTGCGAATTGACTTCCACCTGTTTCATCTAAGAAGGCTCGTTTCTCGTCTTCTGGAAGTTGATAGAGAATCCATGTATTGAGTCGTTCTTTGTGAAATGTGTGGAGAAACTCATCTATTTTATTTAACTCTCTTGCTCGAGTGGCTCTCCCTGGGTCCATCTGAATAAGTTCTTCTTCATAGGCTAATGACTTCAGCGTGTCACGAAGAGATACTGAATTTGAGGCTTGACTAACTCCCGAGAAATCATGCGTGCCAACAGAGGTGTAGATTCGCCACTCTATTCCGTCAGTTAGAATGCCATATGATGCGTCAAATGCACCAGTACTAAGATATGAGCGAAGTTGTTCTTTCCCTTCGAAAATTCGGTTTACTGGTTTTACTTCGCCTATGATCTCTACATCTGTATTCGTAATAAGAAAATCAGGATACGTCTCTTGTTGTTCCCCTCCTCTCGGTTCAGGCTGATATTCAAGTCCGGCCGCATTAAGCAAAGGCCGTACAAGATTATGGCGTGTGAAGGCTTCTGGCTTAAATCCTATATCAACTTCCTCAGGCTGAAGGGGTTTCTTGCCAAAGATTATCCCCCGTCGTTCACTTCGCGTAGATCTCTCGGACAAGTTCTTAGCAAATCGTAATATCGCCCTTGTAGCCCTCCCCTCAGAAGGATATCCATCTATAGTAGTAAGATTGCGATCAACCATAGCGATCGTTTCTATCGGGATACTAGATAGTCCTATCTATCTAATCCGCTACGATCGATTAGTCAATTCCTCTCGCGACTCTTCCGGTAAACGCTTCCAACAGTGGCCACAAATCTGCTCTTGGGTCGTTGGTTCGCTCTTTAGAGCGTCCTGTAATGGTTCAACCTCCATCCCTCTTGAATAATCAAAATGACTACAAACACTTCTCGGGCCAGAACAGACATCACCTGTGGCCATATCCGTCTCAATTACTAGAAGGTGATGCTTGTATTCCTTTTCTTCAGTTCTAAACTCCTGGCTATTCCACTTCGAGTATGTCCCAGTACGAATGCAGACAAAGAAATGACTTTCACGTTCTTCGGGGGGTACGCGATCAGTTAGGAACGAATCTTCAGTAGTTTCCTGGTCAAATTGCATGTTCTTTACGAATCCTTTCTTCACTAAAAGGTGTTGGGGGGCAATGATGGTCTGTCTCCTTCTCCAGATGTTCGAATTCCAGCAAATCGAACAACGGATATGATTAAGAGATAGAGAACATCATGTGACCGAAGAATTGACCCCACCTGATTGGCTAAAGGTGCTACTCGCGCTATACGAGAGTCAAATCGCGACAATTGATCTTCCTATTCAGGGCTCACTCGCAGTTGATCCAAATAATCCAGCCTACTCCGAAACCGATTTGGAGGTAGACGAATTTAACGAGGCTATGTCATTTTTGAGAGATACAGGATTAGTAGAAATACCTCAATCAGATCACTACATCATCACTGGAAAAGGGTTCAGTGTGGTGCATGATTGGAAACAACGTCAGCAGCAGACAAGGGCAGAGACTCAAAGATCAAAGCGGCAAAACAATGTCAACCGGATAATTGGATATCTTACTCTTGGCTTAGTAGCAATATCTGCTATCAATGCTGTTGCTTCGTCGGTAGCAAGCATCAACAGCACAGGTGTATTCTTTGGGTTCAGTTACGAATCATGGTCAATAATAGTAGCCCTCCTATCTATTCTCGTCGCGATTGGAATAGGTATTGAGGCTGTTCAAAGTGGGATATTGAATCCATATAACCCGGAAGAAATCCGAGAGGATTCATGATTGAGTCCTCTATACCATGTTTTGAGTGGCTCTAAACCCTAAATATTAGATAGGTGGCTTTTACGATTCTTTCGTTTTTCCTCTTTACTTCGGGCATCATAATGTAATTCAAGTGTCTCAATGGAGACATTCATCCGTTCAGAAGCGATTTCAACCGGAACATCCCGATTTAGATGTGCAGTGATTGCTCCTCGACGAACTGGATGTGGTGATATTGATGAAGGACATTTAGAGAAATTATCACGGGAAGTCGCCTCGCAGTCTTCGATCACTTCCCCGTGTGGACAGTCATTGGAATAGTAACACGGCCGAGTGACACGGTAGACATGGCTCTGGATAGTATTGATATGTGCACGGCCGTGTTGCGTGGCGATCAATGGCTTCCGCCCGTACTCATCTTCAACGTCGGGCCGATTCTTCTTGATATAATCACTGAGTGCATTAACGAGGTCAGCATCAACGATGTTGATGTGACGTTCGCCGTTGTCTCCGAGTTTGAGGGGAGTCCCCTCTCGGTTCTTTACCGTCAGTGTACCTGAATCGGGATACCAGTCCTCAACGTCCAATGAGTGGAGACTGCTCCTTCTCATCCCCGTATGCCACAGGATATGAAAAATAATGTGGCGCATTGATGCGTACTCGAACTGAGAGAGGTAGTCGATAATCTCCTCAGCCTGTTCTGCTTCAATATGGACATCTCGCGCCTTCTCCTCGTCAGAGAGTTGGGGAATGATGATCTTGTCGGCAACGCCCGATTCGACGGCATCATTAGACTCACACCACCGGATGAATAGCCGGAATGTCCGCAAGTGCTGTTCCAGCGTCACCGCGTTAATTCCGTCATTGTTCACCCGCCAGTTCTTGAAGTGTTCTGCCTCCCGGCCCGACATTTGATTCATATCGTCAAAGTCGGTCTCGTCCGCCCACTCGAGGAACCGCTTAAGTCGGTACCGAAGGTTCCGAATAGTGGACTGTGTTGCGTCGAGTTTTCGCGATTCGATATACTGTTCTACTGCTGTTTCGGGTGCAAGGGGTTCGAGATCGTGCTCCATTGTGATCACGAATCGCGTTAGACACAGCGAGGGTGAGATGGCGTGGCGACCGAGTCGGAGTCGCAACAATTTCCTTGAGGCCCCGGTTGCCGGCTTCTCCGCGCAGGCGGAGAGCCGGCAGCACGCCAGTCGCAGCCCCGGTACGGCGCTTCGCGCCGCATGCCCGGAACGTCTGGCCTCGGGTCTCTATCCCGGCGAGTCCACTTCTTTCGCTTCTCTCGCGTGACTCCCGGCGAGTCCGTCTCAGTGGCCCTATCTCTCGGCGGGCGCTAAAAGAGGAGTCGCAACTGCGTCTGTCGGGCGTTGTAATTTTCTATTGATAGAATAAACCAGGGCCGCGAAATCGAATAGTAGCGGATTTACCACTCGATCGCCGCCGTTCGGTGATTTCTCGAAAGGATAGGGGTGGTCGGAGTGAGCGCCGAAAACCGTCTCGGAATCGGCGAGCTGTTTGAGCCGAAGAGAAGACGACCGAGGCAACCGAGGACGACGGTCTCACTCGCGAACAGCGTCAAGACATCGCCGAAACGATTGCGACGAGGGCAGTGACGTTCGAAGTCGAATCCGAAATCGTCGTTGATCGGACTAACAGTGTTCGTGTCTTTCAGCAGAAGTGTGAGCTGGCAGGTAGGTGGTGGTGGTGGTGATTTCTTGCCAGCCCCGTTTCGATCTACGTTCTCCTCTCCAATAAATCACGCACTTTCCGGAACAATATGCGGAAATTATATTCCACCCCTTGCTCCGAGAAATCCGACATATCAGTGACCGACGCACTACCAGAAAGGAACTGCAGAGTTCAGTATACGGTTGATCTAGAGTGGGTGACTGATTTTCTCAGTCTGAACACGCTGAGGTCGTTTTACGGTATTTACGCTTACTATCGGTTAGTAGAGTGATCGTGGATGGAAGAAGCAACTCAAGAGGAAGTCGAAAAAGCGATTTCAAAACTTGAACGGAACAAAAACACTGACGGAATCAGTATCGTCGACCGACAACTACCCTACTGGCTAGCAACAAACTGATGGAAATAGCTCTTGCAGGTTTGGCTTCTCGAGAACGCTGGCGGATGGCCAGCGTTAGACTTCCCATCCTCAGGTGGTATGTCACGAGGGTGGGTCTGAGACCAGGGTGTTCGACAGTACGGCGGTCGACTTCACGCTGGAACGATCTCAGCTGTGGCGAGGATCCGAATGTCTCGGGTCGGACAGATTCCTTCAGTCGTGGCTGAATCAGTTCTCCCCCGCCACTCGTTCTTTTGAACTGTGATCAAATAAACAGGCCACCTAACGGACTTCATACAAATAGTTAATATTAGTTCTAGAAAATAATCAAAATTCTATATTAAAAAGAGAGCCGATTGGGATAGTTACCCGTTTAGTCCCGCAATGATCGCTCCCGCCGTGCCAGTGAAGTAGCGGTATGTTCGCGGCTTTGTACGTCTTATCTCCGAGGATTGTACGGTCAGAGCGTCCGTGGGGCCGGCAGACTGAGAAGCTGTTACCGTCACGGTACCGGGACGGAATGGACGGACTACCAAATAGGCCCCCGCTATTATTCGCGGGCAATGGCACAGAAGACCGGCGGCTCCGGTCGCTCGAGCGTCCATCGGATCGGGTCGCTGTTCTCGAATCGGGTCGGCCGATCGGTGAGAAACGGGGGATCGGATCTCGAGGTGGACGTGGTCGATTCGATTCAGGACCTGCGGAAGGACCGATGGAACGGGATCGTCGAGCGCTCGAGTCGCGGCAGCGCGTTCCACCGTTACGAGTGGCTCGAGGCGATCGAGACGGGGCTGGGCTACACCCCGAAGCACCTGGTGGTCACCAAGGACGGGAACGCGATCGGGGGGATGCCGAACTTCGTGGTGGAGATCGAGAAGACGCCGTTCGATCGCCTCTCGTCGCTCTATCCCGGGTTCGGCGGGCCGGTGGTCCCGACGGACACGAGCGATGCGCTCGAGCGCATCGTTCAGGCCGTCCCGACGCTCTGCCGGGGGAGAACGATCGTCCATCAGATCCGCGGGCTGGACACGAGTTACCTCCGATACAACGATTTCCTTCAGTCGCGCGGGTACGAGCCGTATCGGCGAGAGTGTCGGTTCCGCCTCGATCTCACCGCGGGGCACGACGAGATCCTGGCGAACATGAGCCGGACTCGCCGTCGCGGGATCGAACGCGGGCGGGACGGCGACTACGAGATCGTCGAGGAGGAGATCACGCGAGAGAACCTGCAGCGATTCCATCGAACCTACGAACGCGTCATGGACCGCGTCGGCGGGGAGGTGTATCCGTTCTCGTTCTTCGAGGCGCTGCAGCCGATGGCGTCGCGGCTCCTCTTGCTGACGATTCGCATCGACGGCGAGTACGCGGGCGGGATGCTCGAGTTACTCGACGAGGAGCGCGATTCGGTCCACGGGTTCTTCGCAGCCATCCCGCAGGAGTACTTCGACGATCACGCGTCGGAGCTCCTCTACGACCACGTCTTCCAGTGGGGGATCGACCACGGCTACGACACGTACGACTTCGGCAGTACGACCACGGACTTCGAGGACGGCGTCTACCGATTCAAGGAGGGGTTCGGCGGTCGGGCCGTGCCGGTCCTCGTCTGGGAACGGGGATGCAGTCCCCTCTGGCCGCTGGTAAAGGCCGGACGGGCAATGTACTGGCCCTACTACACGTGATTCGGGTCGAACCGGTGCCGCCGAACTCGTCTCGGTTACCGCGGGTGCAGCGTCCGCACTGCTAATGACTGCTCCAAACATCGGATGCTAATACTTTTTCTGATACTTTTCCAGTGACAATAGATGCAGACAAATATTTTTCTATCGATTTCTAACTTCTCGAATTCAGTTACCGTTGTTATTTACTCCGCAATGAACGGTCACAACTGTTATCTTGGGGAAGTGTGCAATTTAGGCGCATGCGAAGTGTGACATACACACTCACACCGACGCGGGGATACTTCGACCGGGGTGCAGAACGCCTCCGTGAGCGCGGCGTGACGTTCGAGTCGATTCTGGACATCGATCGGCTCGAGGACGGAACGATCATCACGCAAAAGGTCGTCCGCGGGGACCGAACGGCCGTTCGAGAGGCGCTCGAGGAGACGGGAGAGGCGGTGGTCGACTACCAGCTCACTGACACCGACAGAACGACCATCCTCCAGTTACATTATCGTCCGAGCGAGCTCGTCGACGAGTTGCTCGGGATCCACCATCGACACGCGGTATTGCTCGACTATCCGCTCGCGTATATCGGACCGGAAAACCGCAGCCTTCGCGTCGCAGAGATCGGCCGCGAGACGGCGTTACGCCGCGTTCTCGAGGAAACGCGGGCGCTCGTCGACGTCGAAATCGAGCGGCTCGGTAACTACGACCCGTCCGAAGAACGGGCCTTCGCGGACCTGACAGAACGCCAGCGCGAGGTGTTACGCGTCGCAATCGAGGAAGGGTACTACGAGGAGCCGCGACAGGTGACGTACGAGGACATCGCCGGTCGACTCGACTGTTCGACGGGGACCGTCGGCCAACACCTCCGTCGGATCGAGGCTCGGCTCATGTCGACGCTCGTCGCCGGCAACGAACGGTGTTCGGAGACGGACCGCGATCGAGACCCGGCCCCCAGTCGATCGGTTCGATAACCGTCGGTTCTACCCGTCTGACCTCGAGCTCGAGTCGACACGACTCACTGCGTCGGCACCGATGTGGGCTCTCTCTTCGTGTCCGTCACGTCCGGGAACGACAGCCGAACGGTCGTCCCGCCCTCGTCGGACTCGGCAAAGGACAGCTCGCCGCCGGTCGATCGCACGATCCAGTTGACGAGCCACAGTCCGAGCCCGGAGCCGTGATCCAGCGCCGTCTCGTGGCCCTCGAGTATCGCCCGTCGTTCCGTCGCCGGGATCCCCGGTCCGTCGTCGGCGACGGTAAACTCGAGACGGGATTGGGACTCGGTGTCGACGGTATGGGCGGTGATTTCGACGGTCGGGGTCGCGGCGGTGTCGTCGCGGCCGTCCCCATCAGTGGCCACGTCGATATCGGAACTCGAAGCGTTCGCGGTGTTGTGCTCGATCGCGTTGTCGACGAGTTCGTCGAGGGCGTCGACCACGACGTCCTCGATGGACAGCATCGTCGACCCGCGTCCCGGGTTCTCGATCCGTGAGACGATACGAGCGTCCGGATACGCCGCACGCGCCCGGTCAGTGACTCGCCGAACCGCCTCGCTGGCGTCGATCAACTCGGCGTCACCGTGTCGATCGAGGGTTCGTTCCACGCCGCGGGCCTTGTCCGCCGTCGTGAGCAGGTCGTCGATCTCCGCACGGATCGGGGTGATGTGTCGCTGCTCGAGTTCGGGATTCCGGTCGCCGATCAGGTTCGCGTGGCCTCGGATAACGGTGAACGCGTTTCGGAGATTGTGTCGGAGTACCCGGTTGAGGACCTGAATACGTTGCTCGCGATCCCGCTGATCGGTGACGTCGCGGACGACGACGACGTATCCGTCCGCGAGTGCGCTCACCGTCACGCTCTGGGGAAACGTCGTCCCATCGGTTCGCGTGCCGGTAAGCGTGCCCCGCCAGTAGCTTCGATCGGACAGTGCGGGAACGACTTCTCGTTCGATTCGTCGTCTCGACTCGTTCGTATACACCGTCCACCATTGCCGTCCTTCGAGCGTCGCCTCGTCCCGATACCCGTACAGCGAGGCGTACGCCTCGTTGACGTACACGTGGCGGCCGTCGACGACGACTGCGATTCCATCCATCGAGGCGTCGACGGCCCGCGAGAGCCGTTCGTTCTCTCGGGAGTGCGTCGAGAACTCGACGTACACGTGTCCGAGAACGGCCCCGAAGCCCAGCCCGACGCTCAACGCGTTTATCGCCGGCTGAGCGAGCCCACCGGAAAACCCCATCCGTAGCGAGAGGAGAGAGATACTACTCAGGCAGAAGAGCGCACCCAGCGCCCCACAGCTGCAGGAAGTGACCGTGACGATCGTCGCGCGTTCGGTCCCCGACTCGTCGTCGTGGCTTCGAAGCCCGTACCAGACGAGCCCGACGCCGATCGTCGTCGGGACGGCCGCTTCGAGTACCAACAGCAGGGAGGGACCGCCAAACGTCAACCCGTATGCTCCGACGATGGCGAGCAGCCCGAACCCGACCAGTGAAACGGTCCGTGTTCGAGCACGGCCGGCCGCTCGGCGAATGGTGCCCCCCATCGAACCACTCGTTGATCGGTCCACCGCTCTCATTAATGAATTGGCACCGAAATTGACACGACCGGCCGCGAGTCGGAAACTGCCAGACGTGAGCACCGGGACGGACAGACTCGCACGGCGACGTCCGCCCCGACCGATTCGACGGTCGCAGTCGATGGATCGGATTCGGGTCGATCCGTCGCGGCCGACCGTATATTTACTCGCCGCCCGAACGTCCCGTATGGCGACGGTGATCATCGCACTCGCCGACCGCCTGCTCGTCTGCACGGGCGACGGACCCGCGTCCGACGGGTGGACGACTGCGACACGACTCGAGGAAACGGATCCCGTCTGCATCGCAACAGCCCCCGACGAACCGTCTCGGTACGTCGTCGGAACCGTCGACGACGGTCTGTTCCGGAGCACCGACGGCGGCGATTCGTTCGACCGACTCGAGACCGAGTTCGTCGCCGAGGAGCGGTCGACGACGGGAGATGACGGGACCGGAGTCCCCACCGAGCGCGATCGCGTGACGGCCGTGACGATCAGCCCGCACGATCCGTCGATCGTCTACGCCGGCACCGAACCCAGCCGAATCTACCGCTCGCGCGACGGCGGCGACTCCTGGACCCACCTCGAGGGACTGGTCGACCTGCCCTCCGAGGACGAGTGGTACTTCCCGCCGCGTCCGGACACCCACCACGTTCGGTGGCTCGAGGTGGATCCGTTCGATCCCGAGCGGCTCTACGTCGGGATCGAGGCGGGCGCGTTCGTGTACACCCCCGACGGCGGTGAGACCTGGCGCGAACGGCCGCCGGGATCGCGCCGGGACAACCACAGTCTGGCGACGCACTCGGACCGGGAGGGCCGGCTCTACGCCGCGGCCGGCGACGGCTACGCCGAGAGCGACGACTGCGGGGAATCGTGGCGACGACCGCAGGACGGCCTCGAGCACACGTACTGCTGGAGCGTCGTCCCGGATCCCGGCGACCCGGACCGGGTGCTCGTCTCGAGTGCCAGCGGCGCGTCGTCGGCTCACACCGTGAGCCGCGCGGCGTCGTACGTCTACCGCCGCGACGGGGGCGACTCGTGGGAACGGCTCGAGGACCGTGAACTGCCGACCGGCGAGGGCGTCGTCAGAACGGTGTTCGCGACCACGGGAGAGCCGGGAGTCGTCTACGCGGTGAACAATCGGGGTAGTTTCGGAACCCGGGACTTCGGCGACTCGTGGGCGCGGGTCGATATCGACTGGCCGACGGGACTCGAGACGCGGACGCCGCGGGGACTGGTCGCGTCGTCCGCCGTTCTCGATGAGTAGCCCGTTCAGGTGGGCGGCTTCGAAATCCTTTTAGGCGCTACACGGGGATAGTAAGGTAACTGAGTGATATCATGGACGTCGACATCATCTCCGAAACGGAGAACCCCATGTTGCATCGAACTGACGTGACCTTCGAACTCGTCCACGAGGACGCCACGCCCTCCCGGCTGCAGGTTCGCGACAGCCTCGCGGCGAAGCTGAACAAGGACGCCGACGAGGTCGTCATCCGCAAACTCGACACCAAGTTCGGGATGCGCAAGACCGTCGGTCAGGCGAAAGTCTACGACACGGCCGACTCCGCTCGCGACGTCGAGCAAGACCACATGCTCGAGCGAAACAAGATCGGCGCAGAAGAGGAGGCCGAGGCCGATGCGGAACCCGAAGCGGAGGAAGCATAGATGGCGCGACACGAGCTCTACGGCGACGACGGCAGCACCGAGGGGGAACTCTGTCCCCGCTGCGGTGACGTCTTCCTCGCCGACCACGGCGACCGCAAGCACTGCGGGAAGTGCAGCTACACCGAGTGGGAGTAACCCCCGACCGATGGGCGACGTGCCGACCACGGACGTGGCACGTCGAACGCCGCTAACACCCGTTTTCAGCCGTGACTGATACCGTTCGCATCCTCGGGATCGAGGGCACCGCCTGGGCCGCCAGCGCAGCTGTTTTCGACGCCGAGCGCGACGACGTGTTCATCGAGAGCGACGCCTACCAGCCCGAGAGCGGCGGGATTCACCCTCGCGAAGCCGCCGAACACATGCACGACGCGATTCCCCGCGTCGTCGAGCGGGCCCTCGAGTACGCCCGCGAGACCCACGACGGCCCGGCGACGGACCCGCCCATAGACGCGGTCGCCTTCTCCCGCGGCCCGGGGCTCGGGCCCTGCTTGCGCGTCGTCGGCACCGCCGCTCGAGCGCTGAGTCAGGCTCTCGGCGTGCCGCTCGTCGGGGTGAACCACATGGTCGCCCACCTCGAAATCGGGCGGCACACGTCGGGCTTCGACTCGCCGGTCTGTCTGAACGCCAGCGGGGCGAACGCGCACCTGCTGGCCTACCGCAACGGACGCTATCGGGTGCTCGGAGAGACGATGGACACCGGCGTCGGCAACGCGATCGACAAGTTCACCCGCCACGTCGGCTGGTCCCACCCCGGCGGGCCGAAAGTCGAGGCGGCCGCCGAGGACGGCGAGTACGTCGACCTTCCCTACGTCGTCAAGGGGATGGACTTCTCGTTTTCGGGGATCATGAGCGCCGCGAAGCAGGCCTACGACGGCGTCTCCGCGAGCAACGCGAGCGGAGGCTCGTCGGACGAGCGTAGCGAGTCCGACGGTAGCGTGCCGATCGAGGACATCTGCTACTCCCTGCAGGAGAACGTCTTCGGCATGCTGACCGAGGTCTCCGAGCGGGCCCTGTCGCTGACCGGCAGCGACGAACTCGTCCTCGGCGGCGGCGTCGGACAGAACGCTCGCCTGCGCGAGATGCTCGCGGAAATGTGCGCCCAGCGCGGTGCAGAATTCCACGCGCCCGAGCCGCGATTCCTGCGGGACAACGCGGGCATGATCGCCGTGCTCGGTGCGAAGATGTACGCGGCCGGCGACACGCTCGAAATCGAGGAGTCCCGCGTCGACCCGGACTTCCGTCCGGATCAGGTGCCGGTCACGTGGCGCGCGAGGTCCGAGCGAAGCGAGGA
The DNA here is from genome assembly GCF_029502005.1 of Natrinema salsiterrestre. Classification (GTDB taxonomy): domain Archaea; phylum Halobacteriota; class Halobacteria; order Halobacteriales; family Natrialbaceae; genus Natrinema; species Natrinema salsiterrestre. The sequence continues at coordinate 569,081 of NZ_JAMQOT010000001.1, read as the reverse complement.
CCTCGGAACGGCGAGCGGTGACGGACGGAACCGCGAGCAGACGGACGAGCCCGAGCTCGCGGCCGGGCGCGGCCAGGGTGCCGACGAGAGCCGGGTTCGCGGTGCCGAAGCGGTGGTCGACCTGGCGCCCGACGCCGGCCGCGTCACGAAGCGCCGCGAGTCGAAAACGTACCGGCATCCCGAACTCGACGATAGACTCCGCCGCGAGCGGACGACCCTCGAGGCCCGGCTGACCGGTCTGGCCCGCCGCGAGGGGGTTCCGACGCCCGTGCTCTCGGACGTCGATCCCCGCGAAGCGCGACTCGAACTCGAGTACGTCGGCGACCGGGACCTGCGGGACGGGCTGTCGGTCGAGCGGGTCCGCGACGTCGGCCGGCACCTCGCGGCGCTCCACCGGGCCGGGTTCGTCCACGGCGATCCGACGACGCGGAACGTCAGGGTCGGGCGTACGGGACGCGACGCGTCCCGGGACGAGCGAGCGGCCGACGACCGCGAGGGAGCCGGTGACCGGACGTATCTCATCGACTTCGGCCTCGGCTACCACACCGACCACGTCGAGGACTACGCGATGGACCTGCACGTCTTCGATCAGAGCCTCGTCGGCACCGCCGACGACCCCGCCCCGCTTCGCGAGGCGGTCCGGGAGGGATATCGCGAGGTCGGCGAGGAACGCGTCCTCGAACGGCTGCGGGACGTCGAGGGACGCGGCCGGTACCAGTCGTAACGCCCTCGAGTCCGTCGTTCACACGACGGCAGTCGGCTGATCGCAGCCGTCGTCGCAGCACACAATTACTTTATCAGGGGAGGACGTATCACCTGCCATGGCAGACAAGCCGACTTCCGGTGAGATCCTCGGGGTACCGTACAATTTCGAACGACCGAGCATCGGTCGCATGCTCTCGTCGTACTGGCAGCCCGGCGAGGGGATGCTCGTCGAGAAACCCTTCGGCGTCGGCTACACCCTGAACCTCGCCAACTGGCGGTCCTGGATCGTCGTCGCCGTCGCCGGAGCGCTCCTCTGGCAACAGGAGACGGGAGCGTCGGAGGGGACCGAGGACGTTGCGGACGAACCCGTCGAAGTCATCGTCGACGACGGCGACTCGGACGACTGAGCGGCACCGATCGATCGCTTTCTCGCGGATGGCGGCGGAGTCGGCAGCCCGGCGATCAGCGGTCGACCTCGCCCATGATACAGTCGAGACTGCCGATCGACGCGACGAGATCGGCCACGTATTCGCCGCGCGCGAGCTCGGGTAACGCGGAGAGATTCGAGAAACAGGGGCTGCGAATTTTGAACCGGGCCGGCGTCTCGGTCCCGTCCGCGCGGACGTAGATCCCGAGTTCGCCTTTCGCCCCCTCGACGGCGCGATACGTCTCCGTCCCGGCCTCGGGTTTGAGCGTTCGGGGCACGTTGCTCTGGATTTCGCGCTCGTCTTCGGGCCAGTGTTCGAGCAGGTCGAGACACTGCTCGACGATCTTCGCTGATTCCTCGATCTCACGCAGTCGGACGAGCAGCCGGGAGTAGTTGTCACCGTCCGGTTCGGTCACGACGTTCCACTCGAGATTGTCGTAGTAGCCGTAGGGATCGTCGCGGCGGAGGTCGTAGTCGATGCCGGAGCCTCGTGCGACGGGGCCGGTACAGCCGTACTGTTTGGCCGCGTCGGGCTCGAGAACGCCCGTGTCGACGCACCGTCGCTGGAAAATCTCGTTGGTGACCAGCAGGTCGTGGTACTCCTCGATCTTCGCGGGGAAGCTGTCGAGCACGTCACGAACGCCGGCGATGAACTCCTCGCGGGGCTCCGGGAGGTCCCAGGCGACCCCGCCCAGTCGGAAGTAGTTGAACATCATGCGCTGGCCGGTCAGTTCCTCGAGGACGTCGAGGACGAGTTCGCGGTCGCGGATGCCATATTGGAAGGCGGCGCAGAACTCCCCGACGATGTCCAGCGCGTAGGTGGCGATCGCGATGAAGTGCGATGCCAGCCGCGAGAGTTCGGCCCCCATCGTTCGGACGACCCGGGCGTAGTCCGGCACCGCGAGGTCGGCCAGGTCCTCGGCGGCGCGGGCGTAGGCCCACTCGTTCAACAGCCCCGAGGACACCCAGTCCCAGCGGTCGGGGTAGGGCATGATCTGGTGGCGGTACGTGCTCTGTTGGCACATTTGTTCTTCGCAACGGTGGATGTAGCCGATGTCGGGGTCGACGTCGACCACCGTCTCGCCGTCCAGTACCGCCTTCACGTGGAGGACGCCGTGGGTCGACGGGTGATGCGGCCCGATGTTGAGGAACATCGTCTCCGACGCGGCGTCGCGCTCGTCGCCCGCGATCGGGTTTTCGTGTTCCGAGAGGGTGACGACCTGCGGTCGTTCCTGATCGTACCCTCGCGAGAGCGGATGCCCCTGCCACGTTTCCGGCAGGAGAATCCGCCGGAGATCGGGATGGTCCTCGTACTCGATGCCGACGAGGTCGTAGGCCTCGCGCTCGTGCCAGTCGGCCGTCCGGAAGACTGGTTCGGCGCTCTCACTGACCGGGTCGTCGATCGGCGTCGGCACGACGACGCTCGCCTCTCGAGTCGGGTCGGCGTAAGACGTCAGGTGATAGATCGTTTCGAACCGATCGGGATACTGCTGGGCGGTCACGCACGAGCAGTGGTCGAACCCCGCGTCGTCGCGCAGTGTTTCGAGGACCGATTGCACGTCGTCCGGACGGATCACGACCGCCGGCGCGTTCTCGTGGTCGTCGCGATCGAGGACGGCGTCGCCGAGAAGCGCCTCGAGGTCGCGCTGCCCGCTCGGATCGGCGTTCTCGCTCGGCCGCGACTCGAGCGTCGACTCCGGTGACATACCCGACTATTCGCACCCCGCGGGCGAGTCGATTCTGCGACAGCCGCTAGGCTATTTATATATCCGCAACCGAACGTTCGGCCGTGAAGACGGTTCGGCTCACGCTTCGGTACGACGCCGAGACGATCCATCCGATGCACCGGTTCGTCGCCGACAGCGACGCCTTCGACGCCTACCGGATGGTCCACGGGAATTTCTCGGGAACCGACGATAACGCCTTCATCTTCCACGTCGTCGGCGATCCGGACGTCTACGAAGCCGCCCTCGAGGAGACCGATCGGGTGAGCGACTACGAACTCACGCGGACCGGCGACCGGACGTTCACCGTCTACGTCCGCGACGTACCCGAGGGCGTCGACGAACGGCTCCTCGACCTCTTCACGGAGGGGAGCCTCGTGGTGTTACCGCCGATCGAGTACCGGTCCGACTGGACGGTTCGGTTCTCGGTCGTCGGCGAATCGGCCGATCTCCGGCGGGCGCTCGAGGGCGTCCCCGCGGGCATCGAGACGGCCGTCGACCGAATCGGACAATACGACGGAAGCGACGCCGCCGTCGGCGCGTTGACTGCACGCCAGCGCGAGGCGGTGCGGGTCGCTCGCGAACTGGGCTACTTCGAGGTCCCCCGGTCGGCGAGCGTCGAGGACGTCGCCGAGGAACTCGGCTGTGCGCCCGGAACGGCCGCCGAACACCTCCGGAAGGCGGAGGAAACCGTGATGGACGCCCTCGAGCTCTAGGGGGCTGAATCCGTTCGGCCCCCTATTCCTCGAGCGGCGGCGCGAACGCGCCGACGACGCGACACGGCTCGCGGATCGACAGCGGCCAACCGACGCCTATTTTCCGCCCGCGAACCCCGCCTCGTACATGGCCATTCGATTCGTCACCGGCAACGAGGGGAAGGTCCGCGAGGCGCGGGGCTACCTCGACGGAGTCGAGCCCGTCGAACAGGTCGAGTACGACTACACCGAGGTTCAGAGCGACTCCCTCGGGGAGATCGCGGCCCACGGCGCCCGCGAGGCCTTCGAGGAGTTAGGGAATGACGAGCCGGTGCTGGTCGACGACGCGGGGCTGTTCGTCGACGCGCTGGGTGGGTTTCCGGGCCCCTATTCGGCGTACGTCGAGGACACCGTGGGAGTCGAACGGCTCTGGCGGCTCGCGGAGGCCGAAGAGAACCGCCGCGCGCAGTTCCGAACTGTCCTCGCGTACGCCGACGAGAACGGCACCGAGTCGTTTGCGGGCTCGGTGTCCGGCACGCTCGTCGCACCCCGCGGTGAGGGCGGGTTCGGCTACGACCCGATCTTCGAGTACAACGGGCAGACGATGGCCGAGATGAGCACGGAAGAGAAGAACGCGATCTCCCATCGCGGACGCGCGCTGGGGGAGTTCGCGGAGTGGTTCGCCGGACGCGACGAGTAGCCGAATCGAGCGACCGTCAGTCGTCGCTTTCGGCGGTCGTGCTCGCCGTTTCGTCGTCCGCCGCCAGCTGGGATTCGGTGACCGCCTTCGCTTCGGTGTCGACGCTGACGCCCTCCCAGTCCTGATCCGCGTGGTACCCCTCCCGCTCCTTCGCGCTGGGTGCGACGCGAATGAACTCGGCCTTTTCGCGGGCGTCGGGGATCGTCAGCCCGCCACAGTAGGAGAGGCCCGACTGAACCCCGGCGCAGAACTCCTCGACGACGTCGGCCACGGGCCCCTTGTACGGGGTCAGGGCCTCGACGCCCTCGTCGGCGCGGACGTCGGCGTCCTTGTCGTCGCGCTTTTCGGCCGAGGTCGTCGTCGCCATCCCCCGCGAGCGCTTGTACCGTGCGCCGTCGACCTCGACGACCGCCCCCGGCGCTTCCTCGGTGCCGGCGAAGAGGCTCCCGAGCATCACCGTGTCCGCCCCCGCCATCAGCGCCTTCACCGCGTCACCGGAGGTACGGATGCCGCCGTCCGCACAGATGGTGACGTCCAGCTCCTCGGCCGCGGTCGCACAGTCGTCGACCGCGGTCAGCTGCGGGACGCCCGCCCCGGCTACCTTTCGAGTAGTACAGTGAGAGCCGGGGCCGATACCGACTTTCACGCAGTCGGCTCCGGCGGCCGCGAGGTCCTCGACGCCCGCCGGCGTCGCGACGTTGCCGGCGACGAGGTCGGTCTCCGGGAACTCCGCCCGGAGGATTTCAACGGCCTCGAGCGTTCGCTCGAGGTGGCCGTGAGCGACGTCAACGACGAGCACGTCGACGCCGGCTTCGATCAGTTTCCGACAGCGCCCGACGTAGTCTTCGTCGATCCCGACGGCAGCGCCGACCCGTTCGTCGGCGGCGGCTACCCGTGCGACCTGTTCGGCCTGTTCGTCCGGCGTGAGGAACCGGTGCAAGACGCCGAACCCGCCGACCCGCGAGAGCTCGATCGCCAGTTCGGCCTCCGTGACGGTGTCCATCGCGGCGGAGACCAGCGGCGCGTCTAGCTCGACGTCCGGCGTCAGGCTCGTCGAGAGGTCGACGGTACTGCGGCTATCGACCGGTGATCGGTTCGGTACGAGGAGCACGTCACCGTAGCTCAGCCCGGTACGTAGATCGTTCATTTCCCGTACGATAGAGGAGTCTCCGGCAAATAAGAGTCACGCCCGCAGGGGCCTGAGCACATCCGGTAGCAGCCTCGTATCGCTATCGCGGCCGGCGCTGTGGGTATCCTCGCGCTTCAGCGCGGGGAGGATGTCACGCTCGCGGATCCCGATCCGGTCCCGGATACTCGCCGCCCTCGACGACATCGTACAGGCTCGCGGGGTCGAACAGGCGAGCGAACGCGTCCGGCGGGCGGATGCTGACGGATACGCGAGGCTGGAGCGTGAGCCCGGCTCTCGCCGATCGAAGCCGCTCGTCGTAGGATAGCAGGTGCGCCGCTCCGCCCTGATAGGCCGACGCCAGCGCCGGATGGTCCCCCTCTGGCTGGTCGACAGCGACCCGCTCGTCCTCGAGTCGCTCCCGGTGGTCGGCGGCCAGCTCCGCGTCGACGAGTCGCGCGACGAGTCGCTCCGTCTCCTCGAGCAGCGGGTCGCTCGCGATCAGGTCGACCCACGAGTGACGCCGGACGTGATCCAGCGCTTCGCGCGCCGCGCCGCCGACGAGGAGGTCAGCCGCGAGGACGTCGGCGTCCGCGACGACTCTGGCGGGGTTCGGTTCGTCACGATCCGGCATCGTCGTCCCCCCGGAGCGCCTCGAGTTCGCTTCGAACCCGCTCGAGATCGCCGTCGTACGCCGCCCCGCGGTCGAACAGGTCGTCCCAGCTCGTAGCCATCGGTGGCGGTTGGTGCTACGGCATCAAAGGTGGTCCGGCTCGAGTCCGCCGGCGAAACATCCGGTGGTCACGACCGCTGCGAGAGCAGCCAGAACGCGATCGTTCCGAGGACGAACGCCACGCCCACGTTGACTGCCAGCCCGATGATCCCGACGCCGAGGACGACAGCCAGCGCCCGTCTGCCGGTGATCGGCTCGAACGCCGCTCGAGCCAGTTCGAGCGCGACGACGACGAGCAAGACGCCGAGGACGGCCATCGGAAACGCGGCCAGCAGGGCACCGGTGGCGACCAACGCGAGCGCGAGGTAGCCGATTCCGAGCAGTACGTTCGCCCCGCCGGTTCGCGCGCCGAAGGCGTACTTACCGGCGAGACCGCCGCTCCCGTGACACATCGGCACGCCACCGAACGGGATCGCCGCGAGGCAGGTCACGCCCATGCTCGTCGAGAGGTCGTCGGCCGAGACGTCACGATCGTAGAGGTCGCCACAGAGCAGAGCCGTCGCGATCGCGGCGTTGCCCACCGTCATGCCGAGCTGGGCGACGGTTCCCTCGAGCGCGGCCGCGGTGATCGACGGCGACCCGGCCGGAAAGACCCCGATCTCGGGAATCGCAGGCGTCGGAACGCCGGCCGTCGCGACGGCCGCGACCCCGCCGAGCCCGAGCACGACGAGGACGCTCGCCTGGCGGTAGCCGACGATTGCCAGCAGGCCGACGACCGCTAGGCCGCCCGCCGCGACGGGGAGGTTCCCCAGCGAGAGGTCGACCGCTGCCTCGAGCAGGAGCAGCCCCACGGCGAGTTGCACGCCGCGGATGACCGGTTCGCCGACGACCCGCTGGAGTCGACCGACGAGCCCGAGGTGGCCGACTGCGAGCAAGACGCCGCCGGCGACCAATCCGGCGGCGGCGAGTTCGGCGTATGACAGTGTCCCGACGATCGCTAATCCGATCAGCGCCTTCATCGGTTCGACGGAGAGCGGCAGCCCGTAGTACAGCCCCCAGACGATCTGAAAGACGCCGAAGCCGATCAGGACGTGGGGAAGCGAGACGCTCGTCGTCGCCCCTAACGCCACGATCAGCGGTAACACCGTAACGGAATCTCCTAGCGCACCCGTCAGTTCGCCCGCGGAAAATTCGAGGTCGGACCCCGTGCTCGAGCGGAACGAGTACGCCATCTACTCCCGGTAACTCCGGAACGAACTTGACTCTTGGCGGTAACTGGGGACGGTTTCTCTCTCCCCTCGTTGTGGCCGATTTCGGTTACGTCGGTCGATCCGAATCCGCCTCGCCCGTCGCCTCGAGCGCGTCGGCGAGTACCGACTCGAGGGCCCCCCGCGCCGCCTCCGCGAGCGGCCGGAGCGGTCGTCGAGGCGAGCCGACCGGCTGGTCCCGTGTGGCCAGCGCAGCTTTGATACCCGGAACGCCGTAGGTCGACGTCACGGCGCGGTTGAGTTCGACGAGATCGGCGTTCAGGGCTCGCGCGGCGTTTCCCCGACCGGCGTCGTGCAGTCGGTAGATCTCCCCCGCTCGTCCGGGAACGACGTTCGACAGCGCCAGCACGCCGCCGTCGGCACCCGCGGTGAGCCCCGCTGCGTAGATGCTCCCGCTGCCGACCAGCACCGCGAACTCCTCGTCTTCGGTGAGGCGGACGAGTCGCTGGATGGCCTCGAGGCTCCCGCTCGAGTCCTTGATGCCGGCGACGTTCTCGTGGCCGGCCAGCGAGGCGACCGTTTCCGGCGCGAGCGCGTGGTCGGTGAATTTCGGAACGCTGTAGAGGTAGATCGGGATCGGCGAGTCGTCCGCGAGGTCGCGGTAGTAGGCGGCCAGGGCCTCCTCGTCCGAGTCGTAGTACGACGGCGTGACCACGAGCGCGGCGTCCGCACCGGCCGCGGCGGCTCGTTCGGTCGTCTCGAGGGTCGGCTCGAACCCTTCGCGACCGGTGCCCGCGAGCACCGGGAGTTCGGTTACTTCGGCGACGGTCTCGACGACGCGAATCCGTTCGTCGGTCGTCAGCAGCGGGGCCTCGCCCGACGATCCGCAGGGAACGAGGAAGTCGACGCCGCGCTCCTCGAGCCAGGCGACGAGGTCGCGGAGTCGCGTGCGGTCGACGCGTCCCGACGAATCGAACGGCGTGACGAGCGGCACACCGGTACCGTTCATGAACGGAGAAAAGGCGGCACGGGTCAAAATACTGGGCGTTTCCGATACCGATCTCCCACCCGGGCCGGAGTCGACCAGACGGCCGAGACGCCAGTACCGGGTCTCGCTAGCGGGTCTCGCTCCCGCCGCTTCCGTCGCCGATCGTTTCCGGCGTCGACGTCGCGGTCGAGACCGCGTCCGGATCGACGTCGTCGGCGGTTCGGGCCTCGGGGAGGTCGTAGCCGCCTTCGGTGACGTAGCGCTCGAGTTGCGCGTTCAACTCGCCGGCCTGTTCGGTGAGCACCGTCGCGCTCCGGGCGACGTGGGAGAGCGCGTCGGCCTGAGCGGACGCTCGGCGGGCGGCCCTCGCGGACGTCGTCGCCGTCTTCTCGCTCGTTTCGGCGGCGGACTCGACCAGCACGACGACTTCCTCCGTTGCCGAGGCCTGCTCCTCGGTCGCAGCGGAGATCTCCTGGACGCCGTCGTTCGTGTCGCCCGCGAGCTCGGCGATCCGTTCGAGGGCGTTCGCGGCCGCCTCGACGTCGGCGACGCTGTCCTCGATGCGGCCGCGGCTGGTTCGCACCTCGTCGGCCGCCGACATCGCCCGGTCCCTGAGGCCCTCGAGGCGCTCCTCGACGGCCTGGACGGAGTCGTAGACCTGTTCGGAGAGGTTCTGGATCTCGTCGGCGACTGCACCGAACCCTTCGCTGCCGCCGTCGCCGGTCCGGGTCGCCTCGATGTTCGCGTTGAGCGCGAGCATGTTCGTCTGCTCCGCGATGTCGCTGATCGACTCGACGAGGTCGTCGATCTGCTCGGCTTCCGCCTCGAGCCCCTCGATCTCCTCGAGCGTGCGTTCGGTCTCCGCGTCGATCACGGCCATTCCCTCGATCGCGTTGCCCGCGGCCTCGCTCCCTTCCTGGCCGACTCTGGCGGTCCTGTCGGCGGTGTCGGCGACCTCGGAAGCGGTCGCGGCGATCTCTTCGATCGTCGTCGAGAACGATTCCATTTCGGTCGCGACGGTCTGGAGCTGATCGTTCTGCTCCCTGTTGTCCGCGACGACCTCGGTGAGCGCCTCGCTCGTGCGCTCGCCCTCCGCCCGCACCGTCTCCATGCTCGTTTTGAGCTCGCGACTGTAGGTGACGGTTTCGCCGGAGAACGATTTCAACGTCCCGAAGGTGTCCTCGATCTCCGCGAGCATCGCGTTGGAGTTGCCGGCCAACTCGTCGATCGCGTCGTGGGTCCCGCGTTGCTCGAACCGTCGGGTGAGGTCGCCCGCGGCGACCGCTCGCGTCGTCTCGGCGTGTGCCTCGACCGTGCTCTCGAGTTCGTCCAGCGATCGGTCAGTCTGCTCGCCCGCCGCGAGTCGGTTCCGAATCCCGGCGAGCGCGTCCTCGAGCGCGCCGAACTCGTCGTCCCGATCCGTCGCGAACGAAACGTCGTACTCCTCGTTCTCGAGACGGGCGGTCCGGTCGGTCACGTCGGCGATCCCCTCGCGGAGCTCGTCGCGCTGACGCGGTGCGGATCGGGCGTCCGAGACGGCGGCGATCGCGGCCGCGCTCCCGCCCGTCGCGACGACGCCGGCGATTCCGACGCCGAGGGGCGCGGTCGCCAGCTCCCCGAGTGCGACTGCGGCGACGGCGACGACGACCAGTCCCGCCAGCGCGATCGCGACGCCGAACCCGATCGGCGTGTCGGACTGAATCGCCGTCGGGAGCGCCGACGTGTCGTCGGTGGCTGCCGTCGACTCAGTCATTCGTTCCCCCGCTGGGAGCGTCGGCCGGTGGTTCGGACTCGAACTCGAACCCGGTTTTCGATTCGGTCTCGGTATCCGACTGCGGATCTCGTTCGCTTTCGGCGTCTCTGGCCACGTTCCGCCGGATGTCGAACTGGCACTCCTCGGCTCCCTCGTGCATACAGGTTCGCTCTTCCGCGATCAGTTCCTCGTCGAAGCGCTCGGCGACGCCCTGGATCGCGCCGCGGGCGACGTCACACAGCTTTCGGTCCGAGTCGTAGGTGATCCGAACCCGGTTCTCGTCGATTCGTTCCGATCGGATTCGGGGCGTCGTCAGCGTCGTCATGTCCCGCGTCCGCAGCGACGTGTGGAACTGCTGGATGTTCGCGATGAGTTCCAGTCCCTCCCACTCGTCGTCGATGTGGAGATCGTAGGTCTCGAGCAGCGCCGGGACGACCCACTCTCCGTACTGGGTCAGGATCGTCCGCGGACTCTGGTCGGTGAGTTCGCCGGCGGTCCGCGCGATCTCGTAGACGTCGCCGTCCGGATAGACGGTGACGGGCACGTAGACTTTCTCCTCGATGTCGGCCTCCGCTTGCACTGCGAGCCAGGCGTCCTCGCCGTAGGTATCGACGACGAACGCCTGCAGGGTCTTCAGAATTATCCCGTGCATGGTGCCCCGCTGCCCCCGCTTTCTCCGCTCGGAAGTGGACCGAATATATCAGTATTCACGATTGTCAAGTTACGTTGTAACTACTGCCCAATAGTCGTCTTACCCACATTGTTGGGTACGTAACCGATCATGTGAGGTGGGTGCACAACGCGGGACCCGTATATATTATCACACATATATGTTTAATTATGTACTGGGGATCGATTGTACCGACGAATCACCACGGATAAGACGACCGACCCGGTTCCAGCGAACGTGAGCGATCTCGGAAAAATCGATCGGGCGTTCTTCGACCGCCACATCGCACCGAATCTGGGTGCCGACCGCGACGACGTCGCCCTCGGTCCCACCCACGGCGTCGACTTCGGCGTCCTCGATATCGGCGGGCGAGCGCTGGTCACCGCCACGGATCCGGTCTCGATCCTCCCCGCGCTGGGCCTCGAGCGGGCGGCCCGCTTCGCGCTCGACCTCATCCTCGCGGACGTGGCCGTCAGCGGCGTGGCCCCGTCGCATCTCTCGATCTGTTTCACCCTCCCCGAGGGGCTGACCGACGACGAGTTCGCGACGATCTGGGAGACGATCCACGCCGAGTGTGCGGACCTCGGCGTTTCGATCATCACGGGGCATACGGCCCGCTACGGGGACATTTCACACCCATGGGTCGGCGCGGCCACCGCGATGGGCGTCGGCGATCACGACGATATCGTCCGTCCCGACGGAGCCCGTCCTGGCGATCGACTCCTCCTGACGAACGGCCCCGCAGTCGAATCCGTCGGCCTGCTGAGTACACTCTACGGCGATCGAATCGACCTCCCGGACGACGCGATCGCCACCGCTCAGAACCGCCTCGAGGAAGTGTTCGCCGTCCGCGACGCCCTCACGGCGGCCGCCGCGGGGCCGGTGCGGGCGATGCACGACGTGACCGAAGGCGGCCTCGCGGGCGCGCTCAACGAGATGGCCGACGGCGCTGGCGTCCGGTTCGAGATCGATCGCGACGCCGTTCCGATGCGCCCCGGCGTCCGCGAGGTCTGTGCGGCCCTCGAGTTCGACCCCTGGGCGGCGACCAGTTGCGGGTCACTGCTGATCGCGGTCGATCCCGACGGCGTTGCTGCTGTTCGAGGAGCGCTCGAGGATCGGAACACGCCGGTCGCCGAAATCGGGCGCGTCGAAGCCACGGGAGACGAGGGCGGAGCGGTGGTCGTGGACGGGGACCGGCTCGAGCATCCAGCCGTCGATCCGTCGTGGGCGGCGTACGCGGAACTGGCGGCCGGGGCGTCCGACGACGCCGATTTGTAACGACGCCGAGTGGCCCGTTTTTCGACGGACTCGAGCTGTTTCGGTCCGGCCGGCCGGTATGCGGTGGCGCGTGCGGAGTCGCGATGAGTGATCAGCGAATCGCGACTCGAATCCACGCGAGGGATGAGCGAGTGAACACGGTGAACGAGCGAATCGGCTGGGGAGGGAGTGGTACTCATTACAGCCACGTCAGTGGGAAAGTCACGGCCGATTACTATCCGTCTACTCGTGCTGGCAACACGGAGAGCCACGCCCTCCCCAGCCGATTCGCTCACGCCTCCGGCGTTCGCTCATCCCTCGCGTGGGTTTGAGCCGCAGTTCGTATCCACTCACTGCGGCTCCGCACGCGCCACCGCCGGTAGAACGTGGCGGATTCTCACCGTGGCTGACCATCACCGCTTAGTATAACCCGAGAATACCCCCTCCTATGAGAACACCAGCACCCGACGGCCGGCCGGTCGCGCTGACGATCGCGGGCAGCGACTCCGGCGGCGGCGCGGGGATCCAGGCAGATCTCGCCACGATGGCCGCTCACGGCGTCTTCGGCACCTCGGCGATCACCGCCGTCACCGCCCAGAACACCCGCGGGGTCGAGTCCTCGCACGTCTTGCCGCTCGAGGAGATCGAGGCGCAACTCGAGGCGGTCACCGACGATTTCGCGGTCGGCGCGGCGAAGACCGGGATGCTCGCGACGACCGAGGTCATCGAAACGGTCGCGGACCGCGCCCGCGGGTTCGACTTCCCGCTGGTCGTGGACCCCGTCATGGTCGCGACCTCCGGCGACCGGCTGCTCGAGCCCGAATCCGAACGCGCCTACGAGGACCTGCTCGGCGAGGCGACGCTGGCGACGCCCAACGCCGACGAGGCGGAGGTCCTGACCGACGTCGCGGTGACCGACGAGGAACGCGCCCGCGAGGGCGGCGAGGCGATCCTCGAGACGGGTGTCGACGCGGTTCTCGTGAAAGGAGGCCACGTCCCGGGAGAGACAGTCACAGACGTGCTCGTCACCGACGACACCGTTCGGACGTTCGAACACCCGCGGGTCGGCACCGACGCGACGCACGGCTCCGGCTGTGCCCTCGCCGCCGCGATCGCGGCCCGCCTCGCGAAGGGTGAGTCCCTCGAGGTCGCAGTCGAGGGGGCGACCGACTTCCTCGCCCGCGCGGTCCGCTACTACTACGACGTCGGCGAGGGCCACGGCGCGGTCAACCACATGGTGTCGCTCCGAAACGAGGCAACCCGGGAGCTGACCGCCGAGGAAGTCCAGGCCGTCGTCGACCGGTTCGTCGACGCCGACGTGTCGGCGCTCGTTCCCGAGGTCGGGATGAACGTCGCCGGCGCGACCCCCTACGCCGACTCCGTCGCCGAAGTCGCCGCCGTCGAGGGGCGGATCACCCGAACGCTCTCGGGCGTCCAGCCGAATCGCGGCGTTCGCTTCGGAGCCTCGAGCCACGTCGCCCGCTTCCTCCTGTCGGCGCGGGAGTTCGTCCCCGAGCTTCGGTTTGCCGTTAACTGCCGGTTGGACGCGGACGTGGAGGGAGCGCTCGAGGCGCTCGAGTGGCCCGTCGCCGAGTACGATCGTCGGAAACAACCCGACGAGATCAGGGAGACCGAGGGGAGCACGATGGGCTGGGGAGCCCGGCAGGCCTTCGCCGACCGGGACGAGCCCCCGGTCGCCGTCGTCGACCGCGGCGAGGTCGGCAAGGAGGCGCTCGTGAAACTCGTCGCCGCCGATCCGGAGACGCTCGCGGATCGAACGCTGGCGCTGGCGACCGAGGTAGCGAAATGACTGTCACCGACCTCGACGTCGGAATCGTTCTCCCGCAGTACGGGACCGACGTCGGAACGGTTCGAGACACCGCACTCGAGGCCGAAGCGCTCGGTTACGACGCGGTCTGGCTCGAGGACCACTTCCAGTCGTGGATCGGCGACCCGCGGCGTGCGACACAGGAGTGCTGGACGACGCTGAGCGCGGTCGCCGAGGCGACCGACCGGGTACGGCTCGGCAGCCTCGTCACCAGCCAGTCGTACCGTCATCCGGCGCTGCTCGCGAAGATGGGCGCGACGGTCGATCGGCTGAGCGACGGGCGGCTCGAGCTGGGACTCGGCGGCGGCTGGTACGCCGACGAGTACGACCGCTTCGGCTACGAGTTCCGGGAACCACCGGCCGAACGGCTCCGGCGTCTCGCCGAGACGATCGAGATCGTACGGGGGCTCTGGACCGAGGAGACGTACAGCCACGAGGGCGAACACCTCGACGTCGACCTCGAGGACGCGTTCTGCGAACCCCGACCCGTCCAGGATCCCCATCCGCCGATCTGGATCGGCGGCGGCGGCGAGGAGTTCACCCTGCGCTACACCGCCGAGCTCGCCGACGGCTGGAATTACGGAACGCTCGAGCCGGACGGGTTTGCGGAGAAACTCGATGTCCTGCGGGAGCACTGCGAGAGCGAGGACCGCTACGACGAGATCCGGAAGTCCGCCGAGCTGTTCGTTTTCGTCGGCAAGACGACCGCGGCGGCCGAGGAAAAGCGCGAGGCGTTCCGGTCCGAGTTCCTGCCCGACGACCCTGCCGACCCGCGGGAGTTCTTCCTCTCGGGATACCTCGAGACGGCACCGACGGGAACGCCCGACGAGGTTCGCGACCGCCTCGCGGAGTACGTCGATGTCGGGATCGAGGAAGTAATGCTCGCGGTTCCGAACGCGGCCGACGACGAGGACGAGAGCCTGTCGCTGCTGGCCGCGGAACGAATCGAATAGCTCGCTCGAGACCGTTCGCCGGTCGCAGTATCGTTCCGACGACAGTCATCGAACGTAACAGTAGTACTAACACTCTGGCGCGAGTCATGTTATCGTATGGACAGCGGCCCGTCGTCGGTTGGTGGAACCAACATCGAGGGCGAGTCCCCGCAGGTCGAACCGACGGTCGAGACGGACGACGCGACGATCACCGACGACGCCGAACTCGAGCGGACCCTCGGGCTCACCGGCGGCCTCGCCATCGGGATCGGAACGATGATCGGCGCGGGTATCTTCGTCTTTCCGGGGCTGGCGGCCGGGCGGGCCGGACCGGCCGCGGCGGCGTCGTTCGGCATCGGTGCGGTCGTGGCGCTGCTGGTGGCACTCCCGACGGCCGAACTCGCGACGGCGATGCCGAAAAGCGGCGGCGGCTACTACTTCATCTCCCGCGGCCTGGGCGCGCTCGCCGGGGCGGTCGTCGGGCTGTCGCTGTGGTTCGGACTGGTGTTCGCGACGGCGTTTTACCTCGTCGGCTTCGGCTACTACGCCGTCGACACGCTCGCCGAAGTCGGGATCGCGGTCGGCGACGGCCTCGTCATTCCGCTGGCGCTGTTGTTCGGCGCCGGCTTTACCGTGTTGAACGTGACGGGGACGGAAAACGCGGCGAAGCTCCAGAACGGAATCGTCGTCCTGTTGCTCTCGATCCTGGTCTTCTTTCTCGGCTACGGCGGCCTCGATGCGGTGGGACTGATCGGCGACTCGGCAGCTCCCGAGCGGTTCGCACCGTTCGGTACGATGCCCGTATTGACGACGGCGGCGCTCGTGTTCACGTCGTATCTCGGCTTCGCGCAGATCGCGACCGTCGCCGGCGAGATGAAAGATCCCGGCCGAAACCTGCCGCTGTCGATCGTCGGCTCGGTGCTCGTCGTCGGCCTCCTCTACGTGGTGACCATCTTCGTCGCGACCAGTGCGTTCGGGGCCGATCAGCTCTCCGAGTTCGGCGAGACGGCGATGGTCGACGTCGGCCGCCACTACCTCGGCCCGATCGGCGCGTTCGCGATCGTCTTCGGCGGGCTGCTCGCGACGATGTCCAGCGCCAACGCGTCGGTTCTCAGCACCTCTCGAGCCATCTACGCCGTCTCTCGCGACGCCCTGTTACCGCGGCGGGCGAGTCGCATCAACCTCCGGTACGGGACGCCACACGTCGCGCTGGGGCTGGCCGGCGGGCCGATCCTGGTCCTGGTCGCGACCGGCCGCGTGGAACTCCTCGCCGAGGTCGCCTCGTTCCTCCACCTCATCATGTACGGACTGATCTGCGTGGCGCTGCTCGCCCTGCGCCGGGACGAGCCGGCGTGGTACGACCCCGATTTCCGGGTGCCGGGCTACCCGGCCGTTCCGGCGATCGGTGCGGTCGCCAGTTTCGCCCTGATCGGGTTCATGCAGCCCGTCTCACAGCTCACCGGAATCGCGATCATGGTCGCGGCGGCCGGCTGGTACGCCTATTACGCTCGCGACGTGACACTGAAGGGGGCGCTCTGATGACGCGCGTCCTCGTGCCGCTGGCGATACTCGAGGGGGAATCGGTCTCGGCCGGGCTGACGACGCTGCTCGCGCCGCTGGACGTGACCGTGCTGGGATACCACGTCCTGCCCGAGCAGACGCCGCCGGACCAGGCGCGACTCCAGTACGAGGAGCGGGCGACCGACGCCCTCGTCGACCTCACGGCGGAGTTCGAGGCGGCCGGCGGCCGCGCCGATCACCGCCTCGTGTTCACGCACGACCGGGAGCAGACGATCGATCGCGTCGCCGCGGAGACGGGGGCGGACGCCTACGCGATCACGGGCGTGACCGGGCCGATCGATCGCCTCCTCGTGTCGCTAACGGGCGACGTCGCCGT
This sequence comes from Natrinema salsiterrestre, assembly GCF_029502005.1. Taxonomy (GTDB): domain Archaea; phylum Halobacteriota; class Halobacteria; order Halobacteriales; family Natrialbaceae; genus Natrinema; species Natrinema salsiterrestre. The sequence goes on along the minus strand of NZ_JAMQOT010000001.1, from coordinate 552,498 downwards.
CGATCGGCTCTGCTCGTTCGCCGCCGAACTGGTCGGCGACCGCGAGATCGGCGTCACGCTTTTTCTCGCGACCGACGACGAATCCGGCGGCCGGGAATCACTCGAGGCGGCCGCCCGAAGCCTCTCCGAGCGCGGTATCGACGTGGAGACCGAACTCGCCGGTGACCAACCCGCGCTCGAGGCGCTCGTCGAGGCCGCGATCGGCCACGACGCGATCGTCATGGGCGAACGGGCGCCGTCGCTCCGGTCGCTCGTCTTCGGGGAGGAGGCCGAACAGGTCGCTGCGGAATCCGTCGGGCCAGTGCTCGTCGTTCGGCGGGTGGAGGAACGCGACGATACGGTCGAACGCCGCGACTGACCGTCCGGCCGGTCGCTATTCGCCGCCCTCGCCGTCGACCGTTTCCTCCCCGCTCTTTCCGTCCCCCGTTTCTCCACCGCCCGCCGCCTCGAGGTACTCCCCCCGAACCACGAGCACCGGATCGACCGTCCGGCGGGCCAGCCGTTCGGCGCGGTCGCGGAAGACGAAGCGACGAACCGACGGGCGGCTCTCGCCCGCGACGAGGAGATCGTGGTCGGCTGCGGCCTCGAGAACGGCGTCCGTCGGCGAGTCGTCCACGACGACGGTGCCGTCGATACGGTCCGCATCGACGCCCGCAGCGATCAGCTCCGACCGCGCCGTCTCGAGCAGCTCCGCCCCTGCAGAACGTCCGTCCTCGTCCGATGCGGCGTGGAAGAGGGTCAGCTCGAGGTCGGTTCCGGTGAGGATCGTGGAGAGTAGTCGAGCGATGTGCTCGACGGTGACGTCGCTCCGGATCGCGACGAGCACCGTCTCGAGGACGGGTGCCGGGTTGAGCAAGAGGACGGCGTCGCACGAGTCGTCGACCGCGACGCGTTCGAACGTCTGCAGTCGGTCGTGGGTGAACGCGACTCGCGTCGTGACGTCACAGCCGGCGTCTTCGAACACCGCCCGGAGCTCGTCGACTTCGGCCCGGACGCGGTCGCCGTACTGCTCGCGCGCCTGATCGGTCCCGGTCTGGTCCGGGAGTTCGCGATAGGCGAGCAGGACGACCGGAATCGAGGCGAACGCGTCGACGATGGTCGCCGGTACGCTCTGGCCCTCGAGGACGTCGACCGGGATCAGCACGCGATGATCGCGAGGATCGGACATGGCTGGAGTCGGTGGCTCTTACCACGGCGCGCGTCATATACCTCTGCCGGACGCGTCGACTCGGGAACCGACACCTAATTTTCGGTGCGGGGATATCGGGGCACATGGTCGAGAGTCCGTTCGACGTGGAGATCGAGGTCGGCGAAGTGATCGAGGCCGAATCGTTCCCCGAAGCCGAGAAGCCGGAGATGACCAAGCTGTGGATCGACCTCGGCGACGAGGAGATCCAGTCCGCCGGCCAGTTGGATCACCACTACGACGCCGCCAATCTGGTCGGTCGGCAGGTACTCTGTGCAACGAACCTCGGATCGGTGCGGATCGCCGGCTTCAAATCCGAGGCGCTGACCGTCGGCGTTCCCAGCGATGAAGGGTATCCCGTGTTAGTGTCGCCGGACGACGACGTGTCGGTGCCGCTCGGCGGAACGCTGTACTAGGTCCGGCGGCCGGCGACCGATCGAAGCCACGCGGTCGTCGGTGAGCGATCGACTACTTTCACTGCGGATCCCGCAGGGTTTTTGCGGTGGACGGACAGTCACCGAGTATGACCGAGGCGACCGGTATCGTCGGAGAGTTCTTCTCCCTGAAAGAGGGAACTGACGCCGACCTGTTGGCGATGCAGTGTGGCGATTTCTACGAGTTCTTCGGCGAGGACGCCGAACGGGTCAGCGACGAACTCGATCTCAAGGTCTCCCAGAAGTCCTCCCACGGCTCCTCCTATCCCATGGCCGGCGTGCCGCTCGACGACCTGACGCCCTACCTCAAGGCCCTCGTCGAACGGGGCTACCGCGTCGCCGTCGCCGACCAGTACGAGACGGAGTCCGGCCACGCTCGCGAAATCGTTCGCGTCGTGACGCCTGGCACCCTCCTCGAGACCAGCGACGCCGACGCCCAGTACCTCGCGGCGGTCGTCGACGGCGGCGGGAGCGCCGGCGGCTCGAGCGGGGACGACCCCGAGTACGGCCTCGCCTTCGCCGACGTGACGACCGGCCGATTCCTCGTCGCGGACGCCGCCGACGCCGACGACGCGCTGACGGAACTGTACCGGTTCGATCCCGTCGAAGTGCTGCCGGGACCGGACGTGCGATCCGACGACGAACTGGTGACGAAAATCAGAGAGCGGGTCGACGCGACGCTCACCCTTCACGAGACGGAGTCGTTCGCGCCCAAGCGGGCGGATCACGCGGTCCGCGAGCAGTTCGGTACCGAGACCGTCGACCGGCTGGCGGTCGGTGAGCCGACCGTCGCAGCGGCCGGAGCGATCCTCGCCTACGTCGAGGAGACCGGCGCGGGCGTGCTCGCCTCGATGACCCGGATTCAGGCCCACCACGGCGACGATCACGTCACGCTGGACGCGACAACCCAGCGCAACCTCGAGCTCACCGAGACCATGCAGGGCGAGCGCGACGGGTCGCTGTTCGACACGATCGATCACACCGAGACCAGCGCCGGCGGCCGGCTGTTGAAGGAGTGGCTCCAGCGACCCCGGCGCTCGCTTGCGACGCTCGAGGAGCGCCAGGAAAGCGTCGCCGCGCTCTCGACGGCGGCGCTCGCCCGCGACGAGCTTCAGGACGCGCTCGACGAGGCGTACGATCTGGCGCGACTCGCGTCGAAGGCGACCCACGGCAGCGCGGACGCGCGGGATCTGCTCGCCGTGGGGGAGACGCTGGCGGTCCTGCCCGCGGCGGCCGATATCATCGCGTCGAATCCGGAGCTCGCCGACTCGCCGCTCTCGGAGATCGTCGACCGGCCGGACCGGGACCTCGCACGGGAGTTGCGGGAGACGCTCGCAGAGGCCATCGCCGAGGAGCCGCCGTCGACGGTGACGCAGGGTGAACTCCTCCGGTACGGCTACGACGACGACCTCGACGAGGTGATCGATCGCCACGAGGAGATCAAATCGTGGCTCGACACGCTCGCCGACCGCGAGAAGTCACAATACGGCCTGAGCCACGTGACCGTCGACCGAAACAAGACCGACGGCTACTACATTCAGGTCGGCAAATCCGCCGCCGACGGCGTCCCCGATCACTACGAGGAGCTCAAGACGCTGAAGAACTCCAAGCGCTTCACGACCGACGAACTCGAGGAGAAGGAACGCGAGATCCTGCGCCTCGAGGAGCGACGCGGCGACCTCGAGTACGACCTCTTCGAGGAACTCCGCGACGAGGTCGCCGCGCGGGCCGAACTGTTGCAGACCGTCGGGCGGGCGCTGGCGACGGTCGACGCGCTGGCGAGTCTGGCGACGCACGCGGCCGAGAACCGCTGGATCCAGCCGGAGCTCCACCAGGGAGACCGACTCGAGATCGAACAGGGTCGGCACCCGGTCGTCGAGCAGACGACGGAGTTCGTTCCCAACGATGTCCGTATGGACGGAGATCGGGGCTTCCTCGTCGTCACTGGACCCAACATGTCCGGGAAGTCCACCTATATGCGACAGGTCGCCTGTATCGTCCTGCTCGCCCAGATCGGGAGCTTCGTCCCGGCGAAGAACGCCGATATCGGCGTCGTCGACGGCATCTTCACCCGCGTCGGCGCGCTGGACGAACTCGCGCAGGGGCGCTCGACGTTCATGGTCGAGATGAGCGAACTCTCGAACATCCTCCACACCGCGACCGAGGACTCGCTGGTCATCCTCGACGAAGTGGGACGCGGCACTGCGACCTACGACGGCATCTCGATCGCGTGGGCCGCGACGGAGTATCTCCACAACGAGGTCAAGGCCAAGACCCTCTTTGCGACCCACTACCACGAACTGACCGGGCTCGCGGAGAACCTCCCCCGCGTCGCCAACGTCCACGTCGCGGCGGACGAGCGGGACGGGGAGGTGACCTTCCTCCGGACCGTCCGCGACGGTCCGACGGATCGGAGCTACGGCATCCACGTCGCCGATCTCGCCGGCGTGCCGGATCCCGTCGTGGACCGCTCGAGAGACGTCCTCGAGCGCCTGCGCGAGGAGAAGGCGATCGAGGCCAAGGGGGGTGCGTCGAGCGAGCCCGTTCAGGCGGTGTTCGATCTGGGGAGCGGGACGATGCAGACGCAGGGGCAGGCTACAGAGCGGCCACAGGAGCAGGCGGCGTCGACCGATGGCGGGCCGATGGAGCCAGACGCCGAGGCCGAATCGGTCGATCCCGAAACCGAGGCCGTGCTCGCGGACCTCGAGTCGCTCGACGTCAACACGACGCCGCCGATCGAACTCGTCTCGAAGGTGCAGGAGTTACAGGAGCGACTCGAGGAGTGACCGCGAGCGGGTCGGGAACCGGACTCGAGCGGCCGCCCTCCGGCGCCGATCGCTGCGTCCGGGCGGTTCGTTGCCGGACCGTCAGCACAGTTCGCCCAGATCCCGCCACTCGGAGAGATGAGTGAGCTCGAGTTGGATCTCGCGGCCACAGTCCTCGCAGTGGAACGTGACTCTTCGATACCCCGGCTGGAACTCCTCGGACTCGCCGTGGTCGTTGCACTGGATCCGAATTCCGCGTTCCGTCCCGTCCGGGATCTCGACGGTGTAGGTACTCATATCGTGGACCACTCCGTCGCCGCGTTCGACGTGGAACGGACCACCGGACGGGACTTAGCTCTTTCACCGGGCCGGGAGACGGGGCCACGACGGCCGCCACTGGCCGAGCGGTGCGCTCAGGGACATCGACTCGAGTCCCGACCGGTCCGAACCGGCCCGAAGGTTCTTTCCATCCGATACGAAACATGGCATGACTCGATGACAGTCGAGAACGGGGACGGCGACCGGCAGCGGGATCACCGCCACCACGAGGCGGTCCTCGACCTCATGCGCGAGGAGACTGTCGTCGACGGGGACTTCGACGACGCGGTGCGATCGATCACGGAAACGGCCGCTCGAACGGTCGGCTGCACGTTCGCCAGTATCTGGCTCTTTGACGACGGCGATCACGTCCGCTGCGTCGATCGGTACGACAGTCGGACGGACGACCACACCGCCGGGACGGAGTTGCACGCCGCCGCGTATCCGACGTACTTCGAGGCGCTCCGAACGCATCGCTCGATCAGCGCCGTCGACGCGCGTTCGGATCCGCGGACGCGGGAACTGGCGTCCGACTACCTCGAGCCCGCGGGGATCGACTCGCTCCTGGACGCGACCCTCCGAGCCGACGGCGACGTGATCGGAATGGTCTGTCACGAACAGCTCGGAGAGTGCCGCGAGTGGACCGACGCCGAAGTCCAGTTCGCCGGCGACGTCGCGGACGTCGTCCATCGAGCCCTGCGGAATCACCGCCGGGCCGAACGGCGACGGGAACTCGAGGTGAGACGGTCGCTCCTCGAGGCCCAGCAGGAGGCGATGCCCGAGGGGGTCCTCGTCGTCGGCGACGACGGGGACGTGCTCTCGTGGAACACGAAATTCCGCGACCTGTGGGACCTCCCGCGGGACGTCCTCGAGGAGTCCCGTGACGGGGCGGTCTTCGACCACATCCGTCCACAGCTCGCGGAGCCGAATTCGGTCCTCGAGCCCGACGGGACCCCGGTCGATCGGGCGACGGAAACCGGTCACGACGAGGTCGTCCTCGAGGACGGACGGGTGTTCGAGGTGTATTCGACGCCGGTTCGGGGCGACGACGACGAGCAGTACGGCCGGCTCTGGCTCGTTCGCGACGTCACCGACCGAACGGAGCGCCAGGAGGAACTCGAATTAAAGAACCGAGCGATCGACGAGGCCCCGATCGGGATCACCCTCAGTGCGCCCGACGACGACAACCCCGTCATTTACGCGAACGAACAGTTCGAACGGCTAACCGGCTATGCGCGCGACGACGTCCTCGGTCGGAACTGTCGGTTCCTCCAGGGGGATCGGACCGAACGCGAACCGGTCGACGAGCTGCGCGCGGCGATCGAGGCCGAACGACCGAGCACGGTCGAACTGCGCAACTACCGCAAGGACGGAAGCGAGTTCTGGAATCGCGTCACGATCGCGCCGGTCGCGAACGACGAGGGCGACGTGACGAATTACGTCGGCTTCCAGCAGGACGTCACCGAGCGAAAGGAAGCGACCCGGCAACTCCGGGTGTTACATCGGGTTCTGCGTCACAACCTGTCCAATCAGATGAGTATCATCCGGGGGACCGCCGAGCAGCTCCTCGACCAGCCGACCGCCACCGAAGGTGCCGCCGAAACGATCATCGAGGAGACGGATCAGCTGCTCGGATTCACGGACAAACACCGATCGATCGTCCGCCTCCTGAGCGAGCGTCCGTCGTCGGAGCCGATCGATATCGAGCCGCTCTGCCGCCGATTGGTTCGAACCGTCGGGGCGGACTTCCCCGACGCCGAGCTCGCGCTCGAGGGAGAGCCGGAGGCGACGGTCTCGGCGATCCCAGACATCGACACGGCGATTCGGGAACTCGTGGAGAACGGACTCGCCTACAGCGATCGATCGCCGGCGACGGTCGCGCTCCGCGTCGATCGTCGGCCCGAAACCGTCCGGATACGGATCACGGACAACGGCCCCGGCCTCCCCGAGGAGGAGGCACAAATTCTCACTGGCGACCAGTCCGTCGAGCCCCTCTACCACGGGCTCGGAATGGGGCTCTGGCTCGTCTACTGGATCGTAACGCTCTCGCGGGGCACGATCACCGTCGAGGAGACCGGTCCGGACGGGACCACGGTCCGCCTCGAGTTCTCCCGGGTCGACGACCGCGAATGAGCGACGCCTGTGGATCCGACAGGACCGCGCGATCGGCCGAGGGCGTACGTGTCGGATCGGTACAACTATGGTTCGGTAGGCGACCAGTTAACACGATGCACGAACCGGACTTCGACGTTTCCGACAGGACCGCTATCGTAACGGGTGCGAGTCAGGGAATCGGGCAGGCGATCGCCGAGACGCTCGCGGCGAGCGGTGCGAACGTCGCGATCTGTTCCCGATCGATGGACCGCGTGGGGCCGGTCGCCGACGGGATCAACGAGGACGACGATGCAGGCGCGGCGCTCGCCGTCGAGTGCAACGTCCGCGAGCGCGATCAGGTCCAGAACCTCGTCGACGAGACCGTCGACGAGTTCGGCGACGTCGACATCCTCGTGAACAACGCCGGCGGGGAGTTCGTCGCGCCGTTCGAGGACATCTCCGCCAACGGCTGGCAGACCATCGTCGACCTCAACCTCAACAGCACCGTCCACTGCACGCAACTCGCCGGCGAAGTCATGCGCGAGGGCGACGGCGGCGTCATCATCAACCTCTCGAGCGTCAACGGCCAGCACGCCGCGCCCGGCGAGAGCCACTACGGCGCGTCGAAGGCGGCGATCATCCGCCTGACCGAGACGCTCGCCGTCGAATGGGCCGAGGACGGTATCCGCGTCAACTGTATCGCCCCCGGCCTCATCCAGACGCCCGGCGTCGCGGAGACGCTGGGCATCGACAGCGAGGACATGCCGCCCCGCGAGGAGACCGACCGCCGCATCGGCCACGCCGAGGAGATCGCGGATCTCGCCCAGTTCCTCGCCAGTCCCGCGGCCTCCTTCATGAACGGCGAGACGGTGACCGCCAAGGGCGTCCCGCGGGCCGGCAACTCGATGTCGCAGGACCTCGGCCTCGAGGACTGAGGGATCGACTATCGACCCATCGCTTTTGTGACAGCCGACGTCGCTATCCGGGACGTAAGACCTAACCAGCCGCCATCGCTACGAGTACGTAGCACATCAGGCGCGTCGGTGCGGATTCTCGTGCCGACGCCATCCCACTATGAGTGACGAGAGCACCCCATCCCAGCACGACACCGACATCCACCAGCTAGACGAGGACACCGTCGCCCGCATCGCGGCCGGCGAGGTCGTCGAGCGACCCGCCAGCGCGGTGAAGGAACTGGTCGAGAACAGCCTCGACGCCGACGCCTCGAGCGTCGACGTCACCGTCGAAGCGGGCGGTACGGAGCTGATTCGCGTCGCCGACGACGGGGCGGGGATGTCCGAGGCTGACGTCCGGGCGGCCGTCCGCGAACACACGACCAGCAAGATCGACGGACTCGAGGACCTCGAGTCGGGCGTCGCGACGCTCGGGTTCCGCGGCGAGGCGTTGCACACGATCGGCTCGGTGTCGAAACTGACGATTCGCTCGCGGCCCCGCGGGGCGGACGGTGCGGGAACGGAGCTCGTCTACGAGGGGGGCAACGTCGTCTCCGTCGAGCCGACGGGCTGTCCGGAGGGGACGACCGTCGAGATCGCGGAGCTCTTCTACAACACGCCCGCTCGCCGGAAGTTCCTCAAGACGACGGCGACGGAGTTCGCCCACGTCAACCGCGTCGTCACGCGCTACGCGCTCGCGAACCCCGACGTCGCGGTCACGCTGACCCACGACGGCCGCGAGGTCTTTTCGACGACGGGGCAAGGTGACCTCCAGGCCGCCGTCCTGGCGGTCTACGGCCGCGAGGTCGCGTCGGCGATGATTCCGGTCGACGCCGACGGCGACGACCTCCCGCCGGGCCCCCTCGAGTCCGTCTCCGGGCTCGTCTCCCATCCCGAGACGAACCGCTCGAGTCGCGACTACCTCGCGACCTACGTCAACGGCCGCGCGGTGACCGCCGACGCCGTGCGAGAGGGGATCATGGGCGCGTACGGGACCCAACTCGGCGGCGACCGCTACCCCTTCGTCACCCTCTTCCTCGAGGTCCCCGGCGGCGCGGTCGACGTGAACGTCCACCCGCGCAAGCGGGAGGTGCGATTCGACGACGACGACGCGGTCCGCCGGCAGGTCGACGCCGCGGTCGAGCACGCCTTACTCGAGCACGGGCTACTCCGATCGCGAGCCCCGCGCGGCCGATCGGCACCGGGGGAGGCTCGAGTCGATCCCGGTGATCGCGAGACCGAGAGCGAGGACGATTCGCCCGGCACGGAGTTCACGACGCTCGAACACGGCGCAGAAACCCCTTCGCCCGCTCACGGATCGGAGGGCGGCGAACGTGACACGGGAACCGGAGCCGATGCCCCGGAATCGACCGAGGGATCGGACGACGAGTCGTCGACCGCCGACCCCGCAAACGAGGCTTCGGGTGCCGATTCGAGCGGTTCGAAAGCCGCCGCGGCCGATCGAGCCTCGAGCGCTCCGTCACGGTCGAGTACACCCGAGCGGACGACGACGAACGCGACGTCGACGAGCACTGATACGGCCTCCGACGCGAGCCGCAGTCCCGACGCCGATTCGGCGGCGATCGGCCCGGACTCGGGCCGACACGATTCGGCCGGGGACGGCGACTCGAGGGTCGATTCCGACCGCGCCGCCACACGGAAGTTCGATGCCGCGTCCGAACAGCGGACGCTGACCGGCGAGGCCGCGACGGGCGAGCGATCGGCGTTCGACTCGCTGCCCTCGCTCCGCGTGCTCGGCCAGCTCCGCGACACCTATCTGGTCTGTGAGACGCCCGACGGGCTCGTCCTGATCGATCAGCACGCAGCCGACGAGCGAGTCAACTACGAGCGCCTGCAGGCGGCCGTCGCCGACGACCCGACCGCACAGGCGCTCGCGGAGCCCGTCGAACTCGAGCTGACCGCGGCCGAAGCCGAGGCCTTCGACCACTACAGCGAGGCGCTCTCGCGGCTCGGGTTCTACGCCAACCGGGTCGACGACCGCACGATCTCCGTGACGACCGTCCCCGCGGTCCTCGAGGAAACCCTCGACCCGGACCAGTTGCGGGACGTCCTCGCGTCGTTCGTCGCCGGCGACCGCGAGGCGGGTGCCGAGACGGTCGACGCGATGGCCGACGAGTTCCTCGGGGACCTGGCCTGTTATCCGTCGATCACCGGGAACACGTCGCTGACCGAGGGCTCGGTCGTCGACCTGCTCGAGTCGCTAGACGACTGCGAAAACCCCTACTCCTGTCCCCACGGACGGCCGGTGATCGTCCGGTTCGACGAGCGCGAGATCGAGGACCGGTTCGAGCGGGACTACCCCGGACACGACGGGTAGAAACGCGCCCGGGGACCGATTTGGATCGTCGACAGGGTGCAGTCGTGAATCGTTACTCGCCGCTCACTCTCTCGAGACTCGCTCCGTCCGACTCCGGAGTTGCCGCACCGTCGTGTCGATAGAGCCAGAGCGTGCAGACGAACGCGATCACGCCGGCGACGGTGGCGAGCCCGAACGCGATCCGGTATCCGGTCTCCGTGTACACCCGGACGCCGCCGACGAGCTCGCCGGTCCAGTAGGTGTCGAGGATCCAGCCCATCACCGTCGGGAAGATCGCTGCGCCCAGGAAGGCCGCGCCGTTGGCCGTCCCCGTCGAGATGCCGCTCGCGCTGCTCGGATGGCGGTCCTTGACGACCGAGTAGCCGAGCACGAACGTCCCGAGCATGACGCCGGCGAGCAGGAACACGGCCCCGACGACCACGAGCGGCGGGTTCCCGACGACCGCGATGATACCGAGACAGACGGTGTAACACGCGCCGCCGGCGACCATCAACCCGACGCGGCTCTCGAGCCTGTCGGACAGCCAGCCGATGGCGGGCGGGCCGACCATCAGGCCGACGCCGCCGAGCAGGGTCAGCGTGGAGGCGGTGGTCACCGAGACGTCGTAGGTCTGGACGACGTATGGCACGCCCCACAGCCCGAACAGGGTGAGGTTCACGCCGGTCGTACAGAACAGCATGACGCTGACGACCCAGATCCAGCGATCGCGGAGGACGCCCGCGAGATGGCCCTTGAGCTGTGCGTTCGTGAGCGTCTCCTGTCCGGGGACGCCCTCGATGCGCTCGAACCCGGCGTCGACCGGCGAGTCGCGGACGAGCGCGAACACGAGGGCGGCCATCACGAGGCCGACGGCGCCGATCCAGCCGACGGTCGAGCGCCAGCCGAACGCCTCGACGCCGAGCGCGAGCGGCGTCGTCGCGAAGACGCCGCCGAAGCCGGCGACGGCGAAGGTCGCGCCGCTCATCGTCGCGAACTCGTCGGCGCGGAACCAGTTGGCACAGAATCGGAGGATACAGACGAAGATCACGCTCCCGCCGAGCCCGACGAGCCCCCGAGCGAGCGTCGCCGTGAGATAACTCTCCGCGAGCGCGAACCAGACGACGCCGAGGTTCATCACTACCGCGCCGGTCGCGGCGGTCACTCGCGGCCCGACCCGATCGGCGAGGACGCCCGTCGGAATCTGCATGACGGCGTACACCCAGAAGAAGACGGCGTGTAGGGTCCCGAGTTGTGCGCCGGTCGTCCCGAACGCCGCCATGAGGTTCTCGGAGAGCACGGCGGTCGAGAGCCGGTTCACGTTTACGAGCAGGAAGAGGGTTCCCATCGTCGCCCAGAGGAGCCATCGCCGCCGGAGCGGATCGCGCCAGAGTCGCATGTCCGTTCTACTCCCCAATCGAACACCGAAAAGGTTCACCAAGCGGAAACGAGGGTATCCGATTCGCAACTGGAGCGGACGATTCGTGGTCGGTCTCGACGCCGTCGCGGACGTCCATCCGGCCCGAAACGTCCGTACGGTGGACGGACGCGTCAGCCGCCGTCGGAGGCGGCATCCGACAGGTGGGGGATGGTGCCCGCGTGATCCACGACTTCCAGCAGCGGGAACGGCTTTCGCCGATCGAACGAGGCGAAGATCCCCTCGTATCGGGAGGACGGAAACAGGAAGACGATCGTCTCCTCGTAGAGAAGCAGTTGGCACTCGAGGTCGCCGATCTCGACGGCTCGTTTGAAGTCGTCCGCCGAGACCTGATTCGCGACGAGGTCCCTGTGCGCGCGATCGAACTCCCCACCGTCGTACATTCGGTCGACGTCATCCCGTATGAACTCGATCTCGTAGTCCAGCGAGCCGAGCGTGGCGACGACGCGCAACTCAGCGCCCTCTATATTTCCGAACACTTCAACGAGATCGGACATAAACTGAGTTACTGTTCGTCGCATAGATAAATGGTCGGATGCTGACGATCCGCTCGCGGACGTGCGAACGATTCTCACCTCCGAGCATCCGACTCGAGGCGACCCGTCGCGACCCGTCGTCGGCACTGGTAGGTGACTCGAGGCGCTATCCCTCCCCATGACGACGCCTCGCGAACTCGACGGCTCGAGCGCCGGCGGCCAGTTCCTCCGGACCGCGCTCGCGCTGTCGGTCCTCGAGACCGAGCCCGTTCGCCTCGCGAACGTCCGCGGCGATCGATCGACGCCCGGGCTGCGCCATCAACACCTCGCGGTCCTGGAGACGATGGCCGACCTGTGTGACGCCGAGGTCTCGGGGGCCGAACTCGGGTCGGAGACGGTCGTGTTCGAACCGGGACTCGAGCCCGCCGACAGTGAGCGCGGCCGCGAGCACCTCGCGGGCGGCAGTTACGCCGTCGACATCGGAACGGCCGGCAGCGTGACGCTGCTGTGCAACGCCCTGTTGCCGCTGGCGACGGTCCTCGAGTCCCCGCTGTCGGTGACGGTCAGCGGCGGGACGGACGTGGCGTGGTCGCCGCCGCTGGACTACCTGCGGTACGTGAAACTTCCGCTGGTTCGTCGCTTCGGCATTCAGGCCGCCTGCGAGGTCGATCGGCGCGGGTTCTACCCCGACGGCGGCGGCACCGTGACGCTCCGACTCGCCCCCTCGAGCCTCGAGCGAATCGACCTCCTCGAGCGCGGCTCGATCGAGGGACTCCGACTCTACTCGACCGAGTCGGAATCGCTCGCTGATCGGGACGTTGCATACCGACAGGCGGAGGGCGCGCTCGAGCGACTGGACGAGGTGTCCGAGCTCGAAGTGACGGAGCGTTGCGAAAGGACCGTCGCGAGTCCGTCGCCCGGCTCCGCGCTGGTCCTCTGCGTCGACCACGGGACCGGGATCGCCGGCTTCAGTGCCCTCGGCGAGCGCGGGAAGCCCGCCGAGCGCGTCGGCGAAGACGCCGCGGACGCCGCGAACCGCTTTCTCGAGGGGACGGCCCCGGTCGATCGGCACATGGGCGACCAGCTGCTCGCGTTCCTCGCGATCGCGGGCGGGAAGGTGCGCGTGCCGAGCGTGACGGAGCACGTCGAGACGCGGTGTGAACTGCTCGAGGCCTTTGGGGTGGATGTCGGGCTCGAGCGGGACCGCGAGACCGCGGTCGTCTCAGTCACGTCGCCGCTCAGTGTCAGAGAGTAGGTCGGTATTCGTCGCGCACGCCGTGCTCATTCACGTCACCGTGACCGTCGAGTCACACCGTGCCGACGTGGTGGTCTACTCCATCGAGCGAGCGGAGACCTGCCGCATTCGGTCTGCGAGAGACAGTATTCTGAACTCGAGTCCTAATCATCGGCAGTGTACGCCCCGCTCCGATGTTCGATCCGGTGAATCTCGAGGATCGATACATCGTGATCGAGGACGCAAGCGAGGCGATACTGTCCGACACGGCATTTGGAAAACGGTCCGCCAGTCAACGGCTCGAGGAAGTCGTCCGGCTCTCGCCAGTCCGAACTGACGACCTCATCGAGCTTCGTAACGATTCGATCTTGGGTATGTGGCTCGAGTCCATCGAACTGGTCGGCGGCGCGCGGCGTGAACTTCCACGTCCATTCCTCGTCACTCGTCATCCTCGTCTCCGCCCATCATTTCGACGACGTCTTCGCGAGAGACCAACTCCGCGCTCCCGGACCGCAATTCGTGTTCGCTCGCCGCGATCTGCTTCCATCCCTCTCGAGAGAATTCGGGATGGGTCACCGCGTCGCGGGCCGCGTACCGAAGGAACTCGCTTCGGGAATTGAACCCCTGTTCCTTCCACGTTGTGTCGATGTCCTCGAGAAAGGCTTTGCTCAGCCGAAGGTTGATCTGAACCATCTCCGGGCCGTTGTCACCGGCTCCGGTATCTGCGTCGGACATATACGAACGCTTTACGCACGTATATGAATAAGCTTTCCCTATAACCACATCGCCGTAGACCGCCGTACACAGTAATTTCCGAGCCGGATAGTTTCAGTCCGGCGTGATTCGAGCCCACGCTACCCGTTTCTTCCCTTGAAAATAGCAGTAGTTATAAGTACTAACGTAGTGACAAGCAGAATGGAAGCCGGCTCCAAACGCGCGAGCGGAGGGGGCGTGCCCGAAACGCCCCGGGTGCTAAGGACACCCGAGACTGGCTTCCAATCCCGACCACGGGATTCGAAAGCCATGACCGCGTACATCCTACCGGGATATAAACGTCCCGCACGACGGTGGAATCAACACCGACGACTAGCGACGGCTCCGGCTCGAGCCTGCGCCCACGAGCCACGTGGAGGACCCAATGAGTGACGACGGTGATGGGGGCGGTGACTCGAGCGGAGCCGACCGGTCCGAGCCCGCCGAGACGGGCGAGGCGCCCGAGCCGTGGGTGCTCTCGCTCCCCAACTGCCCGGTCTGCGGCGAGTCCGTCACGAACGTGACCGTCACCGGCCCGCGCAGCGGCACCGCCGAACCCTGTGGCTGCTCGGTGCTGCCGGGCACCATCGATCGGACGCCGCGACACTGACGCGGCCTCAAGGGATCGGGTTCCCTCGCGTCTCGTCCTCGAGTCGCGGCGGCAAGCCGGACGGTCGACAGCGATCGTCGGAATCGCGAGGCTCGAGGCCACTGGGGGGAGGCTTCGAGCCCCGCGACGACCGCTCCGTCGGCAGTGCGCTATTCGACCGTTCGGTCCGCAAACGCGACTCGAGGGGGTCGATACTGGCGAACGGCCAGCGAGGGCTCGAGATGAACCGACCAGATCAGGAACGCGATTCCCTCACACTGGCAACACGGAGAGCCACGCCCTCCCCAACCGATTCACTCGCCCACTACGTTCGCTCGTTCATCCACAGGAAGACGCTTCGCGTCTTCCACGCCTTCGTTCACAAGCTCACGAAGACCTCGCACGACTTTGTGCCGCGGTTCGCTGATAGCGAACCGCGGCCCAGCGCGCGCCACCGCAGGTTGGATCCCAATCGGGAGTACTACCGCACACACTGTTTCCCCTCGCTCGTGCGATCGCCACGGATTTGAACCCGATTCCGTGACCGAATCGACCGCCGCAGGCGGGGTCGATCGAGCGCACCTGCGCGTCGTCGACCGCCACAACTTATAGTATTGCCGACCGTTGTGCCGCGTATGACCGACGGAGAGACTGCCGTTCGCTGTCGATCGATCCGGGGGGTCGAGCCGTGAGCGAAAGCGACATCGTCACGTTCGGCGAGACGATGCTGCGGCTGTCGCCGCCGAATCACGAGCGCCTCGAGAACGCAGACGAGTTCGAGGTGCGCGCCGCCGGCGCGGAGAGCAACGTCGCG
This sequence comes from Natrinema salsiterrestre, assembly GCF_029502005.1. GTDB lineage: Archaea > Halobacteriota > Halobacteria > Halobacteriales > Natrialbaceae > Natrinema > Natrinema salsiterrestre. The sequence continues at coordinate 537,130 of NZ_JAMQOT010000001.1, read as the reverse complement.
ATCGCCGCGAATCGGCTGGGCGCTTCCGCGACGTGGCTCTCGAAGGTCCCAGAGACCGCGCTCGGACGGCGCGTCGTCGGCGAGCTTCGCGGCCACGGTATCGACGCCGACGTCGTCTGGAGCCACCGCGGCCGGCAGGGGACCTACTACCTCGAGCACGCGGGCAAGCCCCGCGGGACGAACGTTATCTACGACCGGGAGAACACGGCCATCGCGACGGCGGAGGCCCGGGAGTTCGACATCGACCGCATTCAGGACGCGAAGGTCTTCTTCACGACCGGGATCACGCCCGCGCTCTCCTCGACGCTCAGAGACACGACGCTCAACCTGCTCAAAGCGGCCCGGAAGGGGGGGACGACGACCGCCTTCGACTTCAACTATCGGCGCAAGCTCTGGTCGCCCGACGAGGCCCGGGAGACCCTCACGAAGCTGTTCCCCGGAATCGACGTGCTCGTGATCGCCGCCCGCGACGCGCGGACCGTCCTCGGGTTCGAGGGCGACCCGCGACAGCTCGCGCACAAGCTCGGCTCCCAGTACGACTTCACGACGGTCGTCGTCACCCGCGGCTCAGAGGGCGCGGTCGGCTGGCACGACAGCGTCGTCCACGACCACGACGCCTACGAGACCGACACGCTCGACCCGATCGGCACCGGCGACGCCTTCACCGGCGCGTTCATCGCCCGCCGGCTCGACGGCGACGACGTGCCGACCGCCCTCGAGTACGCCGCGGCGACGGCGTCGCTCAAGCGGACGATCCCCGGCGACGTCGCACTCGTGACCGCCGACGAAGTCGAGGAAGTCGTCAAAGACCAGGGCGAGGATATCTCGCGGTAGTTCGTCGGTCCGACGCAGAGGAGCGTTTCTCGAGCGGAAATCTACAGTCATTCAGGGCACGACGATACGGGGACAGCTCCTGGTTCCGGTGACCGATTCCCGGGACGATTGGACGGATCTGCCAGAAGGACCTTTACGTGCCACTGTCACCGGACGAGTGCAAATGAATCGAATCACAGCCGTTGCACTCGCCGTCCTCGTCGCGACGGCGGCCCTCCCGGCCGCCGCCGTCGGCGCGGGTGCGAGCGCAGCATCGCCCTCCCAACAGAGCGAGAGTAGTGCCTACGCGGGCACGCACGTCGAATTCGACACCTCGAGCAACGCGGTCACCGAGTATCGCGTCGACGGTGAGACGGTCTTCGAGAACGTGAGCGTCGCCTCGCAGAGCGACCACGAGAGTCGAACCAGTATCGGTGCGGACATCGGGATCGACGCCGTGGCGAACCTCTCCGGAGTCGGCCTCGATATCGCCGCACAGTCCAGCACGCGCGCCGAGATCGCGACCGAGGGGTCCGCCTCGATGGCGGCCCACGATAGCGAGCGCGGGATCCTGACCGTCGACGCCGGCGACGAGGCGCAGTACGTCGAAGCCGAACTCGGAGCCGACGCGACGGCCGAGGCGGAAAGCGACGACCGCGTCGTCGTCGACAGCGGCGAGCGCACCGGTGCGTTCGTCGTGGTCGGCGACGGCGAGGTGGCCGTCAACGAGAACGACGACGTGACGGCGGACCTGAAAAGCGACTCGAAGCTGGTCTTCCGCTCCTACGCGGACGGCGAACGCGACGAGAACGCGAAAGCGCAGGAACGGATGATCGCCAACGGCACGGCGACCGCCGAGGTCTACGCCGAGGAACGCGACGGCGAACGCGTCGCCGACGTCGCGACCTACGGTCAGGACATCGCGGTCGAGACGTCCAACGAGAGTCGGGATCGACTCGAAATGACCGTCGAACGCTCCCAGAGCGAGGGCACGGTCGTCATCACGAGCGTCTCCGAGGCCGCGATCGACGGCGTCGAGAGCGCCGACGACCTCTCGGTGACCGTCGACGGCGAGGCCGCCGCGCAGGCGTCCTCGCGCAGCGACCTCGAGGGCGCGATCGGGAGCGATCAGTCCCGATACATGGTGACCCAGTCGAGCGACGCGTCGGCGAGCGCCGACGTGCTCGTGGCGGTCAACCACTTCTCGGAGCGACAGCTGTCGATTCAGGACAGCGACGACGATGGCGGCAGCACCGACGACGGTGGAGATAGTACGGACGACGGTGGAGATAGCACCGACGACGGCGGAGACAGCACCAACGAGAGCACCGACGGGGGCGACAGTAGCGGCGACAGCATCCCCGGCTTCGGTGCCGGTGCAGCGCTGATCGCCCTGCTGAGCGGTGTCGCCGCTCGCGTCCGCCAGTAAGGCACCCTGTCCCGCTCTCTCGACCCCTGTCGAACGGCACGCTGACCGATCTTCGTTTCGCGCCGCTGACGAGATCCCGAGTAGACACCAGTCACCGATACGACGGATCACAGCGCCGGCTTCATCGCGAACCGAACGTAACGGATCGATAGCGGTCGGGCATCGCTTTTTACCGGCCGCTGTGATACCGTTCCACGTGACTCGAGTCGTCCGACGAGCGACGGTCGACGACGTCTGGGGCATCCACGAAATCGCCCGCGAGAGCTGGCACGCCGCCTACGACGACGTCCTCGGATCCGAGCGGGTCGACGAGGTGGTCGACGACTGGTACGCGTTCGGCGATCTCGAGTCGTCGATCACGGATACGAACGGGCGCGACGACGCCGCGTTTCTCGTCGCGACGAACCCGCCGATGCCCGAGTCCGGGGACGAGACGGACTATTACGGCTTCGCTCACGCAGTCCCCTGGCCCGAAGATTCGTCCGTGGCGTTCCTCGCCCGCCTCTACGTCGAGCCCGACAGCTGGAACGACGGGATCGGCACTGCGCTGCTCGAGGCCCTCGAAGCCGAGCTCTCGGCGGGGTTCGAGCGGCTCCGACTGGCCGTCCTCGCCGCCAACGATATCGGAATCTCGTTCTACGAATCGCGCGGGTTCGACCGCGTCGGGACGCGATCGTCCGATCTGGGCCCGGGCTTCGAGGAGCACGTTTACGAGACGTCGCTTTCCGAACGGTAGTCGAGCACCTGCGGACGGATCACTCGATTTCCAACCGGTCGCTCTCTCCCTCTCCCTCACTGCCGTTCTCGTCCCATTCGAGTTCGAACGCGACGCTCAACTCGCCGGACCCGTCTGCCGGTCCCTCGCGTTCGGCTTTGACCTCGAACGTCGGGCGATCCGGCGGATCCATCGTCACGGACTCGGAACCCGATTTCAGCGTGACCGGGTCGCCTCGCTCGAGCGTCTCAGCGACGCTGCGGAGATACGAGGCTATTTCTTCTCGAGTCTGGCCGCTCTCCGATTCGAACAGGACTTCTTCGGGCATACAGAGCTCCAGTACACTGTCTGCACGCATAAGTGCGTTCTCCGCAGGAACTGTATCAGTCCCGTATCTGATGAGCCACTCCGATAGTCAGTAGGGGAACCGAGACGGACCGCGAGAACGTTCAGTGTCCCTACAGCCCTCCGAATTTATGGTCCCCGTCGGAATAGCAGTCCGCATGGGCGAACTCGAAACCGAAGAACAGCGGTCTCGGGCGGAGATCGCTACCGATCTCCGCGAGATGGCCGACCAGTTGGACAGCGACGGTGATCTGACGCTGGAACTCGGCGGAACGCGAGTGCGACTCGACCCGACCGAGCCGGTCACGTTCAAACTCGAGGGCGAATCCGACTGGTCCGAGGGGGACACGGAAGCAAAGCAGAGCATCGAGTTCGAACTCGTCTGGTGGCGAGAGGCGAAGACTGCCGAGGAAGGGACGTTAGACGTTCAGGAGTAAGTGGAGGGTCAAGAGCTCCGCCATGTACACCCAGATCCTCTTTCCCACTGACGGCAGCGAGGGCGCATCGGTCGCGTTCGACCACGTCCTCGACATCGCTGCCGCTCACGATTCGACAGTGCACGTCCTCAACGTCGCAGACACGACGAGAGACAGCGTCGTCCGGATGCGAGGCGACGTCGTCGACGTACTCGAGCGGGAGGGCGACCGAATCGTCGGCGATGCCGTCGACCGCGCCCGGGAACGGAACGTGAACGCGGTCTCCGAAGTCCGTCAGGGGACCCCCTACAGTACGATTATCGACTACGCGGACTCGCGCGCCATCGATCTCGTCGTTATGCCGACCCACGGCCGCCGAGGTCTCGAGCGGTTCCTGCTCGGCAGTACGACCGAGCGCGTCGTTCGACGGGCGGACGTCCCCGTGTTGACACTCACGCCGGACGGCGAGTCGGTCACCTATCCGTATCGCGATGTGCTGGTGCCGACCGACGGGAGCGACTGTGCACGCGAGGCGCTCACGGTCGGGGTCGAGATCGCAGATGCGGAGGACGCGGCGCTCCACCTCCTGTCCGTTATCACCACGACGAGTCTCGGCGTCGACGTCCGGAGCGATATCCAGCTGACGACGCTCGAGGAGAGTGCCAGGACCATCCTCGAGGGCGCAGCGTCGTTCGCGGGAGACGCCGGCGTCGACCCGGTTTCCGAGACGATCGAAGCCGGCCCGTCGATCCACGACGCGATCTGCGCGTATATCGACGGACACGATATCGACCTCGTCGTCGTCGGCACGCACGGCCGGACCGGCTTCGATCGATACCTCCTCGGGAGCGTCACCGAACAGCTCGTTCGGACGTCGCCGATTCCCGTACTGACAGTCCGAGAATCGCAATCGGAAGCGGAAGACCGGAGATAGAGCGGCCCATCGACGAGACCGCTACAGCGTCTTGTCGGCCTCGCTCTCGTCGACGACTTCGATGCCGCGGTTGTTGACCGCGTCCGGATCGAGGCCGACCTCCTGGAGGAAGGTCTTGTACTCGCGCTCGCACTGCTCGGCGTCTTTCTGCTTGTCGCTGGCCCGGTCACAGAGCTCGATGAGGTTCTCCGGGACGTCGTTCTGGTAGACGATCCAGTGGTTGATCAGGTCCGAGAGCCGGCGGATGGGGCTCGTGAAGTGGCCGTAGATCTCGAAGTTCAGCGCGTGGTGGCCGCCGAACGGGTCGTTCATGTACCGCGCCCGGGGCATCACCTTCATCACCGCCCACTGGATCTTGTCCAGCTGGCGGCCCGGGGCCTCCTCGAGCGTCGCGTTGACGGCCTTCCGCGGGTCGTCCCAGGTGCTGCCGGGGATCGAGACCCCGTCGAGGTCCTGGATCTCCCGGAGGGCTTCGGACCACTCGTCCGGGCTGGGCTGGGGGTGGACCCGGTACATGGCCTCGACGCCGCGGTCCCACATCAGGACGTGCGTGACGGCCTTGTTGGCCTTCAGCATGCACTCCTCGATGATGGTGTGGGCCCGATCGCGGGTCGGGTTCAGGACGAGGGAGCCGTCCTCCTTGCGCTGTTCGTGCATCTGCTCGGCGAGGTCGTAGACCAGCGCGTTCTCCTCGTGGAGGGGCGCGTCGGAGTCCTCGAGGCGGTTTTCGGCCTGCGTGTAGGTGAGCCGCTCGTCGGACTCGATGACCGACTTGTAGATCTCGATGTTCTCGTAGGAGAGGTTCTCCTTGTCGAGGTGCATCTCGACGGTGTGGGCCAGTCGGTCCTCGTTGGGAACCAGTGAACAGACCGTCTCGGCCAGCACCGGCGGCAGCATGTGGACCGTGTAGCCGGGAAGATAGACTGTGTTTCCGCGCTCGACGGCCTCGTCCCACATCGCCGTGTCGGGGTTGACGTAGTGGGTCACGTCGGCGATGTGGACCCAGAGGACGTACTCGTCGTCGCGCTCCTCGATCGAGATCGCGTCGTCGAAGTCCTGCGCGTCGACCGGGTCGGTCGTCCACGTCGTCAGATCGCGCAGATCCTTTCGCTCGTCGATTTCGTCCTGAATCTCTTCCGTCACGCCCTCCGTTCGGGCTTCGGCCTCCTCGAGGACCTCCGGCGGAAACTCGTCGCGGAGTTCGAACTTCTCGAACAGCTCCTCGCGCTTGTTCTCGAGATGGCGCGCGAGTTCCTCCGAGACTTCGACTGGGCCTTGGCCGTCTATCGTACCGGCGTCGGCCTGTGCGTCGTCACTCATGGCGATGGCTACGGACGTGAGGGTGAAAGTCGTGTCGGGATGCGAATCGAATCGGCTCGAGGCGCTGGCGACCGGGTTCCGGCCGGACGGCCGGACCGTGTGACTTATATGTCGGTTTCGTATTGCGAAACGCAAGCCGGTTTCGGGCGTGTTGATGGCCGAAATCAGTATACGCTCGGGTCGGAATATCCAGATGACTCTCACCCTGACATGACCTGGCAGTACACTCCCGAAATCCTCCCGTACGTCGGTCTGCTCTTCCTGTCGATGCTCCTCGCGGGTGGGCTGGCCGTCTATACCGCCGTCGCGTGGACGGGGGGCACGGACGAACCGACCGTCCGTGCGTTCGTCGGCCTGAACGTCGGCTGTGCGCTCTGGTCCGGTGCGTACGCCATGCAGTTGCTGAGCGCGGGCGTCCCGACCAAACTGTCGTGGCTGGCGGTGTCGTTCGTCGGGGCCGTGCTAGTGTCGCTCTCGTGTTTCTCGTTCGCCGTCGCCTACTCCGGCAACGAGGGATTGCTGTCTCGACGAACCCTCCTCTTGCTCGCCGTCGAACCGGTCGTCGCCTTCGTCCTGTTCACGACGCAGTATGGGAACCTGTACACCCAGCGCGTCGACACGGTCGTCGTTTCGGATCTCGTCATGATCGATCGGACGTTCGGGGTCATGGGGTACGTTCACATCCTGTATCTATACGGCCTCCTCGCGCTCAGCGCCGGGTTTCTGCTCAGAACGATCTACCGGTCGAACCGCGTCTACAGGGCGCAGGCCGGCGCGGTGTTGCTCGGCATCTTCGTTCCGCTGGCGGCGAACGTCGTCTGGTTCCTCCGGCTGGGACCGGTAGGGAACCTCGATTTCACCCCGGTCGCGTTCGTCGTCTCCGGACTCGTGTACGCCGTCGCGATCTCCCGCCACCAGCTCCTGGATATCGCTCCGATCGCCCGCACTGCGGTCGTCGAGAACATGCGCGACGGGTTCCTCGTCATCGACGAAACGGACCGCGTTCGAGACGTCAACGCCGCCGTTCGAAGGCACGTCTCTGACGGCGACCTCGAGTCGATCGTCGGCCGCGATATCGGAGCGGTGTTTCCCGAAGTCACGTCCATCATCCGCGACGATTCGCGGCCCGCGCACACCGAAATCGCCGTCGATACCGACGACCAGCGCCGCCTGTTCGACGTTCAGGTCCAGCGGCTCTCGAACGACCACCGGTTTCGACTGCTCCTCCTTCGGGATGTGACGGACCAGCACGCCGTCGAGCAGCGATACCAGGCGCTCATCGAGAACGCGTCCGACCTCATCACGGTTATCGACGACGAGAACGTCATTCGGTACCAGAGCCCGTCGATCGCGAACGTACTGGGGTACGACCCGTCGGCGCTCGAGGGTCGATCCTACGGCGAGTTCGTCCACCCCGAGGACCGGTCCCGAATCGGAGAGGCGTTTCACGACGACCTCGAGGAACCGGCCGCGACCGGTCGGGAGGAGTACCGGATCAGGGACGCCGACGGCGAGTGGCGAGACGTGGAGACGGTCGGCCGCAACCTGCTCGACGATCCGTTCGTCGAGGGCATCGTGCTGAACACCCGCGACGTCACCCGGCGCAAGAAGCGCGAGCGCGAAATCCGGCGAAAGAACGACCAGCTGGGGGAGTTCGCGGGCGTCGTCAGCCACGACCTCCGGAACCCGCTCACGATCGCACAGGGGTATCTCGAGGCGGCCAGAGAAGACGTCGACTGCGAGTATCACGACGACATCGAACTCGCACACGACCGCATCGAAACGATCATCGAGGACGTGCTCCTCCTGGCCCGCGAGGGACAGGCCATCGGCGAGACCGATCGCGTCGACTTCGAGCGAGTCGTCGACCGGGCGTGGACGCACGTCGACACCGGGTCCGCGTCGCTGACGGTCGCGGGCGACCGGCCGATCGTCGCCGACGAGGACCGGTTACTCCAGTTGCTCGAGAACCTCTTCCGAAACAGTGTCGAGCACGGCGGCGGGACCGTCCACGTGCGGGTCGGAACGATCGCGGACGGATTTTTCGTCGAAGACGACGGCCCCGGGATTCCCCCCGACGAGCGTCAGGACGTCCTCGAGTACGGTCACACCACGGCCGACAGCGGAACCGGGTTCGGGCTCGCGATCGTCAGTCGGATCGCCGAGGGCCACGGCTGGGGCGTTCGCGTCACCGAGGGAACTGACGGGGGAGCCCGGTTCGAATTTTCGATGGACGACTCGCCCGTGACGCCCCCGCTGGACGGGAACGCGCCCGCCGACGGCTAGTCGCGGCGAACGCGAACGGGGGTCGCCCGCTCGTCTTCTACCGCCGACACCGCCGGTCGGTTCGCTCGAGACCTCGAGACGCGTGGCCCCGTTCAGGACTCCTCCTCGAGCGTGCCGTACCGCTCCTCGACCGCCGAGAGATAGCCCGCGAGGAACGCGTCCCGGTCCCGCCTGCCGGCCTCGAGGTCAACCAGCAGTTCCTCGAGTTCGCCCCGCGGGTGGTGACAGAGGTCGCTGTGACAGGACTTGCAGAGGTGTTCGAAGGTCTTGTCGTCGCGGTCCCAGCGGTCGCCGTGCTTGTCGTACTCCCGAGCGTCGTCGCGCGGGCGCTCGGTGCCACAGGCGAGACAGGTGACCGTTTCCGTTCGGGTCCGGGATGGCCACATACGCGGGCAGACGGCGTGGGGAAACTTAGCGATTGGCACACCCTCTCCCGACGCTGACGGTCAGGGCGACCGACTCGCGGGATCGGTCGCCGGAACGGGCCTTTTATTTCCGGACCGCTCGTTCTCCCGGACATGCAGGTCAAATCTCGCCATCATCTCCGCAGCGACGCGGTATCCGAGCTGGAGGATACCCTCGAGGAACAGCTCGGCGTCTCGCCGGCGGGCGACGCCTACGAACGCGTCGAGTTCGAGGAGACGGACTGGGAGGTCGTCCTCATCGACGGCGAACCGCAGGTCGCGTACTTCGACGAGGAACCGTTCCTGACGGTCCGCGGAGCCAACGCCTACGATCCCGAGAAGCGACTCGTTACGGTCGATGCGGGGGCCGTCTCGTTCGTCAGCGACGGCGCGGACATCATGCGTCCGGGAATCACCGAGGCGACCGACGACGTCTCGCCGGACGACCTGGTCGTCATCGCGGAGGAGTCCCACGGGAAGGTGCTCGCGGTCGGCCGCGCTCGCGTCGACGGCGCGGACATGGTCGGCAGCGAGGGGAAGGTCGTCGACTCGCTGCACCACGTCGGCGACGAACTCTACGAGTTCGCCGGGTAGGTTTCGAACCGACCGCGGGGTGACGACCGCAGTCGGCTACTCGCGACCCCCTCTCATTCGATCCGCTCGCCGTCGTCGGTGACCGCGAGCAGACAGTCGTCACAGAGCCACCAGCCGATCAGCGGATCGCGGAGCGGGAGCACTGCGCCACAGTCGGGACAGCGCTTGGACCCCTCGGCTCGAGGCCCGGTCATTCGTCCCCCGTCCCCAGTCCGCGGTCGGCGGGGTCGCAGGTGAGCAAGACCGGATTGACCGAGCAACCACAGGGGTAAGCAGTGCCCCTGTACAGCCTGCTCGAGGTCACGATACTGACCGGCTCGCCGCAGTTCGGACAGTCGGGACGCGACGACCGGCGGTCTGCGAGCGGGTCGTCGTCAGGCATGGGGATCGCGCCTCGAGGCCGGCGTCGAAGCTGGTTGCGGCTGGCGATTCGGCTGTCGTGCGGGACGTTTATATCCCGGTAGAATGTACGGAATCATGGCTTCGAATCCCTTAGGGGGATTTGGAAGCCAGTCTCGGGTGCTCTAACACCCGGGGCGTTTACGCACGCCCCTATCGGAGACGTGGCCTCCAACTTACTCGTCACTGCATTGTTACTTATAGCTATTGTTTTCGGTATTGGATTTATTTCTCTGGTTCGACCGGGGGACGGTACGGAACCCGTTTGACGGTTTACGAAGCGCGTTCACACAGCTGCGTACAGAGCGATCGGTGAAAGAGCGGCTCGATAGGGGTGACCGGAAACGACATTTCAACTGCTTCCGTGGGTGTGACCCCTTGTGATTCGATTCTGGAATCGACGTGTACTGCAACCCAGATGTCTCCTTCTCGTAAGAGTTCGTAGTCGGGTTCCGGAGTCTCGATAGTCATGCTGATCGTACATCAGGTGTACTACTATAGTTTGTTAGCCACTCGATTCTAAGATGTCTATCATCTATCGAATATCCCAACAGAGCTAGAACGGGTTATGCCGATGTCCACCGGTCATTTAGATAACCAAGAAGGTACACAATCACTGCAAGCCCAATCAGGTATGGGAGGTACTCGAAGGATCTCGTCACCGGATAGTCCGTACCTAACCAGAGGTCGACGGTATAGGCACCCCATCCGACGCCTGTGAGAACGAGAACTCCAACGAGGGACATCTGGAGGAGTGTGACCAAATAAGACACAAAGCCTTCCGATTTGTCTACGGGGTCGTCTCCCTGTTTGCCTATCTCATCACCGCTCATACTTGTTCAGAGACATATGGCCCGTATAATACTTGTTGTATTCTAAGTTAGACTAGTGATCGAATTGTTGGTGGATTTGTGCCGCTATACAGGGATGAGCCGGAATCTGTTGCTACGTCCTTCGGAATGTTACAGCTGGGAAAATGGAGGTCTTGGAAAACACGGATTAAACTACCATATGAACCGACAGGTGCCTCCGCCGTACTGAACGGAAACGATGTGTGCGTAGTAACCGCGAGGAGATCGGTAGCGACCTCACTGGCGACTGATCGTCAACTCCTCACCGTCGATCCGTACCCGATAGTCGCCGATCGGGAACGACAGGATAACGTGCCCTTCGCCGTCGACGAGCGCGTCCAGCGCTTCGGGATCGACGAAATCGTACAGCGTAGCGCCGAAAACGTCGGAGAATTCCATCGGATCGACCGCTTCGAGGGTTGCGAGGGCGGTGACTGTAGCCGTACTCGCTGCCGTGGCCGACCAATCGTACGTTCGCCGGAATAGCACCTCGCGCGAGTTGGTGGACCGCCCGCCCCCGTCTCGCTCTCGTTCCCCTCCCATACTCTTCGCACAGCGTCTCCGGAGATAAGTCTAGTGTGATTTTCTGGGTGAATGACTGGATCGCCTTACGACGGCCGGTTCCCGTCGAGTCGCCAGGTGAAGATCGCCCGGAGAACGACGACGAGACTGTTTCGCTCGCCGGACCCCCAGATCGCCGTCTCCTCGATCTCTTCGGTGGTGGCGGTATCGTCCACGAGCGCGCTCACGAGCGCCGTCTCTTCGTCCGTGATCAGAAGGCTTCCGGCGGGCGTCTCCTCCCACTCCCAGAGGGTTTCGAATAGTTCGGCTTCCGGTACCGATTCCTGGATTCGATCCTGAACGTTTTCGGAAATCCCCGCCAAGTAGATCTCGACGCCGCGCTCCGTGACAGCTCGAAGCTCGTCGAGGTGCTCGTCGGAAAGCAATTCGTCGGTAGTCATGTAGACGATCCGCTCGTCAGCGTCGGCGATGAACTCGTCGATGCGGGACGACACCGCCTCCCGTCCGGTAACCGTCCAGACGCCGAACTGCTCGCGCTGTGGCTGGGCGGGGCCGATCTCGTCCAGACACTCCGCGAGTTCGGTAATCGTGTTCTCGCGCTGGATGTTGAGCAGTCGGACGATCGTTTCCTCGGAGATCACGGTGAACTTTCGCGGCGTCGTGTGCTGGATATCAATTAATCCCAACTCGTGGAGTCGCTCCGCCGATTCGTACACCCGAGTCCGGGGCACACCGCCGATTTGCGTGACGTCCTGTGCGGTTCCCGTCCCGATCCGTATGAGATTGATGAGCGTTTGCGCTTCGTACGCGGACAACCCGAGGTCTTGCAACCGATCGAGTGCTTTGGCTTCGGCCTGCTCCTCCTCGAAACTCACCATGGTAACGATTGGCTTGCTGGAGACAAAAAGGCCTGCTAGTTTCGAGCCCTCTCTTCCAGTTCTCCGGTGCCGAACCGGAGCACCCCCTCCCCGAGCGAGCTACCGGTCCGCGGATTCCGCCAGCGAGTCGGCTTCGTACGCGCCCTCGTACTGCGCGAGGGTGTCCCGATACCCCCGCGTCGCGAGGTCGTAGGTCTCCCGCAGAGCAGCGATCGGCGTCTCGGTCGCGTCGATCCGCAGGTCGTTGTACGGCGGTTCCACGACGTGAGATTCGGTCGTCTCGACGACCACCGCCGCGCTCTGGACCGACAGCTCCTCGCGTTTGTCCCCGCCCTCGAGGTCGCCGGCCGCGAGCGCGTCGATCAGGCGCTTCGCGAGCGGGTCGGTGTCGGTATCCTCCGTCACGGCGCTCGGGCCAGTCGACGGATCCACGGTATCGTGGACGGCGGTCGCCGCGTAGGCGTCGTCGGTCGCCTCGAGCACGCTTTCCCCGGTCAGCATGTTCCCCGCGACGGTGTAGTGGTCGCCCTCGCGGTGGCCGTACCACTCGACGCACTCGTCGCCGGAGAAGGCGAAGGTCGCCTCGCTATCGACGCCGTGGAGCTGGCGTTGTGCTGCACCGTCGTCGGCGGTGAGAAGTGCCTCGAGGGCGTCGTCCACGGCCAGTCCGTCCTCGAGATAGGCGATCCCGCGCTCGCCGAGGTCGACGTTGACGAGACTCTGGGTCGCGACGGCACCGTGTTCGCTGACGAACGGACAGAGCGTCCCGACGCCCGGCAACCGCGTCGTGACCGCGACGCCGAACCGACGGTGCCGGTCGCCGGCCTCGGTCTCGTAGTCTTCGCGAACACAGATGCTGAACGTCATCGCTCGCTCGTACGTCTCACGAAATCAAAAGTCTACGGAGGACGGGTGCGGCTCGGCGATCGACGACCCGCCGTCGCGTCCCGATCGACCGGTTCGATCGCGGTCGCGAGCCCTCGGATTTCCGGACGGTATCGGGGACGGGACTGTGTCTGACGTAAGAACTATACTGGCGGCGGCGGTGGATACCGCCAATGGGACTCATGAGCAAAATTCTCGGCGGCAATCAGTCCAGATCGGTCGATGATTACGCCGAACTGAACATCGATGACGTCTCGACGGCCTCCGCCGAGGCGGCGATGCAGGTACACATCGCGGAGGTCAGCGGTCAGAACGATGCGATCGATATCAAAGACGCCGTCTACGACGGCGACATCGTCGTCGCGGACATCACGCGGTTGCGAACCGAGGACAGCACCGTCGAACACATCGTCGACGAACTCCGACAGGTCGCTCGAGAGGTCGACGGCGACATCGTCCGGAAGGGAGACGATCAGATCCTGATCGTCCCGACCGGCGTCCGCATCAGCCGCGAAAAACTCGGCCAGAAGCTCTAGATCGGCCCTCCGTCTCCGTCGCGGTCTCCGTCCGAGCGCCGCGTGCCGCTTCGGCGGCCGGAGACCGCTCGTCGCCGAGTATCCGTCGAATTCTGTACGACACTCACGGGAGCGGTGACTGCCCAGGCGAGTCGCTGTCGCTGGTGTGAGCGTACTGTGTCGATAAAAACTGTGAGTCGAGCGTCGCTAGAAGCGACGAACTGACGTCGAACTTACTGTCGGACGACGTTCGTTGCGCGCGGACCCTTGGGGGCCTGCTCGATGTCGAATTCGATGTCTGTGCCTTCTTCGAGGTCCGGACCGCCAACATCTTCCATGTGGAAGAAAACGTCGTCGTCCGCGTCGTCCGTCGAAATGAAACCGTAGCCGCCTGTGTCGTTGAAGAAATCAACGTTACCTTCTGCCATTACAAACAAACGTAGGGTCGATTCGGGGATAAGGCTTCCGAGGGTCGTGGTACCACGACCGTCGGCGTCCGTCGTTCCCCCGCTTCGATTCGGCAATTATTGCTGTATTCTGCGACAATCCGCACCGAAAGCGGCTCTCCGGGCAGGACCTCCCATGGGCTCGGTCCGTCTCGAGCGACCAATAAAGGCGGTTCATACGAAGGGTAAGTACACTGTCAGTAACCCCGACGGCCGCCTGCCGTCGTTCGGGAGCTACGGTATTGCTTACCCGTACGCGTAGCTGAAAGGGGTCTCGGCCGCTATCGCCAGCTACGATATGACCGAGACAGTATCGGATATCCGACAGAGCGGTGGAAGTCGGGTTCCGCTCGAGCCGCGATTGGACCGGGATACCGACTATCACGACGCGGGTGATCGCTCGTGAGTACCGCGCTCGACATCGTCTCGCCGTCGTGGCTCGAGGCCCATCGCGACGCGGAGTCGGTGGTCGTCGTCGACGTCCGCGAGGAACGCGACTACGAAGAACTGGGACACCTTCCGGGTGCGGTCAACGTCCCGGCCGATCGGTTTCGCGATCCGAGCAGCGTCGTCGACGGCAAACTACCGACCGCCGACGACTTCGCGGCCCTCCTATCCGCGGCCGGCATCGAGCGCGACGACACCGTGGTCGCCTACGGCGATGACGGCGGCGCGCTCGCGGCTCGGTTTCTGCTGACCGCCCTCGTCTACGGCCACGAGGGCCGCCTCTCGCTGCTCGATGGCGGCCTCGAGGCGTGGCGCGACGGCGAGGACGGATCGCTCAGCACGGACCGTCCGTCTTCCGATCCGACTCCCTATGAAGCGAAGCTACGAGCGGACGCCCCGATCGCCGACCGCGAGACGGTCGAAGCCGCCGTCGAGGGCGACGCCGTCGTGGTCGACACCCGTACCGCCGCCGAGTACGAGCAGTCGCGGGTTCCGGGTGCCGTCCACCTCGATTGGGAGGACCTGCTCGAGGAGGGTCGACTCAGAAACGAAGCGACGCTCGAGGAACTGCTCGCCGAGCACGGGCTCACGCCCGACGAGCGGATCGTCCTCTACTGCAACACGGCGCGGCGACTCAGTCACACGTTCGTCGCGCTCCGACACCTGGGCTACGAGGACGTCTCGTTCTACGAGGGGAGCCTGACCGACTGGGTGCGCGCCGAAGCGCCCGAGTGGGATCCCGTCGAGTTACAGGCGCAGGTCCGCCACTACGCGGACAACGGGGGATTCGAGGCGATGGTGGACGACCTGGGCGAGGACGTGCTCGGCCGCCTGAAGCTGATCGGACTCTACCACCAGAAGCAACGGGGGTACTTCATGCTGCGGACCCGCTCCCCTGGCGGTATCCTCACCGCCGAGCAGGCCCGCACGATCGGCGAGGTGGCCGACGAATTCGCCCGCGCTCCGGAGGAGTACGGTGGCCCCGACCAGAACCCCGTCTTCGGCGACGGCTACCTCGACGTGACGACGCGCCAGGACGTCCAGATGCACTGGATCGAGATCGCAGACGTCGCCGAGATCTGGGACCGCTACGACGCGGTCGGGCTCTCGACGATGCAGGCCTGCGGGAACTCGGTGCGAAACGTCGTCGGCTGTCCCGCGGACGGACTCGATCCCGCCGAGACCGTCGATATCCAACCCGTCGTCGAACGGGTGAGTCAGCGATTCCTCGGCGATCGACACTACGCGAACCTCCCACGGAAGTTCAAGGTCAGCGTGACCGGATGTCACGAGGACTGCGCCCGCTCGAGCATTCAGGATCTCGGGCTGACGCCCGCCCGCAAGGACGGCCGCGACGGGTTCGTCGCGCGAGTCGGCGGCGGGCTCTCCGACGGCCCCCGGGTCGCGAGCGACATCGATCTGTTCGTCGAACCCGATCGGGTCGACGACCTCGTCGCCGCGATGGCCGACCTGTTCGCGGACCACGGCAGCTACCTCGACACCGCGGTCAACCGCCTGCGCTTCCTCGTCGCCGAGTTCGGCCCCGAGGCGTTCCGCGAGGAACTCGAGTCCTACGCCGACTTCGCGTTCGAGGAACCGGACGAGACCCTGACGACGGACTACCGTGGCGATCACGTCGGCGTCCACGAGCAGGCCGACGGCCGCTCGTACGCGGGGCTGAACGTCCCGACGGGCCGAATGGGTGGCGACGAGTTCGCCGCCCTCGCCGCCCTGAGCGACGAGCTGGGAGGCGGCGAGCTACGCCTGACGCCGAACCAGAACGTCCTCGTGCCGCATCTGACCGACGACGGCCTCGAGCGTCTTCTCGAGGACCCGCTCCTCGAGCGGTACAGCCCCGATCCCGGTCCCTTCACGCGCGGGATCGTCACCTGCACGGGGCGGGAGTTCTGCAACTACGGGATCATCGAGACGAAGAACCGGGCGATCAGGTGGGCCCGAGAGTTGGACGACTGGGCCGAGGCGGCCGGGATCGCCGACGACCACGAGGCGATCCGGATCCACATGTCGGGCTGTTCGGCCTCCTGTGCGCAACCGCAGCTGGGCGACTTCGGGTTGCGCGGGGAGGTCTACCGAGACGACTACGACTCCGGGCGAGCGGCCGACCTCGGCCTCGGCGGCGACCTCGGGAACGACGAGTTCATCGACTGGCTCGTCGGAAAGATACCGATCGACGACGTCCCCGGGGTGGTCAAAGCGACGATGCTCGCCTACGACGCCGACAGCGAGCCCGGCGAGTCGTTCACCGAGTGGACTCGCCGCACGTCGAACGCGGACCTGCGAGAGATCGTCACTGACGGGCCGGCGCGCGACCCGCCCGCCATCGAAACGGAGGTGAGGTGAATGAGCGGCACACACGAGCCGGGCGTCCCTCAGCGGGGCGTCAAGGGCGTCGGGAGCGATCCGCGCGAGCAGGACCGCGACGTTGCCGAGGCCCCCGGCAAGATCTGGTTCCGCGATCTGGACGAGGCCGTCATCGAGGCCGACCGCTGTATCCAGTGTGCCTCCTGTGTCGCCGCCTGCCCGTCCGACTCCATCGGCATCGACGAGGACGAGGGCCGACCCACCCTCGTCAAGATGTGTACCGGCTGCTCGCGCTGCTGGGACTTCTGTCCCCGCAGCGGGCTCCGGTACGAGCGCCACCTCGAGCTCGCGCGGGAGGAGCGCGCCCTCGAGGAGCCGGCTACCTACGCGGCGCGGGCAGACGGGGAAGCTGCGGCCGCCGGGCAGGACGGCGGCGTCGTGACCGCACTCCTCGCGGAACTGATCGAGGTCGGCGAGCTCGACGGGGCGATCGTCGCTCGAGAGCGCGAGGACGAGCCGCTCCGCGGCGAGGCGTTCCTGGCGACCTCGCGCGAGGACCTGCTCGCGGCCGGCGGCAGCATCTACACCCAGACGATGGGCCTGGGGCGGATCGAGGCGCTGCTCGCGGAGGGCGATCTCGGGTCCGACGATCCCGAGCTCGCGCTGGTCGGCACCCCGTGTATGATACAGGGAGCCACCGCGCTCGACCGCTACGACCACGATCCCGCCGATCCAATCGCGCTCACCGTCGCCCTGATGTGTACTCGTAGCTTCGAGCACGGCCGCCTGCTCTCTCGGCTCGAGTCGTTCGACGTCGATCCCGCGGCCGTCGAGACGCTCGACATCGGCGAGGGACGGCTCCGCGCGGTCGACGAGACCGGCGAGACGCTCCTCGAGGCGGACGTCGACGCGTTCGACGCGGCGGGACTGCGCGGCTGCGACGAGTGCGCGGACTTCGTCGGCGACGCGGCCGACATCAGCGTCGGCAACGTCGGCAGCGACGACGGCTATACGACCGCGATCGTCCGCACCGAGACCGGCGAGGCCGCCTGGACGCGGGCGGCGACTGCCCTCGAGACGACGGCGATCGATCGGCCGACGGCCCTCGAGACGCTGGCCGACTGGAACCGCCGACGCGCGGAATCGATCCTTCCGCGGGAGTTCGACCCCGAGGCGAGTGTCGGAATCACCTACGATGCCCACCGCGAGGCGTACGACGGGACGGATCGCGAGCCAGAACCGTTGAACCCGGCCCGCGTCCACCAGTACGAGGAGTGGTGTTGAGGGACCGGCGGGGGCCTGTCGTACCGCTCCCGTCGTCGGTCCGCTGATCGCTGCGCCACCCGTGCGAAGAATTTTCATCCCGCGGGAATTCTCGGCCCCTGTTATGCCGCGTGTCATCGTACGGACCGATATGACGGGCTTTCGTGCAACGGTCGTCGTCGACGAACCGGGGGACTGTCCGGTGGCCGACGTCTCCGCGCGTGCCGACGAACCGGTCGACTCCGTCTCTCGGTCGTCGCAGGCGACGGCGGACGGAACGGTCGTCGAGGAGTTCGGCGTCTCCGCCGACGCCTCGATCGAGGGGGAGTACGACGTCGAGTTTACCCCGGTCCAGTCCAACGACCGGGAGTCGATCTACCGATTCGAACGCGATGGCACGGCCGACTGCGCCTGCGAAATCGTCGAGCGAACGGGAACCCCGCTCTCCTCGGTTCGCGCCCAGAACGGCTCGCTGCTCCTCTCCTTTCGCACCCTCGAGCTGGCCGAAATCGCGGAGATCGTCGACGAACTGCGCGCGTATTTCGACGGCGTCATCGTCGAGGAACTCACCCAGGACCACGAAGATAGCTCGGCCGATCCGGTCGTCGTCGACAGGGACGCGCTCACGAGCAGACAGCGGGAGATCCTCGAGACGGCCCACGAGATGGGCTACTTCGACTACCCGAAGGGGGCGAACGCGACGGACGTCGCCGAGGAGCTCGGCGTCGCCCGGTCGACGTTCACCGAACACCTGGCGGCGGCCCAGACGAAGCTGATGGACGCGATCCTCGCGGACGACCGACGCCAGTAACGTGCCGCCCCGTCGCGGCGACACCGGACCGGACGAGCCGCTTCGAGCCGCGCCAGTACTCCTTTGACGGCCGGCGTTCTTTACGGGCCATGGACGTCATTCACACGGCTCTGTGGGTATCGGACCTCGAGCGGACGCGCGAGTTCTACGTCGATGCGCTCGGACTGGACGAGAACTGGTCGTTCACCGCCGACGACGGCGTCGAAAACGTGTATATCGGCGGCGAACACGGCGAGTTCCAGTTCAAGTACGACCCCGAGGGCGGACCGGAAATCGATTCGGGATCGATGGCACACGTCGCGGTCGGCGTCGACAGTACCGACGAGACCTTCGAGCGACTGGTCGAACGGGCGGATCCGCCGGTCCACGAGGAGCCGACGACGATGGACCACATCGGCGTGCGCGTCGCGTTCGTCGAGGACCCGGACGGTTACGTCGTCGAACTCGTCGAAGAACTCGAGTAACGCACCGAGGACGCGGCGGGAGCTACCGGTGCGGTCGTCACGTTTCGGTCTCGGTTGCGGCGGGGTCCGCGACGGTCGGTTGCGTCCGAACGACCCGGATCAGGAGGCCGGCCGCGATCGTCACGACGGCGGCCAGGAAGAGCCAGGAGCCGCGGTAGCCGACCGTATCGGCGAGGTAACCGAACGTCGGCGGGGCGACGAGTGCGCCGCTGGTGAGCGCGAGCTGGCCGCCGGCGGTCGCGCCGCCCATCTCGTCGGCTCGAACGAGCGTCGCCATGACGGAGTAGTAGACGCCGGTGTAGCCGAGAACGAAGAAGCCGAGGGCGGAGAACGCGATCGCGGCACCGAGTTCGGTGGTCGTCGAGGCGACGACGACGAACATGGCGGCGCTGCCCAGCGACTGCGCGACGAGCAGTAATCCGATTCTGACGCGGGGTTCCCCGGGCAGGACGTCGCTCAGCCAGCCGGTCAGTACGCGGCCGACGCTGCCGAACAGCTGGACGAGCGCGAGGACGACGCCGGCGAACCCGACGGACGCCCCGATCGACTCCTCGACGTAGAGCACGGTGTACCCGGTCGTCGTGAACAGGGCTGCGCCGAGAAAAAGCCCGGCAGTCGTCAACACGACGTACGGCCGGTTCGAGAGCAGCGCTCGGAAATCGGGGTAGTCGGCGGCACCGTCCCCGCTGTCGCTCGCGTAGAGCAGGTAGAAGCCGATGGCGACGGCGACGCCGACGCCGGCGGCGACGAGAAAGCCGGCCTGCCAGAAGAACAGGCCCGCGAGGCCGGTGATCAGGAGCGCGCTGATGCCGCTCCCGCCGGTCACCCCGACCTGCTTGATCCCCATCGCGAGGTTCTGGCGGCCCGGTTCGATGGCGTCGAAGAGCGCTTTGTTCGTCCCGGGCATCGCGATTCCGTACGTCGAACCCAGAACGAACACGGCCGCGAGCAACAGCGCGTACGTCGGCGCTCCCGCGACGAGGACCGTCCCCGTCGCGAGTCCGACGAGGCCGAGCGTCAGCGTCAGTCGTTCGCCGAACCGATCGGTCAGCGCCCCGAGCGGGAGCAGAAAGAGCGCGTAACCGAGGGTGAGCGTGGTGACCACGAGTCCGACCGAGAACCGGGAGAGTCCGAACGCGTCGCGAAAGAACGGCGTCGCGGCGAAGATCGTGTAGTAACAGATGCTCGCGGAGATCTGCCACGTCGTGACGAGCAGCACCGTCCGCCAGTAGGACCGATCCATTACTCGGTGTGCTTTGGCGAAGTGGTTCAAAAAGGATGGCGGCGCGACGTCGCGATTGCAGTCGAGACTGAGTCCGTCGTATCGTTTTCCTCGTGGACGTCTTCTCGGGTTTCACTGCGAACCGTCCGCAGCGTCCGTTCGGCCTTCCGACCGGATACCGCACTCGGACGAATCTCAACGAAAAACGATTACAGTAACCGGCCCGGGCATCGACTGACTATGTGTTCGTTGGAAGAGCAAAATACCACCCGTACGTGTTCGCGATAGCGGCAAAATGAACACATCCGATGTGTCGACCGGCGGCACCGGCCAAACGATAATACTTTTCCATTGGCGTCCGAAATCCACGACTATGTCTGACGACCTCAAGAAAGGGCTCGAGGGCGTGTTGGTTGCCGAATCGGAGCTCAGCTCGATCGACGGTGACGCCGGTCGGCTGATCTACCGCGGCTACACGATCGAGGATCTGGCTCGCGGGGCGAGCTACGAGGAAGTGCTGTACCTGCTCTGGCACGGTCACCTCCCGACCGAGGACGAGCTCGAGCCGTTCACGGACGCGCTCATGGACGAGCGCGAGGTCGACGACGACGTGCTCGAGACGATGGAGAAACTCGCCGGCGCCGACGAGCGGCCGATGGCCGCGCTCCGGACTGCCGTCTCGATGTTCTCGGCCTACGAACCCGAAGACGACGCCGATCCCGAGGATCTCGACGCGACGCTTCGGAAGGGGCGTCGCATCACGGCCAAGATCCCGACCGCGCTCGCGGCCTTCGAGCGCTACCGACTCGGCGAGGAGCCCGTCGATCCCAACCCCGATCTCGGTCTCGCCGCCAACTTCCTCTACATGCTGACCGGCGAGGAGCCCGACGACATCGCCGCCGAGACCTTCGATCAGGCCCTGATCCTGCACGCCGATCACGGGCTGAACGCGTCGACGTTCACCTCGATGGTCATCGGCTCGACGATGGCCGACATCTACAGCGCCGTGACCGGCGGCATCAGCGCCCTCTCCGGGCCGCTCCACGGCGGCGCGAATCAGGACGTCATGGAGGTCCTCATCGAGATCGACGAGAGCGGACTGGACCACCGCGAGTGGGTCGAGCAGGCGACCGCCGAGGGCCGGCGCATCCCCGGCTTCGGCCACCGCGTCTACAACGTCAAGGACCCCCGCGCGGCGATCCTCCAGGAGCGCAGCAAGGAACTCGCCGAAAACGGCGAGGACAAGTGGTACAACTACACGACCACCATCGAGCAGTTCCTCACCGAGGAGAAGGGCCTCGTCGAGAAGGGAATCGCCCCGAACGTCGACTTCTATTCGGGCTCGGTCTACTACCAGCTCGGCATCCCGATCGACATGTACACGCCCATCTTCGCCATGAGCCGCGTCGGCGGCTGGATCGCCCACGTCCTCGAGTACCAGGATGACAACCGCCTCATTCGTCCGCGAGCCCGCTACACCGGGCCGCAGGATCAGGAGTTCGTCCCGCTGGAAGACCGGTAACTGCCCCCGATTCGCGTCCCTCGATTCCTTTTTCGTCACTCGTCGGCAGACGCCGTCCGCGACTCGAGCGACCGCAATCGAACCGCAGTGTGATGGGGTCTCGCCGACGGTCAGTCGCTTTCACCGCTCAGCTCTCGGACCAGTAGCGACACGCCGATCAGGGACGTCAGCAGGACCGCGAGGTTGAACGCGGCGCGGATGACCGGCTGGTATTTCGGATCGACCCAGAGGTCGATGGTCGCGCCGACGCTTCCGTAAAACCGGATCAGCGCGAAGACGGCCAGCAGCGAGCAGACGCCGAGTCCGCCCCAGGCGAGATAGCGGCGAATCGTCTCGGAGCGGGGATCGATTCCGGCGGTGACGTTCGATTCGGCCGGTGCCGATGACGTCTCCTCCTCCTGCTGGTCCGGCTGATCGGTCGTCCATCCGTCCTCGATGTCGGTCGTCGTCTCGGTCTCCGTCGGTGTCGATGTGGGTGTGTCAGTCATTGGGACCTCCGTGTGAGTGCGAGCGTCGCGAGCAGTGCAGCGACGGCGACCGCGATGCCGAAGCCGGGCGTTCCGTCGGCGCTCGAGGCCCCGCCATCTCCGGAATCGTCGCCTGCGGCGCCGTCGTCCGCCCGTCGATCCGAACCGCCCTCGAAGTCGCTCACCTCGAGTCCGCCGTCGCTGGCCGTTTCGTCGACGGACAGCGACCCCGGCCCGAGATTGGCGACCGCGCGGTTCGTGCCGACGATGGTGCCGTCCCGCCAGAGTACCGCGTCCAGGTAGTAGTCGTACTCCTGGGGAACCTCGAGTTCGACCGTCGGCAGCGCGGTCTTCCCGGGTTCGATCGCCGAGAGGTCGACGGTCGCGTCGTCGGCGACGACGTTCGACCCCGACTGGCGAGCGGTCACCTCGAGTTCGAGATCGGATTCGGTGTCGTCGCCGGTGTTCGTGAGGTAGCTGTCGACCTCCAGCGTCGCCGTGTCGTCGGTGGTCGACGCGATGGAGTAGCCGATCGCCGGGACGTCGGCCAGACTCCCGCCGGCGCCGCCGCCGAAGCGGTGGAACTCGACGTCGGTGTCGGCGTAGGCGGGCGTCAGCGCATCGACGCCGTCGACGGAGCGGCTGGCGGATTCGGTCCGCGTTCCGTCCCGATAGACGAACGTCTCGATCTCGTAACTGCTCTCCCGGGGAATCGAGAGCCGATCCGAGACGACGACCTCGGCGTCGTCGTCCATCGTCCGGACCGCTCGTTTCGTGGTGTTCTCCACGAGACCGGTCTCCGTGTCCGTCGCCCGGTGGACGACGGTCACGTTCTCGGCAGGGTTGCCGCGGTGCTCGAGGTGCGTATCGACGGCGAGCGTGGCGGTGCCGCCGGTGACCTCGTCGGCGCTGATCGTGATCTCAGTCAGCGACACGTGGCCGGCGGGCTCGACGTCGGCCGCCGTCTCGGAGTCGGCGGGGTCGGATACGGCCCCGGCGAGGGCGAGGGTCGTGACCGCACCGATCACGACCACGAGCGTCGCGACGGCCAGGAGGGACTCGCGGTTCATGATAGATTCCTCTAATGTTCCATATAAGTGCTTTGTGTAATTCGCGCGGAACGTTCGGCCGACAGCGCGACCGAAGCACTACGAGCAAGGGGCCGGACCGAAAACGGGCTCGCGTGTTCGTCTTCGTCTACGGGACCCTGACCGAACCGGAACGGCTCTCGACCGTCCTCGAGACGACCCGATCCGACGCAGCCGACGCGTTCGTCGGTGCTGCGACGCTCGAGGGTCTGCACCGTGTCGACGGTCGGTACCCGACGCTCGCGCCCGGCGGCAGCGTCGACGGCCGACTGCTCGCGGTCGACGAGACGGCCCTCGCTCGACTCGATCGCTACGAGGGGGTCGGTACGGGACTCTACGTCCGAGTCGCGGTCCCGGTCGCGACCGGCGTCGCGGCGGAACCGTGCCGGATCTACGTCGGTGAGCCGGACGAACTCGGGGTCGACGTGACCTGGCCCGGGGACGGATCGTTCCGCGACCGCGTTCAGTCGTTCGTTTCGCGAACTGCCGTCGTCGGAGAAATACGCGAATGACGCCCGTCTTTCCCGCGTCAGACACCACCGCTACCACCGCGCTGTCTTGCGGTTTCACTTTCGCCGCGGGTGCATGAGATTTATATACTCCCGGTCCCCTTCTCCAGTTGCACGTCACACGCCGTGCATTCCCTGTATTCCCTGTCGTGCTGTCCAGGTTTGACGGCACATCGCTGTCGGGGTCGGGTGGGGTCAGCCGATGGCCCTTCCCAGTCTCCGACAGTAATCCTTACACTGTCCGGTGAGTAGACGGCAATATGCTCGAACTCGCCGATATTCTCGAGGCGCGCGAGCGGGTCCGGGAGACGTCCCGACACACGCCGCTCGAGCACTCCCACACCTATTCGTCGATGACCGGCGCCGATATCCGGCTGAAACTGGAGAACTTCCAGCGGACGGGCGCGTTCAAGATCCGGGGCGCGACGAACAGGATCGCGACGCTCTCGGAGGACCAGAAAGACGCGGGCGTCGTCACCGCGAGCGCGGGCAACCACGCGCAGGGCGTCGCGCTCGCGGCCACCCGGTCCGGCGTCGATTCGAAGATCGTCATGCCCGAACACGCGCCGATCTCGAAGGTCAAGGCGACCAAAAGCTACGGTGCGGAGGTCGTCCTCTCCGGGCGAGACTACAACGAAGCCGCCGAGCGAGCCCACGAGATCGAACGCGAGGAGGGCCGCACCTACGTCCACGCCTTTGACGACGAGTACGTCATGGCCGGGCAGGGCACGATCGGCCTCGAGATCCTCGACGACTGCCCCGACGTGGAAACCGTCGTCGTCCCCATCGGCGGCGGCGGCCTCATCAGCGGCATCGCGACCGCGATCAAGGAGCAGAAACCGGACACGCGCGTCATCGGCGTCCAGGCCGAGGGCGCTTCGAGCGCCGCGACGTCCCTCGAGAAGGGCGAACGGGTCTCCCTCGACGGCGTCGATACCATCGCCGACGGCATCGCGACCCGCAGCGTCGGCGAGCAGACCTTCCCCCACATTCAGGAGTACGTCGACGAGGTCGTCACCGTCTCCGATCCCGAGATCGCCGTCGCTCTGGTCTACCTCCTCGAGCGCTCGAAGACCCTCGTCGAGGGCGCGGGCGCGGTCGCGCTCGCCGCCGTTCTCTTCGAGCACTTCGACTACGAGGAAGGCGAGGTCATCGTCCCCGCGCTCTGCGGCGGCAACATCGACCTCAACACGCTCACCAACGTCATCGTCCGCGGCCTCGTCGAAACCGGGCGGTACCTGAAGATCAGGACCGTGCTGAAGGATCGACCGGGCGCGCTCGAGGACCTGCTGGACATCTTCACCGCTCACCGGGCGAACATCTACGCGATCCACCACGACCGGACCTCCCGCGAGGTCGAGATGAGCGACACCGAAGTCGAGATCGAACTCGAGATGCGCGGCCCCGACCACGTCGACGCCTTCCTCTCGGATCTCCGCGAGGCGGGGTACGAGGTCGACGTGCTCGCCTGATCTCGGGGACGTCGGAACGTGTCGGCGGGACGGTTACAGCCGGTTGCTCCGCGATGCGACCACGTCGAGGCCCGGACTGTAGTAGTACACCGGGTCGGCGTCCGGTCGGTCGAACCCGTGTGCCGACCACAGCGTATTCGTCTCGATTTCCGCGGCGGCCGGATACAGCGTCCAGGGGTCGTGATCGACGTCCGTGTATCGAATCGAACCGTCCTGCGCCTCCGTGTAGAACCGATAGCGCTCGACGAGGAAGGTCCCGAACGGATCCTCGGGTGCCGAGAACGGCTCGCCGGTCGGCCAGTACGTCGCCTCGTAGTGAGCCGGCCGCGAACCCGGATGACGACGGCGGCTACTGAACTTGACCCGTCCGTCCTCCCACGCCAGCGAGATGCGCGCGTAGTAGTACGGCAGGTGGTGAAAGACGCGGGCACCGAGTACGCTCGCGATGCCCTGCGCGTCGAGGCTGAAGAAGTAAACGCTGGGAACTCCGTCGCGGGTGACGTACGTTCTGACGTTGAGCTCGGGAAGCCGGATACCGAGCGATTCGGGAACTCCCTTCGGTCGGACGGCGACGTTGGCGAACGGAACGATCGAGAGCCACGCCGAGCCGTCGTACTCGTCGGGGTCCAGCCCCTCGGGAAGGTGGGCGTCCATCACGGCCGGCTCGACCGGCCAGTTCTCGAACAACAGCTGCCGCCACCCCATCTCGAGCGGAAGGACCATACGAACACGTGGGATTGCGTCCGAATATCTGTTTGGACCCGGCCGCTTCCGAATCGCGAAGACGCGGAGGGGCAGAGCAGGCGTCGATCTCGTTCGAAACGGCGCGTGGCCGATCTGGGCGCGATCGTCACTCGGTACGATCGCGTTCCGCAGGTAAGGTAAACGAGACCGTCGCTCCGTCGTCGAGGTCGGACTCGACCCAGATCTCGCCGCCGTGGCGTTCGACGATGCGCTTACACAGCGCGAGACCGATCCCCGTCCCGGCGTGTTCCTCCTGACCGTGGAGGCGCTGGAACATCTCGAACACCCGGTCCGCGTCCGCCGGGTCGATCCCGATCCCGTCGTCGCTGACTGAGATCAGCCACTCGTCCCCCTCGAGCGTCGCGGCAATCCGCACTCGAGGGGCCTCCTCGCCGCTGTACTCGATTGCGTTGTCCAGCAGGTTCTGGAAGACGTGCCGGAGCTGGCTGGCGTCGCCCGTGACGGTCGGCAGCGACTCGCTGGTGATGTCTGCGTCGGCGGTCTCGATCCGAATGCCGAGATCCGTCAGCACGTCGTCCAGCACGGCCTCGAGATCGACCGGTCCGCTCGGGTCGTCCTGGGTTTCGATCCGCGAGTACTCGAGCAAGCCGTCGATCATCTCCCGCATCCGTTCGGCTCCATCGACGGCGAACTCGACGAACTCGGCGGCGTCCTCGTCGAACTCGTCGCCGTAGTTGTCCTCGAGCAGTCGCAGGTAGCTCGTGACCATTCGTAACGGCTCCTGCAGGTCGTGGGAGACGGCGTACGCGAACTGCTCGAGGCGCTCGTTGGACTGCTCCAGCCGACGCTGGTACTCGTATCGGTCGGTGATATCGAAATGTGCGACGGCGACGTACCGTCGATCGCCGTCGGTAAACGGTGCCGCTCGCATGAGGAACCACCGTCGCTCGTCGGGCGAGTGACACGGATATTCGAATTCGATCAGCTCCCGTTCGCCCGCGAGGATCTCGGATAACCCGACGGCGGCGGCCCGTCCGGGTTCGGTTTCCGCTCGCTCGGCGATCTCGAGGTAGTCGGTGCCGACGAAATCCGGTCGGGGTTCGATGTCGTTCGCCTCGCCGAACTGCTGCCACGCCTCGTTCGTGTGCAGGATCGTCCCCTCCTCGTCGAGGATCGCGAAGTTGATCGGGAGCGTATCGACCGCCGCGGGAACGACCGCCTCAGGATCCGGGGGGTCCATGATTCCTCCACGCTGACGAGGGTGTTTTCGACGGGGCGAATTCGAGCAGGTCGCCGGGAGTCGTTCGGACGCGACGGTCGGACATGGATTTGATTCTGTGATCGGCCGCTGACCGTTCCGCGATCAGTCTCTTCGTTCCGCTACGGGAGGAGACAGTGCAAAACCGCTCGAGTACCCGTTCGGGCTAAACGCGTATAAGCTGTGCATTCACCCGGATCGTCACACAAAGACGCGAGTGGTGGTTATTCCGCGACTCGCTCGCCGTTCTCGTCGACCCCGAGCTCGCAGTCGTCACAGAGCCACCAGCCGATCAGCGGATCGCGGAGCGGGAGCACTGCCCCGCAGTCGGGACAGCGCTTCGACTCTGCGACTCGAGGCCCGGTCATTCGTCCCCCGTCCCCAGTCCGCGGTCGGCGGGATCGGTCGTGAGGAGAACCGGATTGACCGAGCAGCCACAGGGGTAGGCGGTGCCCCTGTACAGCCTGCTCGAGGTCAGGATGCTGACCGGCTCGCCGCAGTTCGGACAGTCGGGCTGGGACGACAGGCGGTCCGCGACCGGGTCGCTGTCGTCAGGCATGGGGATCGCGCCTCGAGTCCGGTTTTGACGTTGACGCTACTCGTGTCGGGCGATTCGGCTGTCGTGCGGGACGTTTATATCCCGGTAGAATGTACGGAATCATGCTTCCTGAAACCCTGGTCTGGGTTTGGAAGCCGCGTCTCGGGTGTGTCAGCACCCGGGGCATTTGTACGCTGCCCCCGTTCCGGAGACGCAGCCTCCGATCTAATCGTCACTGCGTTGTAACTTATACCTATTGTTTTCGGTAGTGGATTTATCGTCGCGGCTCGAGTGAAATCCAGTTCGGAGTCGGGTCTCGAGGCCGAGCGGTAGCGGTCGCAAAGAGGAGGAGCCGTCTCGAGATAGCGGGTCCGACGGATCGGAAGTTAACACATATATCCGGCTACCGTGTCTCTTCGTTTATATGCAATTCTGTGGCGAGTGTGGTTCGATGATGCACACGGAGGGCGACATGTGGGTGTGTCGCTCCTGTGAGAACGAGGAGCCGCGGGACTCGCAAGCGGAATCAGCGATGGCGACTCAGGACGGACAGCGGGACGACGGGGCACCCGCCGTGGCCGACGCGACTCAGGGCTCCACCGAGACGATGCAGGAGCCCTGTCCGGCGGACGACTGCGACAGCGACCGCGCCTACTCCGAGATGATGCCGAAGCCGGGCGGCTCCTACGAGGTTCGGCTGTTCACCTGCGTCGAGTGCGGCCACAAGTGGCGCGGGTCCTGACCGCACATCTCGCGATTTTCCCGGTTACCGATTCACAGACCGCCACATCGGGCTCTCAACTCTCGGCGCTACTCGGTCTCACGCGGATCCACGCATCGACTTCGTTTGTCGCCTGCGTCTTCGCGCGGCGTTGTCGCGCGAACGGTCCGAGGGGCCTCCGGTCCCTCGCTATTCACGAAGCTCACGCGCAGCTTCGTCTCGCGGTTCGCCGGCGGCGAACCGCGCCACGGCCCGCCGATTCGGGGAAACGGTGACTCCCGTATCGACTGCCGATCTACTATCTCGAGGACCGTGTCGCTAACACGGCACTCGCGACAGGTCCGTGTGCGAACCGCGACTATCACACACTCGTTCGACGAGCCTCGCCAACTAGTTAGCGAGATAACAAGAGTAATGAAGAGGTGGGTATCAGTTCGAACCGATGTTAGAGTGGATCGGGGGTGGAACGAGAGCGCTGGATCTTTCGATTCCCCTGTTCGGTCTCGTTCTGTTTCTCGCGGTCAAATGGCGGTTCGATCCGCACAGAAGCTGGTATTACTTCGTCGCAGCGCTCCTCTGCTGGGTCGGCTTCGATCTCGTCATCGGTTTGTATAGCGGAACGCTCGTTTCGATTCCCACCTCGATTGGGTTGTCGACCGCGATTCTGTTCTGGACCTGTTGTATGACGTTCTTCGGATTGGCATTACTGACTGTCTGGCGGGATCGGACGGCCTGAATCGTCCCATCGCGACCGCGACTTCGCCCGCTTTTAAGCCGCCTCGGCGCGAGGTGTCGGGTATGAAGAGAATCATCGAGACCGACGACGCGCCCGCCGCGGTCGGTGCCTATAGTCAGGCGACCAGCAACGGTTCGCTCGTGTTCACCGCCGGCCAGATCCCCATGACGGCCGACGGCGACCTGCTCGACGACGAACCCATCGAGAACCAGACGAACCAGGCCCTCTACAACCTCGACGCCGTCCTCGATGAGGCCGGCGCGAGCTACGCGGACGTCCTCAAGGTGACCGTCTTCCTCGCGGACATCGACGACTTCGACGCGATGAACGAGGCCTACGCCGACTACTTCGACGACCAGCCGCCGGCCCGCAGCGCCGTCGAGGTCGCCGCGCTCCCGAAGGGTGTCGGCGTCGAGATCGAAGCCATCGCGAGCGTCGAGCAGGACGAGTGAGGGACGCGTGAGCGGCTACCCGTCCGGGCGGATGGGAATCGACCCGCGAACCAAATCCGCGTTCCTGTGGGGGCTCGTCGGACTCCTGTCGTTCCTGGTGCTCGTCCAGGGCTACGCGCTGCTCGTCGACCCGCTCGTGACGATCACCCAGGCGCTGGCGCTCGCATCGCTGGTCGGCGTGAGTGCCGGAGCGGGCGCGTACCTGCTCGAGCCCCGACTCGCCGCGCGGGCGGCCGATCGCGGGGAGAGATAGGCGTATCTCGTAACAGTTAAACGACGGACGCGGTTAGGATGACCTGAGCCAGGATGGCCGAACGGTAAGGCGCACGCCTGGAAAGCGTGTTCCCTTTGGGATTCAGGGTTCAAATCCCTGTCCTGGCGTTTCTGTCGAAATCGACCGACGAGCGATGCGTAGCTGAGCGAGTCGCGATTTCGACGAAACGCAAACGAGAGGATGTGAACACGCGAGTCGCACGCGGCCGAACGGAGTGAGGCCGACCGTCTCGCATCTGTTCAAATCCCTGTCCTGGCGTATACCGTCACTGTAAGTCAGTGAACGCATTCGCCGCGACTGCGCGGCGAATGCGTGTAACCGTTACAGTTGACGGTATATTCTGTCGAAATCGACCGGCGAGCGATGCGTAGCTGAGCGAGTCGCGATTTCGACGAAACGCAACAAGTGGATTTGAATCGGGGAGGTCGCGCACAGCGAACGATCCGAGCGCCCACGTCCGACCGCGGTTCGAATCCCTGTCCTGGCGTTTTCGTGATTCCGACCGGGACGTCCCGAAGAGACGGCTCTCGATGCCGCCGCTGGTCGAAGGTAACGTCAACAGGGAAGGGTAGGGGGAGGAGCGTGTCAGCGCTCGAGTTCGACCGGGGAGTCAGTCGAGATCCAGCAGCGGGGGTCATCCGGATCTCTGAGTTCGAGACTGCCGCTTTGACACACCACCATTTCGTATCGGTTGTCCATGATGACCCCGCTATCGACTCGTCCGGGATCGGATATCGTAACGGGGCTCGTACCGGTCGCTCGGACCGGAGTAACGACATCATACTACTGTAACCGGAGATCGTTTCGTCCGGTATTTCGCGCTATCGCGACCGACCGCGACCGGACACTCCTTTGGTCCGGCAGCCCGAAGTCCGACTATGTGCGGTCGCTATACGCTCGTCGCCGAGCAGGACGACCTCGAGGAGCGCTTCGACGCCCGGTTTCGGGACGCGGCGTTCACCCCTCGCTACAACGTGGCTCCCGGACAGGAGCTGCCGGTGATCACGAACGAGGAGCCGGAGACGTTCCGGCACCTCGAGTGGGGGCTGGTGCCGTCGTGGGCCGACGACGACAGCGGCGGGCTGATCAACGCGCGGGCGGAATCCGTCGGCGAGAAGCCGAGTTTTCGGGAGGCGTACGAACGCCGGAGATGTCTCGTTCCCGCGGACGGGTTCTACGAGTGGGTCGAGACTGCGGACGGGAAACAACCGTACCGAGTGTGCTTCGAGGACGACCGCGTGTTCGCGATGGCTGGCCTCTGGGAACGGTGGGAGCCGGAGACGACCCAGACCGGCCTCGACGCCTTCGGCGGCGGGGTCGACGATGAGACCGACAGCGGGCCGCTCGAGACGTTTACCATCGTCACGACCGAGCCGAACGACCTCGTCTCGGACCTCCACCACCGGATGGCCGTGATCCTCGATCCCGAGTCCGAGCGACGGTGGCTGTCGGGCGACGATCCGGGGGAGCTACTCGAGCCCCACTCCGCCGCCGGAATGCGCGCGTATCCCGTCTCGACGGCGGTGAACGATCCGGCGACGGACGATCCGTCGCTGATCGAGCCGCTCGAGAGTGCGTAAGTGGATCGTCGGAGCGGAGATCGACCGCTGAAAGCGACTCAGAGCCCTTCCCTGCCGCCCTGGGAGAGGAGTACGAGCAGTGAGAGACCGGAGACGCCGAGCAACAGCAACGCGGGGATGACCGCGTACTGGAAGAACGCCTCGCCCTGTGCCTTCCAGATGATCGTCACGAGCGTTTCGAACCCGGTCGGCCGGAGGAGCAAGGTCGCGGGGAGCTCTTTCATCGTCGTCAGGAAGACGAGGGCCGCGCCGGCGGTCACACCCGGGGCGATGAGCGGCAGTGTCACCTTCCGAAACGTACGAAGCGGCGTCTCGCCGAGCGTCTGTGCGGCCTCGACGAGTTTCGTGTCGACCTGCAGCGTCGTGGTTCGAACCGAGCCGACCGCCTGCGGCATGAATCGCACGACGTAGGCGAACACTAACAGCGGAATCGTCTGGTGGAGTTCCGGCAGTATCGTGAGACTGTACTGATCGAGGAGGGCGTCGTAGCTCGTCGCGAACGAGACGAGCGCGAGGCCGAGGACGATGCCGGGCACCGCGAAGCCGACGTACGTCGCCCGCTCGAAGATCGTCGACAGCGGCGACTCGTGTCTGGCGGCCACGTACGCGACCGGCACGGCGACGAGCACGGCGACGAGTGCGGCCCCGCCGGCGACGAGCACGGAGTTGAGGGCGTACTCGAGTTCGAACGCCAGCGAGGGCCGCGCGTCCGGATCGGCCGTCACGAGCCAGAGCCCGAGAATCCAGAGGGGGACCAGCAGCGCGATCCCCGTCACGCTCGCGGGAATCAGCGTCGCCGGCCACCGCCACCGACCGAGTTCGACGACCGGGTCGCTCGAGCGTTCCGAGCCGTCGCCCTGAACCGTTCGGTTCGGTCGGACGTACCACTCGAGGACGAGGACGACGACGACGATGGCGAGCAACTGGAGCGAGAGGAAGGACGCGTAGTCCACGCCGAAGCTCCTGTATTCGACGTAGATCTGCTGGGTGAAGACCGGGAGCCGCATGATCGCCGGCGTGCCGAAGTCCGAGACGGCGTACAGCGCTGCGAGCAGGCTGCCGGCGACGACGGCGGGGCGGACCTGCGGGAGCGTCACGCGGCGGAAGGCCGACCACGTATCGTGGTTCAGGGTTCGGGCGGCGTCGAGAAGCGTCGTGTCGAACGAGAGCAGGGCCGCACGCGTCGTCAGGTAGACGTACGGGTAGGTGTAGAGGGTGATGACCAGCGTCGCACCGGGGAGGCCGTAAATCTCCGGGAGCGTCTGAATGCCGAGCGGCTCGAGAATCGACTGGAACTCGCCTCGCGGACCGAAGGCGGAGACGAAGGTGAACGCACCGATATAGCTCGGGACGACCAGCGGGAGGGCGGCGACGACGGACCAGAACCGGCGGAAGGGGATGTCCGTCTGGACGGTGAGCCACGCCAGCGGAACGCCGATCAGCGCCGAGGACACCGTGACGCCGGCCATTAGCAAAAGGCTGTTCATTACGACTGTCGCGGTCTGTGGACGGACGAGCATCTCCCAGAGCCGGGCCGTGTCGACGGTCGTCGCCGTGAACACGAGATACGTGAGCGGGAACAGCATACCCACGGCGATGACACCGGACAGGAGCAACAGCCCGAGCGGCGGTCCGTCGGTCGTTTCGGGTCGTCGTGAGCGGAGCGATCTCATAGGTGAGTCAGCGGTAGTAGTACCGGGTGCGCAAGCGGTGGGGCGTGTTCGGTAGTCGGTCGGACGCGACGGAATAGTTGGCGATTCTCCTCCGGGCGTCCGGATTCGCCGTGATGGACGACCCCCCTTCGCGTTCGACCGGTACTACGCCTCGATATCGAATCGTCCCGTTCCAACGAGTATAAGGTTTAGGTTCACCTAATCCGCTCACATGGAGCTGACCAGGCGAGACGCGGTCGCCGCGCTGGCCGCACTCGGGGCCGGTGGGACGCTGTCGGGCTGTGTCGCCCCGCCCGGTTCGACCCCCGAGAACGACGGCGGTTCGGCGGCCGACGTCGATACCGAGCGGATTCGCGAAACGATGGTCGCGGCCGCCGAGGTCGTCTATCCCAGCGCGGTCACCGGTACGGCGTCGTTCGTCGACGCGTTCCTCGAGGGACGACTCGAGGATCGATCGCATGCTGTGGCCCTGGACGCGACGGTCGCGGAACTGAACGACCTCGCCGAGAGCTGGTACGACGACCCCTTCCCGACGCTTGCACCGGACGATCGGGATCGATTCCTGCGCGAAGTCGGTGCGGACACCGCCGCGGAAAACCCCGACGGGAGTGCTCGCGAACGGATCCGCTACTACGTCGTTAACGACCTCCTACTGGCACTGTACACCTCGCCGACGGGCGGGGAACTGGTCGGTCTCGAGAACCCGCAGGGCCATCCGGGCGGCCTCGAGAGCTATCAACGGGGGCCGGACGCGTGAGCGGGACTCGTCCGCCCGCCGAATCCGCGGAGACCGCCACCGATGCGGACGCCGACCGGACGCCTGTCGCGGACGCGGACGTCTGCGTGATCGGCGCGGGACCCGCGGGGGGGATCGTCGCGGATCGGCTCGCCGAGGCGGGTCGCGAGGTCGTGATCCTCGAGGCGGGGCCGCGGTTCGATCCGGCCGACAGGCTCGCCAGACAGGAACGGGCGATCAGACCGTCGTACGATCGGCAGGACGTCTGGGACGGCGACGCCGAACGCGACGCGTACTCCGCGTCGGGCGACCGACAGTACCCGCTGAACCGCGCCCGGGTCAAGGGCGTCGGCGGGTCGACGCTCCACTGGCAGGGGATGGTCATGCGCCTTCACGAGGCCGATTTCAACTCTCGGAGCGTCCGCGGGGTCGGCGCGGACTGGCCGATCGACTACGAGGACCTCCGACCGTACTACGCCCGAGCCGAGCGGGAACTGGGGGTCGCCGGGGCCGCCGACAACCCCTTCGCACCGCCCCGCGAGGAGCCGCATCCGATGCCGGCGTTCCCGCCCTCCTACAGCGACTCGCTGTTCGCCGAGGCCTGCGACGAACTCGAGATCGCGATGCACTCCGTGCCGAACGCGCGCAACTCGGAGAGCTACGGCGACCGCAGCGCCTGCGTCGGCTACGGCACCTGTCGCCCGGTCTGTCCCTCCGGCGCGAAGTACGACGCGACCGTCCACGTCGAGCGCGCCGAGCGCGAGGGCGCGACCGTGATCGATCGCGCACCCGTCCAGCGCCTCGAGCACGACGCCGACTCGATTTCGGCGGCCGTCTACGCCACGCCGGACGACGAGCGCCACCGGCAGGAGGCCGACGCCTTCGTCGTCGCCTGCGGCGGCGTCGAGACGCCCCGCCTGCTGCTCCTCTCGGAGTCGAGTCGCTACCCCGACGGACTGGCTAACTCGAGCGGCCTCGTCGGCCGGTACTTCATGGAACACTCCTTCGCGGGCACGTTCGGCGTCCTCGACGAGCCGACCCGGCAGAACCACGTGGGCTTCCTGACCAGCGAGTCCCACCAGTTCTACGACGACGCCGACGCGGAGTACGCGCCCTTCAAACTCGAGTTCTTCAACTTCGCCGGCCCCTCGCCGGTCGGCATGGCGCTGACCGGCGACGACTGGGGCGACGACTTGCTCGAGCGGATCCGGGGCGACTACGGGTCCCACATCGCCATGGGCGCGCTGATCGAACAGCTCCCCCGCGAGGACAGCTACGTCGGGCTCGATCCCGAGCGGACCGACGATCGGGGCAACCCCGTCCCCGACGTTCACTGGACCGTCGGCGATCGAGCGCGCCGGACGATGGAGCGGGCGAACGAGATCCAGCGGGAGGTCTTCGAGGAGCTGGGTGCCGAGATCGAGTGGCAGCAGGGTCCCGAAAACACCGTTCCGACGAACCACCACATGGGTACGACCCGTATGGGAACGGACCCCGCCGAGAGCGTCGTCGGCCCCGACCTGCGGACGCACGACCTCGAGAACTGCTGGATCGCCTCGAGCAGCGTCTTCCCGACCGGCGGCGCGATGAATCCGACGCTGACGATCGCGGCGCTCGCGCTGAAGGCCGCGGATCACGTCCTCGAGTCGGCGTAACTACCGACCGCCACTGATTTAGGCGAACCTAAAAATATAAATACGGCGGGCAGAGAGTACCGCCAATGAGTAGCGGAGAGCAGACCGAGACGACGGCCGAACGCGAGGAGAAGGAGTACACCTTCGACGACATCAGCGTCGTCATGGGGACCTACAACGAAGAGGAAGCGATCGGCAAAGTACTCTCAGACATCGAGGACGTCACGGACGGGAAGGCGGAGGTCGTCTGCGTCGACGGCTCCTCGGACCGCACGCCCGAGATCGCTCGCGAGCACGGTGCCACGGTCATCGAACAGGAACCGCAGGGGTACGGCGTCGCCGTCCGCGCGGCGATCCTCGAGCCCGACCGTCCGATCGTCGTCACGACCGACTGCGACGACACCTATCCGATGGAGCAACTGCCCGAGTTCCTCGCGCTGATCAACGACGGCCACGACGTCGTCAGCGGCGATCGGCTCTACCACGGTGCCGACGCGATGCCCGGGTTCAACCGCTTCGGCAATCAGGTCTTCGCGGCGGCAGCGAGCGTCCTGATGGGCACTCGCGTCCACGACACGACGACCGGCATGCGGGCCTACCGCCGCGACGTGGTCGAATCGATCGAGTGGACCGAGAACACCGGGCTCTCGGCCGAACTCCTGATCCGCCCGCTGATGCGGGGCTACGACGTGCGCGAGCACCCCATCGAGTACCGCGAGCGCGCCGGCCAGACGAAGCTCGATCCGCTGCAAGGCGGCCTCGAAATCGCGCGGTCGATCGTCAAAGTCTCGCTCGAGGAGCGGCTCCGCGAGCTGCCACACCGCCCGTCGCAGTAGCGGTCGCGGTCATTTTTCGACACTCCGGAGTCGTGTTCGGCGGACGCGTCCGCAGACCCGAACTGACATCGTCGTCACCGATCAGTCCGCTCGAGGCGCCGGCTCGAGTCGCGTTTCGAACGTCTCCCACTGGCTGTGGGTCTCCGGCCGGTCGGGGAGATAGGTCCCCTCGGTGCCGCAGTCGGTGACGAGCCGACAGCCCGTCCGTTTGGGGGGCCAGATCGCCTCGACGCCCTCCTCGGTCGGACGGACGGTCACCTCCTGCCGGTAGGTGTACGTCGCTCCCGTCGGCTGGACCTGGGTGATCGTCAGCACGATCTCGTCGGCCCCGTCGAACGATACCGTCTCGTTCGGCGATCGGTTCAGCGCGACGCTCCCGCGGGCGTCAGTAGCGTTCTCCCCGCCGTCGCGGCCGCCCGCCGCGTCGCCCTCGAGTGACCACCCGACCGACAGTTCGCTGTCGGGGTTGGCGACGGTGTAGCTCGCGACCTCGCCATCGTTCTCGAGGCGAACGCGGACCCGATCGACGCGACTGGCGATTCCGACGGTGGTGGTCCCCTCGAGGCGCTCGCCCGACCGGATCGAGAGCGGTTCGATCTGGGCGACGATCTCGTCGTCGGGCGTGGCCGTCCATGCGCCCCGGTACCTGTACTGGTAGTAGTCGCGGTTCGGATAGGCGTCGAGGACGGCGAAATCGCGTTCCGGGGAGCCCTCGAGCGCGTAGACCACCTCCCCGTCGAGGCCGCCGTCGTTCCGAAGGGCCTGGAACGGGTGGTTCTGCCACTGGCCGTAGGGTGCCGGCAGGACGATCAGCGCGTTCTCGAGGTCGCGGTCCTCGAACGGCTCGTAGGCCGACTCGAACCGCTCGGTGTGGGCGGCGTTGCGCTCGACCGGAGCCGAGAGGAGGGCGGCGTTGGCCGCGCCGGCGACGAGGACGCTCACGAGCAGGGCGGCGAGGACGAGGGCGCGGGCCGTTCGCGGCGACGCGACGGCGGCGATCCGGCTTCGGAGCGCGGCGTCGCGACACCGCCGGAACCCGACGGCGACGGCGAACCCGGCGAAGATTGAGAGGGGGACGAGCAGGTCGAAGTGATAGAACGGGCCGAACTTCGAGAGCAGCCCGGTGGTCGGATCGGCCATCCCGGCGTGGACGTTGTAGTTGCCCCAGAACGCGAAATTCCCGAGCGTCACGGAGGCGAAGAGCGCGGCCATCAGCAGGCCCGCGGTTCGATCGCTCCGGCGCTCGCTGTCGGCGTCGCGACCGGGGAGCCAGCGCCACAGCGCGACTGCCGTCCCCAGCAGCGCGGTGCCTGTTCCCAGCAGGCCCGCGGTGAACCACCGGGTGGCGAAGTACCAGAGGGCGGCACCGTTCGCTTCGAGGGCGACGGCCGGCGTGTACTCCAGCGAGTGATCGAGGAGTTCGCGGTGGCCGAACCCGGGCCCGTCGAGCGGGGCGAACGCGGCGTAGGGGAAGGTGAGGGGCGACCCCGTGACGCGAGCGTTGTACGCGAGCGTCAGCCCGACGAGAGCCAGTCCGACCGCGGCGGTCGCGGCGTTCCGTCGAACGGCGTCCGGAAGCGGTCGGAATCCCCGCTGCCACCAGCGGTCGCGAGCCGATCGCAGCACGGACCAGCCCGCGTGACAGATGAATGGGAGCGCGAACAGGACGGCGGTGTACGGCCGCGCGAAGAAGGCGATCCCGATCGCCGCTCCCGCCGAGACGGCGTCGCGGAGTCGCCCCGTGCGGACGCCGCGGAGGTACCACACCGCAAAGAGGAGATTCAGAAACGTCGTCGGCGCGTACGGCAGAAACACCGACGACGTCAGTAGCGTCATGGGGGCGGCGGCGAAGACGGCCGCAGCGACGACGCCGACCCATCGGTCGAACACCATCGATCCGAGGAGGTAAACGAGCGCAGTGTTGCCCACCGCGACGGCGACGAGCGTCACCCGCGGCTCGCCGAACAGCGCCATCGAGACGGCGTACATCGCGGGGATGACCGGCGAGTACTTCGAATAGAGTCGGCCGCCGTCCTGAACGAAAAACCACGGCCGGAACGCGTCGGCGAGCTCGCCGGCGTGCATCTCGAGTTGCCCCTCGAGTAGCAACGCGGCCTGCAGCAGGTAGACGCCCTCGTCGTCGTTGCTCGAGTGATAGGGAAAGAGCTCGGTCGCGAGTATCGCCACTGCGAGGCCGGCGAGACAGACGACGGCGAGTGCGGCGAGGTGGACGCGACGGACTCGGTCGGGACCGTACTCCGACGACCGAACGCGGCGAAGCGAATCGCGGATCACGAGGAGAGTGGGGACAGCTTAGATGCTGATCCCGTCGATGCTCCGCATCAGGTCCACCGTCGGCTGAAGGTCGGACAGTTCGGTCAGGTCGATGTCCTCCGGGACGTTCAGCTCGTCGATCGACGGCAGATCGCCGACCGGTTCGGCCTCGGGGATCAGCGGGTACTCGAACGTCTCCACGGCGAAGAACTCCTGAGCTTCCGCCGAGAGCAGGTGGCGGATGAAGTTCTCGGCCAGATCGGGGACGTCCGTGCTGTCGATGACGGTCGCGCCCGCGACGTCGAAGGTCGCGCCCGCGTCGCCCTCGGTGAACGTCGTGGCGATCGGCGCGTCCGGCGATCCCTCGAGCACTCGCTGGATGTAGTAGTGGTTCGTGAAGCCGGCGTCGATTTCGCCGTCTGCAACGGCCTGACAGACCGCCAGTTCGTCGGGATAGGCCTGGATTCCGTTGTCGACGACGCTCTGGAGCCACTCGCGGGTCTCCTCTTCGCCCTGGAGGATGCGCATCGCGGTGACGAACGACTGGCAGGAGCCGTAGGAGGGGGCCCAGCCGAGGTCGCCCTCGAAGTCGGCGTAAGCGTCGATGCTCGTCGGCAGGTCGCTCTCGGAGTATTCCTCCGTATTATACGGGATCGTCCGAATTCGACCGGAGGTGCCGACCCACTGATCGGTCCGGAACTCGCTGGGGACCATCTCGAGGACGTCGTCCGACAGCGATCGAGACAGCCCCTCGTTCGCGACCTCGCCGAGCGCGGCGGAGTCGACCGTAAAGAAGACGTCCGCGTCGGTCCCCGAGCCCGCTTCGACCATCTGGTTCGCGAGATCGGCGGAGCCGCCGTAGCGCGGTCCGACGACCTCGAAGTCGTCGTACTCGTCGACGAGGCTGCTGATGAGCGTTCCGACGAGGAACTCGTTTCGACCGGAGTAGATGTGCAGTTCCCCCTCGAGATCGGGGAGCTCCGCCATCGGCGTCCCGCCGGGCGTGCCCCGACCGGATCGCCCGGAACCGATCTGATTGAAGACGTTGCCGCCGTCTTCGTCCTCGTCTTCGCCGCCGATGAGACCCGTACAGCCGGCCAGCCCGGCCGTACCGATCGCCGCCGAACCGGCGAGGAACGTTCGCCGTCCCGTGGAATCGTATTGCTTCGTCATGTGTTTTAGGCTAACCTAAATATACTTATAAGCGTCGATTCTCCACAACCGTTGCGGTGCGCTCGAGCGCCGAGAGGCACTCGAGCCAGTCGCGCATGTGCTCGCCGACGTAGTTGAAGAACGCGCCGTTGTTGTACTCCTCCCAGTCGCCCCCGGCGAGTTCGTCGGCCATGGCCTCGAAGACCTCGGCGTAGTCGTCCGCGTCCGACCCGACGTCGTCGACGATCCGCCAGAGGTGTTCGTTCAGCTCGAGGCCCGGAACCTCGTTGTTGAGGTCGTCGAACGTGCTCCGAGGGGCCTTGTTGTGCTCACAGAGGGGCGCGCCGTTGTAGATCCGCTTGCCGAGGACGTCGCAGGCGCGCTTGAGGAAGACGCCCGACCAGATGTCGTCGAACCGGCCGACCTCCCACTCGTTGTCGTCCATCGGGAGCTGGTAGAAGGCCGGGATCACCTCGCGTCGGAAGGCGAGGTTCATCGAGCAGACGGTGAGGTAGTTGCGCCGCGCGGCGACGAAGTCGTCGCCGAAGTCGTCGCTCGAGGTTCGCGTCTGGGCCTGGCCCTCGAGGTCGCCGTCCATGAGGATGCGGACGGCGTCCAGATCGGGCACGTTGGTCCACAGGCCCTGCGAGGCGACGACCTCGCCGCCCCCGATCTCGGTCGTCCCGGTCTCGACCGATTCGTTCATCGCCGAATAGGGGTAGCCACGCGGGTAGAGACCGTGTTCGTCGGCGTTCTGGTAGAGGACGTTGACCCACTGCTCGTCGGAGGAGACCGCCTCGATCTCGCCCTCGAAGGCGATGTTCTCCATGTGCGTCCCGAAGAAGTCCTGATCCTCGTGGGGAAGCGTGTCGTCGTCGATGAAGAAGCCGTACTCGAACTCGTCGTGGGCCCACATGTAGAGCAGGCCGAAGCTCGTCTCGGCGTGGCTCGCCGCCGGGACGATGTGGCCGTACTCGGCGACGTCGTGCTCCGCGTACCACTCCTCGCGTCGACTGCCGTCGAAGACCTCGCCCGAAACGCCCTCCTCCTCGAGCATCGCTTCCATCTCGTCGGTGTCACAGAAGTCCTCGGTGACGAGCACGACGTGCAGCCGCGAGAGGTCGAAGCCGTGATCGCGCGCGTTCGCGAAGTACGACCGCATGCACTCGTACTCTCGGATCGTCGGGACGACGACGCAGATATCCTGACTCATTGCTCCGCTATCTTTTAGGCTCACCTAAAAACGTGTCGGTCTCCCGCGTCGCGTCCTGGCTCGCATCCGCCGCGTCCGAAAGCGAGACCCCCAGCGAGGCGACCGAACCGGCCCCGCCGACCAGCGTGACGCCGTTTTTCAGCGCGTGATCGACGATCGCAGCGGCCAGTGCCGTACTCGCGCCGAGGGGAGTCAGCCCGACGACGAGCGCGGTGAACGCGGCCTCGTAGAGGCCAACGCCGCCCTGGGACAATGGCAACACCTTCGCGAGGTTCCCGACGCTGACGGCCAGCGTTCCGACCGCCAACAGCGTGGCGACGCCGAGCCCGCTGCCCAGCGCCGCGAGGACGAGGACCGCTGTGAGCACGTCCAGCGCCCATATCAGTAGACTCCCCGCGCCGATGGTCGCCACCGCTTTCGGCCGGCGAGCGACGACCTGAACGTCGCCCGCGAAGCGAAGCGCGGCCTCGAGACCCGACTCGAGGCGCGGCCGACCGGCGACTCGCGCCCGAAGTCGTCCCCCCAGTCCGTGATCGGCCCGAGCGGACGTGACGACGACGAACCCGACGCCGACGGTGGCCGTGCTGACCGCCGCGGCGGCGACCAGCGCGGTCCGAGCGCCCCCGGCTTCCGAGACGATCTCGAGCGGCCCGGCGGTGCCACCCAGCGCGAGCCACGCCGTCGCGACGCCCGCGAGCGCGGCGATGGTCGCCAGATCGAACACCCGCTCGACGGCCAGCGACGCGAAGCCGGTTGTGTAGGGAACGCCCCGGCGATCGTTCATCACGTACGCACGGACCGCGTCGCCCGCTCGCGCCGGAATCGCGAGGTTCGCGGTCTGGCTGACGAAGACCGCCAGCGTCGGGAGGACCGTCCCGCCGCGGTATCCCATCGCGGCCAGTACGTCGCCGTATCGGCGTCCCCGGAGCGGCCACGAGAGCGCGTAGACGACCACCGCAGCGCCGAGAACGAGCGGATCGGCGTTCGCCATCTCGGCCCCGACGGTCCGGATATCGATCTCTCGAAGGGCGACGACCAGTCCCAGCACCACGAGCACCGTCCCCGCGATCGTCAGTCGGCGGCGAGTGACCGCGCCCGCGAGGCCGCCGCTCGCCGATCCGTCGCTCTCCGATCCCGACCCGCGGTCGGCGTCCTGCGAGCTCGAATCCTCGCCGCCGTCGTTCATTGTCGAACCATCTCGAGCCCAGATATTTAAGCCCACCTAAAACGCGTCGGACCGGGCTCGATGGTCGCTCTCGAGGCCGTTTCCTGCGACGAAAAGAAACGAGCTGTCCGCGCTCAGCGGAGTTCGTCGATGATCTCCCGCGTCGACCGGCGGACCGCCTCGTCGCTCGAGAGCCGGGGTTCCCAGCCCAGCGCCGAGAGCTTCTCGATCGAGAGGCGCATCTTCGGGACGTCGCCGGTCCAGCCCCGGTCGCCGCCGGTGTACTCGTGGTCGGGGTCGACGCCCAGCTCCTCGGCGACGATGGCCGCGATCCGGTCGACCGAGGTCGTCGTTCGCGTGCCGAGGTTGTACGTGTTCATCGCGTCGTCGGCGTGTTCGACGACGTGCAACATTGCGTCGAGACAGTCCTCAAGGTGCAGATAGGACTTCTCCTGTCGGCCGTCGCCGAGAATCGTCAGGTGCTCGGGGTCGTCCCGAAGCTTCTCGATGAAATCCGGGATCACTGCCCCGCGGAGCCGCGGCCCGACCACGTTCGCGAATCGGAAGTTCCAGACCGTGAGATCGTGGCTGTGCGCTCGCGCGGAGAGCAACCCCTCGTCGGCCAGCTTGCTCGCCCCGTAGGCGCTGATCGGCTCGAGGGGCGCGTAATCCTCCGGCGTCGGCCGCGGGGCCTCGCCGTAGACCGTCGACGAGGAGGTGTAGGCGATCTCGGTCACGCCGGCGTCGGCCATCGCCTCGAGGATGTTGCGCGTCATCCGCGTGTTGTCGTCGAACTGGCCGTGAGGCCGGTCCGTGTCGACGTGTTTCGACGCCGCGAGATGGAAGACGAGATCGATACCGTCGAGGTGGCCCTCGAGGGCGTCGGGATCGGTGAGATCGGCCTCGAGGAAGTCGGCTTCCTCGGGTACGCGGTCGCGGTCGCCGTTCGAGAGATCGTCGACGATCGTTACGCTCGCGCCGTCCGCGAGCAGGCGTTCGGTCAGATGCGACCCGATGAAGCCGGCACCGCCCGTGACGAGTACGTCTCGGCTCGAGATGGACATGGGCGGTGGTTCAGCGACGGGGTGGTAAGTAGTTGCGTTTCGATCTCGGAGACAGCTCGATTCGAACGGAACGACGAGTCAAACGGCACCCGCGCTAGCGGTTACCGGTCGGTGACGCGTTCGCCGTTCTCGTCGACCCCGAGTTCGCAGTCGTCACAGAGCCACCAGCCCACAATCGGGTCGCAGAGTGGAAGTACCGCCCCACAGTCGGGACAGCGCTTCGACTCCGTGACTCGAGGCCCGGTCATCACTCGCCGGTCCCCAGCCCGCGGTCGGCGGGGTCGGTCGTGAGGAGACCCGGATTCACCGAGCAGCCACAGGGGGAGACGGTGCCCCTGTACAGCCTGCTCGAGGTCACGATGCTGACGGGCTCGCCGCAGTTCGGACAGTCGGGACGCGACGACGGGCGCTCCGCGAGCGGGTCGCCGTCGTTAGACATGGTGATTGCGCCTCGAGACCGGCGTCGGAACCGAAGCTAGTTGCGGCTGGCGATTCGGCTGTCGTGCGGGACGTTTATATCCCGGTAGAATGTACGGAATCATGCTTCCGGAAACCCGTGTGTTGGGTTTGGAAGCTAGTCTCGGGTGTGCCACCACCCGGGGCGTTTGCGTACGCCCCCGTTGGAGACGTAGCCTCCGATTTAATACTCTATTCGTTGTTACTTATAACTATTGTTTTCACTGATGAATAGATGGTGGGCTGAGCGAGCAGCGCCAGATGATCCGCCGAATTCCGGTTGAGAAATAGAACGTCGGTATTCAACTCGGAGACGCTCATACACGAGTCATATCCGCCATTAGAGGATGCTACCACCGCCAAAGATCCCATCGTTGTTCTCACG
Organism: Natrinema salsiterrestre; assembly: GCF_029502005.1. Classification (GTDB taxonomy): domain Archaea; phylum Halobacteriota; class Halobacteria; order Halobacteriales; family Natrialbaceae; genus Natrinema; species Natrinema salsiterrestre. The sequence continues at coordinate 492,939 of NZ_JAMQOT010000001.1, read as the reverse complement.
GAATTCAGACGGATCTTTGCCGAAGTTCTCCGTTCGCTTGTGGATGAACACGACCTCCTGTTGATTCATCCCGAATCCAGAGGACCCCTCGTATTCGTTTTTGAGCCGACGCCAGCCATCCAGATCCTGGATTCCACAGGTACAGACGATGACGTATGGATATTCCTTCAGATACTCGTTGATCTGTCCATCAAGTTTGTTTCTCTGACTGTTTGTAAGGTCGCGCTTCAGTTCGATGCCGACGAGATCGTCGACAACGACATCGGCTTTCGCCTTCCCTCGCTCGGTCGATACGGGAAGTTCTCGTTGTTGACCCATTCCACCGCCTCCTTGCCTCTCGTTGAGTTCATAATCGAGGTAATCCTGAAGTTCGCTCTGAAAGTCCCGTTCATGTCCATACGCCTTCTCGGGAATCCACGCTTCTACGAGGTCAATAACGAGATCGAACGTTTGCTGATCACCGCCCATCATATGTCTCATTCTATACAGGAAGGGGAGACACTTGAAACCTTCAGAATTTATTATTAATATATGGGTTCATATAACACGGTACAACATTCACTTGAGGGGGAACCGGTAGAAAATTGGTTTTTGATGGCCTGATTAATCGAATTACACGTGCTGCATCTGTACTGATCATCCCTCGAGATCAAGGTCGATACCGACGAACAAAACCGGAGAACGGCAGCGTTAGACGCCCGTCGAGTACCGAAGCAGGCCCGCAAACCCGCCGAAGGCGTTCAGCAGCTGTTCGCCCTTCTCGAAGTCCGTCGAGATGAACTTGGTCTCGGTCCCGCGCTGTTCGGCGATCTCGATGAGATGGTCGATCGCGTCCTCGCGGGCGTCCTCGCTCCCCTCGACGTCGGTCCCGCACTCGGTACAGGTGTGGGTCGGCGTCGACTTGCGGCGGTCGACGACCTCGCGCTCCGTGGTGTCGCACTCGGGACACTCGTAGGTAATGACGTCCTTCCGGAGGTCCTCGCTGATGAGGAGGCGGTCGACCGATCCCATCATCAGGTTCCGGCGGGTCTGCTCGAACCCGTAGGTCGCGAGGTCGCCGGCGTTGAGTTCCTCGAAGAACTCCTCCATCACCTTCTTGTCCTTCATCACCTCGGCGTCGGCCAGCGCGTCCTCGGCGTTGTCGACGAGGTCTTTCAGGCCGGATTCGTCGGTGTAGGCGACGTCGAACTTGCCCAGCACCTCGTCCTGCAGTTCGTGGTGGAGGTAGTCACCGTCGAGGAACTCGTCTTTGGTTGGCGAGGGACCGCCGACGAGGATGCCGTCGATTTCGTGGCGCTGCGGGACGAACAGGTCGTTGGCCATCCCCGCGACCTCCTGATAGAAGTTGTCGATGGCCTCGAGTCGCAGGCGGGCGAATCGCTGGGCGGACTGGCCACCCTTTCGCTGCTTGCCGGGGACCAGCGAGGAGGCGGACTTGACCGGCTCGATGCGTTTCCCCTTCAGCCAGCCGACGTTGGCCTCGCGGCGGTCGAGGACGATCAGGCCGTAGAGGCCCTTGTCGGCCAACATCTCCTCGAGGGGCTCCGTCAGGAAGTCGGAGTCGCAGTGATAGCGGAAGGACTCGATGGGCTGGGGCGGGCTCTCGAGGACCTTGGTGACCATTTCGGTGCGGCCGCCGCCGGAGTCGACGGCACCCGAGAACAGCACGATGCCGTTGTCCGGCGGGTAGGTGTCGTAGTAGCGCAGCCGGTCTTTGATACTCGTCAGCGCGTCCTGGACGGCCGTTCGGGTCTGCTTCGATTTGATGTTGGCCGCTTCGCTGTGTTCCTGGGTGACGTGCTGGACGACGTCACTGATCTGTCTGTCGTCGGGGATGTAGATCGTCACGAGCTGCGTCCCGGAGCCGTCGTAGTCCTTGAGGTCCTCGATGACCTTCCGGAACTCGTACTTTTTCCGGTCTGATTGCTCCTGCGCGCCCTCCTGGCTCATTAGCCGTATAAAACGGGGCTGTGGGTAAGAATCCTTTGACACACCCGTCGACGTGAGACCGGGTCGGCCGGTCCGGCATACGGACGGGAACACGTTCGACGCTGGTCAGACATCTGTCGTCCGGTCGACACGGACCGTGTGGTGACGATTTAAGGTGTTCCCGTTCCACTGTTCGGACAGTACCCGAGTATGTCCCACGAGACGGTCTATGCTATTTCGAGCGGGAAGGGCGGCGTCGGCAAGACGACGACGACGGTAAACCTCGGCACGGCCCTCGCGGAGGCCGGGGAGCGCGTCGCGATCGTCGACGCCGATCTCGGTATGGCGAACCTCGCCGGGTTCGTCAGCCTCTCCCCCGACTCGACTACTCTATACGACGTGTTAGCCGGAGACGCATCGATCGACGACGCCACCTATCGACTGGCGGACAACATCGTCGCCGTCCCGAGCGGCACGAGCCTCGACGAGTACGCCAAGACCTCCCCGGAAGGGCTGCGCGAGGTCGTCGAGGAGCTGCGATCGCAGTTCGACTACGTCTTTCTCGACGTCGGCGCCGGCATCAGCCACGAGACCGTCCTCCCGCTGGGGCTCGCCGACGCCGTCGTCCTGGTCTCGACGCCCGAACCCGCCGCCGTCCACGACACCAAGAAGACCATCGAGCTGACGGACCGATCCGGCGGCGAGGTCGCCGGCCTCGTCCTCACCAGGACTCGCCCGGACGGCGACGTCTCCCACGAGGAGATCGCCGACCGCCTCGAGGTGCCCCTGCTCGGAACGGTTCCCGAAGACCCCGCCGCCCGCGATAGCGTTTACGCCGGGACGCCGCTAGTCGTCTTCGAGCCCGAGGGGCCCGCCGCGACCGCGTACCGTCGGATCGCAGCGGACTTGACCGGCGTCGAAACGTCGGTCCCGGCGGACGACGGGGCCACTGACGACGGAACTGCGTCCACCGGCTCGACAGGGGCAGACGCCGACGCCGGGACCGATTCGGCCGGCGGAAACGACGACGCGACCGAACGAGAAGCGGCACACGACGACGTTTCGAGTGCGATCACGGAAGCCGAGTCGGATTCCTGAGTGAGGTCCGCGTCGACGCGACCGCGCCCGAAACGTGACGGTAAGTGGTTCCTTCTCCCGTCGGTTCGCACCCCGATCGACTCCGTCCCTTCGAACGCGGTGATTACCGCCAGTTAGAGACTGTCAGCGGGGGCTGACCGTCCGTCCGGTCTCGAGGCCGTTTCGTGTCGGAATGGGGCCGTTTTCGACCCGTTTGTCGGTCCCTTCCGACCCGGTTTCGCCGACGTTCGTCGTACGAAACGGTCGATCTCGGGGACAGAAACGATAACGAACTGATTACTAATCATGACTGTTCTCGATGGGTGATCCATGGAGCGACGAAAGATCCTCCTCGGCAGTGGTGCAGCGCTCGCAACCGTGCTCGCGGGTTGTTCCAGTGACGAGACCGGCGACGAGTCGGGACCGAACGGCGACGATTCCGACGAATCGCTCAACGACAACGACAATACCGACGACAACGGCGATACCAACGAGACTGACGGCGACGCGGACGTTCCGGGGCTCGACCGTGACAAGCTGAAACTGGACAGCGACAAGATGTCGGTCGAAGACGTCAACAAGAACGGCAAGGAGGTCGACGTCGTCGCGACGACGACCACGACCGATCCCGACACGCTGAAGAAGGAGCTGCACTCGCTCGCGGAGACCATCGCCGCGGCGATCACGGACGCCGAGAAGTTCAAAGCCGAAGTCGACAGCGTCACGTGGGTACTCGAGCAGGACGGCACGCAGGTGATGTCGTTCTACGTCGACGTCCAGTGGGCGCTCGAGTACATCAACGACGAGATGAGCGAGGACGAGTTCATCGAGACCGTCCTCGATACCGCCGACGAGACGGAGTAAGTACCGGAACGGTACACAGACGGTCTGTTCTTTCGATCACGGCGACGGAGAGCGCCGGGTCGCCGAGCTTACATCGACCGGGGCGCGGCAACGCCCAGGATCGAGAGGGCGTTCGCGACCGCGTGCTTCGAGGCCGCGACCAGCGCCAGCCGCGCCTCGCGGACCTCGGGGTCGACGTCGTCGGCGAGGACGGGACACTCCCGGTAGAAGCCGTTGAACCGATTGGCGAACTCGCGCGTGTACGTCGCGATCTGATGGGGCTGGAGGTCGTCGGCCGCCTCGTCGACGACCGCCGGAAACCGCGCGATCGTCTCGAGCAGGTCCCGCTCGGCCTCGGTCTCGAGCAACTCGGCGTCGACGGCCGTCTCGACGTCGTCCATGCCGGTCTCGGGGTCGATCCCGGCTTCCTCGAGGATGCCACAGCAGCGCGCGTGGACGTACTGGACGTAGGGTGCCGACTGGGCCTCGAAGTCCAGCGCGCGCTCCCACTCGAAGGTGATCGCCTTCGTCGGCTGTTTCGAGACGATGTCGTAGCGGACCGCACCGATCCCGACCTGGTGGGCGATGCGCTCGATATCGTCGTCGTCCAGCTCGTCGTCGCGGATGCGGTCGTCCAGCCGGTCCTCGACTTCCTCGCGGGCGCGATCGATCGCCTCGTCGAGCAGGTCGTCGAGGTCGACGCCGGTTCCCCGGCGGGTGCTCATCTTCCCCTCCGGCAGGTTGACGTACGAATAGAGGACCTGTCGGAGCTGGTCCGTCTCGTTGCCCAGCAACTCGAGGGTCGTCCGGACCTGTTTGGCCTGTAACTTGTGGTCCTCGCCCAGCACCGTCACCGCGCGGTCGTACTCGTCGAACTTCCACTCGTGGTGGGCCAGGTCGCGGGTTGCATACAGCGACGTGCCGTCCGAGCGCAGGAAGACGAGGTTCTTGTCGATGCCGTGGTCCTCGAGCTCGAGCTGCCAGGCGTCCTCCTCGTAGATCGATTCGTCGAGTTCCTTGAGACGATCGACGAGGTCGTCGGTCGCGCCCGAGCGCATGAACCGCGTCTCCTTGACGAACTCGTCGAACTCGGCGGGCAGGCGGGCGAGACACTCGGTCATCCCGCCGAGGACCTGGTCGACGACCTCGCTGACCCGCTCGTAGGCCTCGTCATCGCCGGCCTCCAGCCCCTGCATGATCGACTCGATCTCGGCCTCGGCCGCCTCGACCTCGTCCTCGGGAGCGTTCTCGAGGTAGGCGTTCCCTTTGCGGTAGTAGCGCACGAGGTCGTACTCGATGCGGTCGCGCTCGGGCGGCTCGTCCAGGTCCTCCTCGTCGAACGTCTCGTAGGCCCAGGTGAAGACGGCCATCTGGCGGCCGGCGTCGTTGACGTAGTAGTGGCGGTCGACGTCGTAGCCGGCGAAATCGACCAGATTTGCCACTGCGTCGCCGATGATCGGGTTCCGGGCGCGGCCGACGTGGACCGGCCCCGTCGGGTTCGCGCTCGTGTGCTCGACGACGACGCTCGTGTCGCGGTCCGGCAGGCGTCCGTACGTCTCGTCGGTCGCTTCGTCGAGCGTCTCGGCGAGATAGGCGTCGCTCGGCAGGAAGTTCAGGTACGGTCCCTGCGCCTGAACCTCGGCGACGTAGGTCAGCTCGTCGGCGTCGATCTCGTCGGCGATCCGCCCCGCGACCTGCGGTGGGGGCGCGCCCGCTTCGTCGGCGAGGCGAAAGGCGACGCTCGAGGCCAGGACGCTCGCGACGTCCTCCGGCGGTTCTTCGATTCCCAGATCGTCGGTCGGAAAGTCCAGCGTCGAGAGCGCCCCCTCGAGGGCGTCCTCGACCTCCGCGCGCAGGGAGAGGAACATACCCGCCCGTATTCAGGGCTCGAGTAAAGGAATGTCGGGTTTCGTCTCGCCGCCGTCGGGATCGCCGCTCCGACGCGACGGCGCTCAGTCCGTCGACTGGTCGGTGAAGGACAGTTCCCGGTCGGGGGCGTCGGATCGGGGCGAGTCGTCCGGCAACTCGGCCTGGACCTTCTCGATCAGCAGATCGAGCGCCATGCGATTCGCGCCTTCGGGAATGATCACGTCGGCCTGCTTCTTCGTCGGGGCCACGAACCGCTCGTGCATCGGTTTGACCGTCTCGAGGTACTGGTCGATGACCCCCTCGAGGTCGCGCCCGCGCTCGATGACGTCCCGTTCGATCCGACGCAGAATGCGGACGTCGGCGTCGGTCATCACGTACACCCTGAGATCGAGCAGCTCGCGGATCACCTCGTCGTGCAGGGCGAGGATCCCCTCGAGGACGATGATGTCGGACGGCTCGACGGTGACGCGCTCGTCCGTGCGGTTGTGTACCTCGAAGTCGTACTGGGGCATCTCGATCGACCGCCCCGAGAGCAGGGTCTCGAGTTGCTCCCGGAGCAGCTCCCACTCGAACGCGTCGGGGTGGTCGTAGTTGATTTCCTCGCGCTCTTCGAACGCCAGATGGGAGAGGTCCTCGTAGTAGTTGTCGAGCGGGATTCGGGTAACGGCCTCGCCGACGGTGTCCGCGACCGTGCGCGCGACCGTCGTCTTCCCGGCTCCCGTGCCGCCGGCGATCCCGATGGCGAACGACGGTGTGCTCATCGTCCGAATCTGGACTGGACCGCTAATGAATCCCCTGATCCCGGGGCGTCGGCCCGTCCCCGTCGGCGAGCCGCGGCACTCACTCGAACAGCGCGGCGGCCTCGCGGAACCGCCGCTCGTGAACGGGTCGGAACGTCTCCGCCGAGGCATCGAACTCGGCCGGCGTCCAGAACCGGGCGTCCGTGGCGTCGCTGTCGGCGACCGGCTCGCCAGCGGTGTCGGCTCGAGCGGCGACGTAGTGGACCGTCACGACGTGTTTCCCCTCTCGAGGCGGCATCGCCGACGCGCTCAGGATCTCGAGGTCCGCCGGGTCGACCGCGACGCCGGTCTCCTCTTCCAGTTCGCGTGCGGCCGCCGTCGCGGGCTCTTCGCCGATCTCCATGTGGCCGCCGGGAATCGTCCACTCCCCCACGCCCGGCGGGACGCCGCGCTCGACGCAGAGCACGGCGGGGTCCCGACCCGATCGGTCGACCACTGCGACGCCGGCGCAGGGGACCGGGTTGTGCCAGACGACCGTCTCGCAGTTCGGACAGCGCCTGCGCTCGCGCTCGTCGAACGTGACCGTCTCGAGGCGGGTGGCACAGTCGGGACAGAACGTCGGCGGTCGGCTGACCATCTATTCGATCACTGTCGCGGAGGGTTCAAAGCGTTTTGAATCCGCTTCCGGTCAGCGGGACCACGACGTCGTCGTCGGCGTCGACCACGCCGTCCTCGCGGTACTGCTCGAGCGCCGCCGGGGCGACCGCACAGGTCGGTTCGACGTAGAACCCGTTGCGGTGGAGTCGATCCAGCGCGGTCTCGATCGGGTCCGAGCCGAGCGCGATCGCGTCGCCGTCGGTTTCCTCGATCGCCTCGAGGATCTCGGTGCCGCGGGCGGGTTCGGTGATCTGGATCCCGTCGGCGATCGCCGTTCCCTCGCCCTCCTCGTCGGTGGTGTCGCCGCCGAGCGCGCCGACGATCGGCGCGTACCCGGCCGCCTGTGCGCCGAGTAGGCGGGGCATTCCGTCGACGATGCCGGCCTCGTTCAGCAGGGAAAATCCGCGGTAGGCGCCCAGGAAGAGCGTCCCGTGGCCGACCGGGAGCACGACGGCGTCGGGGACGGTCCACCCCTGCTGGGCGGCCACTTCGAACGCGAACGTCATCGTACCGGCGTAGAACGCGGGGTTCCAGGCGTGGCTGGCGTACCAGCCGTCGCCGTCCTGCCTCGGGGCGTCGCCGTCCTCGGCGTCTCCACCGCCGGTATCCGAGCGGCCTTCGACGGCGTCGAGACAGGCCCTCGTGACGTCCTCTCGAGAGCCCTCGACGCGGACGGGACGGGCGTCGGCCCGCTGGATCGCCATCAGTTTGGACTGTTTGACGTCCGCGGGGACGTAGATGTCCGCGTCGATCCCCGCCCGGGCCGCGTAGGTCGCGATCGACGCGCCCGCGTTCCCCGACGAGTCTTCGATGACCTTGTCGACGCCCAGTTCGACGGCTCGAGAGAGGGTCGTCGTCGCGCCGCGGTCCTTGAACGAGCCCGTCGGAAAGACGTACTCGAGTTTGAACTCCGCGTCCCAGTCGGGCGCGTCGACCATCGGCGTAAAGCCCTCGTAGAAGGTGACGTGCTGTTCGATCGGGAGGAACTCGAAGAACGTCCACAGGCCCTCGCTGGTGTCGAGACTGTGCAGCGGGAGCGGATCCCCGTTCGGGTGGGGGCGCGCGGTGAACTCCAGCGCGCGGCCGCAGGCACAGCACCACGGTTCGTCCGGCCCGGCCTCGTAGACGGCCCCGCAGTCGGGACAGGTGAGATCGGACGCCATCTCAGTACTCACCGACGTCGGTCCCGACCGAGCAGACGTATTCGCCCGTTGCGACCTGGGGAAGCCGGCGCGCCCGCCAGAAGATCCCGTCACTGTCGGCGGTCACCTCGGCCTTCCGTTCGCCGAAGGGAGTCGTCACCTCGAACAGCGGCTCTCCGGGCTGGACCCGGTCGCCGAGTTCCTTCCGTAGCGTCACGAGCCCGCCTTCGGGTGCGCCGTACTGCTCGAACCCTCTGGCGCGGGTCTGCGTCTCGAGCGGTTGGTCGCCCTCGAGAAAGTTGTAATATCGGAGCACGTTCCACACGCCCTCGACGCCCGTCCGAATGCTCGTCTCGTCCCAGCCGACGGCGCCGCCGAGCTCCGGGTCGACGGTCGGGATGCCGTCGTCGGGGGCTGCACGGGCGAGCTGCCCGTCCGGTCCCTTCTGATCGAGCACGTAGCCACAGCCGAAGGCCTTCGCCAGCTCGAGACACTGGTCGTGGAGCCGGTGGCGCTTCCCACAGCGGACGCGGACCTCGTCCAGCATCCGACTGGTCGACCCCTGATGGAGATCGAGGATCAGGTCCGCTCGGGTTGCGGCGTCGAACGTCGCGGCCGCGATCCGTTCGGTCGAGGTCCCGCTCTCGTTGCCGGGATAGGCGCGGTTCATCTTCGTGTCGTCGATCGGGTTGCGGTGTTCGGCGACCTGAAACGCGTGATAGTTGACGATCCCCACGATGAGGATCGTTCCCGAGATCTCGGCCGGATCGAGTTGCGGCACGACGCGCTGGATGACGCCGACGCCGTTGAGTTCGTCGCCGTCACTGGCCGCCTGCATGTAGAGGGTCTTCCCCGAATCGCTGCCGTTCACCACGGCAACGGGCAGTCCAACGGGACTCCCATCCCGGGTCTCCCCGACCTCGAGACGGCCCGTATCGATCTCTCCGGGCCCCGCGCTCGCCGTTCCGAGCGTCGTCGTCATGTCCCTCACGATGAACCCGTTCGCCTTTATACTATCCTTTGATCTCGAGCAGCGGGCACTCGATTCGGGGGACGGGGGATCGGTTACTCTCCCTCGTCCGGTCGGAATCGATATCCGAGGCAGGTCGTCCGGATCGCGGCAGACTCCCTCCGAGTGAGGACGCGGATTTCCCCTCGCTCATCGTTCGTAACGTCTCGAGGACGGCTCGTACGACGCCACTCTCGAGCCGGGTCGACCGGTGTCCTCACCTGCCGAGCACGGCGCGAAGCGCGAACCAGAGGTTCTCCCGCCGTTCCATGACCCGCCGGTAGAAGTAGGACTTCCAGCGGTCGCCGTAGGGGACGTACTGATAGACGTCGTACTCCTCGGCCAGTTCGTACTGGGCGTCCTCGCGCACGCCCATGAGCATCTGGATCTCGAAGTCCGTCCCGTAGCGCTCGTGGAGCGCCTTCGCGTGGTCGATCATCGCCGGATCGTGGCTCCCGACCCCGATCCCGCCGTCGTAGTGTTCGAACGCGTACTCGAGCAGCGATCGATACTCCCGATCGACGCGCGCCCCGTCCGAATACCCGATGTCGGCCGGCGGATCGTACGCGCCCTTGACGAACCGGACCTTGCCGGGGACGTCGGCGAGGCGTTCGACGTCCCCCCGCGTCCGCTTGAGGTTCGCCTGCACGCAGAGCCCGAGGCCGCCCCCGTACTCTCGAGCGAAGTCCTCGAAGGCGTCCAGCGTCGCGTCGGTGGTCGTGTGATCCTCCATATCGATCCAGACGAACACGTCGTGTTCGTCGGCGGTGTCGACGATCGTCTCCAGTTCCGTCCGGAAGACGTCCTCGCCGAGGTCGAGTCCCAGCTGGGAGGGTTTCACCGAGATGCAGGCCCCGAGGCCGGATTCCGAAATATCGGCGACGAGCTGTCGGTATTCGGCGGTGTCGTCGGCGACGGGGCCGCGCTCGTCGTAGTGTTCACCCAGCAGATTGCAGATCGCGTCGACGTTGCGGTCGTTCAGGTGGCGGACGTGCTCGAGCGCGACCGCCGGTGATTCCCCCGCGACGAACTGGTTTGCGATAGGTGGGATCATGGTTGCAATATATGTCGCCACCCCCTAAGGATATTACTCCGTTTTTCGGACGACCCTCGCCGTCGATAAACGGGTGGGGAGCGGTTGCGACGGTAACGGATGGGGAGCGGTTACGACAGAAACGGGCGGAGAACGGTTACAACGGCATCGAGCCGATACCCGGCGAGATCAGCTGCGGACGTCAGTCGTCGCTGTGACCGAACAGGCGCTCGCGCACGGTCCGCTTGCGGGCCGTTTCCGCGAGCAACACCGAACAGTCGATGTCCTCGAGGACGTCCAGCACCAGCGAGCCGCGGACGATCCGGGAGAGCAGGCCCTTGCCGGTCGCGCCGATCACGACCAGCGTGGCGTCGGCGGCCGCAGCTTCGATCGCGGTCTCGACGTCCCGTTCGTCGACGACCAGTTCGGCGTCGGCCAGTCCGTGTTCGGCCGCCCACTCCTCGAGGAACTGCTCGCCGTCCTCGAGGGACTCGTCCTCGGAGAGGGCGTGCAAGAGCGTGACCTCGGAGTCGAACTCCTCGCGGAGCAGCCGGACGACGTCCGCACCCAGTACCGAGTCCGGACCGCCGGCGGTCGGCAACAGGATGTGCGACGGGTCGAACCCTCGCTCTTTCAACACCAGGAAGTCACAGGGGAGATCGTGAGTCAGCTCGTCGATTCGCGACTCGGCGCGGCCGTGGGAGGTCGGCCCCCAGCCCATCACGACCTGATCGGCGTCGAAGGTCCGGGCGGCGTCGAAGACCTCCTCGAACGAGCGGTGTGAGAGCACCGTGTGCGTCTCGACGGGTGCGCCGAACGTCTCGGCGTCGGTCCGCGCCTGCTCGAGTAGCTTCTGGGACTCGGCGTCGATCCGTTCGTTCTGTTCGGCGCGTTTGAGCGGGGTCTGGTCGGGGACCTGGACGATGTGGACGGCGTGGACCGTGCCGCCGCGCTGTTTCGCGATGGCCCCGCCGAGGGTGATCAGGTCCTTCTCCGTTCGGGGGTTCGACAGCGGCACCATGACGCGGAAGTCACCGCCGTTCGTCCCCGCGGCGGGCGTTTTGGCGGCGTCGGGGCGGACCGAGTCGGCCGCGGCCACTGCGGCGTCGGGCATCTCGTCGGAGCGGTCGAGGATCCAGCCGGCGAAGACCCCGGCGCTCTCGACGCGCTGGCGGGCGTACAGCAGGTACCAGGCGGCCGCGAAGACGACGAGCCCCGCTGAGAGGACGATGACGAACGGTTCGATGTACGCGATCAGCGCGAACGACGAGATCGTCCCGATGATCGGAACGAACGGATACAGCGGCACCTCGAAGTCGGGGTCGTAGTCGGCGGGTTCGGCTTCCCGCATGACGATCAGCGCGATGTTCAACAGCCCGTAGACGATCAGGTGGAGCACCGAACCGGCCGTCGAGAGGATCTCGAGGTTGCCAAAGAGGAGGAAGGCGATGATGAGCGAGCCGGTAATGAGAATCGACTTGTAGGGCGTGCCAAAGCGGGGATGGATGTCGTTGACCGACGGCGAGATGATCTTCTCCCGGCCCATCGCGAAGTTGATCCGCGACGACGAGAGGATCGACGCGTTCGCGCTCGAGGCCGTCGCCAGGAGCCCGCCGAGCAGCAACAGCCCCCAGCCGAGCGCGCCCAGACTGAACCCGAAGACGCTGTACTGGCCGAAGAGTAATTGAGCGGCTTCGACGACGGCCGTGTCGTTGTTCGCCACCAGTTCGTTGGGAACCGCCGCCAGCAGGACGAGGAGGAACAGGGCGTAGACGACGGTGACGATGACGACCGAGCCGATGACCGCCAGCGGGAGGTTACGGCCCGGGTCTTTGATCTCTTCGGCGACGGACGTGATCTGGACGAAGCCGAGATAGGAGACGAAGACGATGGCGGTCACCGGGAGCACTTCGCTCGTCGTTCCCGGGGGCGCGAGCGGTCGCAGCGACTCGAGATCGGCGTTCAGGAGCCCGACGATAGTGAACACGCCGAGGATGGCGAGCAGCGTGAACACGATCGCGATCTGGAGTCCGCCGGTCTCCTTGGCACCCATGTAGTTGATCGCGATGAAGAGGACTGCGCCGACGAGCCCGATCGTCTGGGCCGCCGATATCGTCACCGGACCGAGCGCGAGTGCGGGGGCGCCCACGAGCTGATTGACGTACTCGCCGAACCCGTACATGTAGAACGCGGACGCGAACGCGAGCCCCAGCCAGTTGGCCCAGCCGCTCACCGACCCGAACAGCGGGCCGAGCGCGCGATTGATGTAGAAGTACGCACCGCCGGATTTCGGCATCGCCGTTCCCAGTTCCGAGGCCGACAGCGCCGTGAACAGCGCGGTGACCCCGCCGATCACGAACGTCAGCGCGGCCAGCGGCCCCGCTCGAGCGACCGCGGTGCCCGGCAACACGAAGATACCGGCACCGATCATCGTGCCGATGCCGATCGCGATCGCGGAGAACAGTCCGAGGTCCTTCGCGAGTTCCCCGTCGTCGCTCATGCGAGGGGTCCTCCGTCGTCTCCGATGTCAGCGGCGCGGGGAGCCGATATCGTCTCGGTCGAACCGAGAGGGAACGGGCGTTCGCCCTCGTAGCACCGCCTCGCTCGGTGTTCCTGTCGGCTGATCGCGTTCGGTACCGACGACCGTGGCGGACCGCGGGCGCGATATCGGGCGTTCATTGATTCTGATTTGAGTCGGAGACGGTGATAAACTCCCTGATTGAATTGCGGGATCGTTATTTTCGTGAAATTATATTGGCGATCGCAAAGAATTGGCGGCGTCCATTGTTCGGATCCGGAGTCGATGTCGGAACACCGGCGGAAACACTGTCCGGGACGACGAACGACCGCCCTGCGGATTCGCCGTTCTCCAACCCTCGAGCGAGCCGTTCCGGACGCCGACGGGACCGAAACGGAGCGAGTTCTCGCTCTCCCGTACTCGGGTTCGACGCCCGTTTGTATTCAGTAATTGTATACAGGACTCATGAATACTGTGGACAAGTTATTTATGAGTGTTCCACCTGCTCCTACGCATGACGGCAGGACCGCCGATAGACGAACTCCACTTCGAGGACGCACCGACCGTCGACTCAGTTCCCGGCCCGAACACCCGAGCGCTGCTCGAGAAACAGCGCGAGATCGACAGTAGTGCGGTCGCGTACCCCGACGACATCCCGATCGCGTTCGAGGAGGGCAAGGGCGCGACGGTACGGGACGCCGACGGCAACACCTATATCGACCTCTTCGCGGGGATCGGCGTGCTCAACGTCGGTCACTCGAACCCCTACGTGCTCGAGGCGGTTCACGAGCAGGCGGACAAGTTCGTGCACACGGTCGACTTCCCGACCGAAGCGCGCCTCGAGCTGATCGAGAAACTCGACGAGATCGCACCCGACGGCCTACAGGGCCAGAACAAGGTCGTCTTCGGCGGCCCGACGGGCAGTGACGCGATCGAAGCCTCGATCAAACTCTCCAAGTACAACACCGGCGGCGACGGGCTGATCGCGTTCCGCGGCGGCTACCACGGCGCGACGACCGGCGCGATGAGCGTCACGTCGAACAAGAAGTTCAAAGAACACTACACGCCGCTGCTCTCGGACGTCGTCCACGCGCCCTATCCGCACCCGTTCCGACAGGACAAGGCGCCGGAGGAAGCGGTCGATCACGCGCTCGAGGAGGTCCAGGCGATCGTCGAGGATCCCTACGGCGGGCTGGCGAACCCGGCCGGGATCATCGTCGAACCGATTCAGGGCGAGGGCGGCATCGTCACGCCCCCGAAGGGCTTCCTGCAGGGGCTGCGCGACATCGCCGACGACAACGACGTCACGCTCGTCTTCGACGAGATCCAGAGCGGGCTCGGTCGCACCGGTCAGTGGTGGGCCAGCGACTGGGAGGGTGTCACCCCCGACGCGATGACCTCCGCGAAGGCGCTGGGCGGGGTCGGATTCCCCCTCTCGGCGACCATGTATCACGAGGACCTCGACACGTGGGGATCGGGCGACCACGCCGGTACCTACCGCGGCCACGTCGTCGGCATGCGAGCCGGGACTCGCGCCATCGAGTACATTCAGGACCACGACCTGCTCGCGCACGCTCGCGATCTGGGCGAGTACATCCAGAGTCGCCTCCGCGAGGCCGGCGACGGGAACGAACACCTCGCCGACATCCGCGGCAAGGGCCTGTTCATCGGCGCGGAGTTCGTCGACGCCGACGGGAAGCCCGACGGCGATCTCGTCGACGCGATCCAGCAGTACTGCTTCGAGCGCGGGGTCCTGATCTGGACCGCCGGTCGTCACGGCAACGTGCTCCGGTTCCTGCCGCCGCTCGTGCTCACGCACGAACTGGCAGAGACGGCGCTCGACGTCGTCGTCGAAGCGATCGAAGAAGTGACGGCCGAAGCGAAACGGACGGCCTGAGACCGACGGCGATACGAATCCCATGTCCGACACCGATCCCATCGAGACCGACGACGCACCGAACACCGACAACCCCTACTCGCAGGGCGTTCGCGCCGGCGACACGCTCTACGTTTCGGGGTACGGCCCCGTCGATCCCGAGACGGGTGCGGTCGTCGACGGCGATATCGACGCACAGACTGACCGGGTACTCGACAACATCGCCGCCGTCGTCGACGAAGCCGGCGGCGACGGCCTCGCGGACGTCGTCAAAGTGACCGTCTATCTGACGGACCTCGAGGACTACGAGCGAGTCAACGAGGCCTACGGCGCGCGATTCGGAGCGGACCCGCCGGCTCGAGTCTGCGTCGAGGTCTCGCGGCTCCCCGAGGACGTCCGGGTCGAACTGGACGCGACCGCGTACCTCGGGTAACCGTCCCCGAGCGGTTCGAAGCCGCGTATCGTGCTATTTATTACCGCCCTCAGTCTCGGCTACCGGTCTCGCATCGAGTCGAACGGACTGTACGCGATGGTGCGCAGCACCGTCCCGGTCTGCGGCGAGACGACGGCAGTCCGTCCGAGGCGTGCCCGGCAGCGTTCCGAGACATCGGAACCCGTCCGGGAGGGGGAATTACATCGATCGTGACCAACCAGTATACGAATATTGACTACGGTTAAGTATCTCGCAGGCGTAGCACCGGCACGAATGTCCTACGACGTGGGGTCCCGATTGAGCGATCTCCGGCGGGCGTTTCACCGCCATCCGGAACCAGGGTGGCGAGAGTTCCGGACGACAGCGCGCGTCGTCGAGGAGCTCGAGCGGATCGGCGTCGACGAGATCGCCGTCGGTCGCGACGCGCTAGCGACCGACGAGCGGATGGCCGTCCCTCCCGAGTCGGAACTCGAGCCGTGGCTCGAGCGAGCGCGGGAGGCGGGGGTGCGCTCGGACATCCTCGAGCGCACGGCCGGCGGCCACACGGGCGTAATCGCGGTCCTCGAACAGGGGCCGGGCCCCTGTATTGGGATCCGCGTCGATCTCGACGCGATCTCGATGCGGGAGTCGTCGGAGAGCGACCACCGGCCGGCGGCGGACGGGTTTCGCTCCGAGCACGACGGCTACATGCACGCCTGCGGCCACGACGCCCACGTCGCGATGGCGCTGGGGACGCTCGAGGCGGTCGCGGACAGCGAGTTCCAGGGGACGCTGAAGGTGTTCTTTCAGCCCGCCGAGGAGATCTCCGGCGGCGGGAAGGCGATGGCCGAGAGCGGCTACCTCGACGACGTCGACTACCTCCTCGCGTTGCACATCGGGCTCGATCACCCGACGGGCGAGATCGTCGCGGGGATCGAGAAGCCGCTGGCGATGGCCCACCTCACCGCGACGTTCGAGGGCGCGAGCGCCCACGCGGGGAAGGCACCCAACGAGGGAGCCAACGCCATGCAGGCGGCGGCGACCGCGATCCAGAACGCCTACGGCATCCCGCGGCACAGCGACGGGTTGACGCGGGTGAACGTCGGCCAGATCGAGGGGGGAACCGCGAGCAACGTCATCGCCGAGGAGGTCACGATCGAGGCCGAGGTCCGCGGCGAGACGACCGCGCTGATGGAGTACACGCGAACGGAACTCGAGCGGGTCTGCTACGCCGCGGCGGAGATGCACGACTGCGACGTCACGCCGCGAGTGATCAGCGAGTCACCGAGCGTCGACAGCCACCCCGCGCTCCGCGATCTCGTCGGGAACGTCGCGTGGGACGTCGACGGCGTCGAGCGAGTGATCTCCAGCGAGGAGTTCGGCGTGAGCGAGGACGTGACGTACCTGATGGAGCGCGTCCAAGACGACGGCGGCTTCGCCTCGTACGTCCTCGTCGGCACCGACCACCCGACGAGTCACCACACGCCGACGTTCGATATCGACGAATCGAGCCTCGCGATCGGGACGTCCCTGCTCTCCGAGACGGCGATCGAACTCTCCCAGCGGCCGGTCTGAGCGACGGTTCGATACGAGCGGCAACGCTCCGACACACGGTCCGGTCCGCCGTGAACCGCCCCTCGAGGGCCGAAGGTATTCGACAACGATCACGTTCGAGAGAACGGAAACGTTAATTCGCACTCGCCGTATGTGTGAGGTATGAGCCAGGACGACGTGCCGGAGTCGCTACGGGCGGCGGCGGACTCGGACCGGCCGCGCGGGATTCTCACGCCCTCCGACCGCGACTTTCTGCTCGGTCGGAAGACGGACTACACGGATCACTCGAAGAAACAGAAGCGAAACCGGATTCGACGACGGGTTCGCAACGCGATCCTCGATTTCAGCATTCTCTTCGAGTACATGGAACAGCGCGATCGGGAAACGGTCTTCGACCCCGACGACGAGGACCGCGACGCCTACACGCAGGGGATCACCGACATGCTCGCGTTCCTCCACCTCGGGACGATGGGGTATCACACGCCGTTCAAGGACATGCTCTCCGAGGGCGTCGGCAAGGCCGAACAACGACTCGCCGGCTCGAACTACCGGATGGTCAACGTCGAGTTCAACGTCGAACCGGTCGGCCAGATCGACGTCGACGAGGTCGTCGCGAAGCTCGAGAACGAGGAGTTCGCCCAGCTCACGGACGAAGAACTCCGCGCGTTCGTCCGGCTCCTGACGATGTCCGAGGGCTTCTCACCGGAAGCGGCCCGCGAGGAGATCAAAGACCGCGTCGACGAGTTCTCCGAGCAGGTGGCCGAGAGCGCCGACTCCCGGGAGCAGACGCTCGAGGAACTGACGAACTGACCCGCCGTATCGATTTTCGATTACGACTCGCCGCCGTCCGGAGCCGGCACGCCGCCGGACCGATCGACGAGCCGCCTCGTTTCGGCCCGCTGTAATCGGATATCGAACCATCTCGGATATTGTCAGTTGCCGCGGGAAGTGGTGTATTATCGTCTTTTTGTTCGATTATCTGGGATACAGTAATCGGATGATAGTTATATTGGCGATAACCGCGTGATACTCCATCGAACATCAAATAAACGCAATCCGTGGATAGTCTCGCAGAGTGAGAAACACTTATTGTATACGCTGTCAATGGTGGCGGTATGCCATCACGCAGCATGGCGAACGGTAGGTGGAAAGGCGGTCAATCAGTGCGCCGTCACCCGGTTTCAGGGGTGAGACCGAATGAGTGACGCGGAGCAGGGGATGGTCGACGAGTTCTTAGAGGAGATCGACCCGATCGTCTTCGCGTTCGGCGCGTTGCTGACCGCCGGCGTGATCGTGGGCTTCTTCGTCAATCAGGCGCTCGTCACGGAGACGATCGGGACCCTCTACGAATGGGTGGTCACGTACCTGAACTGGGCGCTGTTGGTGATCGTGTTCCTGATCGTCCTCTTCCTGTTGTTCCTGATCGTCGGTCCGTGGGGGAAAATCAAGATGGGGGACTCGGACCCGGAGTACAGCTTCCTGTCGTACTTCGCGATGCTGTACTCCGCCGGATTCGCCGCGGGCGTCGTGTTCTGGGGCCCGACGGAGGCGCTGTTCTACTACGATAACCCCTCGCCGCTGTTCGGAATCGAAGGCGGGACGAGCGAGGCGGTGCCGTACGCGATCCAGCAGACGCTGTTCCACTGGGCGCTTCCCCAGTTGGCGGTGTTCACGATTATGGGGCTCGCGATTTCCTACTTCGCGTACAACTACGAGGACGTCCCGCTCCGAGTTTCGTCGGCGCTGACGCCGATCCTCGGGAAGGAGAACCTCGACGGTCCGGCCGCGAAAGTCGTCGACATCCTCGCCGTCTTCGCGACGATCGGCGGCGTGGCGACGTCGCTCGGTTTCATCGGAAGTCAGTTCATCGCCGGTCTCAATTACCAGTGGGGGATCGACCTCGGGAACGTCGGGATCCTCCTCGTGGTGACCACGATGACGCTTCTGTTTACCGTCTCGATGGTGCTCGGCGTCGACAGGGGGATTCGCCGGCTGTCGAACTTCAACATGATCCTGTTCGTCATCCTCATGGTGGCGACGTTCATCCTGGGGCCGACCCTCTTCTTGCTCCTGTTGGGTTCGCAGGCGATGGGCGGCATGATCGCCGACTTCACGTCCATGAGCCTCTACACCGGTACCGGCTCCGACGGCGGGACGGGGTGGATGAACTCGTGGACGGTCTTCTACTGGGCGTGGGCGCTCTCGTGGTCCCCGTTCGCCGGACTGTTCATCGCCCGCATTTCCAAGGGCCGAACCGTCCGCGAAGTCGCGTTCACGGGTATCGGCGCGACCTCGGCGGCGACCATTCCGTGGTTCACCGTCGTCGGCGGAACCGCGCTGCAGTACCACCACACCGGCGTTGCGGACTTCAGTCCCGTTATCAACAACTTCACGCCGGAGATATCGGGCTTCATCCTCTTCGACGCCTTCCCGCTCGGGACGGTGTTCATGATCGCGTTCATGATCCTCGTCACGACGTTCTTCATCACGTCGGCGGACTCGTCGACGCTCGCCGTCTCCATGATGACGACCGGCGGGAAGGCGAGACCCTCGACTATTAACCGCGTCTTCTGGGGGGTCGTCCTCGGCTTGACCGCCGCGATCCTCATGATCCTCGGCGGCGAGGGCGGGACGAGCGCGCTTCAAGACGCGGTCATCATCACCGGTGCGCCGTTCGCCTTCGTCTGCTTCGCCGCGATGCTCTCGCTGATCAAGGACTTCGGCTCGAGCTACGGCCGGGTGCTCCTGCAGGACAAAACCGTCCTCATCGGCTCGAGCAAGAAAACCGAACCCGAGTCGCCCGGTCCCGGCGGCCCGGTCGAAAGCGACGACGACTGATCGCGCCGACGCCCTCCACCTCGTGGCCGACGAACCGCGTCGGCCGTCATGCTGTCCGTTTTCTCGCGCGGAGAGCGACGCTCCGCAGCCGTTCGTCGCTGACATCCTCGCCAATCTATAACAAGTTTTAATGTACGAGATACACATAAACTGTGTATGGATAGGGACACGGCGGAACCCGACGCGGCCGCGCTTCCGGGTCCGAACGCGCAGCAATGGGTCGATTTCCACCAGGAGTACTCCGCGCCCAGCGAGTACTCCCACGAATTCGTCTGGGACGTGACGCGGGACGCCGACGGGCCATTCGTCACGGACGTCGACGGGAACGTCCTCCTCGACTTCACCTGTCACATCGGCGCTGCTCCGCTGGGGTACAACAACGAGAAGGTGCTCGGGAAGCTCCGCGAGTTCGATCTCGTCGAACCGATGAAGATCGCGGGTCAGGACATGTACTTCGGTTCCGGTCCGAGCCCCGACGAGGCGGACGTCCCCGGCTCGAGTCACCTCATGGAAAAACTGACCGAGGTCTCGAGTCAGTACGGCATGGACACCGTCTTCCTCTCGAACTCCGGCGCGGAAGCGATGGAGAACGCGATGAAGATCACCCACGACCACCGAGCGCCCGCGAAGTACGGCGTGGCCTTCGGCGGTAGCTTCCACGGGCGCACGCTCGGGACCCTGTCGCTGACGAAGTCCAAGGAGGTCTACACGCGTCACTACCCCGAGATCAGCGGGATCGAGACCGTCCCCTTCTGCGCCGACCGCGGCTGCGACGCCGACAGCTGCGACTGCGGCTTCTTCGCGGGCGGCGGCTCGCAGCTCCGCAACATGCTCGCCCCCGAAGGCGGCCACGTCAACCCCGACGAGATCGCCTTCCTCACCCTCGAGCCGATTCAGGGCGTCGGCGGCTACCGGTTCCCCAGCGAGGCGTTCATGGAAGAAGTCGCGGCCGTCACGGACGAGTACGACATCCCGTTGGTCGTCGACGAGATCCAGTCCGGCGTCGGCCGCACCGGTGAGATCTGGGCGTCCGATCACTACCCCATCGAACCCGACGTCATCGCCAGTGCGAAGGCGCTGCGCGTCGGCGCGACGATCTCCCGCTCGGAGGTCTTCCCCAGCGAAAAGAATCGCCTGGGATCGACCTTCGGCGGCGGCGACATCCTGGGCTCGATGATGGGCGCGTTCACCCTCGAGGCCATCCGGGAACACGACCTGCTGGACAACGCGACCCGTCGGGGCGAGCAGGCCAAAGAGCTCCTCCGCGACGACGTGCCCGAGTACGTCGAGGACGTCCGCGGCACGGGCCTGATGCTCGCCGTCGAGTTCGACACCCCCGAGCGTCGGTCGGCGGTGGTCGAGGCGGCCCTCGAGCGCGGCCTGCTGACCCTCGGGTGCGGGAAGAAGACGATCCGGCTGCTCCCGCCGCTGGACTCGACCGAACGCGAGATCGAACTGGGGATCGGGATCTTCCTCGAGGCGATCGAGGCGGTCGGCCCGAGCGCGAAAGTGGCCTGATTCGGTCCTGCGTTTTCGGATATCAATTTCCGTTTTTGCGGTGGCTCAAGCGGCTCCGATGGGAGAGTGTGGCGTAATTCGGCGGGTCCTATAGCAGACGGATTTCAGGACGATATCGGCCCGTCAGCGACGCAGCAGAGCTATTCAAATTAAAAATCCTACTATTGTGGCGGTGTCGATGAGCCCAGTTACAAGCTGACAGCGAACACGAGTGTCCTGCTCGTACTGGCAACAGGCAATTACCACGTCCTCCCCGACCGATTCGCTCAGTCACTTCGCTCCTTCGCTCATCCCTCGCGCTTTTCGAACCGCGACTCCGTCGCGGTTCAGCGCGCCAGCAGTATACAGAACGTAGTCAGTTCAGTGACCGTTCGACGACCGAAACGCCCTCGAGCGCGTCCAGCGCTGCGAGCACCCCCTCGAGATGCTCGGGGCCGCTCCCCTCGAGGCCGATCGTCACCGGCGTCCGATTCGGGTGATCGACCGACGTTCGACGGGCGCGCTCGAGGACGTCCAGTTCGGCACCCTCGGCTGCGACGGTCTCGACCACGTCGCTCACTGCGGTCGGCCACCCCTCGAGCGCGAGCCGCGCTTCGGTATAGCGCTCGAGCTCGTGGAGACCCGTTCGGGTCAGTTCGGCGTGGTCGGTGAGGTTCACGTTGCCGCCGGAGATCACGACCCCGACGTGTTCCCCCTCGAGATCTGTCCGGTCCGAGAGGGCGGCAGCGAGCGGCGCGGCACCGGCGCTCTCGGCCACGGTCTTCGCTCGCTCGGCGAGCAGGGTGACTGCAGCGGCGATCTCCCGGTCGCTCACGCTCACCACGTCGTCGACGACCTCGCGGGCGATCTCCACGGTCGTCTCGAGCATGCGGGTGTCCGCGATCCCCTCCGCGACGGTGTCGACGTCGTCGAGTTCGTGGATCCCCTCGCCCTCGAGCGACGGCTTCGCGTGTGCCGCGCCCTCGGGTTGCACGCCGATGACGCGCACGTCGCGCTCGGCGGCTTTCAGCACGGTCCCGATGCCCGAGATGAGCCCGCCGCCGCCGATGGCGACCAGCGCGGTGTCGATCTCGGGGTATTGCTCCAGCAACTCCAGACCGATCGTCCCCTGCCCCGCGACGATGGCCTCGTCGTCGAAGGGGTGGACGAACGTCTCCCCCGTCTCCGCGGCGCGCTCGAGGGCGTACTCGTAGGACCGCTCGTAGATGTCGCCCTCGACGACCACCTCGGCACCGTACCCGCGAGTCGCCTCGATCTTCGCGGCGGGCGTGACCTCGGGGACGACGATCGTCGTCTCGACGTCGAGGAGGTCGCCGGCCAGCGCCACGCCCTGTGCGTGATTCCCCGCGCTCGAGGCGATGACGCCGGCGTCGCGCTCGTCGGGAGACAACTGTGCCATCGTGTTGTACGCCCCGCGGATCTTGAACGAGCCCGTCCGCTGGACGTTCTCGAGTTTGAGCCCGACCGAGGCCGCGCCGCTCAGCTCGGCGAACGTCCGCGAGGTGTCCAGCGGCGTCCGGTGGACGACGCCGTCGATGCGCTCCCGGGCCGAGTCGATCTCCTCGAGAGTGACGCGGGCCCTGCTCATTCCCCGGCCTCCGCGCGTTCGACGTCCGCCATCTCGTCGACCTGCGGGACGGGATGCCGGTGCTCGAGTTCGCGAATCGTCCCGACCAGCGCGTCGACGCCGTGTTGCAGGCTCGCCTCGTCCACGTCGAACGTCGGCGTGTGGTGGCTCGTCGGGTGGTCGGTCCCGACGATCATGTACGTGGCGAGCCCGCCGTCCTGTTGGACGCGCTCCATCAGGAATGTCGCGTCCTCGCTCGCGCCGAAATCGGCGGCCGGCAGCACGTGCTCGATCCCCTCGACGCCGCCGGCGATCTCGCTCACCAGCGCCTGCAGTTCCGGATCGCTGTCGGCCCGCGGCGACTTGCTGACGACGTCGACGTCCGCCCGGCAGCCGTGCATCTTCGCCGCCGACTTGATCGTGCGCTCGAGTCGCCGCTCCATGAACTCCATCAGTTCGGTCGTCTCGCCCCGCGCTTCGGCCTCCATCTCGGCGCGCTCGGCGATAACGTTGCTCGCGGTCCCCGCCTCGGCCTTGCCGATGTTCACCCGGGTCATCCCGTCGCTGTGCCGGGGGATGCCGTAGGCGTTGACGATCGCCGTTCCCATCGCATGCATGGCGTTGGCCCCCTCGTTGGGTGCCTTGCCCGCGTGCGCGGAGGTGCCCGTGATCGTCGCGTCGACGTGGCACATCGCCAGCGGCTTCTCGATCCCGGCGACGACCTCGCCCGTCGGGTGGTCGAGGCCGACGTGGACCGCCAGCAAGTAATCCAGGTCGTCGGCGAACTCGCTTTTCGCCATCGGGCAGCCCCCGCCGCCGGTCTCCTCGGCGGGCTGGAAGAAGACCACCAGCCGTCCCGAGAAGTCGCTCTCCGCGATGGCCTCGAGGACGGCCAGCCCCCAGGTCATGTGGACGTCGTGGCCGCAGGCGTGCATCGTCCCCTCGATCTCAGAGCGGAAGCCCTCGTCGACCGGGTCGTGCTCCTCGTCGGTCGATTCCTCGATGAACAGCCCGTCGATGTCGACGCGCAGGCCGATCGCCGGCCCCTCGCCGCGATCGAGGACGGCGACGGCTCCGGTGTTGCCGCCGGTCATCCGCTCGAGGACGGCCTCGTCCGCGCCGCGCTCGCGAGCGCGTTCGACCCACGGTCCGAGGTCGTCGTCGGTGACGGCCATCCGGTCGGCGGGGTCGTAGGCGTCCGGGCCGACGGCCAGTTCGTCGACCCCGATGGCCCGGATCTCTTCGACGAGTCTGGCCGTCGTGAGGAATTCGCGCCACGCGGGCTCGGGGTGGCGGTGGAAACTCCGGCGGAGGCTGACGAGTCGGTCCCGTACTGGCTCGGTCATGCGAGTCGCTGACGCGCCCCAGCAACTTAATTATACACAATCAGTGTTTACGATGGATACACAAAAAGATAAGAGAGGCCGTGACAATCGTAGGGCAACGCGGAAGCTTCCATGAGCACGGACCCAGATATCGTCGTTCTCCGAGAGGGAACGGAAGGACTGTCGATGGAGTCGTACGCCGAAACGCTGCGCGAGCGACTGCCCGAGCACACCGTCGCACTCGCGCGGACGCCGAGAGAGGAGCGCGAACTCGTGCCGAAAGCGCGGGTCGTGACCGGCATCACGATCGAGGAGGACCTCCTCGAGCGCGCCGATCGGCTCGAACTGTTCGCGTGTACCTTCGCCGGCACCGACCACGTGCCGATGGACGCGCTGGCCGACCACGGCGTGGCCGTGACGAACGCCGGCGGCATTCACGCCCCCGGCATCGCCGAGCAGACGATCGGCAACATGCTCGTCTTCGCGCGCCGGCTCCACGAGGGCTGGCGGCGCAAGGAGAACAGCGAGTGGCGCCACTTCCAGTCGCACGAGTTCACCGACAGCACCGTCACGGTCGTCGGCCTCGGCTCGATCGGGCAGGCCGTCGTAAAGCGCCTCGAGGGCTTCGAGGTGGAGACGATCGGGATCCGGTACACGCCCGAGAAAGGCGGGCCGACCGACGAGGTGCTCGGTTTCGACGAGGACGACGTCCACGAGGCCTTCTCGCGGAGCGACTACGTCGTCCTCGCGTGCCCGCTCAACGACTTGACCCGCGGGCTCGTGGGCGAGGACGAACTGGCCACGCTTCCACCGAACGCGGTCGTCGTCAACGCGGCCCGCGGCGGCATCGTCGACACCGACGCGCTCGTCTCGGCGCTGCAGTTCGAGGGGATCCGCGGGGCCGCCCTCGACGTCACCGATCCCGAACCGCTCCCCGCCGACCACCCGCTCTGGGACCTCGAGAACTGCCTCATCACGCCCCACACCGGCGGTCACACGCCGAAACACTGGGACCGACTGGCCGACATCGTCGCGGACAACGTCGACGCGCTCGAGTCGGGCGGTGAACTCGAGAACGCCGTCTATCAGCCGGACGCGGCTCGAGAGTAACGATGGCGACGCACGATTCTTCACGAGCCGACGACACCGGTAATGCTGACCCAGCACCGGATTCGCAGGCGAGCGATCCGGCGGCGGACCCGCGCGCCGAGTACGACTACGTCGGCGGCGATATCGACCGCCCCGAACTCGTCGCGGCGCTCGACGAACGCATCGACGGCGAGGTCCGGTTCGACGAGTACAGCCGGCGGCTCTACGCGACCGACGCGAGCGCCTACGAGGTGACGCCCGTCGGCGTCGTCCTCCCGCGCTCGACCGACGACGTCGCTGCAGTCGTCGAGTACTGCGCTGACAACGGGGTTCCGGTCCTCCCGCGGGGCGGCGGCACCAGCCTCGCCGGACAGGCGGTCAACGAGGCCGTCGTCCTCGACCTGACGACGCACATGGACGGTCTGCTCGAGCTGTCGGCCGACGAGCGCCGAGCGACGGTACAGGCGGGGACCGTCCTCGCGGACCTGAACGGGGCGCTCGAGCCCCACGATCTGAAGTTCGCACCCGACCCGGCGGCCGGAAACCGCAGCACGATCGGCGGCGCGATCGGCAACAACTCCACCGGCGCACACTCCCTGCAGTACGGCAAGACCGACGCCTACGTGGACGAGGTCGAAGTCGTCCTCGCGGACGGTTCCGTCGAACGTTTCGGCGACGTGACGGTCGGCCAACTCCGCGAGCGGGCCGATCCGGACGGCGACCTCCTCGAGCGGATTCACGAGGCGCTGCGCCGCGTCGTCGACGAGGAGGCCGCGGCGATCAGCGAGGTCTTCCCGCAGCTCAAGCGGAACGTCTCCGGCTACAACCTCGATCGACTCGTCGCGGAAGCCCACGGCGATCCGGAGGCGTTCGACGAAAACACGGACGAGACGGTCGAGATCGACGGCGAGCCCGACCCCGACGCGACGGTCAACCTGGCCCGCGTCTTCGCCGGCAGCGAGGGAACCCTCGGCGTGATCACGGAAGCGACCGTCTCGCTCGAGCCCGTCCCCGAAACCACCGGCGTCGTCCTGTTGACGTACACGGACCTGCTCGAGGCGATGGCCGACGTCGACACCATCGTCCGCAACTTCGATCCGGCGGCGATCGAGGCGATCGACGACGTCTTGCTCGAGCTCGCTCGCGACACCGAGGAGTTCGCCGACGTCGCGGGGAACCTCCCCGACGGAACCGAGACGGCCCTGCTCGTCGAGTTCTACGCCGAGAGCGAGGCCGACGCTCGAGACAAAGTCGCCGAGATGCTGTCCGACCGGCTCCCGGACTCGCAGGCCCCGACACCGAACGGCGGACCGACCGTCCGGGAGCCGGAAACCGGTGACGACCCCGTCCGCGCGTTCGATGCCCTCGAGGCCTACGAGCCCGCCGATCGGGCGGAGCTCTGGAAGCTCCGCAAGAGCGCCGCGCCGATTCTGCTCTCCCGAACCTCCGACACCAAGCACATCTCCTTCATCGAGGACACGGCCGTCCCGACCGAGAACCTCGCGGACTACGTGGCCGACTTCCAGGCGGTACTCGAGGAGCAGGACACCTTCGCGAGCTTCTACGCCCACGCCGGCCCGGGCTGTATGCACATGCGGCCGCTGGTCGACACCAAGAGCCCGGCCGGACTGAACCAGTTCGAGGCGATTTCCGACGCCGTCACTGATCTCGTCGTCGAGTACGGCGGCTCGGTCTCGGGCGAACACGGCGACGGCCGCGCCCGAACTCAGTGGAACCGGAAGCTCTACGGCGACGACGTCTGGTCGCTCTTCCGCGACCTGAAAACGGCGTTCGACCCCGACTGGCTCCTGAATCCCGGCAACGTCTGCGGCGATCACGACATGACCGAGCACCTGCGGTTCTCCCCCGACTACGAGTTCGACGCCGGCTTCGAGCCCGCCCTCGAGTGGGACGTCGACAACGGCATGCAGGGAATGGTCGAACTCTGTCACGGCTGTGCCGGCTGTCGCGGTTCTCAGGAGACGACCGGCGGCGTGATGTGTCCGACATATCGCGCGGCGGAGGAGGAGAGTCTGAGCACCCGCGGGCGCGCGAACATGCTCCGCGGTGCGATGAACGGCGAACTCGACGCCGAGTCGACCGATCCCGAGTTCCTGGCCGAAGTGATGGACCTCTGCGTCGGCTGCAAGGGCTGTGCGCGGGACTGTCCGAGCGAGGTCGACATGGCGAAGCTCAAGGCCGAGGTCGAGCACGCGAACCATCAGGAGAACGGTGCGAGCCTCCGCGATCGGCTCTTCGCCAACGTCGACCGGCTCAACGCCGTCGGCTCCGCGCTCGCGCCCCTCTCGAACTGGGCCGCGTCGCTGCCCGGCGCCGATACGATCGCCGAAAAGACCGTCGGCATCGCACGCGAGCGCGATCTCCCGACGTTCGCCGGCGAGAGTTTCGAAGACTGGTTCGAGGCGCGAGGTGGCTCCCGGATCCCGCTCGAGGAGGCCTCTCGAAAGGTGCTCCTCTTCCCCGACACGTACACGAACTACAACCATCCGCGGGCGGGGAAGGCCGCCGTGCAGGTCCTCGAGACGGCGGGCGTCCACGTGGCCGTGCCCGAAGGTGTCACGTCGACCGGCCGGCCGGCCCATTCGAAGGGCTTTCTGGATGTCTCGCGCGAGCGCGCCAGAACGAACGTCGAGGCGCTGGCTCCCCGAACCGAGGACGGCTGGGAGGTCGTCCTCGTCGAGCCCTCGGACGCGGTCATGCTCCAGTCCGACTACCTCGACTTGCTCACCGGGCGCGACGCCGAGCGGGTCGCGGCGAACACCTACGGCGTCATGGAGTACCTCGACCGGTTCGAACTGGCGGACGGGCTGCCGGTCGCCGATCCCGACGAGCGGGTGACCTACCACGGCCACTGCCACCAGAAAGCGACGAAGAAGGACGGCCACGCGGCGACCGTCCTGCGGGCAGTCGGCTACGAGGTCGACGCGCTGGATTCGGGTTGCTGCGGGATGGCCGGCTCCTTCGGCTACGAGGCCGAACACTACTCGTTGAGTCGGGCGATCGGGCGGATCCTCTTCGATCAGATCGACGGGAGCGACGGCGAGACGGTCGTCGCACCGGGTGCGTCTTGCCGGACCCAGCTCTCGGAGTACGACGGCTGTGATGATCCGCCGCACCCGGTGGAGAAAGTCGCGGCGGCGCTCTCGCGGTAAGCGACGGTCGTCCCGTTACTCCTCCTCGTCCGATCGATCTCCCGATGCATCGAACGGAACGGTTCGCGTTCGATCCTGCGGGCTTTCGGAGTCACCGAACCCGCCGCTCAGAACGCGTGCGAGCACCTCTTCGACGGATTCGTCGGTTTCGATGATTCGATCGGCCTCGGCTTCGACGACGAACCCCGAGGAGACGTTCGGTGCCGTCGGAATGAAGAGCACGACTCGCCCGTCGGTGGTGGTGTGTCCGGTCTTGAACGCCGGCATGTGCGTCCCGTCCCAGCTCCGCACCTTCACCGGTTCCTGCAGCGCCTGTTCCTCCCCGATCGTCGTTTCGGCGGCGATCTTCGACGCGTTGTAGAGGACGCGCAGCCCCGGCACGCGGTTCGCGACGCCGTCGATGCTCCGCGCGAAGATATCGCCGATCGTCGTCCGGGTCAGGACGCCGATCGCGACCGCCACCACTAGAAAAAAGGCGAGCGAGACGCCGATCTGGAGGATCCGGATGAGGAGCACGCGAGTCGGCTCGTTGCCGATGAGGCCGCTCAGCATGTTCGGATCGAACAGGACCGCCGGCGTGAATCCGATCGCGAGCACGTAGGCCCGGTAGACGACGTACAGCGTGACGAGTATCGGTCCGAGAAGGATCAGGCCGCTCGCGAACACCCGCTTCCACGACGCCATTATCGGAGCATGTGACCGGCGGGACATGAGCCCTTCCCTTCTCCGTGCCCGCTCGCGGAACCGATAGCGACCGCTTGTTCGTCCTGCCGGTGGCCCGGACCGACTACGGCCAGAGTCCGCGCGTCTCCTTCGCCTCGGCGATTCGGGAGAGCGCGACCACGTAGGCGGCGTCGCGCCACGTCAGCCCCGCGGCGTCGACCTCCTCGCGGACGTCGTCCCACGCATCGAGCATGTGCTCCTCGAGTTCCTCGTTGACCCGCTCGAGCGACCACTGGCGACGGTTGATGTCCTGAAGCCACTCGAAGTAACTGACCGTCACGCCGCCCGCGTTCGCGAGGATGTCGGGGATCACCGGGACGCCGCGCTCCTCGAGGATGGTGTCCGCGGCGAACGTCGTCGGGCCGTTCGCGCCCTCGACGACGATGTCGGCCTCGATCGCGTCGGCGTTCTCCGCGGTGATGACGTTGCCGACGGCGGCCGGGATCAGCACGTCGACGTCGAGCTCGAGGATGTCCTCGTTGCCCAGCGTCTCCGGGGCGTCCTGTTCGAGCACGGCCTCGGGCTCCTCTTCGTGGGTCGGAATCGCGTGCGTGTCGAGGCCGTCCGGGTCGTAGATTGCACCGTTAACGTCGCTGACGGC
This sequence comes from Natrinema salsiterrestre, assembly GCF_029502005.1. Classification (GTDB taxonomy): domain Archaea; phylum Halobacteriota; class Halobacteria; order Halobacteriales; family Natrialbaceae; genus Natrinema; species Natrinema salsiterrestre. The sequence continues at coordinate 463,446 of NZ_JAMQOT010000001.1, read as the reverse complement.
GACGACGGTCGCGCCCCAGTCCTCGAGCAGGCGGGCGGCGTTGGCGCCGACGCTGCCGAACCCCTGGACGGCGACCGTCGTGGCCGAGACCTCGCGGTCGTAATACTGAATGGCTTCGCGTGCGGCGATCGCCGTCGAGCGGCCGGGTGCCTCCTCGCGGCCGTAGGACCCCCCGATGACGGGCGGTTTGCCCGTGACGACGCCGGGGATCGTCTCGCCCTGTTGCATCGAGTAGGCGTCCATGAACCAGGCCATCGTCTGGGCGTCGGTGCCCATGTCCGGCGCGGGGACGTCCTTCGTCGGCCCGACGGCGTCGCGCAGCTCCTCCGCGAACCGGCGGGTGAGCCGCTCGGTCTCGTCCTCGCTCAACGACTTGGGATCGACGGCGATCCCGCCTTTCCCGCCGCCGAAGGGGAGGTCCATCACCGCACATTTCCAGGTCATCCACATCGAGAGGCCGGTACACTCCTCGGCGCTGACCTCGGGATGATAGCGGAGCCCGCCCTTGTACGGGCCGCGAACGTCGTCGTGCTGGGCGCGGTAGCCGGTGAAGACCTCGACGGAGCCGTCCTCGCGCTCGAGGGGCACCGATACCTGCTGGACCCGCGTCGGGTGTTTCAGGCGCTCGACGACGCCGGGATCGACGTCGACGTGCGTCGCGGCTCGTTCGAGCTGTCGGCGTGCGGTGACGAGCGCCGAATCCAGTTCGTCTTCGGATTTGCTCTCGGTTTCGGGCGATGGTGTTGTCATCGATGTCGTAGTGGTGTCGTAGTCGGGAGTATTGCGACGGTAATATGATCGGTGTGGGCCGCGCTACGTCGTGAACAGTTGCCGCGGGAACTCCGCGAGCGTCTCCGCACCGTCGCTCGTGACGCGGAACGTCTCGCTGATCTCCATGCCGATCTCGTCGGTCCAGATGCCGGGGATCATGTGGAACGTCATGTCCTCCTCGAGGACGGTCTCGTCGCCGGGACGGATGCTCGCGGTGTGTTCGCCCCAGTCCGGCGGGTAGCCCAGTCCCATCGAGTAGCCGATGCGGTCCTCCTTCTCGAGGCCGTACTTGGCGATGGTGTCGCGCCACGCCTTCTCGACCGACTCGCAGGTGACGCCGGGTTCGGCGGCGTCGAGCGCGGCCTCGAGCCCCTCGACGACGATCTCGGCGGTCTCCTCGAGTTCGGCGGGCGGGTCCCCGACGAACGTCGTCCGGGCCAGCGGGGAGTGGTACCGGTGGCGACAGCCGGAGAGTTCGATGATGACCGGATCGCCGTCCTCGAACTCGCGGTCGGTCCAGGTCAGGTGCGGCGTGCCCGTGTGGTCGCCCGAGGGCATCAGCGGGACGATCGAGGGGTAGTCGCCGCCGTACTCCTCGGTCCCGGTGATCAGCTGCTCGTAGATCGCGGCCGCTGCCTCGTACTCCGGGACGCCCTCCTCGATGACGTCCAGTCCCGCCTGCATCGCGTTCTCCGAGATGCGGGCGGCCTGACGCATGTACTCGAGTTCCTGCTCCGATTTCTTGATCCGAACCCAGCCGACCAGCAGCGTCGCGTCCTCGAACGCGGCCTCGGGGAGGTTCTCCTGCAATCGGGTGTAGGACTTCGCGGTGAAGTAGGCGGCGTCCATCTCGAGCCCGATCCGACCGTCGTCGACGCCCAGTTCCTCGAGGACGCCCGCCACGTAGTCCATCGGGTGGAGGTCGTGCGGCGAGTGGACGTGGTCGTCGCTGTACGCGCGGATGCTCTCGTCGGCGAGGTGGGTCGTCGCGCGCGCTCCGCCGCCGTCCATGTCGCGGCCGATCCAGACGGGTTCCGCGCGCTCGGGCGTGACCACGACGGCCTGGTGGACGTAGAACGACCAGCCGTCGTACCCCGTCAGGTAGTTCATGTTCGCCGGATCGGCGACGACGATGGCGTCGAGCTCCTCCTCGCGCAGTCGCTCTTTCGTTCGAGCGACCCGCCGCTCGTACTCGGCTTCGTCGAAAATATGCTCTCGTGGCATGATAACAGGGCCTCTACATGGGAGTCCAGCAGGAGTACTAAAAGTTTTTCGTGTATACTAGATACAGATATTGTTTACAATACGGTGTCGACCGGAGAGCGACCGGCGTCTATCGGGCCGTAGTCGCGAGCGAGTCGACTCGAGTCCCACGAATCCGCTCCCTCGAACCACCGGCGATTAAGACACGTCGGTTCGTCCCGAGCGATATGGCAATCCTCGAGACTGTCGCGATCGCGTTCTGGGCGATGTTGCCCGCCTACGTTCCCAACAACGCCGCGGTGCTGGCCGGGGGTAGCCGCCCGATCGACGGCGGCCGGACGTGGGGGGAAAAGCGAGTGCTGGGCGACGGCAAGACCTGGCGCGGCACGGCGATGGGTATCGCTGCCGGACTCGCGCTCGCGGCCGTCCTCACCGTTCTCGAGCCGAGCGTCAGCGACGCCCTGGGCTTCGCTGTCCCCGCGTTCACGCCGCTGGCCGCGCTCGGGCTCGCCGGCGGTGCGATGCTCGGCGACATCCTCGCGTCCTTCCTCAAACGCCGAACCGGCCGCCAGCGCGGCGCGATGTTCCCCGGCCTCGACCAGCTGGATTTCGTCGTCGTCTCCCTACCGCTGGTCGCGCTGCTGGACGTCGAGTGGTTCCGCGAGTGGTTCACGCTCGAGGTCATCCTCGTGGTCGTCGTGCTCACGCCCGTGCTGCACGTGACGACGAACATGATCGCGTACAAACTCGGGTTGAAGAACGAGCCGTGGTAGTCTCCCTGAGAGTCGGCTGCTACCGAGTGGTGGCGATTTCACTACCGGACGGCGATTCATCGAGCAGTATACTACGCTGAAACTCGAGGCGCTCCTTTCCGAACGGGTTCGATCTCTCGAACCGTTCCGATATAGTAACACGATCTAATAAGTATAGTTCAACGCGTAGGGTCCTCTATATGAACCTACTTACCGAATCGCGATTCCGCACGATCGAAGCGGGGCTCGCGTTGCTGGTTCTTTTCATTGCGACGATAACGTTCGCTGATCTCCCCCAACCGTACCCCGCGTGGCCCACTGTAGCGGGACTACCGGTCAATCCAGAGCTGATCTTCCCGGGGTTACTTGCCATCGCTGCGCTCATCGGTGCCGTTCGTGATGGAATCCGTGTCAGTTCGATCGTGATCGTCGCCCTCAGCGTCCCCACTGTCTGGATGGCTGCGATGGGCGTCCAGACGCTACTGTATCCCGAGCCGTCCGGAGGACTCTTCGTGACAGGCTTTTTCTCGCTCATCTTCGGCGCTGCGCTCGCTATCGCAGTTATCGTTCGAGGCGCTGCCCGTCGGATGGGACTCTCCGGTATCTCGCACTGGGTTCGTAATCGACTCGACGGCACGTGACGAGCTACTTGACGGAGACGAACTCATACAACTCGATAGCGATTTTCCGATCGAATTCGTCGATTTCGTCATTACTCGAGCGCCGCTTCGAGATCCGCGACCGCGTCCGCGTGGGCCTCGTGGGCGCGATCCAGATCCACCGGTTCCGAAATCATGCCGAAGAAGCCGTGGATCACGTCGTCGTAGTGGTGGTACTCGACGGGGACGCCGTCGTCTTCGAGTCGCTCGACCAGATTGGAACCGTCGTCACGGAGGGGGTCGAAGCCGGCCGTGATGACCGTCGCCGGCGGCAGGTCCGAGAGGTCGTGTGCGAGCTGGGGCGTCGCGTAGATGTTCCCCAGATCGATCTCGCGCTCGAAGCGGTGGTCGCGGAACCACGCCATGTCGTCGTTCGTGAGCATGTACCCTTCGCCGTTCTCCTCGTAGGCGTCCGTCTCGGTCACCTTGCCCGTGCTGGGGTAGACCAGCAACTGATAGGCGATTTCCGGGCCGCCCTGATCTCGCACGAGTAAACTCAGTCCCGCCGCGAGGTTGGCGCCGGCGCTGTCCCCCGCCACGGCGATCCGGTCGGGATCCGCGTTCAGTTCGTCGGTCGCGTCGGCTACCCACTCGAGGGCGGCGTAACAGTCCTGCAATCCCTCGGGGAACGGGTGTTCGGGTGCGAGCCCGTAGTCGACGCTGACGACGGGATATCCCGATTCAGCGGCGAGCTTTCGGCAGGTGTCGTCGTGGGTGTCGACGCTGCCGATGACCCAGCCGCCGCCGTGAATGTACAGAATCAGCGGTCGATCTTCGCCGTCGGTACCGGGATCGTAGATCCGAATCGGCAGGTCGCCGCGCGGACCGTCGATGGTCCGGTCCTCGACGGACTCGAGTTCGATGGCGGGCTCGTCGCTGACCTGCATCTCCTCGAACATCCGCCGAGCCTCCTGGGCCGACACCTCGTCGAACGACGGGGTGTCGAGGGAGTTGTAGAGTTCGAGAAACGCCTGTACGTCGGGATGTGGCTCGTCCGCTCTGCCTGGTGTCATCGTACGGTACACTTGCCCGAGGAGACAAAAAGATACCTGCAGGGGAACCGCAGCCGGCGGTACGGGCCGGTTCTCACTCGACGTAGCTGCCCTGATCGGTCGCCCGTTCGGACCGGAGTCGGTGACTCGGGTTCGGCGGACCGTTCCACACCGCTTATTTCGGTTCGGTGCGCCCTGTCGAACAATGACGAATCAGGACCTCATCGACGCTCTTCGCGCGGCCGACGCCGTCCAGTTCGGCGAGTTCGAACTCTCTCACGGCGGTACGAGCGAGTACTACGTCGACAAGTACCTCTTCGAGACCGATCCCGGTTGCCTCGAGCTGATCGCCGAGGCCTTCGCCGAGCGACTCGCAGACGACAAACTCGGCGGCGTCGCGCTGGGCGGCGTCCCGCTGGCCGCCGCGACGAGCGTCGCGGCGGGCGTCCCCTACGTCATCGCGCGCAAGCAGCGCAAGGAGTACGGTACCGGCAACCTGATCGAGGGTCGACTCGAGGAGGGAGAGGAGGTCGTCGTCGTCGAGGACATCGTCACGACGGGGACGAGCCTCGTCGAGGCCGTCGAGGCGCTCCGGGGGGCGGGCGCGACCGTCGAGCGCGCACTGGTCGTCGTCGACCGCGAGGAGGGCGGCCGCGAGAACGTCGAAGACGCCGGCGTCGAGATGGAGTCGCTGGTGACCGCCAGCGAGTTGCTGGCCGACCGGGACTGAGCGGCCGTTCGATCACTGCCGACCCTTACTGCCCGTAGGACTCGAACTTTTCGAGGACCGCCTCGAGTTGCGCGTCCGAGAGCGTCCGCGGCTCCAGCCCGGCCGCGCGCGTCTGGAGGTACAATCGGGCGAGGCTCTCGACGTGGTGGGTGTTCTCGAGTGCAGTTTCGATATCCGGAGCGGTGACGACGAGACCGTGGTTCTCGATGAACGTCGCCGTCGCGTCTGCCTCGTCCATCGCCGCGACGATGCGTTCGGCTAACTCGTCGGTGCCGTAGGGCGCGTACTCGGCGACGGGGACGCGCTTGCCCACCGCCACGATCATGTAGTGGATCGGCGGCAGCGGCTCGTGTGCGACCGCCATCGCAGTCGACCACGGCGAGTGGGTGTGGACGATCGCGCCGACGGCTTCGCGACGGTAGATCGCGGCGTGCATCGGGACCTCGCTGCTCGGGGCCATATCGCCGTCGCGCCGGTCGCCGTCGGCACCGACGACCGGGACGTCTGCGACGTCGAAGCTGTCGTACGGAACGCCGGTCGGCGTGACCGCGAAGGCGTCGCCCGTTGTGCCGTCTCGAACGCTCAGGTTCCCCGTCCGGCCGGGCGTCAGCGCAGCGAGTTCCGGGGCGTGCTCGACCACCGCCCGTCGCTGGGACTCGAGAATCACAGGATCACCTCGGGAAGCTCCGCGAACGAAGCGATCTCGTGGTCCGGCCGTCGATCCCCCCCGAGCACTTCGTCGTCGGTCTCGCCGTCGGCGTCGAACAGCACGGTCTCGAGTCCGACGGCGTTCCCGCCGGCGATGTCCGCCTCGACATCGTCGCCCACCATCACCGCCTCCGACGGGCGTCGATCGAGGCGCGACAGCGCCAGCGTGAACATGCTCGATCCCGGCTTCTCCCGACCCGTCTCTTCGGAGGTGAGAAGCAGGTCGACGTGAGACTCGAGTCCCAGCGCGGCGAGTTTCTCGAGTTGGATCCGCGTCGTGAGATTCGTGAGGACGCCGATGTCGATCCCGTCGTCGCGGAGTACCTCGAGGGTCCGCTCGACGCCGGCGTAGAGTTCCATTTCGTCGACGTACGCGTCCCAGTATGCCTCACCCAGCGCCAGCGCGTCCGCCGGTTTCGGACGGCCGACGCGGTGCTCGAGGGCCCGCTTGAAGTAGAGGTACCGCTCGTGGGAGGCCGCCGTCCCGGGAATCTCTCGCTTCACCGCACGGCGTCCCTCCTGGTAGAACGCCTCGAACGACTCGCGATCGAAGTCGTAGCCGAGGTCCCGTGCGGCCCCTCGAGCGGCGCCCTTTCCCGCCTCGTTGCACGGCGGATAGGGATAGAACGTGTTATCGACGTCGAAGAGGACGGCGTTGACGTTCATACCCTGTCATCAACGGGAACCGAAAAACGAGTACCGGTCGAGATGCAGTAGTCGGGATACCTCGAGTTACAAACATTGTGTGATCGGAAGCGAGTTCCTGTGACGTATAGCGTCCGTCCGACGGATACTAGTCGGTTAGTTTATCACGGTCGGATTCCTGACACCCGCCGTGAAATTCGTCGCGGCCGAATACGACTCCGACGCGTCCGGTGTCGACGCCGAGTTGACCGTCTGGGATCGACTCAAGGGGTGTTTCACGGCGGACGATATCGGCGTCTGCTATTATCGCTATCCGATCGTCGACCAACAGAACGACGATCTCGACCGGGAGGCCGACTTCGTCCTGCTGCACAGACGCTACGGACTCGCAGTCATCGAGTGCAAGGGGTATCGGATCGACCACGTCGAGGCGATCGAAGGGTCCCGGTGGTCGTTGACCGGAACGGCACAGGATCACGCGGCGCCGTACTCGCAGGCGCGGGATCACGGGTTTCGAATCCGATCGCCGATGATGCGCGAGCCGTCGCTGGTCGACGAGCGAGGCAACTGTCACATCGCGATGACGCCGCTCGTCGCGCTGCCGAACGTCACCCGCGAGGAATGGGAAGCGCGCGGATTCGACGATCTTCCGTCCGCTCCTCGAGTGATTCTCCGGGACGACCTCACGGCGTCGTCGCTTCGAGGGGTCTTCGAATCGTTGCCCGGCGACACCGAGCTGACGACGGACCAGTACGCCGACGCTCGCGCGGTGCTCGGCGGCGGACAGGCGATCAGCAGCGACCGTGGACCCGTCCTGTCCGAGGGCGACACGAAGGCAGGGCTGTACGAGACCGTTCGGAAGGGACTGAAGCAATTCGACGAGCGACAGGAGGAAATCGGCGTACAGACTCCCGACGGACCCCAGCAGATCCGCGGGATCGCCGGCTCGGGGAAGACCGCACTCCTCGCGCGGAAGGCGGCCGCAATGCACGCCACACATCCCGACTGGCGGATCGCGCTCACGTTCAACACCCGGAGTCTCTATCAGACGATCCGCGATTCAGTCGACCGATTCTACGCCGATTTCGGGGGCGAGGAGCCCGACTGGGACTGCCTCGAGGTGCTCCACGGCTGGGGCGGCAAGAGCGAACACGGAATGTACTACAAGATCGCGCAGGACGCGGGACGGACACCACACCACGTCGGCTCCGCGAAGGACGAGTTCGGCGACGGCGGTCCCGGCGAACTGCTCGAGGCCTGCTGTCGACAACTCGTCGACGACGAGCCGATCCAAGAGCGCTACGACGCGATCCTCATCGACGAGGCACAGGACATGGAACCCGCGTTCTACGAGATGTGCTACGAGGCGCTGAAGCCACCGAAGCGTCTGATCTGGGCCTACGATGAAGCCCAGAATCTCACGAGCCTCTCGGCCCCGAGCCCGAAACACATCTTCGGAACGGACGACGAGGGAGAGCCGGCAGTCGACCTGAGCGGGTCGTACCACGGCGGCATCCAGAAGAGCCAGATCATGCGCAAGTCCTACCGGACGCCGCGGTCGGTGCTGATGCTCGCTCACGTCTTCGGCATGGGACTCACGAGCGACCGCGGCGCCGTGCAGGCGATTACGACGCAGGACGGCTGGGAAGACATCGGATACGAAGTGCTCGAGGGAGACTTCCGACGAACCGGCGAGCCGGTGTCGATCCGTCGTCCGGCGGAGCACTCGCCCCATCCGCTGTCCGACAAACCCGAAGCGAAACCGTTCGTCGCGTTCGATTCGTTCGACGAGAAAGACGACGAACTGGCAACCGTCGCCGACGCGATCGCCGCCGACGTGCAGGATCACGGACTCGAACCGGAGAACGTACTCGCGATCCCGCTCGGATCCATCAACCACGCCCGGTCGATCGGACGGCGACTGGCCGATCGGCTCGCGGATCGGTCCGTCGACGCGAACCTCGTCTGGAACGGCAACAAGAGCGTCTTCGCGAAACAGGGCGAGGTAACGATTTCCGGGATCAACCGCGCGAAGGGCAATGAAGCCTCGTCCGTCTACTTGCTGAACCTCGAGTATCTCGAGGATCCGTACTGGCACGACAACCGAGTCAGCCCGCGTAACGAGGCGTTCGTCGGCCTCACCCGGACCCGTGCGTGGTGTCAGATCACGGGGACGGGGAACGGGGATCCGGTGTTCGACGAACTCCGGCGACTCGTCAGAACCGTCACCGACGCCGATCCGGTGGTGACGTTTCCCGCCCCGGATCCGACGGAACTCGAGAACGAGATCGGGAGCGACGAGACGATCGCCACGACGATCGACCAGTTCTGACGCGACGACACACCATCAGAAGGTTTTTACCCCGCTCGAGATAATTCGGAGTCACGATGGTAGGTGTCCGCTTTACAGGGGCTTTCGCCCGTTTCTAACCCACACCTACCGCTCGCTGTGTCCGTCCCGTTGCACAGGCGAGCGGCACACGCGGACGCCCGACCGAACTTCTCACAGAAGTTCCCCGATCAGCGACGATTACAGCCATGTCAGAATCAGACTCACAGGAACAGGTAACGGTCGTACTGCCCGACGGATCCGAACTCGCGGTCGACGCCGACGCGACGGTCGAGGACTGCGCATACGAGATCGGTCCCGGTCTCGGCAGCGACACGGTCGCCGGTAAACTCGACGGCGAGCTCGTCGCCAAGGAGGCGCCGGTCTACGACGGCGCCGAACTCGAGATCGTCACCGATCAGTCCGACGAGTACCTCGAGGTCATGCGCCACTCCGCCTCCCACTGTCTCGCGCAGGCCGTCGAGCGACTGTACGACGAAGACGAGGTCAAACTCGCGATCGGTCCCCCGACCGACGAGGGCTTCTACTACGACTTCGACAACCTCGATCTCGACGAGGAGGACCTCGCCGACCTCGAGGCGGAGATGGAGGAGATCATCGCCGAGGACTACGACATCGAGCGCGAGGACGTCTCGATCGAGGCGGCCGAGGAACGACTGGCCGACGAACCCTACAAACTCGAACTCCTCGAGGAATTCGCCGACGAGAACGACACCGTGAGCTTCTACAAGCAGGGCGAGTGGGAGGACCTCTGTGCCGGCCCGCACGTCGACTCGACGGGCGAAATCGGCGCGATCGAGTTGCTCGAGATCGCCGGTGCCTACTGGCGCGGGGATGAAGAGAACACGATGCAAACGCGCATCTACGGCACCGCCTTCGCGGACGAGAGCGATCTCGAGGCCTTCCTCGAGCGCAAGCGGGAAGCCGAGAAGCGCGATCACCGCCGGATCGGCAACGAGATGAATCTCTTCTCGATTCAGGACGTGACGGGGCCGGGGCTGCCGCTCTATCACCCCGCCGGGAAGACCGTCCTCTCGGAGCTCGAGGAGTTCGTCAAGGAGCTGAACGAAGATGCGGGCTACGACTACGTCGAGACGCCCCACGTGTTCAAGACGGACCTCTGGCACCGGTCGGGCCACTACGAGAACTATCAGGACGACATGTTCATCTTCGACGTGGGCGACGACGAGTTCGGCCTGAAGCCGATGAACTGTCCCGGCCACGCCGCCATCTTCCAGGATCACTCCTGGAGCTACCGCGACCTGCCGATTCGCTACGCCGAGAACGGGAAGGTCTACCGAAAGGAGCAACGCGGCGAGCTCTCCGGGCTCTCGCGGGTCTGGGCGTTCACGATCGACGACGGCCACCTGTTCGTCCGCCCCGAGCAGATCAAGAGCGAGGTCGAGGAGATCATGGACATGATCACCGAAGTGCTCGACACGTTCGATCTCGACTACGAGATGGCACTGGCCACCCGCCCAGAGAAGTCGGTCGGGAGCGACGAGATCTGGGACCGCGCGGAGGAGCAACTCGAGAGCGTGCTCGACTCTCACGGCCACGAGTACGAGATCGAGGAGGGCGACGGTGCCTTCTACGGTCCGAAGATCGACTTCGCCTTCGAGGACGCGATCGGCCGGTCGTGGGACGGCCCGACGGTCCAGCTCGACTTCAACATGCCCGAGCGGTTCGACCTGAACTACGTCGGCGAGGACAACGAGGAACACCGGCCGGTCATGATCCACCGCGCGCTGTACGGCAGCTACGAGCGGTTCTTCATGATGCTCATCGAGCATTACGAGGGTCGGTTCCCGCTGTGGCTCGCGCCCGAACAGGTCCGCGTGCTGCCGATCTCCGACGACAACCTCGGCTACGCCCACCGCGTCGCGAACGAGTTCGACGACTTCCGCGTCGAGGTCGACGGCCGCGACAGCACGTTAGAACGGAAGATCCGCGCGGCCCACGACGACCGGGTCCCCTACCAGATCATCGTCGGCGACAACGAGGAGGAAGACGGTAATATCTCGGTCCGTGATCGGTTCGAGGATCAGGAGTACGACGTCGAGATCGAAGCGTTCCGCAGTCATCTCGAGGCCGAACGCGACGAGCAGCGGACGGAGCCGGATTTCCTGCAGTAGCGCCTTTTCACCCGTCACCGCCGCGCTTCGCCGTCCTCGGCATCTCGTTCGAACCGATCGATCGGGACGCCGCTCGCTCGAGGAAACCACGTTCGTGCTGATCCCAGTCCGTGAATTCGATCGTAATACCCATACTTGTGGGATCGTGCATAACTGTATGAACAGAGCCGAGAAGGCGGCCCTCCAGTTACGCGCCGTCGACGTGTTGCGGATGTTGAAGCAGACGCGGACCTACGACGAACTCGCCGAGACGACGGGGCTTCCGGCCGGCGATCTCAATCGATACGTCAACGGGCACGTCCTTCCCGGAGCCGACCGCGCACGCGAAGTGGTCGACGAACTCGGCCGCGAGGCGCTCGCGGAGGAGCTCGACGCCCGTATCAGCGTCGACGACGAGGGGTACGTCGACAACTCTGCGACCGTCTTCGACCAGCCGTTCCTCGACCTGGCCGCCCCGGTCGTGGCCAACGGGTTCGATTTCGATCGGCCGGACGTCGTCCTCACTGCCGCGACCGACGGGATCACGCTCGCGGCAGCGCTCGCGAGTTACTACGGGGTTCGCTGCGCCTACGCGAAAAAGCGAAAGGAGACCGCCGTCGAGGATTTCATCGAGGCCCGCCAGCGGCTGCAGTCCGGGATCGAACTCACCTACTATTTGCCCGCCTCGGCCATCGATCCCGGCGAGTCGGTCCTCGTCGTCGACGATCTCATCCGATCCGGCGAGACCCAGGAACTCCTGTTGGACATCGTCCACACCGCAGAGGCCGACGTCGCCGGTGTCTTCGCGCTCATCGCGGCCGGCGAGGACGGGATCCGGCGCGCCCGCGAACGTACCGACGCACCGATCGGCTCGCTCGTCAGCGTCTGACCGACCGACCCGCGGTTCGATCGTCGGTGGGACGATCGAATAGGAATCTCTCTCGAGAATGGACGAATGACTCATCGGCAAGCCTGTCCGACAAAGTGTGCCGAAAAATCGCACGACGGGGACCGTGCGAACCATTAGCACATTATTAATCATTAGGTTTATGGTGGTCCCCCCAGTTTGTGGTGGTACGCACATGACGAAGACAGTCATCCTCGGCGTGATCGGGTCCGACGCTCACGTCGTCGGGATTACCATCCTGGAACAGGCGCTGGAGGCAGCTGGATTCGACGTCGTCAACCTGGGAGTCCAGAGTTCTCAGGAAGAGTTCGTCGAAGCCGCATCCGACAACGACGCCGAGGCTGTACTCGTCTCGTCGCTCTACGGCCACGCCAAACAGGACTGCGAGGGCTTCCACCAGCGGATCGCCGAGGCCGACCTCGACGTCACGACCTACATCGGCGGCAACCTCGCCGTCGGGCAGGACGATTTCGAGGAGACGCGGTCGTTCTTCCGGAAGCTGGGATTCGATCGGGTCTTCGACTCCGAGACCGATCCCGAAGACGCCATCGAGGCCCTGAAGGCCGATCTGGACATGCGCTCGACCGAGAGCGAACGGGAAGGCCAGACCGTCTCGGCCTGATCCGCGCCGGCGTTCGTCCCTATTTTCGCAGTGCGTCTCTCTCTCTACAGGATCCTTCTCGTGAAATCGCTGTTCCGAGCGGTACTCCTCGAGAGCGTTCAGCCCGTCGGCGTCGGCTCGCCGGTCATCGAACGATCGTCACCGGCACCGGCGACCGGCGGGCGACCGTCTCCGCGACGCTGCCGAGGAGAATCCGACTCGCGCCCGTCCGGCCGTGGCTCCCGACGACGATGTGGTCGACGTCGTGCTCGGCGGCGTAGTCGACGATCGACCGCGAGACGCCGCCGACGACGTGTTCCGTTTCGATTTCGACGCCGTGTTCGCCCGCCTGCTCCCGTGCCGTCTCGAGGATCCCTTCGGCCCGGTCCTCGTGGTGACCCTGTATCTCGTCGTAGTTCGCCATCGCGGTCCCTTCGATGCCGCTGACCGCGTAGAAGTCCCCCGGGTCGAGGACGTAGAGCGCAGTGATCGTCGCCTCCGGATACTCCGTGCAGGCGAACTCGAGGGCTTCGGTTGACTGCGTCGAATCGTCGACCGCGACGAGGACGTGTTTTGCCATGGGTACCGATACGCCGGCCGCCGGAATAAGTCCACCTCTCTTTCCGACGGACCGGGAGCTTACGCGGCGAGCACCCGCTCGACCGCCGCTCGAATGCTGTCCGGGCCGGGCCGATAGGATTCCTCGCGGGCCGGCAGTGGTACTGGCACGTCGTAACCCGTCACCCGCTCGATCGGTGCCTCGAGGTGCCAGACGGCCTCGTCGGCGATCCGTGCGGCGATTTCGCCGGCGAACCCGCCCGTCCGCGGGGCTTCGTGGACGACGACGCACCGCCCGGTCTTGCGGACCGACTCGAGCACTGTCTCGGTGTCCATCGGACTGATCGTCCGCAGGTCGATGATCTCGATCTCGGCGTCGAGATCGTTCACGGCGTCCTCGACGGCTCGGACCATCGCGCCCCACGCGATGACCGTCGCATCAGTTCCCCGTTCGACCGCGCGCGCCTCACCCAGTGGGACGAGCGTCTCGTCGGGAACTGGCCGCCGAGCCGCCCGATACAGCGGCATCGGTTCGAAAAAGAGCACCGGATCGGGACTGCGGATCGCCGACCGCAACAGGCCGGCCGCGTCCCGTGCGGTCGACGGAATCGCGACGTTGATACCTGGAATGTGAGCGTACCCCGCCTCGTAGCTCTCGGAGTGGTGCTCGAGGGCTTTCACTCCGAGCCCGTACGGCGCGCGGACGACCATCGGACACGTGATCTTGCCGCGGGACCGATGACGGATCCGCGAGAGGTGTTGCTGGATCTGTGCGAACGCCTGGAAGCTAAAGCCAGCGAACTGAATCTCGGCCACCGGCCGATAGCCCGCCGCCGCGAGGCCGACGCCGAGGCCGACGATACCGGCTTCGGCCACCGGCGCGTCGTGAACTCGCTCGGGAAACGAATCGAGGAGTCCCTGCGTCGCCCGGAACACGCCGCCGTCGACGCCGACGTCCTGCCCGTAGACGAGCACGTCGTCGTCCCGCTCCATCTCGGCGCGGAGCGTCTCCCGGATCGCCTCGACCATGTTCAGTCGATCCGCGCCCTCCTCGCCGCCATCGACCGCGTCCTCATGTCTCCCCTCGAGCGCGGACGATCCGCCGTCACCGCGGCTTCCCGCGACGGGAGCAACGGTGTAGCCCTCGTCCGCGACGAACGCCTCGCGCTGGCGCTCGAGGTACGGCGGCCGCTCCTCGTACGCGTAATCGAACATATCGACCTGATCCGCGTTCGACTTCGTCTCTCTGGCCGCCTCCAGCGACTCCTCGAGATCGGTTTCGATCTCGGCGTCGATCGACTCGACCGTCTCGTCGTCGAGGATCCCGCGCTCGCGGAGATACCGTTCGAACCGCAAAATCGGATCCAGCGGCTCCCACGATTCTTCCTCCTCGGCGGTGCGGTAGACGGACGGGTCGTCCGCCGTGGTGTGCATCTCCCGCCGGTAGGTCGTCGCCTCGATCAACGTCGGCACGCCGCGACGGGCGCGCTCGAGTGCCGCTTTCGTGACCGCATAGACGCCCAGAATATCGTTCCCGTCGACCTGAATCGGCTCGATGCCCGCGGCGACGGCCTTCTGTGCGAGGGTCGCGGCTCGCGTCTGTTTCGACAGCGGCGTCGAGATCGCGTACTGATTGTTCTGGCAGAAGAAGACCGTTTGCGCGTCGTAGACGCCGGCCAGGTTCATCGCCTCGTAGACTTCGCCCTCGCTCGTGGCACCGTCCCCGAAGTAGGTGAGCGCCACCGAATCGGTTTCCTTCATCGCCTCCGCCCAGCCGATCCCCGCCGCGTGCAGCGGCTGCGTCCCGACGGCGATCGAGGGCGGCATCATCGGAACGTCGTCGGGCGGTTCGCCGCCCTCCTCGAGCCCCATCGCGTACTCGATGATTTCTCGCGCGGAGCCCCCGCGGGCCAGCGCCGACGGATGCTCGCGGAACGCGGGCACCGTCCAGTCGTCTTCGTCCAGCGCCGCGGTGCTCCCGACCTGCGCCGCCTCCTGGCCCGTCGCGGGCGCGAACGTCCCGAGTTCTCCCCGTCGCTGGAGGGCGATAACCCGCCCGTCGAGTCGCCGCGATCGCTTCATCGTGCGATACCACTCGAGCAGGCGCTCGTCGGCGATATCCGGCTCGAGCGACTCGTCGACGCGGCCGTCCTGATCCAGTATCTCGACGCGATCGATCGAGAACGTGGCGACCTGTGAGCGTGGCATACGGCTCCTATCACGCTCGCCCACTTAGTGCCGCCCGCGGCTATCGCGGGTCCGGAAACAGCGCCCGCCGGTCGATTCGCCGTCGGCTCACGGCGCGGCCGCTCTCGGCTCGTAACGGGTTCAGAAAAATCGGCGTCGAACCGCTGCGGCGACTGCCCGCGTTACTTCGCTCGGCCCTGCCCGCCGTTGTTGGACGGTCGGACCTTCTCCGCACCCTTGCCGCGGGTGTTGAGTCCGCGGTTCGCCTTGCCGGCGTTGGTGAGGCCGCGGAACGCGCGGTTCGTGTGGTCGTCGCTACAGATCCAGTTGAGATCGTCGTCGTTCTCGATCGCGGGGTGGTTCGGATCGACGAGGATCGCTTCGAACCACTTCTGCGAGCCGTCTTCTCCGACCCAGTAGCTGGCGAGCACGCGCATGTTGGGGTACTTCCGGGAGACGCGCTCTTCACCGATGCGCTGGATGTTCTTGCGCCGCCCGATGCGGTTGACACCCTGGCGCTTCGAGCGCCGACCGGCTTTGTGTCGCTGCTTCCGGGCGGTCCCCTTCCGGACCGAGACCCGGGTCACGATGATGCCCTGTTTGGCCTTGTAGCCGAGTTCGCGTGCCTTGTCGAGGCGCGTCGGGCGATCGATTCGCTCGATCGCGCCCTGGTCGCGCCACTCCTGTTTGCGCTGCCACTGCAGCTCCCCGAGCTTCCCGTCGCCGGGGTCCTTCCATGCGTCCTTGATGTGGGAATAGAAGCTTTCTGCCATTGTATTCACCCGCGGGCGTTTGCTGGTTCAATCCCGACCGGGGCACATGCCCCGCGGATCACATCCCGACCTGTGACGTAGTGTCGTACAGGTGCCCGCTGATGCCCGCGAACCAGCGAGTCTACTCACTCTTCCCAACTCTCGAGTATAAGGGCTTCGAACTTCGGGGATATATCGAAGCGAACGGTCCGCTTTGGGCGATCGGCCGACTGACGCGCGTGGCTCGCTATCGCACCGGAGCGCGTTCGCGGACGCCGCTCGGCGTGATTCCGTTCACCGTCGCGAAGACGCCACCCAGCACCAGCCCGTAGACGAGGTGGCCGAAGCCGAACAGGAGCGCGCTGAACAGTTCCGCCGTGGTTCCCGCGATCGGCAGGAACGGCACCGGTAACGCCGCGACGCCGGCCCGCTCCATCGCCAGCGGGAACAGGACGCCGCCGGCGAAGAGCCCGAGGATCGCACCGAAAACGAGCCCCGCGATGACGTAGTCGCTGAAATCGTCCATCAGCTGTTGGACTGCGTTCCTCGAGGCGATGGCCGCGAACAGGAGCCCGAACGCGATACTCAGCATGAGGTGGATGGTCCAGCCGACGCCGACCGCCGTGCCGGGTTCCGTCGCGAGCCCGCCGAGCAGCTCGATCTGGTTCCCGCCGAAGTGAAGGACGAGTCCCATGGCGATTCCGGCGACCAGTCCACCGGTGACGCCGCCGCCCCAGACACCGACGCCGTCGAGACTATGCGTGCCAGTATCACTCATATGAGGGGGTACGACTTCGACTGTCATCAGTCCCACCATTGGAAATTTTCAGTGAGAGTCGAGCGGGCCGATAGGTCCACCGTCGCATCTGCCATCCGGTCGAGCCGTCTCCGCCCGTCACGGAACAACGCCCACTTTGATATATCATCATGGGATTCATGCATCGATTGTCGCCTGTTCCCGCCGAAGCGAGTGAATACGACTGCTGACTCTCGTCACGCTCGATCCGTGACCGAGGGAGTCGTAGAGCTGAATCTCCGCGCACACTGAGCAGCTAGGGGAGGTGAAAGCGGGTGATCCGAAACGGGGAGCCGTTTCGAGATGTCGAAGCTATCGCTCACCGAACGAGACAGAGACGATCGCTGTCGATGCAATTCTACCGGAATCGGTGCGTCTCTTTGCGGTCTCTCGAGACGGTGACCTCACACGTGAGCCCCGAGCGACTCGAACGATTCGTCCTCGATACCGCGAGCGAGCTCGTCGCTCTCGAGTTCGTCGGGGACGTGCTGGGGGTACTTCCGGCGGAAGTAGCCCACGATGTTCGTCAGATCACGGCGGAGGAACTCGCTCGCGTTCTCGTGATCCGTCGGGACGGCCTGGGGCCAGTCGAAGATCTTCACTCCCTCCTCGTTGACGAAGACGTTGTACTCGCTCATGTCCGCGTGGACGTACCCCTTCGCGTACGCGCGAGCCATTTCGGAGACCAGCAGTTCGAGGACGCCGAGCACCTGCTCGTCCTCGAGTCGGGTCTGGGAGAGCTCGACGCCGTCCATCTTCTCCATCACGATCGCGTGGCGGTTCTGGCCGATCGGCTGCGGCACCGCGACGTCGGGATAGAGCTCCTCGAGAATGTCGTGTTCGCGCTCGGCGGCCTTCCGCGCGGTGTACATCCAGGAGACGTGGTCGTTCTCGGCGGTGTAATCGCGCTCCTTGTGGATCTTCCGGAAGTTCGTATAGCCCTCGCGGTGATACTTCAGCGCCAGCGGTTTGTACGATTTGACCTCGTAGACGTCGCTTTCCTTGCCGACGCCCAGCGGCGAGCCGAACTCGGCGATCGTGTCCTGTTCGACGAGCGCTCGCAAGGCGAGGACGTCATAGCCCTCGAACTGGAGGGTGTACCCCTCGTACTGGATCGTCTTCTTCTCGACTAGCCCGCGTTTGAGACAGCGCTCGAGCCGGTAGTCGACCTCTTCTTCGGTCATGTTGGCGAACTTCGGGAGCTTCTCGCGTTGCACCCACTCGGAGAACCGCATCCCCTGTTCGACCCCCGAGAGGAGATAGAAGTCTTCCTCGTCGAGTTCCGGGAGCAATCCGGCGACGTTTCGCACCATAGGCGTGGATAGCCGGTGAGTACGTAAAAACGGCGTGACGAGAGATTTCACGGGACGTCGATCGAAGACGTCGCTTGTCGGCCATCTTGATACGACCCGTTCGACGTCTGTGGGTGCTGAATCCGTTATCATTCGGAATGGGCGGACGTTTCGCGTAAACTGTATTTCGGTATACACATTCCCTCGGTACGATGCACATTTTCGGAGGAAGGCTATTTTAGAGCGAGTCTCCGTCGATTCGTGGGTCCCCTCGCCACTTGAATACCGAGACCACCTCGATCGAAACTGTTCGTCGGAATCGTGGCTCCCCGTGAGGTTCACGCGTCAGCGCAAAACCAGCGGATTGAAGCAGATTGGTCGTGAAAGCCGCTCGCAGAACCTCTGCTCCGATGAGTGACCCAGATGACCCGCTAGCGGCCGACCGCTTGACCGACCTCCTCCACGACGGTGCCCGGGAGGACGTGGTGGCGCGTCTCGAGCGCCTCACAGCGGCCGATACTGGGGTTCGCAAACGCGCGCTACGGGCGGCTCGGAACGTGGCCGAAGACCGTCCGGTCGTTTTCGACGGACTTGCTGACCCGCTCGCGACGTTCCTCACCGACGACGATCGAGCGGTCACGCTAACGACCGCGAAACTGTTCGTCACGCTAGCCAAAGCGGACCCCACAGTTGTCCTGCCCGCGGTCGATTCGCTTGCCGAACGACTGGCCGACGACGAGGCGTTCTATTACGTTCGAGCGCGGTGTGCCGAGGCACTGGGGTACGTCGCGCTGGAATCCCCTGCAGACGTGAACGACCCTGAGATACTGGCGGACCTTCGGATCGGGCTGTCTTTCGACGAACCGGAAGTCAGAGAGAAATTGGCGAAGGCGCTAGCGTACGTGGCGCTGGGTGATCCGAGCCGACTTCGCCACCAGGTCTCGTCGCTGGCCGAACATCTCGAGGACGACGACGAACTCGTTCGGTATCACCTCTGTACGGCGCTGGTCGCGATCGGGTGTGAGAACCCGACGAAGCTCGCGGACGCATATGAGGCGCTCACGACGCGACTGGCGGACGAGAACCCGTACGTTCGTGGCCGCGCCGCGGAGGCACTCGGTCTGCTCGCGCGTGCCGAGCCAGAGGCGGTCTCCAGCGATGATCTACCGGAAAAAGAAGACTCGGAGGAATCGTTCGCGGTCGAACGGGTGCGCTTCGCTCGAGGAGCGATTGCAGGTAAAGGCTCACGCAAAAAGATACCCGGGGCCATCGGGACCGTCGAGGGGGTCCGTGACACGACCGAGGACGCGGTCGCGGCGCTCACCGCCCCGGACGGCGACGGAGAGTGTCCCCACTGCGGCCTTGCACTCCCTGAGAACGGCCCGCCGATGTGTCCGCGTTGCGGCGCGCCGTACTGACTAGACTTTTTAGGCCAGCCTAAGATTCGAAAGCACTTTAGTGGTTTAGGTGAGCCTAATCCGTATGTCGAGAGACGATACGCGGGACGAGGCACCGACGCGACGAGACTACATGAGGTACGGCGGGGCGATCGTCGGTGGGGGGCTGCTCGCCGGGTGTGCCGGACAGTCAGATTCCGGATCGACGCCGAGCGAGCCGGAGAGCTCGACCGAGGACGGGAGTTACACGGTCGAGATGTTCCCCGTCGACGAGGTAGAGTTCGAGGGCGTCCCGGAGTCCGTGACGACGTACAATATGGGCTGGGCGGACATGGTCGTCTCACTCGGCCAGGTGGACAAGCTTCAGACGAACCGACTTACTGCCCCAACGCTATTCTACGACCGTTTCGATATCGACTACGACAGGGACTGGCCCCCGCTGTGGCAGGATGGAGGGATGCCGAAGGAAATCTTCTACGAACACGACCCAGATGCCTTTCTCATCGACCCCAACCTGATCCAGGCGTGGGACGACAACTGGGACGAGTCCGACATCGAAGAGATAGAGACGACAGTCGCGCCGTTTTTCGGCTGTCACAACCGCCGAATCCGGGCCGACTGGCAGAAAGAGCAGGGCTACCCCGAGCGGGCACCGACGATGCCCGAGGCGTTCGAGACGGTCGGAACCGTGCTCGACGAACCGGCGCGGACCGAGGCCTGGCTCGACCTCCACGAGGAACTACAGGCCGAGCTACGGTCCAGGATTCCGGACGACGGCGAGACGCCGTCGGTCGGTCTGATCAATAGCGGGTCCGCACCTGATAAGGGCGAGTTCTACGCGCTCTATCTGGAGGATACCGGGTACGAGATGAAGCCGTACCGTGATCTCGGGGTGGTCGAAGCGGACGCCTTCGCGGGTGTCGAGACCGGCCAGTACGGGATGACGGACTACGAGACGATGCTCGAAGTGGACCCGGACATCATTCTGGTCCATTGGGGTATCACGACCGGGTCGGTGACCTTCGGCGGGGATGGTGCGTTCGACGCAGAACAGTTCCACGAAGAGTTCGTTACCCCCATGGAAAACGACGACATCGGTAGCCAGCTCACTGCGGTTCGGGAGGGA
The DNA here is from genome assembly GCF_029502005.1 of Natrinema salsiterrestre. Lineage (GTDB taxonomy): Archaea > Halobacteriota > Halobacteria > Halobacteriales > Natrialbaceae > Natrinema > Natrinema salsiterrestre. Next base: position 442,906 of record NZ_JAMQOT010000001.1, on the reverse strand, counting down.
CGCGTGCTTCCAGGGCCGACCGCAGAGCAGGGACCGCTCGTCAACGCGTTCCAGACCGAACTGACGGCGCGGCTGTTCTACCCCGAGGAGTTCGGCGAGCTTGATTTCGACGCACCGCTAGATGTGCCCGAAGAGAACCAATTGTTCGACCGCCAGCGAGTTGCGGACATCATCAACGGCGACATCTAATTATGAGTACGACGGAATCTCTCGAAGAACGGATCGAGTGCGACCACGACGTCGCCATCGTCGGCGGTGGCCCGGCGGGCTGTGCGGTCGGCGTGTTCACCGCCCGGTACGGCCTCGACACGGTCATCTTCGACCGTGGCCGCTCCTCGATCCAGCGGTGTGCCCACCTCGAGAATTACCTCGGATTCCCGGCGGGCGTCGACATCGAGACGCTGTACGGGTTGATGCACGACCACGCCGAGGAAGCCGGCTGCGAGATCGTCCCCGACCTCGTCGAATCGGTCGAGCGTGCTGACGACGGTCGACGGACGCCGGCCGCCGAGCCGACCGGAGCTACGGGGTCCGGTGACGGCGAGGGATTCGTCATCGAACGCCAAGAGGGCGACTCCGTCACTGCGCGACGAGTCGTCGCCGCGACGCGCTACGACGGCGAGTACATGCGCGGGCTCGACGACGACGCAGCGATGTTCGAGACCCACGAGCACGACGGCGAGACGCACGAGCATTTCGACGGTGAATACGCCGACCACGACGGTTCGACACCGGTCGAAGGACTGTACGTTGCTTCTCCCTCCATCGAGGACAGGCAGGCGTTGATAGCCGCCGGGCGAGGAGCGCGCGTCGGGCACCGGGTCATCGAAGACAGTCGCCGGGAACGCGGCTACCCCGAGGCCGTCGCCGATCATTACGACTGGATGCGCCAGGAGTCCGAACTCGACGACGAATGGAGTGACCGTGACCGCTGGCGCGAGTGGTTCGACGACCAACTCTCCGACGACCACGACATCGACGACGACCGGCGCGTGGAGTTGCGTGAACGGGATATCGACCGGTCGTTCGAGTCGTATCTCGCCGACGAGGTGATCGAGCAGCGTGCAGAGCGCGGCCAGAAACGACTGCTCGAGCACGTCGACGACGAACTCGTCCTCGAGGCGGCTCGCGAACTCGAAGCCGATCGACACGTGAGCGAGGCAGGGGACTGACGATGGCGAGTAAATCGGTCACCGAGACGGTAGCTACCACGCGCCGCGATCGCTGGCTCGGGTGGTTCGACGGCTCGATGTTCACGCTCATCGTGGGCAGCCTCGCCGTGATCGTCGGCGGGGCGCTCGTCCAGGTGAGCTTCGGCGCGTTCTCGATGACGATCCTCGAGGCCTGGCAGGCCGTGTTCAATCCGAACGTTCTCTTCAGCCTGCAAGCGTGGGACGCGTTCCTGTTCGGCGGCGAGCTTCCGGAAATGAACAAGCGCAGCCTCATCGTCTGGAACATCCGCCTGCCGCGGGTGTTCGTCGCTGCGCTCGTCGGGATGAACCTCGCCGTCTCTGGCGCGATCTTCCAGGCCGTCACCCGAAACGAACTGGCGAGTCCGTTCATCCTCGGCGTCTCCTCCGGGGCCGGGCTGATGATCCTGCTGACGCTCGTGGTCTTTTCGGGGTTGTCGGCGTTCCTGCCGCTGATCGCCGCCGTCGGGGGCGCGCTCGCGTTTCTGATCGTCTACGCCATCGCCTGGAAAAACGGCACCTCGCCCGTCCGGCTGGTATTGGCCGGCGTCATCGTCGGCACCGTCTTCGGCAGCTTGCAGACGGCGCTGTTCTTCTTCGCCGACGACATCGGCGTCGTCCAGTCCGCGATCGCCTGGACGACCGGATCGCTCACGGGGACCGACTGGGAGCAGGTCCGGATGGCGTTGCCGTGGACCGCCGTGGCGATGCTACTGGCGTTGCTTAGTTCCCGGCAGTTGAACGTCCTCCTGCTCGGTGAGAGCACCGCCAAGTCGCTGGGCATGAGCGTCGAGAAGGTACGATTCGCGCTCTCCGGGGTAGCGGTGCTCGCGGCAGCGGCGAGCATCGCGGTGGCGGGTATCGTGGGCTTCGTCGGGTTGATCGTCCCACACATGGTGCGCAACATCGTCGGCAGCGACTACCGGAAGCTCGTCATCGGTTGTATGTTCGCCGGCCCGGCGCTCATGGTCGGGGCGGACGTCGGGGCACGGCTCGGGATGAGCGTGCTCACCGGTGCGGACTCGCAGATCCCCGTCGGTATCGTCACGGGACTCGTCGGCGGACCCTACTTCCTCTACCTGATGCGCAAGCAAGACAAGATGGGTGAAATCTAATGGCACGACACACGAACGTGGATCCACGAACGAACGGGGACGACGTTACCGAGAACGAGTCGACATCACGGACCCGCTCGCGGGGGAGTGATAGTGAGGATGCCCCACTTTCGGGTGAAGATCTGGTGTTGGAATATCCGAGCAGCGACGAGCCGGTCGTCGACGGCGAGACGCTGGTCGCCGAACCCGGTGCCGTCACGGCGCTCGTCGGCCCGAACGGCTCGGGCAAGAGCACGCTGTTGAAGGGACTCGCCGACCAGCTCGAACCGGAAGCCGGCTCCGTACTGGTCGACGGGCAGTCGATCCGGTCGTTGGATCGAAAGAAACTCGCCCGGAAGCTCGGCCTGCTCTCTCAAGAGAGCACCTCGCCGGATAGCATCACAGTCGAGGATCTGGTGTATCACGGCCGGTATCCCCATCGCGGCTTCTTCGAGAGCGTCACCGACGAGGACGAGCAAGCGGTCGAGCGCGCCATCGAACAGGCCGGCTGCGGCCATCTGCGCGACCGCGAAGTCGGCAGTCTCAGCGGCGGGCAGAAACAGCTGGCGTGGATCGCGATGGTGCTCGCTCAGGAGACGGACGTGCTGTTGCTCGACGAACCGACGACCTTCCTCGATCTGCACCACCAGCTGGAGGTGATGGAGATCATCGAGACGCTGCGCGACCAGAGCGACATCACGGTCGTGGTCGTGCTCCACGACCTCCAGCAGGCAGCGCGACTCGCCGACCGGGTGATCGCGCTCAAAGACGGCGAGATCCGGGCCCGCGGGACGCCCGCGGACGTCGTCACCGAAGAGTTGCTCGCGGCGGTGTTCGAGATCGACGCCGAGGTGGAACTCACGCCCCGCGGACCCCGGATCGAACCGCTCCGTGCTCGACACGACGACGAGACGAAGGGAGACGGTGAGGCACCCAATCACCCCGAAGGCGTGGAGGCGGAGTAGTGGCGGACGACGGGTTCGAGACGGAGCTGGACGCCTACCGCGAACGGGTCGACAAGCCACTGTGGCGACTCTTCCGGGCGTACGCTCCGGGAAAGGCCGCGTGGCTCGCGGTCGGGCTACTCACGAGCGTCCTCGCGTACGGGACAGTGCTCGTGACCCCCATCGTGTTGGGGACGACCATCGATGCGGTGTTCGCCCAGGAGAGCGCGTACGCGCTGCCGCTCGTGCCCGAGGCGTGGCTGCCAGACGAGCGAACGGCGCAGTTCCGGTTCTCGACGGCGGTCGTCGGCGGGGCGTTGCTCGGCGGCGCGTTCTTGCAGTGGGTGCGCGGGGTAGCGATTAACTTCTTCGCCCACGGCGTGATGTACGCGATCCGCGTCGACGCCTACGAGAAGATGCAGCGCCTGGACATGACCTTCTTCGACAACAAGGAGACCGGCGAGGTGATGTCCATCCTGAACAATGACACCGGTAACCTCGAGGTGTTCTTCGACAACGCGCTCGGCGATTCGGTGCGGATCGGCGTCATCGTGACCGGCGTGACCTCGGCGTTGCTGTACACGAACGCTCAGCTCGCGCTGGTGACGCTCGGGGCGGTGCCGCTGCTCGTCGGGTTCACGTGGTGGTTCATGCGGGCGATCGAACCGCGCTACACTCGCCACCGCGAGACCATCGGCGATCTGAATACCCGCATCGAAAACGGTCTCAGCGGCATCGAACTCGTCAAGACAACGAGCACCGAGGACTACGAGAACGACCGCGTCCGGACGGTGTCCAGAGAGGTCTTCGACGCTAACATGGACGTGCTGAAGCTGAGTTACTTCTACCGGCCGGGGATGGAGCTCATCACCGGGGCGGCGTTGCTCGCGACGTTCGTTCTCGGCGGGTTGTGGGTGTTCTCCGGACCGCCCCTGTTCTTCTCTGGGGAGCTGACGACCGGCGACTTCGTCGTGTTCATGCTGCTCACCCAGCGGCTGACGGGCCCGATGGCCCAGCTGTCGAGCATCGTCGACTGGTACGAGAACGCGAAGGCGTCGGGCAAGCGCATCTGCGGGCTGATGAATGTCCCCACCCGGATCGACGACGCGCCGAACGCCATCGCGCTGGACGACGTCGACGGACGGGTCGCGTACGACGACGTGACCTTCGCGTACGACAGTGGTGAAACGGTGATCAGCGGGGTCGACATCGACGCCGAGCCGGGCGAGACGGTCGCCATTGTCGGCCCGACCGGGGCTGGGAAGTCGACGGTCGCGAAGCTTCTCCTGCGCCTGTACGACGTAACGGACGGAGCAGTCCGGGTCGACGGCCACGACGTGCGCGATGTGCAACTCGCGAACCTACGCTCCTCGATCGGCTACGTGAGCCAGGACACGTTCCTGTTTGACGGGACCGTCGCGGCAAACATCCGTTATGGCCGGTTCGACGCCGACCGCGAAGACGTGGTCGCGGCTGCGGAGGCGGCTGAAGCACACGGTTTCATTCGGAACCTTTCGGACGGGTACGACACCCGCGTCGGTGAACGCGGTGTGAAACTCTCGGGCGGCCAGCGCCAGCGCATCGCTATCGCTCGGACGGTGTTGCAGGACCCCGAAATTCTGTTGCTCGACGAGGCGACAAGCGCGGTGGACACGGAGACGGAGTATCTCATCCAGCGGTCGCTGGACCGGCTGGCGGCCGACCGAACGACGCTGGTGATCGCTCACCGGCTCTCGACGATCAAGGACGCCGACACGATTGTCGTTCTGGACGAGGGGCGGGTCGTCGAGCGCGGCACCCACGAGGAGCTGCTCGCGGCCGACGGGCTGTACGCGAACCTCTGGGGCGTACAGGCCGGGGAGATCGAATCGCTGCCGGAGGACTTTCTCTCCCGGACGAATCGTTCCCCGGTCGGACACTGATTTTGGCTGGCCTAAAAATCGGAACTACTATATTATTTTAGGCCAGCCTAAAAATATGGCCAACGACGCCACGGAACTCGAGACACCGACACGCAGAGACACGATCAAGTACGGCGGCGCAGTCGTCACCGGGAGTCTGCTCGCGGGATGTGCAGGCGATAGCGGCAGTGACGCCACCCCGGCGTCCGAAGGTACGGAGACAGAGAACACGACCGAGGACACCAGTTATTCGGTGACGATGTCGCCCGTCGGGACGGTCGACTTCAAGCGTCCGCCCGAAAGGGCGACGGTATACGATGCGACGTGGGCCGACATCCTCGTGGGCCTCGGGCACGGCGACGCTGTACTCTCGCTCGGCCATCCAGAAAATTATTACGCCGGCTATTACGACCAGCTCGACAGCGTCTCCTTCGACACGAGCGATCTCGCACCGCTGTATAACGACGGGCTCGACAAGGAGCAGTTCTACGAACTCGATGCGGACGTCCACCACCTCGATCCCGTCAACATCGGGTATAGCGGCTGGTCGGGATGGTCGATGACGGACGTCGAAGAGATCGAAGAGAACATCGGACCGTTCTTTGCGAACCGGTTGAGCCGCGCCCACTCCGAACCGCCGGCTGAGTACGGCGATGATTACGAGTACTACACGCTCTGGGAACTCACCGAGAAACTCGGACAGGTATACCGCGAAGCCGAGCGTGCAGCCGAACTAAAAGCGATCCGTGACGACCTGGTCGCCGAAATCACGGACGACCTACCGTCCCGCTCCGACCGGCCTTCGGTCGGGCTTCTCGTGTTCTCTCCCGACCAAGAGGCGTTCTCGCCGTACAATATCAACGCGTCGGGCTACGGCAAGGCTCAGTACCGGCCGTTTGACGTCAAGGACGCCTTCGCGGACAGCGACAAGACGTACGCGGAGAACTACGAGGGGAGCTACGACATCGAGGGGCTTCTCGAAGTCGACCCCGACGTGATCATTCACAACTGGGACATCGAGCCGACGGACCGGACCCGCGCGATGCGAGATTTCTTCGCCGACAACTCCGTCGCTCAAGAACTCACTGCCGTCCAAAACGACCGCGTCTACGTCGGCGGCACGCCCACTCAAGGTCCTGTTATGAACATCTTCCAGATCGAGATGACCGCGAAACAGTTGTTCCCCGAACAGTTCGGCGAATGGAACGGCGTCGGCGAACACGGCTCATCGGAACGACTGTTCGACCGCGACCGACTGGCGACCACTATCACCGAAGGAAACTGAGATGAACGACAACAAGACGCGCATCGTACCGACACGTAGAGACTACATGAAGTACGGCGGCGCAGTCATTGGCGGGGGACTGCTCGCCGGGTGTACCGGCGATAGCGACGACACCTCGAGCGAGGCTACGTCAACGAGCGAGGAGTCGACGGCCTCCGAAGACACCTCGTCCTCGGTGACGATGGAGCCGATGGGTGCCGTCGAATTCGAGGAGGCACCGGAGACGTGGTCGGCCTTCCTCAGCACGTACGGCGACATGGGAATCGCGCTGGGCAAGGCCGACGGTCTCCGTGGGCTGTGGGATCCCGAAACCATGCCGACGGCGTTCTACGACGCGCTACCAGGCGTAGACGTCTCCTTCGAGGATGTTACCCCGATCGCCGTAGACGGGGAGTTCGACAAGGAAATCTTCTACGAGTTGGACTGCGATGTCCATCTGATCGACCCGAACTGGCTGGGCGTCCTGAACGACGACTGGTCCGACGACGACGCCGAAGAGGTCGCAGCGAACGTCGGGCCGTTCCTCGGCAACTACAGCCGCCGACGCGGCGACGAGTGGCACGACTACCGGTACTATTCGCTGTACGAGGCCTTCGAGATCGTCGCGGACGCGTTCGACGAGGGCGACCGGTACGAGGCGATCGCGTCGGTCCACGAGGACGCACAGCAGGCCATCGACGAGTCGCTGCCACCGACAGAGGAACGGCCGACGGTCGGGTTGGTGTCAGTCAACTCTGACTTCGAGAACGGGTCGTTCTACGTCTACCCGGTTCAGGAGGGGAACAACCACAAACAGTACCGCGATCTCGAGATGCGCGGGGCCTTCGACGACCACCTCGAAAAGAGCTGGGGCGAGTGGGATTACGAACAGCTACTCGAGGTCGACCCCGATGCGATCGTGTTCCAGTACGGCTTCACGCACGTATCGGGCGAGGAGTTCGAGTCCCGGTTGGAAACCATGCGTGAGGATCCGATCGGTAGCCAACTCTCGGCCGTACAAAATGATCGGCTCTACCGTGGCGGGGGTTCCTACCAAGGACCGATCGGTAACCTCTTCCAGACCGAGGCAGCTGCAAGACAGTTCTACCCCGGGGAATTCGGCGAGTGGAGCGGAATAGAGACGCTGGCCGACGAGTCACTCACGCTGTTCGACCGCCAGCGTGTTGCGGACATCATCAACGGAGACCTCTCACCATGAGCGACAACGACACCACGACAGGACCGACGCGCAGGCAGACGATCAAGTACGGCGGCGCAGTCGCGGCCGGCGGCCTGCTCGGCGGCTGTACGGAACTCGAGGAACCGGACTCGAGCGAAGAGTCAGCCACAGCAGGATCGTATTCGGTCTCGATGGAACCGATGGGCGAAGTGACATTCGAGTCGGTTCCGGAGACGTGGGTTCCGTACGGTGGCGATTACGCCGATATGGGTGTCGCATTGGGACGCGCTGAGGGGATGGTCGGTATCGGTCAGGCTGGTGAGTACTACACGGACGTCTACGACGAGTTACCGGGAGTGAGCCTCGATCGCGAGCGCATCGCGTCGAACGACTTGGTCGAGGCCGAGATGTCCAAGGAACTGTTCTACGAGATGGACAGTGACGTCCACGTCATCGATACCGGGATGCTGAGCAACTGGTTCGATTGGAGCCGGTCGGATATCGAAGAGATCAGCGAGAACGTCGCACCGTTCCTCGGGAACATGATCTTCAGGCGGTCGGACAGCTGGCACGATTATCGGTATTACAGCCTCTATCAGGCGTTCGAAACGATGGCTGAGGTGTTCCAAGAGCGGGAACGCTACGAGGCTTTCAAACAACTCCACGACGAATTCGTTGCGAACATTCAATCCCGGATGCCGCCTGCGGACGATCGGCCGAGCGTATTCCTCACGTACGAGGGAACCGATGAGCCGGAGACGTTTTCGCCGTACCGGCTCACCGACAAGGGGACGAGCAAGAAACAGTGGAACGATCTCGGCGTTGGCGATGCGCTCGCCGGAACCAGCATCGAGAACCTCAGCACCGAAAACCGGACCGAACTCGACTACGAGAACCTCCTCGAAATCGATCCGGACGTTCTCCTGATCCGTGGCCACGAAGGGAAGTCTGCCTCGGAGTTCCGCGACACCGTTCTCGCCTATATGCGGGATCATCCCATCGGGAGTGAACTGACGGCCGTGCAGAACGGCCGCGTTTACCGAGGTGGGTATCTCCGTCAAGGTCCGATTCACAACCTCTTCCTGACCGAACGGGCGGCAAAACAGATCTATCCGGACACGTTCGGCGACGTGACCGACGACGACGAATTGTTCGACCGACAGCGCGTTGCAGACATCATCAACGGAGATCACTGACCATGAGTGATAACGATCCCAACACAACCGAGGCACCAACGCGGCGCGAGTACGTGAAATACGGTGGGGCGGTCGTCGGCGGGGGACTACTGGCGGGATGTGCGGGCCAGTCCGACTCGCGATCGACTCCAGAGTCGACGAACGACGAGACCGAGACGGTGACGATGTCGCCGGTCGGTACCGTCGAGTTCGACGAGGTTCCCGAGCGCATCTTCACACGGCTCTCACATCACGCCGGCATGGCGTTCGCACTCGGCCGCGGTGACGACGTCACCGCGCTCAACGGTCCGGCGTACTACGACGCGACGTGGAGCCAGTTCACCGAACGGCTTCCCGGCGTCTCCGTGGACTGGTCGGACGTATACGCATCGTGGGAGCCCAGCAAGGAGCAACTCTACGAACTCGACAGCGACGTCCACTTGGCCGACCCCGCGTGGGTGGTCCAACTCGACCAGTGGGACACGGACGACATCGAAGAAGTCAACGAGAACGTCGCGCCGTGGTTCGGGAATTCGTTGAGTGATAGACACCAGAAGCCGACCGGCGAGTGGAGCGGCGAGTACGAGTATTACAGCCTGTGGGAGCAGTTCGAGAAGGTCGCACAAGTGTTCCGGGAGGAGGAGCGGTACGACGCCCTGGCCAGCATCCACGCCGATATCATCGCGACGATCGAGAGCAGCCTCCCGCCGGAGGACGAGCGCCCCTCCGTGGCGATGATCACGGCCGGCGACGTCGAAAAACAGATGTGGGCGTACACGGTGGACAATCCGGGGTTCCTGACGGCACATACCCGTCCGCTACGACCCCGGAATCCGTTCGGGAGTTCGTTCGAATCCGGCTCGACCATCGATTTCGAAGCGCTACTCGAGGCCGATCCGGACGTGATCCTGTTCCTCGGCGGGATGCAGCCGGACGTGAGTATGACCGATCTCCGGTCGACGCTCGAGTCCCACGGCGTCGCCTCGGAGATCACCGCGGTGAGAGACGATCGCGTCTTCCCGCAGGGCGCACGCTATCAGGGCCCGATTCTGAACCTCTTCCAGCTCGAGATGAGTGCAAAGCAGTTCTACCCCGAGCAGTTCGGCGGATGGCCCACGTCCGACGGCGGCCCGTACCCCGAGATTGCAGCGGACGAACAGCTGTTCGACCGCCAGCGGGTTGCGGACATCATCAACGGGGACTTCTGAGGATGCACGACGAAGGATCCCGTTCGCGCGAGGCGGACACCGAGCCGACGTCGATCCAGTCGAATCCATCGTCAACGGAACAAAGTGGATCTCGTATGCTGGCCCGGACGTGGGTTATCGCGGCGCAGTACAACGACCCGGCGGACTACGGTATCCCGACGCTTCCGCCGTGGACCGTCACTCGGACGGACCGTGGTGGTATCGCACTGGCGGCGAACGCCGATTCCGACCCGTTCGTTCGGGCGGAACAGCCGATGACGGTCCGACGATAGCGATACACGACGATGGCCGACGGAAACGCCACGGAACCTGCGAATTACGCGATGGAACTGTTGAAATCGCCGTGAGCGCTCGTTGGAGCGACGAGCGGAGCGCCCCACCGCGGCTCGAATCGGATCCGCTCAGATCTCCAGCGTGTAAACACGAGTCGGGTAGGAATCGCCACCGAGGTCGTAGCTGCTGGTGTCCGTCTTCTCGAAGCCTCGAGCCTCGTAAAACCGCTTCCCGACGTCGTTGTCGGCCAGGACCTCGAGTCGGAGCCGTTCGATCGAATCCGGGAGCGCCTCGATGCCGGCCTCGAGAAGCGCGGTTCCGATTCCGCGTCCCCAGCGGTCCGGGGCGACGTATATCGCTTTCAGCTCGCCCTCGTTCGGTCCCACGAACGCCTTGGTCGCGGACGACCCCCATCGGACGTCCGCGAACCCGCGAACGGTGTCGCTGGTATCGACCGCGACCAGCACTCCGTCCGAGTTCTCGCGAAGCCTCTCGACCCACTTATCGATCTCGTCGTCGCTCGGATCGACGGATCGGGCCTGCAACACCTCCGCCGGGAGCAGTCCGTCGTAGGCATTACGCCACGCCAAACCGTGCGCCCTGATGATCCCTCGAACGTCCGCTCGCGATTCCAGTGATCGAACGTTCATCTGTTATTACAACACCATCGCAACGAAAATAATATTCGGAAGGTTGTGTGATTCATTTGTAAACACTGACCGCGATGGTCGGTCGGCGATCACGAACGTCGTCGCTTCGCTGAACTGACCGAAGACCGCCCGAGAGCCGTCCCGTCGGAACCCATAACTCGCTCGCCGCTGTCCGTCCGCGTATGAGCGACCTCGCCGATCGGGACTGGCGGCTGATCCGGGACGAGCCCCGCGACGGAGCGACGCAGATGGCACTCGAGGAAGTCGCCGCGCGAACGGCGCTCGAGGACGACGTTCGAACCGTCCGTACGTACTCGTGGGAGCCGAGCACGCTCTCGCTGGGGTATCGACAGGACGCCGATACCGTCGACTGGGAGTTTTGCGAACGGGAGGGGATCGACGTTACCCGGCGGCAGACCGGCGGCGGCGGGATCTATCACGACCGCTACGCCGACATTTCCTACACCATCGTCGCCCCGGCCGACGAGGTCCCGGGGGACCTGATGGGCTGTTACGAGCTGTTCTGCGAGCCGATCCTCGAGGCGTTCGACCGGCTGGGCGTCGACGCCGCTTTCGCGTCGGCCGAGCAGGGCGCGATCTACCAGCCCTCGTGCTATCTGCGGGACATCAACCCGGCCCACGACATCGTCGCGCCCGCGACTGCGGGCGACGAGGCCAAGAAAATCAGCGGCAACGCGCAGTACCGACAGCGGGACGTCGTCATCCAGCACGGGTCGATCAGTTACGCCCTCGAGCCCCGGAAACACGCCGGCGTTTTCGACGCGGACATCGACGAGTCGACCTTCGTCGATCGAGTGACCAGCATCCGCGACGAGGCGGGGATCGACCGCGAGGAGGCGGTCGAGACGATCGCGGGAGCGCTTCGAGATTGGTCGGACGCCCGGGAATCGACGTGGCGGGACGGCGAACTCGAGGCCGCTCGCGCCCTCGTCGACCGGAAGTTCGCCACCGACGCGTGGGTTCAGGATCGGGAGGTACTCGAGGCGGGCGAACAGTGACTTGGTCGACCGATTCCCGTCGGCTCGTACCCGTTCGAGTGTCCACTGCGGTGGCGCGTGCTGAGCGACGGTTCGTCGCAGACGGACCGTCGCTCGAACGCGCGCGAGGGACGAGGGAGCGAAGCGACCGAGTCGGCTGGGGAGGGCGTGGTTTTCCTCGTTGCCAGCGGTAGATGTCCCGATTGTCTCACTGACGGTTTGACGGATACGGTCGGCTTCCGTTCTTGCTGGCAACAGGGAGTAGCCGCTCCCTCCCCAGCCGACTCGCTCGCTCCCGCGGTCGCTCGCTCGCCCCTCGCACGAGTTCGCGCTGCGGTTCACTCGTCGACTCACGGGTCGCTTCGCTCCCCGTTCCTCTCTCGAGGCGCTCCTACCCGTCGCGCCTCGCATTCACCGCAGCACGGCGCGCGCCACCGCATCGCATACGAGACAACCGTACTATGCGAACGCGGGTCGCTCCGAAGTACCTATCACGAACCGGTACTGACGAGTGGCCATGAAGGTCGGCGCACACGTTTCGATCTCCGGTTCGCGCGTCTCGTCCGACGAGGAAACACCGCCGTACGACGACATCCGTAACGCGGTCCACCGGCAAACCGCGTTCGGCGGGAACTGCGGACAGGTGTTCACCACCTCGCCGCAGGTCTGGGCACAGCCCGAGATCAGCGACGAGGCCGCGGAGGGCTTTCGAGCGGAGAGCGACGAGCGACTCGAGGGGCCGTGGGTGATCCACTCCGCCTACCTCGTGAACCTCTGTACGCCCAAGGACGACCTCCGACGGAAGTCCAAAGAGAGCATGCAAGCCGAACTCGACGCCGCGGAACGGCTCGGGATTCCGTACGTAAACGTCCACCTCGGCGCCCATACCGGCGCCGGCGTCGAAGGCGGCCTCGACAACGCCGCGAGCCTCATCGACGACCTCGAGGTTCCCGACGACGTGCGGATCCTCATCGAGTCGGACGCCGGCAGCGGCACGAAACTCGGCGGCGAGTTCGAACACCTCGCCGGGATCATCGACCGCACGGACACGGACATCGGCATCTGTATCGACACCGCGCACACGCTCGTCGCGGGCAACGACCTCACGACGCCCGAGGCGGTCGACGAGACCGTCGGTCGCTTCGACGACGAAGTCGGCCTCGAGTACCTCGAGTACATCCACCTCAACGACTCGAAGCACGACGTCGGCACTCACAAGGACGAACACGCCCACATCGGCGAGGGCTACATCGGCGAGGACGGCATGCAGGCGATCGTCAACCATCCCGACCTGCGTGACCTGCCCTTCGCCCTCGAGACGCCCACGGAGGACGGCCGCGGCTTCGCCTGGAACATCCAGAAAGTCACGGAGCTGCGGGACGACGGCTAACGCTGCGGACGTCTCGGGTCGAGAAACCGACCCGTTTTTACTCGAGACGCCGCTACCGGGCTCCGTGCGCGAGTTCTCCGAATCCTACCTCAGTCGGACCCGCGAGGGGATGTGGGGCGACTCCCGCGACGCGCTCGAGCCGCTGGCCCTCGACTCTCGCGACCGAATTCTCGACGTGGGCTGTGGGACCGGCGAACTGAGCCGCGTCCTCGCGGCCGAGTCGCCGGGCGAGGTGATCGGCTGCGACGCCGATATCGACCTGCTCGAAGCCGCCGGCGAGCACGTCCCGGTCGTCGCCAGTGATGCGTTTCAGCTCCCCTTCCCCGACGATACCTTCGATCTCGTGATCTGTCAGGCGCTGCTGATCAACCTGCCCGAGCCGGCGGCCGCGCTCGCCGAGTTCGCTCGCGTCTCGAGGGACCTCGTCGCGGCCGTCGAACCGAACAACGCCGCCGTCGAGATAGACTCGAGCGTCGACGCGGAACGGACCCTCGAGCGGCGAGCGCGCCGGGCCTACCTCGACGGCGTGAGTACCGACGTCGCGCTCGGCGCCGACGCCGGGGACGCCTTCGAGACCGCCGGGCTCGAGGTGCTCGAAACTCGCCGGTACGATCACGTCCGGACGATCGAACCGCCGTACGGCGAACTCGCACTGGTCGCGGCCCGCCGCAAAGCGACCGGTGCGGGGCTGACCGACGATCGAGAGACGATGCTCTCGGGCGGGCTGTCCGAGTCGGAGTACGACGATCTCCGGAGTTCGTGGCGGGAGATGGGACGGACCGTCGTCGACCAGATGGAAACGCGGGAGTACCACCGCGAGGAAGCGGTCCCGTTCTTCGTTACCGCTGGCCGAGTCGACTGATCCGCCGTCGAGTCGACGGAGACGCCGGTCGGAGACGCTCCGTCACCACGGACGGAGGGCACGCAATACGCTGCCGACGACTCCGCCGACGAGACCGTCGACGGCGGTCAACAGCGAGAACGCGAGGACGATCAGGAGGACACTCGGTAATCCGAGTCCCGACAGCATCGGACTGATCGGGCCGATGGACGAGAACACCAGCAGCGGCGGTTCGTTGTACAGGCCGAGCAGGGCACCGAGGAAGGCCGTTATCGTCCCTGCGACCGCGCCGACGAGCGCGCTCGCGATCACGGCGTGAACGATGCCGGACGTGACCCGTCTGGCGGCGTACGCGCCGATAAACCCGGCGACGACGCCGCCGCCGATGCGAGTGAGCAGCGGGACCATCAGCGCGTTGAGATTCACGAGCACCCCGGCGACAGTCGCTCCGAGAAGGATCCACGTGTCGAGCGCATCGGTCGACAGCGTCCTCGCGTCGACGTCGATCACCTCGTGATCACTCATGGCTGTGCGCTGTCGACCACCGACACGGACTCCCGGTGTCGATGGCGGGCGTACCCACCGCCTGGAGACCTCGGTCGATCTCCGAGGGGTTCCGGACGAAGTCGGTGGGGGATGATTTTCGGCGTTCGTCGCCTGATTCGGTCCCGCGAACGCACTCGAGAGAGCGGCGTTCGACCACGGTTACACGGGACACATCGCCGTCCGAAGTGCGTCGACCGCGGATATCGACGGTGCGAGCGTGGCGACGGACTCGTATCATGTCTTAGACCGTTCGTTCGGCGTCGGTCGGTTCCGTCTCACTCATCGGACTCCCCTCCGGTGATGGCCTCGACGCCGTTTCGAAGGCGGCCACTGACCGCCCCGGCGACGTCACGCAACTGCTCGAGCAGACGGCTACGGACGGTCTCCACTCTGCCCGGTTCCGACGCGTCGTCTTCGTCGTCGCGTTCGTCGTCCGGCCGCCACGCGAAACAGAGGTTGCCGCCGATGATGCCGAACAGCATGCCGAACAACAGGCCGCCGAGCGACCCGAACAGCGAGAGGATCGACAGAACTACGCCGACGACGCCGGCTTCCCGGGAATGTTCCGGCTTGTACAGCGCGTATACCCCGGAGAGGAAGACGAACACGCCGAAGGTGGTTCCGATCACGAGAAAGCCCGTCATCCCTCCGCCGATAAAGAGGAGATCGGGGAGGATCTGCATCGGTACCCAGGCGATGAGTATCCCGGCCAGACAGAGCAAGACGCCGCCCAGGAACGGACGCTGGGTGCGCCAGACGTTGAATCGGTTCCATCGGGTACCGAAGCCGGTGGTGAGCTGATCCCACTGGCTCTCGAATCGGGTCGGTTGACTTCCGGCGTCGTCCTGGCCGTTTTGTGTGGCCATCGGTAGTCACCCGTCGGGGTTGTAGTCCAGATCGACGCTGAGACCGGGGAGGCTGATCTCGTTCGAGGCGAGATAGACCATCTCGATCTCGACGTCTTCTTGCACCATGCCGGGGCTCTCTCCTTCGATATCGGTGAGATAGCCGTCTTCGGGATCCGCGTTCTCGCCGGCGGTCTGGACGAACTGTCGTTCGGGATTCTCGTGTGGTTGGGCGTTGATCACCTGGCCGTTGAACTTCGCGTTCTCCGCGTGCAGGCCGGTGAGTTTGATATACTGTTGATCGGCCTCGACCGTCTCGTCGGCGGTAAACGAGATCTCCATCGTGCCCTCCATCATCGGTACCGCCTGTTCTCTCGTTAATCGGAGGCCGTCGATCTCGACGCCGCGCTGTTCGGCGACCATCACCGGGGTCGACCCCGCATCGTTCTCCCCTGCGCTCGGGTAAAAGCGGAACTCGTCGGACCTGATCTCGTCGGCCTCGACGGTGAATCCGTTGCCGCTCGCGAGTGGCGCAGCGTACGCGGTCCCCGACGACAGGATAACGGCACCGACTAACGCGACGACGAAAAGTGACACACCAGTCCCACCCGCTAACCGCTTCGTATCGTACATCGTGTTAGTTTCTCTCAGTGCGCCTTTCCGCGGTCTCTGATCGTTTCCCCGGACGCTGCCCAGTATTCGTTTCGAATCGGCACAGACGGTGTCGTATCATGCATGTCACAGGAACACACCCAACACGATCTCAAATCATTTTAGCTCCTCGTATGCGGGGGCATTTATACGACTTCGACCGATGCTCGAGGACTTCGGATTCGCGACCGTGACGTCCGGAGATCACTACGAGCGAATCGTTCCGTCGTCGCGACGCCAGCGGTGGCTCTCGCGTACCGTTCCGTCCCTACTCAGGATCGCGTCCGCGGCCGGGCTGAAGAGCGAGTCGTCGGTCGAGCAGGGCGTCGCGCTCTCCCGTCAGTACGAACTCATCGAACGGGTATCGCCGTCCACGGGGATTTCACTATCGAACGGCTGTCTTCTCGAAACTCACCGTCTGTATCCGGCTCCATTTTAATATATTAGTAGTATATCTATAACATTAATGATAGACAATACGAAAGAGTACGTTCGCACTGTGGAGGTCGTCGGACGATGAGATACGCGAAATGCATCATTATTCCCGATGATGCGGGACTTCATCCCGTCGATCGGCGGATCGCGAACCGCCCGGATGTCAGCCGTGAACTTCTGCACAACGTCAATCTCCTCGCCGACGAATCGATCGTCACGATTTACCAGTTCTCGGGCGACCGGGGCACTCTCGAGTCGATTCTGGAGGAATCCCCGATGGTACACAAGTACCAGCTCTCGGGAGTAGACGACGCCATACACGCCTACATGCACGTCGAGGCCGACGACAGGCTCGTCAGCCTGTTGAGTATGCTCAAGAAGTTCGAGTTCATATTCGATACGCCGATGGAGTTCATGCGGCGCGGGGGATTACGCGTCACGGTGATCGGCGACGTTCAAAGCTTTCAGGAGGCGATTCCCGACGTTCCGGACGGGATCCGACTCAAACTCCTCAAGACGGGGAGTTACGAACCCGCCACGGATCGACTGTTCTCTCAGCTCACCGATCGCCAACAGGAGATCCTGCAGACCGCCGTCGATATGGGCTACTACGACGTGCCGCGGGCGGTGACGCACGACGATATCGGCGACGAACTCGGCTGTACCGGGGGGACGGTCGGCGGCCACCTGCGGAAAATCGAGTCGACGCTACTCTCACAGATCGTTCCGTGAGCACTGATTCTCACCCTACAACGCTCGAATGCCGTGAAAATCGTCTCACGGATCCGAGGGGTACACCGGTCACCCGGTGACCGACGACATGGTGACGATGCGGCCCCACTCCCGCTCTTTCATGCCGGAGTAGACCGCTCGAGTCACGTTGATGGTCCCCGTCAGGTTGACCGCGACGTCGCGGTCCCCGATCCCGTCGTCGAAGTCCTCGATCGTGTCGCGAGCGTCGACCAGTCCGGCGTTGCTGATCGACACGTCGAGGGCGATGATTTCTGCCCCTCCGCAGCGAGTATCTCGCAATCAACGCTCCCGATACGACTGCCGGCCCCGGTGACGAGCGCAGCCTCGTCGTCCGGTCAGACGTCCGTGCGCCGAGCGAGACCGAGGACGACGAAGAGCGTGGCTCGCCGGAGCACAGGCGGTTTCTTTTCGCGAATTCCCCGATTCTCGATCGCAATTCGACTCCCCGACCCGCTGACAGCGGATCCCACATCGGACGCGAATCGCTGATCTCGTTTGTCAACGGCCCAGTATGCCAGCGAGTACGTTTTACCGGGAGCGGGGCGGTATCGAGAACGAATGCCCCGAGACGAACCACTCCGGTCGGAGACCTACGACCGGTTCGGGATTCCCGAGACGCTCGAGCCCTACCCCGACCAGCCGGTCCACCGATTCCTCGAGGACGCCGCGAGCGAGTACCCGGAGCAGGGACTCGTTCAGTTCGGGGAGCGCTACAGCTATCCGGAGGTACTGGCGGACGTCGACCGACTGGCGACGGCGCTGCGCGAGCGCGGCGTCGAGAAGGGGAGTCGCGTCGCGACGATCCTGCCGACGTCCGTCCAGTTCGTCGTCGCCTCGAACGCGATCTCGCGGGCCGGCGGCGTTCACGTCCCGAACGATTTCCTCGACGCCGAGGGAGACCTCCGCGACCGGCTCGAGCGGAGCGACCCCGAGGTGCTGATCGGCCGCGACGAGCACCGCGAACTCGTCCGATCGCTCACGGCTGACCTCGATATCGGCGATGTCATCCTCACGTCGCTGGACGATTACTCGGCGAATCCACCGGGCGATCACGAGACCGTCGACGGAGCCGAGCGGCTACCGACGGTCCTCGAGGAGACCGAGCGAGCACCCCCGGACGTCGATTTCGACGCCGAGAACGACGTTCACACGGTGCTTTTCACCGGCGGCACGACCGGCCGACCGAAGGGGTGTCTGCTGACGCACCGAAACCTCGTGGCGAACGCTCTGCAGGGGGTCGCCGTCCAGTCGCAGCTCGCGGAGCTCCTACGCGGGAGCGAGGCGGCGGTGATGGCGCTGCCGATGTATCACGCCTACGGCTACTCGATCACGAACTGTCTGCTCGAGCTCGCCCTCGACGTGTTGCTCGTTCCGGATGCACGGAACACGGCTCGAATGAGCGACCTGATCGAGACCCACGAGCCGCTGGTCGTGTTCGGCGTTCCGACCCAGTTCGTGGACCTCGCCGACGAGGAGCTGCCGGCGGGCGTGTTCGGCATCGCCGGCTCCGCACCTCTGGCGAACGAAACGAAATCAGCGTTCGAGCGCGAGGCCGCCGGCATCTCTCAGGGGTACGGCCTCTCCGAGATGTCCCCGCTCACTCACTTCGACGTTCACGGCGTTTACGACCTCCTGACGGGCTCGTCGGCTGAGACCGGTTTCGACCATCCGACTATCGGCGTCCCCGTTCCGGATACGGACGTGGCGCTCCGCGACGTGGATACTGGTGCGGAGATACCCCTCGAGCGGGCTGCAGCGGAGGAACTCGAGGGCGAGCTGCTGGTAACCGGTCCGCAGCGGATGAAGGGGTATCTCGACGCCGATTCGGAGCCGTTCGACGAAGAAGGCTACGTCGCCACCGGCGACGTCGCGAAAGTCGATTCGTCAGGACGGTTCTACGTCGTCGACCGCGTCAAGCACATGATCAACGTCTCCGGATTGAAGGTGTACTCCGAGACGGTCGACGAGGTCCTGTACGGGCTCGAGGGCGTCAGACGACCCGCGACGATCGGCGTCCCCGATCCGGAGCGACCCGGGAGCGAACGGGTCCACGTCGTCATCGAGCCGGAACCCGACGCCGACCTCACTGCGGCCGACGTCGTCGATCACCTCGAGGGCGAAGTCCCGGATTACGCGATGCCAGCCGAGGTGACCTTCCTCGAGTCGATTCCGGTGACCGACATGGCAAAGACCGACAAGGAGACGCTTCGCGAGCGCGTGACGAGCGACGCGGAACCCGACTGAATCGACCGTCCGCACCGAGTCCTTCTCGGTCGCCGTCATCGCTCGAGGTGATACCGGATCGCCGGCTCTCGCGGGACGGATTATAAACCTCCGCGCATCCGACGGATCAGACTGTTCGAGGAGTTTCTCGTCGTGACTCTCAACGGGACTCACCACCGTGAGCCCGACCCGAGAACCATGACCGACGACGAACTCGTGCGGCGGCTCGACGCATCGCTCGAGAAACCCGACGCGGAACTCGAGGACGACCTGCCGGACCTGCTCGACGAACTGGCGGGTCGAACCGAGGACCTCGTCCGGGCGCATCCGGAGACGTTCGGTCGGGTGATCGACCGGATGGCGACGATGGATATCGCGTCCGTCGTCGCCGCGAATCCCGACACAGCCGACCGGTTTCAGGAGTTGCTCTGGGCCGGCGTGCACGTCCTCGTCGAGACCTCGCCCGAGGTCCGGGAGGAAATCGACGACGACATCACCGTCAGCTTCGAGGCCGACGACTGCCCGATGGCGGGCCACCTCGAGGTCGACGCGGACGAGCGGACGATCCGCGGCGGTGCGGGTCGGCTGGACGACGCGATGCTCGAGATCACCGGTCCGGCGGAGACGCTCGTCGGCCTGATCGTCGGGAGCGTCGATCCGATTCAGGGGTTCATCCGGCAGCGCTACGAGATGGACGGGCCGGTGCACAAGGGGACCCGCCTCGCACCGATCATGACCTCGCTGTCGGAGCAGGTGTCCGCGGAGGCATAGGATGCGCCTGACGGACGATCAACGGGCGTTTCGCGACGATCTCCGGGCGTACCTCGCGGACGAGATCGACCCGATCGTCGACGAGCGGGACCGGAACGGGCCGATGGCGCGCGACGAGCTGGTGGGCTATCTCGACGAGCTGGCCGATCTCGGGATCGGCTTCACGCCCGACACCGTCGATCGGTACTTCGGCGACGTCTGGCGGTTCGCGATCGCCTCGGAGGAGATCAGCCGCGTGTGGCCGAGCCTGAACGTCGCCCTCCAGATGTCCTTTCCGTCGCTGTTCGTCCGCTTTGCGTCCGAGGAGACGCGTCGGGCGCTGCTGCCGAAACTCGAGGACAACCGCTGTATCGGCTGTCTCGCGGTGACCGAACCGGACGGCGGCTCCGATACGGCACATCCGAATACCGTCGCGAGACGGGACGGCGACGAGTTCGTCCTCGACGGCGAGAAGGTCTGGGTGGGGAACGCGGGGATCGCCGACGTCGCCCTCGTCGTCGCACGCGACGAATCCGCGGACGCCCGAGACCTGTTCCTGGTCGACCGCGAGAACGCCGCGTACGAGACGGAGCCGATGAGCACGCTCGGCTGGAAGGGCGTGCCCAACGGCCGGCTCGTGCTCGACGACGTCCGGATCCCGGTCGGGAACCGGTTCTCGACAATCTTCAGCGAGGCCATCGCCGAGGGGTACGACGTCCACGAGATCGTCCCCTTCCCCGAGGGCGTCAGCCAGCTGTTCCTCGAGCACACGCCGCTCAACGTCACGTTCTCGTTCATGCGGACGGGGATGGCGTTCATGGCCGTCGGAATCATGCGGGCGGCGTTCGAGGACGCACTGGAGTACGCGAGGGACCGCGAGACCTTCGGGGAGCCGATCGGCAAGCACCAGCTCGTCCAGGAGAAACTCTACGACGTCCGGGCGGCCATCGAGGCCTCCCGCGGTCTCGCTCGCAGTGCCGCCGAGGCCCTGGTCGACGGTGACCCCGACGCCCGACTGCTCTCCTCGCTCGCGAAGGGATACGCCTGCGAGCGCTCGATCGAGGCGACCGGCGACGCGCTGCAGGTCCTCGGCGCCGCGGGACTCGATCTCGAGAACCGCATGGAGCGCTACTATCGCGACGCTCGCGTGATGACGATTCCGGACGGCACCACCGAGATCCAGAAGCTCATCGTCGGCAAGGAACTGACCGGGCTGAGCGCCTACTGAGCGGTCGATTCGATCGCGATCATAGTCGAGCCGTGGTGGACGCCGTCTCCCGGCCTCGGGATCGGACGGACATCAGTCTGTCTCATAAATGGCCGTGGATACGCGGAACAATATTGAGGCATGCCACCACAGAACACGTCGGCATCAGATGGCAGATCCCGACGCCAGCACCGACACCGATGTCGGTTCCGACGGGGATTCCGACGAGCCACCGTATCGGGTCGCGCTGGCGCCGCTCTTCGAGACGATCGGCTCTATCGACGGCCGAGGGTTCGAAGCCGCCATCGCGGGCGGACTCGCCGGGGGATTTCAGGCGGCGCTACTGATCCAGTTGTACGACACCGACGCGATCAGGCGAGTCGGCGCGGCCGTCGGCACATCCACTCTGGACGGCGGCTGGCTCGCGATGTTCGCCCTCGGCACGCTGGTCGCACTGCCGTTTCACGTCCTCGCCTCGCTATCGACAGACGCGTTCGTCTCGAGAGTGATGGACCTCTCGAGTCGTCACGAACTCCTCCGGCGACTCCTCGTGCCGTTGCTTCGACGGTCCGCGTTTACGACGGCGATGGTCGGACTCGGCAACGCGTACGGGGTCGCGGTGGGTGTGGTCGTTTCCCTCTTCGTGCTGCCGATCTGGTTGACAGTCACGGCGAGCACCCCAGCGGCCGTCCCCGACCACCCGGCCGCGGTACTCGTCGAAATTATCGCGTGGACGGTTTACGGTGGCACGCTCGGGCTGGTGTACGGACTCGTTCTCGACCAGTGAGGCCGTCCGAGACCGCCGTTGCTGTCCGTGATCGACGACGGTCCCGGACCCACGGGAACGGGATCTCGAGCGATATCGCCGCCGGCTCACTACGGACGACCGGTGGCTGATAGCCCGGTTTCCGGCGGCGATCAGAAGAGAAACCGCGAGTCGACGTTCCCGGAGATCTCGCCGAGACGGGCCGCCGCGTCGGAGTACTGGAGGATCTTCTGCATGTGGCCGTCGATCTCGAAGTCGCCGGCCATCAGCATGTCGATGACGTCACCCTCGCCGCGGACGAGCGTCTTCCACCGCTCGTAGTCCCCGACGAGCCGAAACCCGTACTCCAGATCGTCGATCTCCGTGACCGTTTCCACGCCCCGACACTCACCGTCGTAGAGGTCCAGATACGCGTAGACGGTGTCCCCGTCGGCGACGTTCTCCTCGAGTTGCGCGATCAGGGCCGCGAGGAGGTCGGGCAGTTCCGCCCGCAGCTCGGGCCACAGTCGATCCGGGAGAGCCGCCATCGTCGTCGTCAGGATCTCTTCGGTGACCCGCTCTTCCAGCGGCCCGCTGCGGGAGTCGACGCTCTCGCGGACGTCCGTCGGTGCGTCCGCGAGGAGGGATTCGATCTCCGCCTCGGAGCGCTCGGCGAGCATCTCTTCGACCGCTGCGACGATCTCCGGCGGCAGATCGCCGACGGTATTGGTCTCGAGCGGAACGTTCTCGATCTGGAAGACGAACGAGCCGTCGAACTCCACCCCCCATCCGGCGGATTCGTCCGCGTAGTCGTCGTCCGCGTTGATCGCGTCCCGGTACGCCTCGAGCCACGGCTGTGTCGGAAAGTACTGTTCGATCGGCCGGAGTCGTTGCGTGCTCATGTGTGATGGTCGGGCGTCGGCACCCGATATACGACTGTGATCATTGTGAACGACTGTTGTGATTTTGCCGGTTATACGGGGGTGTTCATGGCGGGTCGGTTTCAACGATCACACGAAACGGAGGGCGTCCGAATCCCGGCCGGCCAAACCGTTCCGTGACCGTGATCGATCGACTTCAAGGGCCGGTCATCCGAGAAGGTACGCTCATTGTCAACACGCCCGAATCAGTGGTATCTCACGAGGTATCATGACGAACGGATTTCAGGCGGAACGGATCGACACGACGAGCAAGTGGTACGACCTCTTCCAGAAGGGGGTCGAGCTCGGTACCTGGAACGTCGAGAAGCTGTTCGAGGAGGTCGGCTTCGAGGAGGATCGCGAGATCTGGGCGTCGCTCGAGCCCGGCGAACGGACGCAGCTCCGTTATCTGCTCTCGGGCTTTCTCGACGGGGAGTTCGCGGTCGGCGAGGACGCGAGTCATCATCTCCAGCGCATCATGGGGGCACCGTGTTTCGACGACAACGAGGAGATGGAGATGTACATGACGATGTTTACGCTGACCGAGCACAAGCACACGCAGTTCCTCGACGTGTACATGCACGAGGTGATGGGCGAACGGGACACGTTCGCCGAACAGAACCCGAAACGCGGCGGTGCCCGGATCCCGATCGTGCAGGCGACCGGACTGGGCGAGGTGTACGATCGGCAGGGCCAGCTGACCGCCAGGGCGGCCCACTCGCAGGATCCCGTCGACATCGCGAAGGCGCTGACGGTGTACCACATGATCGTGGAGGGGCTCCTCGCCCGGGGCGGCTTTTATTCGATCAACAAACTGTCGCGGAACGCGCCGCTGCCCCTGTTGAATCACGGTTTCAAATTCATCAGCACCGACGAGGGACGCCACATCACGCACGGCGTCGAGGCCCTGAGCGAACTGATCGAGAAGGAACGAGCCGGCGAACCGGATTTTCAGGGCGTCAGTCAGGCGATCGTGGACGTCCTCTACGAGAACGTGGGATCGGTCGCGGACTTCGGATACATGTTCACCGACGCCGTCGACGACCCCCTCGAGATCGAGTTCGACGACCTCCTGATGCGCGTCGGCCGTCTCATCGACGGGCAGTTCAACGAGACGCTCGACCTCGACGTCGACCACCACAGGATCATCGGCATCGTCGCCGACCGCCATCGGGAGTGTCTCGAGACGGACATCGACGCGGAGCTCCGGGAGTACCGGGAGCGCTACGAGCGCCAACGCGGCGTCGCCGCCGACGGAGGTGGGGACCGTGACTGACGATCCCGATCTGAACGAACTGTCCCGGGGCGCGGCGTTTACCGCCTCGGAGGACGAGGTGATCGAGGCGATCGCAGACGCGGCCGACGAACTCGATCAGCCTTTCGAGGAGGTCCGGGAGAACGTCGCCTACATCATGGACTCGACGTTCGACGACGACGGCGTCAGTACGTCGTTCAACGAGAGCGTCAGCGGTGCCAGCCTCGAGCACGACGAAGTCGGTACGGGCGATCCGCGTCTGGAGGCGCTTGAGCTGTACAAGCTCCGCCAGCGACTCTAGATGTACGAGGTCACGTTTCACTTCGAGGACGGGACGGAAACAGTCGACGTCGCTCCCGACGAGTACGTCCTCGAGGCCGCCGAGCGCGCCGGTCTCGACCTCCCCCACTCCTGTCGAAACGGGATGTGTACGTCGTGTGCCGGGGAGTTGCTCGACGGTGAACTCGACGGCAGCGAGGGGACGGCGCTCTCCGCCGACCAGGCGGCCGACGGTTACGTCCTGCTGTGTTGTTCGTACCCGCGAGCGGACAGCGAGATCCGGGTCGGCGAACGGATCCAGAACGAACTGCTCGGGCTCGATGCCTTCTAGGCGGGCTGCGTCTCGGTTTCGACTCGCGGTACTCGAGGAACCGGTCCGTCCTTCGAGTCGAACCGTCGATCGTGGGTCTGTTCAGTCGTCGGTATCCGCGTCCGACGGCTCCGGCTCGAGGTGGTAGGCGAACGCGAGGAGTGCCGCCGTTTCCCGATCGAGGCTGACCACCTCGCCGAAGCCGTCGATCAGGCCGACGATCGGTTCGTCGTCGCTGTAGGCGACGGCGCGCCGAATTCCGCAGTGGCGGTCGGCGACGCCGTTCCCGCTCTCCATCGCCTCGACGAGGGCGCGGACGGTTGCCTCGAGGTACTCGAGGCGGCGCTCGCGGGACAGGTGTGAGAGGTCGAAGGTCGACAGGCCGTCCATGTACTCGCTGGCTTCGGGTTCGTATCCGAGCGTCGCAGCTTCCTCGTAGTCGGACGAGGTCGCGTTCAGCTTCCGCTGCAGGTATCGATCCGCCCAGTGGGTTGTGGTCGTCATATGTCGTGCGAGCGTCTCGTGTGGGCCGTTGCCGCCGTTCGATTCACGAGCCGTCAGTGGGGTGGATGGTATGAATGTGTCTACCACACAAGGAGGAATAAGCGTATCCCGTCGATTCACCGGACAATTCGATATCTCGAACGGAACGGTTCGGGAAACCCGAGCCCCGAACGTCGTTCGGAGCGCTCTGCTGAATCGCAACGTCGACCCACGTATTGGGTCCGCGAACGCGGACGAGGACGCAGTCGCATTTTGGTGCCTGAAAACTCCCTCGAACCAAAAAGTGTGGTATATGCTAACACATGTCAATATCTAAGTACGATGGCGGAGAACTATATCTAGCATGCAAGTCCTCGAAAAACTCCAGTTCGAGACGCGAGAACAGGAAGCGATCTACGAGTACGTCGAGCGCAACGGGACCGCCACCCCCGAGGAACTTCAGACGGAGTTCGCGCTCGAACCGAGCAGGCTCCGTGAAACGATCGATTCCCTCATAGAGGAGGAGTTCCTCGACGAAGGAGACGGGCACCTCCGGATCGCGATCGATACTGGCATCGAAACGAACTACACGACCGACGATCTCACGTTCGCCATTCGACCGGCCGAACAGGGCGACCTCAGGGGACTCGTCGGCGTCATGCGCAACGTCGCCGAGCAGAACGACTATCTCGTCGCGGAGACCGTCGTCGACCTGCTGGACCACGAGGAGGTGGTCTTCCGGCACAACGACATCGAATCCCGAATCTTCTTCGTCGCGACCGTCGACGACGACGTCGTCGGCTGGGTCCAGCTCCGGGCTCCGAACTACGAGAAACTCGCGCACACCGCCGAACTCACGATCGGCGTGCTCGAGGCGTACCGCGGCCACGGGATCGGCAGTCACCTCATGGAACGCGGTCTCGAGTGGGCATCGTCCAACGGCTACGAGAAAGTGTATCAGAGCCTTCCCGCGACGAATCAGGACGCCGTTCGGTTCCTCGAAGAGCATCGCTGGGAGACCGAAGCGATCCGGCAAGCCCACTACAAGATCGACGGCGAGTACGTCGCCGAGCAGATGATGGGCGTCATGCTCGGGTGAGTGAGAGCGGACGACGGTCCCGCCCGCTTATTTTCCATCTCGGTCTCCCTCGTCTTCGAGGGGGACCACTACATCGATATGGTATCCCGGTGAAACGACCGTATGGCCGCGATCGAACTCGAGGGATTGACGAAAGACTACGGCGAGGTGCTCGCCAACGACGACGTCACGTTCGACGTCGAGCGCGGGGAGATCTTCGGGTACCTCGGGCCCAACGGGGCGGGGAAGACGACGACGATCCGCACGCTGCTCGGATTGCTCTCGCCGACTGCCGGAACGGCGCGCCTGCTGGGCCACGACGTCACCGACGAGGAGCAACTTCTCACGGTCAAGCGCCGGCTCGGCTACCTCCCCGACAGCCCGGCGTTCGACGAGACGGCGACCGGACGAGCGGTCCTCGAGTTGCACGCGTCGATCAAAGGCGACGAGCGCAGCGCGGAGTTGCTCGAGCTGTTCGACCCGCCGCTGGATCGCGAGATCCGCGAGTATTCGCGCGGAAACGTCCAGAAGCTGGGGCTCGTGACGACCTTTATGCACGATCCCGACCTGGTGATCCTGGACGAGCCGACCAGCGGCCTCGACCCGCTGTTGCAACAGCGGTTCAACGAGTTCGTCCGGGCCGAACGGGAGCGGGGCCTGACGGTATTTTTCTCCTCGCACATCCTGAGCGAGGTGCGTCGACTCTGCGACCGGGTCGGTATCATCCGGAACGGACGACTGGTCGCGGTCGAACCCGTCGAGTCGCTGCTGGACAGGAGCGGCAAGCTCGTTCGCCTGCGCACCGCGGAGCCGATCCCGCCGGCGGCCCTCGAGATCGACGGGGTTCACGACCTCGAGACGGCCGCCGGTCCGAACTCGGAGACGGACGACGTCCCTCGGGGGAGCGAACGGGCGTTTACGTTCACCGGCGACGTCAACGTCTTGCTCGACCGGCTCCGGGAGTCCCGGGTATTGGATCTCTCGATCGAGGAAGCGCCGCTCGAGGACGTATTCATGCGGTTTTACGGTGACGATGGGGGCGACGTTGGCTCGGACGGGGACGACCGCGTGGCCGCTGGTACTGATGCGAGTGGTGAGAGTGGTTCGAGCGGTAAGGGCGGTGAGAACGATGTTTGAGCTGACGCGGTACGACGGCCGCCGCCGGATTCGCGGCAGCATCTACCTCTCGATCGGCCTGTCTCTGCTCGCCGCGATGGTCATCTGGGTCTATCCCTCGTTCGAGGCGGAGGTCGATCTCGATCAGTTGCTCGCGGCCTATCCGGAACCGATCCTGCAGGTGATGGGCGTGCGGACGATGGCGAGTCTCGGCGGATTCCTCTCGTTCGAACTCTACACGTTCGGGTGGATCATCCTGCTCGGCCTCTATCTGGCCTACGCCACGGCGGGGACGATCGCCGACGACGTCGACCGCGGGCGGATGGACGTGGTGCTCGCGATGCCGATCTCCCGATCGCGAGTGGTCGGCGAGCGATTCGCCGCGATGGCGGTCCCGATCGTCGGAGCGAACCTCCTGCCGCCGATCGTCGTCTACGTCGGCGCTCGCCTGATCGGCCACCCCATTGGGGCCGCGGACGTGCTCGCGGTCCACCTGCTTTCGATCCCGTATCTCTTCGCCTGCGCCGGGATCGGCCTGTTCGCGTCCGTTATCTTCGATCGAGCGGCGATCGCCCAGCGCGTCGCGCTGGGCGTCACGTTTGCACTGTTCCTCTCCGAATCGTTACTGACCGGGACCGACGCCGAGGCGATCGGCGCGATCGCGCCGATGCGCTACTACGATCCCAACGCGGTCCTCATCGACGGGAGCTACGACCTCGTCGGCGCGGGAATCCTCCTGGCCATGACCGTCAGCTTCCTCGTCGCGGCTCAGTTGTGGTTCCAACGGATCGATATCTCCTGATCCGTCGACCCTGACCCAGGAAGTGTCGCCCGCGGCTCCGACAGCGAACGGCCGTCTGACACTCTTCGCTACGCGTCGCCCGCGCCGTCGTTCGAATCCGTGTGAGACCGCGGCTGATTTAGGATCTCGGGCCGATACTCGGATAATGCGCTCGAAGGAGTGGATACAACGCCACCAGGTCGCCATGTATGCGGTCGCGGTCGCCCTCGCCGTCGGCATCGGTGCGGGGAAACCGGCCACTGCGCCGCTCTTCGAGCGACTCATCACTCCCGTCCTGGCGGTACTGCTGTACGTGACTTTCCTCGAGATTCCGTTCGTCCGATTTCGCGAGGCCTTCACGAACGGTCGGTTCATGGCCGGCGCACTCGGGATGAACTTCCTCGTCGTCCCGGTCGTCGTCTACGGACTCACCCGGTTCCTCCCGCGGGAGCCGGTGCTCCTCGTCGGCGCGTTCATGGTGTTGCTGACGCCGTGTATCGACTACGTGATCCCGTTTACCGACCTCGCTGACGGGGACGCCGAGCAGATCACTGCCGCGACGCCAGCGCTCTTGATCCTGCAGTTGCTCCTCCTGCCGGTCTACCTCTGGCTGTTCATGGGGAGTCAGATCGCGTCCGTCGTCGACCCCGAGCCGTTCCTCGAGGCGTTCCTCACCCTCATCGTCCTGCCGCTGACGCTCGCGTGGCTCACCGAACTGGGTGCGACGCGGTCGGGGACCGCCCGCCGATGGCAGTCGGCGATGGGGTGGCTGCCGGTCCCGATGATGGCCGCGACCCTGCTGGTCGTGATCGCCTCGCAGTTCCCGCGCGTTCAGGACTCGATCGGACAGATCGCGTCCGTCGTCCCGGTATACGTCGCGTTCCTCGTCGTCATGCCGCTGCTCGGGCGGGTCGGGGCCCGGATCCTCCGGATGGACGTCGGTGAAAGCCGCGCGCTCGTCTTTACGTCCGTCACGCGGAACTCGCTGGTCGTGCTTCCGCTCGCGCTCGCACTGCCGGCGGGCTACGAACTCGCACCGGCAGTGGTCGTCACGCAGACGCTCGTGGAACTGACCGGCATGGTCGTCCTCACGCGAGTCGTCCCGGCGTGGCTCGTTACAAGGCCCTCGGAGCCGATCTCGATTCCCGGCACCGCATCCGAGGAGTGAACTCGGCGGCCGACCGGCCCGAGGTCTGACCCGCCGGATCTACAGCGACCGATCGTCCGAATACACCGTGTTCTCGATGAGCGTTCTGACGCCGCGACGGAACCGCTCCGACGCCGCGTTCTGGGAGATGTCGAGTCGCTCGCCGAGTTCGGCCAGTGAACAGGACTGGGGAATGTCGAGATAGCCCGCGTCGACCGCGGCGACGAGGGCCTCGCGCTGCCGGTTCGTCACCCCGAACTGCGAGCGGGTGTCACCGCTGTCGGCGGTCTCGCGTGTATCGCGTAGCTTCCGGACGTCGACCTCGAGGTCGCGTTCGAGAAAGAACGCGTGGAACCGCTCGAGCGCCTCGTTGCTGGGGAACGCGACGCGAAAGAACCACCCCTCGTCTGTCGCGGTCACCTCCTGTAAGACGCCACCCTCCTTGATTACGGTCGGGTAGACGCTCGTCGCCTTGCCCGCGGACGTCAACTCGAGTTGGTAGAGCCAGCGGTCGCCGAACGCGATTTCCTGCAGCGACTCGGCGACGGTCGGGTCTACATCGAGACCCGCTTCGAAGGCCGCTATCTCGTCGTCACTGCCGTCGACCCAGACGAGCATTCGGTGGTCGCCGTCGCCAGTGAGGTCCGACTGTTCCCACGTGAGAGTCACGCCGGGAGCGTTCGACAAGGTCTCGCGGAGAATCGGATAATCGACCAAGAGCGTAGCGAGCAGCATCGGGAGATATCGCTCGTAGGAGGTCGGAAGGTTTCCCCGTTTCGGCCGGACCCTCACGAAGGATGCTTAAAAACAGCGTGAATACTGCCGCGCCGCACCTATCCGATGCGGTCCTCCATTGGTGAACGATGAACTACCAGGACGGGACGGCGGCAGAAGAACCGACTCCGATCGGGCGAGCGTTCGCCGCGTTGAGCGACCCGTACCGCCGATCTGTCTGTCGGTACGCGATGCGAACGGACGCGGTGCAGCTCGACCACGTGGAGATCGCCGACTACATCGTGGATCGAACGCGGGAGGGGACGTCGGACGATCCCGACCGGCGGACCGTCGCGACGGAACTGCGCCACGTCCACCTGCCGAAACTCGAGGACGCCGGATTGGTCGAGTACGACCGAGAACGCGGCGTCGTTCGCGCCGACCGCGAGACGATCGCGGCTCAGCTGGATCGGCTTCGGGAAACGGTCGCGGATCTACGCGATAGCCGGGTCGACGGTTGAACCCCCAGTCGGGTTAGACTATATCGCCGCGAACCGTCGCACCGTCTTGCTGTTCTCGCCACGCGTGGAGTTCCCGGGCCGCCGTCTCGGCCTCGTCGTCGTCCAGTCCGAGCATCTCGAGGGCGGCGGACAGCGTCGGCAGCGCCAGTTCGCCCTCGCGGAGCTTCCGGAACGCCTCGTCGCTTCTCGTTCCCTCGGCCCGGAGGCAGACCCCTCGCGGATCGAGCAACTGGGTGTAGTCGTCCCGCAGTTGCGCGCCGCGCAACCGCTGGGTGACGTTGTCCTCGAACGGCGCGTTACAGACCTCGAGGTGGATCGGTTCGTCGTCCGCGAGGAGGTGGGCGGCGAGACACTGCTCGGGCGCGGCGTGGCCGTTCGCGTTGGCCCGAAGGTAGTCGGGATGGTCGCGAGCCCAGTCCGCTCGAACGGATTTCCCGACGCCTTCGATCCCGTGCGACTCGCGGAATTCGGTTTCGGGATCCCGCGGGTCCGACTCGCCAGGTGCGGTACTCGCGGACGCGGGCTCGCTGTCGTCGCGCAGCAGAATGTCCTTCGTCACGTAGACGTCCAGTCGCTCGACGGGGTCGAGCCCGAGCGCGACGTCGCCGAAGGCCCAGACCTCGCGGACGGGCACCGGCATCCGCTCGTTCGCGACTGTGTCGACGATCTCCTCGAGGCGGTCGACCGCGTCACTGCGGTCAAATCCACTCATTGGTCGCCGTTGGACCTCGACGTGCAAATCGCTTTCAGTTGGGCCGCGTGTGTGTTCCGACGGCAGCCCGGCGCGTGAGCGACCGGTCCGGGTCCGTGACCTGCCGTCTCGTAGCCGCGATCGTCTCGATCGTCGCGTCTAGAGATCAGGTTTTTTAGTAGTTCGCGGTGAACCGAATCCCATGCGACACCGGATCTTCAACGACGACGGTGACGAGGAACTCGTCTTCGTCATGGGGTGGGGCAACCGCTGGACCCACGAGAACGTGAGCTGGCTCATCGGGCAGTTGACCGAGGCCGGCTACCGCGTTCACGCGTTCGAACTCCCCACGAACATCGACGATTTCAAAGCCGACTGGCTCGAGCCGGTCGCCGAGTACGTCCGCGACCTCGAGGCGTACCAGCTGCTGGGCCACAGCGCGGGCTCCCTCGTCGCACAGGCACTCGACGGTGCGGACAACCACGTCTACCTGAGTCCGTGGTGGGGCTACGGCGAGGGCTTCCCGGAGCCGGTTCTCGAGGCGGTGTCGAAACTCCCGACCTCGTTCCCGTGTCTCCCGATCGGCGACCTCGATCGGGAGGCGCTGGGCGAGCGGGCGACCGACCACCAGATCGAGACGACGCCGTCGTGGATCTCGCCCGCGTTCGTCCGGGAAACCCGCCGCGCACAGTCGGAGCTGCTGACGATCGACCACGACGCGGTCGTCTTCTGCTCGCTTCGCGATCCCGTCGTCAGCCTGCGGCCGATCGGCGAACGAGTCCCCGCCGAACACGTCGTCCTCTACAACGGCGGCCACGAACTGTTCTCCGCTCCCGGACGCGACCGCTACGTCGACCTCCTGCTCGCCGCGCTCGAGGACGGATCCGACGCCGTCGAAGAGCGAAAACCGATCCCCGCCTGAATCCGTTCGCCGTCGCATCGACGGCGACCCGCTCAGAGCGCGTCGAGCAGTGCGCGTAGTTGGGAACCGCCCTCGAGCAGGGCGCGCGGGAATCCAGGTCGTGCAGTCGCGAGCGCCTCGCCGAGGACGCTCGCAGCGTCGGTGAAAATACCGGTTCCGTGACCGAGGAGAATCCGTTCGGGCGCGATCCCCTCGAAGACGCCCGTCGGAACGACCGGCCGAAGCAACAGGTACACCGCGAGCCGTTCGTCGCCGGCGAGATACGGCGGCGCGGTCCCGAGGAGATCCGGCACGTATAGCGTGCCATCGGACCGTCGGTACGCGATCGCTTCGGACCAGCCCGGGACCGGGCTCACTTCGCGGACGCGAAACCCCGAATCCGCGAGTCCACCCTCGAACCGCTCCAGCGGCGCGTCGATCCGCTCGGGGACCCGCTCGAGCCACGTCGGGACGGAGACGGGAACGTCGAACCGACGAGCGAACCGATCGGCGTCGCGAGCGTGGTATGCCGAACAGACGACCACGCCGGCGACCTCGCCGAGCGCTTCGATCTCGTCGTCGATTCCCGGGGCTTCGAGCGGGTCGAACAGCCAGACGCCACCCTCGTCGCCGCGGAGTGCGTGACTCGCCCGTAGCCCGGCTTCGTCGGGATGGGCGAGCCAACCGAACCCGCCGTCGAACTCGTCGATGTGCCGATAGTCCGCCGACGGCGTTCGCTCGTAGATCACCATACCTCGGCATCTCGCGGCCAGCCGTAATACGTTTCGACTGACACGATTTGTCGTCGCCTCCGAGAGATCGACCTCGAGCGGGGGAACGTGGTCTCGCGGGCGGAACTGCTGTGGAGACGAAACGGACATACGCGTCCGACGGCAATCCATCCGCTAATGGACTGTAACCGGTGCAACGAGGAGGCGGTCATGCACGCCGCCTACTCCGGGGCACACCTCTGTGACGATCACTTCCGCGAGTCGGTCGAAAAGCGGGTGCGCCGCCGAGTCCGACGGGACGATCTCGTCCCGCACGACGCGACGCCCGAGAACCCCCAGACGTGGGTGATCGGGCTCTCCGGCGGCAAGGACAGCGTCGTCCTCACGCAGATCCTCCACGACACGTTCGACGACGACCCCCGCATCGAACTCGTCGGACTGACGATTCACGAGGGGATCGAGGGCTATCGCGACAAATCCGTCGAGGCGTGCGTCGACCTCACCGACGACCTCGGAATCCCCCACGAACTCGTCAGCTACGAGGACGAGTTCGGCGTCCGGATGGACGACGTCGTCGAGGACGACCCCGAGAACATGGCCGCCTGCGCCTACTGCGGCGTGTTCCGGCGCGATCTCCTCTCGAAATACGCCGAGGAACTCGAGGCTGACCTCCTCCTGACGGGCCACAACCTCGACGACGAGGCCCAGACCGCGCTGATGAATATCCTCGAGGGCGACGTCGAGCAGATGGCGAAACACTTCGACGCCAGCCTCGGCCCGATTTCCGAGCGCGAGGAGCAAGACGAGTTCGTCCCGCGGGCGAAACCGCTGCGGGACGTTCCCGAGAAGGAGGTCGCCCTCTACGCTCACATCGACGACCTCCCCGCACACATCACCGAGTGCCCCCACGCGAGCGAAGCCTACCGCGGCGAGATCCAGCAGCTCATCTACGACCTCGAGGAGAACCACCCCGGGACTCGCCACTCGATCCTCTCCGGCTACGAGGAACTCGCGGACATCGCGGCCGAAAAGTACGCCGGCGACGACGGGGCCGACCTTCAGGAGTGCGTCGAGTGCGGGTCGACGACCACTCGAGAGGTCTGCCGGAAGTGCTCGCTGCTCGAGTCGCTGGTCTGATTCGGTGCCGTCGCTCTCTCTCTCAGCACATTCCCTCATTCTGAACCGTTTGTCTGCCGTATACAGCTGTAAACGTCGGTGAGGCGTAGCGCGTCTCGACGCTTCGGGTTCCGATAGTCCGACGCGAACAGAGCGTGACGACTATCGGTACGTGCGACGGGAATCGATGAAAAGCGGGACGGCAGGCGGGTACCGATCGAAACGCCAGCGGTGTGTCAACAGTGTGTCCGCGCCGCGATCGATCGCCGTCGCGATCCGATTACCGGATCACGTCGACGCCGTTCTGTTTGTCGACCTCGTTGTGGCCACCGTCGCTCTGTGCGCCGTACTCGGGGGTCGCGTTTTCGACGTTCTTGCTCGCGTCGAACTCGGCGTCGTTGACTCCCTCGATGCTCTGGCGGGACTTGTCGGCCTGCTTCTGGGTCGTCGGTCCGAGCACCTGTGCGCTCTGGACGCCGGTCATGATGGCCATGACCCGCACCTTGCCCTTGTAGCTCTCCTGGATCCGGGCGCCCCAGATGACGTTCGCCGAGGCCTCGAGGCGCTCGGTGATGTTGTCGGCGATGCCCTCGGCCTCTTTCAGCGTGAGGTCGGGTCCGCCGGTGATGTGGACGAGCCCGCCCGACGCACCGCGGTAATCGACGTCGAGTAGCGGGTGATTCATCGCGTCCTTGACGACTTCGTCGGTCTTGTTCGTGTCCTGGGTTTCGCCGACGAGCATCACTGCGACGCCGCCCTGATTCATGATCGTGGACATGTCCGCGTAGTCCAGGTTGATCAGCGACGGCTGGGTGATCGTCTCCGAGATCCCCTTGACGGTCTCGGCGATGATCTGGTCCATCACCGAGAACGCCTTCCCGATCGGCAGATTCGGGACGTAATCGAGCAGTCGGTTGTTGTCCAGCACGATGATCGAGTCGGCCTGCTCGCGCAGCTTCTCGAGCCCTTCCTCGGCTTTCACCGTGCGGGCGCGCTCGACGTTGAACGGCGTCGAGACCATTCCGACGACGATCGCACCCTGTTCTTTCGCGATTTCCGAGACGACGGGGGCAGCACCCGTGCCGGTGCCACCGCCCATCCCGGCGGTCACGAAGACGAGGTCCGCGTCGCCGAGGACCTCTTTGATCGTTCCCTGGGCCATCTCGGTCGCGCGCTCGCCCATCGAGGGGTCGCCGCCGGCACCGAGCCCGTTGGTGAGGGATTTGCCGACGAGGATCTTCGTGTCGGCCTCGATCATCTTGAGGTGTTGCTTGTCCGTGTTGATCGCAACGGTGTCGGCACCGTCGACGCCGATGTTGTACAACCGGTTGATCGTGTTGTTTCCGGCTCCGCCGCAACCGACGATGACGATTCGGGGTTCGCCGAACTCGTCGTCGTCCATCGAGACGTCGCCCATGTCCCGGGACTCTTCCTCCGCGTTCTCTAAGGCGTCCTGAACGATATCCTGCATTGTTACACCTTGGCCCAGTTGCGTTTGCCGGACTGCTCGTTCGGCGCGTCCTGTTGTTCGTTGATCATCTCACGGACGGCCGACCGGATCGCTTCGCTCCGGTTCGGAAACTCGCCCGAGTCGACCAGTTGCTCTACTTCCTCGATCTGCTGTTTCGGGATTCGCAGTGTCACACGCTCCATGGTTTGTATTCCCCGTTGGGTAAGACGGTGGCGCGCCCCTGTCAGACGCGGCGTGTCTTACGACGAAACCGCCCGACATCGGGCGATTTTCCGTCTCGTCGACGGGTGTAAGACAATCCGTCTTACGCGAATAGTGGGATGTCCGGCATAGATAATAAAGCTTTCGTCGGACGTGACTGTCTTCGTCTTACACTGGTCAGTACTGGGAACCGTTCGACTCGAGGACATCTGCTGCGGGCGTTCGACGACCACAGCCCGGACAGAACGACCAGTCGGACCGAATCTCGTCGCCGCAGTCACAGAACAGGCGTCGTGACGCCTTCTCGCCGCAGTTGGGACAGTAGACGTGATCTCCGTTCATGTGGTCGCCACACTGGTTGCACTGCACACCGCCCTCGCTCGCCGCGTCCGCCGGTCCCTGCGACTGTCTCGGCCCCTGGTGTCCGTCACTTGTCTCACGCGCGTGACCGCTGTCGACCCGAACCTGTTCCTCCGACTGGGTCGTCGCCCCCTCGAGCGAGATCGTGACGTTGACGTCCTGTGGATCGCGCGCCGGGCTCGAGCCGTGCGCACGCGAGCGCGCACCGTCGAGTCCGAGCTCCCGAAGACGGGTCGCGATCCGCTCGTCGACCCGTTCGCGAACCAGTTCGTCGATCACGCCCTCGTCGTCACGTTCCGTATCCGACCCCGAGGCACCGCTCTGGGCCATATCTCCGTCCTCGAGATAGGAGCGAAGCGCCTCGCGCATCGCTTCGCTCTTGGAGATCTCGAGCCCCTCGAGTTGCTCGACGAGGTCGTCGTCGGCGCGGAACGTGATCTTGCTCATGGGCGAGTTACCCCGTTGTTGTTACGCCTCCTTTATCAATCATTCTGCCGTTCGTAGTTATTGACACGTCAGTGTCGTCTCGAATAATAACCCTTATGTGCACCACGGCGGCTACGTTTGAGTGCCCGCCCTTAGCTCAGACTGGTAGAGCAGTCGACTGTAGATCGACTTGCCCCCCGTTCAAATCGGGGAGGGCGGACTCCTTCTCGTGTCGAAGTACGGCTGACCTTGAATAGACCGCCGTCTTTCGATTTCACCCGATCTGAGACGGCGCAAAATTTGGATTGGAACTCGATACAAAACGGCGGTCCGCGCCCGCTTGCGGATTCTGTAGCAGAGATATCCATAGGGGGTGGGCCGCGTGAACCGGCATTGTCCTCACTGCGGTGGCCGCATGGTCACCGAGATATCAGCCGGCGGTATCCCCCGCCGAGTCTGTGTAAACGGACCACACGACGTTCAGGAGGTGTCTCGAGGCCGATGAGCACCTTCCCGGAGCCTACCGACGGTGAGTCCGTCGACTTCCTCGAGGAACGCGACGACGAAACTCAGTCGTGGACTCGAGCAGATCCACGCGAGGCGCTGATCGAATCGTTCGGGCGGTTGGGTGACGAGGTGACGCTCGGAGACGGCGTGGACGTCCAAAACTGTGCGCTCGGCCCCGAGGACGACGAGTACCTCGGTCGCTACGAGTGCAACGGTTGGCAGTATCACGACGGAGATGGCCTCTCTCTACACGCTTCGGAACTCCTGTTCCAATCACAGTTTCAGATGTTGAATCAATCGCTGGAGGTGTGTCAGACAGGTGTATGATGCATCAGACGACCGGCGAGCTATTCGAGGGAGAGCGACGTGATCGTGTGCTCGAACGAGTACGGGATGAACGGACCGTTGACGGTCGCGTACGGTAGGAACGGGATGTGGAGACAGCGTCACAGCACGACGCGAGCGCACACTCCTCGCTCTCCGTAAGACATTCCGCCATCGTCGTCGACCGGGTGACCGTTCGTGATTCGGTGATCACGGTGAACTCGTTCGAACGGCGACCATCTCGCCGTCGCGGATTCGGAGTTTCGGAGGGAGCCCCTCGGGCCGAAAGAGCGAGTGCAGAGTATACGAACAGCACGGCTAGATGCGTGGGTGTGTAAAAAACAAAGTCGGTAGTCGTCGCCGTGAGCGACGGATGTGTTACTCTTGACGGACGACGTTCGCCGCGCGAGGCCCCTTCGGTGAGGACTCGATATCGAACTCGACCTCCGTCCCTTCCGTCAGATCCTCGCCGCCGACGTCCTCCATGTGGAAGAAGACGTCCTCGTCGTCGTCGAGATCGCCGTCGTCAGTCGAAATGAAACCGTAGCCGCCTGTGTCGTTGAAGAAATCAACTTTACCGTGTGCCATTACAAACGAACGTAGATCCGGATGCGGGATAACCCTTCCGAAATCCGAGTTGCGACCACTGTTTTCGGCCATTCGGACACGCACTTACCGCGAGTATCTTGCGGGTACGAGGGTCCAGCGGACGTGGGATCTCGCATTCACGCACCGATCTCGAGCGGTGTCTCGTCGCTCGCCATCGCGGTCAGATGCCGAAGACGGGAACGAACCGGAAGGTCAGGTACGCACCCCCCGTCGCGATCACCGGGACGACGTTCTGCATCAGGACGACTCGAGCGGTCGTCGCCGGATCGAACAGATCCGCTGCGCTCGGGATGTCGGCGGGGGTCTCTTCGCCGATCGGCGGAATCGATTCGCCCTCCTCGTCGGCGGTCAGTGCGCCGACCGACACCGGTGTCCGTTCGTCGCCGCGCACGGCTTCCGAGACCGTGATCGGGCGAGTCGCGCGACCCCATCCGAGGCCGATGATGGACATCGTCGCGATGATGACGAAGCTCGCTGGAATACCGATGAACGACAGGAACGTGACGAGCGTGGCGCTCACGGTCGCGACGACGATGGCGGCCGTCAGTGGGAGCTCGGTGAGGTCGTTTCCCATCGTCTCGAGGGTGCGTCGGGCGATGGTGAACGTCCCGATACCGACCGCGAGACAGCCGATGATGATTGCGGGGTTCATCTCGAGCGCGCCGCTACCGACCAGCGGGGCGATCGCGTTGGCGATGTTCGAGGTGCCGGAACTGAACGCCATCACACAGCCGATCACGATGACGGTCGCCACGCCGCCGAGTTCGCGCCGGGTCGTGGTCTGACTCGGAACGGGCAGCGGGACGAGCCCGGAGCGGTCGAGTTCGATCAGGGGACCCTCGCTCCGAACCATCGCGACCCGCCGGTTGAGGAACGCGTAGAAGTACCGGCCGATGATCAGCGAGACCCAGAAGCCGATGAAGGGGGCGACGATCCACCAGATGGCGATTTCGCCCATCACGGCCAAGTTCAGTTCCCCGCCCGCGAGCGCGAGTCCCGCAATCGCGCCGACGGCGGTCATCGACGTCGATGCCGGAACCCCGAAGAAGTTGCCGACGAACAGCGCCAGCCCGATGAAAAAGAGGACGCCGATACTGGCTTCCAGCGTGAAGATGCCCGGATCGGCGACCAGATCCCTCCCGAGCGTGTCGACGACGCGGCGGCCGATCGTCCACGCGCCGACGAAGAAGAAGACGGTCATCAGTGCCCCAGCGCTCGACTTGGATAGTGCGTTGGCACCGACCGCGGGGCCGAACGCCGGTCCCGTCGTGGCGCCGCCGATGTTGTACCCGACGAAGATCGCGACGAAGACGCCGACGAAAAGCAGCACCGTGACCATACTATCTACTCGCTGACGTAGGATGGTGAGGCCCATAAGACTGTGCCCCCCGGATCGTCGTGACAACCGTTCGCGGCGCTTCCGCGAACCGGTAGCGGCTGTTCGATGCGAATGCGATCGTGACGGGTGCACGACTCGGCGACGTCGGTTCAGGGATCGGACCGACCGTGCGCGTCGCCGTCGGCGGTGTCTTCGATGAGTTCCTCGACCTCGTCTTCGCGCGGCCGTCGGTCGACCCGTTTCTCGACCGTTTCCACGTGCTCTCGTACCGGTTCCACCTGCTTCCTGACGGTTTCCTCGATCGTCTGCTCGACCGTCTCTTCGACCGTTTCCTCGACGGCCGTCGTCATCCAGTCCGGATCGAACCGAGCCATCTTCCAGACGACGTGGAGCGCGTAAGAGACCAATACGCCGA
Source organism: Natrinema salsiterrestre (assembly GCF_029502005.1). Taxonomy (GTDB): domain Archaea; phylum Halobacteriota; class Halobacteria; order Halobacteriales; family Natrialbaceae; genus Natrinema; species Natrinema salsiterrestre. Next base: position 402,948 of record NZ_JAMQOT010000001.1, on the reverse strand, counting down.
ACCCGAACGCGAGGCCGATCTCGGTCCCGGCGTACACGATCAGGACGATAGAGACGAAGATCAACACCCCGTACGCGAGGTCGATCGCGGCGTCGACGTAGCGTGGATTCATGGGCGGGAAATCGGGCCGGCGTCGGCCGCGGCCGAGTCCGGTTCTGGAGACCGGGATATCGGCCTCCGTTCGATCCGCTCGATCGAGGTCGCGTGTACCGCCATCTCGTTGTTCGTCTTCGAGGTGCCCGTGGAAATCGTTTGGGTCAGTAACGGCTGCGTTTCAGGACTGCTGGTCCTCAGCGGCGTCTTCGTCTCGAGTCCGATTCGGCGAGCCGGTCGCCGACTCGGACACGGTGGCGAGACGACGTGATCGGTCGCTAACGTGTACGCGCCCGTTTCAGTGCCGGTTCAGCGCACAACGCGTCCCTACCGTAGCGGTGCCCCCTCGAACGCTCGAAGGAGGTTCGACGGGAGGGACAGTCGCTGACTCCACACTATCGCCGTCGACTGTGGTTCGATCCTGATCGCGGGAAACCGATTAGCAGTCGTCTGAGTGGGGTAACCGGGTCGAAACAATGAGTCGGTGTGGCGTTCGATCGGAGTGAGACCGTTGGGGATGTTCAACCACACAGTACGCGGTTCGCGATCGCCGGTGCGGGATCGGGCGGGTGAACGCGAATCGACGACGGCCGTTCGTCTCGACGGGGTAACCCACGAATACGGAGCGAGCGGCGGCCGACTCCGCTCGAGCGACGAGCGGACGGTGACCGCGCTTCGAGACGTCTCCATCGAGGTCCCGATGGGGACGACGGTCGGGCTCGAGGGGCCGAGCGGAAGCGGGAAGTCGACGGTGTTACACGCGGTCGCGGGGCTGCTCGTCCCGACGGCCGGCAGGGTCGAACTGCGAGGGACCGACATCGCGGCGCTGTCGGACGCGGAACGGACGCGGGTGCGGCGACACCACATCGGAATCGTGTTCCAGCGGTTCCATCTGTTGCCGTCGCTGTCCGCGCGTGCGAACGTCGCGTTGCCGCTCGTCCAGTCCGGTCTCCCGCGATCGGACCGGCGAGAGCGGGCGACGAACCTGCTGCACGACGTCGGCCTCGGGGATCGCAGTACGCACCGCCCCGGCGAGCTCAGCGGCGGCGAACGACAGCGGGTCGCGATCGCACGGGCGCTGGCGACGGACCCGGACGTGATCGTCGCCGACGAGCCGACGGGCGAGCTCGACACGGCGACCGGGACGGCGGTCCTCGAGTTATTGACCGACATCGGACGCGATCGGGCGGTGGTGGTCGCGTCGCACGACGAGGCGACCCTCGACGTCGCGGATCGCGTGATCACGCTGTGTGACGGACGGGTGGACGATGTCAGATGAGGGCGACGAACTGCCCGACGACGTCGGTTCGGGCCGACGGGCGCGCTGGCGGGGCATCGTCGGACTGACGCTCTCCAGATGGTGGCGGCGAGCGACGCGAACGACGGTGAGCCGAATCGCGTCGACGATCGCCGCCGTCGCGCTGACGATCGCGCTGCTGGTCGTCGTGACGGGGATCGCACTGGCGCTCGCCGGCGGCGGCGTAGCGAATCAGGACGACGCCGACGTCCGTATTACGCCCGAGGAGGGCGGCACGCTCTCGTCCGTCGACGGAGTCGAGGGACCGCGCCTCGGCGCGACCAACGATCAGGCCGCGACGATTCGGTCGCACGACGGCGTCGAACACGCGTCGCCGGTGTTGCTCGAGACGGGACAGCTCGAGTCCTCGGACGGCGAGCCCCGAACCGTCCGTCTGGTCGGTGTCGTTCCGGACGACGAGTCGCGGACCGTCGCCGGCCTGTCGACGGCCGATCTCGAGTCGGGCGACCCCCACTACGCGAACGGGTCGTACAGCGGTCCACGGACCGGTGAAATCGTGCTCTCGTCGACCGCGGCGGAGCGACTCGGTGCGTCTCCGGGCGACGAGCTCGCGGTCTCGACGGGTCCGGGCGGGCGGACGAGTAGCGCCGCTCCCTCGGTGCGGGTGACGGCCGTCGCGGACGAGGGGGCGAGCGGCTCCGACGCGCCGATCGCGCTCGTCCACCTGAGCGAGCTCCAGTCCGTGTCGGGTGCCGACGACGGGCAACTCGCCGATCGGGTGCTCGTCTGGGGCGAATCCCGGGCGGCCCAGTCGGCCGCTACCGATGCGTATCCGGCCGCCGCAGTCGAGGTCGCCGGGGAGACCGATCCGTCGTCGCTGTTCGACGACGGGCTGGCGTTCGCGACGAGCGTGCTCGCCCTGCTGGTCGGCGTGACGATCTGTGCGTCGTTCGTCGCGACGACCATGGGGATGACCGTCGACGAGGACCGTCGGATGCTCGCCGTCCTCGAGTCGGTCGGCTTTCCGACCTACAGCCGGCTCGCCGTCGTCGCAGTGTCGACGGTGATCACGACGCTGGTGGGATCGGTCGCGGGGATCGGCCTCGGGATGGTCGGGATCGTCGGTGTCAATACGATCGCCGGCGGGACCGTCGCCCCGGGAGCGGTCGCCCACTTCCATCCGCTGTTCGCGCCGTACGCGATCGCCGTCGCGCTCTTCTCGGGACTGGTCGCCGTTCCGTACCCGCTGGCCGTCGCCGCGCGAACGTCCGTCCTCGAGGAGGTGAACCGATGACGATGCGTGAGATCGCGATTCGAACGCGCGCGGTCGTCGGCGTCGCCGTCGCACAGCTCCGGCGGTCGCCCGGCCGAACCGCGATGACCGTCCTCGCGGTCGCGCTGGCCGTGCTCTCGGTGACGGTGCTCGCGAGTCTCGGCGTCGGCGTCGTCGAGAAGGGAGAACGGGGATTAGACAGGGCCGACCGGGACATCTGGATCTCGAGCGACCCGGTCGATCCGGCCGCGAGCGGGACCGAAAACCCGATCGTGGGTGCACACGCCAAGTCCACGGCGATCACCGCGCGGGACGACATTCAGAGCGCCTCCCCGATCGCGATGTACGACGTCTACGTCGGCCCGAACGAATCGGCCCTGGAACGCAGGCCCGCAGTCGGCGTTCAGGAGACCCACGACGGGTTCGACTTTCGGGAGGGACGGGGGTTCCAGGTCGACGCGGAGACCGCTGCCACACCGCCGCCCGAGGAGCCGGAGATGAACGAGATCGTACTCGATCCGCGAGTCGCCGACGGACTGAACGTCTCCGTCGGTGATACGATCCACGTCGGAGCCAGCAGACGGACGGCACTGACACACGAGTTCACCGTCGTCGGGATCTCCGACTATTACTCGCAGTATCTCGGGTCGCCGACGGTGACGGTGCCACTGGGCGACCTGCAGGCCGTCGCCGGCACGTCGGGTACCGACCGGGCGACGTTCATCACCGCCGACGTGACGGACGACGCCGATCGGGCCGTCGTCGCGAGCGAGTTGCGCGAGGAGTACCCCGAATACGACGTCAGAACCCGCGACGAACAGGTTTCCTCGATGATCGAGGAGCGAACGATCGTCCTCGCCAGCGGGGCCACGCTGGTCGGCCTCGCGGTCGTCGGCGGCGTCGTCCTGACCGCGAACCTGTTCGCGCTCGTGGCCCGCCAACAGCGCGAGCAACTCGCGGCGCTCCGGGCCATCGGCCTCTCTCGGCCGCTCCTCGCGGGAACGATCGGTTCGCAGGGCCTCGCCATCGGCCTGCTCGGCGGCCTCGTCGGCCTCGCCGCGACGCCCGCGGTCGTGTTCGCCCTCAACGGGTTCGCGGCGTCCGTCCTCGGCTTCGAGCGGCTGCTCCGGACGACCCCCGCGGTCTATCTCGGCGGGTTCGCGCTCGCGCTCGTCGTCGGAACCGCCGTCGCGATCGTCGCCGGCTGGCGAGCCGGCCGCTACGCCCGCATCGAACACCTCGAGATCTAGCGCGCGACGGGCGAGCGTCGCCGCCGCTCGAGAGACGGACCGAGTCGTATTCCGGCACCGTTTCGGTCGATTCGTGCCGGCCTGAGCACCCCGAACCCACTTCCCACCTGAGCGCGTACGGCTAGCAATGAGAGTCCGAACACCAGCCGGCGATCGAGCGCGTTCGGCGTCCGAAACGGGATCCGCGGCCGACGGTTCGTCCGGGTGGCATCTCGTCAGACACCTCCTCGGGGCAGTCGGGGTTCTCGTGGTTACCTACCTCGTTATGCGAGTACTCGGTCCGCGGGACGACGTCCCCATCCAGTCCGTCGACGAGGTTCGGGCCGAAATGGGAGACATCGTTCCCGACGACGTTCAGAGTCTGGCTGCGGACGCCGTTCCCGACGACCGATCGATCGATACGATTCGGAATCGAACCGGTGGTGCCGTCCCGACCGATATCAGGGACCTCACCGACGCGATCGAGGGCGACGACGAAAGCGAGAGTACTGGACTCGACGAGGCGGCACCCAACGCCGAATACGCCGACGACCGATCGGACCACGAGATCGCAGAGCGCACCGAGCCCGACGTTCGAGAGGAACCGCCAGCACCGGGGGAGATGACGGTCGACGAAGACCTCGCGGAGGACCTCACCGACGCCGATACCGAGACGCTGGACGAATCCGACGACGAGACCGACGCCGAGTCCGAGGAGTGAGCCGAGCCCCCGCGCCGAAGACAGCGGAAACGTGGCCCTTATCCGCCGTTCGTCCCTAGCGCGTTCAGATGACTGACGGGGACGTCGCGGCGTTTACGCACCTCGGCTCGACGGTTCGAGGCGCGCTCTCCGAACGCGGGTTCTCCCAGCCGACGGCACCGCAGCGACTGGCGATTCCGCCGCTGTCGGCCGGCGAGAACACGCTCGTGATCGCGCCCACCGGGAGCGGCAAGACCGAGACGGCGATGTTGCCCGTCTTCGACCATCTCGTGGCAGGTGACGGCCCCCCGGAGGGGTTCGGCGCGCTCTACGTCACCCCGCTGCGAGCGCTCAACCGCGACATGCGCGAGCGCCTCGAGTGGTGGGGCGACTATCTCGATCTCGAGGTCGACGTCCGCCACGGCGATACGACCCAGTACCAGCGCGGGAAGCAGGCCGAAGACCCCCCGGACGTGCTGGTCACGACGCCCGAAACCCTCCAAGCGATGCTCACGGGCGAGCGGCTGCGCGAGGCCCTTGCGGACGTGTCTCACGTCGTGATCGACGAGGTCCACGAACTCGCGGCATCGAAGCGGGGAGCACAGCTTGCGATCGGCCTCGAGCGACTCCACGACCTCGCCGGGCGATTCCAGCGGATCGGCCTCTCGGCGACCGTGGGCGATCCCGGGGAGGTGGGGCAGTTCCTCACGGGCGGTCGCCCCTGCGAGATCCGGGAGATCGACGTGGGGAGCAACGTCGACGTGACGGTCCGCGAGCCCGAGATCACGGACGAAGACGAGCGGTTGGCCGGCGAACTCATGACCGAGGCGGATACGGCCAGTCACGTCCGGCTGATCCGGGACTTGGTAGAACGAAACGAATCGACGCTGATATTCGTCAATACCCGGCAGACGGCGGAGGCGCTCGGATCGCGGTTCAAGGAACTCGGTCTCCCCATCGGCGTCCACCACGGCTCGCTCTCGAAGGAGGCCCGGATCGACGTCGAGGACCGGTTCAAGGCCGGCGAAATCGACGGACTGCTGTGTACGTCCTCGATGGAGCTCGGGATCGACGTCGGACAGGTCGATCACGTGATCCAGTACAAGAGTCCCCGACAGGTCACCCGACTCCTCCAGCGGATCGGTCGCGCGGGCCACCGGCAGGACGAGGTCTCGAGCGGCACGATCGTGACGACCCGTCCCGACGACACCTTCGAGGCGCTGGCGATCGCTCGCCGGGCCCGCGACGGCGAGGTCGAGCCCGCGGCGATCCACGAGGGCAGTCTGGACGTGGTCGCGAATCAGTTGCCGGCGATCGTCCAGAGTCGCGGTGATACGTACGTCGACGACGCAGTCGAGACCGTGACGCGGTCGTACCCGTTCCGAAACGTGCCGGAGGGGACGATCCGCGAGATCATCTCCGAACTCGACCGGAATCGGATCCTGTGGTTCGACGAGGGCGAGGACCGCATCGAGACCACCGGCGGTACCTGGCAGTACGTCTACGCCAACCTCTCGATGATCCCCGACGAGGAGACCTACGAGGTCCACGACATCGCCTCGGGGGGCCAGATCGGGACCCTGGACGAACGGTTCGTCGTGAACTTCGCCCAGCCGGGCGAGGTGTTCATCCAGCGCGGCGAGATGTGGCGGATCGCCGAGATCGACGACGAGGAGGCCCGAGTCAAAGTCAGCCCGATCGAGGACCCCGCCGGCGAGGTGCCGTCGTGGATCGGCCAGGAGATCCCCGTCCCCGCCGCGGTCGCGGGCGAGGTCGGCGAGATCCGCGCCGTCGCGGAACCGCAACTCGAGACGGGGGCCGACGCCGCCGCGGTCGGGCGGGAACTCGCGCACCGGTATCCGTCTGACGAGTACACGCTGACCGAGGCCTGCACGCAACTCGAGGACCAGATCGACAGCGAGTCGCCGATGCCGACGGCCGATCGGCTGGTGCTCGAGCGTCAGGGGCGGACGATCGTGCTCAACGCACCCTTCGGCCACACGGCGAACGAGACGCTCGGTCGGATCCTCTCCGCGCTGCTGGGCCAGCGCGCGGGGTCGTCGGTCGGGCTCGAGACCGATCCCTACCGGATCGAACTCGAGGTGCCGAACTCGATCGCGACCAGCGAGGTGATCGAGGTGCTCGAGGAGACCGATCCCGACCACGTCGAGGCGATCGTCGAACTCGGGCTCAAGCGCTCGGACGCGCTCGCGTTCCGGCTCGCGCAGGTCTCCGCGAAGTTCGGCGCGCTCAAGCGGTGGCAGAATCAGGGGTCGGGCCGCATCTCGAACGACCGGTTGCTGTCGGCGCTCGAGGACACGCCGATGTACGAGGAAGCGATCCGGGAGGTGTTCCACGAGGACCTCGATATCGAGCGCGCGAGTTCGGTGCTCGAGGGGGTACAGTCGGGCGCGCTCGAGCTGGTGACCCATCGCGGGCGAACGCCGGTCGGGCTGGGCGGTCGGTCGTCGGGCGGGAAGGAGCTGCTCGCTCCCGAGAACGCCGACGCGAGCGTCATCAAGACGGTCCGGGAGCGGATACAGAACGACCGGGTCATCCTGTGCTGTACGCACTGCACGGAGTGGAAAGTGAAGACGAAAGTCAAGCGAGTCCGCGACCAGCCGGAGTGTCCGGAGTGCGGCTCGACCCGGATCGCGTCGCTGAACCCGTGGGCCGACGAGGTCGTCCGGGCCGTCAGGGCCCAGGAGAAAGACGACGAACAACGGGAGATGACCGAACGCGCCTTCCGGGCCGCGAGCCTCGTCCAGAGCCACGGCAAGCGGGCCGTGATCGCGATGGCCGCCCGCGGCGTCGGTCCGCACAACGCCGCCCGGATCATCAACAAGCTCCGGGAGGACGAAGACGAGTTCTACCGGGATATTCTCTCGAAAGAACGCGAGTACGCGCGGACGCAATCGTTCTGGGACTGACGAGACCGGTTGCGGTCGGCGAACGGCGATGACGTTCCGAACCGGTCCCTCAAGCCTTTGAGCGGCTAATTGCAAGAAAACGGACTTCTCGGCCAGTCACAGCCCTTATTTACGCTACCACCGAAGCCACGACGATGAAACGAGGTCCGCCAACCGACCCGTCCGCCACCGAGGACGGGGACTCCCCCGGTCCGGTCCCCTGCGGGACGGGAGGACTGCTCGAGGCGGCCGACGTCGCGTGTTTTCGAGCGACGGGGGCCGGGTCGATCGTCGCGGCCAACGACGCGTTCGCCCAGTTGACGGGGTACGCCCCGGCCGACCTCCGCGAGCGGTCGCTCGACGCGCTGTTCGACGACGCGACACTCGGGTCGCTTCTCCGGAACGTCGAGCGGGACTCGCCGACGTCGGAACCGGTCTCGGTCCGGACGAAGACTGACAGCGTCCCCTGTACCGTCCACCTCGAGCGACGGTCCCGGGACGACACCGACGGGGGGCCGTCGATCACCGGTATCGTCCGCCGTCGAGACGTGACGACCCGGTCGGCGGTGGGGTCCGAGTCGGATATCACGTACGGCCGGACCTTCGAGGCGCTCGCCGACGCGCTCCCGGACGGCATCATCGTCCTCGATACGAACAGCGACGTTCAGTACGCCAATCCCGCCGTCGAGCGCATCCTCGGCTACGACCCGGACGAACTCGTCGGCTCGAGCAAGGTCGAGATCATTCCGGAGCGCCTGCGCCAGACCCACCTCTCGGCGCTCCAGCGGTACCTCGAGACCGGCGAGCGACACATCAACTGGACCTACGTCGAACTCCCGGGCCAGCACACCGACGGGCACGAGGTTCCGCTCGGCGTCTCGCTGAACGACTTCACGTACGACGGCGACCGCTACTTCGTCGGCCTCTTCCGGGATATCTCCCCGCGAAAGGAGGCCGAACGAACCCTCACGGAGAAGGTCGTGCAGCTCGAATCGGTCTCCTACCTCGGCCGCCACGCCCTCGAGAGTACCGATATCGACGAGTTGCTGGGGAAGGCGTCCGATCTCGTCGCGGCCGCGCTCGACGCGGAGCACGCGGCCGTCTTCGAACACGAGGCGGCGGCCCCCGACCGGGAGGCGCTCCGGCTTCGAGCCGGTTCCGGTCTCGACATCCCGGACGGGGCGACCGCATCCGTGACTGACTCGATCGCCGCTGCTACGCTGGCGGGCGACGACCCCGTCGTGATCGAGGACTTCGAGTCCGACGATCGGTTCGACGGACCGTCGCTGGTGGACGATCCCGACGTCCGGAGCGGGATCACCGTCACTATCGGACCGGCGACTGATCCGTGGGGCGTCCTCGACGTCTACGACACCCGGCCGCGGGAGTTCGCCGACCACGACGTCGACTTCCTCGAGAGCGTCGCGACGATCCTCGCGACCGCGATCGAACGGCAGGGGTACGAACGCCGGCTCAACGAAACGGTCGCCGAGCTCGAGGCCTCGAACGAGCGGCTCGAGCAGTTCGCCTACGCCGCCTCCCACGACCTGCAGGAGCCCCTGCGGATGGTTTCGAGCTACCTGCAACTGATCGAAGACCGCTACGCGGACGACCTCGACGCGGACGGCCGCGAGTTCATCGACTACGCCGTCGACGGCGCCGAGCGGATGCGCGAGATGATCGACGGCCTGCTCGAGTTCTCCCGGATCGACTCGCAGGGCGACCCCTTCGAACTCGTCGACCTCGACGCCGCCCTCGAGGACGTCCTGACGGATCTCCAGGTGATGATCGACCGATCCGACGCCGAGATCGCGGTGGAACCGTTGCCAGAGGTCCGGGGCGACGCGAGCCAACTGCGCCAGTTGTTCCAGAACCTGCTCTCCAACGCGATCGAGTACAGCGGCGACGAGTCGCCGCGGATCCGCGTCGCCGCCGAGCGGACGGGCGGGGAATGGGAGATTTCGGTCGCGGACGACGGCATCGGCATCGACCCCGACGATCAGGATCGGGTCTTCCAGGTGTTTCAGCGCCTGCACAGCCGCGAGGAGTACGACGGGACCGGAATCGGGCTCGCGATCTGTCGGCGCATCGTCGAGCGCCACGGCGGCCGCATCCGGGTCGACTCCGAACCCGGCGAGGGCACGACGTTCACGTTCACGATTCCGGCCGCTGGTTCGCGGTAGCGGAGTCGATATCGATCCGTAACGGCCATACGATTCGGTCTCGTTACTGCCCCTATGAACTTCGCGCCGGGGGCCTGGAAGTACGCCATTCTTCCCCTGCTCGCTGCCCCGTTCGCCGTGTTCGTCAGCGTCACGGCGAGTCTCATCGCGCTCGCGGCCGGCGTCGGGACCCTCGCCTTCTTCCGCGACCCCGAACGAACCCCGCCGCCGACCGGCGTCGTCTCGCCGGCCGACGGAAACGTCTCCGTCCTCCGGGAGGAGGGCGATCGCGTCCGGCTGGGCGTCTTCATGAACGTCTGGCACGTCCACGTCGTCCGCGCGCCCTTCGAGGGTCGCGTCACCGACGTCGAGCACGTCTCCGGGGCGAACCGCCCCGCCTTCTCGAAGGAGTCCGATCGAAACGAGCGCGTCCACGTCCGCCTCGAGACCGACTCCCCGAACCTGCCCGCCGCCGACGAGGCGGCGACGATCGGGGACGACCGCGAGGAACCGATCGCGGACGGCGACGAGCCGACCGCAGCAGACGGCCCGACCGCCCACCCCGACGAACCGGAGTCCGACGCCGAGGTCACGCTGATCGCCGGCGCGTTCGCCCGCCGCATCCACCCCTACGCCGAGCGCGGCGACGACCTCGAGCGCGGCGAGCGCATCGGCCACATCGCCTTCGGCAGCCGCGTCGACCTGCTCTTCCCGCCCGCTGTGGATATCGACGATATCGCCGTCGAACGGGGCGATTCGATGACCGCCGGGGAGACCGTGGTGCTCGAGTCCGGTGGTGGGCTTGGTAGTGGGTTCGATCTCGAGACCGGGGCCGGCTCCGGGCTCGAAGGGTGACCGAGTAATACCGGCATTCTCCATCCTCTATTCTGGACGCTTTCGGTCGTGTCAAGGCGGAGTCGGGTCACAGTGGCGCGCGCTATGTCGCGGTTCGCCGACGGCGAACCGCGGAACGAAATTGCGCGAGGGATGAGCGAACGCCGATAGGCGTGAGCGTTAGCGCGGGACCGAAGGTCCCGCGAACCATACGAACGGACGCTTCGCGTCCGTGAGTAGAAATCGGCTGGGGAGGGCGTGGCGATTCATTGTTGCCAGCATGAGTAGGGCGCTAATTTCCGTGCGACCACTCCGCAGGTACATTCACACCCATTCGCCAGCACATCGAGTCGGTCAAAACACGGGCTCGATCCGGCCGCTCGAACGATCCGGAGGAATAAATCCACTACCGAAAACAATAGGTATAAGTAACAACGCGATGACGATTAATTCGGAGGCCACGTCTCCAACAGGGGGCGTGCGTAAACGCCCCGGGTGCTGCCACACCCGAGACTGGCTTCCAGATCCCACACAGGGATTCGAAGCCATGATTCCGTACATTCTACCGGGATATAAACGTCCCGCACGACGGCCGAACCGCCAGACACAACCGACCCCGACGCAGATGCCGACCTCGAGGCGCGATCCCCATGCCTGACGACGGCGACCCGGTCGCGGACCGCCTGTCGTCGCGTCCCGACTGTCCGAACTGCGGCGAGCCCGTCAGTATCGTCACCTCGAGCAGGCTATACAGGGGTACTGCCTACCCCTGTGGCTGCTCGGTGAATCCGGTCCTGCTCACGCGGGACCGCGAGGACCGCGGGCCGGAGACGGGGGACTGATGTGCGAGCCTCGAGCCGATGACCCGAAGCGCTGTCCCGACTGCGGTGCAGCGCTCCCGCTCCGCGATCCGCTGATCGGCTGGTGGCTCTGTGACGACTGCGAGGTGGCGGTCGACGAGAACGGCGAGCGGATCGCGTAGTCCGTCCGCAGTCGGCAGCCGCTCATTTGTCTCAATCGACTAACCGTTTTCGCACCTCAATCAGCCCTTCATCGGACCGATTCCGGTGAATTCGATCGAATCGTTGGAAACGGTCGACTCGATATTTGCGGGCTCGGAACCGAGAGTGACTACGTCCGGGCGCTTCCATGGCGAACCCTCCCTCCCTCCCCGACCGCAGGTCCGCCGACTCGAGCCCCTCGAGCGACCGCTCCGACGACGAACACGGCATCCTCGAGCGCACGGCACCGGGTCTCGCGACTCCGATCCGGGCGGCGGGGTTCTGGACGGCGATCGCGCTCCCGATCCTGTATCCGCCGGTGCTCGCGACTGGGCTGTCCTCCTCGCTCGAGGCGACCGCGTTCGTCGTCCTGATCGCCGGCCACCTCCTCGCGTTGTACGTCGGCCACGCACACCGCCAGTGAGGCTCAGTCGCTCGAGCTCCGCGACCGGACGTGCCCGAACTCCTGTCGGATCGCCCGCCGCTTCACGAGGAGGAAGCCGACCGCGATGAGGCCGAAGCCCGCAAGCGTCGCCGTATCGACTGTCTCGCGGAGGTAGAGCCAGCCGACCACCGCGGTGACGACGGGTGCGACGTACGACACCATGTTGATCTCGACGGCCCCCAGCCGATCGAGCAGGTCGAAGTAGATGAGGAATCCGACGGCGCTCGCGCCCAGCGACAGGTAGGCGAGCGCGCCGATCGCCTCGGGAGCGGTCCACGCGGCCGGCTCGAGCGGCTCCCCGAGTGCGAGGCTCACGAGGTGCATCACGAGCGCGCCGCCGAGCATCGACCAGGCTTCCATCGTCTCGATCGGCAGCGAGGCGTCGAGTCGGCGCGTGAGGACGCTCCCCAGCGCGAACGCCGCCGTCGCACAGAAGACGAATCCCTTCGCGACGGCGTCGGTAGTCAGCAGGTTCGAGGGATCGGGCTGGACGATAACGGCGACCCCGAGGAGGCCGACGAAGACGCCGACGACGCCGACCGGCGAGAGCGCGTCGGAGGGAACCAGCAGCCGCGCGAACCCGCTGCTCAACACGGGCGAGAGGCTGACCAGAATCGCCGCTGCCGCCGCCGTCGTGTGTTGCTGTCCGACGAACAGGAAGGCGTGGTAGGCCGCGATTAAGAGCACGGCACCGACGGCGACCTGCGTCCATTCGGCCTGCCCGCGGGGCCGCCAGTGATCGACGGCGTAGACTGCGTAGCCGAACATCAGGACGCCGGCAATATCGTAGCGCAGGGCTGCGAACAGCACCGGCGGGATGTGGGACAGTCCGGCGCTAATCGCGACGAATGCCGAGCCCCACAGCGTTGCGAGCGTCAGGAAGAGGGCGAGATTCCGATAGCGGGTCACAGTGGCTGTCCACCGAGAGATTCCGTATGAATTTCGATTCGAAACGGCGTCCGCACCGACGGCCGTGTCCGGAGTCGGCAGTCGCCTCGATCCTCGCAGTCGAAAAATCGGTCGCCGGGGAGTCGGTTCCGGTCTCGCTCGTCCGGCCGTCTCAGAGCGGGGGTCGCTCGCGGATCTCGGGTTTCTCTTCGGTCTGCCTGAACTGCTCGAGGAGGGGCCTGATATCCTCGAACCCGTCGGCGAGGACGATATCGCCGCTGCGCAGGTCGTACTCGATGATGTCGTAATCGGCGAGTCGGGGCAAGTGGTTGTGGACCAGGGAGACGTACACGCGCTGTCTGACCTCCTTGTCGATCGTCTCGGCACGGGCGTCGAGCTCCCAGGCCGCGACCTGGCTGATCAGGTCCTCGAGGTTCGCGGTCCGGTCGTCCGCGAGCTGGTAGAGCAGAAAGCGTCGCTCGGACTCGGCGAGAAGGGAACAGGCTGCTTCCATCCGACCGGCGTTCGTCTGGTTCATACTTTCTGCAAGCACCCGGTGGTATTACACCTGCTGCCAACACAGATTGGGTCCCGTTCGCCCTCGGTTCGAGAGCGATTTCGAGCACCTCGGCGACGAGGTCTGTGACGGCTCGATTCGGCCGATTTCGGCATTTATATGGGTTCTGGAGACTGTTTCGGACATCGACATACCGACGTCGTTCCCGTGAATCGAGGGTGGCCGCCCGCTCGCCGCACGGGTCGCTCCGCTCTCCGGTTGGCCATCCGAGGCGCGTCGCGCATCGCTCACCTCGCCGTCGCAGTGATAGGCCAGCGAGTGCCTCTCGCCGGCGAGTCCAGTCGCCCGTTCGCAGACGGTCTCGAGTAGCGAGCGAGGGTAGCTACCGGGGTTTCGGAACCCTGAGCACCGTCGCTCACACCACGTGATTTCGCCCGTAAGTTTAAGTTCCTTTCATCACGTACTCCCTTCCATGGCCGCTCACGGCCGGCCCGCACTGCGGGATTTGTTCGACGAGTCGCCCACGCCGCACATCGCCCATCCCCCGCGGACCCATCATCGTGACTTCTACGTCGCTACCGACGGGTCCTTCCGGGGACCGGGCGGTGGGCTGGGCGCCGTCATCGAAACGCGCGACGGCACCCGCGTCGCACGCGTCGCGACCGCGGACACGCCGCCGGACAACAACGTCGCCGAGTATCGGGCGCTCCACCTCGGCCTGGACGTCCTCGCCGCGCGAGCGCCGCGAGACGCCTCCGTCGGCGTCCTCATCGACCACGACACGCTCGCCAGCAACGTCAACAGTGCCATCCTCGCGACGCGCCATCCCGACGGGAAGTCGCCGCGGCCCGTCTCCGTCCCGACCGCGACGCGGTATCACTGGCGCGGGATCCGGGCCCGTCTCAACGGGTTCGACGAGGTGCGGGCCGCCCGTATCGACAGCGATCAAAACCCCGCCCACCCGCTCGCGAACGCGCCGGACCAGTACCGCCACGTCAACCGCGAACCCGACCGCTGTGTCCTCCCCGAGACGCCGGAGCCCAGCGCCGCCGAGTTCCCGCCGCCGTCCCGGGCCGACCGAAACGGCGACGGCGGCGGTCGCGCCTCCGACTGATCGCCGGCCGACCGCCCCGACCGCACCGTCCGGAACCGCCATCGTTTTTTCACCGCTCGAGGAAGTCGTCTCCGATGAGCCTTCGCGTCGCGGTCGCCGCCCCGTTCATCCAGAACGGGACCCGCCACCTCAAGGAAAACGAGTTTGTCGTCGCCCTCTCGCTCGACCGGGACTGGTTCTCCCCCGATCAGGCCAAACGGCTGATCGACATCGCCACGCAGGAGGGACTCCTCGAGCGCGAGGACGACGGGCTCGCGGTCGCGTTCGACCCCTCGGAGGTGACGGTCCCCGAGGAGTTCGTCCCCGACGAGGACCTCCTGCAGGAACGGTCCGCGTTCGAACGGGTCCTCGATTCGCTGGTCGCCGAGGGGATGGAGAAACACGAGGCCGTCGGCGCGATCAACACGCTCCAGCAGGAACTCGGCCTGACCATCGAGGCCGCTGCAGTGGTCTACGCCCGCCGGCGGGGAGTCGACGTCGAGGACCTCGTTCCGATCGCCCGCTCGGCCGTGCTCGACACCGAAGACGGTTCTAGTAGTCGTTGAAACGATTTACGCACCGCTCGCACTCGAGCGGCCAGCACCGTTCGTGTTGGCCGCTGATTCGCGACCGGGAGTGCAATGACTTTCAACGACTACTATAGTCTCGCACCCCGACCACCGAGCATGGTCGAGGACCGGATCACCGACGGTCGCCGGATCGCCGAACTCCTCTCGAGCGAGATCGACGGCCGCGAGGACGGTGAACTCACACATTTCGCCGTGACGAACGCCGATCGCGACGTCGAACCGACGGCCGACGGTGCTCGCGCTTACGACGTGACTCGCCACGACGAGCGGATCGCTCGCGTCTTCATTCACGAAGAGCGGGCACACCTCGAGTTCGAGACGGGCCAGGACGCGGCGGCCGAGGCGGCATCGGACACGGATCTCCGAATGCGACCGAAGGCGACAGCGCCCCCGAAGACGCTCGTTTTCGTCGAAAGCGGCGCCGAGGTCAAGCAGGCGACGGACGTGGTACAGCAGGTGAGTCGGCGGCTCGAGAAAGCTGACGAATAGCACTGTACACACCTGGTTGAGAGGTTCAATAGCGGTGGCACGCGCCAAACGCGGTTCGTCATTGGCGAACGTTAATTCTCTCAATGATATCGGTCGATGGCAATAACTCTCTCAAATCTTGTCCCGCCGCGGGTATCGTTGTTGAACGGGTACGTATACTACCGTTCATGTCTTCTATTCAGATGGTTCGATCCCCTATTCAAAACACAAAAAGACTAACTAGTTTATCGCAAATCCGTACGCTATGAGTAACTCGAACGAATTGCCACCAGTTGACGAACTCGATAACGTTATTCTTCTTTCCGCAGACTCACTTCGGGCTGATCGCGTCCACTCGAGTCGTAACGGGGTGCCATTAACACCGAACATAGACGAACTGGCGGAAGACGCCCTCGAGTTTCAACCGGGTATCGCTTCGGGCCCTTCGACACAAGACTCCATTCCGTCGATGCTCACGGGAAGGTATCCCTCCGAGTTCGACGAGTATGGCTTACCGAGTGCCGGAACACCGCCTCTCACGATCGCAGAGGAACTCTCGAACCGCGGGTTTTCCACCGGTGGGCTGAGTCAGAACAACTTCACAGCGCGACGGTACAATATCGACCGGGGATTCGAGTACTACGACGACGTGAGTACGGAGGCGCGAAAAGAGAACGATCGTGGTGTGTGGCGGCTATACGTCCGTGATTTGATCGAGGACACCCCGCTGATGCAGGCGGCCTTACGCGCGAATAAGCTATCCATGGAGCATCTTGGACGGAGCCTTTTCCACCGGGACGAGGGGGGTGAAATCATCACCGATCGAGCGATCGATTGGTTGGCCGAGACGGATGGACCGCAGTTTCTGTGGGTTCATTACATGGATACTCACCACCCGTATCTATCGCCAACGCACATCCAACAACAGTACGGCCGCGTGTTCTCCAAGAAGAAAATCAAACAGCTCTCACAGAAAGCCAGGAATTCCCAGGACGAGATAACGGACGAAGATATCCCCGACATGGAGTACGTGTACGACTGCACTGTTCGACATGTAGACGACCAGATCGGTCGTATTATCGACTATCTCCGTGCGGAGGGCGAGTACGAAAATTCGCTCATCATCGTGACCGGGGATCACGGCGAAGGCTTTGGGGAATTCGGTAAGTTCGGACACGCAGACGAGTTGTGGGACACGCTCATCGCGGTTCCGCTTATCGTTCGTCACCCTGACGGACCGTCGCAAACGGTCGACGGCCAAGTTCCCCTCCGACTGTTGCGAGACTCGATCGTGGACGGGACGGGCTTCTTCGAACTCACCGATGGCGGCTCCGACTACATCTACACGGAGGCACCTGATTACCGAGATGATCTCCAGGGCGTCCGTGGAACGGAATACAAACTGATCGACAGCGGAGGCGAGCGCATCGCGACTCGTTTAGTCGATGGCGATGAAGAAATCATTCCCGTCGACGAGATTCCGGATTCCGAACGCGAACGGTTAGAGGCCGAGCTGGATCGTGAGTTCGAAACTATTCGGGTCGCATCAGACGTCGGACGGCGCGAATTCCGCGAGGATCTGGCCGCGCTTGGCTATCTCGACGAATAGTCGGTTTCCTTTGCTACCTTTCTGCAGGCGGGGCGCTGTAGTGTTTTGCTGACACATCATCGTGTACGCCTCCAACACCCATCAGTTATAAAAAACGAGCGGCGCTGTATCCCCTCTCTGCTCGCTTCGCTCGCTGAGGAAGGGAGCTTACGCCACGATTCAGCTAAACGGCGCGTCGGAACGGTTCGACGTTCCTATTCAATATCAAAAAACGCAACCACCGACGAACGGAAACTGTTACTTCTTCACTCGAGTTCGTCGAGGATCTCCGGCAGCACGGCCGCGATTGCTCGCTGCTCGACGTGGGCGACGGCCCGCGGATCCGGATCGGGGCCGTCCTCGAGCAGCACCTGAATCGCCCGCAGCCCGGTCTCCGTCGCACCGCGGACGTCGGCTTCGACTTCGTCGCCCACGTAGACCGCGTCGGCGGGGTCGACGCCAAGTTCGCCGGTGATCGCCTCGAACGCGCGCGGATCCGGCTTCCCGGCCTCGAGCTCGCCGGTCACCAGCGCGGCGTCGAAGGCGTCCTCCCAGCCCAGCGTCTCGAGTTTGTCCCGCTGGGCGCGAACCGGCCCGTTGGTGAGCAGGCCGACCCGATACTCCCCGCGCAGGTCCGCGAGCATGGCTTCGACGCCCGGGAGCGGCTCGAGCGCGTCAGAAATCGTCTCGCGGTAGGCCGTCGCGACGGCGGCCGGATCGGCGTCGCTCTCCCGTCCCTCGAGGAGGTCGGCGAAGATCGGCTCGCGCGTCTCGCTGGTCAGGTTCCGGCGGTGGGCCTCGAGATAGGCGTCGCGCGTGAACGACGGCGCACCCGTCGTGGTCGTCGCTTCCTCGAGAATCGTCGTCCGATCCCGTCGCGGAACGGCGAGCGTGTAATCGAGATCGAAGACGACCGCCCGTAACATAGGCGTGACAGGGGGCTCGAGCGGGTTGAAGCTATCCCTTCGGCCCGAGACGCCGGCGGAAACGGACGCGGTGATTCGCACCCCGTTCCCGACGCGGTGGTCGGCTCGACGGCAGTCGACGACTATTCCGCCAGTCCCTCGATGAGGAACTCCGCGGAGGCGAGGTTCGTCGCGAGCGCCGTGTCGTGAACGTCGCAGATCCGCAACAGCGCGGAGATATCGGGTTCGTGGGGCTGGGCTCGAAGCGGATCCCGGAGGAAGACGATCCCGTCGAGTTTCCCCTCAGCGACCTCCGACCCGATCATCATGTCCCCGCCGAGCGGCCCCGATTCCTTGCGTTCGATCTCGAGCCCGACCTCGTCGATCAACCGCTTTCCGGTCGTTCCGGTCGCGATCAGGTCGTACGCCCGCAACTGGTCTTCGTGCGCTCGAGCGAAGTCGATGAGGTCCGGCTTCTTCTCGTCGTGGGCGATCAGCGCGACGCGTGTCATACCGACGCATCGACGCCCCGCAGGATAAGCCCTCGTTTGTCGACGACCGTCCGTGGCTCCTCTCGCCCCGTTGAGACGCTCCGGACGACGGTCAGAACTCCTCGACGTGGGGTCGGACGTCCAGCTCGAGGGTCCACGCGGACCGATCCTGCGTCACGAGGTGCCAGTAGGAGTCGGCGACGGCGTCCGGGTCGAGGAATTCCGCCTCGTCGCGCTCGGGCCGGGACTCGCGAACTTGCGGCGTCTCGATCTGGCCGTCGATCACCACGTGAGCGACGTGGATCCCCTCTGGGCCGAGCTCTCGAGCCATGGATTCCGCCATCCCTCGAACGCCGAACTTGGCCGCGCTGAAGCCGATCGCGCCGCCGCGACCCCGAACCGCCGACGTCGCGCCGGTGAAGAGAATCGTCCCGCCGTCCCCGGCGAGCATGTCGTCGACGGCCGCCTGCGAGCACAGGAGCGCACCGTGAGCCGAGACCTCCCACGCGCGCTCGAACTCCTCCGGAGAGATGTCCCGGACGCCCTTCCACGAGCCGCCGCTCGCGTGATTGACGAGGACGTCCACCGGGCCGAACGCGTCGCGAACGGCTTCGAATCCCGCCTCGACCGCGTCCGGGTCCATGACGTCCGTCGGAACGGCGAGCGCGTCGTCGCCGAGGTCGGCCGCCAGTTCCTCGAGGTAGTCCGCCGACCGGGCGAACAGCCCGACCTGACAGCCCTCGTCGACGAATTTGCGGGCGAGCGATGCGCCGAGGCCGGGACCGACGCCGGCGATAACTGCGGTTCGTGCCATACCACGGGACACGGAGCCGCGGCACAAAACGGTGGCCGTGGGACCGCTTCAGTCGCTGTCGGGATCGATGAGGGGTCGAGCGGAGCTGTTCGCTTTTGTACGTGGCCACCGACGACCGGCTATGGAGGATCCGACCGAGGGAAGCGATCGATCCGCGAGACACGTCTGGTCGGCCGGGCGGTATCCCGCGATGGCCCCGAACATGCTGCCCGCTATCGCGCGGCTGGTCAACGTCGCCGGCATCGATCCGGGCAATCGCGTCCTCGACGTCGGCTGCGGGACGGGCAACGCCGCGCTGACCGCCCGACGGGCGGGTGCGGCGGTCGTCGGCCTCGACCTGGCTCACGACATGCTCGAGCTCGCCCGGGAAAACGCGACGCTCGCGGGATACGACGACATCGGCTGGCTGATCGGCGACGCCGAGACGCTCCCGGTTCCCGACGACGCGTTCGACGTCGTCCTCTCGAACTTCGGCCACGTGTTCGCCCCCGACTCGACTCGAGCCGGGACGGAGCTCCGCCGCGTGACGACGTCCGGTGGTCGGGTCTGTTTCACCGCGTGGTCGCCCAACGGCGTCGTCGGCGACCTCACGACGGTCCTGACCGACCACGTGACGGCATCGCCGAGCGATCCCTGGTCGCACCTGCAGTGGGGCGACCCCGAGTTCGTTCGGGACCAGTTCGCCGGCGTCGCCGACCTGTCCTTCCAGCGCCGGCTCCTCGAGTTCCGCTACGCCACGCCACACCACTTCTGGCGGGAGTTCGCCGAGGAATCGGGACCGCTCTCGCCCGTCCTCCGGCGGATGGACGACGACGGGGCGCGGGCCGAGCTGCGCCGAGACGCGGTCGCCGCGCTCGAGGACTGGTTCGGCGACAACGCGATCCGCGTCGAATATTTGCAGGTGCGTGCGGTGATCGAGTGACGCGCGCTCGAGTCGGGAGGCGTCTCGACCGGATCCCGTTTCCCGGCGTGATAGTCACGGATCGATCACCGTTTCACTCGCTGTAACGGACGTTTTTGGCGCGCACGACTGTGACATTGCGTATGAGCGTGTTCGACAGCTGGGACGGGAAGCGCGTCGCCTGGGTCGTTCTCGGAGGCGTCCTCGCGGTGTTGATCGGACTCGCTCTCTTTCGGTACATCGGTTCGTTCCTCTTCGCGATCTTTCTGTACTACGCGACGCGCCCGCTCTACCGCCAGCTCGATCGCGTCGTCGACCACCCGAACGTGACGGCGACGGCCACGATCCTGTTCGTCATCCTCCCGATGCTCGCCGTCGTCGCCTACGCGGTCGTCGTCGCGCTCAGGGAGCTCGATCAGTTCCTCGCCGCGAGCGATCTCGAGGCGTATCGATCGCTCTTCCAGCCGTACCTGCGATTGGTCAGGGAGGGCAACATCGACCGACTCCGGGACGCGATCGCGTCCGGCTCCGGCGGGTCGGTCACGAGCGTGCTCCGTCAGGGGGTTCCGGGGGTCGTCGGACGGCTCCAGTCGGTCCTCGCGATCACCGCTTCGATCCTCGCGAAGTTCTTTCTCATGGTCACTATCCTCTTCTATCTCCTGCGAGACGATCAGAAGCTCCGACGGTGGTTCTACGAGAGCATCGACCGCGACGACGATATCGTCTCGTACACGCAGGCGGTCGACGACGACCTCGAGACGATCTTCCTCAGTAATCTGGCGGTGATCGTGGTCGCGGCCAGCGCCGCCGCAGTCGTCTACTACGGCCTCAACGCCGTCGCCTCGGACGGGCCAGTCGTCTGGACGCCGGCGTTGCTCTCCCTGCTCATCGGGATCGGGACGCTGATCCCGGCGGTCGGGATGAAAATCGTCTACGTTCCCTACGGGTTGGTCCTCCTCGGAGTCGCGCTGACGACCCCGAAACCGCTCTGGCACCCGATCGCTTTCTTCGCTATTACCCTCGTCGTCATCGACACGATCCCGGACTTCTTCGCTCGAGCGTTCCTCTCGTCGCGTAGCGGCATTCATATGGGAGCGGTCCTGCTGGGCTATTTCCTCGGCACGCTCGCCTTCGGCTGGTGGGGGTTGTTCCTCGGTCCGATCGTCGTCGTCCTCGCCATCCGCTTCGGAGAGACGGTCTTTCCCGGTCTCGCGAGCGATTTCCTCCGGGAGTGACCGGCCCCCGGCGACGCCCCACCCCGCTCGTGCTTCCACAGGCAGCCCACAGACATACCCCACTGAAGGCCCTCCTGTGCGTATGGGATTAGAAGGCGAACGAGCGCCGGACTTCACGCTTCAGAGCACCGCTGGCGACGAGATCTCGCTCTCCGATCGGCTCGAGGACGGGCCGGCCGTCGTCCTCGTCAACCGCGGACACTGGTGTAGCTTCTGTGCGGAACAGCTCCAGACGTTCAGCGAGGTGTCTTACGACCTCTGGTTCAACGAGGACGTCGACGTCCTGCCGGTCGTGACCGATCCGCTGGCACGAGTCACGGAGATGCGCGACCGCTACGATCTCGAGATTCAACTGCTGGCCGATCCGAACGGCGAGGTCGCCGACCAGTACAGCGGTACCGAGGAAACCAGTCACGGCCTCACCGGTATCGCGGGCGTGTACGTCATCGATGCGGCGGGAACAGTTCGATTCGAACAGGTCGCGGACCACCCCGCCGACCGTACCTACGGCAACTGGGTCCGGTACTTCATCCGCAACGACTACGAGGACCCGTTCGGCGAGTAACCCTCGTTCGACCGATTCGGTCGTCCTCGTTTCGCGAGCCACTGCGCTCTCGCCAGCCGGGTATCTCGTTCCGTGCTTACAGCTACATCCCTTGATGATAGGCCGCGGTTCCTCGAGACGATCGGCCGAGAACTATTGCGACTCGCCCTGTCGTTCCAACCGAATGCCATTCGACCCCGACCGCGTCACGACGGTCACGTTCGACTCCTACAGTACCATCGTCGACGTCGATGCGGCCGCGCAGGCCCTCGCGGATCGCGTCGACGACCCCGAGCCGGTGTCGACCCTGTGGCGGCTCCGTTCGCTCGAGTACACGCTCGTCGCGAATTTCCTCGACGCCTACCAGCCGTTCTATGAAATGAATCGGGACGCGCTCCGGTACGCGCTGGACGTGTTCGACGCCGACGTCACTGCCGACGAGCGCGACGAGATCTTGGCGGTCTACCACGAACTCGAGGTCTTCGACGACGTCCGCGACGGGATCGAGCGACTCCGAGAAGGCGGCTACGACTGTTACGTCGTCTCGAACGGCGATCCGGATATGCTCTCGTCGATGATCGCCCACGCCGACATCGGGGACCTCCTCGCGGATTCGATCAGCGCCGACGAGGTGGAGACGTTCAAACCCGCCGCCGAACTCTACCGCCACGCGGCCGCCAGAACCGGGACGCCGATCGACGAGATCGTCCACGCCACCGCCGGCTGGTACGACGTCACGGGAGCCAAGCACGCCGGCATGCAGGGTACATGGGTCGACCGGAAGGGGCGGCCGTGGGAGCCGGTCGCCGGTCGGCCGGACCTGACCGTCGAGTCGATTCACGAGCTCGCGGACGCACTCGGCGTCTAGCGCGGTCCTCGAGATACCGCTACTGCTGCCGTTGTGGCTCGAGTTCAGCCGCGGCTGTGCGAGGCCCGTGCATTGCCGAGAGTCATTCAAGCCGATCCGTGGCGAGAGAATCGATACATGAGTGATCAGGTCGTTCTCACCGCGGACACAGCCCCGGACGCCGTCGACGACACGCCGCCGAGCGCCAAACTCGTGCTGACGGTCCTCGCACACGAGGGCGCGCTCACGCAGTCACGGCTCGCGACGGAAACCATGCTCCCCACCCGAACGGTCCGGTACGCACTGAAGCGACTCGAGGAACACGACCTCGTCGACTCGCAGATCTCGTTTTCCGACGCCAGACAGCACGTCTACTCGCTCAACGACGACCTGTTTGCGAGGGCGGAGACTCGAGACGCGCGGGCGTGATCCGATCGGTCGGATCCGCCCGACCGACGATCGCCGCGAATACGTCCGAATTCCGACCGACGCCAACCTCTATTGACACCGGCGTGGCAGCGCGACACGGCATGGAGTACGAAACCTGGTCCGACGGTCAGGAGAAGACGACCGTTACCGTGGACGATCACGAACTCGAGGTGGCCTACTACGACGACGGCGACGGCGACCCGGTGGTGTTCTGCCACGGCATTCCGACGTCGTCGTTCCTCTTTCGCGAGGTCGCACCGCCTCTTTCGGACGAGTACAGGGTCATAGCGCCGGATATGGTCGGCTACGGGAACTCGGCGATGCACGACGGCTTCGACCGATCGATCCGGGCCCAGGAGGCCATGATCGACGGCCTGCTCGAGGAACTGGGGCTCGAGACGATCACGTTCGTCGGACACGATCTCGGCGGTGGCGTGGGGCTCCGCTACGCCGCACACAACCCCGATGCGGTCGAGACGCTCGTGCTCTCGAACGGCGTCTGTTACGACTCGTGGCCGATTCAGACGATCGTCGACCTCGGGCTGCCGTCGACGATCGATGGGATGAGTCCCGACGATCTGCAGGAGATGCTCGAGGGGCTCTTTCGGGATACCCTGGCCGGCGAGCCCGACGAGGCGTTCGTCGAGGGGATGCTCGCCCCCTGGGACTCCGAGGAGGCGGTCGTTTCGGTCTCGCGAAACGCGATCGGGACGAACACGAGTCACACGACCGAGATCGACCCGAGCGAGATTACGGCCCGAACGCTCCTGCTGTGGGGTGCCGACGACGAGTTCCAGCCGATCTCCTACGCCGAGCGGCTGGACGAGGACATCGCCGACACGGAACTCGTCGGGCTGGACGACGCGAACCACTGGGTCATGGCCGACCGGCCGGACGCCTACGGCGACCGCCTCCGCGAGTTCCTCGCTGGGGGCTGACCGACGTTCGAGTCGGCGGCTGCGGGTCCGGCCCCGGGATGACTGAAGGGTCGGTTGCGGGTCCGGCCCCGGGATGACTGAAGGGTCGGTTGCGGGTCCGGCCCCGGGATTATTCCGACCGAAGTCCGTACGTTCCCGCATGCCAGCAGCCATTCCCGGCATCCACCACGTGACCGCCATCGGCAGCGATCCCCGCCGTAACCTCGAGTTCTACACCGAGACGCTCGGCCTTCGGCTGGTAAAGCGAAGCGTCAATCAGGACGACGTCTCGGTCTATCACCTGTTCTACGGCGATCACGGCGGGAGCCCCGGAACGAGCATGACGTTCTTCCCCTATCCCGACGCCCGGCAGGGACAGGTCGGCACGGGACAGGCGAGCGCGGTCACCTTCCTGATCCCGGAAGACGCGGTCGAGTTCTGGACGGATCGCCTCGCGGACGCCGGCGTCGACGCCGAAGAACACGAGCGGTTCGGCGACACCGTCATTTCGTTCGAGGACCCCGACGGACTCCCGCTCGAGCTCGTCGCCCGGTCCGATGCGCCCGCCGGCGACCCGCCCGAAGGGTCGGTTCCGGATGAGCACGCGATTCGGGGCTTCTTCGGCGTGACGCTGTCGCTGGCGACGGCCGGGCCGACGGAGGAAGTTTTGAGGGCGATGGGGTACAGCCAGACTGACGAGGACGGGAGCCGCCGCCGATACGAGAGCAGCGGCGACCTCGGCTACGTCGTCGACATTCTGGAGGAACCGCAGGCCCCTCGCGGCCAACCTGGCGCCGGGACCGTCCATCACGTGGCGTTCCAGACGACTGCGGACGAGCAGTCCGAGTGGCGCGACGTCCTCTCCGGACAGGGGCTCCGGCCGACCGAGATCATCGATCGGAAGTGGTTCGAGTCCGTCTACGTCCGCGAACACGGCGGCGTGCTCTTCGAGTTCGCGACCGAGGAGCCGGGATACACGGTCGACGAGGACCTCGAGGAACTCGGCGAGCGCCTCGTCCTCCCCGAGTGGTTGGAAGACCGACGCGGCGAGATCGAAGCGGGACTGCCCGACCTCTCGGCGGAGTAGCTCGCGGACGAGGAGCGGGGTGACGACGCGAAACCGACCTGTTCGGACGACCGACAGACGGAAGCGTTTTTCCCGCCCGCTCGTACCACTCGACGATGGCAGATCTCAGCGCACATCACGTCGGTATCACCGTCTCGGATCTCGAGGAGACGCTCGCCTTCTACCGGGACGTCCTCGGACTCGCCGTTGCGAACCGGTTCAGCGTCGGCGGCGAGGCCTTCGCCGACGCCGTCGACGTCGAGGGTGCGAGCGCGGACTTCGCACACCTCGAGGCCGACGGGGCACGGATCGAACTCGTCGAGTACGAGCCCGAAGCGAGGGGATCTCCCCCGGCGGGACTCAACCAACCGGGCGCGACGCACGTCGGTCTCTCGGTCGCCGATCTCGAGGCGTTCGCGGAGGCCCTCCCCGAGGACGTCCCGACGATCAGCGAGCCCCGGACGACCGAGAGCGGGACGACGATCATGTTCCTCCGCGATCCCGAGGGGAACCTGATCGAAGTCCTCGAGCCGTCCGAGTGAGCGACCGGTTCGGAAACGATTGTACCGACGGTCGAGAGCGGTCGGCTATCGGTCGTTACACGCCAGGGTCGACCGAACCTGGTCTACTTCGGTCTCACAGTGGGGACAGACGTGCTTCTCGGCGGCGATGTAGACGGCACTGCATCGAGAACACTGGAAGAGGTTGCCGCTCGATTCGACCGCGGATCCCGTGTCGTCCTCGGGGTCCGTTCGGTCTTCCCGTCCGTCTCCGGAGTCCCTGACCGCCGACCGGACCCGTTCGCGGAGCCGACGCGAAAGCGACACCGCGTCCTGTCGAATTCCCATGCGGTACCCGATCACGATCCGAATGAAGTAGTTGCCGTCTAAAGAATTTGGAACGACCACTGTTCGCAACCCTCACGGTCGATGACCGATCGGACGGATCGACTCGGCGGCGAATCGTCTCCGCAGACGGTGTCCCGTCCTCCTCACCGTACACGGCGAGATCTCTCGCTGCGTAAAGATAGCAACCTTTTCGACCGTCGGGAGGTCACTCCCGGCATGAACTTCTTCGACCGCTTGCACGACCGCATCCGAACGGTCGACAGCGTGGTCTCGGTCGGCCTCGATCCAGACCCGTCGCGTCTCCCCGAGCACCTCCGGGAGTACGACCTCCCGCGGTGGGCGTTCAACCGCCGCATCATCGACGCGACCCACGAACACGCCGCCGTTTTCAAGCCCAACGCGGCCTTCTACGAGGATCCCGACGGCTGGCGCGCCCTCGAGGAAACGATCGCCTACGCTCACGGCAAGGACGTCCCGGTCCTGCTGGACGCCAAGCGCGCCGACATCGGCAACACGACCCGCCAGTACGCACAGTTGCTCGAGACGGCCGACGCGATCACGGTCAACCCCTATATGGGCCGAGACTCCCTGCAGCCGTTTCTGGCGGACGAGGAGTCCGGCGTCTTCGTTCTCTGTCGGACATCGAACCCGGGCGGAGCCGATATCCAGGACCTCGAACTCGAGACGGGCGAACCGGTCTACGAACGAGTCGCGGCGCTGGCGGATCTCTGGAACGAGAACGACAACGTCGGGCTCGTCGTCGGCGCGACCCAGCCCGAGGAGCTCGAGGAGCTGCGCGAGCAGGTGTCCGATCTCCCCTTCCTCGTTCCCGGCATCGGAGCGCAGGGCGGTGACGCCGAGGCGGCCGTGGAGCACGGGCTGGCCGACGGCGTCGGCCTGATCAACTCATCGCGCGGAATCATTTTCGCCGGTGAAAACGACGGCGAGGAGTTCGCGAGCGCGAGCGGGCAGGCCGCGAAGCGACTCAAAAAGCGGCTCAATCGGTATCGACGTTAGCGGTCCGACGCGCGATCGTCGGCGTCCATCGCGCGAGTCGGATCGGTGTCGACGACCCGTCCGGCGATCCGGTCACCGATCACCCGATCGATGATCTCGACCGCGACCGGCTCCGCCGGCGGTCGCTCCTCGAGTCGATCCAGCCCCTCGACGACGGCGATATCCATCGGGCTGGCATCCCACGGATGGTCGGCGACGAGCCGGCCGTCGCGTTCCTCGAGTCGGAGGCGATACGTCTCGCCGATGCCGAGTGCGTCGCCGAGCAGATCGCGAATCGATGTCACGGTCTCCACTGGGCTGTGCCGTCCCGGATCGGCTAGAACCGGTTGATCTCTACGTCGTCGTTCCCCGGCCCCGGCTGTGCTTGCGAGGCACAATCGGCACAGAGATCCACGGTCTCCTTGAAGTGGACCTCGCAAGCGAGCGTCCCGCAGTTCGAGCACTGCTCCTGGGCCGGACGGGATTCACAGATCTGACAGAGGCCACTGACGCTCATACCTCGGGGTACGGACTCGAAGGGCTTGAAAGCGAGCCCGGCGCGTTCGGGTCGACGGTCGGCTCTGAACTCGAGACCGAACCGAGCGACCGCGCCGACGAGCCGCTTTTTTCAGGAACGCGGAAGAGCGGGTAACGGCGTATTTTTCCGCGATACGACGGACGAATCGTGACACATGATATCAATATACGGGAAGGCTTTTGCCATGTGCCCAACTACCAGCGCGTATGAGCCGTGACCGGGCTCTCCTCGAGCGAGCCCTGGACCGTGGCGAACAGGACGGTGGCAACGTCGAATTCAAGGAACGATTGTCGCGAGACGTCCACCTCGAGGGTGGACGACGGGAGAGCCTGGCCGCGCAACTCCGACATCGACTCCTCTCGGGCGACGGCGAGGCGACGTACGTCGTCGGCGTCACCGACGACGGCGGGCTCGCCGGCGTCGATCCCGACACCTTCTCCGAGACGATGGACGTTCTCTCCCTGCTGGCCGAGGAGGCCGACGCACATATCGAAGACGTCCAGACGTGGGGGATCAACGAGGGACTGGTAGGAGTCGCGCAGGTTCGCGAGGGCGGCGTCCTCGAGACTGACGACGAACACGTCGTCGTCGGGACGGCGGGCCACGTCGACCACGGCAAGAGTACGCTCGTCGGATCGCTCGTGACGGGCAAGCCCGACGACGGGGACGGCGCGACCCGCGCGTTCCTCGACGTCCAGCCCCACGAGGTCGAGCGGGGCCTCTCCGCCGATCTGTCCTACGCCGTCTACGGCTTCGACGACGAGGGACCGGTCCGGGTCCGGAATCCGAATCGCAAATCCGACCGGGCGGAGGTCGTGCAGGAAGCCGATCGGCTCGTCTCGTTCGTCGACACCGTCGGCCACGAGCCGTGGCTCCGAACGACGATCCGCGGGCTGGTCGGGCAGAAACTCGACTACGGGCTGCTGGTCGTCGCCGCCGACGACGGGCCGACGCGAACGACGCGGGAGCACCTCGGCGTCCTGCTCGCCACCGATCTCCCGACGATCGTCGCGATCACGAAGACCGACACCGTCGACGAGGAGCGCGTCGAGGAGGTCGAACGCGAGGTCGAACGGCTCCTCCGCGACGTCGACAAGTCACCGTTGCGGGTTTCCCGTCACGGCATCGACGCCGCCGTCGAGGAGATCAGCGAGCGGGTGGTCCCCATCGTCGAAACCAGTGCGATCACGATGGACGGCCTCGAGACGCTGGACGAACTGTTCGATCGGCTGCCCAAGACCTCCCGGGACACCGGCGAGTTCCGGATGTACGTCGATCGGAGCTACTCGGTCACGGGCGTCGGCGCGGTCGCGTCGGGGACCGTGATGGCCGGTGAGGTCGAGGCCGGCGACGAACTCCTGATCGGGCCGATGTCCGACGGGCGATTTCAGGAGGTCGAGGTCCGCTCGATCGAGATGCACTACCATCGGGTCGACAAGGCCCAGGCGGGCCGGATCGTCGGCATCGCGTTGAAGGGAATTCAGGAGAGCGCGATCGAGCGCGGCATGGTCTTGCTCCCCCGCGACGCCGACCCCGAACCGATCCGCGAGTTCGAGGCCGAAGTCATGGTGCTCAACCACCCCACCCGAATCGGGGAGGGGTACGAGCCGGTCGTCCACCTCGAGACGATCGGCGAGGCCGCCGCGTTCTACCCCGAAGACGGTCGGCTGCTGCCGGGCGACACCGGCAAGACCACCGTCGAGTTCAAGTTCCGCCCGTACCTCGTCGAGGAAGGCCAGAAGTTCGTCTTCCGCGAGGGCCGCAGCAAGGGCGTGGGGACGGTGACCGACGTCTCCCCGATGGAGTGACTGGTGACCGGGAACGCGATTCGTCTCGAGTCCCTCTCCCCGAGGCGGCCGCCGATTCGATAGCGGTCAACTCGAGCGCCCCGCGATTGGGGGACGGCTCGAACGCGATTCCGAACCGGCACGCCAACTCGACCAATCGTCCGTCGTTCGACGTCCTCATCGGTCATACATCCGTAGTTTGGCCCGTGACACCCATCCGGTAGACGAAAACACATAAACATTAGACGCGGCTAAACCTCGACGTGACCGGTAATATCGCTGTGCGACAGCATCCCTGCAGCACCTTTCACGGATGACTGGCTGGCTCGAGATCCTCGTCGCCGCGTTCGTCCTGCAGCTGTCGGTGCTCCCCGGCGAGAAGGTGCAGTTCATCATCGCGGGGCTGGCGACGCGATACGATCCTCGGATCGTGGTCGCCGCCGCGGCGAGTGCCTTCGCCGGCTGGACGGCCCTCGAGATCCTCTTCGGAGCGGCGATCCAGGGCCTGTTACCCCCCGTCTACCTCGACGCGGTCACGGCGGGGTTGTTTCTCCTCTTTGCGGCGTTGCTCGTCAGGTCGGCCCCCGAGACGAGCGAGCGATCGGCGGTGGCCAACGGCGGCGCGGCGACGGCCGACGAGATCGACGTCTCGATCTTCGGCCACGATGTGCCGCCGTACCTCCGCGGGTTCGTTCCGATCTTCGCCCTGATGGCCGTCGGGGAGTTCGGTGACAAAACACAGCTCGTCACGATCGGGCTCGCGGTGCAGTACGGGGCCCACCCCGCGATCTGGGTCGGCGAGATGCTCGCGATCGTTCCCGTGAGCGCGGCCAACGCCTACTTTTTCCACCGATTCTCTCACCGCTTCGACGCCAGACTGGCCCACCTCGCCGGCGCGGGACTCTTCGTCTTTTTCGGGCTCGATACCGTGTTGGAGATCCTGACGGGAATTTCGATCTGGGAGGAGATCGTCGAGGCGATCTCCTCGGTGCTTCTCGGATTCCACCCGGTATGACTGGGGGATCGAAACCAAAGTTGGTATGTCTCCCTCGGTTCCTCACCCTAGACAAGATGGTACAGACGAGCGTTATCGGTTGTGGCAACATGGGGAGCGCCCTGATCAAGGGCCTCTGGCGGTCCGGGAACCATACGATAGTCGCGTGCGACCTCGATCCCGACGCCCTCGAGGGGGTCGCCGACTACGTCGACCGCACGACGTCGGACGTGTCCGAGGCGTCCGACGCCGACGTGGTCGTCCTCGCGGTGAAACCGGACATCGTCGGCGCGGTCCTCGAGGATCTCGATCTCTCGCCCGAGCAGACGCTGCTCACTATCGCTGCGGGCGTCTCTACCGACTACGTCGAATCGCGGACCGACGCGAACGTCGTCCGGATCATGCCGAACCTCGCCGCCGAGACCGGTGACATGGCCGCGGCCGTGACCACCGACGGCATCACCGACGAGGTGCGAGCGCTGCTCGACGACGCCGGCGAGTTCGCCGAGATCGACGAAGAGGAGATGGACATCGCGACCGCGGTCAACGGGAGCGGCCCGGCGTTCGTCTTCTATCTCATTCAGGCGATGGCGGACGCGGGCGTCGAGGGCGGCCTCGAGCCCGACGACGCCGAGACGCTGGCCGCCCAGACGTTCAAGGGGGCGGCCGAGACCGTCCTCCGATCGGACCGGAGCGTCGACGAGCTGATCGACGCCGTCTGCTCGCCGAACGGGACGACGATCGAAGGGATGGAGGTCCTCTGGGAGAGCGACGCCGACGCGGACGTCGCCGAGGCAGTGAAGGCAGCGGAAGAACGGTCGGCGGAACTCGCGGCCGAATTCAACGATGAGTAAGGGGCTCGAGGAGGCGGCCGTCACGGAGGCGAGGCGGCTCGCCGCCGACGCGGACCGCGTGATCGTCAAAGCCGGGACGAACTCCCTGACCGACGAGGAGTCGAACCTCGACGACGCGAAACTCGACAAGCTGGTCGACGACATCGAGGACCTCCTCTCGCGGGGCAAGGAGGTCATCCTCGTCTCGTCGGGCGCGGTCGGTGCCGGACTGGGTCGGGTCGCACAGGCCAGCGAGACCCTCGAGGAGGAGCAAGCCCTCTCGACCGTCGGCCAGAGCACTCTCATGCACCGGTACACCGAGAGCTTCGACCGGTACGACCGGGAGGTGGCCCAGCTCCTCCTCACCCAGCACGATCTCGAGAACCCCGAGCGATTCACCAATTTCCGGAACACCGTCGAGACGCTGCTGGACTGGGGGATCGTCCCGATCATCAACGAGAACGACGCCGTCGCGACCGAGGAGCTCCGGATCGGCGACAACGACATGCTCTCGGCGGCGGCGACGATGGGCGTCGATGCGGACCTGCTGGTCACGCTGACCGACGTCGGCGGCGTCTATACCGGAAACCCGAAAGAGAATCCCGAGGCCGAGCGCATCGAGGCGGTCGGACGCAACTACGATACGGTTCAGGACATCATCTCCGAGAGCACGACCGACGGCTTCGGCGGTATCCAGACGAAAGTCGAAGGCGCGCGCGACGTCAGCGAGCACGGGGTGCCGGCCGTCATCGCCAAGTCGACCGAGCCCGACGTGCTCGCGAAAATCGCTACTGCCAAACCCGTGGGGACCATATTCGTCCCCATCAACGGTGTGAGCGATGACTGAGACCGATATCGAACGCAACGTCGACGAGGCACAGACCGCGGCCCTCGAGCTCGCGAAACTGGAAGACGAGGACCGGAGCGCGGCGCTTCACGAGATCGCCGACGCGATCGAAGCGCGAAGCGACGAGATCCTCGCGGAGAACGAGAAAGACGTCGCCGAGGGCGAACGGATGCTCGAGGAGGGCGAGTACACGCAGGCGCTCGTCGATCGCCTGAAGCTCTCCAAGTCGAAGATCGAGAGCATCGCGGAGATGGTCCGCAGCGTCGCCGGACAGGACGACCCGCTGGGGAAGACGCTCTCCGCGCGGGAGCTCGACGAGGACCTCGAGCTCTACAAGGTCGCCGTCCCGATCGGTGTGGTCGGAACCGTCTTCGAGTCCCGCCCTGACGCGCTCGTCCAGATCGCCGCGCTCGGCCTGAAGTCGGGGAACGCGGTGATCCTCAAAGGCGGCAGCGAGGCGCTGCACTCCAACCGAATCCTCTTCGAGATCATCGAGGACGCGGCGGCCGACGCCGGCGTCCCCGACGGCTGGGCCCAGCACATCGAGGCCCGCGAGGACGTCGACGCCCTGCTCGAGATGGACGACGCGATCGATCTCCTCATGCCGCGGGGCAGTTCCGCGTTCGTGAGCTACATTCAGGACAACACGAGCATCCCCGTCCTCGGCCACACGGAGGGGATCTGCCACGTCTACGTCGACGACGAGGCGGATCTCTCGATGGCCGAGGACATCGCGTACGACGCCAAGGTCCAGTACCCCGCGGTCTGCAACGCCGTCGAGACCCTGCTGGTCCACGAGGACGTCGCCGCCGAGTTCCTGCCCGCGATCGCGGACCGCTACGAGACCGCCGACGTCGAGATCCGCGGCGACGACGCCACCCGCGAGATCGTCGACGTCGATGCGGCGACCGACGCCGACTGGGACACCGAGTACGGCGATCTCATCGTCTCGATCCGCGTCGTCGACTCGCTCGAGACGGCGATCGATCACGTCACCACCCACGGCTCGAAACACACCGAGTCGATCGTGACCGAGGACGCCGATCGCGCGAGCACCTTCATGCGCAGCATCGACTCGGCGAGCGTCTTCCACAACGCCTCGACCCGGTTCGCCGACGGCTACCGGTTCGGGCTCGGTGCGGAAGTCGGCATCAGCACCGGAAAGATCCACGCCCGCGGCCCCGTCGGCCTCGAGGGGCTGACCACGTACAAGTACCACCTCGAGGGCGACGGCCAGCTCGTCGCCACCTACGCCGGCGAGGACGCCAGGCCTTACACTCACGAGGCGTTCGACGGCGAGTGGTCCCCCGGTCGCCTGTCGAACGAGTAACGCCGGTCGATCTTCTTTCGCTACTCGCGCGCGGGCGCGATCCGGTATCCGTCTCTCTCTTGTTCGGCCAGCTCGAGCAGGGCCGCCCACTCGAGCAGCCGCTCGATCCGTTCGCGCTGCGTTTCGACCGAACGGGTCGGCCGTCGATCGCGGTCGCCGGACTGTCGTCGTTCGCTACGGATCGCTTCTGCGACCTCGTCGGCAGTCAGTGGGCCGTCGGCTCGCTCGAGGACGCCGAGTACGGCGTCGGCTCCGTCGACTCGTGCTCGGAACGCCCGACGGAGCCGGTCGGAATCGAGTGCTGATCCGGACCCTGCATCGCGGCGGCGAAAGCCCGCCGGCTCTTCGGTCGCGAGCTCGAGGGCGCGAAGAAAGGTGAGCCACGTCGCCGCCTCGTCTCGCGTTTCGAGGGCCGTTTCCGCGAGCAGCAGCCGACAGCAGTCGTCGACGTCGCCGGCGGTCGCGGGGAGCGCTCGCTGGATCGTCGCGAGAACGGTGCGTTCCGCGGGCGGTTCGGGGACCGGCTTGAATCGCACGACTACAGGTCGAAGGAGTCGACGAGCAGTTCCTCGTCCGTCTCCCCGTGGACGTACGTCGGGCCGCCGATCACGTCGATCGTCACCGTTGCGGGGGCGAAGAGGTCCGAGGGAACCTCCGCGAAGTCCCAGTCGAGATCGTCGAAGACCTCGCCAAACGGGCGGCCGTGATCTTCGGCCGCGGTCGACGGCACCGAGTCGAAGACGTCGGCGTCCTCTCGCACGGTGAGATGCGCCCGCCCGCCGTAGGCGATCGCGTCGTTCGTCCGCGCAATTGCCGTTCGTTCGTCGCCCGCGACGGGCGCGACCGGTGCGCGTCCCGTCGCCGAGACGATATCGAGCGGGTCGTAGCCGAGTTCGGAGAGTCGAAACGTCGCGAGCTCCGCGGCGCGCGCGGCGTTCGTAATGCTCCCCGCGAGGCTCGCGGTCGGATAGGCAAGCAGGAAGACGCTGCTCGTCTCGACCTCCGCGCGCTCGGCGACGTGCTCGGCCACCGATTCGGTCGGATCCATCTCCGTTTCGATGGCCAGCGCCGTCAGGTCGAAGGCGTCGGTGTACCCGATCCGGCGGAACTCCTCCTCCTCGGCTACAAGCGCCCGGGCGGGGCCGCTCCCCAGTCCCTCGAAGTCCTCGGTCAGTACCTCCCAGCCCGCCTTCTGAGAACACAGCAGCGAGAGCGCCGGCTGATCCGTCGAGAGCTCGACGTAGGGGATCGACGCGTCGCCCAACTCGCCCAGTCCGTAGTTCGGCGTCGCCATCCCGGCCGTCTGGATCTCTGTCAGCAACAGCGCGGCCTCGATACCGCCGTCGAACTCGAGCCCGAAGTCCAGGACCGTCGCTTCGTTCTCGAGGTCGTATCCGCCGATGTTCAGCTCCTCGGCGTAGTCGAGGGCCTCGTCGACCAGCTCGATCGCCATTCGGTTGAGACTTTCCATGCGACGGGATTCAGTCTCCGGGGTAAAACCGTTTGTCCGTTGGCGTCTGACCGACGTCTGACAACTATGGCGGTTACGACTCCCGATTCGTCGCCGGCCGACCGAGGTGCTCTTCGACGACGTCGACCTTCGCCGACGCATCGACGTCCCGCGTCCGTTTGTCGTCGATTTTCAGGACCGTGCTCACTCGGTCGGCGTCGACGGCGTCGTGTGCCGCCTGGGCGGCGGCGAAGAGTTCGTCGGTCGTCTCCGCTTCGATCACCGTTCCCATCGGGTTCGTCTCGTAGGTGACGTCGTACGCCTCGAGCGCATCGACGGCCTTCGCGACCTCGCCGGCCATACTGTCCTCGATTACCGGTGCGACGCTCAGTAGTGCGACTACCGTCATACCGGCCCTGACGCTCGCCGGGAACCTAAAGCCGTGCCATACGGACCCGTTCGGTGGAGTACGCTGGGCGACTCGAGTCGTCTCCGGCCGCGACGCTGACGGCGCGGCGGTGTGCGCGGGAGAAAAACGATCAGTGACGATGGGGGACGGACTGGCCGCGCTCAGTTCGCGGTCGGCGCTCGGGGCGTCTCTGCGGGCGGGTAGATGATGACGTCGCCGTTCGCGTAGACGTACACCTCGTGTTCGAGGGCGGTAAAGGCGATGTGACCACCGGTGCGGTCGGAGCCGTCCGCCTTCTGGCTGAAGATGCGGTCGAGCGCGTCCGGATCGACGCTGTCGTACAGGGAGAACTCCCCCTGCGAGACGTCGGTGTCCGCGATCGACGCGAGAGCGTGGACGATCGTCGTGGTGATCGTCGCGGTTCCGTCGGCGTCGTGGTGGAACACGTAGCGGTCGTTTGGCTGGTCGTACTGGAGGTCGTTCGTGCCGTCTGCGGGTGAGAGTTCCGTCTGCATTGCTATATCTGATCGTTCAATCGTGTATTAGAACGTAGTTACTCACGGTATAAAAGCCGCTCGCAACCGCTAAGAATACACGTACGTGAAATTCACCGCGAGGCTAGACGCGTTTCTCAAATACTCGCTGCGCGGCCGCTTCCGGACCGTCGTCCACTCGTCGACGTCTCCGTATCGTGGACATTCGCGACAACACGGACTTTGCGGACGCAATAATAGATTGCTAGCCTCCTCTCACGTATCTCCGCGGTTGAGTCTCTGCGATGCTGATCGGAACGGACAGTAGCCGGTCGTTCGACCGCTTGCCACGGCCGCCCGCGGGCTTATTCACGCGCGCAACTATAGATCATGCATGGCTACTAACTCAGGAGACGATCTCAGTTCGGAGCTCGAGGCCCTCGAGGACCTCCCCGCCGCCGTCGACGAAGCGGCGATCGATCGCATGCGCGTCGTCGCACACGCCCTCGACGAAGGCGTTCGAGTCCCGGGAACGGATTTCAAGGTGGGGCTCGATCCGATCGTCGGGATCCTCCCGGGGGCCGGCGACACCGCTGCGGCAGTCGTCTCGCTGTACCTCGTCGTCGAGTCCGCTCGACAGGGCGTCTCCCAGTCGACGCTGCTCCGCATGCTCGCGAACATCGGCGTCGACGCCGTTATCGGTTCCGTCCCCGTCCTCGGCGTGATCTTCGACGCGTTCTGGAAGGCCAACAAGTGGAACCTGCAGCTCGCGCTCGAGGACCTCGCCGACGAGGGCGGGCAGTCGGAGGCCGGGCCGGAAGTCGTCACAATCGACTAGCTCGGTCGCTCGGCGGCTCTCGAGGCGCGATTCTCTGATCACGGCTCGATTGTTCGCTGATCCGTGATTCGTAGCGTCGCCCTACACCCCCGCTGTCAGGTCTCGAAAACGTGCTGGCTGGGATTTGAACTACAGCCAGACGTGCTCGCTTCGCTGCGCGAGACTGGCCTGATTCAAATCCAGATTCGATTTCTCTGCATAC
The DNA here is from genome assembly GCF_029502005.1 of Natrinema salsiterrestre. Lineage (GTDB taxonomy): Archaea > Halobacteriota > Halobacteria > Halobacteriales > Natrialbaceae > Natrinema > Natrinema salsiterrestre. The sequence goes on along the minus strand of NZ_JAMQOT010000001.1, from coordinate 366,206 downwards.
GAATACTCGCGTTGCCGCGCAACGCTCGTGATATTGTGTTCGGAGAAATGCGCTGGCTGGAATTTGAACAACGCGGAGACGGTCCTGCTCGCTCACTTCGTTCGCTCGAGGCTGCGACTTCTCTCGTTCAAATCCAGGACGACGTTACGGCTCACGGATGGCGAGCACACGCTACGCGGTGCTCGCCGGAATTGTTCGCCGTAGAAGTGCGCTGGCTGGGATTTGAACCCAGGTTGTGACCATGGCAAGGTCACGTGATACCACTACACTACCAGCGCCCTGCTGCACTCATACCTACTGCCGGACGGATGTATAAGGGTTGCGAATCGGTCCGGCATCGGCATGCTGCAGCATGGCGATTTTCGCGTACTCGAGGCGACACGTCACGCCGATTTTCACCCCTGTACACCACTCGTTCTCACGAGGGACTGTGACAAGTTACCGTGATTGAGTGTGTGTCTGTTCGGCACGAATTCGGGAGTGTGAGCCGTTGACAGCCGGGGTCGAATCCGCTATTCTTTTAAGACCCTCTCCGCAATACATCGCTACAGTCTAGTGACGCGGCGCCGAAGCGTCTCGGCATGACTGTCAGCGTACTCGTGCCGTCGTCGATCAGTCGGGAAGCCGAAGACAAACGCGAGGCAACCCGGAAACTCGGATACGTCGCCCGCGCGGCGACGATCTTCCGGGCCGATCGCCTGGTCGTCTATCCCGATCGGGAGGGCGAAACCGGGCAGTTCGACGGTGGGTTCGTCAGCACCGTGTTGCGGTACGCCGCAACGCCCCCGTACCTCCGCAACGAGGCGTGGGGGATGCGAGACGAACTGGAGTACGCGGGCATCCTGCCGCCGCTCCGTGCCATGTCACAGACCGGCTCCGAATCTACCGGTTCGGGGTCGTCAAGACAAGGAATCGTGACCGAGGTCGGACCTGAAGGGCGCGTCCGGGTCAATTGCGGACTGCAACACCCGATCTCCCTCAACGTACCGCCGAACATGGCGGTCGAGGAGGGGGAGCGCGTGACCGTCAGGATCTCTTCGCGACGACCGGTCCGGGCGAAGCTCGAAGACGTTCCCCTTCCGGGGCTTTCGATCGAGCAGACGGACCTGCGGGCAGCACTCGGCCGTGAGGACGCCGGCGTTCGCATCGCGGCCTCCCGATTCGGTGAGGAACTCACCGTCGGGCGGCTCGAGACGCTGGCCGGACGCGTCCAGCGCGACGGGATGACCGTCGCCTTCGGCGCGCCCGAGAGAGGGCTGCCGGCTATCCTCGGAATCGAGGCATCGGCCGTCGACGCGTCGTCCAGCGGGGACGACGCAGTCGAACCGTCGTCCAACCGGGACGACGCGGCCGATGACGACGTCGAACCCACTGCCGATCCGGGGTTCGACCTCTGGCTGAATACGGTTCCGGATCAGGGAAGCGAGGTCGTTCGGACGGAGGAGGCTCTGTTCGCGACCCTCGCTCCCCTCTCACTGAGAGAGTGATAGAATGCCACAAGCAAATACACCACGCAAAGGCTCACTCGGGTTCGGCCCACGAAAGCGTGCGACCAGCGAGGTCCCACGCTTCAACTCGTGGCCGGACACTGACGGACAGCCGACGCTCCAGGGCTTCGCGGGCTACAAGGCCGGCATGACCCACGTCGTCATGGTCGACGATAAAGCGGATTCGCCGACCGAGGGGATGGAAGAGACCGTCCCCGTGACGATCGTGGAGACGCCGCCGATGCGCGCCGTCGCGCTGCGAGCGTACGAAGACACGCCGTATGGTATGAAGCCGATAACCGAGGTCTGGACCGACGAGTTCGTTCCCGAACTCGATCGCGTTCTGGACCTTCCCGGTGACGACTACGACACCGACGCCGCCACGGACGAGCTCCGTGGCCTCCACGAGGAGGGCCGCGTCGACGAGGTTCGCGTCATCACCCACACGGTCCCGGGGGACGTTCCCTCGGTGCCCAAGAAGAAACCGGACGTGATGGAAACGCGCGTCGGCGGCGGCTCCGTCGACGACCGCGTCGACTTCGCCCTCGAGATCATCGAGGACGGCGGCGAGCACGTCATGAACGACGTGTTCCGCGCCGGCGAGTATCTCGACGCGAGCGGCGTCACGAAAGGGAAAGGGACGCAGGGCCCCGTCAAGCGATGGGGCGTCCAGAAACGCAAGGGCAAACACGCCCGGCAGGGCTGGCGTCGCCGCATCGGCAACCTCGGCCCCTGGAACCCGTCCCGCGTCCGCTCGACGGTCCCGCAGCAGGGCCAGATGGGCTACCATCAGCGGACGGAACTGAACAAGCGCCTCGTCGACATCGGCGACGGCGCAGACGCGACGGTCGACGGCGGCTTCGTCAACTACGGCGAAGTCGACGGGCCACACGCGTTGATCAAGGGCTCGCTCCCCGGGCCACAGCAGCGTCTCGTACGCTTCCGCCCGGCGATCCGACCCGGAGACCAGCCGCGCCTCGATCCCGAGGTGCGCTACGTCTCCACCGCATCCAACCAGGGATAACACATGGACGCAACAGTACGAAACCTGGACGGCTCGGACGCGGACACGATCGAGCTCCCGGCGGTCTTCGAGACCCAGTACCGCCCGGACCTGATCGCTCGTGCCGTTCGCGCCGCCCAGGCAAACCGAAAACAGGACTACGGTGCCGACGAGTTCGCCGGCCTTCGAACGCCGGCCGAATCGTTCGGTAGCGGCCGCGGGATGGCCCACGTTCCACGACAGGAGGGGCGCGCTCGACGCGTTCCCCAGGCCGTCAAGGGACGCAAGGCACACCCGCCGAAAGCCGAGAAAGACCAGTCCGAATCGATCAACACGAAAGCAAAGAAACTGGCCGTCCGCAGCGCGATCGCTGCGACGACCGACGCCGAACTCGTCGCCGACCGCGGCCACGAGTTCGACGAAGACGTCGAGACCCCCGTCGTCGTCGACGACGAATTCGAGGACCTCCACAAGACGCAGGAAGTCGTCGACTTCCTCGAGGCAGCCGGCCTCGCGGACGACATCGAACGCGCCGACGAGGGTCGCAGCGTCCGGTCCGGTCAGGGGAAAGCCCGTGGCCGCAAGTACAAGACGCCGACGTCGATCCTCTTCGTCACCTCCAGCGAGACCGGTCCGTCCCGTGCGGCCCGGAACCTCGCAGGTGCCGACGTAACGACGGCAGCTGAGGTCAACGCGGAGGATCTCGCGCCCGGCGCACAGCCGGGACGGCTGACGGTCTGGACCGAAAGCGCACTCGAGGAGGTGGCCGACCGATGAGCTCGGCCATCGAACACCCGCTCGTCACGGAGAAGGCGATGAACGACATGGACTTCGAGAACAAGCTCCAGTTCGTCGTCAACCCGGACGCGACCAAGCCCGAAATTCGGGACGAGGTCGAGGAGCGGTTCGAGATCTCGGTCCGGAACATCAACACGCAGGTAACGATGAACGGCAAAAAGAAAGCGATCGTCCGCCTCTCCGAGGAGGACGACGCACAGGAAGTCGCTTCGCGAATCGGGGTGTTCTGAGAATGGGACGACGCATTCAAGGACAACGACGCGGTCGCGGGACCTCCACGTTCCGCGCCCCGTCGCACCGATACAAGGCGGACCTCGAGCACAAGAAAGAGCAAGACGACGAGACCATCAGCGGGACGGTCGTCGACATCGAACACGACCCGGCCCGATCCGCGCCGATCGCGGCCGTCGAGTTCGAGGACGGCGATCAGCGTCTCATCCTCGTGCCCGAGGGCATCACCGTCGGCGAGGAGCTCCAGGTCGGCGTCTCCGCGGAGATCAAGCCGGGCAACACGCTCCCGCTCGCGGAGATTCCCGAAGGGGTTCCGGTCTGTAACGTCGAGGCGAATCAGGGCGACGGCGGTCGCTTCGCCCGCGCCTCGGGGACGAACGCCGACCTGATCACCCACGACCGCAACGCGGCGGTCATCGAGCTTCCGAGCGGCGAGGTCAAGCGCCTCGATCCCGAGTGTCGCGCCACGATCGGCGTCGTCGCCGGTGGCGGCCGCACCGAGAAGCCGATGGTCAAGGCCGGCAACAAGTATCACAAGATGAAGTCCCGGGGCACCAAGTGGCCTCGCGTCCGCGGTGTCGCGATGAACGCCGTCGACCACCCGTTCGGTGGCGGCGGCCGACAGCACCCCGGCAAACCCAAGTCCGTCTCGCGGGACGCCCCGCCGGGACGGAAGGTCGGTGACATCGCGTCCCGGAGCACCGGTCGAGGTGGCAACAAATGAGTCAGGAGTACCGAACCGGCCGCGAAGGTGAGTTCACCTACCGCGGCTACACGCTCGAGGAGCTGCAGGCGATGGAGCTCGACGAGGTTGTGGAACTGCTACCCGCACGACAGCGGCGAAGTATCGAACGCGGCCTCTCCGTCGAGAAGGAGAAGCTTCGCGAGGAGGCCAGCGAGAAGGGCGAGGAAGAAACGGCGAACGACCCGATTCGAACGCACCTGCGAGACATGCCGATCCTGCCGGAGTTCGTCGGCAAGACCTTCGAGGTCTACAACGGGCAGGCGTTCGAACGCGTTCGCGTCGAACCCGAAATGATCGGCCACTATCTCGGCGAGTTCCAGCTGACGCGGACCTCCGTCGAGCACGGACAGGCCGGTATCGGCGCGACCCGATCGTCGAAGTTCGTCCCACTGAAGTGATCCACGTATGGGAATCAACTACTCAGTCGACGTCGATCCCGACGCCACGGCGAAAGCCATGCTTCGGGAGCGTCATATGAGCAACAAGCACAGCAAGGAGGTCGCACGCCAACTCAAGGGCCAGACCGTCGGCGAGGCCCGGGCGTACCTCCAGGACGTCATCGACGAGAACCAATCCGTGCCGTTCAAGTCCCACAACGCCGGTGCCGGACACCGCTCCGACATCGACGGCTGGGACGCCGGCAAGTACCCGGAGAAGGTCTCCGAGGAATTCCTCGATCTGCTCGAGAACGTCGAAGCCAACGCGGACCATCAGGGCTTCGACGGCGAGTCCATGGAGATCGTCCACGTCGCCGCCCACAAGGTCGGCGAGTCCGTGGGCCGCAAGCCCCGCGCGATGGGGCGTGCGTCCTCGTGGAACACGCCGCAGGTCGACGTGGAGATCATCGTAGAAGAGACCGAACCCGAGGAGGACGATAGCTAATGGCTGACGAACACCAATTCATCGAGAACGGCCTGCAGCGGTCCCAGATCGACGAGTTCTTCCAGGAAGAGCTCGGCCGCGCGGGCTACGGTGGTATGGACGTCGCCAAGACGCCGATGGGAACCCAGATCGTCCTCAAGGCCGAGAAGCCCGGGATGGTCATCGGCAAAGGCGGCGAGAACATCCGGAAGGTCACGACGGCCCTCGAGGAGCGGTTCAACCTCGAGGACCCCCAGATCGACGTGCAGGAGGTCGAAGAACCCGACCTCAACGCACGGATCGTCGCGGACCGACTGGCCAACGCGCTCGAGCGCGGCTGGTACTTCCGGAAGGCCGGTCACACGACGATCGACCGGATCATGGAAGCGGGCGCGCTCGGCGCGGAGATCGTCCTGTCGGGGAAGGTCACCGGCGCGCGATCGCGCGTCGAGAAGTTCAACCGCGGCTACATCAAGCACAACGGCGAGCCCGCCGAAGAGGTCGTCGACCACGGCCAGGGCGTCGCGGTCATGAAACTCGGCACCATCGGTGTCGACGTGAAGATCATCCCGCCGGGTGCGGAACTGCCCGACGACTTCGAAGTCAACGAGGACATGGATCCGGAGGAAGTCGTTCCGGAGGCCGTCGAAGTCAACGAGGCAGAGGGCGTCGAGGAGCTCCTCGAGGGCGAACCCGAGGACACTGACGCCGACGCTGACGAGGCCGAGGCAGACGCTGCGGCTGCGGAAGCCGCGGACGCGGACGCCGACGCCGAGGCAGACCTCGACGAGGACGTCGTCGAGGAAGTCATCGAAGAAGAGGTCGAGGCCGACGCCGACGAGGAGTTCGACGAAGTCGAAGTCCCCGGCGGCGACGACGACGTCGAGGAAGAGCTCGAAGAGCTCGAGGAAGACGTCGAAGCGGAAGCCGAAGACCTCGTCGAAGAGATGGAAGCGGAAGAGGACGCAGACGCGGACGACGCGGACGAGGGAGGTGACGCCTGATGGCGATCCTCCACGTCGAAGAGATCCGCGACATGACCCCCGCCGAGCGGGAGGAAGAACTCGAGGAACTCGAGACGGAGCTGCTGAACGCGAAGTCCGTCCTCGCCGCCGGTGGTGCCCCGGAGAACCCGGGCCGCATCGGCGAACTGGGTCGCACCGTCGCGCGGATCAAAACGATCCAGCGCGAAGAAGGCGACCTTGCGGACGACGCAGACACCGAATAACACGACAATGGCACTGACACCCGAGACGCTGCCGCGACACGAACTCAACGGACTCCCCGTCCGAGTCGTCGAGAGCGACGACTCCTCGCGGGTGGGTCTGGAGGGACGAGTCGTCATCGAGACGACAAAGACCCTCTCCATAGAGGTTCGAACGGATGGCGAGTCTCGGGTGGTGATGGTGCCGAAGTCGGGCTCGACGTTCGAGTTCGCGATCACAGATGACGCCGCCGACCTCGCGAAGGGGTCGGGGACTGCGTCCAAACTGGCCGACACTCAACCTGCAGCGGGGGACGATTGCTCCGCCGCGACAGATAGCGCTGGCGAGGATGTAGCCTACGTTACGGTCGATGGATCGCGGCTGCTCTCACGGCCCGCCCGACGCACGGAAACGAATGGTGACTCACCATGGCAATAGGACTAGACGTTGAAACCCCTCCGGAACCCGATAACCCGGAGGAATACGACTACGAGAAATGTCCGTTCTACGGCGAACTCTCCGTTCGAGGGCAGATCCTCGAAGGGACGGTCGTCTCGACGGACATGGACAAGACCGTAGTCGTCGAGCGAGAGTACGATGTGGCGGTTCCGAAATACGACCGCCAGATGAAACGACGCTCGCGCATCCCGGCACACGTACCGGGCGTGCTCGAGCCGCTCTCGGTCGGTGACACGGTCAAGATCGCAGAGACCCGACCACTGTCGAAGACGAAATCGCACGTGGTCGTCGAAGTAACCCAAGAAGCGACTGCCGAGGACGTCGCCGAGCTCACGAGTCAGGCCGAGCCTGAGCCGGAGCTCTCCGACGAAGACCTCGCCGCGGCTGCAGACGAGGGTGATCAGTGATGGAGGCGATGAAAGCCGACGTCACGCAGGGCCTGAAGAAGGGCTCGCTGGTCACGTGCGCCGACAACACCGGCGCGCGTGAACTGAAGGTCATCAGCGTCGCGGGCTACCACGGCACCAAGAACCGCCAGCCGAAGGCGGGAATCGGTGACAAAGTGACCGTCTCGGTCACGAAGGGTACCCCGGAGATGCGCCGACAGGTCCTCGAGGCCGTCGTCGTCCGCCAGCGGAAGTCGATCCGCCGGCCCGACGGCACGCGGCTGAAGTTCGAGGATAACGCGGCGGTCATCATCGACGAGAACGAGGAACCCCGCGGCACGGAGATCAAGGGGCCGATCGCCCGCGAAGTCGCAGAGCGCTTCGGAGCAATCGCCAGTACGGCGACGATGATCGTATAGATATGACTGAACAACCACACAAACAGCGAACCCAGACGCGAAACGCGCCGCTGCACGAGCGACAGAAGCAGCTGCACGCGACGCTGTCCGACGAGCTCCGCGAGGAGTACGACACCCGTCGAACCCGCGTCAACGCGGGCGACACGGTCGAGGTCATGCGCGGCGACCACGCCGGCGAGGAAGGCGAGGTCATGCGCGCGATCCTCGAGGACGGAACCATCCACGTCGAGGAGGTCACCGTCGAGACGGCCGACGGCGAGGAAGTGCCGCGGCCGCTCGACCCGTCGAACGTCCGCATCACGGACCTCGACCTCGAGGACGAGCGTCGCGAGGCGCGTCTCGAAGGTGATAGCGAATGACGAAACACCAGAAACGACTATCCGTACCGAAGTCCTGGCCGGTCGAGCGAAAGACCGAGACCTTCACGGTCAAGGCCGACGCCGGTCCCCACGGCGAAGACGGCGTGCCGCTCGTCGTCCTCCTGCGGGACGTCCTCGGCTACGTGGACTCGCGGAAGGAAGCACGGTACGCCCTGAGCGAGGACGCGATCCTCATCAACGGCGACGCGATCAACGACGAACAGCGCCCGATCGGCATGTTCGATATCGTCGCGTTCCCCGGTCGCGGGGAGTACTACCGCGTCTTCCCCGACGAGGGCGGTCGGCTCGCACTGACCGAGATCGACGAGGAGTCGGCCCAGAGCCGCCTCGGCAAGATCGTGAACAAACAGCAAGTGTCGGGCGGCGACACCCAGCTGACGCTGCACGACGGCACGAACGTCATCACCGACGGCGACTACGATCCGAAGGATTCGATCGTCGTCGACAACGACGACAAGTCCGTCGTCGCGCACTTCCCATACGAGGAAGGTGCACTCGTGACTGCCGTCAGTGGCAATCACGGCGGCAAGATCGGTGAGGTCGACGCGATCGACATCACGCCGGGCAGCGGCTCGAACAGCGTCGGCGTCTCGACGGACGACGGCGGCTTCGAAACCGTCGAAGAGTACGTCGTCGTGATCGACGAGAACTTCACGGGCGACGCGGACGCGTCGGAAGACGCGAACGGTGAAACCGTGAGCACGGGTGATGACGATGAGTAGTGAAAGCGAATCTGGAGCCGACTTCCACGAGATGCGCGAACCGCGCGTCGAGAAGGTCGTCGTCCACATGGGCGTCGGTCAGGGTGGTCGCGAACTCGGCAAGGCCGAGGACATCATCCAGGAGATTACGGGTCAGGAGAGCGTCCGTACGCAGGCGAAACGGACCAAACCAGACTTCGGAATCCGTCAGGGCGACCCCATCGGCGCGAAGGTGACCCTTCGCGACGAGGACGCCTACGAGTTCCTCGAGACGGCCCTGCCGCTCGCGAACATCTCTCGACGGCAGTTCGACGACACGGGGAACGTCAGCTTCGGTGTCGCGGAACACACCGACTTCCCCAGCCAGGAGTACGACCCGAGCATCGGGATCTTCGGACTGGACGTCACCGTCAACCTGGTGCGTCCGGGCTACCGCATCGCCAAGCGCGACAAGGCCACCCGATCGATCCCGTCGACGCATCGACTCACTCCCGAGGACGCAATCGGCTTCCTCGAGGCGAACTTCGACGTGAGCGTGGAGGGCGCAGACGATGAGTGAAAGCGAAACAGACGAAAACGACCGCACGGGCGAGCACGCGGCGAAGCGAACGGGGCAGGTCGAGTCCTGCCAGCGCTGTGGCCGCGAGCAGGGACTTGTCGGAAAGTACGACATCAATCTCTGCCGGCAGTGCTTCCGCGAGATCGCCCGCGAAATGGGATTCAGGAAGTACCGATAACATGACCGGAAACGATCCACTCAGTAACGCGCTCTCGGGGCTCGACAACGCCGAGAGTGTGGGTCACCTTACCCACGAGGTAACGCCCGCCTCGAACGAAATCGGCAGCGTGCTCGAGGTCTTCTACGACCGCGGGTACATCGACGGCTTCGAGTACGTCGACGACGGCAAAGCCGGTCAGTTCGAGGTCGAATTGAAAGGAGCGATCAACGAGTGCGGCCCCATCAAGCCCCGCTACGCCGTTGGCGCCGAAGACTTCGAGAAGTGGGAGAAGCGCTATCTCCCCGCTCGAGACTTCGGAGCCCTCGTCGTCACGACGAGCAGTGGCATCATGAGCCACTACGAGGCGCGCGACCAGGGTATTGGGGGCCAGGTGATCGCATACGTCTACTAATCATGCGAGTCGAACTGGAAATCCCCGAGAACGTATCCGTCGAGGTCGACCGTTTCGACGTCACCGTCGAGGGTCCGGAAGGCAGCGTCACGCGCCGCCTCTGGTACCCCGACGTGACCGTCGAGACCGACGACGACCAGGTGGTAATCGAGAGCGGTGCCGAGGACGCGAAGACGAATTCGACCGTCGGCACCTTCGAGAGCCACATCACCAACGCCATCCACGGCGTGACCGAGGGCTGGGAGTACGAGATGGAAGTCTTCTACTCTCACTTCCCGATGCAGGTCCGCGTGGAGGGCGAGGAAGTCGTCATCGAGAACTTCCTCGGCGAAAAGGCACCGCGACGAACGACTATCCACGGTGAAACCGACGTGACCGTCGACGACGAGCAGCTCGTCCTGTCCGGCCCCAGCAAGGAGGACGTCGGACAGACGGCGGCCGACATCGAGCAGCTGACGAAGGTCAGCGGCAAGGACACCCGCGTCTTCCAGGACGGGGTCTACATCACCGCCAAACCCGCCAAAGGAGGTGCCTGATAGATGGCAGACGACCAATCCAACGACGAACCACAGGATCTCGAAGACATCAGCGGCGTCGGCGCGAGCAAGGCAGACGCGCTCCGTGACGCCGGCTTCGAGTCCATTCAGGACGTCAAGGAAGCCGATCAGGGCGACCTCGCCGAGGCGGAGGGCGTCGGGAACGCGCTCGCCGCCCGTATCAAGGCCGACGTCGGTGACCTCGAGGTCACCGAGGAGACCGAGGCCGAGATCGAAGACGAAGGCGTCGAGGAGGAAGCCGAACCCGACGAAGACGTCGAGACCGAACTGCGGCCCCGCGGGCTGACCGAGAAGACGCCCGACCTCTCCGACGCGGAGGAGCGACTCCTCAACCGTCGGCGGAGCGAAGGGAAACCGCAGTTCAACCGACAGGACTACCACAAGAAAAAGCGGACGCCGGAATCCTGGCGTCGACCCCGCGGCCAGCTGTCCAAACAGCGCCGTGGCGTCAAGGGCAAGGGCCCGAAAGTCCAGGCCGGCTACCGCACGCCGAAAGAAGTCAGAGGGAAACACCCGAGCGGCTTCGAAGAGGTCTACGTCGAGAACGCGGACGACCTCGAGGGCGTCGACGGCGACACGGAGGCGGTTCGGATCGCCTCCGCCGTCGGTGCGCGCAAGCGAGAGCGTATCGAAGAGCTCGCCGAGGAGCAGGGCGTTCGCGTCCTGAACCCGACCTACGAGGAAGTCGAGGTGGAATCCAATGACTGATCTGAGCGCACAGAAGCGACTCGCCGCCGACGTCATGGACGTCGGCAAGAACCGCGTCTGGTTCGACCCGGAGGCCCAGGGCGACATCGCCGAAGCGATCACGCGCGACGAGATCCGCGAACTCGTCGACGAGGGTCGCATTCAGGCGGACGAACCCTCGGGCAACTCCCGGGGCCGTGCTCGCGAGCGCAACGCGAAGCGCTCCTACGGCCACCAGAACGGGCAGGGCAAGCGCCGCGGCAAGAAAGGCGCGCGCCAGAACGAGAAAGACGAATGGCAGAACAAGATTCGCGCACAGCGCCGGAAGCTCCGCGAACTCCGCGACAAGGGCGAGCTGACGCCCACGCAGTACCGCCAGCTCTACAAGAAGGCCGGCGGCGGGGAGTTCCGCAGCGTCCGGTACCTGCTGAACTACATCGACGAAACCTACGGTGACCAATAATGGCGACAGGACCACGATACAAAGTGCCGATGCGGCGTCGCCGTGAGGTCCGGACGGACTACCACCAGAGGTTGCGCCTGCTGAAATCGGGAAAGCCCCGCCTCGTCGCTCGAAAGAGCAACAAGCACACCACGGCGCAGCTGGTTACTCCCGGACCTCAGGGAGACGAGACGCTTGCAAGCGCACACTCGAGCGATCTGGCGGAGTACGGCTGGGACGCACCCACGAGCAACATTTCCGCGGCGTACCTGACCGGCCTGCTGGCCGGCCAGCGAGCCGTCGAGGCCGGTCTCGAGGAAGCGGTCCTCGACATCGGTCTCAACACGGCCACGCCCGGCAACAAGGTGTTCGCGGTACAGGAGGGCGCGATCGACGCGGGCCTCGAGATCCCGCACAACGACAGCGTGCTGGCGGACTGGTCGCGAACGCGCGGCGAGCACATCGCCGAGTACGCCGAACAGCTCGAGGAGCCGCTGTACAGCGGCGACTTCGACGCGACTGACCTTCCCGAACACTTCGACGACGTACGAGAGGCGATTCTCGAATGAGCAACTACAACGATAGCGGATGGGAACCCGTTACCCGTCTCGGCCGGATGGTCCAAGAGGGCGACATTGAGGACATGGAGACCGCCCTCAACTCTGGCCTCCCGCTGAAGGAACCCGAACTCGTCGACCAGCTCCTGCCCGGACTGGAAGACGAAGTGCTGGACATCAACATGGTCCAGCGGATGACCGACTCCGGACGACGCGTGAAGTTCCGCTGTGTCGTCGCGGTCGGCAATCGCGACGGGTTCATCGGCTACGCGGAAGGCCGAGACGACCAGGTCGGCTCTGCCATCCAGAAGGCGATCGGTATCGCGAAGCTGAACATGATCCAGGTGCCCCGCGGCTCGGGCTCCTGGGAGGACCGCTCGGACCGGCCACACTCGCTGACCCGACGGACCACCGGCAAGGCCGGTTCCGTCGAGGTCGAGCTCATCCCCGCCCCCGAAGGGCTGGGGCTGGCCGCCAGCGACACCGTCCGTCACGTCCTCGAGCTGGCCGGCATCGAGAACGCCTGGACGAAGAGTCACGGCAACACTCGAACGACGGTCAACCTCGCGAAGGCGACGTACAACGCACTCGAGAACGCCTCCCAGTCGCGCCATCCGCGACGACGGCCGGACCGAGAGCGAGCTGAGGTGAGCGAGTGATGAAGGCGATCGTTCAGATCCGCGGCGAAGTGAACCGACAGGAAGACGTACAGGACACCCTGTCGATGCTCAACATCCACAACGTCAACCACTGTACGCTCGTCCCCGAAACGGACGCGTACGAGGGGATGATCGCGAAGGTCAACGACTACGTCGCCGTCGGAGAGCCCGACGCCGACGTGCTCGAGACCCTGCTCGCGAAGCGAGCGGAGCCCCTCGAGGGCGACCAGTCGGACGTCGACGAGGAGTGGCTCGCGGATAACACGGAGTACGACGACTTCGGCGAGCTCGCCGAGGCGCTCCTGGCCGAGGAGACGACGCTCCGTGACGAGGGACTGTCACCGACGCTTCGACTCCACCCACCGCGGGGGGGTCACGACGGGATCAAAAAGCCGACCGTCGAGGGCGGCCAACTCGGAAAGCATACAACAGGGGAGATTAACGACCTCCTAGAATCGATGCGATAACCATGACGAGCAAAAAACGACGCCAGCGCGGATCGCGAACCCACAGCGGCGGTTCCCACAAGAACCGACGCGGTGCGGGCCACCGCGGTGGCCGCGGCCGTGCCGGGCGCAGCAAACACGAGTTCCACAACTACGAACCGAAGGGCAAACACGGCTTCAAGCGACCCCACGACATCCGAGAGGATGTCGCGGAAATCGACGTCCAGAAGCTCGACGAGGACGCGATCCTCTACGTCGCCGAGGACCTCGCCGAGGAGACGGACGACGGCTACCGACTCGACGCACGCGACGTCGTCGAGGACGGACACGAAGTCGACGTCGTCAAAGTTCTCGGCTCCGGTCAGGTCCGGAACACGCTCGAGATCACGGCGGACGCCTTCTCGGATGCGGCCGAGGAGAAGCTCGAGGCTGCCGGCGGCGAGGCAGTCGTTTCGGAGCGAGGCCAGGAGGACGACGAGGCTGACGCCGAACCCGAACAGAACGAGGAATAACATATGGGATGGAAGGAAGCCGCTGAACCGGTCCTAACGCGGATGCCAGCAGTGCGCCGTCCGGAGGGGCACGTCCCCTTCAAGCGCAAGCTGATGTGGACGGCCGGCATCCTCATGTTGTATTTCTTCCTGACGAACATCAGCCTGTTCGGCATTCAGACCGGGCAGGCAAACGACCTCTTCGGTCAGTTCCGTGCGATCCTCGCCGGCTCTCAGGGGTCGATCTTGCAGGTCGGTATCGGACCGATCGTCACCGCGAGCATCGTCTTGCAACTGCTTGGCGGTGCGAACCTGCTCGGACTCGACACGGACGATCCGCGGGATCAGGTCCTCTATCAGGGCCTCCAGAAGCTGCTGGTCGTCCTGATGACGATACTGACCGGGCTCCCGATGGTGTTCGCCGGCGGCTTCCTGCCAGCCCAGCAGTCGCTACAACTCGGGGGATTCACCCTCGGACAGACGCAGATCCAGAGCCTGATGTTCGTTCAGGTGTTCATCGGCGGGATCCTCATCCTCTACATGGACGAGGTCGTCAGCAAGTGGGGCGTCGGTAGCGGGATCGGCCTGTTCATCATCGCCGGTGTGAGCCAGCGACTGGTGACCGGGTTCATCCAGCCCGCTCAGGGCGGGTTCTTCTTCGACTGGTACCGCATCCTGACGGGACAGGTCGACGTCGGGTCGATCGCCTCGGGTGCCGGTCTCCAGACGTTGTTGGTCGGCGATGGCCACATCATCGCCCTGCTAACGACGATCCTGATCTTCGGGATCGTCGTCTACGCGGAATCGGTCCGCGTCGAGATTCCATTGAGCCACGCCAGGGTCAAGGGTGCCCGCGGTCGCTTCCCCGTGAAGCTCATCTACGCGAGCGTCCTGCCGATGATCCTCGTTCGCGCAGTGCAGGCGAACGTCCAGTTCATGGGGCAGATCCTGAACAGCCAGTGGGCCAGCATGCCCGGTTGGCTCGGTACCTACACGGGTCAGGGACAGCCCAGTAGCGGGTTCTTCTACTACGTGGCTCCGATTTACTCGCCCCAGGATTGGATGTGGTGGACGGCGAGCGTCTCCCAGGAGTGGTGGCAGGTGTTGATCCGGATCAGCATCGACCTCACCTTCATGGTGATCGGCGGTGCGATCTTCGCCATCTTCTGGGTCGAGACGACGGACATGGGTCCGGAATCGACGGCGAAGCAGATCCAGAACTCCGGGATGCAGATCCCCGGCTTCCGACAGAACGTCGGCGTCATCGAGAAGGTCATGGAGCGGTACATCCCGCAAGTGACCGTCATCGGCGGCGCACTGGTCGGCCTGCTGGCCGTCTGGGCGAACATGCTCGGGACCATCGGCGGTGTGAGCGGAACCGGCCTGCTGCTGGCCGTCTCCATCACGTACAAGCTCTACGAGGAGATCGCCGAGGAGCAGATGATGGAGATGCATCCGATGATGCGCGACATGTTCGGCAAGGAATAGCGACGCTCGCTATCGCTTCCCGTTCTTCGATCCATCGACTCCCGTTTCTCGCTGTTCTCCGACGGTGCCTACTCGTCCGTCAGCGACGCGCCCGACCAATCCTCGACCAGGTGCGGCTCCGGCGTCCTCGACCAGCCGTCTGATGGTTCGTTCTGAATCCCTCCCTCCGACCTCGAATCGTGCTGACCACCATCGACCGCCACAATCGGACCGTCAGCTCTCCACCGATCCGCCGCCCCCGTATCGCGTCCGGCCGGTCCGTCCGCGTGTTCGTTCGGATAGCCCCTCTCCCCAGTGACGCCGACGGTGTGTCCGCTCGTAACGCTCCCCGAAACCAGTGGGAAAGATGGGTTGCCCGCGGCTGGACCGATCGCTGCCAGCGCTACTCTTCGAGGGTCTCGAGGCCGATAGATAGAACCGCTACGCGGTACGGCGGCGCGGATCCGCAGCGTCGCACTGAGCGACGAACGGTCACGGCAATCGTGTTAGAGGGGGCGGACGAGTACGAGCGCACGGTGACTGCTGTTCGAACTCCTACCGACGGAAGAGATCTAGAGGAGAACAGTGAGAAGAGGGATCGATTTTCGTTGAAACGGCGAGAGCAGCAGAACGGCTTACTGAATCGAGTAGCCCGCTGCGAGGGTGAGCAGGAACACCATGAACGCCGCGGTGAGCATCAGGTAGGTGATCGACCGCGGCTCGTGTTTCAGGTGCTGGAAGTAGCCGGCGATCAGGGATACCTTGATCGCCGCGAGGATCATCGTGCCGCCGATCGCCACCTGATAGCTGAAGATCTCGGGATAGTGGAAGAAAACGAACTTCCCCGTCGCTAACACCATCAGTGCCACGTAAATGAGGGCGTAGGTCCGAATGCTCGCCATTAGTGGGGAATGTGGGTGACGGATACTTATACCTTCCTCATACGATCGTTCCGCGACAGGGTGCCGTCGAAGCGACACGTAGATGCATCACGAGTCCGAATCTCCGACAATGAGTGAACGGTCGGCTCTCGCTCGCCGGGCCAGTATCGTGGTGGCCCTCGCAGTAGCGGTTCTCGGGACGAGTGGGGGCATTGTCGCCGCGAGTAACGTCGCCGCTGGCCTCACTGGCGGCACCGATGTGAGCGTTCCGACGTGGCTCTACCTCGCGACGGGCGGCGGTGCCGTCGGAGCCTCGGCGCTGCTGACGATGCTGGTGACCGACCGAGACGTGATCGGGTCCTACCACGATCGCGCGCTCGAGCCACCGCTCGAGCGATTGCTCTCCGCCGGCTCGCTCCTGCTCGGCGCTGCGGGCGTGCTCGGGCTCGCGGTGCTCTTCATCGCTGGCGTTTCCGGACCCGACATCGGACTGGTCAGTGCGACGGTTCTGCTGACCTTCGTCGGCGGTCGGTCGCTGTTGACGATCGCGGCGTACACCGTCGGGAACCCGTGGCCGGCGCTCAACCCCTGGCGGCGGATCGCGTCGGCGCTGCCGAACGGCTACGAATCCTATCCGTCGTCCTTCGGCTCCTGGCCAGCCGTCGTCGCGCTGTTGACGTTCGTCTGGCTCGAGGTCATGGCTCCCCTGACCTCGTCACCGCGGGCGCTGGTGGCGGTGCTCGCGCTGTACTCGGCGTTCACGATCTCGAGCGCGGTCGTGTATTCACCCGAGGTCTGGTTTCGTCGCGGTGACCCGCTCTCGCTGTGGTTCCGGCTCTACGGGGCCGTCGCACCGATTCAGCGGACCGAAGACGGGTTCGAGCTGCGATTCCCGGGGTCACGGTTGAGCGAGGCCGATCTCGTCACCGACAACTCCCTCGTGGCGTTCGTGCTCGCCCTGGTCTGGGAGCTGACTTACAGCGGGTTCATCGTCACGCCGATCGGCGTCCGAACGATCGAAGCGCTGGTCGGAATCGGAGTACCGCCGGCGCTCGTCTATCTGGGCCTGCTCGTCGGCGGCTTCGGTCTGTTCTGGAAGGTCTACTGGGTCGCCATCGATCGCACCCGCGAGCGAGCCGAGACCTACCTCTCGCGGCAGTATCTCGGGCTCAGACTCGCCGCACCGCTGCTCGCCATCGCGGCCGGCTACCACCTGGCACACTATCTCGGGTTCGGACTCTCGCTGTGGCCGTCACTGATCGACAGTCTGGCGATGCCGTTGAGCCCGCCGCCGAACCCGACTCGATACGCCTTGCCCGGCTGGTTCGGCTTCGTCGAGATCGCCGCCATCCTGCTGGGCCACGCCCTCGCGGTGTGGGTCGCACACACCGTCTCCTTCGATCTGTTCCCCGGCAAGCTACAGGCGATCAGGAGTCAGTACCCGCTCATCGTCGTCATGGTCTTCTTCACGATGGTGAGCCTCTATCTCGTCTCGCAAGGATCGATGAGTCCGCCGTACGTTCCGGGCTGAGACTTCAGTCGCGCAGTCCTCGTCAATTCGACGGCTCCGGACGACCGATTTCCGCCCCGCCCGCGAGGTATCGAACCGGCAAACACTTCCTCGCGCCGCCACAACGGTCGACCGAATGGCGACCGATCGAGCGCTCGAGCGAGAGTATCAGGTGCCCGCGGACGAAGCGCCCGGCGCGACCTGTCCGTACTGTGGCCGGCCGTTCCGAGCCGAGCGATACGCCACGTTTCACATCGGCGTCGACCACACCGAGGAGTGTTCGGAGGGCGAACGAGACGCGTTCGAGGACGAACGCGACGACGAAGAGTACGACCTCTTTACGTTCCACTTCAAAGCGGCCATCTCGGTATTCCTCGTGTACTTCCTGTTTACGTTCATCTATGCGCTGGTCTGGGCGGGACAGTGAGTCGGTCGGGGCTACTAACAACGCCGGGTCACGGTCGATCGAACGTCTGCTCGGATAGTGCGTGACTCGTCTCGGAGCGCCGATACTCGATCGGTTCGCACTCCAGAATCTCTTTGTTCGGTGACTACCCAGTACTGGTATCATGGCCTCCGGTCGCTCGGGTAGGGTATGCCTCTCCGTCTTCGCCGTCGTCGCCTGCCTGGTGGTCGCATCCGTTTTCGGTCCGGTCGCACTCGGAGCATCCTTTGCTACCGACGCTGCTTCCGAACCCGCTGACGATTCGATCGTCATCGACGAGGATCTCCCCACCAACGGGACGACCGTCGAGGTCGTCGTTCGGCTCGCGGAAGCGACCGTCCCCGAAACGGCGAGCGAGGCCGCGACGGAACGTCGACTGGAGAATCACGCCGACTCGACACAGGACCCGCTGCTCGAGTACGTACGGGAGCGGAACGGACTGCAGGCCGAGGAGACGTTCTGGCTGACCAACGCCGTCCTGATCGACGTCGATACGGACGCCGTCGACTACGAGGTCTTCGAACGGTTCGGCGCGGTCGAGGCCGTCCACGAGAACTTCGCGGTGTCCGTTCCCGATCAGCCGGCCGGCGTCAACGCGGCGGCGTCGGGATCGACCGCTCCGACAGCAAACGCCCGCCGAACGACGGCCGGACTCGCCCAGGTGAACGCGCCCGCCGTCTGGGACGCCTACGATACGCAGGGGGAGGGGGCCCGTGTTGCGGTTCTCGACACCGGCGTCGACGCGAGTCATCCGGACATCGAGCTGGCGACCGACGATCCGTCGGATCCGACCTATCCCGGCGGCTGGGCGGAGTTCGATGCGACCGGTGGCCGCGTCGCGGGATCGACGCCTCACGATACGGGCTCTCACGGGACGCACGTCAGCGGGACGGTCGCGGGCGGGGCGACGACCGGCACCGCGATCGGCGTCGCGCCAGAAGCGGAGTTGCTCCACGGACTCGTCTTGAGCGATACGAGCGGCTCGTTCGCCCAGGTCGTCGCTGGCATGGAGTGGGCCGTTCGGGAGGACGCCGACGTGATCAGCATGAGCCTCGGTGTAACCGGGACGCTCGCACCGTTTATCGATCCAGTTAGAAACGCGCGGGACAGCGGGTCGATCGTCGTCGGGGCCATCGGGAACGAGGGTCCGGAGACCTCCGGTTCGCCCGGGAACGTCTACGAGACGATCAGCGTCGGCGCGATCGACGGAAACGGGACCGTTCCCTCGTTTTCCGGGGGACAACGGCTCGATCGAGCGGAGTGGGTCGGTGCACCGGACGACTGGAACGCACCGCAATCGTACATCGTTCCCGACGTCGTCGCACCCGGCGTCGCGGTCGTCAGCGCCGTTCCGGGCGGGTACATGGCGATGCCGGGAACATCGATGGCCGCGCCACACGTCTCCGGAACGATCGCGCTCCTCGTGTCGATCGAACCCGATGCGACACCCGAGGAAATCGAACTCGCGCTTACCGGGACGGCTCGCGTGCCGGAGAGCTACGTCCCCGGCAGCAACGCGACAGTCGACGAGAGCGATGGTGCGACGATCGACAGCCGGTATGGACACGGTATCGTCGACGCCGAAGCCACCGCCGACGCGCTCGTCGAGGCTCGCGGCGGCGTCGAGTCGACGATGGCCAACGACTCGAACGCGACTGCCGACCGGACCGACGGATCCGGATTCCGTTCGCAACCCCTGTTCGCCGTCGGTGCCCTCGTCCTCGGCGTCTTCCTCACTGCCATTGCACGTCGTCGGACCGGCCGCCGGTGACGTCTCGAGGCCGCTCCGCGAGGACGACCCGGTCGATACGCGTCGACGAACGGCCGCCGACTACGCGGTCATCGAACGCTTCGGTGACTCGAGTGTTCCGTCGAGCACGCGGTCGGGGACAGTCCCAGTCGTTACTCGAGCGACAGTCCGGGAGCCGACGACCGCAGGAACTGTCAGTATCGCATCCGCCCGTCGCAGTCGGACCGGGGTCCCAGCGAAGGGTCCGTTGGAGTAGTCACTGCAACTATTCACTCGTTGATCGCACAGAGCTGTCGGACGATCGGGCGTGCATCGACGTGCAGTGACTACTATCGCCTCTCAGTTGGTATCGAGTCGAGAATCGAGAAACCGAATCTGACAGCCGTTAGACGCCGAAACCCGTGTAGCGGCGATCCGCTACATCAGGTAGAACAGTGGGAACAGGAACACCCACACGATGTCGACGAAGTGCCAGTAGAGACCGAAGTACTCCACCGGCATGTGGTCCTCGAGGTAGGCGTCGATGCTCACGACCCGGTAGATCATGAACAGGGCGACGAGCAGGCCGAGGATGACGTGCAGCGCGTGCAGGCCGGTCGTCACGAAGTACAGCGAGTATTCGATCCCGCTGAACCAGTAGTCACCGTGGGAGAACTTGGTGTTGTACTCGAATGCCTTGACGCCCATGAACACGAGTCCGAGCAGGACGGTCGTACTGAGCATCGCGAGCAGTCCCTTCTTGTTCCCGCGTTCGGCCATCACGTGTGCGAGGATGACGGTGAAACTCGACGTGATCAGGACGTACGTGTTGAACAGGCCGGCCTGAGTGATGGTATCGAGGTGCCAGTCACCCCAGCCCATGTGGATGCGCATGAACACGTACGCGCCGATCGCGGCACCGAAGACGACGACGTCCGAGGCCAGGAAGAACCAGACGCCCAGCTTCTCGTTGCTGACACCGCCGAACGGCCACTGCTCGGCGACGGCCATCTCGGGGGCATCGAACTGTTCGCGACCGAACTGGAACAGCGTGATCCCGAGGAGGCCGATCCCGACTGCCAGCAGGATCGGATAGACGATACTCTGTTCGGGCGCCGAGTCCAGCGTGACGAAGGTTCCGACGTCACTCGCGATGTTGGACTCGACGAACGAGAAGACGTACGGCGTGATGCCGCTCAGTCCGAGGAAGAACGTGAATGCCGCGACGCCGATGCCGAACGGCCAGATACTGGCGTGGTCGGCGTGTTCCTCCTCGTGACTCGCGGCCGCCGTGTCGGTGGCTTCCTGTGCGACGCCGCCGTCGGTCGCGGTCGCGGCGTCGTTGACGAACTCGAGTTTGCCGCTGGCGTAGCTCGGTCGGTCCGGCCAGTTCTCGAGCGGCGGCGGCGAGGGGATCGCCCACTCGGCCGTTCGCGAGTACGTCCACGGGTTGTCGGGTGCGTCGGGGCCCGAGAGCAGACTCTTCCCGAGCGTGAAGAACATGATCAGGAAGGACGCGCCGAAGACGAACGCTCCGACTGTCGCCAGCTGGTGGTAGATCTCTGCGCTCTCGGCGAAGTGGAAGACGCGCCGCGGCGTCTCCCAGGCCATGAACATCGGGAAGTACAGCAGGTTGAACCCGACGAAGTAGACCGCGAAGTTGAGCTTGCCGAGTCGTTCGGAGTACATCTTCCCGGTGATTTTCGGCCACCAGTAGTAGATGCCTCCGACCAGCGCGGTGACGCCCGAGACCATGACGTAGTGGAAGTGGGCGACGACCCAGTAAGTGCCACGGAACTCGTAGTCGAGGACGACCGCACCGAGGAAGACGCCGGTGATCCCGCCGATGATGAACAGCACCAGCGCACCGAGCGAGAACAGGAACGGCGTCGTAAACCGGACGCGGCCCTTGACCATCGTGTAGATCAGTGCGAAGACCATCAGGTCGAAGGGCAACGAGATTCCGATCGTCGTCGCCATGAACAGCGTCTTGATCGGGAGGTTGATCGCCGACAGGAACATGTGGTGCATCCAGACGAGGAACGACTGGACTGCCACCAGGACCATCGCGATGATGACCCACTTCCGACCGACGAGCCGCCGGCCACAGAAGGTCTGGAACGTCTCGAACATGATCCCCAGTGCGGGGAAGAAGACGATGTAGACCTCCGGATGGCCGAAGAACCAGAAGATGTGCGCCCACAATAGGCTCGAGCCCTGGTCGGTCGCGAAGTACTGCGTGAGGAACAGTCGGTCGACCGAGAGCAAGAGGAGTGCTGCCAGCAGCGCCGCGAAGGCGAACAGCATCATCCAGACGGTCAGGAGCCACGACCAGGAGAACATCGGTAGGTTCCACAGGCCGAGCCCCTCCGCACGGGAGCGGTGCATCGTGGTAAGGAAGTTTACCGTCCCGACCGTAATCGAGATTGTGAACAGGGTCAACGCGAGGATTGTCGCGTTACCGCCCGTCGTCGCCTGCATCGCGGGCGTATACGTGGGAACGTTCAGCGGGGCATACATCGTCCAGCCGCCCGAGAACGACCCGCCCTGGAAGAACGAGATCCCGAGGAGGATGCCCGAGAACAGGTAGAACCAGTAACTCAAGGCGTTCAGTCGGGGGAACGCGAGATCTTTCGCCCCGATCTGGAGTGGGACGAAGTAGTTCGCGAACCCGGTTGCGATCGGTGAGAGGAACCAGAACACCATTATCAGGCCGTGGGTACTGACGGACTGGTAGTACTGGTCGTTCGTCAGCAGTCCCGTGCCGCCGGCCTCCCACAGGTGAGCGCGGAACAGCAGGGCGAGGACGCCGCCGAAGACCAGGAAGAACATCGCGGTCACCATGTAGAGAATGCCGACGTCCTTGTGGTTGGTCGTGACCAGCCAGCGCTTGACCGAATCCATCGGCGGGAGGTCACTCATCAGTTCCCACCTCCGTCGTTAGTTTCGCTTGCATTGGTATCGCTTTCCGCTGCATTCATTTCGAGCGTGTAGGTCTCGTCGACCGGACCGGTCATGTCGATCTGCTCTTCGATCGGTTCGAACTGGCCGTCGGTCGGCTCGATCGTGACGTTGTAGAGGCCGGCTTGCTCGATATCGTTGATTTCGATCGTGCCGTTCTCGAAGTCGTCGGCCGTGTAGGTGCGGTCCTCGACGCTGTCGTTCTCTTGGTGTTCGAGGGTCAGTTCGTAGCCCTCAGTGACGCGGGACTCGTTCTGATCCTCCATCGTGAACGACATCGTCAGCTGCTCGTCCATCCACTGGTCGAACTCGTCGGGCTCCATGATCTGGAGGCTACCGACCATCGATGTGTGGAACTCGCCGCAGAGCTCGAAGCACTGGATCTCCTGTTGTTGACCGGCTTCGGATGCGTCGGTCTCGAACCACGTTTCGCTGTATTCGCCGGGAATCGCGTCGGCTTTCACCCGTTGTTCGGGTATGCCGAACGCGTGCCAGACATCGCCGGATGTCGCCCGGATCCAGACCCGCTCGCCGGCGGGGACCCGGAGCGTCGACGTCGATTCGATTCCGTTCTCGTATTCGTAGAACCAGGCGAAGTTCGCGCCGGTCACGTCGACGTTGAGTGCTTCCTGTTGCTCGTCGTTGCCGTCGGCCGGGTCTTCGACGTACAGGAGCATCCCGTACGTCCAGATCACCAGCGATATGACGATGACGGCGCTGATGCCGAACGAGAGGAACAGTTTCTTGCCGCCCTTTCCGCCTGTCGGTAACTCCCCGACGGATGGCAGATCTTCGTCATCGGCTGGTTCGCCGGTATCACGGTACTTGTACGCGTTGTACAAGACGTACGCGATCACGACGATACCGACGAGCGTACCCAGTCCGAGGAAGACCAGGAAGATCTGCTCGAACACGTCGACACGTGTTCCCTGCATCGGGGTTGTCAGTAGATTGATGATTGTGTTCACCTCTTTTGAACTCCAGTTATATGTCGGAGGATGATGTCTGGGGGCACTTATCTATTTGGAAACCGCCCGACTGATGCCGTCTATCAGTCACCAATACGTCGGCCAGTTGACCCGGTTTCCGTCCCGAATCGTTTCGTTCGTTACGGTTCATCACTGTTCCGTTGGACCCGACACCCTTTTTTCTGTCGCTGTTGCACGTCGCTCGAGTCTCCGCGTGAACACGTCGGCCCGCTGTATCGCTTTTGTGACGAACGTGTTCGCCTCGAGTGCGATCCGTCGGTGGGACGTCGTTCGTCCGGTAAGCGTTCGCGCTGCGAAGTCGGTATATTCAGCGTGGATACTGGCGCGCGCTGATCGATAGACCGTTTCGGCGGAGAACGGGAGTCGTGTCACGAGAATACTCAGCAGCGGTCGTTGGTCTCGACGGTATCGCGGCGTCGTCTCCGTCAGATCAGTCGCGTCCGATTGTCGGGCGCTGCCACCAGCAACGGTCGTTCGAGATCGCAGGGGACACCCCCTCTGAAAAGGACGAACGTCCGTCGCGTACGGTTCCGACCGTGCGTTTGGACCGAGCGTTCGCCGATGGCTCACACCTCGACGGCCCAGACGCGAAACGCCGACGGGAGGTCGTACACCTCGAGAAAGACGTCGTCGACGAACTGGGCGATCCGATTCGGATCCGCCTTCGCGCTGATCCGGACGTTCACGCCGTCGACCTCTTCGGGCCGAGTTAGTTCGTCGATCTTGAACGCCGGGAACTCGCCGAGGAGTGTCTTCAGTGCATCCAGTTCGTCGTCCGTACAGTCGAGATTGACCGTTCCGTCACCGAACTGGACCCACGGGACCCCCAGTTCGGCGGCCGTCTCGTCCGATTCGTCGTCCGAACTGTCTCGGGCTGCTACGTCGTCGGCGTCGTCCGTGTCGACGCCGAGGACCGTTTCGTCGGCCTCGAGCGTAAGGAATCCGCTGTCACGGTTGCGATGGGCGGTGATCGCGTCGACGTACAACTTCCGTCGCTCGACTGGGTCGGCGGCCTCGAAGCGAGTCATACCCGGATGCACGTGCCCGATTCTTTAAGCCTTTATGTGGTGCCCCTGAACGGTGGCGTATGGCACAGCCACGAATCCTGATCCTGGGTGCGCCCGGGGCGGGCAAGGGGACCCAAAGTGCAAAGATCACGGCGGAGTTCGACGTCGATCACATCACGACCGGCGACGCGCTCCGAAACAACAAGGAGATGGACATCTCCGACATGGACACGGAGTACGACACCCCGGGCGAGTACATGGACCGGGGCGAACTCGTCCCCGACGACGTCGTCAACGCCATCGTCGACGAAGCGCTCTCACAGGCGGACGGCTTCGTTCTCGACGGCTACCCGCGGAACCTGGAGCAGGCCGAAGAACTCGAGGACATGACCGAGCTCGACGTCGTCTTGTACCTCGACGTCAGCGAGGAGGAGCTCGTTCACCGCCTTACCGGCCGCCGTATGGATCCCGAAACCGGCGACATCTACCACCTCGAGTACAACCCGCCGGAAGACCCCGAGGTCGAAGACCGACTCGTCCAGCGGGACGACGACACCGAAGAGACGGTCAAAGAACGACTCTCGGTCTTTCAGGAGAACACCCAACCGGTTATCGAGCACTACGAGGAGCAGGGCGACCTCGAGCGCGTCGACGGCGAGCAGGCACCGGACGAGGTCTGGGCGGACGTGAAATCGACCATCGAACGGAACGCGTAACTTCGTTACTGGACGGTGCCACTCCTCGGTCCGTCGTTGTGATCGTTGCGTCGGTACGTTCGACGACTCGATTTCTTCCGAAAATTAGTTATCAAGTCGCTGACCGACCCGATCCTGATTGGGCCGGTGAGCGGTCGTTACTTGTTTTCGACGTCGAGTTCGTGAACGGCGATGTTCAGGTACGTGATCTGCGGGGGGAGCGTGTAATCTTCGGGATACGGGTCGATCTCTGCGCCCGCGAGATCCTCATCGTAATCGAACTGCATCGAGTTCGATTGGGTACAGACCGAGTAGGCGACCATCGATCCATTGAAATCAGTCCCACTCGCTTGCATGCGGACCTGATATTCCTCTTTGCAAGAGCCACCACCGCTAGTGCCTTCCCACCAGTCGTCCGATTTCTCTTCGGAAGACGCGACGTAGAGTACTCCTTCGAAGGTCCCGCCACTACTCGGCCCCAGGTCGACACCCATAGTCGATGGACCGTAGAACTGAATGATTTCGGCTCTCTGTTCGCATCCACTCCCGGTGTCGACGCACACGGTCCCGTCTAAATCGAACCGGTTTCCTCCGGCATAGATACGCAACACGTGATCATCGCTGTGGTCGACGACGTTGATCGATCCCTCGAGATCCACGTCCTCTTCGACGATCAGCGTCGCGTTTCCGTCCGATAGATCGAAATTGTATTCCTCGTTTCCGTCGATTTCTTCGATAAAGTACGTTCCATCGTCCAATGGGTTAGAGTACGTACTGTTAGAGAGGTTTTTGTCGACGTCACCGGCTTTCGCGTCCGTGACCATCTCGTCGATAACGGGATCCATCTCCGGTAGCGGTGTCCCCATCGCGTAATCCTCGCCGATCTTGTCGTGTTTATCCTCGAAATGCTTGTCTTCGTCAGAGCCGATCGTTGCACCTTGTTCGAAGGCTCCATCGAGGTCGTCGTACCCGAGCAAGACGTCTACCGTCCGGTTCTCGTGATAGACGTTCTGGACGGATGCACCGCCTGCTTCGGTTCGGAAGTATCGCTCCCACCCTCGGTAGTAATCGCTCTGGATCGTAACGGTCACCGTATCGTTTTCGACGAACGTCACGTTCCCGATGGGATCCGTACTGTTGTGCTCGATCGAGACGTCTCCGGAATCAAGCGATTGACTCCCGCTGAGGGTCGTAATTGGGAACCACAGCGTTTCGTCTTCCGAATCGTAATCGATGTTCGGCGCGGAGAGCATCCGCGTCTTGTTCCCCGTTTCTCGCCAGACGCCACCCGACTGATAGGCGACGACCGTTCCGTCGTCACCCACGTACTCGACGGCACCGATCGACCGATTGATATCGACGTCCCCACCCTCGATATGGATCCAGCCCGCTTTCGTCTTCGTTACTGCCCCTGAATCGCCCGCCTCGAACGAGACCGTCCGCGAGGAGTCGTCGCTGACCGACACGGTCGACATCTCGTGACCGAGCTCGACGAATCCCTGTTCGACTCGCTGGTTTTGCGACTGTTGCTCGGCGCCGTTCATGACGTCGCCGGCGACGAGAAGAACCCCGACGCTGACCGTTGCAGCCATGCCGATCAGCAGGATGACCCCGATCAGTGCTGATTGCCCCCGCTCCGATAATAGAAACGATTCACTCCCTCGTCCCGAAATCATTGGTTTTGTGATAGTCAGTTCATTGTATAAGTCATTCGTCTGGTCAAACCTTTCAGGATAGTTTATAACGATCTTATAGTCGAGTTATTAACCCGATAACACTCGGTTACGGCCATCTTATCGGTATTCTTCTCTCTTCCAACGAACAGTCAGATTCCAAATCTTAAATGATAGAAACAATTAACGTGTTGTCCACGTGCCACTATCTTTTGCGAACCGTTACGATACGTATTTTATTCACCGGGGATGGATCGGACACTCGTTGTCTCCCCACCGAAGAAAAACACTTGTATACCGGACGACGCCTAGCACAACCAGATGACGCGCACAGCCGAGAAGATCGACGCCCTCGTCCGCGAGGACTCCTCGATGGCAGACGCCCTCGAGGCCATCCGCGAGAGAGCCGACAGAAACGGCGGCGAGGTCCAGTGGGCCGACGTCAGCGACGAGTTGACGAGCGGCCAGTGGGGGCGGCTAATCGAGAAAGGAGTACTAATCGACGGCGACCAAGGGTTCGAGATCGCCGATCGCGAGGCCTTCGATCGGGCCCTCGACGGTGACGCCGAGAGCACCGGTGGCGGGGCCAGCGCCGACGTCGACGTCGACGACGAAGAATCGAGCTGGTCGCAGTGGGACAAGCTCGCCGGCGTCGGTGCGCTCCTGTTGATGCCCGGCTACTGGTTCGATTCGATCCGATCCGTCGTCGGCAGTACGATCGACGTCGTTCTCGGTCCCCTCGATGCGGCGTTACCGTTCTATGCGGTGATCCTGTCGGTCGCCCTGATCACCGGCCTCTACTCCTCACTGCTTCAGGCGAACCTGATGGACACCGAGGTCATGGGGAAGTACCAGGAGCAGATGAAGGCGGTCCAGGAGGAACAAAAAGAGATCCGGCAGGAAAAGAAAGAAGCGGAGGAACGCGGCGCGAGCGAGGAGGAAATCGAACGGCTCGAGGACGAACTCGAGCGCGCCCGCGAGGAGCAGATGGAGGCCATGGCGGACAACCTCGGGATGTTCAAAGAGCAGTTCCGTCCGATGGTCTGGATCATGCTGTTGACGATCCCGCTGTTCCTCTGGATGTACTGGAAGATTCAGACGGTCGGCATCGACGGCGCGGAAGCGACTGCCGTCATGCCCCTCGTCGGGACGGTCGAGTGGAATTCGGGACTAGTGGGCCCGATGCCGGCGTGGATCGTCTGGTACTTCCTGTGCTCGATGGGATTCTCCCAGCTGCTTCGGAAGTCGCTGAACATCGATATGTCTCCCTCGGGCGCCTGAGCCGACTCGGTTCGCGGTCGCAGCTTCGCTGCTCCCTGCACCCATTTCCCGCCTCACGTCACGGCGGTCGCGACGCTCCCTCGTTCGTTGCGTCGTGAAAATGGGACCGCCGTCGACGCGGTTTTATAGTTCGTTCCAGACCGCGTTGGCGGAGACGACCGGGGCCCGTGCTCGATCATTCAAAACCCATTTTAGGTGCCCCCTCGCAGAGTGAGTATGTTACTTACCGTCTCCGGCCCGCCGGGAAGCGGGAAGAGCACGACCGCCGAGTTGCTGGCCGAGGCCTTCGATCTCGACCACGTCAGCGGCGGCGACATCTTCCGGGAACTGGCCGACGAACGCGGCTACACGCCCCTCGAGTTCAACAAGCTCGCCGAGGAAAACGACGAGATCGATCGGGACCTCGACCGACGACTGCGCGAAATCGCCGTCGAGGACGACGATCTCGTCCTCGAGTCCAGACTCGCCGGCTGGCTCGCCGGCGAGCAAGCGGACTTCCGCTTCTGGCTGGACGCGCCACCGCGGGTTCGGGGCGAGCGGATCGCAGAGCGCGAGGACAAAGATCCCGCGCGTGCGACCGAAGAAACGCAGGCCCGCGAGGCCAGCGAGGCCCAGCGCTACGAGGAGTACTACGGCATCGACATTCGGGACCTCACTATCTACGATCTGTCTGTCAACACGGCCCGCTGGGAACCCGACGCCGTCCTCGACATGCTCGTCACTGCCGTCGAACGCTACACCGCTGATGGTGACGAGGGGAAGGCACGCGTGACCGGTGTCGAGTACGACTTCTGATGACTCTTCGTGGTCCCCCAACCGAGCGGTCGCCCGCCGAACTGCTCACGTTCGGCGTCGTCAACCTCGACAAGCCGCCCGGCCCGTCTTCCCATCAGGTCAGCGGCTGGCTCCGGGACGCCGTCGTCGAGACGCTCGCCGAGCGCGGCGTCGAGTCGACGATCGACCGCGCCGCTCACGCCGGAACGCTCGATCCGAAAGTGACCGGTTGTCTCCCGGTCATGCTCGGCGATGCGACCCGGCTCGCACAGGTCTTTCTCGAAGGCGGCAAGGAATACGTCGCCGTCCTTGAGTGCCACGGACCGGTTCCCGCCGACGCCGAGTCCGTCGTCGCCGAGTTCGAGGGGCCGATCTACCAGAAACCGCCCCGCAAAAGTGCGGTCTCCCGCCGTCTCCGCGTGCGGGAACTGTACGATCTCGAGGTCCTCGAGACCGAGGAGCGACGACTCCTCCTGCGGATTCGCTGCGAGAGCGGTACCTACGTTCGGAAACTGTGCCACGACCTGGGACTGGCGCTCGGCACCGGCGGCCACATGGGCCACCTGCGCCGGACCGCCACGGACCCGTTCGACGACCGGATGCTCCACAACGCACAGGAGTTCCTCGACGCGCTCGGGTTCTGGATCGAAGACGACGATCCCGGCCCGCTGTACGACCTCGTCGACCCCGCCGAACGGATTCTCGAGGGGATCCCGAGCGTCGTCATCGCGGAGAATGCGGCCCGCGAAGTGGCCGAAGGCGCACCCGTCTACGCACCGGGCGTTCTCGAGGTCGACGACGACATCGAGCGGGGAACACTGGTCGCCTGTTACACGCCGGACGGCGCGGCCGTCTGTCTCGGGGAGCTGACCGGCGACGCGGAGGCCGATGCGGGCGTCGTGGTCGACCTCGAGCGGGTACTCGTCTGAGCGGTATCGCCGTCGGTGGCCACGGAACCGAGTGACGTACCGGTCACGAAACGACACGCTTAAGCGGCAGACACCCATCGGATCACGTGCGGGACCGTGGGGTAGTGGTATCCTCTGCGGATGGGGTCCGTAGGACCCGAGTTCAATTCTCGGCGGTCCCATTTTCACGACGCAACGAACGAGGGAGCGTCGCGACCGCTGTGACGTGAGGCATGAAAATGAGAGCAGGGAGCAGCGAAGCTGCGACCGCGGTCCCACTCGAATTTATCCAAGTGTTCAACTCTTAGCGTCTCATACCCCTGAGGCGGCCGAAAATTCAATTCTCGATTTCGGTATATTACCACGTAGCCGACAGGCTACCGGGAGGTGGTCGGCGTGACGGCCGCGCCCTGACCGTCGGTCGACAACTCGACGTGCCAGCACTGTGGGGCTCACGTCACCGACCGGTTCCGCCGTGTTTTCGGTGACGATAACGATCGAGCCCACCGCTGTGGTGACCGCGATACCGACGCGCGACTGAACCGCGACTCTGTAGCTGGCGTCGACGTGACTATCCCGGACCCGGAGACCTTACCCAGTCGTCACGGGGGTGAGGTCATTGCGTAGCGAGTTCGTCCGGGCGAGCGAACTGGACGGTGGGGAGAATTCAACGCCCATCGGGCCCATCAGGCGACTGATGACGATGTCCGGCACGCACTCGAGAACCGAGAACGATTCGGGCCGACAGGGGTATCAGTCGGTCCGCGAGCGATAGCGATCAGTCGTTTTCACTGGTCCAGCCGGTCTCATCGTAGTCGAGAGCGGTTTCCGAATCTATCTCCTCGAATACGGTTCCGCCACACGAGCAGCCGTTACGACTACCGATGGGGAGTAGCGCTCCATCGGGGTTCTCACGGACGGCGTACGCTGCCCCGCAGTCGACACAGAGCCCTATTCCTCGCTTTTTCCGATCTTCAACGCTCATGTGTAGAGATCGGGTCGGTAGTACGCATAAGCAACGTGCTGCTCGTCGGAGACCGTCACGAAATCGGTCACTACGGGCGACTGTCGGTCAGTCCGCCGGAGACTTCGAGGACGCTGCACGAAACAGCGGGGCGGACGAAGCGTCGCATCGGCCATGGTAACGAATGCAAGCGATGTGGTGCGCGCGTCTCGTCGGTTGAGTAACGGATTACGTGTAGTCATTTCGGGCAGACGCGATCGAGATGTGCACGATCGGAAATCGGACCCCGTCCATGCGCGACGAGAGACGGGATACGTCGGTCGCAAATCGAACCGTGTTCGTGGTCGGTAATTACCTATTACGGTTCGGTCTCCATCTGATAACTGCTCTCTCACGGTCTGTTACCGCGTTACCGTCCGTCCGTCCGAGGGATATCCGATTTATCGAAACACCCACGCCGGGACCCGCTGTATGCAATCGTTACAGCGATCTAACAATACCCTTCTCTCGGCTCGTGGCGACTGCGATTCCACAGCGGACGGATCAGCCAAGACGCACCTTCTCTCTTCCCAAACGCCGTTCTTGCGGGCCGCTATCGCCGCTCTGTGCCGGTAGCAGAGTCCTTCTCGTCGATAAAGGGTTGATAACAAAGACTGTGTTTCGGATAGGCAGATTCGCGTCGCAGAGATTCAGAAACGAAAGACCATCACGCTACAAATCACGCGATCAATGACAACCAATACGACGAGACGATCACAAGCTACGACACTCCTTATGACCTGTATGGTAGCCCTGTCGATGCTGGCAGCCGGCGTTCCGGCAGCCACTGCAGGCGAAGAACCCGTCCAGAACGACACGGTACACGCGCTCGAGAACGGCGAAGAGCTGTATCTGGTCTTCGGCGCCGACCTCGGCGAGCAGTCGCTCGAGGAGTACGTCGACCAGCACGCGGGTGACACGGCCGACTCGGCGGCCGAGGTCATCCAGTACCAGGACGTCGATCAGGTCAACATCAACGAGCAAGGCTCCGCGGTGTCGATCGCGATCGACGGCGGCGAGGCGACCGCCGTTCAGGAGGCGAATCAGTACAACGACAACGAACAGCGCGGATCCGCCACCGCCGAGAGCCGCCTTCAGAGCGCGGAAACGCAGTTCGAAAACGTCGGTGAGGTCAACATCATTATCGGCAACGGCGGCGACCAGCAGTTCGACGGCTGGGGGATCAAAGACGAGAAGGGTGACGACGAGACGGTCACCCAGGAGGCCCTCGCGTCAGTGAACCAGTCACAGGAGGTCGGGCAGGTCAACTACAACAACCAGAGTACCGCGTTCGCGCTCGCCGTCGACGACAGCGACGCGACTGCGGTCCAGCAATCCTACCAGCGCAACGAGAACCTGCAGGAGGGCGTCGCCAACGCGTCCAACGTCTACCTCGGTGACGGCGAATTCGGTCACTGGAAGGACAAAAGTGGTGACAGCGGTTCGAGCGTCGATCAAAGCGCCGACGCGCTCGTCACGCAGGAACAGGACGTCGACCAGGCGAATCTCAACGAACAGCGCGGCGCCGTCGCCATCGCTGTCGGCAACAACAGCACCGCGACGGCGATTCAGTTCACCGATCAGAGCAACCTCAACTCGCAGATCGGCAGCGCCGACGCCACGAACCTGCTGGCGTCGACGGCCGGGATGAATGTCGCGACCGCGGGCGACGTGAGCGACGACGTCCTCTCGACCCAGACCGAGACGCACAAGCCCGAAAAGAAAGACAGCGACGACGGTGCCGAGCAGACGGCGACCGCCGGCGTCGCCCAAGAACAGGGCGTCGAGCAGCAAAACATCAACCTGCAAAACAACGCGATGGCCATCGCCCAGAACAACAGCGAGGCCGTCGCCGTCCAGATGGCGTTCCAGCAGAACTACAACGCCCAGATCGGCTACGCCGACGCGCTGAACGTCTACGCGAGCCCGGGCTACGTCACCGACGAAGTCGTCCGAACCTCGAGTACGACGGTCACCCTCGACGGCACCTCCGGGAGCTCCAACCCCGGTATGTCGTACGATTACGCCGGCAGCGCCTCGCAGACGAACGACGTCGACCAAACTGCGAGCGCGGCGATCGAACAGCACCAGTTCGTCGCCCAGGAGAACGTGAACGAGCAGCACACCTCCGTCGCGGTCGCGGAAGACGGCGGCAGTGCCGGCAGTTCACAGGTCACCATGCAGGAGAACGAGAACGTCCAGCTCACGTCCGTCGCTTCGACGAACGTCTGGGCCGGCGCACAATCGTAGTCCGTCACACGGTCGATTTTCGACCGCGGTGACTGACAGTATCGTTTCTTTTCAGTTGACTCCTCGAGCGACCGGTCCGGGCTCGAGTATCCGAATTCGACGCGACACGCAGTGGTTCCGACGTTACCGACGGGACTCGGATCGTCGGTTTCAGTACCCGGAATCGAGGTCGGAACGCGAACGGAGTTCGATGCGATCGCGGCTACGAATCGCTCGAATCGTCTGTCTCAGTCGACTCGGGCGCTGAGTCGCTTCCCGCTCCCCGATGCTCGGACAGCGCCTCGTCGACGGTCAATTCGCCGGCGGCGACCCGACGGGCGAGTACCTCGTCGATCGCCCGGTTGTGCTCGCTCCGTTCGCGCGAGCGGTCCTTGATGACCTGAATCTCGCCCTCCGTCGGCTCGATCTCGCGGTCGTCGACGACCTCCCCCTCGAGTCGAGCGATATTGACCGCCGCGAGCACGTCGCCCATCCCGCGGGAGCCCGTACCGAGATACGGGGTCGTCCCCGTCTCGTCGACCAGTTCCACCCGGACGGTATCGAGCTCGTTGACCAGTTTCGCGCTCTCGAGGCGGGAGCCGTCGCCGATTCGGACGACTGGAGACGGAGCGTCGCCGGCCTCGCGTTGAATGACGTCGACGGCGTCGCCGAGCGGTACCTGGAAGGCGGCGACGACCGTCTCACCGGTGAGAACGGCGATACCGGGTCTCCGCCCCGGGTCGACGCCGATGATCGTTCGGCCGCCGTCGCCGCGAACTGCGGCCAGCGCCTGATCGACCGCGCGTCGAGGGTCGTCCGGGTCGGCGACGATCGTCGTCACGCCGGTGAAGGCGTCGGCGTGGTCGTCTCCGGTAACGACGACAGTGGCCCGATCCGGGAGCTCTTCGTCGGGTTCGATGGTGGTAAACTCCGTCCCGCGGTCGCGAAGCTCGTTGACCGCGCCGTGGTATACCTCGAAGTCTGCCGTGGCGACGACGATCACGGGCTGACTTTCGCACCGACGCGGAATAAACGTACGCGAACTCCGTTTCGACCGCCGAGAGAAGTCGGATTCGCCTCTCCAACGGTCCGACAGAAATCCGGCAATCGGTCGATTCGGGTTCGACGGCGGTTCCCCTCACCGCTATTCGGTGACCCACTCGAGAACGTCCGCTCGACAGTCGAGTAACGTCCCGAGGTGGTCGCTTGCTTCCGTTATCAGTGTGCCGTGTGTCTCCTCGAGCATCGTCTCGACGGGAGAGAGCGGCGTGTTCTCGTCTCGGACTCCGTGCCACGCGCGGATCGGAACGTCGGATCGAACCGAATCGAACGAACTCTCGGCGAACATCCGAGTCTCGCGCACGACCGCGGCTCCCCCCTGTCGAACCCCCTCGTGAAAATCGTCTGCGACGGCAGTCCGCACGGGTTCGGCCACCGACCGGTCGGTGTATTGCTGGACGACGGCGTCCGGGCCACGGACGCGAGCGACCGATTCGGAGAGGCGAAAGAGGAGACGCAGTGCGAACGGGACCCTCGAGAGCGCAGTGAGTGTGTTCTCGGCGGGCGGCACGACGGTACTGACCAGTCCGATTCGGCTCGTTCGGTCGGCCGTCGCTGCTGCGAGCGTGAACGGGCCCCCACCGGAGAAGCCGACGAACGGGGCCCGGTCGATCGATTCGGCGTCGAGTAGTTCGTTCAGGTCGTTCTGCCAGTCGTCCCAGGTCCAGTCACGCGGTGGCGGGGTCGATTTGCCGTATCCGGGCCGATCCGGGACGACGAGCCGGACCCCGTTCCGAGCGGCGGCGCGGGAACAGACTCCTGCGAATAACCGAGAGCCGGGCGTGCCGTGATGAACGATGACCGGCTTCCCCTGTGGGTCACCGCCGATAGCGTAGGTGAGCGTTCGCCCATCCGAGAGTGTACAGTCAGTGGTCGACAGATCCGATCCCCTACTGGTACTCGGCATCGATGGTTGGAGATCACGTCTATATTGTAACTAGATTGCGATATCGACACACCCGATACAGTCGACCGAGCCGCCAGCTGGGAACTGACCGATCGTGTGGCGATCTCCACGGGCAGGTAGTTCCGGGGCGACCCTGCGAACGAACGACCAGTCCGTTTCCGGGTTCCGTTCCGCCGGTCTAGCCGATCGCGAGCGCCCCGCTCGAGTGACTACTGCTCACCGGTACGTGCTCGATCGACGGCGACTCGAGCCGCTGTGTCGTCGACGCTGCGCCGTCCTCGCGGATCACGATGACAGCGATATCCCGCTGCGTGTGATCGGTGATTCGGTCCCGAAGCGCTACTGCCGTGTCCTGTGAGCCGCCGATGATACGGACGGTGACCGCCGTGGGATGGCGGAGAAAGAGGTCGGTTCGATAGGAGAACTCGAGGGAGAGGACGTGCGCGTCGCTCTCGCTCGCGATATCCGCGACGGTCCGTTCGAATTCGGCGTTCTCCGAGACGTTGATCGTCGTCACCCCGAGGGCCGACGAGAGGACGAGCACGGCGACGACGAGGAGCGCCGCCCGGCGGATGACGGCACGCCGGGCGCTCTGCTCGGCGAACCAGTGCTCCGGCCGGTATCCCTGTACCCAGAGCGTGCCGAGGCTCGCGACGTTGATCGAGAGGACGTTAATAACGACGAGAATCCCGGCGCTCACGGCCGCGGTACCGTCGCCGTAGGCGATCCCGAGTCCGACGGTCGCAGCCGGAGGGATGAGGGCGACCGCGATCGCGACGCCGACGAGCGCGACGCTCGTCGTCGAGGTCAGCGACACCGTCCCGGCCACGCCGGCACCGAGCGCGACGACCAGCGCGAGCGCACCGGGGTTGATCCGTTCGCCGACCTGTTCGATGAGCTGGATCTGGAGATCCGGCAGGAACGTGAACCGAACGAGACCGGCGAAGACGGCAGCGCTCCCGATCGCAACGCCCAATCCGAGAAACTGCGCTCTGACGCTCGTGCGGAACAGTTCGTCGTCGTCGAGAATGCTGCCGACGCTGGCCGCGATGGCCGGCCCGATGAGGGGCGCGATCACCATCGAGCCGACGACCACCGCCGCGCTGTTCATCAGCAGCCCGGCCGTCGCGATCACCGTGCTGACGACGGTGAACAGGACGTAGTTGGGGGTCGCCGGTGCGATTTCGGCGGCTCGCGCGCGGAGTTCCTCGCGCGCGATCCGGTCGCCCGTCTCCTCGTCGTCCGCGTCGGGCGTCGGCTCGTCGCTTTGCTGTCGCTCGAAGCGGTCGGACAGGACGGCCTCGAGCTTGCTGATCGTCACGTAGCCGTCTTCCTGAACGCCGATCTCCCGGAGTTCGTCCACGAGGGCTTCGACGTCCTCGGGCCCGGTCGGAACGAACACGAGCGCGCTGTACTCCCGCCGCGACGTTTCGTCGGTGAGGAAGTACTCGACGTCGGACGCCTCGAGCATCGACTCGACGGCGTCTCGCTTGCCGACGGGGACGGCGATCTGCAACAGGCGCATCTGTCGGCGTCCTCGGAGCCGCGTCACTAAACTGTTGACAACCGGCGGCGGGACCGTGGATCGCCGACGGACGAGTCCGTCGTCGCTAACAGTCATTTTCCGGCAACGGAGTGGTCGCGTCTGGACCTCCCCACTGCTGGACGCGAGTGATATCCGGGAGGTGATGGAACCGCACGCTCGAGGTCCCGTTTCCGAGCCGGCCGGTCGACGGGTGGTGTCGACGGACTCGGTGGTGTGGTGATCGCGACGGTCGGCGTCGACCGGCCGGCTGATCGTCGGGGCGCGAGCGCGGGCCGCGGTCAGTCGTCGCGCTCGAGCAGTCCGGGCGGCATCGAACAGCCACAGGGGTTGACGATCCCGGTGTGGGGGCCGGTGACGGTCAGAAACGAGACGGGGTCGCCACAGGTGGGGCAGGTGGGGAGCAGCGACAACTGGTCGTCGCTGTCGGCGTCAGGGTCGGCATCGCTACTCATCGCGATCACCACTCGGCGTCCGGATCGCAGTTGAGGCTGTTCGCGTCGGGCGGTTCGGCCGTCGTGCGGGACGTTTATATCCCGGTAGAATGTACGGAATCATGCTTCCGAAACCGGTCACGGTTTGGAAGCCAGTCTCGGGTGTTCCAGCACCCGGGGCGTTTGCGTACGCCCCCGTTCTCGGAGACGTGGCCTCCGATTGAATTGTTTACTTATTACAACTTATATCTACTGGTGTTTGTTGTGAATGTAGGGACCTCGAGTGCGAGCCCGTTCGACAGAGACGCCGCTCCGAGGGATCGACAGTCGGGCGAGAACGCCTCGGCGAGACCCTCTCAGTGAGGACGCTTCCGCGGGAACGTCTCGAACAGCGGTTACTCGAGGGAGGACGAATCGGACGTCGGTAGTGACGGCCCAGCGGACGAGGATCGGTGGTGTCGTCGATACGGTCGGGTGATTTCAGCCCGAATTCCCGTTGGGAGCACTCGCCCTTGGTTCGACGACGACGGCGTCGGTATCGAATACGTGTACCGTGTGGCCCATGTAGTCGAACGTGACCTTTCCGTTTCGCGGTCCGTCTTTCGTCGAGCGGAAGAGGCGGTTTAACGCGCTAGTGTCGATGACGGAATGGAGCGGTCGGTCTAATTCGGTCGGGTCCACGTCTTTCTGGGTCGCGATCTGTTCGACGATATTCAGCGTTACCGTCTCGGTGGATTGGTCGGACATATGTGGATTGAAGACGAGCGGAGTACCCCACTCGTCCCGGATAGGAGTTCGACTCCTACGTTTATAAGTAGCAGTTTCACCAACATAATCAAACGACGATAAAGGTCGCCGTAGAGCTGTTATACGCGGATCTCTCGCTGTCCGGAGCGACTCGAACACACGTCCCGATTGAGGTGTGAGAGACGACCCTACTGCTCGCTCGGACGACACGGACCTGCCACCCCTTCAGCCCGCCGGAACGAGCGAGCACGGGTCCGTTCCGGGGGCTTTTTGCGCTCACCCGGTAAACTCGAACCGTGACTGACGAGGCGATTCCAACCGGCTGTGGTCCGGTCGACGAGTTGCTCGGTGGTGGGTTCGAGCGCGGCACGGTGACGCAGTTGTACGGCCCGCCGGCCGCCGGCAAGACGAATCTCGCGCTGTCGGCCGCCGTCGAAACGGCCGTCGACGGCGGGACCGCGGTCTACATCGACACCGAGGGGGTTTCGGTCGACCGCTTCCAGCAGCTGCTCGAGGCCGCCGTCGACGACCGATCGGCGGAAGCCGACGGCGGAACCGACGACGTCGAAGCCGTCGCCTCGCGGATCGTCATCGAGGACGCGCTCGACTTCGAGGAGCAGGCCGAGGCCGTCCGCGACGCCGAGGAGTTCGCCGAGCGCGCGGAACTGATCGTCCTCGACAGCGCGACCGGCTTCTACCGGCTCGAGCGCACGGCCGACGGCGACGAGGGCGAGGCCCTCCGGAGCGTCACCAGACAGGTGACGCACCTGCTCTCGCTGGCCCGGAAGTACGATCTGGCGGTCGTCCTGACGAATCAGGTCTTCGCCGATCCCGACTCCGACCGGACCCGCGGGCTGGGCGGCAACACGCTGGAACACTGGACCGGAACCGTGCTCCGCCTCGAGCGCTTCCGCGGCGGGAAGCGGCGCGCGACGCTGGAGAAACACCGCTCGAAGCCCGCCGGCGAGTCGGTCCAGTTCCGGATCACGGACACGGGACTCGAGGGCGGCGAGGCGACGGGCCGTCCCTGAACCGTCGGTTTCGACTCCTCGGACGGATTCCGCGTTCTGTAAAAATACGGTCGGCAGCGGCCGGTACTCGGACTGATCGCGACTGCCGGATCAGATCTGGTTGAGCTTCCGCAGGAGCTGGCCGCGGTACTCCTCGTCGCTGGTGACGCCTTTGAGTTCTAAGACGTTGCGCTCGAGTTTGTCCAGCGCGACGCGGAACGAGTTCTCCGCGCCGTAGCCCTCGCCGGTGCCGGCGACCTGATCCTTGTTGGTCCGCAGGCGGATCTGACACTGCACGAGCGGGGTCCCGCGGAGCTTCTCGTTGTGCTCGTGGAACCGCACGTGGGCGTGCATGACCTGCATGTCGGCGTACTTGTCGGCGACGTCCTCGATGCTCTGGACGATCGACTCCCGGGTGATGGTGTCGAGCATCGAGATGTTCGTGATCTGGACGTCCATGTGCTCTTCCTCGGTGAACGTCAGCGCGCGCAGGACGTCTGTTTTAGTGATGACGCCGTTGACGACCCGGTCGTCGTCTTTCGGCGTGACCATCAGGCCCGCGTAGTCCTTCTCGAGCATCGTTTCGACGGCTTCCTTGGCCGTCGCGTCGAGCGTCGTCGTCTCGACGGGACTGGTCATGATGTCGTAGACGGGCACGTCGAGCAGGCGCTGGGTGTCGCCGACCCGGTCGCCGGTCGTCGTCGTGTGGTTCTCCCGGATGACGAAGTCGGCGATGTCGTGGGTCGTCACGACGCCCGAGAGGTAGCCGTTCTCGTTGAGGATCGGCAGCCGCGAGATGCCGTGCTCGCGCAGGAGGTTGATGGCCTTGCCGATGCCGTCGTCCTCGGTGAGGGTGACCGGGTCGTCGGTGTAGATGTCAGCGACGGTCAGCGCGTCGAGGTTGTCCAGAACGGCCTCGAGGATGGCGTCGTCGGTGATGACGCCCCAGAGTTCGCCGTTCTCGAAGACCGGCGCGACCTTGGCGTTGCTCTCGACGAGCACGCGCGCGGTCTCCCGGACGTCTTCCTGGCGGTCGACCTTGGGCGACGGCGTGCTCCGGCTCGGCTTGGTGAGCGCCGCGACCTTGGCGTCGTCTTCGACGTGAGATTGGAGGATCTCCCGCTCGCTGATCACGCCCTCGTACTCCCCGTCGTTGGTGACGATGATTCCCTTGGGATTGCCGTTCTCGAACATGGAACGGACCTTCCCCATTCGCGTCCCGACGTCGACTTCGATAAACTCCGTGGTGGCGATATCAGCGATATTCATCCTTCTACGTGAACGTAGAGCCGCCGGGGTATTTAAGATACTGCCCGTTTTATCCGGGTGGCTCCAGCCGAGGGATTTTTGCGTCGGCCGTCGAATCGGCGGCCGATGGTCGATATCAGCGTCTTCGGTCGCTACACCTACCTCGCGACCGAGCTCGTCTGGGGTACCGTCGCCGCCGTCCTGCTCCGCCGCGCGAACGCGCTCCGAAAGGCGGCAGTCACCATTCTCGCGCTGTACCCCATCGCCTACGTCTGGGACCGGTACACGCTCGCGGTCGGCGTCTTCGACATCAAACTCCGGACCGGGATCGATATCGCCGGCATCCCGCTCGAGGAACACCTCTTCATGGCGGTCGTCCCCGGCCTCGTTATCG
Organism: Natrinema salsiterrestre; assembly: GCF_029502005.1. Lineage (GTDB taxonomy): Archaea > Halobacteriota > Halobacteria > Halobacteriales > Natrialbaceae > Natrinema > Natrinema salsiterrestre. The sequence goes on along the minus strand of NZ_JAMQOT010000001.1, from coordinate 325,667 downwards.
GGGTCCACGAGACGATTTTCGGGGACGATGGCGGAGCCGACGGATCGCGGTAGGGTCCTCGTCTCCCTCCGCGGAGTGAGAACGGTGTCTCACTGCGTGTGAGCGACCGCGACTGTCTTGTGCCGCCAGTCGAACAGTCGAGGTAATGGAGAGGTCGGGACTCGGGACGACTGACGCGGACGGGGGTCCGGACCGCGCGCTGCTCGGCGGACTGATTCGGTTCCTCGTCGCCGTCCTCCTCGTCGTTTCGCTCGCGCTCGGGACCGCGCTGTTCGCGCCCCAGCTCCTCGAGGACGTCGGCATCGAGAACCCGCCAGCACCCAGCGCCGATCCGCCGCCGGCCGGTGAGCGCAACCCCGCGGTGACCGATCCCGACGATCCCGGCGTCTCGAGCTACGAGACCGACGTCGAGACGATCACCTCCCCGACGGTCGAGGACTTCGTCCACGCCGAGGTCAACGAGCGCCGGGCCGAGCACGGGCTCGAGCCCCTCGAGTGGGACGGGACGATCGCGTCCGTCTCGCGCGCCCACAGCGACGACATGGCACGGCGGGACTACTTCGCACACACGAACCCGGACGGAGAAGGACCGTACGATCGGTTCCGGGACGTCGACAGCTACTGTCAGGGCTACGGCGAGAACATCGCGAAGACGTGGGTCGACCGCCCCATCAGGCGGCCCGGCGACGGGGAGACCGTTCGCTACCGGACCGCCGAGGGGCTCGCGACCGGACTGGTCGACCAGTGGATGAACTCGACGCCGCATCGGCGGGCGATCCTCGAGAACGGCGAAACACCGCCGTGGGATCGCGCGGGCGTCGGCGTCTACATCGCCGAGGACGGCTCGGTCTACGCGGGCCAGAACTTCTGTCGCGAGTGGTGACGGGCGTCTCGAGCGATCCGTCTCGTGCAGTCGGTCCGTGAGGGGAGCGACGGCTGCGACCGAAACGGGGAGATCGAGACGGACACAGGAACTGCGAACGACTTACAGGTTATAGGGCCCGACCGTCGTATAGACCGTATGGAGATTCAGGACACGCTCACCGAGATCTATCGAACGGCGAGCGACCGCGATCTGACCTTTCTCGCGGCCGGGTTCGCTTACTACGCGTTCGTCTCGCTGATTCCGCTCGTCTTGCTCGCGCTCGTGGTCGGGTCGCTGCTGGGCGGCGAGCAAGCGGCCCAGCGGTTGATCACCGTCGCCGGCGACTTCCTCCCGTCGTCGGGCGAGCAGCTGGTCACCGAGGCGTTGACGACCGAGTCCGGCCGCGCCGAGGCGACCGCGGTCGCGCTCCTCGTCGCCGCCTGGGGTGGGCTCAAGGTCTTCCGGGGACTGAGCCTCGCCTTCGATAACGTCTACGACGAGGTCGCCGAGGACTCGCTGGTCGATCAGATACGGGACGGGCTCACCGTGATCGTCGCCGGCGCGGTCGCGCTCGTACTGATGATCGGGATCGGCGCCGCCCTCCGGCTCGTCCCGGATAGCGTCCCGTTCGCCGGCGCGTTGGGCTGGCTCGCACTCCTCCTCGGGCTCGTTCTCGTCTTTCTGCCGATCTACTACGTCCTCCCGCCAGTGTCAGTCGCGTTCCGCGAGGTCCTCCCCGGGGCGGTCTTCGCGGCCGTCGGCTGGTCGGTCCTCCAGCTCGGCTTTCAGCTGTACGCGTCGAACGCCGCCCAGTACGAGGCCTACGGAGCCGTCGGTGCCGTCCTCCTGTTCGTCACGTGGCTCTACTTCGCGGGTATCATCATCCTCGTCGGTGCCGTCCTCAACGTCGTCAGAGCGCGGCCGGCCCTCGCCGCGTAACGGGTCCGAGAGCATCGTGTTCTTTTCTGAACTGACTTAACAGGGGAAAGATTATGTCCCACGCACCGACAGATCATCACCATGAGCGACGAGCGATCTCCCTCCGCGGCGACCGACGAAGCGGACGCGGCCGACGATACCGATTCGGCGGGCAACCCGGATCCCGGCGGCGGTCCACAGCGCGTCGTTTCTGAGGAGAGCGTCGACGACATCCTCGAGTCGCTGGATTCGACGCCGGCAGGGCCGTCCGGAAGCGCGTCCGCGACGATTACTGAGACGTCCGACTCCGGTCCCGATTCGACCGACAACGACGAACCGGACGATATCGAGAGTGGTGACCCGTCAGCCGAATCTGCCGAATCATCGAACTCCACCGGCGTCGGATCCGCCGATACAGCGGCCGAAGAACCGGACTCGAGCGACGCGGCCGACTCCGACCCCGCGACGGTCGACTCGGCCGCGGCGTCGCTTCCAGACGACATCTCGGACGCGTCGCCCGAAGATTTCGCCGCCCGCGTCGAGAACGGGCACGTGACCGGTGCGGACGTCCGTGCGGCCGAAGCCGGCGAGGAACGCGAGTCGACGCCCGCAATCGACGACGTCGAGCTCTCGCTGGACGACCTCGAGACGGCACAGACCGACAGAGCAGATGCCGAGGAGGACCGGCCCGACGACGCCGGCCCCCTCGCCGGATCGGTCGACGGTGGCGCGGAGCCCGAGAGGGGTGACGACGAGGACGACAGCCCCGGCTTGATCGGTCTCCTCAAGCGATTTTTCTCGCGGTAGCGGTCGCTCGTTAACTGACCAGCGATATCAGGACGAACATCGTCACGATGGAGGCAAGTGTCGTCACGAAGACGTTCAGCGACGCGAACTCGCTGTCGCCGCCGAGCTCGTTCGCGAAGACGAACGTCGAGACGGCCGTCGGGGTCCCGAGCATGACCACGCTGGCGGTGAACGTCGCGGAATCGACGGCGAGCGCGGAGAAGACGGTCCACGCGATGACGGGCATGAGACCGACCTTGAGCGCGACGACGGCGGCGGTCGCGCCGACGTCGACCGACGGGAGATCGATCTGCAGCGACGCGCCGACACAGAGCAGCGCGATCGGGAGTGCGATCGATCCGACCGCATCGAGGCCGCTCGCGGCAGTCGACGGAATCGAAACCCCGATCGAGCCGACGGCGAGCCCGGCGAACAGGCTCACCAACACGAGATTCGTTGCCAGGCCCCGAATCTCGCGACGGATCGACGCGTCCGCGCCGTTGAGCGCCGAGAGGACGACGATCGTCAGCGGAAGCTGGGCCAACGTCACGACCCCGAGCACGACGCTCGCGATCGCCGTCACCGACGCGTCGAACGTCGCGGCGACCAGCGGCAGTCCGAGATAGCCGAGATTCGAGTGATAGGACTGCACGATCGCGACGCTCCGGCGCGCCCTCGAGTCGAGATGCCGGTGGGCGAGCCAGGCGAGTCCCGCGGTCGAGAGCACCACGACGAGGAGCCCGCCGAGCAGCGCCGGCGTGAGGAGGTCACCGATCGAACGGGTGTACGTCGAGACGAAGATCAGCGCCGGGAGCGCCACGTAGTATGCGAGGGCGTTCAGTAGTTCGGTCCGTCGCGTATCGAGGACGCCGGTGGTCCGCAATCCGGTACCGACCAGCAACACGACGAGCAGCGCCAGCAGCCGACCGACGACGTCCATGTCGCCGCCGAATCGACTCTCGGGTTTGTACCGTTCGGTTCCGGCTAGCAGTGTGACTGCGAGCCATGCGGTGGGACGGAGAGCGAAACCGGACCTGTACGGGCCGCGAATCGGCACACATTACGCGCCGAGTTTCCCTTAGTTTAGGAAAGACTCATGATAGACTGCACACAGCATTCGATATCATGGATCTCAACCGTCGTCACATGTTGACGGTCGCAGGCGTTTCGGCCGCGACGAGTGTCGCTGGCTGCGTCGGATCGCTCGAGGGGAGCGGCAACGGAACCGATGACGGAGGCGACCTCCCGTCGTATCATCGGTGGCTCACGACCGACGACGATGGCGAGGTCGGCTACAGCTACGTCGACTGGTCCGTCTTCGATACGGCCGCGACCGGAGACCGGACGACGAGCAACGAGTCGACCTCGTGGGCCGAGATGGACCCGATGATCGGACTCCCGATGACCGGCGCGGTGGCAGCGGCCCTCCTCATCAACTTCGGGCTGCGCTCGTACGGACTCGAGGACGAAGTCACCTACGGGAAGTCGGATCTCGAGACGGACGACGCCGAGGCCGAGACCTCGACGGTCGAGACGATGGTCTCGACGAACGAGGCCGTCGTTCTGACGGGGGACATCGACACCGACGCGGTCGACGCGGTGTTGACGACCGAACCGGAGACGTTCTCGTTCGCCGAACAGTACGAGCGGACCGACGAAATCGGTGACTACGACGTCTACACGCCGAGCGACGGCGACGAGACCGACGCGGTCGCCGTCAGCGACGGTGCTCTCGTCTTCCCCCTCACGATGGTCGTGGACGATCCGGTGGCCGCGATCCGAACGCCGATCGACGCCGCTGCGGGCGACGCGACACGCGCGACCGACGAATCCGATGGCTTCGAGTGGCTCGTTTCGACCGCCGGCACCGGAACGCTCGTCGTGGGTTGGTACGGCGGCGAGTTCGAGCCCCCAGCGGGTGGGCGGGAGGGAGCCGACGGCAACGTCACCGACAGTGACCGCGAGGGCTACGGCGAGTTCGACGCGGAATACACCGAACTGGACGGGGTCGAAAGCGGCATCGCATCGCTGACCGTCAGCGAGAACGGGGCACAGGCGAGCGCCGACTTCGCGGCGTTTCTCGAGGCGGACGACGCGAGCAGGCTCGAGGCGTCCCTCGGCTCCTCCGCCGCCGAGAGTTCGGTCGAGATCGAGGACGGCCGCATGACCGCCTCCGCGACCTGGAACTCCCTCGAGTACCGTTCCGAGTGACGGCTCACCTGCGATCCCGCCGGTTGCTGGATCGCTGCTGGCGGCCGGCACGAGGGAGAAGAACTTCGATGTCGTCGAAGCGATCGCGGGTATTTCGGCCGAGCGCTGTGGCTCGTGTCACTGGAATTGCGCGGCAGTACCGATTCTGTCACTCGGGGTTAGATCGCGACAGAAGTAGCGGGTTGGAGCAGATTTGAACAACGTCGAGACGGTCGCCCTCACTACGTTCGGGCGCTGCGACTCGCCTCGTTCAAATCTCTCGTTACAATTTCTGACGAACGCACTCCTCATGGTTCGAAAGACACTTTGTGTCTTTCGTCATCACGAAACGGCTCCGCCGTTTCGAACGACTGCGTTCGTCGTGTTAGTTCGTCAGAAATGGGTTGGAGCAGATTTGAACTGCCGGCCTCCTCCATGTCAAGGAGGTGTCGTAACCAGACTAGACCACCAACCCTGGTTGCGCTTTCCTCCGTGGCTTCCGCGCCACGTCGTCTGCAATCATCCGTTGCCCGCCACCACAATTGAAGGTTTCGAATCGGCGGCCGTACGCGAGTCGACCCCATGCATCCGTTCGATACGCTTAAGTCGATGTACTGATTTGGGCATTACAAGACAACTACGTACATTGGTGTTCACTATGCAGGAGTATATCAAGCGGGTCACGGACGGGTCGGATCTCACACAATCGGACGCTCGAGCGGCCTCGACGGCCGTCTTCGAGGGTGCGACGGAGGCACAGATCGGCGCACTGCTGGCGGCACTGCGCGCGAAAGGGGAGACCGAAGCCGAGATCGCGGGCTTCGCCGAGGGAATGCGCGACGCGGCCAGAACGATTTCGCCCGGTCGAGAGCCGCTGGTCGACACCTGCGGCACGGGCGGGGACGACTACAATACGATCAACGTCTCGACGACGAGCGCCATCGTCGCCGCCGGAGCCGGCGTCCCGATCGCCAAGCACGGCAACTACTCGGTCTCGTCGTCGTCGGGCAGCGCGGACGTGCTCGAGGAAGTCGGCGTCGACGTCGAGGCCGAACCGCCGGCCGTCGAGGAGGCCATCGAGGACGACGGCATCGGCTTCATGCTCGCGCCGGTGTTCCACCCGGCGATGAAGGCCGTCATCGGGCCGCGGAAGGAACTCGAGATGCGGACGATCTTCAACGTGCTCGGACCGCTGACGAACCCCGCCGGAGCGGACGCGCAGGTCGTCGGCGTCTACGACCCCGACCTCGTGCCCGTGCTCGCGGACGCGCTCTCCCGGATGGACATCGATCGCGCGCTGGTCGTCCACGGCGCGGGGACCGACGAGATCGCCATCCACGGGGAAACGGTCGTCGCCGAAGTCGACGGGGATTCGGTCGAGGAGTACACGCTCGAGCCGGCGGATCTCGGGCTCGAGACGCACGACATCGAGGATATTTCGGGTGGCTCGCCCGAGGAGAACGCGGCCGACATGCGCGGCATCGTCGAGGGCGACGTGACCGGTGCGAAGCGGGACGTCATCCTCGCGAACGCCGGCGCGGCGATCTACATCGCCGGCGAAGCCGACTCGCTCGAGGCGGGAGCCGAGGTCGCCCGCGAGGCGATCGACTCCGGCGAGGCGGCGCGGAAACTGGAGCAGCTCTGCGCCGCGACGCCCCGACCGGAGGGACGATGACGCGCGTCAAGGTCTGTGGCCTGACGACCGAAGCCGATCTCGAGGCCGCCGTCGACGCGGGCGCGGACGCAGTCGGCGTCATCTGTGACGTGCCGGTCGACACGCCGCGAGAGGTGTCGGTCGATCGGGCCGCGACCCTCGCGGCGGCCACGCCGCCGTTCGTGACGAGCGTGCTCGTGACGATGCCCGCGAGTCCCGAGGAGGCCATCGAACTGATCGAGGCCGTCGAGCCGGACGCGATCCAGATCCACGGCGGCATCCGGCCCGGCGATCTGGCGTACCTGCGCGCGAAGCTCGACGTGGACGTGCTGCTGGCGGTCGATGCGGACGACCCCTCGGTCGCCGAGACCTACGACGACGTCGTCGACGCGCTCCTCGTCGACACACCAGGTGAGGACGGGGGCGGCGGAACCGGCGAAACGCACGACTGGGACCTGACGAGAACGGCCACCGCGGATCTCGAGTCGCCGTTGATCCTCGCGGGCGGGCTCACGCCCGAGAACGTCGGCGATGCGGTCCGCACCGTCGAACCGTTCGCCGTCGACGTGGCGAGCGGCGTCGAGGAACGCGGCGGCGTCAAGGACGTCGACGCGGTCCGATCGTTCGTCGACCGAGCGAAGAACGCGCGCCGACCGGTAGAGCCGTAACCGAGCCCACTATGCACGACACCGAACCCGTCGCGTCCGAGCCGCCGACGTTCGACATCGACCGCGAGACGTTTCGCGAGCACGCAGGAACGAGTGACGGCCGGGAGGAGCAGCCGACCGTCGTCCACACCGTCGCGACCCTCGAGTGCGAGACCACGCCGCTCGCCGCGTACACCGCGCTCACCGGTCGATCGGCGGCGATCGATCGCGAGCGCTCGCCGTATGCCTTCCTGCTCGAGAGCGCGGAGAAGACCGCGTCGAGCGATCCCGACGGTGCGTTCCGCCCGAGCGGAGCGGACGCCGAACGCCACGCGCGGTACTCCTACGTCGGCTACGACCCCGAAGCCGTCGTGACGGTCGAGGCCGGCGCGGCGACCGTCGAGGCGCTGTCCGAGGACGCGCCGCTGGACGCGATTCGGACGGATGCAGAGGGGGATACCGTCGACGCCCTCCGGGCGGCGATGCCGGACGTGCGTCTCGAGAACGCTCCCGACCACGATCGCCAGCACCTCGAGGGCGGCCTGGTCGGCTTCCTCGCCTACGACGCCGTCTACGACCTCTGGCTCGAGGAAGTCGGCCTCGAGCGGCCCGAGTCGCGGTTCCCGGACGCGCAGTTCCTGCTGACGACGAAGACGCTGGCCTTCGACGAGCGCGACGGCACGGTGTCGCTGGTCTTTACGCCCGTGCTCGAGGCCGACGACGACCCCGGCGAGGTGTACGACGCCCTTCGAGCGGAAGCGGCCGAGGTCGCGGCGACGCTGCGCGAGGCCGAACGGCCCGAGACGGGCGGGTTCGTACGCGAAGACGAGGTCGCAGGTCCGAAAGGGGAGTACGAGGAGAGCGTTCGACGGGCCAAAGAACACGTCCTCGACGGCGACATCTATCAGGGCGTCATCTCTCGGACGCGAGAGCTCTACGGCGACGTCGATCCCATCGGCTTCTACGAAGCGATGCGGGAGGTCAACCCCTCGCCGTACATGTACCTGCTCGACCACGACGATCTGACGGTCGTCGGGGCCAGCCCCGAGACGCTCGTCTCGGTCCGGGGCCGCGAAGTCATGTCCAATCCCATCGCCGGCACCTGCGATCGGGGCTCGAGTCCCGTCGAGGACCGCCGGCTCGCGGGCGAGATGCTGGCCGACGGGAAGGAGCGGGCCGAGCACACGATGCTGGTCGACCTCGCGCGGAACGACGTTCGCCGGGTCTCCGAGCCCGGCTCGGTGCGCGTCGACGAGTTCATGAACGTGCTGAAGTACAGCCACGTCCAGCACATCGAGTCGACGGTGACCGGAACGCTGGCCGCCGACTCCGATAGCTTCGACGCGACGCGAGCCTCGTTCCCAGCCGGAACGCTCTCGGGCGCGCCGAAGATTCGGGCGATGGAGATCATCGACGACCTCGAGTCCGAACCCCGCGGCCTCTACGGCGGCGGCGTCGGCTACTACTCCTGGTCCGGCGACGCGGACTTCGCGATCGTGATTCGGACCGCAACGGTGGAGGACGAAGGGGAACGCGATCGGATCACGGTCCAGGCCGGCGCGGGGCTGGTCGCCGACAGCGACCCCACCGCCGAGTACGAGGAGACCGAGCAGAAGATGGGCGGGGTCCTCGCGGCGCTCGAGGCGATCGAGCTCCCCGCCGACGAATCGACGCCGGACGACGAACCCGATGCGACGGCGGAGGTGAGTCGATGAGTACGACGGCGACCGACGACGGCGACCGAGCCGACGGTGACGCGGATCCCGTGACAGTCCTGTTCGTCGACAACTACGACTCCTTCACCTACAACCTCGTCGAGTACGTCAGCCAGCAGGGCGGCACCGAGACCGAGGTCCTGAAGAACACCGCCTCGCTCGAGGACGTCCGCGCCGTCGAGCCCGACGCGATCGTCATCAGCCCCGGCCCCGGTCATCCGAAGCACGACCGCGACGTCGGCGTTACGATGGACGTGCTCCGGGAATGCTCCCCCGAGATACCGACGCTCGGCGTCTGTCTCGGACTCGAGGCCGCCGTCTACGAGTACGGCGGCACCGTCGGCCGCGCACCGGAGCCGATCCACGGGAAGGCCTCCGCGGTCGACCACGACGGCGAGGGCGTCTTCGACGGCCTCGAGCAGGGCTTCCGTGCCGGTCGCTATCACTCGCTGATCGCGACGGACGTCCCCGACTGTTTCGAGGTCTCGGCGACCGCGGAACACGAGGACGAAACGCTCGTCATGGGCGTCCGCCACCGCGAGTATCCCCTCGAGTGCGTCCAGTTCCATCCCGAGAGCGTGCTCACGGCGATGGGTCACGACGTGATCGAGAACTTCCTCTCGAGCGTCTAGACCGGGCTACCGACTCGGTATCGAAAGCGAGAGGCGCGAAATCGAACGTCATTTTCAACGGACCGGTTCTACAGTGGTGGGATTCGCCGTCGTCCGCGCACGTGCCCTCAGACGCCGGGGATCATGTCGAGCCGGCCGACCGCATAGAGGGCCGCGAGGACGACCGCGGCGACGATACCGACTCGAACGGCCAGTTTGATCGCAATTCGAAGCGCGATGACGGCGACCGCGAAGGCGGCGAGCCCGGCCAGCACCAGCAGGATGGGTGGTGCCGACGTCAGTGCATCGATCATACGAAACGTCCCGCACCGGAAGGACGTAATCTTTCTGGATAGCGTGACTGACTCGCAGCGGGGAGTGACTCGAGCGAGTGATCGTTCGAATCGAGCGGGAGTGTAGCGAAAGAGAAAAACGCCGGAAAGCGACGGAATATCGTCGGATACAGTCACTTTCAGTCCGGTCTGAAAATCGTTAAGGCGGTCGACGCCGTAGGTATGAGTGACCGCACAGGCGGCCGTCTCGGCGGCCGCGGACGAACCCGATCCAACAGGTTACAGAGATATCTTCACAACTAAATTTGCAGTAGTACAAGAAAAATAGGATCACAACACCACGTTTATGATGGATGCACGATTACCGAACCTTCGTCACGAATGATGAGAGACAGGACCCGGACCCACGCCAGAATCGACGCGCGCCAGCGGGGTAGCGACGAGGTGGCCCACGCATGAGCGATGCCGAACGTTCCGCGGCAGATCTGACCCTTCCGATCAAGCGCACCGACGGGGATACCCTCGAGGAGCGATTGACCGACAACGCCTATCACAACATTCTCCCGGCGCGGTATCTCCGGAAGGACGCCGACGGCGAGCTGATCGAGGAGCAAGAGGACCTCTTCGATCGCGTCGGCAAGAACATCGCGCTCGCGGAAGCCGTCTTCGAGTCCCGCAAACGGGACGCCGAGGTCACGGTCACGCCCGACCAGCTCAAGCCCGACCACCCGCGGCGGGACGAGCTCGCCGAAGAGGTGTTCGGCGCAGGTACTACCGCGGAAGACGACGCCGAGGCCACGCTGTCTATCTACAACGTCAACAAGTTCGCCTACGACACTGTCGTCCCCGAACTCCCCGACGAGATCCGCGACCACGTCGAGGACGTCGCCGACGAGTTCCAGGGCATGATGGAGAACCTGGACTTCATGCCGAACTCGCCGACCCTGATGAACGCCGGCGACGAGCTCCAGCAGCTCTCGGCGTGTTTCGTCGACTCCCCCGAGGACGACATCGACGACATCCACCAGACCGCCAAGGAGGCCGCGCAGGTCTTCCAGAGCGGTGGCGGCATGGGCTATGCCTTCTGGCGCCTGCGCCCCTACGGCGACGCGGTCGGCTCGACCGGCGGCATCGCGTCGGGACCGATCACGTTCATGCGCACGTACGACCAGATGTGCGAGACGATCGCCCAGGGCGGCGCTCGCCGCGGCGCGCAGATGGGCGTCATGCGCGTCTCCCACCCCGACGTCATCCAGTTCCTTCACGCCAAAAACAAGGACGTCTCGCTCGCCGAGACGCTGCGCCTGAACGACCCCGACGACTTCACGCACAACTCCTTCCAGGAGGCCCTCGAGGAGTCCCGCGAACTCATCGACGACGAAGGTCGGGTCCCCGAACACCTCCGAAACGCCGTCGAGGGCCACCTCTCTAACTTCAACATCTCCGTGGGCATCACCGACGACTTCATGGAGGCCCTCGAGAACGGCGAGGAATTCACGTTCACGAACCCGCGCACGGAAGAGCCCCACATCGCCACCGAGGAGACCAAGGAACTGTACGACATGTTCGGCCTCGGCGAGTACGTCGACGTCGGCGAGGAGCTGTCGATCCCCGCAGAAGAACTCTGGGACGACATCGTCGAAGGCGCCCACGAGAACGGCGAACCCGGCGTCATCTACCTCGAGCGCGTCAACAAGCAACACTCCTTCGACGTCGAGGAACACCCCGACCACCGCATCCTCGCGACCAATCCCTGTGGGGAACAGCCCCTCGAGGAGTACGAGGCCTGTAACCTCGGACACATCAACCTCTCGACGCTCGCGGATCTGGACGCTCCCGACTGGCGCGTCTGGAGCGACGAGCACGCCGACGAGTACGACTCCCAGGAAGCGGCCGTCTCGGCCTTCCTCGAGGAGGCGATCGACTTCGAGGAGTTCGACCGCCGCATCGAGATGGGGACGCGGTTCCTCGAGAACGTCGTCACGATGTCGGACTTCCCGGTCGACAAGATCGAGGAGAAGGTCCGGGAGATGCGCAAGATCGGACTGGGCATCATGGGGCTGGCGCAGCTGGACATCCAGCTGGGCATGGAGTACGGTAGCGAGGCCTCCAACGAGGTCGCGCGCCAGCTGATGACCCACATCAACCACAACGCGAAGTGGACGTCCCACGAACTCGCCGAGGAACGCGGGAGCTTCGACGAGTGGGACAAGTCCAAGTACGCGAACCCGACCGAGTACCGGGAGTGGTTCGAGAAACAGACCGGTCTGAACGCCGACGACTGGGAAGACGGCTTCCCCATCCGCAACCACAACGTGACGACCATCGCACCGACCGGCACGACCTCGATGGTCGGCAACACGACCGGCGGCTGCGAACCGATCTACAACGTCGCCTACTACAAGAACGTCTCCGACGACGTCCAGGGCGACGAGATGCTCGTCGAGTTCGACGACTACTTCCTGCGCACGCTCGAGGCCAACGGCATCGACGTCGACGCGGTCAAGGAGGAGGCCCAAGAGCAGATGGCGACCAACCAGTTCAACGGCGTCGAGGGCCTCTCGACCGTGCCCGACGCCATCGGCGAGCTGTTCGTCACGACCGGCGCGCTCTCGGCGAAGGAACACGCCGGCGTGCAGGTCGCCTGTCAGGAGGGCGTCGACTCCGCGATTTCGAAGACGGTCAACGCGCCCAACGACTCCACGCTCGAGGACGCCAAGGACGTCTTCGAGTACATCTACGAGCACGGCGGCAAGGGCGTCACCTACTACCGCGACGGCACCCGAAGCAAGCAGGTGCTGACGACCCGCGCGAAGAACGCCGACTTCGCCGACGAGACCGAGGCGGCCGAGACGCTCGTCGAGCAGATCGACGAGATCTTCGGCGGCCTCGCGCAGTTCCTCGAAAGCGACGAAGTCCGAGACGTCCTCGAGGAGGACGTCGACGCGGTGCTGGGCAGTGACGGACAGCCCGTGCAGGTGGACTTCACCGAGAAGCGCGAGCGACCTGCCGCCCTGCAGGGCGTCAGCCAGCGCATCGACACCGGCTACGGGAAGATCTACGTGACCATCAACGAGGATCCCGAGACCGGCCAGCCCTTCGAGCTGTTCGCGAACATCGGCCACTCCGGCGGCTTCACGAACTCCTTCACCGAGGCGCTGGCGAAGGTCATCTCGACCTCGCTGCGCTCGGGCGTCGATCCCGAGGAGATCGTCGACGAACTCTGTGGGACTCGCAGTCCCAAAGTCGCCTGGGACAAGGGCGAACAGATCCAGTCCATCCCGGACGCCATCGGCACCGCGATGCGACGCTACCTCGACGACGAGATCGACAAGCCGTACCCGAAACAGCAGACGCTCGAGGAGTCTGCCGATGCGGAACTCGCCGACTACGACGGTCCCAAGACCGACGGCGGCGCGGCCGCCGCACAGGGCGGTGCGTCCGCGGACGTCGACGACGACACGACACAGGATCTCATCGACGCCGGCGAGTCGCCGGAGTGTCCCGACTGCGGCTCGATGAGCCTGTACTTCTCGGAAGGCTGCAAGACGTGCGAATCTTGTGGCTGGAGCGAGTGCTGAGGGCCGACTGAGAGTCTCTCGACGCGATATCGCCTCGTCGTATTTTCGGTTCCGGACCGCCGCAAACACCACACTTAGCATCGACCAGCGAGAACGCCGTCATATGACCGCTGACGGTGTGGACGAATCGGCAAGTGGGACCGACGCGACTGGTGTGAGTGGTCCAGAAACGGGTGCGCCACGTTGTCCACACTGCGACGCAGCGATGTACAAGCGCCACTGCAAGTACGTCTGTCCTCAGCACGGCGTCATCATCGACTGTAGCGACCCGTTCCGCTGAGCGCCCGTTTTCGGCCCTGACAACCGACTCAGCGTCCGACTCGAGCGGTGAGTCGCCCGGTACCACTACAAGACGACGGGCTGTGGGTGCAGTCACTGATCTCTATGTCTGCGCAACCGACGATTCTCGTCGTCGACGACGAACGGGAGCTCGCCGACCTCTACGCGATGTGGGTCGGCGAGGATTACGAGGTAGTGACCGCCTACGACGGGACCACGGCCCTCGAGCGAATGAGCGACGCGATCGACGTCGTGTTGCTCGATAGGCACATGCCCGATATCACCGGAGACCGAGTACTTCAGGAGATCCGAGCGTCGGACTACGACTGCTGGGTGATCATGGTGACCGCCGTCGATCCCGGACTCGATATCGTGGAACTGGACCTCGACGACTACGTCACGAAGCCGGTCACGCGGGCGCAGCTGACCCGCATCATCGAGAACCTGCGCGTCCAGTCGCGGTACGGTGACGACGACCGACGCGAACTCGAGTCCATCTCGAACAAGATGGAGACCTTAGAGGACGAACACTCCGTCGAGGAACTGACGGATACCGAGGCCTACCAGCGACTCGAGTCGGAGCTCAAGGAGATGAGCGATTCGCTGGTCGAGGACCTCGGCGAGTAACCGATTCTCCCCTTTCATTCGGTGTCGACGGACCGCATGTTGTGAGAACGCGGTGTTCTCTTCGGTTTTCTGAAACGACGGCGAGACTAGCTGTCGGTCGATCGGGTCGTGCTCTCCGTTTGCGGTCCGTTTTTCGTCCACATCGTCCGGTAGATGGGGCCAGCAAGCAGGAAAGCGGCAGCAACGGCACAGCCGACCGAAAACACCAGTCCCAGTTCGCCGAACCCGCCCGCGGTGATCGTCGCCGCCGAGGCGCCGACGACGACCGCGGCGATCGTCCACGGGAGCTCGCCGATCACCGTTCCGAGAACGAACTGACGCAGCGAGACGCCGCTGATCGCCGCGGCACACGTCGCGACGTCCGACGGGATCGGCGCCAGTCGCGAGGCGGTGACGCCGCGGAGCGGGCCGGCCGTTTCGTAATAGCGCCCGACCGTATCGCGGGCCCGCTCGAGAAAGCCCGTCCCGTCGTCGCTTTCGCAGGTACCGGCGGCGACTCGAGCATCTGGGTCTCCCTCGCCGTCATCGGCGCTCAGCAAGCGAGCGGCGACGAAGACGGGAAGGACGGTGACGACGATGCCGGCGAGTGCGACCGGCACGCCGACCGCGACGCCGAAGCCGTAGCCGACGACGACTGCGAGGGGCGTCGTCGGCCACGCGAGGAACGGCCGGACGAGATAGAGTCCGGCGACGACGACCCCGAACAGGAGCGGGTCCGCGGCGAGCGAGTCGACGGTTCCGATCGCCGTCGACGGCGAGACGAGGACGCCCGCGACGACCATTCCGGTGGCCACGATGGCTCCTGCGATGACGCGCATCCGGGCCGTCGACACCGACATCGGTCGAACCTCTCGCTCGAGTATTGAAACCTTTGTGTCTGTCAGGGTTCGACGGACGATACGCTGAGGAACGGGTATCGGACGAGCCGAGGAATTCGAACGCTGACAGCACCCGACTCCGTTCACTCGGTTCCGTCGTCCCCCGGTTCGCGGGGGCCAATCCCGTGGGACCCGGCCGCAGTCGCCGACCCAAAGGAAAGGGCTTTTATAATCACACTGGATACGATTGAGTGCAGACAGAGACCGCGAGCGTGGGTAGCCAAGCCAGGCCAACGGCGCAGCGTTGAGGGCGCTGTCCCGTAGGGGTCCGCCGGTTCAAATCCGGTCCCACGCATCGCATACGGCGGAAACACCGCCAACTACGATGCAGGTGATCTCCCTTCGAGGACATCACCCACGCATAATCCTTTCCGGTGCTACATTGATGAGCGATAGATCCGTCGATCGATACGCTATCGATTCTCTGCGATTTCTACTGCCAATCTCTCCTAAACGGACGGCTTACGAGCCGTCGACGGACATCGTCATCCGACGGCGATCCGTCTCGAAGCCTCGTTTCTCGTAGAAGGCGATGGCGCGATCGTTATCGACGTCGACCTCGAGTGCGAGTTCCGTACACGTCGCCTCCCGCGCTCGCTTCGTGGCACGGTCGATCAAGTCATCGGCCAGACCGGTACCGCGATAGGGTTCGCGAACGTAGATGTCGGTAACGACCAGTCGGTCCGGCCGGTCGAAGACAGGCGGCGACTCGTCGATCTCGGTCGCCACGAAGCCGGCGAGCTCGCCGTCGGCGAGGGGTCGACCGCCCGAGTCCCCGTCACAGCTCTCGTCGACGGCGACCCACGTCCGATAGTCGTTCGTCTCGAGGCGCTCGAGCCGGAACTCGACTTCCGCGGCGAGGAGGTCCGTAGTATCGGTGTCCGCGAGCGCGTGGGCGTCGACGATCGCCTCGAGTTCGCGGTGATACGGGAGCCATAGGTCGCCGACGTAGCGGCGGACGGCGGCCTCGTCAGCCGGTAGCAAGTAAAACCCCATATGATTTCGGTCTGACGAGAAGCTCTTAGCCGTGGCGGTTGAAGAGCGATTTCACCCGGTCGCTATTGGCAGTCGGTCAGAGACGGTAACCCCTTTCCCGCTGCGCTCGAACGAATATCCATGGAATACGTCCCTCGAGAGCGCGTGCGCCTCCTCACCGGTATCTTGAGCGTCGTGTCGCTGGCGGTCGTCTTCGCAGCCGCCGGCGGGCGGATTCCGTCCTCGAGCGTACCGGCGGCTCCGGCGTGGATCATCGAGACGATCCCGCTCGTCAACGCCGTGATCAGCGCGGTCGCGATCGGGACGATCGCGGTCGGCTGGCGGGCGATCCGTCGCGGTCGGATCGAGCGCCATCGCGTCGCGATGATCGCCTCGTTCGGGCTGTTCGTCGCCTTTCTCGCCCTCTATCTCTACCGGCTGACGGTGACCGGCGGTCCGCAGCCGTTCCCCGGTCCCGACGCGGTCTACCAGTTCGTCTACCTACCGCTGCTGGCGGTTCACATCCTCCTCGCGGTGGTCTGTATCCCGCTGCTCTACTACGTCCTCCTGCTCGCGCTCTCCCGTCCGATCGCGGAGTTGCCCCGGACGAGTCACGCCCGCGTGGGCCGGGTCGCGGCGACGCTGTGGCTCGTCTCGTTCTCGCTCGGGATCGTCGTCTTCGTGCTGTTGCACGTCGTCTATTGATCGATCGCGACCGGATGCGGTCGCTCGGTCGGTACACAGCTGTTCTCGAAAACAGGTCAGTCCAGAATGTCGCCGATGCGGCGGGGCTCGCCCTGCAGGTTCGGCTGTTCGGCGACGATCTGGAGGACCTCGTGGTCGGTCACGTCGTAGTAGGACTTCTCGGTGGCTTCCTCGATGAGCTCCTGCTCGAGGCGGAACTCGGTGCCTTCGTAGACGACGTCGACGCCCTTGTCGTCGAATGCGAGCGTAGTCATAGGTTCTCGTATGCGGCGGGGGTGTAAAAGCGGGCCGACTGTGGTCGACTCGACCCGCGGCGAGGGCTCGAGAAGGCAGACGGGCGTCAGACGGACGACAGACGACGCGCGAGGTTTATTAGGTGGTACCCCCTTTGGATGCGAGTGTGGCCTTCAGTAGGGATCCCCTCGACGAACTCGTCGTTCCCGACGGAACGGAAGCCCAGGAACGCGACCTCGTGACCGACGGGGACGTCCTCGTGGGCGGTCGATCGACCGTCGAGTTCGGGGTCCGCGGCCGAAACGTGCTGGCCGGGGAGTCGGCCGAGTTCGGCGGTGCGATCGAGGCGGACGGCGACTGTCGGCTCGACATGTGGTGCGACGTGACCGAGAACGTACTGGTCGGGGAAGACGCCTACATCGGCGAGCGCGTTCACATCGGCGGCAGGCTGAAAGTCGCCGGCGATCTCGACATCGGCGACGACGTCGAGATCGAGGAGGGGTTCGAAGCCAACGGCTGGATCGTCATCCGGAACCCGATGCCCACGATCGTTTTTCTCTTCGTCTACCTCAAACACCTGCTCCTGGTCGGCGACGAAGACGCGGCGCAGCGACTAATCTCCGAACTCATCGACGAAGGGGACGACGAGCCCGACGCGGAGCCTCTCGTGATCCCCAGGAACGCGACCGTCGGCGACGACGCCTGGCGCGTCTCGACGCCCGCGACGATCGGCGACGACTGTCGACTCCACGGCAACGTCCGCGCCGAGACGATCGATGTCGGCGCGGACTGCAACATCTTCGGCAGCCTCCGGGCCCGCGGCGACGTCACCGTCGGTGACGGGACTCGTATCCACGGCGACGTGACCACCCGCGAGGGCGACGTCATCATCGAGGGCGACGCCCGCGTCCTCGGGGACGTCTCCTGTGGCGACCTCGATCTCGGGCCCGACGCCGAGGTCGACGGGACGATCCGAGCCGACGGCGAGATCACGATGCGGACGACCGAACGCGAGCGCGAGTAACGTCGTTCGAGTCGGTTTTGACCGTTCGAGTCGCTTGGCTTCTCTCTCGAGCGTGCCGACCCCTTCCCGTGAGCGCGTATCGATTCCGTCCCGCGATCGTCACGAGACGATCGGTCGTATCGAGTCTCTGCCCTCCGGTTTCAGCGCTCTTGTCACCGTTTCCGACAGAATCTGTCGGTGATTTTGACCCCTATTCTTAACACTGAGACCATGATACAGTGCCACCGTATGTCAAAAGTAGGCACACTACGTCGACGGAGGGAGCCATGCGCTCGATCGTACTGACCAAAGGGGTTCCGGACTTCTCGGAGGGGGCCGTCTCGTTCGACGAGGACGGCCACCTCGAGCGGGGGAAGACGCCGACGGTGATGAACCCGAACGACGAACTCGCGCTGGAAGCCGCGCTCCAGACGAAGGTTCGCCACGGGGGTCACGTCAGCGGGATAAGCATGGGACCGCCGGGGTACGCCGACGTGTTGCAGGACGCGATGGCGTCGGTCTACACCGACGACAGCTACCTGCTTTCCGATCGGGAGCTCGCCGCCTCCGACACGTGGGCGACGGCGATCACGCTCAGCGCGGGCCTCGAGAAGTACGACGAGGAGGTCGCGGACGTCGATATCGTCTTCGCGGGGTTCAAAACTGCGGACGGGGAGACCGGGCAGACCGGGCCGCAGACGTGCTGGGCGCTGGACTGGCCGATCGTTACCCACGTCGTCGCACTCGACATCGATCCCGAGGAACGGACGCTGCGAGCGAAGCGGCTCGTGGAAGGGGATGTCGACGAGATCGAGACCGTCGAGGTCCCCCTTCCCTGTTTCGTCGTCACCGATCCGGAGTTCGAGCCGACGTATCGGACGGCCTCGCATCGGCTGACGCACAAAGAGCTGCGGGCGGAAACCGAGGAGCGGGCGGCCGAACACGACGACCACCTGACGACGTGGGATCACACCGACCTGAACCTCGATCCCGACTACATCGGGCTCGACGGCTCGCCCACGATCGTCTCCTCGGTCGATCCGATCCCCAAGGCGTCCTCCGATCGGGAGGCGACGATGCTCGATCCCGAGGACGGCATGGGCGAGGTACTCGAGGAAATGCAGCCCTACGCCGCGGAGGCGGGTGAATGAAATGACGACGAACGACGACTCCGAACCCGAACCGGACGAGACCGAATCGGACGACGGTGAACCGAACGAGACCGAATCGGACGACGGACTCTCCCACCCCACCCGCGACAAGAAGCACGTCCGTGCGCTTACCGACGGCGACTACGCGGACATGTGGGTCTTCTGTGAGACCCAGGGCGGGGAGTTGCTCGAGGTCTCGAAAGAGATGCTCGGCAAGGCCCGAGCGCTGATGGACCAGTTCGAGGAGGACTACGGCGACGAAGAGGACGTCGTCGCCTTCCTGATGGGCGACGACTGCGAGGGCCTCGCCGAGGAGTGCATCGCGTACGGGGCCGACGTCGCCGTCTATCACGACGACGAGCGCCTCGAGCGGTTCCTGCACAAGCCCTACACGGAAATCGCGGCGCACATGGCTCGCGGTGAGGGAACCGTCGAGAGTACCGACTGGCGCGAGTACGACGAGCCGCGGTACATCCTGTTCCCGGCGACGAACAACGGCCGCGACCTCTCGGCGAAGGTCCAGGCCGAACTCGACTCCGGACTCGCGTCGGACTGTTCGGACCTGTTCATCGAGGAGAACGAGGTGTCGAACCCCGTCAAGACCGGCGAACCCGGCGTCAAGAAGACCGTCGAGAAAGTCCTGCACATGAAGCGGCCCGACTTCTCGGGCTTCGAGTACTCGACGATCCTCTGTCTCGACAATCCGGACCGGGATTTCCACCCGCAGGGCGCGTCGGTCATTCCGGGGAGCTTCGAACCGCTGGAGCCGGATTCCGACCGAGAGGGGCTGGTCGTCGAACACGAGATGGATATCCCCGACGACTGGTTCCGGGTCGAGATCACCGACTACGATCGGCTCGAGGCCGGGATCGATCTCACCGGGCACGACGTGATCGTCTGTCTCGGTCGCGGGATCGCCGACGATCCGACCGCGGGCATGGAGCTCGGACTCGATCTCGTAGACGCGTTCGAGGACGCCGAACTCGGGATCACGCGGGGAATCGTCACCTCGTCGTACCAGTTCGAGGGCCACGTCGAGGCGTACTCGAAGGAGGAACGCCAGATCGGCGAGACCGGGCAGGTCGTCGCGCCCGACCTCTACATCGCGGCCGGCGTCTCGGGTGCCGTCCAGCACAAGGTCGGGATGGACGAGTCCGACACGGTCGTCGCGATCAACACCGACACCGACGCCCGCATCGGGGACTTCAGCGACTACTTCATCGAGGGCGATCTCTTCGAGGTCCTGCCGCGTCTCACGGCGGCCGTCGAAGCCGGTGAGACGGCGCTCGAGCCCGAGGCCGTCGCCGACGGGGGTGACGACGATGACTGACGGAGCCGAACATTACGAGGCCGTCGTCGTCGGCTGTGGCCCCGGCGGGGCGGCTGCGGCTGCGCGGCTTGCCGATCACGGCGTCGAGACGCTCGTCCTCGAGCGCGGGACCGAGGCGGGCTCGAAGAACGTCTCCGGCGGGCTGCTCTACGCCGAGGACTCCGCGCCGTACACGCTCGAGGACCTCTTCGACGGCGTCCGGGAGGAGGCGACCGAACGCCCCGTCACGGACTACTACATCCACAACGTGGCCGGCAATTCGGTCAAGACGTACGATCTGGGCGACCTCCACGAGCACGACACCGACTGGTGCGACGCCGTGCTCCGCCGGCAGCTGGACTCGTGGCTCGAGAAGCGAGTCCACGAGAAGACGAGCGAGGTGGGCGGCGGCGTCCTGACGAACGTTCGAGTGAACGGCCTCCTGCGCGAAGACGGAGAGATCGTCGGCGTGACCTGCGACGAACTCGACCCCATCACGGCCGATCTGATCGTCGCGGCCGACGGCGTCAACTCCGAGCTCGCTCGCGACGCCGGGTTGATGGACTGGGAGGAACCCGACGAGTGGTTCCAGGGCGTCAAGGCCGTCGTGGACATGGATCCGGACGCGATCGACGACCGGTTCGACATCGGCCCGAACGAGGGCGCTGCACACCTGTTCTCGGGCGATCTCTTCGAGGACGTCCGGGGCGGCGGCTTCCTCTACACGAACGAGGACTCGCTCTCGATCGGGACCGTCTTCCACCTCGACAGCCTCGTCGAGCGGGAGGCCGAACCGCACGAACTGCTCGACGCCCTGCTGACCCATCCGCTGCTCGCGGGCTGGTTCAAAAACGAGTATCGCGAGCGCGAGTACGCGGCGAAGCTCGTTCCCGACTCCAAGAAGGTCGCTCACCGCGAACCGTACCGAGACCGGCTCGTCCTCGTCGGCGACGCCGCCGGCCAGATGCAGGCTCAGGGACCGATCATCAAGGGGATGAACCACGCCGTCACCGCCGGCGCGCTCGCGGCCGACGCGTTCGCCGTGACCCGCGGCAACGCCGACCCAGAGGCCGCCGGCCGCCGCTACGCGAAGCTGCTCGAGGACTCCGGCACGATGGACAAACTCCGTCCTCGTCGATACGAACTCACCCGGACCGTCGGCGAACACGACGCCGTGACGAACGCGGTCGAGCGGGTTCTCGAGTCGCGGCTCGGTTCGCTCGCGGTCGGCAACCCGATCGCGGACCGCCTGCTACAGCGGGCGTACAACTCGCCGTTCCTGGTGTCGATGCTGCCCGACACGGAGACCGGCTACGTCTCCCTGCCGACGCTGATCGCCGAGGAACACGGGAAGACGATTTACTGGGAGAACGAGATCGAGCCGCCGACGCTCGCGGAGCGCATCGGCGACCTCACGTACGACACCGACGTAGGTAATCCCCACATCGAACTCAGGGACCAGTCCGCCGCCGCGAGCGGGGCGGCGGTCAGCGCGTGTCCGGTCAGTGCACGGGACTTCGGCGGCGGCTGCTACCGCACGGAGGCGGTCAAGACCAACGGGACCGAAGAGACGCTCGTCAGCCTCGACACCCAGCCCTGCGTCGAGTGTGGGACCTGTGCGGTCGTCGCCGATACCGAGTGGGAACACCCCCGGGGCGGCAAGGGCGTCGAGTACCGCGAGGGGTGACATGAGCCGGTACGGCCCCCGCATCGCCGCCCTCGCTCGCCGCGCCGAGCGCGAGCGAGCCGCGCTCGGGACCGCCGGCCGAGGGGACGACGAGACGAGCGTTCCGGTCACCTCCGACGAGGCCGACGCGTACCTTCGGGACGGGGCGGGTCAGGCCGTGGGGCTCTACGTCGACGCGCGGACCGGCGGTCGCATGGTTCCGCTCACCGACGCCGAGTTCGGCGCCCTCGAGGACGCCATGAACCGCTGGCTCGAGTGCTACGCGATCTGTCACGGCGTCGATCTCGAGGCGGAATTCACCGTTCGCGAGGCGGCGGAGCTGTTACTCGAGACGCGAAACATCGTCGACACGGCACGACTGCTGACGCGCGTGCCCTGACGCGATCCCGGGTCGTACCCGACGGAGTAGCGGTTCGGGCTGGAATCGCCGCTATCGCGTCGCGCGGGGAACTCGGTGCGGTCCGGTCGCAAATCGGCCCGTACTTGACTGCCACGCAGGTGACGGGTATTCGGCTATTCCTGTTGGGCACAAAGTCAACCTGATGGCACGAGACGATCGGTTATCCCGACGGCGAATGCTTCAGGTTACAGGTGCCGCAGCATCGACAGCGTTCATCGCAGGCTGCGGTGGTGGCGGTGGTAACGGTGGCAATGGCGATAACGGTGGCAACGGTGGTAACGGCGACGAGACCGGTAACGGCGGCGGCAACGGCGGTGGTAACGGTGGCGTCGAAATCGATCCCGGGACGGAGATCGATTTCAGCGGTCAGACCAGTCACTGGGAAGGCCTCGCCCCGTCCGATATCGAAGGCATGGAAAATCCGACGCTCATCCTGCAGGAGGGCGAAGACTACACGATCGGATGGTCGGAAGGCAACGGCCAGCCCCACAACATAGAGATCCGCAACGAGAACGACGAAGTCGTCGACGACCTCCAGACCGAAGTGGTCTCGGAACCCGGCCCGGATCAGATGCTGGACATCACGGTGAGCAGCGAAATGGCCGAGTACGTCTGCCAGCCGCACGCGGCCCAGATGCGCGGCGAGTTCCAGGTCGAGGGCGGTGACGGTGGTGCTGGCAACGAGACCGAGGGCAACGAGACGGGGAACGAGACCGGTAACGAAACCGGTAACGAGACAGGGAACGAAACCGGCAACGAAACCGACAACGAGAGTGACAACGAAACGACCGGATAACGGTCTTTCGCAACTACCGGTGCACAGCCTTCGAAACGGGACGTATCAGTAGATGAGTTCGTCGTCGTTCTCGACCATGTAGAGCGTCCGCGCAGCGATGTTGACCGTGTGATCGCCGACGCGCTCGAGGTCGCGGATCGTCAACAGGAGCCGCGAGACGTCCTGCAGGATCTGTTCGACCTCGTCGGCCGACTCGAGTTCGCGCTCGATGAGGTCCCGGACGACGATCTCGCTCGCCCGTTCGGCGAACTGGTCGAGTTCGTCGTCGCGGGCGGCTAACTCCCGACAGCTGTCGGTGTTCTCGGTGTCGTAAGCGATCATCGCGTCCTCGAGCATATCCAGCGTCAGGTCGCCCATCTCCTGGACGTCCACGTCGGGGAACAGGTCCCGTTCGGCGTCGAGCGTGTACTCGCCGAGGTTGGTCGCCAGATCGGCGATCCGCTCGAGGTCGGTGATGATCTTGAACGACGCGGCGATGAATCGCAGGTCGCTCGCGACCGGCTGCTGGAGCGCGAGCAGGTCGATACAGTCCTGCTCGAGGTCGAGGTACATCCGGTTGATCTCGCCGTCGCCCTCGATCACTTCGCGGGCGAGCTCGTCGTCTTTCTGCTCGAGCGCGTCGAGTCCCATCCGAAGCCGTTCCATGACGACCTCGCTCATGTAGAGAACGTCCTCACGGACTTCCGTGAGCTTGTCCTGATACGATTGTCTGGCCATACTGTTGAAAGCTCGCTCGTCACTCATAAAGACTGCGTGCGAACCCATCTCTCGCCGCCCACGGCGTTAGATGTACCGTCGCGAGTCGATCGACGAGGACGGTTACCGAAACCGCTCGAGTGCGGCTCTCGGAGACCGCGGGTATCCCCGCGGTCCGAAATCGTATTTCATACCGAACAGGCCGCCCAGAAGGACGGTTACCGCGAAGACCGACGTCAGCATGTTCAAGAGTAACCAATCGATCGACAGCCCGTACAGGGTGGCGTCGAGCGGGGCGAACAGCCGAACACCACCGCTCAGGAGATCCATCAGGATGTGGGAACCGAATCCGACGGCGGCGGCCCGCCAGGGACCGAATACCGATAGCAGACCGACCACGACGACTCCGGCCAGAAGCGAGTGTGTCAGCGCCCGGTGGCTCCACAGGACCCCCGCTTCGTACCCGAAATCCGCCAGTAGCGGAAACAGGACGATATCGATATCGGGAAACGCGGCCGCGAGCGCCGTGACGAGGTACGGCTCGGGCCGGTTCGACCGGAACAGTAGCAAGACCAGTGCCAGACTGAAGAGAATGTGCACCCCGTCAGCGACCATCGTCTTTCGATTCAGGACGTGTCGAATAATAAATCATGCTATCGGTAAAACACACTATAACGCTTTCTGGACCGTCTTTCACGGCTACGCGATTTATTAGTAGGAAGATATGTACGGCAACCGAACGCGACGGTATCTCAATCCGACCGACTCGAAACTCGACGGACTCGCCGATTCGAATCAGCCGAACTTGCCGGTAATGTAGTCCTCGACGCGGTCGTGCTCGGGATTCTCGAAGATCTTGTTGGTGTCGTCGAACTCGACCAGTTCGCCGCCGGTCAGGAAGACCGCGGTCTTGTCCGAGATCCGGGCCGCCTGCTGCATGTTGTGCGTGACGATGATGACCGTGTACTCCTCGGCGAGGTCCTCGATCAGATCTTCGATCTTCGAGGTCGCGACCGGATCCAGCGCCGAGGCCGGCTCGTCCATCAGGATGACGTCCGGATCGGGCGCGATCGCCCGCGCGATGCAGAGCCGCTGTTGTTGCCCGCCCGAGAGGTCCAGCCCGCTCGAGTCGAGTTGATCTTTGACCTCGTCCCAGAGCGCGGCTCGTCGGAGTGCCTCTTCGACGATCTCGTCGTAGTCGCCCTCGATGCCCTGGACCTCGAGTCCGTAGGCGACGTTGTCGTAGATGCTCTTCGGGAACGGGTTGGGTGCCTGAAACACCATGCCGATCTTCCGTCGGAGGACGACCGGATCGACGTCGTCGTCGTAGACGTTCTTCCCCTCGAAGAGCAACTCGCCGTCGATCCGCGCGGCGTCGACGAGGTCGTTCATCCGGTTGATACACCGCAGGAACGTCGACTTTCCGCAGCCCGACGGACCGATAATCGCCGTCACCTTCTCGGCCGGGATTTCGATGTCGATCGACTGCAGCGCCTGTACGTCGTCGTAATAGACGTCGAGATCGTTCGACTCGATGACAGTCCGATCGGCGCTCGCGGGCGCGTCCGAGCGGCCGTCGACGTCGATCGACGAATCGACGAGGGGTTCGGTCGTCGGATCGGATCCCTCGAGGTCGTTACTTGCGAGGCTCTCTCGCCCCCCGTCGGTCGCTTGGGTGTCAGTGCCGCTGTCCGAGTCGGTCATTGAATCGTGTGTCATGAGTCAATCCCTGCGTTGATACTTGTTGCGGATGATGATGGCGGCCCCGTTCATCAGGAGGAGAACGACCAACAGCGTGACGACGCCGGCCGCGAGGACGCCGTGTCGGAACGCCACGTCGATCTCGCTCGACCAGGTGTAGATCTGGCGGGGCATCGCGCTGAACTTATTGGTGAACGACGCCGGCGCGATGCGAACGACCGCCGGCGCACCGATGATGAGCAGCGGAGCGGTCTCACCGATCGCTCGTCCCATCGCGAGGATGTTGCCAGTCATGATCCCCGGCAGTGCCTCCGGGAGCACGACGTTGCGCGTCGTCTGCCACTTCGTCGCACCCATCCCGTACGATGCCTGTCGCATCGAGTCGGGGACGGCGCGGATCGCCTCCTGCGAGGAGATGATGACGATCGGAAGGATCAGCAGTCCGATGGTAAACCCGCCGACCAGAGCGGTCCCGGAACCGAGTCCGCCCCACCGGATGAACAGGGCGAGTCCGAGGACACCGTAGACGACCGACGGAACACCGGCGAGGTTCCCGATGTTGACTTCGATCAGGTCGACGACGCGTCCCAGGAGACCCCGTTTCGGGGCGTATTCCTCGAGGTAAATCGCAGCACCGACGCCGACTGGGAACGCGGAGACGACGATGACGAGCAACATCATCACCGAACCGACCAGCGGCGGGTAGAAGCCGGCGTCTTCGGGCGTTCTCGAGGGCGAACTCGTGAGGAATCCCCAGTCGAGCCACGGGTTCGGACCGGTGAACCCGAGCGCGTTCGTGATGACCACGCCCATGAGGATCCCGCCGCCGACGAGGACCGGGAACGCGAGCCCGCTGACGCCGGCACCGCGGCGGAAGACGCTTTCGACGTAGAGCCCGACGGGAACGCCGGTGATCGTCACGAGTAGCATCCAGACGAACGGGCTGAGCCCGACGACGGGTGCCACTCCCAAGCCTGCTGCCGCACCGACGATCGTCACTGCCGCCGCAATAGCACCGTCGCGATCGCTCTCGCGCTGTCTCCGCACGAACCAGCCGGTAGCGAGTGCGATCGGCACGGCGAACGATCCCAGCAGTGCGAGCGACTGGGTCGGCAACACGGGTAACGAGAGAATGACGTCCGGAACGTACCAGAGGAGGAGCGCCGGCACGCCGACGATGACCGCGAACCGCTCGAGATCGGCGTCCGCTCGAACGCGGTTGTGAGCGGCCACGATCGCGGCGGCGATACCGAGAGAGACGAGGATCGAGAGCCACTGATAGACGCTGACGATGTGTTCGAACGTGATGAATACCCCCCCGGCGAGCAGGAGGCAGATAACCGGCAATCCGAGTGCGATAGTTGCGGTTTCGCCCGCCTTCGTGTCGCGCGTATAGTAGTAGCCTACCGCCGCGAGTACGGGGAGAACTACCGTCGCGGCGAACGAAAGAAGCCAGCCGATATCCGCGGATAACGGCCTGAACGCGTCGTTTGCGACGTACAGGAGGAGAACGAAGACGGCCAGCAAGGCGAGCAGCGTCGCGCCGAGACAGAGCGTTTTGAACGCTTGACCGCGAACGCGACTGACCGCTTCGTCCGTGCCGTACCACTCCCCGGTCCCCTGGTTGGTCGCCATTATCGGTACACCTCGTCGGTCGCGGTGGTTGCGTCGGTGCCGGTCATTGGTACTCCTCCTGATAGCGTGCTGCGACGTAATCGCTCGCGAGATTCATCGCGAACGTGATCGTAAACAGCGTCAGTCCGAGCGCGAACATGCTCAGGTACGTCGCCGAGCCGCCGGTCGCGTCGCTCGTCACCGCGTTGACCATCCCCGCGGTCATCGGCTGGCCGGAACTGAGCAGATTGTCGAGGGGATTCGCGAAATTGAACATCCGCGGTCGCAGGCCGGCGGCCATGACGACGATCATGGTTTCGCCGATCGCCCGCGAGAGCGCGAGAATGAACGACGAGAAGATCCCGGAGACGGCCGCCGGAATGACGATTCCCGTCGACACTTCGTACTTCGTCGCCCCCATCCCGTAGCCCGCTTGCCTGAGCGAGTCGGGAACGGAGCTCATCGCGTCCTCGGACAGCGACGACACCATCGGGATGATCATGATCCCGACCATGATCGACGCGCTCAGCAGGTTGAACGTGCTGACCGGAATCCCGACCCACTGGAGTGCGGGCGTGAGATACACGAGCGCGAGGTAGCCGTAGACGACCGTCGGGATCCCGGCGAGCACCTCGAGGGCCGGTTTCAGGACCGACCGCATTCGGTCGCTCGCATATTCGCTGAGGTAGACGGCGGCCGCGACGCCGGTCGGCACCGAGACGATGGCCGACACGACGGTGATTATCAGCGTCGCGGTTACGAGCGGCCAGACGCCGTAGGTCCCGCCGTCTCCGCGGACGAACCACTCCGTTCCGGTGAAGAACTCCACCGGGGAGACCATGCTGAAGAACGTGAGCGCGTCGGCTGCGAGCGTGACGATGATACTCGCCGTGACGAACACCGTCAACGCCGCACAACCGAAGAGCAGCCACTTGTAGATGCGTTCTTTGACGACTTGACCCGACGACGTTCGCGTCAGGTCGACGTCGATCGATCGCTCACTCATTGATAGGGGATAGTTGGATGACCATCGTGAATCGTTCGGTTCGCCGCGCTCAGTTCACTGCGTTCTCGAGCTTCTCGAGGTTCGACTCGACCATGTCTTCGTTCGCCGGAACGTAACCGACCTCGCTGATGGTATCGGTCGAGGACTCTTCGATGTAGAACTCGACGAAGTTATAGACCGGGTCCCGCTGGAGCGACTCCTGGCTGACGTAGATGTACAGCGGTCGCGCCATCGGGTACGCCCCCGACTGTGCGGCGTCGATGCTCGGCGGGGTACACTCGCCGTCCTCGTTTTCTTTTATTTCGAGGGCCTTGAGCTGATCCTGATTCTCCCGATAATACGCGTAGCCGAAGTAGCCGATCGCGTTTTCCGTCGTCGAGATGCCCTGAACGAGTTCGTTGTCGTTTTCGGTCTTTTCGTACTGGGTGATGTGACTCCCGCTGTCACCGATTACGTTGTTTCTGAACCAGTCGAACGTCCCGGACGTGGACGGTGGCCCGAAGCGCTGGATCTCCTCGTCGGGCCAGTCGGAGTTGACGTCGGCCCACGTTTCCGCACCGCCCTCGCTCCAGATCTGGGCGAGTTCGTCGTAGGTGACGCAATCGATCGGCGAATCGTTGTGGACGGCCATGGTGACGGCGTCGCTCCCGATCTGGAACTCGAGCGGTTCGACGCCGTTGTCGTTACAGGTCTGGACCTCGGCGTCCTGAATCGGCCGCGATGCGCCGTTGATGTCGGAATCGCCGGGACAGAAGTTATTACTGAATCCGCCGCCGGTTCCGGTCGAGTCGGTGGTGACGTTCACGTTGCCGTTGTCCTCCATGAACGCCTCGGCGAGCGTATCGGAAACGGGGAACACCGTACTGCTCCCCGTGACGATAACGCGCTCGTTCTCTCCGCCGTTGCCACCGGTGTTTTCGGTACAGCCGGCAAGCGAGAGAGCGCTCACTGTCCCCGTCGCTGCCAGGAACTTCCGTCGAGAAACTGAGCGAGCCGAGCGGTCCATCTGGGTGTCAGTCATCACGTGAAAGTTCGTCCGTATATAGAAATACGATGCTATGTTGGCTATATAGATCTACATACTCGTAATCGCGGATGCCCTCCCACCAAATAATTTTCAGATATTGCGTCTCAGGCCCAGTAGGGACTGAAAAAGCAAATCTGGACGAAACGGATAGAATCGTCAACTCGGTATACAGGCAGCTGTGGTCGGACGGGACTATAGATTTCCCAGAACTATAGTATTCGACGCTCGAATTCGAGAATCGACGCCGGCAGTACAAAGACGTTCCGACACGGTGCGACGGACCCGCCACACGCGCTCAGGTCGGTGACGATACGTTCCGAACCCGCGGCAATTCGCGCAGCTTCGATCGTGCACTGCCGTCCGGAGTTCGTTGGGATCGAGAGCGCGCTCGATCTCGCTCGGTCCGGTGACGACTCCTAACGCTTTGGAACCGGCGACGGACGGATCGTCTCCCGGACGGCAACGGGCAACGACCGAGATCGTACTCGAGCGGGACGATCACTCGCCGCTACTGAACTCGTCGAACAGCGCGATCACTCGCCGTTCGATCTCGTCGCGGATCTCGCGGACGCGCTCGGGGTCGCGACCGTCGGGGTCGTCGAGCCCCCAGTCGCGAACGTCGACGTCGCTCCCGACCTCGCCGACCTCGAGCGTCGAACAGCCCATCGTCGCGACGTAGTCGCACGATCGGAGCTCCTCGAGCGCGATCTCTCGCGGCGTTCGATCGGAGAGATCGAATCCGGCGTCGGCCATGGCGTCGATCACGTCCTCGTGGACGCGGTCCGCCGGATCCGTCCCGCCGGTCAGGAGTTCGACGTCGTCGAACCCCCGTCGCTCGCGTTCGCGCTCCGCGAAGGCCGTGGCCATCTGGGAGCGGCCGGCGTTCTGGACGCACATGAAGGCGATACGAATCGGATCGGTGGAATCGGTGTCTGTGGACATGAGTTCGGTAGTGATCGATCGTGTGGGGATTAGTCGTTCGCGGGTGGGCGCGCCAGAGTGGTCGGTCTCGTCACCGGCCAGTCAGCCCACCCACCGAGCGTCAACGGAGCAACTCCTCGCTGTTCTCGAGGGCGTACAGCGTCCGAGCGGCCACGTTCACCGCGTGGTCGCCGACTCGCTCGAGGTCGCGCGCGATCACGAGCGTTCTGGACACGTTCGCGATCACGTCCGCGACGGGCGGCGTCCTCGTCCCGTGTCCGACTCGCTGCTCGCCGTTCGACTCGTGGTCGACGTGTAACTCGACGAGCGTCCGCACGACCCGCTCGGCGACCCTGACACAGCGGGCGTCGAGTTCGTCGTCGCGGTCGGCGACCGCGAAACAGGCCTCGGCGTCGTCAGTGACGAACGCCTCGAGCGCGCGGTCGACCTGCGCGAGCGCGAGCGCGGCGATCCGCTCGAAATCGACGTCGGGAAGCGGCGAGGCGGAGCCGGTCGAAGCCAGCGTGTACTCGGCCAGGTTCGTCGCGAGATCTCCGATCCGCTCGAGGTCGGTGACGATCTGGAACGCGGCCACGACGAAGCGGAGGTCGCCCGCGACCGGCTGGTGTAACGCGAGCAGGTCGAGACACTCGCGTTCGATCTCGAGACAGCGGTCGTTGACGGTGGCGTCGGTCTCGACGATGTCGCGTGCGAGCGCGCAATCGTCGGTAAACAGCGCGGTAACGGCATCGTCGAGTTGCTCGTAGACGCGATCGCCCATCGCGACGACGGCGTCGCGAAGCCGCTCGAGGCGTTTCCGGTAGGCCTCGCGAGGCATTACCCGAACTTGCCGGTGATGTAGTCCTCGACGCGCTGACTCCGCGGGTTTTCGAACACTTGATCGGTGTCGCCGTACTCGACGAGTTCGCCGCCGGTGAGGAAGACAGCAGTCTGGTCGGAGATACGGGCGGCCTGTTGCATGTTGTGCGTGACGATGACGACGGTGTACTCCTCGGCGAGGTCCTCGATGAGGTCCTCGATCTTCGCGGTGGCGATCGGGTCGAGCGCCGAGGCCGGTTCGTCCATCAGAATGATTTCGGGATCGACGGCGAGACAGCGGGCGATGCACAGTCGCTGTTGCTGACCGCCGGAGAGTCCAAGGGCGTTGTCGTCGAGACGGCCTTCGACCTCGCTCCAGAGGGCTGCATCACGTAGACACCGCTCTACCAGTTCGTTCTCCTTTTCCGTCTCTTCCCGACCGAGCAGTCTCGGGACGAGGCCGCGGTCGAGATCACCGTGTTTCCGCGGGGCGTAAGCGACGTTGTCTCGTATCGATTTCGGGAACGGATTCGGATGCTGGAACACCATGCCGATCCGCTTTCGAAGTTCGACGAGGTTCGTCCCGTCGGCGTAGATATCCTGTCCGTTGAACGCGACGGAGCCCTCGACACGGCAGCTCTTGATCCGGTCGTTCATCCGATTGAGACACCGGAGGAACGTGGATTTGCCGCACCCCGAGGGCCCGATGAGCGCCGTGACGCTCTTTTCTGGGATGTCGATCGAGATGTCTTTCAAGGCGTGATCGTCGTCGTACCAGACGTTCAGGTCCGCGACCGAGAGGACCGGATCGCCGGCGAAGGAGTACTCTCGCCACGCTGCGTTCGTCCGTTCGTCGCTCTCTCCGGTGGTCGTTTCGGTACTCGACGTCGCTCCGTCTGACTCGGTTCGGTCCGCCGTCGTGGTGTTCATACTGGATTCCGTCATTGGTGTAGTTTCCTCCTGAAGTACCGCCGGCTGGCGATCCCCATCGCGAAGAACGCGAGGACGACTCCCAGCAGAACGAGCGTCGTGCCCCAGCCGAAGGATTCCTCGGCGCCGACGCCGGCGGTGATGATCGCATACAGCTGATAGGGAAGAGCGCTCGCCCGCTCGAGCAGCGCGGGGTTCGAGACGTGAACGAACGGTGGCTGCAGCCCGAAATCGACCGTAAAGCCCGAGATAACGCCGGGTGCCGAGTTCGGGAAATTCGGTCCGTTGAGGACGAGCAGCAGCGGTGCCGTTTCGCCCGCGATTCGACCGACGCCGAGGATAACGCCGGTGATAACGCCCGGCATCGCCGCGGGGATGACGACGCTACGGATCGTGTCCCACTTCGAAACGCCGAGCGCGGCACTCGCGTCGCGGTACTCGTCGGGGACGCTCTTCATCGCCTCCCGGCTCGTGATGAGGACGAGCGGGAGCAACATGAACCCCAGAACGAGCTGGGCGGCGAATATCGAGGGGTTGCCACCGAACCGCGGAACCAGGAAGGCGAGCCCGAAGAGTCCGAAGACGATGCTCGGCGTACTCCAGAGTCCGTTGGTAGCGACGTCGACCGCCCGCGTGAACGCGCTGTCCTCGGCGTATTCGGTGAGATAGACGGCGGCGCCGACGGCCAGCGGAACGGCGAACGCGACGGCGCCGAGAACGATCCAGATCGTCCCGAGCATCGCCGGCATCACGCCCTTCTGGATGCCGAGGCCCTGGGACGGGTTCATCACGAACGGCCAGTCGACCGACCCGCTGGCGAGAATGCCGACCGGTCCGAGGACGACGGGATATCCCGTGATCGCGACGTGAAGACAGAGACCGAGGAACGCCCACAGTGCGACGGTCGCAGTCCGCGACAGCGGCGGCAGCCACGTTGGCGAAGTGAGCGTGTCGGACAGGGAAGCTACTCGGTTTACCAAGAGTAATCCCACCGCAATTACGCCCACCGCAATCGCGAGTGTCGGGACGATCGCAACACCCGCGACGGCGAGCTCGGACCACGTCACGACCTCGAGGAACAGAGCACCAGCCAGCAGTCCGGTGCCGAGTCGGAGACCCTGACTCACTCGTCGACCCGCTTCGGTGGCGGGAACCCACGTCGCGTCCGACTGTCGGAGAACACCGACGAGGACGATACCGACGACCAGGCCCGGGATCGCACCGATGGCGGTGATCGGCTCGATCGTGACCGCATAGCCCGAGATGGCGCGATTCACACCGATGGTGTAGGCGAGAACGCTACCGACGAGAGCGATGACGATTGCTCCGGCCAGATTGACGAACGCGGCGATCTTGTCGGTGCTATCCGACGTCGCTGGCCGGACGTTCCCGAATTTGACGAGCAAGACGAGCGCCGTTCCGAGGAGCAACAGCACCGTCCCGGCGCCGACGGTGAGGTTCTCGAGGACGACGGCGATGCCACGCTCGAACACGAACACGAGGAGGAACACGAGAACCGAGAGGACGAGCAACACGACGAGGGCGATCAGGAGGAACGCTCCGTTCTGCCTGCCGCGCGTGCCGAACCGCTCGGAGGCCGACGCACCGGCCCACCCGGCGAGGAGGCCGCTGAGCATCGTCAGCAACGGGATCACGATCGTCCCGGGGATGGTGGCGTCGAACGCCTCGGGTTCCCAGGTCCACGCCGGCGTAATCAGTCCGGTCACGAGTACGGCACCTACGAGACAGATGAACGCCGCAGCGGGGAGCGTCGCACCGACATCCTCTCGTGTACCGATCGTGAGGTAGCCGACGAACACCCCGACGGGAACGGCGACGAGCCAGCCGACCCCTCCGAGTCCGAGCGTGTGACTGGCTATCAACCCGGCCGTGACCAGCCAGAGTCCCGTCTGGACGATGCCGACACCGAGCCCGGGCGAGCGGTCGGGCGTCGTCCGCACGCCGCCCCAGCGAGAGAGAACGCCCAGCGTTCCGGTCCCGGCGCCAAGCGCGAGCACGCCGACGGCGACGACGTTCGCTACCGGTACGTTCCCGACGTGGCCGCCGAGCGAAACCCAGCCGAACAGCGTTCCCGCGGCGAGAACGAACGCCGCGAACGCTCCGGCCACGACGGCCATCGCGAACCGTTCGTAGGTCGTGCCCCCATCGTTGACGAGCTGTGAGTGATACGCGTCGCTCATTGTCCCTCCCGTAGCTTGCGGTGCATCCGCCGCTCGATGAGTTGCGAGACGATGCCAAGGCCCGTGACGATCACCATCAGGAAGACGCCAGCTGCGAACAGTGCGCTCCAGAACAGCTCTCCGGGCGTCACGTGCCCGTAGCTGGCGGCGATGAAGGTCGTCAACGTCTCCGTACTGTCGAAGACGTTGTATAGTTCGGGCTCGGGTAAGCGACGGCTGTGCGAGATCATGACGGTCGCGGCCATGGTTTCACCGATCGCGCGACCGATTCCGAGGAGCACGCCCGCCGAGATGCCGGAGAACGCCGTCGGGACGGAGACGCTTTTCATCGTCTGCCAGTCCGTCACGCCCATCGCCACCGAGCCGTCCTTCATCGACTCGGGAACGGCTGAGAGGGCGTCCTCGGCCACCGAGACGACCGTCGGCAGCGCCATGAACCCGATGACCAGTCCGATCGCGGCCAACGCACCGGGGTTGACCGAGAAGAGATCGCCGACGTAGGGATTGATGACCGTGAAGCCGATGAACCCGTACACGATCGAGGGGATACCGGCCAGAAGCTCGACCGCCGGCTTGACGATTTCGCGGAGCCAGTCGGGAGCGATGTCGCTGATGAACAGCGCGCCCGCGACCCCGAACGGCGCCGCCACGAGGATCGCGACCGCCGTCGTGAGGGCGGTGCCCCAGATCATCGGGACGAGCGAGAACTGGCCCTGAGAGCTGCTCCATTCGGTCGAACCGAACGGCCACACGAGCCCGAGGCCGGCGTGACGAAATACCGGCATCGACTCCAGGACCAGAAACGCGGCGATGAGACCGAGCGTCAACAGCGTCGTCGCCGTCATCAGGAACGTCACCACCTTCGCTGTCAGCGCCTGGCGGGTAACCCAGCCGATTCCCGCGACCAGCAGGAAGCCATAGAGGAGTGTGACGGTCCACCCCGACTGCAGCAGGAAGCCGGCAAACGTCCCGGTGATCAGCAGTATCTGCGCCGTCACGAGGAAGAAACTCGGTCGATCCAGGTCCGCCGCCGTCCGGATCACCGCGATCGCCTGACGCCGCATCGACGGTATCGCTTGCGAGATTCTCGTATGTATTTCGAACATGATAAGTGTAGAGTTATCCCGAACACCCGATCAGCCCGCTGGCGATCGAGTGCAGAGGACGGGGATTCGGGATTAGACCTGGTCGGCGAGCTTCGCTCGCTCCTCCTCGAGGCGCTCCTCGGGGAGTTTGAAGTAGTTGTTGGGCGCGACGAACTTCTCCTGACCGAAGTCCGAGAGGATCATGTTGATGAATGCGCTCTCACGCTCGTCGGTATCCTCGTAGGTGTAACAGTGGAGGTCGCGGTTGAGCGGATACTCCTTCGCGCCGAGGTTCTTCCCGTACTCGTAAACCGTCCCGCCGATGTCGAGGCTGATGGGCGGCGTGGCACCGTCGGGCTCGACGAACGCCAGGGCGATGTACGCGATGGCGTTGTCGTTCTGGCCGACGAGCTCCGCCACCTGCTGATTCTGGCCTTTCCGGGTGTCGGGTTCGATCGGTGCGTCGGGGTCGCCGTAGAGATTGGCGCGGAACGCGGTGTCCGTCCCGGAGTCCTCCGCCCGCCCGATCGCGTAAATGTCCTTATCGGGCCCACCGACTTCGCTCCAGTTGGTGATCTCTTTCATATAGATGTCCTTGAGCTCTTCACCGGTGATCTCCTCGACGCCGGCTTCGTAGATCTCCCGGCTCACGACGATGGGCTGCCCGTCGACGCCGACGACGTGGTCGACGATGTTCTCCAGTTCCTCGTTGTCCTCGCCGAGGATCGACTCGGCGGTCGAGCTGGCGTCGCCGATGTCGACGCGGTCGTTGATGACCCCTTCGACACCCGTCCCGGAGTGGCTGAGTGCGATCTGCGTCTGGAACGGCGGAACACTGCGCTCTTCGGTGGGTTCGAATCCGTAGAGGCCGGCCCAGTAGTCGGCGAGGTTCTGATCCGTGTCGATATCGTACTGACCGGGGCCCCAGTACTCCTGGTCGTCGGCCGGTGGATTCCCGTTCCACAGTGACGACGCACGGTTCGTGATCGGGTACACCGTCGAGGATCCGTCGGCGGTCAGCGAAGACGGCTCCGAGCCGCCGTTGCCGTCGCTCGCGCTCGTATTCGTTCCTTCCGACCCTTGACTCGAACAGCCGGCGAGCGCCGCGGCACCGCTCGCACCCGAAGCCATCATGAATTTCCGCCGTGATACCAGCCCGGACAGACGCTCTGAGTCGTGTGCCATCACCTGAATACCCTCGATCGCATACTAAAGCGGTTTATAATAGGGGTACAAGCAGATATGTTGCATCCGTACTGCACGGATCGGTAAATGGTCGTATCGATACGGTTGTATAACTATATAGATCTATATTATACAACCTGTATCGACACATTTGCACCGTGAATGTGGGTCCGAAAAGCCGACTCAAATCGCTTCAATCCGGAGCCCGTCTGGAATTATTCGCACTACTCTATAGACGCATCCATATTTATATTCGAGTAGTCGAAACCGCATCACATGGAGACGCGCAAGGTTCAGGTGACTGGTGGGTCGACGTACACCGTCTCACTGCCGAAGACGTGGGCGACGGAAAACGACGTCAGCGCCGGGACGACCGTCGAATTCTATCCCGAGGACGACACCCTCCTCCTGACGCCCCAGAGCGAGACGAAACGACAGGAGGGAACCCTCGACATTTCCAACCTCGAGGACGAACGGCTGACGCGAGCGGTGATGACGATGTACGTCAGCGGCTTCGATATCATCCGACTCGAGGCGGGCCGGATCACGACCGACCAGCGCCGGGCGATCCGCGACGCGACGCAGGGGCTGGTCGGCGTCGAAGTGCTCGAGGAGACGACCGACAGCGTCGTCATGCAGGATCTCCTCGATTCCTCGGAGCTGTCGATCGTCAACGCCGTCACGCGCATGCGGTTGATCGCCCAGTCGATGCTCGAGGACGCCGTCCGGGCGTTGATCGCGGACGACGACGACATCGCTCGCGACGTGATCGAGCGCGACGACGACGTCGACCGGCTCTGGCTGGTCGTCTCTCGCATCTTTCGGGCGACGCTCCGATCGCCTCGCGCCGCCGAAGAGCTCGGCGTCCCTCGGGAGGACTGTTTCGACTTCCACTCGAGCGCCCGGCAACTCGAGCGGGTGGCCGATCACGCGACCAAGATCAGCAACATCGCGCTGAAACTCGAGGAGATCCCCGAACCCGTCGCCGATGCGCTCGAGGAACTTCAGGCCGATGCCGCCACCGTCCTCGAGAAGTCGATGGACGCGTTGTTCGCTGAGGAACCGGACAAAGCGAACCGGCTCGGGCACGACGCCCACGAGGCCGTCCTCGAGATCGACGAACACACGCGCCAGATCGACGATATGCTCCGGGACCTCGAGCCGGTGCAGGCCCAGTCGCTGGGGCTGATCGTCGACTCGCTGTCACGGAGCGCGGACTACGGCGGCAACATCGCGGAGACGGCGCTGCAGAAGGCCGCACCGCGGCCCTGACTCCCGTTAGTGTTGCCTGTTCGTCTTGTTGTGGGAGGCTGCTTCTACTGAGACTGTGTGAGCCGGAGTATCCTGCTATCATGGCAACATGGAATTTCCACACCCTCCCCAGCCGATTCGCTCACGCCTGCTGGCGTTCGCTCATCCCTCGCGCAGTATCGTCGGCTGGCCTCACTCTCGTTCGGCCAGCCGTCAGCGCGCGCCACCGCACGTCGCTTGACCGGTCGGGAGTAATACCGGGGGTTCTGCTTCCTGAATTGCGCCTCAAGAGTGTTTGACACGAAAAATCGCGGAATCGTCGACTGTTGGTCCTTCGTCGAGCGGGAGGGTGTCGGCTCTCGACGACGACTCCCTCGATTCGTTCGACGTGTTCACTTCCACCTTCCTCCGGGAACGTTTTTTAAGCCCCACCTCGAAAGGCCGATGATGGAACTCGACGATCATGCCGAGGATCTCGCCTCCGACCTCGGTGTTGACAAAGAGGAGGTCAAATCCGACCTGCAGAATCTGGTGGAGTACAGCGTCCCGGTCGACGAGGCCACGCAGAGCCTCCGACGGAAGTACGGCGACGACTCCGGGGGCGGCGGTGGTACGCCGTCCGCGAAGGACATCGCCGAGATCACGCCCGACGACGGCAACGTCACCGTGACGGGCGTCGTCCTGACGGCGGGCGAGCGCTCGATCCGGTATCAGGGCTCCGATCACGTCATCGTCGAAGGCCGACTGGCCGACGAGACCGGCGTCATCGACTACACCGCGTGGGAGGACTTCGGCCTCGAGCCCGGCGACGCGATCACCGCGGGCAACGCGGGCGTCCGCGAGTGGGACGGCGAACCCGAGCTCAACCTCGGCGAGAGCACCTCGCTCTCGTTTCAGGACGACTCGCTCGAGGTGCCCTACGAGATCGGCGGCGAGGCGGAACTGGCCGACCTCCGGACCGGCGACCGCGCAGTTACTATCGAGGTCACCGTCCTCGAGTGCGAGCGCAAGACGATCGACGGTCGCGACGGCGAGACGGACATCCTGAGCGGCGTGTTCGGTGACGAGAGCGGGCGGCTCCCCTTTACGAACTGGGACCCCGCGCCGGAGATCGAAGACGGCGGCGCGGTTCGCATCGAGAACGCCTACGTACAGGAGTTCCGCGGCGTCCCAGAGGTCAACGTCTCGGAGTTCTCGACTGTCACGGAGCTCGATCGGGAGATCGAGGTCGGGAGCGACACCTCGACGATGGACGTCGGGGATGCCGTCGGCACCGGCGGAATCTACGACGTCGAGGTCGTGGGGAACTTGCTCGCGGTCCGTGACGGCTCCGGGCTCATCCAGCGCTGTCCCGAGTGCTACCGGGTCGTTCAGAAGGGACAGTGCCGGACTCACGGCGACGTCGACGGGATCGACGACCTGCGGGTCAAGGCGATCCTCGACGACGGGACCGGCACCGTCACCGTCGTCCTCGACGACGAGCTCACCGAACGGGTCTACGGCGGAACCCTGGACGACGCCCTCGAGCAGGCTCGCGAGGCCATGGACCAGGAGGTCGTCGCAGACCGGATCCGCGAGCGAATCGTCGGTCGTGAGTACCGCATCCGCGGTCACCTCTCGGTCGACGAGTACGGCGCGAACCTGGACGCCGAGACGTTCGAAGAGAGCGACGACGATCCGGCCGCCCGTGCGTCGGCCTTCCTCGAGGAGGTGGACGCATGAGCGCGAACGGTACCGGCGACGGCGACGAGGAGGTCCCAGGGCGAGAGATCGCCTATCGGCTCTTCGCCGCGGAGTACGACGACGCGACGCTCTCCTACGCGGAGAGCGACGAGGAACGCGCGCCGAACTACGTGATTACCCCGACCGGCGCGCGGCTCAACCGCGTCTTCGCCGTCGGCACGCTGACCGAGGTCACCTCCGTCAACGACGAGATGGTCCGCGCCCGCGTCGTCGACCCGACCGGCGCGTTCGTGGTCTACGCCGGCCAGTACCAGCCCGACGAACTGGCCTTCCTCGAGCAGACGGAACCGCCCGCGTTCGTCGCGGTGACGGGCAAGGCCCGGACCTTCCAGCCCGACGATTCGGACCAGGTCTACACCTCGATTCGCCCGGAGAGCATCGCGACGGTCGACGCCGACACCCGGGACCGCTGGGTCGTCAGCGCGGCCGAGCAGACGATCGACCGTATCGGCACCTACGCCGGTGCCGCAGAACTGAACGCGAACGGCGAGGCGCTGACCGATGCGCTGCTCGAGGCCGGAATCGAGTCCGGGCTGGCGGCGGGGATTCCGCTCGCGCAGGACCACTACGGGACCACGGCGTCCTATCTTGCGGCCCTGCGACACTGCGCCCTCGAGGCGTGCGAGGTCGTCGCGGGCGATCGCGATCAGGTGAGCGGCCTCGACGTCGCTCCCGGTGGGACGAGTCCCGAGTTCGATACGACCTTCGACTCGCTGGCCGATCTCGACGGCGTCGATATCGAGTCCGAGGCGGGCGCACGGCAGGCTGACCCGGCCGTAGCGACGGTCGGCGGAAGCGACGCAGCGGTCGATCCCGAGGACGCACATTCGGGATCCGCGGCCGGAACGGCGACGAGCGACGGCTCGGATTCGGTCGCGGCGACCGAGATCGACGGCGGATCCGACACGCAGACGGCTGCGGCCGACCCCGAGACCGACGCAGACGGTGCCGACCTCGACGGGGACTCGAGCGGTGACGAATCCGAACCCGAGAGTACCGATACGGACTCTGCTACTACGGCCACGGACGAGACCGACGACGCGACGGCTGCAGTCGACGGCGAAACCGCCGACGCTTCGGCGGGCGACAAGTCCGACGAGCCCGATCAGTCCGGCGAGGACGACGAGGGTGACGACCCCGGCGACTTCGATGCCGGCGACGTCGACGACAGCATGTACGAGATGGACGAGGAGGAACGCGAAGAGCTCGAGGAGGAGTTCGGTGCGGAGTTCACAACCGGGAGCGAGGTCGACGACCCCGGCGAGGCCGACATCGACGTCCCCGAGGCCGACGACCTGGAGGGCGATCCGGCAGCGGGCGAGGACGAGGGCGCGGAATCCGTCTCCGAAGAGGCGGACGACGATCTCGGTGCCCCGCCCGAATCCGGACTCGAGAGTGCAGACGAAGACGAGTCGGACGACTCACCCGAGGCGGAAGCCACGGCGACGGACGAACCGGAATCGGAACCGGACGCGGACGAGTCGTCGACTGCGGACGAACCCGAAGGGGACGACTCCGAAAGCGACGAGGAGCCGGCCGACGACGTCGATCTGGAGGACTACGTCGTCGAGACGATGGAGGAGCTCGACGACGGCGACGGTGCTGCCCGGACCGACGTGATCGAGACGGTCGCCGCGGACACCGGTGCAGCCACCGACGAGGTGGAAGACGCGATCCAGGACGCGCTGATGGGCGGTCAGTGTTACGAGCCCGACGACGAAACGCTGAAGGCGATCTG
Organism: Natrinema salsiterrestre; assembly: GCF_029502005.1. GTDB lineage: Archaea > Halobacteriota > Halobacteria > Halobacteriales > Natrialbaceae > Natrinema > Natrinema salsiterrestre. The sequence continues at coordinate 284,446 of NZ_JAMQOT010000001.1, read as the reverse complement.
ATCGAGCGACGATGCGAGACGAGTCCCGCCCTGTCTCCCCCTCCGAATCGACGCCCCCTCGCGTCGAACCCGTTCCGGGTGAACCGGCCGCGACTGCAACCATCGGGAGCGAACGCGCCCTGTTCGTCGCCGACTACCACGCCGGGTACGAGGCCGGACTGCGATACGAGCGCGGCGTCGACGTTCCCAGCCGGGCACCCGATCGCAGAGACCGGTTACTGTCGCTGCTCGAGCGAACCCGTCCCGACCGACTGGTCGTCCTCGGCGATCTCATGCACTCGATCGGCGAGCCGGGCGGGGCCGAGCGCGGCGAGCTCGAAGTGTTGTTCGAATCGTTCGCGAGTGACCTCGCGGTCACCGTCGTGAAGGGGAACCACGACGGCCGAATCGAAACCTGGCTCGCGGAGGGCGAGGATATCGACGCGATCGTCGACATCGTCCCCGGCGAGGGGGTTGCGCTCGGTGACGTCGGCGTCTGTCACGGGCACACGTGGCCGTCACCGGCCGCCCTCGAGAGCGACGTGCTCTGTCTGGGTCACGAACATCCCTGTGTGCGACTCGAGGACGAGGTCGGCGGCAGCCGCGTCGAGCGCGCGTGGCTCCGCGGGCGGCTCGATCCCGCCGCGTTCGCTGATCGGCCCGAATACGAGGGGATGTCGTGGCTCGAGGGGGACGACGAATCACCGCGCGTGGTCGTCTTTCCGGCGTTCAACGACCTCGTCGGCGGAACGTGGATCAACGTGACCGGCCAGTCGTTTCTCTCGCCGTTTCTGCCGTCGGGGCTGGCCGAGGGCGAGGCCTATCTGCTAGATGGGACGCGACTCGGCTCGTACGACTCAGTGTAGGGTAACGACTAGTGGTTCGATCGCGATAACGAAGTTAGCCCATCATTATTTCTTTTAAAAATATATAAATACAAGGTATTTTACTGTCGACCGTTCAAGTGGGAATATGTCGTTCCGTCAACCGTCCGCGGCGTTCTTTTCGATCGCTGCTGGGAGTTACGTCGGCCTCCTCACGCTGGGTGCGACGGCCCTCGTACTCGGATCGGGGTACGTGACGCTGTGGCCCGCGGCGGCGGGTGGGTGCGTCGGACTTCTCGTGGCGCACCGGAATTACACATGGACGGCTCCTGCGACCGTACTCGTCCGAACCCGGCTGTACCTCTTCCCGATTGCAATCGTACTCGTCCCAATCTTCGTGATTCCGCTTCTCGTACTGGTCGGGATCCGCGGCTACGAGACGTGGATGACGGTCTGGTTCGTCGAGTATCTCGTCCTCGCGCTCGCAGGAATGCTCTTCTATCTCGTCACGATGAACCGACACGTCGCGTCCCTTCATGAACGGGAATCGGTTCTGGCCGAGTGGACGTCGTACCCCGATACCAGATACCGGCGACTCCTTTATGGGCTCCAGTTCGCTTTCGGCTGTGTCTGTTTTATCGGCGGCCTCGCACTCGACCCCGTGGTAAATCCGCTTCCCGGATTCGGCGGTGCGATGATCGGCCAATCCATCGCCGGGGGCAGACGTCGAACGTACACGCTATTCGATAGCGGGCTGTGCGTTCACCGATCGAAGACGCTCAATCACCAGTTCGTTCCCGGGATCCAGCTGCGGTCAGTCGACCTCACGGACGGTCGTCTCAGGATCCGTCGCGGACTCCCCTTGCCGCTTCCGATTCGGTGTGCTACGAAGACGATGACGAACCCCCAGCGGGTAGCCGACGCAATCGGACGGGTACTCGAGTCCACAGCAGAAGTCGAGTAGCGCCGTTCGAGTACCGATCTTCCGATTTGCGGAATCGCCACCAGTAGCCGAGCGGTACCGAACGCGATTCGGAGTCGGATTACCGTTCTACCGTTTCCGACCGGATTTCGTCACCCTCGCGCCACTGGTAATAGTAGTACTCGATGTCACCGATCTCCGTCACCGAAACGGTCGCGTGCTCGGGCACGCCGTCGGGATACGCGTCCGGCTCCGAATCGTCTGTCGCCGTGTCCTCCGCACCCTCGTCTCGCCGTGCTTTCCACGCCGCCAGTGCCTCGAGATAGTCGCTCGCCGACCTGAGCGTCGCCGGCTCTCGGTCGGCGAGTTCGCGGACCGCTTCGCGGCTCACGGGGTCCAGGTCCGGCGGCACGGTCGGTCGCTCGTCCGCAGTCATGTCTCCCGCTGGGAGCGGGGCGACCGTAAAACGTCGACTTTCGGTTCGGTATCGCTTCGCTCGCTACGGGTTGAGAGGCGTTGACGTCCATCGTATTGAGGCCTAATATCCGTTAATATCGGCCGGCGTATGGATTTATATACGGAAACGAGGTGGCTATTGCTGACAATGGCGTCACAGAAACACCGCTCAGCACCACGGATCGATCCGGTTCCAGACGACCTCGAGTCGGCACAGGCGAAACTCGTCTATCTCTACCTCGACGTGGCCGAGGGCGCGACGATCGACGAGCTCGGGGAGATACTGGTGATGAAGAAGATCGACATTCTGAGCGTGTTGAACTCGCTCTCGAGCGCCGGCCACGTCGAACAGGCGGGATCGGAGTACGTCGTTCCGAACTGATCTCGAGACGGGAATTGCCGCTGATCCTGCGGGCGTAGCCCTCGAAACCGAACGGTGAGCACAGCGAGCCGCGTCGCCGCGGGTGCCGACGGGGGACAGTCGGGGCAGTTGCCGCCGTAGTCGACCCGTCAGAACGTTTCGAGGTAGCGGTCGAGTTCCCAGTCGGAGACGTCGACGAGGTAGTCCTGGAACTCCTGACGCTTGGCTTCGACGAACTTCGGTCCGACGTGGTCACCGAGCGCGTTGTAGATGACCTCGTCCTCCTCGAGGGCGTCGACGGCCTCGCCGAGGTTCGTCGGGAGCGTATCGATGCCGTACTCGTCGCGCTTTGCTTCGTCGAAGTCGTAGATGTTCTCCCGGACCGGGTCGGGACACTCGAGGTCCTGTTCGATGCCGTCGAGACCGGCGTGGATCATGGCGGCGAAGGCGAGGTACGGGTTACAGGACGGATCCGGCGAGCGGAGTTCGACGCGCGACGCCGCGGGGACGCGGGCCGCCGGCTTCCGGATCAGCGCCGAGCGGTTGCGGTCCGACCAGGCGACGTACACCGGTGCCTCGTAGCCCGGCACCAGTCGCTTGTAGCTGTTGACCGTCGGGTTCGCGATCGCCGTGATCGCGGGCGCGTGCTCGAGAATCCCGGCGATGAAGGAGTGGGCGGTCTCCGAGAGGTCGAACTCGTCGTCCGCGTCGTGGAACGCGTTCTCGCCGTCCTCGAACAGCGAGAGGTGCGTGTGCATCCCCGAGCCGTTGATGCGCGGGATCGGCTTGGGCATGAACGTCGCGTGCTGGTCGTGCTGGGCGGCGATCGCGCGGACGACGGTGCGGAAGGTGCCGACGTTGTCGGCCGTCGAGAGCGCGTCGTCGTACTCGAAGTTGATCTCGTGTTGGCCGCGCGCGACCTCGTGGTGGCTCGCTTCGATCTCGAAGCCCATGTCCTCGAGCCCGTAGATGATGTCGCGGCGGACGTCGCTGGCGAGGTCTTTCGGCGCGAGGTCGAAATAGCCGCCGTGGTCGCCCGTCTCGGTCGTCGCGCGGCCGTCCTCGTCCTCCTCGAAGAGGAAGAACTCGGGTTCCGGCGCGGCATTGACCGTGTAGCCCAGGTCGTCGGCGCGCTCGAGGGCGTTCTTGAGGACGCGGCGCGGATCGCCCTCGAAGGGTTCGCCCGTCGACGTATCGATGACGTCACAGATCATGCGGGCCGACGCGCCGTCCTCGCGCTTTTGCCACGGGAGAACCGCGAACGTGTCGGGATCGGGCTTGAGTCGCATGTCCGACTCCTGAATGCGCACGAAGCCTTCGATCGAGGAGCCGTCGAAGTAGATCCCCTCGGTGAACGCCTTCTCGGCCTGTCGGGCCGGCACGGAGACGTTCTTGACGGTCCCCAAGATGTCGGTGAACTGCAGCCGGAGGAAGTCGATGTCCTCGGCCTCGATTTCGTCCAGTACCTCCTCTTCCGCAGCGGTCAGATTTCCGTTCGTCATCTTCTGCTCGACTACGACAACGGATTCTACTATTAAAGCTCTACTGTTGTGGGCGAATATACGCAAATTAGACAGAAAACAAACGAATGTGGATTATAATATGGCATATCCGATCTGTGGATTACATCGACCGAAAAAGTGCGATCTGAACTGCATAATCGTGCAGTGATAGCTCGGACGACCGGCGTATTCGACACACGTTCCCGCACGCTTCCTCACCGAATCCGGCTCCGCGGATCGCGCGCGGATCGACGCAGCGCTCGCGGCCACGCCGGCCACTCGAGCGGGCGACGACGCGCTTCTCTCGCACGTCTCCGATACCGTCAGCCGGTCCGAGCAGTGCGGGATCGTACCGCGATCCGGTCGGCCGAGTATGCGAGCCGAGCACCGGACCCGACTGGACGTGGCGTCACAGGTTTCCGCCGCGACCACCAACTCTCGAGTATGGCCGCGACCAGCAAGCCGACCCGACTCGAGACGGGCGACGACCTCGACGACTTCGTGACGAGCCGCGACGTGGCGCTCGTGGAGTTCTACACCAGCGGGTGTGCGCTGTGTCAGGCGATGGAACCGGTACTGGGGAACGTCGCGCGGGCGACGGCCGTCTCGATCGGCATGGTCAATCCCGGCGACGATATCGACCTCGTCGACCGGTTCGACATCCGGTCGGTTCCCACCCTGATCCTGTTCGAAGACGGGACCGAGACCGCGCGGCTCGCGGAGGGGTTCCAGGGCGGCGACGCCGTGACCGACTTCCTCGAGGACCACGTTCCGACCGCGGTCGAGGCCGAACCGACGAGCTAACGCAGTCGGTCTCCTCGATATCGACCCGCTGTCGATCGGGTGTAGGGAGGAGACGCGTCGCTCGAGCGGCCACGAACGCTTATCCCTGCTCGCTCGTACACCCCACCAATGGCCGACGAGGTCGGTGCCGAGCTGTTGGCACTCCGCTGTGATGCCGTGTCCGATCTGGGAGCGGCAGCGCTGCGAGACGTACTGGAGTACTTCGACCCCGATCTCGTCTACGTCGTTCGCGAATCCGCGGACGTCCGCGTCCTGAGCCGCGTCCGTCGCGCGTTCGACGGGCCGGTCGTCGCCGCGAGCGGCCCCGCCGACGGTCGGACGGAGACGGTAGCTGGTGTCTCGTTCGTCTTCGCGGGTTCGGCGGCGCTGCTCGAGGACGCTCTCGACGACGCACCGCCCGCCGACTTCATCGTCTGCGACGATATCGAGCCGACGACGGACGCCGTCGCGCTGGAGGCGACCCTCGCCGGTGGAAAGTCCGTCGCCCGCTACCACGTTCGAGCGAGCGAGTCGCCGACCGTCCTCACCGGTGCGCTCGAGGCGAGCTACGATCACGTCTGGGACGCGACCGTCGACGGCCGGCCGGTTCGGCTGCCGGTACGCGGCGTCGCCCCGTTGCGGCGCTCCGGGGCGGCGGAACTCGCCTGCCTCACCTGCGACCGGCGCGGCTCGGTCGCGGTCTCGTCCGTGCCGGCGGACCGGTTCGGACTGCGGGCGCTCGCCGGCGTCGGACCGGCGACGGCAGCGCGGCTCCGAGAGAACGGCTACGACACGCGCGCGGCCGTCGCGGAGGCCGCCGAGCCGGACCTGCGTTCGCTCCCCGGGATCGGCGCGACTACGGCACGGGAACTGGCACAGAGCGCGCGTGCGCTCGCCGGCTCCGAAGTGATCCGCCGGACGGACGAGTCCGTTCCGCCGGCGGCCGAAACGGCGACGCCGCTGTTCGTCGACATCGAAACCGACGGGCTCCAGCCGACGATCATCTGGCTCGTCGGCGTCTACGATCCCGCTCGCGACGAGTACGTCGACTTCGTCGACACCGACCCGAGCCGCGACGAGCCGGGCGCCGCGACCCGCGAGTTCGTCTCGTGGCTGGCCGCCGAGTACGATGCGCCGTCGCTGGTCGCGTGGAACGGTCACGGGTTCGATTACGAACACCTCGAGCGGTTCGTCGCCAGTTACGTCCCCGAGTACCGCGACTTCTGGCGCGAGCACGTCTCGACGTACGATCCCTACGACTGGGCCGTCCGGCGGAAGAACGCCGTCTTACCGGGCCGAACGAACCGTCTCGAAGACGTGGCCGAGGCGCTGGGCTGTGAGCGGGCGGGAGCCGCGGCAGCGCTCGACGGGAAGACGCTGGCGGAGCGGATTCGGCGGTCGCTCGAGGGCTCGCGTTCGCGTCGATCCGATACGGACGAGAGTACCGAATCCCCCTCGGAGATCGACTGGGACGCCGCTCGAGGCTACTGCGAAGCCGACGTTCGCGAACTGGCCGCAGTCTACGACGCGATCGTGGCAGCCCCGCCCGAAAGAGGGGACACGACAGCCGAGAACGGAGATGAATCGACGAGCGACGCGACGCAGACCGGCCTCGCCGACTTCTGATCATGCCAACTGACGACACTGAACCCCTGACTGACGGGTGGGACGACACCGGATCGAACGACCTCGCACTGACGGGCGAGGAACTGATCGAAACGTATCCGTCGAAGCGCTACCACGGACAGGCCCGCGAGCGGGTCACCCTGTCCGCGGAGTCCGCCAGCCACGTCCCGGCTCGAGAGGTGTTGCCGGCGGATCTCGCGGCGAAACTCGACGTCGATCCGTGGAGCCACCAGGCCGAGGCCCTCGAGGCCCTCGAGGGCGGGGAGAACGTCTGCGTCGCGACCTCGACGTCGTCGGGCAAGACCTACGTCTACGGACTGGAGATCGCCCGACAATTTCGAGAAAATCCCGACGTTCGTGCGCTCCTCGTCTATCCGACGAAAGCGCTCAGCCGCGATCAGGAGCGCGAGCTCAACGACCTCTACGACGCGCTGGGGCTGGACGTCACGGTCGGCGTCTACGACGGCGACACGAAGCGAGGGGAGAAGTCGCGCATCCGCGAGGAGGCGAACGTCGTCATCACGAACTTCGCGGGGTTGAATCAGTATCTCGAGGGCCACCACCGCTGGGCCGCGTTCCATTCGAACTGCGACCTGATCGTGATCGACGAGGCCCACGCGTGGACCGGGATCAGCGGGATGCACGCCGCCTGGATCCTCCGTCGGATTCGGCGACTGATCGACTGGTACGGCGGCGACCCCCAGTACGTGCTGACGACCGCGACGATCGGCAACCCCGCCGAGCACGCGCAGGCGCTGACCGGCGAGCCGGCGGCGGTGATCGACGAGGACGGCTCGCCCAGCGGCCGTCGGCACCTCCTCTTCTGGGACCCGCCAGCGGACGATAGCGGATACGGCGACGGATCGAATGAAGGCGATTCCGACGACGCCGACTCCGAGTGGTCGCCCGGCAAACGCCCCGCGACCGTCGAAGCGCCCGAGGTCTGGGCCCACTGCTGTGATCGCGGCGTCCCGTCGCTGCTGTTCTGTGACTCGCGAAAGCAGACCGAACTGGCAGTCGGGCGGGCGCGAGAGTACCTCGAGACTCCGGGCCTCCCGTACCGAGACGCGACCGACCTCGCCGCCTACAACGCGGGCCACGGGAAGAAATCCCGACGCGGAACGGAGAACCGACTCAAGAGCGGCGCGCTCGATGGCGTCGCGACGACGAGCGCGCTCGAGGTCGGGATCGACGTCGGCGGCATCGACGGCACCGTCCTGTTGGGCTATCCGGGCTCGAGACAGTCGTTCTGGCAGCGGATCGGCCGTTCGGGACGCGACGAACGGGAGGCGCTCTCCGTGTTCGTTCCGAGCCACTCGACGCTCGATCAGTACATCCTCCGCCATCCCGAGTACGTCCTCGAGGAGGAGCCCGAGAGCGCAGTGGTCGACCTCGAGAACAACCCGGTCTACCTCCAGCACCTGCGCTGTGCGGCACAGGAACTGCCCCTGCGCCGCGAGGACGCGGCCCGGTTCGGCGGAAGCGATCGCCTCGAGCGGGCCGTCGAGTACGGTCGGCGGACGGGCGACTTCGAGGGATCGCTCGAGGGCGGGGTGACCTACGCCCACCGCGATCGACCCCAGGACGGGATCGATCTCTACGCCTCCGGCGGGGACTCGTTCGAGGTCCGGCTGGCCGGCGAGGAGTCGTTCGATCACGAGCCGATCGGCACGGCGCGCGCGTACCGGGACTATCACGAGGGTGCGACGGTCCTCTATCGGGGCGACCAGTACGAGGTCGTCGAACTCCGCGAGGACCGACCGCAGCCGTACGTGGCGCTCGAGCGGTGCGACGTCGACTACTACACGCAATCCCAGCGCCAGACGACGATTTACGATACCGAGATCGAGGAGTCCCGCGACGTCGGCCCGTTCCGACTCAACTGGGGATACGGAACAGTCACGGTCCACCACGGGACGTTCATGAAACGGGAAATCGGCTCGGGCGACGTTCGCGCGGTCGGCCTCGAGACCGGCGTCCCGCCCCTTGAGATGCGCACCCAGCTGTGCTGGGCCGAAGTGCCGAACGACGTCGAACGCGCCGTGACGACCGCACACAGTGACTACCACAATGACGGCTGCGAGGACCTGCCGCCGCGGCTCCACGGCTACCTCGGCGGGATTCACGCCGTCGAACACGCAATGATCGCCGTCGCGCCGCTCGAGCTGACGGTCGACGCGGCGGACCTCGGCGGTCTCGCGACCAATCGGCTGCCTGATACCCCCGAGAAGAGCGGCTGGTTCATTTACGACGGCGTCGAGGGCGGGCTGGGCTTTTCGCGACGGATTTACGAGGAGTACGAGGCGGTCGCCCGCAGGGCTCGGGACCTCGTGACGGACTGCGGCTGCGGTCGCGACGAAGGGTGTCCGGCCTGCCTCATGAGCGACCGCTGTGGCAACGACAACCGACCGCTGTACGCGCCCGCGGCGACGGACGTGCTCGAGACGCTGCTCGGCGACGGCGCTATCACGGACCGAACAACGACCCGCGAGACGGCCGCCGACGAACGAGACGAACGCCGACCGCCCGCGTCGATCTCGTAACGAGCCTACTCGTCGGGCTCGAGCTCGCTCGGGTCGAGGTCGTCCGCGAGGTATCGCTCTCCCGCATCGGTGACCTCGTACACGCCGGGCATGAGGCGATTCAGGAGACCGTACTTGCTCATTTCGCGACACCGGTAGGCCGCGTACTTGGCCGGACAGATCCCTTCCTCCTCGATTTCGGTCGGTTCGAAGACGTCTTCGGAGTGCATGAACTCGAGGAGTCGCCTGTCGACGGGCTCCATCCAGTCGGCATCGGTTTCCTCCTCGGGGTCGGCTTCGGGGTCGGTGTAGACCGGCGTCCCCGCCACGGTGTCGATGACGGTTCCGGTCTCCCCATCGTCGCCGGCTCCGACTTCCGTATCGACCTCGACGGCGGGGTGGACCGGGGTCTCGGCGTCACCCTCGTCGCTGGTGTCGCTGTCGGGGTCGGAAGTAGGGTCGTCCATGCGTGGCGGTTCGGGCCCCGCCAAAGAGTATGTTTACTTCTCGATCGAGACCCCCCAACCGACGCCGGCAACGAGTGGCAGCGCGACCGGGGGCGGCGTCGAGTTACGCTTCCGGCTGCTCGGGCGCGTCGTAATCGACGTGGACGTTCGGGGCGCTCGCGGGATCCAGACCCGTGATCGAACGGTCGACGAACGTGACGTCGGTCAGATCGCCGCGGAACCGGAACGTTACCGTCCCGTTCTCGACCGTTCCTTCGACCGTTGTTCCCGAGAGGACGGTCGCGTCGCTCGCCCGCGTCTCGTCGGTCACCTCGATCTCGCCGTCGACGGTCACCTCGAAACTCGAGGGCGTCCCCTGCCCGATGATCGTCAGCGTATTCGGGAAGTCGGCGTCCGTGCGAGCGGTAGCGGATCCCGTCCCGATCGCTGCGATCGTCGCCGTCGCGGTCGTTTCGGTGCCGATCGGAGACGCGTCCTCGATCTCGTTATTAGCCACAAATCGACTGGTATCGTCGTCAACTGTCGCTTTCTCGGGTGCCATATACTGGACAGAGTCGGGCACGGTAGCATAAACTTTCTCACTGACGTAACGGTAAGAAAACCCGAAATACATCTTCTCGAGCGATACACTGCCGTAATCTCGGACGGCCGGGGTCGCGTTTCGATACCGGTCGCTCGTGACTACTCGACCGTCCGCTCGCACGTTGGTGTCGCTCGTCCCCACCGGATCTCGAGGGAGTCGGTCGGTCAGTCCGTGTCCTCGAGGAGTCCGAGCTCGGTGGCGGCGAGGTCCGCGATCCGATCGGCGATGTCGGGATCGACCTCGGCGACGTCGTCGCCGTCGTGGAGCTGGTCGTTGTGTCGCTCGATGGCGTCGGCGACGTCCGAGAGCGGAACGCGGGAAGTCGTCTCGCAGTCCGGACAGACGACGGGGACGCGGGGCGTCTCCTCGTCCGGCTCGCTTGTGTTCGTCATTTGTCGCGTATCTCGTGGCGACCGTCAAAACCTAATTGGTTCCGACGGCGGCCGGATCCCGTCGGTATCGCCAGACTGTCGCGGCGAGGCGCGACGATCGAAATCGCAGTTGGAATGAGGCACGTTAACGCATATTTCCTTCTCACGGGTTCTCCCGCCCGTTTTCGTCACGGAATTCAGTAGTCAGCCGGTAGTATTATGTCGATCCGGCCGGACAACCCGGTAGACGGGGGTACGACAGTCTGCTGGTGGGACACCCCACTCGATCCGTCCGCCCCGTCACGACGTGCGAGGAACTCCATGGTTCCCGGCTACATCCGTAGCCGTTCCCTGTCTTTCGGTCCGGCCCGTCCATCGAGCGGAGTGACGACGCTTTCGGAAACCCGCTGGGCCGGACTAGACGCGTAGCGGGGAGACTGGGAGATCGTCCGGCGATCGAACTCAGTCCCGGTAGCGAGCGAGTGTGGCAACCGACAGCGCGAGGAGGGCGACAGCGACGCCGAACCCGGGCATTTCGTCGGTATCGTCGGGATCGCTCTCGTCGGTCTGCCGGTCGGTCGCGGTCGTCGAACTACTCCCGTTCCGCTCGGAATCCGAGGTGTTCGCACCGTCGGAAGCCGGCCGCTCGTCGGTCGCCGCCTCGAGCTGGAGGACGACCGTCACCTGGGCGTGAGTCGCGTTCTCGGCCGCGTCGTAGGTCCAGCCGCCACCGGCTTCTTCGTACGGTTCCGCGGCCGCGACCGGATCGATGTCCGTGTCCCAGCCCTCGCCCTCGGGGATCTGTTGGATGTAGCCGGCGACGTCGATCCGGTCGGCGTGCTCGCCGCTGAGCTGCGCTTCGCCGTACTCGACGGTCGCGTCTTCGGAGAAGCCGTGGAACTCGATGCAGTGGGAGTCCATGTAGCCGTCGCCCTGTGCGACGTCCGGGTGGGTCCCGAACTGATCGCCGTCGAGCGGGAACTGGTAGTGGTCGTTCATCGGGAACTCCACGGTCATCGGGTCCGCGTCCGGATGCCAGCTCGTGGCGTCGTTCGTCGGGATCGTCACGGACGTGTTCGGCACGGATTCTCCGATGACGGGCTTTCCGTTTTCGTTGACCAGCGTCACGCAGATTTTCCCTGACCCGTCTCCGAGATAGGGAGTCCGATACTCGTCGCGCGGATTCTCGTAACTGACCCAGCTTCCGTCGTCGGCCGCCGCCTCGAAGTAGGGATCGCCCGGCTCCGGGGCCGGCTCGAGGTACGCCTCCTCCGAGACGGTTCCGTTCGGCTCGGGATCGACGGGAGCCGCTGACGCGCCCGCAGCACCCGTCGCGACGAGACTCGCGATCACGGCCAGTCCGACCCCGAGCGCGAGGAGCGTCCGTCGCGTACTCGAGGCGGGATTTCGTTTCCCGGCCATGATCACTCACCGAGACCGGTATCGACGACAACTGACTCGATCGGACGACTCTTTCGTGACGACGACAGTCGTGTGGAGGGACTGATCATCGAACCAAGGTATCGGAGTTACCGTTCTATATATGAGCAGCGTACTCGAGGAGTAGCGGAGTGCTATTCGGAGTAGACCGTCGTTTGAGTAGCCCCATCCGATCGAAGGCCGACCGAAACCGACGCGCAGGTCTCCCCTACCGGTCCCGTCCCGGCGGCGTGTCGAGAGCATCGAAGCCGTCCACCCACACCGGCTCCCAGTCCAGCGATCACTCCGGGCGATGCACTCGAGTGCAGCGTCGAAGGCCCGCTCGCCCACCCCGCGCGAACGCCGGCCGGTCCCTTTTCCGACGGCTGGTGGTACGTCCGCTCATGAGCGACGACGAACGGAGCCACGATCGCGTCCAGGATCGTGCCGAACAACGGAAATCCGCGGTCGCGGACCACACCGAATCGATCCTCGAGGACGTCGAACACGACCTCGGCGAGCTGGAGTATCCGGTCACCAGCGAGGAGCTGGCGACGGAGTACGCGAACGAACCGATCGACATGCCCAACGAGACGGAATCGCTGGGGAGCGTCTTCGAGCGGCTGGTGGACGAAGAGTACGACTCGCCCGAAGAGGTCCGGGAGGCTGCATACGGCGAGATAACGGGGGAAGCCGGCAGCCCCGACGAGGCCAACGCCGAGCGCGATCTCGACGAACTGGACGACGAGCAGCAGGGGTCGCTCGGCGAGAGCGGGAGCGGGACGGACTGAGCCGGAAGTCGTCGATCGCCGCCGAATCGGCGGATTGCAGCGCCGTCGAGGAGAACGTGATAGCAGAACGGATTTACGTTCCCGCCCCCTGTTTTCGCGTATGGATTACGAATCGAGTCTCGACCGAGCGATGGAGGACGTCCCCGACATCGGGGGCGACGAACAGCGACTGCAGATCCCCGATCCCCAGCCCCAGAAGGACGGCGCGTTCACGCGAGTGACGAACCTCGACGAGATCGCCGACGTCCTCTCCCGGGACACCGAACACCTCCACCGGTTCATCCAGCGCGAGCTGGGGACCAGCGGCAAACTCGAGGACGGCCGCGGCCGGTACAACGGGACCTTCTCCCAGACGGACCTCGACGCGGCGATCGACGCCTACGTCGACGAGTACGTCCTCTGTTCGGAGTGTGGCCTACCCGACACGCGTCTCGTCCGCGAGGACCGGACGCCGATGCTGCGCTGTGACGCCTGCGGTGCCTTCCGACCGGTCACCAAGCGCTCGACCAGCAGCCAGCAGCAACAACAGCAAGACGCCGTCGAGGAAGGTAACACCTACACGGTCGAGATCACCGGGACCGGTCGCAAGGGCGACGGCGTCGCGGAGAAGGGCAGCTACACGATCTTCGTCCCCGGCGCGGAGGAGGGCGACGTCGTGGACATCTACATCAAGAACATCTCGGGCAACCTGGCGTTCGCCCGGCTCGACTGAGCACGCGGTTCGATTCGTTCGGTTTCTCCGGCATCGCGTCTCCGTGACCCACGGACTCCCGACCCCTCACCGCACCGATTCGGGGAGGGCGGCCGGGAGACAGACGACCTTCTCGCGGCCGACGCGATAGCGTTCGATCGCCTCGCCGTCCTCGAGTTCCGACAGGAGCCGACTGAGGGTGGCGTCCGACCAGCCGTAGCGGTCGGCGAACCGCCGCTGTTTGATCCGGCCGCCGTGTTCGAGCAGGACCGCGCGGACGTACTCCTCGGGCGTGAAGCCGTGCTCGAAAATGGCACGCCTGCTCGTGGGGCCGTCGTCGGGGTCGACGAGTCCGGTCGTCATCGACCGGTCGTCGTCCGATTCGGAAATCGGACCTCTCGCGGCGGTGTCGCTGCTCGCGCGGCGAGCCGTTCCCGTCGGTCCCGAATCGCTTCGAGCGCCGCCGCTCGCATCGTCGGCACGCGGATCGGCGCTGATCGCGCCTATCGCGCCGATACAGGAACGAATCGTCCGTTCGACGGCGGTTCCGAGTTCGATGGGGAACGGTGAGTGTCGTCGGTTCATCGTAGTTCCAGATGACAACTACGTAATAAAAGGCGTATGCACAAAACCGTCCAAACAACCGCCCGCCACCGGACCGCGAAGTTAAAGTGAGCTTGTCCTAGTCACACTCCCGTGGGAGTATCGTTCGACCTCTTCGGAACGCTCGTGACCGCCGATCGGCCCGACGATCCGGCTGCGGCCGTCGCAGCCGAATTAGCGAAGCGGGACGTCGCAGTTCCCGACGACTGGGCCGAGGCCTATACCGAGGTGCACGTCGACGCACCCGACGGGGCGGAGGTCCCGCTGCCGGCCCACGTCTCGCGCGCACTGGCGAGCCGCGATGTCGACTACGACCGGAACGCGGCCAGACGGGCCGTCGTCGCGGCGTTCGATCCGGCCGTCGAGACCAGATCGGGAGCTCTCGACGCCGTCGACGCCGCTCGAGAGCGGGGGCCGGTCGCGATCTGTTCGAACTGCAGCGTGCCCGAACTGGTCGGCCGGACGCTCGTCAGGAGCGAGTTCGAGCGCGACGACTTCGACGCGATCGTCACGAGCGTCGGCTGTGGCTGGCGCAAGCCCGCACCCGAGATCTTCGAACTGACCGCGGACGAACTCGGCGTCGCCGCGTCCGACCTCGTCCACGTCGGTGACGATCCGCGAACCGACGGCGGTATCGACGCCGTCGGCGGGACGGCGGTGTTGCTCGAGAACCGATCGCTCGAGGGGGTTCCGGAACGGCTGGCAGCGCTGACGGCCGACGAACACAGCAGTCATGACTGAGCGCCGCCGTTGTGTCGACAGCATGGAGGCGAGGACGGAGTGTTGACGACGCTCGCGGTCATCGGCCTGGCGTTCAGCCTCGACCTACTGCTCGGCGAGCCGCCGACTGCGGCCCATCCGGTGGCGTGGTTCGGCCGGCTCGTCGGCGCGGTCGATCGGCAGTGGAGCGCCGACGAACGCCGCCAGCGACTGGTCGGCGTCGCAATCGCCGCCGTCGCCCCGCTCGTTCCCGCCGCGGTCGCGGGCGGCGTCGTTCTCGCGGCGGCCGCGCTGCATCCGATGGGCGGCGGCGTGGCCGCCGCGCTCGTCCTCTTCCTGACGACGAGCCTCCGCTCGCTGCTCGAGCTCACTGAGGACGTCGTCGCGGCGACCGACGGCGATCTCGACCGGGCTCGCGAGCGGGTGCGGGGACTCGTCGGCCGAGACACGGCGACGCTCTCGGCCGGCGAGCTTCGCAGCGCGGCGGTCGAGAGCGCTGGCGAGAACCTCGCGGACGGATTCGTCGCGACTCTGGTGCCGTTCGCCGTGCTCGCGCCGATCTCGCTGCCGGCCGCTGCGGCGGTCGCCGCGTGGATAAAGGGCGTCAACACGCTGGATTCGATGCTGGGCTACCCCTCGAAGCCGGTCGGTACCGCGAGCGCGCACCTGGACGACTTCGTCATGTACCTCCCGGCCAGACTCGCGGCCGCGTCGATCGCCGTCGCTGCGGCCGATCCGTTCGCGCTCGCTCGCGCCCGACGGTGGGCGCGGGCTCCGCCGTCCCCCAACTCCGGCTGGCCGATGGCGGCGCTCGCCTGCGCGCTCACTGTCCGCCTCGAGAAGGCTGGCGTCTACGTCCTCAATCCCGACGCCGCGCTCCCGAGCGTCGCGGACGGCGAGCGAGCCGTCACCGTCGTCGGCCGTGCGGCCGTCGTCACGATCGTCGTCGCCATCGTTCTGGCGGCGATCGTCGCCGGATCGCCGCCCCTCGAGTCGGTCGGTCGACGAATCGCGGAGGTGGGCGACGGATGGCTGTAATCGGCCGCTGGCTCGGTGCCGTCCGGGGCGGCCTCGGATTCCTGACGCGACTCCCGGTTCGACACCGCGACGGCGATTGGGACGCGTTCCGGTCGACGCCGGCGGCGTTCCCGGCTGTCGGCCTCGTCGCAGGCGTGTTGGCGGCGATACCGCTGCTCGCGATCGACCGACTCGCAGCGCCGACCGTCGCAGTAGGGTATCTGCTTTCGGTGTACGCCGTGACCGGTATTCACCACCTCGACGGGGTCGCCGACCTGGGCGACGCGCTGGTGGTTCACGGCGACGCGGAGCGCCGTCGTGAGGTGCTGAAGGACACGACGACCGGCGTCGGTGCGCTGCTGGCGGTATCGATCACCGTCGCCGCGCTGGCGCTGGGGGGCCTCGGACTGGCCGAACTCCCCGTTCTGGCGGCGGTCGGCGTCGCGATCGGGGCCGAAGTCGGGACGAAACTCGGAATGGCAGGGATGGCCGCCTACGGGACCGCCGCGTCCGAGGGGATGGGCGAACAGTTCATCGACGGAGCGACCCCGGGATCCTTCTTCCTCCCGCTGGTCGTCGCGCTCTCTGCAGCCGCGTTCGCCTGGCCGAACCCGGGTGCGGTCGCCCTCTGTGGAGCCCTCGCCGGCGGCGTGCTTCCCTGGTACTGGGCCAACCGGCATCTCGGCGGCGTCAACGGCGATATCTTCGGTGCCGCCAACGAAGTCGGCCGCGTCGCCGGCGTCCATCTGGGGGTGATCGCGTGGACGCTATTGTGATGTGCGGCGGAAAGGGGACCCGCCTCGAGAGCCGCCACGAGAAGCCGCTCCACCCGATCGAGGGGACGGCGATGATCGATCGCGTACTGGCGGCCCTGCGGGAGAGCGAGATCGAGACGATCTATGCCGCCGTCTCGCCGAACGCGCCGGACACCCGTGCTCATCTCGAGGCGGCCGACGGCGTGACGACCATCGAGACGGCCGGCGACGGCTACGTCGCCGATCTGATGGCACTCCTCGAGCGACCCGACCCCTCGCCGCCGCTCCTGACCGTCGCCGCGGATCTGCCGCTGCTCGAGGGACCCGTTCTCGACGGAATACTCGCGGCCCATGGCGACAACACCGCCTCGCGGACCGTCTGCGTTCCCGTTGCGCTCAAACGGCGTCTCGGGGTCAGTATCGACTCGCGACTCGAGGCCGACGACCACCTCGCGCCGACCGGGGTCAACGTGGTCGGCAGTACCGACGACACGACGACTATGACAGACGTATACGACGATTCGCGACTCGCAGTGAACGTGAACCGACTCGAAGACGCCGCCGTCGCGGCCGACCGGCTGCAGCGCCGGTCCGCGGAGGGCCGGTAGATGCGCCTGCTCCTCCCCGCCGGAACGACCGAGACGGCACTGATCGACGGCATCAGCGCCGCCGGGGCCGCCCCGGAACTGATGGCACATACCCCGTCGGCCGACGTCGAGATCCTCGAGTACGGCGAACCGGTCGCGTCGCCGGTGACGCCGGTGAGTCCGAACGGCTGTCCGACGCCCGCCGCCGTGACCCGGGCCGTTCGGGAGGTCGTCGGCTTCGACGTGTCCGTGATCGATGCGGGTCTCAGCCGACCGACGGCCGCGCCGACCGTCGAGCTGGGCGCCGAGCCCGGGTCCGACATCCGGGTGGAGTCGGCGGTTCCGGACGCGAACGCCGCCTTCGATCGAGCGTACGATTACGGTGCGAGTCTCCCGGACGACGAACTGCTGATCGGCGAGACGGTCCCCGGCGGGACGACGACCGCGCTCGGCGTCCTGACCGCGCTCGGGGAGCCGACGCGCGTCTCCTCGTCCCTGCCGACGAACCCGATCGAACGCAAGCGCCGGGTCGTCGAGGAGGCATTGGCCGCGAGCGACCTCGAGCCGGGCGACTGCGACGGTGCACCCCTCGAGGCGATCGAAGCGGTCGGTGATCCCGTCCAACCGGTGGTCGCCGGAATCGCCGCCGGTGCGCTCGAGTCCGGCACCGAGGTAACGCTGGCGGGCGGGACCCAGATGGTCGCCGTCGCCGCCGCGTTGCGTCAGGCCGGAATCGACGCACCCCTCTCGATCGCGACCACGTCGTTCGTGGCCGACGAGCAGGGCGATCGACTCCGCGAGGCCTGCGAACGGTTCGACTGCGAGCTCACCGTCACCGATCCCGGCTTCGACGGACGCGACCACGTCGCGATGCGACGCTACTGCGCCGGCGAGGCCAAGGAGGGCGTCGGCATGGGCGGCGCGCTCTCGCTCGTCCCCGACGGCCGGATGGGCGAGGTCAGGGATCGACTCGAGACGGTCTGCGCTCGACTCGGCATCGATGACGACGAGGGCGCCGCCGAGACCGAACCGCGTACCGAATCCGACGCCACCGCGGAGGGGACTCGTGGACCCTGACTCGATCCGAACGGGAGAGCGAGTCCCCCACGGCGGGGAATCGGAGCGCGACCTGCTGGATTTCTCGGCCAACACCAACCCGCGTACGCCCGAGGGCGTCGGCGACGTCTATACCGCCGCCCTCGAGGAGTCCCGCCGCTATCCGGACGACGACTATTCCGAGTTCCGGGCCGCCGCCGGCGAATTCGTCGGCTGCGAGCCGGAGCGAGTGATTCCCACCGCCGGCGGGCTGGCGGCGATCCGGCTCGCGATGGAGTGCGTCCTCGAGCCGGGCGACGAGGCGCTGGTCCCCTACCCCAGCTTCGGGGAATACGCACGCGAAGTCCGGCTACAGGGGGCGACGCCGAGGTTTGTCCGGTACGACGACCTGTTCGAGATCGGATCGACCGTCCTCGAGCCGTGCGCCCTCGCGGTGGTCTGCACGCCGAACAATCCGACCGGAGACGCGGTCGATCCGGACGCGCTCGAGTCGTTCGCCGCCCGCTGTGGGGACGCCGGGACGACGCTCCTCGTCGACGAGGCGTTCCTCGGGTTTACCGATCGCTCGTCGGCGGCCGAACTCGATCGCGAGCACGTCGTCGTCGCTCGTTCGCTCACCAAACTGTTCGGTCTGCCCGGACTCCGCGCCGGCTTCGCCGTCGCGACCGGCGAGCGACGCGACGCGCTCGCGACGGCGCGCCGCGCGTGGTCGCTCGGGACGCCGGCCGCCAGCGTCGGCGCACACTGCCTGCGACGGGACGAGTTCGTTCGCGAGACGCGCGCTCGCGTCGCCGGCGAGCGCGAACGGATGCGCGACGCGCTCGAGGACGAATTCGACGTTCACGAGTCCGATGCACCGTTCCTCCTCTGTGACGTCGGCGACCGCGACGTCTCGAGGGTGATCGACGATGCCCGAGCCGCCGGCGTCGCCGTTCGCGACGCGACGACCTTCCGCACCCTCGATTCGCACGTCCGGGTCGCGGTCAAGGACCGACCGGCAAACGATCGACTGCTCGCCGCGCTGGGCGTTCGCAGTCACGACGATGTCGACCCCGAAACGGAGTCATGACCGAGCCGGACCTCGACTACGATTCGCTTCGGCGGGACGGCGTGCTTCGGGTTCGTCGGCGGGGCACCGAATGGCTCTCGACCGGCTGGGACGGCGGCCGCTGTACGGCGGACCGCGCGTACAACGTCTCGGTTCCCGAGGGCTGGGACCGGACTGACCTCGAGCGCTACGTCGACGAGCGACTCGAGCGGGCGGGGTTCGGGACGCCCGACGGAGCTCCTGCCGGACCGATTCTGTTGACGGGCGTCGACATCGCGGACGCTCGCGGTGCTCGTCGGGGTCCGGTGACGGCCTATGCGACCGCCGGGATTTCCAACCCCGCCGCGTTACCGATGCAGCCGGCTCCCGCCGAGGCGGTCGATGCCGAGGGAGAGGAATCCGAGGGGGCCGGGCTCGAGCAGGGCCGGGGTACCGTCAACGTCATCGTCGGGACCACGCGCGCGCTCGCACCGGGTGCGTTGGCCAACCTAATCGCGGTCGCCGCGGAGGCGAAGGCGGCGACGTTACTCGCCGAAACCGGCTTCCCCGGGACGACGACGGACGCGATCGTCGTCGGTCACGATCCGGCGGGGTCGCCGGCCGAGTTTTCGGGAAGCGGAACCACCGTCGGCGCGGCGACGCGCGCCTGCGTTCGGGACGCCGTTCGGGCATCGCTCCGTGCCCACTACCGGGACGCCGATTCGAGCTGTCCGGAATCGGTCGCCGACGCGCCCTACGGCGTTTCGACGGACGGCCGGGGGACGGTTTTTCGACCCCCGCTCGAGGATTTCGACGGTCGGTCGACGGACGAGTGACGGGTGCCACGAGCGGCGAGCACTCGCCGCTGGCAGCCGAAGCGAAGACGGTGGTCCGTCACCGTCTGGGCCGGCCGGAGAGTCGTCTCCCGGACTTCGGCGGTCACTCCGGACCCGACAGTTAACTCGTCGCGACTCCAAGCGTCGGCCGATGGTCGAGGACGACGACCCGTCAGCGATCCGTTCGATCGCACTGTCGCCGGAGGACGCCGTCGACGCCTACATCTACAGTCGGGAGAACCCGGGGGACGCCGTCCTCCGGGTGACGCCGCCGTTTCACGGCCGGATGCGGGCCCGCATCCACGTCTACCGCGTCGACGACACCGAACTGACCGGCGCGGTCCACCTGTCGCCCGCCGACGTCATCGCGGACGACGTCGTCGCCGACTACCCCGACCTCGAGTCCGCACTCGAGAACGCGGACGCGGACGAAGCCGACCGCGTCCGGGAGCGACACGCCGAGGCCGTCGACGACTGGCAGGCCCGGGCCCGCGAGGCGATCGCCGATTCGGTTACGCTCGAGACGGATGACGGCCCACACCGGATCGAGCTCAAACCGCTCGGATAGGAGTCGGCCGGGACCAAGACGCCGTCTCGCACTTTCACTTTCACTCCGGACGGGTCGGTTTGACGTACTATCTCTCCAATTGAGACGTATGCCACTGATCGTCGAGGAGACTGATACCCGTACCGAACATACCGAGAACGGTACTCGACGCGAGCCCCAGTCGAGCGACGACCGGGACGCCCGGACGGCCGACCAGCGACGACGGATCGACGTCTCCGACGTTCATACGACGGAGATCCGCGAATACGTCCGCTCGAACCTCGAGACGGACGCCGTTTCGCTCGAGCACCGCGGCGGCCGAACGTACCTGCTGATCGAGGAGTGAGGTGCCGATCTCGAGATCGAGACGTAACTGAACGTCCGCTTGCAGACCCTCGAGGAGAATTTTCCGGTGAGCTGCTTGGCGTCCTTCGGTGATCGGGACTGTGGGGTCTTCCCTGCCGACTGACAGCGGACGCTCTCGCGTCTCGATAAACAGCTCGGTCGTCGCTCAGAGGCGCTGGAGTCGGATCTCGTCGTCAGTTATCGATTCGACGTCGTCGTCGTCGAGCGGGTAGGTCTCCTCGTCGTGGTCGCCCCAGCCGAGTTTGGATTTGATCGTGTCGGTCATGCCGGGATCGGGATCGATATGGGCGGTTCCGCCGCTGACGGTTTTCACCATGCCGATCTCGTCTCCGTTCGCGTTGACGACCCGTTTCCCCTCGTCGTTGTCGGTGAAGCTAGCGCACATGCAGTTCTCGCTCCGTCGGGTGATCCGGTATAGACTGTCCCTGCATCTGCCCCGAGACCGCGGCCGCGAACTGAGTTACTGATCGGATCGGCTCGTCGTCAAACCGGTACCACTAATCCGCCGGCCCCGAGACCGCCGGTGATGAAACTCGCGCGGATCGCGACGGACGATGGACCGGTATCCGGACGGTACGAAGACGGGGTCGTTCACGCAGACGACGGCGTCTACGAGGTGGAAACGGACGGCGACTTCCTGCCGCCCTGTGACCCCTCGGCGCTGTACTGCGTCGGCCGGAACTTCGCGGCGACCCTCGATCAGATGGAGTACGAGCGACCCGACGAACCCGACTTCTTCATCAAGCCGCCGGCGTCGCTCGTCGGTCACGGGGATTCGATTCCCTACCCCAGTTTCAGCGACGAGGTGACCTACGCCGGCGAGCTCGCGGCCGTCATCGACGAACCCTGCCGGAACGTCCCCGAAGACGAGGTGTCCGACGTCGTCCGCGGCTACACGATTCTGAACGATATGGACGCGCTCGATCAGGGCGGCCGAACGGCCCGGAAGGCCTTCGACGCCTCCGGCCCGCTCGGGCCGTGGATCGAGACCGCCGTCGACCCAAGCGGGATCGACATGTACACCGACGTGGCCGGCGAGCGCCGCCAGGAAGCGAACACCGAACTGATGCTCTTCGACCCCGACGAGATCGTCTCGCACCTCTCACGCCGGTTCACCTTCCGCCCCGGCGACGTGATCTCCTTCGGCAGCCCCGCCAACCCCGGCCTCGTCGAACCCGGCGACACCGTCGAGATCACCTACGAGGGCGTCGGCACGCTCCGCAACACCGTCGTCGACTCGAGCGAACGGGAGAAACTGCCGCTCGAGTCCGAGGGAGTTCGCTCGTAGGTCGTCCTCGAAATCGATCGCGACGCGGCCGTGGAATAGACGGGTAGAAAGGCACTTGGGTCCGACCCGCCTCTCCACGGTCGTGAGCGCTGACCACCGACGCGTCGAGGTGTATCCCGACCGCGAGGTCGTCGTCGAGTTCGATCCCGACCTCACCTTCGAGTGCGTCGACGACTGTACGTGGTGTTGTCACCACGGCGTGCTCCTCTACGACAGGGACCTCCTCGAGCTGGCCCAGCGGGCGAACCTCGCCGAGACCACGACGGAGTTTCGCGGCGAGAAGTTCGTCACGCGCGAGGCGAAGGACCGCGACGAGCACGTCGGCGAGGACGGCTCGGCCTGTGCGTTCCTCCGGGAGGACGGACTGTGTTCGCTCCACCTCGAGGAGGACTGGAAACCGACCCGGTGTTCGGTCTTTCCGCTCGGCGTCTGGCTCGAGGACGGCGACCTCCACGTCGACATTCGCGATTCCGCCCACGAGCACTGCGAGGGGCTGAACGTCAGCGAGCGCAGCGTCATCGACAACCTCGAGGCCTTCCTGCCGGAACTCCTGTGGGAACTCGAGAATCCGGACTCCGATCGGGAATTGTAGTGACCGGTGTGGCAGCGGTTCGTTCGACGTACTGACGCGGTGATTCCTTCGACGAACGGTCACGTTCGTGGAGTCGTTCGCGGGGTACGGTGAACGAATTGACACTATGTTGGCGTACGATAGCACGACTCCCCAACCATTTAAACGTCTACCGCACGTAGTGGAACTGTGACAGAAGACTCCGGGCGACGGAACCTCCGTATGCCCAACAGCGATGAAGTATTCGCCGTCGTAACCGAACACCTCGGTGGCAACCACGTCCGCCTCCGCTGTGAGGACGGCGAGGAGCGACTCGGCCGCATTCCGGGCCGGATGAAATATCGGACCTGGATCGAGCAAGACGACATCGTCGTCGCCGAGCCCTGGGACTGGCAAGACGAGAAGGCAACCATCGAATGGCGCTACACTGGTCAGGACGCAGATCAACTGCGTCGCGAAGGCCACATCGATTGAACCTCGGTTTCGGTTCCGCTCACTACTAGACTTCTCCGCACGACAGTCCGCCCGTAGCGGTCGCGCTGGCTCGAGAGCCAGCCATCGGAACGCAGAAAGAAGCTATCGAAGCGACCGAAACGAACTGCGACGGATCCTTAGTCTCGAGACCCGGTCCTCGCGTCGACGCGCATCTCCACGTACCGATCCGCCCACGTCCGGACGTGCGTTCGAAGCGGCTCCAGCACAGTCGCGACGAGTCCGTCCGTCGGGGCGCGATCGACTGCATCGCCGCTGTCCTCCACTGCGGACTGCTCACCCGGTTTGCGTGACCCCTCTGGAAAACTCATTGTGGTAATATATACCGTGGTTGGCCTAATAAATATTGAGGATATTTCGATTTTCCGGGATCTCGAGCCGATCGCCCGCGTTTGCTCGTCGCGTCTTCCTCCCTTCAAATGTGCAAACGGCTGGCACAGTGCTGGGAGAGGGAAATATTCTTATTTGTAACCTCCAATAGCAGGCTTCACGGTTCAATGACACCCTCGTCTTCGTCATCAAGCGTTCAGAAGACGTTTCTCAAGTATCAGCACGTCCTCGTATTCCTCGCACCACTGGCGTTCGTCCTCGGGGTGTATTTCCTCGCACCGACACCGGACGGTACCGGGACCGGCTACTGGTTGGAGTACTGGTGGCTCTTCATCCCGTTCGTGATCGGTGCGACCATCGTCAACACCGTCGGAATCAGCGGCTCAGCGATCTTCGTTCCGTTCCTCATCTTCATCTTCCCGCTCCTCGCCTATCCCCTGGAACCCGAGACGCTGGTGAAAATCGGGCTCCTCAGCGAATCCTTCGGCCTCTCGAGTTCGTCGCTGGCGTTCATCCAGCACGGGCTCGTCGACCGTCGGCTGGCACTCAGTCTCGTCCTCGGGGGGATCCCGTTCGTCGTCGCCGGCGCGTTCCTCTCGTTCGTCATCCCGGAGCCCGTCTTCCACGCGTTGCTGGCGGTCGCGCTGCTCGCGGCCGCGTATCTGTTGCTCAAAGCCGACCTCAGCCACGACGAACCGGACGCGTCGGGTGAATCGGCGGTGGCGACGGACGGCGGACTGCCGAACGACGCCACCAAACCCGGCGTCGCCGGGGTCCGGACCGCCGAGAACGGGACCGTGACCCGTGCGGACCGCGACGGGAACGGCTACGAGTACTCGCGAGGCGGCTACCTCGAGCGGTTCGCAAACTACAGCATCGGCGGCGTCTTTCAGGGACTGGCCGGCTTCGGGATCGGCGAACTAGGAATCATTTCGATGCTCCGGACGAACGTCCCCGTCCGAATCGCTATCGGCACGAATCACATCGTCGTCGCCTCGACGGCCATCCTCGCCTCCGTCGTCCACGTATTCGGCGGCGGGTTAGTCCCCGGCGGTCACACGATGAACCTGGCGTCGACGCCGTGGAACATGGTCATCTGGACCTGTCCCGCCGCCGCGACGGGCGGGCAGATCGCACCCTACGTCTCCGCCGCGCTGGATACGGGGACGATCAAGAAGGGCGTCGGTGCGCTGTTTGCCATCATCGCCGTCGCGCTGTTCCTGATGGCCTTCGGCGGGTTCTGAGACTCGAGCGGGTCATCCGGGAGACTTGAAGCCGTCCCGTCCTCGCCGACCGTCGCGACCGATTTCTGAACCGTCACCGGGTCGCCGTTTTCCACTCGCGCAGTCCGACGACCGCTCCGTTCAGTTCGCCCGGCTCCGCCTCGAGCGCCGCCCAGACGAACATCGGCGCGACGGCGTCGGGATCGCGGCCGTTCGCTCCTGAAAGGTCCGTCTCGACGATGCCGGGGTCCAGACACCCGACGACGTACTCGGTGTCGGCCGCGAAGCCACGAGTTACCGCCTCCGCGGTCGCCTTGGAGATCGCGTAGGAGCCGTATCCCGCCATCCCGTCTCGAGCCACCGATCCCGTCGGGACGAGCACCCGCGCGCCGTCGTTCAGGTGCGGGAGAGACTCGCGGATCGTCGCGTAGACGCCGCGTCCGTTCGTCCGCCAGTGATCGTCGAACGCCGAATACGACTCGTCGTCCGTCGGCGTGTGTCCGGCTTCGCCGTGGTAGACGCCCGCCGCGGGAACGACGACGTCGATACCGGACGCCGCGCCCGTTCGCGAGGCGGTCTCGGTAAGGCGCTCCACGTCGTACTCGTCCCGAACGTCGGTCCTGTGGCCCGCTGCGGTCGCACCCGCGTCCTCGAGCGCGTCGACGGTCGTCCCGACCTCGTCGCCGTCTCGAGCGCCCACGACGACGGCGGCTCCCTCGGCCGCGAACGCCTCGGCGACGGCCCGTCCGATGCCGCGAGTGCCGCCGGTCACGACGGCTGTCGTTCCGTCCATACCTCCCCTACGGGACCGGCCTACAGGAACCCACCGGACTGGTCGGGGCGGACGTCGTCGCTCGATCCGTCACCCGTCTCGCCACGGCCACCGGTTCCCGTCCGAATCCCTACCTATGTATGATACACGTTTAACATCGCCCCGTGACTGACGGTTCACTATGCAATCGCTGGCGGACGAGTCGGTGGTCGTAATCGGGAGCGGGATCGGTGGGCTCTCGACGGCCTGTTACCTCGCCGACGCGGGTGCCGACGTCCGCGTCATCGAGAAGAACGAACAGCTGGGTGGCCGAGCGAGCCGTCTCGAGAAGGACGGGTTCAAATTCGACATGGGTCCCTCGTGGTATCTGATGCCGGACGTCTTCGAGCGGTTCTTCGCCGATTTCGATCGGACGCCGAGCGACTACTACGAACTCTCGCATCTCGATCCCCACTACCGGATTTTCTTCAAAGACGGCGACCAGGTGGACATCACGCCGGACCTCGAGCGAACGAAGGCCGTCTTCGAGGAGTACGAGGCGGGTGCCGGCGACGCGCTCGAGCGCTACCTCGCGAAGTCCAAGGAGAACTACGAGGTCGGGATGGAACACTTCGTCTACGAGGATCGGACGAAGCTGCGCGACTATCTCGACCTCGACGTGGCGCGGCAGGCCCGCGGGCTCTCGCTGCTCGGCTCGATGCAGGGCCACGTGGAGGGCTATTTCGACCACCCGAAACTCCAGCAGATCATGCAGTACACGCTGGTGTTCCTCGGCGGGTCCCCGACGAACACGCCGGCGCTGTACAACCTGATGAGCCACGTCGATTTCAACCTCGGCGTCTGGTACCCCGACGGCGGGATCGGCGCGGTCATCGACGGGATCGTCGACATGGGCGCGGAACTCGGCGTCGAGTACGAGACCGATCGTCCGGCGACGGAGATCAAGGGCCGCACGGGCGGGTTCGAGGTCGAAACGCCGACGGGGCCGGTGCGGGCGGACCTGGTCGTGAGCAACGCCGATTACGCCCACACCGAGCAGGAGCTACTCACGCCCGAACGGCGCGGCCACGACGACGACTACTGGGAAGACCGAACGTACGCGCCCTCCGCGTTCCTGCTCTATCTGGGCGTCGAGGGCGACGTCGACGAACTCGCCCACCACACGCTCGTCTTGCCGACGGAGTGGGAGGACCACTTCGACCAGATCTTCGAGGACCCGCAGTGGCCGGACGACCCCGCCTACTACTGCTGTGTCCCCTCGGAGACCGACGACGACGTCGCTCCCGACGGTCACAGCGCCCTGTTCGTCCTCGTCCCGATCGCACCGGGACTCGAGGACACCCCCGAGATCCGCGAGCAGTATCGCGACGTCGTCCTCGACGATATCGCCGCGAACACCGGGACGGAGCTCCGGGATCGGATCGTCCTCGAGGAGCGGTTCTCGGTCGACGACTTCGCGAGTCGGTACAACAGCCGCGAGGGAACGGCGCTGGGACTGGCCCACACCCTTCGGCAGACGGCCCTCTTCCGACCGCCCCACCGGTCGAGCGAAGTCGATGGACTCTACTTCGCGGGTGGTGACACCACACCCGGCATCGGCGTCCCGATGTGTCTCATCAGCGGCGATCTGACGGCCGAGGCGGTACTCGAGGACCACGGCATCGAACCCCGGCCGTGACGGGACCGCGACGAGGCCACCGGGCTGCCCGAACGCGTCCGACAGCGGTCCGTTCGAGACGATCCGCTCGTTCGCGGACGAACGGCACTGCGCGCTCGAGACACCACCCATGACTCAGGAATCGGCGGCCCCGAGCGAGGTCAGCGTCGGCGAACAGCTGTCGTACCTGCTGACGCTCTCGCGGCCGCGATTCTGGCTGTATCTGGCCGGCCCGGTCGTCGTCGGCGTCGCCTACGCCGCCGCGTCCGTCGAGGACCTGTTTTCCCCGACTGTGATCGGCCTGTTCGCGTACTTCCTCCTGCCGGCGAACGTGTTCCTCTACGGAATCAACGATATCTATGACCGGGAGATCGACGCGGCGAACCCGAAGAAGGAGACGAAGGAGGCGCGCTATCGGGGGCAAGGATACGTTCCCGCGGCCGTCGGGCTCTGTGCAGCCCTGCCGATCCCCCTCGTCCCGCTGGTCGGGACGGCCGCGGTGCCGTGGCTCGTCGCCTTTCTCGTCCTCGGCGCGGCGTACAGCGCGCCGCCGGCCCGGTTCAAGACGACGCCGCTCCTCGACTCCGTCTCGAACGGGCTCTACATTACGCCGGGCGCGGCCGCGTACGCCGCCGTCGCCGGCAGCCAGCCGCCGCTGCTCGCGATCGCGGGCGGCTGGCTCTGGGCGATGGGGATGCACACGTTTTCGGCGATTCCCGACATCGAACCCGATCGCGAAACGGGAACCCGAACCACCGCGACGGTCCTCGGTGAACGCCGAACCTACGCCTACTGCGGCGCGTGCTGGCTCGCGAGCGCCGCCGCCTTCGGCGCGCTCGACGTTCGGCTGGGCGCACTCATGCTGGTCTACCCGGCGCTCGTGGCCGCGATCGCCACCGCGAGCGTCGCCGTCGATCGCGCCTACTGGTGGTTCCCGGCGATCAACACGGTCGTCGGCGCGGTCCTGACGATGGGCGGTCTCTGGAGGCTGCTCTATGGATAGCGGGGACCCGACTCGCTCGCCCTCGAGCCCGGAGTCGGCTCCCGACTCGAGGCGGCACGGTCGCGACGGCGACGGCGACAGCGATGACCGACTGGACACCGAGTCCCACGAATCCGGTGCGGAGACGACGCGAGAGCGGGTCCAGCGTTGCCTCGAGGCCCTCGTCCGCGAGAACCGGTTCACCATCGCGGTGGTCTTCCCCGTTATCGGGGCGATAACGCTGGTCGGCAGCGCCTTGGAGATTCTTCCGGAACCGCTGGCGTACAATCCCCTGCTGATCCTGTTCGGCACGCTGGTGATGCGCTCGCCGCTGGTCGTCGCCCTGCTGCCGACGTTCGACCGACGGGCGGTCGGGTTTCTGGGAATTCTAACGGGCTACACCTACGCGATCGAACTCGTCGGCGTCAGAACGGACTGGCCCTACGGCGCGTTCGAGTACGGGATTCGGCTCGGGCCGATGCTGGGCGGCGAGGTCCCTCTCGCGCTGCCGCTGTTTTTCGTGCCCCTCGTACTGAACGCGTACCTGCTCACGCTCCTCGTGCTCCGCGAGCGGGCGACGCGGGTCCTCCCCCGTCTCCTCGCGGCGATCGCCGCCGTCGTCGCGGTCGATCTGGTGCTCGACCCCGCGGCCGTCGCCATCGGCTTCTGGGCGTACGTCCCGCCCGGAGGCTACTACGGCGTCCCCGCGTCGAACTACTGGGGGTGGCTCCTCTCGGGGACCGTCGCCGTCGTCCTCGTGGATCTCGCGTTCGACCGGGACGCCGTGCTCGAGCGCGTTCGGACCTGCGAGTTCGCCCTGGACGATCTGGTGAGCTTCGTCTTGCTCTGGGGGACGATCAACGTACTCTTCGGAAACTGGCTGGCTGCCGGGGTCGCCGGCCTGTTCTGTCTCGGTCTCCTTCGGACGGATCGCTACGGCCCGGAGATGGTGATCGGGGCGCTGCCCGAGCGCCTTCGAGGGCGATAGCGACCCCCGCGACGTCCTCTCGGACGACGAGACGAGCATGCCGGCAGACGGCTTTTGGTCCCGAGTGCCCAGTCACTGATATGGCATCCCGTGAGCCGATCGAGTGTCCGGTCTGTCGCGACCTGCCGTCCCCCGGCCAGCAACTCGAGGATCACCTCGTCGACAAACACCCCAAACGGAAGCTGGCGAAGTTCATCGTGGCGGAAACGACGGCCCTGACGACCGACGATATCTCCGAGTGAATCGGCCGGACGGATCGTCGACGCTCCTCAGACGAAGAGACTCGAGATGGCGTCCCCGAACGCGAGCAACAGGACCACGGCGGCGATCGTCAGGGCGAGCCACACGCCGAGACCGATCGCCGTCGTTCGGGCCATCCGTCGTTCCTCGTGTACGATCTCCGAGTTCGATTTCGTGGACATACTCCCGTGTTCGAGCGCGGGACCTACGAAAGAAGAGCCACTATATTATGGGGTTTGATATGCCGAAGATTACGACCGGGTGGGAACGCCGTCCCCGTGTTCGGAGCTCCGGCGCCCGTGTTCGGCCGCCGGAACCGCCGAGACCCGCTGGAACACCGCCTCGGGATCCCGGTTCCAGTGCCAGTGCCAGCGCGTCTTCGCGAGACACCACAGTTTCCGGGCCGTCGACAGCGACGGCTCCGCCGAGAGCACGTCGTACTCCTGTGCGCGGATGACGGTGTGGTGTTCCGCGTAGAGGACCGCCGCCAGCAAGACCGGGAGCTGGCAGTCCTCCGGCAGGTACCGGATGCCGGCGACCCCCTCCCGATAGAGGTCCTCGGTGCGCTGGAGTTCGGCGGCCATCGCCGCCCCGAACGACTCGGAGTGCTCGAGTCGTTCGATCTGAGCCGGGTCGACGCCGTGGTCCCGAAGCGTCTCCTGTGGCACGTAGATCCGATCGCGCTCGACGATGTCCTCGCGGACGTCGCGGAGGAAATTCGTCATCTGGAACGCCTCGCCGAGCTTGACGGCGTGGGGAATCGCGGCCGCCTCGGCCTCGGGTTCCATGATCGCGGTCATCATCACCCCGACCGATGCGGCCGACCCTCGCATGTAGGACTCGAGCTCGCTGTAGGTTTCGTACCGGCTGGTTTCGATGTCGGTGGCCATCGCATCGATGAACGTCTCGACCTCCGCGTCCTCGATCCCGTACTCCGCTTTGAGTTCGACGAACGCCTCGAGGACCGGGTCGTCGGGCGGTTGGTCGCCGAGCGCCTGGGCCCGGAGATCCTCGAGTTGCGCCCACTGGACGTCCGGATCCACGTCGTCGGCGTCGTCGACGACCTCGTCCGCGATTCGGAAGAACGCGTAGAGAACGTGCGTGGCGTGACGCACTCGCTCGGGAAGGAACCGCGTCGCGAGATAGAACGTCTTCCCGGTCCGTTTCTGTATCGCCTTGCCTGCGTCGATGTGTTCCTGTTGCATTCTCTGTCTCGTTGACCTCGCCGACGGTGAACGGATATACACGATACGAGAGATACGTATAAAGTACCAGCCCCTCACTATGTTCAACCTGCCCCCTCCGACGGGCTCACTCGAGCACTTCGTCGAGTAGTTTTCGCTGGGCGGTCCGCAGGTGCTGGTGGAACGTCGATCGGGAGATGTCCATCGATTCGGCCAATTCCTCGCCCGACACGTCGCGGGGCCACTCGAAGTAGTTCGCGTAATAGGCCTTGCGTACCGCCATGAGCTGTCGGTCCGTCAACGAGGACT
Source organism: Natrinema salsiterrestre (assembly GCF_029502005.1). Lineage (GTDB taxonomy): Archaea > Halobacteriota > Halobacteria > Halobacteriales > Natrialbaceae > Natrinema > Natrinema salsiterrestre. Next base: position 253,599 of record NZ_JAMQOT010000001.1, on the reverse strand, counting down.
CGAGTCGCGACGTGACGTCCTGTCGAGTCTGGGCCGGTTCCTCGGTTTCGTGGTAGCTGACGAGTTCGACGCGGTCGTATCGGTCTTCGAGGAGGTCGTACGCCGATCGCGCGGACCGGCCGTCCGGTAGTTCGACGGAGAGGTCCGCGACGGTATCAGTGACCGTCAGCTCCCGAATCACGCCGCCGTGCTCGCTCAGTGCCGTTACCAGGCCGTCCTCGGCGGCGACCTCGAGGACGGCTCCGTCCTCGGTCTCGGAGAGGATCGTCACGTCGGAGCCGTCCAGAGCGGTGTCTTCGACGCTGTCGGCATCGATCTCGCGATCGGCGTGGAGGAACAGGAGCGGGGTACCGTCCGCGTCGTACGTCAGCCCCCGATAGCTGATCGCGGTGTCGAGCGTCTCGGACAGGCCGGTGACGAACAGCGACGGGTCCTCGATCGCGACCTCGATCGAGACGACGGTTTCGGTCGTGAGCATCCGCCTGACCTCGAGCGCGTTCATCGCGGTCGCGATCGTTTCGCTCAGCGACTCGAGGACGAGCAATTCCCGCTCGTCGAACGCGTCGGTCTCGCTCGCGAAGACGACCAGCACGCCGTACGTGATATCGCCGTACGTAAGGGGGAGGGCGGCGACGGACTGGAAGTGCTCGCTCGCTCCCGTCGGCCACCATCGGTCGGCCTCCTCGAACGCGTCGAGGTCCCGAGTCACCTGCGCTTCGCCGTCCGCGAACGCTCGAACGGCCGGATGTGTCTCGTCGGTCCCGATGATGAGTTCGTCGTCCTCCAGCGGGACCGTTCCCTGACTGGCCCACTCTCGCGGTGAGAGTCGCTGATTCGTCACGTCGGCTCGGCCGATCCACGCGAGGACGTACGGATCGGTCTCCGCGAGACACGTACAGACCTCGCGCTCGATCGCTTCGCGCGTCTCCGCACCGACGGCCGCGTCGGTGACGTTCCGAACGAGGCCGTCGACCCGCTCGAGGACGTGCTCGAGCGCCTCTCGTTCCTCGCGTACCTGCCTGGCGTTTTCCTCGGCGGCGATCTCCGCCAGTTTCCGCTCGGTGATATCGAGGTGGACGAGCGAGACCAGCCGATCCCCGTCCTCGTGAAACGGACTGGCGCGCATCATGAACCACCGCTTTTGATCGGGCGAGTGGCACGGATACTCCATCGTGAACGAGTCTCGATCGCCAGCGAGGACGGCTTCGATTCCCGTCACCGCTCGGCGAGCGTGTTCGTCGTCCGCGGTCGCCGTAGTCGCGATGTAGTCGGCGCCGACGTGGTCGTCAGTCCCGGAGCCGAACTCGCGCCACGATCGGTTGGTCAGCAGGATTTCGCCCTCGTCGTCGAGGACGGCGACGGTGATCGGGAGCGTGTCGAGCGTCGCTGCAGTGAGTTCGTTCCGAGAGACCATCGCCCGGGGGTACGATCTGATCCAGCTTAATATGATTGGCACGCGTGATCACGAGGCGCGTCGGATTCGGAGCGCCCGCCGCTGTGACTGCGCTCGCCGGGCTCGTCGGCGGTCTGCTCGTTCGACACGGCGTGTCCCTATCCCGACCGTCTGTCGTACCGGTTCTTCCGAGGATACGCCCGGGCAACGCTTTTATGACCGTTTGTGGATGACATGCATGGAGATCAGGGCTGCCGGACGTTCATCAGTTCGACGACGACTCGAGCGCCGATGGCGCTTCCGACGAGACGATCTCCGATCGAAACCAGCGGAACCGGACGGGTCGGTTCACGCACGACTCGCGTGGCCGTGTCCGGCTCGAACGAACCGCAGTGTCCACGCACACCCTGTCACCCGTGGCGTTCCGGCGACCGGTCGTCTCCCGGCGATCGGTCGCGGGACCCGTTGGAACCCGTGACGGTCTCGACCGTGCGAACAAACGCCTATGTGAGTCTACAGCATAGTCCGACATATGGGAAGCCAGATCACGCACGAACTGTCACGGTGTCGGAACTGCGGGTTCGAAGCGCCGGGCGGTGACGACGAGTGGCGGCGGATCGAGGTCCCGAAACTCGGTCGGATGACCCAGTGTCCCGACTGCGAGAGCACGGACGTCATCACAAGTCGGTGACGTCGCTCGAACGGGCGATTCGATGCGGCCGTTCCTCTTCACCCGTCCAGTGATCGCGCTCGGACCGACGACGCAGACAGACTCTTGAACGTCTCGCCCCAAGAGCGACCATGAGCAACGAGGCAGATCACGGTCCGACGACGGACGACGAGTGGCGCGACCGACTGAGCGAGGAAGAGTATCGAATCCTCCGCGAAGCAGGCACTGAAACCCCGTTTAGTGGTGAGTTCGTCGATCACAAGGAGGATGGCTCGTACGCCTGTGCCGGCTGCGGGGCCGAACTGTTCGATTCGGAGACGAAGTTCGACTCCGGCTGCGGCTGGCCGAGCTTCTACGACGTCGACGACGACCGAGTCGAAACCCGAACCGACACGAGCCACGGCATGCGCCGCACCGAGGTCCTGTGTGCCGACTGCGGGGGCCACCTCGGCCACGTCTTCGAGGACGGCCCGGATCCGACGGGCAAGCGCTACTGCATCAACTCCGTCGCCCTCGAGTTCGACGACGACGAGTAACGCGAGTCGTTCGACCCGGAGCGCACGCTTCGGGAGGAGAAGCGAGTGCAGGCACCACGCTTTTCGAAATACCCGGCTCACCTCCTCCCATGTCTACCGACCGCCCGACCGCCGACGAGTTGCGACAGGGGATGACCGTGGAAATCGTACAGGACGATGCGGATCCGCAGTCCGAGGATACGGAGCCGATCATCGGCGAGATCGGAACGATCCACGGCGACGAGCCGGACGGCGCACACGTGAAGCTGAAAAGCGGTGCCGTCGGCCACGTCCGGTCGGTCGTACCCGACGACTGACGAGTTCCCCGTCGCGAAGCCCGCCGTTCGAGAACTCCGCATATAAGTTCCGAATGTAAACTAAATAGCCGAAGTCAAATCTATGTTCAACTACTATCTCGGGCTATTCCGGAACATTCATGACCGGAGTGTGTGAATATCTGAACATGGCACCCGAAGCGACATCGGTCGGACGGGAGGCGGAAGGGTCGAGCGACGTCGTCGCGGCGATCGACGAGATCGACGGTCGATCGCACCTCGTTATCGCCGACATCGCTCGAGACGACGCCTGGATCGCCGTCTCCGAGCACGAGGCCGTCTCGGTGGACGAGATCCGATAGGGCGCTTCGGACGGTTTTTGCGGCCGCGATACGACGAACGACGTTAGTCGCGACTTCCGTCGTCACGAACCGCCGAGTAAATCGTCTCGGCTCGCGTGGGACCGATTCCGTCGATCGCGGTGAGATCGTGGCGGCTCGCCTCGAGCAAGGACTCGACGGTCGGATACCGATCGTACAGCGTCGCCGCGAGCTCGGGACCGATCCCCTCGACGCAACCGTACATCCGCTTCGTCGTGGGTTCACGGCGGCTCGGGACCGACCCGGTCGGGAGCCGGACCGTCGTCGGATCTTCGACGTGTTTCCGACCGAGTCGGATCGCGAAGTCGATCAGCCGTCGGCGGTCCGTACAGGGGATGACGGGGACCCCCTGCCGGGCGGTAATCGACGCCATCGACCCCCGAACCGACGCCGGAGAGACGGTGGTTCGAAGCGACTCGAGATCGGCGAACTCCCCCTCGAGCAGGACGTAGGCGTGGTCGTACGAGTCCGCCATTCGCTTGACCTGGTCGGTGAGGTCCGGTCCGCTTCGGCTCATGGCACTGGAGACGTAGTCCCGGGGCGTCTTGCGTTCGAACCCGACCGAACCGATGGCGAGGTCGCCACTCGACAGCCGTTCGACGGTCACGTCGACGACGTCGGAATGGGTTCGGACCGCCTCGGCGAGTCCGGCGGGTTCCCGATCGTCGACGGTGACGGCAACGCGCATGGGCGTTCGTACGGACTCGAGCGGTGAACGGGTGTCGGTCGCGGCGAGCGCGGACGGAACGATGCTTTCTATCCGCAGGGGACCGTACGGGAGACGAATGCCTCCCGTACGACCGCGCGACGACGCCCGACTCCTCGCCGTCGCGCTCCCCGAGCGGGGACTCGATGCGCTCGATAGCGCCCTCGAGGACCGGCCGCTGGACGTTACCACGGTATCGACCGCAGCCGCCGCGGTCGACTACCTCGAGAGGAACCCCGTCGACTGTCTCCTGACCGCACAGTCCCTTCCGGACGGAGACGCGACCGGACTGGATCTCCTCGAGACGATTCGCGAGCGAAATCCTGACCTCCCGGTCGTGCTCGCCCCGGACGACGGGAGCGAGTCACTGGCCGGGGAGGCGATCGCCGCGGGCGTCACGGCGTACGTTTCATCCGACGGCACCGGCGACCCGACCGAGGAGTATCGGGCGGCGATCGAACGAGCGGTCTCGACGGGCCGCGAGCAACGCCGACTGCGAACGCGTGCGCGCCGGTTCGACGCGATCTTCGAGGATCCGGAGACGTACTCGTGGGTTCTGGAGCCGGACGGCACCGTGCAGCGGGCCAGCGAGCCGGCGCTCGAGGCGATCGGCGCGGCCGCGAGCGACGTCCGGGGCCGGCCGTTTCGGGACCTCCCCTGGTGGCGGGAGACCGCGGACGGTCGGACTGCGATCCGTGAGGCAGTCGAACGGGCGGCGAGCGGCGAGATCGCACACCGTGACCTGACGCGAGTCCGCGCCGACGGCGCCGGGGGGACGGAGGGTGACGGCGGCGAATCCGCGAGCGAACCCGCCGATCCGACCGATGCGGACACCTTCGAGGTGACGGTCCGGCCGGTCCGCGACGACTCCGGTACCGTCGTCTCGCTGCTCGCCCGGGCGACCGACGTCACCGAACGCGCCCGACTCGAGCGGGAGCTCCGCGAGTCCGAGGAGCTCCACCGGGTGACGCTCAACAACATGACCGACACCGTCCTCATCACGGACGACGACGGCGCGTTCACCTACGTCTGTCCGAACGTCCACTTCATCTTCGGCTATTCGGACGAGGAAATTCGCGAAATGGGGACGATCGACGAACTGCTCGGTGCTGACCTCTACGATCGCGACGACCTCGAGGCGGCGGGCGTGTTGACCAACATCGAGTGTACGGCGACCGACCGGGCAGGGCGCGAGCACACGTTGCTGGTCAACGTCCGCGAAGTCTCGATTCAGGGCGGGACGACCCTCTACAGTTGCCGGGACGTGACGAAGCGAAAGCGCCGTGAGGAGGCGCTGACGGCGCTTCACCGAACCGCCCGAGACCTCCTGTACGCCGAAACCGACCGCGAGATCGCCGACATCGTCGTCGAGGACGCGACGGACGTCCTCGACCTCGAAGCGAGCGCCGCGTACCTGTTCGATACGGACGAGAACGTGTTGCGGGCGGCCGCGTCCGCACCGGGGACGGAGCAGTTACACGGGCCGGTCCGCGACCACCGGGCGACGGACGACAGCATTCCCGGTCGCGTCTTCGTCGACGGCGAGAGTCGATTCTTCGCGAACGTTCACGACTCCCCGTCGCTCTCGAAGCCGGGAACCGACCTGCGAAGCGCCGCGTACGTCCCGCTGGGGGATCACGGCGTCTTCGTCGTCGGATCGACGGAGTCGGACGCGTTCGACGACGTCTCCCGGGAGCTCACCGATCTCCTCGCGGCGACCGCGGAAGCCGCGCTCGACCGGGTCGAGCGGGAGCGAACGCTGCGCGAACGGGACCGGGAACTCGAGGCCCGGAACCGACAGCTCACTCGGCTCAACGGGATCAACGAGATCATCAGGGAGCTCGATCAGGCGCTGGTCAGGGCGGAGACCCGCGAGGAGATCGAACGCGCCGTTTGCGACCGGCTCACCGCCGCCGACCGGTTCTCGTTCGCCTGGATCGGGATCGCCGACGCCGGTCGCGAACGCCTCGAATCGCGCGCACACGGCGGTGCGACGACCGGGCGGGAGTACCTCGATAGCGTGTCGCTCTCACTGGACGCGAGCGAGCCCGCAGTCAGGACGGCGGTCGATCGAGACGTCACCGTCGTGTCCAACGTCGCCGACGGACTGCGCGACGAACCGTGGCGGTCGACGGCGCTCGCCTGCGAGTTCCAGTCGGTCGTGAGCGTCCCGCTGTCCTACGACGAGTTCACGTACGGCGTCTTGACCGTCTACGCCGACCGGCCCGAGGCGGTCGACGACATGATTCGTACCGTCCTCGCGGAACTCGGCGAGACGATCGCCTCCGCGATCGCCGCGGTCGAGCGAAAGCGCGCGCTGGTCTCCGGCGCGAGCACGCGACTCGAGTTCGAGGTGGGCGACGACTCGTTCATTTTCGGTCGTCTCGCCCGGCGGACCGACGCCGTGCTCTCGTTCGACGGGGGCGTTCGCCAGGACGAGGACGGGGCGTCGGTGTTCGCGACCGTCGACGGGGCGACGCCGGAGGCAGTCGCGACCGCGGCCGAGGACCTCGTGAGCGTCGAGCGCGCACAGGTCATCGGCAGTACCGGACGGGGAAGCGGCGACGGCGGGTCTGAGGCGACCGCTGGCGACACTGATGCCGACGCCGATGCCGGCGGTGCGGTCCTCTTGCACCTCTCGCGGCCGGCGCTCGCTCTCCGACTCGCGGATCACGGCGTGGTGTTGCGGGGCATCGAGGCGACCCCCTCGACCGCTCGCGTCGTGGTCGACGTTCCCCGGTCCGTCGACGCGAGGGAGAGCGCCGACGTCGTCTCGGCGGCGTTTTCGGACGTCGAACTCCGATCGAAACGGACCGTCGAGCGAGCGACGCTCCGCGACCTCGACGCGAAACTGCGCGACCGGCTCACGGACCGACAGCTCGAGGTCGTCCAGCTCGCGTACTACGGCGGGTATTTCGAGTCGCCCCGCGAAAACTCGGGGGAAGACGTCGCCGACGCGCTCGACATTTCGCCGGCGGCGTTCTACCGGCACATCCGGACCGCCCAGCGGAAACTCTTCGACGTCGTCTTCGACGAGATCGGACTGCCGGCAAACCGTTCACATGGTGTTGAATAGTGAACCCTATTCATTCGCCGACGCTAGTTATCTGACGGCTATCCTCATCCTAATATACCTTGTATTCCTGAATGCGACGACCGTCCGAATCGGACACGTTCGTCGTTGCTATCATGACCTACAAAGACGCCGAACTCGACCCCGAGTCGGAATCGACCTACGAGTGTTTCGATTGCGGAACCGTCGTCCGGACGTCCAAGTCGAACACCTGTCCCGAGTGCGGTGCCGAGATGCGTAATCGACGGACACCGATCGAGTAAGTATGTCCTCTCAGGACCGTTCTTCACCACCGACCCGAGAAGCGACGGCCGAATCGACCGATCCCGAAACCGCCCTCGAGACCGCGCGCCGACAGCTCGAGCGCGTCGCCGCGCAGTTGGACGTCGACGACGCCGCCCTCGAGCGGCTCCAACATCCCACGGCGGTCCACGAGGTGACGGTTCCGCTCGAGCGCGACGACGGATCGGTCGAGGTCTTCACCGGCTACAGGGCCCATCACGACAGCGTCCGCGGGCCCTACAAGGGCGGACTGCGCTACCACCCCGACGTGACCCGCGACGAGTGCGTCGGACTGTCGATGTGGATGACCTGGAAGTGCGCGGTGATGGACCTCCCCTTCGGCGGCGCGAAAGGCGGCATCGTCGTCGATCCCAAGTCGCTGAGCGACGACGAGAAGGAACGGCTCACGCGCCGGTTCACGCAGGAAATCCGCGACGTTATCGGCCCGAACACGGATATTCCGGCACCGGACATGGGCACCGACCCGCAGACGATGGCCTGGCTGATGGACGCCTACAGCATGCAGGAAGGTGAGACCATCCCCGGCGTCGTCACCGGCAAGCCGCCGGTCGTCGGCGGCAGCTACGGCCGCGAGGAAGCGCCCGGTCGGAGCGTCGCCATCGTCACCCGTGAGACCTGCGAGTACTACGACTACCCGCTGTCCGAGACGACCGTCGCCGTCCAGGGCTTCGGCAGCGTCGGCGCGAACGCCGCCCGCCTGCTCGAGGACTGGGGCGCGACGATCGTCGCCGTCAGCGACGTCAACGGCGCGGTCTACGACCCGGACGGAATCGACGTGGGGGCGATCCCCTCCCACGACGAGGAGCCGGAAGCCGTCACCCAGTTCGCGACCACGCTCGAGGAGGGAGCCGACGGACCGCGTCGGCTCTCGAACGAGGACCTTCTCGAGCTCGACGTCGACGTCCTCGTCCCGGCCGCCGTCGGCAACGTCATCACGGCGGACAACGCCGACGCGGTGCGGGCCGACATCGTCGTCGAAGGCGCGAACGGCCCGACGACGTTCGCCGCCGACACAATCCTCGAGGAACGCGGTATCCACGTGATTCCCGACATCCTCGCCAACGCCGGCGGCGTCACGGTCAGCTACTTCGAGTGGCTCCAGGACATCAATCGCCGCGCGTGGTCCCTCGAGCGGGTCAACGAGGAACTCGAGTCCGAGATGGTGCGGGCCTGGACCGCGCTGAAAGACGAGGTCGAGCGGCGAGACGTGACGTGGCGCGACGCCGCCTACGCCGTCGCGCTCGATCGAATCGCCGAGGCACACGAGGTGCGCGGGCTGTGGCCGTAAGAGAGCAGATGCGCCGAACCGTGATGGGGCACCGTTCCCGTCTCACGGTTACCCCGGCCAGATGAGGGTAACTGGAGACGAAGTGTCCTGCTACTGTGGCAACGGGGAACGACCACTCCCTCTCCAGCCGATTTCTCCTCACGGGCGCACAGCGCCCGTTCGGATGGTTCGCGGAACCTTCGGTTCCGCGCTAACGCTCAGTCATTCCTCCCTCGCTCATCCGCTGTCAGTGCAAGCACTGACAAGCTTTCGCTCACGGGTTCGCGAAAACCTCGCGCATGATCGACGGCCACCCTCGCTCTCGCTCGGCCGGCCGACAGCGCGCGCCACCGCACGTCGGGTTTCCGTTTCGCGTGGTGTGCGTCGTTCGTCCGGATCGACTACTGGTCCCGTTTCAGGACTCTCGAGCGAGGTACTCGAGCGCCTCCTCGTCGGTCACCTGTCCGAACTGCCGGTAGAACTGGCCCACGGCCCGGAACTCCGCGGGCGTCTCGAGGGCGATCACCTCGTCGGCCTCCCGCTCGAGGTCCGCGACGGCTCGCGGAGAGCCAACGGGCACGGCCAGGCCGACCCACTCGGCCCCGGTCTCCCGTACCTGCCGGAGACAGGCGGTCGCCGTCGCACCGGTGGCGACGCCGTCGTCGACGACGAGGACTCTCTTCCCCTTCAGGTCGGGCAGCCCGTCCTCCTCGCGGTATCGGTCCGCCTTCTCGCGCGCGTTGTCGGCCTCCTCGGCCCGGACGTCCGCGAGGTACTCCTCGGAGACGCTCAGCCGGTCGATCAGGTCGTCGTTCTCCCAGACGCTGCCGTCGCTGGCGACCGCGCCCAGCGCCACCTCGGGATTCTGCGGCGCGCCCAGCTTGCGCGCGACGACTACGTCGAGGTCGGCCTCGAGGGCGTCGGCGACCGGCCGCGCGACGGGCAGTGCGCCGCGCGGGATTCCCAGGACGACGTCGACCTCGAGGTCGCGAGCATTGACCTCCGCAGCGAGCCGTTCGCCGGCGTCGGTTCGGTCGTCGAACATGGTTCTGCGCGGAACTACGGCTGCGGCCTACTATGAGTTTACGTCGCACGGGACTGGACCCTGTCCCCACGCCGCGGTTGCCCTCGAAAGCGTGGACACGGCACGGTGACCGGAGCCGAGGGGAGAGCTACGGCTCGAGCGCCGACGAGGCCGACGTCGGACACCCCTCGGGGACGACGTCGTGCGGGTCGGTGCCGGTGTTCGAGCCGAAGCTCACCGTGCCGCCGTGGTGGTCGGTCCAGCCCCCGTGGAAATCGTCGTCCCACTGCGTGTCGTCGACGTAAACGTCGCTCCCGGTGTCGTTCGCACCGGGGACGAAGGAGTAGTGCTCCCCGTTCATCGCGAACTGACAGTCCCGAACCAGGACCGGGCCGGGCGGCCACGCCCAGACGCCCCGTCCCTGCCGATACCGGCGGTCGTCGGTCACCGCCGCAACGCAGTCGTCGACGATCCCCCGGGCGAGCCGATAGTGGGAGATCCAGCAGTTCGCCGCGTAGCAGTTCCGCAGGGCGACCGTCCCCCCGCCGCCGGTACCCGGCGCCGAACAGTAGAAGGCGTTGTCGCCCATGTTCCGGACGTTCACGCGATCGATCTCGAGGTGGCCGTCGTGGTCCGGCCTGACCCAGATCCCGGTGCCACCCTTCCGCTCGTAGACCGCGCCGTCGCCCAGCCAGACGTTTTCGATGCGGGAGGTGCCGCCGCCGGTGTCGGCCGCGCCGATCACCGTTTCGTCGCCCATGTCGACCTGGCCCCGAACCGCGACGTTCCGGATGGCCCAGTCCGTGCCGTAGGCGACGATCGTCACCGCGGCACCGTCGGCCGTGACGTCGAACAGAACCCGTTCGTACGTCTCGCCGTCGTTCACCCGGACGATCTCCCGCTCGCCCGCGGGAACGGTAACCGTCTCGTACTCCTCGTTCGACGCCGCGACGACCGGTTCGGGTGCGCCGATCGTCCCTGCAACGGTCGTGGCAGCGAGCGCGAGGTAGGATCGCCGATCCGTGTCCCCGCTCCGTCGGGTCTCCTCGAGAGCCATAGTCGATAGCTCGATAGCCGACAGCGATCGTATAAGAAATACTGACTCTCATCAACGGTTGAAAACCGATGCGACGCTCGGAGGAGTACTCGGTACCCCTGTTTCCACCGTCAGTCCGTCTCGAAGAACCCGGCCGCGCGCTGGCCGAGCGAAGCACCGTCGGTCCGCCGTCGGAGCCGCCCGCGGACGATCGGCGCCGCCGGAAACACGCCGAACCCGATGCGTTCGATCTCGAGCACGTCGAACGCGTCGTGTCCGACGAAGCGCTCGACCGTCTCCCGATTCAACTGGCAGCCCCCGGCGGCGCGCTCCCACAGCGGATTCAGACGATCCTGTGCCCGGGCCCGCCAGCCGTCCGCGCGGACGTGCTCGAGGAAACGCAGTTCGCCGCCCGGCTTGACCACCCGTGCGACCTCCTCGAGCGCGGCGTCGGGATCGTCGATGGTACAGAAGACCAGCCCCGAGAGCACGGTATCGAACGCGTCGTCGACGTACGGCAGTGACTCCGCGCGGTCGCCACGGAGGTAAACCTGTAGATCGGAGCGTTCGGCCGTCCTGACCGCACGGCGTCGCATGTGCGGATCCGGTTCGACAGCGTGGTACTCGAGGCCGTCGGTGCCGAGGTCGGCCGCGTAGGGGATCATCGCGCCGTTCCCCGCACCGACATCGAGGACGCGCCCGGAGAGGCCGTCCGCGAGGTACTCGCGGTGACGACCGATCAGGAACCGGTCCGGCATGCACCGATCGTACAGGGCCGCGAACGCTGGGTGTTCGATTCGCCGCTCGCTTACACGACGCCGAGTCTTGCAATCGGTCATGCGCTCTCCGGTGCAACCGACGGCGAACTGCGTGATACAGGTTTTCCCGTCGCTCGGCGCGCAGTTCCGAGGGCGATCACGGACGTCGGGTCCGTCGACGAGCGACGAGAGGGACGCTCGGCGGCTCACGTCGTCCGCCGCGATCGCGGCAACCGACTGCGATCACCGTTTCGAACACAACCCTCATACCGGCAGTCACCTGAACAACGACAATGATCGATCGGAGCCGTTCCGTCTCCGTCGTCGGCGGACGACGCAGTATCATCGCCCTCGGGATGATCTTCGTCGCGCTCGCTGCAGTCCTGTCTCTCGTGCGAGTCGCGGCCGGTACACCGTTCGAGAACGTTTTGATCGATCTGGTTCTCATCGCCGGTCCCGGCATCGTCCTCATCTACTCCGCGTACCGGTTGCCCTCGTTCGATATCCACGCTGGTTTCTACGGCGCTATCGCGGTGTGGTGTCTCAGCGGGCTCGGCGTCATGCTCGTCGTCCTCGCACTGTACAGTCTCCAGCCCGGCGAGACCATCGAGGATCCCTCGGCGGTCGTCATTCTGACATCGCTCGCCAGCGTTGCGGGCCTGGCCGCCGGCATCCACAACGCAGCGGCCAAAACGCGAACGCGGGAACTCGAGCAACGCAACCGAGAGCTCCAGGACACACAGTCGGAACTGGAAACCACCGTCGCCCAACTGGAGGAGGCAAACGAGCAACTCGAGCGATCCAACGACCGCCTCGAGCACTACCGCGCGTACACCGCGGAGGTCCTGGACGCTATCCACGACGTCTTCTACGTCGTCGAGGAAGACGGCAGGCTACAACGCTGGAACGAGAGCCTCTGCGAGGTGACGGGGTATTCTGACGCGGACATCGCGTCGATGAGCGCCGCGGATTTCTTCGATCCCGACGAGCACGACCGGATCGCCGACGCGATCGCGGAGGGGTTCGACACCGGGAGCGTGCAGCTCGAAGCGGACCTCCACACCAGGGACGGCGAGCGAATTCCCTACGAATTCGCTGCCACGGCCCTCGAGAGACCCGACGGCGAGCCGGTGCTGGCCGGCATCGGGCGCGATCTCTCCGAGCGCAAAGAGCGAGAGCGGGAGCTCGAGCGGCGAGCGCGCCAGCAACAGGTCGTAGCGGACCTCGGCCAGCTCGCCCTCGAGACGGACGACCTCGACGAACTCATGTGCGAAGCGTCCAGGCAGGTTGCTACCGTCCTCGACAACGAGTACTGCAAGGTACTCGACCTCGACGAGGAGGCCGATGAACTCCTGCTCCGGCAGGGCGTCGGCTGGCGCGACGGTCTCGTCGGTGAGGAGACGGTATCGGCCGACGAATCGGACTCCCAGGCCGCGTACACGCTCGAAAGCGATCACCCGATCGTGGTCGCCGACATGGAGACGGAAACCCGTTTTAGCGGCCCCGCGTTGCTAACGGATCACGACGTCCGCAGCGGTATCAGTACCATCATCGGCCCGGTCGACGACCCGTGGGGGATCCTCGGGACGCACGATACCGACACCGCACGGTTCACCGACGAGGACGTCAATTTCGTCCAGAGCGTCGCCAACGTCCTCGCCGAGGCGATCGAACGCCGGCAGTATCAGGCGGAACTCGAGGAGCTGATCGCCGACCTCGAGGAGTCGAACGAACGCCTCGAGGGGTTCGCCTACGCGGCGTCTCACGACCTGCAAGAACCGCTGCGAATGGTTTCCAGTTACCTGCAGTTGATCGAGCGCCGGTACGGCGACGAACTCGACGCGGACGGCGAGGAGTTCCTCGCGTACGCCGTCGACGGGGCCGAGCGCATGCGCGACATGATCGATGGCCTGCTCCAGTATTCGCGAGTCGAGACCCGGGGCAACGAGTTCGAACCGGTGTCGCTACAGCGCGTTCTCGAGGACGCCGGCAAGGACCTCGAGGTGAAAATCGAGCGTGCCGATGCCGAGATTACCGCGGAGTCCCTCCCGCGCGTGCGGGGTGACGAGCGGCAGTTGCGGCAGGTGTTCCAGAATCTGCTCGCGAACGCGATCGAGTACAGCGGGCGGGAACCGCCGCGGATACGCGTCTCGGCGGAACGGAACGGAACGAAATGTACGGTGTCCGTCGCCGACGACGGTATCGGCATCGACCCGTCCGATCAGGAGCGCATCTTCGAGGTGTTCCAGCGGCTCCACGGTCGCGAGGAACACGCCGGGACGGGGATCGGTCTCGCGCTCTGTGAGCGGATCGTCGAACGACACGGCGGAGAGATCTGGGTCGACTCCGAGCCCGGCGACGGGTCGACCTTCTCGTTCACGCTGCCGGCAGCCGACGAGGATAGTCGCCGCTGAAAGTCAGTGCCCGCCTAATCGAAGGGGTGCGTTGCAATTAGTGTGTGAATCGCGTCGGTGGTTACTATCACCCGCTGCGTTCCATCGACGAGGAGCGCGACACCGTCGGCCCTCGCGCCTCGAGTGATTTATACCCGAACGCGCCGGTGGCTTCCGTATGACCGACGATCGACTCCGCATGACCCCCGGCCCGACCGAGGTGCCGGCGGCCGTCCGCGAACGGATGAGCGAGCCGACGCCGAACCCAGACGTCGAGCCCGAGTTCTTCGAGTTCTACCGGACGCTGACCGACAAACTCGAGGCGGTCTACGGCGACGACGACATCGCGATCCTCGGCGGCGAGGGGATCCTCGGGCTCGAGGCGGCGATCGCGTCGCTGGTCGAGCCGGGCGATCGGGTCCTGTGTATCGCGAACGGCCTCTACGGGGAGGGCTTCGCCGACTTCGTCGAGATGTACGACGGCGAGGCGGTGATCTGCGACGGGCCGTGGACGGCACCGCTCGATCTCGAGGCGATCGAGTCCCGCCTCGAGGACGGCTCGTTCGACGTGGCCACGATGGTCCACTGCGAGACCCCGACGGGGGTCCGGAACGACATCGGACCAGTGCTGGACGTACTCGAGGAGCACGACGTCATCAGCGTCGTCGACGCCGTCTCCTCGCTCGGCGGCGTTCCGGTGCCGACCGATCGCATCGACGTCTGTCTGGGCGCGTCACAGAAGTGTTTCAGCGCGCCGCCGGGACTGACCGTCTGCTCGATCAGCGACCGCGCCTGGGCGAAGATCGAGTCCGTCGAGACGAACGGCCTGTATACGGACCTCGAGCCGTGGCGCGACGCCGCCGACGAGGAGTGGTTCCCCTACACGCACCTGTCGTCGAACCTGTACGGGCTCGAGACCGCGATCGATCTCTTGCTCGAGGAGGGACTGGAGACCGTCTTCGAACGCCACGAGGCGGCCGCGACGCGGTGTCGCCGGCGAGCGGCCGACCTCGGGCTGTCGCTCTATCCGGACGACGCGCGGTCGTCGCCGACCGTGACGGCGCTCGCGGTCGACGGTGACGCCGGTCAGTTACAGGAGTCGATGGCGGACGACCACGATATCGTCCTCGCGACCGGCCTCGGCGACCTCGAGGACGACGTGCTCCGAATCGGGCACATGGGCCACAACGCACGGATCGATCGGGTCGACCGGACGATGGACGCGCTGGAAGCCGTTCTCGAGTAGTTTCGGAACTGCTCCGCCCGCGTTCGCGGTCACTTTTAGATTCTCTCGAATCCCGACCGTTCGAACGGATTCGATTCCCGATTAGTCTGGACCGGTTCTCGCTTTGATTTATCCTGTCAAATCAGTTTCCGGCAGTTATTTGCTCGGGCTATACGAGGCTCGAAGCCCCGCGTATTTCCGTATCTTCGTGGACGATTGATCAGTTTCTACGCGTGAAAAGAAAAGTTGAAAGCGAATTCTGACGGCCTCTTCCGGTAGATTTGCTCCCGCGTTCGGACGCCGTAGTTCACTATCCAACTGGCGGATAGGATTAAAAAATACAGACAGAGACGCCAATAAAGACAAATAACAATTAAGGTCATTGGGCCCACTCTGTTTGCGTAGACGTAACATGACACAGGTAATCTGGATCATCGCGGCAGTACTGGTGACCTTCACCGTCGGCTACGTGGGGTACTCTCGATACCTCACGCAGTTCGTCGAACTCGACGAGGAAGCCGAAACACCGGCACACAAATACGAGGACGGACAGGAGTACGTCCCCTCGAAGAAACCGGTTCTGTTGGGCCACCACTACTCGAGCATCGCGGGTGGGGCACCGATCGTGGGACCGATCACGGCCGGTGCCATCTGGGGATGGGTGCCCGCGTTGCTGTGGATCGCACTCGGAAACCCGCTGATGGGTGCCGTTCACGACTTCGTGTCGCTGTCGGGGAGTCTCCGCCACGAGGGGAAGTCGATCGGCTACATGATCGGCGAGTACGTCGGAAAGGGCGGCAAGAACATGCTCCTGTGGTTCGCGTTCCTGACGATCATGCTGGTCGTCGCAGTGTTCGCACTGGTCGTGGGGATCGTCTTCAACGCGTATCCGCAGGTGGTGACGGCCTCGTTGCTCTACATCGGGCTGGCGCTGGCGTTCGGCGTCTATTTGTACCAGTTCAACGGGCCGTTCATCCCCGGGACGATCGTCTTCGTCCTCGGCGTCTTCGCTGCGGTCTGGGTGGGGCTTCAGTACCCGCTGGCGCTATTCGCCGGCGACTACCCGGCCGGAACGATCGTCCTGCTCGGCAGTGCCGGCAACTGGGTGCCCGGTGCGGCCGCACTCGGCGGTAACACCGCAGGCTGGATCCCGGTCGTGATGGTCTACGCGGCGATCGCGAGCGCACTGCCCGTCTGGGTGTTGCTCCAGCCGCGCGACTACCTGTCGTCGTTCCTCCTGTACACCGGTGTCGGCGGGGCGATCGTCGCGATCATCGTCGGGACGATACTCGGGACGTCCTCCCAGCCGCTCGTCATCGACAGTTCCATCGGCGCGTTCGAAGGGTTCTGGGGCGTCGAGGCCGCCGGACTCGCACCGCTGTTCCCGCTGCTGTTCATCACGATCGCCTGCGGGACCATCAGCGGCTTCCACTCGCTCGTCTCCTCCGGGACGACCGCCAAACAGCTCGACAACGAGACCGACGCCCGCCTGATCGGATACGGCGGGATGCTCGGCGAGGGGCTCCTCGCGGCGGTCGCACTTTCGACCCTCGCGGTCGCAGGCTTCGCCGATCCCGCGGGCGGAATCGGCGCTGCGCTTCCGAACTTCGCGGAGGGTGGCGGGATCATCCTCACCAGCCTCGGCGTCTCCGAGTCCGTCGGTGCCGTGTTCATGGCGCTGGTCCTCTGTAGCTTCCTGCTGACGTCGACCGACACGGCCGTCCGTCTCGGTCGCTACATGATGGAAGAGATCGTCGGGACGCCCGCGGGGCGGACCGACACGGGACTGAACCTCGATCCGCGCTCGATCGCACGCGGCCGATACACGAACCCGATCGTGCAGATCGTTCCCGCGTACCTGCTCGTCATCTCCGGTCAGTGGGTCGTCCTCTGGCAGCTGTTCGGCGGTGCGAACCAGCTGCTCGCTGCGCTGGCGCTGCTCACCGCGACCGTCTGGCTCGCCAACTGGGACGACAACAAACAGCTCGTCTCCACCGGCGTCCCGATGGCGATCATGGTCACGATCACCATCCTCGGGCTGTCGATCCTGGTGTTCTACGAGAACCTCTACCTGAACCTGATTCAGGGTGGCGCGGGGACGTTCGGTGCGCAGGCCTCCGCGGTCGTGCAGATGGCGCTCGGACTCGTTCTCATCGGTCTGGCGCTCGCACTCGTCAGGCTCGGATACAACAACATCCAGACGGTCCGTCGCGGACCCGAGAGCCCCGCAGCCGAACCGAGCGACGACTAACAGCGATCGATCGCCGTTCATTTTCTTCGCGCACCTACCCGACAGACGGCAGTACCGAACAGCAACGGGAGAGAAATCGACCCCGTTCGGACGCCCGGTTCGAACGTCTCCAGTATCGTGTCGACGAGTTTCGCCTCGATTTCTGACGGAAGTCACCGCGGTCCAGAGGGCATAGCCGAGTTCGTCGCCACCGTCCTCGCGAGCCGCTCTCCGCGGCCGGACGTACTAGGCTACTGCCAGAACCGTTTCGCGAACCGCGACAGTAGCCCTTCGTCGGAGGAGCTCACGTCTTCCCAGAGGGTAAACGCCTCCAGAACGTGGGCGGACTCGCTGCCGACCTGGTCATCGACGTCCGGGGCGACGACGACGAGATTGATCTCGTAGTGGCCGTGGTAGCCGAACTTCAGCAGCGTGCGATCGCGGAAGTCCGTGACGAACTCGCGGACGTCGTCGGCTATCTCGTCGGCGACGAGGACGAACGTGAAATCCGTCCCGAAGTGTTCCTCGTCGGCCACGACGTGCTCGTCGGCGAGGTCGTGACCGAGCTCGACGAGTCGCTCGAGTTCCGCGACCGTCGGCCGCGCCTCGCGTCTGGCGAAGAGGTACTCTTCGGCCTCGTGATCGCCGTAACTCAACGATGGGTGGAAGAACTGCTTCTGGCTGAGGACACGCATCTCCCCGTAGAGATCCCACCGCTCGCCGCCGACGCGACGGTCCTTCTCGAGGTCGTAGTTGTACATCAGCCGGTCGGAGACCCGATCGAGATACTCGTCCTCCCAGTCGGGGACCGCCTCGCGGATCTCGGCCGGGAGTTCCGCCGGCGTCGCCTCGTCACTCATCGCGTGCTCGCGGCCGTGACAGCGTGTTCGGGACTTAGCAGCCGTTCCGTTCGCTTCGATACCATGACCCAATCTCTCATACCACCGGTTACCGTCGGGGTATCAAGTATTCGTCGGTGGATCCGGTCCCGATGCGGTCGGCCGTTTGTCGTCCCCGTCGACCGGTCGGTAGATTTTAGCCGCCGGAGACGCACTATCGTGCAAGGGATTCACATGGGAGGCAAAAAGACCGAAAGCTGCGGCCGGTGTTCGATGTCGACGGTCGTCGACGTCGCGTTGTCCGGCGAGGACGACGGCGACGGTGGCAACGAGGGAACCCGCGATCCGTTCGGCGAATCCGCCATCGAAGTGGAGGACGACGAGCTTCGACGGATATCGCCGGGTGCCTGGGCCGGGCGCGTCACCGAGCGACTCGACGACTTCGGTCGACGACTGATTTACGGGCGGTAGTCCGGTTTCGATCGGCACCGCCTACGACATCGTCACGAGATACGTCATCGCAAACAGGAATATCGCGGCCGTGGCGACGTTGATGAGCCCGAACTCGACGGCTCCGATGAACGACAGTCCCCAGACGATCGACCACGCGAACAGCGTGGAGAGCACGACGTTCATCGCGATCAGGACGCGGGGGTCACCCTGCGAAGACGACACGCCGGCCTCGAACCCGTCATCATCTCGCTCGGTGTCACCATCGCTCATACAGG
The DNA here is from genome assembly GCF_029502005.1 of Natrinema salsiterrestre. Lineage (GTDB taxonomy): Archaea > Halobacteriota > Halobacteria > Halobacteriales > Natrialbaceae > Natrinema > Natrinema salsiterrestre. Next base: position 234,784 of record NZ_JAMQOT010000001.1, on the reverse strand, counting down.
GAGAGGTCGGCACCGCCACTTATACTGTTCGCTGTTCTCCCCGTCCGTTCCGTGAACGGGGGCGCTGAATTCGAACAATCGAAACGGGCTATAGCTCTTTGTCCGTCGGCGGACAACGACCGGTATGCACCTCCGAAACCGTCAGGGCTCTCACGTCGATCCCGTGCCCTTCTTCGTGGTCGTCGGGCTCGCCTTCATGGTCCTGCTGTCGTTCGGTCCGCTGTACGGGCAGGCGCTCGGTCTGTCACTCGAGGTCGCGATCGCGCTCTCCGCGGCGCTGTTCGCCGTCGTCGCGGTCGGTGCCTTCTATCGACAGGTGTGGACGTTCCGTCCGGAGACGGCCGGCTGCGTGCCGTCGGCGGTTCGCGCCGAGCGACTGTTCTACCTGATCCCGATCCTCACGGTGATCCTGATCGCGCTCGCAGTGCCGCTCGTCGTCGGATGATCGACGACGATGTGTCGACCCGATTTCCGCGCCGGTTGCGAGTACGCGGTCGTGTGTCTTTGACACACAGTAGCATAAGGTTATTTTCGCCGCAGGCGAACCGTCGACTATGGGACTCATCGAATCGATGAAATCGGCGCTCGCGTCGCCCTCGCCGAAGGGCCGCCCCGACGACGGCTCCGACGGCGCTTATTGGTGTGACGACTGCGCCGTTCGGATCAGGGACGTCGACCTCGAGGGCGACCCGATCTGTCCGGACTGCGGAGACGAGATGCGTTTCGAACGCTCGAGCGGTCGCGACTGCGCCTGCTGATCGGTCTCCGTTTTCTCCCTCTGCCCCCGGAAATCGAGCGCCCCGCCCGTCGCTCGAGGCCGAGCCGAGCTACGGCTCTCGAACGACCGCTTCCTCGCCCTGTTCGTCCGGGAACGGCCCGTCGAAGTTCGTCCCCCACTCCTCGTCGGTGACGAGCGCGTCCTCGAGCGCCGTCCGAAGCGCTCCTTCGTCGTAATCGGTCCCGATGAAGACGAGTTCGGTCCGGCGGTCGCCGTGCTCGTCGTGCCACTCGAGATTCGGCCGGTTCGACCGATACATGTCGCGCTCGACCTCGGGGAGGCCGGCGATCCAGGGTCCCTGCGCGGTCGCTCTGATCGACGGGCCGGCCTGGGCGATCGTTACGCGCATTTCGTTGCCGGCGAGCCACGCGGTCCCCTTCGCGCGGACGATCGACCGTGGGAGATCTCGGAGGAACTCGTCGAAGCGCTCGGGGTGGAACGGCCGTCGCGATCGGTAGACGAACGACGAGACGCCGTACACTTCGTCCGGGTGGTGGTGGCCGTGGTGGTCGTCCCCGTCGTGATCGTGCTCGTGCCCGTCGGTCGACTCGAGCGCGCGTTTCCAGCCCGGCAGGTCGTTCACTCGGCCGGCGTCGAACAGCCCGGCACCGAGTAGGCGGTCGGGATCGACCGCCGAGAACTCCGTGCGGATCGTCTCGGCGTCCGGCTGGAGCGCGCCGACGAGTTCCTCGGCCTCGGCGAGCTCCGCGTCGGAGCACAGATCGGCCTTGTTGAGCAGGACGAGGTTCGAGACCTCAACCTGTTCGACGAGCAGGTCCGAGAGCGGCCGGTCGTCCTCGGTCCCCCGACGCTCGGGTCGGTCCTCCCCGGCGAAGGCCTCGAGGAAGGCCGGCGTGTCGAGGACGGTCACCAGCGTGTCGACGTCGTAGAGCGCGGCGACGCGGGACTCGGTCGTGAACAGCCGCGCGACGGGTGCGGGTTCGGAGATGCCCGACGATTCGACGACGAGATGGTCGAACGAGCGGTCGCGAGCCAGCCTGACGACGGCCGTCTCGAGGTCGTCCTGGAGTTCACAGCAGATACAGCCGTTCGAGAGCTCCGTCACGCCGTCGTCGAGATCGAGTTCCGACCCCTCGGCGACGAGTTCGGCGTCGACGTTGACCTCGCCCATGTCGTTGACGAGGACCGCCAGCGTCCGATCGCCGGCGTTCGATAGCAGATGATTGAGGAGGGTGGTCTTCCCGGCACCCAGATTCCCCGAGAGGATCGTGACCGGGATGTCGTCATCCGTGTTCGTCTCCATGTCCGGACACTGGTATCGGAGCCCCTTGAAAGCGATCCACGAGGGTTTTTAGCGTTCGATACACAGATACTGGCATGGACCTGGCCGACCGGATCGAATCGTTTCGCGAGACGCTCGACGAGTGGTTACGGGGGCTCTATCACGGCATGATCACACACCCGTCGTACGAGAAAATCGAGAAGGAAGCCGAGGACGCCGAGGACGCGTTCATTCTGGCCTGTTTCCCGGACGCCTTCGGCATCCCGTCGCCGGTTTCCTACTACACCGCGGAACTGCTCCCCTATCTCGAGGACGAGTTCGAATCGTGGGAGCGACGCCTCTGGGATCGTAGCACCTACCTCGAACGCAAGGGACAGCAGTACCACTTCTGATGGAGCCATTCGTCTTCTTCGGCGGCAAGGGCGGCGTCGGCAAAACGACGGTATCGTGCGCGTACGCGCTGCGCTGTGCCCGCGACGGCCAGCGGACGCTCGTCGTCTCGACCGACCCGGCCCACTCCGTCACGGACGTGTTCGACCAGCCGTTCGACGACTCGCCGCAATCGGTCGCGGGAATCGACGGGCTCGACGCAATGGAGATCGACCCCGAGGATGAGGTGACCCGCCACCTCGACGAGATCCGACAGGACCTCTCCGAACAGGTGTCGGCCTCGATGGTCAACGAGATCAACCGGCAACTCGAGATGGCCCACGGCACCCCCGGCGCCTACGAATCGGCGCTGTTCGACCGGTTCGTCGACGTGATGCGGAACGCGGAGGAGTACGATCGCGTCGTCTTCGACACCTCGCCGACGGGGAGCACGCTCCGGCTTCTCGGGCTCCCCGACCTGCTGGAGGGATGGATCGACCGGCTGATGCACAAGCGACGGACGAGCATCGACCTCTTCGAGAAGGCCGCCGTCGGGAGCAACGAACCGCGCCGCGTCATGGAGGGCGACCCCGTCCTCGCGCGGCTCCAGGATCGCAAGGAGTTCTTCGACTTCGCCGGGTCGGCGCTCCACGACGACGCCGCGTTCTTCCTCGTCTTGAACCCCGACGAACTGTCGCTGAACGAGACCGAGCGCGCGATCGCGAATCTGCAGGAGAAGGACCTCACGGTCCGGGGCCTCGTCGCCAACAAGCTCACGCCGTCGCCGGACCCCGACGAAAACGGCCGCGGCGGGCGGTATCTCCGCGAGCGCGTCGAGACCGAAAACGAGCGCCTCGAGACGGTCCGATCCGAGTTCGAGCCGCCCCTCGTCGCCGAGATCGGGTGGCGGAGCTCGGAAGTCAAGGGCGACCTCCTGTCGGACGTCGCCGCCGAACTCGACATCGAGACGGCCGCCGAGCCGCCGACGCACGTCTCCTGAGTTCGGTATAGTAGTCGTTGATTTTCCGGACTCGAGCGCGGTCCGACGAGCCGCGCGAGCCAGTTCGCGGTGGCCCATCGAACCTGCCAGGGCGACACATACCACTGCGCTGTCGGACAGAAACCCGTTTAGGCGGGCCGCGCCACGGACTGATAATGAGTACGAGTTACCGAATCGGACTCGTCGGCAAACCCTCCGTCGGCAAGTCCTCCTTCTTCAACGCGGCGACGATGAACGACGTGCCCGAAGGGGCCTACCCGTTCACGACCATCGACCCCAGCGTGGGCGAGGCCTACGTCCGCGTCGACTGCGCGGCACCCGAATTCGACGAGGAGTGTACGCCGAACGTCGGCTACTGTACCGACGGGACCCGGTTCGTCCCGACGAAACTCGTCGACGTGGCCGGGCTGATCCCCGGCGCACACGAGGGCAACGGGCTCGGCAACCAGTTCCTCTCGGACCTCAACGAGACCGACGTGCTCGTCCACGTCGTCGACTTCTCCGGGAAGACCGACGCCGAGGGCGAAGCGACGGAGGGCCACGACCCCCGCGACGACATCGCCTTCCTCGAGGAGGAGCTCGACCAGTGGTACCTGGGCGTCCTCGAGAAGGGGATCGAACGCTACGAGACGGGGTACACGACGGAGGACGACGCCATCGAGGAGGAACTGGCCGAGCAGATGAGCGCGTTCAAGACCAGCGAGGACGAGATCAAGCGACTCATTCGCCGGACGGACGTCGGTTTCGACCCCGAAGAGTGGGACGACGACGATCAGATCGAGCTCGCCCGCGAGATCCGCAAGGAGACCAAGCCGATGGTCATCGCGGCGAACAAGATGGACACCCCCGAAGCCCAGGAGAACTACGAGGAGATCGCGAACGACCCCGAGTACGACCACCTGACGATCGTTCCCTGCAGCGCCCACGCCGAGAAGGCGCTGAAGTCGGCCGACAAGGCCGGGGTCGTCGACTACCGACCCGGCGACGGGGAGTTCGAGATCGTGGGCGACGTCTCCGGCGATCAGGAACAGGGGCTCGAGCAGATCCGGGACTTCCTCGACGAGTTCGGCGCGACGGGCGTGCAAGCGGCCCTCGAGACGGCACTCTTCGACGTCCTCGGCGTCACGCCCGTGTTCCCCGGCGGCGCGAACGGGCTGGGCAACGAACGGGGTGAGGTGTTGCCGGACTGTTATCTGATCCCGCCGAACTCGACCGCGGAGGACTTCGCCTACAGCCTCCACTCCGACATCGGCGACGGCTTCCTGCACGCGATCGACTGCCGGACAAACCGACAACTGGGAACCGACTACGAGGTCGAGTCCCGAGACGTGATCGAAGTGATCACGACCAACTGAGGGGGTCGAAGCCCCGATGTCGCCGCTTTCTTCCGCTGAAACGGGAGTGCCGCCTCAATCGAACTCGGCGTCGATCGCCTCGAGGAGGTTCCGAAGCTCGCCGCGGCGCTTCCAGCCGGCGATCCGGTCGCCGAACGGGAGCGGCGCGGCGAGTTCGACCGCCGACCGGACCGTGACTCGCGTTCGTTCGTCGTCGACCGGCTCGGACTCGAGCCACGTCTCCATCTCCGCGAACGGACCTCCCTCGCTCTCCTGCGTGTAGTAGATCGTCCCCTCGCGGTCTTCGAATCGCAGCGGCAACTGGAGCCCGGGACCGCTGGCCACGACGACCGTCGCGTCGTCCCCGTCGTAGACGGATTCGACCGCGAAGCTGCCCTCGGCTTCGACGATCCTGGCGGGTCCGAGCCACGACGACAGTTCGGCCGGGGAGACGCCGACGACTCGAGAGACGCTCACTTCGCGCATACCGTTCCGTTCGTTCGAACGGGTATAAAAACCGCCTTCCACTCGTTCCCTTGCCTCTTCGATCGCCCGGCGACGCCGCTGGCGTGTTCCGGTCTCCGTCGTGAGGCGACACCTTCTCGTCGCGGGCCCACTACTGTCCGATAATGAGCACGCGGCAGCTGTCCGACTACCGGCCGACGAAACCCGACGTCGCGGTGTTCGTCTCCGGCGTGACCAGTATGGGCCTGGAGATCCTCGCCGGCCGGATCATCGCTCCCCAGTTCGGAAGCAGCATCTACACGTGGGGAAGCATCATCACCGTCTTCCTCGCGGCGCTGAGCCTGGGCTACTGGCAAGGCGGGAAACAGGCGGGGACGGCGTCGAACCGTCGAATGAGCTGGATCATGCTGGGAACCGCGGGCTACGTCGCGATCGTTATCTACGCGAGCGACCAGCTGTTGCTCTCGGCGTCCGCGATGCCGTTGCCCGCCCGATACGCCTCGCTCCCGGCGGTCCTCATCCTCTTCGGACCGCCCACCTATCTGCTCGGGTTCATCAGCCCCTACTCGGCCGAGCTCTCGCGGAAGGAGGGGATCGGCGAGGCGTCGGGCCACGTCTACGCCCTCGGCACCATCGGTAGCATCGTCGGGGCGGGCGCGACGACGTTCGTCCTGATCCCGGCGCTGGGTATCGACGCGATCGGGCTCCTCTTCGGGTTCATCCTCGTCGGGACCGCGTTCGCGCTCACGCTTCCGTCGCTGACACCGAAGCCGGCGGCGGCGAGTATCGGGATCGCGCTGTTGCTCGTCGTCGCGGCCGGGGTCGGTCCGGTGGCGTTCGACCACCGCGGCGACGTCGTCTACCAGACCCAGACGGCCTACCAAGAACTCGAGGTCGTCGACAGCGGAGACGAACGGACGCTGTATCTGGACGGCGCACGCCACAGCGCGATGGACCTCGAGGACCCCGACCGACACGTCTTCGAGTACACGCGGTACTTCCACATCCCGATGTTGATGGTCGACGATCCCGAGGCGGTCGACAACGTCCTGTTCATCGGCGGGGGCGGCTACACCGGGCCGAAGGACTTCGAACGGAAGTACGACGTCAACGTCGACGTCGCCGAGCTCGATCCCGAGGTCTCTCAGGCAGCCAAGGACTACTTCCGGCTCGAGGAAAGCGAGAACCTGACGGTCCACACGGAAGACGGCCGGCGGTTCCTCCGGAACACTGATCGGACGTACGACGTGATCGTTCTCGACGCCTACCAGAAGGATCAGGTCCCGATCCACCTGACCCAACTCGGGTTCATGGAACTGGCCGAGGAACGCCTGACAGACGACGGCGTGTTCATGGCGAACGTCATCTCCGCGCCGAGCGGCGCCGGCTCGGAGTTCTACCGCGCACAGTACAAGACGATCGACCGGGCCTTCCCGTCGACGTACAGCTACCGGACGTCGGAGTGGGACTCGGTACAGAACATCGAAATCGTCGCGACGAAGGCCGACACGGACTTCACCGAGGCCGAACTCGCCGAGCGAAACGAGAACCGCGATCTCGGAATCGATCTCAGCAGCGAGGTCAACGCCACGCTGTCCGAGCCCGAGACCGACGACGTCCCGGTGCTGACTGAGGACCACGCACCCGTCGACAGCCTCCAGTCGTCGACGATCGGGCAGGAGTACGTCATCGAGCAGACCGGCGAGGAGGAAACGAAACCCGAACCCGCGTCGATCGCGGTCGGCCCGGAATTCCCCGATATCGCACGGCCCGCAGACCACGGATCCGCGTCGTCCGATCCGATAGCACCGGTGCCGGGACTCGCGTAGCGTCCCGAACCAACGGCTTCTCCCGCGCTCACTCCGAAAACGCGTCGGAGTCGAGCGGCGTCGCGGTCCGCCAGTAGTGATCCAGCGAGTCCTCGGCCCACGACCGGACGGCGTCGTCCTCGGTGTCGACCGAGGCCTGCAGGATGCCGCTCTCGTCGCGCAAGAGCAGATAGACGAGGTCGTCGACGATCATGATCGCGATGGGGACGCCCTCCTCCCGGACCCTGATCTCGGCGTCGTCGGCCGCGAGCAGGGCCTCGAGTTGCGCCCGGAGCGACGAGTCGTCGGCGAGCGCGTCGATCGCGCTGCGACCGAAGACCCCTCGAAACCGCTGCTCGCCGGCGGTCACGCGCTCCCGGACGACGCGCAGCGTCTGTTCGTTGAACGTGTGCGAGAACGTCCTGACCTCGTCGCCGTCTCGGAGGAAGTCGAGCAATCGCCCGAGCGGCGCGTTCGGCCGCGTCGCGCTGGGAACGGTGATCGTCGCGTCCGAGAGCCGCCGCAGATCGAACTCCATCGCGTGGGTCGGCAGGTAGTCGACGATATCCCGGAGCTCGGCTTCGGTCTCGAGTATCTCCGTGAGGTCGGTAAACCCCTCCGCGACGAGTCGTCCCGTCGCCGTCGCGACGTACTCGCTGCCGTCGTGTCTGATCCACGATCTGTCCTCGAAGTCTCCGAGAATCCGTCCCAGGGTCGCCTGCGAGGCGCCCGTCTCGGCCGCCAGCTCGGTGCGCGTGTGTCGCCCCTCCGCGAGCAGTCTCAGCACCTCGACGCGGTTCGACGAGAGCGCGAGGAACTCGATCTCCTCGAGTGCCGATTCCATACGCCATCTCGTCACCGCCCCGATAAACAGCTTTCGCAGCGTGAAATCCTTTCACGGTCCGCAGCGGTGTCGCGGTCTCGGGTTCTTTCCCGCCTCGCCGAAGTTTCTTTGCGTGAAATACTTTCTGAACGAAACTATAACCCCGCAGCTCATACGGTGTAGTACGATGATTCTCGCTATTCGGGCGTCGACCGGTTTCGGTTCGACGCGAACGGTTTCGACGGGGGTGACGGCGTAGAATGGTCTCCGCCCGTACCGCCGTCTTCTTCGCCCTCTCGAGCCTGCTCTTCGGCGGCACCTTCGTCGCCGCGAAGGCGGGGCTCGCGTACTTCCCGCCCCTGCTCTTCGTCGCCTTCCGGTTCGACGTCGCCGCCGTCGTCATGCTGGCGTACGTCGGAGTGACGTTCTCGCGGTCGGAACTGCTGCCGCGGACCAGCGGCGACGTCGGGGCCATCCTCGCGACCGGCGTCCTCGCGATCGGGCTGACCAACGCCCTCCTGTTCGTCGGCCAGCAGTACGTCAGCAGCGCCGTCGCGTCGATCATCTACAGCCTCAACCCGATCATGACGCCGGTGTTCGCCGCCGCGATACTCTCCGACGAGCGCCTCTCTCCCCGCGGCGCGGCCGGCATGGGACTCGGCCTGCTCGGCGTCGGACTCGTCGTCAGCCCCGACCCCGCGAACCTGCTCGGCGGTGCCGTCGGCAAGGGGATCCTCTTCGCCGGCGCGGTCGCTGCGGCTCTCGGTGCGGTGCTGATCCGCCGAGCCGACAGCGACCTCTCGAGTACGGTTCGCGTCGCCTGGGGCCTGCCCTTCGCCGCGGCGCTCTCTCACCTGCTGTCCTGGTCGGGCGGCGAGTCGATGGCCGCGGTCTCGTGGACGACCGAAGCCGTCCTCGCGCTGGCCTACGTCAGCATCTTCGCGGGCGTCGTCGCGTACATCGCCTACTTCGGCCTCATCGACGCGGCCGGCGCGATCAACGCGAACCTGATCTTCTACGTCGTCCCGGTCGTCTCGACGCTGGGCGGCTGGGCGCTGCTCGGCGAGACGATCGACGCCCTCGCGATCGCCGGCTTCCTGACGATCTTCGCCGGCTTCGCGGTGCTCGGCAGCGAATCGATCGACGTTCGCTCGCGGCTCCCGTCCCTCCCGACGACCCCGCCGGTCTCCGACGACGAGTCGGTCGTCAGGGAGGAACCGCGCGGATACTGCTCCGACTAGGAGTCCGTTTTCCACTCGAGTCGAATAGCCTTCGACGCTCGACCGACCTAGAACAGCGACAGCTCGCCGGTCACGCTGTCGACCCGGTCGTCCGCGGCCGGGCCGACGGCGAGTGCGGTGACGGTTCCGGATTCGAGCTGCGTGTGTCCGGCGTCCCGGATAATCGCGTTCGGAATCCCGTCGCGCTCGGCGATCTCGGAGAGCTCGTGGAGCTGGCGCTCGCTTTGCCCTTTCAGAACGACCTTCTTTTGCCCGCCCTGTTTCCACTGGTCTTGCAACTGACTGTCCGCCTTCTCGTAGGCGGACAGCGACGCGTGGGCGACCTGCGCGGCGAGCTTTCCCTGTCCCATGCCGATGTCCGTCCGGGCGACGATGGCCTGTTTCATGCCCGAAGCGATGATCGGGATACGTTTAGCCGTACCCATCTCTCGACGAGTGTTTCCCGTGGCACATCCGTGTCGGTAGCGGACGCGGTCGCTCTCACGCCAGACTGATGTCGAGGTACAGCATCACGATCACGCCGGCCATCACGCCGAGCGTCGCGATCCGCTCGTAGCCGCGGGTGTGGGTTTCGGGAATGATTTCGTCGGAGATGACGAAGAGCATCGCCCCTGCGGCGAAGCCCATCGCGTAGGGGAGTAACGGCTCGACGACGCTCACTGCCAGCGCGCCCAGCACTGCGAGTGGGATTTCGACGATCCCCGAACGCAATCCGGCGAAGACCGCGTAGAAGCGTCGGTCCAGCCCCGCGTTGACCGCGGCGACGGAGACGGCGAACCCTTCGGGGATGTTCTGGATGCCGATCGCGAGCATCAGCGGAATCGCGTTCTCGACGTTCCCGGATCCGAAGCCGACGCCCACGGCCAGCCCCTCGGGCATATTGTGGAGCGTGATCGCCAGAATGAACAGGACGACCGGCGTCACTCGCTCGTTATCGACGGGGAGGGACGTGCTCGGGTTGGCCTCGTCCGGTCGTCGTTCTCCGGTCAACAGATAGTGCGCGTGCGGGACGAGCCCGTCGGCTCGATCGAGAAAGAGCGCGCCGAGCGCGACGCCCACGAGCGTGGGAATCGGATCCCCGCCGGAGTACTGTTCGATCCCCGGAATGATGAGGCTCGTGAAGGCCGCGGCGAGCATCACACCGGCCGCGAAGCCGAGCGCGCCGTCGAGCGCGCGCTCGGACGGATCCCGCCAGACGAATATCAGCGACGCACCGAGCAGGTTCAACCCCGCGATGACGATGCCGCCGACGAGCCCCTGGATCACCGGGTCTTCGCCGGCGATCCGAACGAAGAGGTCGACTATTGAGAGCATGGATTAGCTACATCGTCCGCCGGCCGTCGTCGCCTCGCCCCTCGGGCCGCTCCTACGTGGTGTACAGTGACAAGGTCCACATTAAGTCACCGATCGGGTGTGCCGCTGTTCGGCGACGGATCGTTCGTCGAGGGACACCGCCGACGGTGGGCGGCCTCGGTTGCTACGAGAGTGCACCGACCCCGACGGACTGACGCGTATTCGCGAGAGACTCGAGTGACTTCCCGTTCCGTCGCCGCTGACGACCGGATTCGTCGGGCGCGTCAGTGAACGATTTCGTCACCGGAGAGCAACTCCCGTTCCGTTCGTCTCGCCTCGGGACCCGCTTCGACGAGCGTCGGCTTCGCCACCGGCTCGGAAAACCGATCGGGGTCCGGGTCGACGGAGTCGAGCATCGCCGAGAACACCGATCCGCGACGGCCGCCGGCCGAGACGACACCACCGTACTTGCGGTCCTCGAAGGCGGTCTCGTCGGGGTCGGGGAACTCGTTGCGGATGATCTGGGCGGTCTCTCGGATGTATTCCGCAGCCTGCTGTTGAGAGTAGAGGCAGTCGTCGAAGTACGTCTCCGCGTACTCGTCTAGCTCCTCGGACGAGTGCGCCGGCGACTCGTAGCGGACCGACTTCGAGGTCGTGTAGCCGCTGGTAAACCGGATGTTCATCGTGAAGCTGTCGGGATAGCGCAGGAAGAGCGGAAAGAACATCATGTCGGTGATGGTCGCTCGCTGTTGCATTCGCCACGCTCCCTCGAAGTAGTACGCGGCAAGCGCGCCGACCCGGTCGTCGCGGTCGCCTCGGTTGTACGCCATCGCGGCCTCCTCGTACTCGTCGCCGGCGATTCGTCGGAGTCGTCGTTCGAACCCCTCGGCGATGCGATCCCGTTCCGCCTCGTAGGCGTCGAGCACCGAAGCCGCGGGATCAGCGAGCAGGTCGGCCTTTCGCTCTCGAGCGGCTGCGACGGTCATCATGTTCTCGTGGAAGACCCGCTCGGCCTCCGTATCGGGAAGCGGGATGCGTACCGCACGCTGGTGCAGAACCTTCGTATCACCGGTAAACCGGTCCTGCGTCTCGTTCATGCTCTGGCCTTCGTCACAGGGCATTATAATGGATTAGGCCATCGAGGATAGAATTTCAAACGGGAAACATCACGCTGCTACCGGTACGGGCCGGGGAGTCGCTCGGACCCCATCGATTCGATGATTGGTGGTGACGCTCGAGCCCCGGCATCCGTCCGCGGTCGTCCCGCCGAACGCGGACCGAGGAATTTAGGGCCCCGTGCTCGCTCCTACTCGATATGATCCTCTCCGATGCGGACATCCTCGAGCGCCTCGAGGCCGGCGACCTCGTCGTCGATCCCCTCGACGACCCGGAGCTGCAGATCCAACCCGCGAGCGTCGACCTCCGGCTCGGTCGGGAGTTCCTCGAGTTCCAGCGGACGAACATCCCCTGCATTCACCCCAACGCCGAAGAGGAGGTCGACGACTACGTCGCCGAAACGATCGTCGAGGACGGCGACGACTTCATTCTCCACCCCGGCGACTTCGTGCTCGGGACGACCCACGAGCGCGTCGAGATTCCGGCAGATCTCATCGCCCACGTCGAGGGACGGTCTTCGCTGGGGCGGCTCGCGGTCGTCGTCCACGCGACTGCCGGCCTCTGCGACCCCGGGTATCGGGGCCAGATCACCCTCGAGCTCTCGAACCTCGGTTCCGCACCGGTCGCGCTCACGCCCGGCATGCGCATCTCCCAGCTCACCTTCACCGAACTCAAGACGCCGGCGGAGCGCCCCTACGGCAGCGAACGCGGCTCCAAGTATCAGGATCAGGACGGGCCACAGGCCTCGCGCATCCAGAGCGACGACGAGTTCGGCGGCGACCAACTCGAGCGCGACGGGTGACGCCCGCTCTCGATCGAGGGGATAGGTGATCACGCCGGCACGCAGTTCGACACTTGCCCGCTCGTAATCGCGATACTCCAGTCACCCACGTTTCTCACACCCTGTGAACTCCGCGAGCGGCTCGACCGTTTCTCGAGAGCGACGCCGCTGTAGCGACACGGCTCGACGGTTCGGCTGCCGGACCGATGATCGACCGGCCGTTGCAGGCACCACCGGCTTGTCTCGAGTCGCGGTAGCTTGGAGTATGTGTGCCACGTTTTCGGACGACGACGTCGGTAAGCCCGTCGAGAACGATCTCGGCGAGGAAGTCGGCGTCGTGGTCGCGATCGATGGAGCCGTCGCCCACGTGAGACCGGATCCGGCGGTCGTGGGGTCGATCAAGTCGTCACTCGGCTGGGACAAGGCCGCCGAGGAGACCAGAACGCTCGATCGAGCGTCCGTTCGAGAGATCACCGACGGCGCGATCCGACTCGAGGGGACGCTTCCGGATCGGACCGATTCGACGGCCGAAACGAGTTCCGAAGGCGACGAGTTCGCAGACGGGGGGTCAGACGAGGAGTTCGCCGGCGAGATCGACGGGACGCGGACCACCGGGGACGTGGCCGATTCAGACGGCGGGGAGCGGTAACTGAACGTCCGCAAACGGGTCCCTCGAGGCCGAGACGACCGCTATTCCGGTCGCTTTTCGTCGTCCACGACTCCGTTCGTAGCCGTTTCCGTTCGGCGCTCCTCGAGCTCGGCTCGCGAGCCGAACCCGGGTACCGGTGCCGACGGATTCGCGTCGGAAACCGTTCGTGTCGACCCGGAGCCGTGAGACGCCGGCCCGAGTTCTAAGACCGTGCTCGTGATACACCTGCCATGAACCGGACAGACGAGAGCGGCGGCACCCGGGGCGTCCACGTCACCGGCCCCTCGGACGCACAGTCGATCGCGTTCGTACACGGTGCGATGTTCACGCGGACGATGTGGCTCCCTCAACAGCGCGAGCTCGCGGAGGAGTATCACACCATCGCTCCCGATTTGCCGGGCCACGGCACCCGCGCCGGCGAGCCGTTCCGGATGGAGCCGGCCGTCGACGTCCTCGAGGAGGTTTTCGAGACGCACACCGACGGCTCGGCGGTGCTGGTCGGGCTGTCGCTGGGCGGCTACGCGGCGACCGAGTACGCCTACCGCCACCCCGATCAGGTCGACGCGCTGGTGCTGTCGGGCAGCAGCGTGAATCCGACGGGGAAGATGGAACTCGGAACGCGACTGACCGGCGGGCTGGCGCGGCTCCTGACTAAGCCCGACCTCGGAAAGCGTGCCGGCGAGAAACTCGCGGCGCGCTGGGTCACAAAGCGAGACCTGCCGCCGGACATCGAGCGGGCGATCATCGAGGCGGGGTTCTATCCGAAGCAGTTCGGCGACGCGGGCCCGGACATCACGGGCGTCGACTTCCGGGCGAAGCTCTCGACCTATCCGGGCTCGACGCTGATCCTCAACGGAGAGAACGACAAACTCATGCGCCGCGGGGAGCAGGCCCACGCCGCCGCGGCACGGGACGGTCGCGTCGAGGTACTCGCCGGCGTCGGCCACATCTGTAACCTCCACCGGCCGACGACGTACACGGACCGGGTGCGGCGGTTCGTCCGTCGGGCTGTCCCATCGCAACCGTAGGTCCACCGCTCCTGTCGCTCAGCCGAGCCCCCGATCGGGATCGATTTCTCGGCGACGCCGTTCCGCTCGAGCGACGCTGCTGGCATCGGTCGCCGGAGTTGAACCCGGGGATGCGTTCGAAAATAACCGAAACCGAGCCGAGAGCCGACGGACTGATCCGACGAACCGAACCGCAGTCGACGCGTTCTCAGGACCGGCGGTCGCCGATCAGGTTCCGGACGCGACCGGGAACCCCGAGCAGGGAGATCCCGAAGCCGAACAGGACCATCAGGACGTAGACGCCCAGCGTCGAGGTCCAGACGACCAGCATCGAGAGGATCGCGTAGATCCCCTCGAGGAAGTAGAACGCGGCGATCGACATCGCCGTTCCGTACAGCAAGACGAGGTACGGTCCCCAGTCGTGTGCGTGGCCGCGCCGAACCCGTTGCCGAACGTAGCGCTTGAGCTCGCTCTCGAGGGACTCTTTTCTGACCGTGCGGTCCTCGACGTCGTCTTCGAACGCGTCCACGCGGTCGCGCAGCCGTTCGATCTCCTCGCGGAGGGCTGCGGCGTCGCTCGAGCGGTCGCGCGTCCGGGCGCTGGCGCTTCTCGCGGTCGCACGGTCGCTCGCGCGGTCCTCCCCGGCTCCCTCGTCGGCACCCGTAGCGTCGTCGGTCATCGCTTCTGTCGAAATCTGTCGGTGGCCGGGACTTTGTAGCTGCCGATCCACTTCACGGTCGGCGAGGACGGCGTTGATCACCGCCGCGAAGATGAGGATGATCGCGCCGGCGTACAGCCAGACGAGCACGAGGAAGACGGCCCCGAGCGCGCCGTAGACCGCGTACTCTGTGAGCAGCCCCGCGTATAGCGAAAACGTCTGGCTCAGCGCGTACCAGCCGACCGCCGCGATGACGGTTCCCGGTGCGGCCTCTCGGAGCCCGACGTCCGCATCGGGAAAAACGACGTACAGGGGCAGGAACGTCACGACCAGTCCCAACAGGACGAACAACTGCGCCACGACCGTCACCTCGAGCCGGGGGAGGAGCCGGAACGCGAGCTCGAGGACCCCCACCAGCGTCAGCCCCAGCGCGATGACGATCGAGACGATCGTCGCGTCCCAGATCGTATCGAGGAGCGACTTCTCCCCCACGGTGCCGTAAACCTGTGAGAAGGCCCGATCGAGGCCGCGAAGGACGCGGCTCGAGCCCCAGAGCAGGCCGAGAATACCGACGACGGTGGCTCCCCGTCGACCGGTCTGGTCGTTGACCGCTTCCGTGAGCAGTTGCTGGGCCTGTAACGTGAGAACGTCGCTCGCGGCCGCGGTGATCCGGTCGGCGAGGATCTCGCCCCCGATCGACGCGGCGAGACCGAGCGCCAGCAACATCAGCGGAACGAGCGAGAGGAATCCGTAGTACGCGACCCCGGCAGAGAGGAGCGTCAGCTGTTGCTCCCTGGCGAGTCGAACGGCCCGCCCCGTAACCTCGAGTCCCCGTCTGTAATCGATCACGCGAGGTCCTTCGACGCGGGCCGGCATATGTAGTTTCGCCTGACAGAAGTCAAACGAATCGTTACGCGAAATCAAAACGCTCGACTGTCGAAACCCGGAACCCGCCTCGTCACCCGTAGTCCCTCGTTTCGCACCGAGATCTCCATCTGTTGGCGACGCCATCGGGGGCACGGACCGACGGCCGCCACGAGTCGCGACTCGAACCATCGCCCTTTTCTGTTAACTCGTTGACCGTACCGCATGGAGCAGCGACGCTGTCCCGACTGCGGCGTACCGATGGAACCGACGTCGCTCCGGTCCAACGGCGGGTTCGGCCTCGTGATCGATACCGGAAAACGCGACGGGATGCTTGGGAAACTCGGCCTCACCGAGGCGGCGAGCGTCGACGCGGTCTGCTGTCCCGAGTGCGGTCTCGTCCGCCTGTACGCCGATCTCGACTGAGTCGATCAATCGAGGTTCTCCTCGGTCGCCGCGCGGATCTCCCCGACGCTCGCGTCCGTCTTGAACGTCGTCCCGCCGTAGTGGGCTCGTGAGGCCGCATAGCCCGCGTCGCGGAGATCCGCCAGAAATTCGTCCATCGCGTTCGCGGGCAGTCCCCAGTTCCGGCAGAGCTTGTGCTGGTCGTAGTGGGTCGGCTCGTCGAGCTCCGCCGCGAGGGTGTCACAGAGCGCTCGAGCCTCCGGCGCGGTATCGAACGTATAGGGAATCTCGTCGCGAACCGCGCCGACGAACGCCGGGTCCCGAACGGGGCCGAGCCAGACCGGGCCGGCGGTGAGCATCCGATTGCCCTCACAGCGCGGGCACCGCTCGAGCGGATCCGCGATCAGTCCGGGATCGGCCTCCCGGTAGAGACAGTCTTCGCAGTGGTAGAGGTGGCCTAACTCGTCGATCGCAGCGTCGGAGGCGGTCGGCTTGCGCTCGAGCTCGAGGTAGGTCCGGACGTAGTGGCTGGTGGCGTGGGTCAGGATCGGCTCGATGCCGACGTCGAACCGGGCGGCGCTGCGGGCGAGCGCGGAAATGAGGACCCGAACGCCCATCTCGGCGTGGTAGTCCGTATTTTGTGGGATCGCCGAATACGAGCGGACGCCGCTGTTGAAGTGTGCGCCACACAGCGGCGCGGTGTCGGTCGCGGTGACGCAGACGAGATCCCGGCAGTTCGCGAACGCCGCGTCGGCGAAGGGCATCGGCGTCCCGTAGGGATCGAGATCGATCACGTCGAACGGCTCCTCGTGCATGAGGGCGTTGACGTTGCGGTGTGCGACCCGCGCGTCGTCGCAATCGTTTCGCTCGAGGTTCGACCGCGCGAGGTCGATCGCCTCCTCGTCGACGTCACAGCAGGTCACGTCCCAGCCGTCCGCGGCGGCTCGAACCCCTCGCACGCCGCTCGCGGTCATCGCGTCGAGATACGACGTCGCCCGCTCCTCGCGCTCGCGATAGGCCCGCAGCGTCGCGATCGTCAGATCCCGGTTCAGCTCCTGTCGCGGATTGTAGAAGACCGCCTCCTCGATGCCCTCCGTCTGTTCGCCGGGCACCTCGAGTTCGACCCCGCCCTCGGTGACGCGCATATCACCTCTCGTCGGTAGCGGGCGAAAAACGGTGTGGTCTCGCGCGGATCAGTGGACGGGACGAACGAGTGGCGGCTCTCGGTATCGGAGCGACGGACAACCAAACCGATTTTACAGTTCGCTACACAGTTGCAGGTGTGTCGGAGGCCAACCCCGTCGAGCGATGGCAGGCTGCCCTCGAGGAAGCCGGCGAACTCACGCCCGAGATCGTCGGCGACATCTCGAGTATCCACGGCGACCGCGGGGTTCGCGCCATCGAGGCGGTCGGCGAAAACCGCGTGAAGTCCTACCGGGATTTCACGATCGTCGTCGGCTACGATGACGAGTACATCGTCGAAGACGGCGGCTGTACCTGCAAGGACAGCGAGTACAACCTCGACGCAGACGACCCGACCGAGCGCTGCTGGCACTCCCTCGCCGTCGCGATCGCTCGCCGGGTCGGCCACGTCGACTACCACGACATGTGGTACTCGGACGTTCGCGAGTTGATATAAGAAGCCATCTCGGACCGTTCAGTTACTCCTCGGCGCAGATCTCGACGAAGTTCCGCAGGATCTGTAGCCCCGTCTCGCCGCTCTTCTCCGGGTGGAACTGCGTGCCGAAGACGTTGCCCTCGTCGTTGGCCACGATCGAGGGGAACTCGCGTTCGTAGTCGGTCGTCGCGACCGTCGCTTGCTCGTCGTCCGGGGTCGCGTAGTAGGAGTGGACGAAGTAGGCGTAGTCCCCGTCCACGCCCTCGACGAGCGGGTGATCGCGCTGCACCTCGAGTTCGTTCCAGCCCATGTGCGGAACCTTCTGGCCCTCGGCGAACCGGACGTTGGTTCCGGGGATCAGATCCAGTCCCTGCACGGCCGACTCGCCGTCGGTTTCGCCCTCTTCGCTCGTCGTGAGCAGCATCTGCATCCCGAGACAGATACCGAAGAGGGGCGTGCCGCTGTCGGCCACCTCGAGGAGGTCTTCGCGAAGCGGATCGGCGTTCTCGACGCCTTCCCGAAACGCGCCGACGCCGGGCAGGACGACGCCGTCGGCCGCGGCGAAGGCCTCGGGATCGTCGGTGATCTCGACGGCTGCACCGGCACGCTCGAGGCCGCGGGTGGCGCTGCGGAGGTTCCCCAGTCCGTAGTCGACGATGACGACGGACGCGAGGGACTCCTCCTGTGGGGACGAAACAGTGCTCATACCCGTACTCGGTGCGGCGAGTTGAAGTGAATTGCCATTCGGGCAACCGGCTAGGACTCGAGGGCCGGTCGATCGCCCGAGGGGTCGGCCGGACCGGGGCCGCTACCGCCGTCGCCGCCGATGTGCTGTCGCCGTCGGTAGACGTAGTACCCGATCGCCGGGACCGAGAGCAGGTACGGATACGCCAGTTCCGCCCCGGCGAGGTGACCGATTCCGACCACCCCCGCGAGCCAGGGGTTCGGATTCCAGTACGGATGGTCTCGAAGCGCGAGCGCGTCCATGACCAGCGCTACTGCGACGACGGCGGAACACAGGACGGACGACCAACCGGCGATGAGGGTTACGGCGAAGGTACTCAGTCCGATGGCGAGCGATCCGGCCTCGGACGCCTGAACGAAGAGCTCGAGCGCGGTTCGGGAGAGCAACAGCAAAACCGGCCCGATCGGAAACACGTAGACGCCGTATCGCCAGGGCGGATTGCGATGCCCGGGAGAGCTGGGGAACGGAGACATACGCGCCCCTTTCCCAATTACCTGCATAATATTTGCGGTAAATGTACCGATCTACTCGGTCGAATTCCGGCGTACTGGTGGTCGCTCAAAAACCGTCGAGCCGCGACTGTCCGCCCTCACTGTCGTCGACGCCCGCGAGCTCCGCCGCCCGCTGGAGCGCGTTCTCGAACGTCTCCTCCTGACTGCGGTCGTACAGCGTCGCGGCCGGGTGAACACAGATCAGCAGTCGCCGCGGCGTACCGCCGATCCGAACGTCCTCGAGAGTGCCCGCCTCTTTCGTCACGGCGACCGATCGCTCGAGGAGGTGCTCGCTCGGCACCTTGCCCAGCGTCACGATCACGTCCGGATCGAGCCGATCGATCTCCCGCTCGAGGTAGCCCCGACAGTTCGCGAGCTCGTCCTTTTTCGGATCGCGGTTCTCCGGGGGGCGACAGCGGACGCAGTTGCTGATGCGAACGTCGCCCCGCGCGAGGCCGACGTCGCGGAGTCCGTCGTCCAGGACGGTCCCGCTGCGGCCGACGAACGGCTCGCCCTGTTCGTCTTCTTTGGCACCCGGCCCTTCGCCGACGAAGAGGAGGTCGGCGTCCTCGGGTCCGGTGCCGTTGACGATCCGACTGCGAGAGTCGACGAGTGCCGGACAGCGCGTACAGTCCGTGACACAGAGGTCTTCCATCTCTCCCATACTGGTGGCTCAGGCGGTCGCCTCCTACGTCTTTCGGGATGCGGATGCCGGGCGCTACGAGAACCGTTGAACCCCCGTCTCGTCGCACCGTCGTCGGGCGACGCTCACTCAGACGATCGCGCGTAGGAATCCGCCGCTCGAGCAGCCAGTCGCGCGACCCGGATCGGCTCCGGTCGACCGCCCTCGGGCGTGAACGCGCGGACGACGTCGTCTGCCTCGGCGGGCTCGAGCCCGACGGCTCTGACGTAGACGGTCTCGTTGTTAATCGACAGTTCTCGGCGCTCTGGCAGCGACCGATAGATCGCGAGTCGCTCCTCGAGTTCGGCTCCCGAAAAGGGATCTCGGAGGCCGGTCTCGAGTCCCTCGCTCGCCTCGAACGTGACGGCGAGCACCGGCCGGCCGACAGCCTCGTGAATTCGCGAGAGCTCGAGGAGGTTGTACCACGCCGGGGCGACGGCGCCGAGCAGGACGTATCGAACGTCCGGACGGTCGAGTCCGTCGATCAGGTCGATGACGGCGGCAGTCCCGTCGGTGCCGCCGACGCGACAGGAGCCGTACGCGAGTCCGTCACAGACGCGATCGGCGCGAACGACGGCACCCGCGAGCGTGCTTCGCCGTCGATCGTCGTCAGGATCGCCGTCGTCGTCACGATCGTCGCGGTACGATTCGGCGATACCCAGCGCTCGCGCCCCGGACTTCATCCGTCAGTCGCTCTCGTCTTTGATTTCCTTGAGCCGATCGAGCAACTCGTCGCTGGACGCGCCGTTTTCGAACTCGATGCTTCCGTCGTGACTGTTCTCCCCCGACTTGACCGCATCGTCGTCGTCAAAATCAGCGTCGACTTCCTGTTGCTCGGATTCGTCGTAGCTCCCGAAACCCATACAGCGTTCCCTACGGGATTCCGGTTGAAAAATTCCATGGTTACCAGTTTATTAGGGTTTCCCAACCAGTCAACACGGTAATCAGCGGGTCCAGTGAAGGTATTCCACCCCTCGAATATAAGAAATCCGCCATGTGGCGGTGAGGGACATCACCGACACCAGTCGCCCGCTCGGTATCGATGGCACCGTTTTTGCCGCCGGCCGACGAGTGTCCCTCTATGGACGTCCATCACGTCACGGCGGACGCGGAAACGTTCACCTGTAACGCCTATCTGGCAGTCGGCGATCGGACGACGCTCGTCGACGCCGGTGCGATGGACGGCGTCGTCGACGAAATTCGCGACCACACCGGCGACCTCGACGCCGTCGTCATGACGCACCAACACGGCGATCACGTCGCACAGCTCGAGGCGGTCTGCGACGCGTTCGATCCCGACGTCTACGCGTACGCCGATCACCCGACGCGGACGAACGAAATCGACGACGGAGATACGGTCCGAATCGGTGACGAAGCCTTCGACGTCGTCTACACGCCCGGGCACGCCGACGATCACGTCTCCCTCGTCTCCGAGGCCACGCTGTTCTCCGGCGACGTGGTCGTCCACGACGACGGGGCCTTCGACTACGGCAGCTTCGGCCGCACCGATATGGCCGGTCAGTCTCGCGAGCGATTGATCGAGAGCATCGGGGACCTCCTCGAGCGCATGCCCGAGGGCGTCGAGCACATGTACGCCGGCCACGGCGACGTCTTCCACGGCGACGTCCGCGACGTCGTCACGACGGCGCTCGAGCGAGCGGAGAACCGAGAGCCGAAGTACCCCGACGACTGAGATCGGCCGAACGCGACCGGCTTCGGCTCCCTTGCTGTTGCTCTCGACCAGCGAACCAACCGAACACTACGCGACGACGCGACCACCACGTCGAAAAGAAGTCGATCGAGCGATCGATTATGCGGCGCGCGGTTCCTTCGCCTTGGGACGAAGGTTCTTGTAGCCGCACTTCCGGCAGCGCTTGGACCGCTTGGAGTTGCGGGCGTTACAGCGCATACAGATCATCTTCTCGAGCATCCGTTTCTCGGCGGCGTCGAATTGGGCCATACCCGGCCTTTGCTCGTGGTGCATATAATCGCTGTGATCCGAGCGACGGGATCGGATGCGGTCGCCCGCCGCCGCTACTCGTCTTCCTCGTCGGCCAGGTACTCCTCCTGGACGGCGACGACCTCGCTCGAGTCCGCACACTCGCTGTACCGGCGCAGCGGCTCCTCGTTGAGCGTCAGAAACGTCTCGCCCCAGCGAAACGGCTCGAGGAGGTCCTCGGCACGGTCCCGCTCGTCGAAGATACAGCACGCGCCGGCGAGGGCTTCGACGGTAGTCAGTCGAAACGGACGACCGTAGTTGATGGGATTCGCGGCGACGAGAAACGGCAGCGCCCGGTGGATTCCGCGCATCTGGAACGACGCCTCCTCGGCGGACTCCCACGAGCAATCGAGGGCCACCAGCGTCCCCAGCCCGTCCTCGAGATCGGCCGGGGAGAGCGCCTGCTCGGCGTGGGGATTGAGGACGACCCCGTAAGGCACCTGCCCCATCGACCGGTAGAGGGTCGCCTTGTCGAACTTCTCGAGGCGACGCGCGGTGCACTTCTCGGGGTCGTCGTCGCCCTCGTAGTAGACGTGACACTCCACGAACGCGAGTAGGAGCGGCCGAGAGAAAAGGACCTCGGATCGAGAGTTGGGACCTCGACGGTCCTCGAAGCGGGATCGATTCGAACGGGGAACGGTGCCAGCGGAACTCTGCCCGTGGATCGATGCACATACAGTCGTCGCGCTCCAGACAGTCCGTATGCTCGAGACGGGGGCGACCGCTCCGACCTTCGAGGGACCAGCAGCGATCGACGGCGAGATTCGAACCGCAGCGCTCGAGGAGTCGATGGGCGACGGCGTCGTCCTATTGGTCTTCTATCCCGCAGACTTCAGCCCGGGTTGTACCGAGGAACTCTGTTCGCTCCGCGACCTCGATCTGTTCGGCCTCCAGAGCGACGTCTCGATCATCGGGGTTTCGACCGATACCGCCTTCAGCCACCGGGAGTTCGCCGACCGCTACGACCTCAGCTTCCCGCTGGTTTCGGACGGCGACGGCTCGATCGCGGATTCCTACGGCGTGCTCGAGGACGAACTGCTCGGCGGCCACCGGAACCTCGCGCGGCGGTCGATCTTCGTCCTCGACGACGAGCGAACGGTCCACTACGCCTGGTCCGACGAGGACCCGACGAGTCAGCCGGATCTCGACGCGGTCCGGGCGGCGATCGAGGCCGTCTCCGGGGACGATGCGGCCGTCGAACGCTACCGAATCGCGACCGCGCACTATCGGGACGGGCTCGAGGAGTACGAGCGCGGTCGCGAGGCCTTCGCCGACGACGACTGGGTGACTGCCGCCGCCGCGTTCGACGCTGCAGTCGACCCGCTGACGGACGCCCTCGAGTCGTTCGACGCCGCCAGACGGTACGGCGACGACGACGCAGTGGAACGGGCCGCGGACCACGCGAACGAGCAGGCGACGGATCGACGCAATGCAGCGAAGTGGTACGCGATGGCAGCGGAGCACTACGGACGGGGAGACGATGCAGCGGGCGACGACTACCGCGGAGACGCCGATCGCGTCCACGCCAGTGCTGCCGATCGAGACGAACCAGCTGCCCCGGACGGCCTCCTCGGAACCGACGACACGGAACGCTCGTCCGACTGAGACGAAGTCGGGCACTTTTGACCGTGGCGACGAACGACACTCGTATGGACTCAGAGCCGAACGCGGCCGACGAGTCGGAGAGCGACGGACTCGCCGCCGTCCGCCGCTACTACGACGCGCTCGACGAGCACGACTACGATGCGCTCGAGGCCCTCCTCCGCCCCGAGTTCGTCCAGCGCCGGCCGGATCGAACGTTCGAGAACCGCGAGGCGTTCGTCCGATTCATGGCCGAGGACCGCCCGAGTCCCGATACCAGTCACGAACTGGAGTCGACGGTCGCCGACGGAGATCGGATCGCGGTTCGCGGGCGCGTCGTCGAAGGTGAGCGGACCCTCTTCGAATTCGCGGACTTCTTCGCGCTCGACGACGGGAAGATCCGCCGCCTCGAGACGTATTCGCGGTGATCGGGTGCGTCCCGCACCGATGGCGTCTCGAGCAGGAGCTGGATCGACTGTTGTCGCGATTTGGTATCGCCGGGCAAGTGATCGGCGGAAGAAATTTCAGGACGAACGACCGGTTTAGAGATATGGTACATTGTCCTGAGTGCGACACGACGCTCTCTGCGGAATCCGAGATCGACTTCGTCGAAACCGAGTCGACGACCGGATTTATCGCGGCGTCCAAACGATTCTACGTCGCCACCTGTGCCACCTGCGGGGCGACGATCGGTAGCGGCGTCGCCGGTGCGAAAGCGTAGTTTCCCCCGCGATCGACGCGAGTCGGGAACCGTCGGCGGACCAGTAACCGAACGAACATTGCTCAGCCCAAGAGGGTTGATTTAACTAATAAGAACTCTAGGGGCCACTATGAGTCTGTCAGATTACGTCAGTGCCGTCGTCGCCGTCCTTCGTCGTCGGCCGGCCGACGTCCTGCCGATGTACGTCCTCGGCGCTGCGATCACCGCGATCGTCCGCGTCGTTCCGTTCGTCGCGATCGCGGTCGCCTACGTGCTTCTCGCGACGAGCGGCCGCCTGGACCCGATTCGAGCACAGCTCGCCGAACTGGACCCACCACCGACGGATCCGAACGCCGATCCCGAGGCGTACGACCGATTCCTGAGCGATATCGAGCCGATTTTCGAGCAGATACTGACGACGGAAATCGTCGCTCTCCTCGGCGTGACGGCCGTCGTGAGCGTCCTGCTCTTCGCAGTCCTGTCCGCCGCCGTCGCTGCGGGGCAGCTCGCAGCCTGTTACAGTCGGCTGCGGGACAATCGCGGGCTCGTAGCCGGTCTCGAGGGTGCGCGCCGCTACTGGCTGCGGTTTTTCGGCCTGTTCGTTCTCGAATTGGTGATCTGGAGCGGCGCACTACTGCTGGTCGTTTCCGGGGCGGCACTGTTCGCCGGCTCGATCTCGTTTGCACCCGCAACGGCGGTGTTGACGCTTCCAGTTGCCCTCCTGGGTGGGCTCGTCCTGTTCGTTCTGCTCGTCATCGTTCGGGCGGTGTTCGCGTTCGCACCGGCCGCAGTCGTCGTCGACGATGCCGGCGTCTTCGGAGCGGTACGGAACGCGGCCGGACTCCTCCGCTCACAGCCGGTCGAAGCCGTCTTCTACTATATCGTCGCGTTCGTGGGGGTGGGTGCGGTGGCCGGAATAACCGGTCTGCTCTCGCTCGTCGATGTCGTTACCATCGGGTCACTGCTTTCCATACTTGTCGTGCTTCCCGCCCTGGACCTACTGAAGACGGCCGTCTACTGCGGCTACCGGGATCGACTCGCACCGCCGGAATCGCCGTCGCTGTCGCTTCGCGATCAGTTCCGGGCCGGCCTCCGGCACGGCTGGACGGAGATGAGCGCGTTCGTCCGCTCGAATCTGGGGTTACACGCGCTCGCGGTCGGCCTGATTCTCCTCGGGTTCTGGATGGGATGGGCGGCCGCCGGTCCCCTCGTCGGTGCCGTCGACGCGTCGATCGCGAGCCGACTCGAGGGCTGGCTCCCGCCCGCGATGGCCCTCGAACTGTTCGGTAACAACTGGCTGGTCGCGCTCGTGACGGCGTACGCCGGGATCGCACTCGTCCTCCCGGCGATCGTTTCGTTGCTATTCAACGGCGTTGCTCTGGGTATCATCGCCCGCCTCGAGGTCGATCCCGTCGAACTCGCCGCCTTCGTCGTTCCCCACGGCATTATCGAGATTCCGGCGATCCTGATCGCCAGCGCGCTCGGCATCTCCGTCGGCGTGACCGCCTGGCGGACGTGGCGGGGTCCCGCCGGACGAACGGATCTCGCGGATGCGCTCGAGCGGGCGTTCTGGGTGCTCGTCGGGGTCGGCATACTACTCGCCATCGCGGCGGTCATCGAGGGGTTCATCAGTCCGTACTACTACCGGCTGTTCCTGTGACTCTCGGTCGGATTCGACCGAAATTCGGACTGTAAACGGTACAAGTCGCCCGTGAGTGGACTGCCGATCGATACGTTTTGACGGATGCCGACGTCCAGCCGCTACCGATAGGCCT
Organism: Natrinema salsiterrestre; assembly: GCF_029502005.1. Classification (GTDB taxonomy): domain Archaea; phylum Halobacteriota; class Halobacteria; order Halobacteriales; family Natrialbaceae; genus Natrinema; species Natrinema salsiterrestre. The sequence goes on along the minus strand of NZ_JAMQOT010000001.1, from coordinate 209,359 downwards.
CGAATTCCGTCCCGAACAGCAGGAAGTAGGCCGTCCCGACCAGGCCGATGACGGTCGCAACGGTGAACGCCGCGGTCGGATCGCCGGCGAACAGTTCGGCACCGGTCACCGGATTCGAGACGCCGCTCCACAGGAGCCCCCCGAGCGCGGCGCTCGGGATGACGATCACGTTCCGCAGGAGGTAGTACGCACCCGTCACCCGGCCACCGGTACCCAGCTCGGCGGGGCCGACGATCAGCGCTTTGTGCGCGGGCAGTCCCGCGAACCGCAGCCCCGAAAATGCGAAGAGACCCGCGAGGACGGCCGCATCGTCGGAGGCGTTGATCAACAGAATCGGAAAGACCGCGTAGACTGCAAAGCCCAGCGCGACGATCGGCTTGAGACCGACCCGTTCGGCGACTCTGGCGGCCGGAATCATCGTCACCAGGGCGACCAGCATTTCGATCCCCAGCAGGATTCCGAAGTACGACTGCGGCGAGAGGGAGACGGTTCCGACTACCGGGACCGAAACGGAGAGTCCGACCTCGAGAAACCGGGTCACGACGATGACGAAAAAGACGTAGACCATGCCGTTGGCGAACCGAACGAGCGTGTCGCCGACCAGCAGCGGTCGGAGCTCCGCGGGCATCGCCCGGAGATCCGCGAGCAGCTGCGTGACGCCTTCGAACTCCGTTCCGACGCTGTCCTCGTCGGGCCTGTAGAGAACGTGTTGGACGACCGTTCCGAGGACGCCGAAGACGATCGCGACGAGCAACACCAGTTGAAACGCGGTGACGATCGCGCCGTCGCTCGAGCCGAACGGGTAGAAGAGCGCGGCGGCGAGCAGCGGGCCGACGAGAAACGCCGTCCGGCGGAACGTTTCGGTGCTCGCGAAGCCGGCGGCCAGTTGCGAGGGCGGCACCGCTTGCTTGACGATCGCGAAGGTCGCCCCGAGCCCGAACGACTTCCAGGCCTGTGCGAGGATCAGGCCGACGAAGATCGCGACGACGGCCAGCGAGGTCGGACCGATCGTGGTCCCACTGAACGCGGGGGCGACCAGCCAGATTCCGAAGCCGACCGTCGAGCAGAGGCCGAACGCGGTCAGCGCGTACCGCGAGCCGATCCGGTCCGAGATCGCGCCGCCGGGATAGGGGTAAACCGCACTGATGACGTTCCCGAACGAGCCGAACAGGCCGATGACGACCGCCGACGCGCCCAGGGCCGACAGATACTCCGCCATGTACCGGTTGGTCATCTGGAACCCGAGGCTGAAGGCGAACATCGCCGCCGACAGGACGAGCACGTCGCGCTCGAGCGCCACGAACTGCCGCAACGGGTCGAGCGGATCGGCCGTCTCCTCCGATTCAGCCTGCTCGAGGCTCATAGCTATCGGTGCGTAGCGGACGGGCTTGAAATTTGGTCATCAGATGCCGCGTCTCGAGTCGGGGTTCGAACGTGTCGATGCTCCGGTCATGGACCCTCAGTCGGCCGTTCGTCCGGATCGTTGCGACCCGACACGACGCTCATCTCACCGCCGGATACGACAAAGGGAAGCGCTCATTAGCCAGTAGTGTGAGTTCCGGAACATGGCTTCGTGGAAGCGGGATTTCGCGAGTGGGCTGATCGTCCTCGTCCCGATCCTCATCACGCTCTATGCGATTTACTGGCTCTACGGTCTCGTCGCCGGACTGACACCCGGCCTGATTCTCGACGCGACGGATCTCGAGGCGCTTCTCCCGGGCGCGAGCCAGCAGACGCGTCAGCAACTCGCCCAGTTCCTCCGGGTCATCGTCGCGCTCACCGTCTTCATCGTCCTCACGTTCTCGGTCGGCTATCTGATGCGGACGACCGTCGGCGGCCTGGTCGAACGGCTCGTCGACAACGTCGCCAACAGGGTGCCCGTGATCCGCGTCGTCTACAACGCCTCGAAGATGGCCGCCGAGACGGCCTTCGGGGAGCAGGAATCGCTGCAGAAACCGGTCAAAATCGAGACCTGGGACGGGCTGCGGATGACGGCGTTCAAAACGGGGAAGGTCGCCGACGACGGCCGCGAGGTGCTCTTCTTGCCGACGTCGCCGAACATTACGACCGGCTACGTGATCGAGGTCGAGTCCGAGCGGATCACCGAACTCGACGAGGACGTCGAAGACGCGCTGACGCGCGTGCTGAGTGCCGGATTCGGCGACGCCAACCACCGCGGCATGGACGCCGGCGTCTCGATCGACGTGATCGACGAGGCCACGACCGACGGCACCGATCGGGCCGACCAGCAAAAGCGGGCCGACGACGACTAGAACCGAAATTTTACGCTGCGGTCGCGGCTTCGCCGCTCCCTCGGTAAAATTTCGATCAAAAGCACTCCTCCTTCCCCTCCACTTCGTTTCGGGTCAGTCGTCGGCCCGCTCGCTCGCCCTACGGGCTCGCTCGCGGCAGTACTCGGTGAAGCGCCTGCCCTCCCCCGAGTTGCGCGCCTCTCGCGGTGCTCGAGACGCGCTCCCGGCCACAACAATCGGTTTTCAAGCAAACAGAAAGGCAGTCAATTCGCCTGTTTCGAGAGCGATCAGGCGCGTTTGCTGGTAAAAGCGGTTCTCAGACGTCGACGTACTCGAACCACTCGTCGTACTCCGCGGGGGCCTGTTCGACGATGTCGAAGAACTGTTGCTGGATCTCTTCGGTGACGGGGCCGCGGGAGCCGTCGCCGATGACGACGTTGTCGACTTTTCGGATCGGGGTGACTTCGGCCGCGGAGCCGGTGAAGAACAGTTCGTCGGCGGTGTTGAGTTCGCCCCGCGAGATGGAGACGTCGTCGTGGACGGTATAGCCCAGGTCCTCAGCGATCTGAATGACGGAATCGCGAGTGATCCCGTCGAGGATCGACTCCGAGAGCCCGGGCGTGAAAATCTCGCCGTCGCGCACGAGGAAGATGTTCTCGCCGGGGCCTTCCGCGACGTTGCCCTCCTTGTTGAGAACGATCGCCTCCGCGTAGCCGTTCCGGCGGGCTTCCTCGCCCGCGAGCATGCTGTTGACGTAGAGGCCAGTGGTCTTGGCGTTCGTCGGAATCTGGCTCGAGGCGTGTTTCCGCCACGAGGAGATCATCACGTCGATGCCGTTCTCGAGGGCCTCTTCACCCAGATAGGCGCCCCACGGCCAGACCGCGATGGCGGTGCGCGTGGGACAGTCCTTCGGGCTGACGCCCAGCGAGTTGTAGCCGTAGTAGGCGATCGGGCGGACGTAACAGGAGGGAAGCTCCTGGCGCTTGATCAGCTCTTTCGTCGCCTCGGTGAGCTCTTCCTTCGTGAAGTCGATGTCCATCTCATAGGGCTTTGCGGACTGATAGAGCCGATCGAGGTGTTCTTCCCAGCGGAAGAGCGCCGGTCCGTTCTCGGTGTCGTAACAGCGCGCGCCCTCGAAGACGCCCGACCCGTAGTGGAGGCCGTGCGTGAGCACGTGGATCTCCGCGTCGTCCCAGTCCACGTACTCGCCGTCCATCCAGATCGTGTCGACGTCCATCTCGTCGAATCCCATGATCGTGATTGTTGCAAGCCACTGTACTAAGTGTTCGCGGTTCGACCCGAGCGCAGTCCCTTCGACGCCGTCGCTGCCGCCTCCGCTTCGTTGGCGGTCGGTGCTCGGCAGTCACTGGGTGACTCGAGAGGCACCAGAATCAGCGGCCTACCGACAGCGCTCGAGGACCTCGCTCCCCTCGAGGTAGGCGAAGCCGTGGCGGTCGGCGTAGGCGCGAGCGTCCGTCGGGGAGAGCGCCGCGCCGGTTTCGTCGTCGAGCATCTCGCAGACGACGACGGCGGGCGAGAGGTCGGCCGCGTCCGCGAGGGCGAGGCCGAGTTCGGTGTGGCCCTCGCGCTGAGCGAGCAGGTCGGGTGCGCCTTTCAGCAGGTGGACGTGGCCGGGAACGCGGAACTCCGCGGCGAAGTCGGTTTCATCGGGCGTCCCAGCGGCAGCGCCGAGCGCCCGAATAGTCGTCGAGCGGTCGTCGTCGGTGATCCCGGTGTAGGTGTCTCGGTGGTTGACCGTCAGCGAGAACGACGACCGCTCGTCGTATCCCAGTTCGTGGTCGCCGGTCGCGGGGTGATCGATCGCGTCCGAGTAGAAGGGGAGGTCGAACGCCTCCGCCGTCTCGTGGCCGAGGGCGACGCAGACCAGGCCGCCGGCGTCGTTGCGCAGCCGGGCGACGGCCTCGGGCGTTACGGCGTCGGCGTGGTAGATCAGGTCCGTCTCGCCCTCGCGGTCGGCCGCGTCGTGGACGAGGATCGGCTCGCCCGCGCGAAGCGACTCGAGGGCGTGCTCGAACGAATCCGCGGCGGCCGGCGCGTTCGATCCCGCCGTCGCCCCGTCCGCGTTCGACTGCGGCCCGGCGTGGTGGCCGGTCATTCGCGATCACCCACCGAGACGGTGACGTGATCGCCGTCCTCGAGGGCGAGTTCCTCGCGGAGCTTGTCGGGGGCGATGACCTCGAGCTGGTCGTCGTCGTGGTGGGTGCGTTCGGGGGCGATGGTGTAGGCGTTCTCGTAGACATCGCCGTCGGCCGTTTCGATCGTCGCGGGGTAACAGACCGCGGGGCCGTAGGTCCGCTCGTCGGACTCCCAGCCGTCGATCGGGACGGGCTCGAGCGAAGCCATGGCGCTGCGCCGGCGGACGCTGTCCTCACGAAGGTCGACGTTGAGCGTGCCGGGGAACGGCTCGTAGCCGAGTCGCTCCTCGAACTGGCGTTTGTAGCCCGACAGCGAGATGTAGTGGCGGCCCTCGCCCATGCCGCTGGTGATGGTCCCCTCGAGTTCGATCTGGGAGTCCGTCTCGAAGATGCGACGGTAGTCCTCGTACTCGGCGTGAAGGGTCCGCTCGCCCGTTTCGGTGATCGCGACCCACTGGCCGTCGCTGACCGTGTCGCGTTCGAGCAGGTCGGCGCCCTCGAGGCGCTGGAGCCGGCGCGAGGCGGTCTGATTCGACGCGTCGAGGCGGTCCGCGAGGTGAGAACAGGAGATTTTGACGTCGCCCTCGAGCCCGCCCTCGAGTGCGAGGAGTTTGAGCACGGCGAGTTCGTCGTGCCCGACGGCGGACTCGGCTATCACTGACATACGCGCATCTATACGCTACCCCGGTAAAAGCATACCGAATGTGGCATGCATAACGGAACTGTGACGCAGTTCACGAGCGTTTGTCGCGTGTTGGGAGGTCGGTGAGGGCGTGGAAAAAGCCACCGATCGGTGGGAGTGGGTCGAATCAACGCAGCGTATCGGCTCGACGTGACTTCTGTTCGGAAGACATCCGACTCGAGGAGGCGAGGGTGAGATACCGCGAGACAGAGTGAGCCGGAAATCAGCGTGAACCGAAAGATGGCCGAAATTATCGTGAACGAGGAGACGAACGCCATGCTATCGTGGCAACAGGGAATGGCCACGTCCTCCCCAGCCGATTCGTTCGGTCATTCTTCCCTCACTCATCCCTCGCGCGTATTCGAGCGACGACTCGCCGATGGCTCGCCGTCGCACCGCACGCGCCACCGCAGGGTTCACTGACGAACGGGCGAAATCCGTGGTCAGTCGCGCCGGATCGCTCCATTGCGGCCGCCGGACTCGAGACCGGAGACGACCACTGCTTGCACAATGCAAGCCATCTGGCTTTGCAGCGAACCGTTGACCGTTGAGGCGTACTCGCATGAAGCGCCTCCTCGAGGCTCTGTTCGGACTGGTTGCACTGACCGGCCTTCCGTATCTGATCTACCTCGGCGTCTACTACGTCAGCCGCCCTTCGGGAACGCCCGCCCACACGTGGCCCCGAGAGCCGTCGGTGAGTATCGTCCTGCCGACGTACAACGAAGCGGCGATCGTCGAGTCGAAACTCGAGGAGCTGGTCGAACTCGACTATCCGATGGACCGGGTCGAGATCGTCGTCGTCGACTCGAGCGACGACGGGACGGCGGAGCTGGTCGAGACCTTCTTCGCCGGTCGGCCCGAGCCGGACCTGACGCTCGTTCGGACGGCCGAACGCGAGGGACTCGCGCCCGCACTGAACGAGGCCTACGCGGCCGCGTCGAACGAGGTCGTCGTCAAGACCGACTGCGACTCGCGGCTCGCGTCGGACGCGGTCCGGCGAGCGGCCGCGAACCTCGCCGATCCCGACGTGGCCGCGGTCACCGGCCGCAACGCCGACGTCCTCGGTGACAGCGAGGTCGAGCGAGGGTATCGGGACGTCCAGACGATAATTCAGGTCCTCGAGTCCCACATCGACTCGACGCTGATCTTCCACGGGCCGTTCTCGGCGTTCGAGCGGGATGCCATCGTCCCGATCGACGAGGACTCGATCGCCGACGACACCGAACTCGCGCTAAAGATTCGACGCAACGGGGGTCGAGTCGTCTTCGATCCCGAGATCCACTACAAGGAGGCGGCTCACTCCGCGTTCGGCAAGCGCCGCCGGCAGAAGGATCGACGGGCGATGGGGCTCCTGCGACTGCTGTGGCGACAGCGCGACGCCCTCGGTCGCCACGGGGCCTACGGCCGCGTCGTCCTGCCGTTCAACTGGTGGTTCATGATCGTGTCCCCGTGTCTCGTCGCGACCGGAATCGCCGTGGCGACGGTCGGATCGCTGGCCATCCTCGGTCCCGTCGGACTGGCGACGCCGGCCGGCATCCTCGCCTTCACCGTGCTCGGCTCTCGCGACGCGCTCGGTCCCGCTCAGCCGCTGTACTCCCTGTTCGACGCTCAGATCTCGCTGTTCCGTGCGAGCATCTCGCTGCTGCGCGCTCGAGCCGCCGAGGACGACGACACCCACGACGGCACCTGGTCGCCGGACCGGGAGCTCCGGGAGGTGTTACAGTGACCGACGTGGCGATCCTGCACGATCGGTTCCCCGGCATCGGCGGCGGCGAGGAGTTCGCCATCGAGGCCGCCCGGGTGCTCGACGCACCGATCTACACGACCTACGTCGCCGAGGGAACGCCGATCCCCGACGACGTCGAGGTGATCCCGTTCCGGCAATCGAAGTACACGTCGCTCCCGTGGCGACCGTTCCTCGAGTGGAAAAACGAGGGCATGAATCCACTCGAAACGCTGAACGTGGCACTCGACATGACCGACGCCCACGAGGACCTCACCGAGTACGACGTAATCCTCGAGAGCGCGCCGCTGTCGAAATATTACGTCCCTGCGGTCGGTCAACGGATCGTCCACTACCCCCACAGCCCGCCGCGGTGGCTGTACGACCTCTATCGGGATCGGCTCTCGGCGTTCGATCTCCCGTTCGTCGAGACGGGGCTCAAGGCGTACGCGAAAGCGTGGCGGGCGCTGGACAAGGAGGCCAACGACTACGTCGACCGCTTCGTCGCGAACAGCGAACTGGTCCGCGATCGGATCCGGCGGTTCTACGGCCGCGACGCCAGCGTCGTCTATCCGCCGGTGACCGGCGACTGGCGCAACGACGGCGACGACGGCTACTTCCTCACGTGGTCCCGACTCGCCCCCGAGAAACGGATCGATCTGATCGCAAAAGCCTTCGCGGGACTCGACGAACGGCTCGTGATCGCCGGTGACGGACAACAGCGCGAGCGACTCGAGGCCATCGCCGCGAACTACGACAACATCGAGGTGCGGGGGTACGTCGCGGACATCGAGTCGCTGGTCGCGCGGGCCACTGCGGTCGTCTACGCGCCCAAGAAGGAGGACTTCGGTCTCGTCGGGGCCGAGACCATGATGGCCGGCAAACCCCTCCTCGGCGTCGACGAGGGGTTCACGCGGTACCAGGTCCAGAGCGGACGGACCGGGCTGCTCTTCGAACCGACCGTCGGATCCCTACGCGAGGCGGTTCGGCGGTTCGATCCCGCCGATTTCGACCCGGCAGAGATCAGCGCCGAAGCGAGGCGCTACGAGTACGACCGCTTCGCGGACGGGCTCCGCGAGGTTATCGAAGGAGACGCAGTCGCAGACAGCGACGTCCCGGAATCGGAACGAGGCCGGCGATCCGAGTGCACGAGGGACGCGACCCGACTCGAAAGAGGACACCGTGTCGGGGACGTCTCACCGCCGGCTGTCGACGCCGACGACGCCCGCGAGCTCGAGGAGGCGAGTGATCGATGACGGCGAAGACGACTACGCACGAGCCGGCCGACGCTGACGGCCGGACCGAGACCGGACCGTCGCGCCCGCGACGGGCGACGAGCGATCGGTGTCTGCTCTATCAGAACAGCGACGCACACCCCGCACATCGAGTCTTCGCCGACGCAGTGAGCGCCGATCGACGCCACTTCGAGACCGGGGAACGACCGCCCGAACCGGGCGGCAACACCGAGCGGACGGTCGATCGGCTCCGAACCGCCGGGACGCTGCCGGCGTACGAGACCGTCATCGCGGAGGGGAGCGCGCCGCTCCAGACCGGGCTCGCGTACAAACTGCGCCGGCCGGGAACGACCCTGATCTACCTCGCCGCGGACGAGACGTTCTACACCCTCTCCGAGCGGCCGACGCGATACCTCTGGCGCGCGCTCGAGCCGCTCTCGAGTCGGTTGCTCGACGGCGTGATCGCGGTCGGCCGCGACGCCTCCCGCTGGGCGCGACCGTACATCGGCGACGTTCCGACCGCGATCGTCCGGCCGCCGATCGCCGACGAGAAGTACGACCGCCTCGCGTCGCTCACCCCTCGATCACCCGCGGACCCGTTTACGATCCTCTCGGCGGGCGAAGCCAAACCCGCGAACGGCTACGACCGGCTCGCGCTGGCAGTCGAGCGATTCGCCGGGACCGTCGAGGCCGACGTTCGGCTGGTGGCACTCGGTGCGGGGCACGACGAGCAGCCGTACGCCGCCATGCCCCACGTCGTCACGCCCGGGTTCGTCGATCTGGACGCGTTCGCCGACTGGTTCGACCGCGCGAGCGTCTACGTTCAGTCGTCTCGGGGCGACGCGTTTCCCGTCGCCGCGCTCGAGGGGATCCTCTCGGGAACGCCGACGATCGTCACCGAAGCGACCGGCGTCCGGGAGCTCCTGCCGGCTCGACAGGTCGTCCCGCCGACCGAGACGGGCCTGTTCGACGGACTGGTGGCTCTCTCCGACCTCTCACCGACCGACCGACGATCCCTCGGGAGCGACCAGCGGAGCCTCGTCACCGACCTGACCGAATCGAACCAGCGGGAACGCTTCAGCGCCGCACTCGAGGAGTTCACATGACGGGGAGAGACCGACCGAACGTCGTCGTCCTCTGTCTGGACACCGTCAGAAAAGACGTCTACGACCGGTACGCGACCCGTCTCCGAGAGCTGGCGGCCGTCCGATTCGAGGGCATGCGGGCGCTGGCCGGCTGGAGCGTCCCGAGTCACGCCGGGATGCTGACGGGATCGGTTCCGTCGGAAACGGGCGTCCACGCGCGCCAGCGCCGGTTCGATCCGATCGACGTCGACGACACCTGGATCGCGCCCCTCTCGAGGGCGGGGTACGAATCGGTCTGCGTCACGTCGAACATCTACGCCAGCCCCGTCTTCGGGTTCGACCGCTTCTTCGATCGCACGGTCCCCATCTCGCCGAGTCGCCGGCTTCCCGCGGGGATGGACGTCCAGCAGCACATCTCGGACCGCTCGACCGACGGCGTGGAGGCCTACGCCGATTTCGTCCGTCAGGCCCTCGCGCACGAGCATCCCTTGCAGTCGCTGTGCAACGGCGTCCTCCTCAAACTGGACGACGTGAGCCGGAAGCTCCCGATCGAGAAACCGACCGATTTCGGCGGCCGGGCGATCGCGAGAACGCTCGAGCGCGAGGTCACCGAACCCGACGGTCCGGTGCTCGCCTTCGCTAACTTCATGGACGCACACGGTCCACACACCCCGTTTCGCGGGTTGGACGACTCGATCCACGGCGTCTCCGCCGGTTTCCACTCGAGTTCGTTTCGGGACTCGGACGTGAACGCCGCGGAGGGCCTCGGCGAGTTCGAATCGGACGTCGAACGCGTCCGCGGGCTGTACGCCGCGACGGTCGACTACCTCGACCGGGTCGTCGCGGATCTCGTGACCGCGCTGGCGGCCGGTGACGACCGCGAGTCGATCCTGATCGTGACGGCGGATCACGGCGAGAACCTCGGCTACGAGTCGGACGGCTACCTCATGAACCACATGAGCAGTCTCTCGGAAGGGCTGTTGCACGTCCCGTTCGACGTCGTCGCGACCGGTGACGGCGTCCTCGAGCCGGGGAACCGAGGCCCCGTCGACGTGAACGGGCTCAGTTCCCACGCCGACCTCGGTGACGTGATCCGGTCGCTGGCGAGCGGGGACCCGTTCGATCCGTTCGCTTTCGAGCGAGAACGTGCTCGCGCCGAGATCGTGGGATCAGGTTCCGGCATCCCGGAGGGCGGCGACGAGTCCTACTGGGATCGGGGACAGCGCGTCGTCTATCGGCGCGATCGGAAGTACTACCGCGACCGGCTCGGCACCGAGGCGGTGTACGACGTCTCCGGGCCGCCGTCGAAGCAGACCGAACGCCCCGAGGAGACGGTCCCAGAGGGGCTCTTCGAGTCCGCCTTCGGCGAGTGGGTCACTGACGACGACCACGGCGAACGGGCGTTCGCCGAGAATGTCGACGCGGCGAGCCGCGCCCGACTGGAGGATCTCGGATACCTATGACCGAACACGCGACGGAGACGACACTGTTAGTCACGGTCGACTCGCTCAGAACCGACCACGTCCAGTACATGCCCACCACACGAGACTTCCTCGAGGACACCCACGACGCCGCCTTCGCCACGAGCACCGCGACGCCCGGCAGCTTCCCGGCGATCATCGGCGGCGAGTATCCGACCGGCGACGGCCTCGAGTCGGCGGCGAGCGTCGCCCGCGCGTTCGACGCCCGCTGCGTCGGGATCACGACCAACCACCTGCTGTCCGCGGAGTACGGCTACGCGGCCGGTTTCGACTCGTTCACGTCGCCGAAAGGCGGCGGCGAGTCGCTGAAGGACAAGGGTGCAATCCTGCTCGAGCGCGGCTCGTTCCCCTACAAGATAGCGAGCTGGGGCTACAACCGATACCAGCAACTCCGGAGCTACGTCGAGGAGACGAACAAATCGTTCCGACCCGCCGACGAGGTCGTCGACCAGTTCCTGGCCGAGATCGACGACCGCGAGGAGTGGTTCGGGTGGCTACACTTCATGGAACCGCACCATCCCTACGATCCGGACGGCGCGGACGTCGACCGGGCGACGGCACAGCGGCTCAGCCGCCGCGTGCTCTCGGGTCGCGGGTCCGAGGAGGACGAGGCCGCCGTTCGCGACCTCTACCGACGGGAGATCGCCGACCTCGACGACCGTCTGGAGCGCCTGTGGGCCGCGATTCCCGACGACACGCGCGTCGTCTTCTGCGGCGATCACGGCGAACTGCTCGGCGAGGACGGACTGTGGGGCCACCCCGGCGAGATGCGCGCCGAACTCCTGAACGTCCCGTTCGGGACGCGCAACGCCCCCGATCTCGGCGAAGTCGTCTCGCTGGTCGACGTCCCGACGATCCTGACGGGAAGCGAACACGGGGTCGGCACGCTCGATCGGGAAACCGCATTCGCCGCCTACGGGGATCGAAAGGCCGCGATGACCGCCGATCACATCGCGACGGGCGACGGCACGTATCGCCTCGAGGACGGCGAGAGAGTCGAGGATCCCTCTCTCGAGCGGGAACGCGAGCGGTTCGATCCCGCCTACGTCGTCAAGGAGGACGCGCTGCAGGAGGATCTGGAGGATTTAGGATACGCATGACGGTCGTCGTCCTCGCGCTCGACGCGCTCGACGCCGGGCTGGTCGATCACTTCGACCTCGACGCCGTCCGCCTCGAGTCGGGCGGCGAGATCGAGACGTTCGCGAACACGCAGGCCGTCCCGTACACGCCGGAGGTCTGGGCGACCGTCGCGACCGGGCTCGAGCCGGCCGAACACGGGATCACCGGCGGCGGCACCAGCGAGTGGGCGAACCCAGCCCTCGATCTCGCGTCGACGGTCACGGGCCGCCTCGACGAATCGACTCGAGGGACCCTCGGCAAACTCGTTCGATCGCGGACCGGTACGCGCGAGCGCATCGGCGAGACGGACCGCGAGTCGATGTTCGACGCCGACGACGCGGTCGTCCACAACTGGCCGGGGGTCCACGACGGCCGGCCGCTCCAGCGCGCCTGGGACCTGATGAACGCCGTGGCGGAGGGGATGCCACGCCGCGAGTTCGAGCGCGAGCTGTTCGGGCTCTGCGCCCAGCAGTTCGGCTGGGCCCGCGAGATGCTCGCGCACCCGGTCTCGATCGCCGGCGTTCACGTCCACACGCTGGACGCGGCGGGCCACGCCTACGCCGACGACGAGGCCGCACTGGGCCGCGCCTACGACCGCGTCGGCGAGTTCGTCGAAGAGATCGTCGCCGCCCTCGGCGAGGACGACGACCTCCTCGTCGTCAGCGATCACGGCATGCGCGCCGCGTTCTACCCGCCCGACGCGGGCGAGAAGCCGGCGAGTCACTCCTGGCGCGCGTACGCGAGTTCCACTGCCGAGACCTGCCCGGACTCGGTTTACGACGTGCGACGGTGGGTGGAAGAACGTGCTGGGGACGCGGGTACGGACGCGACCGGCCCCGACGAGGACATCGATATGCCCACCGACCGCCTGCGCGAACTCGGCTATCTCGACTGACACCGGGATCGAGCCTCGATTCGAAGGCTTCTCGGGTCGATATCGATGCCCTAGCGTCCCGTTCGAACTCGCCCCAGATGTCTAAATGGGACGATAGCGGGGTGTAGCCCCTCCATAATTATCACCGGTTCCGGTGGAGGGGTCCGCAATGCGAATCCTGCTTCTGCGGACGTGGACGACGAACATCGGGAACGGCTTCATCGACTACGGGGCGAGGGCGATGCTCGAGAACGCGTTTCCCGACGCCGAGATCGTCGAAACGGGGGGCTATCCGAACCACGCGTCGGACACCGCGGCGCTGTGGGGCGGCACCCGGAAGCTCGCGCGAATGACAGGGTACGATCGATCCACCTACGAATCGCCGACGCACCCGCTTCGACGGAACACGGTGCATATAAGCGAGCTGATCGACGCCGATCTGGCCGTCCTCCCGGGCTGTGTCCTCTCGAGACCGACGTTCCGGAAGTACTTCGATACGCTCCGACAGCTCAGGGAGCGGGACGTTCCGATCGTCGTCGTCGGCGGGGGCGGCGAGAAGTACGACGACGACGAACGGCGGTACGTCGAGGCCGTGTTCGACGCGCTCGACATCGATGTCCTGCTCACGCGGGACCGGACCGCCTACGAGGAGTACGGCGACCTCGTCGAGTACCTGTACGACGGCATCGACTGCTCGCTGTTCCTGGGCGACCGTCACCGGCCGCCCGAGGCGAATCGGGCGTTCGACGTCCATACGTTCGACAAGGAAGAGGAGCCCGACGTCGGCGGCTCGCGGACGGTCATCAGACCCGATCACGCCCCCTTCGACGAACCGTACCACTTCCCTGTCGGCGAACGGGCGCGGGAACTGGTCGGCCTCGAGACGCCGCCCTTCGAGGTCGAAAACGCCTTCGTCTCCGATCTCGTGACCGATTACCTCTTCCTCTACGCCAACGCGGACGTAGTGCGCTCCGACCGGATCCACGCCTGTCTCCCCGCCCTGACCTACGGCAACAGGGCGCAGTTCTACTTCGAGACGCCGCGAGCGAACCTGTTCGATCGGGTCCCCATCGACGGCGACGTCACGAGCGAGCCGGTTCGGTTCGATATGGACGCCCTCGAGCGCGAGAAAGAAGCGCAGGTCGAGGCGCTCGAGGACGGGATCGCGACGGTGCTGTGAGTATGACCGGGAACCGACGGCCGATAGCGCCCTCGGTGACGCTCCGGGTCGAAACGGTATCCTCCCGGCCGGAACCGACGTGCAATACCGCGTTCCGTTCTCCTGCCGGGGGCAGGTTCTTTGTGAGGGGTCTGGTAGGATGAGCGGAACCGCGACCATGGGAAACGACCCGTCGATCGCCCTCGTCGTGCTCGATACGCTTCGAGCGGATTCGTTCAACGAGCACTTCGACTGGCTACCGGGCGTGCAGTTCGCGAACGCGTGGAGCACGAGCCACTGGACGGCACCGGCCCACGCCTCGCTGTTCACCGGCCTGTACGCGAGCGAGGCCGGCGTGACGATCAAATCGCAGGACTTCGACCGACACACGACGCGCCTCCCCGAACTCCTCCGGGACCGCGGCTATCGGACGCGCGCGTTCAGCTGTAACGTCAACGTCTCGGAACGGTTGGGCTGGCACCACGGATTCGACGAGTTCGACGGCGGCTGGCGGCTCCGCGGCCTCGGCGAGAACGTCTTCGACTGGGACGCCTTCATCGCCGACCACCAGTCCGCGGGACCGGAGCGGTACCTCCGGGCGGTCTGGCGGTGCGTCGACGGCGACTGCGACACGACCCAGTCGCTGAAACAGGGGGCCCTGATGAAGCTCCGAGATATGGGGCTCAAGGGACGCCACCGCGACGACGGCGCGGCGGAACTGCTCGAGTACGTTCGCGACCGGTCGTGGAACCGCGAACGCGAATTCCTCTTCGCGAACCTCATGGAGGCCCATCGGCCGTACGACCCGCCGGACGAGTACCGAACCGATCCGGACGAGGACCCGCCGCACTTCGACGGCGTGAAAGCCACGCTCGAGGAACCGCCGTACGATCCGGCGCGGATCGCCACCGCGTACGACGACGCCGTCCGATACCTGTCGGACATTTACCGGGACATCTACGCGGAACTCGCCGCCGAGTTCGACTACATCGTCACGCTCGCCGATCACGGCGAGGCCCTGGGCGAGTACGGCGCGTGGGAACACGGCAGCGGGCTCTACCCGCCCGTCATGACGGTCCCGCTCGTCGTCTCCGCACCCGGACCGCGCGCCGACCATCGGACGCCCGATGCGAACGGGGAGCGAGCGACGCGGGACGCCCTCGTGAACCACCTCGACGTCTACGCGACGCTGCTCGACCTCGCCGGCGTCGAGACGGACCGTCGTCGCGGCGAATCGGTCCGGCCGCTGCTCTCGAGCGATCCGCCCGCGCTGGAGCCGCGATCGAGCGCGCTCGCGGAGTTCCACGGGATCTCCAGACGGCGGCGACTCTCGCTCGAGGAGGACGGCTACGAGGTCGCCCCGGTCGACACCGAACGCCACGCGCTCGCGACGGCCGACTGCTACTACTTCGAGGATCTGACCGAGAACCGCACCATCGGGGACTGCGACCCGGCGGCCCTCGAGTCGGAACTCGATCGGCGGGTCGCTGACCTCGAGCGGCGCGAGGGCCTCTCCGAGGCCGATCTCTCCGGGCTCGAGTCCCAGCTCGAGGAGCTGGGGTATCTGTGACGGTGATCTCGCCCCGAGCGATCGACCGGTCGGCGACGGGTCCGGCTGGCCATCGTCGGTGCGGCGGGCTGAACGAGTGCGAACGGGTCCCCGGAAGCGATGAGTGATGCGACGTCGGTCAGTCTCGGCGGCGAGACGGTCAAGGCGACGGCCGCGAAGTTCACGATGGCCGCGATCGGCTTTCTCGGAACGATCGTCTTCGCGCGGGCGCTCGGGCCGACCGGGTTCGGCGGCTACTACCTCCTCTTTTCGCTGGTGAAGATCGCCGATCGGGCGGTCAACGGGTGGGGAACGGCGGTCAAGAAGCGGTACTCGGAGGCCGACGCCCCGTCGGGGGAGCTGATCGGCAGTCAGGGCCTGTTCACGCTGGTGTGGATGGCACTCGCCGTGGTAGTTGCCGTCATCACCTCGAACCGGCTCGTCTCCTACACCGGGCTCCCCGAAGCGCCGATACTGTTCGTCCTCTTGCTGTTCGCGGTCACGCTCTTCGAACCGCTCGATCTGATCGTCCAGGCGCGCGGCCGCGTCGGGGCCTCGATGTGGACCGACACGCTTCGATCGGTGCTCACCTTCCCGATCCAACTGGGCCTGATCCTGATCGGGTTCGGCGCGGCCGGCATGGCCTACGGACTCGCCGCCGCGACGTTCCTGACGGTTCCGGTCCTCTGGTACTTCGTCCGAACGCGGCCGGTCGCTCCGTCTCGAGAGACCGTCGCGAGCCTCTGGTCGTACGCCAGGTACAGCATTCCGAACTCGTTTCTCGGGCAGGCCTACGACCGCTTCGACATCATCCTTCTGGGCTACCTGCTCGCACCCGCCGCCGCCGGCCACTACGAGGTCGCGCTCAAGCTCACGGTCCCGGCGACGTTCGTGACGATGGCCGCCTCGAGCGGGCTGATGGCTCGCGTGAGCCGCCGTCACAGCGAGGGCGAGACGCTCGGGACCGACGTCTCGAACACGCTCTCGTTTACGAGCATCATCGCGATCCCGATGTTCTTCGGAGCCGTCGCGATGCCGGAACGACTCGTGGTGACGCTCTTCGGGTCGGAGTACGCCGCGGCCGCGACGCTGCTCGTCGGACTCGCGGCGTACCAGATCGCGAAGACGCAGGCCGGCGTGCTCACGAGCGTGCTCTACGGGATCGACCGACCGGACGTCAACACGCGGATCTCGGCGCTGACGCTGGCGATCAACGTCGCCCTCGGCGTCGCGCTGACGCTCGCCTACGGCGCGATCGGCGTCGTCGTCGCGACGGTCGTCGCGGAAACCCTCCGCTACGCCCTCTCCGCCGTCGTCGTCAAGCGCGAGCTGTCGACGGTCGTCCTGTTCCCGCGGACGTTCGGCGAACAGCTCGCGGCCGGGCTCGTGATGTTCGCCGTCATCGTCCCGCTAGAGCGCGCCGCCACAATCGATCACTGGTATCAGCTCCTCGCGATCGTCGCGCTGGGTGCGGCAGTGTACGGCCTCACGCTGGCGGCCATCAGCCGAAAACTCCGCGTCACGATCAGAGGCGTCGTCCGCAGTTCGCGACTCGAGCTGTGGTGAGCGGGCTACAGCTCTCGGTCGATATAGTCCCCGATCGCGGCGACGCGGTCGGGATCGTACGTCCAGAAGCCGTCCCAGATGCGCCGTTCGGTCTCGAGGCAGACCAGCGCGATGGGGTCGCTGATCGGGTCCTCGGCGGACGCCGCGGCGTCGTCCGGTTCGTAGACGACGAACCAGCCGTCGCGGTACTCCTCGCTCGTTCCGGTGTGGACCGTCACGTCGAGGTCCACTGTCGTGCCGTCGTCGATCCCGTAAACGTGCGTGTCGACGTCCGTGTCCGCTATCTCGGTATAGACGTCTCGAGTCCCGATCTCGTCGCCGATTCGCGAGAGCCGCTGGAACGCCGATCGGAGCGTCCCGCTCCCGGCCGCCCAGGCGCGTTGTTCGATGAATCGGGAGACGAGTATCAGGAGGAGCTTCTCCTTGTCGGACAGCGGGTAGCCACAGAGTTGCAGTCGCGTCTCGTCGAGGTTCGCGAGGACGGCCGGGAGTTCGATCTCGCCGACGCCGCGCGCGCCGGTGATGAACAGATCGGAGTTGATCGCGAGGATCGCGTCGTACAGCTCGAGCATCGGCGAGGCGGCGACCGGCCGGCCGTCCTCGAAGAGGAGGGCCGTATCCCCGTCCGATTCGAGCGCGGCGTCGATTTCCGGGGGGAGGTCCGAATCGGGCGGGATCGTCACGCCCGACTCGACGTCGATCGGCTGGTTCTCGAAGGTATCGGCGAGCATCCGATCGAGAGGCCCCGACGCATCGTCGTTGAGGACGGCGATCCGCCGGTCGTGCGAACCGACGTCGTCGATGAACGATCGGAGGGTCACCTGAGGGAGTTCTTCGGTTCGGCACGTAAATGTTCTCGCCGACTCACGTCTCGAGTACTCAGTCGCCCGTGACCGGATCGCGCTCCCAGAACTCGCTTCCCTTCTGCAGCTTCGGGACCCACGTATCGCTGGTCTTCGAGATGAGGGCCACGCGGGAGGCCGGCACGCCCATCACTTCCTCGAAACCGGGCATGTGTTCCCGAACGTCCTCGGCGAACGCGACGACCTCCTCGTGGTCGGGCATCGCGGTCCGGTCGAGACGGCCTCGCGAGTGGCCGACGTGCATGTACGCCTTCAGTTCGATGAAGTCCGGATCGGCCTGCTGGTAGAACCCGGCGTACCAGTCGGGATTGCGCATGTTCTCGCCCTTGACGAGCGTCGTCCGGAGCACGGTTCGGGTGTCGTCTTTCTCCGCCAGGACGTGCATCGTCTCGAGGAGGTTCTCCCAGGCGTCGTCCTCCATCGCGCCGACGACCTCGTCGAAGGTGTGGCGCTCGGGGGCGTCGACGCTGACGTAGAGCTGGGTCGGGTCGCAGTCCCGGAGCATCTCCGGGCGGGTGCCGTTCGAGACGAGGAAGGTGGTGATATCGCGGTCGTGGAAGGCCTCGATGAGTTCGGGCAGGTAGGGATAGAGCGTCGGCTCGCCGTCCAGCGAGATGGCGACGTGGCGGGGTTCCATGGCCTGTTCGAAGACCTCGCGGGGAACCTCCTCGTTACCGCCGAACCCCGAGAGGAGCTTCTTCTGGAGTTTGATCGAGGCGTCGACGACGGCCTCGGGGTCGTCCCACTGGACGTCGTCCATCTCGTAGGAGTGGCCCTTGTGATCGCGCCAGCAGAAGACACAGCGCTCGTTACAGCGGACGACCGGCGTCATCTGGATGCAGCGGTGGGACTCGATTCCGTAGAAGATGTTCTTGTAACACTTCCCCTCGCCGCGCATGGCGTTGGCCGTCCAGCCGCAGGTCTGGGCGGCCGTGTGGTTCTCGCTGTGGTAGTCCGGACTCGAGACCTGTGCCGGCCCGCCGTCGTCGCCGTCGCCGTCGGCGTCGGCAGTGGCGTCGCCCGCTCCGTCGCGCCCGGAACTCGCGGAGTCGCTCATGTTGCCAGTCGTTACACGGGCGCAGTCAAAAGGCGTGCGGTGTCCCGACCGGTCACTCGTCGGGTCGGCGATCGCCCGCGGACTCGTCGCCGGGGCCGTCAGGGAGGGCGTGGGGATCGGCGGGTTCGTCGCCGTGTTTCGTATCGTCGCGTTCGAAGAGGTAGAGCGCCGGCCCCGCGATCACGATCACGAGCAAGCCGGGAATCGGCACGTCCGGCGGGCCCAGATACGTGGCGAGCCCGCTTCCGGCGGTGACGACCACGAACCCGGCCCACAGCGCGGGCCTCGAGACCCCGACACGGGTCGCGTCCCGATAGACGGCGACGGCACCGCCGAGGACGATGGCGACCCCGACGACGGCGACTGCGATAACCTGCTGCGAAACCATGTATCGACGTATACCGCCGGCCACAGGTCAGTGTAGCGATTCGGAGGCCGTTCGCTCCGGATCGCCGCTTCGTACGAAAGCCGCGTCCTCTTGCCCCGTCCGGTGCAAGCCTCGACGATGATCGGAGCCTACACCATCGGCAAGAAAGCGGTCACGTTCGGCTACAAACGCTACGGCGTCCCGGGTGCCGTCGCGTCCGGTGGCGCGGCGCTGGCGGGGTACCTGATCGTCCGGCGAGCACTGAAGTCGTCGACGGACGGCGACACCGCCGATTCGGCGATCGACGCGAGCGAGATCCAGTCCGCCGTCGAGGAGAAGGGGCTGGGCGCGGTGACCGACAAGGGGACCCTCGACCGAGCGATCGACGAGGAGGAAGTCGGCTCCGCGTTCGACATGGACGACGTCCAGTCGTCGGCCGAGGAGGAAACCGACGAGTTCGCCGATAGGACGGGCGACGGTGACTCGAGCGCCGGGAACTGATCGCGCCGTCTATTCGACGTCCACCTACTATTCCCATGACTCAGAGAGAGACGACCGAGACAGGTGCTGAGGCCGCCGTCGAGACGGAACGACGCGAACCGAGGGCCGGACGCGAGTACGTCTCGCGGGCGGGACGATACGTCCGTGGCGTCATCGAATCCGGCGTCCCGGCCGGCGTCGTCGGCGGTGTGAGTCTCTTCCGGGGCGTCCGAGCGTTCCGCCGAGGCGATCTCGAGCGCAGCTTCGGGCACGTTTCGCTGGGCGGCGTACTCGTCGCGATCGGCCTCGCCCAGCGGCAGTCGTCCCGGAGCCACAGCGGCGATCGGACTGCCGTCGACCAGACGGACGTCGTCAGTACCGGCCCTGACCTCGGCGACATCGAGGAGCGAGACGGCCGCAGTCAGGGCGCGAGCGGTGAGGAGGCAGGGCGGGTCGCCGGCAGCTCGATCGACATCGAGGACGCCGGCTCGAGTCCCGGACTCGACAGCGACGTCGACGCGACGGCGACCGACCGGTCGGACGTCGCGGCGAGCGGTATCGACGAGGAGCGCCTCGCCGACGCTTCGAGCGAGCCTGCGGAGGCCGAAACCGAACCCTACGAGCGGCTGGGCGCGGCGGCGTTCGACGAACACAGCAGCGAAGTCCCGGTCCCACAGCGTGCGTTCAACCGGAATATCCTGTCCCTCAATTCGGAGGCGTTCTGGGGGATTCGCGACGGTGACGACGCCGTCTTCGCCTCGCAGGAATTCGATCTGATGCGGGACGGCGACGAAATTCGGTACGTCGCCAGCAGCGAGATCGACGGCGATCGAACGCTGACCATCCCCGACGCCGTGTTGGACCACTGGGATATCGTCGCCGGAGGCGGGATGGCCGTCGCCGGCGGCGACGACATCGCGTTCGTCACGTCGGACTCGCTGCAGGCGGACGGTCAGGTACGACTCGTCCCCGAACGGTGGATCGAGGACGTACTCGGTGACGGCGAGTAGGGGGCAGTATCGCCCAGTTACGCCCCGCCGTTCCGTACCCGCTCGAGCACAGCGAGCGTCCCGTCGGCGTGGATCTCCTCGAGCACCTCGTCGGCGGCCGCTTTCGCGGCCTCGTCGGCGTTGGCGACGGCGAAGCTCCGACCGACGGCCTCGAACGTCGAGACGTCGTTGATCGAGTCGCCGACGGCGACGCAGTCTCCGAGATTGACGTCGACGTGGTCGGCGATCGTCTCGATTCCCTCGCCCTTGTTCGGCGCCGCGTCCTTGACGTGGTAGGCGTAGCCGGTGTCGATCACCTCGAGGCCGTGGCTCGCGGCGATCTCGCGCAGCGGGTCGATCGGTTGCTCGAGGTTGACGGCGATCTCGGTTTCGCGCCAGCGGTTGACCGTGTCTTCCGGCCCCCAGCCGAGGTCGTAGCCGGCGGCGCGGTACTCCTCGGTGACGGCCCGGGCGGCTTCCCGATCGGCGGTGAAGAAGACGTCGTCGCCGGTGTAGACGACCCCGCCGTTCTCGGCGACGACGAGTTCGGGAATCCCGATGAAGTGACAGAGGGCGACCGGGTACGGGAACGCCTTCCCGGTGGCGACCACGACCGGTGCGTCCCACTCGCGGAGGGGATCGAAGACGCGGGGGTCGATACCCCAGCCCTGCGGGCGGGTCAGCGTGCCGTCGATGTCGAGGACGAGCGGCGGATCGACTGTCATAACCGGTACTCGAGGGCCGAGCAGCCTAAAAAAGTCGGTTCCGCGACGCGGATAGCGACGAAATCGGTCGTCGCGTCGAACGCTGGCCGCGATCCGTTAGAGTCCGAGGTAACCGGCGTTCGGCAGGAGTCCGGCCAGATAGAGGAGGCCGAGGATGAACATGAACAGCGCGATCGCCATCGCCGGCGGGTCCACGTGGGTCCCGGAGTGGGAGTAGAACAGCCGCTGGGTCAGTTCGCCGAAGAGACCGCTGATCGCGCCGAACGCACCGGCGACGAGCAGTGCGGCCGGTTCACTGCCGATAGCGGGCATCGCGATCACCGCACCCACGGCGCCCAGGAGCGTGATGTGGTGCGTGACCGGAATCTTCTCGACGCCGAGGTTGAGGAACAGCAGACTCATCGCGGAAATCGCGTAGCCCAGGAAGATGCTCCCGGTCTCGATGTAGATGAAGCCGCCGAGGATGCCGCCCACGATGCCGATCGCGGTCACGCCGGACCACTTGTACTGGTGGGGGAGCCACGGTTCGGTCGCCAGCCGGGCGGTCTCGGTACCGCCGTCGGCTGCGACCCGTTTCTCCTCGCGCTCGAAGGGCGTCATGTCGAGGATGCTCGAGCCGCCGACCTTGCCGACGAGCGGGTAGCCGAAGACGAGGCGCGCGAGGAAGGCCGTCGCGACGACGGACAGCGCGATGTTGTCCGTCGGGAACCCGATACCGCCCATGATCCGGGTGATGAGCATCCCGACGACGCCGAAGATCGCACCGACCGCGAGGATGTCGGGCTTGGTCCCGAACGCGTACAGGATGTTCTTCCCGAAGTGGTAGTCCCAGTCGTCGGGTTCCATCTCGGGGTACTTCCGGCCGGCGTAGGCCGTCGCGGCGACGCCGCCGGCGAAGGCGATGTGCGGACCGGTGACCGCGCCGAAGCCGATCGTCCCCGTGACACCGGTCGCGATGTCACCAGCCCCCGCGACGCTGAGCTCGCTCCCGATCTCGTTCTGGAGGATCGCGATCCCTTCGCCGAGGAAGACGACGAAGCCCGTGAAGACGAACGAGGGCAGCGCGCCGAGCGCTGCGCCGAACGCACCGCCGGCGAGCGCGGCGATGAACAGGACGGCGAACGCTTCGAACTCCATCCCGATGACCGGAACCTGGAGGAGTACCTGCACCATGGCTTATTCCTCCGCGTCCTGCGCCCAGTCCCGCGATCGCTCGACGGCGTCGCTCCAGCGGTCGTAGCGCCGGTCGGCCGTCCCGGGATCCATCTTCGGCTCGAACTCCGCGTCGACCTGCCAGTTGCTCCGCAGCTCGTCGGGGTCGCTCCAGTAGCCGACGGCGAGGCCGGCCGCGTAGGCCGACCCCAGCGCCGTCGTCTCGTCGACGACCGGGCGAACGATCTCTGACCCGATGATGTCGGACTGCAGCTGACAGAGGAAGTTGTTCTTGACCGCCCCGCCGTCGACCTTCAGCGAGCGCATCTCGATGCCCGAGTCCGCCTCCATCGCCTCCGCGACGTCCCGGGTCTGGTAGGCGATCGACTCGAGGGTCGCGCGAACGACGTGTTCCTTCCGCGTGCCGCGGGTCATCCCCACGATGGTCCCGCGTGCGCGCTGATCCCAGTGGGGCGCGCCCAGTCCGGTGAAGGCGGGGACGACGTAGACGCCGTCCGTCGAGTCGACGCTGCGGGCGAGCTCCGCCGTCTGGGCGGGATCGTCGATCAGGGTCATGTCCTCGAGCCACTCGATCGCCGCGCCGGTGATGAAGATCGAGCCCTCGAGCGCGTACTGGACCTCCTCGCCAGAGCGCTGGAAGCCGATCGTCGTCAACAGCCCGTGGTCGCTCTCGACGGCCTCGTTCCCGGTGTTCATCAGGAAGAAGGAGCCGGTGCCGTAGGTGTTCTTCGCGTCGCCGGCGTCGAAACAGGTCTGGCCGAACAGGGCCGCCTGCTGGTCGCCCAGCGCGCCCGCGACCGGAACCTCGCTCTCGAGGAAGCCGTCGGAATCGGTCGAGCCGTACGTCGCGTCGTCGCTGGACGGGCGAACCTCGGGCAACATCTCCTCGGGGATGTCGAACTCCTCGAGGAGCTCGTCGTCCCACGCGAGGTCGTGGATGTTGTACAGCATCGTCCGCGAGGCGTTCGTGACCTCGGTGATGTGGTTGCCCGTGAGATTGTAGATCAGCCACGTGTCGATGGTGCCGAAGAGGACCTCGCCTTTCTCCGCGCGATCGCGGATGTCCTCGGGGCGCGAGCGTTCGAGCTTGATCGGGTCGGCGTTGTCGAGCAGCCACTCGGCTTTCGTCGCCGAGAAGTAGGCGTCGGCCTCGAGCCCGGTCTTGTCGCGGATCGTCTCGACGAGATCGTCCGCCTCGAGTTGCTCGACGCGGTCGGTCGTCCGCCGGTCCTGCCAGACGATGGCGTTGTGCACTGGCCGGCCCGAATCGGCGTCCCAGAGCAGCGTGGTTTCTCGCTGGTTAGTGACGCCGATGGCCTCGAGCTGGTCGGGGCTGACGCCCGCCTGTCCGAGCGCCTGCTGAATGACATCTTTGGTGTTCTCCCAGATCTCCATCGGGTCGTGCTCGACCCAGCCCGGTTCCGGGTAGATCTGTTCGTGTTTCTCGTAGGCGTTCGCGACGACCTGCCCCTCGTGATCGAACACGATGAAGCGGGTCCCCGTCGTTCCCTGGTCGACCGCACCGACGTAGGTATTGTCTGTCATAGGTAGTCACCCTTGCTCCCACGCGCCGTCTTTATCGCCGGCAGCGTGCTACTGGTAAACAATTCCTACGATCATTATAAATGTTTTCAAAACCATAATTCGTATTTCATAAGAGAGACAGAGTATGTGGCATTTCGAGCGCTGTAACCGACGATTACGCGATCGAACTGGTACGCCATCCGGCGGTTTCAGCCCGAACCGTCGGTACAGTTTTCCGAATCGTCCTATTGTTATGGCCGTTGTCTGACCGCCGATAAAATAAAGGTGGGGCTGTCCGTAGGGTCTACCGACAGAATGGCACGCGATACCGAGGTCCTCGTTCTCGGCGGCGGCTCGACCGGCTGTGGCATCGCCCGGGATCTGGCGATGCGCGGCCTCGAGGTCACGCTCGTCGAGCGGGGGAACCTCACGGACGGCACGACCGGTCGGATGCACGGCCTGTTGCACAGCGGCGGGCGATACGCCGTCTCGGACCAGGCCAGCGCGACCGAGTGTATCGAAGAAAACGAGATCCTGCGGGACATCGCCGGTCACTGCGTCGAGGAGACCGGCGGGCTGTTCGTCCAGCGGCCCGAGGACTCGGACGAGTACTTTCGGGAGAAACTCGAGGGCTGCCGCGAGTGTGGGATCCCCGCCCGCGTGCTCTCGGGGGCGGAAGCGCGCGAGGTCGAGCCGTATCTCGCGGAGGACGTGAAGCGAGCGATCGAGGTCCCCGACGGGGCGGTCGACCCGTTCCGGCTCTGCGTCGCGAACGCGATCGGCGCGGAGAACCACGGCGCGCGGGTCGAGACCCACGCCGAAGTAATCGACCTCCTGCGCGAGGGCGACGACATCTACGGGGTCGAGGTCCGCCACGAGTCCGGTCCCGGGAAGCGCACCCACGCGACCCCGGGCGCGACGGAGGAGATCACCGCCGACTACGTCGTCAACGCGACCGGCGCGTGGGCCGGCCAGATCGGCGCGATGGCGGACCTCGAGGTCGAGGTCCGCCCCTCGAAGGGCGTGATGACGATCATGAACGTCCGGCAGGTCGACACCGTGATCAACCGCTGCCGGCCGAAAGGCGACGCCGACATCGTCGTTCCCCACGAGACGACGGCCATCCTCGGGACGACCGACGAGGAAGTGTCGGATCCGGACGACTACCCCGAGGAGGGGTGGGAGGTCGACCAGATGATCGACACCCTCTCGGAACTGGTGCCGATCCTCGAGGAGGCCCGGACGATCCGCTCGTTCTGGGGCGTCCGGCCCCTCTACGAGCCGCCGGGGACCGGGACGCAGGACCCCACCGACATCACGCGAGACTTCTTCCTGCTCGATCACACCGATCGCGACGGCGTGTCCGGGATGTCGAGCATCGTCGGCGGCAAGTTCACCACCTACCGCGCGATGGCCGAGGAGATCTCGGATCACGTCTGCGAGAAGCTGGGCGTGACCGCCGGCTGTGCGACCGCGGACGAACCGCTACCGGGGAGCGAGAACATCGAGACGCTCGAGGCGGGAATGGACGATTTCGGGCTCCGCTCGCCGGTGGCCCGCCGGAGCAAGCAGCGACTGGGAAGCCGGGCGAGCGAGGTGCTCGAGACGGACGACGCCAATCCCGTTATTTGCCAGTGCGAGGGCGTGACGCGGGCGGAAATTCGGGACGCCGTCTCGCAGTCGGGATCGGACCTGAACGCGGTCCGGATCCGGACGCGGGCGTCGATGGGAAACTGTCAGGGCGGCTTCTGCTGTCAGAACATGGCGAACGAGCTCCACCCCACCTACGACGAGGAGACGGTTCGGGCGTCCCTCGACGAACTCTTCCAGGAGCGCTGGAAGGGCGAGCGCCACGCCCTGTGGGGCGAACAGCTCTCGCAGGCGATGCTCAACTACGCGCTGCACGCGACGACGATGAACCGCGATCGCGATCCCGCGAGCGCGGAGGCGGCGGTCGACTTCGCGGCCTTCGACGGAGGGGGCCGGTAGATGGCCATCGAGGACGACGTCCTCGTCATCGGCGGGGGACTCGCCGGTGCGACCGCCGCGCTCGCCGCCGCAGAGGAAGATGTCCGGGTCCGGCTGGTCTCGTACAAGCAGAGCACGCTCCGGCACGCGAGCGGGTTGATCGATATTCTCGGATACACGCCGGCGGGCGAGGGACCGCTGGTCGATCCGTTCGACGCGCTCGAGGGGCTCCCCGAGGGCCACCCCTACGAGCGGGTGGGGACCGAGGCGGTCCGCGAAGCGCTCGAGTTCTTCGACGACATCGCGGGTGACGCCTACGACGGAGCACACACCGACGCGAACGCGCTCGTCCCGACCCACGGCGGCACCGTCAAGCCGACCGCGCGGTATCCCGCCTCGACGGCGGCCGGACTCGCGAGCGACGATCGCGACACCCTACTGGTCGGCTTCGAGACGCTGCCGGACTTCGAAGCGCCGCTGGCGGCCGCCCACCTCGAGGCGGCGGGCGCACCCTTCGCGGCTCGCGGCGTCACGGTCCGCTTCCCCGGGCTCGTCCGGGACGACGCGAAGGTGACGCGGTACGCACACCTGCTCGACCACGACGAAGCAGTGACGACGGCCGCGGGCGAGACCACGGCGCGCGACGCTCTGGCCGAGACCGTGAGGGGCCACCTCGAGGACGAGACCCGCGTCGGCTTCCCCGCGATCCTCGGCGACGATCACGCAGCCGAGGTCAGAGCCGACCTCGGGGAACGACTCGCCGTCGACGTCTTCGAGGTCCCGATGGGGCCGCCGAGCCTGCCCGGGATGCGACTCGAAGACCTGCTCTACGACGCGCTCGAGGACGCCGGCGTTCGAGTGACGACCGGCGTCCCCGTAGTCGACTACGAGACCGAGAGTGACGGGACGGACGCGACCGGCCCCGATCGGATCGACCGCGTCATCGTCGACCGCCACGGAGCCGAGGTCCCCCACCGGGCCGATCAGTACGTGCTCGCGACGGGGGGGCTCGTCGGCAAGGGCGTCGACTCCGAGCGCGAACGGGTGTTCGAGCCGATATTCGACTGTCACGTGCCCCACGCCGCCGACCGCTACGAGTGGTTCGTGGACGACGTCTTCGGCGACCAGCCATACGCCCGGTTCGGGCTGCCGGTCGACCGGGATCTCAGACCGCTCGACGCCGGCGACGAGCCCGAATTCCGGAACCTTCGCGCGGCGGGCGCGGTGCTGGGCGGCTACGACTTCGCCGCGGAGAAGTCCGGCAGCGGCGTCTCGCTCGCGACGGGCTACGCCGCCGGTCAGCGCGCCGGCAGGGAGGGCGGCGAATGAGAGGCGACAGCGGCGACTCGAGCGACCGAATCGACCAGTTACAGCCACCGGAACGACGCGGAACGGGCGACGAAACC
The DNA here is from genome assembly GCF_029502005.1 of Natrinema salsiterrestre. Taxonomy (GTDB): domain Archaea; phylum Halobacteriota; class Halobacteria; order Halobacteriales; family Natrialbaceae; genus Natrinema; species Natrinema salsiterrestre. The sequence goes on along the minus strand of NZ_JAMQOT010000001.1, from coordinate 181,926 downwards.
ACCAGCGACCGATCGACCTATTGCAATGAGTGACGCAGAACAGCCGACCGACGACGGGGTACCGGGCGACGACGAGTTCGAACCGATTCAGGTCTTTCCGGAGGCCGAAGACATGGACCTCCGGCCGGGCGCGGACGACTGTTACAAGTGCTCGACCTGCGACACCAACTGCCCCGTCGCCGAGGTCGACGACGAGTTCCCCGGCCCGAAGTTCCAGGGGCCGGAACAGTGGCGGCTCAAGCGTCAGGACGATCGGGACATCGACGACTCGGTGATGAAGTGCTCGAACTGCATGCGCTGTGACAGCGCCTGCCCCTCCGACGTACCCCTCTCCCAGATGCACAACACCGCTCGAGGGGAGTACGTCGAGGAGCAAATGGAGAAATTCTCGCGGGAGTACGTCCGCAACCGAATCCTCGCGAACTACCGCCGGCTCGCGCCGCTGGGATCGATGTTCCCGCGGACGACGAACTTCGTGATGGGGCTCTCCGCGACGCAGTGGCTCGGCGAGAAAGTCCTCGGAATCACGGGCGAGCGGGAGTTCCCGGAGTTCGCGACGGAGACCTTCCGCGAGTGGTGGACCGCACGCGGCGGCGCACAGGTCCGAAACGAGGACAAGCGCATCGCCTACTTCCACGGCTGTTACTCGAACTACAACACGCCCGAGGTGGGGAAGGCGCTGGTCCGCGTCTACGAACACCTCGGCTACGAGATCATGGTCCCCGACCAGCACTGTTCGGGGACGCCGATGTTCGCCAACGGCATGCTCGAGGACGCGCGCCGGTCGGCGGAAACCAACGTTCGCGAACTCGGCGCGGCCATCGCGGACGGGGCGGACATCGTCGCCTCCTGTAGCTCCTGTTCGATGTCGCTCCGCCAGGAGTATCCCGAGCTGTTCGACTTCGAGGGGACCGAGGAGGTCGCCGCGAACACCTGGGACGCCGTCGAGTACCTGCGCGTCCACGAGGATCTCGAGGGCGAACTCGAGGGGACCTCCGTCGGAGACGAGTTCGAGAACTTCGCGTACCACGCGCCGTGTCACGCGCGTAATCAGGGGCTCGACGGGCAGACCATGGAAGTGCTGGCCCCGATCGACGGGGTCGAAGCGCGCGACGTCGGCGACTCCTGTTCCGGCATTTCCGGCACGTACGGCTGGAAAGCGGAGAACTACGAAACATCCATGAAAATCGGGGACGAGATGTTCGACCACATGGAAGACGCGGACGCGGAGACGGGGCTGACGGAGTGTCCGACCTGCTCGATGCAGATGGAACACGGTACCGGCTACGAGATCACCCACACCCTCGAGGTGCTCGAGGCGGCACTCGTCGGGACGGAGGCAGACTCCCAGTAATGGACTTACAGGAGCGCATCGCTCGCCGCCGGTCGGCGCGGCAAGGTCGGACCGTCGTCGTCGACCGCGACCATCTCAGCCCGGTCGTTCACCGACCGGAACCGGTCGGTCGCGGTCCCGTACTGGAACAGCTGCTCGACACGCTCGAGCCGGTCTTCGACGGCGAGTTGCCGCCGCCGGTCGCGGTCGTCGGCCCGGCCGGATCGGGAACGTCAGCCGTCGTGACCGCGCTGTTCGACGCGTTGAACGAGCAGTTCGGGGGGTCGAATCGGACCATCGCCACGACCACGCGGGGCGGGAGCACGGATCCGGTAACGTGGTTCGTGGCCGTCGACGGTCGACAGGTCGAGAGTCCGTTCTCCCTCTATCGGGCTCTCCTGTCGAGTATCTCGACCGACCGAGTGCCGGAAAGCGGCGTCGGCACCGACGACTTGCGCAGCCGCCTGACCGAGCGGCTCGGTCGGCCCGACCGACGCGCGATCGTCGCGATCGACCATCACGACGAGCCCGAAACGCTCGACGTCGCCCGGGTCCGTGACCTGCTCGAACCGGTCGGGGACCGCATCGCTACCGTCGCGGTCGGCCAGCGAGAACCCGACGGCCACGAGGGCCCCACGGTCACCGTTCCGGCCTACCGCGATCACGAGCTCGTCGACGTCGTGACCGACCGCGCCTCGACGGGACTGGCAGCGGGCGTGCTCGATCACGGTCTCGTTCGCGACCTGGCCGACTGGGCCGATGGGAACGCACACGACGCGCTCGCGGCCCTGTTCGGTGCGGCCGTCCTCGCGACGGAGGACGACGCCGACCGGATCGAACCCGCCCACCTCGAGACCGCACGGGACGACGTCCCCGACGACGGCGTGCACGTGAGCCGCGCGCTGGCACTCTCCGAAACCCGCCAGCGAGTGCTGCTGGCACTCGTCGAGATCGGTGCGGGCGATCGACCGATCCGAGAGATCGCGGCCGCTATCGCCGACCGGTCGTCGTTGACCGCCGGAACCGTCAAGCGGTTCCTGTACGAGATCGCCGATCGAGGGATCATCGAACGGGTCCCGCTGGCGACCACCGATACCGGCAGCGGTCGCCAACCGAGCACGGTCGAACCGCGATTCCCGACGATAGCGTTTCGATCGCTGACGTCGACCGGAACGCAGCCGCTGTGATCACGGGCGATACCCGGATGGGGCAATCTATTTTGTCGGCCCCGGCCTACGGTAGTCTAACCCGGTATGACGATCGAGTTCACAGAACTGGCGGACACGACGGGGCTCGAGATATACGACTCGATCGAACACCGTCGCCTCCAGATCGAAACGCCAGGGACGGTCTCGTTCGACGCCAGCAAACCGGAGCATTTCGGCTTTCCGGTCGATTCGACCTGTCGACTCGAGACCGACACGGTCACCGTCACGCAACCGTACTCCGTGACCGTCCACGACGAGACCGGGCGAACCACAGGAAAGTTCGACGCCGGCGAAACGGCTCGACTCGAGGATCGGACCCAGTTCGTCGGGTTGAGCGGCCCGATCAAACTCTACTGTCGGATCGACGCGCCCGGAACGATCGACATCGGCGTCACCTCGATTACGATAACGACCGATCGAGAGACGGGAATCGAACTCGGCGCGCGATCGCCCCACGACCGGCCCGTCGGAACGATTACGACGCCACCCGACGTCGAATCGATGATGCGTGCCGTCTCCGCGTTCCCGTCCGCACTGCAGACGACCTCTCCCGAGCGGACGTGGCCGACCTTGCGCGGCCATCCGCCGCTGATCGAACTCGGCGATCGGCTCGACATTCCTGACGCCGTCGACGAACCCGAGAGCGACAGCACGCTCACCGTGCCGCCGGACTACGCGTCGCTGTACCAGGCTGCGCCGCTCGCGTTCTTTCTGGGAGCCGCGATCCGACCGGGCGACAGACCGATGCTCGAGACGCCGCGATTCGACCACCCGCTGGGGACCGACCGCGCCCTCGAGGACGAGATCGCGACCCTCCTGAAGCGGTTCTTCTTCCTCGACTGTCTGACTCGGACCGAGGGCGTCTTCCAGTACGACCTCCTCGAACGATCAGCGCTCGAGGACGACCTCCCGTTCGACCTCGCCGACACGTACGACTGCCCGCTTCCACAGCGTCTGGAACGGTATCTCGAGGTTCCGTTCGAACTGATCGAGCCACACGTTCCACGGTGGCCGCTGACCGCACACGTTCCGTCCGACCCGGAGAGTGCCACGTTGTTACCGTTCGTCGTCAACGAACTCGGAATCGTTCGCGAATCTCACGGGCGGACGCCGGAATCGGTTCCGCAGCCGGACCCGAGTTCGGGGCTCGTCCGCTCCGCGACGACCTACCGCTCTTCGTCTCCGGTCACGGACCGCGCGCCGTTCGTCGTTCCGTCGGTGACGGACGAGGCCGTCGAACACGCCTGGTTCGGCGACGGCATCCCACAGCAGGCGTCGAAGGCGACCATCGAGGCGTATCGAAATCAGCTCGACCACGACGAACGGAGCGAATCGATCGAGATCCTGCTCGTCTGTAACGACGTCCGCATGATCGACGAGCACGATCTCCTCGACGGTGCCTACGGCAACCGGGGCGATCTCCCGTTCGAGATCCACTCGGAGTTCGGCGTCGACTGCGATCGCCTCGCCGAATTGCTCACCGACGGCGGCTACGATTTCTTCCACTACATCGGCCACGCGGTCGAGGACGGTATCCGCTGTTCCGACGGCGATCTCGACGTCCGAACCCTCGAGTCGGTCGACGTCGGCGTCTTCTTCCTGAACGCCTGTCGCTCCTACGAGCAGGGGCTCGCGCTCACCCGCCGGGGGGCGTTCGGCGGCGTCAGCACGTACGCCGACGTGATCAACGAAAACGCCGTCGACGCCGGTGAGACGATGGCTCGCCTGCTCAACCGCGGCTTTCCGCTCCGGGGCGCACTCGAAATCGCGAGAACCAACGCGGGGCTCGGTGATCAGTATCTCATCGTCGGCGACGGGTCAGCGGACATCGCCCAGTCCGACGGCGGTGCGCCGACGCTCGTGGAACTCGAGTCCCGTAGCGGAGAGCAGTTCGACTTTTCGGTCCAGTCGTACTCGACGAAGGAATTCAAGCTGGGGACGGCGACTACGTCGACCCTCGATTCCGTCGCGGATCGTCATCTCACGCCGGGGCGCACGCCAGTTTCTCGGGTGACCGAGGAGCCGCTACGGGAATATTTCACGTGGACCGAGTTGCCGGTATTATCCGGGGGAACGCTCCACTGGAACGACGGGATCGGGACGCAGTTACTCGAGTGACTTCTCCCGCGGCCAGAGCCGTGGAGTTCCCCTAGGGGGTGAACACGGGTACGGAGGGTGGCAGGTCCGTCGTCTCGGTGGGCGGTGACCTGCGTTTCGGGTTGTACCGGTAACGGATAGCCGGCGGCAGGCACTTCTCTCCGAGTAGTACGCCGGCTTCGTCGCGAACAAAAAGCGGTCGCTTCTCCGTAGCCGTCTCAGGGTCCGATCTGTGACGACGTTCCCGCTGCAACCGATCCGGCCTGACTGAGCAGGACGAACAGGGTGAACAGGGCGCCGATCATTCGTGGGTGCTGTGCGAGGTAGTCCTTCATGCTGTCTTTCGCGGACATTACATTCCAATGGATGCCTCCGATGGTAATAAATCTATCTTATACTTACGTATAGGAATTATTATGGCTTAACGAAGATTCAAACCGGTCTTGGACTCGCTCGGAGTGATACCGGGATTACTGCTCCGACGAATCGTACTCGAGGTCGGCAGTGTACCGATCGATTAGCAGGACGGCACCGGCACCGACGAGTCCGGTCCCGACGGCAATCGCGGGGCGTTCCGCCGGTGACGTTCCGAGATTGCTCGTCACCTCTACCACGGGGAGGCGAAGCGCGCCGACCATCAAACTCACCAGGAAGGCGAGCGTCGTGGCTCGATAGCGCTCGAGGGCGCGTCTGACGGTGTGCGCCATCGCGAATAGCCCGACAACCGCGCCGACTCCGAAGAGCGCGACTATCGTTCCGGGCTCGAGAAGCGGAGCGAGCCCGTCGCCGCGGAGTACCCCGATCAATGCGTCGACGAACGCGCCGACCGTCCCCATCATGTACTCGTACTGACCGAGGATCAACAGAAAGAACGAACCCGAGACGCCCGGTAGTATCATCGCACAGACTGCGATTGCACCCGCGAGAACGATCATCGCCGGTTCGTGCGACGTTCCGGCTTGCGTCACACCCGTTACCGCGGCGGCGAGGACGATCCCGACGATCGAGACGGCGATTCGTCGCACGGTCCATCGTTCCACGTCACCGTACAACACGACTGCCGACGCACCGATCAACCCGAAAAAGAACCCGTAGGTCGGAACCGGATACTCGCTCACCGCGGTGTGCATCACGGACGAGAGCGCGGCGATTGCGGTCCCGATCCCCAGCCCGAGTACAACCAAAAACGTCGCGTCGATTCGCTCGAACTCTGCCCGAAGCGCCGCTCTGCTTTCCGGTTCGTGGATACGTACCGCCGGTCGGAACGCGCGCGGATCGATCGCCGTGATCGCGCGAACCAATCGATCGTAGATACCGACGATCAGTGCGATCGTCGCCCCGGAAACCCCGGGGACGACGTCGGCCGATCCCATCGAGAACCCTTTTAGATAGACGGCGAGAAACTCCCGCATTGCTCGTGAGATAGTCCGATAGGATCAAAAGACTTCTCCACTGCCCGGTCGCTGTGGCGATCGAAACGCGACTGAACGGAGCGACGATTCGGCTTCAGTGAGCCGGCTCGACCGCGACCGGCGCGACCGATTCCGTGGTCTCGTTGTCGGTCGTTCCGTCGTCCGTCGATCCGGAGTCGCCCGATTCCGTCCCCGTCTCGTTGCCGGACGTCTCGTTGCCCGTCGGCTGCTCGACCTCCTCGAGCGGACCGTCGTCGACCGTTTCTCCCTCGACGACCGCCGTTTCGCTGACGGCCGTCTGTCCGCTGTACTGTGCGACGGGGAAGCCTTGCTGGCCGGGTGCGAAGACGGTGACGTCGTACTCCCCGGTCGCCGCGACGCTGCTGTTCGTATACCCGTCGTCGACACCGAGCTCGTCGTTCGTCGCATACGGGACCGTCATCTCGTAGCTCCCGTCCTCCGAGACGTTCGATCGCTGGGTGTAATTGAACGTTCGACCCGAATCGGTCTCGAGCTCGACCGTCGCCGCGACCGTCGCGTTGTCGGTGTCGGAGACGGTCGTGTCCTCGAGGGAGCCGGCGATCGTCGCGCCGTCGACGCGTTCGTATGTTTTGACAGCGGCCGCCTGTCGCTGGTCGAAAACCTCGACGTCGTAGTTCGGGTTTTGCTGGATCCGCTGGAGTTGGATCTGCGTCCGCCGGTCGAATTGTCGGTTGATCCCGACCTGCGGCTGGCCGTTCTCGCCCATGAGGACCTGATCCGTCTGCGCGTCGACGATCGCGTAACTGACGTACGTCGCCGTTCGCTGGTCGTCTTCGTGGACGAGTCGGTAGTGTTCCATCCCGACGGCGTCGTCGAAGTACAGCGACGAGAGCATCGTATCATCGTAGGGGACGTCACCGAACGTTTGGCGGATCTCGTCCCGCGGGACCTGTTGGCCCGGTTCGTAGTCCTCCGGGGTGACGTAGTGTTGATAGCCCGGCCCCGTCCACCGCGTGATCGCGCCGAACTTCCCGCCTGCCATCTGATTGTCGATCATCACGTACCGCATCTCCTCATCGGTTTCGTTCCCCTCGATGGTTCCCTCGAGTTCATCGTTGGATTGACCCGCAACGGATCCACCCGCGGCGATCGCATCGAGGATCAGTTCGCCGCGCTGCTCGGATTCAGCGGTCAGGAACGCCGCCGACGATTTGGCGTTTTGCTGGAACGGATTCGAGTGTGGGATCCGCTCGGCCTGGGTCGTTATCAGGTGGCCGTAGTCCCACCAGGATATCACGCCGTATGCGCCGTTCGGATACTCGTAGTCGCCATCGGCGGGATTGTAGCTCCCGTAATAATCGAGTCGGTCGGCCTCGTTCGCGTCACCGTAGTTCCCCGGCGCGGGCGTGTTCCCCTGCAGCCACTCGTTTGACTCCTCCCACGTCGTCGAAGAGGAATGCGGAGCGGTCTGCTGGCCCCGTTCCCACGCAGTCGCCGTCGCCAATGGCGGGAGCAACGGTGCGAACAGGAGCAAGACGACGAGGATGACCACGATAACCTGGTAGGTCTCTATCTGCCGGAGCGATCGAAGGCTGCCCGTCAGGTCCAGGTCGAAGAGTTGCACGAGCTCCGCGATGAACGCGGCGTTGACGACCGCGACCGCGAGCAGGAGGTAATACATGAACCGAACCTGCGTCGCGGCCATACTAATGAGCATCAGCGACCAGACGATGACGAGGGTGTGTTCCGCGCGGAACTCCCGGCCGAACAGCGGTCGGATCGCCAGGAAGGCGAGCCCCGCGAGCATCGTATAGAACGCGCTGCCGAATTCGGTGAAGGCCCGGTCGAAGAAGTCCTCCGGCGGCTGCGCTTCGACGATGGTGAGGTCGGTCGTCGCCTCTCCGAACGGCAACATACGACGCGTCGCGTTGCCCACGATCGTATCGAACAGGCTCGGGAGGGCGATCCACATCACGAGGAATGTCGCGGTGATGAGACCGCCGATCGCGAGGGGATAATATCGACGCTCGAGCTCCCAGTCGTTCCACTGCCGGGCGAACCAGGCCATGAAGACACAGCCGGCGGCCACGAGGAAGGCGGCCAGTGGCTGGAGGATGCCGAAACTCGTCGAACCCGTACTACTCGGTCGCTCGATTAGCAGCAGGGTCAGGAGCGTCGTCACACCGAGACTCACCGCGCCGACGAAGGCGATGTGGTCCGGTGAGATCCCGCGAACGTAGTCGAGGCAGAGCTGGACGGTAAAGAAGACCGCGAAAATACCGATCAGGAGGACCGCCGACGGCCAGACCCAGATGTAGAGCGTGAGGGCGATTCCGGCGAGAGCGCTGTAGATCGCAGCCGTCCGGAGGGCGTCCCAGTCCTTGGCAGCGATCAGTTCGTAGACTGGCTTCTCGCGTTCGCCCACGGTGACGGCGACCAACATCGCGAGGACCGCGATCGCCATGAACAGGACCTCGCCGACGTGGTGGTCGAGCTGGCCGACCGTCGACCGGGAGAGGAACTGCCCCTTCGCGAGCGCGAGAATGAGTACTGAAACGAGGCCACCGATCGTCCCGCCGAGCCGACGGCCCGCATAGAAGACGGGAATCGCGACGAGCGCGGCCATAACCGGGATCGACAGGAGTGAGACCGCATACAGCGTCTCTTCTGACGGAGAGCCGAGACCGACGATCATCGCCGCAGTGACGATGAGCTGGTCGAACAGCGTACCGAACTGCCCGACGTAACTTCCGGTCGGGAACCCGGTCCAGACCTCGTACGGCATCGTATGCGGATAGTTCTCGGCCGTCCAGTTGATCGTCCGCCACTGATACCACGAGTCGATCCCCGCCAGCGCGGGCGCGCCGTCGTCAGTGACGAACCGATCGTACGACTGGGTTCGTAACCAGACCATAAACAGCATCACGGCCCCGAGAACCGGGAGGTGATACCATTCCCGCCACGTCTCGAGGACGGACGTATCGGTTCCGTCCTCGACGTGCTCTGTGTCGGTACTCATTAGGTTGCACCAGACCGAAGCCAAGAATAAGTCTTGTTATATACTCGTAATCGTTTGATATCCGGTCCCGGAACCGGACTGGCGTCGAGACTGTCGCTTATCCGTGAACGTCGTACTACTGCCCCCACGCGAACGAAAAAGCTTATTCTGCCCTCACCGAAATCCGTTTCCAATGAAGGTCTCCGCCGTCGTCTGTACCTATGCGATGGATCGCTACGACGTCTTTTCGGACTGTGTCGATAGCGTGCTGGCACAGACGTACGATCCGCTCGAGATCGTTCTCGTCGTCGACGGGAACGAAGCGGTCTTCGAGCGCGTGCAGGAAGACTACGGCGACCTCGAAGATGTCGTCCTCCACTGCAACGACGAGAACCAGGGGATCTCGTACAGCCGAACTCGCGGCGCCGAAATCGCGACCGGGGACGTCGTCGCGTTCATCGACGACGACGCCGTCGCCGAGAACGATTGGGTCGCGGAACTCGCTCGCGTGTACGACGAGACCGACGCGATCGCCGTTGGCGGCCACGTCGCACCGGATTGGGTGACGACGAAACCCGATTTCTTCCCCGAAGAGTTCTACTGGCTCGTCGGGTGTGACGAACGCGGAATGGGCGAGCACATGGAGGAGTTACGGAACACGTACGGCTCCAACATCTCGTTCCGGCGGGACGTGTTCTTGAACGTCGGCGGCTACGACGAGAACACGGGCCGACACGGGGATCGCCACATTCAGGCCCACGAAGCGCCGGTCTGCATCCGAATGGCGAACGAGTACGGCAAGGGCGTGATTTACAACACCGATGCGGTTGTCCACCACAAGCTGTTCGATTATCGGGGGGAGTTTCGATGGCTCGTCTTCCGGTCGTTCTGGCAAGGGTACTCGAAGCGGATCATGGATCTGCTGTTACCCGAATCGAAAGGCGACAAGAACGAGTATCTGGGCCAGCTCATGCTCGAGTTCGTTCCGGACCGGCTATCGGCTCTCGTTGGGAAGCCATCGATGCCGAAGGCAAAACAGCTTGTAACTATCTTCGTCTTTACCGCCGCGGTCGGCTTCGGGTACCTCTATGGCCTGATCGACGTCGATCGTTCGCGGCTGATCACCGAGACGGATTCCCCGACCGGCAACTGACGTCCATCTCACGAGGCCGCGTTCGATGGCTGTCGCAATCACTCCTCGAGTGTCGGCATACCGAGATCGCCGTCGCTCCTTCGGGTTCCAGCGAGATACTCCTGGTAGTAGCCTAGTCCCCGAACGCCGGTTAGCAGGGCCGAGAGTACACTAAACGAGATGCGGTCGATCTGCGGGAGGTCCCGGTCGGGAGACTTGACGCCGCTCGGACGGGGGGGAATGCCGGGTGTGCCGTACCGATCCGGATGATAGCGCTGGAGTTGACAGAGGCCGCGGCCCACACGGCGGTCCTTTGTGATGAGTTCCTGCAGCGAGTTCCGCGTCGGATGATATAGCGTGATCTCGTCTGCGTAGTGGGTGTCATAGCCCGCCTCGTGAACACGGTTACCGAACTCTTTATCGCCGCCGGAGGTGAGTCTGTGGTCGAAGAGTCCAACATCCGCGAACACCTCGCGGCGGACGAACAGACAGCACGTTGGGACGAACTGCTGGTGCTCGAGGTACTGTGCGACGGGGAACCCCGTGTGGTGATCGTATCGTGCCGCCATCGTCGGCTCCTCGGGGAGCGTGAGCTCGACGGCACATCCCATGTAATCAGTCTCGGTCGTTTCGAACGTGTCGTGCGCCTGCTCGAGCCAGCCCGTAGCGACCGTCATGTCCGCATCAACGAAGGCGCAAATCGAGCCAGTGGACTTTCTGATCCCCGTATTTCGTGCTGCATACGACGATTGAATCCGATCTTCGATAGCGAGTTCGATCGAGTCGAATTTGTTCTCGTACTCGGAAACGACGGCTGTGGTCCGATCGGTCGAATCGTTATCCACGACGATCAGTTCCGTTTCCTCGCGGAGGTGCGGGACGATCGACTCCAGGGTTACCGAAATCCCGTCGGGATCGTTATATACGGGGACAATAATCGAAACGGTTTCGGATCCGTTCTTTTCACCCGCCATTCTCACCACATCCGTCGATTCGCGTTTCGTTCAGTCGGGACGCTTGATACACTCTCGCGGTGAGTGTCGCTTCGTCTTCGGTGTTTCTGTCTAGACGGTTCGTTTCGCTATTGTAGTGTCGGTCGAGTTGCTCGGAGATCCATCGTGACCGGTCCGTGGCCGACCCGATGTCGAACACCTCCATCACGAATGGGACTTCGAATCCGACGGGGTTGTAAGGGGATCCGTACTCGTTTTCCCAAATATTGTCGGTATACGCTGACGAAGTGAGATAGTTCAAAGCGCGGCGACATGGCTCGCTTTCCCAAAACGAGTGGTCCGGGTACTGGCGTTTCAGAAGCGCGAACGCGTACAGATTGAACGAGTGATACCCGATCGCCTTCCATCGAAGCTGCCGGCGACGGCTGGGGAGCGGAACGCTACTCGTCAACAGCGTCAGTCCGATTCGAGCACGTTCGTCGGTTCGAACGAGGTGGGCGTATCGTCGAAGCGACTGCGGCGGCTTGAGCGGATGGAATATCAGGCCGTTAGGATACAGTCGAATGTTGTTCTCGAGTTCGTTCAAGTGGGTCCGAACCCGATCGTCGACGCGGGGAGACGTCCACGGGAGGTCCGCGAGTAGCCCACCTGCAGCAGCGAACCATATCTGGTGGTTGAACGTCGCGTCAAAGGGCAGTATGCGGCCGTCGATTTCGACTCGCTTCCACAAACCCGTCCGTTCGTCCTGTGGATGGGTGAGGAACACGTCCTGTGCGAGGTTTGCCAATTCTTCGCGTTCGAAGACCCGTGCAGCGGTTGCGAGCGCTTCGATGGTCCACGCCTGGCCGATCAGCCCGTTACACTGGTCTTTGCCGTCGATATCACGGTGGTGAAACGTTTCGCCTTCGGGGCGTGCCTCGTCGCTCTGGAGAAATGCGGCCATCGAACGGGCCGCCGATTCGAACTGCGAGTTTCCCGTCCGGTCGTACAGTTCCGAGAACGCTACCAGCCAGTGTGACGTATTTCGGACGCTCGTCTCCGGATCCTGATACAGTCCATTGTGGCCTGCCGGCATGGAACCGTTCGTATCGATCTCCGAGACGACGTCCATTGCAATGCGTTCGACGAATTCGTTTGCCTTCATGTAGAGTGCCCCTCAGTTCGTCTTTTCGAAGCCGATCCGTCCGCGCACGCTCCCGGACTCATACATAGCCGAGATCCTCGAGGTGGTTCAGCGTCGCTGCAGAGGCACTGTCTTGTTTTCGGACGACGCCCGCGTTCTCGAGTTGTGAAAACTCCGACTGGACGACGTCCCGCGGGTCTGATCCGGTGACCGTCTCGGCAGTGTGAGCGTCGAATACATCCACGACGACACCATCGTCATCCCAGGTGAGGTACTTCCGGATCGTTCCGTCCTCTTCGCGATATACAGTACGGATGTCGCCCTCGAATCGATCCGTGTTTTCGCAGTACTTACCGGCCCGCTGTTCGCTCTCTGCCTTTTTATCGATCGTCGATCCCGAAACGAGTACCGGATCGTCGGCAACGAACCCATCGTCAGACCACTCGTCTTGGACTACCGATTCGACTACGTCGGGGAACGCTTGCAGCGTCGCGAGGTCGTCGTACTCTCTTCCAGTCTCTTGGCCGGGATACGAAACGACGAGTGGGACGTGGAGCAGTGCCTCGTGGAGACCGACGATATGGCCGGCGATCCGTAAGTCGGGACGGACGCGGCTTTGCTCACCGAAGCCCTCACCGTGATCCGATGTAATGACTACCAGCGTATCGTCGAACTGGTCCCTCGCTTCGAGTCCAAGCATCAATCTTTTAATGTGATGGTCGGCCTGTTTGATCGTTCCGTCGTACAGATCCTCGAGGGCGGTCCACTCTTCCCAGGTGTGTTGACCGCCGTACACTTTCCACGAATTGGGATTCATACGGGCTTGCATTCGCTGTACCGCCGTTCCACCCCAGTCGTCGTGTTCGGTTTTCGGATAGAACGGAACGTGTGTGTCCATCAGGTTGAGACACGCTGCCCACGGTCCGTCGACCGAGTCGGTCCACGAGAGGAACGGGTCGACGAACCGCTCGGCGGATTGATCGAGGAGCCGTTCGATCGTTGGAGACGAAAACGATCGCTTGAATTGCGCCGCTGCCCCGTTGGCGAGAGATCGAAGTGGCTGATCCGAGGAGAGACTCCGTTTGAGGTACGCGATGTGCTTATTCCCGCTCGAGTCACCGTCGAGGTACTCCGGACTGTTGAAGAATATATCGGGGTCGGTTGCCGACGGAAAGAGTTGTCCCCGTCGACCGACAGCGTGATCGAACGCGAACCGCAACGACTCGTCTCCGGTCAAATTAACGTTGTCCGAAAACACGCCGGTCGTATACTCGTACTCGTCGCGCAGTTGCTCCCAGATCGTCGCTCCCGGTTTCAATTGGTGCGTTAATAGGTCGTGGACACCGTGCTCGGCGACGGAAAGCCCAGTGAAAATACTCGTATGGCTCGGAAGGCTGGTCATTCCCGGCGACCTCGCTTGTGTGTACGTCGTCGCTCGGGATCGAAACGATTCCAGAAACGGCGTCGTGTTCCGTTCGTATCCGTGTATTCCGGTATGTTTTGCGTTAGCGCTATCGAGAACGACGAGTAAAATATTCGGGCGACTCATTGAGGTTGTGGTATCCTTTCGGTGCGAAATACCTTTTGATATATATTATTGACAGGATGTGCGTAGTATAGCTCTTACCGGAGTGCCATCGATTCTACAAGTACGGTTCAGCCCGATTGAGGCTGCATCTTTCCGAACGTATCTGGCTCGGATAGGCCGGTGGGAATGAGAGAAACGAATCCGCGAATCGACCGACTTCCACCTCCGGAGCTCGTTTGTCACATATATCCGAGATCGCGAAGGTGGTCTTCGATGTTCGTTTTTTCGCCCTGTACCTCCGCATACGTTCCGCTCGGCGAAAACGTCTCTTCGTCGGTCGCTGTCGCCGTTATCCAAGGCACTTTCTTGATCGTCGGAAGTAGCATTCCCTCCGGGTGTCCGTGAATCGAGTACTCCCCGAACGCGTTTCCGTGGTCGGCTGTAATGACTACAGTCTCAGCATCGATGTTCTCTAGGAGCAACTCGACATCGTCGAGCACGAACCGAAGCGTCTCTTCGTAGAGTTCCCACACCTCCTCGCGTGTCGCATCGCCCGATTCGAGGAGTTTCCACCCCCTTGCCTCTACCTCCGTTGGCGACCGGTTTTCGTCGATCGCAGCCCCGATGTAGGGGATATGTGGCTGCATATAGTGGGCGATCAGTCTGTCGTAGTCGGACTCTCGTGCGACTTCGACTGTGCGATCAGTGATGGCGCGTGGCGGGACCCCGAACTCGTCTTGATGGGCGGTTTCCCACAACATGTCGAGCTGGCCAAAATCGTCGGTACCGACGGTTTGCCAGTCCGGCCAGCAGAAGGGAACGGTTTCGTCCGGTGGATAGTCCCCTGTGACGAACGTTTCGTGTGTATGGCCATTCCCGCTTACGTATGCCGTGTTCGCTATTTCGTCCCCGTAGTCCTCGGAGAACGTCTGCGAAAGCCACTCGTGTGAATGACTCCCAACGGACCACCGTGAGTCGACGGTGTCGATGAAGTCGTATTCGGAAGCGACCGTTTCGAGGACGTCTACACGACATGCATCGAGGATGACCAACAAATCCCAGTCTTCATCGTAGATGTGGGTACCAACTGGCCGCCGTGATGTCCCGGTGTACCAGAGCCCGAGATACGCGGTGAACGCGGCGTGCATCAGACCGCGTACGGGGTCCGACGAAAGCTGTTCCCGATGTTCCGTGAGCCACTCCCTGAACGATCCGTCCATTTCTTCTTGAGGGGTTCTTTCAGACGATCAAAACGATGCCGATTCGGGGATATCGGTAGCGAATCGAAGCGACACCGATGATCGTCCGTTGACCCGCTCATCCAGTGCGAAGAATACTAGCGGTTCACTGTCTCTTTGGCCCTCGTTATCGCTGCTGCAAAATCATCGGTATCCAAGATCCTGGAGGTGATCCTCGATATCCACGCTCACGCCACGGTTGGCCTCCAAATCGGGATCCCGCGTCTGCGTGTCTCGAGCGGAGGTTTCTACCCACGGAACTTTTTTTACGATTGGATGTGGGAACCCCTCCGGATGGCCGTATGCACGCATCTCACCGAACGCTTCCCCGTGATCCGCAGTGATCGCGACGCGTTCGGCATCGATGTTCTTCAGGAGTACTTCCACTTCGTCCAATACGAGTCGAAGCGTCTCCGTATACAGTTCATAGACCGTCTCTCTATCGCTCTCACCGGATTCCAGTTTCTCATACCCGTCCATCTCTACGTCTGTCGGACCGCGCCCGTCCCTGAATGCTCGCCCGATGTACGGGAGGTGTGGTTGCATATAGTGGACGATCAGCCGCTCCGGATCTCGTGTTCGTCCGGCCGCAATCGCGTGATCCGTCATCACACCCGGAAGGGTGACGCGATACGTCTCGTCCAACCGATCTTCCCACACCATCTCGAGCGATTCGAACGCCTCGGTATCGACGAAGTCCCATCTCGAGAAATCGATAGCGGTCGTGTTGTTCATCGGCGGGGTCATTCGCTGATCGAGTACGCGGTCGGTGTGTGGATTTCCGGTAATATACTGGGTTCGTTCTATTTCCGAGCGATAGGTCTCCGAAAAGGTCTGTGCGAGCCATTCGGCCGAATGGCTCCCGATGGACCACATCTCGTCGACGGTGTCGATAAAATCGTATTCATCCGCAACCTCCCGAAGCGTATCGACTCGGCACGCATCGAGTACGATCAGAACATCCCACTCTCGCTCGTAGACGTTCGTACCGATGGGACGTCTGGAGGTAATTCCGAACCACGCCATCAGATACCACGTGTAGACGACGTAAAGCGGAGCACGGGCGGGATTATCGCGGAAGTGTTCCCACATCTCCGCGAGCCACGATCGGACGTTCGTCTGCATATACGCTCCGTAGGCGAACGGACGGTGATGAAATAACCGGTCTACTCCGGTGCGACAACGGGGAGTGTAAACGGGAGGTTCTCACGAACAGTTCTCCGGAATTGTCGGGAGAGAACGAACAAGACCGAAAAGTAGATCGTCGCACCGATTCCGACGAGCACGATAACGATCGGTAGGGTGTCACCGAGCAGAACACGACCGACGAGCACGACAGCGGCCATGATTCCGGCAGCGGAACACTGTTTAGCGACTTCACCGAGCGGCACGACGACATCGATAACTTGGCTGGCGTAATAATATCCGAGGACGAGTCCCAATCCAGCGGATACCGTAGTCGCCACTGCTGCGCCGTACCAGCCGAACCTCCAGGTAAGGACGACGTTCAAAACGGTGTTCACCGCAACGAAGATGGCGTTGATGTAGAACGTGAGATCCGGTCGATCAATGGCATCGATGGTGTTCAGAAATTGCTCCATGTATCCGTAGAGGAGTCGTGCGAACGTGAGCACGAGGAGGAGGTAGTATCCAACGGAGAATCCCGAACCGTAGATCGTCAACACGACATCTCCCACGAGGGCGCTTCCGACGAGCCCCGGGATGATGAACAATCCGGAGTACGCGAGACTCATACGCAATAGCTCGACGATCTCCGCGTCGGAACCGGACTCCGACGAAATCTTACTCATCTCCGGAAAGAGCGTTTGAGAGATGGATGCACCGAAAATCGCGAATAGGGACGCGAGATTCCACGCAATCTCGTAGACGGCGATGAAACTGTTCGAGACGAAGACGGCCAGAATGAGCGTGTCCATCGACATAAACGTCCGCCCTTTGATTGAACCCAGCCACGAGAACTGTGCGTACGTCTTGAGCCGAGAGAAATCTCCCCGGGACGGATATGTAGCGGGAACGGTTATAAAGTACAAGCCAATAACGGTCGCAACGATTGCGCCGATGACGTATCCGGCAAACGCGCCCGCAATTCCGAATCCGGAGAGAACAAGCCCGACCTGAACGAGACTACGACCCGTCCATTCGACCGGTGTGAGGATGCTGGAAACGTGAACGAGGTGTTGACCGTCGAGGACTGACTGAACGAAGATCAATCCGAGCTGGGTCGCTAACATCGCAATCAACACCCACGTCGCCTCGAGCCCCATGAACTCGTTTAGATAGGGACGCGCGAGCCAGAGAAAGACAGCTACGACCACGTACAATCCGAACTGGGCGATCGCACCGGAAACGACGTAGTTGCCTTCGTTTGGTTCGCTTACTCGCTTTCGGATCGCCTGCGGGAGCCCGAGTTTGCCGACCATCGCCACCCACGCCAGAACCGATAGAACGACCACATACGTTCCGTACTGGTTCTGACCGAGGGTCCGTGTGAGGACGATTGTGGCGACGAAGCCCGAGAGAGACATTACCAGACGCGACAGGAAATTCACTATCGAAGTGTGACCGTATCTCATTGATTGTCACTTGCGGGCCGGGGGTAGCATTGAGTTACTACCGTCGACCTATCAATACCATGTTTTCGACCGGTACCGACGATCCATCGGAAGACTCCCCTCTTTCGATCGATGCAAACGATCATTCGGTAACGTGATCGTTCCCGAGCAGGTGACGGGCTCGGTGCTGATCACTCACACGTGTTCCGATGCGACGAGGCAGTCGATGGCCGGATCAACCATCCCCGAAGACATATAATACTCAAGTAGAATCAGGTGCATATGCAAGCAGTCGTGCTGGCCGCGGGGAAGGGAACCCGCCTCCGGCCGCTCACCGACGACAAGCCGAAGGTCCTCGTCGAAGTCGACGGCAAACCGCTCATCGAGGACGTCATGGACAACCTCATCGAGATCGGCGCGACCGAGTTCGTTCTCGTCGTCGGCTACATGAAAGAGAAGATCATCGAACGCTACGGCGACGAGTACGAGGGCGTCCCGATCACCTACGCTCATCAGCGCGAACAACTCGGGCTCGCTCACGCCATCCTCCAGGCGGAGCCCCACATCGACGACGACTTCATGCTCATGCTGGGGGACAACGTCTTTCGAGCGAACCTCGGCGACGTGATCAACCGCCAGCGAGAAGAGCGCGCCGACGCCGCGTTCCTCGTCGAGGAAGTTCCCTACGAGGAAGCCTCGAGGTACGGCGTGCTCGACACCAACGAGTATGGCGAGATCGTCGAAGTGATGGAGAAACCGGAGGATCCCCCGTCGAACCTCGTCATGACCGGGTTCTACACGTTCACGCCCGAAATTTTCCACGCCTGTCACCTCGTTCAGCCGTCGGATCGCGGGGAGTACGAACTGCCGGACGCGATCGATCTGCTCATTCAGTCGGGTCGTACCATCGATGCGATCCGGATGGACGGCTGGCGTATCGACGTCGGCTACCCCGAAGACAGGGACCGCGCCGAGGAGCGACTCACCGAGAAAGAGCCCGAGCCGGTCGAACAGTAGCGACCGTCCCTCGATCGACGGCCCAGTTCTCGAACTGGCCACTGACTCGACGGAAACCCAAAAGGGACTAATCACCGCCCTCCCTTGCAAATTCCATGAACGTTTCCATCGTCGGCAGCGGTTACGTCGGCACAACCGTCGCCGCCTGTCTCGCGGATATCGGCCACGACGTGATCAACATCGAAATCGACGAGGACATCGTCGAGGCGATAAACGCCGGCGAGGCTCCGATTCACGAGTCGGGTCTCGCGGAACGAATCGCCGACCACGCCGGCTCGAGTCTCCGCGCGACGACGGACTACGATGCCGTTCGCGAGACGGACGTCACCTTCCTCTGTCTGCCGACGCCCCAGTCCGAGGACGGCAGTCTCGACCTCGCGATCATGCGGGCCGGCGCGGAGTCGCTCGGCCGCGCGCTCGCCGACGAGGACGGCGACCACCTCGTGGTCGTCAAGAGTACGGTCCTGCCCGGCACGACCGAGGACGTCGTCGGCCCGGTCCTCGAGGCGGAATCCGGAACCGCGATCGGTGACGGCCTCGAGATCGCGATGAATCCCGAGTTCCTCCGGATGGGAACTGCGGTCGAGGACTTCCTCGAGCCGGACAAGATCGTTTTCGGAGCCTCGAGCGACGGGGCGGCAGAGACGCTCCGCGAACTGTACGCACCGATTCTCGATCGACAGGGAACGGATCTCGTCGAGACCGACGTTCGCGAGGCCGAACTCATCAAGTACGCGAACAACGCCTTCCTCGCGTCGAAGGTCTCGCTGGTCAACGAGCTGGGGAACATCGCGAAGGAGTACGACGCGGACGCCTACGAGGTACTCGAGGCGGTCGGCCTCGACGATCGGATCTCGGAGCGATTCATGCGGTCGGGCCTCGGGTGGGGCGGCTCGTGTTTCCCCAAAGACGTCAACGCCTTGCGGGCCGGCGCTCGCGATCAGGGGTACGAACCGGCGCTCCTCGACGCGGCGGTTACCGTCAACGACGCCCAGCCACGACGGCTCGTCGATCTGCTCGAAGAACACGTCCCCCTCGAGGGGGCCCGAATCGCGGTCCTCGGACTGTCGTTCAAGCCCGGCACCGACGATGTCCGCAAGTCGCGCGCGCTCGACGTGATCGATCACCTGACGGATCGCGGTGCGGACGTCGTCGCCGCCGATCCGGTCGCGATCGAGAACGTGCGGCCCGACTATCCCGACATCGAGTACGCCGCGTCCGCCGAGGCCGCGCTCGAGGGCGCGGACGGCGCAGTCGTCGCGACCGACTGGCCGGAGTTCGACGGGCTCTCGTTCGACGGCATGGCCCGCCGGGTCCTGGTCGACGGCCGACGGATCGACGTCGACGAGGACGCCCTCGAGGTCTACGAGGGATTGACCTGGTAGCGATCGACCGACTCACGGTGGTCGGACCCGTGTCGCAGACCCACCACCGGTCAATCAGTAGCCTTTTGCGGTTCGGAGGGGGAGTTGTGCCCGATGGAAGACGATGCGGTTCGCACGGGCTCAAGCGGTCTCTCGGATGGCGGAGAGACGATCGCCGTCTCGGAGGAGGCCGACGAAATCTCGCCCGACGACGTCTGCGTTCTCATCCCGACGCTCAACGAGGCGGCGACGATCGCCGACGTGATCGAGGGCTTCCGCGACGAGGGATACGCGAACGTCCTCGTCGTCGACGGCGATTCGACCGACGGGACCCGTGAGATCGCTCGCGACCACGGCGCGGACGTGCTGGTCCAGTCCGGTGACGGCAAGGGCCAGGCGGTCCGGGAAGCGCTCGAGCACATCACCGTCCCCTACGTCTTGATGCTCGACGGCGACGGAACGTACGATCCGGCCGACGCCGACACGATGCTCGAACCGCTCTCTCGCGGGTACGAACACGTGATCGGCAATCGCTTCGCCGAGATGGACGACGATGCGATGCGGGCGCTGAACGGGTTCGGGAACCGGATGATAAACCGCGCGTTCGGGTTCGTTCACGGGGCGAATTACGAGGACATTCTGTCGGGCTACCGGGCGTTTACCGTCGAGTCGTTCAAACGGCTCTCGCTCGACTCGGACGGGTTCACGATCGAAACCGAACTCGCGGTCGAATGCGTCAAACACGGCGTCGAAACCACGGTCGTCCCGGTCAGTTACAGTGCACGTCCCGACGAGTCGGAGACGAACCTCCACCCGGTCAAAGACGGCGGAACGATCCTGCTCGCGCTGTACTCGCTGGCCAAGACGAACAATCCCCTCTTTTACTTCGGAAGCCTGGGAGTCACCGGCATCCTCTCGGGCGGTCTCATCGCGATGTACGTCCTCTGGGAGTGGGTGCAGTACCACCAGAGTCACGAAGTCATGGCACTCGCCTCGGCGGCCGCGATCCTGCTGGGCGTCCAGCTACTCATGTTCGGCGTCCTCTCGGATATGCTCGTCACGCTACACCGCGAGCAGCGTCGCCGCCTTGAGCGGATCGCTCGAGACGACCGAAACGAGTGATCGGACGGGGCGACGAGTGGCCGAGCGGTTTCCAGAAGCCGACTTCAGAAGGGCAACAGCGCGCGAACCTGCGCGACGACGCCGTTCGAGTTGTTCCGACGGTACTCCTCGAAGGGCTGGTGGAGCGCGTTCAACAGTTCCTGCCGAGAATCGAACTGCTCGGTCGGGACTTCGGCGAGCATCTCGCCCAGCGGGACCTCGTTTCCGTGGACGTCGTACGGGATGCGCTCGTGGCCGATTTCGGCCCTGACGTCGCCTTTCGTGGCCGGAAAGGAGAGGTCGGAACGCTTGAGATGGGCGTCGACGGCAGCGATACCGAACTCGATGCTGTCGGGTTCCTCGTCGTCTCCGCTCGATGGTGGCCGGACTCCCATACCTCTCGCTACGGAGCCGGATATAAAAATGGCTGTGGAGGCGGACGAGTATTCGCGACCGCTGCACGGATCGATCGGCGATGTGTAATGACCGCTGGAAACACGGACGTTTTGTCCGCTGAGAATGCGGCCGTGTATCGAACACCGGGCTCGGACACCTCGTCGAACGGGGGTGCGAGCCGTCGCCCTGTCGACACTCCTTTGGGGACTGCGACGGAGTGTGGTATATGACCGAGTACACCACGGTGTCGATCCCGAAGGACCTCGCGGATCGCGTCGAGGACACCATCGAGGGGACGAGCTTCCAGAGCACGAGCGACCTCGTCCGATTCCTGCTCCGGAGCATCGTCATTCAGCACCAGAAGGAGGGGGAACTCACCGAAGCGGAGTTCGAAGAGATCACCGAACAGCTCCGCGGACTGGGCTACCTCGAGTAGTGACCCGTCGCCGTCCTCGATAGCCGTCGAGTCAGTCCGACAGCGACTGGCCCGGCGGCGACGCGTCGACGATCTCGAGTGGCTGGCGCTCGCCGCTCCGATCGAACGCGGCGAAGGAATTCTCGTCGACGTCCCACGGCGGGACCGCGACGAACACGACCTGTGCCAGATCGTCCCGCCGCGTCACTTCGAGTTCGCCGACGGGGTGAGAGACGAACCGTCCCTGTGTCTGTCCGGCGGGGGTCGACAGATTGACACCGAAGACCGCGTTGACTGAGTTGCCCGGATCGGGAAGGAAGAAGTCGGTAAAGACCGGTGTGTCAGGGGGGAGATCGTCCGCACCCTCGAGCTCGCTCGCGCTGGTGATAGAGACGCCGGTCGTCACGCCGCTCGGGTCGGCATCGCTGGCCAGGTCCAGTAGGACGTCGACGAGTCCGCGGGTTACGTAGACCACAGGAGTGTTTCGGGTGGCTAGCAGTTAGGTGTATGCCCAGCGGGTGTGGCGGTGGACCGCTCCCGGCTGT
Organism: Natrinema salsiterrestre; assembly: GCF_029502005.1. Taxonomy (GTDB): domain Archaea; phylum Halobacteriota; class Halobacteria; order Halobacteriales; family Natrialbaceae; genus Natrinema; species Natrinema salsiterrestre. Next base: position 159,511 of record NZ_JAMQOT010000001.1, on the reverse strand, counting down.
CCGTTAGACCGGCAGGAGCGCGCGGGCCATCTCCGCGTACAGTCGCGGGGTTCGCTTGCGGGAGCCGGCGAGCGCGTCCTCGAGCGCTCGCGATGCATCCGCCATGACACCGGGGCCGTGGCCGACGAGGACCCGTTCTGGAGCGACGCCGCGGAGGGGTGTTCGGGGCGGATTCAGCCGCAACATCGGATGGACGCCGAGCTCCTCGTCGCCGGCCAGGAAGTAGTCGCTCGTGCCGACCGTTTCGGGAACCACGAGCGTTCCGTCGGTCGGGTCGTAGAGCGCGACTTCCTGCCAGAAGCGGTTGTCGATCAGGGGAATCGCCCGGAGTCCGGTGTCGGAAAGCTCGTCGTCGAAGCGGGCGACCGCCGCGTCGAGGTCCTCGCTGACTCCCTCGAAGAACTCGGGGACGTACACCGGCACGTCGTGGCGATCCGCGACGGCGGCGGCGTCGCGTTTGTGTCGATCGAGCATGACGACGACACCGGCGACGTCGCCGAACTCCGCGAAGAGCTCGTCGATTCCCGCTGCGTCCACGGGATCGAACACCCAGACCTCGCCGTCGATCTCGAGGGCGTGACTGGCGCGTCGCATCGTCTCATCCGGATAGGTGATCCAGCCGACGCCGCCGTCGAATCGGTCGATTTCCTCGAACTCACTCGGTCGCTCGTCGGCACGTGAACTCATACAGACGGTTACGTTACGTAACCCCATAAGCGTGGGTGAACGGTGCGTCGGTGGTCGGCCGTTGTAGCGGACCGGCAGATTGACCCTCAGCCGCTGTGTGTTCGGTTCCTCCGGGTATCGCCCTCGGCGACGGTTCTATGCATCCGCTTCGCGTACGTTTCCCCATGCTAACCGGGTTGGCCTGGCTCGCGCTCGAGGCCAAGTACCTCGAGCCGGCGCGGGAGTTCTACGAGGAGCGGCTGGGATTGACCGTCCGCGAACGCGGGGCCGACGAACTCGCTTTCGAGGCCGGCGAGACCGACCTTCTGCTCCGCCGCCCCGACGGCTTTCCGCGCGGCGGGTTGCATACTCACTACGCGTTTTCGATTCCCGAATCCGAGTACGACGACTGGTGGGAGCGGCTCGGCCGCGAGTACGAGCTCGAGGAAGCGCAGTTCGGCCCCGCGCGATCGCTGTACCTGTACGATCCCGACGGGAACTGCGTCGAACTCGGCCAGCAGGACGTCGCCGGCCCGGGAATCGACGGGATCTTCGAAGTCGTTCTCGAGGTCGAGGACCTCGACCGCGCACGGGCGTTCTACGAGGATCTGGGGTTCGAGACGGTCGACGAGGGTGATAGCCGCAAGCGGATTCGGCTTCACGGACCGATGGCCCTCGAGCTCTGGGAACCGCATCTGGGCATCGCCGACGCCCGCGGCGGCGTCCACGTCGATCTCGGATTCGAGACGGCCGATCCCGGGGCGGCGCTCGAGGCGGTGCGTGATCGTGTGCAGTCGGTCGTGCGGGAGAGCGACGAAGAAATCGTCGTTCGCGACCCGGACGGCCACTTCCTGACGTTTACCGAGAGACCTCGATAAGAAAGCGGATCATCACTCACCGGCGTATTCGTGTGTGCAAGCGCTGTCCCACCGACATCGAACGGATACGGTTCGTCACTCGTCATCCGGTGAATGCTCGTTCGCGTGTCGTTTGATCGCGTCCGCGTGGTGCTTCGATTGGGAATCCAGATCTTCGTAGGAGTCTCGAGTTCCGTACGCGGCGGCATCGTCGATCAGTCGCTCGAAGTCGTCGACGATCCGGTCGGGTTCGTCTTCCGGTTCGACGACCGCCTTTCCGTTCTCCTCTCGAATTTCGACTTCGGTTCCCGGCGAGATTCCGAGACGATTTCGCACCTCCTGTGGGAGAACGACTCGCCCCTTCGAGTCGACCGTAACCATGTTTCCACCTGTCGTGAGAAAAATATAATTGCTTCGACGGCAGTCAACGGGAGCCGCACCACTGCCGAACCGCATTACTCGCTTTCCGTCCGGTCGTCACAGCCGGTCCGTACTCACCTCCACACCCGGCGGCGTCACGATCAGAAAGCCCCGAAAGTGGACGAGGTTTCCGTCCGCCTCTCTGATATCCCGGGCGAATCCGGCGGCTAATTCGTTGACGTCCCCCTCGACGTTCAGAATCAGCACGTTCCCCTTCGAGATCGCCTCGAGCCACTCGTCGGCCGGTGTCTCGCCGTCCAGGACGCCGAGGATGATGCTCCCCTCGAGCTCGAGTTCGTCGTCGATGTGTTCCTCGACCGCTCGGAGGTCGAGGTCGAAGTCGCTCATACCGGGTGGGTCGAACCGGGACGAGAAAAACGTTCGGCATCAACCTTTTTCACTGTCGTTCGAGAGAGCTCCGCTCTCTCGTGATGACGAGACGCCTTTGGCGTCTCGAACCACGTGCGGTCGCTTTGCGACCGCACTCGGCAAAAGGTTGATCAAAAGCACTCCTCCTTCCCTTCCGGCGTCGCAAAGCGACGCCTTCAGGTCAGTCGTCGGCCCGCTCGCTCACTCCGTTCGCTCGCGGATGCTATTCCCTACTCTGCCCGCTCACTGATCACGGCTTTAGAGTTACTTCGCCCCTCGATCCCGGTCGTTCACGGCTTCGCTCGGTCAATCCATCGGGAACTCCTTCTGGAACCCGCGGAACTCGGTCCGGTGGGCCTCCTCGTCCGCGAGGATCGTCACCGCCACGTCCTCCGTGACGGGGTCGTTCGCCTCGGTCGCGGCCTCGATCAGCGACCGGTAGGTCTCGATGGCGTCCTCCTCGGCCTCGAGGACTCCTTCGATAACCGACTGGACGTCGGTCGTGTCCTCGGGCGGCTGCAGGCTGTGCTGGTTGGCCTCGAACGACTCAGAGCCCGGCGGCGATTCGTCGAGTTGCTTCAGGCGCTCGCCGAGCATCCGCGCGTGGTCGAGCTCCTCCTGGATGTCCTCTTCGAGGCTCGTCTTGACCTCCTCGGCGTGGATGCCGTCGAGGACGATGGCGTTGGTCTGGTAATTCATTACGGTCTCGAGTTCGTCGATGTACGCCCCGGTCAGCAGGTCTGTGATCTCGTCGGTCGTCATGCGCACCGTCGTACCACGACCGCGTATAAAATGCTGACACGCGTACTCGCATCGTCCGCGTCGGGTTCCGTTCGCTCGATCGACTGAGCACTCGTCGTGATTATCGTGAGTCGCGGCAGTGTCGATCTCGTCGACTCCGTTCCGCCCTCGCGTCGGTCCGTGCGGTCCCTCCGCGAGCGATGGACGCGTATCCAATAATTCAATTATAACGATTGGAAAATGAACTTCAACCCTCGGATAGCCGTCCGCGGTGACCGAACGTCGATCGACGACCGCGCGCCAGCGCTCGAGCGAGCCGATGGGGACCGAATCACTGGTTCTTCGCGTCGGATCGTCGATTATCGGACCGATCGCTCGACGAAGCCTAGACAATATTAGGACATACAGCCTAATAATAGGTCGTCGCTTTCTTGCGGTTTTCGATCGATACGGCTGATCGTGACAGTGGCGAACGACGAACGGTACCGCCCACAGCGATAGGTTTATATATATCGTCGCACCTCGGGTTCAGATACAATGTCTTCACAAGACAGCCCATCCTCTGACAACAGTCAGGGGGGTCGAGTTCTTCCAGGGCACGTTAGATTCCACTGACGAAATAGAGTCAGCACGTGTCTTCGATACGACCCTCCGGGACGGCGAACAGTCGCCCGGCACATCGTTTTCCTACGACGACAAACGGCAGATCGCGTCCGTGCTGGACGAGATGGGAACCCACGTCATCGAGGCCGGGTTCCCCGTCAACTCCGACGCGGAGTTCGAGGCCGTTCGTGATATCGCTTCGTCCACCAGTTCGACGACCTGCGGCTTAGCCCGCGTCGTCGACGGTGACATCGAGGCGGCGCTCGATTCCGGCGTCGAGATGGTGCACACGTTCGTGTCCACCAGCGACGTCCAGATCGAGGATTCGATGCACGCCACCCGGGAGGAAGTCGTACAGCGCGCAGTCGAGTCGGTCGAACGCATCAAAGACGCGGGCGTGACCTGCATGTTCTCGCCGATGGATGCGACCCGAACCGACGAGGCGTTCCTGATCGACGTGATCGAAGCGGTCACCGAGGCGGGAACCGACTGGATCAACATTCCCGATACCTGCGGCGTCGCGACGCCGACCCGATTCCGGGCCATGATCGAGAAGGTCTGTGCCCACACCGACGCGCGGGTCGACGTCCACACCCACGACGACTTCGGGCTGGCCACCGCCAACGCGCTGGCCGGCGTCGAAGCGGGCGCAGCGCAGGCGCAGGTGTCGGTCAACTCGATCGGCGAGCGCGCCGGCAACGCCGCCTACGAGGAGTACGTGATGGCCATCGAGTCGCTCTACCAGTGCGATACCGGTATCGACACGACGCGCATCACCGAGCTCTCGAACCTCGTCGAGGAGAAAAGCGGCATGGACACGCCGGGCAACAAGCCCGTCGTCGGTGCCAACGCCTTCTCACACGAGAGCGGCATCCACGCCGCCGGCGTCATCGAGAACTCCGACACCTTCGAACCCGGCGTCATGACCCCCGAGATGGTCGGTGCCGAACGCCGACTGGTCATGGGGAAACACACCGGAACCCACTCGGTCCGCGAGCGACTCGTCGAGCGCGGCTTCGAGCCCACCGACGATCAGGTCCGGGCGGTCACCCGTCGCGTCAAAGACTACGGGGCCGAGAAGCGCCGAGTCACGGTCGACGACCTCGAGCGCTTCGCCGAGGAAGCTGACATCGAACGTCAGCACGAGGAGGAGGAGGAGGTGCGCATCTGAGGAATGTCCTCCCCGTTTGCTCCCGTCCGCGAGCACCGCCTATCGCGCTCCAGCGCTCGGGACCGCGCGACTCGTAAGGATTATGATCCTCGAGGGAGCTACAGTACCAATAATGACGGTCCGCGCTCCACTGTCGGCTCGCGTTCGCACGGTCGACAGCAGCGCGCTCGCTTCGATTCGTATTGTAGGGGCGTTCTAGCCCCACTCTCAGTACTTCGTAGCCGTCGGACCCGAATTGCATCGTTCTCCGAGCGATCACCGATCCACCAGATGACACACTACCGTACACCACTCGATCGCCAGCAAACGGCGGGAGATAGCCAATGAGCGAACGCGCAGCGAAGGTTCCGCCAGCGGAAGAGGAACAGGACGACGATCAGATCACCGACAGCGCCGCGCCCGACGCGGCCACCGAGGACGCCGCGGAGACCGGGTCCGAGGCGACGGAGCCCGTTACGACGGGTGCCGAATCAGTCATTCGCGCACTCGAGAACGCGGGCGTCGAGTACGCCTTCGGCGTGCAGGGCGGGGCGATCATGCCCGTCTACGACGCGCTCTACGACTCCGATATCACGCACGTGACGATGGCCCACGAACAGGGCGCGGCCCACGCGGCCGACGCCTACGGCATCGTCTCGGGCGAGCCGGGCGTCTGCCTCGCGACGTCGGGGCCGGGCGCGACTAACCTGGTCACCGGCATCGCGGACGCCGACATGGACTCGGATCCGATGGTCGCGCTGACCGGCCAGGTGCCGACCGAGTTCGTCGGGAACGACGCCTTCCAGGAGACCGACACGACCGGCGTCACGACCCCGATCACGAAGGACAACACGTTCGCGAGCGACTCGGACACCGTCGGCAGCGACGTCAGCGAGGCGTTCGCGCTCGCCGGCGAGGGCCGACCGGGGCCGACGCTAGTCGACCTACCGAAGGACATCACCAAGGGCGAGACGGACCGGGAGCCAGACGCGCCGAACGTGCCCGACACCTACGAGGTGCAGGAGCGGGCCGACCCGGAGATCGTCGATGCGGCGGCCGAACGAATCGAGAACGCCGCCCGGCCGGTGTTGATGCTCGGCGGCGGCGTCATCAAGGGCGAGGCCAGCGAGGCCTGCCGCGAGTTCGCCATCGAACACGAGATCCCGGTTCTCACCACGATGCCCGGGCTCGGGTCGTTCCCCGAGGACCACGAGCTGTCTCTCGAGATGGCGGGGATGCACGGTACCGGGTACGCCAACATGGCGATCACCCACTGCGACACCCTGATCGGGATCGGGACGCGATTCGACGACCGCCTCACCGGCGGCATCGAGACCTTCGCGCCCGATGCGGAGGTCATCCACGTCGACATCGACCCCGCGGAAATCTCGAAGAACATCCACGCTGACTACCCGCTGGTCGGCGACGCCGAAACCGTCGTCGAGCAGCTGAGCGAGGCCGTCGACGCCTCGCCCGAAGCGAAGAAGTGGCGCGCGCAGTGCCAGCAGTGGAAGTCCGACTACTCGATGGCCTACGACGCGCCCGAGGACGAGCCGGTCCAGCCGGAGTTCGTCGTCGAGGCGCTCGACGAGGCCACGAGCGACCGCGCGATCGTCACGACCGGCGTCGGCCAACACCAGATGTGGGCCTGCCAGTACTGGACCTACACCGAGCCCCGTACCTGGGTCTCGAGTCACGGCCTCGGCGCGATGGGGTACGGACTGCCCTCGGCGATCGGCGCGCGACTCGCGGCCGACGACGACCAAGAAGTCATCTGCGTCGACGGCGACGGCTCGTTCCTGATGACGCTCCAGGGCCTGTCGGTCGCCGTCCGCGAGGACCTCGACATCACCGTCGCCGTGCTCAACAACGAGTACATCGGCATGGTCCGACAGTGGCAGGACGCCTTCTTCGACGGCCGCCACTCCGCCTCGGACTACGACTGGATGCCGGAGTTCGACAAGCTCGCCGAAGCCTTCGGCGCGCGGGGCTTCCGGATCGACGATTACGACGAGGTCGCCGACACGATCGAAGAGGCCGTCGCGTACGACGGCCCCTCGGTGATCGACGTCCACATCGATCCCGACGCGAACGTCTACCCGATGGTTCCGAGCGGCGGCGACAACGGCCAGTTCGCGCTGGCGGAGGATCAGCTATGAAGCGCGGACTCGAGGGCCCCGAACCCGAGGAGCGACCGACCCCGGCGGGACGGCGCAACAAGCAGGGCATCCGCATCGACCCCGAAGTCGAAGCGACATACGAGCCCCGGCGCACCGTCATCTCGGCGCTGGTCGAACACGAACCCGGCGTGCTCTCGGACGTCTCGGGACTGTTCTCGCGGCGGCAGTTCAACATCGAGAGCCTGACCGTCGGGCCCACCGAAGACGAGGATCGCGCGCGAATCACGATCGTCGTCGAGGAGCCCGACCCGGGCATCGACCAGGTCGAGAAACAACTCCGAAAGCTCGTGCCGGTCATCTCCGTGCGCGAGCTCGAGCCCGACGCGATGCGTCGGGAGCTGGCGCTGATCAAAGTTAACGCCGAGCGCCCCGACCAGGTCGCCGCCGTCGCGGACATGTACGACGGCAAGACCGTCGACTCGAGTCCGGAGACGGCGACGGTCGAAGTGACCGGCGCGCGCCAGAAGATCGAGGCCGCGATCGACACCTTCAGCCAGTTCGGCGTGCGGGAGATCTCCCGAACCGGGACGACGGCGCTGGCCCGCGGCACCGACCAGACCGCGGCCAGTTCGACGGCACAGCCCGCCGACGAGGCGAATCACGACAGACACCACTCACAGGTTGCTGACGATGACTGACGAATTCACCACCGACATCTACTATGACGACGACGCAGACGTATCGACGCTCGACGACGACACCGTGGCCGTCCTCGGCTACGGGAGCCAGGGCCACGCCCACGCGCTGAACCTCCACGAGAGCGGGGTCAACGTGGTCGTCGGCCTCCGCGAGGGGTCGTCCTCGCGATCGGCCGCCGAAGCGGACGGGCTGACGGTGACGACGCCGGCCGACGCGGTTTCGCAGGCGTCCTACGTCTCCGTGCTCGTGCCCGACACCGTGCAGGCGGACGTCTACGAGAACGCGATCGAGCCCAACCTCGAGGCCGGCGACACGCTGCAGTTCGCCCACGGGCTGAACATCCACTACGCCCAGATCGAGCCGCCGGAGGACGTCGACGTGACGATGGTCGCGCCCAAGAGTCCGGGCCACCTCGTCCGCCGGAACTACGAGAACGACGAGGGGACGCCCGGTCTGCTGGCCGTCTATCAGGACACGACCGGCGATGCGGACGAACGCGCCCTCGCGTACGCGAAGGGGATCGGCTGTACCCGCGCGGGCGTCATCGAGACGACGTTCCAGGAGGAGGTCGAATCGGACCTCTTCGGCGAGCAGGCCGTCCTCTGTGGCGGGGTCACCTCGCTGGTCAAGCACGGCTACGAGACGCTCGTCGACGCCGGCTACTCGCCGGAGATCGCCTACTTCGAGTGTCTCAACGAGCTCAAGCTGATCGTCGACCTGATGTACGAAGGCGGCCACGCCGAGATGTGGGACTCCGTCTCCGACACCGCCGAGTACGGCGGCCTCTCTCGTGGCGACCGCATCGTCGACGAGAACGTTCGGGAGAACATGGAGGAGACGCTCGAGGAGATCCAGAACGGCGAGTTCACGCGCGAGTGGATCCTCGAGAACCAGGCCGGACGCCCGAGCTACAACCAGCTCCGAGAGGCCGAGAAGAACCACGAGATCGAGGAGGTCGGCGAACGGCTGCGCGACCTGTTCGCCTGGGCCGAGGAGGACGAGACGGAAGCGGAGAACGACTCCGTCGAAGTGCAAGCGGACGACTGAGGACGAACTCATGACAGCAAACGACAACACCGACACGATGGCCGACGTCAGCCACACCAATCCCTACACCGGGGAGACGGCCGGCCGGCTGTTCAACCGCGGGCCGATCGTCGCCGCAGACGGTGGCGAACCGGAAGCGACCGCGGCCGACGAGAACGAGAGCACCGACACCGACGGGAAGATGCGCGACGTCGATCACACGCCGCCGAAGGAAGCCGACGACGCGAACCGCGTCTTCGAGCGGGGAACCGAACACGGACGATCGGATAGCGACACGGTAGTAGAGGAATGAGTACGGGCACACTGTACGACAAGGTCTGGGATCGACACAAGGTCACCACGCTGCCGACCGGACAGGATCAGCTGTTCGTCGGCCTCCACCTCATCCACGAGGTGACCAGCCCGCAGGCCTTCGGCATGCTCCGCGAGCGCGACCTCGAGGTCGCCTTCCCGAAGCTGACCCACGCGACGGTCGACCACATCGTCCCGACGGCCGATCAGTCCCGCCCCTACAAGGAGGACGCGGCCGAGGAGATGATGGCCGAACTCGAGGAGAACGTCCGCGAGGCGGGCATCGACTTCTCGGACCCGACGACGGGCGATCAGGGGATCGTCCACGTCATCGGACCGGAGCAGGGGATCACCCAGCCCGGTAAGACGATCGTCTGTGGCGACTCCCACACCTCGACCCACGGCGCCTTCGGCGCGCTCGCGTTCGGCATCGGGACCTCCCAGATCCGCGACGTGCTCGCGACGGGCACCGTCGCCATGGAGAAACAGAAGGTCCGCAAGATCCAGGTCGACGGCGAGCTCGGCGACGGCGTCGAAGCGAAGGATATCATCCTCGAGATCATCCGCCGGCTCGGCACCGAGGGCGGCGTCGGCTACGTCTACGAATACGCCGGCGAGGCCATCGAGGACCTCGGCATGGAAGGGCGGATGTCGATCTGTAACATGTCCATCGAGGGCGGCGCTCGCGCGGGGTACGTCAACCCCGACGAGACCACCTACGAGTGGATGAAAGAGACTGATTACTTCCAGGAGAATCCGGAGAAGTTCGACGAGCTCAAACCGTACTGGGAGTCCATTCGCTCCGATGCGGACGCCGAATACGACGACGTCGTCCACATCGACGCGAACGAACTCGAGCCGGTCGTTACCTGGGGGACCACGCCCGGACAGGGGATCGGCATCTCCGATCCGATCCCGGAGCCGGAGTCGCTCCCGAAGGAGAAGCAGGACACGGCCCGGCGCGCACAGGAACACATGCGCGTCGAGCCCGGCGACACGATGGAGGGATACGACATCGACGTGGCCTTCCTCGGCTCCTGTACGAACGCCCGCCTGCCGGACCTGCGACGCGCCGCCCGGATCGTCGAGGGCCGGCAGGTCGACGACGACGTCCGCGCGATGGTCGTCCCCGGCAGCCAGCGCGTCCAGCGCGCCGCCGAGGAGGAGGGCCTCAAGGACACCTTCGAGGAGGCCGGCTTCGAGTGGCGAAACGCCGGCTGTTCGATGTGTCTCGGCATGAATGAGGACCAGCTCGAGGGCGACGAGGCCTGTGCCTCCTCCTCGAACCGGAACTTCGTCGGCCGACAGGGATCGAAGGACGGGCGGACCGTGCTGATGAGCCCCCGGATGGTCGCGGCCGCAGCGATCACCGGCGAGGTCTCTGACGTGCGCGATCTGAAGGAGGTGAACCTGGCATGAGTCGCGAGGACGAGCGAAGCGAGTCCTCGGAGAACGCGAGCGGGCAGATGCCCGCGAGCGACGCCGAGGTTCGGGAGGTCCGAACCGACGGCGGAGGCGAAGTCGAGATTCCGGAAGTCAACTACGTCGCCGGCTCGGGCGTCCCGATCCGAGGCAACGACATCGACACCGACCAGATCATCCCCGCGCGGTTCATGAAGGTCGTCACCTTCGACGGACTGGGCGAGTTCGCGTTCTTCGACCTGCGCTTCGACGACGACGACAACCAGAAGGAGCACCCGTTCAACGAGGAGCGCTATCAGGATTCCTCGGTGCTGGTCGTCAACTCGAACTTCGGCTGTGGTTCCTCCCGCGAGCACGCGCCGCAGGCGCTGATGCGCTGGGGAATCGACGCGATCATCGGCGAGAGCTTCGCCGAGATCTTCGCCGGCAACTGTCTGGCCCTCGGCATTCCGACCGTCACCGCCGACAGCGAGACGATCGAGGCCCTGCAGGACTGGGTCGACGCGAACCCCGACGGCGAGATCGACATCGACGTCGAAGCGGAGACGGTCACCTACGGTGACGAAACGATCGACGTCACCGTCGACGACGCCCAGCGCAAGGCGCTGGTCGACGGCGTCTGGGACACGACGGCGCTGATGAAGTCCAACGCCGGCGCGGTCCGGGATAAGGCTCGAGAACTGCCGTACGTCGACGACGCGGCGATTCCCGAAGCCGAATAGCCTCACTTCTCGACGTGCTCGAGTGCGATTTTTGATTGATTTGCAATTTAGTCGACTCGAGTTGAGTGAGATCATCTCTTCTCGGGGTGGCTCGAGCGAAGCAGCCACCGTAACGTCGACCGCGAGGAGCTGAACACGGCCGAACCGTGTTCGTGATCGGATACGGGAACTCGAGTTCCGTAATCTGGGACTTCGTGTGGATGTATCAAGTATTACTTTCTAGAGTGCTATGGTGGTGAAATCTGCGAATTTCTCCAGTAATTTCATCTGCGAAATGAGTGGCAGAATTTCTATTACCTTCAGATGATGCCTGGGGTTTGTGCTGTATAGAGGGCGTGTATCTCTCATCGGGAAACCGGCGACGACGAACTCCGAGCTATCGAGGGGTAATTCCCGGAAAATACGGCGCGTGGCGCAGCTCGCTCTGCTTCTTCGGGGGGTTGGATTGAACCCATGCTACTGGATGATGGACGCAAGGCATTTGTGGAAGTATTTTTTCGCCTGTGTGACTCGTCGCCGGCGACGCGAATTGACATCGACTTCTATGCCGTGACTCTCGATCCATTTCCGCATTTTGTTACGACCGGTTTTCCGCTTGATGCCGACCTGCCGGAGGTGTTTGATCGGGTGTCGCAGCCAGTTGTACTCCTCGTGGGCGAAAACGTCGATGTACTCTGGCGAGTGGGCGATGAGGATGGCGTGGATCTGTCTATCGGCCAGCAAGGCCCGTCGATACGCCCAGCTACCATTTGGCTCTGACCCAACTGGCGGCTGGTGATACCACGCCAGCGGGTCCCACTCGAAGCCGTGTTTCTGGAGTGTCTCTGTGAACTCGTCCAGCGGCTGCTGGACGGTGCCGACATATTCGGTGTCACGAAGGCGGTAGTCGGGCTGTCCGAGGATTCGCCCAAGTCGGGTAATCAAGGGACCGAGCCGCGTTCTCACGCGATAAGGAACATTGGGTTCGAGAGACTCAACGATGGACTGCATTTGGTGGCCGTTGGGTTTCCAGTCCTACGAGTGTTTTGCAGACCCGGTAAAACGCAAGCGAAGCCGGTCATACCACGCCAGGGGTGGCCGAGCGGATCACTTCGCGCTGACTCCATCCTCTGTATTCAGCAGGGTCAATTTGGATACTTCTCGGAGATATTGCGGGAGTTCCGATAATTGCTTGACCTGTCCGTATCGCTCGAGCGTCGTCCCGATCTTCTCCCTCAAGAGACTCGAGGAAGGAGGCAATCGACGGTCCACGGAGGATACCCGTCGGAGCCACACTCTGTCTTCCGCCCGTAGAAACTCACGTCCCGGAGCGACGATTCCGGCCCAACAAGTCAATATCCTAACGTTCTTTAGGGTTGGTTGCGTACCGTACGAATGCGCACGAAAGTGCGCCGAGCCGGAGTGCGTAGCATCACCCAAACACTCCGGCTCGCACAGAGCCCCCGCAAAGCGGGAGCAATCCACCATTGACAGCGGCGAAATAAAGATGTGCCGACGTCCCGCCGACTACTCGCAGCTGCGACTGGCGCGCTCGCTGGATTGTGTTCCGCTGTGTCGGGGCCTCCGATCGAACGACACATGGTCTCGAGAATCACCATCCACTGCGACTGTGGTACCGATATCCGTATCGCGACGACCGACGACCCGGCTACGTGTCCGGACTGTCAGACGACGTTCGCGACGACGGTCTTCGAGCTCCCTACCGATCACCATGCATCCAGCACTCGCCACGGCGCTGAAACGTATCGCGGCCCGTGAGGACTGTGATCGGTCGGCCTTGCCGCCGCTGTACGAGGCCGTCGACCCCGAGGCGCTGACCGCCGTCCTCGAGTCGAGCGCCGCCGTCACCGTTCGCCTCGCGTACGGCGACTACTGCATCGTGATCGGTCCCGGTCCGGAGGAGGTGGTAGTAATCGACGGGGCTCAGTAACGAGTCGGCAGGCGGAATCGCTCGAGAACACGGCTAAAGCCGCGGGTTTTCTCCTGTATTTCGTATAATTCGCGGTGAGGTGGCATCGTTGCACACACTCGTCGTCTCCTCATTTCTCTCGAAAAGTTGCCTCGATAAGCCGCCGCCGTCACGTGGTTCTTCGCTTCGCTAAAGACGAATGGTCGGCTGTCATTGGCAGGGAAAATGGGCTCGAAAAGCGATACGGGCTTGCAGTCAAAGCCGAATTCGACGACTATTGCGAATAAGAGATCAATTCAGGCAGCTCTAACTGAAGCTCGACGATCTCGTGGATAAAGCTAGACGTCAGTTCGCACTCAAATAGCCGACCGTCCAGCAGAAGGGACTCTATGGCGCGTATCGAGCGGAACTGCTGGCGGCGGGTCGAAGCCTAACCCGTTGGGGAGAGGCCTACCCGTAGATTGGCCGTTGCTTCCATTAGGAATTGCCAAGAAAAAATTTATATTGTGTGACATTATTCAGACTCATATGGATGCGTATCCAATCGACCGACATCTTCGTGTTCGGGTCATCACTGGCGCACAGTACGGCCCGGACGACGCGCTATATTTCAAATGTGATCTCACGGGGACCCACGAGATCTGGAGGGTCACCACCCCCGGGACATGGCCGGACCAGATCACGTTCACCGGCGGCAACGTCACGTTCGCATCGTGGTCTCCGACGGGTGAAGAGATGGCGTTCGGGGTTGCAGAGGGAGGGAAACGAGTCCAACTGCACGTCCAGGAACGAGGGAGCAAACAGGTATCGAAGCTCACCGACGACCCCGAGACGACACATCGATGGGGCGGATGGAATCGCGATGGTTCGCGGTTCGCATACGCTGCAGATCGGGCAGAGCCTGGACGGTTCAACGTGTATACACAGGGGCGAGCGGCAGAGACTGCGGAGGCTCGGTGCGTGTACGAACAGGAACGGTCGTCGCCGGTGTATCCGATCGGGTGGGGTCCGGGAAACGAGCGACTGCTCGTTCTCGAGATGCACTCGAACTACAACGCCGATATCCACGTGGTTGATCTCCGCGACGGCGACGCGCGGCGGCTCACTGACGGGCCGGATGTCGAAGCACGGTACAGTTCGATCAGGTGGGGACCCGATGGGGAGGCCCTGTACCTGATAACCGATCACGAATACGAGTGGCGGTACATCGCCAGACTCGACCTCTCGAGTGGCGAGGTAGTACCGGTGATACAGGAAGATGCAGACCTCAAAGACCTCGTCTTGCATAGCGGACGACGACGGCTCGCCTACAGACGGAGCGAGCGAGGATTCAGTACGATATCGATCCGCGAACTGACCGGCCCGACCGAGACACAGCCGCTCTGTAACCCGGATATGGAGCTCGGCGCTGCAAAATGTCTGACCATGCGAAGTGACGGCGACGAACTCGGCCTGATGTACACCACTCCGGAGCGGAAGCCCGACCTGTACTCCATCGATGTCGCGACCGGAGAGAGTGTGCAGTGGACGGACGCCAGTGAGCCGGTTCCGAACGACACGTTCGTCCGGCCGGAACCGGTGACCTATGAATCGTTCGACGGTCTGGAGATCCCGTCGCTGTACGCCGAGCCGACGACGAGAACCGACGATGGGTACCCGGCGATTATTTCGTTGCACGCAGGGCCGCGACAACACAACTCACCGGCGTTCAGTCCACTCAGACAGTACTATCTCGAACAGGGGTTCGCCAGGATCGAACCTGATTACCGCGGGTCCTCAGGGTATGGCAAGGGTTACATGGAACTGGACGACTTCGAGAAGCGAGTCGACGCTATCAGAGATGTGAAGGCGGCGGCCGACTGGCTGGCTGCAAAGGAGACCGTCGATGAGGACCGCATCGTTCTCAAGGGGAGATCCTACGGTGGATTCCTGGTTCTCGCAGCCATGACACGCTGGCCAGAACGCTTTGGGGCAGGTGCAGCCATCGCCCCAATCGCGAACTTCGAGACGTATCTCGAGAATAGCCCACCGGGGCGGCAGGAGAACAGGGAGGCAGAGTACGGGTCACTGGACGAGGACCGTGAACTCCTCCGAGAACTGAGTCCGATCCACGACATCGACCAACTGGAGGCACCGCTCCTGCTGGCCCACGGGAAGGACGATCAGAAAGTCCCGTTTGCGGAGGCGACGGAACTCGCGGAGGAAGCACGCCACCACGACATCGAGATATCCACGCTGTTCCTCGACGGAACGGGTCACAGTTTCACATCGAGGGCCGCGCGAATCGAGCTGTTCAACCACACAGCTGCGTTCTTCTCGGAACACAGTTAGGCCGTGCCCTTCCGACTGGTCTCGACCCATGTGTCGGCTCGCACGTGTGAATATACGAAGACCGATTGATTGCCGCTGAAGCCCGCTGTTAACGCCGTACTACTGCGGCAGCTTGCCTGTATAGCACGTTCTTTTCGACAATTTCGGAATAATATCTCTCTATACTAGTCTTGATTATACTCTATTATCTACAAAAATATTATAAGGTAGTAACCGTTACGTGTTGGTAGGCGAGAAATTCTCGCCTGTCTGGAAATATGAATGATAACTACGACGTCGGTATGACGGATCTGACCGCTTCGGTCGAAGACGCAAAGCAAGCAGAACACGATGGCAGCAAAGCAATCGCCTGGATCACCTGGTAAACGATGAGTGAAGAGTTCGAGGCTGGTATGACGGACCTCACGGCATCGGTCGAAGATGCAAAGCAAGCAGAACACGACGGCAGCAAGGCAATCGCCTGGATCACCTGGTAAACGATGAGTGAAGAGTTCGAGGCCGGTATGACGGACCTCACGGCATCGGTCGAAGACGCAAAGCAAGCAGAACACGACGGCAGCAAAGCCATCGCCTGGATCTCTTGGTAACGATGAGTGAAGAGTTCGAGGCTGGTATGACGGACCTCACGGCATCGGTCGAGGAATCGAAACATGGTGAATACGACGGGGACACTATCCCTCCGCTCTTCAAGATAATCACCTGGTAGCACCACCCAATATCCGATATGGCTCCGCCACGGACCGCCGTTAACGCAGTGCCGCTGACTGCTAGCGACGGTCCCCGAGCGGCCCAGTCCAGCTGGACATGCCTGCGGCATTGGCCCACATGATGTCCGTCTCTCACTGCGGACTCGTCCGTAGAGACACCGACCACAGACGCATATCGATGACCGACGAGCGGGCAGCAGTGCTGAGACTCACACTGAGAACTGGCATCGGGCTAGCGGGCCGCACTCTCACTCGGTCTGCCTATCGGATTTCAGGTTGCGCCAACTCACCCTATTTAATTTGCTGACACATGGACACAATACTACAGGAAATCCGAGAGACGGCAGATCGCTTCGTAACCGGTCATCAGGCGCAGTTCAATCCGTTTGACTGGGAAGCCGAATTGAAATCGGAGCTCCGACGGAAGGCGTTCACGGAGCTTGGAATGTACCTCTACTGCCAAGAGCACTACGGGAATCCACGCCCCGAGATCCGCTCCCATTTGGCGACGTTCGTCGACGATAGCCGGTACGAGGAACTCCTGTTGCGGTATCCTGGCCGGTTCACACAGAACGCCTTCCCAGCGATCGCGTTACGGACCGTCGGGGAGCTCCCACCGGGAATCGAAGACGCTGTCGACGAGGCAATCCGCAGTCATCACATCTGGGCCCAAGAACGGCTCCCGAACCAGATGGTCGATCTGCTTGTGCAGTCACGGCTTTGGGGATACGATGGACACAACCGCGACCTCGAACAGGTACTCGAGACGTCCAACCTCGCGCATCCACCGGACATCCTCGCCGCCGAGAAGAGCGAGTTCTACGACTTTACCCACAACGTCTTCCTCCCGACGGGTTGGGGCGCCGATGATCCAGCGCTTCTGGTAGGACCGCTTCCGTACGAACTCGAGACACCCATAACTGCACTCGTACTCAGAGCAATCGCGATGGAGAATGCGGACGCCGTGTTGGAGCTCCTGATTACCGGAGTTATCCAGGGCCAGCTTTCGATCCGACTTATTGAGCAGAGCCTTCGATGGATTCAGGCCGAGAAGCTGACGGACAGCCACGTCATCGGTCCCAAAACCTCCGGCGATGGCCTCGAGAACAGCAAGCTCAGAACGGTCCAGTTCGCCGACGAGTGGGGACCGGAGACACGCGAGTGGGCAGAGCACTATCACACGAACCTGGTAGCCGGGATGGCAGCCACCATCGTCCAGGCGAAGCTCCCGAAGCAGGCGGCCGACGACGAGGAGAGATTGACGACGGCCGAGTTCCGGGAGGCCGTCGCGCTCGGCCGGGCCCTGAATCAGTTGCATTCGTACCAGCTCTCGCAGGCCGCGGAGACACTGACCGCGATCAGTCCAAACACGTTCAGACGGTACCCCGATATCACACAGCGGATCACCGAGTTCTTCGAGCGACAGCGGACCGGTGATTCGTACGGGCACTGGATCGACGAGCGGCGCCTCTATACGCTGAAAACCGGGGACGACGCTGGATTCGAGTCGGAGCTCGTAGAGTCAGTCTCTGCCAGGTGTCACGAGGCAGTCGATCACATCCCTGACCCGGATCAACCACTCTCCGATTAATGATCGCGTCTATCCAGCGGTCCGCCGTCGGTGGCTGCGCAACCGGTAGTACCACTGAGAGAGGTGTGCCACCGATACGGGTCCTGCCCGTCGCTTCGCAGTATCGGCGAGGGTGTGGCCACCGAACCGGTCGCCCGGACGAACAGCCAGTCAGTGCTCGACAGCGGAACCGGGTCGGCAGACCAGCGACACTGCGCGCCCACACCGGGGACCGAAACGTATGATCGCAGGACCTTTCACCGATTCGAATTTCCGGAAGCTGTTCGCAGGACGGGCGCTGACGAATCTCGGCGACAGTCTGTACTTCGTCGCCGCGATGTGGCTAGTGTACGAGTTGACTGGGGACCCGTTCTACACCGGCCTGGCTGGGTTTCTCACGATGATACCGAGCACGTTCCAGTTCCTGGCTGGACCACTCGTCGACCGGTGGCCGCTCAGACGCACGCTGTTCTCGAGTCAGGCGCTGCAGGCAGTACTGGTACTCGGTATTCCGGTCGCAGAGTACTACGGAGTACTCACCGTCGAACTGGTACTCGTTGTTATGCCTCTCCTTTCGATTATCAACGAGATCGCGAATCCAGCAATGGTGGCGACCCTCCCGAAGTTGATCGAGGATTCGGAACTCGTCGCGGCGAACTCGGCGATCGCCGTGGCAAAGAAGGGCGTCGATCTCGTTGGCAACGGTATCGCCGGGATCCTTATCGGCCTCGTCGGTGCGACGACGCTGTTCGCGTTCAATTCCGCGACCTTCGTCATCGCCGCGCTGTTGTTCGCAATGCTCGTGATTCCCGAACCCAGCGACTCCGACGCTGACTCGCCAACGACACCCGAGGACGAGGTACCGACGACCGACGGCGGGTCTGCGTCCGACGAACAGGGCGACGTCACGACCGCAGATTGCGGGGCAGACGGTGAGGAGTTGTCCTACATCGAGGAACTCAGAATGGGGTTCTCGTACATCCGCGGGACGGTGCTCACGAAGTTGATGGTCGGTGCAGCGGTGCTCAACTTCACCTCAGGTATCACACTCGCGGCGATGCCGAGCTTCGCGGACTCACTGTCGCTCCCCGCGGCTCTGACCGTCTTCGGTGCCGCCGGTGCCTACGGAATTCTGATGGGTGCGTTCTCCGCCGGGACGTTCATCGGTTCCATTGCTACGAACCTCGTCAGCCAGCGCCCACTCGGATACACCCTCATGGGCGGGTTCGGGCTCGCGAGTGCGTGCTGGATCGTGGCGATCGCCGTCAGCTGGCTCCCGGTGACTGCCACACTATTCGTCGTCGCCTTCATTCCGATGGGGGTGATCAATATCCAGCTAGCCTCGCTGATACAGTCTGCCCCACCCGAGAACATCGTCGGTCGGGTTACGAGCCTCTACAGTTCACTTTCCGCAGGGGCGATCCCGTTCGGCTCCTTGGTTGGTGGTGTGGTTACGAATCTACTCGGCGTCCAAACAGCGATGTTCGTCGTCGGCGTCGGGTTGGTGTGTATGACCGCGTACATCGCCATCCTACCCGAGCTGCGGACACTCCCACGGGTTGAAAAGACCACCCTGTAGGGCCAATGAGTGAGATATTCAATACCGCCGAGAAGAGACGGATCGTCGGGTCAGCTCGGACCCTCATGGAGCGGCTCGAAACTGAAGATACACTGGCGTATCCGTCACAGCCCAACAGAGGGTCCAGTGAGGCAGTGTTCGATGCCTGGCGGCAGCTGTTCTCCGATACAGGGCTCAACCGCCGCGTCGATTCGCTGGTGGGGACTCCAGCGGCATGTGCACGGGCGTTCTACGATCCTCACCTCAGGGACGATGAGCCCATTCCATCGTGGGTCGACCACCTCGAATCGCTCGTCGACAATGTCCAGAGTCAGTCTCCGGCCACTGCAGGCCGGTCTGCCGACGTGCTCGGCGCGTTCGAACCCGGCGAGGAACCGGAGGAGAGGCCGTTCGGTGAACTGTCGGCCGCGATCGCCGCGTCGACGTTCGAGCGAACCCGGGACACGATCGCCGAAACCTCCCTGTCGCAGTCCGCGTTCTGGTCTCTGTTCGACTGGTTCCGGGACCGGTTCGAAGAGCAGTTCTGTCGTCTTCTCGTCTCGGAGTTCCGGGGGAACGTCGCTGCCCAAGATCCCGACCTTGCCGACGCTGACCCGGCCGAGTTCGACACGCTGCCAACATCACACTACGACGGATACGTCAAGTACCTGTTCGCGGGCGGATTCGCCGATCTCTGCCGCGCGTATCCGATGTTCGCCCGCCTACTCGCGACGGCGACCCGACAGTGGGACGACCAGCTCCGGACCGTCTGTGCTCGCTTGGCGGCGGACCGGTCCCGACTGGCCGAGGCGTTCGATGTCGAGGGGGCGCTCGGGGACGTGACGTCACTCGAACCGCTCGGAACCGAGACGTTCGGAACCCACCGAGCGCTGCTGCGCCTCGAGTTCGACTGTGGACTCTCGGTGGTGTACAAACCGCGGCCGGTGGACGCAGGGGCCGCGTTCTACCGGGTCCTCGACAGAATAGACGACCACCTCCCGACACCGGCGTTCGACACGCCACGGTTCCTGTGCCGGGATGGCTACGGGTGGATGGAGTGGGTCGAGTACGATGCGCCCGACGATACAGAGGCTGTCGCCCGATACTACGAGCGTGCAGGGGCGCTGACCTGTCTGGCCTACCTGTTCGAGATGCACGACTGTTCGGCCGATAACCTTGTCGTCAACGGCGAGCAACCGCTCCTGATCGACGTCGAAACGGTTCTGCATCCGTATATGGCAGCCGAGAGGAAACCAACCGGCAGCGACGTCGAACTGGCGTTCCAGGGGAGCGTTCGCCTAACGAGCCTGTTACCGGCGACAGGCGACCAACAGGCGGGGATGGCGACCGCCATTGCCGGTCTCGGTGTCTCTTCGACAGAAGCAGCCCTGAACGGGCTCACTAAACCGGTCGTCGTCTCGGGACGGTCCGACGTGATGACTATCGAGCAACAGCCGGTGACTGTGGATCGGTCGAGGAACGTGCCACGGCTCGACGGGCGCGACCAGCCGCCCAGCGCGTACAGCGAGGAACTGACGAGTGGGTTCGAGCAGGCGTACAGCACGATGCTGACCCTCCGCGACCGTGGCCGACTGTTCGGTAAGGACGGCCTGCTCGCTGTCTTCGAGGGCGTCGCGACCCGGTTCCTTTACCGAGGCTGGTACACCGAGGTGCTCAAGTCCTTGACGACGACCGAGGCGCTTCACGACGGAGCGCGGTTCGGGCGACGGATGGAACAGTTGGCGGTGCCGCTGTTCGAGGACGGAGGTGCCTCAGGGACCACGTCGATGTACGCCGCCGAGCGAGCGGCGTTGCGGCGCCTGGAGAAACCCCGGTTCACGTGTCGATCGGACGAGAGGAAGATCAGGCACCGGGGCGAGCCAGTCGGCGTGAAAGTCGATTCTGCCGGCCTCGACCGCTGTCGTGACCGCCTCGAAGCCGCGTCGGAAGCGGACCTGAACGAACAGGTCGACCACATTCGGGCGTGTCTCGAGGGCGTTCACGCTCCGGCCTGCAGGGCACCGGACGGCTGACCGATAGTCCAGCGCAACGACGTTCGCCAGGATCGGCCCCGCATTCACAGCTAGTTGTATCTAATTACCGTAAGGATTAATTAAATATGTCTATGATACCAATATATGTCACATAACTTCACTAGACGGAACGCGCTGACAATGGTAGCTGTAACGAGTGCTGCGGCACTGAGCGGGTGCGGATACGTCGTCGGCGGCGACGATGACCTGGTCGTCACAAACGATCGCCAGGGAAAAATCTCGATCGAACTCGAACTCGTCGACGGATCGGACGAAGCGCTGTTCGCGGACACGGTGTCTCTCTCGGCGGACAGCGAGGTCACCGAAGACGGCGTCCTCCCGTCCTCGGGCACCGTGACGTTGACTGTGACGGTCGATGGTGACCTCAGTAATACGGAGTCGTTCGAGGTTGGTGAGGAGACATCGCTCCATATCGATATCGAGGACGCGATAACGTTCGAAAAAACGGTCTGAGCGGCGTTGACCATCAGGTGGGGGTCTGGGACCACTCCGAGCGTCTCGGTCAGCGGTGGGACGCGGACGATTCGGTTCCTGCCCGAGTTCACTGACCGATACGAGACTTACGTCCGTCGACGGGCGAACGCAGTCGCACCCAATGCCACGACGGCCAGAACGAGATACGCGGCTGTGACACCGGAGCCGACTGTCGCTTCGTGTGCACCGATGTAATCGAGTGGACGGAACCCGTTCATCGGGCCCGCGTACCAGGCGACCAGATACGTGGTCTCGAATGCGCGCTGACTCCCAGTCCACGTTCCGAGTGCGAACGCGATCGCCGGGAGGGCGAGCAGCCCGACGATCCAGGCGAACATCGCACCGGATGCCCCGTTGATCGCGAAAATAAGCCCCGCGGGCAGCGTAATCGCCAGGCCGACGGTGACGGCGGCGAGATACGAGGCAGCGAGCAACGCGTATGGCCCGCCCGTAACGAATACCAGCTCCTCGGTTCGGTGGATTTGCTCTCGCGTCCCCAGTTCGGACCACAGTGAAAGCGGCAGGAGCAGTGCGAGCGGGAGGACGGCTGATCGGAGGGCGTCGACGGACGGGACGAACGACAACAGCACTGCGAGGACGCAGGCGACGTACCACCACCGCGGGCGGCCCTGTACCGCGAGCCGAAGTTCAGAGACGAACACGCGCTTGAACTGGAAGCCGGTCCGTGTCACTGGTGACAGCGACCCGGGGCTCGAGAGGGATTCATCGGTCGGTGCAAGGGCTGCGGAAGGGGAAGCGGAATCAGACTGCTCGCCCGCATCGTCCCCGTTGGAACCGAACGGGATGAACGAGCGGAACGTCCACAGTCCGGAGTCGTCGAGCCTGTTGAACGAGAGGTGTCCAGTCACCAGCAGGCCACTAGCGATGAGGAGCAATGGAAGCCGAGACAGGACGTGCTCGGCAGACCATTCGACACCCGACCAGGTGAAGGTCTTCAGCTCCGACACGGAGTTCGTATAGAAGAAACTGATCCCCCTGCCGTCGAAGCTGGGGTGCTGCTCGGCGATGGCGACCCCCATACTCCGTCGGAAGATGTGGACACCAGCGACGTCGAGCAACTCGGTCGCGGACGTCCCGAGGAGGATGACAGCGATCGCTACGAACACGTACAGCACGTTCCCTCCGGTTCCGCGCATGAACCGATTGCTCTCGAAGCAGACTGCCGCGGCTGCGACGACAGCCATCGTCGGTATCGTAACGAAAAGGTACGGTGCGAACAGCGCCCAGGCGTCGAACGACCCGGTCCCCTGAAGCAGGAACGCCACCGCAGTCAACCCGGCGAGAACACCGGTTGTGACCGTCAGTAGCAGGATATTACTCAGCCACTTCCCGAGGAGATAGCTGGTGTTCGAAAGCGGGGCAGTCGAGATGAGTTCCGCGAGGCCGGGCTGTCGATCTCTGGTGATCCCACCGCGGACGAGGGAGAACCCGAACAAGAACAGCAGTAACGTCCCGATGGCACAGAGCATCGCCCCGTACCAGGCGGCTGTCGGCACGCCGGTGTACTCCTCGGCGACGACGAGGGACGTATCGACCGTGATGAGTTTGGCGAAGTACGCCAGCAGTACGGGGACGACCAGCCACTTTTTCGTCCGCGCCCGCTGTCTGAAATCTGCCCGCGCGACGGCCAGGGTCTCCGTTATCACGTCCGCTCGCCTCCGTTCGTGGTCCGGAGGTAAGCGTCCTCGAGCGTCGGTTCCACTTGCTCGGCGTCCGGGGACGGTGACTCAGGGCTGACGATACGGGCTCGAACGCCGTTCCGGGTCCGTGTCGATCCACTGACGATATAGTCGCGTTTCACCGCCGGCAGCTCGGCGTCAGAAACGTCCCATTCCCAGACAGCCCCGGCCGCCCGATCGAGCAGGGCGGCCGGACGGTCGTGCAGGAGCAACTCCCCGTCGGAGAGGAGGGCGATCTCTGTGGCCGCCTCCTCGATATCCGAGACGATGTGCGTCGAGAGGACGACGATCCGGTCCTCGGCGAGTTCGGATAGGAGATTCCGGAACCGGACTCGTTCCTCCGGGTCAAGCCCGACGGTCGGTTCGTCGACGACCAGTAACTCGGGGTCCGCGAGCAGGCATTGTGCGATGCCGATACGCTGTTTCATGCCGCCCGAAAATCCGCCCAGAGCGCGGGCCCGATCGTTCTCGAGGTTGACGAGTTCGAGTAACTCGTCGATACGGTCCTCGGCGTCGGCGATACCTCGAATGCCAGCCAGGTACTCCAGGAACTCTTCGGCCGTCAGGTTCGGGTAGACGCCGAACTCCTGTGGAAGGTAGCCCAGTTCTTCCCGGATCGAACCGGGCTCGTCGGTCACGTCGGTGCCATTCCAGTGAACCGACCCTTCCGTCGGCTGCTGGAACGTGGTCAGGATCCGCATGAGCGTCGACTTTCCAGCACCGTTGGGACCGAGGAGCCCGACAACACCCTCGGAGCAGGAGAACGTTACATCGCGAAGCGCCCAGGTGTCACCGTACTGCTTTCCGAGGTCAGCTACAGTAAGTTTCTCCATCTATATTTCGTTAAGTAATAATGTATGGTTAGGATAAATGTCTTTTGTCCTCCCCCTGGCACACCGCTCAGAACGACAGCAACCGTGACGAACGGCGTGACCAGGCCGTAAAGTACGGCGTCAACGACTACCCCCTCCACCTCGAGGCCTTGGCTCAATAC
Organism: Natrinema salsiterrestre; assembly: GCF_029502005.1. Classification (GTDB taxonomy): domain Archaea; phylum Halobacteriota; class Halobacteria; order Halobacteriales; family Natrialbaceae; genus Natrinema; species Natrinema salsiterrestre. The sequence continues at coordinate 135,107 of NZ_JAMQOT010000001.1, read as the reverse complement.
TTCTCGTGGACGACGACAGTCTTCGAACTCCCAAACTACCACCATGCACTCAGCACTCGCCACGGCACTGAAACGTATCGCGGCCCGTGAGGACTGTGATCGGTCAGCCTTGCCGCCGCTGTACGAGGCCGTCGACCCTGAGGCGCTGACCGCCGTCCTCGAGTCGAGCGCCGCCGTCACCGTTCGCCTCGCGTACGGCGACTACTGCATCGTGATCGGCCCCGGCCCGGAGGAGGTGGTAGTGCTCGACGGGGCTCAGTAACGAGTCGGCAGGCGGAATTGTCCGAGAACTACTCGGCTCCCTCGAGCCGGATTTCCACGGTGTCTCGCCAGCCCGTCCGATAGGCGTCCGTGTTCGCGCGCAGTGCCGGTCTCCGCGAGCGTCGGTGGGGACGATCGCGCCGTCCGTCAGTCCGTTTCCTCGTCGAGTCGGAACGTCGCCCGGACCGATTCCGGGAGGGGCGGTCGCGGAGCCGCTTCGTGTCGCTCGATCTGCTCGGGTTTCCGCGTTTTCCGGTGGACGGCCCGCGCCATCGGGACGCCCTCGAGGTAGTTGAAATCCCCGAGGACGTCGGCACCGTACTCGGTGAGGCCGTAGAACTTCCACGGCAGGCCGCGACGGTCCTCGTTCGGGGGATACTCGTAGAGGGCGAAGATCCCCGCGTCGACGAGCACCTCCAGTTGCTCTTCGACGGTCTTCTTCGATTTGCTCGGGACGAAATGGTTGAGTTCGGCCGACGACGCGAGGAGTTTCGGGTGCCCCAGCAGCGCCTGAACGATGCTGTGTCGCGTTTCCTGTGACAGCAGTTCCATCAGCTCGCGCTGGCGCTCCAGGGGGTTTTCCTCGCGGTCAGCGCGCGGATTCGCGGAGACGTCGGCCATGATACCCGAATGTACGATGGCGATGCCCATAAGTACACGGGCTCGACTTCCCTACGTTAGACCAGTATGGTTATTACGCTATATTTCCACACTGGTTAGTATGGCGAAGATACCGGAGAACACCGACGAACTCACGGACTTCATTCTGGACGACGTTCTCTACGGCGTGACGCTCGATCCCGTCGATAGCGAACGGCTGCTATCGTACATGCGAGCGCGGCACGAACACCTCTTCGGGCCGCATTCGACGTATTTCGTGCTCGGCAGCTACGAAACGCCGTTCAAGTATCGCCTCGACGAGGCACTGGACGTGCTGAACCGTCGCCACGACGCCTACGCGTACCTGCTCGCCACTCAGCCCGATCTCGACGTATCGGACGACGTCCCGGACCTCAAAGTGAAGTTCTTCCTCCACGCCCTCTACGCGGACGCGATTCCGCTGGTCCTCGAGCACGACACCGGCGGGGCAGTCGCCGAGTTCGGTCGCGTCGAACGCCCGACGCTGCTCGAGCGCACGTATCTCTTTCCGCGGTCCCGAGAGGAACGATACGACGACGAGTCGGTGCTGACGACGCGAGACGCGATACTCGCCCGAGCCGTCGAACTGGCGTATCACGCCGACGATCTCGAGGCGGAACTCGAGGCGCTCGCCGACCGCGCACACGAGCACGGACTGGCGATCTCGACACAGGATCTCGAGTCCTATCTGGAGTCCGAACTCGGCGGTCGCAGGCCGTCGTACAGCGGCGTGATAACTGATTCTCTGGTCCACCTCAAGGCGCTGGATCAGTGCTTTTCGTGGACGACGACGGACGAACTCGAAGACCGGCTGTCGAACGTTCCGTGATCGATTTCCTCGACGCGACCAGGCAAGCCCTCGTCCTGCTCTCATCCCGGCGGCGACACAACCGGCCCAACAAGTCAATATCCTAACGTTCTTTAGGATAGATTACGTACCGCACGAATGCGCACGAAAGTGCGCCGAGCCGGAGTGCCCAAGATCAACCAAACACTCCGGCTCGTACACCACGCCCCCGCGTAGCGGGAGCAATCCACCATTGACATCGGCGAAATAAAGATGTGCCGACGTCCCGCCAACTACTCGCAGCTGCGACTGGCGCGCTCGCTGGGTTGTGTACCGCCGTGTCGGGGCCTGCAAATCACGATAGACATGGTCTCGAGAATCACCATCCACTGCGACTGTGGTACCGACGTCCGTATCGCGACGACAGACGACCCGGCCACGTGTCCGGACTGTGAAACGGCGTTCGCGACGACGGTCTTCGAACTCCCAAACTATCACCATGCATCCAGCACTCGCCACGGCACTGAGACGTATCGCGGCCCGTGAGGGCTGTGATCGATCGGCCTTGCCGCCGCTGTACGAGGCCGTCGATCCCGAGGCGCTGACTGCGGTGCTCGAGTCGAACGCAAGCGTTGTCGTTCGCTTCGTCTACGGCGACTACCGCGTCGAACTCGGCCCCGATCCAGACGATGTGACGGTAATCGACGGGGCTCAGTAGCGGATCGTCGGTCGGAACTGGTCGACGACCACCCGTCTCCCTCGAGTCGGGCTTCTACGGCGTGTCGGCGCTCGTCCGAGGCAGTGGTCTGTCGGGAACGGTGACCGTCCTCCGTCCGTGACAGCGGCGTCTCGGCTCGTGCCGTACACTCCCACACGACGGCCGCGGGCCGCCTCGAAATCGCGAGATACTTCGGAAACACACCCCAAGTACGGGTATGTCTCGATACCTCGACGCGGGGCTCTTCCTGCTGCTCGCCGTCCTGTGGGGATTCTCGTTCCCCGCGATTTCGGTCGGCCTCGAGCACCTCCCCCCGCTGCTCTTCGCGGCCGCCCGGTACGACATCGCGGCGGTCCTGTTGCTGACCGCGGCGGCCTTTACGGTCGACGACTGGCGGCCGACCGCGCGAAACGATCTGGCGGCTATCGCGGGCGGCGGCGTGTTCCTCATCGCCGGCAACGGACTCCTCTTTCTCGGCCAGCAGACGGTCCCGAGCGGCGTCGCGGCGATCCTGCAGGGGCTGGTCCCGATCGTCACCGCGCTGTGGGCGATCCCGCTGCTGGGCGAGCGGCTCTCGCCGCTGGGGGCCGTCGGCGCGGCGATCGGCTTTCTGGGCGTCGGGCTCGTCATCCAGCCCGATCCCGCAAACCTCCTCGCCGGCGGGACCGGCGCTCGATTGCTCATCGTCGGACAGGTCTGCAGCGTCGCCCTCGGCGGCGTTCTGATCCAGCGGGCCGGCCCGACCATCGACCGGCTGCCGCTGGTCGGCTGGTCGATGCTCGTCGGCGGGTTCGTTTTGCACACCGTCAGTCTCGGAACCAACGAGTTTCCGACCGCGGATATGCTCGGCCCCGTCTCGATCGGCGCGCTGCTCTACCTCGGCGTCTTCGCGACCGCCGTCGCGTTCCTGATCTACTTCCGCGTGCTCGAGGAACACGGCGCGTTCGAGGCGGCGCTGATCGGCTACCTCGTGCCGATCGTGGCGACGGTCGCGAGCGTCTTCCTGCTCGAGGAAACGATCGGGCTGCTCACCGTCGCCGGCTTCGGGCTGGTCGCCGTCGGTTTCGTGTTGCTCAAGCGGCGCGCGATCGCCGACGCGGTGGGGTTCTCGACGGGCGTCGGGAGTCCCTGAGGACTCGAGGCCGATAGCTGGCAGTCGAGTCCCCCAGCCAGCGACGACCTCCCAACGCCGGTATCGATACCCTCTTTTCACCCCCACGTCGATGTACGGGCATGACTCACGAAATCGCCGTCATTCCGGGCGACGGGATCGGACAGGAAGTGACACCAGCTGCGGTCGAGGTCCTCGAGGCCCTCGAGATCGACTTCGAGTTCGTCGAGGCCGACGCCGGCGACGCGGTGAAAGCGGAGACGGGCGAGGCCCTCCCACAGGAAACGTACGATCTCGCGGCGTCGGCGGACGCGACGCTGTTCGGCGCGGCCGGCGAGACGGCCGCCGACGTCATCCTGCCGCTGCGGACGGCGGTCGATTCGTTCGTCAACGTTCGTCCGGCGAAGGCGTATCCGGGAGTCGACGCCGTCCGACCCGAGACGGATCTGATTTTCCTCCGGGAGAACACGGAAGGCGTCTACGCGGGCCACGAGGACCGACTGACGCAGGACGTCTCGACGCTGACCCGCGTCGTCACGGAGTCGGCCTCCGAACGCCTCGCCGACTTCGCCTGCGACTACGTCGCCGGCGACGACCACGACGGGTTCTCGATCGTCCACAAGGCCAACGTCATGCGGGAGACGGACGGCCTCTTCCGCGATACGGTCAAGCGGGTCGCCGACGACAACGGCGTCGAGACCGACGAGGTGCTGATGGACGCCTTCGCGACGCGGGTCTGTCTCGACCCCGAGCAGTTCGACGTGATCGTCTGCCCCAATCTCGCGGGCGACGTGCTCTCGGACCTCGCAGCCGGCCTCGTCGGCGGGCTGGGCCTGCTCCCGTCCGCGAACATCGGCCCCGACCGCGCCCTGTTCGAACCCGTTCACGGCACCGCGCCCGACATCGCCGGCCAGGGGGTCGCGAACCCCGCCGCGACGATCATCTCCGCCGCGATGCTGCTCGAGTACCTCGGCTACGACGAGGCTAGCGAGGACGTTCACGAGGCCGTCGAGGCGACGCTCGAGGACGGCCCGCGAACGCCGGACCTCGGCGGCGACGCCTCCACCGAGGACGTGACGAAGGCGATCATCGATCGACTGTAGACGATACCGCGCTCGAGCCTGCACCGGGCGGTTCCGGAACCGAGACCGCTGTTGTCCCGTGAACGTGCAGAACTGACCATGGATCACAACGACAGGGCCGTAACGGGGTTCGCCATGCTCGGCCACGCCATGTTCCACACGTACGAGCTGGTGATTCCGATCTTCGTCGTCAGCTGGCTCGAGGCGTTCTCGACGACGACCGCGTTTCTCGGTGCCGTGGTCGGCGCGAGCTACGCCCTGATCGGCGTCGGCGCGCTCCCGACGGGGCTGCTCGCCGATCGGGTCAGTTCCAAGCGACTCATCCTCTGCTGTCTGCTCGGCATGGGCGCAGCCTTCGCGATCGTCGCGGCCGCCCCGAATATCGCCGTCCTGACGGTCGGACTGGTGCTGTGGGGGGCGGCGGCGAGCCTCTACCATCCCGCGGGCCTGGCGCTGCTCAGCCGCGGAACGAAGGAACGGGGCACAGCGTTCGCGTATCACGGCGCTGCGGGCAACGTCGGCGTCGCGACCGGGCCGCTGCTCGCGGCGGTGCTGTTGGCGTTCGTCGGCTGGCGAGCCGTCGCCGCCGCGCTCCTGGTGCCGGTTCTCCTCGCGGTGGTCGTCGGGGCGCGACTCGAGTTCGACGAGACCGCGGGGAGTTCGGCGCGGGGCGCGGACGTCACCGCCACCGATCGCGAGGGACCGCACAGTCTCGCGGCGTTTCTCGCGAGTTCGCGCCGGCTGTTCACCGTCGGTTTCGGCCTCGTCTTCGCGATCGGCATCCTCTACGGCGTCTACTACCGGGCGACGTTCACCTTCCTGCCGGACATCCTGGCTGACCTGCCGCTGTTCGATCCCGTCATGTTCGCGGGCCGCTCGTTCGAGCCGAGCCAGTACGTCTACTCGGGACTCCTGCTCGTCGGCGGGATCGGCCAGTACGTCGGCGGCAAGCTCGTCGACCGCGCGCGACTCGAGACGGTGCTGGTGGGCGGCTACGCCGCACTGGTCGTCGTCGCGCTCGCGTTCGTTCCGTCGACGAACGCGGGCCTCGCCCCGCTGTTGGTCGTCGCGGGGATCCTCGGATTCCTCGTCTTCATGATCGCCCCGATCAATCAGGAGGCGATTTCGACCTACGCGCCGGCCGACGCCAGGGGACTCTCCTTCGGCTACACGTACACGGCGATCTTCGGCGTCGGTGCGGTCGGATCGTCGCTGGCCGGTCTCATCCTGACGCGATCGACCCCCGCAGCGCTGTTCGCCGTCGTCGCCGCCTGTGCCGCGGTCGCCGCGCTCGTCGGCGGGGCGCTCCGCCGCCGTTCCGGGGCCGACGTCCGGAACGGCGTCACGGCGGACGACTGACGGGCGATCGTCGTCGCTCCGTCCGGACTGGTCGGAGACCGGGTACCGGCCCGAGAGTTATCACGGGGGCCGTCGTACCGGCGGTCATGACACGAGACGACACCCTCGCCGGGGTCGACTCGCGAACCGTCGACACCGACCGCCTCGAGACCCACTATCTCGAGTCGGGCGGCAGCGGTCGGGCCGACGAGGACGGTCGAACGATCGTCTTCCTCCACGGTAACGTCTCGTCCTCGCGGTTCTTCGAAGACGTGATGGCCGAGTTGCCCGCCCGTCACCGCGCGATCGCGCCCGACCTCCGGGGGTACGGCGATTCGGAGCCGAAACCGGTCGACGCGACGAACGGGCTGGGCGACTTCGAGGGCGATATTCGCGCGCTAGTGACGGAACTGGACCTCGAGAGGCCACTCGTTCTCGCGGGCTGGTCGAACGGCGGCGGGGTCGCGATGCGGTACGCGATCGATCACCCCGGAGACGTGGCCGAGCTGGTGCTCGTCAACCCGCTCTCGCCGTACGGCTTCGGCGGGACGAAAGACACGGCGGGAACCCCGTGCTTCGACGACTACGCCGGCTCCGGCGGCGGGATCGGCAACGACGCGTTCGTCGCGGGCCTCGCGGATCGCGACCGGAGCGAGGAGGGCGAGACGTCACCGCGGAAGGTCCTGCGAACCTACTACGTCGATCCGACCCACGAGTTCGACGACGACCGCGAGGAGTCGTATCTGACGGGGATGCTCGATACGGCGACCGGCGAGGAGAACTATCCGGGTTCCTCGAAACTCAGCGACAACTGGCCCGGAATCGCCCCGGGCGAAACCGGGGTGAACAACGCGGTCTCACCGAAGTACTGCGACCTCGAGGCGATCACCGACATCGATCCCGACGACAAACCGCCCGTGCTGTGGATTCGCGGGGATTCCGACCAGATCGTCTCGAACGCCTCCCTGTTCGATCTGGGCACGCTCGGTCGCATGGGCGAACTCCGGGACTGGCCCGGCGAGGACGTCTTTCCGCCCCAGCCGATGGTCGACCAGACCCGCGCCGTCCTCGAGACCTACGCCGACCGCGGCGGCGCGTTCGAGGAAGTCGTCTTCGGGAACACGGGGCACACACCGCATCTCGAGGTGCCCGGCGACTTCCGGGATCGGCTCGAGTCCGTCCTGCGCGGCTGACGACCCCGTAGTGTGACCGCCCCGTTCCGGGAGTTCCGTCAGGAGTTCGCGTTTCGAACCGGAGGCGCGTCGTCCCGCTCCTCCTCCGCCTCGTCGGTCACACCTTCGCTGCGCATCGCCCGAAGCGTCGACAACCCGCGTTTCCGGGTCACGCCTTTCGAGATCCTGACGCCGTCGAAGGCGCCCTCCCAGTGCTCGTCGCTCGCTCCGAGGTGATCCATGTAGTACGCGAAGCCGCCGAGCCATGCCAGCACGATCGAGAGGACGAGAAAGGCGGCCACCGAGACCGACATCGACGGGCCGAGCACACCGATGCCGATCCCGGCGACGACGTAGACGAAGGCGGCGATCACCATGAGGACGGTGACCGTCGCGAACATGTCGTTGACGGCCGTCACCCGCGCGTTGTACTCGATCCACTCTCCGTAGCTCCGGAGCAGTCGCACCTCGAACCGGTCCCCGTCGGCCGCGGGATCGGCTCGAGCAGTCGCCAGCGCGACGTCGACCGCGTCGCCGTCGATGCCGCCTCTGAGGTTCGAGGCCGTGTACGTCACCCCGGCGAGCCCGGTCGAAACCAACAGGAGGAGTGCGCTGGTGACGGTAAAGAGATTGATGAAGGGCACGACGTCGAGTTCGGTCTGGACGACGATCGAACCGCCGGTGACGACCAGGCCGATCAACAGGAGGTTCGCCTTGAGGATCTCGATCGCCTTCTCGTCGATCTCCTGAATTCGGGCGACCTGATACTCGAACGTCCTCCGCAGCTCCTCGCGGGCCAGCTCGATGGTCTCCCGGTCGAGATCGGTTTCGCCGCTCGCCGTCTCCGATCCGTCCGGGTCGGTCGCCCCGTCAGTGACCTCCCGACCACTCATAGGCCACTGTTTCCCACTCGGAGTGTAAATATGCCGGGCTCCGCTTCGGGTCGGAACCCTGCCGTCCGGAGCCAACCGAGGGACCGGTGATCAGTATCGATCCGTGCACCGTTCGACCAGCCCACGAGAACGAGCGACGGTCCCGCGCCGCAATGGGACTCACCGATTTCACGCAATATCGAGCGCGTCCCGATCGGCACCCGCCAGTTCGACCAGCGCGTCGGCCTCGAGCAGGTGACACTCGCCCGGCACGACGAGCAGGTGGAGCGGGTCGCCGAAGTCCCGCTCTGCCAGTTCCGACATCGTCCCGGCCTCGACGAGCGGGTCCGGACTGCCCGCGCGGGCGACGACGACGCCCGCGAGGTCGGGGTACTCCTCGGCGAGCAACTCGGCACCGACGTCGGCGGTCATGTACTCCTCGCGTTCGGTTTTTATATCCAGGTAGACGACCGTGTGTAGTCCGTCGGCGCGGTTGTCGTCGATCGTCTCGGTCACGCTCGCGGGGAGCCCCTCGGCCCCGTGGGCGTACGGGAAGGGCAGCGTCGTCGCTTTTCCGAAGCGGTAGTTCTGCAACCCGGTCAGCGCGCTGGTGGCCGTCTGTGCGGTGACGCCGTGGATCACGCGCGTCTCGATCCCGCGGTCGTGGGCTCGCAGCCGGAGGTCGACGTGGGTCGTCGAGATCATCGTATCGCCCGCCGTGAGGAAGGCCACGTCCTCGGTCTCGGCGGCCTCGAGCATATCCTCGGGGTGTTGTTCGACGCCGGCCCGATCCCGGACGTCGATCTCGGAATCGTGGACGGACTCGAGGTCGTCGATCGTCGTCCCGATCAGTTTGCTGGTGTAGAACTCGGCGTAGACGCGGTCGGCCGCCCGAAGCGCCTCCTGGCCCTCGACGGTGATCGAGCGCTCGTCGTAGAGACCGAGGCCGATGAAGGTGAGCATGGGCGGTCTACTGCCAGCACTCGGAATACCCTTTCGAGACGGCTCACCGCTGCTCGCTTTCGGACCCGCCCGCTACTCGTCGACGATCGCGACTGCCTCGATCTCGACCAGATGCTCGGGATCGATCAACCGCTGTACTTCGACCATGCTACACGCCGGGCGAACGTCCGCGAAGAACTCGCCGTGGGCTTCTCCGACCGCTTCCCAGTCCTCGATGTCGGTCACGTAGATCCGCGTGCGGACGACATCCGCGAGCGTCGCTCCCGCCTTCTCGAGTGCGTCACCGATGATCTCGAGCGCTCGAACGGTCTGGGCGTACGGATCACCGGGCGCGACGACGGCACCGTCGTCGTCGGTCGCCGTCGTTCCCGAGACGTGTACCTGCGAGCCGGCGCGGATCGACCGGGAGTACCCGACGTTCGGTTCCCACTCGGTGCCACTCGAGACGGTTCGTCTGTCCATGTGGTTGTCCCGAAGTGGGACGCGAAAAACCCTTGCCAGACGACACGACTGCGCTCGTCTTCGACGAACGGGTGCTACGAATCAGAACCCGATGTGCGATGTCGATGTGGGACCGTCGTCGTCCTCATCGTTTCCGTCGTCGATCCCGCCCGCGTGGGCGAAGGTCGCGTCGTCGTCGGTCAGGTAGACGACGTCGTCCTCGACGCTGATCCCGACGGACGGCAGCGTCGTATCGGCCGCCTCGCCGTTGCCACAGTACCCCGAGCAGGCATCGAACATCGACCCGTGTTTCGGACAGATGAGCTGGTCGTCCCGCATCGCGACCCCGCGTCCCGTATCGAATCGCTGTGCCTCGTGGGTACAGCGGTTGATCCACGCTTCGACGCTATCCTCGCAGGGAACGAGAACAACCTCGTCGGGGTCGCCGTACTGATCTCGAATCGTGAACAGCCACGACTGTTCTTCGTGAACCGTCTCGACGGTCGTGAGGCGGGTTCGCGTACTCATCTCGACGGGCGGTACGGGCGTCGGAGTAAAAACGGTCCCGACGGCGACGCTGCCCCGACCGTTCTCACCGCTTGCGGTGGCCGCGTACGCGGCGATCTCTCAGAGAGTGAACGCGAGCGGGAGAGTCGGCTGGAACATCAGTACTATCAGACCGGCACCGAGCGAGACGAGACCGGTTCCGACGGCGACCTCCTCGCCCCAGGGTGGCAGGCGCTCTATCGTGACGACGCCCGTCAGTGCGACCATCCAGACGAGGTTCATCTCGCCGACGAAGACCATCACCAGGAAGAAGATCCCGAAAGAGGTCAGGACACAGCGGACGCCGTGATACAGTCCCTCCCGTACTCCGCGAAGGACCCCGTCCAGATGCGGCGGGACCGTAGCGCAACACGTCCGCAAGAGCGACCGTTTGAACCCCAAAAGCTGGTAGAGCCCGGTGAGAACGAGGGCACCACCGATGACGAGATGCGTGTACTCACGGGTCACGCCGTAGATACCGCCCGGGAGAACCGCTTCGTACAGGAGCGGAATACAGGCCGAGGCCATCCAGACGGCGTAGTACCCGACGAGGAACGATGCCAGCGCCCGCGCCGCGCCGACGGCCGATCCCCGATAGGCCGCGGCGTACTCCCGGGTGAACCGAGTCATCGCCGGTTGCATCATCGCCCACATCATCACGCCCCACGTGACGGTGTAGCCGGCGATAGCCTCGAACGTCCCGACGTGAAAGACGGCCCGTTCCATCGCCCCGGGTGCCGCCATCGGGATGGCAGCGTCTGTCAGCAGCCACTGCATTCCGGGCATCGGGACGGAGCCGTCGTACAGCAACAGCCACCAGATCGCGTCGAGCCCGAGCATCGCTGCGACGACCGCAGTCGTTCGATTGACGGTATTCGGAGCGAGAGCAGCCGTCCGTTCGATCGAAGACCTGAACGAGGGACTCATTCGACGTTCACTCGCCTGAGGGCGTGATGGAGTACCGATGGTAGTTCGGTGTCCGTCCGGGCCAGTGGTGTCTCTCGACGGACAGCCGAGTCGTAGTCGGCCCTCATTAGTCGCGGACGTCGTACCCGGCCTTCTCGATGGCGGCCCGTGCTCGACGTTTCGCCGACGGATCCCCGTGAATCGTCACGCGACCGGTCGACGAATCGGCATCGACCGTGCCGACGCCGGGAACGACAGTTACCGCACCGGAAATAACTATTTCACACCCCTCGCACGTCATATCTGGAACCTCGAGCGTGTATTCGTCCATTCTGCATCCGATCAACGCGTCGAAGGGGGATAAATTGATGAAATTCTGATATTTTCTGCAGTACGTAGTACGGAAGACTATACCGGGTATCGACGCTCACTCGATTTTCGATCGGGCGTATCCCGACCGTCGTATTTGATATAGCAGATATTGGTTTATACTTGGAATCGACCTCGAGCGCGATCGACGAAACGTCAGCGTTACGGCGGCTCGCCGGCCACTTCGGGTATGGAAGTGCCGTGCGTCCGCGTCGCGCCCGAACGGGGTGAAGCGACGCGTTCCACGCTCGCCGATGCGAATCTGATCGACGACGGGTACGAAATCTCCGTCGAGGACAACTGGCTCTACATCCCAGTCACCGCACCTCAGGCCGCCCGTGAAGCCGTCGGAGACGACGTCGAAATCGTCTCTCGACGGGTTCCGGAACGCGAAAGCCAGACGACGCCCGCGGATTTGCTCGCGTTCGATCCCACGTACGAGCGGCTCGGCAAAGCCGCCCTCATCGACGAGGACGACTCCGAGCGCGCGCGGGCGATCACGGATGCGATTCTCGAGTCGGACCTTCCCGTGGAGACGGTGCTGAACAAGGCCTCGAAAGTCAAAGGTGAGACGCGAGTGCGGGACTGGGAGCTGCTCGCGGGCGAGGACACGGAGGTCGTCCACCGGGAGTACGGCTGCGAGTTCCTGCTGGACCTCGCGGAGGTCTACTTCTCGCCGCGGCTCGCAACCGAGCGCCATCGGGTGGCCGAGCAGGTGGGCGGAAGCGAGGCGCACTGCGCCTCGGAAACGGCGAGCGGACAGGGCCCGCGAGCCGCGGGCGAGCACGCCTTCGACATGTTCGCCGGCGTCGGCCCCTTCGTGATTCCCTTCGCGAAACGCGGTGCGGAGTGTGTCGGCGTGGACATCAATCCCGACGCGATCGAGTACCTCCGCGAGAACGCGCACCGAAACGGGGTCGAAGACCGGGTGACCGCGATCAACGACGACGTCCGCGACGTCGCGATCGACTACGAGGACTGGGCCGACCGGATCGTGATGAACCTCCCCCACAGCGCCGACGAGTTCCTCGAGTCGGCCGTCACCCTGGCCGGCGACGACTGCACCCTCCACTACTACGATATTCAGCACGAAGACGACCCCTTCGGCCCCGGTGAACGGGCGATCCGCGCGGCCGCGGAGTCCGAGTACGACGTCACGGTGAAAAACCGACACACGGTCCGTTCGTACGCGCCACACGAGCTGAACGTCTGTCTGGACGTGCGCCTCGAGAGGTAATTGCGCGGTCGTCGCGTAACGTCTTCACACGACCGGATCGATTCGCAACCCTTATGGCCGATATCGGCCCTACGAATGAATGCGCGCCGGTGTAGCTCAGACTGGCAGAGCGAATCCTTCGTAAGGATTAGGTCGAGGGTTCAAATCCCTCCACCGGCTCTTTCTGCGACGTCGTCACGAACGGAGTGAGTGACGGCTCGAAGCGCCTTGCTGCCTCGGTGAATGAACGTGAGGTGTGAGCGAGCGACTGGCGTATTTGAATCGGGAAGCTGCTTCGCTGCGTCCGTAATTCAGATCCTCACACTGTGTCTTCTGCGGTTTCGTCACATGTGAAGCGAACCGCGACCTGAAGACTTCCTGCATCGGTGATCGGCCACGGAGTGACAGAACCAGCGGGATTAGTAACAACGGGATGACCCAGTGTTGGACAGAAACACAGGAGAATTTGTCAATCGATTATACAATCCATTGAGAGGCGGGGTCGACGTCCTAATTATAGAATACGGGTTCGTTAAATTCGTATTAGAATTCTAATCGTTTTGGATATTATTGCATTATTTGAATATAGAAACAATAGGAAAATCGTGCCGCCGTACTGCGATTATCGGAACTCGACCGAATGTGGGCCTATCGAATGAGATAAAATTCTTTACCTCAGACTATAGGACCAGTGGGTGAAACCGATCGAGCGTCTCATAGAATCGATCTCGCCCCTTCTCCCTCGAGAAATTGCCGATAAAATCGACTCCGAATGCGATATCGATATCACGGAGAGGTTCTCTGCGTCTCGTGGCTCTGCGGGGGAACGCATCAAAACCGCAATCACCGATGCTCTCTGAGATGGTGAGCCCGTCAAGGCATAGGAGTCGAATTTCGCTCACCATCTCTGTACTGGTGAGTAGAATGTCGGGTCGGGGAATTGGTGGGGAACGAACCGGTGACGGGGATCGGCTGATTACCGCCTCGACCCCCTGGTTCGACGGCCACTTACCGGGTAGCAACTTTCCCTGGGAACGTACCGAGCGAGGAGATTGCTACGACGACGGTTCGGACCGCTTCGTTTTACAGACCGTAGGGAGAAAGCCCACAGCGTTAGCCGTGGATAAATTCCGTCGGCGTACGTAGTATCTGTCCGGATCGGAGGTGACCGAGTTCCGACGAGTCTCCGAAAGCCGCGGTCCGAGTCGGGGGCGCTGGTTCGACTCGAATCCCGGACATCCGACCGGGGATCTCCTACCGTGGGAATGCCAATCTGTGACGTGTCCTGGTCTGTCACCATCAGAAACCCACGGCTGTACTCGTGTCAGGAATCAGCACTCGTTTTCGATCCGGAATAGGACGTTGGTTAGTCGACAACTCGTCCGTGATACCGTTTTCTACCGGTTCGTAGTCGCTACGCCGAAGTCCCGACAGCTGACCCTGCTATCGGTACTGCCACGAACCGCTCGAGTCCATCCGTCTCCACTCCGCGTGTCCCAGACCCATCTAATAAACCAATAGCCGCGATATAGAATGACCGACCTACCGCTCGAGTCGATCGGACTCGACTCACTCGAGCGGCCGAACGCACCTCTTTCGCCTCGGACGGGCAGTTGAGCGATTCCGGGACGAAGGGGCGGAGATCGCAGCCTGCCGAGCGAATCCTGACCAGTTGTTCTCTGGTGCGGTGTGGACCCGCGGTTCTCCCTCGTAGCGCAACTGGAGTCCGACGGTTGCTCGGCCGGAGAACTCGTTTCTCAAGACGGTTTCGACGCAGTTCTACGCGAGTAAGTCTAGGGATGCCAACTGTTTTGGCCCGTCGGATGTATCCGACTGCCATGACGGACAGGGAGCTGGTGGTAACCGTCGAGGACGTGTCGGCGTCGTACGACCACGCTGGACGACTCGAGGCCGTCGAGCTTCGGCTCTCCTACGAGACGACCCACGAGACCAGCGTCGGGAAGAAAAAAGTCACCTACGGTGCACCGTGGTTCCGGTTCGACGTCGACGGGGACGGCGTCGCTCGACTCGAGCGGCTGGAGAGCCACAGTCACGACCGTGCACACGCGGAGTTCGACGGGGCACGCGTGACGGATTTCCGGGCGATTCCGGCCGCGGTCGAGATCGTCGAGGAGATCGGCGACGTCGAGCGCGTCGAGTCAGTCGCGACGTCGGTCGAAGAGCGTATCGGGGAGATCGAGACGGTCGAGTTCGAAGCGGAATGAGGCACTCGAACGCGGTTGGCGGCTAGTAGAAGGCGGAGAGCGCGAGTCCGATGGCGAGGACGAGCGCGGGGTAATCCACACGAGAGAACTCGAGCGGTGGAAGCGTGGGATTCCACGCGAAGCACCGCGCCTGCAGTGCGAGCGAGAGCCGATCGGCGCGGTTGAACGCGCGCGTGATGCCGAGCGTCCCGATCGTGCTGGCGCGGTCGATCGCGCCGCGTTCGGTTCCCAGACGGGCGGCCATCGCCTCGCGGATCGTCCGGAGATCGCTCTGCAGCACGGGAAGGAAGCGGAAGACGAGCGCGATACCCGTGCCGAGTACCTGTCCCGGCTTTCCGGGAATCGTCCGCTGGATCGCCGCTCGAGACGCGCGCACCGGAGTCGATCTGACGTAGGCCGCGCTGACGAGCAGAATGAGGAGGACGCGGTAGCTCGCCAGCCCCGACGTGACGGCGGCGGGTCGATCGAACCACGGGGTGCCGAGGGAGAGTCCCGACAGTATCGGTGCGAGGACGAGGACGATCAGCGCGAAGCGGTAGGCGACGAGCGTGCGGCGGAGCGACACGCTCGCCGCCGCCAGCAGGAGTCCCGTCAGCACGGAGAGAACGATCAGCGCCCGCGGCGTCGGGTGTGCGAGGGCGGTCGCGGCGAACCCGATCTGGACCGCCAGCTTGCTCCGCGGGTCGAGACGGTGTGCGAGCGTCTCGTCTGGTTCGAACGTCAGCACTGGGGCATTCCCCCGTCGCGTATCGGCGGTAACGGTTCGACCATCTCGATCACTGCTCCGGAACGCGTATCTCGAGCCCGTCGAGTTCGGTCAGTGCGTGCTCGGGCGGTCCGTCGACGGCGACGCGCCCGTCTCGCATAGCGATCACGCGATCGGCGAGACCAGTCACGTCACGCAAGTCGTGGGTCGCGAGGAGGATCCCGGTTCCGTCGGCCGACAGGGACTCGAGCCGCTCGAGGACCGAGCGGCGAGCGGGCTCGTCGAGTCCGGTGAAGGGTTCGTCGAGGACGAGATGGGTGGGTTCCATCGCGAGCGCGCCCGCGATCGCGACGCGGGACTGCTCGCCCCCAGAGAGGGTGTCGATTCGGTCGTCGTCCCGGCCGGCCATGTTCACCGCCTCGAGCGCCGCGTCGACTCGGCGGTCGATCTCCTCGCGCGCCAGCCCGAGGTTTTCGGGACCGAAGGCGACGTCGGCGCCGACAGTTGCGGCGACGAACTGGTCGCGCGGGTGCTGGAACACCATTCCGACGCTCGAGCGAGCGGCGATCAGATCGTCCACGACGGGTGTACCGTCGACGAGCACGTCGCCCGAATCGGGGGTCAGCAATCCGTTGCAGTGGCGCAACAGCGTCGTCTTCCCGCTGCCGTTGGCTCCCGCGAGCAGGACGAACTCGCCGTCGCCGAGCGACAGCGAAACGTCCTCGAGCACGGCGACGTCGTCGAAGGCGTGGGAGACCGACTGGAACTCGATCATCGTCTCGTGGCGTTATGATCGAACCGGCCGAAGCCCGCCGGATCTGACGATGGCGATCGCGGCGATCATCTTGAGGATTTCGACGGGGATGAACGGGAACGCGCCGAGACTGAGGGCTTCCCAGGCACCTAGCTCGAGCAGCCAGGCCATGTACGCCGTCCCCATGCCGTAGATGACGATCGTCCCCGCGAGGAGTGCACCGACGATGACCGGGAGCCAAACCGCGGTGAGATCCCGGAGTTCCGTGCCGCGGTGGACGATGAAGCCGATCAGTGCCGCGGCGATCGGATACGACCAGAGATAGCCGCCCGAGTTCCCGACGAGCACTCCGACACCACCGTTCAGGCCGGCGAACACCGGGGCGCCGACGGCCCCCGCGGCGAGGTAGAGCACGAGCGAGACGAATCCCCAGACCGGACCGAGGACGAGTCCCGCGAGGAAGACGAACAGTACCTGTAACGTGATCGGTTCCGGCGAAAACGGTATCGGAATTGACACCGCTGCCGTCGCACCGATTAGCGCCGCGAGTAGTGCGGCTCGAGCGAACTGCCGAACGACGGTGTCGTCGACGAGATCGACGGAATTTTGCTCTGTTGCCATAGCCCCTCTCGTTCGTAAACCCGGATGAAGACTTCGGTTTCCGAGATTTACGCCAGTATTATTGACGTTTTCTCCGAAGTGGGGTCGCTCGCGTCGACACACTCGAGTCCGGGACGAAACAGTGTGATTCCTTCCAGCGTCGAGGACAGTCTCGACTCCGGTCTGCTGGTTCGGGATCGTACTTTCCGGGCTTCTTCCGGTCGTCTACGGTCGCACTTCGTCGAACGGGCGGAGTAAGAGCGTATTGTCTCGGATCGGTAACTGAAACGACCGGCGGTCTTATAGACCGATTCCGCCCCGTGTGGGAAAATGCGATTCCGTAGTGTGAAGGGTGGCGGTTCGAGGTACAACGAGGCAAAATCAGGGCTCCGAAGAGGAGACCGGAGGTGGGTATCCGGAGAGTGGGTGCGTGACGGACGAGGTGCTCGGAAACGGTCTGGTATGACAACCGGAGCAACGAACTCGACGGGCACAGAGGCGGGAGGAATCGTCCGATGAGTCCGAGTCGCACTACGATCGTCGTGCTGGTCGCGGCCGCGATGGTCGGAAGCGTCGTCGCGCTCCCGGTACTCGGCGGCAATCCCGGGGCGGTCACGGAGCCCGAGAACGGGGACGTCGACGGATCGATCGAATCGCAACTCGGGGGCGGGGAACAGGCTACACTTCACGGAGACGATTCTCGGGTGGACGCAGAACCGACAGCCGCGTCGCAATTCGACCTGGTGGATGCGGGGCCGCCCGCAGCGGACGTCGGTATTACCACGCAGACGACGGTCAGCCAGGAACAGACGGCGGCCGTCGAGGCCGGCGTCGACCAGGGGATCGCGCTCGTTCAGTCCCAGGGGATCGAGGTGACTCAGGAACAGCGGACGGCAGCGCTCGAGGGCGCTCGAGAGTCGGTGTCGCAGTCCCAGACCGTCGAGGCCGAGCAGGTGCAGGCAGCGACCAAAGGGGCCGTTCACGGGACGCTGATCCAGGAACAGTCGGTGAACGTGACGCAGATCCAAGCCGCAGTCGGCGGCGCGACGGCCGGCGGACTCTCGCAGTCCCAGTCGGTAAACGCCACCCAGTTACAGAGCGCGACTTGGGGCGGGGCACACGGTGCGGTCGCTCAGAGCCAGCGCGTGAGTGCCGAACAGATACAGGTCGCGAGCGCGGGTGCGGCCGCGGGTGCCGCGAGCGAAGCGGGCACGAAAGACGTCGGGAAAGTCTCGAAGATTCAGGAAGCCGCGCAGGGATCGGCCTACGGTGCCCTGACGCAATACCAGTCGATATCGGTCGAACAGCGCCAGCGGGTGACCCTCGAGCACGTCCAGCATGCGGCGATCGGTGCGGCCGCCGGCGCGCTCGAGGGGAGCACGCGGGCCGCGCTCGAACAGGAGCAACGGGTGGACGTCCGACAGGAACAGCGCGTCGAAACCGAGCAGCGCCAGCGAGCCACGATCAAACAGATTCAGAAAGCCGCGGCCGGGGCGGCGAAGGGTGCGCTCGTGCAGGAACAGGAGGTCTCGGTCGAGCAGACGCAGGCCGCGGCTCGCGGTGCGAGTCGGGGCTCGGTGAAGCAGGTGCAATCCGTCACCATCGTGCAGATCCAGCGAATCTCGATCACGCAGGTACAGGAAGCCTCCTTCGGTGCGGCGAAAGGTGCGATATCGCAGAGTCAGGAGGCAACGGTCGAACAGATCCAGGCCGCCGCCGACGGGGCCGCGGGCGGCGCGCTCGTCCAGCGACAGGCGGTGTCGATCACGCAGATTCAGTCGGCAGCGACCGGTGCCGCGGAGGGTGCGGTTACCAGCGCGCTCCAGCGACAGGCGGTCACCGTCGAACAGGTTCAGGCGGCCGCGTTCGGTGCCGGTGACGGCGCGGTGAGCCAGACGCAAATCGTCGACGTGACGCAGGTCCAGCGCCTCGCGTCCGGGGCCGCGAGCGGTGCGCTCGTCCAGTCACAGGCGGCGACGGTGACACAGGTCCAGATCGCGGCACGAACTGCCAGCACGGAGACCGCCCAGGTGGTCCAGTCCCAGCGGATCAGCATCACGCAACTCCAGACGCTGACACAGGAGACTGCGGCCGATGCGACCGCGTTCGCGATCGAATCGGACACCGCCGATGTGACGGTGATCACGCAACACGTCGAGGTGGAAGTCGTCCAGCGGATCGAGACCATCGACCGGATCGAGGGGACGGCCTCGATCGACTTCTCCGACCAAGAGGGGGCCGGTGAGGAAGTCACGATCGACGAAGTGTCGCTCTCCGAAGGCGGCTTCGTGGCCGTCTACGAGGGGGTCGCCGTCGACGCCGATCCCGACGACATTCGCGGCGTCTCGAGCTATCTCGAGGACGGCGAGCACGAGAACGTCACGATCGAACTCGACGAACCGCTGGCGGCGAGCACCGCGCTCGTGGCGGTCGCCCACCTCGATACGGACGGCGACGAGACGTTCCAGTACGCCGAGTCCGACGGCGAAACGGACGTGCCGTACGTCACCGACGGTGGCGCGCCGGTCATCGATGGGGCGTTCGTGACGGTCACGGACGAACCGGCGGAGCCAACCGGCACGCTGTCCGTCGCGGATCAGGTGGGTGACGGTGACACGCTCGACGTCGCGGCGGCGAACGCGTCGGTGCCGTACACCGTAATTGCGGAGTACGACGGCGAGACAGTCGAGAGCGACACGTTCGCGGCTGATGAGGGGGTGACGAATCTCACGCTCGATCTCGAGCCGCCCCTCGAGGCGAACGCGTCGATCGACGTTTCGGTGGTCGGTGAAGACGGCACTGCCCTCGCGAACGAAACGATCGAGTACGCCATCGCGGACGAACTCGACGAACCCGAGGCGACCCTCTCGGTCGACGATCAGGAGGGTGAGGGAGAAACCCTCGAGATCGACGCGGCGAGCGCCACCGTGCCGTACACCATTACGGCCGAGTACGACGGCGAGCGCGTCGACAGCGACACGTTCGAGGCCAACGAGACGGTCGCGGAGCAGACCATAGAGCTCGAGCCGCCGCTCGAAGCGAACGCGACCGTCGACGTGTCCGTTCGCGATGCGGCGGACGACGCGGTGCTCGCGAACGACTCGATCGAGTACGCGGTCGTGGAACCCGATCCGGAGGAGCCGACGGCGAACCTCACGGTGGCCGATCAGACGGGTGACGGCGAAACGATCACCGTCACGTCGGCCAACGCGTCGGTGGCGTACGCGATCACCGTCACCGACGAGACGGGCACCCAGCTCGCGGTCAGCGAGACGTTCGCGGCCAACGAAACGATCGGGCCGATGGAGTTCGACCTCGAGCCGCCGCTCGAGGAGAACGCGACGCTCGAGGTCGCGGTCGTCGCGGCCGAAGACGGGACGTCACTCGAAACGGACAGCGTCGCGTACGCGGTCGACGGCGAGGTCGAGGATTTCGACGTCGAATTCACGAGCTGTTCGCGCGCGGTGGTCACCGCGTCGCTCGAGGAAGGGGATCAGGTCGCGGCGAGCACCGGGTTCTACGATCAGGCCGGGTTCGGGAACACCATCATCGAGGACTTCGTGACTGTCGGTGACGACGTCGAGGCACCGTTTACCGGCACGATCGTCTTCGAAATCGGCGACGAGCGGAACGTGACGACCGAGGGTGACGAGGTGTTCGTCGAGATGCCCGACTACGGCACGTTCGGAACGTATATCTCCGGGATCAGTTCGCCGGAAGCGGTTCCCTTCGCTGGTATCGACTACGGGAATCCCTCGGCGGAAGCGTGCGACGATGCGGCCCGACCGGACCTGCCGTCGCTTTCGGTCGCGGAAACGACGCCGACCGACGACGGCATCGACGTGACGTTCGGGTACGAGAACCCGAACGGCGCGACGATGGCCGGAAACAGTCAGTTCGTCGACGGGACGACGACGGACGAGCCCCCGAGCGAACTCGAGCCGGGCGAGAACGCGTTCACCGTCGAGTGGACGCCCGCGAGCGACGACGAACGGCTCGTCTGGCAGGTCGACTTCGGGAACTACGGCTACGACGACCCGGTGACCGCGGCGACGCCGCCGGCCGGCGAGATCGGGGCGTCCGAGCCCGCTGCGTTCGGCGTTTCGATCTCCGAGGTTACCAGTCCGGTCGAACGGGGTGCCCAGATCGAGGTCGCGACGGAGGTCCAGAACCTCGGTGGCGAGGCCGGAACGCAGACCGTCTCGGTTGCGATCGGCGACGAAACCGTCGGTTCGGAATCGGTCACGCTCGAGGCCGGCGAGACCCAGAGCCTTTCGTTCGCTTTCGAAACTGCCGCTCTCGAGCCCGGCGACTACCCGCTCGAGGTGGCGACCGAAACGGAGACGGCCGAGACGACCGTCAGCATCGAAGAGAGCGGGGAGCCCGCCGAGTTCGCGATTACTGAGATCTCGGCTCCCGAATCCGGGGTGGCCGGCGAGGAGGTGCCGGTGACCGCGATCGTCGAGAATCAGGGTGATCTCGAGGGAACGGGGACGGTGACCTACAGCGTCGACGAGCAGGCCGTCGCCCAGTCCACCGTCTCGCTCGCGGGCGGGCAATCGGCTGAGATCCCGTTTTCGTCGACATTGCCGGAGGGGACGTCGACGCATACGGTCGCGACTGACGACGATCAGGTAACGGTGACGATCGAGGCGACACCAGCGGAAGCGACAGGGAGCGATGGCAACGCCGGTCCGGAAGCGCCGCTCGAGGATCCAGACCAGCCGGAACAATCTGAGCAGCCCGAACAACCTGAACAGCCGGAACAACCTGAGCAGCCCGAACAGCCCGAACAGCCCGAACAGCCCAATCAGTCAGGTGCGGCCGACGAAAACGGCGAATCGCCACCGGGCGTCTCGACCGGTGGCGCTGGTGAATAACCGGTACCGATGCACTGGGTACCGGTCGCTCGCCGGTTCGCGTTCCCTGCTCTCGCTCGGTGGATCGGCGACGAAAAATTCCGGCCGTATCGGTGTGCCGGAGTCGTCAGTGCTGGTGGCCGGTCGCTTCGCCGAACGTGACGCCGAAGCGCTCCTCGAAGAGGTCCATTACTTGCTCTTCCTGAGCCTCGAGTTCCTCGTCGGCGTCTTCGCCGTGGTGGACGATGTGGTGTGCGCGGCTGGCGAAGGACAGCAGCATGACGTCGCCGACCGTTTCGGCGTCGGTCTGGTCGCCCTCGGCGACGAGGTCGACGAGGCCGGAGGGAATCGTGATGTCGTCGGTCGCGCCGTCTTCGGAGCTGATCGAGAACGTCGTCGTCTGGACTTCGTCGGACATACTCCTACGGTCGGGAACCGTCCGTAAAGATGCTGTGGCTTGCACCGGGCGGACGCTCGCCGCCGGATCACGTCGGGACGAACCTCCCGTGGTGCTTTTGCTGATCGGCGACGTACTATCGCGTATGCCATCCGTCGAACTCGAGCAAGAGACGATCGAGCGGCTGGATGCACTGCGCGTCGAGGACGAGTCCTACGACGAGCTCGTCACCGAGCTGATCAACATCTACGAGACGAGCGAGTACACGCTCTTTCACGCCGGCGATTGAACGCTCTCACTCGTCGCCGGCAGTGCGTCGGACCGTCTCCCACTTCCCCTTCGACTCGAGATGTGACTGGAGTTCGTCCGCGTACTCCTGCGTGAGCCGCTCGGCGGCCTCGCGCTGGTCTTTCTCGGAGGGGCCGCTGCTCCCGCCCATGCCGAGTGCGCCCATGATCGAATCGAAAATCCCGCCGCCCGAGGAGCTCGAGCCGCCGCCCCCTCCCTGCCCGGCCATCGCTCCCATGCCGGCGTCGACGTTCTCGAGTTCGGGGATGATGCCGTCGATCTTGTCCGTGTTGGCGACGATCCGCGCCCGGTCGGGGTCGTCGGAATGTTCGATCTCGAACTCCGTGGCGGTCATGATCAGACTCCACTGCTGGTTCGAAAATTCGGATCCCTCGATTCGCGTCGCGAACTCCTGATCGACGGTCATTCGCTCCCCGACGATCCGGTCCGTCCACGGGTTGTCGCTCATGGCCGCCGGTTGGGCCGGTGGCTGTATCAGCGTTTCCCCTCTCCGTCCCGGAACTCGGCAGTTCTGGCTCTCCGTCCCGACGGGCTGGTGCCAGTGGATCGCCCCGGGAAACCGTCAGCCCGATTGACGGTCTCCCGCGTCTGGAAAACGCTCATATAGGTGTTCGATGTATGGTAACACGTATCGCAATGTACGACTGCATCCTCGTCCCGACCGACGGCTCGCGGGAAGTCGAACGCGCACTCGAGCACGCGTTCGACCTCGCGCGCATGCATAACGCGACGATCCGTGCCCTCTACGTCGTCAACGCAGCGGGCTACGGCGGGCTCCCGATGGAAGCAGCGCTTGAAGGCGTCAGCGATGCGCTTCGCGACGAGGGCCGGTCGGCGGTCGGTCGAGTCGAGGAGCTCGCACCGGACGACGTGACGGTCGAAACGGCGGTTCTCGAGGGATCACCGAGTCAGGTGATCGTCGACGAGGCCGATCCGACCGAGTGCGATCTGATCGTGATGGGAACGCACGGCCGCGGCGGGATCGATCGGCTGTTGCTCGGCAGCGTCACGGAGCGGGTCGTTCGACGGGCTTCGGTGCCCGTGCTGACGGTGCAAGTCGATCCCGACGAGGTCGACGAGCGGTCCGACGAACGACAGCTCGCGGCCGAGTGACGGAACCGGGGTCGGCTGTGAGAGCGGCGGCGGCAGGCGTTGGTAACGGAGTCCGGCATTGATTTTCCGGATAGCGGGTGTCGAAATCGGGAGTCGCGGGATATCGATCCGATCGACTCGGCTGAGAGACGACCGGTCGCGACACGGTGGGCGGATCGACCGTCGACACCTACCCGTCGCCCCGCATCGCTTCGGGGAGGAACGGGGCGACGTCGTCGTGGGCGAACTCGACGTAGTCGTCGTCGAGGCGCCTGCAGAACAATCGGAAGTCGCCGTCCGACCGGATGGACTCGAGTTTCGACTGGCCGGACCCGGGGTCGTAGTAGGCGGGAACCAGGACGGCCGTCTCGCTGTCCGGATCCGCCTCGACGACGAGGAGGTAGATCATGTTGGCCGTCTCCGCGCGGAACACGTCTACGTCTACGAACGCACAGTCCTCGGTCAGCGATTCGAGGTCCTCGTACTCTGGCCCCGGGAGGACCACGTCGAGACCCGTGCGCCTCTCGGAGTCCACGAGCACGGAGTCTCCGGGGTGGAGTTCGAGAGCCGTCCAGCCGCGCTCGCGGTACTCGTCGGCGGTCGCCGCCATGTCGTCGATGACGGACTGCCATCCAGATTGGGCTGGATCACCGCTCGATGTACCGTCTGGTGGGTTCTCGCTCATGTCTCCACCCCGTGCACCGCCGGAGATAAATGTTCTCAAGTCACGTAAGGTATTTTATGACTGCGGCGAGAACTGTCGCCGGTGACCGACTTCCTGTCCCTCTCCGGGCTCCGCACGCAGTTCGACACCACCCGCGGTGCGGTGAAGGCCGTCGACGGTATCGACCTCACTATCGAGGAGGGCGAGACCGTCGGTCTGGTCGGCGAGTCCGGGTCCGGCAAGAGCGTGACCGCACTCTCAGCAATGGACCTCGTAGACGACCCCGGCGACGTCGTCGACGGGCGCGTGTCCGTTCGAAGCGCGGCGCTCGCCGCGGATCTCGCGGCCGAGTTCGACGGTGCCGTCGCCGCGTACCCCTTCGAGCTCGTGGACGCGGTCGAGGAGGTCATCGCGGACCTCCGCGCGGGCGACGGGGTCGGCTCGGTCACGGCCGAGCTGCGGGGCATGGCCGCCGACCTCGCCGATCGCGACGATCCCGCAGCCCTCGAGTCGGCGCTCCGAGACGCGGCCGACCGACTCGAGGACGGAGCGACCCCGCTCGTGGTCGCCGACGCGCTGGCCGAGGCACTGGCGGACGCCGACGACGGGTTCGTCTATCTCGACGAGGCCGCGCGAAAGCGATTCGAGAGCGGTGCAGCCGTCGAATCGATCGCCGTCGAGGACGGCGTCGTCGACCTGACGGCCGCGCCGGAAGAGGCGATGCGGAAGGTCCGCGGCAGCGAGATGGGGATGATCTTCCAGGATCCGATGACGTCCCTGAACCCGGCCGTGACCGTCGGCGAGCAGGTCGCGGAATCGCTGCGACTCCACCGGTACGGCGAACGGAAACGGGACACGTGGCTGAACGCCGTCCGGGAAATCCTCCCGAAAATTGGCGGCCGCGAGCACGACGAGGAAGTCGTGGACGACGTCGTCGAGATCCTCACGGAGGTCGGAATTCCGGAGGCGACCACGCGGCTCGAGGAGTACCCCCACGAGTTCTCCGGCGGCATGCGCCAGCGCGTGCTCATCGCCATCGCGCTCGCCTGTCGGCCGAGCCTCCTCATCGCCGACGAACCGACGACCGCCCTCGACGTGACCATTCAGGCCCAGATACTCGACCTCATCGACGATCTCCAGGCGGAGTTCGGGATGTCGGTACTGATGATCACCCACGACCTCGGCGTGGTCGCGGAGACGTGCGATCGGGTCGCGGTGATGTACGCCGGCGAAATCGTCGAAGAGGGGCCCGTAGAGGAGATTTTCGACAATCCGAGCCATCCCTACACGTACACGCTCCTCGAGTCCATCCCGACGGAGGAGAAGGACCGACTGACGCCCATCGAGGGCAACGTCCCCGACCTCATCGACATGCCCGAGGGGTGCCACTTCGCGGATCGGTGTCCGTGGGCCCGGCCCGAGTGTCGCGACGGCGAGATCCAGTTCCGCCAGCACGGGCCGGAGGACGTCGATCACCGATCGAAATGCGTCCTCGAATCCTTCGACGAGGCGGAGTACGGCAGTGAGGGCGTGGCAGTCGACCGGGAGCACGAGGTCGGCGACCCGCTCGTCGAGATCGACGGGATGCGGAAGTACTACGAGCAGGAGGACGGGATCCTCGATCGATTCGTCGGCGAGCAGCCCAGCGTGAAGGCCGTCGACGGCGTGAGTTTCGACGTTCACGAGGGCGAGACGCTCGGGCTGGTCGGCGAGTCCGGCTGTGGCAAGTCGACGGCCGGTCGCGCCATCCTCCACCTCAATCCGCCGACGGACGGCACGGTGGTCTTCGCCGGTGAGGATCTCGGGGAGCTCTCGAAGACGGAACTCCGAGAAAAGCGCAAGGACATGCAGATGGTGTTTCAGGACCCGATGTCGAGTCTCGATCCCCGAATGACCGTCGGGCAGACCGTCATGGAGCCGCTGAAGATTCACGACCTCGCGCAGGGGAACCGCCGGCAGCGGGTCCTCGAGCTCCTCGAGGAGGTCGGCCTCGACGAGAGCCAGTACGGCCGCTACCCCCACGAACTCTCGGGCGGGCAGCGCCAGCGCGTCGGCATCGCCCGCGCGCTCGCGGTGGATCCCGACTTCATCGTCGCCGACGAGCCGGTGTCGGCGCTGGACGTCTCCGTGCAAGCGCAGATCATCAACCTCATGGAGGACCTGCAAGACGAGTTCGGGCTGACGTACCTGTTCATCGCCCACGACCTCTCGGTCGTCCGCCACATCTCGGACCGCGTCGCAGTGATGTACCTCGGCGAAATCGTCGAAGTCGCGGACACCGACGACCTGTTCGCGGACCCGAAACATCCCTACACGAACGCCTTGCTGTCGGCGATTCCCGAGCCGGACCCCTTCGCGGACACCGCCGACCGGACTATCCTGAAAGGTGACGTGCCGTCTCCGATCGATCCGCCCTCGGGCTGTCACTTCCGGACCCGGTGCCCGTCGATCATCCCGCCCGAAGAGCTGGACATCGACCAGGAGCGCTACCGCGAGGTCATGTTCTACCGACAGCGCGTGGAATCCCGCGACATCGATCTCGAGGCGGTCAGAGAGGAAGCCGTCGGCGACGCGACGGAAGCCCGCGCGGTCGCGGACGGCGGCAGCGACCTCGCCGCCGGGCTCGACGCGCAGTTCTTCGACGGACCGCTGTCGGGTCGCGCTCGCGAGGCCGTCGACGAGTCCTACCGGCACCTCGAGGACGGCGACTGGGCCGCCGCCGAGGAGGTCCTCGCGGACGCGTTCGAGAGCGTCTGTGAGCGGGAGGATCCGCAACTCGACGACGGCGATCACCCGACCGCCTGTCACATTTTCACGGACGACCAGTAGGGACACCGTCCGACGCTGTGACGACCGACCGTGCGACGCTGACCCGGTATCGGCCCATCGCCGGTGTGTTTCCGGCCACTTTCGGGCGCATTTCAACAGGTTTCCGCTGTTATTTGGGCCAAAAGAGTGCAATCGAAACCCACAGCGCGCAGTCGATCGGTATCCGTTCCGATATTTCGTCCGATAGTATTATTTATGTTGGCGAAAGGGATAGTCCTATGAACGATAATGACAGTACGGTTTCCAGGCGAAGCTTCCTGAAATCCGCTGGCAGTGCTACCGTCGTCGCGACTGCGGCGGGTTCCGTTTCCGGATGCCTCGGCGGCGGCGGTGGCGGCGGCAGTACGCTCCGCTACGGTCGCAGCTCGCACTCGGACACGCTCGACCCGCAGAACACGACCAGCGGCGAAGTCGCGAAGGTAACGAACCAGATCTACGACGGTCTCATCGACTTCCAGCCCGGCGAGGCGACCATCACCGAGAGCCTCGCGACGGACTGGTCGATGGACGGCGAAGAGGTCACGCTCCAGCTCCGCGAGGACGCGCAGTTCGACGACGGCACCGACTTTACCGCGGACGACTTCGTCGCGACCTACCGGCGGTTCGTCGACGACGAATACGAGTACCACTTCGAGGAGGCGTCCGCGTACGGGCCGTTCACGCTCGGTAACTGGATCGACTCCGTCTCGGCCGACGGCGACTACACCCTGAACGTCACGCTCACGCAGCCGTACGCGCCGTTCCTGCGCAACCTCGCGATGTTCGCCGCCGTCGTCCTTCCACAGGACGGCATCGAGGGCGACCTCGACTTCAATTCGGACGCCAACGGCACCGGCCCGTTCCAGCTCGAGGAACTCGACGACTCGAACGGCCGCATCCTGCTCACTCCCAACGACAACTACTGGGGCGACGGCCCGAACGTGGACGAGCTCCTGTTCATCGAGCGCGGACAGAACTCCACGCGCACCCAGGCCCTCGTCGAAGGGGAACTCGAAATCATCGACAACCTCGCACCGACCAATATCGAGTCCGTCGAGGAGGAAGACGGCGTCGCAATCGAGTCCGGACAGGGTATCAACATCGGGTATATGTCGTTCAACATGTCCCGCGTGGAGGCGTTCCGTGACGCCCGGGTCCGGCAAGCGATCAGTCACGCAATCGATACCGAATCGATCGTCAACGAGGTCTACTCCGGTATCGCGGAGCAGGCCGACCAGCCGTGTCCGCCGGCGCTCTTCGGACACAACGACGATCTCAGTCCGTACGCGTACGACCCGGAGGAGGCTCAGTCTCTGCTGGACGAAACCGAGTACAGTGACGGCTTCTCGTTCGAACTGACGACCTTCCAGAACGCCCGCGGCTACAACCCGGCGCCGCTTCCGACGGCGGAGACCATCCGGACGAACCTCGAGGAGATCGGCATCGAGGTCACTATCGACGAGCGGCAGTTCTCGGACTACCTCACCTACACCTCCGAGGGGAGACACGACGCGTCCCTGGCCGGCTGGTACACGGACAACGCCGACCCGGACAACTTCTACTACGTCCTCCTCCACCCGCAGGTCGACTCCCCCGACGGACAGGACTGGGTCGACTGGGGCACTGAGGGATTCAATACGTCCAACCGGAGCGCGTGGGCGAACCAGGAGTACATGGACCTCGTCGAGGAGGCACAGCGGACGGCAGATGAAGACGAGCGTGCCAGTATTTATGCCGAGGCAGCACAGATCGCCCACGACGAAGCGCCGTGGGTTTACATCGACTACGCCGACGAGATCCGCGGCGTCCGCAACAACGTCAGTAACTACACCGTCTCCGCTATCGGTGGCCCGCACCTCCACCTGGTTGACGTCGAGTAACGCCTCGGATAGATAGAACGGTATTTGGATCTCGAATTTCCACCTTCGAATAATGATATCAAAGCGGTTCGTGGCCAAACGCCTGCTGTTGCTCGGTCCGGTGCTGTTCGGAGTGGCGACAGTGGTCTTCGGTATCCTCCACCTCTCGCCGGGGGACCCTGCGATCGCCATCGCGGGTGACCGCGCGAGTCAGGAGTTCATCGATCAGGTTCGACGCGATCTCGGCCTCGACGACCCGTTGTGGCAACAGTACCTCCGATTCCTCCGGGACACTGCGACGCTCGAGTTCGGACAGTCCTACCAGGTCCGGCGGGGGACCGACGTCAGCGCGATCCTCGCCGACCGACTCCCAATCACGATCGAACTCGCCATTCTCGGGCAGATAGCGGGCCTGCTGTTCGGGCTGCCACTCGGCATCCTGAGTGCCGTCAAGAAGGATACGCTAACCGATCACTTCTCCCGAATCGGGGCGCTCACTGGCATCAGCATCCCGATCTACTGGAGCGGGCCGCTCCTCATCCTGCTGTTCGCACAGATCCTGGGCGTTCTCCCGACGAGCGGCCGTATCGGCTCCTCGCACTTCATCGACTCGAGGACCGGATTCATCCTCGTCGACACCCTGCTCGCCGGTGACATGGCGGCGTTTCAGTCCGCGGTCCGACACCTGTTCATGCCCGTCGTCGTGCTCGGCGTCTACTCGATGGCGTTCATCTCCAGGATGATGCGATCGTCGATGCTGGAGGTCGTCAGACAGGACTACATGCGGACGGCCCGCGCGAAAGGGCAGGGCGCGAAGACGACGATCATGAAACACGGGCTCCGGAACGCGTTCATTCCCGTTATTACGATCATCGGGATTCAGTTCGGCTCGATGCTCGGCGGCACCGTGCTGACCGAGACCGTCTTCGAGATCAACGGGATCGGGACGCTGCTCGTCTCCGCTATCAACCAGAGCGACTACCCGGTCGTGCAGGCGACCGTCCTCGTCTTCGCGTTCATGTACACGCTTGTAAACCTCTTCGTCGACATCACGTACTCCATCCTTGACCCACGGATCGAACAATGAGCACGGAAACGAAATCTACGGACGTCGAGCGCGGTATCACCGAGCGCATCCGCGCCAGCCCGTTCCTCACGGAGCTGCTGTCGAATCGTATCGCCGTCATCGGGCTCAGCATCATCGCCGGAATGGTTCTCGTCGCCGTCTACGCTCGAGTCGCGTACGATCTCGGCGCCATCGTCGCCACCCAGTTCGGGACCAACCCGACCGAGGCGGCTCCGAGCGCCGCGTTCTGGTTCGGAACGGACGGACAGGCCCGCGACATCTTCCCGCGCGTCCTGTACGGCGCGTGGTACGCGCTGAAGTTCGGGACCGCGACGGTCCTCGCGTCCACGGTCCTCGGTATCGCCGCCGGCATCGTCGCGGCGTACTACGGGGACCTCACGGACAACGTGATCATGCGGACGATGGACGTGCTCCTCTCGTTCCCGTCGCTGTTGCTGGCGCTCGCGCTCGTCACCGTCTTCCCCGAGTCGCTCGGGCTGTGGCGCGCGGTCGCCGCGCTCACCCTCGTCTACACGCCGCGGTTCGCCCGCGTCGTCCGCGGCGCGGCGCTGAAAGTCCTCGAGGACGAGTACATCGAGGCGACGCGGGCGCTCGGCGCGACCGATCCGCGGCTGTTGATTCGCCACGTCCTGCCGAACTGTCTGGCACCGATCACCGTCCAGTCGACGCTGAACTACGGGCTGGCGATCATCGACATCGCGGCGCTGTCGTTCCTCGGGTTCGGTGCGAGCCCCGGCGACCCGTCGTGGGGAATGATGCTCGCCGAGGGCGTCGAGCGCGGCCTGTTCTCGGGGTCGTGGTGGTGGTCGTTCTTCCCCGGCCTGTTCCTCGCGCTCACCGTGCTCGGATTCAACCTCCTCGGCGACGGGATGCGAGACGCCCTCGATCCGCGGATGCGAGATGCCGTCGACTGATCGTCCTGTCGCCGTCTCGAAGACCCGGCTCGAGCGGACTCAGCGACTCGTGGCCGCCGCCGCTCGCTGGGCGGCCGTCGGAGCCGTGCTCGGGACGGCCGTCTCGCTGGGGCTACTGACGGTCTGGTCGGCTCGAGGCGCGACCGATACGGCGTTCGCGCTCGGGGCGCTCGTGCTCGGGTTCGGCGTCACCGCGTGGTCGACGGCGGTCGGCCTCGGACGGACCATCGAGGGGATGCAGGACCGCCTCGACGTGAGTTCCGGGTGGACGGAAGCCAGCGCTCGCGAGGCGTTTTTCGTGATCTCGTGGACGGGCGCGGGGTGGGTCGTCGCCGCGGCCGCCTGCTCTATCCTGCTGGGCGTCTGAGAGGGGCGCTCCGCGGGCGAATGCGGGGCTCTGTCCGCGACCCGCTCGAAATCGACTCGGATCAGACGGGGCGCAGGTGCTCGCAGTCGCCCGCCGAAACCGTCACCCGGCCGTCGTCGGTTTCGACCACGAGGGCACCGGACTCCGTGACGTCGACCGCTTCGCCGACGATCTCGCCCGCGGGGCGGTCGACGCGTACGCGCTGCCCGATGGTCAACGCCAGCTCGCGCCACGCGGGGACGACGGAATCGAGGTCGGTCCGGTAGCGATCGAACTCCTCGAGGAGCCGCTGGACGAAGCGGCGACGGTCGACGTCGTCGGCCTCGTCGCGGACGCTGGTCGCACCCTCTGGGAGCCCGTCGGAATCGAGGTTCGCGTTGACGCCGATGCCGGCGACGAGCCAGTCCACTCGATCGGTCTGGCCCTCCATCTCGGTGAGAATCCCGGCGAGTTTTCGGTACGCTCCGTCGTCGCCGACCGGGACGACCACGTCGTTCGGCCACTTGATCCGGGCGTCGACGCCGGCTTCTCGCGCGACCGTCGCGGTCGCGACCGACGCCGCGAGCGTGTACAGCGGTGCCTCCGCGGGTGTGATCGTCGGCCGCGTTACGAGGCTTACCCAGACGCCGCCCGCGGGCGCAGACCACTCGCGCTCGAGGCGGCCGCGACCGCCCGTCTGTTCGTCCGCGACGACGGCGACGTCCGTTTCTCCGTCGGTCGCGAGCTCGCGCGCTCGGTCGTTCGTACTTCCCAGGGAGTCGTGATACTCGATCGAGAACGGGGCCTCGAGTCCGAACTCGATCGCGGGGGCGTTGTACGCGTCGACGCCGGCGAGTTCGTAGCCGTTGGACCCGCTCTCGATCTCGAAGTCGGCCGCCCGAAGCCCGTCGATGTGCTTCCAGACCGCCGCCCGCGAGATACCGAGCTCGTCGGCCAGCGCCGGCCCGGAGACCGGTCCCTCGGCGAGGGCCTCGAGGATCGCTCGTCGCGTTTCGTTCATGGCCCGGTAAGGTGTCCGCTCGTACTTCAATCGGCCGGATCCGTCGATCTCGACCCCGTTTGTTACCACCGTGACGTATCGGTTCGACTGCCGGTCCCTAGGCTTTTGCCGGTCGTGCTCGGACGTTCGTACGGGGTGAAAAGCGCTAGCACAACCCATGAAAATCGGCGAGCGCTGTACGGTCTGCGAAACGCGCATCGGCGAGGGGGAGATTCAGCACTGCGAGACGTGCGGTCGGGGAGTCCACGATCCGTGTGAGGAGTACGAGACGACGTTCGAATGTCGCCACTGCGGGGACGAGACGTGGATCGGGACGGTCGAGTTCTGACCGGGTCGGCCGTATTTCGACGCGTCTAGAGCAACCGATCGGCGATGATGTTCTTCTGAATCTCGCTCGTCCCGTCGTAGATCTTCGTGATCCTGGCGTCACGGTAGAAGCGCTCGACCGGGTGATCCGAGACGTAGCCCGCACCCCCGTGGACCTGTAGCGCCTCGTCGGTGACGTCGACGGCCCGCTCGCTCGCGAACAGTTTCGCCATCGACGCCAGTCTCGTCGCGCGGCCGTCGGCGCCCGACTCGAGTGCGGCCCCCGCGCGATAGGCGAGCGAGCGCGCCGCTTCGACGTTCGTCGCCATCTCGGCGATCTTGTGCCGGATCGCCTGAAACTCCGAAATCTTCCGGTCGAACTGTTCGCGCTCGGTCGCGTAGGCGATGGCTTCCTCGAGCGCGGCCTGTGCCACGCCGGTCGCCTGGGCGGCGACGTCGGCGCGGGCGGGTGCGAAAAAGCCCATGAGCTGGTAGAACCCCTCGTCGACCTCGCCGACGACGTTCTCCTCGGGGACGCGGAGGTCGTCGAGAACGATTTCCGCGGTGTCCTGTGCCCTGATCCCGAGCTTGTTCGTGATCGCCGTGGCCTCGTAGCCGTCGACGTCCGTCGGCGTGAGGAACGCGGTGATGCCGTTGTGGCCTTTTTTTGGCGAGGTTTTCGCCATGACGATCGCGACGTCGGCGACGGTGCCGTTGGTGATCCACATCTTCTGGCCGTCGATCACCCACTCGCTCCCGTCTTTCTCCGCACGTGTTTCCATTCCCGCGACGTTCGACCCGTGTGCGGGCTCGGAGATCCCGGTCGCGATCGGCGTTTCCCCCGCGGTGACCCGCGGGAGCCACTCCTCGCACATCCACTCGTCGCCGTACTCGACGAGCATCCCGGTACCGAAATCCGCCGCGGAGATCGACCCGCCGACCCCGGGATCGGCGCGCCAGAGTTCTTCGGTGACGATGATCGTCGAAATCGGGTCCATTCCCGCGCCGCCGTACGCTTCGGGAACGTGGGGCGCGACGAGGTCGAGATCGGCCGCCGCCGCGAGCAGTTCGGACGGATAGCGGTGGTCGGCTTCGTACTCCGCCGCGACCGGCCGGATCTCGGCGTCCCCGAACTCCCGGACCGCGTCGCGGATCGCCTGCTGCTCCGCAGTGAGCTGAAACGACATACCACGACCTCGAGCGGACGGATCGTCAAACCATCGGCTCCGCCCGAGAAACGTGTGACTCGAGACCTCGTCGGGGAATAGCGTCGGCGTCTACGATCGAAGTTCGCGAAGCTTCTCGCGGCCCGGCGCGATCAGTTCGTCGAGGTAGCTCGCGAGCGTCCCCTTCGCGTCGGCGGGGTGGAGTTCGCCCGAGTCGAGGTCTTCGGCGAGGTCCTCGTAGCCCTCGTAGGTCAGATCGCCGCCGTACTTGTCGGGCCGCTCGACGACGACTTCCTCGAACCGCGGGAAGACGTGGTACTCGAACAGCTCGAGGACGGGGTTCTCGAGGTCGTCCTCCGGCTCCCGCGTCGGCGGACAGAACGCCGAGTTGACCTTCTCTTCGAGCTCCTCGGTCGAGTCCTCCATCGAGATGCTGATCCCCTCGCTCGAGGACATCTTGCCTTCGCCGCTGGTGAGGTCGGCGACGATGGGCGTGTGGATCGCCGGCCGGACGTCGTAGTCGAGTTCCGGCAGCTTCTCGCGGGCGAGCATGTGGACCTTCCGCTGGTCCAACCCGCCGACGGCCAGATCGAGGTCGAGGTACTCGATGTCCAGCGTCTGCATCAGCGGGTAGACGAGGTGGCTCACCTTGGCCGTCTCGTCGCCCTGGATCTCCGCCATCGCGCGCTGGGCGCGGTTCATCGTCGTCTCGCGCTCGAGGTGGTGGAGATCGAGGGTGTACTCTTCCTCGAGCTGGAACTCGGAGCCGTAGACGAACTCCGTCTGTGCCTCGTCGAGCCCGTAGGCGAGGAACTGGGCTTTCATCTGCTCGGCGGTGTCCCGGATCTCCTCGAACGTCCCCTTCTCGTTGAGGTAGGCGTGGACGTCCGCGAGCAGGACGACGACCTCCATGCCCGCGTCCTGGAGATCGATGAGTTTGTTCGCGGTCAGGAGGTGGCCGAGGTGGAGCACGCCCGAGGGCTCGTAGCCGACGTAGGCGCGTTTCCCCGCCGGATCCTCGGCGAGGTCGCGGACCTCCTCGTCGGTGACGACCTCCTCGGCGTTGCGCGTCAGCAGCTCGTAGGCGTCCATGTGGGAGGGAAACCGGAGGAGGAATTTATACCTCCTGAAAAGCGCTCGCTCCGACTCGAGCGAGCGGTCGAACCGGGGCGCTCAGAACGGCTTCAGGACGTTTTCGACGCGATCGCGCGCCGTGCCGGCCAGGTAGCCGGTCGCCGCGCCGACGCCGGCTCCGACGGCACCGCCCGCCGGGCCGGCGACGCCGCCGACTTTGCCGCCGAGTTTCGCTCCCTCGGCCGCGCCGCGGGAGGCGTGCTCCGATCGTAGACACGGTGGCTCGAGCGATGGCATCGGTCGACTGTTCGAACCAGTGATAGATAATAGTTGGTCTCGCGTTACCGACAGCGATGCGACCCCGTCTCGGAACGAGGCCGCTACGCGGAGACCTCGTGAACGGTCGTTCTGCCGTCCCGTTTTATACGGATCCGGTATCCACGATAGGAAAATGCGAGGGTGGCGTCGCCGCGAGACGGCGGTTGCGACCCGAAAAAGTTGGAGACGAGGCTATCGATATCGCGATAGATGGGCGAGAGTTCCGTCGGCTCGACGTCGTCGATATCGGCGATGAGTTCGACGAGCTGAACCATCTGATCGCCCTGATCGGTGTCCAATTGCCGTTGTAGCACGACGTCTTCGTTCGTGGCATCGATCGGCTCGCTCATCAGTGGTGGAGACATCGGACCCAGGGCGCATAACGATTGTACTGGCCCGTGCGTGTCACGCGCCCGCATGGAACACGAGTCGGATACTGCCAGTCAGAGATCGCCCGATCGAATCCGTTCCTCGGCCGCCTCGAGCGCCCGTTCCCGGTCGAAGTCGTCGATGATCGCCTGGAGCTCGTCGTCGTCCGCGTCGGCCAGTTCCCGCGCGTGCTCGGTGATGGCCGGCACGGCGCGAATGATGTTATCGACGATCGGCACGTCGGCCACCTGCGGCGATCGCGACAGCGGGTTGAGGTCGATCACGATCTCGGTCTTTCCCATCTCGTCTAAGGCTTCGGCCCGGTCGCCGTCCTCGAGCGGGACGAGCACGACGTCGGCCTCGTAGATCCCCTCGGCGTCGACTTTCGACCGCTTGTGATCCAGGTTCGGGATCCGCGCGTCGGCCTCGAGTCCCTTCACGTCGTCCGCACCGTGTTCGCGGAGGTGTTCGGCGATGGCCGTGAGTCGCTCCGGCGTGCGGTTGAAGAGGTTGACCTCGAGGTCCGCGCCCGTGGCATCGGCGAGGGCGACCATCTCGGCGGGGACCAGCGCCGCGACGTTGCCGTTGATCGAGAGGACGGGATGATCGGCGAGCAGGAGCTGGGCCGCGGCCGCCCGTTCCGCGTCGTTCGCGCTCGGGATCGTCTCCTCACCGAGCAGGTAGTCGAACGCGCTGCCTCGTCCCTCGGCGTGCATCCCCTGGAGGTGCGTGATTCCCTTCTCGACGCCCTTCTCGATCCGATGGCGGGTGATCAAGTCCTGGTATCTGGGGTGATCCTCCGGGATCTCCTCCTCGTGCTCGACCTCGGCGGAGACGGTGTCGTAATCGCTCACGATCGACCACTGGATTGGGGCGATAAAAAACGGCCCGATCGGTCGCGGAGAAACCGCTCGGCCGACCGACCGCTCGATCGGGATCCGCTGGCTTGGTGACTCTGCCGACCACGAGCTGCCGCACCGGTCGCGATCGTTACAATATAAGTACCCGATAGGTTTCGGGAACAGAGACTCGGCCGAGTCGCACCACGTACCGGTATGGCCACGGAACAGCGGGACCGGACTGCGACCGGGACGTCTCGTTCGGACGGCCAGTACGAGGCGCACCTCGAGCGCAGTCGAACGGTCTGGAACCGATGGAGCGACTACTACGGGCAGAGCGAGCGGGATTTCGAGCCGATTCGCGAGGCGGCCATCGACCGGCTGACCCTCGAACCGGTCGATCGCGTGCTCGAGGTCGGCTGTGGCCCGGGCGTCAACTTCGAGCGGATCCGCGAGGAGATCGGCGCGGACGGCGAACTCGTCGCCGTCGATTACAGCCCGGGCATGGTGGCGAACGCGCGCGAGCGCATCGAGGCCCACGGCTGGGAGAACGTCAGCGTGCGGCAGGCCGACGCGACGGTCGTCGCGTTCGACAAGCCCTTCGACGCGGCGCTCGCATCGCTTTCGCTGTCCGTAATGCCTGACGTCCGACGCGCCGTGGAGAACGTCTACCGCTCACTCGTCCCCGGTGCACGCCTCGCAGTCGTCGACGTTCGGCCGGCTCCGAGCGGCCCCCTTCGGGTACTGAATCCGCTCATCCGGCGGTTCTTCCGCTGGTACGCGAACTGGAATCCCGACGGCGACGTCGCGGGGTCGCTCGAGGCCGTCTTCGATACGTGCGAACTCGCGGACACGCACTTCGCCGGCACCGCGTACACGGCACTCTGCGCGAAACGAGCGGCCGACTGATCGGTGCCTACGGTCCCGCATCGAGCACGCGGTCGACCGCGGTGGCCTCGGCTCGACGGAGGAGTTCCGACGCCGTCGAGACGGCACACTCGAGTTCGTCGGCGACCGCTTCGATTCCGCCCGTTCGCGGAATTTCGTAGTAGCCGACGTCGCGGGCCGCGCGGAGCGCTGCCAGTTGTCGATCGGTCACGGACGGTTCGGTGACCGTTACGTCTTCGCTCACCCAGCGGACGTCCAGTGTCAGTCTCTCTGGGACTTCGTCGAGGACGGCCGTCAGCGCCTTCGAGTGGCCGACGACCGTCAGTCGGATCGTCCGATCGGCTCGAATTTCGATCGGCGGAACGACCACGACGGTCTCTTTGGAAAGCGCGTTCAGCAGCGAGACGCCTTCAGAGTCGAGCTCTCGGCGGAGGTAGCAGAAGAACCCGCCGTCGGCCGGCGTGATAT
Organism: Natrinema salsiterrestre; assembly: GCF_029502005.1. Classification (GTDB taxonomy): domain Archaea; phylum Halobacteriota; class Halobacteria; order Halobacteriales; family Natrialbaceae; genus Natrinema; species Natrinema salsiterrestre. The sequence continues at coordinate 97,617 of NZ_JAMQOT010000001.1, read as the reverse complement.
CGTACTCCAAGACGGTTTCCAGGTCGGCCAGTCGCGACTCGTAGGCCTCGGCATCGCCGTAGACGAACGACGTGATCGTCTCGACGCCGTCGACCGCCTGCCCGCCCACGATAACCTCTCGCTCGATGCGGGGCGACTCGCAGATCACCTCGTGGAGCGGTGAAACCGCTTCCGGCGCGTACTCCAGTTCGACGCGCATCGATTTCATGGCTCGAGTATGTCGACCGAAGCAGATAAACCCCGATAGCTATCGGATGAGTTTCCACGTCTCGTCGCGGTAGACACCGATCTGTGCCGACGTTCCGTCCGGCGATAGTTCCGGTACGGATCGATCCCCGAGATTCGAGTTGCCCCGCCTCGAGCGAATGAACCGATCGAAGAAATCAGAAAAGCGGTCAGTCAGCGAGCGATTCGAACCGTTGTCGCGATCACTCCGTGAACGTGATCCAGCCGTCGGGGGCCTGCGCTTTCACGTCGTTCATCGCTTCGCGGGCGGCGGTCCGCGTCTCGTAGGTCTGCGTGCTCTCGGCCATCGTCGTCCCGTACTCGTCGATGAGCTGCCAGACCCAGCCGTCCTCCGCGATGTGGAGTTCGAAGGAGACGCTGTCGATCTCGAGGATGCTCGCCGCCTCGATGAGATCGCGAACGTCCTCGAGGGCCTCGCGGGCGTCTTCGGTCGTCTCGTAGGTCTCGGACCCGGTCGCGACGGTCCGTCCGTCCTCGTCGATGAGCCGCCAGTGCCAGCGGTCGTCCTCGTTGGCGACGAGTTCGAAGGACGCGACGTCGAAGTCGACGCGGCCGGCCTTCGGCGCGAGCTGACGGACTGTGTCGACGTCGTCCATGAGGTCGTCTTTGGTCTCGGCGGTGCCGACCCCGTTGGCCAGCACGTCGCGCTCGCGGTCGACGAGGTCCCAGGACCAGCCGTCCTCCTCGTCGAGCCGGATCGCGGCCTCTTCGATCGCGAAGATCGGTGCGTCGGTCGCGTGTCGCTGGAGATCCTCGACGCCGGCCGTCGCCGCGTCGCGGTCGGCGTAGGAGACGTCCGAGTCGGCGATCTCTTCGCGGTCGCGGTCGAGCAGGCGGAACTGCCAGTCGCCGTTTCCGTAGAGCTGGACCGACACGTTGCCGATCGTGTACTGACGGGCCGACGCGGCGGCCTCGCGCACGTCGTCGAGGCCGTCGACCAGCTCGTCGCGGGTCGGATGGGCCTCGTCGCCGAGCGCGACGGTTTCGCCGTCCGGCATGACGAACCGCCAGTGCCAGTCCTCGGTCGCGTACGTCTGGAAGATCGCATTGTCCATCGTCCGCACGTCGGACTCGAGGTGTTCGAGCAGTCGGTTCATCGCTTCGCGAGCGGCGTCGCGGGTCGGGTGGGTGTTGGGGTCCTCGGCGACGAGCTTCCCGCCCTCGTCGATGAGCCGCCAGCCCCACTCGTCGTCCTCGTTGACGAAGAGCTCGAACGCCGCGGTCTCGATCTCGAGCAGTTCGGCCTCGGGAGCCTGCTCTTTCAGCGTCATCATCGCCTGGGACGCCTCGTTACGGGACGTGTGCTCCGCGCCGCTGTCCGCGAGGACGTTGCCGTCCTCGTCGATGAGCCGCCAGCGCCACTCGCCGGAGTCGGCTTCGTAGACCTGGAACGCCGCGTTCTCGAACTCGATGAGGTCGGCCTCGTTGGCCTGCTGACGGACCCGCTCGATCGCTTCCGTGGCCGAATCGGCGTCGGTGTGGGGTTCCGTACTCGCGGCGATGATGTCGCGGTCGTCCGTCACGAGCCGCCAGTGCCACGGGTCCTCGCCGTCCGGCACCGCGTCGGCGCTCGTCGTTCCACCGTCGGCCGCCGGTTCGGGTTCGTCGATCGTCTCGGCGAGCGTCCCGTCCGACGTAGAGGCCGCGCTTCCGGCGGCGCTTCCGTCGTCGGCCTGGAAGACCTCGTACTCCGCGGGTTCGATCTCGACGACGTCCGCCTCGGCGGCGTTGTCACCGAACTGCCGGGCCCACTGCTCGGAGCTCCCCTTGTCGGCGGTTCCGTCGGGACCGCGCGCGATGACGTGTTCGGCTTCGTCGACGAGTCGGTAGTGCCACTCCTCGTCCGATTCGTAGAGTTCGTAGGTCGGCTCGCCGGAGACGGTGATCGACGCCGACTCGAGGTCGGGCAGGAGCGATTCGGCGGCTTCCTCGGCCGAGCGCCGGGAGCTGAACTCGTGGGTACTGGTCGCGAGGACGTCGTCGGCCGCGTCGACGAACCGCCAGGTCCAGCCGTTCGCCTGCTCGCAGAGTTCCACGCCGATGGTGTCGATGTCGAGGACCCGCGCCTGATCGAACTTTTCGGCGAACTCCCGAGCGTCCTCCTCGGCTGTTTCCTGGGTCGAATGGCCGGACTCGCTCGCGGCGAGCGGGTTTCGATTGTCGTCGACCAGTTGCCAGTGCCACTGATCGCGCCGCTCCTCGTAGGTGAACGCTGCCCCTTCGATCTCGATCACGTCCGCGTCGGGACCGCGGTCTTTCAGGAAGCTCACCGATTCCTCGGCACCGTCGCGCTGGTCGAACTCGCCGGCACAGGAGCCGACGATGGAACCGTCGTCGCGGGCGAGCGTCCACTGCCAGGTGCCGTCGCGGTCCTCGTAGAGTCGGAACGCCGACGTCGTCAGCTCCATCAGCCCCGCGGAGCTGATCTGGGATTTGACGCGCTCGATCCCTTCAGAGGCGTCCGGTCGCGTCACGGCACTCTCGTTGCTCTGGGCCAGCGCCTCGAGGTGGAGGACGTGCCACTTCCAGTCACCGTTCTCGTCGCGGAAGACGGCGAACTGAGCGCCTTCCATCGCGTCGCCCGTCATGATCGGCGGATCTTCGCTCGTCCCTTCCTCTTCGACGAACATCCCCTTTCGTCCCGTCAGGATGGGAACGAGGGCAGTGACCCCCGCGATGATCCCGATACCGACCGTGTAAACCGTAATCACCTGAACGCTGTAGTCGACGCCGAGTTCCCGCCAGTTGTTCGGATACGCCCACCCGAAGAAACCGACGCCCCCCAGCGCGACGAGGAGTCCGACGACACTGGCCTGAATCCCGCGTCGCCGTACCGGTAGCATGAGCACGATACCGAACAGACAGAAGGCGAGTCCCGTCGCGGCCGTCACCCCCGCGATCCTGATCACCGTATAGTTGTACCCCTCACCCGCGTATCCGATTACGAACGTTGCCACCCCGGCAGCGCCGATAATATACCCGACGATGAACAGCCAGTACCCGTAAACGTCTTTGCTCGAGTCGGGTTCGCCGACGTACCGTTCGTACAGCCGAAACAGTCTGTGGTGTATGTCAGTGCGTGAAGCCATTGCCAAACTTGAACGGATAACTTGAACGAATCATAATAAAGTTCTGGCTTCCTATTGTGTTTTTGTCACATATAATCGGCAATATTTTCGGGCTCTTCGTCCGTAAAACGATTGTCGAGAAACAAGAACCGATCCGTGACTCTCTGGACCGAGAACGGTTATCGATAGAACGGTTCCACAGGTCAAACTGACGAACGCGCTTCAGCGATGACGGACGGATGGCGCTTTCGTCAGTGGAGCGGCCATCGAATCACTGTTCACCCCCCGCCGTCTGGTGATCTATTGCTGAGATATCTTCTAATCGACCATATTTCGAACGAATGTGATCACTTGAGCACCGCGCCCGCAGGATGTGTCGTACAGACGGACGGCTCGTAGCCGGCGTCGGAAAGGCCGGTCCCCAGCGCGAAGACGGTTTCGCCGAGCATGGCCATCGACGCCTGTCCCTCCGCGGCCGAGACGTCAGCGATGGTTTCGATGACCCGTTCGGTGAGCAACTCGGCGTCGCGCGCGAACAACCGCGAGGCGTACATGAACGACAGCAGCGTCGGCTCTTCGACGACCCGAGAAAGTGCCTCCTTGCCGGCCGCCGTCAGCTGGTCGGTGTCGCCCGAAAGCACGTCGGCGGTCGAGAGTTCGCCGAATGAGACGTACTCGATGCGCGCCCGCGTCGGGATCGCGTCGAGCTTGTTGTCCTGTGGCCCGCCCGGCTCGAGGCGAATCGGGACGCCCCCGTGGGCCTGCGCCACTACGTCACCGAGCCCGGTGCCGGCCTGTACCTCGGCACCGTGAGCGATGGTGACCAGTTCGTTCATCGAGAGCTTGCGTTCGAACACGCGGTTCACCGCGAGCGCTGTGCCCAGTGTTAGCGCCCCCGAAACACCGAACCCGGCACCGATCGGGAGATCGGAATCGGCCTCAACGCGGGCGCTCGCGTCGAGCGTCTCGAGCACGGTCGTCACCGGATCGACCTCGATTTCCTCCCCGTCGAGCACGATAGTTGACTCCGTCGCCGGTTCGATCGTTACTTCGACACCGTCCGTGAGCGTCAGTCCCGCACCTCGTGAGCCGGCTTTCGTCGGATCCTCGTCCGGGTGAGTGCTGAAAAACCCCGTGACATGTCCGGGAACGAACGCCGTCGCCTCCTCGCGCATTACGACCCCGCTTTCGGCCCGAGCGATATAATCTTGAAGGTTCCGCTCCGGTCCGTCGATCGCTCGATTGCGGGTCCGGTTCGGGCCGGTGATGCGTTTCTCGAGACAGGTGGCGGGGCGATCGATAGCGTTCACGAAAAGGGAACGACCCGGTTCGCGGTCGAGTATCTGCCGAGGATGCGGAGACGGTCTCCCGCTCGCGTCGAGTATCGTGCGGTTCGCTTCGTTCACTTATAAATGTACTTCGTATGGAGAAAGAAACGTCAATGATCGGTACGTGTTTGCATGGGTTGCAGTATGATAACTAACGGCACGCCCGGCGACGGGCCGGCAACGGACGAATCGACGACGAACCGACGAACGCTCCTGAAAGCGACCGGGACGGCGATCGTCGGCGGGACGGGACTGGCGGCAGCGTCCACCTCGGCGTCAGCACAGTGGGGCGGCCCCGACGTGATCTCGGTCGACGACGGCTGGTTCGGCTGGAGCGCCGACGGCAGTCTTCCGGTCACGGACGAACTGCTCGTCTTCATCCACGGCTGGTTCGGCGATACCACCGTCTCGAGCCAGGCCACCGACGTGCTCGACTCGCTCGAGGCGGGCGGCTATTCGCCGAACGCGACCGCCGCGATCGAGTGGCCGGCGACGAATTTCAATTTCTACGGTGCCGAAAGCGACACCGAAGACGTCGGCGAGGTCGTCGCCGGACTCGTCGAAGACTTCTACGACGACGGCGGCGGGAACGTCCGTCTCGTCGGGCACTCGCTCGGCGGTCGATGCGTCCTGTGGACGGCGACGAAACTGAGCTCGGGATACGAGATCGAGACCGTCGCGCCCCTGGGCGCGGCCGCCGACGGGTCGGAAGTCTGTGGCGATCCGTGGAACCCCGGGCTCAGCAACGCCTGCGAGGTCCGAAACTATCACTCACAGAACGACTCGACGGTCGGCTCGGCCTACGGTGGCTTCGGCGACACCGCCCTCGGGACCGAGGGCGCGGGTTGTAACCCGGCCGCGAACTACACCGACGTCGACGTGACCGGCAGCGTCGGGGGCCACCTCGAGTACCTCGGCGACGGAGCGGTCGGCGCGGACCTCGCCGCGGCGATCAACAGCGGTAGCTGCGACTGATCGCCCGCCACGTCAGTCGTGGGCGTTCGCGCGGTTTCCGTGACATACCGACACCGCGGGTATCGTTCTGTGGACCGACGCCGAATCGGAGTATCGTATCCGGAATCTCGAGATACAATTATCGCGACGGCGAAGATAACTGATACCCGTACACGGTTTCAGTTACGGTCGATGCATCAATCATCATGACCCAATGATTTTTATACATATAATGGTTCGAGTGGATATACCATGGGGAATCCGGCCACTATATTGGGGGACCGAATTCGGAGTAGCTATGCGCTGAAGCTTCTTCTCGCACTGTTCGTCGTCGTCGCCGCGGTCGCTGCTATCGGATTCGTGATTTACGTCCAGACGGGGACGAGTCTCGCGGACGAGACGGAGTCGACGATGGTTCAGTCCACCGAACTGCAGTCGGAGTCCGTCGCGGAATGGATCGACCACCGGCGGGGACAAACGAGATTCCTGGCGTCCTCGGACGCAGTGCGGAGCGGCGATACGGATCGCATCCGATCGACGTTCGACGCGGAATACGAGCGAATGGACCCCGCCGTTACGGGCGTTCACTACGTCGACGCGGCCGACTACGAAGTGCTCGCGAGCACGCAGGGAGACGCCGAGGGCAGCAGTCTGGCCGACGCACCGTGGGCGAGTAGCGACCGCAGCGGCGGGGAACCGACGCTCTTCGGTCCGTACGAGTCGGAGACCGCTGACGGACCCGTGGCCGGATTCGTCACCGAAGCTGCCGGCGACGACGATCGGCTCGTCGTCCTCGAGTTCGACCTGGTGACGGTGTCGAACTCCCTCGAGCAGCCGGCGAACGTGAGCGGCTCGTTCACCCACGTGGTCGACTCGAGCGGGACCGTCGTGCTGAGCCACCACAACGACCGCGTCGGGGAGCCGAACGTCGATTCGTCCGGCGAACCCGAATCGATGGCCGTCAAGCGAGGCCTCGACGGCGAGGTCGACTACGTCGAAATGGAGATGGGCGGCGAAACCATGTCGATGGGCTTCGCGCCGGTCGAGGGGACCGACTGGGTCATCATGACGCACATCCCGACCGCTCAGGCGTTCGCCCTGCAACAGGAGATCACGCAGTCGGTGATCGCGCTCGTGCTCGTCTCGCTGGTCGGACTCGGTGTCATCGGCGTCGTCGTCGGCCGATCGACGAGTAACTCGCTCGGTACGCTCGCTGAGAAAGCAGGCGAACTCGAGAAGGGGAACCTCGAGACGGAACTCGAGAGCGATCGACGCGACGAGATCGGGCGACTCTACGATGCGTTCGCGGAGATGCGCGATTCGGTTCGAGAGAACCTCCGGAAGTCCGAGAAGGCCCGGAACCGAGCCGAACGGAAGGGTCGGGAACTGGCGGCGCTCGCGGACCACCTCGAGGCGAAAGCGACCGAGTTCCGCGACGTGATGGAGCAGGCCGCCGACGGCGATCTGACGCGCCGGATGGACGCGGACAGTCAGAACGAAGCGATGAGCGATATCGCGACCGAGTACAACGAGATGATGGCCGAACTCGAGCGAACGACCGACGGCGTCAAACGGTTCGCAGACGAGGTCGCGGCGCACGGCCAGCAAGTCACCGCCAGCGCCGAAGAGGTCCAGCAGGCCGGCGGCGAAGTGAGTCAGGCCGTCCAGCGCATCTCCGACAGTACCGAGCGCCAGCACGAGACGTTCCGCGCCGTCGCCGACGGAATGGAGGAGATTTCGGCGTCGACCGAGGAGATCTCGTCGCTGTCCAACGAAGTGACGACGATCGCCGAGCGGACGGCGGAAGCCGGCCAGGAGGGAACGACCGCAGCGACCGCAGCGATCGAGGCGATGGACGAGATCGACGAGGACGCGGAAGCCGCCGTCGGCGAGATCGAACAGCTCCAGGCGCAGGTCGACCGCGTCGACGAGATCACGGAGTTCATCCAGAAAGTCGCCGAGCAAACGAACATGCTGGCGATGAACGCCAACATCGAGGCCTCCCGTAACGGATCGGACATGGAGGGGTTCACGGCCGTCGCGACCGAGGTCAAGGAGCTCGCAGCCGAGACGAAGGCGTCGGCCGACGAGATCGACCAGCTCGTCGACGACATCACGTCGCAGACGGACACGACCGCGACCGAAGTGCGAAAGACCCGTCAGGGGATCGCCTCGAGCGCCGAGACGGTCGAGCGAGCGGTCGATGCGCTCGACGAGATCGCCGGCTACGCCAAACAGACCTACGACGGGACGAAGGAGATCAAGAACGCCAGCGAGCAACAGGCCGCGTCAACGCAGGAAATCGTCACGATGGTCGACGAGGCGGAGTCCCTCAGCGAGCACGTCGCCGAGGAGGCGAGTACCGCCGCCGCCGCCGCCGAAGAACAGACGTCCGCACTCGCGGAAGTGACCGAGAGCGCGACGCAACTGGCCGAACGAGCGAACAACCTGCAGCGGCACCTCGACGAGTTCGAGACCGGTGGATCATCGACGGCAACGGCGCAGTCGGTAGACGACTGAGCGGTCGGACCGACGGCCGCGTTGCGCGGTAGCCACCCGCTCCGTCTCTGTGCATGAATTCGTGGACTGTTCTGATCGCACCTGTACGCGCTCGAGGACGCTCTTGGCACCGTTCAGCGTCGGGAGAGCTGTCACTGTCCCCTCGATGCGAAAAATGAAAATCGTCTCGTTGGCTCTCAGGTCTGTCGCCTACGGCGACAGACGCTGACGATCCCGCGGGAACAGCACCGCTTCTCGGATGTTGTCGAGTCCGAGGATCGTCATGATGAGCCGTTCGCCGCCGAGGCCGAAGCCGGCGTGGGGCGGCATGCCGTACTTGAACATCTTGGTGTAGTACTCGAACTGGTCGGGATCGAGGCCCTGCTGTTCGAAGCCCTCGATGAGCTTCTCGTGGCGGTGTTCGCGCTGGCCGCCCGAGACCAGTTCCATCCGCGGGTGCATGAGGTCGAAGCCGGTCGAGAGTTCGGGATCGTCGTCGTGATCCTTGATGTAGAACGGCTTGATCTCGCTCGGCCAGTCCGTGATGAAGTAGTGACCGCCGACGTCCCGACCGAGGGCTTCCTCGGCCGGCGTCGGGAGGTCGTCGCCCCAGACGAGTTGCTCGTCGAGCTCGCCCGTCGCGTTGATGCGCTCGATGGCCTCCTCGTAGCTGATACGGGGGAACTCACCCTCCGGGACCTCGAAGTCCTCGGCGAGGTCGAGCACCTCGAGTTCGTCGCCGAAATTCTCCTGCACTGCCTCGTAGGACGCTTTGACGATGCCTTCGGCGACGTCCATGGCGTCGGTGTGATCGCAGAACGCGCCCTCGAAGTCGATCGAAGTGGCCTCGTTCAGGTGCCGGGGCGTGTTGTGTTCCTCGGCGCGGAAGATCGGACCGATCTCGAAGACGCGCTCGACGTTCGAGCCCGCGATCAGCTGCTTGAACAGCTGCGGCGACTGGTTCATGAAGGCCTCCTCGCCGAAGTACGTGATCGGGAAGAGTTCGGTGCCGCCCTCCGTCCCGGTCGCGACGATCTTCGGCGTGTTGATCTCCGTACAGTCGAACTCGCGGAACTGGTCGCGGACGGCCCGCAGCACGTCCGAGCGAATCTCGAAAATCGTCTGAACGTCGTCCTTTCGGAGGTCGAGGGTGCGGTTGTCCAGTCGCGTCGAGAGGTCGGCATCGACCTTCTCCGAGGGATCGAGCGGCAGTTCGGGGTCGGCGGGCGCGATGACCTCGACGGCGTCGGGCGTGACTTCGACGCCCGTCGGCGCGCGCGGCTCTTCCTCGACAGCGCCGGAAACTTTGACGACGCTCTCGCGCGAGGCGTCGAGCCCCGTTTCGACGAGCTCGTCGTCCATCTCGTCCTTTTCGAACTTGATCTGGATCTTGCCCGAGGTGTCCCGGAGAATCAGGAATGCGATGCCCCCGAGATCGCGGATCTCGTGGACCCAGCCGGCGACCGTCACGTGGTCTCCCGGCTCGGCGTCGGCAGTGTAGGTTCTATCCTGCATACCACTCGATTCACGCAGGCGGAACTTAAACGCAGTCGTTCGGAGTCGCGTTCGTCTCGCCGATCGGATTCACTCCCTCTGCTCGAGCGCTCTGGCAGTCCGTTCGCACTCTTCGTCGACGGACCGACGAAACTGCTGCGCTCGCTCTCGGCAGTTCGCGACACGCTCGTCGTCGAGTAGTCCGACGAGCTCGACCAGTGGATCCCGATCAGTCATCGGTGGAAGAACCGTCCTCGTCCTTCGTATTTTTGTCGCCCGATACACTGCTGGGATGTATGAACGACCTCGAGCGACTCGCCGACGACGTCCGACGCGCAGACACGGTCGTCGCCTTCACCGGGGCCGGTATCTCGGCACCCTCGGGCGTGCCGACGTTTCGCGGCGACGACGGCGTCTGGGACAAATTCGACGAAGGACAGTTCGCCTACGGCCGATTCCAGCGCGATCCCGAGGGGTTCTGGGCCGATCGCCTCGAGTTACAGCGGGAGATGTTCGACGGCGAGTTCGAGCCGAACGCGGCCCACGAAGCGCTGGCCGCGATGGGACGGAACGAGAATCTCGAAGCAATTCTGACTCAGAACACCGACGGGTTACACGGCGAGGCGGCGCCGGCCAGTGACGGAACGGGCGGCCCGGATACCGACGACGAGACGACTATCCTCGAACTCCACGGCAATTCCCAGCGGGTTCGCTGTACCGACTGTGGAAAGCGCAGGGACGGCGATCCGATCTTCGAGCGCGCGGCCGGCGGCGAACTGCCGCCGACCTGCGACTGCGGGGGCGTCTTCAAACCGGACGTCGTCCTCTTCGGCGAACAGCTGCCGGGAGCCGTCATTCAACGCGCTCGATCGCTCGCCCGCGAGAGCGACGTCTTCCTCGCGATCGGGTCGTCGCTCGTCGTCGAGCCCGCCGCCTCGCTGCCACGACTCGCCGCGTCGTCGGGCGCGACGGTCGGGATCGTCAATCTCGAGTCGACGCCGTGTGACGGTATCGCGGACGTCGTCTATCGCGAGGACGTGACGGACGCCCTTCCTCGGTTGCGGGACCTCGTCCTCGAGTAACGGGGAATCGGACAGTCGCTTCGCTATCGATGGTGACGACGAGACTCGTGTACTCCCGTAGGAAACGGATCGACAGATCAGTCGAGACCAGTTGAAGCGAGTGGTACCCGGTCGAACGGCCACTGAAGCGGTCAGGACGTCAGACGTCGTTGGCCGCCTCGACCGTTTCCCGAACTGCATCGATGCCCTCGTCGTGTGCGAGGTCCCCGACGACGATGACGTCGGCGTACTGGGCCATCGAGTACGCCGAGTCGTAGTCGTGGATCCCGCCGCCGTAGAACAGCGTCGACTCGTCGGTGGCCTCGGCGGCGGCTTCGACGACCCCTTCGTCGCCGAGCATGCCGGAGTACTCGACGTAGACGATCTCCTGCCCGAACATGTGTTCGGCGACCGTCGCGTACGCGGCGACGTCGTCGGCACCGAGGTCGCAGTCGGCCTCCGTCAGCGTCGCGACGTCGGCCTCCGGGTTCATCACGATGTACGCCTCCGTCGTCGTTCGCTCCCAGTCGAGGTCCCCCTCGAGTCGGACCCACTCCTTGTGGGCTTCGGTGATCCAGAACGGCGAGCCGGCGTTGAACACGGTCGGGATGAGGTAGCCGTCCAGCGCGTCGTCCTCGAGGACGACGTCGGGATTCGACGGTTCCTGATAGAGGGCGACGTCGTGTTCGGCGCAGGCGTCGATGACGGCGCTCATGTTCTCTTCGGTGATACCCATCGTCCCGCCGACTTCGATCGCGTCGGTGCCCGTTGCACAGAGATCACCGTAGGTAACGCCCTCGGGTAACTCCTTGTCCGGGTCGATCTTGAGAATGTGGTTCCAGTCGTCCCACGGGGTAGTCATACCGCGTCGTTTCCCGACAACCAGCAAAAGCGCTACGGAACGACCCCGCCTCGAGGATCGCGTCGTTCAGTTGCTATCAGCCACGGCCTGCCGGTTCGATCGAGTGTCGACCTGATCCGAGCGTATTCGGTCGCGACCACCGGCGCACCGCGCCACGATACACCGGCGGCCTCTGAGAGAGTGTTCGACGAGCTCGCCCGAACTACAATTGTTCGGCGCTGACGGCTCGCATGGAGCTGTCGTTTTCGACTTCCCAGATTCGCAGCACGAGGTGTGCTTTACAGTAGTATTCGGCAGTCTCGAGCCCAGTCTGCCCGTTCTCGAGGACGAGCTGGCACGAGGCCCCGTTCGAACACTCTGGTGAATGTTCACACATTGATGCTCACTCGGTCTACTCGTCTCCCGAACAAGGCTTTGTCGGTGAAAGAGTTCGGGTTCGTCGGCGGCCTGGTCCCTGCTACCGGTTCGTATGGTTCCCCCTCGTTTCCGCCTCGAAGTGCTCTACCCTGCGATATTCCTCGGTATTACACGAATCGAGGTGGAACCGACGCTAGACTCCCTGACTCATCAGGTGGCTGCGCAACACGTCGGCCTCCTTGTTGCCGGAGCCGGTGTTGACGACGACGACCGTCTCGTCGCCGTCGAACGTTCCGCGCTCTGCGAGCTCCCACGCGCCGCTCGCGGCCGCCGCGGCGCTCGGGATGAGTTCGAGTCCGGTCGTCTGGGCTACCTGCACGGCGGCCTCGAGGATGTCCGGGTCCTCCGTCGCGACCGCGCCGCCGTCGGTCTCGCGGATCGCCTCGAGGACGCGCCCTCCGGCCGCGGGATCCGGAATCTCGAGTTCGCCGCAGATGGTGTCGGGGTGTTCGACGGGGTCGTGGTCGTCGCGGCCGTCGTCGAACGCCTCGACGATCGGCGCACAGCCCGATGCCTGGGCGGCGTAGAGGGCGGGCAGGTCGTCGATCAGCCCGAGGTCGCGGTACTCCGTCGCGGCCTTGCCGAGCCCGACGAGACCGGTCCCCGTCCCTGTGGGATAGCAGATCGCGTCGGGAACGGTCCACTCGAGTTGCTCGACGAGTTCGTAGAACAGCGTCTTCGCGCCCTCGTGGCGGTAGGGCGTGTCGAACGACCGCAGGGAGTACCAGTCGTCGTGTTCCTCGAGTCCCTCCTCGAACGCGCCGACGGCATCGCCGAACCGGCCGCCGACGACGTTCATGTCGCCGCCGTGGACGTTGACCATGGCCTTGTTCGTGAAGCCGGATCGCGAGGGGAGATACGCGTGCGACTCGAGTCCCGCGCGGCCGGCGTAGGCCGCGACGGCCTGCCCGCCGTTGCCCGTCGAGGGGAGCGCGACGTCGGTCGCGCCGTGGTGGGCCGCCGCGGTGACGGCGACGGACGCACCGCGGTCCTTGCTCGTTCCCGTCGGATTCCGGCCCTCGTCTTTGATGAGTACCCGTTCGACGCCGAGCTCGTCCGCCAGATCGGGACAGTCGACCAGCGGCGTCGCCCCCTCGTTCGTCGTGACCGCCGACTCGCGGGCGAACGGTAACAGTTCGTCGTAGCGCCACTGCGAGTCCAGCGGCCGCGATCCGAGGGTCTCCCGGTCGAGATCGATCGCGTCGTACTCGTAGGTCGGGTCGAGCGACCCGCCGCAGTCCGGACACCGGTGGGACTCGGTCGCGCCGACGGTGGCTCCGCAGTCGACACACTCGAGGCCGGCGAAGGCGTCTGTCGTCTCCATACGACTCCCTTCGGGGCTCCGAACTAAGGGTTGTTCATCGGCGACCCGGGCAACGGGCGATGGTCGGTCCTCGTATCGAAATTCCCGTCGCTACGTGGTAACTCGAGAACCGGACAGAATCGAAGGGGAGAACGGAGAGATCAGTTGTCGCCGGATTTCGACTGCCACTCGTATCCGCGGCGTTTGGCGGATTTGCCGAAGCCACAGGACGAGCACTCCTTCTTCTTCGTGTGATACGATTTCTCTCCGCAGCGACGACACTTCGTGTGGGTCGTCTTGTTCTTCTTTCCTTGGCTCGGGGTTCCTGCACCAGTCATGGAGTGATCGAAACGACGTTATCGCCGCGTATAATGGTTGTGTCTTCGACCGGCGCTTCCTCCTCGAGCCCGTCGGGGCCGGGAATCGTCACGTCGTCGAGGACGAGGTTCATGTGTTGGTCGTAGCCAGCGAGGTCACCGACGTACTCGTCGCCACTCTTGAGTCGCACTGTCACGCGGTCGCCGAGCGACGCCTCGAGGACGTCCAGCGGTCGTCCACTCATACGCAACACCGCAGGTGATGGACACTTAATCGTACCGGTCCGGATTCCGATTAGGGGCGGACGAACGACGGTATCGGAGAGCGCGGTGGTGGCACGGGACAGCGTACTGACGGAGGGGGTTCGGACCGCTGAACCGATCGGACGGGGACGACTGCTGTCCGACGCCGTACGGCAGGCATCAATAGGATAGACCTAACCAAACGGCTAAGTGAACTCTCGTTGACCGTCCACGTATGAGTGACAAGAAATTCACCCTCATCGAGTTGCACTTCGACGGCGAACCACAGTTCGGCCTCGGTTCGATCGGCAAAGCGCTGCCGATCGGTGGTATCGAGTCGACGTCGGAGGCCGAATCCGAACCCGCGGCCGAAACCGACGAGGACGCGTCGACCGACGAGGAATCCGGCGGTGCGGGCAAGAGCGCCGTCGGCGCACTAGTCGCGCTCGTCGTCCTCGTCGCCATCGCCGCGGCCGCGAAGAAGTTCCGCGGCGGTGAGGAGGAACCGGACCTCGAGACCGAAGAAGAACCGGACGTCATCGTCAACTGATCGGCTGCCGGCGGTCCGCTCGCCGCCCTCGGACCGAGCCGAACGCTTTTGCGCGTCCTCGCCGTACGGACAGTCGTGAATCTCTATCGTAGCGCCCGGGCGGTTGCCGGGGCGTCCGGTGACGACGCGATCGACTGGCGGTCGGCCGCCGACGCCGCCAAAGCGGCGACGGATCCCGGATCGATCGATCTCGAGCCCGGCGAGAGCGAGGCCTACGCTCGCGACGTCCGGGATGCGAGGGCTGCCGTGCGAACCGTCTCCGGCGTCGAGTTCGACGTCCCGGAGACCGTCGAGATCCAGAACCGCCACCACTGGATCGACGCCAACGTCGCCACCTTCGAGCGCGTCATGAGCACGCTCGAGACCCACACCGGTGCGTTCCCCGCGGTCGCGCGGACGATCAACACGGGGACCATGACGGTTCTGCTCTCCTTCCTCGGCCGGAACGTCCTCGGCCAGTACGATCCCCTCCTGCTGGCCGACGCGCCGACGGACGAGCACGCGCTGTACTTCGTCCGGCCGAACATCCTCAACGCCGCCGACAAACTCGACGTCGACGCCGACCGGTTCCGCCGCTGGATCGCCTTCCACGAGGTGACCCACGCCGCCGAGTTCGGGGCCGCGCCGTGGCTCTCCGACCACCTCGAGACCCGGATGGAAGACGGGATCGCGAAGCTCTCGGAGGGCTCGTTCGACCGGGACGCGTTCCGGGATCTCGACGCGGCGATGACCGTCGTCGAGGGGTACGCCGAACTCCTGATGGACCACGCGTTTGACGAGGAGTACGAGGACCTGCGGCGCAAACTCGACGAGCGCCGGCAGGGGCGAGGCCCCCTCCAGAAGCTCTTCCGTCGCCTGCTCGGCCTCGGGCTCAAGGAACGTCAGTACGAGCGCGGCAAGAACTTCTTCGAACACGTCGTCGCCGTCCGCGACCTCGAGACGGCGAGCCTGGTCTGGGACGGGCCGGAGTACCTCCCCAGCCACGACGAACTCGACGCGCCGGGGACGTGGATCCAGCGCGTCGACCGCTGAGCGACACCGCGTCCCGATTCGAATTACGTCGTGATCCAGATCAGATACCAGAGCAACGCGCCACCCGCGACGATACCGCCGAGTATCGCCGCGGCGATCACCGGCAACGAGGCGTCGCTCTGGACGGCGATCAGGCCGCCGGAGAGGCCGACCAGCAGGACGAAGGCGGCCTTGAGCTGGCCGGCAGCGTCGGTCAGGGTGCCCGAGCGCGGGGATCCACGCCCCCGACTCATAGCTCGCGGGGTGCGCTGACGTGCATCGAGACGAACCCCCAGTCGCCCGCGCTCGAGTCGTCCGTCTCCCGTTTCACTAACGCGGCGCTCCAGCGGCTCTCGAACCGGTGTCGTTCTCCTGTCGTCGCGTCCGTCCAGGCCATCGTCACCTCGTCGGCGACCGTCGCGAACCCGTCCCGTTCGGTCGCGACGAGATTGTGGCTTTCGACGCGCCACTCCGCAGTCGTCTCCGTCTGTTCCTCGAGGGCCGCGGCGACCTCGTCGCCGCCGAACAGCGACTCGCTGATACCGAACTTGACGGTCGACTCGTCCGCGAGAAAGTACGGGGTCAGAGGGTCGCCGTCGCGGAGCGCGTCGTAATAGTCGCGGACCACGGCCTCGGGGCTCGTGCTCGGTGACATGGCTCTACGCTCGCAGGCCGATCCCAAAGAGCCACCGGACGCAGACGCAGGCGGCGGCCGCGTGCGCGGCTGTCGATTCCGACGGGCTCACATGAAGCCGCGATCGACCTTGTCCGTTTCGATCAGGTCCTCGAGCTCCGAGTTCAGCAGTTCGTCGGCCTCCTCGAACCGGTCGGCGAGGTCCTCGAGCTCGTCGGGCCGATCGTATTGGTCGTACTCCATCGGCCCGAACGCGGGACTCTCGAGGGCCTCCATGACGTCGTCGAAGAGGTCCTGCGGTCGGGTCGGCGCGTCCGCGTGGGTCTCGAGGACCGTCTCGAGGCGCTTCCCCACCGTCTCGGCCTGATCCTCGTCGTCGGGCGGCGACTGGACCGCGAAACGGCCGCCCGAGTCGCGCTCGGGCATGAACGATCCGATCTCGTCGTCGAGGTTACGGGCGACCCGCGTGCCGACGCCGCGGACCTCGTAGGGGTTCTTCGCGTACGTTTTCAGGAAGAAGACGCCGGCCCGGGGATGCGCGAGGTACATGTCTTCGCCGACGCCGCCGGCGCGGTCACCGGCGACTGCACGCCAGTCCTCCGGATCGACGCTTCGTTCGGTGACGTCCTCGAGCACGTCCTGCCACTCGCGAATCCGCATACGCGGCGGTTGGCGCGCCGGCAGAATGAACGTATCGATTACGACGAAAGTCGCCACGTGACGGTTGTGTGGGGGTGTACGACCCGATTCGAACCAAAAGGGATACGGTGGTTCCCCCGAAGTGACCGTAACCACTGGTTTCCCAATGTCCGGCCGCCACTCACTCTCGATCGTCGAACTGTTTCGCGCTACGCCGGCCACGAGCTCGCTGTTGACGGTGGCACCGTTCGCGCTGGCGCTCGGTCAGGTATTCAATAGTTACGTCAACGGCGTCTCCCCGGCGGTCTCGATCACCTTCGCCGTCGTCATGATCGGGTTCTCGATCGTCGCGATGGGCCACCACGCCGCCGAACACCGCGTCGACCGGCTCGAGACGGAGTACGGCCCGGAGCAGGTCTAAGATTCCACTCCGGAGTCGGTCGCGACCGCCCGCGCTTCGCGGGCCTCGTAGGCGTTGTATCCTGCCACCCCAGCGATCAGGAGGCCGGTCGCGAGCGTGCTCCAGAAGAGGCCCCCCGTCATCCCGAACAGCGCGGCCGAGACGATCAGCCAGATACCGAGGACGGCGACGAGAGTCGCGATACCGGTACTGAGCGGGACGTCGTTGGTCACTCGGTAGTAGTTGTAGCCGGCGGCGAGGGCGACGACGAGTCCGACGAGGACGTCGTTCCAGAGCGGAGCCGCTGTGGTCTCGAAGACGAGCACCGAGAGGGCGACCCACGCGCCGAGGACGGCGACGAGCAGGCTCAGGACCGAAATCTTGCGCCGCCGTTCTTCGGTTGCGACTCGTGTCGGTTCGCCGCGCGGATCGCGGCTGCCGGAGCGCTCGCCGTCTCCGACCCCGGTGCCGGAGTCGATATCGGCCGCCGCCCGTTCAGGTCGGTCGGTCGGTCCGTCGGTCCCGGTATCGGCTCCGGTTTCGGACTCGTCGCTCGTCCGACGGTCGTCGCCGTTCGGGTCACTCATGGCACCGAGCGTACGGTTCCGGATTGCAAAAGCGCCCCGCCCGTTCCAGTGGCCGCGGCGATCCAACGAGTCCGAGACCGTCGGTAACTCGATGTTACCGGGATCGAAGCCGGAACGGAACGATCCTCCCGGCGGACGAAACGGGCCGAAACGAACGCGGCACTCTCGGCCGTACGCCGACCGATAGCGTTTTTGATCGCTCGACCGTTGACGATAGCTGTGCACGTACGCGGAACCGTCGCGGGCGAGGTCGACGTGCGGTCGGTATCGACGAGTTACGGCGAGAGCGATCTCGCGGAAGTGCCGCTTCGGCCGGCCGACGACGCCCCGAACGGCGACGCAGCCGCGACTCGAGGCGACGGCGGAACGGCGACGATCGCGGACGGTCGCGAGACGACGACGGTGACGCTGTGGAACAAGTGGACCGAGTCGGCCGAGCTACTCGAGCCGGGGATGGAGTTGCTCGTGACGAACGCGAAAGAAGAGGAGTACCAGGGCGAGACGCAGTACGCGACGACGGGGGAGTCCTACGTCGTCGTCGAGCCCTCGTTCCTCGTGAGCGTGACGTCGATCCGCAACTGGGTCGAGTGTCCCCGGCTGTACTACCTGAACAAGCTCTCCGGGGTGCCGCTGAACTACCCCGTCGTGAAGGGGACGCTCGTCCACGAGGTCTTCGGCGACCTGCTGCGCGGGCGCGACCTCGAGGAGGCGATCGACGCTCGCGTCGAAGAACGAGGTCTCCAACTGGGACTGCTCGGGGAGACGGCCGACGCCGTCGCCGAGGACGTTCGGGAGAACGCGACGGCGATCGAGGGCTGGCTCCAGCAGGGCCGGTTGGACGAGGCGGAGGACGTGTGGCGCTCGGAACAGTTGCTCATCAGCGAGACGTTCGGCATCCGCGGGCGGGCCGACGCCGTCCGGCGCGGGGCACCGGTCGAACTCAAGACCGGGAAGAACCTGAAGAAAGAGCCCCGATTCAAGGACAAGGTGCAGGCGGCGTGCTACGCCCTCCTGCTCGAGGAACACGGCGGCGACGTCGATATCGGAACGCTGCTCTACACCAAGAATTCGGTGCTGGATCGCAACGAGGAGACCGGCGATCTCGATCCGGCGAAGGAGTTCACGATGGGAGAGGGGTTACTGAAGTACGTCGTTCGGCTGCGCAACGAGATCGCGGCGAAAGAGACGTCGGGCGACATCCCGACGGGCTACGAGGCCGACGCGAAGTGCGAGTACTGCTTCGAGCAGGACACCTGCATGGTCGTCTCCGGGCGGCTGGATCAGGAGTCGAAAGCCGGACAGATCGGGCAACCGCTGCCCGACGAGGAACTCGAGTACTTCGACCGGTTTTACCGGGCGATCGAAGAGGAGCGCCGGGAGGTCCACCGCGAGTACGCCAAGCTCTGGGAACAGACGGCCGAAGAGCGGGCGGACGACGACCGCGCGCTGATCGACCTCGAGTTCGTCGAGAAACGGCCGCTCGACGAGGGTCGCTGGGAGCTCAGGGCGCGCAACACGGGCGGTGCGAACTCGAAACTCAGGGAAGGAGATCTGGTGCTCGCGAGCGACGGCGATCCGGTTCGCGGCGACTCCGAACTCGCTCGGATCGAACGGTTGGACGACGAAATCGTGATCACGGCGGACGAACCGGTCGAGGTCACGCGACTCGACGTCTATCCCTCCGAGCTGACGACCGACCGGCTGCTCGTCGCGATGCACGACGCGCTCCTGAAAGGAAACGAGCGACGCAAGGACGTCCTGTTCGGCCGCGCCGATCCCGAATTTGCGGAGATCGGAGAGGAGTTTATCGACAATAACGACCGCCAGAACGAGGCCGTGACGAAGGCCGTCGGCGCGGAGGACTGCGCACTGATCCACGGACCGCCGGGCACGGGGAAGACCTACACCATCGCCCGCGCCATCCGCGCGATGGTCGAGCGCGGCGAACGAGTCCTGCTCTCGGCCTTCACCAACCGCGCCGTGGACAACGCGCTCGAGGCCCTGCTCGAGCAACTCGAGGACGTAATCGACGAGGATCGGGTCGTCCGCGTCGGCTCTGAGAGCGGCATCCGCGACGACATGGAACCGTACCGGCTCGAGCGGGCGGGCGATCCCGACGATCGCGTCGAGAAACTGCAGAACGCGCAGGTGGTCGCCGCGACGACGTCGACCTGCGGCTCGCGGGTGATGAAAGAGCAGGCGTTCGACGTCGCGCTGGTCGACGAGGCCGCCCAGCTCACCGAACCCGGGACCTGCGCGGCGATCAACCTGGCCGAGCGGTTCGTCCTCGTCGGCGACCACGAACAACTTCCGCCCGTCGTCCGTGCCGAGAACGACCTCACCGAGTCGCTGTTCGAACGGCTCGTCGACCGCTATCCCGAGGCCGGCGTGATGCTCGACCGCCAGTACCGGATGAACCAGCGCATTCAGGTCTTCGCCTCGAACGAGTTCTACGACGGCCGACTTCGGCCTGCGACGCCCGAAGTAGCGGCTCGGAACCTGGACGATCTCGATGGCGTCTCCCGCGACGCGCTGCCAGAGAACCTGCGGGACCCGGTCTCGTTCGTCGACGTCGAGGGCGACCGGAGCCAGTACACAGACAGCGAGGAGGCCGCGCGAATCGCGGAGCTCGTCGAGCGCTACGAGGCCGCGGGCGTCGAGCGCACCGACATCGGCGTCATCGCCCCCTTCCGTGCCCAGGTCTCGGAGATCTCGACGCACGTCCCCGACGACGTCGCCGTCGACACCGTCGATCGCTTCCAGGGCTCGAGTCAGGAGGTCATCATCGTCTCCTTCACGGCGACCGGGTCGCTCGAGGGGCCGATCTTCGAGGACTACCGCCGGATCAACGTGGCACTGACGCGACCGAAACGCGCGCTGGTGCTGGTCGGCGACTCCCAGGCGCTCGCGACCGACCCCGTCTACGAGCGGATGCTCGAGTGGGCGCGTGGGTGAGCCGAATCCGTGACCGGTAGCCGCGTAGCCGACCACCGTCGCTTCCGCTCGCGGGTCGATATCATCCGGTCGCCCTCTTCTTCGGACCCGGCCCTCGAGTTGTAGGGATGCAAGCTAACCCGGTAGCCAGTCTCGGACTCACACGTTGCGAGAGAGATTTGTTGTGACACGCAAAGACACGACGGCGAATGCGGGTTCGCCAGCCGACGATCCCGAGGACGAGGTGTACACTGCGCGGCACGATTGGACCGCGAGCGACGTGCCGACGCCGGCTATCGTTCGGGGGGTCGCGGCAGTAACGGGGACGGATCCGATGGAGATGCGACCCCTGTACGACGTCCTCGACCCGGAGGCCGTGAATCAGTTCGTCACCCATGCGAGTGGTCGAGGCCGACCGACTCGGCTCTCGTTTCGGTTCGAGGACTGTGCCGTCGCCGTCCACGCGGACGGCCGCGTCGTCGTCACTCCGTGCGAGTGAAAACGGACTCTCAGACCGTCGCGTCGCCGTCTTCAGCGCTTCGTCACGTCTCGTCTCGGCTCCGCGATTCCTCGAACACCATCGTGAGGAGTTTGCGCTCGGCGGCGTGAATGTGTTCGGAAAACGTCGGCGAAGTGATTCCGAGTTCGGCCGCGACCGCCTCGCCCGAACAGTCGCGGGGCCACTCGTAGTAGCCGGCCTCTAACGCCGCCTCGAGCACTTCGCGCTGTCGCTCGGTCAGCCTCGCGCGCAGTTCCCGTCGGAATCCGGTTTGACTGAACGGCGTCGTGAGCGAGTTAATCTCGCGCTTTGCGGTGAAATCCGCTTCCGGAACGCGGTCGATGAACGAGTCGGTGATCGCGACGGCATCGCATTGAGACGGGACTTCGGCGACGATGCGGCCGGTTCCGCCCTCGGCACGAACGACCTGCGGAAGCGCCCCGAGTTCGGCGAGCGTTACTGCGGGGCACGCCTCGGAAACCCGGAATTCGAGAAACGCACCGCTTTCGCCCCCGCTGAGCAGCCGCGTATCGACGCTCTCGTGAGTCCGGGCGATATCGGCGATCCTCTCCGGTTCGCCGTCGGTGACCGTAAAAAACTCGGCGTACTCTCCGTCACCGCGCGGAAGCATCTCCGCGAGATCGATCCGACAGTCGAGTCGGTTCGACGCGGAGACGAACGGATACGCCGATTCGCTGATCTCGAACTCGATCTCTCGTACCGAAGCCGATCGTTCGCCGCGTTGGGTATCTGTCATTGGAGGGTTCGTGTGACCGTCCTGTTCGTCTGGACCGCGTTCTCAAAATCGTTCCCCAAAAAACCATCCCGAACGGCCGCTAATAAAGCCGGTCGAGAGCGACCGAACGGACTCCGACGGCCGACCGACGATTGTCACTCCTCGCCGTCGGCCTGCGCCCAGAGCGGGTAGAGGTCGTCCTCGATCGGTTCAGTGATCGCCTCACCGTCGAGAACCAGTTCGGGTACACCGCCATCGAGGCCCCGTACAGTCCCGATTTCGGCTGCCTCCAGCCCCGCGTCCTCGAGTGCTGCGAGGCACTTCTCGACCGCGTCGGTCGGGACGGTCGCGAGCAACGCGCCGGAGCCGAAGATCCGCAATGGATCGACGCCGGCGGCCTCGCACAGGGCCGCGGTCTCCGCTCGGATCGGGACGGCGTCCCGGTCCACCTCGAGTCGGACGTTCGACGCGCGTGCGACCTCGAGCAGGCCCGCCGCGACGCCGCCCTCCGTCGGGTCGTGCATCGCCGTCGCGTACTCGCGGACGATTCGGGCATCGGGGACGACGCTGATTTCCTCGAGGAAGGCTTCGGCGCGCTCGCGAACGTCGGGGTCGATATCGAACTCGTCGCCGAAGTCGGCCGCGAGGATGGCGGTTCCCTCGATCCCCGTCGCTTTGGTGAGAACGACGGCATCGCCGGGGTCCGCGCCGCCGGTCGGAACGAACCGGTCAGTCGCGCCCATCGCCGTCAGGGAGAGGATCGGGCGCTCGAGCTGGTCGACGTACTCCGAGTGGCCGCCGACGATCGACGCGCCGATCTCGCGGGCCGCCGCGTCGAGGTCGTGGGAAATCTCCTCGAGGAGCGACCCATCGGCGGTGTCGTCGCCGCCGTCGGCGTCGCCGGGGAGCAAGACGACGGCCGTCAGCCAGCGGGGGTCCGCGCCCGAGACGGCAACGTCGTTCGACGCGACGTACACGCCGAGTTCGCCGACCTGCGAGGCCGCCAGCGAGATGGGGTCGGAGCTCACTACGAGCGTCCCGTCGCCGTCGGGCCAGTCGATCGCGGCGGCGTCCTCGCCGTCCGCAGGGCCCTGTACTATCGTCTCGTCCGTCGCGGCCGCCCCCGTCCGCTCGAAGACGAACGCGAGGAGATCGTCCGGACTCACCTTGCCGGGCATACCACGAACTGGGTGGATGGACGGTTTGTAGCTGTCGGAGAAGCGTTACTCGGAGGAAACGGAGGAACTGTCCACAGCAATACCCTGAAAGCCCCGACGCTCCTTTCGTTCTCGCCCGAATGTGGTTTGACGGGGTTGTTTTCGCTACCGAAATCGTTCACGACCGGGATGAAAACCGATCAACGTTCGAGGTCCCGTCAGGCGTCGGGCGCGACCGCTTCCATCGTCTGCCGAACCTGCTCCTCGCTGGCGCCCCGCGGGAAGCTCACCGCGATGGCGTCGAGGTCGTCGACCGCTTCGTAGCGCTCGAGTTGCTCGCGAGCCGTTTCGGCGTCGCCCACCGCGCAGAGGTCGTCGAGGATGTTCTCCTCGACCAGCTCGAGGGCGTGCTCGCGGTCGCCGTCTTGCCAGGAATCGTAGATCTCCGTGGCCTCGTCGTACCCCTGTCGCTCGAGGGCGTCGCGGTAGAACGTTCCCATGCCGCCGATGTAGAAGCCGATGTGCTGGCGGGTGAGTCGGCGGGCTTCCTCGGGATCGTCGAGGACGCAGCAGGTGACGCCGGTCGTGACCTGTATCTCGTCGGGATCGCGGTCGCCGAGTTCGGCACCGCGTTCGATGTCTTCGATGCGCTCGTCCATCCCGTCGGGCGTGAGCATGATGCCGTGCCAGCCGTCGGCGAACCGGCCCGCGAGTTCGACCGCCTTCGGGCCCATGCCGGTGACCTCGATCGGCGGCGGCGTCTCCGGCGGGTCACAGCGCAGCCGGAAGCCCGAAAGCTCGAAGTCGTCGCCGTCGTAGTCGACGGTCTCCCCCGACAGCACCTGCCGGACGATTTCGACCGTCTCCCGGGTTCGCTTGAGCGGGTTGCCGTACTCGACCCCGTGCCAGTTCTCGATCACGACCGGACCGCTCGGGCCGAGTCCGAGCCGGAACCGGCCGTCGGAGAGCTCCTGCAGCGTCGCCGCCGTCTGTCCCAGCACGGCCGGCGTCCGCGAGTAGGTGTTGAGAATGCTCGAGCCGACGTCGATCGTCTCCGTTCGTTCGGCCATCGCGGCCAGAACGGTGACGCCGTCCCGACCCCAGGTTTCGGGGAGCCAGGCGCAGTCGTAGCCGCCGTCCTCGGCGGTCTGTGCGTAGTCGACGATCGAGTCGATCGTCGGCTGTGCGGCGACGGGAAGGTGGACATCTCTGTCAGTCATCGTCAGACACAGACGAAGCGGGGCCTTTTGGGTGTATGGGAACCGGTGGCGTGAGGTAGACCGTTTATGCTCGACACCGAGTACGGACGAATTCCCGCCGTCGAAGAGTCACTGCCCGTCGAACCTTCACGCTCGGTATCGGAGACGACGGTAAATATCCGTACCGTGGTATCAGATCCCAGTGTGATAGGTTCATTTATGCCTGCGGCGTGAGAGACTGTGGGTTTCCCGTCGGTCTCTCGGCAGTCGCGACTGGGCCGAACACCGAACGGGGGATCCACAGGGGGATCAAGATGGTATCGACTGAAACGAAAGCGGAGATGGAGGAGTATCTCGGACGAGTTCCGAGCTGGATCGACGGGCTTCCGGAGCCGGCCGCGGACCACAGCTGGCGGATCGTCCGCGATTTCGAGTTAGGGGAGACCGAACTCGAGCAGCGAGAGAAGGCGCTCATCGGCCTCGGAGCGGCGGCGGCGCTCCAGTGTCCGTACTGCGTCCGCTTCCACAAAGCGGAAGCGAAGCTTGAGGAGGCGACGGACGAGCAGGTGTCGGAGGCGGTCGGCATCGCGAGCGGCGTGCGATACTTCTCGACGGTGCTCCACGGCGCCGAAATCGGTCACGAGGAGTTCGCCGCCGAGACCGAAGAGATGATCGACCACGTCAGGAATCAGCAAGCGGCGCCGTCGGACGACGACTGAATGACTGGGGACTCGGTCGCGGTATTTTTTCGGAGACACGGTCGAGCGGCGGAATTAGGGCTCGTCAGTTCACGGATGAACGGCCCACTGGCAGGCCGGCCGGAGCTTCGGAAAATCGACGACGGACCATCAAGTGTATTCCAGAAACGGGACGGACGGGTGACGGAGCCCTTACGCTCCAAACGGCGCACTCGGGATGATCGACGATGCGATAATCGTGTCGGCGATACGGAGGACGAACGCGAATCCGCCGTCGAATTCGTGCTCTTCTGTTGTGATCGATGCGTAGACGTACGCAGCCAGGGCCAGGACCAGATTATTGTGGTATTCTTTCGAGAAATAAATACGTCGATGGGCGCAGGTGTGTAATAGGACTTCGAGTGTCCATCGGCGGCCACCGGTTCCCGAGAAAGGCGGGTTAGAACCCGTCGACGACCGGGACCGCTCGAGAGCGTTGTACGACGGAGTCGGTCGACCGGTTACGGTCGATCAGACCTCGTGCTCTTCGTCGATCTGCGGGACGCCCTGCGCCGTGATGGTCTCACCGACCAGGTACGAGGAGGCGGGACTGGCGAGGAACTGCGTCACGTCGGCGATCTCCTCGACGGTGCCGATCCGGCGAGCGACGTCGTCGCGGTCGATGTTCTCGGCCGACACGCCCATCTGGCTCTCGACGCCCGGCGTCGCGACGAAGCCCGGCGCGATGCAGTTGACGCGGACGTCGTCGTGAGCCCACTCGTAGGAGAGCGTCGTCGTCAGGTTGATCACCGCCGCCTTGGCCGCGCCGTAGGGGCTCATCAGCGGCGACCCGCGCTGGCCCGCGACGCTGGCGAGGTTGATCACCGAGCCGCCGCCGTCTTTCAGGTACTCCGCGGCGGCGTGGGTGCAGTGATAGGTGCCGTTGATGTTGATGTCGATGATGGTCTTCCAGCCGTTCGGCGAGATGTCGTCGAAGTCGGCCATGAAGGACGCGCCGGCGTTGTTGACCAGCACGTCGAGCCCGCCGAACTCCTCGACAGTGGCCTCGACGAGCGCGTCGACGGCATCGCGGTCGGTGACGTCACACTCGACCGCCAGCGCTCGTCCGGGACTGTCGCTGTCGTTGATCGCCTCGGCTACCGGGTCGACGTTATCCTGCTCGCGCGAGCAGACGACGACGTCGACGCCGTCCTCGGCGAAGCGCTCCGCGATCGATTTCCCGATTCCGCTCGAGGAGCCCGTAATAATGGCCGTCTCACCGTCGACGCTGAACCGGTCGGTACTCATGCGTGATCACTCACGACCGCAGCTCGGCTGTGTTCTGTTACCATTGTTAGATCCACTCGATCATTTGAAGCAACTGTTAATAAATATGGGGATGAATACCGTACCGTTAAGTGAGTGGCAATCCCTGTCACAGATATCCACGCGACGGCGACGGACTCGCCGTCACCGACACACCACTCATGACACCGGACA
The DNA here is from genome assembly GCF_029502005.1 of Natrinema salsiterrestre. Lineage (GTDB taxonomy): Archaea > Halobacteriota > Halobacteria > Halobacteriales > Natrialbaceae > Natrinema > Natrinema salsiterrestre. Next base: position 71,302 of record NZ_JAMQOT010000001.1, on the reverse strand, counting down.
CCCCCGACTACGGACCGGATCGACAGGCCGAGGTCTATCTCAGCGGCATGCTCGAGGACGAACCCCCCGAGTTTCCCGTCTCCTACGAGGACCTCGAGGAACGCGCCCGCGAGGAACTGAGCGACGAGGCGTTCGCCTACGTTGCGGGCGGCGCGGGCTCGGAGTCGACGGTCGAAGCGAACGACCGCGCGTTCGAGAAGTGGCAGATCGTCCCCCGAATCATGCGGGACGTCTCCGACCGCGATCTCTCGGTCGAACTCTTCGGCCGGGAGTACCCGTCCCCCGTCCTGCTCGCGCCCGTCGGCGTCCAGTCGATCCTCCACGAGGAAGCCGAACTGGCCGTCGCCCGCGCGGCGCGCGAGCTCGACGTCCCCATGATCTGTAGCTCCGTCTCCTCGTATTCCTTCGAGGAAGTCAGCGACGAACTCGGCGAGAGCCCGGGCTGGTTCCAGCTCTACTGGAGTTCCGATCGATCGGTCGCGGCCAGCTTCCTCGAGCGCGCCGAGGAAGCCGGCTACGAGGCCGTCGTCGTCACGCTCGACACGCCCAAGATGGGGTGGCGAGAGCGGGACATCGAACTCGGCTACCTGCCCTTCCTCGAGGCACAAGGTCTGAAGAACTACTTCGAAGACCCGGCCTTCCGCGAGCGGCTCGACGGGGCCGATCCGTGGGAGAACCAGGAGGACGCGATCGCGTCCTGGCAGGCGTGTTTCGGCGACGCCTCGCTGACCTGGGACGACCTCGAGTGGCTCGAGGACCAGACCGACCTCCCGATCGTCATCAAAGGCGTACTCCACCCCGACGACGCGCGCGAGGCGATCGAGCGCGGCGTCGACGGCATGGTCGTCTCGAATCACGGCGGCAGACAGGTCGACGGCGCGATTCCGGCGCTGGACGCGCTCCCCGAGGTCGTCGACGCGGTCGACGACGCGACCGATGCCGACCGCGACGTTCCCGTCCTCTTCGACAGCGGCATCCGGCGGGGGAGCGACGTCGTCCGGGCGGTCGCACTGGGTGCTGATGCGGTCCTGCTGGGACGGCCCTACGCGTACGGGCTCGGTATCGGTGGCGAAGACGGCGTCAGCGCCGTCCTCGAGAACCTGCTCGCCGATCTCGACCTGACGGTCGGGCTCTCGGGGTGTGCGAGCATCGACGACGTCGACCGATCGACGATCCGGAGGGCCGACCGATGAGCGGCGACGAGGAAGCTCCCGACAGTCCCGACGAGTGGGAGGCCGTCTTCTGGGACATCGGCGGCGTCATCCTCGCGCTCGATTCCGTGCAGGAGGCCCACACCGAGTTCGTCGCGGATCTCTGCGAGCGCGACGGCGTCGACGCGACGGTCGAGGAGGCCATCGACACGTGGCGGACGACCGTCGGGGACTACTTCCGCGAGCGAGACGGCACGGCGTTCCGGTCCGCGCGCGACGGCTATCACCTGGGCGTCGAAGCCATCGTCGGCGAAGAGATTCCGCGGGACGAGTGGGAACCCCACTTCGACGGCGTCGTCCAGGACTCCATCGAGCCGATTGCGGGCGCTCCCGAGACGATCGAACGCCTCGCCGGCAGGGACATCCACGTCGGCGTCATCAGCGACGTCGACGACGCGGAGGGCCGGGCGATGCTCGAGCGGTTCGGCGTCCGCGAGCACTTCGACTCGATCACCACGTCCGAGGAAGTCGGGCGCACCAAGCCCGATCCGGCGATGTTCGAAACGGCGCTCGAGAAGGCCGGCGTCGCGCCCGAGCGGTCCCTGATGATCGGCGATCGCTACGATCACGACGTCAGGGGGGCCGCCGACATGGGGATGCACGGCGTCGCGTTCGGTGCCGACGACGGCCCCGCAGTGGCCTATCGGATCGAATCGCCCGCGGAGGTTCTCGAGATCGTCGACGGGACGCGAGACGAGTAAGGACGTCGGACCGAGACGGGAACTCGACCGCTCGAGTATCAGGAGGTCTCGGGACGTGTTCGGGCCGTTCGATAGCTTGCAGCGCCCAAACATTGTAAAAGAGAGTTTACGGCGTAACTATTTTCGTTAAGGGGGAGAGATAGTAGCACACGACAATGCCCACCGAGAACCGAACTGCAAGCGACGACACCGTACCGACCCGCGACGCCGGAACTACCGATTCCCACCTCCCATGAGCGAGAACTACTACGAGCGCCTCGTCGACGAGGACGCACTGGTCGCGTATCTGGAAGACCACCTCGGTTCGGTCGACGACTACGAGATCGAACGCCACCAGGAGGGCCACTCGAACGAGACGCTGTTCGTCTCCTGGGGCGACCGCGAACTCGTCATTCGGCGGCCGCCGCCGGGCGAAACGGCCGACACGGCACACGACGTCCTCCGCGAGTACCGCGTGACGAACGCGGTCGCCGACACCGACGTCCCGGTGGCGAAACCGATCCTCGCCTGCGAGGACCACGACGTCATCGGCAGCGACTTCTACGTGATGGACCAGCTCGAGGGCGACGTCCTGCGAGAGGGCGAACCCGAGCGGTTCGCAGACCCCGACCACCGCCGTCGGATCGGCGAGGAACTCGTGGACAACCTGGCGAAGATCCACGATCTCGACTACGAGGCGATCGGGCTCGGCGAGTTCGGCCGCCCCGCGGGCTACACGCAGCGGCAGGTCGATCGCTGGGGGAAACAGCTCTCGTGGGCGTTCGAGGTCACCGAGGACGAGCGGGAAATTCCGGACCTCCACGAGGTCGGCGACTGGCTCCGGGACAACGTTCCCGAGGAGCACCCCCACACCCTCGTCCACGGGGACTACAAGCTCGACAACGTCATGTTCGGTCCCGGGACGCCGCCGGAACTCGTCGGCGTCTTCGACTGGGAGATGGCCACCCTCGGCGACCCGCGTGCCGATCTGGGCTGGATGCTCTCCTACTGGCGCGATTCCAAGGATCCCGACCCGGAGATCCCGGAACTGGTCACCCGCTTCATGGAACAGGAGGGGTATCCGACCCGCCGCGAACTGGTCGACCGCTGGGAGGACCGAACCGGCTACGAGTTCGAACACGAGCGCTTCTACCGCGCGCTGGCCGTCTACAAACTCGCCGGCCTCGGCGAGATGTTCTTCCGTCGCTACCTCGAGGGCAACAGCGACGACCCGATGTACCCGAAGATGGAAGACCGCGTCCCGGCACTGGCCGCGCGAGCGAAGCGCATCATCGAGGGCGACGAGCCGCTGTAGCGGGGCTCGAGTCGCGGTTTCGTTTTCGTGCCGGACACCCGTCTAGCGGCTGGACTGGACACTGCCGGCGCGCTGAACCGCGACGGAGTCGCGGTTCGATCGCCGCGAGGGATGAGTGAGCGAACGGAGTGAGCGAGCGAATCGGCTGGGGAGGGCGTGGCGATTCAGTGCCGCCGGCATGTCGGGCTTTCTCGACAGGCATCGCGCGACAACGTAGCGGATCTCTCCGTGGGGCGTCCGGGCGACTGTGGACCGTCCGAATGGCTGCCCGAGCAGCGGTCTCTCGAGACCGGACCCCGACCGCGATCACGTCCCGTCGAAATCGACCCGTCGTCGCCTCGGCGGCTGCCATCGACCGACCGGCGTGTCACGAAATCGAGTCACTATTACCGCCGTTCATTCCACGCCCGAATCGGTGTACGTGCTGAACAACGGCAGACAACCGGCTTAACATTGCTAATCTGGTTCGGTGGTATTAAGATGTCCCCGATAGACAACACGACCATGTCACTCGAAACCATTGACCGCGTTGCGGTTCTCGGCGCGGGGAACATGGGGCACGGTATCACCGAAGTAACGGCCATGGCCGGCTACGACGTCACGATGCGGGACATCAAAGACGAGTTCGTCGACGACGGCTACGAGTCGATCGAATGGAGTCTGCGGAAACTCGAGGAGAAGGAGATGATCGACGAATCGGCCGACGAGATTCTCTCCCGGATCGACACGACGACGGATCTCGAGGAGGCCGTCGCCGACGCCGACCTCGTCATCGAGGCCGCACCCGAGGACCTCGACCTGAAACACGAGATCTTCACCGACCTCGAGGAGTACACCAGCGGCGACACGCTGCTGGCGACGAACACCTCGAGCCTGCCGATCTCGGACATCGCGGAGGCCGTCGACACGCCCGAGCGCGTGCTCGGCCTGCACTTCTTCAACCCGCCGGTGAAGATGGACCTCGTCGAGGTCATCTACGGCGAGGACACGAGCGACGAGGCCGCCGAGGCCGGCTACGAGTGGGTCGAGTCGATCGGCAAGACGCCGATCTACGTCCGCAAGGACGTCCGCGGCTTCGTCGTCAACACCATCGTCGGACCCTTCGGCGGCGAACCCGCCTTCATGGTCTCGAACGGCGAGGCGACGATCCGCGAGGCCGACGCGACGATGGCCCACGAGCGGGGCTACCCGATGGGGCCGTTCGAACTCGGCGACCTCACCGGCATCGACGTCGGCTACCACGTCCGCAAGGAGGGCGGCAGCCCGATCCCGCCGATCACGGAAGAGAAGGTCGAGGCCGGCGACCTCGGCCAGAAGACCGGCAAAGGGTTCTACGACTACGAGGACGGCGACGGCGCCGACTACGAGCCCGAGGACGCGGGCGACTTCGACTGGCTCCGCGTCGAGGCCCGCATGATAAATCGCGCGGCCTTCCTCGTCGGCGAGGACGTCGCGACCCCCGAGGAAGTCGACACGGGCGTCCAGCTCGGGCTGGGCTTCCCCGAGGGCATCTGCCGACGCGGCGACAAGATCGGTCTCGACAAGGTCCTCGAGAAGCTCGAGACGCTCTACGAGGAGACCGGCGAGGATCGGTTCGAGCCACATCCCTACCTCGAGCAACTCGTCGCGGAGGGCAAGACCGGCGAGGCGGCCGGTGCCGGCTTCTACGACTACGGTGACGACGAGCTCGGCCCCTACCACGACCTGAACTACGAGCTCGAGGACGGCGTTCTCGCGGTCGAGCTCGATCGGCCGTCCCGGATGAACGCGCTCTCGGAGGACCTGCTCGGGGAGATCGACGACCTGTTCTCCTCGGTCGACACCGACGACGTTCGGGTCGCGACGATCGAGGGATCGGGCGACCGCGCGTTCAGCGCCGGTGCGGACATCTCCGGCTTCGCCGACACGGCCCCGACCGATATGATGGACGTCACGCCCGGGTTCGAGACGGTCAACGACTTCCCGCGGCCCGTCGTCGCGAAGATCGACGGCTTCTGTCTCGGCGGCGGCCTCGAACTCGCGCTGGCCGCCGACCTGCGGATCGCGACCGAGCGCTCGTCCTTCGGCGCGCCCGAAATCGGTCTCGGCCTGATTCCCGGCGGCGGCGGCACCCAGCGACTCACCCGCATCCTCGGGGAGACCCGCGCGAAGGAACTGGTCTTCCGCGGCAACCACATCGACGCCGACCGCGCCGAGGACTGGGGCCTGATCAATCGCTCCGTCGAGCGGGATGACTTCGACGACACCGTCGAGGAGTTCCTCGACGATCTCCGCAACGGCCCGCCGATCGGTCTCAAGGTCGCCAAGAAGGTCATGAACCAGGGGCAGGACGCCAGCCTCGACGCCGCACTCGCCATGGAGAGCCAGGGCTTCGGCCTCCTCTCGAGCACGGACGACGTGCTGGAGGGCACCGCCGCGTTCGCGGAGGACCGCGAGCCCGAGTTCGAGGGCGAGTGAGATGAGCGACGGACCGGTCGATGCGTCGGGTTGGCCGGAATGGGAGTCGTTCGTCCAGCGCCACGGCTACCTCTCGTGGCTCGACGTCGAGGTCGACCACCTCGAGGACGGACGCGCGGTCCTGGTGATCGAGCGGAACGAGGACTTCGAGAACCCGGTCGGCAACGACGGCCACGATCCGGTCCACGGCGGCATCGTCGCGACGCTGATCGACACCTCGAGCGCGTTCGCCCTGCGGACGACGTTCGAAAAGCCCAGCGAGGCCTTCCTGACGACGACCGATCTCAACGTCTCGTATCTGCGGCCGGCGACCGGCGACCTGCGAGCCGAAGCCGAGGTGCTCAGGGCGGGCGGCTCGACCGGCGTCACCGAGGTGTCCGTCACGGGTGCCGACGGTGAAGCCGCCGTCGGCCGTACCACGTATCGATTGTTCCGCGACGGCATGGGGGGCGAGTGACCGTGTCGCTCCGATTCGCGGACCTCGAGGTCGGTCACGAAGTGATCACCCACTCCCGGACGATCACCGAGGCGGACGTGCGCAACTTCGCGGGCGTCAGCGGCGACTTCAACCCGTTACACCTGAGCGAGGAACACACCGCGGACACCGATTTCGGCGAGCCGATCGCCCACGGAGCCCTGCTGTTCGCGGTCACCTCCGGGTTGCTCTGGCAGTACCGCCACGAGCGCCCCGACGTGGTCGCGTTCTACGGCGTCGACTCGCTCCGGTTTACCAGCCCCGTCACGATGGGGACCTCGGTCCACGCGGAGTCGACCCTGGTCGAGAAGACGCCGAAGGATCATCCGGTCGGGAACGGCGTCGTCCGTTACGAAACGCAGCTCCTGACGGACGACGGCGAGGTCGCGCTCTCGTGTGAGATGCTGACCTTAGTCGAGTGAACGGGCTCCCGGCGGGCGGTCACCGCTCGTTGCGTTCGTCGGCGAGTTCCTCGAAGATCCGCGGATCCGTCTGGAACTTGAGGACGTTGTGGACCGCCGAGTTCCGAATGTTCGCGATGACTTCCCCGTAGTCCCGATAGCAGTCGTGGATCCACTGCGAGATCTCCTGTCGGTCGCGGAACATCATCACCGTTTTCCACTGATACTCCCCGTCCGAGAGGAAGAAGAACAGGGTGTGTTTGTCGGCCTTGATGTACTCCATCGCCTCGCGCCAGTGGTCCGCGAAGTGTTCGGGATTGAATTTGAACTCGAACAGCGCGAAGATGTAGTACTCCTCGTTCGGAATGATCGCCTCGCGGAAGACCCCCTCGTCGCGCATCCGCCGGATCGACTCGCTGACGGTGACGTGCGAGACGTCGATGCCGTAGTCGCGTTCGAGCACCTGCGTCAGCTCACGGGAAGACAGCTGCGGATCGTTCGAGAGTTCGCTGAGGATCGCGATATCGCGATCCTTGAACTCCCAGTTCGGTGGTTCGTCACTCATGGTATCACGGCAGTCGTGACTGTCATACTGTTACGCCTGTGCCTCGCCGAGGAACTCGCGGAGGCGGTCGGCGTACGCGTCCGATCGGTCCTCGGGAACCCAGTGGTAGGCGTCAGACAGCGGCGCGAGTTCGGCGTCCGCGATGTCTCCGGCCAGTCGCTCGGCGTAGCCGTACGGCTGCATAACGTCGTCTTCGCCCCACAGCAGGAGCGTCTCCGCGGTGATCGCGCCGTAATCGATTTCCGTCGTGTGGTTCGTGTTCGTCGAGACGGCGTTGCGAACGAGCGACAGGTGACCCTCGTCGGTCAGCCACGGGGCTTTCATTCCGTCGACGAACTCGGGATCGGCCTCGCCGTAGGCCCCCTCGACGAACGCCGCGTCGAGGCGACCCTCGAGTTCCTCCCGCTCGAGATCGGCGGTCGACGGGAGGCCCAGGTTCGAGACGAACTCGACCGGCCAGGAGTCGTAACAGACGGCGTTCGAGAGGACGAGCTGGTCGACCATCTCGGGATTGTGCGCCGCGAATCGCAACGCGACGCCGCCGCCGATGTCGTGGGCGACCAGTGCGATCTCCTCGACGTCGAGATCGTCGAGCAGCGCCGCGAGCATCTCCTCCTGAGCGCGGATCGACCGGTCGAACCCGTCGCGCATCGCGGAGTTGCCGTAGCCGACCATGTCGGGGGCGATGGTGCGTCGGTCCTCGGCGACCGCGGGAACGATGTCCCGCCAGAGGAACGACCACGTGGGAATGCCGTGGACGAAGACGACCGGCGGCTCGTCGCTCTGGGCCGGGCCATCGTTGTGATAGGCGACCTCGAGGTCGTGTCCGTCGACCGAGACCGTCGTCGACGCCTGCTCCTCGCTCCAGGTTTCGTGATCGACCATTCAGTTCCCCCCGTCTACCGACGCCGCTGTTGAGACCCGGTTCGTGTCGTCGATTCGTCGAGACTGGCTCGCACGGCCGGACGATGTGAATTGCTCTCGCACCATAATTGGTGACACACCGCCAATTCAGTTTCCAACATAAAGTCAGTTTGGGAGAGGACTACCGCTGTTAACCGATCCGGTGTTCCGAAACCGGGACGACGAGTGACTGATGCGGGCCGCAGTGGCCGAACGCTCGTCGGAACGACACCCGGCGGTTGCTACTCGGGGTCCGAACTCGTCGACAGCCCGTCGAGTGACTCCCCGCCGATCTCCGCGAGGACGTCCTCGTGGAACGACTGGAGCGCGGCGCTCTCGTCCTCGGCGAGGACCACGTCGCTGGCCGACAGCGTCGCGAGGCCGAACGCCCGCGGCGTCGGCGAATCGAGGAGTTGCCGTGACACGTCGAGCCCGCCCGAATCGATCGCATCGACGATGGCCTCGATCTCGGCCACGTTCAGTTTGTCCTCGAGGATCTCGCGGTAGGTCTCCTCGATTACGGCGAAGTTCTCGAGGTCCTCGGCGAAGCCCAGCAGCATCTCGCTGGAGACCTGCTGTTCGCTCGCGGACTTCTCGTAGCCCTTGTAGCGCTTGAGGATCATCAGCGAGCGGGTCGCGTTGATCCGGAAGTACCGCTGGAGCAGGTCGGTGCCCGAGAGCGATGCGCGGAGATCGTCGCGGACCTGCTCGGCCTCGAGGTCCGCGACGATCCCGTCGATGTCGACTTTCCGGTTCAGCGGCATGGAGAGGACGAACCCGTTGTCCGCGACGGCCACGCGGACGTTCGCCGTCGCCTCCTGGGCACAGCGGTAGGCGAGCAGTCGCGAGAGTCCGTCGTTGACCTTGCGGCCGTACGTCGAGTGGACGTAGTAGTGGCGTTCGTACTCGTCGCGATCGCGGACGACTTCGATCGCCAGCCGATCGGTCGTACTCACGCTCTCCGTCCCGGCGTACTGGATCTGGTGGTCGAACAGCCGGGCGATCGCCCGCACGCTGTCGTCGTCGAGCGGGAACTCCCGGAGCCAGGCGCGGACCCGCGGCGGGCCGCCGGCCACGTAGCGCTCGAGGAGGTCGCCCTGAAACGCGAGGATCTCGCGGCCGAGGTCGTACGACAGCGGGAGCCGTTCGGAGTACCACGACGGAACGGTGGGACGGGCGCTCGTGCGGTCGACGTAGACCTTCGAGCCGCGCCGATAGCGGTACTCGAAGCTGTCACCGCCGAGAACGAAGACGTCGCCCTTCTCGAGGGTGTCGAGGTACTCCTCGTCTAACTGGCCGACCCACTCGTCGCTCGCGCGCGTGTTGACGTCGCACGTGAAGGAGTCCGGGATCGTCCCGATGTTGGTCATGTAGATCACCCGCGCGAGCCGACCGCGCTTGCCGATCAGCGGCTCGCCGACCGGGAACGCCTCGTGGTGGTGTTGCCCGTCGGGCGGGTCGTTCTCGTCGCGCCAGACCTTGGCGTAGACGTTCTTCTCCTCGAGCCCGGCGTACTCTGCGGTGAGGTACCGCATGAGCGACTCGTACTCGTCGTCGGTGTAGTTGCGGTAGGGATAGGCCCGGCGGAGCGTCGCCTTCAGGTCGGCCTCGGGCCGAATTTCTGCGATCGCCATGCCGTAGACGTGCTGGGCCGCCACGTCCTGAGCGTTCTCGGGGATCGACACCGAGTCGACGAACCCCTCGGTGGCCTTCTTCAGCATCACCGCACACTCGAGCAGTTCGTCCCGGTCGAGCGCGATCACTCGCCCCGTGACGGTCTGGCCGACGCGGTGGCCCGCGCGCCCGATCCGCTGGAGCAGGGCCGCCACCGACTTGGGCGAGCCGACCTGCACGACGAGGTCGACGTGGGGCATGTCGATCCCCAGCTCGAGGCTGGTCGAGGTGGTGACCACGTCGAGATCGCCCTCTTTCAGTCGGCCCTCGATGTCCTGTCTGACCTCCTTCGAGAGGCTCCCGTGGTGACAGCCCGAGTTGTCCTCGTCGTAGGCGTCGAAGCGCTCCCGAAGGTTGTGGAGGACCCGTTCTGCGCCCGAGCGCGTGTTCGTGAATACCAGCGTGTTCGTGTGCTCTTGGATGTGATCGTGAAGCATCCGGTAGAACCGGTCCTGGACGACCTCGCGGGGCGTGTGGATCAGGTCGTCCGTCGGACACTCGAGTCGCATATCGAACTCGCGGGCGAAGCGCGCGTCGACGATCTCGTAGTCGCGGGGAGCACCATCGGGTTTCTCGCAATCTCGCGGGTCGCTCTGCTCCCCGTCTGCTCGCGGATCTTCGATCCGCTCGCATGGTTCGAGGGACGCGTCTCGTCCCTCGCTACTCGATTCTTCCGAGACGCGTGGCGTCTCGCACCCGACGAGGAACTCCGCCACGCGGGACAGCGGCTCGATCGTCGCGGAACAGCCGATCCGCGTGATGTCGCCCTCGGCCATGGCCTCGAGCCGTTCGAGGCTGACCGAGAGGTGCGTGCCGCGCTTTCCCGCCGCCAGCGAGTGAATCTCGTCGACGATGACGTACTCGACGGTGCGGAGCTTCTCGCGGAACTTGGGCGAGTTGAGCAGGATCGCGAGGGTCTCGGGCGTGGTGTTGAGAATGTGGGGCGTCTCCTCGAGCATCTTCTGGCGGTCGCTCGAGGAGGTGTCGCCGTGGCGGATCGCGTGGCGGATCTCTCCCATCGACTCCTCGCCGTCGCGCTCGGCGACGATCTCCTCGATCCCCTCGAGGGGTACCTCGAGATTGCGGTGAATGTCGTTCGCGAGGGATTTCAGCGGCGAGACGTAGAGGCAGTAGACGGAGTTCTCGAGGCCGTCCTCGGCGCCGCGATCCCGTCGATAGAGGTCGTTGATGATCGAGGTAAAGGACGCAAGCGTATTGTGAAGGTACAGTCCGCCGCGACCACCGACGAAGTTGTGCGTATCCGGAACACTGAGATCGACGATTCGACCGCTATAGCGAGACGTCTCGTTCGATTCGACGGTTACCCAGGCGACGTTCCGACGGCGTATCTCGTCGATTTGCGCCGCAAGTTCACGAGTCGTCTCGTCAGATGGGAGCGACTGGAGTTTCGTAGACAGTTTTCTCAGCGCCCGTTCCGTGAGGTATCCGCTGCGTCTGGCGACTTCGTAAATGTTCCCGAGCTCGGCATTGAACGCTCGGTCGTTCTCGAAGTACTTCGACAGCGTTCGAACGTCTCGATAGTCGAAGGTGTGTCGCCCGATGTGATTACCGTTGCTCTGCCCGGCGGCGTGTGCTTCCAGTTCGTCGATTTTCGGATGGACGATCGAACACTCCGACAGGAGCGTCGACAGATTCTCGGTCCCTCTGACGACGAGAGAGTGATACTCCCGTCTCGTCCGTTCGTCCGTATTCGTCGCGTACTTCACCCGTCGGCCGCGAGCGGGGAGGATCCCGAACGAGAGCAAGAGGTACGACAACTGCTCTATCTTCAACTCGTTGGCCTGTATGAGGCGGACTTCGTTGGATCGCACCTCGCTCTCCAGCGATAGAAACGTCGAGAGGAACGACCGTTTAATCCGTTTCGACGCGTTCAGCACCCAGTTCGGGAGCGGCACGTCGCGGCTCGGTCCCGGTTCGAGATCCAGTAATTCCGAAAAGAACACGGAAAACGCTGCGTCGGAAACGACGTAGTCGATCTCCGACTTTCGATCGAATTCGATACCGAACCGATCCCACATCGTCTCCTTCGCACGTTCGAGAAGTTCGGTCCGGTTCTTCTGGGTTACCTGGACGAAACGGGTCCGATCGTACGCGCCGATCAGGCCCTCCGCGAGGACGAACGCGGCCAGTTCTGCGAGTTCGGAATCGAGCGTCGTCGGATACCGAAAGCGGGACAGACGACCGTTGTCGGTTTTCACGAGTACCTCTCCAGGCTCGAGCGGCGTACACCTCGCTCGAAGCAACGAGAGGAACTCCTCAGCACAGTACTCGGTTTCACCGGTCACTAGTTTCCAGACGGACGAAACGCCGATCGACAGCCGATCCGCTACGTCGGACATCGAGAGCCCAGCGAGCGCAAGTGCGAACCTCCGCTCGGACTCGTCGAACGCCGAAATCGGTGCCTCGTCTTCGAGACGAGCGACGACGCGATCCGATTCCGCCTCGGTCGCGACGAGCGGGAATTCGGATCGAAGTCGATCCAGCGCAGCGCGAACGTCGAGGTCGATGTCCCGCTCGGGGAGTTCGATACGAGTCGGAACGCCGATCCGATCGCCTTCCTCGATCTCTGCCGCCGAGCGCCACTCGGGTCCGGACGGCGTCTCGACGAGGAGCGGATGATCCGGTGTGACGTCGACTTCTCTCCCGTACGACGTTCGGATGCGATGAATGGTCCCGTCGTAGCTCTCCGAGTATACCATCGACCGACGGAGCGTGAGGTCTTCTTCGTCGAGTGAGTACGCGTCGACCGAACTCGTGTACAGTTCTCCGTCCGCATCGACGTCCGCGACCTTTCGGTTCCGCCGTTCGAGAAGCTCCTCCGCTCGAAGGACTGCTGCTTCACCCTCGTCTCGAACGATCATCGGTGTGTCCGGTTTGACGCACTTCCCGCTCCCGGTCGGCGCACAGACCAGCGTGTTCGTCCCGTCGTGTATCTTCGGGATCGCGCCCCGCTGTGGCGGCGTGAAGAACCCCTCGTTCTCGGGGACGAACTCGCCGAACTCCTCGAGCCACCACTCTTGGACCGCGGGCTCGAGCAGCTCGAAGACGTCGCCGTCCTCGATCGCTGCGGCGGCCGGATCGAAGGGGAGGGCATCGTCTGCGACCGGCAACTCGAGGCCCTCGATCCCGTGCATTATCCCCGTTTCGGGGGCCGGCGTGTAAGAGGGTTTGGACAGCGGAGCGGAAGTGAAACGGTCGGGAAGCGGGGCGGTCGCGGCCGGGAGTCCGTCGCGCGAACTCGACGGAGATCCACTGGCCGTCGGCGGGGCCACAATACAGTTATCCCCCCGTTCGAGACTCTCAGGAAATGTTACCGTCGCGGGGCACCGGTATCTTCGTTCTCGTTCTCGTCGCCGGTCTCGTTACGGGCGGGGTCGCCGGCGGCACGACCGTTCTCGATCCCGATTCCGACGGCGTCCCCCCGCTGGTCGAACTGCGCGACGGCACCGCGGTCTTCGATGCGGACACGGACGACGACGGGCTCGAGGACGGTGCAGAAAAGCGATACGGGACCGACCCGACCGCTGCCGATACCGACGACGATGGCCTCGCAGACGGGCGAGAGGTGGCCGAACACGGGACGGATCCGCTCGAGGCGGATACCGACGGGGACGGCCTCTCCGATCCCGACGAAATCGAGGAGTACGGCACCGACCCCACGAGTGCGGATACCGACGGGGACGGGCTCGCTGACGGTACGGAGCTGCTCGAGCACGGAAGCGATCCAACCGTGGCTGATACGGACGATGACGGGCTCGACGACGGCCCGGAGGTCACCGAACACGGGACCGATCCGACGGATTCCGATAGCGACGGCGACGGATTGTCCGACGGTGCCGAGGTTCACCGGCAGGATCTCTTTCCCGACGCCGATCCGCTCAGGACCGATATCTACGTCGAGATCGATACGATGGAGCGGACTCATTTCGAGGAGGGCGAACGGGAGCGGATCGTCGCCGAATTCGACGCGGCCCCGCTGGGAAACCCCGACGGGTCGACCGGTGTGACCCTCCACCTGATCGACGGTGGAACAGTGCCGTGGGAATCGTCGACTACGACCGCCGATCTGAACGGATACAGATCGCGGTACTTCGATCGGAGAGGCATGGGATATCACTATCTGGTCATCGTCGAGGACGTCGGCGGGGACACGAGACGAACGAACGTCATCGGGAGAGCCAGACCTGGAACGATGATGGTCGAATCCCTGCCGGGTCGCGACCGAACGGGATCGGTCGCGATGCACGAACTGGGCCACTCGCTCGGGCTCTCGAGCGCCGATTTCGAGGGGATCGACACCGATCGATACTCCTTCGGCAGTTACCCGAGCGTGATGAATTACAACGCACCGGGAGAGTACTACGGATTCTCCGCTGGCGACGGCAGTGACGACTTCGATGACTGGAGCGCCCTCGACGAGCAGCTGTTTACGCCGTCGACGTCGTCCGTCAGCGTCGCCGACTAGATTGCGTAGGGGAGCTCACGGAACACTCTCGTCGGCCCTGATCGTCACGAGACCGCTGGTACTCCCGACTCACTCACGGATTCGTGGTCCCGAGCTCGCGATCCGGGGGAGGGGGTTAAAATCCACAACACGTTTATAGCCGTTTGTTTAAGTAATAACAGCCTGTGATCGGCCGTGGCATCGGACGGCGGTCGCACGGCTGCAGGCTGTCAGAGGCATTCCACCCACCTGTTGGACGGCAGTTCGCCGTCAACACGGAACACCGACGGCTCGAGCGCCCCCGGGCCTCTTTGGAATCCCCACGGACGGAGCCACGGTCCGAAACGATCGGGGATCGAACTAGCGATCGTTCGCGGTATCGTACTACCCTGTTGTAAATAGCACCCGATCGGTCTGCGAATAAATGTTCTATTACTATACACAATAATCAATACACAGGACACTACCGTAGTCACTGATGCGATCACATGTCAGTCCCAGCGCGGTCATATGATTCGGTGTACAGTGTACTCCAGTAACGACTACAGTGAGTCGACGTCGGTACGAACTCGAGTGAGTTGCGTCCCGAATGAGACTGGTGTGACGGAATACCCGAACTGGGGAATCGAAAACGGTCTCGCTCCATCCGGGATCATCGCCACTCGACCCCCAGCGATACACGTGTGAACGCCGTTGTATCCGGTGGCTGCGGCCGGTACCGATCCACCATCACGGCGGAACACTCCCTTCGCGAGCGACCGAATAACCGATAGGTATTACCTAACCTGTTCCCGGATTGATGGCTGTGTTCTCCTTTTATTTACCAGACCATCGATAGCGGTCTCGATGGCTGACGAACCGGATCCCGCCACAGTGGCCGACGCGACAGCGACCTTCTGTGAGGAGTACGAAAGCGGCGAGCGCGCTCTCGAAACCGTTCTCGAGGTGGACGCCGAGCGCGACACCTGGTGCTTCGACGATCTCCCGCTCGATTCGGGAACGTTCGGCGAACTCGTTTCACGAGGGATCGTGACGGCGGTCGGCGACGAATATCGCGTCGCGAGTCGTCGCGGCGTCCGAGCGGGGCTCGACGGCGAGCCCGTGTCCGAGGACCGATCGGCGTCCGGATTCGACCTGTCGGTTCCCATCGCGTTCGATCCGCGTGCCGCCGTCGGCCTCGTCGGAGCGTTGGTACTGGTATTCGTAATGCGATCCCTGAACTATCGGTCGGTTGTTCGCGGTGATCACGTCGTATCGCCGGCCAACGATCCCTATTACTACCGGTACTGGCTGGAGGAACTGCTCGCCGAATCGAGCGATCCGACGGACTGGAGCGTCGTGACGAATCTGCCGGAGGGTGCAGCCGAACTCCGGCCGTTTACCCACGCCGCGAACTGGTTCGCCGCCGCGTTGCTCGGCGGCGATCAGTGGGCGGCGAACACGGTAGCCGTGTGGCTGCCGGTCGTCATGGCGGTCGCCCTCGGCGCCGTCGTCTACTGGCTGACGGTCGTCGTTACGGACGACGTCCGAGTCGGGATCGCAGCAGTGGTGATGCTCGCACTCACCCCGGTTCACGCCGTTTACACGGGGCTCGGATTTCTCGAACACCGCCTCTACCAGTACGTCTTCATGGGAGTGACGCTGCTCGCGCTTGCGTGGCTCGCCGTGGACTTCCAGCGGCGGTTCGATCGGGATGCGACGCCGGAAACGGCCACTCGCGCTCACCGCCGCGAACCGGCGACGTGGGTCGCCGCCGGTGCGTTGGGGATCGCACTCGCCGTCTCGGTGCACGCGTGGGGCGGGTCGATACTATTGCTCGTTCCCGTCGCGGGATACATCGGACTGAAGGTCATCGCCGACATCCGGGCCGGCCTCTCACCCCTCCTGACGAACGGTCCGCTTCTGGCCGGGATCGGACTCGGCGGCGCGCTCATCGTCGCCATGCACGTCCACTGGGGGTGGCACGAACCCCTCACGTCGGCCGTCTCCCTGCTCGTCGTAGCGGGTGCCGTAAACGTCGTCGGTCTGGGGGAGTTGTGGCGACGCCTCGAGTGGCCCGCGATAGGCCTTCTCGGATCCGAAGCGCTCGTCGCCGGCGTTGCGCTCGTCGCCTTCCGCTCCCTCCGTCCGGACACCTGGGCACGACTCGCGCAACGCGCTGGTGAACTCTTCTACAGGGAGGGGATGGCGGAGACGAAATCGATACTCGCGCTGGAAAACGGGGTCGTCTTCGGACCGCTGTCGCAGTTCGGTCTCGGGTTTTATCTCGGGATCCTGGTTCTCGGATGGGCCTGCTGGGCCGCGTACCGGCGATACGAACCCAGATGGCTGTTACTCGCCGTCTACGGCGCGTTCTGGCTCGCGCTGGCGGCGATTCAGGGTCGGTTCGCGGCGCAACTGGCGATACCGCTGTCCGTACTCGGCGGGCTCGGGTTCGTGTGGCTCCTCGCGTGGGCCGACCTCGTCAGGGAACCGGCGCTCTTTCGGGACGGCGACGAGAGCGGGCTCGAGAACCGTGGGGAAGGACGTGGAACCGCCGCAGACGGTGGTGAACGGTCCGTTCCGAGTATCGTCGTCCCGACCGACACCCGGACGCTCGTCGCGTTGCTCTGGATCGGACTGTTAGTCTGTGGCCTGAACCTCTTTTTCGTGCCGTCGATGCTCGCCCAGACGACCCACAGCGACGCGCAGTTCGATGCCGCGATGGCCATCGACGACCACGCGGAAGACGTCGGCCGCGAGAGCCCGGAGACGTACGTCCTGAGTCACTGGGGCGACAACCGCATGTACAACTATTTCGTCAACGGTGGGGCGGAGCGGTACTCGTACGCCCGGCAGAACTTCGGCGAGTTCCGAGCGGGCGACGATCCGGACGGCTGGTACCACCAGTTCAACAACACCGACGTCGGCTACGTCGTCGTAACCGACTCGAACGAGTACGACGCGACGAGCACGTACGCACGGCTTCACGACGAGCTCGGTGCCGGCGGCGAGGACGGACCCCCACTCGAGCACTATCGGGCGGTGTTCGTCGACGACGAGGTGACGGCGTTTGCGGTCGTTCCGGGTGCGACGATTATCGAGAACCAGCCCGACGTGACGGACCCGAACGAGACGGTCGCGATCGAAACCGAGGTCGTCGTCTCGGGTGAGGCGATTCCGTACGAGCGAACCGTCACGCCGGATTCGGACGGTCGAGTAGTCGCGACGGTCCCGTACCCGGGTGAATACACGGTAGGCGAAACCGAGGTCGATGTTTCGAGGGCGGCCGTCGAAAACGGCGATGTCATCCGTCCGGACTGATATCGATGGAAATCGGTATCCGTTCGGACACCCGGTGGTGACGGTATTCCAACCGCCGTTGATAAGTTATCTGTACGATAGAAATAATATTTGGACTCGCTCCCTGACTAGGCGGCCATGAGGGAATCAGTGCGGAAGCTACTACGCGGGATCCGGAGCCCCTCGCTCGTCGCGAGAAAGCTGAATCAACTCTATTATTCGCGCGCGTGGTCCCGACCACACTGCCCCGACGGAATCGACGTCATCGAGGCAGATTGGGATCATCTCCTCATACTGGACGCCTGTCGCTACGATATGTTTCGAGAGGTCGTCGGACCCGACGCCCGCATCGAAAGGCGAACGTCTCGAGGATCCGCCACGTCCGAGTGGCTGAAAGCGAATTTCGACGGGCGAGAGCTCTACGACGTGGTGTACCTCGCTGGAAACCCGCAGTTCGTCAATCACTTCGACGATCTCGACGTCGAATTTCACGCGACGTACGACGTGTGGCGAACCCACTGGGACGACGACCTGGATACGGTGCCGCCCGAGGCGATGGCGTCCGTGACACGGACCGCAGCAGCGGAGTACCCCAACAAGCGAATCCTCGCCCACTTTCTGCAACCCCATCTTCCGTTTCTCGGTCCGAGCGCTCGCGAGCTCCCGGAACCACAGCAAGCGCTGTGGTATCACGTGATGCGGGGGACCGAACGGGTCGACGACGAGCTGCTCTGGCGGTGTTTCATCGAAAACCTCGAGCTCGTCCTGGACGAGGCGATACCGCTCGCCGACGAACTCGACGGGAAGGCGGTCATTTCGTCCGACCACGGCAATATGGCGGGCGAGCGCGTCTTTCCGGCCGCCGTGAAACATTACGGCCATCCGACGCGCGTCTACCATCCGAAACTGGTCGACGTTCCGTGGATGGTCTGTGAGAGCGAGCCGCGGCGGACGATCGTCTCGGAACCGCCGGAACGGACCGACGACGATTACGACTCGGTCGCCGTCGAGACGCGTCTGGAACAGTTAGGATACATGTGACGCCGCGTTCGTTCCGGCATCGACAGGTTGAGTCAGGAAAGACGGTGGTTACTCGGGTCCTCGACGACTCGTCCGGACATTTCTCGAGGACGGGGATGTCGTCCGGACGAGTTACGGGTGGCCTTCACGTCTCTCCCGTGCAACCGTGTGGAAAAGGTAAGTACTCGGCTGTGATGTGGATGGTTATGGCTACCGCCAACGCGATCGATACCATCCGCCGAGACGGAGTGACGGAAGCGCTTTCGAAGGGAGGGGTGCGGTTTCCGACCTCGGTGGCGATCCCGTACGAGATGGTCCTTCACCGACTGAGTCCCGCTCACGATTTCGTTCGTATCACGCCCGCGGGGGAGACGTGGGTGGCGGCGAACGGTTCGACCGGCGACGTGTACCACTTTCCGCGCTGTCCACACGCCGGCCAGTATCGGCAGGTGAGTCAGGGGTACGCGGACAACATGATTTCGAAGTACACGCTCGAGGGGGTCGTCGAAATCGAACCCGACGATACGGTGGTCGACGCGGGGGCGTTCGTCGGCGCGTTCACGCGGGGAGCGGCGAGCACGGCCGCGAGGGTCCTCGCTATCGAACCCAGTCCCGCGACGCTTCACGCGCTGAAGCTCAACACGAGCCGCCTCTCCAACGTCACTGCGATACACGGGGCGCTCTGGAGCGAGTCGAAACCCCTCCAGTTACGCCTCGGAGCCGACGCGAGCGATCACTCGCTGATCGACGTCGACGACGAGGCGACGGGCCGCCGCGTGCCGGTCCCCGCGGATCGTCTCGACGCCCTCGCGTCCGAACGTGGTCTCGACGAGATCGACTTCCTGAAGCTCGATGCCGAGGGCGCGGAACCGGAAGTGTTGGCGGGGACAAGCGGGATCGGGATCCGGAAGCTCGCCGTCGACAGTCGCCCCGAGCGACGCGGGACGTCGACCGTCGAGGACGTCAGAACGATCCTGGAGGATCGCGGATACGCGACCGCCACCGACGACGGTATCGTTTTCGCACGACAGCGGTCGTGAAGCGCGCCGGTCCGACCACAGACCGCTGCCAGGGCTGTACGCCCGTTCAGAGGTCCCTATCGATTGACTCGATCGTCACGTCACGCCCGTGAGGCTCACTCGTCGAAGACGTCAGTCCATGTATCCGAGCTTTTTGAGATGGTCTTCGACGGCCTCGCGTTCGTCGATACTCGCGGTGGACGCTTCCTCGAATCCCGGACAGTGGTCCCGGAGACGGGACTCGACGGCAGCGTCGGAAATCCGATCCCCGTCTCGTTCGAAGTCCGGACCGCCGTCGTACGCGTACAGCGCCGTCTCACCGTCGTCGGCAACGGTGAGCTTGTGCTCCGACGTGAGGACGGCCTGTAAGCGACGATCGTAGTCGCTTCCGGCGAAGTCGAACGCGTCGTCCTGTGCCTCCGGCGTGTACGTCGTCGACAGATATTCCGCGACGACGGGATCGTCGGACGGAATCCTCGTCGGATCCGCCGGCCCCGTCGGGACGGTCACCAGCCAGCGGTGGAGATCGGTGAAATCGACCAGCTCCTCGACGCGCTCCCCGCGTCCGTCGTCCGGGTGTCGAACGACGAGCGGGACGTGCAACAGCGTATCGTGGACGGAAAACCGGTGTGCCATGAGCCCGTGATCGCCGACGTTCTCCCCGTGATCGCCGACAACCACGACGATCGACTCCGACAACAACCCTCGAGCACGCAACGTTTCGAATAGCTGTCCGAGGCGCCGGTCGAGGTACGCGAGTTCGCCGTCGTACAGCGATTCGATGCGCTCGAACGCCGAATCCGAAATCTCCGTTCGCCCGGTGTGGTAGTCGAGGCTGTTCCCGCTGAGGGCGGTGTATCGCGAGGCGTCCTCGAGGTCGTTCGGGAGGAACCGCTCCGAACAGTCGTGCTCGACGAACGGCGCGTGCCCCTCCATGTAATTGACGAACAGGAAGAACGGCTCGGTGCGGTCCTCGAGCAACCTTGCGACGTGGTTCGTCGTCCGTGCCCCGCCGAAGTCGGTGCGCCGATACAGGTACTTTCCGTACAGCCCGTTGAGAACGTTGACGAGCGGGTTTCCTCGAGCGAGCGTTTCGAGTACGTCTCGCTTCGAGGTGTCCGCTCCCTTCAGCGTGTGTCCGATCTCCCGAGACTGTCTGAACAGCTGCCACTCCTTGTAGAACTCGTCGAATCCGGTATCGAACCGGAAGTGATCGCTGATCCAGACGTTGTTGCTGAGCCCGTACGTCCGATACCCGCGTTCCGAGAAGGTCTCCGCGAGCGCCTCGTGGTCGGTGGTGAATCCGAGCGACCCGCCGTGACAGCCGTGTTCCGACGGAATCTTCCCGGTGAACAGCGACGCGTGAGCCGGCATCGTCCACGGGGCGTTCGTGTAGGCCCGGTCGAATACCGTCGCGTCGTCACCGAACCGGGAGAGGGTCGGCATCGGATCGCGCTCGCGGCCGTACAGTCCGAGCTGGCACGCCCGAACCGTGTCCAGAACGACGAGGATCACGTTGTAGCCGTCGCTCGTGGTGCTCATGAGAGATACCCCAAGTCCTCGAGGTGAGTGCGCTGGTCCTCGGAGAGCTCGATCTGACGCCCGCTCGATTCTCCGCGACGCGTCTCCGCGACGAGCGTTCGGGCATCGTCGGCGTCTATCGACGGCCTACCGTAGGTTCGGTGGCCGGCAGCGTACGCGCCGATCGCCTTCGAGAGGTTCGCGCGCAGATAGGACCGCTTCGGGCTCTTCGAGAGCGTCCCCAGCACTGCCGCGAGCCGTTCGTGCGTCGGCGTGCGAGCGAAAACGTGGCCGCCGTCGAGTTCCCACACGCCGTCGTAGGCGAGCGCTCCGCTAAATCCCGCGATCGGTCCGGTCGGCAGTGACGAGCGATAAAAAGAGAGCCCGCGATCGCGTGCCGGTCCGGACGCGATACTCGTGCCGTCCGTCGGACCGCCGCTCTCGTCGAGGCAGTCGAGCACCGTCGGAAGCAGATCGACGTGCCTGACCACGCCGTTGGTCAGCCGACCTGTCGAGAGGTCCGGATGGACGAACACCGCGGGAACCTCGACGAGGGCCGGATGCATCGGGCCGTTGTGGCCGAGCAGCCCGAGTTCGCCGAGCAGCTCGCCGTGGTCGGCGGTGTAGACGACGAGCGTGTCCTCCCGGAGGCCGCGATCGGCCAGGTCCTCGAGGCGCTCGGCGAACAGGGCGGCGTCGCGGTCGACGGACCGGGCGTACTCCTCGCGATACGCACTGGCGGGCTGGGCACCGCGTCGTTCGAAGTAGTCCCAGGCGCTGCCGTCGAAGTCGCCGTAGGGCGCGTGCCCACCAGGGCCGCGTTCCATGAGTACGAACGGTTCCTCGATGTCCCGAAACGGCTCGTCGACGGCCGGCGGCCGGACGTCGAGAACCGAGAAGATCGGATCGGTGTCGGTCCCCGCCGGCGTGTCTCGGACGGAGTTGACGAATCGGGTCTCGTATCCCGGTACGTCGAACAGGCGGTAGGTCTCGTCGGCCAGCCGGTTCGTGAAGTCGTCGACGCCGTGTCGGGGCGGATGGAGACCGGTGACGAGCGACGCGAACGACGTCGGGCTGTGCGTCGACGCGGCGATCGATTTCGACGAGAGTCCGCGATCCAGTACCGATCGAGGAGTGTGATCCCAGCGGACTGCATCGCCGACGTAGACGAAGACGTTGGACACGTCCAGCGATGATAGTGGCTCTCCCATGGTTTCGCTATGGAACTGTCGTCCACGACCCCGCTGTTATACTTTTTTGTGGTTTGAAAATATCATATCCAAAACCGTACTGTTTTACGAGCCGATACGTTCGGTTACTGCCAATGGCTACCGTCCTGTACTACGGCACCTCCACGCAGATCCACAGCGGTGCGGCCCAGTGGATGTACCGGCTGGCCGACCGGATGCGCGAGTACGGTCACGACACTATCGCCGTGGTTCCGGGAACGGACGGGATCGCGGCGTGGTACGCGGAGGCGGGGATTCCGACGTACGTTCTCGAGGGCGACCCGATCAGCCGTCGTCCGGCTATCGATCAGTTACAGTATCCGTTTCGCGTCCTCGAGAACGTCCGTCGGTTGCGCCGACTGATTCGGACCGAGAGCGTCGATCTCGTCCACGTGAACGAGCTCAGGTATCCGTCCGCGTTGCTCGCCGGCACGACGAGCCAGAGCCGAACGATCGGCCACGTTCGGATGTGTTTGAATCCCTATCACTTGCGAAAAGCGTTCGGTGCGATGGGAGCCCATTTGAGCGATCGGGTCGTCTGCGTCTCACATCGAACGGCGGACGTGATGTTTCGAACCGTCGGCTACGAATCGAATATCGAGGTTCTCCACGACGGGCTGCCGTCACCGGACCGGTTCAGTGACCTCCCGGCTGGTACCGCGTTCAGATCCGAGTTCGGTATCGACGAGGACGCGCCCCTCGCGGTATGCGTCTCGAAGCTCATCCGCGACAAGGGGCAGGATCGGCTGCTGGACGCGGCAAGGAGGCTGCGCGATGAGGACCTCGAGTTCGCGGTGGTCGGCGGAACCGTGGAGGGACACGAGGCGTACGCGCGGGCGCTCGAGCGGCGGGTCCGAGAGCTGGAAAACGTGACCCTGACGGGGTTTTACGAGGACCTCCCCGAGGTACTCGGTGCCGCGGACGTGCTGGTTCACCTCCCGAGGCACGAGGACCCGTTCCCGGGCGTCGTACTGGAAGGGATGGCGGCCGGGTTGCCGGTGATCGGCTCGCAAAGCGGCGGAATTCCGGAACAGATCGACGACGGCGAGACCGGCTATCTCGTCGCGAAGACGGGCGATATCGGGACGGTCGTCGAACGACTCCGCGATCTCGCGGGCGATTCAACGCTCCGGGACCGACTCGGGCGCGAGGCGCGACGGCGCTCGGCTGCACGGTTCGATCCGGAGGCCTATTTCGACGAGATCGACGGGTTGTATACCGAACTCGCAGGGGGATGACTGGCTCTTGTCTGCGAACGATCTTCGGCTCTTCCCGGTCAGGCGACTATCCGTTCCGGAACCGTTCGTACCACCGGATCGTCTCCCGGAGGCCCTCCCGAAACGACGTCGAGGCCGTCCAGCCGAACCGCTCCGCCGCGCGGGACGTGTCGAGTCTCCGCCGCGGCTGGCCGTCGGGTTTCGAGGTGTCCCACTCAATATCGCCTTCGAAGCCCGTCTCCGCCGCGATGGTCTCGACCAGCGTCCGGATGCTGATCTCCTCGCCGCTCCCGAGGTTGACCGGGTCCGAAGAGTCGTATCGCTCGGTCGCGTCCAGAATCCCCTCGGCGGCGTCCGTGACGAAGAGGAATTCCCGGGTCGGCTCGCCGGTTCCCCACGCCGTGATCGCGTCGTCGCCGCGCTCGCGGGCCTCGATGCACTTGCGGACGATCGCCGGAATCACGTGGGCGGACTCGAGGTCGAAATCGTCCCGCGGGCCGTACAGGTTCACCGGCAGGAGGTAGATGCTGTCGAACCCCCACTGTTTCCGGTAGGCCCGCGACTGGGTCAGCAGCGCCTTCTTCGCGATGCCGTAGGGAGCGTTCGTCTCTTCGGGGTACCCCTCGAAGAGATCCTCCTCGCTGAACGGAACGGGTGCGTGCTTCGGGTACGCACAGATCGTGCCGAGGATCGTGGCCTTCTCGACGCCGTACTGGCGGGCGGCCTCGATCAGTTCGATCCCCATCACCGCGTTGTCGTAGAAGTAGCGACCGGGGTTGTCCCTGTTGGCACCGATCCCGCCGACGGACGCCGCGAGGTGGATGACGACGTCGGGATCGGCGTCCTCGAGCGCGCGGTCGATCGCGGGTCGCCGCCGGAGATCGTACTCGCTGCTCCGGGGGACGAAGATCGCCACGTCAGCCGATCGCGATCGCAGTTCCTCGACGAGGTGGCTGCCGAGGAACCCCGCGCCACCGGTCACCATAACGGTCGTGTCGTCCCAGTACGTCGTCATCGCCAATCGACCCGTCCGTACCAGCTGCGGCGGTTGTTCGCGTACCAGTCGATCGTCCGACGGATGCCCTCGCGCCAGGAGACGGTGGGTTTCCAGCCGGTCTCTTCGTGGAGCTTCTCGTACCCGACGAGCAGTTCCTCGACGTCGCTGTCCCCGGGTCGGAACCGCTCTTCCGACTGCACGATGTCGGTCGGTTCCCAGTACCCCTCCTCGACGCCGACCTCGAGGATCGTCTCCGTCCACTCCCGCATCGACACGTTCTCGCCGTATCCGTACACGTACTGTTCGCCGGGATTGCCCTCGAGCGCGACGTGCAGGTGACCGCGGACACCGTCGCTGACGTAGCACATGTCGCGTTTGGGAGTTAGATTGCCGAGTTCGACGACGTCCCGCTCGAGCGCCTGCGTGATGATCGTGCCGGTGATGTACCGGGGATTCTGCCTCGGGCCGTAGTTGTTGAACATCCGGGTCGTCACGGTCGGCAGTCCGTAGGCGTCGTGGTAGTTCATCGTCAGGAAGTCACTCGCCAGCTTCGACGTCGCGTAGATGCTCGTCGGATTGACCGGCGATCGTTCGCTGAGGAGAACGCGGTCGTCGCCGTCGAACTCGTATTTCTCGACCATTTCGTCGTTCATGTTCCCGTACTCCTCGCTGGTCCCGGCCATGTCGAACTTCGCGATGTCGAGATCGAGGTCGACGATCGACTGGAGGAGGTTGAGCGTCCCGTTGACGTTCGTATCGACCGTCTCGTACGGCCGTTCCCACGACTCGCCGACGTGAGCCTGCGCACCGAGATGGAATATCAGCGAGTCGCCGTGGTCGGAAAGCGGACGGAGCGCCCGTTCGACGGAGTGTTTGTCGCGGAGATCGCCGCGGTGGACCGTGATGTCGTCGCCGTGGCGGCGGATGTTCTTGAGTTCGCCGCTGGACGTGGCGCGGACGAGCGCGTGGACGTCCGCGTCGAGCTCGACGAGTCGCTCGACGAGGTGTGAACCGACGAATCCGTCCGCACCGGTTACGAACACGGGCCGTTGGGTCAACCGCTTGGAGGGCTCCATGGACGGGGAAACAACACCATAGGTTATAACCGTTGCATAGGTGGCGTCTCGTTACATTCCCGGTCCCGTACGCGTCCCAACGACTTACTCCCCACGTGTGATACCGCATCTGCATGCCGAAATCGGCCACGTCCGAGCCGTCCGTCGTCTTCGTCTCCCAGTACTACCGGCCCGATACGTCAGCCAATGCGACGGTCCTGACCGAGCTCGCAACCGGGCTGGCCGAACGGGGCGTCGACGTCTCCGTCGTGACGACCGATCCGTCGTACACGACGGAAGACCGGCAGGCGACGGTGCCGACGACCGAGACCGTCGACGGCGTCGACATCAGGCGGCTCCCCGCCACCCGATTCGATCGAACCGAGGGAACCGTGAAACGGATGCTCAACGAACTCACGTTCTTCCTGACGGCGCTCGCCTACCTCCTCGTCCGTCGGCGCGGAGACGTCGCCTTCCTCCTGACCACGCCGACGTTCCTCCCCATCGCCGGGTTGCCGCTCCGGTGGCGGGGCTACCGACCCGTTCCGGTCGTGATGGACCTCTATCCGCCCATGGCGGTCGCACTCGAGTACATCGACGCCGACAGCCCCGTTCGTCACGTCTGGGACTGGTTCAACCGCCGCGCCTATCGCCGCGCGTCCGTGACGATCGCGATCGGCGAGACCATGGCGGAACGCCTCCAGTCGGAGTACGGACCGATCCCGGTCCGGGTCATCCACAACTGGGAGGACGGCGAGTTCATCCGGCCGCGGGCGAAGTCGGACAACGAGTTCGCGCGGCGACACGGCTTCGACGAGCAACTCACCGTCCTGTACTCGGGGAACCTCGGTCACCATCACGAACTCGAGAGCGCCGTCGAGGCCGCAGCGGCGCTCGAAGACGCCGACACCGACCCGGTTCGGTTCTCGTTCATCGGCGACGGCGGGAAGAAAGAACGATTGCGAGACCTGGCTCGGGAGTACGACCTCGAGTCGGTCACGTTCCTCCCGTACCAGCCCGAGTCGGTGCTGCCGCGGTCGCTCACGAGCGGCGACGTCGCCCTCGTCACGATGGACCGCTCGGTCGAGGGGCTGTGCGTTCCCAGCAAGTTCTACACCGCACTCGCGAGCGGGCAGGCGATCCTCGCCGTCGCGACCGCGGACTCCGAAATCGGCCGGGTCGTCGAGCGAACCGACTGCGGCGTTCGCGTCGACCCGGGTGACGCGGACGGGATCGAGGACGCCGTTCGCTTCTGGCTCGCCAATCCCGACCGCGTCGACGAGATGGGCGAGGCGGCGCGAGCGGTCTTCGACTCGCGGTACACCAGGGAGATCGCGGTCGAGGCGTATCGCGACGTCGTCCGAGCGCTCGTCCCGGATCGCGGTGCGGAACCGGACCGCGGGCTCGAGACGGAAGCGGATGCGGAGCCGCGGCAGTCCAACCCGTAGCCGAGCGTCACAGCAAGCCGCCCCGTCTCGCGACGACGTACCCGACGCGTTCCCTGCCGTGGGCCGGATCGAACTCGACGCTTCGGTCCTCCACGACGCGGAGCTC
Organism: Natrinema salsiterrestre; assembly: GCF_029502005.1. Lineage (GTDB taxonomy): Archaea > Halobacteriota > Halobacteria > Halobacteriales > Natrialbaceae > Natrinema > Natrinema salsiterrestre. Next base: position 44,262 of record NZ_JAMQOT010000001.1, on the reverse strand, counting down.
GACGCCGTCGTCGGTCAGGTTCCGATATCGGAGTTCGATCGGATCGGCGTCGACGAACGTCTGCACAGTTCCGACGAAGACCGGATTCGAACTGTACCCGCGAGTGAACGAGGTCCGGTGCCAGCGATGCGTGATCTCCCGCTGCGTCCGGCGGACCTCGAACGGAATCCCGCTGTCGGTCTGTCCGACGTACGGCAGGAGCGCGATCCAGCCGACGGCCTCGTTCACGTGCGGCCCGAGGGCCTCCTCTTCTTGCAGGCGAACCTCGAACCCGCTCCGACTCGTCTGCCGCTGGCGCGTGACGATCGGATCCGAGCCGTTGACCGTCTGTGACTGCGTGAAGACGACCGGCGGTGCACTGAATTGCTGGGGGAAATCGACTTGCCGGAACCCGTCATTCACGGCCGTCCGCCCCGCCTGTAGCAGACGGCCGTTCCGGAACGTGTGCGTTCCCGACTCGACGACCAGATAGGAGACCCGTTCGGTGGGATGGCTGTCGTCGAGGTACCGCCATTTCTCGAGCTGGAACTCGAAGCTGTTGCCGGTCACGTTCCGAACGCGCGTGTGGACGGGTGCACCGAGATTCGTCGAGACCGGGCTCATGATTACGACGGGATCGTCGTACCGGCCCTCCAGGGAGACGGTGAACCACGTCTCCCCGTCCGGTTGGTTCGTGGTGACGGAGCCGAGTTCACCGACGCTCGCCGCGTGCACTGCTGCGTCGGCGTTTACCAGTCCGTTGCCCTGCTCCTCGCTCGAGAGACCGATGTCTTCGGCGGTGTTTCGCAGCCGGTTGCGAGCCCGGACGTTGGAGTCGCCGTGCCCCATCAGCAGTGCGCCGGTGCCGGCGACGTGCGGTGTCGCCATCGAGGTTCCCGAGAACGTGTCGTAGCCGCCGGGGATGGTCGATTCGATCTCCGATCCGGGCGCGGCGAGTTCGATCTCCGGGCCGACGTTGGAAAACGAGGAGAGTGAGTCCGACCGCGTCGTCGAACTGACCGCGATCACGGTCTCGTAGGCGGCGGGATAGTTGACGGGCCCGCGGGAATCGTTGCCGGCCGCGGCGACGAGGAGCACCCCTTCCTCGTACGCGTACGAACAGGCATCTGCGAGCACTTCCGCGGACGACGGTGTCCCGAGGCTCAGGTTGGCGACGTCGTATCCCTGATCGGCCGTCCAGGTGATGGCCTCGGCGATCCCAGATATCGTCCCGCCCCCTTGCTCGTCCAGTGCCTTGACGGCGTGGAGCGTCGCTCGCGGGGCGACGCCGACGACGCCGATGTCGTTGTTGAACGCACCCACGGTGCCCGCGACGTGGGTCCCGTGGCCGTTGTCGTCGTCCCAGGGTTCTGCACACGAGCCCGAACACTGGACGATCGCGTTTCCGACGCCGAGATTCTCCCGGAGGTCCGGGTGGTCGGCGTCGATCCCGGTGTCGATCACGGACACGTTCGCACCGTACCCGACTATACTACCGCTGTGAGCGTCTCTCGCGCCTATTCGGGAGATTCCCCAGGGGACGCGTTGTTGAAGCGCACGCACCGTGCCGTCCCGCTCGACGTAGCGAACGCCCGACATCCCCCGTATCTCGTCCAGGTCCTCGGCATCGAATCGGCCGACGACGCCGTCTCCCCGCCGTCCGAAATCGAGGATCCGCCGGACCGATTTCGCTCGTTTCTGAACACGTTTCGCGACCGACGCCGACTTCGTCCCGACGATGTGGCGGTCCGGGTTCAGGTGATCCGCCGATCCTTCGGGAATGGGTACCTTGCTCCGCCGATCCGTGTTCGATTCCGTCTCTCCGTCGTCAGATCTGAGAACGATACCGATCGGTCCGACAGCGGCACCGTTCGCGAGGACTTCTCGTCTCGTCCGGTCGGAATTTCTGAATGGCATCCTCGCGTTACACTCACGAGAGAGGTAATTACTACTGGCACTTTTCGGTTCGGTAGGTCGGTCATACCTCCGTGTTCTCCGGCGGGTTCGTGTCTCCGGCCGACACCGACTCGAGATTCCCGCCGGTATCGTCGCCATCGAAAACGGAGTCCACGCCGTTCCATCTACACCCACAGCGTAACGGCCGAAACTGCTGTTAGCGTTCGATATCGCTCGAATCGGTCTCGATCGCTTCGACGAGCAGCCGGTCGTCGTCCTCGAGTCCGAGCGTGTAGATCGTCACCGCAAACGCGAGGGCGCCGACGAGTCCCGATCCGACCATCGTGACGATCCCGTTCGAGAGCTCCGCGGCCAGTAGGAACCACATACCCGGACCGAGCAACGCGACGGCTCCCTTCCAGTATGCCCTGGAGTAGGGCACGACGCCGACGAAGTACCTGGTCTCGAGAAGCCGAGCGAGATTGAGTGCCGAAAGGGAAACTGCCGTCGCGACGGCGGCGCCGAGGATGCCGTACGACTGGATGAGAACGTAGTTCAGGGAGACGTTCGCGATGACCATGCCGACGGAGTTGTACAGCTCCAGTCGCTCGAAATCGGTCATTTTCAGAACGACACCCGACGGACCCGTGATGGCAATAACCGATTGCCCGAGGACGAGAACGGTGAGCGTTGTCGCGCCTCGGGTAAACTCCGGGCCGAACAGCGCCAGGAGATCCGTCGCGAACGCGATCACGAAGAGGGCGACGAGGAGCGTCAGGTACGCCGTCCACTTCGTGACGGCCGTGTACAACCCGTCGAGATACGTCCGGGCCCCGTCGCTGTACGCTTCCGCGACGAGGCTCGGCACGATCACGTTCGCCGCCTGCAGGAGGACGGTCAGTAACATCGACGTCTGAAACGCGATCTGGTAGACGCCGACGTCTGCGGGCGTCACGAATACGCCGAGGAATACGATGTCGATCCACGACGCGGCATACGTCGAGACGCCCGCGAACAGAAGCGGGAGCGAATACGCGAGGATCGTCCGGGACTGGAACTCGGGGGTTCGGAGCGCCTCGAATCCGCCCAATCGGTAAATGTAGTAGACGGCCAGTCCGGTCCCGAACGCCAGCGAGAGAACGTAACCGTAGATCACGAGCTCGAGGCTCTCGAAGACGACCACCGAGACGACGGCGAGGAGGAGTGCGATCCCCGATTGACCGAAATCGCGCGTATAGACCGAATATTTCGTTTCCTTGAACCCCCTGGTCGCGTGGATGCCGATCATCATGAGCGCGAACAGCGGAACGCCGATCGAGATGCGTCGGACGGTCGGTCGGTAGTCGCCGACCACTCCCTCGAACACCTCGAGCCCGAGGTTGAGCGCGATTACCGTCACCGTTCCGAACACGACCGAAAAGAGAAATGTGGACAGGATCGTCCCGGTCAACTTCGGGTCATCCCCTTCGGACTCGTAGATAGAGACGTACTTCTCCGCGGCCATGTTAAGCCCGGCGCGCGCGAACTGCGCGCCGATTTTGACCGCCACCAGCCCGACCGCGAAGAGCCCGACGGCGCTCGCACCGAGTCCGGTCGCGATGACGAACTGCAACAGATACCGCAGTCCCATTCCGATGACCCGCCCGATCAGCGCGATGCTAACGAGGACGAATACGGAATTGGGTAGCACCGACTGCCCGATAACCGAGTCCCGGGAGATCACAGTTCGTCACGTGGGGACTGTACCGCGTGGCAAAAGTGTCACCCTGTAGCAGGAACGTACCGACCGGACCGATCGCACGAGTCGCGTTCACGACGGCGCTACTGTCGGCATGCTACCGTTCGTTCGCGTCCCTCCTGACTGGGAGTCGAAACGCGCCGGCGAGTATCGACGATCCCCGTCCCGCCAGAAGCCGGATCGGAGTAAGCCCCTCGTACGCGAGAAATCGAAACTAACGCTTATTAGACTTCGCGAGAACCGTAGCTTTCAACGCGGAGAAACCGATGGATGCGCGGTTTCGCGTCCGAATCGGATTCACGTTGACCCATGAGTCTACCCTCGACTCGGTCGCTACCGGACGGACGGATCGATCAGTCCCATCACCGAGCAGTAATCGGCTGCAGCGTGCTGGTCGTTCTCTCCGTCATCGTCGCGCTCCTCCCGATACCGACGGGCCCCACGCTGATGATTCTCGTCGGCCTCGCCGGGATACCGCTCGTCGTCTTGTACCTCGGCTCCGGCGACGTGTTTTCGCCGGCGGCCTTCGTGGGGCTGGCGTATCTCATGGGGTGGTTCGGTCCGGTCGTCGATTTCGTCGCCACCGGGGACACTACCGACGTGTTGTTGGGGCAGGGGCTCGAGTACCTCGTCTCGCCGCTCGTCCTCGCAGTGGCTGGGATCGGATGTCTCGCCGTCGGAATGTGTTGGACACCGGCGGATCGGATCGTCGCACGGATCCCGACGTTTCGCCGCGAGTGGGACGATGATCGAGCGAACCGCGTCGTCGCCCTGTGTACGACGATCGGCGTCGGTTCGCTGTTCCTGTTGTTCTGGACGACGGGAGGCGTTCCGACCGCTCTCTCCGAACTGTCCGCGAAACGACGACCACCGACGGAGTACATCGCCTGGGGGACGAAACTCCTGTTCGTTGCAGCGCTCGTCGATTTGGGGACGGTGGTACGGCGGACGGACCGGTCGCGTAACAGGGTCGCCGTTACGGGCGCACTCGTGGCCATCGCGTGTATTCCGCCGTTTTACAGGAGCATCCGGAGCTCGTTGCTGCTCTTCCTGATCTCGCTGGTAGTGGTGTATCACTACACCGAACGGCGAGTGAAACTCGCCCACCTGCTCGCGCTCGTTCCGCTCGGAGTCGTGACGATAAACGTCATGGGCTCCCTTCGGAAAGCGTCGTGGATGGGGGCGTCCGCACTGGACCCATCGACGACCCTTCGTCCGGGTGCCATCGGTGACTTTTTCGGAGCGAGACGGACCGGCGTCACCGTCCACGCGCACCTGTTTCACGTGGTACCCGATCGAATCGGGTTTCAGTACGGCACAACGCTGCTTTCGTGGGTGACCCGTCCGATCCCTCGACAGCTGTGGCCCGGAAAACCCAGAGACATCGGTCAGGTACTCGGCGAACGAATATTCCATCAGGGCGTCGGAACCGTCGGCGGTGGAACGCCGCCACCGGTTCCCGCGGAACTCTACCTCAATTTCTGGATCCCCGGCGTCCTCGTCGGGATGTTCCTCTTCGGTGCCTGTATCAGAATCGGCTACAACTACTGTGAACCGGGATCCGGCGGTCTCCCCCGCACGCTCATCTATTCGATATTCGCGACCACCTTCGTGTTCGGTATCCTCTACGGGAACGTCTCACAGCTCGTCACGAACCTCCTGCAGCTCGCGCTCCCGCTCCTGCTAGCGCTGGGGTTCATCAGTGGAGACTGGACCGCGATCGGGGACGATCTGGGCCGCTGATCGGCACCCGAGATCTATGGGGCGAACTCGGATCGAACTGCCGAACCGGCCCCACAACTGAAACGATTCACACACCGATCGCACGGCCGCCGCGCGATCGGGTGGCAGTGACCGTCAGTGGCTACTACGGGTGGAGCGCCGACCGACTCACCGAACGGTATACTGATCGCTCCGCCCGCCCGCTGAGAGGTACTCGACCGTCGCCTCGATACCGTCTTCCAGCGAGACCGTCGGCTCGTACCCGAGCATCGACACCGCCTTGGTCACGTCCGCGAGACGGCGTTCGATCACGTACGGTCGCGGATGCGGGACGTGGACCGTCTCCGCCCCACCGACGGCGTCGGCGACCGCTTCCGCGAGGGTTCGGATCTTCGTTTCGGTCCCGGTTCCGATATTGAACGTCTCGTTCGCCCCGTCCGGACCGAGCGCGGCGATCGTACAGTCCACGGCGTCGGAGATGTACGTGAAATCTCGCGTCTGGTGTCCGTCGCCGTGGATCTCGATCGGGTCGCCGGACAGCGCCCGGTCGACGAACTTCGGAATGACGTAGCCGTACGCCGAGGAGTCCTGTCGCGGGCCGTAGACGTTGAAGTACCGGAGGATCGTGTGATCGAGGTCATGGGTCGCCGCATAGGCTCGAGCGAAGCGCTCGCCCGCTCGCTTCGCGACGGCGTAGTTGGTCTCCGGTGCCTGAACGTCGTCCTCGCCGTAGGGGGCCGCCGGCGCGTCGCCATACACTTCCGACGTGGACGCGACGCAGACGCGCTCGACGTCCGCCCGAGCCGCCTCCCGCATCACGTTCCGGACGCCGTCGATGTTGATTTGCAACACCTCGAGCGGCCGCTCCAGGGTTCGGCGCACGCCCATCAGTGCGGCCATGTGAACGACGACGTCCTGACCGGCGACGGCGGACGCGACGGCCTCGCGGTCCCGAACGTCGGCGTCGACGATCCGATCCGCCGGCAGGAACTGGACGTGCGCTTTGCTCCCGGTCGAAAAATCGTCGAGGACGGTTACCGTGTTGTCGGGTGCGAGCGCTTCGGCCACGTGGCTTCCGATGAAGCCACCGCCGCCGGTGACGAGGACTCGCGTCCCGCTACTCATCGTTCCACCCCTGGTTCGCGTCGGCAGCCGACGTCTCTCCGTTATGATCGTCTCGAGGGGAATTCGCGCGGTCGGTCGTCAGGTAGTCGCGCAGCCTCACCAGATCGCTGTCGTCGACGGCGTCGGTGTCCAGCAGCCGCGCCACGTCCACGAGCAGCGGATCGTCCGCCATCAGGTCCCCCAGAGTCGCCGGCTGAAGCCGTTGGAAGTCGTCGTGGCCAGTGCCAACGACGGTGACGTCCGCGTTCCGAACGGTCGAGACCGCGTCGGTCCCGTTTTCGATGCCGATCCCTTCGATCTCCGCGTTCGGTTGGAACTGCGGATCGAACGCGGCCACGTCGATATCGTTCGGACGGAGGTGACGGATCAAGGTCACCGAAGGGCTGTTTCGCGGATCTTCGACGTTCGGTTTGTACGAGAGGCCCAGCACGGCGACGGTCGCCTCCGAGACCGGTTTGTCGACCGACGCGAGATACTCGGCGATTCGATCGCCGTAGTATCCCGGCATCGAGCCGTTGACGTCTCGCGCCGTCATGACGAGCTCGAGGTCTTCGTCGAGGTGGTCGGTCGCCGTGCGAAAGTAATGGGGATCGACCGGCAGGCAGTGACCGCCGACGCCGAGTCTGGGTTCGTACCGGTGGAAGTTCCACTTCGTCTCCGCGCCCTCGATCACGTTCCAGATGTCGATACCGAGTGCGTCCGTTACCGTCGTCAGCTCGTTGAGGACGGCGATATTGACGTCACGCTGGATGTTCTCGACGAGCTTGATCGCCTCGGCGACCTCGAGCGATGACACCGGTACCGTCGACCGGGTGACGTCCCGATACATCGCAGCGGTCACCGCTCGCCAGTCCTCGTCGATCGATCCCACGACGCGAGGGGCTCGCCTGGATCGCTCGTCACTCGGACTGTATCGTTCGGGAACGTGAGAGAGTCCGAAGTCGGCTCCCGCCTCGAGCCCCGATCGCTCGAGGATCGGCCGGAGTTCGTCGCGCGTGCACCCCGGATAGACGGTACTCTGGAGGACCACTAGATCGCCGTCGTCGAGGACCGTCGAGACCTGCTGACAGGCGTCGCGGAGCGCGGAGAGGTCCGGGGAGTCGCGCTCGTCGAGCGGCGTCGGAACGCTGATGACGTAGCAGTCACAGTCAGCGGCGTCGGAGACCCGCGTACTGAGTGTGCAGGTTTCCCGGTCGAGGAACTCTCGAAGCCCGTTCGTTTCGAAGGGATGGGTGCCGTTTCGGACGGTTCTGATGTGGTCGTCGTCGATGTCGATCCCGACGACGGCCTTCCCGGACTCGCAGAACGCGATCGCCGAGTGGTATCCGACGAACCCGAGTCCGATACAGGCGACTTGTGAGAGGGACGGCTCGTTCGTTTCGGTAATTTCCAATTCTTCTCGGTTCTCCATACCCTCCACAGATCGCAATTGCCCAAGAGTGACAGCGACTGTTACGCAGTTTCAGTGCGTATTACGTCCCGTACACGGCTGATAACGTGCTGTTCAAACGGAAAACGATCAGTGCCGAGGAACGGCGACTCGTTGCGTCCCGGTGGAGCGGTGATTGTACCACCAGTATCGGAGATCGGGGGTCCCCTGGTGGCCAGTTCGACAGGAACCTCTCGTAGCGGGTGGTCGGAACGGTACGCACGAGACCGGGCGGTGAGTCGGAGCCGCCGAGAGACGGCGACCGTTCCGTCGCTTGCTCCGTGTAGAACGCGCATGTCGAGCCATTTGGGTCCGGGTACAGCAGCGAGGTCCTGCATCGCTAACCGGTCGAGGGTCACGGTAATGACCGATTCGGGTCGTTCCGGTCGGGTTAGCGGTTTCCGAGACCGATGCGGCCGTCGCGGATCTCGACGACGGAACTGCAACCGAGGACACCGGCGTCTGACCAGTCGTATGTCAGGGACCGAGAGTCGACACTCCGTCCCGATACTGCCGTCCTCGGCTGTCGTCCCGATCGATCACTCGCTCGAAAGGAGGTCGACGACGTCGACGACGACGGTGTGAAGTTGCCTGCCGACGATTCGCAGATCGAACCGGAGCGACCGGCGACGAATGTACTCGAGATCGCACTCGAGCTTCGCTTGCGGTTCCGAACTCGTCGCCCCGTGTATCTGTGCGAGTCCGGTCAGCCCGGGCTTGACGAACCATCGCCGTCGCCATCCGGGCGCTTCGCGTTCGAATTCCGGCTCGAGTTCCGTCTGTGCGGGTCGCGGACCGACGATGCTCATCTCTCCGACGAGGATCGACCAGAGCTGTGGAATTTCGTCGAGGTGAGTCGTTCGAAGGAACCGACCCAGCGTCGTGTAGCGGTCCTCGTCGATTTCGGTTCCGACTTCACCGCCTCGCTTCGGCTTGAGCGTGCGGAATTTCCGTATCGGAAACGTGTTTCCGAAGATCGAGGTCCGCGTCTGACTGAAGAAGACGGGTCCCGCTCCTTCGATCCTGATCGCGAGACCGAGGAGGACGACCGCCGGGAGACAGAGCAACAGCGAACCGCCGGCGACGACGACGTCGAACAGCCGCTTCCAGAGCCGATCGAACCCGCCCCACGGATCGACGTCGACGGTCACCAGATCGCCGGCCGCGTCGTCGGAGACGAGGAGACTCTCCCGATGTCGCTCGTGGGCCATCACGTCGACCCCGACATCGCGACAGATACGCATCGACTCGAAGAACACCTCTCTGTCGGGCTCTTCGACGGCGAGGACGACGGTATCGATATCGCGGTCACGGAGTACGCCGCGAAGTCGGGACGGGGGACCGAGCCGCTCGACGCCGTCGAACGGGACGGAGCGTCGTGTGACGACGGGAGCTCCGTCCCCAGTGACCGTCGATTCCCCGGCTTCCTCGCGGTTCCGTGACCGGTTCTCGGTTCCGGAGCCTCGATCTCTCCGCTCGACGGGCGTCGTATCCGCATCGAGCGGGTCGCGTCCGGCGGTGGAGCGGTCCGCCGATCGTGTCGACGACGGATCGATCGGCGGCGACAGCAGTCCAACCGGTGTCACGGGAAGTGACTCGATGGTCTCCCCGATGAGGGTCGGATCGTCGCCGACGATCAGCGTCCCCCGTGCAGTATCGTCTCGAGGGCGTGATCGCCTCCGTTCCGAGAACGCGGTTCCGAAGACGAGCGGACCGACGAGCGAAATCGCTCCTGTACCCGTTCCGTGGCGACTGCCGAGGAACCACAGGTCCGGTAGTCCGACGCAGCCGCCTGTCATAGGCCTCTGGGTCCTGATAGCCGATCGGAGGCGGTGGGCCTCGGTTTTCGTTCCACTGACGACCGAAAGCACCGCTCCGATGATGGTATAGACAAGTTCCGGGATGCCGCCGATCGTATAATTGCCGACCCGTATTACCATAGCGTGGCGTCTTTTTCCGATCGATCTGATAAACCTTTGTTAGCGGGTCCGTTTATTTCAGGTCTTCCGGACGGTCGTGGAGTGTTCGGATCGAGTTCCGAAGGCAGTCCCGTCTCGAAAATCGATTCGCACTCGAGCGGCCGCTACGGAGTTACCGTCTGAAGCGGGTTCGGAACGGGGGAGTGGCGCGTCTACTGCATCCGCGTTGGCGGTGCAGTCGTAACCGAGACGACAGCGATAGCACGGACGGTATCAGCGCCACCTGCGGACGGCGTCTCACTCCACGGTCACGCTCTTCGCGAGGTTTCTGGGTTTATCGATCGATCGTCCCAGTCGGTTCGCGATCCAGTAGGAGACCAATTGCAACTGCACGGTCGCGAGGATCGGAGTGAATCGGCTGTCGGTCTCCGGTACTTCCAGTACGTGATCGGCGTGGGGTTCGATCGTCTCCGGACAATCGGTCACTGCGATCACCGGTGCCCCGCGTGCGTCGACTTCGTTTAGCGTCCCGATCATCGTCTCGGCTTCCGAATCACCGTCGACTATCGCGAAGACGGGTGTTCGATCGGTGACCAACGCCAGCGGTCCGTGCTTCAACTCGCCGGCCGGAAACCCCTCGGCGTGTTTGTACGTGATCTCTTTGATCTTGAGCGCCCCCTCGAGCGCGGCCGCCGCGTTGGAGCCGCGACCGATCGGAAAGTACGCGTCTGCGTCCGCGTATTCCGCGGCGATCGCCTTCGCGCGCGACTGATCCAGGATCGACTGTATCCGATCGGGAAGCGCACGGATACCCGTGACGAACTCGCGAGTGCACTCCCCACTGAACGCGCTCGAGAGCATCGCCAGTGCGGCCTGCTGCGAGACGAACGTCTTCGTCGCCGCGACACTGATCTCGGGTCCGGCGCGGATGTACATCGCGTGATCCGCCTCGCGGGTGGCCGAGCTGCCGACGACGTTCGTCACGGTGAGCGTCGTCGCACCGACGTCGTTCGCGACCTGGAGCGCGCTCACCGTATCGGCCGTCTCGCCGCTCTGGGTAACGCCGACGACCAGGGTGTCCGTCCCGATCGGGATCGCATCGAGATCGTATTGACTCGCCAGAAACGGGGTCGCACGCATCCCCCGTTCACGAAACAGTCGTGCGGCGTAGAGGGAGGCGTGATACGACGTTCCGCACGCGACGAAGTGGACGTGGTTCGGTTCCGTGATCGCCTCGACCGCGTCGATCGAGACGGACCGGCCGGGCGCGTCCACTCGCCCGCGAAGGCACTTCCGCAGCGCGTGTGGTTGTTCGCGTATCTCCTTGAGCATGTAGTGGTCGTAGCCGTTTTTGGTCGCGTCTTCGGGATCCCAGTCGACCGTTTCGACGTCGGTCTCGACGAGACCGCCGTGTCGGTCGGTCACTTCGACATCGGGCGGGCGTATCGCCGCGAACTGTCCGTCTTCGAGGTATATCACGTCGTCAGTGTACTCGAGGAACGCCGGGACGTCGCTCGCGAGGAAATAACGGCCGCCGTCGACCCCGATCACGAGCGGGGACTGCTGTCGCGTCGCGTATATCGTCCTGTGTCCGGCACAGACCGCGGCGACCGCGTAGCTCCCCTCGAGGCGATCGACCGCCCGGCGAAATGCCGTCTCGACGTCGTCGCCCCGATCGAGCCCTTTCTCGATGAGATGCGGAATGACCTCCGTGTCGGTTTCGCTGGTGAACGTGTGCCCGTCCGCCTCGAGAGCGTCCCGCAACGTGTGGGCGTTCTCGATGATGCCGTTGTGAACGACTGCGATTCGGTCGTCACAGTCGGTATGGGGGTGCGCATTCCTGTCCGACGGCTGTCCGTGCGTGCTCCAGCGCGTGTGGCCGATCCCCGCGTAGCCGTCGGGAGCGCGATCCGGAAGCGCGTCCTCGAGGGTCGACACTTCCCCCTCTCGCTTGTGCACTGCGATCGACGAGTTCGCGACCGCGACACCCGCCGAATCGTATCCGCGATACTCGAGACACGAGAGGCCATCGAGGAGGACGTCGCGAACGTTTCGACCACTCCGCGGCGACGCGTATCCGATGATCCCACACATCACGATCGGACCTCCGTTCGAGTTACCGGCACGTCGAGCGATCCGCTCTCGGCGGAACGGTCGTCGACGTGACCGTCTCGAGACCCGGCGGAAATCGCCGCCTCCGATTCGACTATCGACCCGATTCGGGACGCGTGGGGATGCGCTCTCACGGCTGTTCGGGCGAAACTACCGATTTCCGCGCGTATAAGCCGGTCAAACCGGATCTCGGGGACCGATTTCGGCACGGCCGAGGGAACCGACTCCCGCGGGCGATGTATCAGTTGCCACGAGCCGGTTTCGCCCGCAGCGAATGGTACGACCGTAGTCGACTCCGTCATATCTATGCTCGTCGGAAGTGGGTATCTTATACGCCATTGGAAGTAGCGAATGGAAACGATCAGAATACCGTGTTCGTACTCGAGGTCGGAAACTCGTGGCTGGAAACCAGTCCTTTCAGTCTGGATAAATTACCCGTTCTCCCCGGGTGGCGAACCGCGTCGGTCCGGGGTATTCGGGAGCCGGTCGGTGGAACGCGCTCGCAGTGCCAGTTGACCCTGAGCAGCGGCGTCTCGGGATCGATTCGATGAGCGGCTGCGTGACCGGAGTGGTCATCGCGCGGGTGGGCACTCGCATTTGAGGCCCATTTCTCATTTCATTCGGTGATTACCGATGCAACCATTCTCCGGATATAAGTCGGTACCTGTGATTGGCTTCGACCGGGCAACGCATCACAGTACCAACAGACTGCGTCGGTACGATGCGTGCCTACGCACGGTGATCAACTATGAAACTGCAACGCGCCCTGACAATCACGCTGACGGTAGCGCTGTTCGGCGGCCTCACGTTCATGGGGTTTGCCGGAACAGCTGCGGCACAGGATGTCAATCTCAACGACATCGACTTCGGAGACCAAACGAGCGGCGACGCCAATGCGACGACGAATATCGACGTCGACCAGGACAATAACAACGCCCAGGTAGGAGTGTCTAACGCGGAGGCGACCTCGGAAGCTGCGTCGCTGGGTTCATATTACACCAAGCACGGCGGGGCTGGCGAAGCCTTTAGCGCTTCTGATGCGACCTCCGTGGTGGTTCAGGACCAAGACGTCACTCAGTCTAACTCCGCTGACATAGATGCGGAAACGAACGCCACGACGGGCGACAACGTCCAGGCCATCTTGGCCTCGCTCTGAGACTGACGACAGATCGCGGCCACTCCGATTTCGCTATTTTTACCGCGTATCGCGTGAAGACAGAGACATCCCCTCCGAGAGAGTCTCGGACGCACGGTGCGTCACGTGATCGATACCCGCCCTGCGATACCGCTGTCACAGACCGATAGAATTCGGTCGTCAGTCACTGTTGCCGGTCCCGTGTTTCGAGTAGCGATCGAGCGACCCGTTCGGCGCGTCGTATAACGTCGCGGATCGGGACCCCCGTTTCGGTGGCGATCGCCCGCGCATCATCGTACTCGGTACTGATATCGTACACGTCCCCATCGCTGTCGCTCGCGATTTTGACAGTCACCTCGTGGGACTTTCCCGCGATTTCGACGGTCACCGTCTCGAACTCCCGGTTCGCGATCCAGCGATGAGTCACGCCCGCGTCGCGAACGCCGAGCGTTCCGGTCTCTTCAGCCAGTGCTCGAGCCACCCGTTCCCGATCCGCCGGCTTGCAGATCACCTTCACGAGATGACCGGGGCGGGACTTCTTCATCGTCGCGGGGAGAATCGAGACGTCTCTCGCGCCCGCGTCCGCGAGAGTCTCCTGTAGCCCGCCGAGCACCTCGGGCGTCGCATCGTCGAGGTTCGTCTCGAGGACGGCGATATCGTCTTTCACCAGTTCACTGCCGTCCTCGGCGGTCCCGAAGAGCACCCGAAGCACGTTCGGATGGGGATCGAGGTCGTAGCCGCCCGCACCGTAGCCGGAGTCCTCGAGGTCGAGCGCGGGAAGCGAGTCGACGCCGTCGGCGACGTGGCCCAGGATCGCCGCACCGGTCGGCGTCAACAGTTCCGCGTCGACCGGTCCGCCGCGTAGCGACCAGTCTGCCCGCTGGGCGATCTCGATGACCGCCGGCGTCGGGACCGGATACTCGCCGTGGCTCATCGACACCGTTCCGCCGCCGGTCGCGAGCGGCGTCGTCACGATCCGCTCGGGCTCGAGGTCGTGAAGCAACGCGACCGCACCGACGACGTCCGCGATCGCGTCGTCGGCCCCGACCTCGTGGAAGTGTATCTCGTCGAGGGCCTCGCCGTGAACGCTCGCTTCCGCCTCGCCGAGCAGCTCGAAGATCGCGAGCGCGTCGCGTTCGACCCTCGGCTCGAGGCCCATGTCGGCGACGATCTCGCGGACCTCGAGATAGCTGCGATGGGGGCCGTGGCCTTCGGCGCGAACGCCGTCGTGGTCGTCGTGATCGTGATTCGCGTCGCCGTGCTCGTGGTCGTGGGTTCCGTCGGCGTGGTCGTGATTTCCGTGTTCGTGGTCGTGTCCGCCGTCGGGTTCGTCGCGGCCGTGTGAACGATCACTGTCCGGCTTCTCGTCCGTCAGGAGCACGTCGACCGTCGTCGCGGCGATACCGCTCTTTTCGGCCTCGTCGATCCGATATTCGACGTCGAGGGCGTCGGTAACGGGCTCGAGGGCGTCGGAGTCGGCACCGGCATCGAGGAGGGCCGCGAGGAGCATGTCGCCGCTGGCTCCCATGCGGCCGTCGAAGGCGAGGACTCGCATGGGATCACTCCGGGGCGGCAGACGCAAAAAGCCACCTCTCTGCAGCCCACGGCCACGGTGTCGATAGGGCCAAAACCAACCGAGGCCGGTACATCTTTGTAGCGTCCAGCCGTACCATTGTATGTTAGCCACTAGCACAGGAAATGACTCGACCTAGCAAAAAACCTATCCGGTCACGAATCGGAGTCATTGACATCGCCGTCCCTAAATCATGAACGAAGTCCAACTGGAGGTTGCGAAGGCATACCCGAACGACTCGGGTCGTGGTATCGCCCGGCTCGACCCGGACACGCTGTTGCATCTGAAGCTCAGCCCGGGCGACATCATCGAAATCGAGGGCGCAGATACGACTGCCGCGAAGGTCTGGCGGGCAGACCGGCAGGACTGGAACACGGATACCGTCCGCATCGACGGATTCACCCGGCAGAACGCCGACGTCGGTATCGGCGAACGGGTGACGATCCGCAAGGCGGAAGCGACGAAAGCGGACAAGTTGGTACTCGCCCCGCCGGAGGAGGCGTCGGTCCAGTTCGGCTCGGACGCCGCCGGGATGGTGAAACGGCAGATCCTCAAGCGTCCGGTCGTCGGCCGCGACATCGTTCCCGTGATGAGCTCGACGAACCACCCGTTCATGCGGTCGCCGGGGCAGGCGATCCCGCTGATCGCCGTCGAGACGGAACCCGACGGCGTCGTCCTCATCACCGAAGACACCGACGTCGAACTCCGCGAGGAACCCATCTCGGGCTTCGAGAAGACCGGGGGCGGGATCACCTACGAGGACATCGGCGGCCTGCAAAACGAGATCCAGCGGGTCCGGGAGATGGTCGAACTCCCGATGAAGCACCCGCAGATCTTCAAGAAGCTCGGCATCGAGCCGCCACAGGGCGTCCTCCTGCACGGCCCGCCGGGCACCGGGAAGACCCTGCTCGCCAAGGCAGTCGCCAACGAAACCTCCGCCAGCTTCTTCTCTATCGCTGGCCCGGAGATCATCTCGAAGTACTACGGCGAGTCCGAACAGCAACTCAGGGAGATCTTCGAGGACGCCACCGAGGAGTCGCCGTCGATCATCTTCATCGACGAACTCGACTCCATCGCCCCGAAACGCGAGGACGTCACCGGCGAGGTCGAACGCCGGGTCGTCGCCCAGCTGCTGACGATGATGGACGGCCTCGAGTCCCGGGGCCAGGTCATCGTCATCGCGGCGACCAACCGCGTCGACAGCGTCGATCCGGCGCTGCGCCGCCCGGGCCGCTTCGACCGCGAGATCGAGATCGGCGTCCCCGACGAGACGGGCCGCGAGGAGATCCTGCAGATCCACACCCGCGGCATGCCCCTCTCGGACGACGTCACCCTCGGTAACCTCGCCGACGAGACCCACGGCTTCGTCGGGGCCGACATCGAGAGCCTCACCAAGGAAGCGGCGATGAAGGCGCTCCGCCGATACCTCCCCGAGATCGACCTTGACGAGGAGGACATCCCGCCGAGCCTGATCGATCGGATGATCGTCAAGCGGGAGGACTTCCGCGGCGCGCTGAACGAGGTCGAGCCGTCGGCGATGCGGGAGGTCCTCGTCGAACTCCCGAAGATCTCCTGGGACGACGTTGGCGGCCTCCACGAGGCCAAAGAGCAGGTCCAGGAGTCCGTCGAGTGGCCGCTCTCGAACCCCGAGCGCTTCGACCGGCTCGGCGTCGACCCGCCGGCCGGCGTCCTGCTCTACGGCCCGCCCGGCACCGGGAAGACGCTGATGGCGAAGGCCGTCGCCAACGAGACCAACGCGAACTTCATCTCGGTGCGCGGCCCGCAGCTCCTCTCGAAGTGGGTCGGCGAATCGGAGAAGGCCATCCGCCAGACCTTCCGCAAGGCCCGCCAGGTCTCGCCGACGGTCATCTTCTTCGACGAGCTCGACGCGCTCGCGCCGGGCCGGGGCGGCGAAACCGGCTCGAACGTCTCCGAGCGGGTCGTCAACCAGCTCCTGACCGAACTCGACGGGTTAGAGGAGATGGGCAACGTCATGGTCATCGGCGCGACCAACCGGCCGGACATGATCGACCCCGCACTGCTGCGCTCGGGTCGGTTCGACCGGCTGGTCATGATCGGCGAACCCGACGTCGACGGCCGCGAGAAGATCCTCGAGATCCACACCGAGGACACGCCGCTGGCCGCGGACGTCACGCTGCGCGAGATCGCCGAGATCACGGACGGCTACGTCGGCAGCGACCTCGAGTCGATCGCCCGCGAAGCGGCTATCGAGGCACTCCGCGAGGACGAGGAGGCCGACATCGTCGAGATGCGCCACTTCCGACAGGCCATGGAGAACGTCCGGCCGACGATCACCGACGACATCCTCGACTACTACGAGCAGATCGAAGAGGAGTTCCAGGGCGGCACGAGCGGCCCCGACCCGACGGGTCGTCGCGGCAGCCGCATCGGATTCCAATAGTCGCGGTTTCTCCGTCGGTTCCGTTTCCGGATCGATTCGTCGAATCGCGGTTCCGTTTTCAGCGCTGGTAACTCCTCGAGCGATCGCGATGCCAGTGGCTCGAGCACTGCGACCGCGGGACTCGAGCGTCGGAGCACCGGTGTGAAAAATCGATTACGACGCGTCCGTCTCCTCGCGAGCCGCCTCGAGATGACGGCGCTCGATGCGCACCTCCGATGCCTTCTCGTTGGCCGTCTCGGGACCGTACTCGTCGGCGACCTCGCGGATCGCCCGCATCGAGGCGTCTCTGACCAGCGCCTCGAGGTCGGCACCGGTGTACCCCTCGAGTTCCGCCGCGAGCTCGGCGACGTCGGCGTCGTCGGCGAGGGGTTTCCCATCCGCGTGGACCGCGAGGATCTTTTCGCGAGCCTCGCGGTCGGGTTCGCCGACGAAGACGTGCGTGTCGAGCCGGCCGGGTCGCAACAGCGCGGGATCGATCTGGTCTTTGCGGTTGGTCGCAGCCAGGACGACGAGGTTGGGGTTCTCCCGCATCCCGTCGAGCTCGGTCAGGAGCTGTGAGACGACGCGTTCGGTCACCTCGTGACCCTCGCCGCGGGCGGCGGTGATGGCGTCGATCTCGTCGAAGAAGACGATCGACGGGGCCGACTGGCGGGCGCGCTCGAACACCTCGCGGATCGCCTTCTCGCTCTCGCCGACGTAGCGATCGACGATTTCGGGCCCGTCGACGCGGACGAAGTTGACGTCGGTCTCGCCGGCGAGCGCGCGCGCGAGCAACGTCTTGCCGGTCCCCGGCGGACCGTACAGCAAGACGCCCGACGGCGGATTCGTATTGGTCTCCTCGAAGAGGCGATCGTAGGTCAGCGGCCACTCGACCGACTCGCGAAGGGTCTGTTTCGCCGCCTCGAGGCCGCCGACGTCGGAAAAGTCGGTAGACGGCGATTCCGCGACGTACTCTCGCATCGCGGAGGGCTCGACGGACGCGAGCGCGGAATCGAAGTGCGTCTTTCGAACCGTCGGATTCCGGTTCCACTCGTCGAGGTCGTCCGTCTCTGTCGGCCGATCCCGAATGGCGGCCATCGCGGCCTCGCTCGCGACGGCGTCGAGATCCGCCCCGACGAAGCCGTGCGTTCGCCGCGCGATTGCGTCGACGTCCACGTCGTCGGCGAGCGGCATCCCGCGCGTGTGGACCTCGAGGATCTCCCGGCGGCCTTCCTCGTCGGGGACGCCGATCTGGATCTCGCGGTCGAAGCGGCCGCCCCTGCGGAGCGCGGGATCGATCGTGTCCACGCGGTTGGTCGCGCCGATGACGATCACTTCGCCGCGGGCGTCGAGGCCGTCCATCAGGGTCAACAGTTGGCCGACGATCCGGTTTTCGGCGTCACCCTCGTCGTCGCGCGTGCCGGCAATCGAGTCGATCTCGTCGAAGAAGATTATCGTCGGCGCGTTCGCCTCAGCCGTTTCGAACACCTCGCGGAGTCGCTCCTCGCTCTCGCCTTTGTATTTCGACATGATCTCCGGCCCCGAGATCGTCTCGAAGTTTGCGTCGACCTCGTTGGCCACGGCGCGGGCGATCAGGGTCTTCCCGGTCCCCGGCGGCCCGTAGAGGAGGACCCCCGACGGTGGCTCGACCCCGAGCCGGCGGAACAGCTCCGGTTCCGACAGCGGGAGTTCGATCATCTCCCGGACGAGCTCGAGTTCCTCGTCGAGCCCGCCGATGTCCTCGTAGGTGACGCCGGAGTTCGAGCTGACTCCGTCGATAGTCGCCTCCGTATCTGAGTCGACCGTGGCCGGTGTGTCCGACGAACTGCCGGACGTGCGGTCACGCTCGGTGGCTCCGGAAGCGGCCGGAGTCGCAGTGTTCCCCGATCCCCCGCCGCCGTCGGCGATCCGGATCGACGTCCCGTTCGTGATTCGAACGTCGCCCCTCGGGTCCGTGTCGGTAACGCGGAACGGCTGCTGATCGATCCCCTCGATACGAACCTGCTCGCCGGCTCGTACCGGCCGGTTTCGAAGTTTCTCCGTCGCCTCGCTCTCGGCGGCCCGGCGCTGGCGGTCGGGCAGTCCCGGCGGTGCGATCAGCGTGACTCTCTCGGCGTCGGCGATCGTCGATTTGTCCTTCGCCCGGACGGATACCGTATCGCCGACGTGAACGCCGGCGTTCGCACGCGTGTCGCCGTCGATCTGCACGGCGGTGTCCGGGACCGACTGATCGGCCGGCCACATCTTGGCGACCGTGGTCTCGTCCCCCTCGATCACGACGGTGTCGCCGCTGAGAACCCCGAGCTGTCGCCGCGCCGCTTCGGGGATCCGGGCGACGCCCCGACCCGCGTCTCCTTTCTCCGCGGCGCGAACGGACAGGGTCACGCCGTCCGGTTCCGACGAACTCATACCCGTTCCTTTCGGGCCGGTCGCCTTGAGAATTGTCCCATCGGGCGAGTGACTTCCGTCACAGTCCACCGGTTCGCGACCGGTCGGCTCGGATCACAGCGCGTTCTCGAGCAGCCGATCGATTCCGCGTCGCAGCCGCTCGGAGGCCGACGGTGCCGAAATCCCCAGTCGGTCGCCGATCTCTTCCGTCGAGGCCTCCCGTGGCACCGCGAAGTAGCCCGCCTCTCGAGCCGCGACCAGCGCCTCGTGCTGTTCGTCGGTGAGTCCGAACGGCGGATCGTCCGTCGATGACTCTCGAGTCAATCGCTCGAGTTTGAACGTCCCGCCGCGGTCCGTACAGAACGCGCGGTACTCCGCGAGCGCCTCTCGGTCGGGAAACCGCGCACGTCCCCACCAGCCGTCGACGGTTACGATCCCGCCGAGCGGGGTCGTCCCCAGTTCGACGTACTTCCGATAGATCGGAAGCGGGGGATCCCGCAATCTGAGTCGATACATCGCGCCGCCGTTCGTCCCGTCCAGCATCGTATACGCCTCGACCGTCGGATCGTGCGTAAGCGCCTCCGGAAAGCCGTCGATCGCCCCGACGGCGCGACAGAGGACGACCGGCCGATCGGGATCGACGACGAGGATCCGTTCGATGTAGAGCGTGATATCCGAGACGGCCGCAACTGCGTCCGTCAACGGCAGATCCGGCGAGTCGAGCTGAAATTCCGCGATGAGACCCATACGACCGGCTCAGCCCGGCCATACTTAAATACCCTAATATATGAGATACAGGCTGATCGGACGGCGACGCATATGTTCGGGTACGAATGGCTACCAGCGACCACCCTGAGATGCAACTGAATACGGGGACGCGATCGAACAATTACTACCGAAACGCAGTCGAGAAACACTGGGACCCACACGAGATCGATCTCTCGGCCGACCTCGAGGGAGCCGCCGAACTCCCCGAACCGGCCTTTACCGGTCTCAAGCAGTCGCTCGCGCTGTTCGGCGCGGGCGAGGAGTCGGTGACGGAGGACCTCGCGCCGCTCGCGGTCGTCCTCGAGGACATCGACGACCAGCTGTTCCTCACCACGCAGCTCTACGAGGAGTCCAAACACACCGACTTCTTCGATCGCTACTGGCGCGACGTGATCCACACTGAGGAGGAGCGACGCGGGCAAGAACTCTCGTCGCCGACGGACGAGAAGTGGTTCAACGAGCCCTACGACGAACTGTTCGAGCGCAACGAGCAGGCGATGGCGCGACTGCTCGAGGAGGACACGCCGGAAAATCGAGCCAAAGCCCACTGCCACTACCACCTGACGATCGAGGGCATTCTGGCCCAGACCGGTTACTACGGACTCACGCTCGCGTACGGTGAGAACGAGCCCGAACTGCCGGATCTGCCGGGACTCGTCGAGGGACTCAAACTGGTTCGAAGCGACGAGGGACGCCACGTCGGCTTCGGGATGGCGAAGCTCAAGTCGCTCGTGGCCGACGGCGAGGTCGAACCCGACCTCCTCCGAGAAACGGTCGACGAACTGGTTCCCCTGGTCCAGGATAGTCTGAGCGGCGACGAGGGAGCGAGTTCCGAAGACGGTCCCGGCCCGAGCCCCTCCGATCTGGCCGAGTACGCGTACACGAAACACCAACAGCGAATGCAACAGATCACCTCCGCGAGCGAGAAGATTCCGGACGTCGAAGAGCTGACCCAGCTCGAGGCGTAGCGACGGCGATCCGCGGAACCCCGGTCTTTCGTCGGGTTCGCGGACAGCAACCGGAGAAACGCCTTTTGCCGTTCGTGTTCGATGAGCTACTATGGTCGTCCAGACCGAGCGCGACGACGCCACCTGGTACGAGTGCGAAACCTGCGGCCTCCTCTTCGACGAGCGGTCGGATGCGGCGGAACACGAGAAGCGGTGTGACGGGTCCGGTCCGACCTACATCCAGTAGCGCTACTCGAGTCGCTCGCGGTGGTCGGCTGCGAGTTCGCGCGCCTGATCGAGGGTGTGGGCTTCCGTCCAGCGGACGCGGTCGCCGTCTCCGTACGCCAGTGCGGTCTTGAGTTCGTCCCTGAGAACGCCGTGATCGACCGCTATCACCGTTCCCGACCCGTCGCCGAGTTCGTAGACGCCGGGTCTGTCCGGTGCGCGGGCGACCGTCTCGCGCTCGAGGTCGCGCCAGGGTTTCTGCAGCGGCATCAGTCGGCGTCCTCGACGAGTTCGTAGGCGTGTTCGCTCATTTCGTCCTCCGCGAAGACGAACACCCGGCCGTCGACGAGCGAGAGATCGGCCTCGACGCGGATCGAGTACGCCTCCGTCGCGACGGTCACGCCGGGAAATAGTTCCTCTTCGTCGTCGCGATCGAGCATTACGCGGCCGACGCCGGTCGTCTCGAGGATATCGTCGTGGGTGTTGCGATCGTTGACGTAGGTCATGACGCCCTCGACGCCGTCGGGATCGGTGACGAGGACGTGTACCTCCTTGCCCGGCGGGGTCGTCAGCGGTCCCTCGACCGTCTCGGGGGGACCGTGGTAGAACACCTCTCGACCGTCGTGGTACTCGACGACCACGCCACCGTCGACGAGGTCGACACCGATCGTGCTGGGGGCGACGTCGTTGCGCGCGCTCATTGTCGCGTCTTGGATCGGACGGGGCAAAAGCGGTGTGCTCCGTCGCTCGCGGCGGGGCGATCGGTACCGCCCGGACCGCCGAGCCGCGATTTCCCCGGATCGTCAGCCGTAAGTACGCCCTCTGAGAGTGTCCGTGTATGGATGGCCGTGCTGTCGCACCCGCAGCGGGGACGGTGCTCAACGCGCTCGCGACCGGGACCGGCTCGGCGTTCGCGATCGACCTCGAGACGACGGCGACCGTCGAACTCACGGGCGACAGCGACGTCGTCGGAGAGATCGCCGGCCAACCCGAGGCCGACGCGACGCTCGTCGAACGCTGTGCTGTCCTGACGATCGACGAGTACGCCGAGCAGGCCGGGCTGGACGAGGCCGACGTCGGGGCTCGCGTCCGGACCGAAAGCGAGGTACCGATGGCGTCCGGGCTGAAGAGTTCCAGCGCGGCGGCCAACGCGACGGTGCTCGCGACGCTGGACGCCCTCGAGGTCGCCGGGTCGGTCGACCGGATCGACGCCTGTCGCCTCGGCGTTCGGGCCGCTCGTGACGCCGGCGTAACGGTCACCGGCGCGTTCGACGACGCCAGCGCGAGCATGCTCGGCGGCGTGACGGTCACCGACAACACGGCCGACGCGTTGCTCGCGCGCGAGGAACTCGACTGGCACGCACTGGTCTACACCCCGCCCGAGCAGTCCTACAGCGCCGACGCCGACGTTTCGGCCTGCGAACGAGTCGCCCCGATGGCCCGACTCGTCGAAGAACTCGCGCTCGACGGCCGCTACGGCGAGGCGATGACCGTCAACGGCTTCGCCTTCGCGGCCGCGCTCGAGTTCTCCACCGGACCGATGATCGACGCCTTGCCCAACGTCGCCGGCGTCTCCCTGTCCGGAACGGGCCCGAGTTACGTCGCCGTCGGGGATCGCGACTCGCTCGAGGCGGTCCGGGATCGGTGGGACGAGCGCGACGGAACGACACGATTACTGGGGACGAGAACGGACGGAACACGAACGACATGACTCGAGAGCCAACGGACACGGAGACGGACGGCGGAATTGACGACGAGGATCGCACGCCCGAGGAGATGGACCTCGACGAACTGCGCGAGGAGATTCGGACGATCGATCAGGAGATCGTCGAACTGATCGCACAGCGAACCTACGTCGCGGACACGATCGCGGCGGTCAAAGACGAACGGGGCCTGCCGACGACCGACGAGAAACAGGAACAGCAGGTCATGGAGCGAGCGGGGAACAACGCCGAGCAGTTCGACGTGGACGCGAACCTCGTGAAGGCGATCTTTCGGCTGCTGATCGAACTGAACAAAGTTGAGCAGCGTGAAAATAGGTGACATCTCACGCAATCAAACTCTTAGTAAGATCGTACTTCGAGGCCGTCGATACGCCCGAAGTGCGTGGTATTTCTTGTGATGACCGGTTCGTCGTTGAGAAGCGCAGTCGCGGCGATAATACAGTCTTCTCGCTCAATCCGTTCGCCGCCATTGATCAGCTCACTGGAGAGCTTTCCGGCTTTTCGCATTACGGTGTGGTCGGCACTCACGACGTGCTTCGTTTCTAGTATCCCGAGAATGCGCTCTCGCTTCGTATCCGGTGTTTGAGACCGAGCAACGCCCTCGTAGAGTTCCAAAACCGTCACGGAGGACACTTTTTGTGGTCGTGCTTCCTTCTCAACGATATCGAGAAGTCGCTCTGCATTTTCATCGCCACGTAATAAGTCGATAATGAATGATGTGTCCTGAATCATTCCGATGTCTCGTCGTCTACGGCTTCGTCTAACTCTGCCGTGAGTCGATCACTCCGCTCTCTGGACTTTGTTCGTCCCTCCTCGATAGTGCCCTCGAGGTCTGCCGCCTCGTCCTCAGAGAGGATTCCTATGATCTCGTTCCACGAGCGTTCTCCAGCAAGGCGCTTGATGGTTTCACTGAAGCTTTCTCCCTCTTTTTTTCGGGCTTTTAGCCGCTCATAGGCTTCTTCGTCGAGTGAAATCGTTTTCGTCGCCATCGTAGTACACAGTACTACATGCACGCGTAAAAACTCAATGCAGGTCGTTCGCCCCGTGGAACGACGGCTAATGTAGCAGAAAACCGCTAAAGTACACGAATCAGCGTAACGTGAGGTACAGACCTGAACAAGGTAGAACCACGGAAGAACGGGGAGGCGAACAATCGATTGGCCGAGACAGTCTACTCTCTCCCAGTCAAGGAGCGGGCCGCCGCCCGCCACCGAACGTCGCCGATCGGACCGAACCGCCGCTCGAGGCGATCCCAGACGACGATCGTCGACGGGAGTAGGAGGATCGACGTGAGGTAGGCGTAGAAGACACCGAGCGCGAGCAGGAGTCCGAACTCCATGATCAGCGGGATCAAGGCGAGGTACAACACGCCGAGTCCGCAGACGGTCGTGAGCATACTGCCGGTCAGCGCGCCGCCGGTCCCGCGAACCGTCACCGCCAGCGCCTGATGCACGTCGGCCCCTGCCTCGTACTCGTCGACGAACCGGTGCATGAAGTGCACCGTGTAGTCGACGCCCAGTCCGATCGAGACCGACAGGATGGGAGCGTTGAACGGCGAGAGCGGCACGTCGAAGAGGCGCATCGACGCGGCGAGCATCGCGACCGTGACGAGGACCGGAACGAGGTTGATCACGCCGTAGATCATCCGGCCCTCGAGCCACCAGTAGGAGAGCATCAGGAAGATCGCGGTGAGGACGAACGCGACGATCAGGCTCGTGATCGCGGATTCGCTGATGCGGTCGATGACGGCCTGATTGACGACCAGGCTACCGGTTGCCGTCGCATCCATCCGCATTCCGTCCGCGACCTCCTCGGCTGCGTTCGTCGCCTCGGTCTGATCCGCGTCGACGTCGACCTGATACACGATCCGGGTCGCGCTGCGATCGCTCGTGACGTACTGCCGCGCGTCGTCCTCCTCGAGCAGCTCGTCGTAGACCCGATCGGCGTCTCGATCGGGCAAGCCGTCGTTGTTGGAGTCTGTTCGCGTGACGGTCGCCGCGAACTCGGGATCGGTGTCCTCGCGCTGCTCCATGACGCTGATGATGCTGTCGGCGTCCGCGCGCCGGTCGCTCTGGACGAACGCGTCGGGGGGATTCGTGATCGCGCGGTCGACCTCGCGGAAGGCGGCGTCTGATCGCACGTCGGGATCGTCGACGTAGACTGTCACCGATCCCACGAATCCCTGATCGAAGTCCTCCTCGAGGTACTCGAGCACGGTCATGAACGTGTACTCGCTGGGTGCGAACGGTTCGGGGAGGCGTTCGTACTGAGCGATCCGATCTTCGTCCGGGAAGAACGCCTCCTGGGAGAACTCCGTGTCGACGCCGGTTCCGTAGCCGGCCGCTGCGCCGCCGAAGACGAGCGCGCTCACGAGGACGATCACCGGAGCGACCCGCGCGGCCTTCGTTCCGACGGGCAGGATCCGGCCGAGTATCGAATCCTCGCTTCCGAGCGGGCTCGTTCCGAAGTTCGGGATCCGAGTCCCCGCCCGTAATCGATCCAGTCCGACCTTGCCGGCCGGCAGGAAGACGCCGAAGATGAGGAACGTGAAGATGATGCCGACGGCGGCGACGATGCCGAAGTCCCGGAGTTGCGACAGCGAACTCGTCAGGTTCGCGGCGAACCCGATGACGGTCGTTATCGTGACGATCAGGAACGCCCCCGAGAGCTGTCTCGTCGTGATGCCCATCGCGTCGCCGATCGCCGCTCCCGCGGCTCGTTCTTCGCGATACCGATTGATGATGTGGATGCCGAAGTCGATTCCGACGGCGAGCAACAGCGGGAACACCGTAATCAGCGAATCCGAGAACGGGATCCCGGCATAGCCCATGAACCCGAACGTCCAGATCATCGTCATCACCAGTGCGATCAGGCCCAGCGTGAGATCGATCGGGTCCCGATAGGCGACCAGCAGGAAGAACATGATCAACACGAGCGCGGCCGGGAAGACGACGATCGCAGTGTCACCGAGTAACTGGAGCGTCTCCTGCTCGATGATCGCGTCGCCGAACACCTCGACGTTCTCGCCCGTCTCGTAGCCGTCGATCTCGTCGGCCAGCTCGGCCGTCCCGGTCTGCAATTCGGCTCTGTCGTCGGTATCAGCGTTCGGCGGCGTATCGTAGGTGACCGCGATCTGAGCGACGTCCGCCTGTGCCGATTCTCGGGTGAAATCCGTGCTCACCGGCAGTCCGGCAGTCTCGTCGGCATCCGCGATCGCCGCTTCTAACTGTCCCTGAGAGGTCCGTTCGATGACACGCCGCTGTGCCTCGGGCGTGTCCGCCTCCGGATCGAGTTGCCGGGCGACCAGTGACGCCGGGCTCGTCGACGACGTGACTCTGAGCCCGTCTTCGGTTTCGGCACGCTCCTGAAACTCGAGCATCCGGAGGAGGCTGTCCTTCGACAGGGTGTTTCGCTCGTCGGTGATGAACAGGTTCGCGGTCGAGCCGCCGCCGTCGCGACCCTGCCGCTGGAAGTCGTCCTGCATGTCCTCGAGGGCCTCCTGTTCCTCGAGCCCGTCGGTGAACTGATCGGTGCCGGCCTGCTGTCCACCGCCACCGCCCATGCCGCCGATCATCAACACGGTGATCACGGCGAACGCGAGGACGATCCGCCAGGGATGGTCGGTGATGACGGCATTGAGTCGGCTGTTGAGGGAGGGCTCGGTCTCCGCCGAGGCGTCGCGGTCCCAGATCTCGTCGAGGTCGGGCATCGGTTAGCGTTGTCGCACCCAGAGGCCGATGCCGATTCCGCTCACTGCGAGCGCACCGAGTATCCCGACGATGATCGACGAGAACCCGCCGCCGTCGTCCTCGCCGGCTTCGACCTCGATCGGGTGCTGGTAGACGTCCGAGAGGACCGTCTCTCCCCGTTCGGTGTCGTACTCGAAGTCGAGCTCGACCGGATGCGTCTCGACGCTCGCGTCCGATCCGGCCGTGATCTCGAACGGAATCTCGGCCGATTCACCCGGCTCGAGTTCCTTGACGAACGCCTCGTCGTCGGGAGCGTCGAGCGCCCCCTCGGTGTACAGTCTGGCATCGATGTTCGACAGCGTCTCCGGGCGTTCGTTCGTGATCTCGAGCACGAGGTCGCTGGTTTCGCCCTGGCGGACCGACGCGCCGTCGTCGCTGATCGAGAACTCGTCGGTCCGGTCGTCGACGACGACCCGCTCGGAGATCGGGCCGTCCTGGAGCGTCGCGTCGCCGCTTCCGGTGTATTCGACGGTAAAGCGGAGCTGGCGCGCCCCCGCGTCGGCCTGCCCGCTCACGTCGGTCGGGTACCGGAAGTCGGCGGCCTCGCCCTGCTTCAGTTCGGGGAGGGCGTACCGGGTGTCCTCGACGAACAGCGAATCGCTCATCGGCTCGACGACGAGCACCGCATCGTCGATGGGACCCGGCCCGTCGTTGACGAGTTCCCCCGTCACGTCTCCCTCGTATCCGACGGCGAGGGTTTCCTCGAGGTCTCGAATCGAGAACGACTGGGCCGCCGTCAGTGACATCGTCGTTCGAACGGGGTCGGTCGTCCGATCGATACCGGCTTCGTCCGCGTACGTGAACGATACCTCGAGGGGCTTGTCCGTCGCGCTGGTCGACTCGGCGATCGCCGCCTCGACGGTGGTCGTCGTCGATTCGTTGGGTGCGAGGTCGCCGAGGGCGATCCGACTCGTTCCGCCGTCGATCGTCACGCCGCCGAACCCGGTCGCGGACGCGCGCGTATGATTTGCCGGTTTACCACCCGTGTTCTCGATCTCCATCGTCACGTCGCCGCTCTCGCCGGGAGCGACGTCGGTCGTGACGTCCGAGACGTCGAACCGGGGCTCGTCGGGAACCGTTACACGGAGATCCAGGGTCTTGGTCCTCGTGAGTCGTTGCTGGGAGCTCGAGGCGTCCGAGACGCGATTCGTGTAGGCGTACTCGACGTCGACTTGTATCACGTGGGTTCCGGATTCGACGTCTTCCGGAACCTCGATCGCAAGCGGGGCCGTTCCGATTGCCCCGTCCTGGATCGGGCCGACTGCGACTTCACCAGACGCTGCTTCGAACGGATCGGCGTCAGAAATCTCGGCGGTCACACCGCGAGCCGTGAGCACCCGATCCGCCCGCGCGCCGGTTTGCAGGTCGCCGTCGTTTTTGATACTCACCTCGAGAGTCGTCTCCGTTCCCGGGGTGACATCCGGGTTCGAGTCGACAAGTTCGAGGTCGGGTTCGCCTTTCGTCAACTCGCCGCCTTGCTGTGCCAGCGTCGCCGTCACGGTGAGGGGAGCGAGGATTCCGACGATAGTCACGACGGCGAGTGTGAGGGCGACACCGCGGCGATGATTCACCAACACCACCCCGCGTTCGACTCGACCGTCGCTATCGCCCACGTTTCTCGAAAAATATGTTCGCGAAACTGACCGTCACTCATTGCAATACAAGCGGGACGCCACCGGTATAACTTCTTTGAATGAACGTTCAATCAAATCGATTATACCACCGTAGCGTGATGTATCGCTGAATGATCCCGTACGACTCAATAGTGGCGTTCCCGACCGACTCGCGCCTCCCGCGGTCCGACTCGGTAGCGAAGATGAGGCGGGAGGTGGACGACAGTGCCCAGTGACGTCTTCGACGATCCGACGGACACCCGCGAAAAGATTCTGGCGGCGACCTATCGGAGTCTCAACGAGCACGGCTACGCCGGTCTGACGATGCAGACGATCGGCGACGAACTCGAGCAGAGTCCATCACTCGTCTATCATCACTACGAGAACAAGGACGCGCTGGTACTCGCGTGTCTCGAATACCTCCTTGAGCAGTTCGAATCCGAGTTCGGAAACGACGCAGTCGACGACCCGAAAGGGCAACTCGAGGAGATTCTCGAGTGGTGGTTCGCGACCGACGTCGACGACGAGTGGCACGGATTTCTGACAACGATCCTCGAGCTTCGGGCCCGTGCGGTCCACGACTCGGAGTATCGGGAGCACTTCACCAGAAGCGACCGAATTTTCAAAGAGTCACTGGCAACGGTTCTCCGGGCGGGAATCGATAGCGGTGCGTTCCGCGAGTGCGATCCGGACGCCATCGCCGAGACGCTGCAGACGGTGTTTATCGGGACGGTCCTGCGGCGCTCGAGTACTGACGACGACGAGTGGCTCACGGACGTTCACGCTGAACTCGACTCATATCTCGATTCGCTCGTACACGCGCGAGAGCGCAGCCAGTAGCGCCATTTATATTAAATCTCTGTCCACTTTCTTATTTCCAAGCTTACTGGTTTTAGATATGTAATTTTGGTAATAATCTATTACCGAGAGGTCTGATACCGGACCATGAAAACAGCCCCGGCTAACGGTCACGCCATTAAATGATATAATAGCAACAAGACCAGCAGACCGCCGGCATAGATATTGAGTGATTGATATCTCCCACACCACACTATTAGTGCTGGAAATGGACTTTAGCACGTCGATTAGTAGGTTCTTACCGAGTAATATCAGCGGACTGTGTTTCCAGAAAGCTTATTACTCAAAGCTTAAAAAGAATGGAACACCCCTACCCGGTGTGAGTCCCGAAGTCGGAATCGATGCGGTGCCGACGATGACTCGCACTCCCGATGAATCGATCGCTAACTAACCGAAATACAACGATAATACAACAACATAATGACAGACGACATAACCTATCGCGAGAAGGGTCGTGCAATGATCCTTGCCGCGCTTATGGTACTATCCGTTGTCGCCATGTCCGCAGCGTTCGCGGGCGGAGCGGCGGCGGCCGAAAACGCGGAATTCGAAGACTCAGATGGTAACGTCGCGTCTGGCTTCTACGAAGGCCAGACCGTCACAATCACCGGTCTCAACGACGGAGATCAGTACGATATCCGATACGCTGAGGATTTCGACAATAACGGTGAAGCCGAAAATGACCGGTTCGAAGACGAGTTTACTGCCGATGGCAGTACGCACGAACTGGACACCACCGGCTACGAAACTGGTTACTACTACATCAGCGGCCCCAACGACGCTGGTGAATCTGACGAAAACCGTTCCTTCGAACTCCGCAGCATGGAGTTCCGCACAGCTGGATTCGCGGACGACACGGTTGACAACGACGAGAACGCAACGTTCGAACTCGACACCAACCGTGGGACCTACGATCTGAACGTCAGTGCTGACGGCCTCGACGAAGATAACCTCGACAGCATCTTCGGTGAGGACTTCAACACTGCAATGTATGACGAGGAAGAAGAAGTCCTCACCCTCCAGAACGTTGAAGACGGAGAGTTCAACGCGAACTTCACCGATATCGACACTGGTGAGTACAACTTCAGCATCGAATCGAACGATACGTCCGCCGAGACGAACGCTTCGATCGAAGTGACCGAAGGTCAGGCTGGTGGAATCGAATTCTCCAGCTCGGACGTCATCGAGACGCGCACGAACACGGCTGTGATCGGTGTCGATCTCACGGATACTGACACCGGCTACCTCAAGGTTGGTACGATAGATGAGGCCGGCTACGAGGCCACCCTCAAAGTCACCGACGACGACAGTAACGAAGACGAAACCGGTACTGTCCTCGTCCAGATGAACACCATCGCAGCCGCGATGGATGGTAACGCGGCTACTGTCGACAGCTCAGGTGCGTTCACGACGGCCGACACCGACGACTCTGTCGAGGTCGTAGCTATCGACGGTAACGACGATCTCAACAGCCTCGGTACGGGAGACTACCCGCTCTCCGTCTCGAGCGACTGGGAAGATGGCAGTCCGTCCGTCTACGATGACAACGAACAGGACACCTCATACCTGACGCTCGAACAGCGTGAGGCGCTCGGCTCTGATGCTGTGACGGCGCACACAGCGCCCGCAGACAGCCTCAGTGACATTCAGAACTTCGACCCCGACGATCAGACGATCGCGGGACTGATCGAAGACGAGAACATCTCGGAAACTGACACGGTCGCTCAGAACGACGGCCTCCTGGTCTCGGTTGACAGCGACAGTCTCCACGCCTTCTTCGCTGATGACGATGCAGAGACGTTCGAAGAGGCTGGACTCAATACCTCCGCTTTCAACCTGACCATCTCTGGCGAGGACAGCGGACCGAACGCGAACCCGCCGGAGTGGACTACCACCGGTAACGACACTGTTACTGATAACTACATCGGTGACAACGTCGAGATCGTCGAATCGAACCAGTCTACTGGAACGATGCTGTTCCACATCAACTACGTGGGAATCCAGAGCGACTACGATAACGCTGATCTCAACGTCACCGACAACATCTCGACTGACGAGACCTACGATGTCTCGCTCAACGTCGACCAGGACTGGGAATACGCAAGCGATGAGGCCCAGGACAACGAGGAAGACGAAGTGTCTACGGACACCGTCACCCTCGAGGACCGTGAGTTCGACCTCGACAGCAGCAACGAAGAACTGCCCGCGTCCGCCACGGCGACCGTGAGCGGCGAGACTAACGTTGCGCCCGGCACGGAAGTCACGGATCGACTCCGCTCGTCCGGTAACTTCACGCAGTCCGAAAGCGCGTACGTTGCCGACGACGGAACCTTCGAGATCGCTCACGATCTCAGCGAATACAGCGCTGACATCCCGTACTCCCTCAACGCCGAGGAAGACGGCGGTGCAAGTGACAGTCTCAACGGCAAAACGATCGGCGGCGAAGAACTGCAGTCGCTGACCTACGACGTCACCCCCGACCCAGCAGAACCGGTCGTTGGCGACGACGTCACGGGTACGATCGCTGTTGAGAACCCCAACGATGAGGGAGCCGTCTCCGAAGACGTCGAATTCGTCTTCGACGGTGAGACGCTCTACAACGACACCGTCGAACTCGAGGGCGGCGCAAGCACCTCGGTCGACGCAACCCTTCTCGAAGACGCCGAAGCAGGCGACTACGAGTGGGAACTGATCGTTGACGGCGAAACCGAAGAGTCCGGCACGCTGACCGTTGCTGAGGAGTCCGACGACTCCGGTAGCGACGATTCCGGCTCGGACGACTCCGGTAGCGACGATTCCGGCTCGGACGACTCCGGTAGCGACGATTCCGGCTCGGACGACTCCGGTAGCTCCGACGGAACGCCCGGCTTCGGTGTCGGCGTCGCACTCGTCGCGCTGCTCGGCGCAGCCATGCTGGCACTCCGCCGCCAGAACTAAGCTGTCGAACCACCGGCTCACGCCGGCCCTAACTTCCGCGGTTTCTTTTATTGGACGCTACACCACCCAGCGACAGCGTCGTGTCACTCAGCAACTGGTCGTAACCGATTTACTGACGGCGTATCGGCGACCGAGTTGATACGAACGAGTGACGCGGAATCACTGCCGTACTCGGCGGTCGAAACAGAGAGTACGAGATTCAGCGTCCGATGAGTGCAGAAAAGTACCGTGATTTGAGACTACCCTGATACCGTATCGCGGCCGAATGCGCTCGAGTAACTCACCAAGACCGAACTGCAGTCGTGAGTTGCAGCCACCTATCGAGACCCAGTCGCCGTCTCGACTGGATCTCCACATCTCTCGTCGAGCACGCGTACCTATCCCGGCTGTAGATCCGGTTTGCTCCCCGATCAACTAGTTGCTCTCGATACTGTCGCCAGCACACTCGTGTACTTCGAGCTGCTGAGTCGCCGTTCGACGACGTGATGAACTCACTGGTGACGCGTACTGTGCTGAGTGGTCGTTGAATCACGATCGACTTCTCGAAAACGAGGTCGCACGATGAGACGCAACTACCGGATGCGTTCGGAATGACGGCTCTCGTCTGTTGTCGAGGTCGTCGCCAGTCGTTCGCCGCCGGGTCCGCTTCTTCCGCAAAAGCACGCCGTGGGAGGAGAAAAACTACGGTCCCTACCCCGGAAGCTCGCTCTCGGGCGACGCGCTTTGTCTGGTACCATTTCGGCGTTCTGTGGGTTACCCCAAACTGAAATGAATTCATCGAACTCCCATTCCGCTTCCGACTGTGATTATGTGAGTATCGTGAACAGATCACGAAGGCTTCGCACGCGCGTACAGTGAAAAATAGATTGATGCAATACTATAGTAATAGAACACAAAACTTATTACTTGAGTGGAAAGACCGTTCTATTACCCCTACCCGGAGGCCCGTCGGTGGACGATGAACCGTCGATACCACGCGGACGGTCGCCTTCAGACGAATCGTGTGCTAACCAACCGAAATACAATACTAAAAACATAAATGACAAACGAGATAACCTATCGCGAGAAGGGTCGAGCAGCGATCCTGGCCGCGCTTATGGTACTTTCCGTTGTCGCCATGTCCACTGCATTCGTGGGCGGAGCGGCGGCGGCCGAAAACGCACAGTTCGAAGACTCAGATGGTGACTCCTCGAGCGGCTTCTATGAGGGGCAGACAGTCACTATTACCGGACTCGACGACGGTAGTGACTACGATATCCGTTTCGCCGACGATTTCGACAGCGACGGTGAAGCCGAAGGTGACCGGTTCGAGGACGAATTCACTGCCGATGGCAGTACACACGAGCTGGACACCACCGGCTACGAAACCGGATATTATTACATCAACGGACCTAACAACGGAGATACATCGGACGAAGACCGATCCTTCGAACTCCGAAATATGGATTTCCGTACCGCTGAGTTCGAGGACGACACGGTCGACGATAACGAGAATGCGACTCTCGAGATCGACACCAACCGCGCAGAATACGACCTGAACATCAGTGCTGACGGTCTCGACGACGATGACCTTCACAACATCTTTAACGAGTCCTTCACGACCGCGCAGGAGGACGATGATGGAGAGGTCCTCACTCTCGAGGACGTCAACGACGGGAAGTACGATGCGGACTTCTCCGGCATCGATACCGGTGAGTACAATTTCAGCCTCGAGTCGACCGATACGTCCGCCGAAGCGAACCTTTCGATCGAAGTGGTCGAAGGACAGGCTGGGGGCATCGAGTTCTCCGATTCGGACGTTCTGGAAACGCGCACGAACACGGCTGTGATCGGTGTCGACCTCTCGGAGACTGACACCGGCTATCTCAAGGTCGGTACCATGGATGAGGCCGGCTACGAGGCCACTCTCAAAGTCACCGACGACGACAGTAACGAAGACGAAACCGGGACTGTCCTCGTCCAGATGAACACCGTTGCGGCCGCCAGCGGAGACGCAGCTACTCTCAACGGCGCAGACGCATACACAGCAGCTGGCGACGACTCGGTCGAGGTTGTGGCTGCCGACGCAATTGATGACCTCGACGCTCTCGGTACCGGAGACTATCCGCTTTCGGTCTCGACCGATTTCGACGCGGACAATGAAGAGGTGTACGATGACAACGAAGAGGATACCTCGTACCTGACGCTCGAGAACCGTCAGACGCTCAACTCTGACGCTGTGCAAGCACAGGTCGCGCCCGCAGACAGCATCAGTGACATTCGGGACTTCGACTCCGACGAGCAGACGATCGCGGGACTGATCGAAGACGAGAACATCTCGGACACTGATACGGTCGCTCAAGACGACGGCCTCCTGGTCTCTGTCAGCAGCGACAGTCTCCACGCCTTCTTCGCCGACGATGATGCGGAGACGTTCGAAGACGCTGGACTCACTGGTGAAAACTTCAACCTGACCATCTCTGGCGAGGACAGCGGACCGAACGCGAACCCGCCGGAGTGGACCACTACCGACGGCGATGACAACTACATCGGTGATCACGTCGAGATCATCGAGTCGAACCAGTCCACGGAAACGATGCTGTTCCACGTCGACTACAGCTCGATTCAGGACGACGCTGACGTCGAAGACGACCTCCCGACCGAGGAGACCTACGACGTCTCGCTCAACATCGACCACGAATGGGAATACGCGAGCGAAGAGGCCCAGGAAGACGAAGAAAATGAGGAGTCCACCGACTCCTTCGACCTCGAGGATCGCGAGTTCGATCTCGACGACAGTAACGAAGAACTGCCCGCGTCCGCTACGGCAGCCGTGACCGGCGACACCAACGTTGCGCCCGGCACGGAAGTCAGCGACCGACTCCGTTCGTCCGGTAACTTCACGCAGTCCGAAAGCGCGTACGTTGCCGACGACGGGTCCTTCGAGATCGCTCACGATCTCAGCGAATACAGCGAAGGCATCCCGTACTCCCTCGACGCTGAGGAAGACGGCGGTGCAAGCGACAGTCTCAACGGCAAAACGATTGCCGGCGACGCACTCCAGTCGTTCAACTACGATGTCTCGACCGACCCTGAAGAGCCGATGGTCGGGGACAACGTGACTGGAACGGTCGAAGTCGAGAACCCCAACGACGTCAGCAAATCCGAAGACGTCGAATTCGTCTTCGACGGTGAGACGCTCTACAACGACACCGTCGAACTCGACGGCAACGGTTCCGAGACGATTGTCAACGAAACGCTCCTCGAGACCGCTGAGAAAGGCGATTACGAGTGGGAACTGATCGTTGACGGCGAAAGCGAAGAGTCCGGCACGCTGACAGTCAGCGAAGAATCCGATGACGAATCCGGTAGCGAATCCGGTAGCGGATCCGGTGACGAATCCGGTGGCTCCGACGAAAGCGGGTCCGACGACGGTAGCTCGGACGACGGCGGCTCCGACGGAACGCCCGGCTTCGGTGTCGGCGTCGCACTCGTCGCGCTGCTCGGCGCAGCAATGCTGGCACTCCGCCGCCAGAACTAAGCTGTAGCACTACCGGCTCACGCCGGCCCTAAATTCCGCGATTTCTTTTATTGGACGCTACACCACCCAGCGACGGCGTCGTATCGGCGACCGAGTTAGGATGAACGGGATGAAGTGGATATCTGCCGTACTTGACGGGCGAAACGAAGAATGTGAGACTTAGCGTTCGATAGAATCGAAAAAGTACCTTGTTTTGAAATACGCTGTACACCATAACATGGCCCTGCAAGATCAAGCAGCCTGCCAATGCTGAACTCCAGTCGTGGGTCGCAACCAACCGACGATACCCACCGACCTCTCGTCTGGATCGTCATATCGCTCCTCGAGCGCGCGCCTATTCTCGGCTGTACTAGGTAGTGCTCTCGACCAGCTGGTTACTCACGATATAGACACCGGTGCAATCGTCTACTCCGGAGTACCGAATCACCGCTCGATTCCACAGCGAAATCGCTGGTGACACGCGCTGTACTGGAGAGACGTTGAATCACGATCGACGTCCGGAAAACGAGGTCTCACGACGAGACGCAACTATCGGATACGCTCGCGAAGCCGGCTCTCGTCTGCTGTCGCGATCGTCGTCAGTCGTCCGCCGCCGCCGGCTCCGCTTCCTCCGCACTCGAGTCGGCTCGCTCGAGGTCCTCGAGGTACTCGTCGGCGTCCAGTGCGGCCTTCGAGCCCATTCCGGCGGCGGTCACGGCCTGCTGGTAGTGGTAGTCGACGACGTCGCCGGCGCCGAAGATGCCGGGCACGTCGGTTTCGGTCTGGTCGCCGCCGTCGCCGCCTTTGGTCCGGAGGTAGCCCTCGTCGTCCGTTTCGACGCCGGTGTCCTCGAGGTAATCGGTGTTCGGGGTGTGGCCGATCGCGAAGAAGACGGCCCCGACGTCGAAGTCGAACTCCTCGGTTTCGGGGTCGTCGAGGCGGTCGGTGGGGTGGCCCTGCTCGTTTTCGACGAGGGTGACGTGGTCGACGCCTTCCTCCTGGGAGCCGTGGATCTCGATCAGTTCGGTGTTCTTCATGATCTCGATCTCGCCGTCGTCGACCTTCTCCTGGACGCGGTCGACCCAGTAGTCCTCCGCGCGGAACTCCTCGCGGCGGTGGGCGATGTAGACGGTGTCGGCGAACTTCGTGAGGAAGGTGGCTTCTTCCATGGCGGCGTCACCGCCGCCGACGACCAGCATGTCCTCGCCGCGGAAGAACGCGCCGTCACAGGTCGCACAGGTCGAGAGCCCGTAGCCCATGAGCTCGTCCTCGCCGGGGATGCCGAGGGTTCGGGCGCTGGCACCCGAGGCGGCGATGACGGCGTCGGCGGTGTAGACGTCGCCGTTCGTGAGTTCGACGCGGAACGGACGGCTCGAGTCGTCGACGGACTCGATGATCCCGTTTCTGAGTTCGGCCCCGAACTGTGTGGCCTGCTCTTTCATGTTGTTGACTAGCTCCGGGCCACCGATCCCTTCGGGGAAACCGGGGTAGTTGGCGACGTCGGTGGTCAGGGTGAGCTGGCCGCCGGGCTCGTCGCCCTCGATGACCAGCGGCTCGTTGTTCGAGCGGCCGGCGTAGATCGCGGCCGTCAGGCCGGCGATCCCGGTGCCGGCGATGATGAGTTTCCGGTGTTCGAGGATTTCGTCGGTATCCTCGGTTGCGATCCCGAGCTTCTCGTCGAGTTCGCCCGTTTCGTTCAGTGCGCTGGTATCGTCCCAGCCGCCGATCAGTTCGTCGTCGATGAACACTTCGGGGGCGGTCTGACGGCCGTCCGCGCGCTCGACCATCTCCTCGAAGAGGTCGTCGTCGCCGGTGACGTTGTACGTTTCGTACTCGATTCCCTTGCTGTCGAAGAGGTCCTTGGCCTTCTCACAATAGGGGCAGTCCGTTTTGGTATATATCTCGACGCGTGGCTGATCGGTCATGTATCGGGGTAGGGTAGAGTACCCTAAACCCCTTGCGCTCTCAGCAAGCCCTCCCTGTTGCGACGACGGCCCTGCTCTCCGTTCTGTCCGATAGAGAGGGCTCACTCGAGCGGACAGCAGTGGCGATCCACTCGAACGGGATATCTCCGACTCGAGTACGTGGCAGTTCTCAATGACACGTCGGGACCCGCGGTCAGTGGCACCGATCCAGCTGGCTCTGGACCAGATGAAAAGCGTTCCGTCCGTCGATTGCGGTTATGATTCCTCATACGTGATCATTTAAGACAGTCGAGTGAGTTGCCCCGGGTAATGGAGGCGGCACTGTGGTACGTGCTGACCGGCACTCGCGGCGGCACGAACCGCGTCCGCATCCTCAACGCGCTCGACGAGCAACCGCGAAACGCCAACCAACTCGCGGAGGCGCTCGAGCTCGATTACAAGACGATCCGTCACCATCTCGACGTGCTCCTCGAGAACGACATCGTGACGAAAAGCGGCGACGATTACGGTGCGATTTACCTGCCGACGGATCGCACGCGCCGTCATTGGGACACAGTCGAGCAGATAATCGAGCAGGTGGAGTAAGTATGGACGAATTTGGGAAAGAGTATATCGCATATGGTTGCCAACGGAGGAACAGATGAGCCTCTGGATCGCCGCCGCGAAGATCGCCACTGCCCTCAACGTCGCGCTACTGGTGGGGTTGGGCTACATTTGGGGCCGCAACTACCTGACGTTCAAATCGAAGCACACGCTCGGCCTCCTCGTCTTCGCGGCGTTTCTGTTGCTCGAGAACGCGCTCGTTCTCTACTACTACCTGATCGATCCGGACCTCTCGGCGTGGTGGCACAACGAGTCGCTGGTGCCGATGATCGTCTGGCAGACTCAGATGGCGATCAACGTCGCGCAGACGGTCGGCCTGAGCTTTCTGCTGTGGATCACCCTCGACTGAGGGCGCTCGCGTCTTCCTGCTGGGTCCCTTCTCCGCGATAGTTCGGAA
Organism: Natrinema salsiterrestre; assembly: GCF_029502005.1. Taxonomy (GTDB): domain Archaea; phylum Halobacteriota; class Halobacteria; order Halobacteriales; family Natrialbaceae; genus Natrinema; species Natrinema salsiterrestre. The sequence goes on along the minus strand of NZ_JAMQOT010000001.1, from coordinate 5,600 downwards.
TCCGATACCGACGGTTCGGTGCCGGTTCGTGCTCTCACCGACGGCTACGACAATAGTGACCGCACAGGGTTATCCTGCGCCGATGTCTCGCGCTGATGTGTTTTGCGGGAGATAGTCGACTCCGAACGGACGTTTCGGGTCGAATTTGGGTCCGAGTCCGGTCGGAGTCCCACGGGAGTGCGGTCCGAGTTCGGAAAATCCTTTTTTAAGTACTCCGGGCAGTGTGGGTCATGCGCCAATACAGCGCAGTACTGATGGGAGCCGTCGTTTTGGTCAGCGCGATGCTGGCCGGGACGGCGGGTGCAGCCGGCGCGACGGATGCGTCGGCTGCGATAGCACAGGACGACCAGGCGGCAGTGACCTTCGACGCACAGACGTCGGGCGGATCGACCATCGTCGTCGACGAAGTGACGCTCCCCGAGGGCGGCTTCGTGACGATTCACGACAGCTCGCTGGGTGACGGTGAGACGCTCGGCAGCGTCGTCGGCTCGAGCGCGTATCTCGAGGCCGGCACGCACGAGAACATCACCGTCGACCTCGAGAAACCGATCTCGGAGGACGACACGCTGTTCGCAATGGCACACACCGACTCCGACGACGACCGAGTGTACTCGTTCGTCTCGAGCAACGGCGAGGCGGACGGCCCCTACACCGTCGACGGTGACATCGTGATGGCGGACGCCGAGGTGACCGTCTCGGCCGACCTCGAGATGACCGAACAGCCGACGACCGGCGACAGCGTCGTCGTCGATCGCGTCGAACTCGCGGGGGGCGGCTTCGTGACGGTCCACGACAGTTCGATCGCGGACGGCGCGGTCTTCGAGAGCATCCGCGGCACCAGCGAGTACCTCGAGGCCGGCGTGCACGAGAACGTCCGCGTGAGCCTCGACGAGCCCCTCGAGGGCGACGAGACGGTGTACCCGATGGCACACCGCGATTCGAACGGCAACGAGGCGTACGACTTTGCGACGAGCGAGGGAGCCGACGACGGGCCGTACGCGAACGCCAACGGCGACCCGGTGATGGCCCCGACTGACGTGACGGTGAGCGACGACGCGACCGTCTCCTTCGAGAACCAATCCTCCGGCGGCAGCTCCGTGGTCGTGGACGAGGTCTTCGTCCCCGAGGGCGGCTTCGTGACGATGCACGACAGTAGCATCGCGGACGGCGCGGTCTTCGAGAGCATCCGCGGCACGAGCGAGTACCTCGAGGCTGGACTGCACCGCGACGTCGTGATCCGCCTCGACGACGAACTCGAGGAGGACGACGCGCTGTTCGGAATGGCACATCGGGACACGAACGACAACAACAAGTACGACTTCCCCGCCAGCGAGGGCGAGGAGGACGGCCCGTACACGACTGACGGCGACATCGTGATGGACGACGGCGACGTGACGGTTTCGGCCGCCGTGTCCGCCTCGGCGCAGTCGTCGGACGGCACGACGATGACGATCGATCGAGTCGACCTCTCCGAGGGCGGCTTTGTGACGGTTCACGACGCCAGCCTCTTCGAGGGAGACGTCTTCGGGAGCGTCGTCGGCACGAGCGAGTACCTCGAGGCCGGCACGCACGAGGACGTCGAGATCACGTTCGACGAGCGCCTGACGGGCAGCCAGACGGTCGTGCCGATGGCGCATCAGGATACGAACGACAACGAGGCGTACGACTTCGCCGCCAGCGAGGGCGAAGACGACGGACCGTACACCGCGAACGGTGACGCCGTCGTGGACACGGCCAAACTGACCGTTCCGGCGACGGTCGATGCGATGGATCAGGAGGGCGGCGAGACGATCACCGTCGAATCGGTGACGCTCCACGACGGCGGGTTCGTGACGGTTCACGACAGCACGCTCGCCGACGGCGCAGTCTTCGACAGCGTTCGCGGCACGAGCGCCTACCTCGGACCCGGCACGCACGAGGACGTCGAGATCACGCTTGACGACCCGCTGACGTCCGACGACGACGTCTTCGCGATGGCGCACCAGGATACCGACGCCGATGAGACGTACGACTTCCTCGAGAGCGAGGGTTCGTCCGACGGTCCCTACGCGGCTGCTGGGGGACCGATCATGGCGTCCGCAAGCGTCACGGTCGAGGGTGATGAGACGGACAGCACGGACGACGGCGACTCGATGGACGGTGAAGACGGCAGTAACGAGATGAACGAACAGGACGACGATAGCGAGACGGACGAGGAATCGGGCGATAGCGTCCCCGGCTTCGGTATCACCGCAGCGCTCGTCGCCCTGCTCGCGGCGGCAGCGATCGCCCGACGCGTCGACTGAGGCGCGATCGGCCGATCGACATGCCACCGGTGCACGCTCTGAATGACGAATCAGCTGAGACGACGCACTTACGGACTCGAGGGACGAGGAACGACCATGGCCGCCGAGCTCGAGGAGAAGACGAACCGCTACGGCGAACTGCTCACCGAAGCGCTCGAGGCGGCGACCGTCGCACCGCCGGAGGGAACCCCGATGGCCGACGCGGCGGCCGACTGCTACGAGATGGCGGCGTCCTATCTGGCGGACGGCAATCACTTCCGGGAGCAAGACGACCTCGTCAACGCACTCGCGTCGTTTTCATACGGGCACGCGTGGCTCGACGCCGGTGCTCGAGTGGGACTGTTCGACGTCCCGCGGGACGGTCACCTCTTCACCGTCGAGTGATCGCGTCGGCTCGTCGAACCGGCGTCGGTCCGGCCGGTCCAGTCGTAAACGATTAATGAATATATAACCGGAACCTATATAATAGCAATTCCAGTTAGTTTATAAAGTAGGCGAAACCTTTATATGGCTTTCGGCCTTACCCTATGTTAGCTGAGGCGACCGGGTTTCTTCTGGATTACCCCACCCGGGAGCCCCGAGTAACCCACCCGATACACCATGACAGATACGAGCATCCGAACATATACGAACGAGAACGAGACCGAGACGGAAGACGAGAGCACGGCGGTATCCTCCGAGCAGGAGCACTGTCCGGAGTGTGGCGGTCGACTGATCTCGGACGACGAGCACGCCGAAACGGTCTGTACGGACTGTGGACTGGTCGTCGAGGAAGACGAGATCGACCGCGGTCCCGAGTGGCGCGCCTTCGACTCCGCCGAGAAGGACGAGAAGTCCCGCGTCGGTGCACCGACGACGAACATGATGCACGACCAGGGGCTCTCGACCAACATCGGTTGGCAGGACAAGGACGCCTACGGCCGCTCGCTCTCGAGCCGCCAGCGCCAGAAGATGCAGCGCCTGCGAACCTGGAACGAGCGCTTCCGCACCCGCGACTCCAAGGAGCGTAATCTCAAGCAGGCGCTCGGCGAGATCGACCGGATGGCCTCCGCGCTCGGCCTCCCCGAGAACGTCCGCGAGACCGCGTCGGTCATCTACCGCCGCGCGCTCGAGGAGGACCTGCTGCCGGGCCGCTCCATCGAGGGCGTCGCGACGTCCTCGCTGTACGCCGCCGCTCGACAGGCGGGCACGCCGCGAAGCCTCGACGAGATTTCGGCCGTCTCCCGCGTCGAGAAGATGGAACTGACCCGCACGTACCGCTACATCATCCGGGAACTCGGCCTCGAGGTCAAGCCGGCCGACCCCGAACACTACGTCCCCCGGTTCGTCAGCGACCTCGACCTCTCCGACGAGACCGAGCGCATGGCCCGCGAACTGCTCGAGTCGGCCCGTCAGGAGGGCGTCCACAGCGGGAAGTCGCCGGTCGGGCTCGCCGCGGCAGCGGTGTACGCCGCCGCGCTCCTGACCAACGAGAAGGTCACCCAGAACGAAGTCAGCGAAGTCGCCAGCATCTCCGAAGTGACCATCCGAAACCGGTACAAGGAGCTGCTCGAGGCCTCGGATACGGCCGCACCGGCCTGAGCGGGCGGCGTCGACGGCTGTCATCTGTCGCGTCGCGTTGACGCGGGTGGTCTTTTTGCGTCCGTGGAACTGCGACAACGCTTATCAATACTCATGTGAAAGAGTATGGCATGGACAGAACGACCGTCCAACTGCTGTGTCCAGAATGCACGAAAGACTGGCAGAATTCCCCGGACGATCTTCCCGCGTCCGCCGAGATGTTCCACTGTCCGAACTGCCACGCATCCCGTCGGACGGCCGAGTTCATGCGGACGGATCGCGATCTGCAGACGTTGAAACAGCTCGGATAGGGGGCGGCGGCCATAATGTTGCTCAAGTGCCATAACACCGGCCGTACAACTATCCTTCCGGCAGTAGTCACGGTTTAACTCTCCGAACACAACGTATCTGAAACTTGATTGAAACAGGGTATTACCCCAACTAATTCGATACTACCCCGACAGTGGCCTTCGATTTCGATCGCGTAGGGGCCGCATTCGAACCCCCTCATTCCGTGACAATCCGAACGGTCAACACGGGCTGTGTGTTAACGCGACTCAAGATAATAATATAACCCTGCAGTGGGTAGGACCGGATGGTTATGAAGAAGCAGGAGCTCATTCACCTTCACGGTCTTCTCGCGGAGGTATCGAATCAGTGCGCCGAGTGGGACAATTGTCAGATCGACCTCGATGAATACGAATCGCTCGGGATCCGGCCGACATCAATTCACAAGTCGAAAACCGACCACAAGGCCGCTGTTTTTGCGATCGCTGGAGGAATCACGACGAACATGCGGGAAGGGGAGCAGGAAGCAGTCGCCGCAACTGCAGACTGAGAATCTCGTCGCATCCTCAGATCACCCAATCACCGACTGGCGAGACCGTTCGCCGGTAGCTCGAATCGAACGCCGCCGACCCGATTAGTCACACGATCGCAGGCTCGCCGATCGTTGTCTCGCAATAATCGCTCGTTGAGACGGAACCGTACCGTCGCGGTCTGATCTCGCACGGCTACTCGACGTTTCGGACGGAACGATTGCAATCGAACGACCGGTCCGATCACGAGATTTCTCGACTGGTAGCAGTGTCTTATTCGACGAGGTCTTCGAACTCGGGAAGAATCTCTTCGTCCTCTGCGTCGTCAGTTTCGTCGGCCGCCGAAGCGCTGGTCGTCCCGCCCTGATCCGACTGCTCGCTGTCGGACGACTCGCCGTCGGTTTCGGTCGACTCCTCCTCATCCTCATCTTCGAGGACGTCGACCTGGATGACCTCGAGCGGGATGTTCTCGAGGAGCTGTCCGATCTCCTTCCGTGCGATCCGCGAGGCGTGTTCCTCGCGCTCGACGTTGAAGACGGTCATCTCCAGTTCGAGCGCGACGAGCGCTTCGTCGGCCGCGATGAACGCGGGGGGGAGCTCCTCTCCCGATGGGGAGGTGCGCTCGCCCATGTTGATCTCGACGTAATTGAGGTCAGGGTTCAACATCTCGCCCGTCTTCGAGATGGCGATACGGATCGCCTCGTCTTCCGTTTCAACGTCGAATACCGGCACGGCAGCTTCGACGACGACCCTGCAATTCATACGTAGATATTGTATCGCATCCAGTAAGAAGGTTCGCCTCACTGCGGGGGTCGTGTTTAGTTTGTAGCATTGTGCCAGACGGCGAAGGCTTGGAGCCACGATTCGGCTGTTGACGGTTTTGCGTGACTAAAACAGTTTGAGAACGAAGAGGTACGACGTTTAATCTCTCTAAAGA
>NZ_JAMQOT010000019.1 GCF_029502005.1 Natrinema salsiterrestre | reverse complement strand
TAGCAATGACCTCCGGCAGGATCAACCGGAATGCTATATCATACTCCCCGTGAGGGGAGGGTCTGTTGGCGGTGAATGTTCGTACACACTCACACATAATGGTCCACGTTCGATGACGCGATGATCGTCGACCGATCGGGCGTCACCGAACTACCAAGGCTAACATCAGATCCCATCTGTACGGCGGACCGCAGGGGTGGAATCCTCATCTCTTGCGGATATAGTCCTACACCGTCAGGGGTACAAAACCCCTTCGGGTTCGACCTATCCGAGATGACGGGACGAGTTGAACGTCCCGTCGATCACATCGTCTTTCGCGTTCATATCCAACTGCCCTCGTACATATAAGGGCATCGGATCAGATCCGTGCCGGAAATCGCATCCGGCGCGGAGGTTCACTCGTGTGATAATACGATCCCAATTATATAAGGGAACCGTACCGCGATGCCGTCGATTCGGCGTCGATCACGCTGATCCGAGTGCCCTCGAGGGAGGAAAACGGACCGACCCGTTTCCTCGACGAGAGCGGATATGATGCCTACCTCCGTGCCGGGTCGCGGCCGGAGGGAACGTGGCGGCGAGCGCCACGTCGTTCGCATTACGTTCGAACGCCGGTGAACACATAAGGCCGTCGTCTCGGTCCTTCATTGGCCTGCGTTGGGCATTCACGAGGGAGACGTACTCACACAGTGTCGGCCTGAGCAGCCACACACCCAACGCACGGTACGCAGATGGCTCTCGATCTGAATTCTCTGCCGTAGGGCACAGTTCCTTTAGCCCCCGAACGGGAGGTGTCATTATGGACGGGCGAACGGACGACCGAGATTGCTGTGAATCGACGTCGAAGACGGAGCCGACCGATCCGTTCGTTGGGGGTATCGATCGGCGGCGACTCCTCCAGTCGTCCGCGACCGTCGGCGCGACAGTGACCGTGTCGGGCTGTCTCTCGGAGGAAAGCGCCGAGCGCGCCCCGACGGTGTACGTGTTCAACAACGGCGATCGGACGGTCAGCGTCATCGACGCCGAGACGGACGAGCTCCTCGAGAGTCCGTTCATCGATACGACGGCGTCGTTTCCGGCAAACCAGTACGGGACGAGCGCCGAGTCGCCGTACGACGTGTGCTGGCTCAACGTCAGCGGGGGCGTTCGCGCGTTCGACCAGCACACGCTGGACGAGATCGGCAGCGTCGAGACGGGCTACGGGGCGAACTATCCGAACCTGACGCCGGACGAGGAGCACCTGGTGGTCGCGTCGGGCGGGACGACGACGCTCGATCCGGATCCGGACGATCCCGAAACGCATACTATCAGTCGAATCGGTGCGAACAGGGAGAGCGACGAGTTCGCAACCGTCACCGGCGAGGTCGAGACCGAGTACACGGGTCCCTGCGACGCGACCCTCGAGCCGAACGGCGAGTACGCGTTCGTCCCGGAGATCGCGAACGAGACGCTGGCAGTCGTCTCGATCGACCCGTTCGAGATCGTTACGCGAGTCGACGTCGGTGAGACCACCGGCGACGGGAAGGTACTTCCGTTCATGGCGACGGCCTCGTTCGACGGGGAGCTCCTGATCGTCGAAAACGGAGAGGGAGAGCTCGGTTCGAACCCGTCGGTACCGCGCGAGGGATCGGAGAGTATCTGGGACGTGTCGGATCCGACGGAGCCGGTCGAGCGCGAGCGGATCACGCGAGACGACGGGTTGCCCGCGGCTCCGATCACGAGCGAGATCGGGCCCGATAGCGAGGTGGCGTACCTCTTTACGCCCGACGCGGAGAGCGTGACGGTGATCGATCTCGAGGCGGGAGCGGTCGACGGCGAGCTCGACGTGGGCGGGCGGTCGATCTCGGGCGCGTGGGGACCGCGCCGCGAGAAGCTCTACGTCCCGGTACAGACGGCGAATCAGGTCGCGGTGATCGATCACGCAAATCGAGAGGTCGCTGCGACGATCGATGCGGGAGAATCGCCGACGGGTGCGGTCGCCGGAAGCGTCCGTCCCGATACCGACGCGAGCCAGCGGTTCCTCGGCTCGCTCTCGGCGCTCGGCGTCGACATCGGAGAGCGAGAGATGGCGTACTGTCCGGACGGGAACTGCTACTGCGGGTGAGAGGGCGCGGACGAGGGCGGTCGAATCGATAGCGCCGAGACGGGGTCATCCGTCCCGTTCTGACCCCGTTCGGACGGGTACGAACCGCTGACATCCCGACAGGAACTCGCGGAGAACGGGCACGCCGTCGTAGAGCCAGAGAAGGAACGCGAACGCGGCGAGCCCGAACTGGATTCGGACGTACGTGGAGACGTCACCGGCGAGTAGCTCCCGGAGATATCGACCGAACAGCATCGCGAACGACTCGAGGAACCCCTGGCTGGGAGAGCTCGACGGAAGGGTCGCGACCGGCCAGAGTACGATTTCGAGATAAACCACACCCTCGCTGAGATAGGTGTACAGGAGATCGCCCGCCGGGTGCAAGAGGGACCCGATTCCGAAGGCGACGCCCGTTCGTGGACGGCCGGCGACGTGCGTGATCGCGCCGACGGCGATCGAGAGCGGGACGAGGAAAAACAGCGAGTGGCCGAGCGCGTAGCCGGCGTCGAAGACGCCGAACTCCCAGGCGAGCGGTTTGTCGATCAGATCCGGGAGGACCGACGCGAAGACGACCGCAAACGCGTCGAGTCCGCCGGGGGACGCCCGGAAGACGACGTGGCTGAGCAGTGAATAGACGACATAGCCGACGATCGCGTGTTCCCACGGCCACATGGGTGCGTGGTGTGGTGGCCATAGAATAGTTATGCAGCGCTTGCAGAAGACGGGAGGGGGACCGTTTTCCAGGCCGCAATCAGCTCACGATCCGGTAGTAACGCTGCGAAAGCGGGGCCCATCACGATACGGACCACGTACGGGGGAGGCCCGTCCGAGCGTCTACGTCCAGACCGACCGATTATCGCGGGCAAACGTCCGGAAGTCGATCGGCGGTCGGTCGAGGACGGTGCGAACGTCGTCCGTCACCCGGTCGGCCAGCCCGAACCGGGCTGTCGTGTAGATCGCGGCCATCACGGCGACTTTCGAGAGGTCGCCCTCGAGCCGGTACCGCGAGACCAGAAACCGAGGGAGCGACGGGTCGGTGTACTCGACGTCGCGGTCGAGTACCGCCGAGAGCTGTCGGCACACCGCGTCGTAATCGAGCGCCTCGGGCCCCGTGAGGTCGTACGCACCGGCGGTTCCGGTCCGGAGCGTTCGGACGGCGACGGCGGCGACGTCGCGTGCGTCCACGAAACTCGTTTTCCCGGTTCCGGCGGGCACGGCCAATCGACCGTCGCGAATTTCCTCGCGGTGGGTGGTCGACAGGTTCTGCATGAAGAAGGACGCGCGGAGAAACGTCGTCTCGAGTCCGGCGTCCTCGAGCCAGGACTCGATGCGGGCGTGGGGAACGATCGGGTTCCTGTCGGCACCGATGACCGAGAGGAAAACGACGCGTTCGACGCCGGCACCGACGGCGGCTGCCAGTGCGGGGACGACGTCTCGACGAACGCGGGACAGTGCGGGCGGGCGAACGAGGAACATCGCGTCGACGTCGGCGTACGCGTCGCGGTAGGTCGTCGGGTCGGTGAAGTCGAAGCGGACGGTCGCACAGTCTAGCCGATCGCGAGCCCGGACGGGATCGCGGCTCGCAGCGGTGACGGAAGCATCCGGCGCGGCGCGGAGTCCGTCGACGACGTGGTGGCCGACGGTACCGGTCGCCCCCGTGACGAGGACGTGTGTCACCGCGGCTCCCCCACGAGCGCCGCCGCTTCGACGAGCGTCGCGAACGATAACAGCAGGACGACCGTCGCGAGAGCGACGAACGGGCGGTCAGGACGCTCCCGCAGTCGTGCCAGTACGGCGTAGACGCCCGTCGCACTGAGAGCCCCGATTCCCGAGGAGAGCGCGACCGGGCCGATACCGAACGGGTCGAAACCACCAGCCCCCAGGACGACGAGCGCACCGCCCGGAACGAGCAGGTTCGCGACGACGGAACCGCCGACGGCCAGCGCGCCGCGACGAACGATAGACGGCCGTGCGCTCATACCGGCCCGACTTTCGGCATCTCGCGGACGTATCGGTCCTCCTCGAGACAGTCCAGTATGAACCGCGCGACGTCGGCTCGGTCGATGGCCTCGAAGCCGAGCGCGATGTCACCGGCGCGGTAGTCGCCCGCCGGATCGCCCTCCCCGAGCCGCGGCGCTCGGACGACGGTCCACGCGAGGTCCGTCCGTCTGACGCGTTCGACGTGAATCGCGGCGTCCTCGAGGGTCGATCGGGCGAGGAGTTTCAGTAGCGCCCCCATCACGCGCCCGCCGAGTGAGATGGATTCGCCCTCTTCGCGGACGCCGGCCCCGACGAGGGTGACGAAGCGGTCGACGCCGGCGTCCGCCGCGGCCGCGAGGATGTGATCCCCGGCAACGGTGAGCAGGTCGTCCGGCGACCCGTCCGTCTGGCCGAGGACGGAAACGACCGCGTCGGCGTCCGCGACGGCCTCGGGGACGCCCGAACCGGTGTAAGCGTCGCCCTCGACGACGGCCACGTCGTCCGCGAACGGCACCTTCTCGGGCGACCGAACGTGGACGACGACCTCGTGACCGCGTTCGAGCGCCTGCCGACAGAGCGGGCGGCCGGTTCGGCCGGTCGCGCCGAAAACAGTGAGTTTCACGGACGATACGTCGGTCTGCTGAGTCTTAAGCTTCTGACTTCGAAGTCTCGAAGTAACGGGCGTCGATACGGGATTCGAGCGATAGTTCGAAGACCGAAGTATTAGTCCGTCGCCGTGCTAGCGGCGATATGGACGACGACGCGAGCGACGGCACGCGATCGAACGCCACCGCCTGCCGAAACCGCGAGACGGCATCGAGCGAAGCCGAGCAAACCGCGGGAATCGACGCCGGACGGACGCCGGGCGAGGCGCGGTCCCTCCGTGATCGGCTCGAGCTCGAGGAACGCGAGCGCGTCGAACGGACGGTCGCACAGCTGCTGAATCTCTTCGGAAAGGCCCACGCGATGGCGATCCTGTCGGCGTTCGCCTTCGCGGACGAGCCGCTTCGCTTCTCGGAGCTGGAGGAGCGACTCGAGGTCCCGGCCAACACGCTCTCGGAGCGACTCAAAGAACTGGTCGCGGTGGGGTTTCTCCGGCGCGAGTCGTACGACGAGGTTCCGCCGCGGGTCGAGTACGAGCCGACCGAAAAGTGTCGCGGGGTGTTTCCGGCGTTCGGCCACCTCCACGCGTGGGCCATCGAATACGATCTCGAGCCGGTCGAGGAGTAGTTGCGGTTGGTCGGGGTGGCAGCCTCGATTCCGCGATAGTTCGAGTGTCGAAGTTACAACGTGCCTTCGAACTCACAGGTATTTCCCCGTCCTCGCCCTACCACGACTGTGACCGACTACGCTATCGAGGCTCGCGACGTGGCGGTGACGTACGCGGACGGAACCGAGGCCGTCCGTGACGTCGACCTCCTCGTGGAGCGGGGTGAATTCTTCGGCTTCCTGGGGCCGAACGGGGCGGGCAAGACGACGATGATCAAGACGCTCGTGACGTTGCTGCGACCGACCGCCGGCTCAGTGACGGTGAACGGCTTCGACGCCGTCGCGGAGCCGCGGAGCGTGCGGGCGACGGTCGGCTACATGGCACAGGAGACGAGCGTCGATCCGGAGCTGACGGCGCGAGAGAACCTCCGGTTCGCGTGCGACGCATACGGAGTTCCGCGGGCCGAGCGGGGCGACCGGATCGACGAATTGCTCGAGCTCGTCGAGCTGACGGACGTCGCGAACAAGGTCGCCGACGACTTCTCCGGCGGGATGAAAAAGCGCCTCGACGCGGCGACCGCGCTGGTTCACCGGCCGCCGCTGGTGTTCCTCGACGAGCCGACGACCGGGCTCGATCCGGCGGCGCGAAACCGCCTCTGGGCGTACTTCCGCCGGATCAACGACGAGGGAACGACGGTCTTCCTGACGACCCAGTACTTAGAAGAGGCCGACCAGCTGTGCGACCGGTTGGCGGTCATTCAGAACGGGGCGGTCGTCGCGGACGGGACGCCCGAGACGCTGAAGCGTCGCGTCGGGGGCGAAGTTCTCACCGTCGCACTGGCCGACGGCGACGAAAGCGACCGAGCAGTCTCGATCGCACGCGAAGAAGGCGTGTTCGCGGACGGTGCGACGATCGAACCGAACGCGAACGGACTCACGGTGACCGCGCGCGACGCGCGGACGCGCGGGACGGACCTGCTGGTCGCCCTTCGCGACGCCGGAATCGACGTCGTGGGGTTCGACGTCCGGGCACCGACGCTCGACGACGTGTTCCTCGCGGTGACCGACGAGGGGGCCGGTGGCGAGCGGGCAAGCGAGATCGAGTCGACTCCGACGAGCGCTGTTCCGTCCGGGACGGTTGGTGATGGTGGCCGCGGCTCGAGCGAGGCGGAATCCGGCGGCGAGGGCGAAACTACCGGAAACGGGGGAGACCGATGAGCGCCCCGAGCGTCGACCGTCACGGGGGAAGTTTCGCGAGCGACATGTGGGTGACGTTCGTCCGGTGGACGATCAAGTCGGTTCGGAACCCCTTCGTGCTCGTCGTGTCGCTCGTCCAGCCGATCATCTTCCTCGTGTTGTTCACTCAGGTGTTCGGCGGCGTCGCGACGAGTGCGCTCGAGGGAATTTCCTACGAGACGTACCTCGTCCCGGCGATCGTGATCCAGGTGGCGCTCGTCGCAGCCGCGACGTCGGGCATCGGGCTGGTCAACGACATCGAGAACGGCATGTTCGAAAAGACGCTCGTGAGTCCGATGAATCGCAGCGCCGTCTTCCTGGGCAAGACGCTGGCGGAGGTCGTCCGCATCATGGCACAGGTGGTGATCGTGCTCGGGTTGGGCGTCTTGCTCGGGGCCGAGGTCGCGACCGGAATCGTCGGTGCAGTCGGAATCGTCGGCATCTGCGTGCTGTTCTCGGTCTGGTTCACCGCGTTCTCGAACGTTCTGGCAGTGGTGACTCGCGACGAGGAGTCGACGATCATCGGGGCGAACCTGCTCCAGCTCCCCCTGCTGTTCGTCTCGAGCGCCTTCCTCCCGCTCCCGGCGCTGCCGGGGTGGATACAGACGGTCGCGACGTTCAATCCGATCACCTACGGCGTCGACGCAGCGCGCGCGGTGATGCTCGGCGAGGACACCATGACGGTCGTCGAGGTCACTCGCTTCGGCGGCATGTGGAACACGCTCGTTCCGGCACTGGTCGTCCTGCTGGTGCTCGCAGTGTGTTTCGGCTCGGTGGCCGTCTACGCGATCGGACGCGCCGCCAGCGCGGACGTGCGGTGACGGGGCGGGCGGCGCTGGCCGGAGCGTAACCGATACGATTTAGCGATCGCGGGCGTAGGAGGGGACATGGACCGATCGGGATTCGTCAAACTCGCGATGATCGCGTTCGGGCTCGTGATCCTGAGCTTCTTCGTGCGCGGGACCAGTCGTCTCGTCCTCGGCCCGGACACCGCCGAACTGCTCCAGGCACCGATCGCGGTCGTCGGCTTCGCCCTCCTCGTCTACCTCTTCGTGCGGGCGACCCTCGACGCCGTCGGGCTCTGGGAGGTCGAGAACCCCGACGCGTGAGCGGAAGGAAACCGTTTTTCGCCCGCCGCCCGAACCGATCCGCATGACAATGGATGTGGCTGCGGTCGCGGACCTCGGACCGGACGACCGCGCGGCCTTCTTCGAGCGCGACGCCGGTATCGAGTCGGTCAGGGGAGACGTCCGGGAGATCGTCGAGCGGGTTCGCAAGGAGGGTGACGTCGCCGTCCGGGAGTTCACGAGCGACTTCGACGGCGTCGAGGTCGGAAACCTCGAGATCACCGACGAGTGCGAGCGCGCGTACGACGAAATCGACGACGAGACTCGGGACGCGATCGAGACCGCCGCGGCGAACGTTCGCGAGTTCCACGAGGCTCAACTACCCGAAGACTGGCAGCGGGAGTTCGACACCGGCCGCGAGCTCGGTCGGCGCTTCCGACCGCTCGAGCGCGTCGGCGTCTACGTCCCCGGCGGCTCGGCGGCGTATCCCTCGAGCGCGATCATGGGGGTCGTGCCGGCGGTCGTCGCGGGCGTCGACCACGTCTCGGTGGTCACGCCGCCGGCCGACGAGTTGAACCCGGTGACCCTGGCGGCGATTCACGCCGCGGGCGCGGACGCGGTCTTCAGCGTCGGCGGCGCGCAGGCGATCGCCGGGCTGGCCTACGGGACGGAGACGATCACGCGCGTCCAGAAGATCGTCGGGCCCGGAAACAAGTGGGTGACGGCGGCCAAAGCGATCGTTCGGGGCGACGTCGAGATCGACTTTCTCGCGGGGCCGAGCGAGGTCGTCGTCGTCGCCGACGAGACCGCCGATCCCGAGATCGTCGCCGCGGAGCTGGTCGCACAGGCCGAGCACGATCCCAACGCCTCGGTCGTGGCCGTCACCGACGACGAGCCGACCGCCGATGCGGTGGCTGCAGCCGTCGACGAACAGGCCGGCGACCGCGAGCGCGAAGACGTGATCAGAGCGGCGCTGGAGAACGACGCGAGCGGCGTCCTCCGCGCCCGATCGATTAGCGAGGCGATCCTCTTCACCGAGGCGTACGCCCCCGAGCACCTCTCGATCATCGCCGAGGACGACGACTCGCTCCTCGCGCGCATCGACAGCGCGGGTAGCGTCTTCCTCGGGCCGAACACTCCTGTCGCGGCCGGCGACTACGCCAGCGGTACCAATCACATACTGCCGACGAACGGCGGCGCTCGCGTCGCCGGCGGCCTCTCCGTCGAGACGTTCCTTCGATCGACGACGGTGCAGCGACTCTCGAGGGACGGACTCGCCGAGCTGGGCGAGACGATCACTACGCTCGCGGAGGCCGAAGGGCTCGAGGCCCACGCCGAGAGCGTCCGAACTCGGCTCGCAGACGACGAGGACGGACAGTAGTCGCCGGCAGATCGGAGCCGAAGGCGGTTTCAGGTTTTCACGTCGCAAACTGGTTTTACGTAGTTGGAGGGTGGAGTAGCCGGTGAGATGGAACCGCGTGTGAACCCGATGGACGGGCGCGTCCTCGAGCGCAACTACGACTACGCACAGCGGAACGTGCGGCTCCTCTCGATGTGGTACGACTGCGAGCTCGAGCGGATGCTCGAACTCCTGGCCAGACACGACATCGAGCTCTCGCGGAACGACGAACGGCAGTTCGGAACGTACTACCGGTCGCTCCGACGGCGACCGAGTCGCTACGGCGAGTAGGTGCGCACTCGGACGAGACGGCGCGTAACCGGATTCAGCTAGCTCGTTCGTCGGTGAAGGGCGCCACAGTTAACATCGTCGCGCCGGAATGGAGTGGTATGAGCACGGAAAGTATGGACGGCGGGGACGCGGACACGCGGCCGAAGATCGAAGTGACCGAAGACGCTGCCGAGCAGGCCCTGTCCCTGCTCGAGGGCGAGGACCTCGACGTGACGGAAGCCGGCCTCCGGCTGTTCGTCCAGCAGGGCGGTTGTGCGGGCCTCTCCTACGGGATGCGTTTCGACGACGCGCCGGACGAGGACGACACGATCTACGAGCACCACGACCTCCGCGTGTTCGTCGACCCGGCGAGCCTGAAGTACATCGAGGGGAGCGTCCTCGACTACGAGGACGGCCTGCAGGCCGAAGGGTTCCACGTGGACAACCCGAACGTCGTCAGCGAGTGCGGGTGTGGCGAGTCGTTCCGGACGTAATTCGAGGCCAGGCCCCACCGTCCCGACCGAGTCACGTGCGACTCGAGGTCGCACGCGTCAGATCGCCGTCACCGCTCTTTCTGCGTCGAGTTTCCGATCAGCAGTCGTAACTCGCGGGAGCGATGCGGTCGAAAAAGAGCGTGTCTCGACTGCAACCGGCTCGCCGCGCCGACCGTTAGTCCTCGAGTTCGAAGGCGACGGTGACCTCGGCCTGGTACTCGCGGTCGTCGGCGCTGGCGATTTCGACGCCCAGTTCGTCGACTTCGATCCAGTGGACGTTCTGGAGGGTCGCTTCCGCGCGGTCGATGGCGTCGTCGGCTGCGGCGTCGAAGCTCTCGGGGCTGGTGCCGATGAGCGTGATTTTTTTGAATACCATAGCCCGAGTACCTACGGCCCGTACCGATGTAAAACACGGCGTCCGTTCGAGGCGAGTCGAGCCGTCTGCGGCGCCGACGCGACGGTCAGTCCGCCCGATTCTCGAAGCGGTCGCGGATCGCCCCGGAGACGTCCGTGAGGTAGGCACCGCCCCACAGCGCGACGATGATGGCCCCGATGGAGTTGAACACGAAGTCGAGCATCGTGTCGCCGAGGCCGTACTGAGTGAGCACGGCTCTGGTTCCCATGGCTTCCGCCGCGAGCGCGATGGCGAACTCGAGGATCTCCCAGAGGACGCCGAAGGCCATGACGAACAGGAGGATGAACACGGCGACGAACTTCCGCGGCAGGTGGACGCCCTCGGCGTGTTCGTCGAACGCGCGGACGGTCGCGTATCCCGCGCCCGCGACGAGCGAGGCCGACAGCGCGTGGGTCATGTGGTCCCACCACCAGACCTGACTGTAGAGCGTTCGGGTGGCTCCCGGCAGTCCGACGGTGCCGAAGGCGTGGAGGAAGACCGCGGTGGTGATCCACAGCGTGAGACGCGGGTCCATCGGAATTTCGTAGTCGCGCTCGAGCAGCGGCGGGAGCTGAGTGACGGCCAGCGCCACGGCGGTATTGACGACGATCCCGCCGTTGCCGCGTTCGATGCCGACGAACAGCATCCCGATCAGCCCGATTTCCATGAGGTAGGTGAGCTGGCGCTGGCGGTGCTGGGACGGCAATCGACTCGCGAGGTTACCCATCGTCACCCCCCGCGACCGGTCGGACGTCCGCCGGAAGGCGTCGTTCGGGACGGACGTACCGTCTGAAGTACAGTTCGAAGACCACGCCGGCACCGAGGCCCGCGCCGGCCGAATACACGAACTCCCACATCACCGCGTCGTGATCCAGGAGAAACGGGATACCGAGGAGCTGGTCCGCGCTCCATCTGAGAAGGGCCCACAGTCCCGCCGCCGCCATCGTCGCGACGACGACGAGAACGATGGCGAAGGTCGGCGTCATCCGCACCGACGTGAACGACTGGAGTTCGACGACGACGACGAGCGCGATCGCCGCGACCGAGAGGTACGCCGCGAAGTGGCCGGTCAGCCGGTCGGCTCCGAGGGCCATCCCGAGGACGGGCAGGGCCGCCAAAAGCAAGACTTCCCAGGGGAGCATTACGAGCGAGGACCGAAAGGCGATCGGCGGGAGCAAGGCGAGAGCGACGAGTACTGCCGCGAAGGTCGCCCACAGGAACCCGCTGCCCGTCGCGAGTTCGCCGACGCCGATCGCCCCGATCGCGGCGACCAGCGGCCACGCGATCGCCGCGTTGGTTCGGTCGTCCCCGATCAGTTTCTCGAGTGACGTCTGAGACACAGTGACTGCTACTGACCGTTCTCACTAAAACATGTGTAGTCGTCCCGGGTTCCGACGAGGGGCCGAGACGTGACGGCGGTCACGCCGGACCGATGACGGAGACGTAGACCGTGACGTAGGAGACGAGCGCGACGGTCACGGCGGCCAGCGCCGTCAACACCACCTCGAGGACGCCGTCGGTCGAGGGCAGGCCGCGATCGATCGCTCGGGGGCGCACCAGCGATGGCGTATCCCGAACGACGCCACAGAGGACGCCGAGACCGAGGATCGAGAAGACGAAGTGGTAGGACACCGCGAGAGTCGGCGGCGCTGCCGCGAGCGGGGCGACGCCGTACGCGACGCCGACCGCGGCCCGACGGTCGACGGTCCCGAGGATCGACCGATCGGTGAGCCGACAGATGACAGCAAGGGCGAACCAGATAGTGGCGAGCTCGATCGCGAACGCGCCGAGCAGGTGCAGCGTCGGATCGGCGCTGAGGACGAGCCGGGACTCGAGGATTGCGGAGGGGAAGGGGAAGAACCACTCCGGCGGCGAGCCGGTGACGAGGTCGCCCCACGGATGTGACCAGAGCCCCCAGAGCGCGGCGATGGCGACCGTCGCCGGCGGGAACGTCGAGACGCGAGCGACCGCGCGTGCGACGAGGACGCCGCTCGCGACGAACAGTCCCGTGACGAACGCGGCGATCGGGCCGCCCCAGACGAGCGCGATCGCGACGAGAGCGACGAGGAGGGCCGACCCGGCGGCGTGAGCGAGTCGGGCACGACCGGAGTAGACGCGATCGGAACCGCTGCGGGCGGCGAGCAGGCCGAACGCCGGTGCGGCGACCGCACCGACGACCAGCGAGTGGGTGACCGAGCGGTGCACACCCCGACTCGCGTCCCAGAAGGCCGTCGGCGCACCGACCGCACCGTCCGCCGCCCGCCACTCGAGGAGGCCCACGAGCGCGTACGCGACGTCCACGTCCGGGATCGTCGCGAACGCACCCGCCAGGGCACCGACGAGGAGGGCCCGGCGAGGCTCCCAGCCTCGCCAGTCGGCGACGAGCGCCGCGACGGCGAACGCGAGGAGTCCGTGGCCGATGAACACGATGTATCGGCTAAGTGGTGCGTCGGCTTAAGCGACTCGCAGCCGTGTCACGTGACATCGTTCGGTACATATTGGCCGGATCGGGAGAGATCCGGTCGGACGAAACCGGAAGACCGGCCGCCGGGTCGGTCGATCGCGGGGCTGTAATTCGCCGCTGCCGGTAGGTCTTTGCAAGTGGCACTCGAGCACACGCCCATGGCTCAGGAAGCGTCGAACGAGACGGCTCGCGCGCCATCCGTCGGCGAACTCACACCCCCGGATCGGACCCTGATGGGCCCCGGACCGAGCGACGTCAATCCGCGCGTGCTTCGCGCGATGAGCACGCCGCTCGTCGGTCACCTCGATCCCTCGTTCATCGAGATCATGGACGAGGTCCAGGAGCTGTTGCGGTACACGTTCCGGACGGACAATCAGTGGACGATTCCGGTTTCCGGGACCGGGTCCGCCGCGATGGAGGCGGCGATCGGCAACGTCGTCGAGCCGGGCGATACAATGCTCGTCCCGACGAACGGCTACTTCGGGGGCCGAATGGCGTCGATGGCCCGGCGAGCGGGCGGCGACGTCGTCGAAGTCGATGCGCCGTGGGGCGAACCGCTCGACCCCGACGACGTCGCCGATGCGCTGGCCGAATACGACCCGGACGTCTTCGGCTTCGTCCACGCGGAGACGAGTACCGGTGTGCTCCAGCCCGAGGTGCCGAAACTCACCGCCGCGGCCCACGACCACGACGCGCTCGTGATCGCCGACAGCGTCACCTCGCTGGGCGGCGTCGAGCTGCGAGTCGACGAGTGGGACATCGACGTGGCGTACTCGGGCCCCCAGAAGTGTCTCTCCTGTCCGCCCGGCGCGAGCCCGCTCACCCTCTCGGACGGTGCGATGGAGAAGGTCCTCTCGCGCGAGGAAGACCCCCGCTCGTGGTACCTCGACCTCTCCCTGCTCGAGGGCTACTGGGGCGACGAACGCGCGTACCACCACACGGCACCGATCACGAACGTCTACGCGATTCGGGAAGCCCTGCGACTCGTCGCCGAAGAAGGGATCGAAGACCGCTGGGCGCGCCACGAGCGACTGGCCGGCGCGCTGAAAGCTGGTGTCGAGGCGATGGGACTCGCGATGAACGCCCGCGACGAGTACTGGCTGCCGAGCCTGAACGCAGTCCGCGTTCCCGACGGGATCGACGACGGCGAGGTCTGTGACGCACTGCTCGAGCAGTACGACCTCGAGATTGCCGGCGGGCTGGGAGACCTCGCGGGTGACATCTTCCGGATCGGCTGTATGGGCTACTCCGCGCGGCCGGAGAACGTGATCTACGTCGTGACGGCGCTGGGCGACGTCCTCGAGTCGATGGGCGCGGACGTCGATCCGGGTGCCGGTGTGACTGCGACGCGACGCGCACTCGAAGAATAAGCGACGGGTAGTTGGTTTCGCGGTTCGACGGTTCTACGCCGAGACTCGCGGTCCTGGGGGCGCTCGTTCGACCTGATAGTCCTCCCCGTCGACGACCATGATCGCCCACTCGTAGTTCGGATTCGCTCCCTCGAGTCGCGCCTCGAGGTCGTCCGCGTCCTCGGGTTCGGCGACGAAACAGTGGAACTGTCCCGAGGACGATGTCGGGAGCTCTCCCGCCTCGAGAACGGTATTGACGTGGACGACTTTCCACGCTCGTTCGGCGCGGAACTCGGGGCCGTTGCCTTCGACGGTGTAACCCAGCTCAGCGAAGATCGACCTGGCCTGCTCGACGAGTCGCATGTTAACAGGACCCATTCGATACCACCTACGTCGGCATCCGTCATAAATGTTAGTACGTAACACGAGGTCGTGTTTAGTTTGTAGCATTGTGCCAGACGGCGAAGGCTTGGAGCCACGATTCGGCTGTTGACGGTTTTGCGTGACTAAAACAGTTTGAGAACGAAGAGGTACGACGTTTAATCTCTCTAAAGA
>NZ_JAMQOT010000018.1 GCF_029502005.1 Natrinema salsiterrestre | reverse complement strand
TTTTGAGCCAGCGACACTGCCTGTTTAACGAAGCGGAAGAGGGTGCTGGACACATCCGATTCTTCCGCTTCGCTTGTCCCTTCACAGCGACGCTATCCGCTCGCCGTCTCCGGATTCAACAGAGCAGGCTCAGTCCTTTCTGCCCCAGACAAACCACAACTTGTCTCGATGTAGCGGAGGTAAGTCCCGAAAGAAGAGCGCCCTGCCGCCTTTTCCGCCGCAGAATCAGGCGTCGATGATTCGATCGGGCTCGATTCGTGACAACCGCATCGCGTTCCCGGTGACGCCGAGGCTCATCCCCATATCTCCGACAACGACTGCCAGCGCAACGCTGACCAGGCCCAGCGGCACGCCTAACGCGAGCAGGAGCTTCACGCCGAGGCTCGCCCAGATGTTCTGCCGGATCACGCCGTTGGCCGTATGCGACAGGTCGTACAGGTACGGGAGTTTCCCGATGTCGTCGCCCATCAACGCAATATCAGCCGTTTCGAGGGCGGTGTCGGTGCCCGCCGCGCCCATCGCGATGCCGACCTCCGCAGTGGCGAGCGCGGGGGCGTCATTGATGCCGTCGCCGACCATCGCGACCTCACCGTACTTCGCCTGTAACTCTTCGACCGCGTCGACCTTCTCGTCGGGTAGGAGTTCGGCGCGATATTCATCGACACCGACCTGCTCGGCGATGGCGCGGGCGGTGCCCTCGTTGTCCCCGGTCAGCATCACTACGCGCTCGACGCCCAGCTCGTGCAGGCGTTCGACGGCCCGCTTCGAGGCCGGGCGAACCTCGTCGGCGATGGCGATCGCACCCAGCAGTTCCGACTCCGTCCCGACGATAACGACCGTCTTGCCCTCCCGTTCCAGCGCGGAGAGTGCATTCTCGGCGAACGCCCCGTCGTTGGGCTCGGCCGCCTCTTCCGCCACGACGCCGCCGTCCGTCTCGCGGCGTGCCCGAGCGAGGTCGAAGCCCAGCTCCTCGAAGAGCGCGGGCTTGCCCGCATAGTACGTCTCGCCGTCGATCTCGCCCCGAATGCCTTTCCCGGTGAGGCTCTCGAAGCCAGTCGGGTCGGGCAGATTGCCCACGCCCGCCTCCTCAGCACGGGCGAGAATCGCCGCAGCGATGGGGTGCTCACTGCGCCGCTCCAGCCCGGCGGCGCGACGGAGCAGATCGGTCTCCGTGGTGTCACCGACCGGGACGACGTCGGTGACGGCGAGTTCGCCCTTGGTGAGCGTCCCGGTCTTGTCGACGGCGACGGCGTCGACCCCGCCCATCGCCTCGAGGTAGTTGCCGCCTTTGATCAGGACGCCGTTCTTCGCGGCGCTGGTGATGCCCGACACCACCGAGACGGGTGTGGAGATGACGAACGCACACGGGCAGGCGATCACCAGCAAGGTGAGCCCCCGGATGAACCACGTCTGCCAGTCGCTCGCGAAGGTGAATCCGTATCCGGCCAGGTCGACCGAGATGGGGTCGGCGATAACCAGCGGCGGGATAGCGGCGGTCAGGATTGCCAGCACGACGACGAGGGGTGTGTAGTAGCCGGAGAAGCGGTCGACGAACTGCTCAGACTCGGTCTTCTTCGCCTGTGCGCCCTGGACCATCTCGATGATGCGCGAGAGCGTCGAATCGCCAGCGGTCGAGGTGACCTCTACCTCGAGGTATCCCTCTTCGTTGATCGCGCCGGCGTAGACCTCGTCGCCGGCGGTCTTGTCGACGGGGACGCTCTCGCCCGTGATCGGCGACTGGTCGACTGCACTCTCGCCGTCGATAACCGTTCCGTCGAGCGGAATCTTGTCGCCGGGGCGGACGACGACGGTCTCGCCAACGTCGACCTCCTCGGCGGGAACGGTCACTTCCTCACCATCGCGAAGGACGGTCGCCTCGTCGGGCGAGAGTTCCATCAGCTCGCGCAGGGAGTCCCGGGCCCTGTCCATCGCGTAGTCCTCGAGCAGCTCGGCGATGCTGAACAGGACGGCCAGCGTAGCGGCCTCGACGAAGTAGCCGATACCGGTCGCCGCGATGATCGCCGTCCCCATCAGCAGGTCGATGTCGAGGCTTCGGTTCTTCGCGGAGTAGTACCCGCTACGGACGACCGGGATGCCACTGGCCGCGACGGCGCCGAGGAACAGGACATCTGCGATGTGGAGCGGGTACTCGAGGACGCTCGCCACCGTGACGTTCTGTCCGGTGAGGAGGAATTCGAAGAGGAGGCCGAGCGTGACGAACGCCGCGCCGAGCCACGTCTTCTTCGCGCGAGGACTCGTCCAGACCTCCGATGGTGGCGCGATGTCGACGCCATCGGTCGCCTGGTTGTCCTCATCCTCGCCCTCGGCGTCCGAGCCTCCGACGACCTCGTAGCCGGCGCCTTCAATCGCCTTGACTACGTCGGCTTCGCTGGTCCGATCAGGGTCGTACGTGACGTTGGCCGTGCCGGTGGTCGGCTGGAGCGTGGCGTCAGTAATGCCGTCGACACGCTGGAGGCTCTTGTCCACCTTTTGGGCGCAAGAGGGACAGTCCATCTCGGGAACGGCGAGGCGGGCGGTCAGCTCACGTCGCTGTCCGCCGCCGCTCGTTCCTCCTGCTGCGTCCGGATTCTCTGTCATTACCTCACGGTAGGAGCGGGAGTTCGATATGTCTTTGTTGGAATATTCCAACTGCGGCCTTCAGTGCGATGCCAGCCGTTCTTCAGCTACCCGCTCGCCGGCGACATGTTGCTTCGCTAAATGTTCTTCCGTCCGCCGGAGTCGGTAGGTGAGTGTTGACCGTGGCACGTCGAGATGCTCGGAGAGCTCGCCGACGTCGACCTCGCGGGGCGACTCGTAATAGCCGTGTTCGACCGCGGCCTGAAGAGCGGCCTCCTGGGCTGGCGGGAGGCCGCTCGGTGTCCCGTCGCGTCCCCCAGCTGCTGTCGTCGTGTCCGCTGTGCGAAGCATCTCCATCTGGGCGCACTCCCCGACGGCGACTTTGAGAGCGTCGAAGAACGCCGCCACGTCGCCCTCACCGGAGTGGATGAGTCGCCACGTGTAGTGGCGACCCTCGTGACGAGTCTCGAACAGCACGCCGTCGCCGAGATGGTCGCGAGCAATGTGGGGGACTGAGGCGCAGGTAGGGGTGCGCTCCCAGTCGGAGTAGAGGACGAGCGTGTCGTCCGTCCGATCCAGCACACGAGTCGTCTGTGTGGCGCCGCAATCCTCAGTCGCCAGACAGTCGGCGTAGTAGTCGCCGGTGAGAAAGGCGTCCTCGATAGCGTCGAGCGCCTCAGGAGTTCCGGTAGCATGGTCGACCCGCCAGAGACGTTCGGCAGTGGCGTGCAGCGAGAGCGAGCGGACGCGGGCGTCGGAGTGGTCGGCGAGAGCGTCAGCCACCCGGTTACAGCCCGGCTCGTATTCGAGTGCGAAGATGAGTTCGCGCATATCCTGTGTACGGCCTCCTACGGCATAACCCATGGTCCGGGGTGATGTCTACTGGCGGGTATCAGATCACGTCGTCCGGGTCGTGGACCTCCTGCATTCGCTGCGCTTCGGCCGCGTATTGTTCCTGGAGGTCTGGCTCATCGACCATGCCAAGATTGTCGAGTTCAGCATCGACTGCTGCCGTCGTATCTCGGACATCGGTAAATGAGGTTAGCGCCCGCTCCTTCCGATAGTACTGTTCGCCATCGGGCGTTGCGTAGGTGAGGATGATCAGGTTCTGTTCGTCATCGGAGTACGTCCGTTCGACAAGCCAAACACGAACGCCATCTTCAGACTGATTTGACATACTTAGACGTCCCCCGATATCCACTAAGGGATTGGTGTTACGACTTGCCGAGACTCGCTGTCTCGAAGGGTGATTCTCCGGTCGGAATGAGCAGCTCCTGTCGGTCTCCGACTCGCGCGGCCAGCTTCCGTTTCAGGTACTGTCTCGCCGTTGACGGTGTGAAGACGCCCTTGTCGAGCATGTCGCCGACGACGTCTTTGAGGGCCGCGAACTGCCCCTGCAGGTGGCCGTCGCCGACCGGCTCGCCGTCGTACCAGCGCACCGTCGCAAGCGCGCCGTTCCCGACCGTCTCTCCCTGTTCGACTGTCTCCGAATCGTACTGCAGGCCGAACCACAGCGTCCGGTAGGCGGTCACCTCGAACGTCGTCGACACCACGAAGAACGCCTCGTGGTGGAGGTAGTCGAGGTGGTCAGCGACGATCTCGTCGAGGGTGAGCCCGGTGGCACGGGGCTTCGGCTCGACGACTGTCGACGGTCGATCTTCGCCAGCGAGGTAGCCGTCGACCGCATCTGCCTCAAGGCCATCGGCCAGTTCCGCCAGCAGCTGTTTCGCCCACTTCGAGTCGGTGTCGTCGCCACCGAACGGTGTTTCGGCCGATATTCGGTGCTTGAGCTTGAGATTCGCTGCACCCCAATGAGAGTAGTGGAGCGTGTACTGTCCGTCTGTGCGTTCGTACGCAACGAGTGCGCGGTGGCCCATTGAACAATCACCTTGCAGGACGACCCACGACTGGATCGCCCCGCACCCCTCCCGGGGGACGAACAACGCTACTCGTCGATCGGGTCGGGGGAACTGAGGTCCGCGTGGAGGACTTCGCCGTCGCGAACGACGTACCGTTTCGCCAGCACGGGAAACCGGCACTTGGTAAATCCGGCTGTCTGGATGTCGAATTCTTCGTTCGGTTCGAGATACTCCGCGAGCGACCGGAGGAACTCGTGAGTGACGATGCCACCGTCGTAGTCAGGAAGACCGTTCTCACGGGCCTCGTACACTTCGAAGCTGTCGTAGCCCCAGATGACGAGTTCGCCGTCGTCGTCCACTTCCCAGTTGAGCGTCCCGAAGCAGTGGTTCTCACAGAGCTGGCGGACGGCCTGTGGGTCTGTTACGAGCGCGCCGGTCGATGTCGTTGCGGCTTGGAGTGTTGCCATGGGTTGTTCTCGGGAGCGGTCTCGCGCCCCCGCACCCCTTCAGGGGGCGAACAACTGCTCACGCTGTGACGACCACAGGACGTTGCGCTGCCGACGCGTCGAGCTGTCAGGATTCTCTGTTGACGTCACCGTCCCTCGTCGTATTCGGTTGGGTGAGAAAATCCACCTGCTCGAGGAGCGTCGTCGCGGTGCTAATTCGCTCTCGATCAGCGGGCTCCAATTGGTCGATATCGATACTGGTGAGGCTGCTGAGCGCGCGGTGGAGTCGATAGCCGGGGGTGTCTCGTGGGTCCATGTGTGCGCCTCCGCCAATTTACGGCGCGAAAAAACACCGGCGGGCAGTCAGCGGGGCAGTCCGGGAGTGATCACGAACTGACCTCCAGTTAACCAACAGAACGAATCGATATCAGGATTCGTTGGTTAAACTGACACTGTCTCTATTGACCGGCTTCGGGTTCGGGCCCATAGCGGGGCGTGCCGCACCGCTGACAGCCCCACATTGGCTGCCCGGTCCACTCGTCATCGGGGATAGCCTCGAATTCGCGGAATCGATGCTTAGTCTCCCGATCACACTCTCGACACTCGAGGTGGGTTCTGTTTGGACGCTCGCGTCGTGGCTGTTCGGTATCGGTCTTGTCAACGGATTCCTGGAGCGCAATCGCTGGCACCAGCCAGAGGTCGTCGTCTGCGTCCTCACGTAGGCTTGCAAGACGATCTTCGGTTCGAACCTCGCTCCCGGTTTCGTCGTAGAGGAACGTCGCGTGCTCGCCGTCGCGACGCGACTGCGTCGTGTCTGTCCACATCGTCCGCTCACGAGCGGCCGCAAGCAACTGTGCTCCGCTTTCTGATGTGACCCGGGTCGCCGCGGAGAGCGAAGGCCACTGGTCGGTAAGCTGCGCTGCTGGTTCCTCGTCGAGATCGTAGATCAACTGGCAGTCGTCGACCGCTGGGTCGGACTCCGATTTCGCGAGGAGCGAGGCCGCCGCAGAGCCCTTTGCAACGGCACCGTAGAACGACCGCGCTTCGACGAGGACATGGATGATATGGAGGAGATCATATTCCGAATCAGGGGTGTCTCGTGGAACGGTGGGTTCATCGAGATGATTCGTGAGACAGAACCGGCACTTCGACTGGCCAGCAGGGATCGACGCCCCACAGGAGTCACACTCGGCCGCAGGTGCCGTCGTATCGTCTGGATAGCCTGCGTGCGCTTCGTCTGTTCGCTGACGTCGGGGCTCCCCGTCGGTACAGCTGGCGAGTTCATCGTCGGGAATATGCGTCGCTTCACCGAGCGGCCGGAGCTCTTCGTAGTCAGAGTACTGCCCGGTCATAGAGTGGTCTGATCGCAACATGCTTCGTCTTCAGTTGTAAAGGATAGCTCTCAATTCAATCACTCAACAGATACGCAAACCTATAGCCTGCGTTCCGTTACACAGCCAGTTCCTCCAGTGCGTCTCGGTGGGTCCGAACGGTTACCGGTGAGACGCTCGCGACCGCTGCGACTTCGGACTGTGTGAGCCACCGGCCCTGTTCGCGCCCCGCCTTGTAGAGACAGGCAGCGGCGAACCCCGACGGCCGGACGCCCGTCGTCACTTGCGTTGATTCGGATTCCTCCGCCAGCTGCCGGGCCCGCTGTCGGATCTGGTCGGAGACGTCCAGCTCTGACGCCAATCGTGGGACGAACGCACTGGGTGTCACGGGTTGGGCGGGGAGTCCAAGCTCGGTATTCAGCGTCTTGTACGCGTTCGTCACCCGCGATTGCTCGACGCGCGCCGGGTCGATGACGTCCTCGAGCGTTCGCGAACGCCCGTTACATCGACAGGCGCCGTAGACGCTCGCGGCAGCCATCGCCTCGATCGACCGGCCCCGCAGGAGATCCTCGTTCTGAGCACTCCGAAAGAGCCGACACGCCTGATCACGGATCGTCTCGGACAATTCGAGTGCGCTCGCGATCCGGCGGACTTCACCGAGCCCGTGGGCAAGGTTGCGCTCGGCTTTCGACTGAAACCGACCCCGAGACTGTTCTCGTCGCATCCGGGATAGCTGCCGCCGCTTCCGCCCGGAGAGTGCGTTGCCATTCGCATCGGTGCCGCGCCCGACCTCCGTCGACAAGCCCCGGTCGTGCCGTGCCGCCGTGAGCGGCGCACCCGTCCGCTCGCGCTCGTCTTCGTCGAATCCTCGCCACTCCGGCCCGTGGTCGATTCGCTGCTCGTCGACGACGAGGCCACAGTCCTCGCAGACGGTTTCGACCGCGTTGGTGGTGACCCGGCCATCGCACTCGGGACACTGGTTCGATTCTGTCTCGGTTTGGACGTCTTCGTCGAACGTCGTTTCGTAGATCTCTCTGGTTGCCATGATACTCACGAGGGGGATCACCTGGTCTCCGTCTCTCGGAATGCCCCTCACCCATGAGGGGGCACAAATACACCACACGGGACGGCGCTGACTCCGATGGGGTGCAGTGGCGAAAGCCCGGCCGCGCAACGGCGCGCAGCGCCGTGAGCAGCCCGGACCGTGGAGGTGGTGGGAGGTGGCGGTGACCGCTACACACCAGCAAAAAAGGGGTGCGTTGCCCCGGCTATTCCCACCAGCGGCCGCGCTCTGGGAATTCGATGCGACTCCAGCCTGTGATCGCGAGACTGCAACGACCCTGATACCAGTTCTTCTTGACAGCGCGGAATCTGACCGTCTGCCCCTCTCGAACCACCGTTTTCCCGCTCTTCTCCCAGACCGTGAATTTCGTGCGGCCGCTCTCGTCTTCGATCAGCCCGACTTGTTGGATGTTCGACGCCGAGGGAGTCCAGAGTTCGGTAACCTCGCCTTCGACCGTCACCTCTCCAACCGGGACGTCCGGCACATCCGCGATGGGCACGATCGCTCCCGGTACCGCCTTCAGTTCCTCGAGCGTCTCCAGCACCGCCTTCGTCACGTCCTCTCCCCGTTGCACCTTCTCGGCCAGCTGCTTCGCGACGACCGCTCTCGACCAGCCGCCCGTCACCTCGTCGCTGATCCGCATCGCCTGCTCGTTCACCGCCGCGAGTTCGCTCTGCGTCAGCTTCTCCCGGGGATCCGTGCCCTCCACCGTCTCTGGTTCCTCACGGCCACACTGCTCGACGACGACCTCCCGCGTCCGCTTCGCGCGTCCCTCCTGGTGACTGAGTTCGGCTTGGGCACTGATGTGCTCCAACTCGGCTTCCCGTGCTTCGATTCGCTCTTCCTGTTCGAGGGTCTTCCCGAACAGGTGATCCGGGCCTTCTTCGACCCGCGCGTCCGGATGGTTGGAATCGACCTTCGCCTGCACTTCCATGTCGACCGTCGCCCGGAACTCCGGCGTCTCGTCGACGACCTCGAATCCGTCCTCGTCGACCTCGGCTTCATCGTGTTTCTCGAAAGCCTGTTCATCGACCGAAACTACATTACTGGTGGCGTTGTTACTTGACATTGGTCTTCACTTGACCTGAAGGCGCTCACGCGCCCGACACCGCGATGCTACTACATCGCGGATTTCCTCGACGACAACGACCGACAGACTCGTCTGCGCGCTCTCGCTCGCGCCTTCGCGAGCGCCCTGTGGGCGCGAGCGAGAGCGCGCCTGGGGGGCCATCCAACCAGCACCGCGCGCCGACCCGCCCGAAGCGAGCGGCCAGCGGGATATGCCCGCTCGTGTCCGGCCCGATGTGCGGGTCCGTGTCCAGGGCGACTGTCGCCGAGAACGCGCGCCGCGGTGTGGCGCGCGACAGCGCAGGCGGCACAAAGCGCTGGAACGCGAAAGCCCGCAAGGGGCGCAACCGACGGGGATACCCGCTGGCGCCGAGGGCACATGCATTTTAGCCCGGAACGGGCGCGGGCGGTGCGGAGAGCGCCCGCACGCCCGGAATGGTCGGTCGCGAGCGACGCGGAGGGCGGCAGCGGCGAGCGGGGCGGGCCGCTACGTACACACCTGTTCAGCCGGCTACGTCGCTCGGTGAGGCATCTACCGTCCTGGCGGACTCAGAAAGGGCGAGGCCGTCTCGGTCGTCCCCCGACCCCGCAAGCACCACAGGCACGAGGAGCGCAGCGGTGGTCGCGGGATGCCGAGCGGCCGAGGGCTTTCAGAAACTGTATTTCAATCGTCGTGCTGCGCGTTCAATTCTGTAAGGAACTGGCCGGCTGCTGTCCCGATACGAACACCGTCGACGTTACGCATCTCGAGGTCATGCGTGGCAGTCCGAAAGGGGTGGTGGTCGACGAGGATACGTTGGATAACAGTTCGGACGGGGCCGGTCCCGTACCTGTCGACGACAGTCGCCATCATCTCGTCGAGATGTGCGTCCCGGTGCTCCGTCCGGGGATGCTGTGCGCGCTCGAGGATGAGTTCGACCACGTCGTCAACTGATGCGTGCTCGGGGTTCTTCGTTCGTTCACGAACGTCGTAGAGAGCGTCGTTATCGGACATTCCAAATCACTTCGAAGGATCCTCCATGGTGTCAGGGCTCCTCGAGCAACGAGCGAGCTCGCTGCACGTAACTGTTCGCGCCCCAGCTACGGGCGTCACTGATCGCATCGAGGAGCAGCCGCGCATCAGCAGCTGATAGGTGTTCAGTTCGAACGAGAACCGAGAGCAGTGTCGGTGTTGTGACGAGCCTGGTATCAGCGAGGGAGGCGTGGATCAAGCCAAGTTGGTTGAACTCGTCACAGAGGAAGAGCGCAGCATCGAGATCGTTCGCGAGCGTGACCGCCGCGTTTTCACCGTCATCGAGGGGGAACTCGGCATCGAGGTCCACCGATTGTGTCGTGAATGACTCCGTTTGGTCGAGGACGGCGGACGCGGCGTGTCCATGGACGTCATCGTAGGAGGCGATCTCTCGGAGTTCATCGATGACCGCCGTTGGGACGACGACCTCGTACCGGGAGAGACAAAGTGCGAGTGGATCGGGATCGTCGTCAGTAACGATGCCGAGACTCACGAGGGCGGAGGCGTCTGCGATAAGCCGCGACATCTAAGCGTCGGCGACCTCGTCGATGAAGTCCTCGTCCAACTGCTGTTTCAACACTCGGAGGTTTGCCGCCTCCTCGGCGCCGACGAGCGCTTTGAGTTGCTCGAAGGTGATCTCATCGTCGTAATAGGCGGCAGCGATCTCCTGGGTGAGTGCGTCGTCGTGAGTAGCTTCTTGGAGGTACTCCCGAAGCGCGGTCACGAGGACGTCTGTTCGGTCTTCCCCGAGGACTGCGGCCAGTGCGTCGGCCCGGTCGATGAGGCGATCGGGGGCCCGAAACTGCACGCGCTTCTTATCGGTGCTCATGATGTGTACATTGTGAGCCAACGCACTTAGCCGTTTTCGTGTGTACGATGTGAGCCTCACTCGGCCGACCGTCACTCGGCCACGAGATGCTCCTCGAGGTCACGCGTCCAGTACGTCGCGAGCCCACCAGGGCTACAGCGAGCACACAGTTGGAGCGGCCCCTCGAGATGGCCGAGTTCGACGCGGAACCGGGTAAGTGCCGCGAGGGCGTCGACGACCAGTCCGCACCCGTCGCAGGCGTGGTGGTCGCGCTCGTCGGGATCCGACCGCGTCTGGGTGGCGCAGTCGACACAGATTGGGTGCGTCACCCGTTCGTCTTTCCCCCACGTATGCGCCTCGCCCATCTCTGCACCGGGCGGTGAATCGCAGAACGCACACCCAGAAAGCGTCTGTTGCATCAGTTGTCCTCCGGGTCGGCGTCGGTGGCGGCCTGCCAGCCACGATGGAACACAGCGAGCTGGGTGATCGACTCGAAGGGCTTGCTACTGGGCTCGTGGACGAGAATGCGTTGGTCAGGGATCGGCGTCACCACATCGTCCTCGACAAGGTCGCCAACGAGACGGCGGGCAGTCGCCTCATCGATGTCCGCCGTCGCGACTCGGGACGCATCCCGATCCTGTGCAACGAGTTCGTTTTCGAGTCGTTCGTAGTCGTCTGTCGTGTCGTCGATGATATCTTGACCAGGCATAGGAACTCACGCTTCTGCACGCGCTTCGAGCGCGCCTCACGCCTCCTGGCGCCGATAGACACACCTGCGGTGCGGGCACGATGTCCTACGTCAGCGATCTGCCTTCAGCTAGCCTCGTTCCTGGTTGGAAGGGAGCATGACGCTACTCCAACACCTACTGTGAGCCACCCCTTGCTGTCGGTCCCTGTCGGTCTGTTAGAGTGCGATCACGAGCCCGGTCACGAGTGTCACGAGCCCGAGTGCCAGCCACGTCGTCCGCGCTGCAAGGCGCTGCCAAACCCGCCTCCCCAGCTGGCGGAGTTGATCACGGAGGGCTGCCCGTCGTTCCGTTTCGAGGACTGCGACTTCATCGTAGTAATCGCGGCGATCTGCGGGAAGCGTCCGGAGTGTCGTCTGGCAATCGCTGCAGGTGTATTCGAACTCTGCCCGGACGTGCTGGCGGCGGAATTCTTGCTCGCCGCCCTCGTCGTAGCCTGTGACCTCGTACACGAGGAGTTTCGAGACGAAGCGACGAGCCCCGCATTCCGGACAGTGGTTCAGCCTGAGCGTTGGCGTTCCATCCTCGCTGCTGGCATCGTCTGGCCACGACGGCTGCGAATCTGTGTCCTCGGTCTCTCGGGGTGGCCTCGTGTGGTTTTCTGACGGCGATGCACTCGCTGTCTCGGAGTTACTGAACGTAGACATGGATTCACCTGTGACTGCACTCAGCTGACACCAGACTGGACACCACGACGGCTCTCGTGGTGGTGCCTATCGGGCTGAGCGCCGTCACCCTTGGTCGGCGCGATAAACGCCACTGCGGGGGAGTCGTCTATTCGTCCCACAGTACTGCAATCCGGTCTTCGACCTCGTCGAGGACCAGTTGCAGGACATCACGATGATCGGTCGGCCAGGAGTCATCATCACCGGGTGTCGGGGCGGTGGGCGGGGGATGGACGTGGTCGCGCGTATTGTGGGGGTTCGGATGCTGATCCCATCGGCATTCCCAGGTGTGCTCCGAATGGACCTCTCGATAGTGGATTGTGAAGTCGTCGTTCGTGTACCAGCGGACAGTCAGGGTTGCGTCGTCGACGGGTGCTGGGTAGTACGATGAGGCAAAGACGACCTGAAGCCCGAGATGGCCGCTTGCATCCGTGATGACCGCTTCGGAGACCTGCCTCGTCGCTTGGAGCCGTGTCTGAAGGAACTCGAGGATTGGGCGATCGATGGGGGCCGGGCTCCCACCATCGCCTGTCGGTGGCACCATCGAGCGGGCTACCCGGATGCCTGTTCGCGTTCGCTACCCGTGCGTTGCTGGCGCGCCCGTTCGTAGCAGTCTCGCTCTTCGCGGGCGGTCGCCCAGTCGCCGAGGTCGCTGTACACGTCGTCGATGGTCCGTTCGTCGCTGGCTTCCGCGGCGGTAACGGCGTCGACGGCAGCCGGTGACGCGGCGTCGTACGCCTCCTCATACTCGGTGATGCGCGTTGTCAGCTCACGAACGCGATCCTGGAGTTCCTCGACAGAATGGTCGGCTGCGAGCTGGTTGATGCGTCGCCACTCGAAGTACGCGTCGTTACGCTCGTAGGTGGCTGGATGGCCATCGTGTCGGGTGACGATGCCGAGGTCGTCGAACCAGCCCAGATACTTCCGGGCGGTCTTGGGGTCACACTCTGCTCGTTCGGCGATCGCGCTTGCCGTCGTCGGCTCGCGGGTCTGCAGGATGGTGCCGTAGATGCGTTGTTCGACGTCGTCGCTGGCGAACGCATCCTCAAAGGGAGGTGGCCCATCGGCGGCGTCTGTCTCGGACATACTCAGAATTGCAGGTCTAAGGATATAGTTCTTACTTCGAGGAATAGTTTCCCGAACAACAGTATCCTGCGATAGCCCCCATTTTGCGGCGAGATTGAGCGTAGTTAACCAACAAATAGCGCGATATAGCGAGTCTGTTGGTTAATCTTCTCGGCTCGCAGAATCAGAACGCTCGAGAGAGGTTTTCGGATGGCGGTGAAGCGGCGCCACTACTAAGATTGGCCACCGAAGAATCGATGCAACAGCGAGGCTGGCTCTGAGTCATCACCGGTCTCGTTCCCCGTACCGGAGTCTTCCTCGTGGGATTGCGCAGTCTCCTGCTCACGGGCTTCGCGGTCGTCGGTGAGGCGCTCGATCTCTGTTTCGAGGGTCTCGATCCGCTCAGTCTTCTGTTCGAGTGTTGCCTCGAGTTCGTCGACGCGCTCGCTCAACAAGCGGTTTTTCTCCGCCAGATACGCACGACTCCGGTCTGCGTCGTCTGGCGTACTACCAGCAGTGACCCCGTCAGGTTGGCCGTGAGAATCTTCGGTATCGCCGCCGGCGTCCGGGTCGTAGAACTCCGACGTGGTCGCAATCGCTCGCTCGATGGTCTTCTCGCCGTACGTCGACCCGTCAGCGTAGTGGACCTCGTCCCACTTCTCCCGCATCAATCCCGACTGGCGGAACAGCTGCTCCATTTGGGTCCGGTCACCACCGGTCCAGAACGCCAGCAAACAGCACAGCGCCATGTCGGCCTCGGACTGACTGTCGTAGCCGACCGTATTCCCGTTCCAGAGCCGCTCGAACTTCTCGCCGTTCGATGCGTTTCGCGCTTTTTCGAGGATGTCCTCGTCTTCGAGGTCGACGTCGACGTCGGCTGCGTCGGTCGTCGGTGACCGGGCGTCAGTGCCATCACGCTGTTCGGACTCGGAGGCTGTGTCACGCTCTGTGTCCTGGACGTACTCGCGGTGAATCGCTGTGAGCGCGTCCTGCCGGCGTGCAACGCGCGTTGGTGTCCACTCGACGTGGTCGCCAGTGACGGTGAAAAAGCGTGCCGTGTCGTACAATTCGACGCTCCCGCGCCGGTTCCGCCCCTCGGGGAGTGCGCCAGTGATCAGGACGTGATAGCCGGTACCGGACGGTGACACCTCGGTGTAGGAGTCGAATCGCTCAATGATGTCCAGCGCCGCGTCGTCGACGTCGTCTGTCTCGGGATCGCGGCAGTCGTCCAGATCGATGCCGACGATGGAGTCGTCGTCAGTAAACACGAACCCAATACCATCGGCGTGCTCTGTCTCGCTGTAGTCGAGTGCTGCCTCGAAACTCGCCCAGGTCTCCGACTCTGTTGCTGACGCGAACCCCCCAGCCCCTGGCGTCACCGGAATCTTCGTCGGTTTGCCGTCTCGCTCCTCCTCGCGCCAGCACACCCACTGGTCGCGTTCGCGTAACGTCTCCGGAATCGCCTCCGGCTCGTCGATCATAGGCTCACTCATCCTCACGTAGCACCTCGCATGGCTCTCACTGGCTCTGAGCCAGCACAGAACGCTCTCTGCTGTACGTCGCGATCCAATCCCTTGGTCCCAACGGGGACCCCCCGTTCTATTCTAGTTGGTTGTTGGGTGGAACACTCACTATGGCTGGTTGCAAACCGCTGGACGTGAGCGTGTTCCACCCATTCCGCCAAGTTCGTTGGTGTTCCACCCATTGAGGATTTGGGTGGAACATACCGCCGTCGAGTGATTTGCGACCTTCGAGTTTGATTGGATGAGGTCATGATTCAGCTTGGGTGGAACAGGTTTCAAGAAGTCCCGATGATATCGGGAATTGGATCGTGTACGTCCATTTCATGGCTGAAAGTCTTCTTCAGACCGGATGCGGACACCAGTGTAATGCGGGACGGGTTCCCCGTCGATTCGCTTCTTCGTGGAGTCTACCTCGATGTGGGTGTTGAGCTTCCGTGTGAACCAGCTCTTATTCAGCGGATCGTCGATGTCGTGTGCCTCTGCCCAGTCGGTGTAGAGATCGAATACGTCATCTTTCGGCACGGCTTCATCCTCGTCTTCGACGAGATATTCATCGACGAACGATTCGAACGACGGCGGCGATGGGTCCTTCTGCTCTTTTTCGACTGTCTCATCTGCCTGGTCGGTCTGACTGGGTGGTTCGTCAGCGGCCGCTGATTCGGGCGATGCGGGACGGAGTGCCCCGTCAGTGATTGCCGAGAGTGGCCGCTTCTCACCGTCTTCATACACGACCGATTTCGCCTCATCGTGAAGGATAACGATGCCGTACGTCGAACGTGTGTAATCTGGTACAGGGAGTTCGGCTTCGGGGACGAATGGCTTCTTGACACGCACCCAGTCGTCCTCGAACGCCGATTTCGTCTCGTAGATGTGTTGCTCACCATGCTCATAAACGACGTACTCGTCGGCAGCGTGGTCGTAGCTGTAGATGGCCGGAACACGATCTTTCGAGAGTTTTTCAAGCGATGGGAGGCGGATGTGTTCCGTCTCGCTGGCATCACGAAGGACGATCTCGTCGCCATCACGCTGCCAGATATTCTGGGTCCCGTTCTCGTCATCGGTCGCCGGGCGGACGGCAGTCACTCCACCTTCTTCGGTTGCCCCGCCGTTGAACGTGAGATTCGAGTCAGTCGTGTAGAACCGTGTCTCACCATTCTGGAGGGTACGAACGGGTGGTGTGAGAATGCCGTCAACGCGCTTGGCCCACTCAGTTTCGTCGTTTCCTGGTCGAACGACAAACAGCGGGATATCCCCTGCTTCTTGGGCTTTCCGGAGATTCGTGAGCACTTTCGCGGGATTCTCGGGTGTCGTCGTTTCGACTTCGATGGCGAATCGATCGGCAACGTCGGGGTGGCTCGCCCTCGCGTCAGGTTTTTCGCTGCCATCCTGTGCGAGGATCGAGACGGTGAAACCGAGTGCGGTGAGCTCTTCTTCGATCTGGAGGAGTGCTGCGTCGTGGGCACTCCCACCAGCGGCCTGCACGCTACCAGTATCGGGTGTCGAGACATCCTCTCCGGCTTCAGTGAGCCGGATGCGGAGCTCGTCGGCGTCGATATCGACGGTCGTATCGAGGTATCGTGATCGTTCTCGAATGTCCGCGAGTGCATCATACGATGGCGGCTCGGCGTCGACGTCGTCGAAGAGTCGTCTGAGTTCGTCGTCAACTGCTTCAACGGCCACCCAGCCGTTCTCCTCGCGGCACTCCTCTCGAAGCTGCAGACTCCGGACCACCGTCGCAATCGCGACGTCCAGGTCATCGCTCCCGATATCGAGCACCCCGTGTCCGTCGGTCGGTGTTCTCGTTGTTGAGGCGTCTGTTGCGGCCGGCACGCCGTGTTCGTCATTGATGTCCTCGTGCATCGAGGAGAGTGTCTCAGTGAACTGCCCCTCTTCACGCTCTGTGAGCGGGGATTCGCTCTCGGGGTGGCCCGGTGGAATCGGGAGTGGTTCGACACTGAACGGATACGGCCCCGTTTCACCGAACGTCGGGCTTGGCAGGCTGGCGATCCACTCCCCTCGTGGCAACGAACGAATCCGATTGGCGAAATCCGCGGGGTCCATCTCTTCGTGGGCCATCGCTCGCGCCAGTTCCCGGTCGACGTTGATTTTCCCGATGAGTGAACTGCCGATGTTGTTCAGAGCATTCAGGTAGATCTTCCGCCCACCTTCAGCCTCCATCTGTTCGGGGAACTGCATCGACAGGCCAACAGAGAGCCGGAATCCCCGGCCTTTCTCGAGGAGATCATTCATGATGTCGGAGACCACAACCGATGCTGCCTCGTCGACGAGCAAGTTCACGACGTAGTCGTCCGGGTGCTGGGAGAGGGCCTGTTTGTGGTCCTTGAGGGCTGCATCGAGATTGGTCAGGATCACACCGGTCATAATCCGGGCGGCGTCGTCGCGGAGGTCTCCGAGGTCGAAGAGGATGACCGTATCCTCGTCGAGGACATCCCGAAAGTCAAACTGGTTCTCGGTATTGTTGAAGATCTGCCGCAGGTGCGTATCCTGTGAGATGTACGCAAGGCGGTTTCCGACACCACCCATCACGTTCGCGAAGGTGTTCGAATCTAACTGGAGCTGCCGTCGAATCGTCCGCGTGACTTCCTCGTCGCTCGACCGTGGGGCGTCGGCGATGTTCTCGTTCGGTGGCCCGGCCTCCCAGAGCTGGTCGACGACGTGTTCGAGCTGTCGGTGGGCGAAGTAGTCCGTCGACGCTCGGTAGAGCCCGTTCTCACGGCCGTATTCCTCGTCGAACATGGCCTTGATGAGTGTCTTGATGAGAGTCGGGGCCACAGTCGCCCGCTCGTAGCGGTCGGTTCCCATCACGAGCTTCAAAATCTCTTCGTAGTGGTCGGCCTTCCGTTGGACGGCGTCTTCGCGGTGTCGTCCGCTCTCCATCGACGGTTCGAGATCGAAAAACGAGAACCCGGGGAGGACGTCCGGAATCGGGAAGTGGACGACGTTCTCTTCGAGGTCGGTCATTCCGAACCGACGCGCGTGAGCCCGCATGTAATTCTGGGCCATATCGTCGTTCTTCGGGATGATGAGGATCGTCGGCCCCTCGGTGTTGTCGTACAGCGACAGCATATCGTTGATGAGGGCTTTCGACTTCCCAGAGCCGGTTGTTCCGAACCGGCCGTAATGAGTGGGCAGCAGTCCGGGTGGAATGTGTGTCGGCACGTCTTCGGCCTCGCCAGTGTCGTCGAGAGCATACCCGATTGCCATCCCGTCTCGGAACTCACGCATGAGGTCCTGGTGCGGACGGGGCAACGGATTCCGACTCTGCTGTTCCGCACGCGTCCCCCGTGCCCCTTCGACAGTAAGCTGTTCCGAGGAGGGGACGAGGACGAAGTGCGCGAGTTCTCGGCCGCTCAGGACGAACTCCGGTCGGCTCTTCCCACGGCCGGTCGTGATCTCACGATCCAAGAGCCGCTGCAGCGCCGCTCGTGCATTCCGTTCTTTCGTGGCTGCCCGCAAGCCGCTGTCGCGCAACCGTTCGGCCTCCACCTCATAGTACGGCCCGTCAAGCGGGTCGAATACCGGGACCAGTGATTGCATCCGCTCATCGAGATCATCGCGACCGTCACTACCGGATGGAATCCCGATTGCGCGGATGTTCGCGGTGAACGACCGCTTCGGATTTTTCGCCTCGATTGCCGCGACACGTTTTGCAACCGCGTCGCTCAGCTGGTTTCTATCCCGACTCTCCGGTTGATCATCGAGTTCGAAGAGGGAGCCAATAATCTCCTGGGCGAGTGTGTCCCGTCCGTCGATGACGTCCTCCTTGCGAAGGTCGGCATCGGACTGCCAGCTCTCGCGTCGTTGGAAGACGACTTGGAACGCTACTGGTGCTGTCGCCTCCATCAGGTGGTCGACGAGCGACGCGAGCGCACCTCCTGGCTGATCGACGGCTGGGAGCTCCGCTTCGTCGTTGGCAGTAAATGGCGAGAGTGAGGTCATCCAGTCCTGCTTCCGGGTCGCCGACCCCTGCCACCGCACGCCGAGTGGGGAGACGGTCTCGGTCGCTGGCCGGGCGAGTATCGTCCCCTCCGATGTTACCGTTGGTTTGGCAAGCGTCGTGAGTGGCTCATCCTCGGGAATCGCATCTGGTGGGGCGAGTTCGAGGGCAGTATCACCGATCTCGATGAAGTGGTCGGGAGACTGGTCGCCGACCGTCCCTCCATCCGCGACTGATTCGGCGTCCCCTGGCCCCGCTTGACTGTTGTCGTCAGTACCACACTCGTATTGCTCGTCAGGGCCGAACTCGTACGTGAGCTCGCCTGAGTCATAGTGCTCGACGAATGTCTCGCGATCGAATTCGACAGGCTGTACGAGTCGGGATGCGATATCGACCTCGGTACGCTCGATGTCGAACGTCTCGGGATAGACCGACCGGAGCCGTTTCTCAAGGGTATCCAGATGGTCGTCGGCACCGTAGTAGAATTCGACGGGGTCATCTTTCCCCTCGCTGAGCGCGAGGAACTCGAATCGTAGCGGTGTGTCGCTATGTAGCGGATTGAGTTTGTCAGCTAGCCCTGCCGAGTCCGTTGAGGTCAGTTTGTGGAGGCTCTCCAGTGCCTGCGGCAGACGCTCCGAATTGAGCCGTTCGGAGGTTGGCGTCACGCGAAGGTACTCACGCATCGTCGTCACCTCCCGCTGCGCCACCATCAGTCTCTGCTGGCGTCTGCTCAGGTGGGCGTTGTCCGTTGTCGGTCGTTCGGCTTTCAATATCGTCTTGGAACGCCTGCACCTCCGCGTCCACAGCATTCTCACCAGTCCCCGGGAGTGAGTCTCGCCGTTGCTCGGTTGGCTCGAAGTCGATGACCTGCTTCTCCTTGGGCATCGCTTTGACCTGGATCCCACGCCATTCGCCGTCGACGCCCACGAGGGCCTCGGAGAAGCCGGCGTCCTCGTTGCCGGGGACGGCGTCTTGGACGAACCGCATCTGTGCGTAGTTCAGCCCGAACTCGTCGGCCCACTCATCATCCATCCCGTCGAGGCGGTGGAACTGCTTGACCGCACACTGGTCCAGGATGGCCTCAGATTCGGCGTGCTCGAAGAACTCGTCGACGGTCTGGGTGACCAGCCGGATCGAGAGGTCGTGGTGGCGGTGGTGCCGGAACACCGTCTCGAGGAACGCCAGACTCGCGGCGTCCTGCATGATGTAGCGCGCCTCGTCGATGTAGAACACGACCTCCTTCTCCGAGACCTTCGCCCGCTCGTACACCAGCGAGATCAGCAACTGCATCGTCAGTGCCGTGCTGCTGTCGACGCTGCCCTCCTGCTGAGCGAGGTCGAGGTAGATGACCTTCTCGTCCCGAATGTCGAAGTCGGACTCCTGGCCGAGGTTGGCGTGGCGACCGTCGTCCTCGAAGGGGCGGAGCTGATCGAGCAGCCACGTCGCGTCCTCTTTGATCTTCCCTGCCTCTTCGTCGGACCGAACGACGAACTCCTCAGGGTCGTCGACCATATCCTCGAAGACGTCCATCATCTCGCGGATGGTCGGACTCGGATTGTCGTGCGTCGAGATGTCGTCGGTGATGCCCTGGCGCTTGTACGCCCGCTTGAGCCCGAGTTCGAGCGTTGTCCGGCGGTCGCCCAGCGAGATGCCGCGGAGCGCGAAGAAGTTCGTGAGGAAGCTCATCGCGTCGTCGAGCTTCTCGTTGAACGGACTCGCGTCCTCGCCCATCGCGCGCTGGACGTGTTCGGGCGTCTCGCGGATCTCCAAGGGGTTCAGGCCGAGCGTCCCACCGACGGTGATTCGCTTGGCGTCGAGTGCCTCTGAGACGCCGGCCCAGTTATTCAGCGGCTCGAGGATGATGCCGATACGGTCCTTGCTCTGCTCGATGGAGCGGATAAAGTTCTGCTTCGAACTGAACGACTTCCCCGAGCCGGTATCGCCCACGGTGAACATCGCGTACCCGTTGTCCCGGGCGAACGGGTCGATGACCACGGGGCTCTGGTTGTCCT
Organism: Natrinema salsiterrestre; assembly: GCF_029502005.1. Lineage (GTDB taxonomy): Archaea > Halobacteriota > Halobacteria > Halobacteriales > Natrialbaceae > Natrinema > Natrinema salsiterrestre. The sequence goes on along the minus strand of NZ_JAMQOT010000018.1, from coordinate 651 downwards.
TGTGAATCCCGAACTCTACCCCGCCTTCCTCGAGAATCGTCGCGTTGTGCGGCGAGGACAGCAAGGCGCCGACGGCGCCGCCGAGGGCTATCGACGTCCGGCCGAACTCGTTGTCACCGATGGGTGCGGCGGACTGGAGGGCGAGATCCTGCCGACAGATTGCGGTCTTCGGTGTGAGGTTCGCCGGGTCGTCGCGGAGCGCGCTCTTGACCGTCTGGACGGCATCTCTGAGCTCGTCTTTCTCGTCGGCCCGCACGGTGATGAACATCCCTTGGTCGAAGACGTTCGCGCCGTTCTCGACGGCCTTGTACGTCGCTGCGGCCTCGTTGGCGCGCTCTTGGAGATACGCGCTCCGGATACTCTGTTCGAGGTCAGCATCGACCTGGAGGTCGTCAGCGATGTCTTGCAGTTCGTTCCGGGCCCGCTCCTGGTTCTTCGGCGTGATGTGGGCCGTCAGGTCGAACTGCACGTCGGTCATCTCGAAGAGGTCGCTCAGATACCCGTCGTTGGGATAGTCGGCATAGCATCCGTATTCGGTTAAGAGCTGAAACCGCGTGACGGAACGCCAATCGGGGAGATTATTTCTGAAGGTTGAGTGGGGAAGGGTGAATGAAACTCTCCCCAGATGCGATCAGCACTCTGTTGACTTCG
>NZ_JAMQOT010000017.1 GCF_029502005.1 Natrinema salsiterrestre | reverse complement strand
TCCGCTCACGCTCCCAAGATTCATCAAATTCCGTCGCGTAGCACTCGCTGAGCAGGTCTGCGAGCATTGTCCCAAACAAACTCTACGACCTGCTCACTTCTCAAGCTGGCCTAACTAGACACTGCCCCGTGTCGGAATCTGACCCGTTTTCGATAGAAGCCGAAGACGCGTCGCAGGCAAGAGTCCTCAGCTATCTGATCATGTGCCAGACGAACTCGTGGGGTTACTGGCAGACGGTAACGACCGGCCGGGTTGCGATCATCCGGGTGAGGACGACCCGCGGGACATCAGTTCGTTCCAGTATCGCCGTTGCGATCTCGCGACCGATACGTTCACGCCGATCGTTGTCCACCATGTTCACGACGGGAATGACGGTCGACCCGTCAGGAACGCGCTTGTGACCGCCATCATCGTCCGCCAGAACGGTCGCAACATCGACGGGCCGGATTCGGTCACCTGTGTCAAGGCCGGTCAGTTCGGAGACCAGTTTCGGCCGGTGGACGTGTTCCGACGTCAGTCGCTTCCCGACGACGGCCGCGCTCGCAATCGGGACGACTGTATCAGTCACCTCGGGAATCCGTGGTTCGGAACGGTTCGGTGCTTTCAAGAGACGAGTCCGCGCTCCGTCAGCCTTGACGAGTACGACGTCAACTCGATCCGAAATCTCATCTACGAAGGACGTGACGATGTCCGGATCGAACCCTCGGTATCGGTCCGCTCTCTCACGTTCTCGAACGACACCGAACGGCCAAGACGATGCAGTTCGTACGGCCGCCCGCGGATCGTCAGTAACGGTGACTGAGTCGACGTGATCGTCAAAAATCGGAATTCGAACCGTAGCGGTGACGATCGAGCGCTCGATACGATCGGCTAGCGCGTATAGCGTCGTCTTCTTCCCGCCCGCTCCAACGACGCAGACGAGACCGTCGCCGGCGTCGAGTGCCTCGACGAGCTCCATGGTAGTCGATTACAATTCAGCTACTTCTTCCCGTCGTTTCTCCATTAGATTCGAGACCGAACGGCTCAGTCGTCGCCGGTAGCGGTTCCATCGCCGCCCGCTCCGACATCCGGCGTTCGAAGCACGTCGGCGTCGGTCTCCGGTCCGAGCGGTTCGATGCGGACGCTCGAGACCTTGTACTCGGGAATGCCCGACTTCGGGTCGTACGTCTCTTGAGTGAGTTTATTGACCGCACCGGCGGCAAAGTGCATCGGTATGAACAGCGTCCCTGCGTCGACGCGATCGGTTATCTGTGCTTTGACGACAATTTCGCCGCGGCGGGATTCGACGCGGACGTAGTCCCCGTCGGCGATACCGACTCGCTCGGCTAACTCGGGGTTGATCTCGACGAAGCTCTCGCCGATGTGGCTCATGAGTCCCTCGACGCGGCGAGTGAGCTGACCGGTATGCCAGTGATAGAGGACGCGGCCTGACGTGAGCGTCAGGGGATAGTTCTCGTCGGGAATTTCGCCGGGCTGCCCGCTATCAGCCGGTACGAAGCGAGCGCGTCCGTCCTCGAAGTTGAAGTCTCCGTCGTCGTAATCGTACAAGTACGGCGTTCCGGGATGATCGTCGTCCGGAACTGGCCACTGCAGCCCGTGGTGGTGTCCGTTCTCGAGGCGCTCGTAGTTGACGCCGCCGTAAATCGGTGCGATATCGCTGATCTCATCCATGATCTCCCGAGGATGTCCGTAGTCCCAATCGTAGCCTAAGCGGTTCGCTAACTCTTGGGTGATCTCCCAGTCTTGCCGTGCATTGCCGGGCGGTTCAGCTGTCGGACGAACGCGCTGAATCCTCCGCTCCGTGTTGGTGAACGTCCCGTGTTTCTCCGGTGACGTGGCCGCAGGGAGGACCACGTCGGCATGTTCGGCGGTTTCGGTCATGAAGATGTCCTGAACGACGAGAAAGTCCAGCGCTTCGAGGGCTTTCTCGGCATGCTGAACGTCGGGTTCGGAGAGCGCTGGGTTCTCTCCCACGATGTACATCCCTCGAAGATTCTCATTGTGAGCCTCACTGAACATCTCGGGCACCTTGAGACCGGGTTCGGCCGGCGGCTGCTCACCCCAAGCGTCGGCGAATTTCGCTCGAACCTCGTCATCGGACGGATCCTGGTACCCTGGCAGACTACCGGGAAGGGTCCCCATGTCCCCGCCACCGCCCTGCACGTTGTTCTGGCCCCGGAACGGCGAGAGACCGGCGCCGGGTTTCCCGAGTTGGCCGAGCGTGAGCGCGAGATTCGCGAGCGCGAGGACGTTCTGGGTGCCGTGGCTGGACTGAGTCATCCCCATCGCCCAGCCGAAGACGACGGTATCGGCCTCAGCGAGGGTCTCTGCGGCCGACTCGAGTTCGTCGGCTGGGACTCCCGCGACCTCCTCTACCCGCTGTGGCGTATACGGCCGAACCTTCTCGCGGAGTTCGTCGAAGTTCCTGGTATTGCGTTCGATGAAGTCCTCGTCGTGGAGATCATGCTCGATGATATACCGGATCAGTCCATTAATCCAGGCCACGTCGTAGCCCGGCTCGGTCCGGGTATACTGGTCGGCGTGTTCGGCAATACCGATTTTTCGCGGGTCGAACACGACCAGATCGGCACCGTCGCGGACGTTCTGTTTGATACGCGTCGCCAGAACGGGGTGACTCTCGGTCGTGTTCGACCCGGTGATGAGATAGGCGTCGGCCTCGCCGATATCCTCGTTGATCCGGTTAGTCATCGCACCGTAGCCCAGCGTCTGCTGGAGGGCCGCAACCGTCGAGGAGTGACAGAGGCGGGCGCAATTGTCGACGTTCTTGGTTCCGAGAACCTGCCGGGCGAACTTCTGGACGAGGTACGCCTCCTCGTTCGTTCCCTTCGACGACGCGAGACAGCTGACGGTGTCGACACCGTGCTCGTCCTGAATCTCCCGGAGGTTCTCTGCGACGTACTCGAGGGCCTCATCCCACGAGACGGGTTTGAAATCCCCGGATCCGGTCCGGACGAGCGGTTCCGTGAGTCGTTCATCGCTGTTTGCGAACTCGTGGCCGAACTTCCCTTTCACGCAGGTCGAAAAGTTATTAGCGGGCGCTGCAGTCGGATCGTCGACCGGTTTGACGCCGATCGTTTCGCCGTCTTTGCCCCACATCTCGAACCGACAGCCGACCGCACAGAAGCCACACGTCGTCTCTTCGGTATCGATGCGGTCGAGACGAACGTCGCTGACGAAATCGGCGATATTGAAGAGTCGCCCTTCGGGAAGCGTGTTCATCGCAATGCCCTCGGCGGTGTGTTCGCCGACCAGAACCGCCTTATGACCGTACTCGCTGGTCAGTTCAGTCGCGCGGCTTCTGGCCCTCTCTATGAAGCGAGCGATACCCGTCGCGTCGTCGGAGCCGGCCGCTCCGACGGAAGTAGGGGCTCCACTGGGTTCGGGAGGCCGATTCGGTGCGGTCGTATCGTCCAGCGTCTCGACCTCGTCGGTTTCGATGGTCTTCCCGATGGAGTTGCGCTGCGTGAAGCCGGGCAACGGGAGAGTTGCGGCACCGCCGATCCCCTTCTCGGTGAGCGCACCAGTCGGACAGACCGTCGCACAGTGACCACAGGAGACGCAGTCCGACTCGGCCATCGTCTCCGCATCCGACTGAAATCCGATCCGGGTGTCCTCACCGTGTCCCTCAATGCGGAGCACGCCCTCGACCTGTACGTCGTTGCACCCCTCGACGCACCGATTACAGAGGATGCACTTGTTGCGGTCGATCTGGATGAACGACGATGTGTCGTCGATCGGCTCGTACTCGTCTCTGTCTGCGAATACGTCGTAACGCGGATGGTCGACGCCCTCGCTGATCGCGGCGTCCTGAAGTTCGCACTGACCGTTTCCGTTACAGGTCGTACAGCGGAGGTTGTGATTCGATAGGACGAGGTCGAGATTGACGCTCCGGCTTTCCTCGGCGTCGGCCGTGTCGGTCCTGACTGTCAACCCGTCCTCGGCGGGGAACGAACAGGAAGGGACGAGACCGTGTTCGGCCGTCTCGACCATGCAGGTCCGGCATTCGCTTCGTGGCCCGATTTCGTCGCTCACGTCGCCCTCCCGATCGTAGTGACACAGTGCAGGAACGTCGACGTCGTCTCCAAGGCTGTCGGCTCCCACATCGACCGAGACCGTTTCGTCGTCGACTGCCTGCATCGCGTCGATGACGGTCGACCCGGCCGAAACGGTCACCGACTGTCCGTTGACCGAGAGAGTTGTCGACCCCTCGCCGGCCGTGCCGGCAGGCGGATCGTTCGCAGTGCCGGTCTCGAACGTCGCCGTCACTGGCGTCTTGTCTTGTCGATCGTCGATCGTCGGTACTCGTGGAAGTGGCTCGTGCGTACTCATAGTTGTTCACTACACGTCCCGTTCGGACATCGTCCGTCGGCGTGAACCCGGAACTCCGGTTCGAACTCGTCCATTGCCGTTACGACCGGCCGCGGGGCGCGGGTCCCGATCTGGCAGTTGCTCGAGCGGGCCATCACGCGCCCCAGTTCGCGGATCTCGTCGCTCTCGAACGAACCCCGATAGATCTCGCGGAGCAGCTCCGTGAGCTGTTTCGTTCCCTCTCGCCCTGGAACGCACCGGCCGCTGTTCTCCTCGGACGCGAACCGCGCCCGCTTGCCGGCGGTCGCGACCGCACAGCGGTCGTCGCTCAACAGTTCGACGACCCCGTCAGTCCCGAGACCTGCAGCGGTGAGTGACGATGCAGTGGGACGGACGTCCAAATCGGTAGTTATCCCGCCAAAGACACCGCCGACGCAGGCCATTTTGAACGAACCGTTCATCGAAACGGCGTCGCGAGTCGCCTCGAGTGTCGTTCCGGAATCCAGCTCGACGGTTGCCGGCGTCTCGACGTCGCCGGTTACAGTGACGAGTCGCGTCCCCGGATCCGGCGCCTCTGCATCGAGCGACTTCGGCGTTCGAAGTGCCCGTTGGATCTGCGCGAACGTTCGCGGTGTGTGAACGACCGTCGGCCGCCCGTAGAGGCCGTACTCGGCCGGTGTTGGTGGCTGTCGACGCGGCTCGATCCGGTCTGCCCCCTCCATTACCTCGAGGGCCGCCGTCGGCGCGCCGGCGCGGTACTCGTCCGGGCCGGCGACGACATCCGGGGCTACCGACAGCTCGTCTTCGACCGCATCCACCGCCTGTCGAACGTGGTGCTGGAGTTCGGTCTCGCGTTCGTTCAGGTAGATGACCGCGTCCTCGGCACCGACGTACTCTGCGACCGCCGCGACGCCGTCGAGGACTGCAATCGGGGCACCGGCGAGCAGCGTTCGGTCGGCCTGCTGTCGGCCGTCGGACTCGTTCACGTTGACGACGACGACCGGATCCCCGTCGGTCTCGCGGGCGCGTTCCCAGGCGTCGGCGGCCGGTTCGTCGGCGACGGCATCGCCCCGTCCACGGGCTATTATTCCCGCGTCCGCGGACCCACCGGCGTCGCGTTCTGTCGGGGAAAGTGCGTAGTCGGCTGGGTCGAGTGGATCGACCCAGCCGCAGGGACCGAGGACGAGTCGGTGCCCCGTCGAGAGGGGACCGTTGTCTGGAATCGGAAGCGATCGAGTGTCCGCGTCGTGTTCGACGATGGCATCTGCACGGGCGGTCGGAACCTCGCCCGATTCCAGCTCCGTGACGAGGTCTCGAACCGTCGACGGGGACGGCGAGTGAAAGAAACCGGTCAGTCCACCGTCGGTCGCGAGAACGAGCGGCTCCAGTTCCGCGATACCTGTTGGCCCGGTTCGGACGACTCGCACGGAGTCCGCGGCATCACGAGCGGCGGTGGAGATGCGGTCGCCCCGATCCGCCGCAACCGCCGCCGAGACACGGACGATCGGCGGGCCGCCAATGACTCCTGTATGATCCGTCATCGATACCCACGGTTTGCAGGCAGGTATTAAAAAATACCCGAATGTCACATCGTAGCGTGTCCGCGACCAGAACGGAGGCACGGAAGAACGGAGCGTGCCTCGAGGTTCTTCGAAGTATTTCACTGACTTCTACAGTGACCGAACTCGAGATAGCCATCGACAGGAGAACACGAGTCCCGATATGATGCCGACGACCGAAGTCTGTCGTCTGAATCATCGGTTGAATCGGTATCGAAGCTTTGAGGGTACATCGAACGGATCGATGGGACGATAATGCATCCGCAATTCGACGACGTTCAGGAACAAGCGGCCGAGGCAGTTACTGAAGACGATCTCCGATCCGTATACACCGGGCTCATCCACGACGATGGTCGCCACGAGTACTACTTCGGTAACGATACGGAGGAAGCGGCGGAACTCCGAGAGACGGCCGCGATTCAGCTCGGCATGTTGCTCCGCGTGCTCGCGGACCGTTCCGATAGTTCCGTCAGCGAGATCACCGAGCTCGCAGTTGAACGCGCGGAAAAGATGGAGCTTCGGTAACCTACCGGCGGCCGGTTCGAGTCACGCATCGTGGCGGTCGCTCGCGGATAAGCCGTCTGAACCGTCCGTTGACGGAGTGCCGAGCGGCGTCTCGTCGTCGACGACGTCGTCGAGTTTCAGTCGGGCGAGTGTGTCGGCGAGTGGCCGACCGTTCGGTCCCCATCCCCTAGCGCCATAGTAGCGATCAAGTGCTCGCTCGAACTCGTCCGGGTCGATATAGCTCTTCCGTCCGTCGACAGTCGGCTCACGAAAGACCGGCGGGAGGCTATCATCTGCCCGATCGAATCCCTCACGGACGTTGAACAACCGAACGAGCGTCCACACTCGTTCGCCCAGCCGGTAGAGATCACTGGCGTCGTCCGTCCGTCCGAGCGCGGCGAGCCACTCCGCGCCCAGATCGTCGAATACCTCGCCGAGGAAGTCATCCGTCGGGAGACTCCAGAGGGCTGAGCGCGCGTTCTGTGCAGTGACGACCGCCCGAACCTGCTTTTCGAGCGACCACTCCCCGTCGAAAGCCTCTCGCTCGAACGGGCGCGCACGACGGTGGCAGGCCCCTCGATCGCTCGTCGCGTACGCGATCGCCATGCTACCGGCGCGGCGCGGATCATACGACGGGACCGCCATCGACTTCACGGTCGGAATGAACGCCTCGCCGCCGTAGCGGTCGGCCGCGACGGCGACGCCGTCGGCCAGCGCGTCCGCGACCGGCCCCTCGCGCGTCGCGATCCGGTCTAACAGCGCCGCGATGGCGTCGGCGTTCCCGAACGAGACATCGCAGTCGACGTGTCCCGCATCGGTCGCTCGTATCGCCCACGCGATGGCGTTCCCGACACTGATCACGTCAAGCCCGAGGCGATCGCAGCGCGCTCCGAGCGCCGCGATGTCCTCGAAGTCGTCGATTCCGAGCCCTGCACCTAATGTCATCGCGGCCCCGCCGCGCGGGACGGTTTCACCGTCGTCGGTTTCGATACGGAATCCTCCGGGATGGTCTTCGTCGGGATACTCCCGCTCGTGGGCGGCCGCGCTGGCGGCCTCGACGCCGATCGCATCGCTCCCGTCGAACGCCGTCTCCTGCCATCCTCGAGTAGCGAGCATTCTAGTTTCGTCGGCGAAATCGAGGCTCTCGATCGTCGCTCCCGCACGCAACCAGCGGCCGGTGTCGTGATCTCGATACGCCTCGGCGTACCGTCGGTGTAGTTTCTCGAGATCGCCGGTCGGTCGAATCGGATCACCGCGGACGACGACCGCCTGGAGGTTCTTCGAGCCCATAACCGCACCCGCACCGCCTCGACCGGCGTGGTGGTCCCCACCGTCGGACGCGATAGATGCATACCTGACCAGCGATTCCCCCGCCGGGCCGATACACGCTACGGCGGCGTCGGGAAAGGTATCTGTGACGGCCTCGACGTCAGCCCCGACGAGATCGTCTGCACTGGTGATCTCGATTTCACTCTCGTCGATCAGGATCGCGACCGGCGAGTCCGCCTGTCCCGTCACGAGAACGCCGAGACAGTCCGGACAGGCCCCCGCGAGACGAGCGGGGAACTGCCCGCCGGCGTAGGAGTCGAGAAATCCACCGGTGAGCGGCGATTTCGTGACCGCGGCGTATCGTGTATCCCCAGGGAGGTAGCCTGACAGTGGACCGAGCATGAACCCAAGCAGGTTGTCCGGTCCCAGGGGATCGGTAGCCGCCCCCAGTTCTTCGTACAGGTATCGAGCGCCGAGCCCTTTACCGCCGAGGAACTGCCGACGCCACCGCTCCGGAACGGGCTGGCGATGAACCGTCCGCGCCGAGAGATCAATCCGGATAACGTGATCGCGCGTCTGTGTCACAGTACACCGATGGGTCGCCGCCGAATTAACTCCTTCTGACTCGAGATCGAGCCGGCTCGACCGGAGATGGCTGCTATAGACCGTGGGACGATGGTCACACGTCTAGCAAAATTTAACAGCCGAGGTGGAATTGGTTACGTATGATCGTCGAAGACGAGAGCGGCGTGCGAACGGTCACGTTCGACCGACCCGAATCGCTGAACGCATTTACAGCCGAGGCGGCCGAATCGTTAGCCGACGCCATCGACGGCGCCGATACCGACGGGTACGACGCCATCGTGCTCACCGGCGAGGGCGACGCGTTCAGCGCCGGTGGCGACCTCGAGGCGATGGCCGAACGTGATGAGACCCCAAAAGAATCGTTCGATCGAACGACCGAGACGCTCGGCCGAGTCGTCGAAGCGGCACTGACGTCCGAGGTTCCGATCGTCGCGAAGGTCAACGGCGATGCAGTCGGTGCCGGCCTCGCGGTAACCGCCGTCAGCGACTTTGCGTACGCCGCCGACTCCGCGTCGTTTAGCTGTGCATTTGCTCGAGTCGGACTCGTTCCTGATACCGGTGGGACATTCCTGCTTCCGCAACTCGTCGGTCTCCGCACCGCGAAACAGCTGGCCTTGACCGCCGAGTTCATTTCCGCTGCCGAAGCCGCTGATATCGGACTGATAAACGAAGCCGTCCCGGACGGCGACCTCGAGGCGACCGTCGACGAACTCCTCGAAACGCTTGGGGAGCGTCCGACGACGACGCTGGGATTGACGAAACGTGCGATTCACGAAAACATGGGCCGGTACTGGCGGGAGGCGCTGGACCACGAACTCCGCACGCAATCACTCGCGTACGGCACGCCGGAGCACGAGGACGGTGTGAACGCGTTCCTGGAGCGGTAATCTCGAGGCGGCCGCCGACTACTTTCTCGAAGAAACGGATCCGGTCCGACTGGTTCACGTCACTGAACTGCGCCGTTCGACCAATTCGTGGTTCTCGAGCGAGAGTACTTCGGCCCCCGACTGATTCGTCACCGAGATTCGTTCGCGGACGATACCAGTGTTCGGATCGCTCTCGGACGGTCGCGTTTCGGTGACCGTCGTCTCGACTGCCAGGGTGTCTCCCGGCCGAACCGGCTCGTGCCATCGGACGTCGTCGATACCGAGTCCGGCGACGACGGCCCGCTCGCTTCGGACCTCTTCGACGAGCAGGCGAACCGACAGCGAAAGCGTGTGGTAGCCGCTCGCGATGAGGCCGTCGTATCGGCTCTCCGATGCTGTCTCCGGATCGGTATGGATCTCGAGCGGATCGAACTGTTCTGCGAACTCGATGATATCGTCCGCGGAAACGGTTATTTCACCACAGTCGATCGTCGTTTGCGCTTCGATATCCTCGAGATAGACTGTTCTGTGGTCGGTATCTGCCATATATCTCGGTATTCGCTCCCACCAAATCCCTTTTACTGTTTACGGGATACGTCGTGTACGACCCACAGACAATCTGTCGAGGAGTTCATTCGGTGAGTCGGTCCCTAAATGATGTCCCATTCACAGTACGCTCTTCGACCTCGCGAAATGTGTTCGAAATACTAAGTAGGGTTTTTATTTGGAGGGGATACCAATAGTTGGCAACGCGCATGGCAGGAAAGTACATCACGTCCGAAAGCAACCTACCGGATGACCCGAAAGGGGAGGAGATCCAGTTGCAGGTGAGCGACGAGGAAACGAAAGAGATCTTCGACATTCGCGCTAAAATCGACAGGGATCCGGATACCCTCGCCGATCCGGACACGCTAACCGTCGTAAAGGGGCCCCACGAAAACACTGAAGAGGAGTGGTACATCGATATCCTCGAGACGGACAGCGGCGACCTGATCGACGCCGAGTTACTGGAATCGACGCTGACGGACATTCAGAACCAATCGACGGTCATCAATACTCGATCGGAGGAAGTAAAGACACTACTCCAGTATCTCACCGAAAAAGGAGAGTACGAGTCCGTCTCCGAGGCGAGTCGAACGATCATGCTTGAGTACCTTTCCGATACGTATCCCGAACTCGTCAGCGAGTACATCGATCTCAAAATACAGTCGGAACGGAGTGAACTGGCCGAGGAGTTGCACGATCACCGATGACGGTCAGCAGCCTTCGTCAGTATCTCCAGACGCTCGAAATGCGCGACGATCTCCATCGTATCTCTGAACCGGTTTCGTGGAATCTGGAAGCCAGTGCCGTTACGATGCTATTGAACGAAGAAGACAGCCGGGTGCCGCTGTTTGAAAACGTCGAAACGGCACGACTCGTCGGTGATCCATACCGGGGATCTCAGCGCAGACCTTGGGATCGGATCGCGCTCGGACTGGGACTCCCTCCGGATCTCTCCTACAGGGAATACTACGAGTCGGTGATCGAGCGATTGAAGAATCCGATAGAACCGGAAACCGTCTCCGCGGATGATGCGCCCTGTAAGGACGTCGTTCGGACGGACGACGATGTCGACCTGCTGGATTTCCCGTGGCCGTACATTCACGCGGGCGACGGCGGTCGCTACTCGAATCTTCACACGCTCATCGCGCCGGACCCCGATTCCGAGTGGGTCGATTGGTCGTACCACCGATCGATGATCCACGATAGCGAGACAAGCAGCGTTCTCCTATTAGCCGGAGAACAGACGCCGAATCTGTATTACTACAAGTACGAACGGCGGAACGAGCCGATGCCGGTCGCGATCGCGGTCGGTGTAGAGCCCGCCGTTCAGTACACGTCCGTGATGTGGATTCCGACGGGCCGAAACGAGGCGGAGTACGCGGGCGGTCTGAAACAGGAACCGGTCGAACTCGTCCCCTGCCAAACCAACGACCTCCGAGTTCCGGCGACGGCGGAGCTCGTTATCGAGGGCGAAATCCTCCCGAACGAACGGCGGGACGAAGGTCCGTTCGGCGATTACTTCGGGTACATGCACGGCCCCAGACGATCGATGCCACTGTTCCGAGTGTCGGCTATCACCCATCAAGAGAACCCGATACTCCCGTTCTGTGTCGAGGGGACCGGCGTCGGGCATTCGGAGAACGCAACCAGCTCGATGGAGATCGGCTGTGTCGGTCCGGATGCGACGCTCGGACTTCGAACGGCCGGATTCGACGTCGAGTGCTGTGCCCCGTGGAAGTCGACACCGAGAACAGTGTATGCGATCTCGACCGAGAAGAACAATCCGAGTTACCTGCACGATATGGCGAATTTCATCTTCACGACGTGGGGAATGTTACACGTCGACTTTTTCATATTCGTCGACGCGGACGTCAATCCGCTAAATCAGCGGGAAGTGCTCGAGGCGCTCACCCTGCACGCGGACCCGGATACGGACTTTCACCAGTTCGGCGTCGAAACCATGCCGAAGGTACCACTGAACATCTATCAGACGCCGACCGAGAAAGGCGACGTTCAGACCGGAACGTCGAAGGCGAAGACGGCAAAGGCGTACATCGATGCGACCAGCGGGGGAGAAGGGAAAGCGGTGCGAGAGACGACCGACGTCGAACGGAGGTATCGAGCCCAAAAAACACTCGAACGAGCGGGCGTCGACCCGAATAGTCTCCCGTTCGTCGACCCGGGGGAGGGATCGTAATGTCATCGGTAAGACAGCACCTCGAACGACTCCGCGAAACGAACGATCTGGTCTCGGTGACGGAACGCGTCCACTGGGACGGAGCGGCCGCCGAGGTCGCGAGCGAGGCGATACGGCACAACTGTCCCGTAACGCTGTTCGAGAACACGTCCGGTGAGATACGGCTCGCGAGTGGCGTCTACGGGGGCGCTGATCAGTTCGCTGGAATCGATCAACAACCGTGGCAGAGAATCACGCAGGCGCTTGACCTCGGAGCGGACTGTTCGTATAGTAAATTGGTCGAACGATTGGTACGGCAGGAGTCCGTCGACGTCGACGACTACCTGACCGACGAGGTGGCAACGACCGTCCGTGACGATATGGACATTTACGATCTCGGGTTGCCAACGACCGACGACGGATCGCCGCTCGTCTCTCTCGGCCTCCTCGTCGTCGAGAAAGACGGCGTCACGACCTGGGCCCCGATCAGGGGAGTGACGCAGCGGAGCAAGAAACTCCGGCTCTCTGTCCCCGCATCGTTCGCCGAGTGGTGTACTCAGGAGTCCGATGCGAGCGTCGTCTTCGGCGTCTCGGCAGCGTCCCTCGTCGCTGCCCTCCAGGGATGGACCCAGGTTCAGCCGTCACCGACCGTTCCGGAACTGGCCGCCGGATTGACCGACGTATCGATGGCAGCGGTTGGATCAAGGATCGTCCCGGCGGACGCCGAAGCCCGCATCGACGGGCGGATGAGCATCGTCGAAAAGCCAATGGCGGACAACGAAAACGGTCCGAAGGCAGCGTGGGAACTGACGTGCGATACGGCGACCGTCGACGTCGAAACCGAGTCGATTGCGCTCCGCGAACAAGCGATTGTCCCATTCACCCCGCTCGGCGAGCCGCTTACTGATGATCTGCACCTCACGTGTCTCGTCGAGACGGCGAAACTTCTCCGTCGAGTCAACAACTACTGGGGCGTTTCGCCAGTCAAGTGGATCCAGATCCCGGTCGAAGGACGGCTCGGTCTGTGTATCGTTTCGAGCGAAATCCTGTACGCGGGGTTCGAATGGCAGCTGGCGAACACGATGTTTTCGTTTTCCAAACTGTTCGACAAAGTACTCGTCCTTGACGAACAAGCCGATCCGACGAACCTCGCTCGAGCGATCGACGATATGTGGGTCAAAGCCCATCCCGCCAACGATTGGGTCTTCAGCGAGCCGAACGCGTCGAGTGCTGCGGCACCCGTTTATCGTTCCGCCGATGAGAACGGCTCCAGACTCTACATCAACGCCACGTGGGATCCGCGGTGGGACGAAGAATACATCGCCCCTCGAGTGACCTTCGAGACGACGTTTTCCGAGAACGTGCTTGAATCGCTCGTCGAGCGGTGGGAAGAGCTGGGACTCGAGGAACTGCTCGGCGAACAGGGAGTGAACGATGTCCGTGAGTGACGCGGTTCGTATTTCGGTCGGCGAGGGATCACCGGAGGGAACGAACAGCGCATACGTCCTTCCGGAACGCGGGGTCGTCATCGATCCCGGTCCGCCGTCAGACGCGGCTTGGACTGCACTCCGAGATGGAATTGCAGATGCCGACCTGGCCCTCGAGGACGTCGCTCACGTCTTCGTGACTCATTGGCACATCGACCACGCCGGTCTGACGGCCCGTCTCGCGGATCGCGCTAACGCATCGGTACACGCCCATCACGATGATGCGCCACTGATCGGTGAATACGCGACGGCCCGGGAACGGCGACTCCGTCGCGACCGACGGGTACTCGAGCGGTGGGGACTCCCGGAATCGATCCGAGACGACGTTCTTCGTGGTGATACGCCGTCGCCGCTCCCGGACTCGTTTCCCGTGGTCCGACACGAGGACGGCGACACCGTCGCCGGTATCGAATTCGTTCATACACCGGGCCATACGGGCGGTCACGTTTCGCTGCGAACGGGTGAAGCGGTCTTCCTCGGTGACCTCCTTTTGCCGACGTATACGCCGAACGTCGGCGGAAGCGATACTCGGCTCGAGGATCCGCTCGGCAAGTATCTCTCGTCGGTGAGCCGGCTCGAATCAACACGGCAGTACGGGAATCCCGGTCACGGAACGCAAATCGCTATCGCGGAAGCGATCGCTGACGTGCGACGTCACCATCGGGAACGCGCCGAAGCAGCCTTTCAAGCGATCTCGACTGTCGAGGCGGCGGAAACGACCCCGTGGGAGGTAGCGAGACAGTTGTTCGGTGAGATGGAGGGGATTCACGCGAAATTCGGTGCAGGCGAGGCGGCCGCGCACCTGCAACGACTCGCCGCACTCGAGATCGTCGAGCGGCTCGAGGGAGAGACGGTCCGATACCGTCCGGCGGTCGACTCGTACCCGGTCGGCTTGTCATTGACGCCGTAGTTCAGAGACAGAGAGACACGGCAGACGATCTTATCGACAGATCGCACGTAGCTGTCGCGTGCACCTATTGCTACGACGGCTAAAAATGAAACTGAAAATTGTTGTCAGAGGTATGGCCCGGTATCGCCCGCGTGATCGCTACTCTTCCGCGCCTGGTTCTTTGTCACCGAGCTCGACGCCCAGGAAGTCGGGTTCACGATCGTTCAGGAACGCACTGACGCCTTCCTCCGCAACATCGGACCCGAGCAGTCGATTCTGGAGTTCGCGCTCGTGGGTCAGCGCATCCTGAAGAGGCATCTCGAGCCCTTCGTTGACAGCCAACTTGTTGTTGCCGACCGCAACGCTCGGCTTCTGGACGAGTTCTTCGGCGAATTCGAAGGCGGCGTTCTCGATTTCCTCCGGCGGGAAGATCTTGTCGAAGATGCCCTTCTCGGTCGCTTCTTCCGGTGTGAACGTGTCGCCGGTAAGCATCATCTCGAGCGCCTCGGAACGGTCGATGTAGCGGGGGAGCAGCTGGGTTCCCGCTTCGCCGGCGATGAGACCGAGGCTGATCTCTGGCATCCCGATGTTGTAGCTCTCGTCGTTACCAATGTATCGGAAGTCACAGGCGAGTGCGAGTTCGAGACCGCCGCCCATGCAGTGACCGTTCACCATCGCGATGAAGATCGTGTCGGTCGAACGGATCTTCATCATGACCTCCTTGCTCGTCTGGCTCGCATAGCCGACCTGACGCCCGGATTCATCGGCGAGCTCCTGGATATCGAACCCGGTCGAGAAGAACGTGTCATTCTCACTGCCGAAGAGCACGGCTCGGACGTTCTCGTCGAATCGGATGGACTCGACGGCCCGCTGGAGTTCGAGGAGGACGTCGATATCGTGTGCGTTCGCCGGTGGTCGGTCGAGCCGGAGGATACCGACGTGATTGTTCACTTCTGTCGTGAAGAACTCTAGGTCGAGTTCATCGAACGATCGGAGTTGCATACAGGACACCAATTGGCACCCCACTATATTAATCTTTCCCAATCATACTGAAATCGGCAAGTAGAAGGCCTGAATATAGCGAATGCTATGGGGAGGGAGGGCGAACTATACGTCAGCTGGGGTCGTCTATCGACCAGTGTCCGGATTCGCTCCGTCGTATTTGATTCGTTCGAATACCGTATTGCAGTCGTTACAGTAGTACTGCGTCTTCGAAATTTCGCTTCCGAAGGCAGACTCCTGTTCCGTGTCCTCTGAATCACAGAACGGACACATCACGGCCCGTTCTGAGCGTTGGTCGTTCATCGGAATCAATTCATTGCGAACAGCTGGTTCTCTTCGCCGCGGATCTGTTTCACGTCCGTCTCAGCGACCGCGCCGGTACCAATCCGACGGCGAGTTTCGTCCCAGTCATCGAGCGCGGGCGCTTCCCAGTCGACGTCCGTGAGCGAGACGTCCGTGTCCGCGAACAGGTCCCGGTAGTGGTCGGCGAACGACTCCCGGATCTCGGCGATCGGCCGATCCGTGAAGCCGGCATCGTACAGCGGATCCTCGTCCTCGTCGTACGCTGCCGGACCGATGAGCGCGAGTGCCTGGGGCAGCGTCTCCTCGAGGGTCCGTTGGACCGTTTCGGGATCATCGTCGGCGAGGGTCTCGAGGCGAGCGTCGTGATATTCGAGGTGGAAGTACTCGTCTTCGCCCATCTTGGTGATCAGTCCCTCGAGATCGTCCTGATCGATTGCGTCGAGCAGATACCACGCGGCGCGATCGGCAGGTGCGATCGAGGCCATGTACGAAGACCACGTACCGTCGATCTGATCGAGACATGCGGCGTTGGCGAACTCCTTCGGTTCGCGTGAGCCGCTGAGCCAGTCGACATCGCGTCCCTGGGCTTCCAGTTCGCGCATGAGCTGGCGCACGTGGCCGATCTCCTCTTGGGCGGCGCTCGCACCGCCGATGTCGTCCTCGAGTGTGGGTCCCGAAAGACTCCACTGGGCGTACCGATGGCCGAGGATGAGTTTCGTATCAGTGATCGCCTGCACGTAGTCGATCGCAGGGTCGGGCCACTCACTCATTGGTCGCCACCTCGAGTTCTGGTTTCGACCCGTCGGTCACTTCCAGGACGTCGTCTTCCCGGACGACGACGAGCCGATCCCAATCCTCTTCGTCGAACGTGTTGTGTGCGTACATCTTTGCTAGCCGATCCGATTTCGCGGTGACGTTACCGATATGTATCGTATCGTCACCTTGGTTGATTCGTGCGAATACTTCGTATTTCATGAGTGGTTAGAGGCTGATGCCGGACTCGTTCATCTTGTCACGGACTTCCTGGGTGAGCAACTCCTTCGACCAGACGGGATCCCAGACGACGTCGACGTCGACGTCATCGACGCCGTCGATCACTGCCAGGCAGCTCTCGATGTCGTTGTGGATCATGTCGTAAGCCGGACAGCCCATACAGGGGAACGTCATCTCGACGGAGACGTGACCGTCGTCTTCGGTGACGTCGTAGACCATCGCCATTTCAACGAGGCTAACCGGGATGTGTGGGTCCGGAATCTCGTCGAGGACGTCCCACAGTCGTTGTTCGAACGGCGATGCGTCGGCTCGACGTTCCTCGACGAACTCACTGCTCAGCGAGGTGTCCGCCGGTCCGTTGCGCTCCGAGCGTGCACTCGACATCTTAGACCTCGACGTCGACTTTGCCGGACTGGATCAGATTGACGTATTTCTCGTTGGCCGGGCCGCGAGACCGCCATCGGTCCATGACATCCGACCACGAGATCGATTCGTCGAATCGCCATTCCTTGTTGTCCTCGTCGAACGCGACAGGCATGTCGTAGTCGAGGACGTACTCGTCGCTGTCCTCGTCATAGTGAGCGGGGACATCGAGATCGAGCTCGTTCATGAGCGGTAGCGCACGGGAGAGCCAGTCCTGTCGGAGTTCGTCGTTGGACTTGCCCTTGATGCGATACTCGAGCTGGTCGTCGTGTTTCTTTTTGTCGTCGGGCATCCCGAACCACTCGACGCCCATCGGGAACATCCAGTCGACCGCTTCCTGGAGCTGCCGTTTGGTCTTCTCGCTGTTGTTCGCGAGTCGGCGCATCCACGTCTCGCCGTGACGGAGGTGGAACTGTTCCTCCTTGCTCACTTTCGTGAGCGCGCGCTTCCACGGCGCGTAGGAGGTGTTCTCATGAATGTCGCTGAGCAGAACGATCCCCGCCCGATCGAACATACCGTGAGCCGTCACGAGCTCCGCGAAGTTATCGATGTGCTGGTCGAAGCCGTAGGTATTGCGGAACTCGTGTGGTTCGCGCTCGTAAATGAGTTCCTCGCGATCTTCACCGAGGTCCTCGAGCAGTCGGTAAGCGATGTGACCGTGACCGAGTTCGTCCTGAATGACGCTGATACACGATGCACGTGCGTCGAGCGACGGGGCGTTGAGCGACTGGTCGTAGTACGCGGGTGCGCTCATCAGCTCGGTGTCGCCTGAGACTATCAGGATCTGTTTGAGCGCCTTCTTGTATCCATCAGTCATCTCTTCGGTTGATTCGATCATTCGACCGTTCTGCAGCTCTTTCTTGAATTGCTTCTCTGTTGGCATAGCTCTGATCTTCCAATAGTACCTTCCTACTCCAAGGTTATAATTGTTTTCTGTATACGCTTCGTGTATCTACTCCTCGATTGATCAATTATTTCGTGACCGCATCGAACGACTATGGTACGGTGAGTGCGATTCCGCTGACAATCGGGACCGATAGCGAAACGCAGACGGACGAAGGCGTGTCGAGACCGTCAATTGATCGCGCCGGCTATCCGATCCGTATCGCGCGTGGCGAGCCCATTCTGCGATTACGACCGAATCGTCGAGCCGATCGCGTGGGTGTTATTGACAAATCTACTCGACTTACCACCGCATTTTTTGGTAGTCCAACTCTGACTGTAGTGCATGGCGTACGAGATACGACAGGCGACCCTAGACGATGGTACGGAATTGCTGGAGCTGTGGCACGGATTCACGAGTCACCTCTCGAAACACGACGATCGGTACGAACACAAGGAAAGCGCCGACGATCGGTGGCTTCAGTACTTCGAGAATCAGCTGCTCGATTCGAAATACGGGACCGTCATCGTCGCGGAGCACGAGGAGTCCGGCGAACTCGTCGGCGTTCTCGAGGCGCGTATCATGGGCAATCATCCCATTTTCCGTCTTCAGGATCACGGCTATATTAACGGCCACTTCGTCGCCGAAGAGCACCGGGGCAACGGTGTCGGTGCTGCGTTGCTGGACGAAGTCCACGAATGGTTCACCTCGTCGCCGAAGGACATCGACTTCTACCGAGTCGATGTTATCCACGGCGACGAGTCCTCAGAAGCATTCTACGAATCGAACGACTTCGAACCGGTCGAACACGTCTTCGAACGGTCGGTCGGTCGGGAGCAGTGAGCAATGGTCGAGAGCTACACTGTCGAATTCGTCGACGAGGAACAGACGATCGAAGTGCCGGCCAATAAGCCGATCCTCGAGGCAGCGGAAGAGGCTGGACTCACACCGCCCTACCAATGTCGGATGGGGGTCTGTGGAGTATGCTGTAGCATGATCGTCGAGGAAGGCGTCGTCGAGCAGACGGAGGGGATGTTCCTCTCCGATAGCGAAAAAGAGGAAGGGTACGCGTTGACCTGCATCGCTAAGCCTCGATCGGACCTCCGTATCCGAACGGACGAAAGTCCGTGAATTAGTGCGATCGCTCGGTTCGGACGTCTTTTTCTGCCAGTGTTGACAATTCGTGACCGTTTGGTCACGGATAGCGGAAGAATATCCGCTTGGAACTAGAGTCCGCGAGCCATTCGATCGTTGCTGCACCCTCTTGTGTATACGCTCAGCGTATACGTCCAGAGAACAAGAATCGGCCGTGTATTTACATAAGTACCTATGTAAAATTCCTGGGAGTGATTCCGCCATTGGCATTCTCATAGAGCGAGTAGCGATCCATTCTATTTACACTCGTACTTCTGTAATCCTCAATCGGTTTCAAGCACGATCGTCGTCTGCGAGGATATACTGATGCAACCCCGAATACGTATAATGTATACGTTATTCGCATACGCGTTCCGTCGACATTAAATAAGGACCGCCGAGAATGGCGTCGTATCTAGTCCGTTACAACCCTGATAAGGTGCCCAGCATCGAGATACGCGAATCCCGTCCAAAACCAACAGAATGCGGTCCGGACATAGAACGCGCGTCCGTAAACCACAGCAACCGCCAGTGGAATCGAAGGTGATGCGTCGTGAATCTACTGCTCGATAGGCGTTCTTACTGTCGCTCCCGTTCACGCAGTTCTGTTCGACGGATCTTGCCAGTCTCAGTCCGGGGGAGGGACTCCGTGAACTCAACTTCGCGCGGATACTTGTACGGTGCGAGAGTATTCTTCACGTGATTTTGGAGCTCCGTAACGAGCTCGTCGTTATCGGATGCGCCACCGTTCAGCACGACGAACGCTTTCACGATTTCACCGCGCTGATGGTCCGGACTTCCGACGACTGCGACCTCGGAAACGGAATCGTGTTCTTCGAGGACTGCCTCGACCTCGGGGCCGGGAATGTTGTAGCCGCTCGAGATGATGAGATCGTCGCTCCGTGACTTGTACTCCAGTCGACCATCCTCGCGCTGGACGAAGATGTCGCCCGGAACCGACCAGCCGTCCTCGTTCACCTCGAGTTGCTTTTCCGGCCGGTCCCAGTATGCGATCCCGGTCGGACCGCGGACCGCGAGGAGCCCCGGTTCGCCGCGCTCGAGGTCCTCACCGGTATCGGGATCGATGATCTTACACTCGTATCCGGGAACCGGATAACCGGTAGCGCTCGGATCGATCTCCTCGTCGTGGCGGTGACTGATGAAGATGTGCAGCATCTCCGTCGTCCCGATACCGTCGAGGAGGTCGATTCCGTATTCGGATTTGAAGTTTTCAAAGGTCGTGGGCGTCAACGGCTCACCCGCACTGAGTCCGAGCCGAAGCGACGAGACGTCGTACTCGTCGGATCCGTCGGGATGCTGGGAAAGGATCTGGTTGAATCCAGTCGGGATCGAACAGAGGATCGAAGTCCCGTGATTTTCGACTGCTTCCAGGAGATCGCCGGGATCGGCGTCTTCGACGAGACTCGTACTCGCACCGAACCGAAGCGGGAACGTCACGAGGTCGCCGTATCCGTACGCGAACGGAAGCGGCGGATTGCCGCCGAAGACGTCGTCTTCGGTCGGGTCGAGACAGTACCGCGCGTACGAGTCCGCAGTAGCCAACACGTTCCGGTGGGTGTGAATCGCACCCTTGGGTCGCCCGGTCGTTCCGCTCGTATACAGCATCAACGCGAGATCGTCGCATTCGGTCTCGTAAGCCTCGAGCTCATCGTCGGCGTCGTCGAGCAGCTCGTCGTAACTGTGATAGCTGTGATCGACTCCGTTCCGTTCGGCGACGACGACATCGTCGACGGTCTCCAGTTCGGGCAGCGCGTTCTCGACTTCGTCGAGGAGGTCGTCGTAGACGACGACGGCCGACGCTTCGGCGTTGTTGATAATGTACTCGAGTTCCTTCGCCCGAAGGAGTTTCATCGACGGGAGGGCGACCCCGCCGATCTTCTGGACGGCCAGACACGAGACGATCGCCTCGGGACGGTTCGGGAACCGGACGACGACTCGATCGCCGGCCTCGACGCCGAGGTCGCGAAGCGCGTTCCCCATCCGGTTTACTTTCTCCTGTAACTCTTCGTACGTGATCTCCCGATCCTCGAAGTAGATTGCGACGTTGTCGCCGCGGCCCTCGCGGATGTGGCGGTCGACCAGTTCATCGACCACGTTGATCTGGTTCGGGTAATGGAGCTCCGGAAGCGAATGGACGTACTCCGGAGCGATCTCTTCGTTCGGCAGATACTCTTCCGTGATAGTATCCTGCATACGGGTACTCCATCATAGCTTTAAATCATATACTTATCGGTTCCTTCGTTTGACGGTATTATAAAAATCATGCCGTTTCGAGGTGGGACGTTTCGGCGACTAGTCGCCGTCGTCTCGTTTCGACTCATCCTCAAAGCGTACGTCGGCTGGACGTCGAATGGCGTCGATACCGGCGTCACGCCCTCGAGTTCGCCTCTCTCAGTGACGACGCCAATCGATTCGAGGTCCGTGACGTGAGTTTCGACGGTCGATTCCTCGAGTCCGGTGACACGTGAGTTCGTTTACTGTGAAATGGATCGTCGGATCCGCTGGCTTGGCGAGTAGTGCGCTGACGAGTAGCGTCTTCGGATGCGTTCCGAAGACATCCGTCAGGAGAACGTTCGTCGCAAACGATTCGGATGCAGTCGGCTCGTTTCGATCGGCTATGTTCCGTACAACGGCAATTTCGAGTGTAATTGGACGGGTGACGCTGCTACGTTACGTCCAGAACCCGTCCGGATCGAACGTTCGGACCAACTCGAGTTCCTCGTCGGTCGGCTCAGGAGTCGTCTCTACAACCCCCTCGCCGACGTCCTCGGCCGTCCGCACCTCCCACGGGAAGGCCGCGAGTACGTCCGTGACGTCCGCACCGGGGTGTACGCTACGCAGGTAGAGTTCGCCGCGCTCGTCGAACCCGAACGTCGCCTTCGAGGTGACGAGCGCGCTCGGTCCGCCGCCGGGCGCGGGATGGTTGTTGCGGCCGTTGCCGTCGTCGGCGTATCCGGGGCTCGTCACGTACGTGACTTCCTCGGCGAACCGGCGCGGTTCGTGTGGCATAAGCAAGACGGTCCGTTCGGCCATACACGCGATATCGCAGGCACCGCCGCTACCGGGTAGGCGGATGTCTTCGCCTTCGCCGTTCACCCGAGTTGTGTTCAGGTTTCCGTAGCGATCGACCTCGGCGCCGCCGAGGAAGCCGACATCGATGTCGCCGCGCTGGAGTCTGGACATGATGTCTATCATGTCGGTCGTCGCGACCGCTCGATCCAGGTTCGGGAGGTCACACATCGTGTGAATGAATCCGTCGGCGGGGGAGTCCCGAACGACACCGCTCTCGTAGACCGCCATCGCATCTGGGGCATGCGTACTGACCGCGACCTGAAACGCGATCAGCGGGAGCCGCATTCCGACGAACGCGGTATCACCGTCTTCGATCTCCCGTGCGGCGGTGGTGACCATCAGCTCGCGGTCCGTGTATCGATCACTGGCCATACTGGACCTCCGCAGCGACGGTCGGGCTGGTTATCTCGAGGTCCGCGTCGACGAGCGTCGCGTACTCGTCGCGGTCGGCGACGCCGTACACCCACTTGCTGGCCCAGTCCTCGAACCCGCTCTCGGTCTCCGTTTGTCGGTTGTACCGGAGATAATATTCGTTGTCTCGATTGTAGTGGCCGGCAACCGGTGACGGATGTGCACCGAACGGGCATTCGACGACGCTCGTGACCTGCTCGCGAGTGATCGCGACTCTGCTCGGGTCGCTCTTGATCACATCCGGATCGACGATCTCCTCGGCGGTGACTAGGACGTTCTCGGCCGCACCGACCGCCGGCTCGACGATCCCGGTATTGCCCCACAGGTGGACGTCGCCGTGCGGGCTAGCCCGCTGGGCGTGTACGATCGCCCAATCCGGTTCGATGGCGGGGACGAGTGCAATTTGTTCCCCTTCGAACGGATCGGCGGTCTCGACGAACTGGTCGCTCTGCTCGAAGATATCGCTCCCGAGGAGAGAGCGCGTGGGTAGGTACGGGACGCCCATCGCGCCGGCCTCGAGTGCGAGCGCGATACTGAAATTGGAGTGATTTTCGACTGTTACCTCCCCGGATTCGACCGCGTCTCTGAACCGATACCCGGTTCCGGCGCTGACGTTTCCGACCCATGCCGCACGGACTTCGGACACCGCCCCATCGCCGATCAGTTGATCGAAGAGCAAATCGCTGATCGGGCCGATCACGGACAGATCGTTGACGCCTTGGCGAAGCAATTCGTGCCCCACGGCAAACGGGATTGAGTGCTCCAGCGCGAGTCCGGCGGCGACCGTACTTCCAGCGTCGATACGGGAGACTGCAACGTCTAGTGGTTCTCTGCTCGCTGCCATGTGTTACCGAATACTGACAGCTAATATATAAATAGTGGTTGCGGTAGTGGAGAACCCGATACGTCTCCCGTTCATATGACCGGAATTTATATATATGATACGATCACACGGAAGTGTATGGTTCTCAGAGCCATGGGTAAGCGTAGCAATCGGAGCGAAAGCGACCGCTCCGCGATAGAGACGGTATCGAGACGACAATATCTGGCAAGCGGTGCAGCGGTGGGTGCGGCGACTGCACTGGGCGGCTGTGTCGGTGGCAGCGGCGGTGGCAGCGGATTGACAGTCGGATTCGCACTTCCGTTTAGCGGCACGTACGCCATGCTCGGCGAGAGCATCGTCAACGGGTTCGATATGTACCTCGAGCAAAACGACGGCGAAATAAACGGCGAGGAAGTCGAGACCGTCGAGCGCGACACGGAGGCGGACACCAATCGCGGCGTCTCCGTAACGCGCGAGTTGCTGGTCGAAGAGCAGGCGGACGCGATCGTCGGGCCGGTCTCGAGCGCCGTCGCGATGGCGATGATGGATACCATCAAGAACGAATCGAGCGCGATCTGGCTGAACGCGAACGCCGGCGACTATCGCGTGACGGAGCAGGGCTGCCTGAACTATCACTTCAGAACGTCGTTCAACGACTGGCAGACGAGCGCGCCGCTGGCGGAGTGGGTTTACAACAACGTCGCAGACAACGTCTGTCTGGCGTACGCGGATTACGCGTTCGGGCAGAATTCGAAGAATTTCTTCTCGGAGGCGTTCGAGGAGGCGGGCGGCGAGGTCGTCGGGGAAGTCGGCGCACCGTTGGGAACCGACGATTACTCGTCGTATCTCACGGAGATCGAAAACAGCGGTGCGGATGCGGTGTTTTCGTTCTTCGCGGGGAGCGATGCCGTCAATTACGTCACGGCTTTCACCGACTACGGCCTCAACGAAGAAATGACCCAGACCGGAAGCGGATTCCTGCTGTCGGAGGATACGCTTCCCGCACAGGGTGAAGCGGCGATGGGGATGTATTCACTCCTTCATTACACCCCGACTCGGGAAGCCGAACGAAACCAGCAGTTCGTCTCGGCCTACACCGACGCGTACGATAGCTCGGCCAACGTCTACGCCTGCCAGGGGTACGACTCCGCACAGGCGTTCGCTGCCGCCGTCGAGGAAGCCGGCGGCTCGGACCCGGACGAGATGGCGAACGCGCTCAGCGGGATGGAACTCGAGAGTCCGCGCGGGAAATTCCGGTTCGATCCCGAGACCCACGAACCGATTCAGGATCTCCACGTCCGAGAGGTCGTCGAAAGCGATGGGGAAGTCCCCGTCGAAAACAAGGTCGTCAACACGATCGAACAGGTCGAGAGCCCGTCGTGGGGATGTAGCCTCAACTAATATGATCCCTCGAAACTACCAGAGGGTTCGCGATCCAGTCCGGCTGGAACGTGGAACCGAGAACTCACCGAAAGCGAAACGAAAATACCATGGTTGAGACGATCGTCCGGACGGCGTTGCTGGGGATCCAGTACGGTATGACGCTCGCCCTGATCGCGACCGGATTGACGCTCATCTTCGGGATGCTGGACGTGATCAACTTCGCACACGGCGCGTTATACATGCTCGGAGCGTATTTCGGATGGGTGGTCGCGAGCACATTGGGAAGCTTTTGGCTCGCCCTCCTGCTCGCCCCGTTGTTCGTCGGTGTCGTCGGCGTCGCGATCGAAGTCCTGTCGCTGCGGCCGCTCTACGACCGAAATCCGCTCTATCACATCCTGCTCACCTTCGGGTTCGCGATTATGATCCAGGGTGCCGTGGTAGAGCTCTGGGGCGGCCAGACCAAACAGATCGCGGAACCGGCATCGTTGGCGGGAACACTGACTATCGGTTCGTTCGATTACCCGATGTACCGGTTGTTCGTCCTCGTCGTCAGTACGCTTCTAATCGGCGTCATCTGGCTCGCAGTCGAGCGGAGCGATCTCGGTATCCTCATGCGGGCCAGTGCCCACGACTCGGAGATGGTCGATGCGCTCGGGATCGACGTTTCGAAGGTGTTCACCGGGGTCTTCGTGTTCGGCGCCGTCCTCGCCGGGTTCGCGGGTGTACTCCTCGGTGTCTCCCGCTCGGTCAATCCGGGAATGGGGTTCGGTATCATCATCGAGGCGTTCGTGATCGTCGTCATCGGCGGTCTGGGAAGTTTCCGCGGCGCGATCTACACGGCACTGTTGATCGGGCTGGTCAGTTCGTTCGGCGCACTGGTCGCGTCGACGCTGACGGAGATATTCCTCTTCGTGCTGATGGCAGGCGTACTGATGGTCAGACCGAACGGACTCTTCGGTGCAACGGAGGCGACCTAAATGAAAGCAAAAACAATACTCGACGTTATCGGTCAGCGCACGACTTCACAGACAGGAAATCAGATTCTCTCCAAACGAGGACGCCTCGCGGTGGCACTTGGAATCGGGACCCTCGCCGTGGCCGGGCCGATCGCCTACTCGATCCAACCCTTCTGGGTGTACCTACTGGTTCAGATGCTGGTGTTCGCCCTCCTGGCACTAAGCCTCGACTTCATCTTCGGATACGCGGGGCTGCTCTCGTTCGGCCACGCGGCGATGTTCGGGGCCGGCGGCTACGCCGCGGCGTTATTGATTAGGGAGGTGACGGCGAGCGCGCTCGTCGTGTTGCCGACGGCGATGCTAGTCGGCGTACTCACCGCGGCGCTCATCGGATGGCTCAGTGTGAGAGCGCGCGGGATATACTTCGCAATGTTGACGCTGGCGTTCGCACAGATGATATACGTAGCGACGTTCACGGACCTTCCGGCGATGATCCTCGATACGGCGATGATCACTGGCGGCGATAACGGTCTCATCGGAATTCAGTTGTACGAACTCTTCGGAATCGATTTCCGCAACCGGCTGAATTATTACTACCTGACCCTCGGCATCGTGGCCCTCTCGCTCGCCGGCCTCGTTCGGCTCGCCAACTCGCCGTTCGGGCGCGTTCTCCAGGGTATCCGTGAGAACGAGGAGCGCATCGAGTTCCTCGGATACAACGTCCGACGGTACAAGATCATCGCCTTCTCGATCAGCGGTGGATTCGCCGGCCTCGCCGGCGGGCTGTACGTCCCGTTTCAGAGCGTCGCCGAACCCGGACTGCTCCACTGGACGGTCAGCGGTGAACTCGTCGTCATGGTGCTTCTCGGGGGTATGGGAACGCTCTGGGGACCCATGCTCGGAGCCGGGCTCATCGTCTTCCTCGAGGATCGACTCGGCGGCGTCGAGAGCTGGGAGATCATTCTCGGAAGCATATTCGTCGCGGTGGTCATCTTCGCACCGCGCGGACTCGCCGGAATGATCATCGCCGTGCGTAACGATCCCCGTGCCGCGCTCGACAACGCGAAACGAGCCCTCAGGAATTACCTTCAAGAGGTGAGAGGATGACGATACGAGGCAACGCGGACGAGCTCGCCGATCGAAACGCGACCGGGGAGCGATCGACAGACGACGTGGCGCTTCGGACCGACGCACTCACGAAGCAGTTCGGGCCGCTGACTGCGATCGACGACGTCTCGCTCGAGATCCACGCCGATGGGATCACCTCGATCATCGGCCCGAACGGTGCCGGAAAGACGACGTTGTTCAACCTCCTCACCGGAAAGTACGACCCGACTGACGGACAGATCCGTTTCCGGGGTGAACGAATCGACGGAAAACCGCCGCACGAAATCGTGCGAGACGGAATCGTTCGGTCGTTCCAGATAACGAATTTCTTCGATGAACTGACGACGATCGAAAACGTCCGGCTTGCGTCTCAGGCCCGGTACACCGGATTCAAACCGACGGACTTCCTCAGGCACCACGATTCGCTCGAGGAACCGATCGCCGACGCCGAGCGCGTCCTCGAGCGGGTCCAGCTGGCCGACGTCGCGCAGACGCCCGCCGCTAACCTCTCGTACGGCCAACGGCGCCACCTCGAGATCGCGATTGCACTCGCTTCGGATCCGGACTTGCTGTTGATGGACGAGCCAACGGCGGGTATGAGTCCCGAAGAGACGAGAGAAACGGTCGGACTGATCGAAGATATCGCAGCAGACGTTACGCTCGTTCTCATCGAACACGACATGGACATCGTCATGGACATCTCCGATCGGATCGCGGTCCTGAACGAAGGGACGCTCCTCTCAGTCGGAGGTCCCGCGGAGATTCGGACGGATGAACGCGTCCAACAGGCGTACCTGCGAGGTGGTGGCTATGACTGACCGACGCGCAACCGATCCGCTGCTCACAGTCGATTCGATCGACACCCATTACGGGGAGAGTCACGTCCTGTTCGATCTCTCGCTCACCGTCGGTCGCGGTGATATCGTGGCGCTCGTCGGGCGAAACGGTGCCGGGAAAACGACGACCCTCCGGAGCATCATGGGACTGACACCGGTCACGAACGGAACGATCCGGAAAGACGGCGACGAGCTCCATCGGTTAGAGCCACACGAGATCCGGAAGCGGGGCATCTCGTGGATCCCGGAAGAGCGGCGCGTGTTCGGGAGCCTGACCGTCGAAGAGAACCTGCGGTTAGCGGCCCACAGCGGCGAGGACGACCAGACGGAGCGATTCGACGAGATATACGCGCAGTTCCCGCGCCTCGACGAGCGACGAGATCAGAAGGCGGGGACGATGAGCGGCGGTGAACAGCAGATGCTGGCGATCGCCCGCGCGCTATTGGGGCCCGAAACGGATCTGCTCTTGCTCGACGAACCGAGCGAAGGGCTCGCCCCGCAGATCGTCGACGACGTCGCCGACATCATTCGGGAGTTGAACGAACGCGACGTCACTGTTCTCCTCGTCGAGCAGAACGCCGAGATGGCACTCGAGCTAGCGGATCGCGCGTACGTTCTCGAGACCGGGGAGATCGTCCACGAATCGACCGCGGACCAGTTGCTCGCTGACCGCGAAATGATGGAAGGATACCTCGGTGTAAAATGAACAGATCATTCGTCTCACCGACTGCGATAGCAGAAGAGAGGGACACAATGACCGTTTCGAGACGGCTTCGGCAGTCAAGCACGCTGCCGTCCACGGTTATCTCGGGGAGAATATTTGGCCGAACCGGAGGAGGTGAGTCGGAGTGAACGTCGACACCGAACGGCTCCACGATTCGGTACGCCTCGAGCATCTGGAAGACGAGTCCGTTACCCGACTCGTCATGGAGCAGGGAGAGGCGTCGATGAACGTGTTCCGACCGTCGATGGTCGAGGCCATGGCGACGGCAGTCGAATCGCTCATCGGCGAGGTCGACTGTCTCGTCCTATACGGTGATCCGGTGTTCTCCGCTGGCGCAGACCTCGAGTCGGTCAGGCAGATGCCACAGGAGATGCGCTCCGCGAAAATCGATACCATCGCGGCCGCGTCGAATCGATTCATCCGGTCCCTCAGGGAGTTCCCCGCACCAGTCATTTCGGCCGTCAATGGCGTCGCTGCGGGGGGTGGACTCGGGTTCGCGCTTGCATCGGATCTGATCAGTATGCACGCAGAGGCGGTATTCGACACGGCTTACGCACGGATCGGACTTACACCGGACAACGCGACGCCGTTCTTCCTCGTGAAAACGGTCGGCCCGTACCGAGCCAGAGAGCTTCTGTTCGACCCCGAACCGATCTCTGCGGCAGACGCGATCGAGCTCGGAATCGCGAATGACCGATACGATGTGCCCGAATCGGAATTTGTCGAGACGGTGACCGAAGACGCGATACGGTACGCGAACGGGCCGACCGAAACGTACGCACAGACGAAGAAGCTCGTCGATACGGTCTTCGACGAACGACTCGACCGACATCTCGAGGAGGAGCGATCGGCGATCAAGCGAATGAGCGACTCCGATACCTTCGACGAGGGCCTCTCGGCCTTTTTCGAGAAACGCGAACCGGAGTGGGAGTAGCGATTGTGCCATCCGGGCCTGTTGGAGTCAGTATGAAAGATTGCGACCAGGCAGGAGGTAGCGTCGCTACGAAACCGGATGAGGCTGTCATCCGGCTATGTATGCCAGCAGGGTGACCTCGTGACAGTCAAAGGCAGAGACCGTATTTGGTACCCCTGCACGCGTATCGTCGTTTCTCGCTGTTATAAACATTTCTAAACGGAATGTCTATTTCCCGTGGACAGCGGATCTATCGCGAATCCGATCCCGGATCACGTCCATTATCGGCAGACATTCCGGCCTCTTCGTGTAGCGGTATAATGACACGGAACCACATCGCCCTGACCGAAAATGGAGAAGGCCGATACCCAGTGTTCCCTCGTCGCTGCGTTCTGGGCGGATCGGCTCCAGCTATCTTGTCACTGGCAGGACATCTGGTGATCTGGGTCTACTCTCGAGGGTGGGAGATTCTGATTTCCTGCCAATTGCAACGTCGGTCTTCGACTAAATAAGTGTTATTAAATCCATTAATTCGTTCCGCTTCTATCGATCGCAGCGGCTCGCTACGGTTCAGCCACGACCGTGCGAGACGATGGAAAGCCCATAGTATCAAGACCCTCCACGGTAGTCGTACGCATATGACGTTCGAAACGCTCGAAATTTCCGTCGACGACGGTATCGCAACCGTTCGCCTCGCGAACGAGCCGGTAAACGCGATCGATCAGCAGATGCGCCACGAGCTCGCCGACGCAGTCGAAATCCTTCGCGAAGACCGAGTCCGCGTCGGACTCTTCACCGGTTCGTCCGACGTGTTTTCGGTCGGTGCAGACGTCGGTCTCTTCGAGGAAGCCCAGGAGTGGACGACCGACGAATTCCGATCGAACTCGCGAATACTGGGCGGAGCGTTCGACGCGCTCGAGACGATGGAGAAGCCGGTCCTCGCCGCCATCGACGGGACCTGTGTCGGCGGTGGTCTGGAACTCGCGTTAGCCTGTGACGTTCGGATCGCGAGCCCCGACGCGACGCTCGGCTTCCCCGAACACAATATCGGATTGATTCCCGGGCTGGGGGGCTGTTCTCGCTTCGTCCACCTCGTCGGCCCCGGAACGGCGAAGGATCTCATATTCAGCGGCGAGCTCATCGACGGCGATCGCGCTCGCGAAATCGGTCTCGTCGAGCGTGTCGAACCGGATCCAGAAACCGCCGCTCGTGAGTATGCGGAGTCGCTGCTCGGTCAGCCGCCACAAGCGCTCGGACTGGCGAAACGCGTCGTCAACGCGGCCCGCGATACTGACACGCAGACCGCCGGCGTCCTCGAGTCGCTCGCCCAGAGCACGCTCCTCGAAACCGACGATCACCGGGAGGGGATCCGTGCATTCCGCGAGGATCGCGATCCGGAGTTCACCGGAGAATAGCGCCAAGGGACCGGATCTCGTACGACTCTTCGACGGGCGTTAATCGGTCCGATTGGTCTTCTCGCAGCAGTACTCACAGTTACCCCAGTTCGTCGAACTACTCTCGAGGGGAACCCTCAGGGAACGTGCCGCTGACGTATGAGAGAGACACACGTTTGGTTTCGCTGTATCCGATGGGTACTATCTATCAAGTCGTCGAAGTCTTTCACCGCCAGTGTCGCCAACGGAGGGTGGTCCGAATTGCCAGTCGGCGTTGATGGCCTGCCAGGATCCGTACGAGCGGTGACAGCCAGAGGGTATCATAGCGTTCGCTTTGTCCCGGCGTGACCGGTCTCTCGTTCACACAGCTGATTCGGGATATGGATTCACGGAGAGATAATCACGAATATTTATTTCGGTTGATCACAAACTACGATTTGTGACCGAGATACTGCTTGCCATCGACGACGACGAGACACGCGTCGAACGGCAGATTCGAACGATTCTGGACCTGCCGATCAGGACCGAAACCGTCTCCGTGACGGTGTTGCACGTTTTTTCGGACAACCCAACCGGCGCATCGGTTTCGCAACTTCAGACGGCGCGCTCCGTCGAAGAGCGACTCGAGGCCGCGGGGATAGATATCAACCTGGACGAACGAAGCGGCGACCCGGCACCGGAGATCCTCGCGTATGCGGACGAAATCGACGCAGACGTGCTCTGCCTCGCCGGCCGAAAGCGGTCACCGACGGGGAAAGCGCTGTTCGGCAGCGTTACCCAGGACGTGCTTTTGAGCACCGATCGGTCAGTTCTCATCGCCGGCGGCGCCAAAACGGACGGTGCGTAATATCGTCAGTGACGGTCCGCGGGCGGTCGCTGGAGGCGCTTGACGAACGACGTTTCGAGGTCGAGTTCCATCTCGAGTTCGGATAACTTCCGCTCTGTCACGTCGAAGCCGATGTTTTCGTACACAGTGATGGCGCGCTTGTTGCCTTTCGATACCTCCAGCGTAAGTCCGCTATGGTCCTTATCGCCGGCGTAGGCGACGAGTTGCTTGATCAGCTCGGTCCCGAGAGCGTTGTTCTGGTAGTCCTGATGAACGAATATCAGAAATTCGGGGGCGCTCGAGTCGGCAGGAACGACCGCCACGTGTCCGATTACACGAGATCCGTCCAGCGCGACTAGACTCCACCCGTTCGAAAGTAATCGACCGAGCCAATCGTCGATTTTCGGTACCGTCGCCGGTGGGAGTCCCATCGCTCGGCTGTACAGGTCGAGGTCGGCGTACATCGAGACGAGCGCATCACGATCGTCGGACTCGTATGGCCGGACCAGCAGCGGCGTGCCGTCTTTCCCCTCAAAGCGCGGACAGCGCGGCGGACAATAAGGCGTGCCCTGACACTCCGAGTTGTCCCAAATGTTACAGGAAGTCCCCGTCATATCGGTTTTCGTGCCCATAGCGATGGATTCTCTCGACAGACTCATAACCTTCGGCGCGAACATGTTCCGCGCTCTCGCGATCGAAATTCGGCTCGAGAAAGCAGTGGGATGCAAGAAATGATCGACAACAAACAGTCTGTTATCCGGAAGCCGTCGGTCTCGAGCGGTCGGTCAGCTACGTTTTCCGCAGCTACCGCTTACTTCTCCCATTTGACGCCGTTCGCACCATCCCTCGCGGTTAGTCCCACTCGCCGCTCATGCCGACGCGCTCGCCGTCCTCCCAGACGTAGTAGCCCTCGCCGGTCTTCTTGCCGAGGTTGCCGGCGCGGACCTTCCGGCGCAGGGACTGGGGCGGCTTGAACCGCTCGCCCAGCTCCTCGCGGAGGTGCTCGGCGATGTGCAGGCGCACGTCCAGCCCGACGTGATCGGTCAGCTCGAGCGGCCCCATCGGATGCCCGTAGCCGATCTCCATCCCCTCGTCGATGTCGGCCGGGCTGGCGACGCCCTGCTCGACCATTCGGATCGCCTCGAGCCCCAGCGCGAGGCCGAGCCGCGAGGTGGCGAAGCCGGCCGTGTCGCGGACGACGACGTCCTCTTTCTCGAGACCCTGCACGTAGTCGACCGCAAACTGCTCCGTGCGGTCGTCGGTCTGCTCGGCGATGACGATCTCGACGAGGTCCATGATGTGGGGCGGATTGAAGAAGTGCAGTCCGACGGCCCGCTCGGGGTGTTCCAGAGCGCTCGCCATCTCGGTCACCGACAGCGAGGAGGTGTTCGACGCGATGACCGTGTCCTCGCTCGCCGCGTCCTCGATGTCCGCGAACACTTCCTGTTTGAGGTCCATGTCCTCGGGCACCGCCTCGACGACGAGATCTGCCTCTTCGACCGCCGTCTCGAGATCCGTCAGTCCCTCGATGCGCTCGAGGGTCTCCTCCATCTCCGACTCGCTGATTTTGCCCCGATCGACGCCGCCCTGGAGATTCTCGCGGATCCCCTCGAGGCCGTCCTCGACGAACTCCGCCTCGATGTCCCGCAGGACGACGTCGTGACCCGCCGTCGCGGAGACCTGTGCGATTCCGTGACCCATACTCCCGGCTCCGAGAACCGTAACTCGCATAGACTGGATGACTCGAGTGCCAGTCAAAAAGATTCCCATCGACGACTGAACGACCACGAAGCGACTGATCCGATCAATCGAACTACCGCTCGATGGTGTCCCGACCCATAGCACGGTCGCATCGTACCGATGTCCTCCAGAACCGTGCGGCCTCGACTCACACGCGCTCCATCGACCGAAGACACTCGAGCATCGCTTCGAGGCGTTCATCTCCCCGGTAGCGGAGCTCTCGAGAGCAGGGATCGTACTCGAGGATACCCGTCTCGGTTAACTTCGGCAGATGCGTATGCTCGAGGGCGACTTCGATTTGATCGCGGTCCGGACGGTCGTCGGTCTGCCAGCCGTCCTGGTTGTGGAGATGGGTCGTCACATCGTCGAGCGTCGCCGTCGCAGTAGTGGAGTCTGCGACGTACTGTAGCAACTCCCGCCGAAACGGATGCGCAAGTAGATCGAGCACTGCGTCAACCGAGAGAGATCCGTCTGGACCGTACGTAGAACGCCGTTCGTATCGGTCACTGTCGTCGGAATCGGTAGTCATTCGTTCACAGATCGAACCCTCCATTGATATCGATCACCTCACCGGTGATATAGCCGGCCGCATCGCTGGCGAGGTACCGAACGAGTCCGGCGACCTCGTCCACGTTGGCGAATCGATCGAGCGGAATCTCCCCGCGTAACTCGTTCTGAACGTCGTCCGGAATCGCCTCGACCATCTCCGTCGCCGTGAATCCCGGAGCGACGCAGTTGACCGTCACCCCCGAACTCGCGGACGCCAACTCGAGGGCGAGCGAGCGAGTGAAGCCGAAGAGTCCGCTCTTCGCCGCGGCGTAATTCGCTTGCCCGACGTTGCCTTGCTTGCCGATCACGCTCGAGATATTGATGATTCGGCCGTATTCGGCACCCGTGAAATCGTCGTAGAACGCTCGCGTACAGTTGAACGTTCCGTGCAACGAGACGTCGATCGCTCGGTGCCAGTCGTCGGCCGTCATATCATCGAACGTGCGGTCGCACGTGATTCCCGCGTTATTGACGAGAACGTCGATCGGTCCGAGCGTGTCGCGGACTCCGTCGCGCATGGCGTCGACCTCGGCGCGATCGGTGACGTCAGCGTGAATCACGTGCCCCGTCCCCGCCGTGTCTGCGTCGGTGATCGCGTCGGCGACCTCGTATGCGGCGCTCTCCGACGATCGGTAGTTGACGACGACCGTCGCACCGTACTGGCCCAGTTCGCGGGCGATACCCCGGCCGATACCGCGCGAGCCGCCGGTGACGAGACAGGTCCGGCCATCGAGCGGTTGGCAGGACGGTCGGTCCAGTTCGATCGATCGGTCGGTGGATTCCGCACTCATTTGACTTCCTCCCGGCCCGTCGGCCGCCCGTGACGAGTCGTCCGTTCGCGTCCGTCATCGGCGCTCGTCTCGACCGCCGAGAGCCATTCGTGGACCGTGTGTGTTCGCTCGTTGCCCGTCTGGGACCGTTCGGTATACGGAACGACTCCGCGGAGCGATCTCGGTTCTGCCGCTGAACTATCCTCGGCCTCGTAGAACGCCAGTGCGACGAGCGGAACCCGCACGCGTTCGATCGAGTCGTTGGCCCCGACTTCGAACGACGACACCGCTACCTCTCGTCGGTGAAAGGCCGGCTCGAGCGAGTGATCATGTTGATCGGCCCAGCGCTCGAATTCGGTAACGAGTTCGTCGCGCGTCGGTCGGTGTTTGTCAACCGGATCGTCGAACGACCGAGACGCCGGCGGCCAGTTGAGAACCTGTACGTCGGCCACGACTCCGTTCTCGCAGAGTTGTCGTAGCCGATCGGCGATATCGGTAATCGTTTCCGTGACAGCTGCCGGAGCGGTCGATCGGACGTAGCAGTCGACACGAATATTCGCCAGCCGATCAACGTCGACTGACAAATCGGTCGCTGGTTTCGGTTTACTGACAGACATACCCGTCTTCCGTTCGCTGAACGTATTCGTTCGCGATCAGTGATCGCAGTATCGGGAGCAGTGTGAGTTTGGACAATCCCAACTGGCGCTGGAGCTGGGAGAGTGTCGGCTCTTCCGTAACGAAAAGGGCCAGGTAGACGAGCTTGGCCTGTGACGATCCGACATCATCCGGTATCGTTAGCTGGTGTGCACTTGTAGACATCATCGCATTGTTGGCGACAACGAGATGATGTATAAAGATAACTCAGCCATGTATGCACATACCATGATCTCGGTCGGTGCATGACAATAAATCGTAGTACCGCCAGTACTAGTGTTAATTCTGTAGTCTGACGCACTCCAAGATAATTGCCGATACAGAGTCCGTCCAGCGAGGTTCAGGACGATTTCCGCGCTTCGCGATATCGATAGTCGACGATCCGGGATGGTCGTCCGGCAAGTGTCTCCGCAGAACCATCGGCTCATCATGACCCGTGAAACCGCAATTATTACTCACGTCCCGTATCTTTATTTGGAAAATCAGCGTTCTATACGAACACCGGAATGAGATATCATCGTGTACCCTGTACCGTCGTCGACGGATCAGATCGTCTCGATTCCAATACCGTACTCGAACGAGGTGATCCGAATGCATAGGACACAGACCGATCCGGTATACGTCGTTCCACGCAGGAAGTGCTACCATACGAATCGAAACTGCCGAGGTCTACAACAGGCGTATACCGTTCTCGAACGGTCCCGGTCGGAGCTTTCGGACGGAATGGACCACTGTCGACTGTGCTCGGGCGCCGTCCCCGTCCCGGACACCGAACCGTTCGAGACACGGCGACTTCTCGAAGAGCTTGAACCGGACGAGATCTAACCTCACTCACTCGGCCTGAACTTGACACCGTACCGTGGAACGCCCTCCTGTTCGTATATTCGGCGAACCGTCGCCTCGACGGTGTCGCCAACAGACACCGACTCTGGGTCGACGTCCGTGAGTTGGGCAGGGATCGTGACTGTTCCGCACCCGGTCTCGAGCGCGACGATCGCCACGGCGTAGCCCCCATCTCGCTGCTGGAGGCTTGCAAATTCGGGCGGAGCGCCGCCCTGACCGATGACGGTCACCGCTCGGATCATCCCGGTTCGCGGCGCTTCGAACTCGTCGTACTCGACTCGAGCGTGACACTCTTGACAGGCTCCTTCGGGCGGGAACGTAACGCCGCCGCAATTCGGACACGCGCCGGCGACGAGACGGTACCGGTACTCGAGTGACCGCTGCCAGTTCGGCACGCTCACGTTCGCGCCACCGCCGGCGACCTCGCCGTCGACGATGTAGCCGCGCTCACGGAGGTACGCCGCGTAGTCGATTGGCGCGGCCGACTCGAGGTCGTCGATGCCGCGGGCGGTGAGCGATCCCTCGCAGGCGATCGCGGCCGCGCTCCCGCCGCCGAAGAAGCCGGCGACAGTTAGGTCGTTGCTGCCGGCCCCGTCAAGCGCCGAGAGCAGTCCGACAGGGACGGTCGCCGCGCCGGCGTCACCGATCCGGTCGGCGACGGTGCCCGCCGCCACGGCGTCAGACGAGAACGGAAGCTCGCTCGTGATCCGATAGGGGAACCCGCCGTCGCGCTGGTGGACCGCGACACCGGCGGCGTCGACCGTGTCGACTGCAAGAGACGACACCGCCGACGTCACCGCTTCGCGTACGGCGTCCCGTTCGTACGTCGTGATCCCCAGCGAGTCGACGTTTCGGTCGCCGCGCTCGCGGAACCGGATCCCCGGCGTCTCGTCGCTGTACCACGCGACGTCGGCGATCGGGACGGGTGCGTCGTCGTCGATGACGACCGCTGCACCGGCGGCGCCGAACGGATGGTCCGCATCGGCCGGCTCCCCTTCAGGACAGTCGGCGGTGACGACGATCGCGGGCCCGTTGGCGTCGAGTGCGCGTGCGAGTACTTCCGCACCGGCCGCGGTGTGCTGAGTCGCCGTCGTCGTCGCCACGTCCGCCGGCAGATCGAGCGCTCGGACGAGCCGCGGGACGAAATCCCCCTCCTCGAGCGGCGGCGTAGTCGTCGCGACCGCCACGGTCCCGATCGTCGATCGATCGAGGGCGGCGTCTGCGAGCGCGCGACGAACCGCCTCGACGGCGATCGTCAGTGAATCCTCGTCGGCGGCCGGAACGGCCTTCCGGTCGACGCCCGCCGCGTGACTCGTCCCCCACGCCGTTTCGATCTCGTCGGCCTCGAGGCGGAATCGCGGGACGTAGACGCCGGCAGCGACGATCCCTCTCATGCGACACCACCCCCGTCCTCCCGCTCGAAGATGTGGACGGTGACGCCGCCCCCGCTCCCACCGACGTTGTGCGTGAGTCCGTACTGGGGATCGTCGACCTGGACGTGGGCCTCGCCGCGCAACTGGTCGAAGGCTTCGACGATCTGTCCGGTGCCGGTCGCGCCGATGGGATGCCCCTTGGACTTCAGTCCGCCGCTGGTGTTCGTCGGGAGGTCGCCGTCGGGATCAGTCACGCCCTCGCGGAGCAGTCGGCCGGCCTCCCCGCGATCACAGAAGCCGAGATCCTCGTAGGCCAGGAGTTCGGCGATCGCGAAACAGTCGTGAACCTCAGCGAAGTCGAGATCCGACGGGTCGATACCGGCGCCCTCGTATGCGTCTTCACCCGCCCGGACAGTTGCCGGAACGGACGTCAACGATTCCCGCTGGAACAGTCCGACGCGGCCGCTCGAGGCCCCGCTGCCCGCGACCCGGATTAACTCGTCGGCGTGTTCGCGAGCGACGTCTTCGCTCGCGACGAGAACCGCGCTCGCGCCGTCGGTCGTCGGACAACAGTGGTAGAGGTTAAGCGGATCAGCGACTGATGGCGCGGAGACTGCGTCCTCGAGCGAACACTCGAAGCCGAGGTGTGCCTTCGGATTTCGCGCGCCGTTGCCGTGGTTCTTCACTGCGACGCGACTGAGATCCTCGACCGTGGCATCGTATTCGTCCATGTAGGCGCTCGCCATCTGGGCGTAGACGCCCGCGAACGTCGTCCCGCTCGTTCGCTCCCACTCGGTCTCGCCGCTGACGCCGAGCCACCAGCGCGTGTGATCCGAACTTGCGTCTGTCATCACCTCGTAGCCGCCGGCCAGCGCGACGTCGACGAGTCCCGACCGAACAGCGGTCACCGCCTGCCGAAATGCGTAGCCGCTCGCGGCGCACGCGTTTTCGACCCGCGTCGTCGGGACGCCGTGGAGGCCGAGGTGTTCTGTCACCGCAGGCCCCGAGAGACCGATCTGTCGGCCGCCGACGCCGAGCGTCCCGAGGAAGGCCTCGTCTATCTGTTCGGGATCAATCGATACGCCCACACTGTCCATCGCCGCGTCGAAGGCGTCGTCGAACAGCGTTAGATACGTTTCTTCGGGAAACGAGCCAAATGATGACTGTCCGGCTCCGAGTACGTACGCGTCTCGCATACGTCGGCCATTCCGCTCCCGGATATTATAAGTTAACTCATACCGTGGGGACGGTCTCTCCGACGCTCGAGTACCGCATCGCTTTTAGCAGTTCAGGTGATACGTCCTCTCGCATGAGCTATAACGGTCCGACAGACCTGTATATCGACGGCGACTGGACTGGTGCTGAACGCGGAGAGACGTTCACGACCGAGGATCCCGCGACGGAGGGGGTCTACGCGGAGGTCGCAGAAGCCACCGAAGAAGACGTTGACCGCGCTGTCGCGGCGGCGAGCGATGCGGTCGATCGGGACAGCGAATGGCGATCGCTCGATCCGCGAGAACGGGGATCGCGTCTCGACGCCATGGCGGACGCGATCGAGGAACGGAAGGACGAGATCGTCCGCGTCGAATCGCGAGACAACGGGAAGACACCGTTCGAGGCGACTATCGACGTGGACATGGTCATCGACACGTTCCGCTACTACGCGGGCTGGACCGACAAAATCGAGGGCGACGAAGTGCCGGTCCCCGGGGACAGACTGAATTACACCGTCCGAGAACCGGTCGGCGTCACCGGACACATCATTCCCTGGAACTATCCGTTCCAGCTCGCCGGACGCAGCCTTGCACCGGCGCTGGCCTGCGGGAACACGGCGATCCTCAAGCCCTCGAGCACGACGCCGCTCTCGGCGCTGTATTACGCGATCGCCGCGGAAGAAGCGGGACTGCCCGACGGCGTAGTGAACGTCGTCCCCGGCGGCGGGAGCACTGCGGGGAACAGACTCACCGAACACCCCGACGTCGACCACATCGCGTTCACTGGGAGTACGGGCGTCGGCAAGGGCGTCATGGAACGGGCCTCGCAGAACGTCACGGGCGTCACGCTCGAACTCGGCGGAAAGGGCCCGAACCTCGTCTTCCCGGACGCCGACCTCGACGCCGCCGCTGCCGGCTGCCACTACGGTATCTTCATGAACGCGGGACAGATGTGCTGGGCGGGATCGCGACTGCTCGTCCACGAGTCGGTCCACGACGAGGTCGTCGATAAAGTCGTTGAACGGGCAGAATCGATCCCGCTCGGGAGCGGCATCGACGACGACGGACAGATGGGACCGACGGTCAGCGAGAGCCACCAACAGGAGGTCCTCGACTACATCGAGACCGGCAAGGCTGAAGGGGCGACCGTTGCGACCGGCGGAGGCGTTCCCGCCGATAAGGACGTCGGGTACTTCGTCGAGCCGACCGTCTTCACCGACGTGACGAACGACATGACGATCGCACAGGAGGAAATCTTCGGTCCCGTGCTCTCGGTCATCGAATTCGCCGGCCAAGAAGAGGCCATCGAAATCGCCAACGACTCCCCGTACGGTCTCATGGCGGGGATCTGGACGTCCGACCTGAAGACGGCTCACGAGACTGCCGAATATCTCGACTACGGGATGGTCAGCATCAACGAGTACCCCGTAACTCAGCCGCAGACGCCCTTCGGCGGCTTCAAACAGAGCGGCTACGGGCGTGAGCAAGGTACCGAGGCGCTTCACGAATACACACAGACAAAAAACGTCAACGTCAATCTCGAGTAGCGACCGCCGAGTCTGACGTAGCGCGTCACTGTGCTCGAGTCGATATTGCCGGAAATGAGCCAGCTGGCCGGAAGACCGGATCGACGGCCGGAATCAAGCCATCCCCGGTCATTTCGAGAAGCGGCTAATGACGGCAGGAAGTGATCGATCCAGCCGATCGTTGACTGGTCGAGAACTTTTATGATGGTGTGTCTCGCCAGTAGTACTGTAATGAGCCTCATCGAGAACGCGCTTTCCGACGAGCACCGCGAGTTCCGCGACCGAGCGGCGACGTTCGCAGACGAAGTCGTTGAACCGGCGGTCGACCGAATCGAACGAACCGACGAATTTCCGCGAGAAGTGATCGAAGCGGCAGGTGAACGGGGGCTGTTGGGAATTTTACTTCCCGAGGAGTACGGCGGCGAGGGGTCGGACTTCGTCTCCTACTGTCTGGCAGTCGAACAGATCGCACAGGCGAGCGGTGCCGTCGCCGAGACGGTACAGGGGCAGACGTTCGCGGCGCTTCCGATCGCGAACTTCGGAACGGAGGCCCAGAAGGAGGAATACCTCGAACCCATGGCTCGGGGCGACGCCGTCGGTTCGATGCTGTTGACGGAACCCGACGCAGGGAGTTCGCCGACCGAGCTCTCGACGGTCGCCGAAGCGAACGGGGACGAGTACCTGCTCAGCGGTGAGAAAGCGTTCGGGACGAACGCCGGCGTTGCGGACGTCCATCTGGTCGTCGCACGAAAGCGGCCCGCTCCCGAGGACGGACACGGTGTAAGCGTGTTCATTACACCTGGCGTCGACGACCGAGAGGGGTTCACTTTCGATCGGACGGAGTTCATGGGAATGCGAGGTCACGTGACAGGAGATACAACGCTTGAGAGTGTCCCGGTTGACGAATCTGCACTGCTCGGCGAGGTCGGTCACGGGTTCCGCATCGCAATGGGAACGATCGACATGGCGAGAACCGGATTAGGTGCGATCGGAACCGGTATCGCGACGGCCGCTTTCGAGGAGGCCGTCGACTACGCTGGGGATCGCGAGCAAGGCGGGCAACCGGTTGGTGAGTATCAGGCGGTTCAGGTTCTCATCGCGGATATGGACGCACGACTCGACGGCGCGCGGCATCTGGTCTACGACTCAGCTACTGCGATCGCATCCGGCAACGGAAGTACACGCCAATCCAGCAAGGCGAAGTACGTCGCGAGCGACGCTGCCGAGTTCGCTACTCGAAACGCGATGCAGGTTCACGGCGGCAAAGGTTACCGAACGGATCTGCCGCTCGAGCGATATTATCGAGACGCGAAAATTCTGAGTATCATCGGCGGTACGACGGAGATTCAGAAAACGACGGTTGCGAGCGAAGCGCTCGGTCTGTAGACGCACAGGAACGAGTTCACCCTCTCATGCGGTGAACTCTATGCCGTGATGATTGAGACCAGCGCGTACTAGGGAATTGCGGACGACAGTCAGCTTCTGAACCCGAACGAAGAGAAATGAGGGTACTAGCGGTTCTCCGAGAACAACCGGATAAGTCCGCTCAATTCCAACAGCACAAATTTTGATCAGTGTTTCGCACTATCCGCTCTCGAAACAGATACCTATATTATTTCTATAAATTTTTAATCGTATCCATCTCGATACCTCTCCTATCGAATATCCACGTATACGACGGTGATACGTCTGCTACCCCTATCCGTATACTCAAACCGTATACTACCAGCACCGATCTCGTCATTTGCTGATCGAGAACCGAAGCTGCACATCCAGGATCATATCTCGGGACGTGTCTCGGGTCACCGCTCTCCTAGTATAATAACTCGTATACATGGCACGAATACATGTGGTTACATCTCTCTAGCGAGACCCATGTCGAACGGGACATCAATTACAATGGTACAGATGTAAAAGAAGTAGCGGTGAGTGGTACCACTTGCTCATATGACGATTCCGGTATCTTCTATGTGAAAACCCCCTATTGGCCGATATGAAATCAACCAGCCGGAACATCCCATACAAGATATAGGACAGATACACAACCATATATAAAGAATTGGTACTATCTACTAGTCAATTCGGGCTCTTCAGTCCGTATAACATTAGACGGAGAAAATTCCATTTCTCTATAACACTGTGAATATACATATCAATACAGGGAGTTTTGTAAAACATCTATACGAAAAAGGTGCCACTATCGATTTTCTTATTAGTATACCTATTGTCAAAATGACACCAAATATAGAAACTCATTTTACACTCACGCTCCTACATATAGGTAATGACCGATAACGACACCAAAAAAACCGAAGCGGCGTGTGAATGTAAGCTCGGCCGGGTTTCGGAAAAATACGGGTTCACTAATCTCGACGAGACGCTAATCAAGTCTTGGACCGGCGACGACGACGAACAACGCAGCACGCGCGAACTTGCAACGTACGTGAACCAGAAAATATTAGAAACGGCGCTTACAAACGCGGATATTCCACCTAGAGAAGGTGAGATCGAGAACACGTACAGATTACTCACGAGCGACGACGTTACCAGCGGAACGCGCGTCCAGACGCGAAACGAATTACAGCGCGATGGCGTCCCGGTCGATCAGGTCGAGTCGGATTTCGTCTCTCACCAGACCGTCTACAATCATCTGACGAAGTGTCTCGACACGTCAATCGAGACTCCCAGCGATGAGGAACGACTCGAGAAGAGCACACAGGAACTGAGCGCTCTCCAGAACAGAACTGCGGCAGTCACCTCGGATAGAGTCGATCGTCTGGATCAAAGTGGCATACTCGAAATCGGGGAGTTCAACGTGAACGTCTCCGTGAAGGTGACCTGCGAGGACTGCTTTCAGGAATATACCGTTAGAGAACTGTTCCAGCAACGATCTTGTGATTGTCAGTAGAAACAGTGG
The DNA here is from genome assembly GCF_029502005.1 of Natrinema salsiterrestre. Taxonomy (GTDB): domain Archaea; phylum Halobacteriota; class Halobacteria; order Halobacteriales; family Natrialbaceae; genus Natrinema; species Natrinema salsiterrestre. The sequence continues at coordinate 7,502 of NZ_JAMQOT010000017.1, read as the reverse complement.
TGAAACGTAATTGACGACGGTCCGCTGTAGATACCTCTGTACACGCGCCTGAAACAATAATACCTATGTGAGAGGGGGGCGTACTAAGCATATCATGGCAAGTACCGTAAACCAGAAGATACACGACATACCGGGGGAGGCGACGATTTCTATCAAGAACATCGGCGGTATCGACGAGACGGAAGTCTCTTTTCAAGAGGGGGTGACAATCCTCTCCGGGAGAAACGCGACCAACCGTACATCACTGCTGCAGGGGATCATGGTAGCACTCGGCAGCGATCAGGTAAGTCTCAAAGCGGATGCCGACGAAGGAAGTGCGACACTCGAGTTCGGCGACAAGATCTATCGACGGCGACTCGAGCGGCGGGCGGAAACGATCGCCACCGATGGCGATCCATACTTGGAAGACCCCGAGCACGCAGATCTGTTTGCATTTCTGCTCGAGTCCAACGAGGCACGGCAGGCTGTTGCTCGCGGCGATGACCTCCGTGAGTTGATCATGCGTCCGGTCGATACCGCTGCGATCAAGACCGAGATCGAACAGTATGAGCAGCAAAAAAGAGAACTTGACGAACGGCTGGAGGAGTTGGAGACGCTCAAACAGCGGCTCCCCGACCTCGAGGCCAAGCGGACGCAGATAACCGACGAGATAGAGACGCTGCAGGATGAGCTCGAAACGGCTCGAGCGGAACTCGAAGAAGCGAACGTCGACGTCGAACAGCGACGAGAAGAGCAGTCCAAGCTCGAAACGAAACTCGAAGAGCTCCGAGAGACGCGATCTGAGCTCGAGCGCGTTCGCGATCAGATCGAGACTGAGCGAGAGAGTATCGAGGCACTGGAAGAAGAAGAAGATGAGATTCGAGACCGACTCGAATCACTCTCTACCGGCGACGAGACCGATATCGGCCGTATCGAAGCCGAAATCGAGACGATCCAAGAGGAGAAAGCGGATCTCTCGAAAGAGATCTCCCAGCTCCAGAGCACGATCCAGTTCAATGAGCAACTCCTCGACGAGTCCGACTCCGTTCTCACAGACGAGCAGACCAACGACGGTCCAGTGACGGATCAGTTACTCGCTGACTCCGAGAAAATCACGTGTTGGACCTGTGGCTCGACGGTCGCCCGAGAACAGATTGAGACAACGGTTGAACAACTCCGTGCCGCACGCCAGGAAAAACTCGAAGAGAGATCCGAAATCACGTCCGAGCTCGACGATCTTCGGGAGTCACTCTCCACGATCGACGAAAACCGGACTGAATACCGTCAGACCAAACAACGGCTCGAATCGACGACTAACGAGATCGAACGCCGGAACGATCGGATCGAGGATCTAACGGACAAGCGTGAAGCCCTTACCAACGAAGTCGACGAGCTCGAAGCCGAAGTCGACGAACTTGAGACCGAAGAGTACAGCGGAATCCTCGACCAGCACAAGGAAGTCAACCAACTCGAGTTCAAGCTCGAACGCAAGGAGCGCGAGCGCGACGAGATCAAGGACGAGATCGCCTCGATTGAAGAGCGCCTCGGCGAACAGGACGAACTCGAAGCCCGTCGTGAGGACGTGACGGACGAACTGACGGATCTCCGCACGCGGATCGATCAGATCGAAGCGAATGCAGTCGAGGCGTTCAACGAGCACATGGAAAACCTCCGCGAGACCCTCGGCTACGACAACCTTGACCGGATCTGGATCGATCGGACGACCCGCGAGGTCCGCGAAGGACGTCGGAAAGTCTCGAAGTCGTCGTTCGACCTCAAGATCGTCCGCAGTACTGACGAGGGCGCAGCCTACGAGGATACGATCGATCATCTGAGCGAAAGTGAACGGGAGGTAACCGGACTCGTGTTCGCATTGGCAGGCTATCTCGTTCACGATGTCTACGAGACGGTCCCGTTCATGCTGCTGGATTCCCTCGAGGCGATCGATTCCGAACGGATCGCAGCGCTCGTCGAGTACTTCAAAACGCACGTTCCGTATCTCGTCGTAGCGCTACTGGAAGAGGACGCGCAGGCTATCGAAGGGGACCACGACGTCATTGCGGATATCTGATTAAAGTTCTCTCCTATCGGTATTTTCACCATTTGATGGTTCGTTGGGGGGCGATCGAGAAAAGATTCAACTTTTCCAGTTATCCATCCGATTTCTTCTTTGAAGACCAATTTCGACAGTCAGATGAACACAAAATATGTTGTATTTACATTTCTAATAATATGAAAATACACTGTATATCTGTGGGAAAACGCCACTATGAAGAACCATCATAAAAAATTAATTCTATGGGAATAGACTATTGGTCATCAGTATGGTGGCGCGCAATCTTATAGAACTGCTCTCTACCAACGATGACGATGACAAGGAATCGGAAAACAACACCATAACAGACATACGAACTATATAATCGTTGTAATAACTTGCAACACTGGTAGCAGAAACCCAAATAATTTAAATTCCTTAGCCACCCAGTGGTTCTCAAATGACCGAATCGAGACCGTATACTCATGAGCGGCGATGGAATAGGGTTGCGTATCGGAAACAGGTAGAAGTGGACTGGCGGGACTGCTCGCTCTACATGGCACAACAACCGTACAAACGGCATGCGATTCGTTCAGAAGTGGGATATGAGTTATATTGCTGAGTTCCACATCGTCGCACCGTTGGTTCAAAAAGAGTTCAAAGCAGTTCCGGAGATGGTGTATCGCAATGAGGAGTTACATCTTACACAAGATGGGGAAGGCATTCGCGTCTTGTGGGCTTCGGGTGACGATTTCGAGGCCTTCGAATCGGCGCTCGAAGCCAATGCTACCATCAAAGAGTATACCTGTCTCACCGAAATAGACGGCCGGCGCTTATACCGAATAACGCACCATGAAAAATCCGTAGCGGAACTACTCTATTCGCAGGCGACTGAGGCTGACATCGTGTTTCTCGATATCACAACAACACGTGAGGGGTCTTACTTCCGTGTCCGAGCTCCAACTGTAGAGGCGTTACAGGACTTTCGTGAGATCTGCCAAGAGCACGAAATTCCGTTTGATCTTCAGCGTCTCTATCGGGAAGATCGAAGTTCATCTGACGACCCAACCAGACCGTTTGAATTGACCCCCGCGCAGCACGAGGTGCTTATTCGAGCACACGAACGAGGTTACTTCCACCAACCACGAAATATCACACTTGAAGAGTTGGCCGAGGAGTTCGAGGTTTCCTCGTCAGCGCTCGGACGCCGAATGCGGCGAGCGTTGGACGCGCTCATCGACCAGGCATTGCGTTCAGGGCCTGAAGGTGTCGATAAGTAATCGTCAGTGGAGTCGGCTACTCCTTAAATTCGTACTGTCTACGCAAACGTGCCTCGGCTTCACTTTTGAATCGTGATACGAGAACTGTGACTACTGCAAGTCCTCTAACGCGAGAATGCGAACCTCACTTCACGACAATATGCCGCTCCGTCTAGACTACAGAGCCGATGGGTCGGTCCGAATTCGCACCTCGATCTCGTCGGGAACGTGGATGACGAGACCATCATCCGTCTCGGTCACTGGAATATCACGGCCGTCCAATCGCAACTGCACAGCGTTGAGCGCGCCCTGATTCGGGACAAGTACCTCGAACCATGACAGCCCACGTCCATTGACAGGGGCCGTTCGGTGATGCCAGGTGTTCGCGCCGATGTGATGGTGATACCCCCCTGCGGACACGAAGGCTGCGTCGGGCACGGTCGTTTGAACCTCGAACCCGAGGGTGTCCACGTAGAAGTTCCTGAACGCGTCCAGCGAAGAGACCTCGAGATGAATATGCCCGATATCCGTTCCAGGAGGGGCCTGGGTATCACCTGTGGCTGCGGCTTCGATGCTGTCGAGATCAAGCGGCTCTGTGCTGATCCGAACACGGCCGTCGTCACTGCGAGGCCAGTCCTCGCGTGGGAAGTCGCGATAGATCTCGATCCCATTCCCTTCCGGATCAGTGAGGTACAACGCTTCGCTAACCCAGTGGTCGGATGCGCCGCCGAGTTGCCAGTGGTCCCGTATCCGAGCCAGTGTGTCACCGAGCGCCGCCCGGGAAGGCACCCTGAAGGCTGTGTGGTAGAGCCCGGCAGCCGATTGGTGCCGTGTGGGTGCGTCTACGTCACCCTCCAAGACGAGCAGCGGGGTGTCCGCAACACCGAGGACCGAATGGGTGTCGGATTCTTCTAATACACTGAGGCCAACGACGGTTCGGTAGAACTCGGTCAGCTCGTTGAGATCATTGACGTGGAGTGCAGTTCGACCGATGCGTGTCCCCTGTGGGAGCGTGTCTGTATTTGATGGCGTGGTCATGGTTGATGTCTTAGACCGTGATCGTTAACGACCGTCTCGGTGAACGTTTCGACTGCTGCCTGGTCAGTCAGATCGATTTGGTAGTACGATACCGCGTCGACGTGCTCAGCGCGGTTCTCAACGGCATTTCTCGCCGTTTCGGTGATATGGCTACCGATGACGTTGGCTCCGCTGTCCACAAACTGGTCCGTCATGTACGGGCCTGTGTTGCCGGTCGTACCGGTCACGAGCATCGTCGTGTTTTGTAGTTTCATTACATTACCTAGTTTGGTTCCAAACCTATATATAGATCAGGCATCAATAGTATGACCAAGTAATGGTGACCCAACCCCCCTCGGCAGATACTGACGAAGGCACCGAAGTCGAACAACGAAATGCGGACGTCTGCAACGTCGTCGGGGCGGTCGAGGAGATGGGGGCGAAGTGGAAGCTCATCATACTCAACGACCTCCGTGACGGTGAAAAGCGGTTTAACGAACTTAAGCGGTCAACGGGTGCGAGTTCCTACACACTCTCGCGAGTGCTTGATGATTTAGAGGAGGAGGGGTTCATCGAGAACCGGAAGGAGTTCGAATCGCCGGTCGCGAGTTATTACACGCTGACTGAGAAGGGGAATGCCCTCTGTCCCGTGTTCGAGTCGCTCGACGCCTGGGGCGAGGACTGGCTGTAAGGAGTATGCACTCTACGGTAGTCAATCGATGCAGCCTCTCGATTCGAGTCACAAAAAAACCCCAGAAGTACACGCCGCTGTCGATTTGCCAGACGGTCGAGGCACGCGTCAAGGGACAGCTCATTACCATTATGGCTCCTATCCATAGTTGATACTGTGGTATCAAATAGCACAGAAGCCATTGTAATGTTTAGGGCAAATTATGTGACACACTAAGGATTGTGTGAGCAGCGTCGCGATCGCCGAATAGGCCGACACTCGTTTCTCTGGTAGAGACCCATACGTACATTTACTGTGAAAGATACTCCGCTAATATACTATACGGTGAATATATCTGAAGATATCGTGATACAGCAATCCCGATACTGAACGCCACTGAGGTGATGACCAACAAACCACTTCCAATCGAAAAGACGCTCATCGAGTCGAACTCGCGGCCACTTGAGCTACCCACGACTGAAGTCGTGGGATTCAGCGTGGACTTCCAATAACACGTCTCAATCGGGACGTGTTCTTTCGCAGGCTGAATCAACTGTCGGTGACTTCAGTCCTGAGTATCGGTGTAAATAGTATAATGTTGGCAATCCGAATTCCATGGGGTTGTCCCCGAGACGATTCACCTAGTCGCGTCGTGAAGAACGAGCGTATCGTCGGCAAGATACTGACTGAGGACGTGAGCGTCTTCTTCGAGTGTCTTGAGATGGCGGCGTAGAAGTTCGCTCGTCGCTTTATCGCCGAGCTGGTCTGCCAGTTCAATGTGTTCACGCCACTGCACCGCGAGCGTCGCGTACCCGTCGAGGTCACGCTCGAGCGACGAGCGGATATCGTAGTGATGGGCTTCTTCGATGAATATGGGCGCGTGTTGGCGGATACCCATCGGCCCACAGGCCGGAACACCGCCGAGCGCGCTGATCCGAATGGCGATGTCGTCAGTCATCTCCGTGAGCCGGTCGGCAGTATCCTCGAGGAAGTCACTGATCGGCTTCAATTCGGCTCCCTCGACGAGCCAGTAATGCTTGCGCACCTGATTGAAGAGGATATACAGTCCCGACACTTCGCTGTTCAAGGCCGTGACCAACTCTTTAGCTACATCCTGTTCGAGATGGAGCTCATTGTCGGCTACCGCGTCCCATTCCTGACGGACATGAGATTGGTCATGGCTCCGGAGATGTGGTGTACTCATCATCGTTCCTTTCGCACCTCCGCTCGAACGAGCGTATCATCTTCGAGTAATTGCTCGATGGCGTGGGCGTCATCTTCGAGGTTTTCGAGGTGCTCACGGAGTAGTTCAGCCGTTCCCAGGTCCCCCTTCTCTTCTGCAAGAGCGATATGTTCACGCACACTGACGATCAGGATTGCATATCCCTCGAGATCTCCCTTCAAGGAGGCACGAAGGTCGTAGAGATCTTCGGCCTCGAGGGGGACTTCGGCCCGCTCCTGAAGTCTCGGCGGTGTGTTTGGGGGAATCCCACCCAGTTCGACGATACGAATTGCGAGGTCGTCGTTAACCTCGCGCACTCGTTTGTACGCATCCTCGAGGAAGTTAGTGACTTCTTCGTGTTCGGCACCTGCAGCGGTCCAGTAATGCTTGCGAAGCAGGTAGAACAGGTTGAACGATCCCGCGTGATCGACGCTCAGGGCGTCAATGATTGCCTCAGCATCGGCGCGGTCGATCCGGAGTGCGTTCTCTGCGATGGTGCCCCATTCTTGACGGCGCTCGCCCGTATCGGGTTCCCGAACGAGCTGGCCTTGTTTGAGTGCCATTCAGGTTACCCGTTCAATGAGTGGCACTCTCGAGAACGAGCGTGTCGTCTTCGAGGTAGTGTTCGAAGTGGTGACCGTCTTCTTCGAGGTCGACAAGAATCTCGCGCAGCATCTCGCCGGTCGCGGGGTCACCGAGGTTCTCAGCGAGTTCGATGCTACCGCGCATTGACTCGATGATCTCGCCGTACATCTCGAGGTCGTTCTCGAACATCGTGCGGACATCGTAGACGTCTTCGCCCTCGAACTCGACAGTCGCACGCTCCTCGAGGTTCGACGGGCCTGAAACGGGGACACCACCCAGTGCCTGCGCACGCTCGGCGATCTCGTCGGCACCCTCTTCGACGTGCTCGTAGGCGTCCTCGAGGAACTCGTGAAGCGGCAGGAACTCTGCACCTTCGACGACCCAATGGTGCTTCTTGAGCTGATGGTAGAGGACATACGAGTTCGCCAGTTCGGAGTTTAGTGCCTCGACGATCTGCTCGGCTTTGTCCTGACCGAGCCGGAGCGCGTTTTCGTCGACGGTGCCGGCCTGTTGGCGGACGGTTGTCTCTTGGGAACTCATCACATGAGGGGTAGTCGCTCGATCACCTTATACCTTTCAGGATCATCACATTTTAGGGAGGCCTAAATTGGCACCGTCTAGTTAGCGCGGTTTGAGAAGTGAGCAGGTCGTAGAGTTGGTTTGGAATGATGCTCGCAGACCTGCTCAGCGAGAGCTACGCGGCGGAATTTGATGAATGTTGGGAGCGTGAGCGGA
>NZ_JAMQOT010000016.1 GCF_029502005.1 Natrinema salsiterrestre | reverse complement strand
CCTTCGCCGAACATCCCTGAGCTGCTGTATCAAGAAGCTAAACAGCCGTCTCCGGCACGAATGACGCTCTTAGAGGAGGTGTGTGCTGATCTCTATGCAGGCTCAGAAGCTTAACCGAATACAGATGCTACCATCACTCACTGTTAGACCAACCTACGGCGTAAAACAGGGGCCGGAATAAACAACCGTTCAGTGAACTATCTGTACTGAGCGATTGGTGGTGTAGAAACTATCAAAGTTAAGGATTCCAACAAAGCCAATCTATGGATTCGTGAGGATCCGTACACCGGACTGCGTGACGAGGACACGAAACTCTCCGATCGAGAATCTAACCTCGAGATCATCGTTCGCCGAGTCCACGAGGTGCTTGAGTGCTTCAACATCGATCACTCGTTGCAGTTGGTACTCGTTACACCCGAGCCCCTCCGTTTCGAGCGCGTCGACGATTTCGAAGAGGAGGTGTCGATCACTCAACTGTGATCACCTCGTCAACGACATCGATAATCTCCGCAGCGGTCGAACTGATCCGCTCGAGTCGATCGAGGATGGCCTCCGACTCTTCGCACTCCCATGCAGCGAGGTAGAACGCCGACCCACTCGTGTCCAGCCCGAAATACCGACCGACGATGTAGCCGACGGCTTCCGCCTCGAGTTCGCGTTTCGAGCGTTCGGTCTCGTCATCGACATCACCGTGCAAGAGTGCGTGAGCGTACTCGTGGACGGTCGTTACGGCAAGGTCGGCGCTGTTCTCACGATCGCAGACCTCGATTAGTGGTCGCTCCGCAGGAGAACGGTACTGACACACACCTCTGGCATCGCCGTGAGGCCACTCCGCTGGAGAAACGACCTCGACTCCCACTTCAAGCATCGAAGCCCCTTCGAGGAGCGCTGGCACCAGCTCGTCGGCCTCCCCGGTCGCCTCGGTCTCGAGTTCGGGCAGTGGCTCTCCCTCTGTCTGAGAAATGTCGAAGACTGGCGCTGGCCGAAAGCCGATGAGTCCTTTCGACCACTCTTCTGGTGACGTCTCGTCGTACTCACAGTCGCTTCGATCGTGGTACGACGGCGAGTTTTCGCACTCGGGGCACTGCTTTGCGATGATCGGTGCCCAGATCCAGATTGCACTCTCGCCTTCTTTCACATGCCGATCGAACTCGTTTTGCCAGGTTCGATAGCCGGAAACGCGAGTCGCGTTCGGACACTGACGAGTGATCAGCAGCTTATTTCGGTAGGAGTAGTCGTGGAAGTGACTCTGGACATCGAGCCACTCCTGGAACTGCTTACTCGAGACTGCGTCATCAACCTCGTCGACGAGGTCGTCGACCCAGGTTTCCATTGTACTGTGCATCTCGTCACGTCTGGTGTCCGAATCATCGAAGGACACCGGTCTACAGTCGCTCGTAGTCATTGTTCTCGACGATGGACGCTCACTTCGGAGAACGCCCTCACCCCTCAGGGGGAGAAAAAACGAACTCAAGTCAGCGTTTGAGTAGATCTCATCGCGTTTCCCTCACTGGTTATCTGCTAGAAATACAGACTTCGATCCAGAGTAGTTCGTCTCGACGGCTGCGAAGAATATTCGGCGAGGTTCCTGCGACATCAGCGATCTGCTTCGTAGGATCGCTAGACGAAGCTCGATTTCGGCGTACTCACTAACTCAGCCACTAGTCAGAAACCGAGAGACGACGGTCACTTCTACGGATATCTAACCGTCCGACGAAGATTGTAGACAGCAGATTTCAGCACCGGCTCCCGGAATTCGAGGTACCAGCTTCGCGCACGCTCGGCTCTGCCGTGCGTGCGCTTGATGCTTGAAAAAACGGTTCAACCATCACTGGCGGTTTGTACCAGCGACGATTCAGCCGGGCGTTGTGCGCTTTATCCAGCGGGGAATAGATCCGATGCTTGATCAACGGGCGGATGCCATCGGCACAGAGTTCGTCGCAGAACGGCTTCCCGTCGTAGATATGTATATCGATATTGCGTGCTTTTAAGGATCGAGTTACTACCCGTTAACAATGAGATCATCAGACGATAGTGGTTCTACAGTCATCTCTACCGCTACTCGATTTCTGCATTACCGTGCTCCTCGATTGGTGATGCGATTATGATGCCATGGGGGCATCTCGCCTTCGGCTATGTTCTGTATTCACTTGGTCATCGTTTTGTGACACGTAAGCCACCAGCTGGATTTGGAGTCGTTCTCGCAATAGTAGTCGGCACTCAGTTGCCGGATGTCGTAGATAAAACGCTCTCATGGGGACTCCATCTCTTTCCACAAGGCTATTCTATCGCTCACTCCATACTCGTTGCTGTCCCCGTTGGGCTACTTATTCTCGGTGTAACAGCTTTCAGAAGCCGAGATATCGGTATCGCATTTGTCCTGGCATACTGGTCGCATCTCGTTGGTGATGCGATGCTCGCCGTTCCAAAACGTGGTGTTTCGCCGGGCGATCGGCTTCTTTGGCCAATCGTTACGCTTCCGCCATACCGAGGCGAACCAACATTGTTTGGGCAAATCGAGAGAATCTTCAGTACATTCTTCAACGAGATGCTGACTACCGAACATTTTCTCTTTCTCGCTATTTACACAGTACCGTATCTACTGGTATTCTCGCTCTGGGTAATTGATGGCTCACCTGGCATCGCGTTTCTTTGGCGAAAAGAGAACCACAAGTGAGCGTATCAGCGCATCATTCGCACACCCCCGAAGAGATCAAAGTGGGATCGAGTGACTCTGCGCTACCGCTTCAATTGTTTCGAACGAACAGGGGATTCATCTCATAGATACTGCTGGCAAAGTACATCGGTGCGCCAGAGTAACTCGTCGACCACGTGTAGCGAGAACAGAGAGTGAGGGCTTCGGTTTTCGGATATCCAAGAACAGGATCTTTCAGGGTGCTGCTGAACCGATACTCCCATTCGATTCTGCAAACAAGATGTCAATTTCAAGACTGTCATAGGCCAGTTTCGGTTTCTTTGCCTGACCAGGTCTGTCGTTTTTCAACTCAATGATGCCAATGTCTTCGAGCTCGGAAAGGTTCCGATGGACCTGCTTGTAGTCTCGCTCCACCAGGTCAGCGGCTTCGCGGATGCTCTCGGGCTCGTGTTTGGAGACTGTCACCAACAGTTATAGGTTTTTCGGGCTAAGCAGGCGACTAAGTTCTGCATACGATCCGAAGTTCAACACTGGCTGGGCATCGTCAAGGTCTTTACCCGCTTGGGCAGCCTTGATGTGGCTATGCGTGCGCTGATTGAGACGATTACGTTCACCGACGGTAACTTTGAACGTGGGCATGATGTATACTTCCTGGAGACGTCCTACCCCGACCAGTTCCATGAGACAGGCGACATCTCTTAGGTTTCGCGTTTAAAGCGATTATAGAGCGTCAACATTCCGGGGAACTCGATGGTTCAAATACCGTGACAAATACAGGTGAAATACATATCGCCTAGGTCAGTAGTTTCACCTGCCGTTGTGGATTTAGAACTCGCCCATTTCTTATACCAATAATTCTCCAGCCAACTTCCCCATCTTATGAAATACAGTAGGTGGTAGTAGTGACAAGCATGTTCTCTCGATTCCCATCCGACAGGAACGGCCCTCACCACTATCCATGAGAGGTTTATACGCTAATATGTATTATGAACGAGCGTAGCGAGGTGCTTGGAACAGGTGTCTCACGCCGTAAACTTCTCTTGGCAACCAGTGCGACAAGTATCTCGGCTATTGCAGGCTGTTCAGCACCGAGCTCAACGGAGGAACCAATACCAACTACTGTATCAGAGCATTCGTCGCCAGACCTCGAAAAATGGGTCGACCAAGTTCCACGCCCAGGAGTTATAGAGCCAACTGGGACGAAAAACGGACAACCTTATTACGAAATTGGGATGCGTGAGGTTGAACAGAAACTCCACAACGATCTTCCCTTGACGACAGTCTGGGGATACGACGGCCAGTATCCAGGGCCGACTATCGAAGCCCAACAGGGCGAACCAATCTATGTGCGGTGGCAAAACGAATTACCAGACGATCACCTCTTACCCGAAGATACGACGATCCATAGCGATCTTATACCGTACGATACGCTAGGCGTACGCGTCGTAACGCACCTTCATGGTGGGAACGTCGAATCCGAGAGCGATGGTCATGCTCAGGCGTGGTTCACTCGGGACTTTCAGGAGACGGGACCGAAATTCGAGAAAAATGACTATTACTATGTGAACGATCAGCCTCCAACGACTCTGTGGTACCACGACCACTCTCTCGGCATCACACGACTAAACGTGTATGCCGGTCTGGCGGGCTTCTATCTCCTTCGAAACGAACACGAACAGGAACTCGGGCTACCAGAGGGCGAGTACGAGATCCCACTCGTTCTTCAGGATCGAAGCTTCAATGATGACGGATCGTTGTTCTATCCGACAGCCGTCTCGGATGATCAGATACGTGGAGATGATCCACAACCGGAGCCAAGCATCGTTCCACAGTTCTACGGAGATACGTCAATCGTTAACGGGAAAGCCTGGCCTCGACTGCCTGTCGAACCTAGAAGATACCGGTTGCGGCTTCTCAACGGGGCAAATAGTCGATACTACAATCTTACACTCCTTGAGTACGACGAAACCTCCGGCGAGACCGCTGCCGATGGTCCCTCATTCATCCAGATCGGGAACGATGGTGGTCTCCTCTCAGAACCGGTCGAGATCACTGATCGCCTCGAACTTGGATCGAGTCAACGTGCCGATGTCGTCGTTGACTTTTCCGACTACGCTGGCCAAACGCTGCTCCTCCACAACAATGCACCATCACTGTACCGAGGCACGCTAGAGAGAAGCGAGGAGACGAAGCCACTTCCGGAGGTTATGCTCATCGACGTTGACGACGCAGGAAATGTTCAAGATTCAAGCCAGGTCCCGAACGAACTAACGACAGTTCCGAAACTCCCTGCTGACACGGTTGACAGACACAGAAAGCTCTGGCTCTCTACGCGAACCGATGACTATGGACGGAGGCTCCACCTACTCGGGACACAGGATCAAATACGAGGGTACAAACTGACTGATCCCGTCACCGAAAATCCAATGCTCGGTGATACCGAGATCTGGAGTATCGCTAATAACACCGGGATGTCGCACCCAATACATATCCACCTTATCCACTTTCAGGTATTGGGCCGACAGTCGCTGGCCGACTACGACGCGACCGCGGAGACCATCGATACGGACACATTCCAGTCACCAAGACCCTTCGAATTGGGCTGGAAAGACGTAGTGACTGTTGATCCTGGTGAGGTGGTTCACGTGATTGCACACTTTGGAGAGTACAAAGGGTTGTTCAACGACCAGACTGGCGAATACATGTGGCATTGTCACATGATTGAACACGAGGATCACGACATGATGCGTCCCCTCAGAGTAGGGACGGATTCTGATGACTAACTGGACTTAAACTGTTGTCATTCAGTTCGCAGACTTACTTACCGAATTGGGTGCCTCTATTATCAGTCGCTCTAAGTTGAAGAAACCCTTTTCTCAACGAGTTACTTGGAACTACCTCCAAATAATCGTCCCCACAGAGAGGATGTCTCTGAAGCGGTGTCACAGTCGGACATCGTCTCGGCTTGTCCTTCTCGAGTCTGCTTGATCTCTCGGTTACGCTCCGCAAGTTCGGTTTTGAGATCCTCGATCGTTGCCTCGAGGCGATCAATACGCTCATCTTTCTGTTCGAGCGTGGCCTCAAGTTCGTCGACACGGACAGTCAACAGTCGATTCTTCTCGACTAGATACGCACGATTCTGATTCTGCTCCAATTCGTCACGGCTAGCAGTGGTGGACGACTTGCTTGTTCTTGGAATAGATTCAGTTGACGTATCTCGAGTGTCCGGGTCGTAGAACTCGGAGGAACTCGCAATCGCTCGTTCGATGGTCTTCTCGCCATACGTAGAGCCGTCTGCGTAGTGGACCTCATCCCACTTGTTTCGGAACAGCCCTGATTGGCGGAAGAGCCGATCTATCTGCTGCTGGTCACCACCAGTCCAGAACGCCAGCAAACAACACAGCGCCATGTCCGCCTCTGACTGACTCTCGTAACCAGCAGTCGAACCACGCCACAACCGTTCGAACTTCTCACCGTTCGATGCGTTCTGCGCTCGCTCGAGCAGCTCCTGATCCTTGAGATCAACGCCAGTATGAGCTGCACTGCCTGTCGTTTCGGTCTCGTCCCTATTGCGATGGTTCCCAGATTCGTGCTCTGAACGTGGGTCAGAGTCTTGGACGTACTCACGATGGATTGCTACTAGTGCGTCCTGCCGGCGTGCAACGCGAGGTGGCGTGTCCTCGAGGCGGTCGCCGGTCACGGTGAAAAACCGGGCAGTGTCGTACAGTTCGATACTGCCACGGCGGTTCCGCCCATCTGGGAGTTCTCCCTCAATGAGTACGTGGAACCCAGTACCCGAGGGAGAGATCTCCGTATAGGAATCGAGTCGCTCGATGATGTCCAGCGCTATGCCGTCGACGTCGTCGCTTGCGGGATCTCGACAGTCATCCAGATCCACACCGACGATGGGATCGTCGTCGGTAAAGACGAAGCCAATGCCATCGGTGTTCCCTGTGTCAGCGTACTCGAGTGCTGTCTTGAACGACGCCCATGTTTCGGGATCCGTTGACGACGCGAACGCACCACTGCCTGGCGTCACGGGTATCTTTGTCGTCTTCCCATCTCGAGGCTCTTCTTTCCAGCAGACCCACTGGTCGCGCTCACGTAGTTCTTCGGGGAATACCGAGACCGCACTCTCAGACATCATCGATCGACCTCGTAATATGCGTCCAGTTGGACATCGTGCATCCACTATCACGGTGCTGACAAACACACCGAAATCCAGTGGGCTGTTCGCTACCCTGTCCAACGGGGGCTACCCCTTCTATACTAGTTGGTTTTGACCCTCGACTTGCCATGAACATCGCTTCCGTCCTGCGGTTTTGCCCTGAACATTTTTCAGACCTTTGACCTGAATAATTAATTTGCCCTGAACAAATAGTGGTGTAAACAGGAAATTGGCGTGTGACTGGCCTGATGAGCAGAGATCGGAATACTAGTGCTAGTGCAGAGGTATCCAATGTTTTATTCTCTTTAAATATAGACATGTTTATGATATGAATCTCATTCAAGGAGCTTTGATCCATCGCTGGTCAGGTCAATTCCAGTGTAGACTGTTACCAGATTATCGCTGTCTCTGATACGGTCATCTTCATACTCAACGACGTTCGCAAGCTTCCGACCGAACCAGCTCGCGTTTGTCCCATCAATGTCCTGCTGATCAGTCCATCTCGAGTACGCCTGAAACAATTCTTCCTTCGGTATCTGCACACCATCTGCCTCTCTGATGTACATCGCTGCGAACGCCTCGATGCCATCACTATCTGGTTCGATCTGTACAGATTGCTCTCCTGTGGAGCATGATTCTGCCGGCTGGGACGGCTCCACAGCCTTGGAGTGTTCAGCAGAAGAAGCATCTGGCCATAGCTCCTCGTTATCCGGCGATTCAGACAGCTCGTACGTGTCGCCCTGCTGGAAGAGCAGGGGACTCCCGTCTGTCGGGTGTATCAGGATGAGATAGCTCTCACGCGAATAGTTCGCGTCTGGCAGGTCAACGTCGGGAAGGAACGGCCGTTTGATCGGCGTCCACTCTGTCTCGAACTCGCTTTTCGAGTTGTAAGTCAGTGTCTCACCGGGTTGGTGGACGGTGTACTGACCGGACTCATGATCATAACTGTAGTAGGCCGGCACATCATCTTTCGAGGTCGGACCATCATCCGGCACACGGGTAAATTCTGTCTCACCATCTGACAGCACACGCTCTCCGTTGTCACGTACCCAGACAGTCCGATTTGCATCCGTCGTCTGTGGACGAACCGCAGTGACGCCACCATGAGCTGTCGCGCCACCACCGAAGGTCACAATCTCATCACAGTTGTAGAACTGCTCAGTGCCATCCGATCGTTCGTGCAGTGGCTTTGAAAGGATATTCTCGACTCGTGATGCCACCTGTGTCTCAGATTCTCCAGGTCGAACAACGAAGATCGGAATGCGGTCTTCCTCGTGAGCGCGTTTGAGATTCTGCAGAACCTTCGCCGGTCGGTCGGGCGTTGTTGTCTCAGCCTCGATGTTAAACACCACATCGCGATCTGGGTGCGTGGCAACTGCGTCAGGTTGCTCGCTCCCATCTTGCTCGAGGATCTCGACACTAAACCCGCATTCAGTGAGCGATACCTCAGCATCCAGGAGCACTGCATCGTGGCTAGTTCCACCAGCTGAGCCGACAGTGCCCGTCTTGGGCCGGACTAGCTCTTCACCCTTGTCAGTGAGGCGAGCGACGATCTCGTCGTTCTGCAGGTCGACCTCGATCAACTGCGAGGTATCACGCACGTCCGGCAGGTCTTCGTATGCATAATCAATCTCAGGCTCGGTCTTCTCAAGACGGGCCATGAGTTCCTCGTCAACAGCCGTGACGTCGACCCAGCCGTTTTCCGCCCGCACACCTTCTCGGATCTGGACTGTACGTAGCGCTTCTGCCATGGTCTCATCCAGTATCTTCGTCGGATTGGCGGCTTCATTGGCGTCGCTGTAGATGAGGTTCTGGAGGATCTCCGCGTCAGTCAACGGCTTAGTACCATAGCGCTCTAAGCTCTGTTCGATAACATCATCAACGTCGTCTGTGCCACGGAGAGGCGGATACGGCGGAAACGTCCGAATCAAGACGGGTTCGGAGTATCGTCCTCCAGAGAGGGGAAGCCGCGTCCACACTTTGAACTGGTCGGTCGTGATGAGGTCTTCTGCTGTGTAGTCGCGGAACCGTTTCATCAATAACTTAGCGTCATCACTGTCGTTGACCGAGAACGTGAGGAGGTTGTCGCAGTTGTTCTGCATCGCTTTCAACGTATCCTCGTCAAACTGCGAGGGATACTGTGAGGCAAGGGTCACGGAGAGCCGCATCGACCGGGCTCGAGCCAACATTGACTCGATATCGAGATTATCGCTGGCGATATCATCGAACTCATCACAGAGGACGAAGTAGGGATCCGGCGTCGTATCTATCTCGTACGACCGCCGCTGGATAGCACTCCAGAGATTGCGCATTACGCCGAGCGTGACCATCTTCTTGATGTCTGTGTTCTCGACGGGCGTTCGGACAATGACAATTCGGTCGTTATCAATGATGTCTCGGAAATCGATCGTACTCTCACGATGGGCAATGATCCGACGAATCACCGAATTCTCGACCCACGACTTGATCCGTTTCAGGAGCGGGCGGATCGTCTCCTCTTCCATGTTCGCGATCTCGAGGCAGAACTCTCTGATATAGGGGTCCTCAACGTCGAGTGCGAAGTCTTCGCGCCGCTCGGCGTTGAGTAAGGTGAAGTACATATCGATAATCGAGAACGGCTTCTCCGATTTCATCATCGCTCGCGCCATCGATTCGGTGATCGCCTCCATGTTGATACCCCAGTAATCGGAAGTATCGAAGACCGCTTTCAGGTTCTCAACTCGGTTTTCGATCTCGTTCTCGAGTTCCTCGGTAGTCTCACACTCGGGCACCTCGAGGAAGTTCATCCCGATCGTCTTCTCGTGGGTGGTCGAGCCAGGTTCGATCCAAACCACGTCCTTGAGACGATGTTTGGGGAGCATCCGGAGCAACTCTCGAGAGTCACGACCCTTGGGGTCGAAGTACGTGAAGCCATAGCCGGAGTAGGCCCACTGAACCATCATATTCAGGAGTTCGGTTGTCTTTCCGTAGCCAGTTGTTCCAGCGATCCAGGTGTGGCGAAAGAGCGACTCGAAACGGAGCGGCGCCTCACGAAAACCAGTCTGGGGATCCTCTGAGTAGCCAATCCAGAGTGGGGCTGGTGCGTTGTACATCCCAGCTTCGAACATTTCTCGAACGAACGAGCCTGCAACTGTTCCCTCGTCGACTGTTTCCGTGATAACCGGCTTCCCACCAATACGAGTCGTGTTCTGTTCCACGATATTATATTGGTCACCGTCATCGAGATCGGGTTGCTGATGAGTGGACGATTCTGAGATCGTGTTCTCTTCTGTCTGTTCATCGCCTCTAGCAACTCGCTCCTCATGTCGGTCGTCGCTGGAAGCCTCGTTGCCGGGTCCGAAGAAGCGATCAAGCACCATCGAATCCCTCCTGCTCTCGAGTGGGCTCTTCAAAGCTGACTGCTGTCTCGTTCGGAATGCTAGGGGTCTGCCCATCTACCGGTGATTCGTCAGCTGCGTATCGGCTTCCATCTGCTGGCAACCGATCACCACGCTGTGTATATCGCCAGTCAATCTTTGGTGTCTCAATCTCCGAATTGGGGATGTGTGCGACACCGGCAAGTTCGTCGACGGTCATAATCATGTGCTGATTGATCCACTCGCGGTCACGCATTCGCTCGACAAACTGCCGAAGCCGCGTTGCGCGTTTGCTCTCTCGGCGATGCCAGACGGGCTTGTCGTCGAGGCCCTGCTCAGTGATCGCGTTGTAGTACTTCCTGAACATTCCCGCGACGCCACGAGCACGGGCCTCGGCTTCGTCTTGTTCGCTCGAGGCAGCGAGGACGCGAATGTTCACGTGGAACGCCTGCTGACCACGCTGCTGTTCGATGGTTTTCGCGGCCTGTTTGTCCTTCTCGCTTGGCGGTCGCGTACGAGGGTTGAGCCAGCCGACGGACGTCCCTTGCCGAAGCGCGTGAGCGAGTTCGTCGACGCTATTATGTTTGAACCGGTCGCCGTCGGTCCACGACTGTTTTGCAGGCCGGAAGACGACCTGCGTAACGACGGTACTCTCATCGAGCGACAGCATCTCGCTCGTAACCTCGCCGTAGGGATCCGTCTCGAACCCCTCGCTATTGTGATGGCGAATCGGGTAGTAGGGGATCTTCTCCATCTCGAGCCACGCACCAGCGACGTACTCGTCAGAGTTGATAATGGGGAACGCATAGCCCTCTTCAACCGGGAAAACCTCGCTGTTGGCGTAGTTGTTCCCAACACGACGACGGAACTTGTCGACAGCTGCCTCAGTGGCAGCGTGCATGTAGAACTTGATCTTCCCTTTGTCGAACCAGACCTCAAACGAGTGGTGGTCGCTCGTATTCTTTCCGCGGAAGTTCGTCGTCACATCGTGGACTGACTGGAGAACCCCAGCCCCGTCCGCTATACCGTTGTTCTCTTTGTAGGGGCGGATCCGCAGCAGCGTACCTGGCGTATCCGCTTGCTGTTGGACGAACGAATCGTGTTTACCGAAGTCGAGTTGTGTCGCCTCGTACTGTGGCGACGAATCCAAGATCGTCTTGATTCGCTTGAGCCTAGTCATGGTCTTAGGTATCACACGTAGTTTCAGTCGTCTCCTCTGCAGTAACTGACTCTCCTGATTCTCCACCATCAGGCCGGACAGCCGACTTCTCACTGTCTGTCTCGAGGGAATACTTGACGAGCGCATCGAGAACCTCCTCTTTCGTGAGATTTACCTCAAGAAGCCGACCGGCCGCGTCTGCGCTGAGATCGAGACGCGTTGCAAGCGCGTTGCGCTGGGCTTCGTTCTCGACAAACTCTTCGAAGGCGAGCAACTCCGCTGGCTCTTCACGAATTGCCTGCTCGATGAAGGCCTGGTCCTCTGGGTCGTAGTTGATGACGCGCTTCTCGAAGTCGTCGGCGACGAGATGCAGCGGATACGTTCCATGTTCTTCGACGCGAACAAGCGATTGACTGTATCCGAGGTCTTCCTTCCCTGCATCAGCCCGTCGAACGTACCGACGTTGTTCCTCTGTGAGGCCGATTTTGTCGGCTGTCTCGTCGCCTAGGTCGGGCAATTTGTGAAAGACCTTGATCGGACACATCCCGATGATCTTCTCGGCCTGCTCGGTCTCATAGAACTCCTGGGCAGTCTGCGAGAGGAGAACCATTCGAAGGCCGGCGTGGCGCTGGTGACGGAATGCCGTCTCGAGGAAATCAAGGTTCGCCTGGTCCTCGAAGAGGTAGTGCGCTTCGTCGATCGCGAGTTCGACGTTCCGTTGGGTGTTCTTCGCCTGCTGATAGATCGTCGAGAGCAAGAGTTGCATCAGGAACGTCTGGCGGTCGATTCCTGATGCGCTGCCCTCGATCTGCCCGAGATCGATGTAGACGACCTTGTTGTCGCCCTCGAGGATATTGATCTCCGAGCGGTGTGAGAGATTTTCGTAGGCACCGCCCTCTCGGAAGGGCTGAAACGCGATTGCAAGTTCGTCTGCATATTGTGCGGCACGCTCGCGAGCGGATTCGGATGCCGCAATATTGTGCTCATCTGGATTCTCGGCGATATCACAGAGAATCCGATGGACGTCCTGCATCGTCGGTGAGTTCTTCGAGGTATGCGTCGAGACATCATCCTCGACGATCCCTGCTTGTCGGTAGGCCTCGTCAATGACGTACGAGAGGACACCCGTCTCGGCACCGAGTTCGATATCACGAGCGTCGAGGAAGTTCTCGAGAATGGCGTAGACCTCGTCTTTCTTCGCCGAGAGAGGTGAGATACCATCGTTGGACTTGAGGACGTGCCGTGGCGTCTCTCGGATCTCGAGCGGGTTCAGTTTCGTGTCGCCCCCGACGGTGATCGTCTTCGCGTTCAAAGCATCCGCGATACCACGGAAGCCGCCGACTGGATCGACGAGGACGAGCATCGTGTCGTTGCGCCGCTTCATCATCCGCAGGTGGCGCATGATATCACCGAACGTTTTCCCAGCACCCGGCATCCCGACGACGAGTTCGCTGTGCCCGGTCTCGAGTTCCCACGGGTTGATTCGGATGGGAGAACCGTTGTGGCCGTGATAGCCGTACTCGATACCGTCGTCCATCATCTGGTAGTTCGACGAGAACGGGAACATCGCGCCGATCGCCTGATTCGTCAGTGTGGACATCCGATCGCGACCGAGTTCGTTCGTCCCGAGCGGTGACACCGTTGCGAGGCCACGTTCTTGCCACCGGCTCGCGACCTTGAGCGTACAGTTCGCCGGGGCATCCTTGACGATCGACCGCAAGCGAGTCGTCTGATTGTCGAGCGCTTGCTCGCTGTCAGCGGCGAGGCGAATGAACACGCCACCGCGGTAGAACGACGCTTTGTTCGCACGAACGAGCGACCGCATGTATTTCGCCTGATCGATATCGTCCTGAAGATCCTCGGATTGGAGGCTGTTCGAGTCGTGCTGATTGATCTTCAAATCCGAGATCCAGTCCGCCATCATGTCTTGGGCCGACTGGCTGTCGAACGGGTCGAGGTGGATGCTGATATCCGTCTGAAGGTCGGTCTCGAGCAATAGACGCTCGAGGAGGCCATCCGAGGGTTCCTCGGGGAACTGTTCGATCCAGAACGTACGGACGTACGTCTCGTCGTTGATCACGGCGTAGGTCGTCTCCCAATCGACCGTCGTCGGGGCGATAACCGACTGGTGCATCGTCGACGTATCTGGCAACCAATCGCCGGATGGAATCGAGAGACCCTCGTCGATATTCTCTTCAGTACGATCGTCCGAGGCTGATTCCGACGTACTGGTCTGTTCGTCCATTGCATCGAGGACGTCATCGGGATCGGGCGTTGCTGGAACACCATCGCTAATCCCGTGGGCGACGACTGGGAACGTACCCAGTGTATCCGTGATATCAGCGTACTCCTCGGACTGACACGACCAGTACTCCTTCGTGATCCGAGCAAGGTCGTATGCGTCAACCGGGCCAACTGAACACTGGTAGAGCGACGAGCCGCCGCGTCGAAGCTGTGTGAGTCGTGACTCGAGTTGCTCTGCTTTGAGTCGCTCACGCTCAGGGTCAGTTAGCTCATCGGTCTGGAACCGGTCGAAGAATCGACCTACCATAGGCATCTCTGCGAGATAGGCGAGGACGCTGTCACCCGTCTCATCGAATTGTTCGACATCGTCATCGTTCACTGCAGTGATGAGGTAGTACTCGCGAATCGTTGTCGTCTCTGAGTCGATGTCTCCGCTTTCGGTCGTATTCGCGGTGACGTATTTTTCGAGAAGCCGCTTCAAGACCGGCCGTGACCGAACATCAGCGTCACCGAGTCGGTCTTGGTGTGCACGGACGACATCGTCATCGTCGACCTCTCGGCTGGTGATATAGATCTTCACTGGGAAGTCCACAGTCGAGTTAACGAACTCAGAAAGCGACTGGACAGCCTTCGCCCATGCATCGTCGTCCTCGAGGGCCATGTTCGCTGGCTCGACTTGCATCGCTCCGACGAGTGCACCATCCGTTCGTTCGACAGCGTGGGGGTACACCCGTTGTAAGCGAGTCAGATACCGAACCTCGCTGTTGTCCTCACCACCGTGGGCATACTCCTTGTTCTGGATCGCCCAGCCGAAGCGGGCAGCGAGCCACTCGGTGAGCCAGAGGTATCTGGGCTTCACCTTATGGAGCAAGAACAGGAGGATCGTGAGCATGATTCCGAATCCCAGTACCGGGATCGTCAGTGCAGCAGGGACGAACGTCGCTGCGATGACAGTGACGAACGCCACTGAGAGAAACAGCATGAGTTCGCCGATCGTGTACCCTCGAAAGAACGCCGTAGTGCCGCCCAGTGATTGATGGATCTTTCTCGTACTATACTCGCTATCAGCTGTATTCGTACTCATACGAAATTACCACCGTGAGACCTTCTGTTTCGTGTTCTTGAGCCCGCGCTTTGCTCGAGTCGATGTCTTCTGTGTGGCTTTACGAGCGTCATCGGCGGCTTTGTCTCGCATACGGCCCGTCTTCGACTTCCGAAGATTATTGTACCGACCAGCGTGAGCCTTCGTCGAGCGGGCTGATGATCCGAGCTGGTAGGCTTTCGAGTTGCCACCCCCGAGCGTCGTCTGGCCACTCTTCGTGACTGCGCCAACCTGATTGTTCGCATATCCTCGATGGACGTTTCGGGCCCCCCGGACAGCCTTTCCAGAAGTACGTTTTGCCTTCGCAGCCCCGGATGCGGCTGCTGTAGGATTCGTTGCCGAGACGCCCTTCTGTGCGACGGTCCGTATTGCCGGGCTGCTCCAGTACACCGTCATGATCATCGTGATAATCGCTGCAGGAATCAGCGTTAATCCGATGAACAACGAAAAGAGGCCCTTAACAGATGTTTCGAGACCGCCAACCTCCCAGCCGATTCGGAAGAGAATAGCTGGCGGAATCCCAGCGAGCACTAAGCCTGGATAGATCCCTGAAGCTCGGCGTGCCATGTTTGCCGCAGGACTAAACGGCCAGACTTCCATCGACCAGAGGACGCCTAGTAGCGGCATGATCGGCGTCAAGACGCAGAGTGCAATCCATCGGAGAGCGACGACAAACCCTGCGATAACTAAGAAGAAGTTCGATATGACGACCATCGCAAGGATGGTGAACACGCCCCCAAGCGAGGATTGGATGAGGCCACCGAGTCCTGCCGACATCTCGTCGATTGGGGCAATCGTCATACCTACTGCGTCGATGAACTGTAACGGAATCGATACAAGTGGAAACCAAACAAAAGTCCCCATAAATACGAGACCAAGTCGTCGCAGGAGCTGTTTTCGTCGGTACTCACTCATCGAACCTGCCCGGAGTCCAACAAACGCAAAGGCGATAACCGACAGCATGATCGCCAGCGGCATGATGTATGAGAGGTATACGTCCTGATACAGACTCTCCCATGGCGCATTGTCCGGGGTTCCGACAACCATATACCCCGAATCTGATTTGGGGGTTGGAACACCGACGATTGGACCTAAGATCGCTTCATAAATGTCATTGACAAGGCCGAGAAGCGCATCGGTGAAATCCTCGATGACGTTCTCAATTGCAGTCTCAACTTCGTTTTGAAGCCATCCCATTCAACTCTCACCCTCGCTAAATGAACCTCTAGTAGAGTCGCTATTGACGATGGTAAGACTACACGATTGATCGCCCCCATATTCAATATCCTGAGTATATGATGGATCTGGTCCGACTTGAACGACGGCCGTGACAGTCATCGGTTCTGTCTCGAGATCGCTACAGTTCAGCGAGTGAACTGCACCATCTGTAGCATAGACCGACCCCTTAGAATAAACAGTAGTCTCCCCCGGCGGTAAGCGTGCCTCGTGGTAGTATGACTGCGATTTTTTCGACTGCAGTCGAGCAACCGGAGCTCCTTCCCACTCGAGTTCAGTGAGCAACGATGGAATCGTCCCCGTGTTCTCAATAACGACTGCCGCATATGTCTCCCAAGTAGGCGAGTTTTTGTCCCACCCCATGTCGGGATTCTCTGCCGCCCACAGGACATCTGTGATTGTACAGTTAGCCTCGAGCGTGAGCGTCGTTGTATCGACCTGATCGTCTCCATCGAGGGCGACTAGCTCGTATTTTCCAGTGGGGAAGTCATCTTCATATCGGCCAAGAATTTCGAACGATGTCTCAGTCTCGCCGTTCTCGAGACGCTGTTGATCATACAGCTCTCCACTCGGATCAACGAGATTGATGAACTCAACCGACGTATCATCAGCAACTTCGATCTCGAGGCTCTCCTCCGCTATCTCGACGGACGTGAAGACATCACTATCTCCAGCACTGATTCCGTTTCCATTTGTACTATTGTTCGATGGGTCTGACCCTGACGCACAGCCAGCAAGAGTGGCTGTACTAACGCCGAGGGTAGCAAGGACTGACCTGCGAGCGATACGACTGCCATCCGTATTGGAATTTTCTGTCATTGTTGATCTGTAAGTCCGAGGAACGTGCCTCCGGACAGGTAGTCGAAACCGTAGACAGCCAGAGCGACCGGCAGAAACCAGAGCAGTGTTACGAGAATCAACTGAACGATCTTCTGGAAACCGGGATATTTCGGTGGGATCTTCGCCCTATCTTCTGCTGCGGAGTACAGTTGATTCGCGCGCCACCACTCCGTTGGAATGTACTGCCCATCAACGACTACAGACGGCCGATTCTCGAGTTCGAGAACGGCCATTCCACTAGCGTTGACAGTAGTGGACTGATTCCCAACTTCGACCCGGCCGGTTGTGATCGGATCACCGGTCGCCTTCTCTGTGACAGTTGCCTGAACGCGGGCCCCTGACGAGTTCGCTTCGAGGACCGTCAATTCGAGGTTCGTTTCGCGAACGGTTCCGTTGTCATCAATCGAGATGGATTGCGACTGGCCACGGACGATGCCGTGAACGGTCACCTCGTCAAAGGTCGCTGCTGGAAGCGTCTCCGATTGGACGGCGACTGACGTTGCGTTCACGTAGCGATCGACAGTCGCAATATCGATCTCGTTCGGGAGGGAGGGACCGTCTTGTTCACTCCCCCAGGCTTCTTCGATAACCAACGGTGGCTCAGCAGTATCCGTCGCCTCGCTTGGCATATCTGGCCGTTTCTGCGCCGGTACGGCGTGAATTTGCGCTGGGCGGACGGATGAGTTCTTCCGGGTCGTGTCCCCTTCCGTTTGGGACACCATCGTGCGCCAGCCGTCTACTCCTGCAGAGTAGAACCGCCAATTTCCACGAAGACGAGCGGTACTGTCAACATCGATTGCTGTCCACCTAGTGCCCGGGTGCACGACGACGCCAGTGCGATTCTCGTTACTCTCGAACGTCACGCGCTTCCCGGCACTATTGTCGATCCGAGTAACGACCGTCTGACGGGATTCGGTTGCCGTTACCCGCTCGCTCACATTCTCGGTTTCAGTCTCCCACGACTCATCACAGGAGTCTGCCTCACTGTCGTAATCATCGCACGTTCGTATTTCATGGCGAAGACGAACGGAGATGGCAACGTCCACGGAGAGGTTCTGTGTCCCTGACAGTCCACTGAACTCGAGAGTGGAGCGATGATCGTCACCGGAGTCGAGTACCTGACCGTCTGCGCGTAGTTCGACACTGTCAATATCTGTCTCAGCAATCGACCACTGATTGCGGACCGAGCCAGTGGTATCGTCATCTGGAACACGGACTCGGTAATCGGTTATCGCGAGGATCTCACCGTCTGGAGCGATGTACTGTGTCGAGTTGTTTCCTGAATGCAACACCGTCGACGGCTGTACTACAAAGATGCTCGCGTACGCATCCCTGATGTAGCGCCCGTCCTCAAGCTGTGCTCTCTCGGGATGAACTGACGTCTTCTCATTTCCAGGGGTGAAATCCTGGACGTCACCACTGTTCCAGGTTTCGACGTCTTCAACCGGTTCTTCGAACGGAACATCCGTCGACCCTGCGAGCCGAGCGGAAAACTCCGCGTCGGAAGAAACGGTATTCGTGAACTCCTCACTTGAGCGGTCCTCCCTATCGATGTCTTCCGACCACAACAGCGGGAACCGCGTTTCGTTTACACCGTAATCCGGTCCGTCAGCAGGAATCGCCGTACTCGAGTTTGGGGCAGCTGCAGCGACACCTACAGTCAGACTCGCAATGCCTCCGCTTACGGCGAGGAACGCAACGGCGACGGAGATCGCACGTGACGTGGTCATTGGATTTCGGTGAAATGGTTTGTCCGCTGTGTTAGAACGGTTTCACACAGTCAGAGAAGCCGAATCCCATCTGACTACCGACTTTGTCGATAAGTTCCGGTGAAATGAGGGCAAGGACGATGATGCCGAATCCGATACCCGACATTACGAGCTTCTCTTTGGCTTGGTTCTTCTTTTCAGGATTTCCACCAGCACGCATGTACGAGAGGCCAGCTCGGCCAACATAGAGACCAGTTGCAGGGAGCCCGAGACCAGCAACAGCGCCGAAAACAATACCGATACCAGTCTCGACACCGGTGCCGCAGTAAACGTCTCCGACATCGCTTTGAGCGGTCGCTGGACCGACTGCA
Organism: Natrinema salsiterrestre; assembly: GCF_029502005.1. GTDB lineage: Archaea > Halobacteriota > Halobacteria > Halobacteriales > Natrialbaceae > Natrinema > Natrinema salsiterrestre. The sequence goes on along the minus strand of NZ_JAMQOT010000016.1, from coordinate 34,965 downwards.
ACAATTAACAAGAGGAGTCCAATTGCGAGTGAGACAAGCTGTGGTGGAACAGAGGTGAAAAGCAACTGCACTCGCGGTCTCGTTTGACGAGATGTCGGGGACTTTTCGTTGGTAGCAGGGTGTTCACTAGACGATTCAGTTGCCGTGGAGGATGAACGGTTACTCATGGGAAACTGAGTTGACGCTTGGTGTGTCGAGAAGGTTTTCGAGGTCCTCGAAGCACGAGGTCTGTTCGATCAGGTCGTCGAGGTCACGATCGTCGTCGCGGAGCGCTTCCTCGAGAAGTGCAACGAGCCTGTCCCGCTCGATGTCACGGTACGCCATCTGTTCGGCGAGTGCCTCGCGGAATAGCCCCGATGCGTTGATACCGGTCGCCCAACTGAGGAACAAGGCGTCGGCGGGCATAACCGAGATAGTCGTAGTGGTGGTTCGTTTCACCATTTTCTTACTCACAGACCGGTCGCTGACTGAGGAAACTCGAGAGAAGGTCCTCATCGTGCGGGGTACTGATCACAGAGTCACCGTTTCTATCAGAGTCTCGATGAATCAGTAATCGCGTGACTCGAACGCTGAACCGAAGGAGTTCATCGCTACCATCAATGAGCCAGGTGGAGATGAGTGAAGGTGCTTCTCGAGCGAGTCGGTCCTGAATTATCTCCATTGACTGTTTTTCCACTGGTTCTCACCAAGCGAAATTTCGAGGAGAACGATTATATTTTCACTGGCGTTTACACCGTCAATATGTATGTAAACCGTACTGTTATTTAATCCTCAGATGAATCTATCTGTAACCCGGAAATAATCTCGATAGACGGGCGTTTGATGAATTCTATACCGACTCTGGTTCCAGTTCGGAGGCAGGTCGAGCTTGCGCGCGATAGGACTCGTACAAGTTAATTCCCCATTCGACGAGTCGTTTGTTAGAACTGACAATCATCGCAATGTGCTTTCCACTACCGGATTCATTGTACGCTCCAATAGCGACCTTGCGAGTATCGTAGATTCCGATACCGAGCGTATGCGCACGATCGAGGACCAGGGGCTGGTAGTTGTTATACGTCGAGCTGTGGACCACATACTGGGTTTGAGGGTTTTCGGCGGCTTCAACATAGGTTGGCAAATCAAGGATAGCCTCGCATTCAATGCCAAGTTCAAGTAACCCTCGGTAGGCGTGGAACAGAACTGGATTAAAGATAGAGCAGAACCCTCGAAAGCGACTTGTTCGTCGGTCATAGAGCTTGAGAGCTGCCCAAAGTACTGAGGAGGGGTGAGTGGGGTCAGAAATGATTAACTCAGCGTCAGCCAGTTCTGAAATTGGAAAGGTCGCATCTTCTCTCGGGAGGCGCTGTAGCCATGGCGCTTTCTCTATGAGTTGCTTAACTGCCGTCGCTAAATCAACATAGGCATTCAGGGCTCGTGTTCCAGCAGATGTGATCTGCTGTTGTCCCCCGCCATCTTGGCTCCATCCATACTCTTCGAAGACCTTGAGGATACGCCCAATTGTGGGACGTGACGGGGAACTGCTTACTGCTGATTCTAGCTTACTCGGACGGTATGATTGTCCCTCAAGTGCTCTTAATACGCCAATTGGATGGACAGAGCGAGTCAGAAACGATAGCCCCTCAACCGAGACCGTCTGAAGACAGTTCTCGATAACATCCAGGAGTAAGAGACCACCAGCGGTTAGCTCAATCCCCGTGTTCTGATTCTTGATGAATCCACGATCTCGGAGAACCGCAAGATGATTAGAGGCGGCCTGTCGGGAGATATCAGCCTGTTGGGCAATATCAGTCTGTGCCACGGGGCTCGAGAAATCTCCCATAGCTCGTAAAACTTCCAGACGCGCCGAGTCGACTGTCTCATTGATAACGTTCCGGACAACGAGTTTTTCGCCTGTAAGGAGGTTCTTTGCTCGGCGTATATTTCCAGTCACAGTTGTATCCCCCATATTGAGTTTCCAATCTGTCTCTTTAATCTAATAGTTATTCAATTTTATTGGTTCTCGATATAACCAAGCTCAATATGGAATCCACACCACATAAATAACTACCAATTGAGCATGGATCTACAGTGGATTTATTTATGTTCTGTATGGATGAATTACTATGAATCCAAACGCTCGTCTCCCTCCCACGCCCTCAGGGCATCCAGTGATCGGTCATACGCTCGATTTTGCTCGAAGTCCGTTTGAGTTCGTTGACCGCGCGACGAACGAGTGTGGAGACCTCTATCGGATGGAACTTCCTAGCGTCGACGTTTACGTCTTAGCCCATCCGGAGTATTTCAAACAAGCGCTAGTGACTGACATCGACGCATTCGGAAAGACCGCGGACTTTCGGCGGGTGTTTGGCAATGGATTGCTATCGACAGAGGGAGAGCAATGGAGTCGCCAGCGAGGAATCCTCCAGCCATTATTTCATCGGGATCGAATCAGGGGGTATGGCGAGTATATGGTCGACGCTACGCAACGGCGACTCGCTACGTGGAAACCAGGCGAAACTCGAAATATAGAATCGGAGATGCAAGATCTCACAATAGAGATTCTCTTTGCAACACTCTTTGGCCGCGAATTACCTCCGGGGGAAGGCAACGATCTCCGTGCAGCATCGGAAGGACTCAACAAATGGTTCGCGCCGACGTCATGGCTCTTACCGAACTGGATTCCAACACCATCACGACGGGAGTTCGGCAACTCAGTAGAGCGTCTCCGAACGGAAGTTCGACAACTGCTTGCGGAGTACAGTGCAAACTCGGGACAAGCGGACAGTTCACAGTCGAACGACCTCCAGCAAGAGACGCTCTTATCGAAGCTCCACGAGGCACGCGAGGCAAGTGGCCAAGACCGTCTGAGAACGGAGGAAGTCGAAGACCAGATGCTCACAATGATCTTTGCTGGCTACGAGACCACCGCCGCGGCGCTCGGATTTGCTTGGTACTCGCTGGCGATGAATCCTGATATCCGGCAAGCGTTCCACGACGAACTCGATGCTGTTCTGGGGGATGAACCACCGACACCGGAAGACATTACAAACCTCAATCTCACAAACCGAATCGTCACTGAGACCCTCCGACTGTATCCCCCTATCCATACGATCCCCCGGGAGACGACTCGAGATGTCCAGGTCGATGGCTACCAGATCCCGGCCGACGAGGAAGTTCATCTGTCCATTATCTCGGCTCATCGTGATGAGCGGTTCTACGACGATCCACTCTCATTCCAGCCCGACCGGTGGACAGAAAAATTTGAAAAGGAACTCGCTGACCATGCGTTCATCCCATTCGGTGGTGGTCGCCGGACGTGTATCGGTCGGGAGTTTGCTCGTCTTGAGGCGATGCTCGTGTTAGCGACGATCGGCCAACAGTGGACCCTCGAGTGGGCTAGTGGAGATCCAACAATCACGATCGAACCGGAGATTACCACACAGACAAAGAACGGCCTCCCAATGCAGATTCGGCAACGGTAGGTGAAGACAGTCGTTTTTGGTCTACTCTGCGAGCGATCGAATCCCATCTGGCACTTGTCCCGCGTCGGTCCACGTCCCGTTCGCATCGCGGCTAATAAGTCGGCTTTCGTTCGTGCCCGCTATAGTAACCGTTAGAATTTTCCGCCGATAGCTTGTTACTTGTACGCAATAGACCATCTCGACAAAATTTCCGTCGAAGATCTCCAAGATGCCCTTGACAAGGTTGAGGGAAACGAGCCGACACAACGGTTGTTAGCGGCGATTGCATACAAGAACGGGGTGACGCAGACCGAACTTGCGGAGTGGCACGACACCGGTCGAAGAACGGTCTACAGCTGGCTCATTCGACTCGATACGGACGAACCGCTTGAGCAAACTGTCTCTGATGCCCATCGATCCGGAAGAAAAAGAAAACTCTCAGAACCACAGCAAGAAGAGTTCAAACAAACCGTTCACCAACCTCCTGAGGAAGTCGGGATCGACGCGCCGGCGTGGACACCGGCGCTCGTCTAGGAATTTTTATCAGGAGACCTATGGCGTCGAGTACTCCTATCCGAGTTGTCGGCGGTTGTTGAAAGAAGCAGGATTGAGCTATCAAAAATCACGCCGTTCAGCCGCCGAAGCCGGTGAATCAGATCAAGAAGAATTCCACGACGAACTCAAAAAAGCGATCGGAGATGGACGCCACAGTAGTCTGTATCGATCAGACCAAGAATTTCACTACGAGTGGTCGCAACCTGTGTAGCTTCAGCAATGAGACGATTACGAAGCATTGGTGAAAATGTTGTCCCAGACGGATTCGTGAGTGCGTCTGCAAAATCGGATGGGAACACGTTCGCAAGGCTTTCTTCGACCGTGTCTTCAGCATACGTAGTTTGCCAGTGATCAACGTCAAGCACAGTCTCGTGGTACACCGTATAGACTGTATTGAATGCCGACGGCTGGTCGGCATTCATTGGTCGGCTCGTAGATAAGCTACCGAGTGTGCCACTAGTAGAGATTTGCCGTTGAGACCAATGAGGCTCAATATCAGAGAGCCGCTCGGCAAATTCCTGAAACGCAGCGACCTCCGCGCGTAGTCTCTGTTGTTCACAAGCGACGGCTGCTTGTCCGGCGGGAAGTGGAGTGTCCTCAATGATGGTCATCTGGTTTCATCTAGTTCTCACGTGCTAACAGTGACGCTATGGGGCAGATCCACTTGCGAATGTCGCGGAAGAGAGCATAGCGGAATACTTCTGTTTCCGTACAGCAGCCTGCCGTCGATTGTCGACGGCCTCCTTCACAGGACAGATAGTGTGAATAGAGTTCACACTGTATCAGGCCATCAAGGTCGGAGCTGTAAGGCTGAGTAGGATGAGAAGTGGGATACCGAGATATACTGACACGATAATCGGCTGTGGCGCTTACGTTACTGTGAGCCCGCTGAGGTGGACCTGCACCGGAAGGTGGAAGATCTCTGCAAGCGTCGCGGCCTTCACGACAACCGGCCGCTCTCGGGGACCGATCCACGTGACTCCACCTGTTGCAAAAATCAGTACGCCAGCGATCATCGTTATCCATTGTCAATCCTGCTCAGCGAATACGTCAAGTATTTCTGTATAATGATTTCGAATTGTGACACAACTCACATGGGCGGCATCGCTCACTTCATCTTGTGTAATCTGCTCATTCGATAGTCGAGCAGCTGCATAAAGCGCTGCAGCGGCGATACTTGCTGGACTCTGTCCGCTGTGTATGGCTTCTGCTTTCGCCGTCTCAACTAATTCCCGTGTAAGTTGTTCAGCTTCCCCACTCACATCAAGTGCCGAAGCAAACTGCGAAACATACTGGAGTGGATCGGCTGGTTCAAGTTGTAAGCCGAGCTCTTGGGACAGATAACGATATGCCCGCTGTATACGTACCTTTTTGACGCGGCTCACTGTCTCGAACTCAACCAGTGTACGTGGCGTTCCATGTTGGCGAGCAGCGGCATACAAGCTAGCTGTTGACATTCCTTCAATCGATCGGCCTGGTAATAATTCGTGTTCAACGGCTCGCCGATAGATAACACCAGCAGTTTCTCGACAGGATTTTGGAATCCCAAGTGCTGATGCCATTCGATCAATCTCACCAAAGGCATGCTTGAGATTACGCTCCTGTGCATTCTTCGTAGCGAACCGCTTATCCCAGGTTCGAAGACGTTGAATCTGTTTTCGTTTTTCCGAAGAGAGGTGATTTCCGTGCGTATCTTTGTCGCGCCAACCAATCATCGTACTGAGACCATTATCGTGTCTAAGTTCGGTTGTCGGTGCCCCAACTCGACTACGCTCTACACGCTCTCTATCGCCAAACGCTCGCCACTCAGGGCCACGATCAATCATATTCTCATCAACGACAAGCCCGCATTCACTACACGTTGTCTCACCATGTTCAACATCGCTGGTAATCTGTCCATCACATTCTGGACATACTATACTTGACTCAGTTGATTCTGTTTGGTCTGATGTCTCATGAGATCTAACCGTGGTGTGTATATTATACATTATTTGAGATGATTATAGTTATCTGGTTGTATCCTGGCAGTGGCTGTCTAGCAAGTAGCACTAGACCAAATATGAGTATAGGGGGGATTCCCACTGTTTAGGAATAATCCAATTTACCAAGGATTATCAGTTCCAAATAGCTAATTTGAGAAACTCAATTGACGTGTAATTTGAGCCCCACACCGGAACATGTTTATTCGTCTGTTCTTGCATTCTTCTACGCAGGAATGTCAAACAGAATAGATTGTATTATATATATAAACTATCATAACGACTTTCGACCATTCTAAAGAGGCAGGAAGGCTAGATAAAGAGAATGCTTTTATATTCACTATTTATATATAGATAGTCTCCTATTGTTATATAACAAATTTTTCCTGAAGGCTTTACACCGAAGTACATAGATAGCCTTCTAACCAAATACGGATCACATCTGTATGCTCGCTTTAAGTTCACTCAGTAGTGGATGGCTAGATCCACAGCTAGCGCCAGTTCTCATCGCGATAATCATCCTCGCTGTTATCGGGACAATCCTTCTATTCGGTGTAGGCCTTATATCATATCTGAGGCGACGAACGGCCCGCTATCTCTTGATTACAGTTGCGCTTGGAATGCTCGTTGCCCGCTCTATAGTTGGGCTCGGTACTGTTTTTGGACTGGTACCGATGACCGTCCACCATCTTGTTGAACACAGCTTCGACTTTCTGATCGCTATTATTGTACTCTACGCCGTATACCGAAGCGGGCCAACAACTAACCTTCACCCTTTCAAAATTAACAGGGAATAAGTATGTGGAACTCGACATCTCCTGAGCAAAAAGTTTCACTTTTGAACATTTCTGTGACTGTTGAGCCTAAATTGATGATATAGCAGTTGAAGATCACGCTACTCGTGGGACTAACGTGAATGCGATCTTTGATCTCCATCTCAACACGACACGAAAAACGATACACAGATTGCGCCGCCATTTATTAAATGAAATTTTAGAACGGGGGCAATGAGACCAGGTCGAAGACGACAATGGCGAGATATAGCTGGCCAAGGCCAGCGATAATCATCACTGCACCCGCAATCCGCTTGAGCAGCCCAGAGTAGGCAGCGAATCGACCGGCGCTGGCGACGAGGCCCATCCCTGTCACGACGGTCAACGAGACCATCAGGACGACGACACTGCTAACGTAGATCCCGAGGAGGATCACCGCATCAGTCGTTGACAGCGAGAGCGCGCGGGTGACGATGCTGATGAACAGCGGCGCGACACAGCCGGCCGAGGCAAGCGCGTAGCCGGCGCCAAAGATAGCAAAACCGAGTACACTTGAACGCCGCTTCGGGAGTGGGACCGAAAGCGATGGGGCACGATCGATGAGGATCAATACGCCGAACCCAATTAGGAGGAGTCCGGCTATGCCTTCGAACCATTTGACTGACGACAGCGTTGACTGACCTACCCAGAAGGTCGCTCCAAGCAGGGCCGTAAAGGTAACGAGGACGCCAAGCCCAGCGAGCAAGCCACGGCTTAGCGCACCACTGAGAGATGCCCGCTCGCCGTCGGTCTGGCTCACGTAATAGCCGACGTAACCTGGCAGTAGCGGGTATGCACACGGGGAGAAAAACGTCGCGATACCAGTCGACAGCGCGAACACGACTGAGGTAGTAAGCGTCGCGTCGACCATCGTTATTCTCCCTCGGCACCGTCGCTCTCGAGTGCTCGTTCAATGCCGTCAACGAACTCGTTTGTTGATTTTCTCCCACTTGCCGACCACTGTACGCGCCCAGAGGCGTCAATTGCGACGGCATAGGGAATTCCGGTGATGGAGTACTGGGCGCTCAATTCTGCGGTCGGATCGATCCCGAGCGTCCAGTTTCCGTTATGGTTTTTCCACCAGTCGACGATCTCCGCTTTCGCCACTGAGCGCCCGACCGCCTCGTTTGTAACTGACATGAACAGCACATCGTTATCAAGCCGATCGTGGGCCTCGATAAGTGCGGGCATCTGCTCCGAACAAGGGTCACACCATGTCGCGAAGAAGTCGACGAACGTCGGTTGGTTGGTTGCCGGCACACGAACCTTGCCGGCCTCGCTACCAGGTGCCTCGATTGTCTCGACTGTAAGGGGGTCGACCGGCTCGCGTTCATCGTCGGATTCGTCGTTGACCGATGGCAGGCCGTAGATTGCCACCGCTCCCGCACCGCCGATGACGCCCAGACTGCCGATCCCAGCGAGGACGTCACGCCGGCGCATCTACTCTGACACCACTGTTTCGACATCACCAACGACCGTCGACGGGTCGATGGAGCTGCCCTTCGGATACGCTCGTTCGACGATTCCACGCTCATTGGCTAGCAAGATCAGGGCGAAGTGGGGGAAGATGTACTCAAGGTCCTCGTACTCTTCGGCATCAGTCTTCTTGAAGGGAAGGCCAATATCCTCGGTCATAATCTCCTTTGCACTGTCGTAGGTCTCCGGTCTGAGGAAGTGCCAGTTTTCGGCCTCGGCGTCGACACCCTGCTCATTGGCAAACGTCCGCAGTTTTGATTCGGTGTCGCGCTCAGGGTCAAATGTCATCTCGAGGAGTGCGATATCGTCGCTGAAGCCCTCTTCGGCAGCGACTTCTTGAGTACGGCGCAATCGTAGTGTCAGCGCCGGACACACCCCGTCAGGGCAGTTTGTATAGACGAACGTCATCAACACGGCCCGTTCACCCTCAAACTGCTCGGTCGAGATCGTTTCGCCGGCCAAGGGATCAGGAAGACTGAGCGCGGGCAATTCGTCGCCGTAACTCGGGTGTGATGCCTCGCTCAGGTTCCTCTCTGGCGGCTTAAGGACGGTATTGGAGTTTCCTCTGCCTTCGCTTCCGTTTTCGCTTCCGTTTCCGTTCCCCTTATCGCTGCCAAACGTTCCTCCAAGGCAACCAGCAATACTAGTGAGTCCCGTGATTCCGGCTGTGCCGAGATATGTCCGTCGATCCATATCTCACCTGTAGAACCAACGGATCAAATGGTCGTTGGTTCACTTCACGAAAGCGCGGTGTCACAGAAGTGTTTATTTGCAGTATTTTCAGGATCGGATCATCTAATCAGTAGACGTGCTCACATAATACGAACAAATAAATATACTTGTCATTTTGTGGCTCTGGCGAGATAGTGGCGGCGGACTCTATATCCGACTATTCTTGGTCGTTATTTCTTCGGCGTTGATAGTGATTGTCTCATCCTATCGGTCGAAGTCGTTTCGTCACGTGTTGTAGCCGGTAACCTTTGTCGCCTCGGGATACTAGAGTTTGAGGAAGAGTGTATTTCGATGCGGGGTAGTTATGGAAGTGGCTTTGGACCTCGAGCACTCATTGAATTGGCCACTCAAGACCGCTTTATCGACCTCGTCAACAAGGTCGTCAATCCGTTTTCGATCATGTTATACATCTTGTTGTACTGGGTCTCTGAATCATCGAAGATTCCAGGGTAGCGCTGCTCATAGTCATTTTCGAGTACTGCTTCCCGAATCGAACCCGAGAAGGGCTCCACCTCTTATAAGGCTCAAAAAATACGCCAGCAATCAATACTTAAAGAACCACTTTTTATTAAATATTATACATATTATTACCATATTTTCAGGTCCTATATTTTACTAGTAGGTGTTGAGAGCCCTTCGGAAACAAGTCCTAAAATGCTCAACCTGAGAATGTTTATAGAGGTGGTAATATTCGGATCTGCAGCGGTATAGGCTATATATGCATCCTTAAGCTTATACGGCACATTCCATTTAACACACGTATATTCACAATCCTTAGTCTATAAAATGGGTATCACCGATGACGAACCAACAGAATACTCGTCGCCAGTTTCTTGCAGCATCTAGCGTAACTGCATTTGCCGCGATGGCTGGCTGTATGGACCGGGTGAACTCTGCAATTCCGAATGTCAACGACGGCAACGGTGGCGACAGTTCGCCGAACGGAAATGAATCTGATTCCAGTAACGACATAGACGAGATCGAATCGCCAGAACTCACGGTCGAGACGGAGTACAACAGCCGCGAAAAGTTCAAACAACCCGGCAAGCAACTCGATGACTTCGAGAACCTCGAGCCATGGGAGGTCAGTCGGGGATCCGGTGAAGCCGATCAGAACATCACCTTTGACGGCTCTCAAAGCATCCGACTCTCCGCCAAGAATAACCAGAATATTATCCTCTCACGCCAGATTGAGAAGACTGATATGAGCGACCTCGATGTCTCGATGGCCGTGCGTACCTCAACGCCGTCGAATATCGCCATCGATATCCGACTCGTTGATATCTACGGCGGCTACGCTCACCATCAACTTCGATCTGTTACTTACGGGGAATCCGATGTCGACTGGTTCCGGACCTGTCCTGGTGTCTTCGAGCAAAGTTCGATGCCTCTTGAACGGGAAGTTGTCGAGGAGATCCAGATTATTATTTACAATACTGGTGATGCAGAGGTATGGGTTGACGATCTACGTACTCACAAGAAACCCGACAATGGATACGTCATTCTCAGCTGGGACGACGGCACTCCTGACTTCTATGAGCGAGCAAGTCCGCTGCACGATGAGTACGATGTAAATGCCGTTCAAGCGGCCGTCCGACAATGGACGCGTAACCAGCGTGAGGGAGTCATGACAGTCGCACAACTCAAGGAGCGCCAAGAGGCTGGCGATCAGATCGTCGCTCACGGGACTCATACGCGGCTCGCGGAGATGGAGGAGAACGACCTTGAGAATGCGCTACGGCGAGATAAGAACTGGGCTGTTCAAAATGAACTGGAGGGCGGTCATTTCCTTGTCTATCCCCACAACAGCTTCGACAAGACTGTCCATGATATCGCGTCGAACTACTATTATGCGGGCGGGTTCAACCAGTCTGGTAACGTCAACCTCACTGGTGTCCACGGATTTGATCCGCTTGCGTTGCCGCGAACAATCGGCAGTAATCTCGATATCGCAACCCGATGTATCGACCTTGCTGCCGAACACCGCCAGTGTACAATCTTGAACTTTCACGAATTCGAGATTAATAATACAATTGATGAAAACGAGTATGAGAAACTACTTCAGCATATTAATGATACCGACAATGTTGAAGTCATCAATTATGACGACCTCTGGAAAATGCGCCGTGCAGGCCACTGACCAATACTCAACACTTCACAAAACCGGTTAATTGAGATCTCGGTTTCTTATGAAGGTGCTATCAAATAGCAGCAAGTAGGCATGTTAAAACTTTAGTCCGCATAGTTTCACCGCGCGGTAACACTCTTTTCGAGGGCCAGCCTGGTAAGAGGTCATTCTGTCTTTGCTGCGTCAATCATTTCCTGTGGATACCATCTCTTTCTACGCTACTAACCCAAATCAACACGGAACGTCAAGGAATTAGTAATTACTAGGACCAGTGTCTTTTATTACCATCCCAATGAGAGTGATCGTGAAGAGTAGGGAGACCCCTGCAGTCCCCTTAACGATCAAATTAAACATTGGAGATCCGGCAGGATCTGAAAGTGTAATATACATTGTCACCATCAGAAAGCCAAGGAGCAACATTACTACAACCATGGCATCACCAAGTGTCTTATTCATATATTAAGGATCTTTGTCGAACAGTATAAGTCAACCGAATCTTGAGAGATGGTACAATCACTATTGAGTTCGCCACACATATAATAATTGAAAATGACTACGGGTGAACATGAACTTATAAACTGTAAGCAGCCATCTTGTGGATTAAATATCTCAAGTTACAGCTAAATATGCAAGGGCGAACTGAATGGCGTTGTACACACCGTGAATAAGTGATGGTACGATAATATTATCTGTGTGTTCGTACGTTGCTCCAAGTACAAGGGCGAGAACAAACGCAATACCTATGTACACGAATTTGCCATCCCCGGAGAGGGAGAAAAGATGAATTGAGGCGAAGAGTGCACTGGCTAAGACAATTGCTCGAGTGGGGCCAAATGATTCTCTGAGTGCACCTTGAACGAGCCCTCTAAATAGCAACTCTTCACCAGGCCCCACCAAGAGAAACGAGAGGAGAATGAGAAGAAGGAGGGTAGCTGGATTTTGCTCCCCGATCTCGACAGCCTGATTTTCAGCCGACTCGATTCCGAGATACGAGATGACCGATGACATCGCAAAGAGAAGTCCGAGAAGAGCTACGATCCCGACAATAATGACGATAAGATCGTGTTTATCCGGGAGAGAGAATGGGATGAATTCGGGGCTGAGGCTACGAACTTTGAGATAGATAATTACGATACCGCCATAGGTCACTCCCTGAAGCAGAACAGTACTGAGTAATAGGCGAAGTGACGGTCGGGTCATGAGGTTTATACCAATTCCCCCCAAAACAAGCACCACAAGAAGAATAACTATGTTTCCGACGAGATACGATCCATAGGTAAGACCGATAGCTGCGGAAGCTGATTGGAGGCGTGAACTACTCATCTTACTGTGTCTAGATCCAAGCTGGCATCATAAACAGGATTCGATTTGTTAAGTGACTCTGAGTGCGTCTATGATCCTCATCGGCTCATTTTCCCAGATAATGACAGCGATTCTAATCTAACTCGGTGGATCTATATGGTTTAATATTGAACGGGAGACCATACAATGTGTCTCTATTGCCAGGATCCCCCAAGTGAAGATATCACTGAGAAAGACACCCCTAGTGAAGGGGATGAAACATTATCACATGATAGGAACTCCATAGGGCAGTCCCCTCTCGAACTTTTATCGAAAATCACAGACATTATCTCTTCAAAAATCTAAAGGAAATATAATCATTTTAATTTTTGTAGAATGAGAGGAGAGACAATACGGAATCGGTCCTAGCAGGTGGAAATAACTCCCTGTTTAGCGCTCGCCGGTCTAATATGTTAACAAGCGGTATACATTATGTGGATATCGATGGAGTCTTCAAGATACTATTCGAGTGACTAGTTGATAGTTTTGGTATGGCATTCATGACAGAGGTGAATGACTAATGGAAGTCGACATTCTGACAATGACCTACCCGCCACTGTTAGTGTTTATAGCGGCGCTGCTCGTACTTGTCTTACCGCGAATTGCCGGCTTCACCGTCGGTACACTCAGCCTTGCGGCGGTACTGGTGATCTCGATCGTCGCCCCAGAGGGCCAGCACCTAACCGGGACCTTCCTCGGGTTCGAGGTCGTCCCATTCTACGTCGACGAATTCTCTCGGATGATCGGTCTCGGACTCGGGTTTCTGGGTATCTGTAGCGTCATCTATGCTTACTCAAGTGAAGCCAGTAAGACGCTGACTGCTTTCGCACTCGTCTATGTCTCCTCGTCAATCGGGGCGGCGTTCGCTGGCGACTGGCTCATGCTCTTGTTTATGTGGGAGCTGATGGCGGTGACCAGCACGCTGGTGGTCTGGCAGTATGGGGGTGAAGCGGTCCGAGCTGGTTTCCGGTACGCGCTTTTCCACGGCACCGCTGGGGTACTCCTGATGATGGCGGTCGCAGTCCACTACGTCAAGTCTGGCACGTTTATCTACGACGCTGCCGGCATCGCCGACGGGATTCCAGCATTGCTCGCAGTGCTAGGAATGGGCATCAACGTCGCTTTCATCGGTGTTCATGTCTGGCTGCCAGACACCTACCCGCGACCCCACTTCGCGGCTTCAGTGTTCCTTTCGGTGTATACGACGAAGACGAGCGCGTTCGTGCTTTATCGGGCGTTCCCCGTGGAGGGTCAGAGCGATCTGTCAATCTATATTGCGTACATGGGAGGCCTGATGGCCGTCTACGGTGCAACCTTTGCCCTACTACAACACGACATGCGGGCGCTACTCTCCTACCACATCCAGGCCCAATTAGGGTATATCGTTGCTGGCATCGGAATTGGGTCTCCGATCGCTGTCGCCGGTGCGATGGCTCATCTGTTCAACAACGTTTTCTTCAAAAGCCTTCTATTCATGGCCGTCGGCGTCGTCATCTACCGGACCGGTGAGGAGGACCTCTATGAACTCGGTGGTCTCTGGCGTGAGATGCCCTTGACCGCAATCGGGTTCGGCCTCGGCGCGTTCTCGATCACCGCAATTCCAGGGTTTAACGGCTTCATCAGCAAGGGGATGCTCTTCAACGCGGCCGACCCCCACTACTACGGCCAGCCCGAGTACCAGGCGCTGTACTGGCTGCTATACCTTGGTGCAATAGGAACGCTACTTTCGTTCCTCAAGCTTGGCTACTACGTTTTTTTCCACGGTGAGAGTGACCTTGAGGTCGCAGACGCGAAACCCGGTCAGACGGTTGCAATGCTCGGACTCGGCGGTGCGTGCCTCCTCTTCGGCGTCTGGTGGCAGGGCCTGGCTGACCTTACTCCAATGGTCCACGGCGTTGAATTCGAGTATCCCGGCGGCCACGGCGAACTTCACCCCTACAGCCGAGGTCACCTCGAAACCGCAGGCATTCTGACTGCGATCGCGGCCGTCGTATTCGTGATCGTCCGGAAACCGCTTTCGAAACTTAACCTCGGCGATCCGGCGATGGTCGTCTTCCCCGCGACTTACTACGGTAGCCGGTGGACGATGCTCGCGATGACCGAAACCTATGCCGCGGTCGATAACGCCGTCGTCGGCGCGGTTAAACGCTGTTACTGGATTAGGAACAACCCTGTCCTTGCCGTCGACGCGGCTGCGGGTCGTCTCCCTGACTGGCTGGTTGAAGTCGACGATCACCAGCCGACCGATGGTGGCCGGCCGTCGACAATCCACCTCCGAACAGGTATTGGGACGACTGTCTTGCTGTTGACGCTCGTTCTAACCGTGATCCTGTGGCTTCTTGTCGTCTGAAGCGAAAGGTTCCAACAGTATTCATACTTGGTCACCAGTCGTCCTCTGATGCAGAATGGAGGTAAAAGTTCCCTGTTGTAGTCCACTACGAGGTGATAGCCTGAGATTCGAAATGTCCCCTGAGGATATTACCTTTGTCCCGAGGATCTTGGTCTCGGCAGGTGTCACTTAGCGCTCTAATCCTGTGCTGGGGTTTTCTCTCTGTTTAACCGGTTGTCTTCGGCGAACCCATATATCTGATCGGCGGCCTCGAAATAGTCGTGGCAGCTGTCGTGACCGTCGCCCTCGTCTGGACCGAGAACGTTTTAGACCTCATACTCACATTTGCAATCCTCGGTATTAGCGGCGTTCTGTACGCGTTCGTCGGACTCCTTATTGGGTCGTCCTATCGGGTGAGCTCGAGGGATCGCTGGCGCTCGTTTTCCTCGTTGATATCGTCGTCATCCTCGCGACGAGTCTCCTCCCAACGAACCAATTCGTAGGCGAGGTGTTTCCTCTCTATCACCCATATCAACTTCTCCAGACGGCCGTCGTGGACGGTGGACTCAGTAGCGGGCACGTCCTCCCAGTGGTCGGCTATACTCTCGCGGCAGGGACTGTAGCAATCCCTGTCTATTGACGAACCGAGAGCGTGAACGGGGGTGGCACCTAATGCGAACGAACCACGTCCGAACCACCATCGCGACCGAGTTGCGTAAATATTCCGGATACCAGTCCTGCTTGCACTACTGGTCGCTTCTGGCACGGGGCACGCTCGTAGCGATCGCAGCGAGTGCGACGGTCGGAGTGTCTATGGTGGTCGCACTACCTGTGTTCGCCCCTGCGAATATACTCGGGCTGGCGGTTGCTAGACTGCTAACGGCGCTCATCTATGGGCTAGTCGGTGTCACCGTCGGAACACAGGTCGATCGGCTCGCCGGTGTTTGATCCTCCTGTTTGCACCGTTGTTAGACGTCGTCCTGGTCCATAACCCGCTGGCGACCCTGCTCTCCTCCCACGCGACGATGCGCCTTGCCGTCAACGCCGGATTCGAATCCGGTTTCGCGTGGACAAATCTCAGTGGTGCAATCAAATATCCCATACTTGTTGCCATTGTATCGACGGCTCTCTACTATCGGTCGACATAACGTGGACGCCCGAAATTTCGTATAGAATACCGGCTAATACGACCGGAATTGTTCGCAGTGATCGCGTTGCTAGAAAAACTTGCACGCCAAGGGACCGTCTCTTTCCATCGGCACAAGAAAACTTGTCATGGTAGCTATGGCCATGGATCTGAGCGATCCGGTATAGTATGTCCTGATCCATCAAAGCGGTCTAGTTATTGAAATACACAGGAAGCTATCTTGTAAAACTTATTTAACATTCGTTTGGTTCATCCAATGGAAACCCATGAACGCGGCGCACCGACAGAACAGGAGGAACAGAGCACTCGGAAACTGGGAATAGTAGCTGCCATCAACCTAGCGGGATTTGTCATCGAACTAACCGGAGGTCTGCTCTTTGGTTCTGTTGCGCTCATCAGCGACGCATTTCATATGTTATTCGACGCTATAGCGTACGTGATTGCCCTCGGAGCGACGGTTATTGCTCGTCGGTCGGATCCAGGTGGTCGATGGTCATACGGGTTACAACGCATCGAGCCGTTCGCGGCGTTCCTTAATGGTGTTCTCCTCGTTCCGATGGTCCTCTATCTCATTTATGAATCATATCAGCGCTATCTCTCGCCGGTCGATATCAATGCACAGATGACGATTATATTGGCCACGGGCGGACTTATCATCAATCTCGCGTCTGTGTATATCCTCCAGGGTGATGAGATGAGCCTCAATGAACGCGGCGCGTTCTACCATCTTCTCGGCGATGCCGGTGCGTCAGTTGCTGTCATCGTCTCGATGCTCGTCATCATGTTCACGAACGCACTCATCGTGGATCCGCTGACAGCCGTCCTAATCGCGGCTCTCATCGTCTGGTCGGCAATGATATTACTCCGTGAGAGCGGTGTGATATTTTTCCAGCAAAGTCCTGTCGATCCCGATGAAGTCCGAGCAAGCATCGCGGAACTCGACGGTGTTGAGAATATCGAAGATTTTCACGTATGGGCCCTCTCAAGTCAGATCGCGATTGCGTCCGTCTACGTGACAGACTCTGCGGAGACAGTTGACGAGCGTGACGCACTGATTAACCAAATTCACGAAAAATTACAGGCTGAATATGACATTACACACTCGACAGTCGAAGTCGTTAGTTACCAACATGAACACGAACTCTCGTGAAAACAGTAGTATTCCGTTCGATCCACCCGTCAGTCCGATTGATCAAGTAGCTCTTTAGGGGAGATACGGGACAGTCGTATCGCGTTCCCAGTGACGGCAGTTGTCATTCCGGCATCACCGATGAGGACTGCTGCCCAGACGGGAACGAAGCCAAATGGCACCCCCAGCGCAAGAAGGGACTTGGCGGCGAGACTCGACCAAATATTCTGACGGATGACGCTATTAGCGTCGTGCGAAAGCTCATACAGATACGGAAGCTTCGTAAGATCGTCGGCCATGAGCGCGATATCGGCAGTCTCAAGCGCCGTATCCGTTCCCGCGGCACCCATCGCGACACCAACCGTTGCTGTCGCGAGTGCCGGTGCATCGTTGACGCCATCGCCAACCATTGCAACGCCGTTGTACTGCTCATTGAGCTCTTGGATAGCCTTGACTTTCTCATCAGGGAGAAGTTCTGCGCGATACTCATCGATGCCAACTTCCGTAGCGATAGCACGAGCAGTACGTTCATTATCGCCAGTGAGCATGATAATCTGCTCGATACCGAGGTCATGCAGTCGCTCGATAGTACGCTTTGCCGCCGGGCGAACTTCATCGGCAACGGCGATTATTCCTTCAAGTTCGTCCTCTGTGCCAACCAAGACAACCGTCTTCCCCTCGGCTTGGAGGTCAGGAACAACGCCATCAAGTAGATCGAGACATCGGTTCTTTTCACATATCTGTTGCGTTTTCTGGGTAACGACACCGCCATCGGTCGTGGCATGGACATGGCCAAGGTCGAAGCCTAATTCGTCGAAAAATCCCGGTTTGCCAGCATAGTGAGTCGTCCCATCAAGGTCTGCGCGAACTCCCTTCCCAGTGAGGCTCTCGAAGTCCGAGACATCGCGGTCACCGACATTCTGGTCGACTGCCCTATCGATGATGGCCTCACCGATGGGGTGTTCACTCCGTGACTCGAGCCCACGAGCACACCGGAGAACATCCTTTTCGGTGTTATCGTTGAGAGGGATAACGTCGGTAACAGTGAGTTCGCCCTTCGTGATCGTACCCGTCTTGTCCATCGCAATAGCATCGACCTCACCCATTGCCTCAAGGTAGTTACCACCCTTGATCAGGACACCGTTCTTTGCGGCGCTGGTGATACCCGACACCACGGATACAGGCGTTGAGATGACAAATGCACATGGACAAGCCAATACGAGTAGTGTCAGCCCGTAGACGATGTAGGTGACCCACGAGCCACCGAAGACAAGTGGTGGAACGAGCGCGACAAGGACACCAAACATGACGACTACCGGCGTATAGTACGCCGAGAATCGATCGACGAACTGCTCACGTTCAGTCTTGTTAGCTTGAGCATCTTCGACCATCTCGACGATTCGTGAGAGGGTGTTATCGCCAGATTCTGAGGTGACTTCGACCTCCAAATACCCTTCCTCGTTGATACTACCGGCGAATACCTCGTCGCCTGCTGTCTTGTCGACGGGAATGCTCTCGCCAGTGATTGGTGCTTGGTTGACAGCGCTTTCGCCCTCACAAACGTCGCCATCTAGTGGTATCTTCTCGCCGGGTCGGACGATGACGATCTCACCGACGGATACCTCCTCAACAGGGACCGTGATTTCTTCTCCGTCACGTTTAACCATGGCTTCGTCCGGCGAGAGGTCCATGAGTTCCTGGAGGGAGTTACGGGCTCGGTCCATCGAGTACCGCTCGAGGAGTTCGGAGACGCTGAAGAGGAACGCCAGCGTCGCAGCTTCGAAGTAGAGTGACTGACCGAACGCGAGCCCCGCGGTGACGGCACCGCCGATAGCGATCGACATCAGCAGGTCGATATCCAAGTTTCGGTTGAGAAGCGAGTAGTAGCCGTTGCGGAAGATTACCTGGCCGGCGATCCCGATGCCGACGAGGAAGAGGATATCCGCGACGAACAACTCACGGCCAACAACCGTTGCCAGACGGGCGTTTTGGCTCGTAATGAGGAACTCGAATAGGAGACCGAGCGCGACGAACCCACCACTGATCCATGTTTTGATCGCACGCGAACTGGTCCAGACGCTCTCACGTTCGTCGGTCGGCTCGTCGTCGGAACCGACGCCTGTCTCTGCGGAGGAGTCGGTGATCTCGTAGCCAGCCGCCTCAATCGCGTCGACGATCTCGTTTATGGAGTGTGACGATGAGTCGTACGTTACGACGACGTTTCCAGCGGTCGGTCGTGTGTCATAGGTGACGCCATCGAGTTTGTCGAGTGAGTTCTCGACCTTGCCGGCACACGACGGACAGTCCATCTCAGGGACGGTGAACGTCACCGTATCCTCACTAGAATCGGTATCAACGCTGTAGCCTGCCTTTTCGACGCGCTCTGCGATAGCGTCCGCTGACGTTTGTGACCCGTCGTAGGTGACTGTCAACGTCCCTGTCGTCACCTGCGGGTCGATGTCCTCGATTCCGTCGAGCTTCTGGACGCTATTTTCGACTTTTCCGGCACAGGAAGGACAATCCATTTCTGAAACTGACAACTGGACTGCCTCACTCTCCCTGAAACCGAGTGCTCTCTCAGGGTTTTGGTCGTGGTCAGAGTCATGATCATGACCATGGTTGTGATCACTCTCTCGAGGTTGATCTTGTGGTGATCCTGTGGGTTCATCAGCCATTGTATGACTCTAATCGCTTTAGCCCTATTAATGTAGCTGCGAAAATAGGGATAAAATTACTAGCATGTTGCTAATGGCCTACGAGTCTATTAACAACAAATTCACCTTGACGCCTGTAGAATACTTAAATAGAGGGCTCAGGTGAATCGCTAGACGACGGCGACTTCCACCACTAGATTCAGTGGGTCGATACGCTGCGTTTAGGTCATTTTGGCGATGACTTCCAGCAAGTCCATGCTGGCGAAGCGATTGGATTCGTTCAGAGGAGTGCTAAGACAGTCCAATCCAACGCCTTCTGACGATTCACCAGGGCCGAATAGAGTAGTGAGCAAAATCCACAGCAAACTTCTACTGTTCTAGAACAGCGATGAAATTATGGATTTCTCCTTCTATCCAGCTAGGAATTTTCGAGAATAATATGATCGGCTCAAATCACAGTACCCAGAACGCTATCACGATCAGGTATAGGAGATACACGCCATCAAGGGCCAGAACCTGCCAGCGCTCAAATCCGTGTTCACCGACCGAGCCGACGTGAATGAGTAAACCAAACATCGCTGCCACGATGGCCACAAATGTAAGGTTCACCCAGTATAACTGGAAGTTATCAATCGGGACGGTAACAACAGCTAGCGGGAGAAACGCCACGGTCATCGTCACAGCGTTATCGCCGATGACGCTCGTCGTCCCGGCAGTCACTTGGCCACTTTTGACGACGCTTCTGGTGGCAAAAATTTCGGGAAGTGCCGTGACAATCGCCGTAATAAACAATCCCCCGATGAGCCGGGTGATCCCTAGTCCAGCCACAATTTTCTCTGTTGCACGGACGGTTGTATATGCTCCCGCGGCGAGTGCGACTAACCCAGCAATAGTGAGACCGATCTCTTTTCTCTTCCATTTAACATCCTCTGGAGAAGAACGGCCACGCATGAATGCCTGCCCCAGATATACGAGGTACGCCGCACCCATAACCACCCCATCCAGCGGTTGAAGTCCTCGAACTGGTTCAGGTACTGTGAGAATGGCGACGAGAGCGAGTATTCCCAAGTACGGCACAGTGAGGACATGGACTGCATCACGACCAATACGAAGTAAATTCTCCTGCCGGTGCTGTTCATGGCCTGCTTCTAGCCTGTTAGACTGGCCAGTGGATCCATTACTGCCACTATCCTCATTCTCACCGTTTCCGCCCCCCAGACTTTCTGTGCGAGACACGAAGTAGGCAGTCGTGACGATGAGGGGAACGGAGACGATGTTAGATCCGAGCATCATTCCGAGACCGATATCTGAGACGCCTCGGTAAGCGCTGATGGTATTAATACCAATTTCAGAGCCAGCAGCGGCGATCCCGACGAGTGCACCACCGGCAACGGAAGTCAGACCCCACTGGCGGCGGACCTTTTTGAGTGGTGCGCTTAGTTTGTCAGCCCCCCAGTGAGCGACGAATGCACCAATAACGAGAACACCAGCCCAGATGAGGAGTGGCATTTGGACCATTTAGAGGTACTATGTTTACCTAATAGAGCGCACCACATACGTGTTATCCGGATATCCATCCCACAAAACTTCGGTTTTCTGGAAATATACCAAGCAAAAGCGATGAAAGCGGAACCCGTATGGGCGGTAATTCTATGACCTCATCAGTCGTCGCCCTGACGGGAGACAGGAAGCCGAAAGCTGATCCCAGCGTCACTGAGCTGCCATCTGATCTCGAGGCCAGCCCAGAACAAGCCTGTCAGTAGTGCAATCCCAATAGCGGCGAACTCAGATTGACCTATCCAGACCGGACTCACGAACAGGAGGGCGTTGTAGATCCGGTGGGGGAGGACCAACTCGATGAGGTCACCGAGGAATCCCAGTGGGTTGAACCCAAATACGCCCCTACCGTCACCACCGTCGCTCTCGGCTGCTATCCGGGACTCAAGGCCGAGCGCGGCCGCGCTCTGGCCGCCCGTACTTTCATCGCCGGTCTCGAGACGTTCAGCCTCGTAGGGGAGCGTTGATGGGACCTGCCAGACAATATCGCCAGACTGATTGACTTCTATCACTCGGTTGCCGTGGGTGTCGGAGATCAGCGTGTTGCCGTTCGGAAGTCGGTCGGCGTCGCGGGGCCACTGGATACGGTCGTCCTCCCACTGCCAGGTTCGGTTCCACTCGCCGTCCTCGCGCTGGAACTCTTGAACGCGGCCGTTCTCAGAGTCGGCGACGACGATGGCCGGCCCGCCCTCACTCTCAGAGATGTAGTCGGGGTTGTGCTGTTCATATTGGATATCGTAGTCGTTCTCGCTTCCAAGCGTCCAGTTCCCAAGCAGACCCTCTTGTCGATCGAGAAAGACAACCTGATCCTGATTTCGGAGACTGACCATGATTCGACCCCCCATTTCTCCTGATTCGATGTATTCGACGTCGTTAATATGAGCCCAGTCGCGAGGGTACGAGCCGCCTTCCTCAACGGGGAAGTCGCTCTGTGCATCCCAAAGCCAGTCAACGACCTCCGTCTCGGTGTTGACGATGAACACCTGGTCCGAGACCATATCGGCGACGACGACGTGGGTCTCATTGATGCGATCCGCGTCATGCCACTCACCGGCGTATTCCTTGTAGTCGTAGCGCTCATAGATGACCTCAACCTCCCCAGTCTCGAGGTCGGCTCGTTCGATAACGTTCCGGGTACATGGCGGGTCGCCACAGGTGGGTCCTTCCGTGTGGATTGTGTCTGTAGCGGTGTACTCAACGGTCAGGGGATCTCCCTCGACGGGGTCAACATCGAAATACTTCGTCCGCGTATTGTTGTAGTAGAGGACTTCGCCGTCAGGTGTGTAAGCCGTAATCGTCCCAGCCCGTCCTGATTCAGTGACAACAGTGTGATTCTCCGTCGGCGGTGCCTCCGGGACATCGTCCTTTGACGCCGTCGAAATTCCTCCTGTCGACGCGCTAACGACCATAGTTGCCGAAAGGAGTATAATAACGGCGAAGGCGACCCGGAGTCGGTTCCGTGAAAGTAACGATCGGACGTTAGCAAGCGAGCGACGTGATCGGTTAGTCATAGTTCGATCATCCTTAGGAATGGAGGTATTGTCTGAGGTGTCATTGATCTTCCTTTTTGGAATCGGGATACTAGTGACTTATCTCATGTTTCCGTGGCTGTAGACTTACTCATCTAAATTTGAAATGCTCAAAGAGCCCTGCAGCGAGTCTACCATCTCTTAACGATAATATCAAGACCTTCAATAATACACACACCGCCAAAAGGTACGTAACAAGGCCATCACGGCAGCTAATCTCTGCTATGCAATATTAGTCCATTTCATCCAGACCAGACGAGGGCATAAATGAACGTGAACAGGAAGTAGGCTAGGAACACGGAGATGGCTGCCTTGAAGTGGAACGTGAAGAGTTCGTATTCCTCGTCGTCGCGCTCCTCATTAAAGGCCTCAAGTTCGACATCTGAACACTTCTCAGCATGATCGATGCCGACGTGAAATGTCATATAGCGCTTGGATCGGAATGGTCGCCCACAGTACGGACAGGTCTCGTCTTCGTCCGTCGGCACCCGATACTCTCGTTCGATCATGTGATCGGTCACCATTCGTCCGACCATTGCAGTGGCGTGATGAAATGTTTGCTGATTCGAAAACCGGATCTGTTGAAATTATATCATTCATGTGTTTTTTAACGTGTATACACGAACACCACATGTGAAAGCTAAACACCAATTTAAAATCGCTATCAGCTTTTGTCCAGAGAGTTGGATCTCCGATTAGGCTTGATTCCCATGCATTAGACGGGTACTCACCTATTCATGTTGAGTCCCAAGCCAACCCGATGACACAAGATAAGCATGTATCCCGACGGCGGATGCTCACGCTGACAGGTGTCGCGACGTCGACGGCGTTCGTCGCCGGCTGCGGTGGCGGTGGTAATGGCAACGGCGGCGGTAATGGCGGTGGGAACGGCAGCGGTGGAAGCGGGTTCGAAATCGACCCCGGTACGCAGATCGATTTTAGTGGTCAGACCAGTTACTGGGAAGGCCTTGCACCGTCCTCGATTGAGGGCGAGCAGAACCCGACGCTGATCCTCCAGAGCGGCGAAACCTACGAGATCGGTTGGTCGGAAGGCGACGGTGCCGCCCACAACATGGAACTGCGCAACTCGAGCGGCGAGGTCGTTGATGACTACACGACAGGCGAACCCGTCTCGGATCCGGGGGATGGCCTGTTCTTCGAGTTCGAGGCGACCGACGAAATTGCCCTCTACCGCTGTCAGCCCCACCCCCAGATGGAAGGAGATATCCAGCTCCAAGGCGGTGACGGTGGGAATGAAACCGGAAACCAAACTGGTGGGAATGAAACCGGAAACCAAACTGGTGGGAATGAAACCGGAAACCAAACTGGTGGGAATGAAACCGGAAACCAAACTGGTGGGAATGAAACCGGAAACCAAACTGAATAACAACTCTATTCGGGAAGATCTTAGCAGTCGTCACTGGGGTGAATATTTTCACTCTAGGCAGCAAGGTCTCGGCTACTGAGTCGCCGTTGAGTACTACTCTCCTGAGCGGCCCTGAATATTAACAAGGCCGGGGTAGTGTGATGACACGAGACGATGGTAGTATGATTTTCCACCGCACCCCGGCAGGGAACGCACATCTTCTCTTCAAATAGATCTAACACCTGCAAAGATAGGGCCTATTTCTACAATACAGCCTGAAATCTCTTCAGATGGAGAATATTCTGATGCAACTTAGAAAATAGCCACTCGTACTAAGCGGAATGTGTATTCCCTGTACTGACCGCACAGAGTGGCAAACCCATCATGTTATGATGATTTCAACAGAGCCAAAAATCCAATATCGTACTCGTCTAGCAGCCACCCCGTTTACGATCGTGGGTTAGTCAGCTCGAAATGTATGGCGGGTTCATCGTTCCTTGTGAAACGAGATAGAGGCTCACCATCGTGAGAAAGACCATTAAAACGATGAGCGGATACTGGCTCCTGATTGCTTGGAGCTTCCCAGGAAATAGTTCAAAGGAGATGGTGTGGGCGATCCAAACTGCGAGGACGTGGCCGAGCAGGATGCCAGCGATCTCAACATAGTTGAACCAACCTGGCAAAGCGTACCGGGTTGGGTTCGGCGGTGGATCCAGCGGCATCGCCAAGGCGTCAAGCAACGACGGCCACAGTGAGATTCCGAATCCAATGTAGTGCGCGAGGTGGTAGCCGGCCGCGATGGCCAGCAATGGCGTTGCGAACCGCAGCCCAAGGTATCGACAGGAGAGATACGTCTCGGCCCGCCGGCGAGTCCGATCAATCGCGATCCAGTATACCTTCCAGAACAGACCGAAGCCACCGACGAGAAGCGTTAAATAGACAAATAAGGGAGGTACACCAAGTCCGACGAGGAATTCGATAGTCTGGACACCTAGTGGAGTGACAATGAATCCGCTGTAGGTTAGTTCCCAGACCAGTGCAAGTACAAACGCCACAAGCGAAGTGTCAGTGATGAGGTCGGCATCGCTCAGCCGTGATCCAGGGTACCGCAATTCGAACCCATTATCAGTTAGTTGGATCGGCGCAACAGCCCCATAGCACCGAAACCACATTGAGAGCGGATCACCACGTCGGAACCACGTTTCCGGCGAAAACACGACCGCACCTGAGAGTGTAAATAGCGAGTAGAAGCCAAGTACAAGCAACAATATAGTCGGTGACGAAGTCAGGGGAGCGATAACTTCGAGACCAACAAACGTCAATAGTGCCACCACGGCGGGCCAGGAGGCGAACGAAGAGGGATAGGATTTATAGCTGTTTGGGAGCGCTCTAGCAATCTGTTTCCAAGGGTTAAGTGCCGGCCATGGATTTCCGATGGTATAGGCACCAATAGTTAACAGAGTACGCCCACCAACAAATGTCACTAAGACAGTTGCGCTGACTAACCCAATGTTCGGCCCCACAACACCAGCGACGAAAATTAGTATAAGCCCAAGGATACCGATTACTCCGAACAAAAATGAGCCTGCAGTTAGCAGTCGGTCCGTAGACGTTCTGATTGCACGATCATGATATGTATCAATCACCTCACGATCAGTGACGAGCATCGTCAATAAAGCTGAGGCACCAACGGTACCGCCGCCAGTCGCGAGGTATAACCATGTTGGAACGGTGACATCAGTCTCACCCGCGGAGAGGCCTGAAGCAGTCATGCTCGCAGCGACGACACCGACACCAGTTGCGAGAACTGCAAGTGTAAGCAATAAGGCGATACTAGTCCGGCGAGCAAGAGCCGAACGGTCACTCATCGGTTAGTAGTTGATACTGGTGGTCCATTTACGTGTCGCTTCTATGCAAATCTGGATATCTTATTTCGCACGTATATTTCACAGATATGGCGGAATTATGACGGCTTATATTCACAACTACTGTTATGGAGACCACGATTTAATTGGACTACGGTTGAAAAGGTAGTATGACGATCGCATTGGCTCTATAACACTCTCCGTGATATCTCTACCCAAGGGCCTTTACCCATGCCCCATGAATAGCCATTTATGTCATTAAATTATCTTACTAACAAAGTTTCGACTAAATGGGTAGCTGTCGCCGCCATTTTGTTTGTGAGCTTGGTATACGCATTATCTACGGGAAAGGTCCTGGCTTGGACATTTGGTGTTATAGAGGTGGCTATTATATCAGCACTTGTGGCGTTGATATATAAACTTCAAGAGGAGGGGAATAGTAATCATGATTGAGAAAGGATAGGTTAGCCCCTGGCAGCGAGTGGATCAACATTCTCCCATGTGCTTGTTTATGCCATGCGGTGTTCGATGGGCGACTGTAATTTATGGGCAACCTCCGGCGGTACAACAATTCGACGTGGGCCTTGGATGTATTGATTATCTGGCTGGGCGTAGCTGAGTTTCACTACTACGACATCCCCAAATTGCCGGGTCGAAACAACTTCAATTACTGCGAGGTCGATTGTCTGTTCCGGCTCATAGAGGTATATCATCTGTTCTTCATAATCAAGTGCACCGACGGATTGGAGGAACGAAGCGAGGACGAGCGCGACGAGCGCAAGCGGAAGCAACAGCGCAGCCAGCCCAGTAAAGGGACCAGCACCGACGGCCAGCAGCTCATTTTGTGAAACATATCGACCGATACCCATCAGCATACCGATGATCACCCCCATTACGACTGTGCCGACGGCAGCGTCCATTGCCCTGTCTAGACTCGTTTCTGACGGTACATTGATGGGGAGCTGGCGTGTGATCCGCTTGAGGTGTCGTTCGGTATCGCTTGAGGCAGCTAGTGCGAGAACAGTCGCGGCAAGCGCGATGATGAGGGCGATAACGACAGCTCGACCAAATCCGCCAGCGACCTCACCGGCCATCCTGTACAGTCGCCAGCAGATGACGGTAACGATCGCGGCGAAGAAGGTACCAACACCGAACGCCCATAGGAGTCGAACGGTACGTGAGGTGCTGGCATCCCACCGCCACTGGATCGTCGTCTCATCTGCAGTTCCGTCCCTAGTAATGTTGACTTCGTCATCGGCCATAGTCAAATTCGAAATCTCTCGTGTAAAGACCGTTCGATGTCTCCCTGATTGGCCCTGTTGAATCACCGTGAGGCAATGGATTTCACTGTTTGATGGCACTTTTTGAGTTAGCAGCTAGACCTTCCATCGCAACACCGCTGGTTGAGTACTTGTTGATACTGCTACCCGCTCAGTATGCTGTTCATCGTTGTGAGTAGTGTCCTGTTTGTCAGAAGTTCTATCTATTCGTCAAATCAGCGCGTCGTCCGATTATCTTGTTAGCAGAACAATTTAGATCGGTCAGTAAGAAGATGATTTGTGCATGATTGTAGGAATATACAAATAAGAAGACAGATTTGACTATAGGTTCAATAAACATCAATTTGGGGCTCAGCTACCCGGAGTCGTCCTTCCAGGTAGCAGACTGCCTCAAATGGCCACCTCACCCGAGAATTGTTCTGAAAGTTTTCACGAGTTTGTCGTATCTGTACGTGCAGTCTCGCTCGCACCGAATACAGTAATCGTCACAAACAGAAAACCAAGCAGTGACAGATTCGGAATCGATAGTCCAACGACCGGAGCCTGCCACTGCACTATTGCACAGGACCCACTGAACGAACACGAGTCGGTCGTTACCTGCAGAATAGAATGATACGCCGCAATGCCACCCCCGAGAACTGACAGTGGGAGAACAGTCCGCCAGATGTCTGGCCTTCGTTCAAGCGTCGCAACGCCGAGCACAACCACCAGAGGATACATTAAAATTCGCTGATACCAGCACAGTTCACAGGGGAGTAACTCGAGTTCAAGACTGAAATAAAGGCTTCCAGCAGTTGCAACAGTAGCGATGAGCGTTCCACTTGCAAGCCAGAGCTGTATATTGTCTACTCGGTCAGGGATTGGAGATTGCATTTTCAATAAGTTCTCGGACTGGATCTTGGCCCGGAGTAGCTATTTTTCCGTCGATGATGAGTGCTGGTGTTCCTCTAATACCTGCCTCCATAGCTGCGGATTCCGTTTCCCGGAGTGCACCCCTATATCGATTTTCTTGGACTGCTGTTTGCACAATACTTGAATCTGACATACCGGCTTCGCGGGCGAACTCTGTCAGTCGGTTTGCGGTTGCCCACTGCTGACTTTCTGGCGGTTGGTTTTCGAATACGTAATCATGATAATCGAGGTACGATTCAGGCTCGTTGTTGTAGACTGCCAGTCCTGCGTGACCGGCATTCGGGGCATCTGCTCCTAAGAATGCTTGACCATTGAAATACGAAAGATTGCGGTAGACAATTGCAAGATCGCTTGGTTCAACGTAGTCTCGAATCAGCTCCTTGAGCATGCCAGTGCTAAACTGCGCGCAGAATGGGCATTTGTAACTGCCGTAGTAGGTGATAGTCGTCCCAGAATCCTCGGCCCCGATTGTCGCATACTCGTACTCGTCGACTGAATTCACCTTGTTGTCCACTTCGCCGTTGGACTGGGAGTTTAGGTATGCGCTAGCACTAGCAATTCCACCTGCTACCGAAGTAGCACCCGCGAGGAGAAAATATCGTCGAGGGAGGCCTGCCACGGCAGCTCCAACACCCTGGCTGGAGAGCCGGTCCGAGAACATTATTGAGTCGACAGCTGAGTCTGCCTGCTTGCGATCCACTCGCCGCAGGTCGTCAGGGTGGGCTGTGAGCCAGTGTTTGAACAGCACATGTTTAGAGACATCGTCGTTTAACTGTTCGTTACAATAATGACATGCGTGATGTTGATCCCATGTGTGGTCTCGTACAGCACTGGCTGACGGAAATTGTTCCGCACAGAGGGGGCAGGTTTTTGATGGCATAAGATCTATATTAGCGATACTAGCTGATATCTCATCCAAATTTGTTTCGGTTTGAGTAACATCACTGAAGAATTCTCAAACCCAGCCACTCTCTAACGCTGGTTCGACTTCCTACTCACGAGTTATGGAAGTGGCCGACATGCATTTTGAGAGTGTAAAACCACTTTTCGATCTGTCCCATTTCGAGTACTTAAATCCGGCGTCAGACCGTCACATACAAGCTGATGACGGAAACGACACATCCTCAGATACCGTGTTCGTCGAATCAGGAGCTCAGTAGCGAAGACGTTCATTCTCCTACAATTGCGAGCACATTTTACTCGCTGCTCGACGTAGTCGACAGCGAGTTCATCGCCGATCAATTCGGAATCGGTACGTACACGGACAAACACGACTTTGAGAACCATCTCAAGGTCGGTATATTCGAGGGAAGGCTCTGGTGAATCGCTAGACAGCGTCGGCTTCGTTCGTCAGAACTAGGGAGATGAAGCGGGAAACCGCCGATGTCCATGTCGAAGATTTCCCGCTTCACGAAGAAAGCAGTGCGATTAGCTAAAAATGCTGTTGGTGGCCGAGGCGAATCCGCCCCGCAGGGTGGCGGCGGATTCGCCGACTACGCCGTCGTTTCGCTGCATTGTCTCCGGATTTACTTAGAGAAATCCTACCGGGAAGCGCTCGATCTCTGGAGCGAGATGCCACAAATATTGGCGGAGATCGGCCTTGAGAAGGCCGATCTCCCTGATCACTCGACGCTAGTGAAGGCGTTTGATAGGATCAATATGGCAGTCTGGCGAGTGTTGCTGCGCCTGTTGGCGCAGCTGCACGAGCCATCTAGCCATGCAGCGATGGACGCGACGTTTTTCGACCGCGAGAACGCCAGCAAACACTACTGCCGTCGGACGAATTATCGTGTTCAGACGCTCAAAACAACCGCTCTCGTCGATACTGAGTCACAAGCTATCCTCGACATTCACTGCACAACCGAGAAACGTCACGACACGCAGATCGGCTGGCAACTCGCCCGCCGCAACGCGGACGAGTTGCACAGCCTCGCTGCCGACAAAGGCTACGATTGGCAGCAATTGCGCGATAAGCTCAGGGAAGAGGGCGTAAGACCGTTGATAAAGCATCGAGAGTTCCGTCCCATCGATTACGCGCATAACGCGCGGATTGATGGGACTCTCTACGGCCAGAGAGCGTTGTCTGAGACCGTCTTCTCCGTAATCAAGCGCACGCTCGGCGACACCGTGCGTGCGCGAAGTTGGTATCGAGAGTTCCGTGAAATCGTCCTGATGTGTGTTGTCTATAACATCAAGCGTGCCGTCAACTAGTGAAATCAAGCGCCGTATGGCGATTCACCACGACCCTCGCGGTGGTTCTTGCGGAAGAGGCTGATTGTACGGAAGTCAGGGTGTTGATTCGCGGCAAGGTAACGGAAAGCGACGTCACGTTCAAGGAGACAGACGATTTTCGGGAGCTGCGGATCCCGATACAGTACCCAAAGACGTGGATCTTCAGCATCATCACGGGATGAAAGGACGGTCGCCCACAGCCGTCCTCCCGATCTTCCGGATAGAAGGAGTCGAGCCGGCCCTCGTTGTCGAGATAATTGATGACGCCGGAAACGTAGCGTTCGAGGCTATCTTCTTCAACCCACTCCGCGACGTTCTTCGGCAAGAGGTGTTGCTGATCTTGGTCGTATCGGATGATGTTGGACGTCACGGGTGGATTCTCACACTATCCAGAAGTTTCTGCTAGATAAAATCTACGCCATGTGAACTCAGAACTCGCAGAATCCAATTACCCTGTCAGTGTTTCTTGGACAGGCTTATATGGGAAACAGAATTTGACAGAGCCAAAAGGATGTATACTAATTTATACTGCGTTTCGACACTTGAACCAAAACCCCCATTTGAGAACGAGCACAAGAGTGACTTGATGACACGAAACGAGCGGCTATCCCGACGGAGGATGCTCAAGTTGGCTGGTGTTGCGACATCGACGGCGATTGTCGCCGGTTGCAGTGGTGGTAACGGTGGCGGTAATGGCGGTGGTAGTGGTGGTGGTGGCAGCGACGGTTACGAAATTGAACCCGGAACACAACTTGATTTCAGCGGTCAAACGGGTCACTGGGGAGGCCTTGCACCATCCTCAATCGAGGGCGAGCAGAACCCGACGCTTATCCTTCAGAAGGGTGAGGATTATACGATCGGCTGGTCGGAAGGCGATGGTGCAGCCCACAATATGCAGATTCGGAACAGTAACGACGAAGTCATCGATGACCTCACGACGGGCGAACCGGTCTCAGACCCCGGTGACGGACTGTTTTTTGATTTTACGGCCAGTAGCGAGATGGCCAGATACCGCTGTGAGCCCCATCCGAATATGGAGGGCGACTTGCAAATCCAAGGTGGCGGCAGCGGTGGCAACGAAACTGGCGGTAACGGGACCAGTGAATAACCGGTTGGCCGTGCTCCACTAGTGAAAATCTACGAATTTCCCTGCTATAACCACTGGTCCTGACCGTCTGTAACCCAGACGGAAGCGAACAGAACCTGACAACCCATAGCCCGATCCTTACAGCCATGTAAACTAATGTAGAACTTTTGCCCATTGTTAGGAGTCTCTATTGACCGCTTCTCATCGACTGTTTGTATTCTACGGCGGTAAGATCAACACGGGCGTTGAGAGCCAGTACTTGTCTAATTTCTGGATCAAATCACTACTATTCCCCGTCAATCGCTCGGTAGATAAGGTATCCAGCACACTATTATCCTCTGCGTCACTGACCATCACCTACTAT
The DNA here is from genome assembly GCF_029502005.1 of Natrinema salsiterrestre. Taxonomy (GTDB): domain Archaea; phylum Halobacteriota; class Halobacteria; order Halobacteriales; family Natrialbaceae; genus Natrinema; species Natrinema salsiterrestre. Next base: position 3,048 of record NZ_JAMQOT010000016.1, on the reverse strand, counting down.
TTTTCTTCGAGGGGAGAATCCCGTCATTTACAGTAGTTTCCGATTCGACACGACGGCCGAGCGAAGTCGTAGTTGATGAAGCGATTTAGATTGTGAAACTGCGATGCTCTAGGCGATACAGAGATGGAAGGAGCGAAGAAACGCCGCTGCTGGCGGCGTTTCTGAGCGTTTCCACTCAGTTATGGCGTGCTGACCGATAAGCTCGGTCGGGTCAATCAACCGCTATCCGTAGTCAGTCATAACGACGAATTCTTGGAAGAGACGCGTCGGGATCGGCGGTTTCTCTGGTACAGCACCAGCTGAGACGAGCACATTTGCGAGGACCCACAGATTGTACATCGCAACCGCGAACAGAAGTAGAACAACCGCACCGAGAACGTCGGCGACGACGTTCTCGGGAGAAAATCACCGATCTGCCGATAGGAGGTTTCAATTCCCCAGCGGCGACGTTCCGTCGCCGCGTACGCTCTCGCCGACTCTGTCTTGAGCTCAAGATTCGTCACGATCCAGACGTGCTCGTCTTCGGTTGATCGATGTGGAACGGCAAACACAGTTACTGGAACTGAAGCAGTTGGTTTACGCTTTCGTTGCATGAGATACTCATCGACGACCGTCTCAGCGCCGGCGCTGAGACGGTCTTTCATCCCTTTACTCGGGCGTGCACGGACGATGTAGTCGACGTCAAGCTGTTCGAGTTCCGTAACGACGTGAACCTGATAGAAATCCCTATCGAGGTAGACGTGTCTGATCGAGACGTACTTTCGTGCCGTTTCGAGCAGCAAGCGAACGGCTTCGCGCTTGGCGCGAAAGCCGTTCGCCTCCAATGCCAGTACATCAAGTGTAAACCGCGTTCCTGGTACAACGATACAGATTGTCGCAAAACAGTACGTTCGAGTTGTTCCCTGATCGGGATAGGTGATCAGAACGTGGTCAGTGTCTGCATCACCGTAAAACCGCATTGATGGTGGTCTATCGCGACATCGACACAGTCCGGCAATAGCCGTTGTTTCCTGAGAAACTGGATATGTACCCGAGTGAGGCGAAACTCGTCTACGCGGAGCAGCACGAGGATCTCTGGATCGAGTTCGTTGAGGAGGCTGTCGAACGTGCCGGCTATCCGGAGCTGACAGAGACACCGGGACTCTCGAGAGCAGAATTCGCGGAGAAGATTCAGGATCTCGACTAAGTGACCCTTTCAGTCTTGGAGCGTAGCGACTGTTCGGCCCGCTTCCTCGGCCTCTTCGCTCCGCGACATATTGTATGTCGCGAGGGCTTCGTCAACCGCTTGTTCGAGGCTCATTGTTCAATCCAATCTTGGTTCTACTCCCGTATAAACGCTTGCGTCAATCGATCTCTTCTAGTGCTTCGGTAGCCACATCACCGAGTTCGCCAGCCTCGATGTGTGAATACCGCTCCCGCACCATCTCCTCGGAATTATCGAGATATCGAGCTGCGACTGTATACCCAAACGCGCGAACGAGGACTTCACCCATTCCACGACGGCCGCCGTGTGGAGCAAGGTAATCGTGTTTCGGATGGTCGATATCGATCTCTGCGGCCTCCGAGAGTCGCTGGAGAATCGACCGTGCGCCGTCCGTCGTGATCGACGGCGGTCGAATATCCTCCTCAAGCGCCAGCAGTAGGTCGCGAGCGTACTCCTCACGGCGTTCGGCAATTGCATCCGGATGTTCCCCTCGGTCGGCGAGCTCTTCCTGGACGAGCCCTGCGAGCGTTCGTTGGTCGAACGTCGGAAACACCGGCCATCGGTCTGTCGGCGGGTCCATCAGCTTGCGGTAGCTCCGCAGGGGCGAGATCACCGGGTCGGGGAGACTCGCGGCGTCCCATTGCTGTTTCTTCCGGTAGACGTCCATACTCCCGTCGTCGAGGGAGAGGTCCTCCCAGCGGACGCCACGCCGGCGGGGGTCATTCGGGTCCCGGAGAAGTTCCCCGACGCGGACAGCTGTGTACGCGAGGGCGAACACCAGAGCCCGGTCACGAGCGGCTTTCAGCGCCGCATAGCGGGCGCGCTGCTTATCGAGGGGGTCAGTATCCGCCGGAAGTGTCGTGTACGCCTCGACGGCGTCGCGGGCCTGGTCGTCGACGTGGCGGGTAAGGGTGTGGCGCTGCTCGGACGTCCAGGCCTGCTGGTCGCCGGGCTTGCGGCCATCGTCCTCCGGTAGCGGTGCCATCGCACTCGCCCGCTGCGCGTAATGCGCTTCGAGATGTCCCTCGTTGACGCACCAGCCACACCATGCAGAGATATAGCGGTAATAGGTTTGTACCGTGTTCTGCTTGAGTCCCCGATCTCCACCGAGATGCCGGGCGTACTCCCGGAACACGCGTTCGTCAAGATCGTCGAAGGTCGGCTCCCGGTCGACATCACCGGGGACGATCCCGGTCCAGTCGTCATCGCCGCGGTCGCCGGCGGCCCACTCGGCGAACCGCTCGAGCTCGCGGGCTGCGTTGCGTCGATAGTTCCCACCGTCCCCACCGCGGCCTTTCCCCTTGTCCTGGAGGTAACGCTCGAAGCTGTCGTGGAGCGGCGTCGAAAGCGCTCGATCAGGCATCCACCGGCCCTCCACCGTCCTGCGACCCCGGTCTCGGTGCCTCTACCCCGGAGGAAGCGCCGTCGTGAGGCAGTTGCAGCATTCGTGCTTCACCGACGGCGTCGGGGTACTTCAAAGTGGTCGTGATTACGGGCATAATCAGGACCACTTGTTGTTTTCGAGCCATCGGGAGTATTCGGGGGTCTAGAGTCTCTTAGCGCCGGAACTCCGCACTTCAGAATATTGTATATCGTATATCGCTATACAAAATCTCGGTCCTCTTTCTGCCACAGTTTCGGAGGATAGCCCAGTTTCAGATCGAATTAACATCACTTCGTGGTTCTTCTCACCGACCAGTCCTGATTTGGATCCTTACTGCTCTGTTGAATCCGGAGACGGCGAGCGGATAGCGTCGCTGTGAAGGGACAAGCGAAGCGGAAGAATCGGATGTGTCCAGCACCCTCTTCCGCTTCGTTAAACAGGCAGTGTCGCTGGCTCAAAA
>NZ_JAMQOT010000015.1 GCF_029502005.1 Natrinema salsiterrestre | reverse complement strand
ATCCCGACGGATCTCGAGTCGTGGCTCGAGCCGATCGCGTCGACGAGCGTCGTCGACGCGAACGCCGCTAAGACGCTGGTCGCCCGGAACGAGGTGCGACGATAGATGGCACTGACTTACCTCTTCGACGACTTTGAGGGCAACGTCAGTACCAACTGGGATGGCCCACTCGAAAAAGGCCTGAGGAGTTATGAGGGCGATTCTTCCGGCTACGCAGATCTCGGCGACAGTTCCACCGACTACACTGTCGGATATAGAGAGTTCGACAATCCGGTTGAAGAAGTCGAATGGTGGACCAATATAACCTCAGACAGCCAAGGTGGCGGGTACGAGCTTGTCGACACGAATAACAACCGCGTGGCAGGGGTCGGAGACAGCAATCCCAGTATCTACTATCTCGACGGCAGCACTGTTGTCGAAGACGGCAGTTTCTCTTACGATACATGGACGAAGATAAACATATCTCTGGACTACGCGAACGGTGAATACACGATAACGTTCGGGCCCAACGCCAACTCACTGACCACTAACCCCGTAACAGTCAATATGGGGACTAATGCGGACGTTATCGGGTTCAGGATCGTCAACGCGAACACCGCGAGCGCCTTCGAAAACCGTGTTCCCGACGGTGACGGAGCGGGTGGATACAACGAATACACCGACTACATCACTTATGAATCGACAGTATCCCCTCCCGATCCGCCCGAAAACACGACGATCGATCTGGCAGGGATCACACAGTTCGACGTCTCGTGGACTGAGCCGAGCACTGGGGGCCGGATCGACAACTACCGGGTCCAGCGATCAGTGGATGGTGGGTCGTATTCGACGGTCGCAACACCGGGCTCGAGCACGACGTCCTACACTGACACGGATATCACAACGGACACAGACTACCGCTATCGCGTCCGTTCTGAGAACAGCCTCGAAAACAGTGACTGGAGCTACACAACGACGAGGACCTCCGGAGGGGCTCCGAAAACCCCAGCCATCGGAACGCCTACGGAAACGAGTCTCCCGCTCTCGTGGACGAACCCGGCAGGCGATCTCGATACCGTCGAGATCCACGTCTCGACCTCTTCCGGGACGACGCTCAGCGACTACAGCCTGCTCACGACGGACACGACCGGCGACTACACCCATACCGGGCTGGTTAACGGCCGGACCTACCACTACCGCCTCGTCGCAGTCTATCCCGATGGCGACTCGAGTCCGACGAGTGAGATCAGCGAGACCACCCTCCTCCCGAATCCGACGCTGGACGCGGTCACGGCCGGCTATCGCGAGGTCGTGGTCGACTGGACGCTCAACGACAACAACCCGGACGGCGACGTCACCGTCTATCGCGACGGCGGCTCGGTCACGACGATCACGGAGCTTGCGACGACGTCGTACACGGACGACGGACTCCTCGACGGCGAGGAGTATTCCTATTACATCGAACGGGCAACGCCGGACGCATCCGGGTCGACCGGGTCACTGAGCGACGTCACGGACCTGCCGGCCCCTACGGACCTCACCGTCGACGCGATCACCGCCACCTCCACCGACCTCTCCTGGGCTGATAACCACAACTACGGAGATACCGAAGTCCAGTACAAACAGTCCGATGCGGCGTCGTGGACGACGTTCAGCACACTGGCACTGAACACCGAAGCCGAGACGATCTCCGACTTACTGAACGGCGAGCAGTACGACGCGCGGGTCGTTGCAGTCACTGAACACTCCAGCACGGTGGATCAATAATGCCTGTTCAATTCACTACGACTCTCCCAGACGCTGAGGGGCTCGATCTGGACGGATCTGAGCCAGACGAGATAACCGCAATCTGGAATGACGTCCTGAACAACGGCGAGTACCGGCTCGAGGTCCGTGAGACGGACGGAAACGAAAGCTGGGGCGACTCCGGCTCGGCCATCGTCGCCTACGACGCAGTCCTCGAGCAGACGTTCGTCGACATCCTTGACGGGGAGAAATACGACGTCAGAATCAGGACCCAAACGGCACACGTCACTGGGAACTGGCTTGAGGCAGACTCTATCACGAACCTCCCGGCACCGAACGGGATCGGCTTCGCGAACGTCGGGGACACCTCGCTGGAGGTCCTGTGGACAGATAACGCTGACTTCGAGGGTAGCTACCAGATCTATCGTCGTCGGGTTGACTACGAGTATGACGATGAGGGGCTTCTGGTTGCTACAGTCGGTCAAAACACTGAGAGCTTCGTCGACGATACCGTCTCGCCCGACCGCGAGTACGAGTATTTCGCCAGAGCCCGAACAGAGTGGGTGTACGCGGATACCAGCGTTGGAACGGTCACGACGACCTCGATCGGCCTCTCGGATCGGTACGTTCCGCCGCGAGGCTGGCACGTCGAGATCGACCATCCGAGCGGGACGACGTTCACGCCACGGATCCAGGACGTCCAGGCCAAGCCGCGGCTCAACGATCTGCCCGAGCTCGAAATCACGGTCCCAGAGGCCGACCGGTGGCGTGACGAGGACCTCGAGGGCGCACCGGCACGGGTCTGGAAGGACGGCCAACGGCAGCCGATCGACGAATTCGTCAAGGACACCTCCGCGCCGAACGGCATCACGTTGGTCCTCCGCGGCGGGTCCGAACTCGACCAGTACGTCGACGACGTCCAGTTCGACGAAATCCTCGCCCAGGAGGGCGTCAAGCAGATACTCGATGAGAAGACTGGCCTTGCATACACCGTCGACGACCCGTCCACGAGTACCGAGGAAGACGTCGATCTCCGCAGGATCGGGTTGTCCGACTGGGAGGAGATCATCGCCGATCTACCAGCGGACGAGCCCGTCCAGGATGTCAACGGCCTCGAAGTGACTCAAACTGGCTGGTGGGAAGAAGCCGAAGACGCGTCGGGAAGTGACGGCGGTGAGAGTAGCGACCTCAACGAGGGTCGTTGGTCTGGGGGCGTTGCTATCGAGATGAACAGTAGCCTGCACAGCAAGTCGACGACGATCAGGCTCGATCACGAGGTCCCAGCGGCAAATCTCATATTCGCCCCACTATTCGCATTCACCGACGGCCACCCACCGATGGAGCTGCTCATCGATGGCGAAGTGGCCGACACCATCCCAGGTGACGCGCTCGAGCCGACTGACACCATCTTCGACCTGCGCACATTCGACGTCGCCGGCGACGATCCGGACAGCTACCCGGACACATATAGCGGCGACGTCGACGTCGAGCTCAACATCACTGGGTCGGGAGATACCATCTACGTCGACGGTCTCTACGCTTACGACAGTCGGTACACGAGCCCACCGCCGACAGGTCCGGCTGACGACGGCGTGATCGACGTCTCGATTTTCCCCGACGCGTACACGTTCGAGACCACGGTCAGCTCGGGCTTCCAGATCGTCGGCGGCGCACTCGAGGTCGAGATGCCCGACACCTCGAGGAGTCAGCGAGTCCGGATCTCGAACGACGGTGGCAACAACTGGATCAGCGCCAACAACAGCCAGACGGTCTCCGGCGACTTCGCCTCGGCGTCGAACGAGATCATCGCCCAGGTCCGCCTCGGTGGCTACGATAGCGACCCGACCGAGACGCCGGGGATCCGTGACGCCCCCCAGGTCCTCGAGAGGCTGACGCTGTCGGCGGACCTCAACGACACGCCGCAGTTGATCGATTACTACAACCGAGGCTCGCTGCGCGAGATCCTGCGCGAGATCGCCGACGACGGCAACTGGATCTGGGAGCTCCAGTGGGACGACGACGTCGGCGGCCTCTCGCTCGAGTGGACCCAGCCCGGTCTCCGCACGGCGACCACTGACCAGTCGCTCGTCGATTATCAGGTCGGGAAGGACGTCCGAGAGCGCTACGATCGGGCGGTGATCTTCGGTGGCTCGCGCTCGGTCGAGGGCGATGAGTTTGTCGCCGACGCGCCAGGCGACCTGCGCGGCCTCGAGGAGCAGTACATCAAGGCCACCAGTGAGACGGTCTACGACCCCTCGAATCCCGACACGGTGTTCGAGCGTCGGACAGACTACACGATCGAGTGGGACATCGGCGCGATCGCGATCACCGACAGCGGCGATATGGTTCAGGGCGAGACCTACGCGGTTGATTATCAGTACAAGATCCGCGGTGAGTACGAGATCGGGGGCGAGACTAATCCTGACACGATCGAGAAGGACATCTCGACCGCAAACTCTCAGTTCGAGGCTGAACAGATCGCGCTCGGGATCGTCAAGGAGGTCTCCCAAACGCCGATCGAGGCCGAGGTGACGATCGCCCGCGACGACGTCGGGTTCGCTTTGACTGAGACCGTCGACCTCGAGGAGCTCCCGGTCGACCGACCGCTCCGGGTTCGTGGAATCAACAACTCCCCAGAGCAGATCGTCTTGCAGCTGGGCAGCGGTCAGCGTCCAGAAGACGTGATTCCGTCGCTGAGCGAGAAGGTCGGCCGTGTCTCGAGGCAGGTTTAGACACCAATCTCGAGCGCGTCAACGGCCTCGGCGGGCCTGACGTCGTGATCGACGAGGCGATCGGCGGCCAGCTGCCACGCCTGTTCGGCGAGCTTGGGGTCCGCGGTTTCGTAGTGGACTGAGAACTCAGTCAGTGCGACGGCGACCAGGAAGTCTTCGCGACGATCGTCCAGAGGCATCACTGCCGTTGGCCGCGGCTTCATGTATAAACCTACGTAGTACAGAAACGCCGGCCAGAGGCCAGCGTTGGACCCCCCACCTCATCAATGGGTGTTCGACGGGGTGGGACCGAGATCGTGTGGCAATATGGCAATTGACTTTGTGATCGATCTCAGAGCGGCGAGGTGTGGATGTCTCGTGTCGAACAGTCGAGTGGTGTTGACCACTCTTTCCCCCTCGCCATCTGGTCGTTAGGACACAACTGGTATGAACCTATTGGCCGTTTTCGGACGTTTGATACCGGTAGAAACAGCGTTTAGTTTCTTTTTTGGTGATGGGATCTGGGACAACTCACGGATTGAAATGAAGCAAACCTTCAAATTGCATGCGGGCGCAGTAATGGATGTCCGGGGCGACAACTCACATCCATGAGGTCATTTCCCCCACCACCACCACTACCCTCATCTTCCCGGACTTCCTACACCAACCTGAGCCGACAGTCATCAGCTATGGAACTGGCGTACTATACGGACAGAGATCACAGGAGTAATCTGTCACACCGCGCCGAGTCCGTTCCTGGAGCGTCCCGTCATGGCAGGCTGGACAGATCTCGAGCGGATCGCGATCGTCGTCTGACATGGACCAGACAAGGGGAGGTTCTCACAAATACCTACGTCTCGAATATAGTCCCTACCAGAACAACAGAGAGGTCTGAGCAATCCTCAAACTTCTTTTTGTGAGCTCATGTAGGGACCACCCAGCCACCAATTCCTCCACCGACAAGGATGATGGCGAGCAGTAGCAACGCGATCACGATTAACGCAAGAACTCCTTTTGAGATTTTCATTTTAATCGTATAGATACCTACCCTATTATCCCAGCACTCACCGCAGCAAGGAGACCTCCAACTACGAAAACGACTACTGAGAGCAACACCAGTACCGGTCCAATGAGATGTGGATCTTTCACTTATCTCCCCCCAGATCTATTTTCGCTATTTTTAGGCCCATACCCAATTAAGGTGTTCATCGGTCCATATTCACCGAAAATAAGTATTCAACGACTGGCCGCTTCTTTCATGGAGAACTACACTCTCGAACTGTAGACATGGATCCTCCGAATAGCCGATGCACTGTCTTTCAGTACCTCGAGAAGCCCAATATCGTGATTGAGAAGCGGTCGGCAGCCAGCTGCCACGTCCATTTGGCGAGCTCGGGATCAGCTTCTTCGTAGTGAACGCTGAACTCGGTCAGTGCAACAGCGGTGAGGAGGTCCTCGCGACGATCGTCCAGAGGCATCGTCGTTGACCGCGGCTTCTCGAATAAAGGACAGGACAACACACTTGACTATCACAGTAATCAAGTGTGAATGTCATCAGTTCGGATATAATTCTTGGAGTGGTCTGAGAGATCAAAATAAGAGTTCGTATATTGACTCACGGTAATCTGTAACGATCTGCCCTTGGTCGAATTGCATCTTCTTTTTCTTGCCGAGGATATAATCACGGACAGCAGGCTGCCCCTGATAGCGCTCGTCGAAAAATTGACGGAACACATTCGGAGTGAGGTTCTTAGTAGCACCAGCGCCACTTTCATAAAAGCCAACCTTCTGTCCGTGTTTTCTGATTATATATTCGATCCCGTCTCTTCCTACCCCTTCACCCCATGATTCCCCCGTACCAAGAAGCAATTTATTGGTAAGACCATCCGGCCTAATCGCCAAATATCTCATCAAACACCCTTGGAGTTCCGGGCCGATCGGCACAAAGGTGTCACACAACCTCTGGGAAACGCCACTACCGGGCCCGTTTTTTGTTTCCTCGAGGAGAAAGAAGGGGTGAGACGGTCGCTCTACAGTTGACGTGAGGCCTAACCCACCGTCACGGAGGTAAATATCATCAACTGTAAGCGACGAGAGTTCTCCAACCCCGATGCCTGTCTTTGCTAATATTATGACGACCAACCGATCCAAAGGGTGGTGTATCTGGTTAATAAACCACCGCATCGTGTCAGTAGATGGCAGCCATCGAGTATCACTACTCTTGTAGTGCCCTTTTATCACTCCAATACTCCGGTCATGAGCTTTATCGTGGCAATCTATACATAGTGACCTCAGATTAGAGAGTTCATCAACTCCGCCAAGACTCTTCGGAACTACATGGTGAACATGCAGCATACCACTGTTACCGCAGTTCACGCATTGATGATCGTCGATCTCAAGACGCTGTTCTCGCAGTTGTCGCCACGTTTCCCCATCAGCCTCGGTAGTGTTTGTATTATCTCCACTCATATTACACCCGCGAGGTGGGTGTGCTGCTCCATCCCTATATCGTATGCCGCTTTATCGATTCGGCCAGTTGCCCTACTCGAAGTCGTAGCCCCACTCTCGGAGCTGGTCAGCAACCTCGTCGGGGTGCTGCATCGCGACCAGGTACGCCGCCTCTCGGAGGTCAAGCGCGTACACGTCTTCATCGAGGATGTCTTCGACGTCGTCGTGAAGATCGGCTTCCCCGTCGACGGTCGGCTCGCGGACGTGCAACTGGATGACCTCCGACCGATCCGACTTGACAGTGTTCCGTCGGTGGATCCACGGCAGCGAGTAGCCGTTGTTCTCGCTCGAGGCCGCAGTATCGGACTCGTCACTACCCTCGTCTTCGCCGGCGAGGAGATCGTCGACGCTGTCCTCGACTGCAGCGTCGTCGACATCCTCCTGGTCGTCATCGTCGTCGCTCAGGAGGTCGTCCCCCGCGCCGGGCTTCATAGGTCTGCCTCCGCTTCGATCGTCGCGGCGAGCTCATCGATCAACTCGAGCGTTTCGCGTTCGCGGTCGGGCACTCGCTCACGGTGTTCCTCGACGAACTCATAGGGAGAACAGCGATGCTCCCACGCGCCGTCGAACAGTGCCCCACGAATCGGGATCTCGACCGGGACGGGATACGCAACTTCCTGCAGGTCCTGGAGATACGTTCGCTGTGTCCCGGAGCGCTTGTCGACTTTGTTCGGGACGACCGCGAGGACGCCGACGTCAATGCCACCCAGTTCTTCCTCGAGGCCACCGACCAGCTGCTCGAGACCGATCACGGACTGCTTCCCCTTCGCCGTCGCCTCCGCTGGGACGACGAGACTCCCGGTCGCTGCGATCGCGTTGTAGAGACCAGCCCCTTCGGTCCGGGATGGGTCGATGATCACGACGTCGTACCGGTCGGCGACGCCGAACTCGACCAGGACCTCCCGGAGTCGGGTGGTCGGATCGAAGTCTTCCCCCATGTCGTTCGCGGTCTTCGCGACGCGATCGAGGAGATCATCGAGGCCTGAGAGCGCGTTGTGGGCTGGGATGATGTCGATGCCGTGGTCGGTCGTACGGATCAGGTCCTCGAACGAGCCCTTCGGCCGATCGATCAGGTGTCGGACCAGGTGATCGACGTCGGGGTCTTCGCGATCGTCGTCGACGTCGAGCAGATAACTGAGCGATGCGTTCTGCGGATCGAGATCAATCGCGAGGACATCCAGATCGTGGCGAGCGTGCGCAGCTGCCAGCGAGCCGGAGATCGTGGTTTTTCCCGGACCCCCCGCTTCGCCATATACACTGTACGCGAGCATGCCAGTCTGATCGTGAACGTTCGACATAAAGACCCGTCAGACGTTCCCAACAGTCGTCTTGGTCAAGGCGTCTGGTCAGAACGTCTGGTCAACTTGTCTGGTCAGACTGCCTGTGTTAACTCATCAGCATACTGGTTAGTTAACACGGTGGCTTCATGCATTCGACTTGATTGAAAGAGCGTCGACCAACTCCAGAAGTAAGTCGAGCTAACACTCGAGGTGCCGAAACTGTTAGCTGATGATCAGCTATGAGACCTCCATACGGTAGAAGACAGGTTCGATGATCTCCGGTGAAGCGGCCCTGAGTGCAGTTATCAATGCCTCATCCATATTGTCATATAGATATGATTCTGCATAAAGTCGATTAGGCGATTCAAATGCGTTCCATGGACGCTCTATCGAGCGGCTATGTTCTCGAATCGGATTATCTACGCTCACTTTATCAGTTACGTCCGATTCGATCCCTGCGGTCTCCTTGACGTTCTGTGGCTCATAGTTTATAACTCCGAACCCGCTTCCCGTCGAGATATTCCCTTCTTCAATATAGCTTGGTGGCCGCGCAGGGCTCACTTCGTGAATTTCATCGTATCGATCCGCATTAAATGGAATGTCTGGATGGAAGACTACCAACTCGAACCTTTTGACTGATTCTGCGTTATGAGTATGATAGTAGGACTCAGCGTAAAGTACTGAACCATCTTGTAAATCCGTATGGGCCCTAATTAGCGGCCGATGAGTGGAAAATTCCGAACTCTCGTCAAACTCTTCTTCAATTTCCTGAGATAGTTTGCTGATATTATCCTCAGCGTGTTGTAAGCTGTCTACACCTTTCCCCACTGCTTGATATGTTGGACGGTCATCAGAGGGACCAGCCCGTCCAAATTGGACAGTGAATATCGGCTCCTCTAAACAGATTCCAGTGGTGAAAATGGCTGCCAGATCTAACTCTTCTGCCGGAAAACCTCCACGATAGGTTCGTGTATAGTGAGTTGCTTCTTCCAGTTGATGGATGGCATCTGTCGGAATAGCAGATGCATATCCACCGGTGGTGATTCCATACATTCGTCCTCCAACATTCAGGTCCATATGAATGAAATTCACGTCACCTTGTAAATACTTTGTGTGGGATTGACTCGTCTCAAGTAATCTAAGCTGGCGACAGAACGCTAAAACAGACGGTTAGTCGTGATCGAATTCACGTTCCTCGAGCACGTCGACGACGTCCTCATGGTGCAGGTGGACGCGACGGAATACCGCTTTCTCATCGCTGACGTACAACCGTTCTTGCTCGAGCGTCTTCTCGTCCCGATCGTCGTCGACGACGCCACGTGAGCGGAAGGCGTAGGCCTGCGTGGTGCCGTCCGCGAAGTGCGTCGCCCGGATCGCCCACTTCTCCCCCCAGCGCTCGCGAGCAGCGGCCTCGAGGCGCTCGAGCGTTTCCTCACGGCCGTCGAGTTCGTGGTCGGCGTACTCGTCACCCATCCGGATCACCGCGCTGATCGTCGACGTCGTCCTCGTCGTCCGGTTCAACCACCGGTCGACCAGCCCGGCCGGCAGGAGTGTCTGGCCAGTTGTCTTGACGGTACTCCCCGGAGTGCTCGCTGTTGACGTGCTCGAGCAGCTCGTCCGCCGTGCCAGTGAACGGACAGTCGTCAGGCGAGGGACACGCGTAGATCTGGACGTCGTTCGAGTCTGACTCAGTCATCGTTTGCTACCTCGAGAGCGACTGCGAGGGCGATTAAATGCAGCGCCTGGTCGAACCACAGTGCTCGCGTGGGGAACCCGTCTCGGTTTTCATACCAACGCCGGGAGTCGACCAGGAAGTGCGACGCCCACAGGAACGCGAGAAACGTCGCAGTGCGCCGTCGCGACCAGTCGGTCCGACGGGCCGCCGGCAGGAACGCGGCCGTGTAGACAGTCACGTGGGCGGCTCGAGCGAGCCGAGAGTCGAACTTCCGGGATGCCATCCAGTCGGTTTGCAGGGGGAAGTCGCCCGCAGCGTGCGCGGCCAAGAACGCGAGGGCGTGGCGATCGTCGGTCACAGTCGATCAACCTCCTCGAGGGCGATCGCCGGCTCGTCGAGGACTGCGTCGACGGTGATCGACGCCACGCGGCCGGCCATGTGGTGGTAGAGATCGACCGTCCTGTACAGGTCCTCGTACTGGGCCGATCGGCAGATCGTCTCGTCGTAGATCACGGCTTCCTGCTGCAGCAGCGCTCTCGCAAGGTCGACCGTCCCGGTCACACGGTACAGTTCGGTTCGGTTCTCCGTCCGGCTCGCGTAGAAGACCTCACCGTCGTGGACGAAGCGGTCGACGAACCGCACGTTCGGGAGATCGTCAGCTCGGGGTTGGTTGGTGGCGCTCATGAGTCGACCTCCGTTTCGGTGACCGTCGTTCCACGCTCTCGCAGGTAGTCCATCTGCGAGCGGGCGTACTCTTCTTCTCGAGAGCCACGTGTGGCCAGCAGGTACGCTTGAGAGCCACCCAGCGGTCGCATGACCCGACCAACCCGCTGGGTGCCCTGTCGGCGTGACCCGCCCAGCATGGACGCGATGATGACGACGTCGACGTCGGGCAGGTCGATCCCTTCGTCGGCGATCCGGGAGACGATCAGCGCCTCGAGGTCGCCCTCCCGCAGCTGGGCGTAGTAGTCTTCGCGATCGTCGTGGCTCGTCTCGCCACTGATGAACGGAACGTCCAGCACGTCGCTGTACTGATCGCCCTGGTCGCGCCAGCCGCAGTAGATCAGGACCTTCTCCCCGGCTGCGGTATGCTCGCGGACGAGTCGGCGCGTTTCCTCGAGCTTCGCAGGGTTCTGTGCGGCCGTGATCATGGTCTGGATCCCCTCGGCGCTGCGGTAGTCCTCGCGAGCGCCGTCAGTCGCCCACGGGACGAACCGAACCTCGACGTCCGGCCGGTTGACCCAGCCGTCGGCGTACAGCTCTTCCCACGTCGACGTGACCGGCCGACCGATCAGCGTGAAGATCTCCTCGGACTTGCCGTCTGATCGGACCGGCGTTGCCGTCAGCCCCAGCCGTGATCGGGACTGGATGTCCGTGGTCCGGCGCCAGATCTCGGCCGGGACGTGATGGGCCTCGTCGAAGACGACTAGCCCCCATTCGCGGTCGAACAGCTTCCGACCGTGTCGGGACTTCGAGGCGATATCGTAGGTCGCGATCGTGATCGGCCGGATGTTCTTCTCACCGCCGTGGTAGCGGCCGATGTTCCTCGTGTTCTGGTGGATGCCGCCGGGGAGTTCGAGGTGAGTCGTCAGCTCGTCGTACCACTGGTTGACGAGCTCGCGCGAGGGGGCGAGAATCAGCGTCTGCTGACCGAGATCCGCGAGGATGGACAGCGCTGCGATCGTCTTCCCCGACCCCGGAGGCGCGTCGATCACACCGGATCCTGCCTCGAGGAACCGGTCGCGCCACTCACGCTGGTAGTCCCGGAGCTCGAGATCGTCGCGAAGCTCGACGTCCAGGGGCTCGCCGGTCTCGAGGTCGCGCTCGTCGATCGGCGGATAGCCGGCATCGTGGAGCGTCTGCTTGACCTCGCCCTCGGCGCCGGCCTTGATCCGCATCTCCGTGTCCGAGAGGTACTGCGTGTAGTGGTCATTGTGTTCGAGGTGCTCCTTCGCGACGTCCTCGAAGAGATCTTCGTCCTTCGCTCGGAGTACTGTGTACCCTTCCGAGTGGGTTCGTAGCCGGAAGGCATGGCCGCGCACCCACGTCCGCCGAATCTGCTGTTCGACCGACTCCGGGAGCTCGCCGGCGACGCCAGCGTAGTCGGCCACGAGTTCGTCGACGTGCTCGTAGGGTGAGGTCCAGACGTCGATCGGCTCGGTTTCGAAGATCGAGGCGTCGCCGTCGTGGCTGGTCTCGACCAGGTGTGCGAAGTTCCCGAGCGTCCCCGTCGTATCCTCGGTCGGGTTATCGACCGCGACGCGCAGCTGGCTCGGGTAGAGTCGGATCCGTTCGTCGAGCTCCTCCCGATCGGCGTCGACGACGTCGCTGGCATGGGCGATTTCGTGCTGCCGATCGAGCGCCTCGAGGCGGTCGGCGAGTTCGACCAGTTCCGGCGGGGAACTCTGTCGGATCCGTCGACCGATCTCCTCGAGGGAGAGGTCGCCACCGTCGCGATCGTCGCTGCGGTCTGGTTCAGAGGTCGTACTCATCTTGAATCACTTGCCTGTGGCATGAACCAGCGGATCTCTTCGCGGTCGAAGAACGATGCCCCACACTTCGGACACTGCTGGCGATGCGGATTGAACGAGTCCTCGCCTTGTGACTCTCGCCAACCGCAATCGCAGATGTTCACGTCAGTCGGCATCGGTGGTTCCTCCCGATCGGTCCTCCGCTGGAAGTGCGTCTTGAAGATGTCCCCAGACCCGACCATGCTGCTCTGGAACGCCGTGCTCGACGGATGCATCGGCAACGGCGTCGTGCGCTTTCGCCCCATCTTCGACGTCTGCGAGCGCTGACTGTGCCGCCTGTCGGCAGCGATAGCTGACATCCGGATACTCCTCGAGGGTCGATTCAGCATCTGCCACGTTCTCGATCGCCTCATCCAGGTGGTGATCGAGGACGTCGTCGCAGTTGTTGAGCTCGGCAGCTTCCTCGAGGAGCTCCTTGGCACGGCGGACGAGGGGTTCGACCTCTGGCTGGGGGTAGAGTTGCGGGCCTTCGCCGCGTCGATCGACCCAGAACAGTGAGTCGTCCTGTGTGAGGAGCATGTCTTCCTCGATCCCGCGGATCGCACACTTCTCACTGCAGAAGTAGGTCCGCTTCGCAGTCCGGAGGCCGACATCGTCATCGAACTCGAAGAGGCTGACGTCGATGCATTTGTCTCTGGGACGGGCTGATCCGTGCATCCCCTGGATCGTGCCGCCGCATGCTTCACATCTTGGCATCGTACTCACCCCCACAGTTCCCGCAGAACTCCATCTCGACAGTCTCAGCGTTCGGCGGGCCGACCTCGATCTCTCGCGTCTCGACGATGCTCGAGCCGCAGTCGAGACAGTTCCAGAACGGCTCCGTTCGGTAAGTGCCGTCACTCTGCATCGGGCGTGTCACCTCCGTCGCGATCAGTGATTGTCTGTAGTGACTGGCATAGGTGAACAGAGCTAGTCTTGCGTAAACAGAAATCGATAACGATATAGTCGCTAATCAAGATTGCGTTGACGAACTGGGTGAACAATATGACACAGCACAAGCGCGTCGTCGGTGTCTGTGAGTGCTGCGGGTCAGTGTATGCCGCAAAGGTGCTCTTGTCGGGGCGAATTCGTCCGATTGGACGGGCCCAGTGCTCCTGTGGAAGCAAGAGGTTCCGGCCGCTCGAGTGATCGGTACCGCTCGAGGAGTGCTCACTCACGGTCATAGCGCAACACGCTCCACGTGGTTTCGGTTCCGGATACTGTGACAGTCCGAGCAAAGTGTGATGTGCGGGTGGTCACAATCCGGGCCCGCTCGGTCTGGGAGATTGTACTCTTCGCGATGGACGTCCTCTCTCGAGAGGTCGAGCGTCTTCCCGCAGAGCGTAACGCCGCGAACGCTTTCGAAGTGCGTCCCCCAACCGTCGTTCGCCAGGATAACCATCGTCGTCACTCTGGATCACCGTCTTCGTTGACGACCGCGATGACTGCCTCAAGCAAATCCTCCCGGACCGACACCCCACAAGTCTTCCAAAAGTCGGCAAGGTCGCGGAACGTCTCGACCGGGACCTCGCAGCCGGCGGCCGTGGGATGCCCACCGCCGCCCAGTTGGTCGGCGATCTCGTGGCACTTCGCGAACGTCTCGCGATCGGAGTGCGAGTAGATCCCCATCCCGCCGTGGGGCTTCTGGATGATCGCGATGTCGTGGTCCATCTCTTCGACCAGGTCGTTCCCGATCTGGTTCGAGCGGCCGCCACGGACGTACGTGATCGCAACGTCGTATCCGCCGACACCGTACACGACCCGGTTCTCGATCGCCGCCTGCTCGAGCTCGCGATCGCGCTCGAGGCGCTCGTCGATTCGCTCCTGGACGTCGTCGGGAAGGTTGGCGCCGTGCTCAAGGACGACGTCGATGTACTCCCACGGACCGTCGACGAGCGACGCGAAGACGTTGAGCCGCTCGCTGCGGGGATCGTCTTTGATCCAGAGGTCGATGTCCTTCGTACACTCGGCGAGGTCCTTGTAGAGATCATCGAACGGGCCGAGTTCTCGTTCGATCAGCGACGCCGCACACTCGTCCTCGTCGATCACGACGCTGATACCGGCAGCCTCAAGATCTGCCACAAGCCCCTCATCCCATTGGTGGTGGTCGTACCAGATGATGGAACAATCGCGAGCGTTCGCGAGGGTTCCGAGATCGTCGACAACCGACTCGTTGTCGAGCGCAAAGTCACTGATGAAGATCGGCGTGCTGTGGACACCCGTCTCGAGTAAGTCTTCAACGACGTGTTCGAAGCGGTAGGGTCCGTTGTAGTCGATCGTCTTGACGGCGACATCGATAGTGTCGAGCGTACGCTCAAGGTGGTTCGTTAGAAGTGCCGCGCTACTCAGGCCATCCGCGTCCGTATGGCTGATCACGACGGCATCCGTCGGCGCGTTGAGACGCGATCGGAACTGTTCGCGAGCGCGCTTGCGCTCGATCGAGTCCGGGACCAGGTGTTCTGGCTGCGGTGTCTGGACCCACTCGTCGTAGTCCAGCGTCTCGCGAGAGAGTAGTGCGTCGTCAATCATCGGTCGCCTCCCAATCCCATACCTCGAGTTCGCCATCGAGGACCAGTTCCTGGATCTGTTCTGGATCCATCTCCGCAAGCGCGTCGCGGAGGTCTTGCACATCCCACGGCTCTGGGAGGTCGAACTCGGCCTGCGTGTCGATACGGAACGTAACTTGTCGATTAGTCATTGGAATTAGTGTCTGAGATTGCTTCTTGGGCTTGCTCGAGCGCTGCGCGTGCTGCCTCTGGATCGCCGCGTTCGAATGCTGCCTCGATCTCGTCTAGCGCGTCGGCCACGCGCTCAAGTTGGTCGCGTTCGGGTGCACCAATCTCGTCACGCCCCTTGTCTGTGAGTTCATAGAGGCCGCCGCCGATGTTCTCAACAAACTCGGCCGCGTTGAGTAGTTGGAGCCGGTTCTGTACATATTGCCGAGAGTAATCCAGCTTATCGGCGAGATTCTGCGGTGAATTTCGCCCTTCGGTAAGCGTGTTGAGGATTAACCCGTCGGCGTCGTTGGGTTCGTGAGCCATTTTCAGGTTCATTTCTCTGCCCTCGACTTGACCATGTTCCTTGACGGATTAAATGTTTGGTATAGCTAATACGCACGTACTTGACAAAGCAAACATTTATAGCAATGGCGCCTGTACTGTTGAGTAAGCACGGAACACCTCGGAGAATCTGAGGCCGGTGCTGAAGACACCGACCCCGTGCTGTGAAACAGCAATGAACGTTCAAACGCGAACCCTCGAAACGGTTTCGGAAGCACAGGAGGTCAACTGATGACGCGCAAATGCAAACAGTGCGGACAACTGACTAGTCCGAACCGGCGGATCTGTAAGGACTGCTCGCTCGAGAACCGGTACGGCGTCCCTTCGGACTACTTCGAGGACGACGAAGACGACCAGGAGGACGTCGAGACGAAGCGCGTCGAGTGTACCAACTGCGGAACGGAGTACAACCACGACGGCGACTGCGCCTGTCCCGACTGCGGGGCACGACGCCGGCGCTACATCGGGCCGATCGGCGGGCAGGCAGTTGCGACCGACGGAGGTGTCGACCAATGACGGTCGTTACAGATCACGAAGCTGTCGCACAGCGCGCGGAGGAACTCGAGCGCGAGGCCGCTCGCGAGATGCGTATCCGGGCGGAGGCTCGCGCGGTCGCCGGCTACGAGCCGACGGTCGAAGAGACAGACGGCTCGAAGATCATCGTCGCTGATGACGGTTCGGCCGTCGCGACTGACGGCGGCGAGACGCAGCCGATCGACGTTGGCGATCACGTCGAGGACGAACAGAACCCCGACGCGACGATGGTAGTAGTCAATCTCGACACGCTCCAAGCCGACGCGTACGAGATGGAAGACGGCCCAACAGTCGCGGACGTCAACACAGAGTACCCACCGGACGATGACGTCGTCGAGGTCGTCTACCCGAATCGAAAAGATCTCACCATCGAGGGGAAGAAGAAGTTCGCGTTCCCGAAGAGTCGTCTCGAGGTTGTTCATCGCGTCCACGATCGCGACGGTGACGACGGAGGTGAGAAGTGATGCAGGCGCGGAAGCGACTCAACGAACTCGCCCACAAGCGCGCGAACGCGTTCGACGCGACGATCTGCCACAACAAAGTCTACGAGACAGTCCAGGGCCACCACGATCACGGGCCTGACCTCCAGCGGTACGTCTCGGTCGCAGAGGACGTCTACGAGCTATCGGCCGACGAAGATCTCGAAGACCGCCGGATGGACGTCTTCGGTGCAGCGGAGACGGTCGACGGTCACATTGATGACGTCGTCGACGAAGTCACCGCCGCTGCGCTTGCCGACATGCTCGAGGTCATTGACGACTGGGGCGACGACTGGGACGACGCCGAGATTGAAGACGCGAAGTGCGAGGCTCGTGACTGGCTGCAGGGGCACTCCGAGGCAGCTGACCGAGCTGGCGTCTGGGAGAAGGTGACCGCGTGATGGCGGCCGCCGAGTCCGCCCACGACCCAACGGCCGGGATCGACGAGGCGACACTCACCCGCGACCGTCGCGGCGCCGAGCAGCCGATGGGGATCTGGCGGATCGCCGAGCGCCTCTGGGGCGTCGGATCTGGCAGTGGGTCGGAGTACTCTGAGTACGTTGTTGATCTTCGCGCAGGCCGTTGCACGTGCGACGACTGGATGCATCGGGGCAAGCCGGGAAGCGGGCAGATCGCCCGCTGCAAACACAGTGCAAGGGTCTTGATGGCCCTCGGTCGGATCCGCCCACCGGCCGACGCCGACGTCGATCGCGCGCTCGAGGCTCAGCGCACGAGGTGGTCGCAGTGAGTATCCAGACCGCGGACCTCGAGACGGCCGCCGAGACTGTCGGCGTGCACCCGACCGTTCGCGATGCCCGTGTCGTCGAGCACGACACGGATGCGGTTCCACGAGCACTCGAGATCGTCCTTGAGCGCGAGGTCGACCGCATCCCGCCAGGCGTGCTGGGGACGCTGGCCGATCATGACTGCGGTGTTGGATCAGTGCAGCAACAGGGCGCGTTCCTGATCGCAGTCGCGAAGTAGCTGTTCGCTGTTTTCTCTCGAGGTATTCCGCCAGAATTTCGACGTCTTAGAGCTTAACCAACACGCGAGAGGGTGTGACGGTTTTGTTGGTTAATTCGGCACAACGGTACCGGAGAAGGTACTCCGAATCTCCGTTGAAACACCTCTAAATCCCCAGTACTCTTTCGCAGCTAAAGCTATATACACACGTACATACTGAGATTAGGTATGGCAACTGACCGAAGCGCTAGCCAGCAGCCACCAGAGGACGAAATGCTGCCTGATGAGCGTGAGGTCATCGCTGAGCGTGCGTCCAATCTCAACGAACTCGAGGAAGACGAGTACCTCACAACTGACGATCTTGTCGATTCTCTCTACCGGGACTGATCGATCCATTCGCACCAGGCGTGGAAGTCCTCTGCACCACATTGATCGGCGATATTCCGGAGCGTGCCGGTTTTGATCCGGTCGTGCATCGGGACTGAGACGACGCGAACATCGTCGGAATTGGTCGGGTGTTCGTACCGGAGCCTTACGTGACTCCCCTCTCGACCGACGGTCCGAAACCGGTTCTTGGTCAGAGCCTTGACGATGTCGAGACCTGAAAAATCAGTTGTCGGCATTCGTCACTGCATGAACTCAGGAAGGCCATCAGCTGCTTCCCGATTCGCCTTCACTTCCTCGGGATCGAGTCCGAGATCTTCCAGTACCTCCTTCTCCTCTTCCCAAGAATCGATCGACTCTCCGACCTCACCGTTGTACAGAGCAACGGCCTCATCGAGATTCTTGAGGGCTTCAGTCCGTGTCTTCCCCTGACTGGCGACACCTGTTCCTTCGTCTTTTGCAACCCACCAGTCGTCCTCTTTCGTGAGCGTGATTCGCTCTTCGACAGGTGGTGTGCCGTTGGATCCAGTGTCCGTACTCATTGGTTGTCTGTATGGGGGATGGGTGGATAAGCATTCGGCCCGCTGCGGAACGGGACAGCATAACGTGACAACCACCTTCTTTTTGAGGAACCTGTTTGTTCTGTTGACTATGACACTTGATCCCGTCCACTTCGACGGTATCTCGAGGATTGCCGAGTTCGTCGAGTACGGCGTGGACGTTCAAGAGCATCGGCAGGTGGCAGAGAAAGTGTGGTCCAAGTCGCTTGACCCGCTCTTGGATGCAAATAAGAACCGGGTGATTCTGGAGTCATTAGACGGGTTGTCGCGACACAGAATCAATATCGAAGATGCGGGCCTGGCCGAACAACCGTTCGAGACGCAACACGCTGTCGATGCCGGAACGATCAACCCCACACAGTTCAAAAACGGGCTGGTCGTCGACGTCGCACAGGCAGCGATGGCGACAACACCATCTGATTTAGATCTGCACCGGTCGCGAACGGTCGTCTCAACCTTCCACTCGAACAACCACGAACTGAAGGTCAATGATGAGTGGCATACGTTCGACGACGATTACAGCCGAATGCGAGCGGTGAAGATCCCGCCACTATCAGGGGTTGCTGGGGGCGTTGTCCATGCGCTGGCGCTGTATTACGCAGAAAGCGAACATGCCCGCGTCCACTCAGATGCTGTTTCTGATCTCCTCATTTTGGATGGTCCCATCTATCCTCGAGGAATGCTTCGGTGGGGCGACCGAAACCATGACGCGTCCAACTTCCTCATTGAAAATCCGAGTCCGACGACTGTCCTAGAGAACTATGTTCGGCTCATTGAAGAGTTTGAAGAGCGCGGGATCCCGCTTGCTGGGTTCGTGAAGAACCCACAGCGGCGAATGATTACGCGAGCTGTAAAACGTGATCATGACGTTGACGTCGTCCCGTGGGCCGACGATGCAGCGTTCTTCACGCACGTCCTCGAAGTCGGAGAACGGGTGGACGATGTTGTTGGGGAGCGGTGGGAGCGTGACGACTCAGCGCTCACGTACACAAACTGGTTCCGCTCCCGTGGAGGGACAGACCAGCCCCTTTCAACCGATGGAAACGCCCTCGGCATCGAAAAGAAGCTTCCCGACGAGGATTACGAGGTTACGTTTTTCGTGGTCTACGACCCACGACGCGATCTTATCTACCGTGTTGAAGCCCCCTACGTGTTCACGAAGGAGCAAGATCGCCGTGATCGGTTGACGCTGCAGCTCCTCCAGGACGTTGCGGTTGCAGGTGGACCACCACAGATCGTTAAGAAGGCAGACGAGTTAGCCAAAATCGGGCGGGGAGAAAAGGACTCACTCAAAGAGTCTCTCGAGAAGCAATTCAACGCACCCGAAGACAAGACCGAAGATGACTATCGGTGGCCTCATTTATCTGATTGATCGGGACGGTCATTCTGGGGCGGTGTTGTCTGGCCTTTCCTGCTGATTGTCGAAATTCTGAATCCCCGCCATCTCAGGTATTAACCAACACAGGTCGGGAAACGGCTTGCGTGTTGGTTAAGATCGAACAGGCGACTTTGACCAGTCAACTATCCAGAACATTTACTGGTTGCAGGCCGAATGACCTGTTCATGAAACTCACTTTCAAGTCGATTCTGGGCTACTTGCTCGGGATCCCGATGCTACTTTTCGGAGCACTCGTTTGTTTCACCAGCTTCCTCAGCGGTGTCGTGCTGATCGTTGCTGGCATCGTTGCGATCCCGAAGACGCGGCGTGTATTCCAGGACCAGACAGGGATCGAATTTTCGACGGGAGCGGCCGCTGGCATCCCAACAATCCTGCTCATCGCCGGGATCGTGCTGCTCGCGATGACATCTGCCGGCACAGTCAGCGGGCCCGGAGATGAGGTTTCGAACGTCACGGTCGAGCACCAGGACCTCGAGGCCGAGCAACCAGATCACGAGCTCGCCGTGACCTACAACACCCGGGCACAGACGTCGGTCAACCCCGATCCGGACTCGATGACTCACTATTCAAGCGAAGACGGGCAGAAGTACCTCGTCGTCCGGATGGAGATCGAGAACCAGGGGACCAACGAAACCGAGCTGACGCCGCAACTGTTCCAGTTCGAGTCCGGTGGCGTCGTTCACGACTATCAGGGCTTGCTTGGCAGCGGTAATGGGCTCAGTAATGTGGCACTCGAGTCTGGTTCGACGTATCGTGCCTGGGTCGTGTTCTCGATTCCAGAGGATGCCACGCAAGGGACGCTCCGCGGATCGGATCAAGCCTTCTACGACGAAACCGTCTCGATTAGCTTCGAGCGGGACGGTTCGATGCCGATCGAGATGGAGACGTAGTCACTCTTCGTCGACGTCCTGGTCGTCAGTTGGCTCGAGCTCGTCCAGCTCCTCGAGCGGAATCTCGTCGGCCATGACCTGCTCGCCGAAGTCGGTCAGCCGGTACTCGCCCTCGCCAGTCTGTTCGACTAAACCGTATTCGACGAGAACCTTGCAGCGACCACTGGCGTGTTGTCGGGAATAGCCCGTGTTGAGGTGGATCGTCCGCGGTGTCTGGATCGCCGGCCGCCCACGGCGATCGCGCGTTGAGTAGAGAAACTCGAGGATAAGCGCATCGGCGGCCACCATCCAGCTCACCTGCCGATGCATTTCGGGCTCGTCCGGTCCGTTGGACGAGTTAGACATAATTTTGCTGATTAACTCGTCAGACGTACATATGCACCTTTAGAATGACGTGCGTACAGCAGAGCGTACGTACGTATAACTCTGTAATTCGCTAGCAATATCACTTTAGTGACTGTAGTCTGCACGTACTGGCGATGCCCAATGGATTCGGTAGATAAAACGCAAAGTCAGATCAGTTGCACAGTCACTTTCACTTTCACTCCGGCATCCACGAGACTTAAACAGGATATCACGCGACCCTCTGCATATGTACAGAGTTGATACCAGTGACCCTCTGCAGAAATGGCGCTGGGTCTGTCCAAGCCCGAAACGTCACTCCAATTGGCGGGTGACCGACGGCAAATTTGAATGCCGTTCCTGCGGGCGTACGTACGATGAGCTGGTCAACAACGAGACCGGCGATCGCGTCGCTCGAGACGAGATCGAGTTCGTCGGTCCGGACGCCGATTCAAAGGGACAGTTCGGAAAACCGACGGTAGGTGGCCGATGATCATACTTCGAAACAGACTATCTATGCGAAAAGGCGCTACTCGCCTGTTGGAGAGGGGCCATCGTGCGGCGATTTCCGCAAGCGGATCTCATCGCCGAACATATCAGCTACAAGCTCAAGC
The DNA here is from genome assembly GCF_029502005.1 of Natrinema salsiterrestre. GTDB lineage: Archaea > Halobacteriota > Halobacteria > Halobacteriales > Natrialbaceae > Natrinema > Natrinema salsiterrestre. The sequence continues at coordinate 34,333 of NZ_JAMQOT010000015.1, read as the reverse complement.
TCGTCTCCCTCTTCGAACCCTACGGACTGTAGGATCTCATCTGGAATCGAGACCACAGTACTTCCACCAGATGCTCGCAGATCCCGAGTCGCGTGAATGGTCTGGTTCTCTCGATCAATCTCCACTTTCCGTCCCATGGGGGGTACTTGCTGACTCTTACTCATGTATCTTCCTCAGTTCGTATATCACAACGCAGAATGATAAGTGTTAGGCACCGTGGCAAAGTCAGAGAGAAATAAGATTTAGACTCAGTGCTACCAAAGAGACTATTATGAACCAAAATAAAGTGAGTATTGATGAGTAGAGGGTCAAATGAAGCAGCAGACAAGATCTGTCGAGAACGCCCGATCCGGAGTGGTGGTGGCGGAACAAGCGTCATCACCATCCCACCGATTATCTTCGAATTCACCGAGTTCGGCGAAGAGGACGAGGTCGAACTCGAGGCCGACATCGGCGGCGACGAGATCGTGCTACGACGGCCCGACGCTGACGAACAGAACGAGAATTAGCCCTGTCCTGCGCGACCGGAATCGCTTGGTACCCGAGGCCGGGCGCGCAGGGGGCCAACCCCACACGCCACAATTACAATGACGCATGGAGCCACCGGGGAGAACAACCCCGGAACGGATAGCGGTATCGAATCGGTTGAAACTGAAGCGGCCACTGACACCAGTAGTCGGGCCGCCATCGCAACTGAGCGAATCGAGCAACAGGACTCACTCGAGATCGTCCTCGAGCAACTCGATTCCGAGCAGACCACCGACGAGTGGTGTGCAAGAGTCGACGGCGGTCCGGCATACGGCGAACATACTGGCCGGACACCGGGCGATGCACTCCACACACTGGCCGACCAGTTCGACACGATCGCCGACAAACCCACGGTCGCCACGGACGGCGGCCAGATCCGCAGCGATCTTTCGGCAGCGGAGGTCCACGAGCTCCGTCAGGACGTGTCGAAGTTCCAGACGCGGATTCTCGAGATTCTTGCCGAGGAGGATCGGTACGGACTCGCGGTCAAGCGCGAGCTCGAGGACTACTACGGGGAGAAGGTAAACCACGGACGGCTCTACCCGAACCTCGACGGCCTCATCGATTACGGGCTCGTCGAGAAGAGTCAACTCGACAGACGAACGAACAACTACGAGCTGACTGACGCGGGTCGAGCGTTTGTCGAAAACGATCTCGAGTGGCAGAACAGTCACGCCAACGAAGACAACGGAGGTGGGGAGTAGATGCCATCCCCCGATCTCGAGTCCCATGACGTCACCCTCGAGCAGTCGCTGACGCGCGAGGGAGACGAGGAAGTCGTCCGCTGGACTGCGACGGCCGACAGCGTCGATGTGACGCTCGGCTCCGACACGCCGGCCGGGGCGCTGCGTGCCCTCGCCGACGAGCTCGAGGTTAACGGAGGTGAGTCGGCGTGAGTTTTGAGACCGACGACTCCACCGGTGAGGTCCTCGAGGACGACGTCGACGAGACGGCAGCGCTGGTCCGCCGGCTCAAGGTTGCCCAGCGCTTCGACGACGCCGAGGCCCGCGCCGAGACGCTCGAGCCGCTGAAGGGCGGCCCGATGCTCGGCGCACACCGCTACCTCGTCACGGGCGAGCAGTCCGATGATGAGTGGATCGCGAGCTCCTACACTGTCGCAGTTGGATTCAACGGAGGTGAGTCCGCATGAACTGTGGACACTGTGGTGCGGACCTTCCGAGCCGCGCTCGCGAGGCGGTCGAAGACGGCGATCGCGACGAGATCGTCCTCCACGTCTTCAACCCCGAAGATGAGCCGTCGTTCGTCGTCAGTCAGACGGACGGCTACTGCGATCTTGAGTGCGCGAGTGAAGCGGTCGCCTACGACTTCATCGAGACGATGATGGGTCGGGCGCTCGCCGTCGACGGCGATCCCAGCGAAGACCGCCCCCGATCGTTCGAACACGCGGTCCGACTGCTGGTTCCGTCCGAGCACAGCGATCACATCAGCGAGGCGTACGAGCAAGCGATCGGCGACGACGGTGCCGAGATCGAAGCGGGTGAGTCGGCATGATCGTCGACGACGTTGAGACACCGTTCCCGATCAAAGGGGAACTCGAGCTGACGGAGTACGGACTTAGCCTGAGCGTTGACGCCGCATCGGAGTGGCTTAGCGAGTCCGAACACGGAAACCTCGTCGATAAAGCGGCTTCGGAGATCCGAAAGCGCCACGGTGAGGGCGTCACGGTCGAAGTCACGTGGTTCCGCAGCGGCCGTGTTGAACTCGGTGAAGTCGTCTCGAAGAGCGAGATTGCTCAGCTGCGCGAGAGCCATATCGACATCGCCTGCCACGAGACGGATGATGGCGATGTTCTACTGAAAATCGCCGGAAAAGTCGTCAAGACCGACAAGACCGGCGCACGGAAACTCACGGACGAGATTCTGACCGAACTCGATATCTGCGTCGGAGGTGACGCCTAATGCACGCCGCGATCCTCTACGTGCTCGAGGGCGAGCCCAACACGGGCGAACTCGAGCCGCGGATGACCGGCGAGTTCCCGGCGATCGACGTCGAGGGGACGGAGTACCTCGACGGGCAGACGATCTACCACGGCCAAGCCGCCGGCCGTATCATCGAGGAACGGAAGGTCCCGGCACCGACCAAGAAAGCAATCCTCGAGGAGACGATCGAGGTCACAGAGAAGGTCCAGACGGACTGGTACGCCGATCTCAAAGACGGCTGGGTCGGCATCAGCTCGTCAGATGGGGAGTTCCTGTTCGACTGGTTCGTCGGCACGGAAGGCGTCGTCCCGCAAGACGCACTGATCCGGCTCGATGCGTGGGCCGAAGACCTCGAGCGTCGTGACGACGCCAGCGTCTGGGCGGTCAGCTACTCGCAGTCCGAAGAGGACGGCCATGATGCCGATCGCGCTGGTGCGCAGTACCACGACGACGTCGCGACGCACAACATGCCAGTCGAAGGCAAGAGTGCAGTCGGCTTCACCTACGACTGGAACGGTAGCTACGTCCGCGGGATGGTCGCCGCGTCCGGCTACGTGGCCGCGTACAACGTCACGAACGCGGATGTCTTCGCGAAGTGGGTCGGTGAGGAGATCCTGCCGTACCTCGAGATCGACCGCGGTGATGACCAGCAGTTCCTCCGCGAGATCAAGGAGAAGCGCGAGTCGGACGAGACCGATCAGGACGGCAGCGATGGCGAGGCCGGCGAGTGCGAGAACTGCGACCGGGAGACCGACTCGATCCAGAAGACGCTCGTCGACACCGAGAGCGGCGACGTCATGAAGCTGTGCGTGGTCTGCCGTGACCACGTTCTCGAGACCGGAGAGGTGCCAGCATGACCGAGATCTGCCCCGTCTGCGGGGAGGATCCCGAGGCTGGCTACCGGTGTCAGAAGTGTGGAAAGGATCTGGTCGGTAGCGAGACCGAGACAGACGAGTCGGACGACCTCATGGCCGATGGCGGCTACGAGTACTACGCCCGGATCTCGGCGCCGAACAACCCCGAACACTTCGCGGTCCTGATCAACTCTCTCGAAGTCGGCGACAAAGTCGTCTGGAACGACCGCAGCGAGCCGTTCACAGTCACCGATATCGAGCGCGAAGAGTCAAGCCCAGACGGCATCGGTCGCTTCAAGAAGTGGCTGGTCGTCGAGAACCAGACTCGAGAGAACGGCGCCGAGTTCCGGATCCGCTTCGAAGAAGGTGCCGACCGCAGCCTCTCGCCGGGATCGTCCGGGTGGGATGCACGTTGCCAGGTCCAGCGCCAGATTGGCGATCGGGCCCTGAACGACGGCGGCTGGGGTCGCTGCGACGACGTCGAGTCACTCGCACACGTCAATCCAGTTGAGTCAGCCGAGCGTGACGGCAAGCGCGAGGTCGTGACCGACGGCGGCCAGACCAAGACGACCGACGTAATCGTCCTCGAGCAGATCGATTCCCTCGATGACGAAGGCAAGCACGGCGCGCCGATCGGCGCGCTCATCGAGGCCGTCCTGGAAGAGAGCGAGGTTTCGTTCAGCGCAATCTTCGAGACGGTCGACTGGCTTCACTCGCACGGTGAGATCTACTGTCCGGCCCGCGGCTACCTGCGGGAGACGCCAGAGATCGCACGTGAGGGAGACGGTATCGGAGGTGACGCGGCGTGAGCGACACCGACGAGAAAAGCGTTGCCGAGCACTGGCAGGAGCGGCTGACCGAGGCCCGCGTCCCGATCGGCGATGGACTCGAGCCCGAGCTGCTGGCTGATCGCTACGACGTCGAGACCGCTGCCGAGATCGAAGAGCTGACCACCCAGGCTACCAAGGAGATGATCCGCGGGGATCACACGCTCCTCGTCCTCGACGATCTGGATGCCGCCGAGGAGAAGCTCGAGGACGCGGGCGACTACGAGGTCGCGACGAATGGCGGCACTGACCGCCCCGAGGTCGTTTGCCTCTGTGGTTCCACGCGGTTCAAAGACGAGTATCGGGCGGCGAACCGCCGGTTTACGATGGAAGGGAAGGTTGTCCTTTCCGTCGGCTTATTCGGCCACGCTGATGGCCACGAGTTCTCCGACGAGGAGAAGGAGATGCTCGATGCACTGCACAAGCAGAAAATCGACCTCGCAGACCGCATCCACGTCATCAACGTCGACGGCTACATCGGCGACTCCACGCAGTCGGAGATCGAATACGCTCGGAAAACTGACACCGAGATCACCTACCTGGAACAGCCCGTCGTGACCGACGGAGGCACCAGTCACGTCCCAGAGAGGGATCTAAGCGTCCCTCTCGAGGATGCAGTTGGATACCTTCACATCGGCGTCGGTCCCGACTGTGACCCTGTTCCCGGCGAGGGTTACTGGATCCCGGTCGGCGAGCAGGAGTACGCCGAGGAACGGCACCCACCGCGTGGCCATGTCATCCAGTACCCGAAAGACGGCCGAGATCCATCTCGTGTCGGCGATCGGGATGTGCCAGACCATGTGCGAAATTGGGATTACCGAGGTGAGTCGGCATGAGCGACGCAGCGCCGACTCGCCACTCGATGCTCGAGACCAGCCAGTTCCTCGGATCCCAGCAGTACGACGAGCCGTCGGAGATCCAGCAACGGATCGGCTATACCGACCCACCGACGCACGTCAGCCTCTTCAGCGGCATCGGTGGCTTCGACCTTGGGTTCGCTCGAGCGGGGTTCAAGAACCTCGTCGCAGTCGAGCAGGGCGAACACGCCGCCGACACCTTCCGGCGGAACCTGATCGACGGCGATCACGGCGATCAGGACGAGCCACCTGTCCTGATGGAGCGCGACATCACGAAGGTCGCGACCTGGGAGATCCTCGAGGCCGCAGGCAAAGGCATCGGGGAGATCACCACGATCTCCGGCGGGCCGCCCTGCCAGGGCTTTTCGCACATCGGGAAGCGCGAAGAGGACGATCCGCGCAACGAGCTCTACCTCGAGATGGTCCGGATCGTCCACCAGGCCAAACCCGTGTCCTTCGTGATGGAGAACGTCCCTGGTCTGGCGACGATGCACGACGGCGAGGCGATCATGGAAGTCTGTGAGAACTTCGCCGCCGGCGGCTACCACGTCACCTGGGAGAAGGTCGACGCAGCCGACTACGGCGTCCCGCAGCACCGCGAGCGCGTGATCGTCATCGGCAAACGCGTCGACGTGATGGGGATGCCCGAAGAAGGCAATCCTCAGATCCACATCGGCGCGAAGCCGGGGGAGATCAAGCATCCGGAGTTCTTCCGCGAACGCCACGACCTCAACGAGCCCGACCAGGCGACGCTCGACGCGTTCGGGGACGACCCGGAGACGCTGGATGCGATGCTCGAGCAGATCATCCAGGAGGGGATGGCGGCATGAGCCGCGCTGGCTGGCACTACGGCTCCGTCGACGCCGCCCGCAGCGACGCCGGCGTCGGCGATCAAACTGACGAGTGTCGTAACGGGACGGTCGATTGCCCAGGCCCAGACGCCGACGTCGACGCACTCCCGTGCTTCCGGTGCCTGCTCGATGGCGCTGACGGCGATCGGAGCGTTGCGACTGACGGAGGTGAGAAAGCGTGAGCGACGCGTTCCTCCTCGAGGCCATGCAGTTGGACGACGTCTCCGTCGGTCGCGACGGCGGCGATATCGTCGTCAGCTGCCGTGACCACGACGGCCGCAGCGAGATCGAGACTGAGGGCATCCACGACCTCGTCGACGATCACGGCCTCCAGGTCACGAACACGATCGTCGACTTCGACGCCGGCGAGGTCCGGCACGTCATCGGAGGGTCGACAACCGATGACTGAGACAGACTCCGCTGACCAAGAACCTGTGACGGACCCGCTCTCGCAGGGCGATTATCAGTGGGTCCAAGCTTCCGCACGCGATCTGTACGAGCTTCCCGATCCCGGTGACGAACTCCGGCTCGAGGAGTTCCCGGAGGAGCTCCAGAAGATGTGGCGCCAGCTGAGGCAACACAACGTGATCCTCCTGGCCGGGAAGACTCAAGTTCGCGGTGGTGACTGGCGCAATCTGTGGACGGTCAATCAAGCCGCTGCAGAAATCGTTGAGAAGCACCGAGAGGTCGCGAAGGAGTCCGATACGATCCTGCCGTGTGACTGCACCACCGACGCGATCCGGAACCCCAGGGACGTTGACGGTATCGAGTGCAAGATCTGTGAGGAAGTCTTCGACCGCGAAGAGATCGATCGGGGTGGTCGGGCGTGATGTCCGACCTCTCGCAGTTCGGCGGCGGGATCGAACAGTCGGAAACCGGTACCGAGGAAGGAGATAGCAGCGACAGTCGCTACAAGTACAAGGCTGGGCGCTGCCGCGGCATCACGAACGACGGTGACCGGTGCCGTGCGTCGGCTAGCGAGGGAGACCTCTGCTACAACCACGATCTCGACGATCACTGCGTGACGATCGACTCCGACGCGATCACGCTGATCGAGTGGACGTCGCGAACGAAGTTCGAGAACCTCGAGGACCTCGACGTCGACGAGGACCTCATTCGCGAAGCGGTCCACAACGTGGTCGGACTCCGAGGGAGACCGCTACCGGTATACGAGGAAGGGATCTGGCTGCCCCAGAGGTTCTGCGAGGCCGACCAACTAATCGTCCGGACGCCGGCGAAGACCACGGACTCGCGCCGGACTGGTGACGAGCCACAGCGCCGTATCTCCTCGCTCGCAACTGCCGATGACTGGGATCCAGACTATTTGGTGGGCGAAGGTCGGACTGCTGAGATCCGTAACGAGGAATGTCTGCCCGGCGAGGACGGCGTCCCGAAGATTGGACTGAAGATCGCCGGTGAGGAGCAGCGCTGGTTTCCCGTCGAGATCGAAGGAGGTGAGCTCCCGTGAGCCCAACGGAGCGCGGACTCCTCACGCTCGCGGTCGGGATCGTGCTGCTCGCGACCATCGCGTACGGGTGGTCGCTGTGAGCTACAGTCAGGAGTGCGATGGCTGCGGGAAGACGATAACCGCCGCAGCGAGCTTCTGCCCCTTCTGTGGAGACGAACAGGGTAGAGACCAACAATGACTCCGTCAGACAGGACTATGCATTTTAAGTACGGTTACCGACAACAAGGGAGACAGCAAGCAAGAGCCAACGAAGAACACACGCGTCGCTGGAGAACGTTAGAGCCAGGGGGTAGGATATCTGGCTCTTGCACGTTTCTCCACATAAGCCTACCGGACGAAGAGCGGCGGCGCTGTGATACACGTCCGGTCAAAAACGCCGTGAACACAGGAGAGACAGGTCTACGCAGCCGTTTCAGCCGTCAGAACGAGGTGGGACGATGAGCGACTGGTGGGAAGTCGTCCTCTGTGGGCAGTGCAAGAACCCGTGGATCGTCGAGCAGCACGACCGCCGAACACAGGACTCGGTATCCTGCCCGAACTGCCCGAACGAGGTCACGGCGCCGAGGGTCGTCAAAAAGGCCGACAGTCACGAAGGTGCTGCTGAGCTTCGTGCGCAGTATCTGGCGAAGGAGGCAGACTGTGAAGAGGTCTACACCGATTTCCGCGACGAGTGGGGGCCGTGGAACGCCCAGCTCGAGGCGGTCGAGGACCGAACCGCGAAGGTATCGGACGAAGCGCTTGTCGAGTTCGTCACCGCTGACGAAGCGATCGCTCACTACTACGACGATTCCGACAGCCGCGACGCCCACTTGAGCCCTGACACCGAGGACTACCGACATCGGTATCAAGACCTCGCGGACGCGGTCGCCGAACAGACTCGACTCGAGCACCGCGAGATGTTCTCTGAACAGGTTCCCGATGAGCGTGCCAGCTGGAAGATCTTCCAGTCGCGCGTCGACGAACTGCTCGATGGATTCGCCGATCGACCCGATCCGGACGACCTGCCGCGGGGCGAGATCACTCCGACCGACCAGACGCTCGCATCTGTCGTCGTCGACCTTGATAAGGATGCGACGGTGACCGATATCTGGGAGCAGTTGTTCGAGAGTACGCGTGTCCGCGAAGTCCTTGCCGAGTCAGTCCGAGGAGTCCTTGCGGGCCTCGATCCTGCCGAGTGTCACGAGGTTCTCGAGGATGAACACATCCCGTTCTGGGTCCGGTCGCCGATCATCAACGCGGCCCGCGGAGATTCACGGGAAGCGTGGCGTGTCGCCGTCGACGTCATCCCGTCGATGCACGAGCATCCACTGGCTGCGACCGAGGACCTACTCGCAACGGCCACGCTGTTCGGGGGCACCGAAACTGGGGTGGCACTGGCTGCGATCGTCCACGAAGAGTGGCTCGACCGCAAGCGAAGTCAGCGCGAAGATATCTGCGAACTGCTAGCGATCCTCGCTTCGAATCTCGATGTCCGCGTCGCTTCGAGTGGGATCGTCCTGCAGCAACTGGCCGATCGCCATCGACTCGACCTCCCCGGCGTTAGCGAGTGGGGGAGTCAACGCCGCACAGAAACTGGCATCGCAGATCTCGTGAACGACGGCATGGCCGCACTCGATCACGACGGTCGGGAGGTTGCGATCCTCCGGACGCTCTACGAGGATGACGGCGATGCGCTGTCCTACGGGCAACTCTACGCCGAATTCCAGTGTGATGAGTCTCGTGTTCGGCAATGCATCTCAGAACTCGTGAGCCTCGAGCTCGTAAATCGGTTCGGTCCGCAGACCGGTCGGATGGTTGAGCTTCTCGAGGCCGGCGAAGCCGTTCTCGAGACGTTCGACAAGGAAACCGCACGACAGCGCCGGATTGAGTCCTTCGTTAGCGGCGATGGACAAAGCCGTTCGAAGGGCCGTGTAAACACGCACACGGGAAGGGTGGGGGAGGACGGCCCCCAGGAGCCGCCGGCCAAGGCGGCTGGTCCGTGGAAGACCGCCTTCCTCGGCAGCGCCGAGCACGCAGGGGCCGCTGCAGCGGCCGCAGACGGCGGTGTCACGCTGGTTCCCGGCGACGTCGGCGAGGAGAACGACCGCGTTCGCCGGGTCAGCTACGATGCCGATCGTGACGAGGTCGTCGTCGCTGTTCGAGGAGCCGATCCCACCACCTATGTGGCCAGCAGTGCGATCGCGTTAACCTGGCCGACCTTCCTCGAGAAGGTCTTTTCGAATGGTCGCCTCGAGGCGATCGACGATCCGCCGATCATCGTTCGCGAAGCCCGGTGTATCGGTGGAGCGACCGACGACGCTCTCGAGGACCAGTCCGAGTTCATCGAGAAACTGGCCGACTGGGGCAAGGAGATCGGCGACATGACTCGCCAGCTGAAACACGGCGAATACGGCGAGTTCGACGGTCGAGATGCCTTCCGGTCGGAGATCCTCCGGAAGTCACACGGCCTCTTCGGGACGATGGCACATCTCCTCGACGCGGTCGGCGTCGACCTCGTCCGGGAGATCCGTGTCCCCCCGAAGGCCGACCGAGAACGCCAGCTGGGCCAACTCGCTCGGTCCATCGCTGTCTCGGCGGCGATCCAGTCGACGTACAAGGACTGCTTTGCCTGCTACCGGCAGCTGTTCGAGGGTCGCGAAGAGAAGCGAGAGCGGGCCCTCGTCCCGTCCGTCGACGCCGCGGATCCGTACGGTGACCTCATCGGATCGATCGTCATCCGTGGCCCAGACATCCACCGCCTCGAGCCGTATCTCCGGTCGCGTCTCGAGGATCCCGAAGAGGAACACGAGGACGCTCTCGAGATCGCCGTCCAGGTCCCGATCGAGGACGTCGGTCGGCAGGCTTTCGCCGAGACGGCGGCCCGGATCCTCGGCGCAAAGAACCTCCGACCGACGTCGGAGGCCGTCTCGCTGCTTCACGGCCTCGTTGAGACGCCTCACGACGCAGCCGAGGGGCTCCATCAACGCCTCCAGGAGGAAGACGAGCGTCGCGAGGTCCGACCGGACGAAGTTCGGAAAGCGCTCGCCGGCGTCGACGCCGCAGCGCTGTGTCCCGACCTGCCGCGGTCGGTCGGCGTCATCCTCAAGACGCTGCTCGAGGCCGAAGAACCGCTTTCGAAGGCAGAGCTTGCCGAACGCTCCGGGAAGTGCGAGAAGACGGTCGGTCGCCACGAGGCCAAACTCGAGGCGCTGGGGCTACTCGAGATCTCCGAGGACGGCTACCGCGTCGAACTCTCGTTCCCGGAACAAGCGGAGCGACGCAATCCGGTCGTTCCCGAGACCGTCGCGACGCCATCGTTCCTGGACGTCGTCGACGCGCTGCTCGACGCCACACTTCCACCAGCACGGTACGCCGATCCGGACGACGCCCTCGGCGGGCTGCTGTGGGATCCGCCGAACCCTGGCGGTATCCTCGAGGACGACGATCTCCGACCGTGGGGCGAGCTCGCCATCCGGTTGCTCGACGTCGAGCTGCATGATCAGGGACCGACGACCGTTTCGATGGGGCCCGGCCCGGCAGTGATCCAGCAGTCGCTACCGACGACGGAGGACTCGAGAGAGGTGGGAGCATGATCGAATCGATCGCTCTCTACGCTGGCGGCGTTGCTGTCGGCGCGGCCGTGACGACGATGCTCTTCATATTCCGATTCGAGACTCGGTCGAAGGTCACGGAGACGCTTTTGGTCGAGACGATCGGCCAGCACGCGTTCCTTCGAGCGACCAAGGAGGTCGTCGACGACGAAACAGACGAACAGATCAAGGCGCGCGGGCAGGAGATCCTCGAAGAGGAGTACGACCTCGATGTCGTCGACGTCGGAGGTGAGTCCGATGCCTAAGTATGAGCCAGATACCTCTCACTGGGATGAGGAACCGGACGATCCACCGGCGTGGCGAGAAGACACGTCGGCAAAGGACATCACTCTCGACGTCCAGCTGCACGACCAGGGCTACCAGACAGACGAGAAGTGGACCGTCCACTGCACGGACCGCCTCGAGAACGAGGGGATCATCGCTGGCTACGCCATCAAACACACGAACAAGGGCAACTACTGGCGCGACGGTGAGCGCTGGCGTGACGCCGTCGACTTCGTCGATCTCCCGTTGCGCGTCCGCCAGCGCGTTGCTGCCGTGTTGAACCGCGACCTCGAGGAGATCACGCCTCCGTCTCGGACCATCCATCGCGAGGACGGCACGGGACTGGCCGATGATCTCGAGGACGAACCCGGGACCGTCGAGTGCGTCCACTGCGGCGACGACGTCCTGGAGGACGCGATCGTCGATCACCACACGACCGAACATCCGAACCGGCGCTACGACCCCATCTGGTACCAGTCTCTTTCGGACGGTGGTTACAATGAGTAGCGTTCAGCGCTTCGCGTTGACTACTATCTTGGGGAGCCTCGTGTTCCTCTGGTGGGCTTCTGACTCACACCTCATTTGGATGGCCTATGGAGCGGGTACAGCAGCCGGAATAGGTATTTGCACACTCATGCTCGCGATTGTCTCTGACCGAGGTGAGACCGATGAGTAAGACGGCCGGAGACGTCTCGACAGACACGCCGAAGGTCACAGAGTGTCCCGTTCGAGCAGCCGAGCACTACACTCGCCATAACGACCGGCACTACGCAACCCGGGGGGAAGTCATCGGATCCCTCGCTCGCGGCGGCAGCTCGCTCGAGGAGGCTCATGCAGCGATCCACGACGAGCTCGGCGACGGCCTACTCCGACCGCCGGACGACCCCACTCATCTCGACCCAACGACAGACGCTGAGGCGCTCTTAGCGTTCCTCGAGAGCTACCTCGAGCACGCAGAGGAACCGGATTCGGATCTGGTGGGGCAGATCAACGCTCGCCGGCAGGAGCTCCGCGACGGAGGGGATGCTTGATGTCGAACGACGTTACAGAACGCCCACTCGGACCGTTCAGCAATCTTGTCTGCTGGCTCAAAGGTCACGAATGGGAGGATTCGCCGCTCACAGGCATGGACGAATGCGCCCGGTGCTGGAAACTCGAGCGTTCTGCGGAAACGGAAACAGATCGACAACGGGGTGTCGACGATGCCGAGTGACACCGACACGCCGGTCGCTGTCCGCGAGGGCACCCCAACCCAGAAACTCGTCTATAAGGTCCTCGATCACGCCGACGACGCCCTCGATCAGGCTGCGATCGCAGAGCGGTCCCTCCTCCCAAAGCGAAGCGTCCGAGAAGCACTCGGCCACCTCGAGGACGCCGGCGTAGTCGAGTCGACGACCTACATGCCTGACGCCCGGAAGAAGATATACAGGCTTGACAAGTGACCTATTAGGTCGCTATACGACTCCTTATCTAAGATAAGTACCATATCTGGTAGTAAGTCAGATACCTCTGGGGCTCGCCGAACAGGCCGCCGGCTCGGATCGCCGGCCGTCTTTGTCCAGCAGCCCCGGATCCGCCGTTCTCACCACCCATGAAACAGTTTCGAGATATCCCGTTCGAGACACGTCCATCGGACAAGCGCAACTACGAGCTCTTCGAGGAGGAGATCTGGACGTCGAGTGAGATCTGCAACTCGTGTTTCGCCCAGGTGCGCTCGATCGGGCCGGCGAAGGAGAAGATGCTCGAAACGCCCGACGAGAAGTGTCTCGAACATGGAAAGCCAGTCACCCTGACGCTCTTTGAGTGGTACGAGCGCACCGAGAACGGATCCCAGGAACACACGACGTGGGACGCGAACCGGCGGTTCGGGACCTGTTACTGTCTGAACTGCGGGACCGACTGTAACGGGAACCACCGAAACAAGTCCCTCGAGGAGCTCAAACCGCTCGCGAAGAACATCTTCCGGTACGTCAAACGCCACACGGATCACGATATCGACGGGAAGACCTTCGGTCGGCAGGTTCGCCAGCTGAAGAGCCGGCGTGATGCCCAGGGCAACGAGACGGAGGTCCTCGGGATCGCGTTCGCCCGCGCCCTTGATCGGGATCGGCCAGCAACCGATGCCGGTCGCTCGTCGACGCCGGTCGCAGTCAGCGACTAACTCGCACTATGTCTACCGACGCTCAGTCCCCGCCTCGAGAGCCGTCGGCGTACCGACCGTCGTTGCACTTCCCCGAGCGGTTCAACGACCGGTACGAAGACGATCGCCCGCCGCGGCACCTGGACGACGAGATCGTCCGACGCTGCATCGAGGCAGGAAGCGTCACCGAAGCAGATCCAGGAACGGTCTGGCTTCGCGAGACGTTCGGCGGGGTGACGTACCGTCTCGTCGTCGACGTCGGCGACCGCGAAGTGATCACGGGTTATCCGATCTCGATCAACACCACAGCTGCTCGACGATCGGGCCGCTGGTCCACCCAGCAGATCGCAGACATCCGCGAGTTCATCGCGACGGATCCTCGCAACAACCCCCGATGACGGCCGCTGCCTCGGACCATCTCTGGCCTCGAGAGGCACGCTCGAGGAACCTCTCCGACTGACACACCTCTCCCCACCTTTCCCTGTCGACCCGACGCCTTGGTGGGCTGGCCGCAGTAGCGGCTGGCCAGGGTTCGACTCCCTCGAGGGTCATCCGATGACGTCAACGTCCGGCAGCGTCACGACTGCCGGAGACCGTGGTTGCGGTCGGCCTCGCCTAGCGCTCGAGGCCCGTCGACTGAGGTCACGCGACGGGCTGAGACATGCCCAGATAGGCTCTCGTCACTGCTCAAGGGCTGGCAGAGACAGTACACTGATCGTCGCGAGATTGCATCTCTTCGATCGCGGATTCGGTGGTTATCGTTCCGTTCACTTCAGCGACCACGACGACGTCCACGAACAGACTGTAGCGCCACGAGCAGGGCGAGCCCGCGGTGAGGGACTGCCGGCGGTGCCCTTGGGACAACCGAGGATCCGACCGGCTCGATCGAGGCCCCTCGCGAAAGCGAGCGATCGTCTCGAGCGACCTGCGGCCGCGAACCAACCCCATTAGCCAGTCCGACACCATCTTGAGTCGCCCCATCGGGGCGGCGTCTACTTTATCGTACACGAGAGGCCGACCGCAGTTTCACATACCCAGAATGCTCGAACCACTCACGAACCACATCTACGAGATCGCCGGCGTCGCGATCGGCGGGGCAGGCATCGCCCGACTCTACTACGGACCGCAGTTCAAGGAGGTCCCGTGGCAGCCGCTGCGGCGCGTGTTCATCCCACTGGCACACACCGTCGCGAAGCGCTCGCTCGGAGAGTCCTTCTACGCGACCTACCACGTCGACGAAGACGAACACGTCGCAACGCTCGATGCCGAACCAGAGGCCGTCATCGAGGACCTCGAGGCCGCAGGGTACGTCGTCGAACCACTCGCCGGACTGAAAACGGACTGGAACGGTAACACGGAGGTCGCCTCCTACGCCCGTCACCGGGGATCGAAGCCGTTCCCCGGCGCACCGGAGTGGCTTCGTCGACGGCAGGTCCACGTGACTCTGTTCCCAGCACCCGGCGATGGCACGATCGTCACCGCTCATCTGGAATATAATTCGTGGAGACCAGATCTGGCTGAAAAGCACTACCGAGGTGTAGACATGGATATCGAAAAAGGAGTCGAGTTGGCCGCTCAGGACCTCGGAATCGAAACTACTGAGGATCTGGAATGAGTGGATTAGAGGTACAATGGGGAAGCCGTGGCACGACGAGGAGACTCTCCGCGAACTCTATTACGACGAGGGCCTGTCGACCGACGAGATCGGCAAAGAACTCGGGTGTGCTGGACGTACCGTACGGGACTGGTTCGATAAGCTCGATATCGATACCAGGAGCCAAGCGGAGGCTCGCCTCGAGTACCCAAACTTGGCGGACGAGGAGTGGCTCCGAGAGAAATACACGGAAGAGGGGCTCACGGCACCTCAAATCGCAGACGCCCTCGGCTGCTCAAAGGGCGCAGTACTACACTGGGTCCACGAACACGGAATCAAGCCCCATAGCCAAGGGGTCGCAACAGCGACGGGCCACCCCTCTTTTGACCATCATCGCGGCTACTACCGCGCGACATCCCACAACTACGCAGACGGCGAACAGGTCGGAACGGACACGATCCGAGTACACCGCCTCGTCGCTGTCGCGGAATGGGGCTTCGATGCCGTTGCAGACAAACACGTCCATCACCGAAATGGATTCAAGTGGGATAATCGCCCAGAGAACCTACAACTCGTCACGAACGCGGAACACCGCCGCGTCCACGCGTCCGACGAATATCCGCGCGCGGCCTGATTTTCACAATCCTTGGCGGCTCGAACTCGCGGCGGCGGACCTCGGACTTTCTCTCGAAACACCACCAGACCCATGAATGACGCTCAAGAGACGCATCCGGCCACTGGCAGGCTTCGCAGCAGTTCTCACGCTGCTGTCCCTGATGGTAGCCGACACGATCCATCCCGAGATAACGCTCACACTCCAGAACAAGGCCCTGCTGGTCAGCCTGATTTCAGCACTCCTCGGCGTCGACATCGCCCTGGATCAGCTGCCGGTCACGATCGGTCGAACCGGAACCAGCCAGCAAAACGAGGGCAGTAACGGGGGCGATGGGGATGATTGATACCCAACTCGTGGATACGATCGGCGCGTTCGCCGGCGTGATCTGGATGTCTGCCGCACTCTACTTTCAGTTCTGGCGGCGTGATCACGTCCACCCCGCGCTGGTGAGCAGCTTGTTCCTGATCGGCGTCGCCCTACTGATGGCCTCGTCGGCACTGGTGCTCGCTGGGAGGCCGGCCATGGTCGTCCTCCTGGGCCTGATCGCCAACGGCCTGTTCGCTGCCCTTGGAATCGCTGTCTGGTACGGTCTCGATCAGAACACCCCCACCTGCGAGGTGGCTGCCTGACCATGTGGACCTGCTCGCTCGAGCTCGTCGACGACTGCGCTGGCCGCGGGATGTTCGCGGCGCCGGCGGAGTACCGCGGCGAGGACGCGTGCCGATCGTGCGTCGACGCCGTCGGGCCCGCAGCGGGACGAGGTAACGACGACTTCCCGGCGACGACGTCCTTCCAGGTGACCGACTGATGTCTTACTGCCCTCGCTGCGAGGACCATGAGGATGGAGAGATCCAGTGGCATCGGCGCTGCGCGCTGGTTGCTGCGACCGTCCTGCAACTCGAGGCCCTGGACGCCGAGGCCTACCGACACTACCCGAAGGAGTGATTCCAACATGGCAGAACTGACACTCACGCTCGTTCAACTCGCACTGATAACTGGCGCAGCGATTACGTTAGCACTTCTGCCGGGCGCTGACCTCGCGAAACTCGGACTCGCAGTTCTCTACCGGAAGGCTGGCATCAGCCCGGCCTACGCAGAGTCCGTCCAGGAGGGCGACGACGTCGATCCCTCCGAAGCGAATGGTGACGAGAGTGACTGAGCCATGTCCGACGACGCTCTCGAGCGCGGAGAGGACGTTGTCGTGTTCGAGTTCGACGGCTGGTTCATGCTCTACGACGGGACACCGGGTGGCTGGATCCGATCCCGTCCGCCTCTGCAGCTCCAGTACTGGCGGTGACTTTTTCATGACCTACCACTACGAGTGTGACGGCTTCTGCGACCCAGATACGATCTATCAAAGCCGTCCAGCGCTTACTGCCGAGTTCAACGAGCAGTGGATCCAGTCCTCGAAGATCGGCGGACAACTCGCTGAGCACGAGTACGACGCCGGTGACCTGATCACCCTCTGTCCGGAGTGTACGCGGCGGCTCCTGATCGACTTCCCATGACCGACTCGAGGGACCGACATAGAGAACGCACACACGACGAACGCGGCGGTCGACGCTGTCCGGGTTGTGGCCGCTCGTTCGATACCGCCGATCGCGTCGACGTCCACCATCGTGACGAAAACAAGCAGAACGGCCACCCGGCAAACCTCCGGAAGCGCTGCAAGAAGTGCCACCTCGAGGGAGAGCACGATCGGCCCGACGACGTCGACTCACCGAAGACACCAGCTGGCCTCTCTCGACGAGGACCAAACGGTCTCAGCCGAAGCGGTCCGCCGCGCTGAGCCACTACTGACACCCGACACCGCAACGATCCACCAATGACAGACGACGAAGAGTACGAGATCTCGAGCGAGCCTCCTCGAGATGAGCAGGGGCACCCGATTCATCCCGAACGAGGCCATCGTATCTGCGCGGCCAAGAAGTCGGACCGGACGACACCGACCGATCACGGCCGCGAGCGCGACGACTACGAGTACTGTCTGCAGGCAGCGGGCTGGGGTGAAGACAGACAGGTCGGGCCCTGCAGCAAACATCCGGTGACCGGCGAGCAGTGGGGCGAGTCCAACCCCAACCACGAGCACGGTAGCTACTCAGAGTTCCAAGACTTCATGCAGGAGGGGCTGACCGAGAACGAGGCTGATGCTATCGAGGCGCTCGACCTCGAGGAGCACGGCGACGACTTCGCAGCGGACGTCGTCAAGGAGGCGTACGCGAAGTACCTCCGGACCGGTGACGATCGGTTCCTCCGCGAGGCCCGGCAGTGGGCGGCGGACTTCGGCGTGATCGAGAAGCCGGCGGATAAACTCGAGGCAGAGGTCGACGCCGATGTCAACCAGACGACGGAGCTCTCGATCCCGGGCCACGTGTCCGACGCGATCGCGACTGCAGCGGAGTCCAACCTCGAGGAGGGCGGCGACTGATGAGCTCTGTAGATGTGTCCGGTCAGTCGGCCGCCGAGATCGACTCGGAGACACGCGCGGGAATCTACCGGGCGACCTACGAGTCGTTCGCGGCCTACGTCGACCTGATCTTCTCGGCGTCGTTCGAAGAGTTCGTCCGCGGCGAGTGGGTCGCGACCCGCTGCCGACGGCTGCAGGAGAACGACCGGTCGGTCGTCGTCGGCCCTCGAGACCACTTCAAATCCACTGGGAACTACGCATACGTCACGTGGTGGGTGTGGCGCAACCGGTTCGATGCCGATCCCGACTGCAAGTGGGCCGACGGCCCGACGGACCTCGAGATCCTCTACTTCTCGTTCAACCAGCCGATGGCGCGGTACCACATCGGCGCCGAGAACACGGACGGGATCAAACCGCTGATCGATCGCAACCCGTGGTTCGACGACGTCAACGACTTAAAGCCGCGTGCGGAGAGCCGCGGGGCCTACAGCTGGGACGGTGACCACGTCGTCTCGATCTCGCCGGCGAGCGTCCAGCAGATGGTCCGCGGGAAACACTCCGATATCGTCATCGTCGACGACCCGTTCCAGGACGACAACAAGCAGGACGCCGGCCTCGATCCTGGCCGCGTCCTCAAGATCAACCGCATCTTCAAGGACGCGATCATGTCGATCCCGTCGGGCGACGTCGCCGAGCTGCACGTCAGCACAACGCCCCAGACGGAGGAGGACTTCACGTTCGACGATGCGCTGCTGGCGGACTTCCACCGCCTCGAGGAGCCGGCGATCCAGGACTACGATCGCGAGGAGGTACTCTGGCCGGAGTGGAAGACCTACGACGATCTGATCGGCCTCAAACACAAGCTCGGGGACAAGTCGTTCAACCAGGAGTACCAGGTCTCCCCGCGCTCGAGTGAGATCGGTTACTTCCGGGATGAGGATATCGCCGGGATGTCGGTTCAGGGCCTTGAGGACTACGGCGAGCGCGGCCTCGAGGGCCGCTGGGTCGCACAAGAAGAGGAGTGGTCGTTCAACGGCTGCGTCGCTGGTCTCGACATCGGGAAGAAGCGCCACCCGGCACACCTCGCGGTCTTCGCGCTGCTCGATCGCGAGATCCGAGTGGGTGATGACTTGGCCGTCCGGTCGCCTGCCGGCCACCTCTTCCAGGTCCATTCGAAGTGGATGGACGGCTGGGACTACAAACGGCAAGTTGAGTACTGCCAGCGGGCGGTCGACTACTTCAACATCCGGTCGCTGCCCTACGACAACACTCGAGGCGAGTACGAGGGCCTTGACGAGATGGGGATGCTCCCGTCGGAGATGGTCCCGATCAGCCTCAACCGGCCAACGAACCAGGAGGTGGCGAGCTCGTTCGACGTCCACGAGTCAACCGGCCGGATCAAATTGCTTCCCGACGGCCGCCAGAATCGTCAGCTCAAGGTCGTCACGAACGACCTTGACGCCGTCGAGACGGGCGAAGGGCACGGCGAATCGTTCTGGTCGATCGCGCTCGCGTGCCACGCAGCAGGGGCGATCACCCGCCAGACGGCGTCGACGCAGCAGTCAAGTTCTGAGTCGACAGGAGTGAGTTACTTATGACAGATTCGGACGAGCCATATCACGACTTCGAGGGTATCGTTGGATGGGACAGAGACGAGGCCCGCACAGAGCCCGTCGACGAGGACCGTTGCGTCTGGTGCAAGTGGCCTCGAGACGAGTGGGACGACGATGTCGAGGGACACGAGATCGACACTGGAGAGGTAGTGTGTTCGAACTGTCTCGCCGACCAGCGCGCGTATAAGCGACAGACGATCCTCTCCATCTTCTACCCAGGTCACTGGTTCGACGATGAAACGCTCGAGGAACTGGACGAGCATACTGACCATGTCCACGAGGCGGTCACAGGGCGTGGTGCTGACTGGACAGGCCGATCAAACGCAACTGGACGATCAAACACAACTGGGCGCACGGTGATCGACGATGAGTAGCGACGAGGGCGAGGTCTCAGTAAAGGTATCAGGGATCGGTAGCGGGACACCACTGTCGAAAGCGGAGAACAGTACCCAACTCTCCGACCGGCGGATCCGGACCCACGGCGCCGGCGTCAAGCCGCCGTACAACCCATACCGGCTGGCGAGTTTCCACGAGCTCAACGAGACGCTCTCCACGGGGATCCGGAAGAAAGCCCGCTACGAGGTCGGCTACGGGTTCTCCATCGCGACCCACACCGACGTCGACGAAGACGAAGCCGACGATACCGAGAAGGAGGTCATCCGAAACTTCTGGCGTGGCCTCGACTCACGCTGGCAGACGAAGGCCCGCCAGAAGGCCGAACCGACGACGCCGGTCGAGGTCCTTGAACTGGCGCGTCAGGACTATCATCTGATCGGCTGGTGCTGTCTCGAGATCCTGACCGACCTCGAGGGGAAGCCGGTCGGCCTTGCGCACGTCCCGGCGAAGACTGTTCGCGTCCGGAAGCCCCAGAGTCGGTTCGATCAACCCCGCCACCCAGAGGAAGGGCGCTACGTCGACGGCGACGTCGCGGAGTTCGCGAGCCGCGGATACGTCCAGATTCGGGATGGCCGGCGCCGCTACTTCGGTGAGGCCGGCGACCGCTACCGCGGGCTTGACATTGAGATCACTGGTGGCGATGACGACTCGGCGAGTGTTCGCTATCGCGAGACCAATGGCAACGAGGAACCGATCTTCGTCGACCGGGAAACGGGCGACGTCGCCACCGGGTCCGCACAGAACCTCGAGAACGCGCCGGCGAACGAACTGATCTTCGTCACCAACCCGTCTCCCGGCGGCGATGATTACGGGATCCCGGACTGGGTGAGCGCCATCCGGACGATCACCGCGGACGAAGCGGCGAAGGACTACAATCGGGATTTCTTCGACAACGACACCATCCCGCGGATGGTCATCAAGGTCACTGGTGGGGAGCTGTCTGAGGAGTCCCGGAAGGATCTCCGGCAGATGCTCAACGGGCTGCGGGCCGAGTCCCATCGTGCAGTGATCCTCGAGGTCGAGAAGTTCGTTGATGACAACGCTCTCAAAACCGAAGACGGGAACGACGTCGAGATCAAGATCGAGCCACTGGGGCAGGGGATCTCGGAGGAGATGGACTTCAAGGAGTTCCGGAAGAAGAACGAGCACGAGATTGCCAAGGTCCTGGAGGTCCCGCCGGTCAAGATCGGCAACACGGAGACGTCGAACCGGTCGAACTCCGACCAACAGGACAAGGACTTCGCCCTCGAGGTAATCCAACCGGAGCAGTACAAGTTCGCCGAGCGCCTGTACCAGATTCTCCACCAGAAGGCGTTCGGGATCCGGGACTGGACGATCGAGTTCGAGTTGCGGGGCGCGGACCAGCCCAAGGAGGAGGCCCAGATGACCGAGCAGCGGGTCCGGTCGATGCGACTGGCCGGCGTCGCAACGGTCAACCAGGTCCTCGAGGAGCTCGGCCTCCCGACCCGCGATGACGAGTACGGTGATATGCCCCTCGCCCAGTTCGAGTCAGAGTTCACTGGCGGCGGTGCCGGCGGGGGCGAAGCGGAAGCGTCTCTATCGGCAAACGCAGCTGAGCCACCGCCGGAAAACAAGATCGGCGAGCGGGAGTGGGACGAGATCAAGACCGACCTCACGACGAAGGACGAGGTTGAGCAGATGCAATTCAACTCCTCGAACCTTGACGAGGGGCTCTACGACCACGAGGAGCAGGAACTCTACCTGTCGTTCCTCCGCGATGAGGGCCAATCGTCGCTGTACGCCTACGTTGATGTCCCGCCGACGGAGTGGTCCGGGCTGACGTCGGCCTCGAGCCATGGCGGGTATCACTACGATTCGATCCGCCTCGAGTACGCCTACCTCGAGATCACGAACTTCCACGAGCGGTTGCCGGAGGGCCCGTCACCCGATTCGGGTGAGGTGCCAGACGACCTTCCGATGTAACACTGCGGGCGGTTGCGGTTCGCCTCTGACTGGGCGGCGCGCGGTTCGACTCCGCGCCAGAGGCCTCCGCCGGGAGCGACCCGGCACCACCTATGACTGATTCTACCAAGAACGCAGAGCGCGGCGCAAAGCGTGGCGTCCTCTCGACTGACCGGGCTGAGAAGCTCGGGAAGACGAAGGACGCCGACGCGGACGCCGACGACGATGACGACGAGGGGTGACGTATGGCTACGTACCAACTCAGCATCCACGACGGTTTTGGGACCCAACAAAACTTCGAGGCCGATCCGGAGGATCTCACGATCAACGATGCAGTAGACGGGACGGAGGTCAAGGTGCATGCAAACGGCATCACCCCCAGCTTCCAGGCCCACATTCCCGAAAACGTCCCGTACACGATCCGAACCGTGGAGGACTGACACATGCCACCCGTAAGTAAAGCCGGAGGATCGGCTTTCCGCAAGGATGTCGAGTTCGTCACGAAGGACGACGACGAGCAGATCGCGGCTGGCATCGTGATGGTGCCGGACAAAGCCGATCTCCAGAACGACTTCGCTCGCGAGGAGACCATCCGCGAGTTCGCGGACCAGTTCGAGACGTTCGTCGAGGCTGGCGAGGCCGGCGGCGGCGTCATGCACGCCGTCTTCCCTGACGGCTGGATGGACCTCGAGCGCAACGAGGTCCTCGACGAGGCCACAGAGATCGGTGGCACCGAAGCGCCCGCTGGCGCGTGGGTCCAAGAGTGGCAGATCGACAACGGCGACCTCTGGGAGCTGATCGCCGACGGCATCCTCGAAGGCTATTCGATCGGTGCGATCCAGGTCGGCTGGAACGGCCCGTTCGAGCAGGACGCGGACGAGGTCGACGACGTCGCGGTTCCCGACGCACTCGGTGAGGACGCCCTCATCTGGGAGCTCGTCGACGGAATCATCCGCGAGGTCTCGGCGGTCGACATTCCGGCCGTGCCGGATGCACAGATTCTCGAGACGAAAGCCGACGCCGAGAAGCGGCTCGGTGACTACCTCGGCGATCGCGACGGCTTCGTCGAGGAGGCGCTCGATCGCGGCCACTCCGAGGCCGAGGCCGAACGCCTCTGGGACGTCCTGAACGCGGCCACCGAGGCCGAGGGGTCTGCCGAGCCCGGTGAGAAGAGCATCTTCCACCGGATCGGTAAGGCTGCCGTGGACACGTTCCTCGGCGACCCCGACGCGTCGAAGGCGTCCGGGCCCCCGGAGGACGGCTACATCATGGCCCCGACCGACAACGCGCCGAATCGGGGTACCGACAAGGAGGGGCGGACTCTCTCGACGTCGAACCGCGACCGCCTCTTCGCGACGATCGACGCGTCTGTTGACGTCCTCGAGGATGCCGGCATCGAACACGGTATCGAGCGGTTCACCGATCGCGACGAGTGGGGCTTCGATCTCTCGGAGCACACCGCTCGCGAATGGCCGGACGACGAGGATGGAGGGAGCCCGCTTGACGTGGACAACGCAAAGGCCGTAACCAAGGAGGACACGGTCGGCGTCGACGTGTTCCGAGTCCGTGCAGCCGATGACGACGAGACGGACTACGACGGCGATCTCCTCGGGATGGGCGTCGACTTCCCGGAACACGACGTCTACGTAGACTGGCGACGCGCGGCGTATCCAGACGAACTGGATGACCCGCATGTCTCGGTCTACGGGAGCGTTGGCGACCTCGAGCAGGCGACAGGCAACGTCGTCGAATCGCTGGGAACGGTCGACAGCCCGGTCGACGGGCTCGCCAACATGGCCCAGCGGATCCACTCGAAAGCCATCCTCGAGGCCGAGGCTGACGCTGACGAATCGGGCGACGAACACGCTGCCGGCGGCGAGACGCCGGACGATGGTGGCACAGAGGCCGCCGATAACTCTACAGAGACAGACATGACTGACGATGACTCCACCGACGGCGGGGACGGCGACAAGTCCCTGTCCGAGCAGAACGCAGAACAGATCAAGGACCTGACGCAGGCGGTCGAGAACCTCACCGAGAGCCTGACCGGGCCCGAGGCGAAGACCGCGGAGATCGAGATCGACGGCGAGACCTACGAGGTCCGCGAGGACGCAGCGAAGGCCGTCCTCGGCGTCGACGAAGGGTCCGACATCGGCGTCGCAGACGCGATCGAGCGACTCAACGAGAAGGCTGCCCGCGTCGACGAAGTCGAGGACCGCCTCGACACGATCGCCCAGCAGTCCGGCGTCGGGGGCGAGAGCCAGCAGCTTGAGGCCGCAGCGGCGGCCGGCGACAGCGGCGAAGAGGAGAACCTGGACCAGCTCGGCAAGATGCTCAACTAACGAGGTCAACAAATGAGTACCAACCTTTCCACGGCACGACAGCAGAATCGCGACGCCCTGCACGGTACGCAGAAGGACATCGGCCTGGCCGAACTGGACGGCTACCAGCTCGCCCCCGAGACGTTCGAGGAGTTCCTCACCCGGACGCAGGAGGAGATCGAGATTCTCGGTATGGCCGACGTGATGCCGCTCGACCGTCTCGAGGCGGACGTCCCTCGGTTCGGTGTTCCGATGCTCTCGGGCAACACCCGCGACGAAGGCGGCAACCGAACCCAGAGCGCCGACGCCGAATCCGGCGAGGTGAAGTTCAACACCACGGACAAGCAGTACTACATCCTCGTCGAGCCCGAGCGGGACGCGCTGAAGAATACCCACTACGGCAACGACGAGTTCGGGCAGTACATCATCGACGAGTTCATCCAGCGCTGGGCGAACGACGTCGGCCTGATCGGCATGCGAGCGAACGCCACCAACGGCAACCTCGAGTCCTACGCTGGCGCCGGTGCGTCGGATCTCGACGCCACCTGGAACGGCTGGATCGCCGTCGCAGAGGGCAAGGACAGCAACTCGGACCGCATCGGACTCGAGAACACCGCAGCAGGCGAGGTCGACTCGATGCCCGAGGTCGACATGGGCGACGCTCCGATCGACACGAAGATGTTCAACGACGGTGTCCAGCAGCTGGACCCGCGCTTCCGTGATCCCGACGACGTCGTCTGGCTGTGCAGCCCGGACCAGGTCCAGCAGTACAACTTCGACCTGACCGAACGCGAGGACGTCGGCGGCGCAGCTGTCCTCATGGGCGACGGCGACGTCACGCCCTTCGAGTACGACATCATCGGCGTCAACGGCTGGCCAAACAACTACGCCATGCTGACCAACCCCGAGAACCTGGCGTACGGCCTCTTCCGCGAGATGGAACTCGACCAGACGACCAACTCCGACAAGGTCAACGAGAACGCGCTCCACTCGCGTAACTGGCTCGAGGGACAGTTCGACTTCCAGATCAAGTCCCTTCAGGCGGGCACCCTGGTCAAGAACATCCAGGATCCGGCGGCCTAACGTGGTGACCTGACATGACACGAACAACGGTCTATCGGGGGACGCCCGATGATCACGACGACGAACCCCTCGCTGACGTCTACCACAACCACGACGCTGACGACGCAGTCGTGATCAAGGCGCAGGGGACCGAGTACCGCATCCCGGAGGGCGAACCGGTCGACATCTACATCGACGGCGAGGAGGTCGACGACTGATGGCTGGCCCGACTACGAACGCAGAGATGCGAGACCGATACGAACGCGGCCTCGCACTCACTGACGGCGCTCGCGGCAACGTCACGACCGACGCGCCGGCCAACGGCGCAGATACCGTCGTCACCGAAGACGCGGACGCCCACGTCGTCACGGCTGACGGCACCAACACGGTCGACCTCTCGAGTGCAGCGGCAGAGGGCCGCGAGGTCACGGTCGTCCACGACGGCGGCGCCAACACGCCGACACTGTCGTTCACTGACGCGGACTTCGTCGGCACCGGACCGAGCAACATCACTACACAGGGCGCAACGGCGACCGTCCTCAACATCGACGGCACGGCTAGCGGCTGGGTCGTCGTCGCCACCGGTAGCGCCTGATCATGCGCGCAGTTGAGAAGGTCCGTGGCGGACGGGTCTACATCCGACCGATCGACCAGCGGTTCTCGATTGGCGACCGCGTCACCGTCGACGAAGAGCTGGCCGCGTACCTCTGCGAGGAGCGTGGCGACTTCGAACGCGTCGACGGCGAGCGTGACGGGTGTACCGTCGATCACGATACCCTCGAGGACGGCGAGCAGTGCTCGAGGTGTGACTTCGTCGCACCACTTCCCGAGCCCGACAACACCGACCAGAACTCGATGGAAGCTCTCGAGGCCCAACTCGCTGCCGACGCAGACGACAAGAGCGGCGCGTCAGCGGATTCCGAAGACGACGCATCCGATGAGTCGGCCTCCGGCGACGAAGACAGCGACGACGAACGTGTCCCGACCTACGAAGGCGAGGACTACGATCCCGGGGAGCACACCGTCTCCGAGATCCAGAAGCACGTCGAGTCCACCAAGGACCGACGATGGCTCGAGCTCGTCCGGGATGCTGAGGAAGAGGGGCAGGATCGCACGACGGCGCTCGACGCCATCGACGCCCGGCTGAACGAATTGGAGGGCTAACCCGTGAGCGACTCCCCACAGGTCGCCGAGGAGACGATCGACATCGAGGCCGCCGGCAGTTCGGCTTCGATCCGGATGCTCGGCGCGACGATCGCGTCGCTGCATATCCGCGGCGATGCCGCTGCGGAGTATCAGTGGGATGCTCGCCGACGCGGCGGTGACTGGATCGAGAACGTCGGCCCGGAGTATACGGGCAGTGCGGACTACGACGACGTCCACGAGACCGGCGACGTCGAGGTCCGGGTTCGCTGCTCGAGCGGGACCGGGACAGCTGGTGATCAGGCCACGATCACACTGATGGCTGGCGGGGGATAGCCTCGCCATGCCGGACGATATCGAACTTCCGTGGGGGTCTGACACCTCGTTGCTCGAGGAGGAGAACCTCGACGAGGAACACATCCGCACCTACCTGGACGAGTGCATCGAGCACTGGAGGGCGTCAGATGCGGACTTCGCAGAGTACTACGTGGACGCGTTCCAGTCGACTCGGATGTCGATGCTCGGCGAACAGCTTCCTGAAGAGGACTAATTCATGACAACAGGTTACTGCACACTCGAGGACGTCCGACGAGCCTTGCAGAAGTCGAGTCTGCCGGGTGATCTCAGTCAGGACAAGCAGCTCGCCGTCGACGCGATCGTGTCGCAGAGTCGGTGGCTCGAGCGGACGTACAAACGCCACTGGTACGCACCGACTGGCGCGGATATCCTCGACGAGGCGACGGAAATCGACATCCCCACGGCGCCGCGAACGCGGGATGACGAACACGACATTTCCAGCCACGGTGCGATGGTCCACGGCGCGAGCGAGCGTGACCGATCTCGCCGTCGGAAGAACAGCGATGCACTCCTCGAGTCTGGGCCGCGGTACGAGCGTCGGCGACACGACCGCCGCGACTCCAAGCAGGAGATCCGCATCGCGATCGGCGAGCCCGAAGCGCTCGAGCCGCCGGTCGACGAGACCGTCCCAGCGTACACGCGGATCCGCCTCGACCGAAAGGACGTCGACGCGATCAACGAATTGCACGTCATCAACGGCGATGGCGGCTACGATGACTGGGTTGCAGAAGACGACTACGATGGCGGCGCTGGGCTGACCCACCGAGGGGAGGACTATTGGGGTCGCGTGAACAACGACGGGATCAGCGAGCTGTATCTTAACGTCCACGCGATGGATGACGAGATCGCGTCGCTGAGCAAGGCTGTCTACATCGATTGGGACTACGGCCGTGAAGGCATCTCGCGGACCGCTCGCCGGGCAGTCGCGCTCTTTGCTGGTGCCGAGTTCACCGAAGAGATTGGTACGCAGATCCCAGACAACGCCAAGCTGTACAACGTTGAGACGAAGGCCGAAGAGATGCGCAATCGGGCTGAGAAACTCCTCGAGCCCGACGCAGAGGTGCCGTGATGAGCGCAAGCGACACCATGGCCAGCGCTACGTTTTCGCTTGAGGGTCCAGAGCCGGTCCTCGACGAGGCCGAGCACGAACTGGTCGGAAAGGCCCGACCGCTGGTTTTCCAAGCTGTACGCGTCAGCCACGGAACACTGCGAAGCTATGGATCGCGCAACGACTACGATGCCGAGCCGATCATCGACTCGTTCGAGGGTCCCGAGGTAAGACGCTCGAGCGGCAAACTGACCGTGACGTGGCGCTGGGATCACGACGCGGCCGTGTTCTACAACAACGGCACGAGCGACCACACGATCCATGGCGATCCGGTGCTCGTCTTCCGGTTCGACGGCGACAAGTACCCGCACCTGGAGGAGATGTTTCCCGATGGAACGGCGTTCCTTCCTGAGGTGGACGTCTCCGGTCTCCCGCAGTCGCGGTTCGTTCAGGCCGGTCTCGAGTGGCTGCGACAGGAGGTGAGCTGATAGATGGTACAAGACGAAGTGCGATGGCTCCTTGAGGCGATCAAGACGAACTGGCCGGCCGCTTGGCCGACCGACGAGAACGGTGACCCAGTCCAAGCGCGGATCCATCGCAACGAGCCGGAGGTCCTCGAGACCGGCGAACGAACACTGGAGCGCGAGCTCACGAAGTGGAACGCAATCGGAGCCACGTTGAACAACCGAGAGCCGACGCCAGTTGGCGATGAATACAACCATCGCGTCGAAACGACGGTTTCGATCCGCTTCGAGGGTATGACCTCGCAGTCCGGTGAGTTCGGGCATATCGACTCGTCAGACCACTTCGAGAAGCTGGTCCGATACGCTCAGCACGCGATCGCGCAGGAGCGGTCCTACCCGACGGTCGAGGACGTCGACGACGACCCGATCGGCTCGGTCGCCTATCACACGATCTCGCCACCGGAGAACGAGGAAGATCTGAGCGTCGAGGACGAGGACTACTTTCGGCGGGACTGGGAGCACCGGTTTATCGGTTACGCAAACCAACCATGACTCGACACGATACGACACTGACGGCGGTGGTACTGTATGGTAGATAGCGAACAATTCGAATGTTCGCACAACGAGAACTGCGACGGCCTAGGGGAACACGTCGAAAAACGCACTCGGGAATGGGCCCGGGAAGAGGCCGAGGAAGTCGTCCAGGAGGAACTACGAAAGCGTGATCGGAAGATCGAGCGCCTGGAACGGGCGTTGGAATCGGAGACGGGGAGTGATCGGCAATGACGGGCGCTGGCGCGGCAACGGTGGCGTTCGGGAAAGAACAGACGTTCATGGGCGACCTCGTCGACGGCGACTCCGACGGCAACCCGGACTACTGGAAGTTCGGGCGAAACCCGTCGGTGACCGACCTCGAGCTTGACCGGGGGCTCTCAAACATGACCGAGGGCGACAGCGCCGAGTACGTCGAGTCGATCGCCGGCAACCTCGAAGGTGCGTTCGGCATCGAGGCAACCGTCTCGAGCGATGTCCATGGCGACGTCGAGGACCTCGTCTTCAACGACGGCGGGACCGGGTTCACGCCCGGGAGAGCGGCGAGCGGTCGCGTGTTCACCGGGATCGACTACCTCGACGGGACCGCCGAGCGCGAACTGATCGGCTGCATCCCGCTCGACTACTCGGTCAGCTACGAGCAGGGTGATGAGTTCACGTACTCGTTGTCGATGGGTTACGCGGACGAGAAGCTGAACACGTCGATCACGCCCTCGTCGATCAACACGGTCAGCGACGGGACGTCGGCAACGTTCCACGGCATCACGCTCCAGATCGATGGGACGACAGTCGCCAAACTACAGTCGGCCGAACTGTCGATCTCGAACATCAGCCGCTTCCAGCGCGGCGCGGATCACGTCGCCGTCGACGCCGTCCTCGCGCGACCCGAGATGGAGCTGACCGTCGACGCGACCATCGCCGGGCCCTCGAGGACCGAACTCGCGTACGGCAGTGCTGGCGCGACTGAGACAGCGGCCCGGATGGACAGCGTCACGGGGTCGCTCGAGGCTGCCGTCGACGGGACGCCGGTCTCGACGTACAACTTCGCGAAGCTCAAACCCAGCACCAACAGCTGGAACGACGTCATTACCGACGGAGACACCGACACGACCGACTCGACGACGTTCAACGTCACCGGCGGGGTGACGGTCGCCTAATCATGCCACTTCGAACTGAAACCTACGACCTCGACGAGGAGGTACAGCGCCTCGAGGACAAGATCGCCGAACTGGACGACGTCCTGGAGGACATCGAGGACGACAACCCTGTCGCGCAACGGTTTGAGAACGAACGCGTCGGTCTCGAAACCACGCTCGAGGGCGTCCGTTGGGCCCGGGACGAGGCCTTCGAGGCGGACTACGCCCCCCAGTGGGACGAGGACGCCGACACGATCACACTCGGCGGCCTCACAGCCGGCGAGTTCGGCTCGATCGAGGACGACATCGCGGATGGCAGTGGGCAGGGTGCGGTTCGTATCTATCAGGTCGCCCGTGGAACTGTCGACGCGCCCTACGTCGACGACGGCATGGACGACGACCAGCAGATCGGGGCCGTCTCGCAACTCCCACTCGCCTACACAAAGTGGGCTCAAACTCGGATCGACGAGCTCACTGGAGTGGGGGGAAACGGAGAGACGAGCTACAGCGAATTGTACGCGGAGATGCAAGCGACCGCATCGGACAGGACGTAAGAGCGGATCTTCTTATCGGCGTCGCCGGCGCGTGTGGGATCTCGCCACGTGAGGCTCGGCAGTGCTCCGTCCGAGATCTCGAGTTGATCGAGCTGGTCGCGGCCGAACTGTACGGCCGGCGCAGTCCGGAGTGATCATGCCGTCAGCACGATCTGGTAGCCGCCGATCCGCTCCTTCCAGTCGGGGTTTTTGAAGTGAATTTGCTGGTCGAAGTCCCATGATTCGCCGGCGCCGAAGTTCTGGATCGACGCGATCCCCGTCTCGAGCAGGTTGCCGTTGTCGGCGATCGTCTTCAGTCGTGCCTGGAGGATCCCGACGTCGGACTCGGACTGGTTCGAGACCGTCCCGAGGACGCGCGGCATAGCAAGGTCGTCGGTCGGGATCTGCATGTCGTGGGACTCGAGGACCATCCCGTTCGGGGCGATCGTCCGGGAGTGCGCGGTGGCGTCCGTGACGACCAACTCGGCGTGATCGACGTCGCCCTCGCCCATGTACGGGATCCAGGGCTCCCAGACCTGGCCGGGCTCGAGGTCGCGGACGTCCCACGGCGACGAGGAGAGCAACTGCCCGTCGGCATCGTAGAACTTCCCCGCAACGCTCACAAGTCCGAGGCGGGCGTCGCTGGTGTTCTCAACGAGCCCGGTTACGGCGGTCTCGGTGCGGTCGCCATCCAACTCTCGGGTCTCGAGGGTTGCATCGGTAACGGTCGTGTCGACCTCCGGCGGTTGCTCATCGCTTGGGGATTCATTCCCATCGTCTGGCTCGTCCGTGTCCGTTGACGAATCGGCGAGGCATCCCGCGACTGCAACAGTGCCCGTGACTGCCAGTAGCTGTCGTCGTTTCATACAGCCAACTGGGAGATCAGTGACAAAAAGAGTTCACAACACATGACAGAATTTAGCACAAAGGCGGAGTTGTCCTTTAGCGACTCGTCGGTGAAAAGCGCCAGTCGACAACTCGAGCGCGAGTTGAGCGGCGTCAGCGTCGGGATCGAGACGGGTGGCACGACGGCCAGACGCATGGGCGGTGGAACAGGAGGTGGCCTCGGGTCGACGGCGACGACGGCCGTCGGCACCAAGCTCTCCGGCGTCTCAGGGACGCTTGAGGAGACGCTCGAACTCGACCAGGAGCGCAACACGATCCTCTCGCAACTCCTCGAGGCGACCGAACGCAGCAGCGGCGGTGGTGGCGGTGGAGGTGGCATGGCCTCCAGCCTGATCACCACCGCCGGCATCAGCAGCATGCTGAGCGGGACCAGTCTCACGTCACTGATCGTCCCGGCCAGTCTCAGTTCGCTGGTCACCTCGGTCAGCGCTTCGGCGCTAATCGGCGGTGGGCTCGCTGCCGCGACACTCATCACCAGCGGCGTGATGGCGAAGAACCTCATCGAGGGGAAGGCGACTGTGTCGGATATCGTTAACCCGCTGAACAACCTCGGAGACCTCATCACGGGGCCGCTACCGGCGTCGGAGTTGGTCGAGACCGGCGTGGGGCTCGGGACGTTCATCGCCGGCGGCGTCTCGATCGCGAGTTTCGTGACCGGAACGTCGATCACGTCGATGGTCAGCGGCGCCGGGATAACCTCGCTGATCAGCGGGGCGGCGCTGACCTCGTTCGTCGCTCCGGTCGCCGCAACCGCGATCATCGGCTCGGTCGGGATGAGCAAGCTCATCGACATGCATGACGACAAGGGCCAGCCCAACCAGGACACCATGACGTCGTCGGCAGGGACGGACGCGGCGGACACCGAACCGCCCTTGCCCGAGGGGGTGAGCATGCCGAACAACATCGAGAACCCGAACCAGCTCGTGCCGCCTGAGGAAGCCGATGCCTGGGTCAAATCGATGCAGTCGGACTCAAACAGCGGCAACAGTACATCCTCTTCCAATTCCTCAGGTGGGACGAACCGGGCCCGCGAACGGTCGCGCCAACGGATGGAAATCAACCACTCGCCGACGTACCAGGTCAAGGATCTCCGCGAATTGAAGCGGAAACAGGAGCAAGACAAGCGCGACCTCGAGAGCCGAATCGAGAAGCTCGAGCGGGGGTTTGACGGATGACTTGGGTCAGCCCGCAGGTCGAGATCCAGAACGCGGAGATCGGCGGCTCGACCGTCGACGGGACGTTCGTGTTCCCGTCCGATATCATGGTCGAGTTCGAAACTCGGACCCAGGAGTTCTTCCAGTCGGAGGGAACGCTCGCGACCGGCGCGAGCACCATTCTGGACTATCTCGCCGAGCAGACGGACGTCGACGCGGCCAGCATTCGGCAGGAACTCTCGTTCGATATCGGTGGCGGGATCCACGCGATCACGCTCGACTTCCGCGGCTACACCGGCTCACCCCACCAGTGGGGCGACACCGGTGACGGTGGGACGAAGACCGATGCGACCGGCGAGGACCTCCACGCGCAGATGGCCGTCTTCGACCGCTACCTCAACGCCGCCCGGATCGACTCGACGAACCCGGCGCTCCTCGAGGTCGGCGAGTACAGCACCGAGGGCCGATACAGCCCGCTGCAGGTCGTTCCGGAGAACCCCAACGTGATGTTCGACTCAGAAGAGGAGAGCAGCGTCTTCGATGGGTCAGTGACCTGGGTGGAGACGGTCGACCTGCAGCAGTCGATCGACGGCAGCAAGCAGACCGAGGGATAACCGATGACAGACCTACAACTCTACACGCTCGTCGTCCCACAAGACTCGCAGTCTGGCCTTCTGAGCCAACTGCAGCAGCAACTCGCGACGTCGGGGATCCTCGAACAGGACGGCGGGATCGTCGAACAGCTCAGCGGCCAACCCGGTGACCAAACCGTCTCGGGCGTCTACCGAGCGCGATATGCTGGCAAAATGGCCGACGAACTCGAGGAGCTCGGTCGGGCCTCCGGCTTCGACGAACTCCCGCTCGCGGGGGTAGGCGAGAAGACGTCAAAGGACGGCTACTACGCCCTCGAGAGCGCGGACGTCGACCAGATCCAGCCCCAGACGACGCTGGTCCAACGCTACGACCTGCAGTTGCGGAAGAAGGGCACACAAGACGACTACTGGCGAGCCGTGAAGCCGAACCGGCGCCAACTCGACCACCCGTTCGGCAACGACACGGCGCCCGTCGAGGTCGGCGTGCCGGCCGCCGCCTCGAAGGTCCAGTGGTTCAACGCGGAGGATCAGAGCCGCGAGTCGGCGTCAGCGATCGAGACCCGCAGCGCCGAGCTCGGCGACGTCGATATCTACGACCTCGAGGGCGGCGAGAGTGCGGTCGGGGTGGAGGACCCAACCCTGATCTACGAGGTTCCGTACACCGACGAGGAGCTGACCGACTGCCGGATCTACGACACGCTGGGCGAGGCCTCGAAGCTGGACGCGGACGGCGACCTGCAGTGGCAGAAGCTGTTCTCGACCCAGCACGACTTCGACGACGAAATCGTCTTGGACAACGGCCGGATCCGCCTCCGGCTCGACGAGCCCGCCGGTACTCTCGAGGCCGAAACCTGGGACTCGAGCACCGACTCCTGGACGACGGTCGGCCTCGAGGCAGATCAGCCCTCGAGCGTCGAGCTGTTCGACGTCGACCTCATGGACGTCGCGATGGTCTGCGATCGCGCCCAGCTCACCTTCGACGTCGACGGCTCGCTCTTCGCGTTGAACGCGATCGTCAACCGCGGGCACGACGCCGTCCAGTTCACGATTCCCGCCGGCGAGTCAGGTCCGATCCCGACGGATCTCGAGTCGTGGCTCGAGCCGATCGCGTCGACGAGCGTCGTCGACGCGAACGCCGCTAAGACGCTGGTCGCCCGGAACGAGGTGCGACGATAGATGGCACTGACTTACCTCTT
>NZ_JAMQOT010000014.1 GCF_029502005.1 Natrinema salsiterrestre | reverse complement strand
GTCCGCTCACGCTCCCAACATTCATCAAATTCCGCCGCGTAGCTCTCGCTGAGCAGGTCTGCGAGCATCATTCCAAACCAACTCTACGACCTGCTCACTTCTCAAACCGCGCTAACTAGACGGTGCCAGAAGGGGCGTCATGGTTATTTATTTACACATCATTTATTAGCGGTTGTCTGTTAAAATGTCCCATGGGCTTCGGTGGGTGCTATCCGGATAAGGCGCCGATGATAGATCGATTCATGGATACGCTGAGTAATAGTGTCCGGCGAGAGACGATCCACTATTTCGAGAATCACAACAGCGGAAAGACCAGTACGGTCGATGAAGTGGTCGCTCACATAGAGGCGCGAGTTCCGGACAAAGACCGCGAGGAACTCTCACTTTTGCTCCAGCACAAGCATCTGCCAAAACTGCAATCGAGGGGGTGGCTGGAATTCGAGAACCGAAGTGACACCATCCGATATCACGGAAACGAATTGGCCCAGCGGTGGCTGGAAGATGTAGTAGAGGTGTTTGACGAATAGCGTTAGTATCCGGCCCCCTCAGAGAGATTCACACGGTTGTTGTGCCGGTCCTTCCGTCGACACCTGATCTCTGACATCCACGTCTCCCGTACTATCCACAGTTATCGTATAGCCATTGTATTCGAATTCGACTTCAGGAGAGCTCCTCTCGGAGATCGTTGATCGATAGAGCGAGTCGAGTGCGTCCGTATCAATAACGGAGTGGAGCGGTGGTCGGAGTTCTTCTGGTGATACTCGTTCGCGTTTGGCG
Organism: Natrinema salsiterrestre; assembly: GCF_029502005.1. GTDB lineage: Archaea > Halobacteriota > Halobacteria > Halobacteriales > Natrialbaceae > Natrinema > Natrinema salsiterrestre. Next base: position 55,667 of record NZ_JAMQOT010000014.1, on the reverse strand, counting down.
ACTTTTTCAACGATCTTGAAACTTATCGACTGAGTGTGATTCACAGGTATCGCTGCCAGATTCCCGTATATAAAACCAGATGGTCCTCTAATGACGCACGTCAGACAATCAGTTATGAACGGCTTTCATCGGCGTTCTGTTATTGCGGGAAATCCGATATTGAGACCGATGAGAACACTCGGTCGACGTCGCAGGACCGAAATCGCGTCTCTCCGTGACTACTCGAGGAATGGATCGCCCGTGACCACCTGTGGGAGTAGCGAATACGGCCGTCCGTCGACAGATCGGTACCCGATCCGCTCGTAACCCCAACGATTTCGGAGTCAGCGCAAGTGACAAAACACATGGCCTCTCCCGTTTCGAGACTCAAGCGGCTGCTGATCAACGGAGTCGTGATCACGATTCCGCTGGTCGCGACGCTGCTCGTCGTCCTCGTCGTGTTCGATTTCATTCTCGGCGTGCTCTCGCCGATTATCACCGGCGTGACCTACATCTGGGCCGACGAACCGCCGGTTCCGGTGATCCAGTTCGCGACGCTGCTCTCCGTACTCGGGGTGTTCCTGCTGGTCGGGATCGTCGCGGAGTACACCCCGGGAACGTACCTCTCCAAGCGAGTCCACGCGACGATGGAGACGATTCCCGGGGTCAGCACCGTCTACGAGAGCATCCGGCGGGCGAGCAGCCTCCTGCTGGACGACGAGACGGACCAGTTCCAGGACGTGAAACTCGTCGAATTTCCCCACGAGGGGGCGTACATGCTCGGCTTTCTCACCGCAGAGACGCCGCCCGTGGTCGAAGCCAGCGCCGGCGAGGACGAGATGGTGACGATCATGGTCCCGCTCGCACCGAACCCCGCCACGAACGGGTACGTGATGCACATGCCCACCGAGAAGGTCCACGAGGTCGACCTCACCGTCGAAGAAGCGTTCCGATCGATCGCCACGCTCGGCGTCGCCGCCGACAGCCTCGGCGACACGGCGGGCGGCGACGAGTGAGTCCGAGACGGTATCCGGCGTCCGGTCGTTCGCCCGCTCCCAAAATACGTTGGCCGAGGATACATACCTGTCCGGAGTAAAATCACCGACGGAGAGGCGATCCGTCGACAGGGTGACGGGACACGGCGTGTCGAATTCCACCGCGACCCGCTCGGATACAGGACGGGTCGACGAGGTCAGAATCGCCCCCACGATTTCTCGGGCCGCAGACGCAGGGAACGACGCCATCTCGAGCGGCTTCGATAGCGGGTTCTCGGGACGAATTCCCTGCGTCGTCGGCCAGGACAGTTGCTCGTCGAGTGTCAATCGAGCGGATCAGTTTCACCCCGGTATACGACCATTTATACCGGATGGCAGTCCTAGGACAGTGCAATGGCGCAAGCGGGAAATTCCGAACTCGTCGACTCTTTCGAGCAGTTCTTCCGCAACTACTACGACAACGAGATCAAGCAGCTTGCGCAGCGGTATCCGAACGAACAGCGATCGCTCCACGTCGACTGGCAGGACCTCTACCGGTTCGATCCGGACCTCGCGGATGACTTCATCAACCAGCCGGAACAGCTCCAGCGCTACGCCGAGGAGGCGCTGCGGCTGTACGACCTCCCGATCGACGTGAGTCTCGGACAGGCCCACGTCCGGGTCCGGAACCTCCCCGACACGGAGTCACCCGAAATCCGGGAGATCCGCGCCCGGGACATGAACTCCCTCGTGCAGGTACGGGGCATCATCCGGAAGGCCACCGACGTCCGCCCGAAGATCGAAGAGGCCGCCTTCGAGTGCCAGCTCTGTGGCACGCTCACCCGGGTCCCCCAGTCCAGCGGCGACTTCCAGGAGCCCCACGAGTGTCAGGGCTGTGAACGACAGGGCCCCTTCCGCGTCAATTTCGACCAATCCGAATTTGTCGACTCGCAGAAACTTCGGATTCAGGAGAGTCCCGAAGGGCTCCGCGGCGGGGAGACCCCGCAGTCCCTCGACATCAACATCGAAGACGACATCACCGGCGAGGTCACCCCCGGCGACCACGTCTCCGCAACCGGCGTCCTCCGGCTCGAGCAACAGGGCGACCAGCAGGAGAAGTCGCCCGTCTTCGACTTCTACATGGAGGGGATGTCCGTCGAGATCGACGAAGAGCAGTTCGAGGACATGGACATCACCGAGGAGGACAAGAAGGCGATCTACGAGATCTCGAACCGCGAGGACATTTACGAGCAGATGGTCGCCTCCATCGCGCCCTCGATCTACGGCTACGATCAGGAGAAGCTCTCGATGATCCTCCAGCTGTTCTCCGGCGTCACGAAGCAACTCCCCGACGGCTCGCGGATCCGCGGCGACCTGCACATGCTCCTGATCGGGGACCCGGGTACAGGCAAATCGCAGATGCTCGGCTACATCGAGAACATCGCACCGCGATCCGTCTACACCTCCGGGAAGGGGTCGTCCTCGGCGGGTCTCACGGCCGCTGCCGTCCGCGACGACTTCGGCGACGGTCAGCAGTGGAGCCTCGAGGCCGGCGCACTCGTCCTCGCCGATCAGGGGATCGCTGCCATCGACGAATTAGATAAAATGAGATCGGAAGATCGGAGTGCCATGCACGAGGCCCTCGAGCAACAGAAGATCTCGGTTTCGAAGGCGGGGATCAACGCCACGCTCAAGTCCCGGTGTTCGCTGCTCGGCGCGGCGAACCCCAAGTACGGCCGCTTCGACCAGTACGAACCCATCAGCGAGCAGATCGATCTCGAGCCGGCGCTGATCTCGCGGTTCGACCTGATCTTTACGGTCACGGACACGCCGGACGAGGAGAAAGACCGCAACCTCGCGGAACACATCATCACGACCAACTACGCTGGGGAGTTGACGACCCAGCGCAAGGAGATGAACCAGCTCGAGGTCAGCACCGAGGAGATCGACGAGATGACCGAGCAGGTCGATCCGGAGATCGACGCCGACCTCCTGCGGAAGTACATCGCCTACTCGAAGCAGAACTGCCACCCGCGGATGACCGAGGAAGCCCGCAACGCGATCCGGGACTTCTACGTCGATCTGCGGTCGAAGGGGACCGACGAGGACGCGGCGGTGCCCGTCACGGCGCGAAAGCTCGAGGCGCTGGTTCGGCTTTCGGAGGCGAGCGCCCGCGTTCGGCTGTCGGATACGGTCGAACAGGACGACGCCGAGCGGGTCATCGAGATCGTTCGCTCGTGTCTGCAGGACGTCGGGGTCGACCCCGAAACCGGCGAGTTCGACGCGGACATCGTCGAGGCCGGCACCTCGAAGTCCCAGCGCGACCGGATCAAGAACCTCAAACAGCTCATCAGCGACATCGAGGAGGAGTACGACGACGGTGCGCCGGTCGACATCGTCATGGAGCGGGCCGACGAGATCGGGATGGATCAGTCCAAGGCCGAACACGAGATCGACAAGCTCAAACAGAAAGGCGAGGTCTACGAGCCGAGTACGGACACGCTCCGGACGACGTAGCGCCGACCGGCGGGCATCAGTTACGACGTCATTCGAGAGTCGACTCAGAGGTCGTCGAGATTCGAGACCGTCGACCGAATGGTCACCGGTGCGACACCGGCGACCTCGGCCGCCGCGACCTGCGTGATCGACGGCCACTCCTCGCGATCCCCCGTGGCCTTGTAGAGGCACGCCGCTGCGACGCCGCTGGGATCGCGACCGCTGACCAGTCCCGCCTCGAGCAGGGCGGTGAGGTACTCCCGAGCGTGGCGCTCGACGGCCGTCCCGAGATCGAGCTTCGAGGCGAATCGGGGGAGGTACTCCAGCGGGTCGATCGGTCCCGTCTGCAGGCCGAGTTCGCGGTTCAGTGCGTCGTAGGCGACCGTGAGTTCGTCGCTGTCTGCGCGTGCGACGGCGGTGATCTCGTCGATCGTCCGCGCGATCGATCGGGTCCGACAGGTCGCATAGATCGCGGCGGCTGCGAATCCCTCGAGCGAGCGGCCCTGAAAGAGCCCCTCGGATTGGGCGGATTCGAAGAGTGTGCAGGCCTGCTCCCGCACGGAGTCGGACAGCGAGAGCAGGGCGGTAACCCGTTTGATCTCGGTGAACCCGTAGACCTGATTCCGGTCGGCTTTCGAAGATATTCGGGCGCGGTTGTGTTCCCGGCGGAGGCGGGCGATCTGTCGGCGCTTTCGGCCGGTCAGCCGAGCGCTGTAGCCGGCGTCCGAACCGGAGCCGTATCCGATCTCCGTCGATAGCCCTCGGTCGTGTCTCGAGCGGGTCAGCGGCGCACCGGTCCGTCGCGGATCGGTATCGTCGTCCTCGAACGACCGCCATTCGGGGCCGCGATCGATCGCGTCTTCGGCCGAGACGAGTCCGCAGTCCTCACAGACGATTTCGGTGCCGTTCTTCCGTAATCTGCCGTCACATTCGGGGCAGATCGCAGACGAATCAGTATCTGCCATTGGTTATTAGAACTCCCTATAGCAGAATGCTCCCCATTAGCATTTAAATTATAGGGAGCGGTTGCGAAAGGAGAATGTAGCCGTCCGTGACACCGTGATGATATCAGTCGATTAGACGTGCCAACAACGTTCGTGACGCGGTCTCGGTAGTCGCTGCCGACTCGGTCGTCTCGTCGCGATCGGCCAGGAGCCGTTCGTACCGATCGATAACGGCCTGCCGGCGGTTCTCGCTCGTTTCCACTGCGCGCTCGAGCGCAGCGATCCGAGCGAGAAGCTGTAGCCGTTCGATCCGGTAGGAGAGCGGCAGCGCTCGCCGCTCCGGGGTGACGTCGAGCCGTCCCAGCGGATCGGTGGTCGAATCGTTCGATGCGGGAATCGCGTGCGAACGGGGAAGTCGAGTCCGTCCGTCGGCGGAACGGGTCGGGGTGGGGCCTCGTTGCTCGGCGGACATGGTTCGGTATGAGTTAGCACACAGGTCCGGAAAAAGGTCAGTCAGTCGGGTGTCAGACGCGTCTGACGGGGGTCGTGCGTTCGGCCGACGTTACTCCCGGAGGTGCTCGAGCACGCCCCGCGTATCGCCCGGAACGGGTTCGGGTTCGCTCCCGGCGGCGGCCGCGGCGTCGGGATCTTTGAGCAGGTGGCCGGTGGTGAGGCAGGCGACGCGTTCGTCGTCCCCGACGATGCCCTCGGCGCGGAGTTTTCGCAAGCCGGCGACGGACGCGGCGGAGGCGGGTTCGACTCCGATCCCCTCACCGGCGATGTCGCGCTGGGCCTCGGTGATCTCCTCGTCGGAGACCGCGACGGCGGTCCCGCCGGTCTCTCGGATACCGGGGAGCGCTTTCGGCGCGTTGACCGGGTTCCCGATGCGGATCGCCGTCGCGCGCGTCTCGACGTCCTCCCAGCGGCGGATCTCGTCGGCACCGTTCTCGATGGCTTCGACCATCGGTGCAGCGCCCTCGGCCTGGACGCCGGTCAGTTTCGGCACGTCCTCCTCCGCGAGTCCGCCCGCCTGAACGAGTTCGCGGAACGCTTTGTACAGCGCCGACGTGTTGCCCGCGTTGCCGACCGGGAGCACGATCCGATCTGGAGTGGCGTCGTAGTCCGCGAGGAATCCCTCGAGGATCTCGAGGCCGATCGTCTTCTGGCCCTCGAGCCGGAAGGGGTTCAGCGAGTTCAGCAGGTAGGCCTCGCCCTGCCCCGCGAGGTCCTGGACGATGTCGAGGCAGGCGTCGAAGTTGCCGTCGACCTCGAGAATGCGCGCGCCGTGGAGGCTCGCCTGCGCGATCTTGCCGGCGGCGACCTTGCCGGCGGGCAAGAGCACGAGCGTCTGCATCCCGCCGCGAGAGCCGTAGGCTGCGAGTGCGGCGCTGGTGTTGCCCGTCGAGGCACAGGCCAGTCGGCCGACGCCGAGTTCCTTCGCGACCCGCACGCCGACGGTCATCCCGCGGTCTTTGAACGAGCCCGTCGGGTTCATTCCCTCGTGTTTGATTCGCAGGGCCTCGATGCCGACCTCCTCCTCGAGGCGAGGCACCTCGTACAGCGGCGTCGCACCTTCCTGTATCGAGACGCCCGACTCGAACGGCAAGGCGTCGGCGTAGCGCCAGACGCCGTGGCCCTCGAAGTCGTCGAACGTCGGCAACTCGGCGTAGCGAACCTCGAGCAGGCCGTCACACTCGTCGCAGGTGTACCGGACGTCGTCGAAGGGTGCGAACGTCTCCCCGCACTCGATGCACTCGAGCCAGACGCCGTCGTCGGCGTCGGCGGGTCGTTCCGGCTGGTCGGCCGAGAGACTGAGACTCATTGTCAGTCGAGAGGGAGGCGAGAGGCAAAAAGCACGCGGATTCGACGGTGGGCTCGCTTACTGAGCCCCGTCGTCGAAGTCGTCGATCACGTCGTGGACGGTCGCGGTCCAGGCGTCGAGCGCCTCGTGGAGCATCTCCTTGGCGTTCGGCAACGCGATGGCGGTGTACTGGTAAACGTAGCCGCCGCCGTCGAGCAGACGGCGGTTCCGGCGAACGAGTCCCCGTTCCTGCAGCGTCGATAGCGACCGGTTGACCGTACTCCGGTCGCGCTCGAGCGTCGCAGCCAGCTCCTCGATCGTACTGCCGGGCTGGTCACACAGGGTGAGATAGGTGCGGGTCTCGTGATCCTCGATCCCGAAGACGCAGCTCATCACCTCCTCGAACGCCGGGTTCGATTCTTCCATCAGTTCCCCGAGACGGTGCTGGGGGGTGTCGGCCATACCAGTCCGTACGGACGAGAGCGTAAAAATACCCGCCGCAGTCGACCTCTGCAGTCACACATCCGTCACGTGTCTTCGGCTACCGCTCCGTACCCCATCTTCCGGATACAGCTCCGCATTTCGCCCTCGCTCTCGTGACGGTGGAGCCGCGTCGGCGTATCGCAGTAGTACACCGACCCGTCGTATCGCAGCGTCACGTCGTACTCCGTTCGAGCCGCCGTCGTCGTAATCACGACGCGACGACCCTCCTCGATCGCGGACATGATATCGTCTATTTCGAGTTCACCGGCCGAGACACGGAGCGGGTTCGACATCGAGTGAAACTCGACGCGCCGGGCCAAAGAAGCTTCCCGTCGTCGCCCGCCGGGACCGGAATCGCTCTCGTCGAACGATCGGACAACTGCCCGACTGAACCGAATCGAGTGCCGGGAAACGGCTGTGTACGGCCGCCGTCAGACCGGGATAGTGCTACACGGGTACGAGGTGTGTGGTATCGTATGGCATCAGAAACGATGACCCGGCGACCCGAGCGAACCGAAACGGCACTCGAACACTGGCAAGCGGGAACCGTCGGCGGTATCGTCGGCGCGCTCGTATTCGGCGCGATGATGGCGATGCAGACGCCCCCCGTACTCGAGGCCGCGATCCCGGCGATGTACGGCCTCGAAGGGGGCCTCGCGGGAACGGTGATTCACGTCTCGCACGGCGCGGTCCTCGGCGTCGTCTTCGCAGCGCTGTTGGTCGCGACGGGACGAACCGAACTCGGTCTCGGGTCGAGCGCCGCTGTCGGACTCGCGTACGGGCTCGGCGTCTGGGCCGTCCTCGCCGTCGTCGTCATGCCGATCTGGCTCTCCGCAGTCGGGTTCGGGATGGCACCCGACGTTCCGAACGTCGCCGTCGAAAGCCTCGTCGGTCACGCCGCGTACGGGCTCGTTCTCGGTGTGGTCTACGCGGTGCTCGACTGATCTACCGTCCGAACCGCAAAAACGGAGGGCGACACGCCTCGTAGTCGGTAGTCGATACCCCAACCCCTGCTCTACAGGACGTAGAGCACGATCAGCGCCGCCGGCCCCAGCAACATGAGGACGGTGGCGAGTATCAATCTGAACGACATCGTCAGTATCGCAGTTCGGCTAGCGAAATTATAACAGCAGCAGACCGTTCATCAATCAGAACGCGGGTCGAAAACTATCAACAGCGAATTTACCAGAGAAATAACGTATTTCCTTCCGGATCCGACGGTCTCGAACCGGATACACCCGATTCGCGTGATCGGGCCAGAACTACTTCAGCAACCAACTCAACAGCGCCTTCTGGGCGTGAAGCCGGTTCTCACGCCCACCTTTTTTCCGGTCGGGTCGCTCACTCCGTTCGCGACCACTCCCGCAAAAAATCTGGACCAAAAAACCCGATCGCTCGCTTCGCTCGCGATCGAGCGCTTACTCGAGCAACCAACTCAACAGCGCCTTCTGGGCGTGAAGCCGATTTTCCGCCTGATCGAAGACGATCGAACGGTCGCTCTCGATGACGTCGTCGGTGATCTCCTCGCCCCGATGAGCCGGCAGACAGTGCATGACCGACGCGTCGGGGGCGTGCTCGAGCAGGTCCGATCCGACCTGGAACCCGTCAAAGTCGTTCATTCGGACGTCGCGTTCGTCCTCCTGCCCCATCGAGATCCAGACGTCGGTGTAGATGATATCGGCGTCCGTGACCGCCTCGACCGGATCCGCCGTGATCGTCGGATCGCCGCCGAGGTCGCGAGCGCGTTCGATAACGTCGTCGTCGATTCCGTACCCCTCGGGCGTCGCGACCGTCAGGTCGACGTCCGTCAGGGCACAGCCGAGCGCGAACGACTGCGCGACGTTGTTCCCGTCGCCGATCCAGACCGCCGACACGTCGTCGAAACCGCCCTCGTGTTCGCGGATCGTCAACAGGTCCGCGAGCGTCTGGCAGGGATGTGCGTCGTCGGTGAGGCCGTTGACGATTGGCACCGAGGAGTACTCCGCGAGTACTTCGACGTTCTCGTGCTTGAAGACGCGAGCCATTACCGCGTCGACGTACCGCGAGAGCGCCCGCGAGGTGTCCTTCAGCGGTTCGCCCCGCCCGAGCTGGATGTCGTCTTCCCCGAGGAAGATCGCGTGGCCGCCGAGCTGCGTCATCCCCGTCTCGAAGGAGACGCGGGTACGGGTACTCGCCTTCTGGAAGAGCATTCCCAAAGTCTGTCCGGACAGGTCGGCGTGGTCCTCGCCGGCTTCGACGGCGCGTTTGTACTCGTCGGCTCTATCGAGAACTGCGAGCAGTTCCGTCTCGGAGAGGTCGTCGACGTCGAGGAAATGTCTCGGCTGTGTATCAGTCGTCTCTGGTGTCATAGTATGATATTCGTCTGGAAATACGTGATGTTCAGTCCTCGGTGAGCGTCCGGGCGACGCGCTCGAGGATCGACACTGACTGGTCGAACTCCGACAACGGCAGTCGTTCGTCCGGTGCGTGATCGAGGTCCGAGTTGCCCGGCCCGTAGGTGACCATCGGGCAGTCCCAGGCCCCGGCGTAGATGTTCATGTCGCTCGTTCCGGTCTTTCGCACCAGGCGGGGATCCGCGCCTTCCTTGCGGATGGCGACGCGAAACGCCCGTGCGACCTCCGTTCGCGAACTCATCATCACCGGCGGGACCTTGTCCTTCCAGGTCACGGTCCCGACCTCGAGTTCGGCTTCCGCGGCTTCGCGGACGGCGCCGACGGTGAGCGCCGGCGGGACGCGCAACTGGACGTCCATCGTCGCCTCGACAGAGAGGCCGTCGTCGCTGACGCCGCCTTCGATGTCGACCGGCTTGGTCGTCACCTGCTCGAAGACCGGTTCGTACTCGTCGCCTTCGAAGCGGTCCTCGACGGCCGACCACCAGCGGACGGCGTGTTGGATCGCGTTCGGGTCCGGCCGGGAGGTGTGACCGGACTCGCTGGTCGCGACGTACGTGCCGGCGATCAGACCGCGATAGCCCAGCGTGATCCCGTCGGCTCCGGAGGGCTCGCCGTTGACGACGGCCGCCGGTGCCTCGGCTCGGTCGTCGACCAGATAGCGCGATCCCTTCGAATCGACCTCCTCGCCGACGACGCCGACGAAGGAGACGCCGGTGCGGACGGCGGCGGCCGCCATGGCCGCGAGCGGCCCCGTCGCGTCGACGCTGCCGCGACCCCAGAGGATCTCGTCGTCGCCGGTCTCTTCGACCTCGACCGGGATGTCCCCCGGGACGGTGTCGATGTGCGAGGTCAACAAGACGGCGTCGTCTGCGGGCGCGCGGACGTTCCCGACCGCGTCGATCCAGACCTCCCGGTCGTGGGCCTCGAAGAAGTCCACGAGGCGTTTAGCCGCCTCGCGTTCCTCGCCGGTCGGCGAGGGGATCGAGACGAGATCGACGAGCAACTCTCGGGCCTCTGCGGACGACACGTCGCTCGAGTGGTCGGCGTTCGCGCTCATGAGTCGTCGTTCGATCCGAGGACGTCGACCATCGCGTCGACTACTCGATCGGCGTCCGACCGCTCGAGGACGAGCGGCGGGAGCAGCCGCAGGACGGTTCGTCCGGCCGGCAGCGCCAACACCTGCTGTTCGATCGCCAGATCGCGGGCGACGCGGTTCGCACCGCGTTTCAACTCGACGCCGACGAGCAGACCCTCGCCGCGGACCTCGCGCACGTCGTCGCCCACTGCGGCCTCGAGTTCAGACGTGAGATAGTCGCCCATCTCGGCGGCGTGGGCGGGGTACTCCTCCTCGACCAACGTCGAGATCGTCGCGTGGACGGCCGCGGTGACGACCGGGCCGCCGCTGAACGTGGCGTTGTGGGAGGCCGCGCCGTCGGCGATCCAGTCCCGCACCGCGACCGCGCCGACGGGCAGGCCGTTGCCCAGTCCCTTCGCCGTCGTGAGGATGTCGGGCGTGACGCCCGCGTTCTGGCAGGCCCACATCGAGCCCGTCCGACCCATGCCGGTCTGGACCTCGTCGAAGATCAGCGCCGCGCCGGCCTCGTCGGTGGCCTCGCGGGCGGTCTCGAGGTAGCCCGCGGGCGGGACGTTGATCCCGCCCTCGCCCTGGATCGGCTCGAGGATGACGGCCGCGGTCTCGTCGTCCACGGCGGCCGCGAGTTCCTCGTCGTCGCCGTAGGGGACGAACTCGACGTCGCCGGCCAGCGGCTCGAAGGGTTTCTTGTACTCGTCCTTCCAGGTCGCTGCGAGCGAGCCCATGGTCCGGCCGTGGAACGACCGGGTCGCGGCGACGATCGTCGACGCTCCCGTCGCGGACCGGGCGAACTTCAGCGCGGCCTCGTTGGCCTCGGTCCCGGAGTTACAGAACCAGGCCTGGTCCAGATCCGCCGGTGTCGAGGCCACGAGCGCCGCGTAGGCGTCCTCGCGCGACTGGACGGGATAGGAGGAGTCGACGAACGTCAGGTCGCCGACCTGTTCCTGGACCGCGTCGACGACCGCGGGATGGGAGTGGCCCAGCGGCGTACAGGCGTAGCTCGCGCCGACGTCGAGATACTCCGTGCCGTCCGTCCCGTAGAGGAACGGTCCCTCGCCGCGTTCGATACCGATCGGCTTGCCGCCGGAAACGAAGTCGTGATCGCTCATTCTGTGGCCTCCGGTTCGGGTTCGTCGTCCGCGAGCACGCCGGGCTCGAGCGTCGTCCCCTCGCCCGCGAGCGCGCTCGTGATCGGCTCGTCGGCGTTGGCGCTCGCGACGATCACCGACGCTGCGCCGCCCTCGAGGGCCTCCTCGGCGGCCATGACCTTCTTCGTCATGAACCCCTCGGCGGCGTCTTTGACGGCCTCGAACTCGGCGGGCGTCGCGGCCGAATCGATCTTCGTCGACTCGTCGTCGGGATCCTCGTAGATCCCCGAGACGTCCGTGAGGACGACCAGATCGGCCTCGAGCGCCCCCGCAATCGCGGCGGCGGCGCGGTCGGCGTCGGCGTTGACCGCGGTGTACTCTCCGTCTTTCTCCTTCCCCAGCACGGGAACGGAGACGACGGGCGTGTAGCCGCCCGCGATGACCGTCTCGAGCAAGTCGGCGTTGACCGACTCGATCGTGCCCGAGTGGTCGCCGCGCTTGATCTTCTTCTTGCCGTCCTCTTTCACGCGGACGGCCGATTTGCGCTTGCCCTCGAGCAGTTTGCCGTCCGTGCCGGAGAGGCCGACCGCGTTCACGCCCTCGTTCTGCAGGCTCTCCACCAGATCGGTGTTGAGCTTGCCCGGCATCACCATCTTGAACACGTCCATGGTCCGTTCGTCGGTAAATCGGCCGACGACGCCGCCGGGCGTCTCGACGTAGGTGGGTTCCTCGCCGAGCTCCTCCAAGGTCTCGTCGACGGCGGTCGAGCCGCCGTGAACGACGACCATATCCTCGCCGTCGTCGACGAGCGAGGCAACGTCGGCAAGTGCGCCTTCGGGATCGACGGCTCGAGCGCCGCCGATTTTGACCACCGTCGTCATCTCAGGGTGCCCCCACGGGATGCAGTCCCGTAAACTCGAGGCCGGCCGTCTCCTCGAGCCCCAGCGCGACGTTGGCGGCGTGGACCGCCTGTCCCGCGGAGCCTTTCATCATGTTGTCGATGGCGGAGAAGACGACGACGCGCTTGTTCGAGGGATCGAGTTCGAACCCGACCTCGGCGAGGTTGGTCCCGGCGACCGCCTTGGGTTCCGGATACCGATACACGCCGGAGCCGCCGGCGGCCATGCGGACGAACGGTTCGTCCTCGTAGCAGCCCCGGTAGGCCTGCCAGAGGTCGCCCTTCGAGACGGGACCCGAGGGGAAGACGTGGTTCGTCGCGCTCGCGCCGCGGATCATGTCCACGGCGTGGCAGGTGAAGGCGACTGAGGTGTCGAGGAACTGCTCGATCTCGGCCTCGTGGCGGTGCCCGGTCGGCGCGTACGGGCGCACGACGCCCGAGCGCTCGGGGTGGCTCGAGGCCTCGCCGCCGCCGGCTCCCCCTTCGGAGGAGCCGACTTTCACGTCGACGACGATCTGCTCGCCGCCCTCCAGAATATCGTGCTCGAAGAGCGGGTACAGGCCGAGGATCGTCGCGGTGGCGTTACAGCCGCCGCCGGCGATGAGGTCGGCCCCCTCGAGATTGTCGCGGTTGATCTCGGGGAGTGCGTATTCGGCCTTCTCGAGGTACTCGGGGGCCTCGTGGCCGTCGTACCACTCGTCGTACTGGGCCTCGCTCTCGAGGCGGAAGTCCGCCGAGAGGTCGACGACGGTGTCCGCGATTTCGAAGAAGTCGTCGATCCGACCCATCGAGACGCCGTGTGGCGTCGCCGCGAAGAGGACGTCGACGGACTCGAGGTCCTCGGGTTCGGTAAAGCGCAGGTCCGATCCGCGCAGCGGCGGGTGGACGGAGCCGACGCTCTTGCCGGCCTTCGACCGGCTCGTGACCTCGGTGATCGCGAAGTTCGGGTGCCCGGCGAGCAGCCGCAGGAGTTCGCCGCCGGTGAAGCCGCTCCCGCCGATGACGCTCGCGGTGATCGTCTCGGCGTTCTCGTCCGCACCGGTCTCGGTGCCGACCGCCATCAGGCGGTCACCTCGAGTTCCGGATCCGCCGCCTGGGCCGTCTGCTCGAGCCAGTCGACGACGGTACCGGCGACGTCGGTTTCGACGGCCTCGTCGAGGGCCTTGAACTCGACGGTGTGATTGACCTCGTGGACGGTGTACGAGTCACCGGTCTCCATGAGGTCGACGCCCAGCAGTCCGCCGCCGACGGCGTCGCTGGCTTTCTGGACGAGGTCGAGCGCCTCGTCGTCGAGGTCGAAGACGTCCGTCTCCGCTCCTTTCGCGGCGTTGGTGATCCAGTGATCGGACGAGCGGACCATCGCGGCGATGGGCTCGCCGTCGACCGCGAGCACGCGAATGTCGCGGCCGGGCTTCTCGACGAACTCCTGGATGTAGAATACCTTGTGCTCGTAGTGGCCGAGCGTCGCCTTGTGTTCGAGAATCGCCTCGGCGGCCGACTCGGAATCGATCTTGGCCATCAGGCGGCCCCACGACCCGACGACGGGTTTGAGGACGCACGGGTAGCCGAAGTCCTCGATGGCTTCCATGGCCGTCTCCTTCGTGAAGGCGACTTTCGTCGCCGGCGTCGGGACGCCCGCGCCCTCGAGCGCGAGGCTGTTTTTCACCTTGTCGGCGCAGATGTCCGCAGTCTCGTGGCTGTTGACGACCGGGATGCCGTAGGCCTCGAAGAACTGCGTGGCGTACAGGCTCCGGCTCGTGGCGAGACAGCGGTCGACGACGATATCGAGGCCGTCGAACGCCGCGGGCGCTTCCGAGATGTCGAAGGTCTGTTTCCGAACGTCGATCTTCGTGATCTCGTGATCGCGTTCGCGAAGCTCGTTGAGGAGGAGCTTCTCGTCCTTGCGGATCCGCGAGTAGAGTATGCCGACGTTCACGCGAGCCACCTCTCGTTGGCGACGGCGGAGCTACGCGCTCCGCGAGCCGTGTGTGCAGCGCGGGTCGGTATCGCGCCCGTCTGCAAGGTCACTCACCCCAGTCCTCTTCGAGCTCGGGGGCCCGCTCGAGGACTGGCGGCTCCGTGTCGACGACTTCCAGCTCGGCTCCACAGGTCGTACAGTCAACGATCTCTCCCACTTCCAGATCGTCGTGCAGGGACACTTCAGCCCCACACTCGACGCATTCGGTCATTGTACTCGCACGTGGGTGCCGGGATCCCTTAAACCCTTCGAACTTAACAGCAAAATTACACTAACTGCACTACCCGCTAACGGGCCGTAGACGCTATAATGCCGCACATCTAATTTGACATATCATGAAGTAGGTAGGTAGTCCCCTCGCGGGGACCGTCGTCGAGTCGGTCGATCGACGGCCCGGGAGCTCGCGGGGTGGACGACCCGCAGCGCTCGAGCGAACGACTCAGACATAGCCGTTCACCTCCGAGCGGAGCGTCTCGCGTGCCGTTTCGAGCGCGTCGGTCGCGTCCGCGAGCGCGTCCCCGTCGGCCGCGAGCGCCTCGCTCGCCGACTCGAGTTGGGTCGCGACCGCTTCCGGGGCGGGACCGCCCCGCGAATCGCGGCTCGCGACGCTCGTTGCCGGATCGAGCGCGTCTTCGACGGCTTCGGGGTCGACGTACGCTTCGAGGGAGTCGCCGAGCACCTCCTGTGCGGCGGCCTCGAGCGCGTCGTAGTCCGCCCCGTTGTCGGCTGCGATCGCGACCAACTCGTGCGCCGTCCGGAACGGCAAGCCGTTCGCCGCGAGCAGATCCGCGACGCCGGTCGCCGTGGAGAACCCCTCGCCGGCTTCGGCGGCCAGCGTCTCCTCGTTCCAGTCGGCGGTGGCGACCGCCCCCGCCGCGACCTCGCTGGCCTCGGTGACCGCGTCGACGGTCTCCCAGGCGTGAATCGTCGCCCGCTGGAGGTCGCGGTTGTACGCGCGGGGCAGTCCCTTCAGCGTCGTCGTCAGCCCCTGCACGCCGCCGGCCGCGTCGCCCGCGACCGCGCGGACGAGTTCCAGCGTGTCCGGGTTCTTTTTCTGGGGCATGATCGACGACGTCGAGGAGTAGTCGTCCGCCAAGGTGACGAAGCCACGGTTCGCGAAGATGATCACGTCTTCCGCCAGCCCCGACAGCGTCGTCGCGTGCGTCGACAGCGCCTGCACCGTCTCGAGCAGGAAGTCCCGGCTCGAGGCGGCGTCCATCGAGTTCTCGACGAGTCCATCGAAGCCGAGCAACTCGGCGGTGCGCTCGCGGTCGATGTCGAACGTCGTCCCCGCGAAGGCGGCACCGCCCAGCGGCGACTCGTTGATTCGGTCGTACGCCTCGAGCAACCGTTCGGTGTCGCGGCGAACCGCGCCCTCGTAGGCCAGCGCCCAGTGTGCTACGGTGGTCGGCTGAGCGGGCTGGAGGTGGGTGTAGCCGGGCATGATCGTCTCGGTGTGCGCCTCGGCGACGTCGACCAGCGATTCACGCAGCGCGAGCGTCGTCTCGATCGCCTCGAGGACGTCCTCGCGCAGGCGATACCGGATGCAGGCAGCGACCTCGTCGTTGCGCGAGCGCGCGGTGTGCATCTTCCCGCCGTCCGCGCCGACCCCCTCGATGACGGCCGTCTCGATGGCCTCGTGGACGTCCTCGCCGTCGGGCAGGGACCCGTGACCGTCGACCTCGATCGCGTCGAGGGCGGTCAAAATCCGTCCGGCCACGTCGTCGTCGATGATACCCTGCTCGGCGAGCATGACCGTGTGCGCGCGGTCGACCTCGAGGTCGGCCTCGAAAATGCGTTCGTCCGCGTCGAGCGAGGAGAGGAAGCTCCGGGCGGGGCCGCCGCTGAAGCGGTCCCGTCGGACGACACCCTCGTCGGAACCGCCGTCGGATCGGAGATCCGACGAGGCTCGCGATCCGTTGGATCGCTCACCGCCGTCGGGAGCGACGTCCGGCCCGCGTTCGGGTCCGTCGTGAGCGCTCTCCTCGGTCATGATTACTCGTCGTCTCCGCTGCCGTCGGTCGCGAGCTCGACTTCCTCGTCCGCGTTCGCGGCGATCGCCTCGTTCGCGAGGCGGCGCTGGAAGCCGTGGTACTTCGCGACGCCGGTGGCGTCTTCCTGTTTGATCTTCCCGACCGTCTCGGTGTCGAAGGAGGCGTGTTCGGCGGAGTAGGCCGCGAACTTACTGTCGCGAGCGACCGGACGAGCCTGGCCGCCCTCGAAGCGGATCGTGACGGTACCGGTGACGCGCTTCTGGGTCTCGTCGATGAAGGCCTCGAGCGCGCTCACGAGCGGCGCGTCGATCAGGCCCTCGTAGGCCTTCTGGGACCACTGCTGGTCGATCTGCTGTTTGAACTGACGCTCCTCCTGAGTCAGGACGAGGCCCTCGAGGGCCTCGTGGGCGTTCAGCAGCGTCGTCGCGCCGGGGTGCTCGTAGTTCTCGCGCACCTTCAGCCCGAGCATGCGGTCTTCCATCATGTCGGTGCGACCGACGCCGTAACTGCCGGCGAGTTCGTTGAGGTACTCGATGAGTTCGACCGGCTCGTACTCCGTGCCGTCGACGGCCACGGGGTAGCCGTTCTCGAAGGTGATCTCGATCTCCTCGGTCTCGTCGGAGGGATCCTGGGTCCACGCGTAGATGTCCGTCGGCGGGACGTAGTTGGGATCCTCGAGGTCGTCACCTTCGACGGAGCGGCTCCAGAGGTTGGTGTCGATCGACCAGTCGCCGCCGCTGCCGCCCTCGACGGGGAGGTCCTTCTCGGCGGCGTACTCCTTCTCCCATTCGCGGGTGAGCCCGAGTTCACGCACGGGGGCGATGACTTCCAGATCCGAGTCGCGCCAGACGGCCTCGAAGCGCAGTTGGTCGTTGCCCTTGCCCGTACAGCCGTGGGCGATACCGGTACAGTCCTGTTCCTCCGCGACCTCCAGGATCGCCTTCGCGATCACGGGACGGGCGAGGGCCGTTCCCAGCGGGTAGCCCTGATAGGTCGCGTTCGCGCGAACGCTCTCGAGACAGAGTCGAGCGAATTCCTCTCGCGCGTCGACGACGTAGTGTTCCAGGCCGAGCGCCTCGGCGGTTGCTTCGGCTTCGTCGAACTCCTCGGCCGGCTGGCCGACGTCGACGGTAACGCCGATCACGTCGTCGTATCCGTATTCCTCCTCGAGCAGCGGGACACAGACGGTCGTGTCCAGGCCGCCCGAGAACGCGAGTGCAACGCGGGTCATATCGTACTCGAGTGAAACCCCAGGAGAGACTTAAGGACGTTGGTTTAGATCCCGTAAAATGCCGACAGAGACGCTGCTAACCGAAAATAATGGGATTTCGGGAATGGTGAAACGAACCGGGACAATGGGAGTAGTATAGTACGGGCTCAAAGGCCCGGTCGGAGTCGCCGCGGTCGCCGCCGAGCGACGGACCCGTCGGTACCGGGAACGGCGAGCGCGGTACCGACGGGGAGGCTCATTGGTAGGGAACATCGGTCCCAGAGTATTAAATCCTGCTACATCGCGCTCCCTGCGGTCTGCAGCCGGGGATTCGGCGACGGACCGGAGAACGCGGCGGGAACCGAGAACCGAACGCGGACGCTACTCCTCGTCGGGCAGCGCCAGCACGTTCTCCCGCCCGATTCGGAACACGTCGATCTCGTCGTTCTCGCGCAGTTCGCCGACGACCTGGCTCGTCTTGGCCTCGGTCCACTCGAGTTCCGACACGACCTCCTGTTGTTTGACCCGCCCGCCGCGTTCCTCGAGCAGCCGCAGAACCCGTTCCTCGTTGCTCAGCAGTTCGGGCGGCGGGCCGCTGGCTGCGTTCGACTCGGCTTCGACCGACCCGTCGGTCCGTTGGACGGTCCCGGACTCACCCTCGGCCCCGGCGTCACCGGATCGGTTCCGCCCGATAAACCAGCCGGCTGCGCCGACGACGGCAAGCAGCGTGAGGGCGAGAGCGACGATGGCCCACGGCATGGCCGGTCCGTCCCCGGACGGCGACGGGTCAGCGGCCGCGTCACCGTTCTCGATCAGAACGATCCGCGGCTGCTCGTCCGTGAATTCGGTCTCCTCGCCGTTCCAGGTGACCGCCCCGTCGAGTTCGGACGAGCCCGCCGGCGACGGGTCGATCTGTGGCTCGCCCTCGTTCTCGTAGACGGCGTACTCCTCCGGCCAGCGGAGTTGCAACGTCGTGCCGTCGGAGAGGGTAAACCCGGAGAGCGCGGCACCGGCCTCGATCCGGTTGAGTTCGACGAGCGCGAACTCGGACCACTCGAAGGTGACGATCACGTGGCCGATCTCCTCCGGCGCGGAATCCGTCTCAGTGGAGATAGAAACGTTCGAGATCTCCATCTCCCGTCCGGTTTCGTTCTCCCCCTTCGAGAGGGTATCGTTCCACCCTCGTTGCTCCTCGTCGACGTACCAGTCCGTATTGTTGGAGACGTTCGCTTGCAGTTTCTCCCACTCCTCGGCGGAACGGTTCTCGTCGGTGAGCTGGAACTGATAGTCGACGGTCACCAGTGCCGACCCGTTTTCGGCGATGAACACGTCCGTGTGGATCTGATCCGCCTCGCCGAGTTCCGGCGTCGCGCTCGCCTCTTCTCCGCCACCGTCTGGCTCGTCCTGTAGCGTCGCTCGCTGCACCCCGACATCCGCGACACCGATCGACGCCGGAGCGAACGCGATCGAAGTTGCGACCACCACGAGCACACAGATCAGGGCCCGCAGCCCCCTCACGTCCATTACTACGATATGCCAGAGCCGTTCAGATAGGTCTTTCCGACCGCGGAGCGGTGTGTTTTTCAGACTGTCACTCGTGCGTGATCGTATGGCCGATACACGCGGTGAACTCGAGGTCGAAACGCTGTTGAAGATCGTCCTCGGGCTGATCGCCGTTTTACTCGTCCTCGAGATCGTGCAAGCGATACTCGGTAGTATCGCGGGATTGCTCGGCCCGTTCTTCATCGTCGTTCAGCTCGCGATCGCGGTGCTGATCGTCCTCTGGCTGCTCGACCGGCTCTGAGGCGATCTGCCGGCGGCCCGTCTCCGCCGCGAGAGACCACCAGACTGATGGCCGCATCGACCAAATATCGGCCGAAGTGTACAGCGTCACCGTCCCGGTCCCGGGTCGCGTCCGTCAGCTCGCGAACCGGCTCCACCCGGATCTGATCGGATTCGAGACCGTCCGCGAGGACCACTCGTGTCTGCTCAAGCGGCTCGGCGAGGCCGACCACGTCGCACGGCTCCGGCACCGCGCCCACCGCGCCCTCGAGGGGACCGCAGCCGTCGAGGCCGAAATTACGGGAATCGACTACTTCGAAGACCCGCCGCTGGGCTCCGCACCGGTCGTCTACCTGGCCGTCGAGAGTCCGGGGCTCGAGGGGATTCACGCCGACCTCACCGACGCGTTCGAGACCGCCGAGGGACTCGAGGGGACCGACTACGTCCCGCACGTGACGCTCGCTCGCGGCGGCGACCTCGAGACCGCGAAACGGCTCGCGGACCGGGAGATCGAACCGATCCGGTGGACGGTGAGCGAACTCGAGTTCCGAGACGGCGGGGAGGAGCCGTCGGTGAGCCGGGTCTCGTTGTCGTAGCTCGCTGCCCGGGCTCGAGGAACGAACGAAGCGCAGGGCCGATCGGCCCGCGATTCGAGACCGCCGACTCCATCGGAAATCGATTCTGTCGGTACTCACAAATACCGCAGCTACCTGTGGCGGTAAGTCAGCGCGGGTTTTCGAATATTCGCCGCGTTCGGTCCCCGTATCGCTCGTATCCGGATCTTCGCCCCGTCAATAGTCAGGGTAGTCCTGTCCGGCTGGCTGCGCGTTAAGTCGTCGGAGCGGCTTGCTCCGGTGTGGTCGCAACGCTACTCGTCGCAGCGGTCGTCGGAATCGCCATCGGAGCCTTCCTCCAGAAGGGGCGATTCTGTTTCGTCAACGCCTTTCGGGACTTCTTCGCGTACAAGGACTCTCGAGTCACGAAGGGCGTGCTCGCTGCGACGCTTCTGACGATGGTCTTCTGGGGTATCGCCTATCAATTCGGCTACTATCAGGGGTTCTGGACGCCCGACTGGGGGCTGACCGGCCTCCTCGGCGGGTTCGTCTTCGGCGTGGGCATGACCTACGCCGGCGGCTGCGCCAGCGGCACGCTCTACCGCGCCGGTGAAGGGTATCTCCAGTTCTGGCTCACCCTGCTGTTCATGGGCGTCGGCTACGCCGGGTTCACCGTCGCGTTCCCGACGCTCGAGAGCACGTACTTCGAGGCGCTCACGTTCGGAACGGGCGCGACCCTGTTCGAACTCACGTCCGTCCCGGGCGGGCTCGTAGCTCTCGCGGTCGCGATCGGCGGCCTGCTCGTCTACGCCACGCTGACCGGGCGGTCGTCGACCGCCGCCGCGTTCGGGGAGCGCGCCGACGTGGCACAGCTCAACCCGACCGCCCTCCTCGCGCCCGTCGTGGGACTCCGGCAGTTCGGTCGGGGAACGGCGGCGTACGTCCGGGGCCTCGTCCGCGCGTGGCGCAATCCCATCGCCTCGAGCAAGCGGCCGTGGGATCCGCGGACCGCCGCGCTCGGGATCACCGCCGCCGCGGTGCTCTGGTTCAGCCAGGTGTCCATCGTCGGCGTCACCGGTCCCGAGGCGCGCTGGACGGGGTATCTCCTCTCGCAGGTCGGCGTCGACGCGGCGTCGTTCGACTACTGGGGATCGGTCCTCTTTCGGGGCCAGGGCGTCGGGATAACCGTCGACATGGTGATGATCGCCTTCGTCATCGTCGGCGCGTTCGTCGCCGCCCTCTGGAGCGGTGACTTTTCGGTCCGGGTCCCGAAGCGTCGACGCCTCCCGAACGCCGTCGTGGGCGGCCTCATGATGGGAGCCGGCTCGCGGCTCGCCCCCGGCTGCAACATCGGCAACATCTACTCCGGCATCGCGGAGCTCTCGATCCACTCGTTCATCGCGGCGGTCGGCATCGTCGCCGGCGTCTACGTGATGACCCACTGGATCTACCGCGACGTCGGCTGTGCTATCTGAAGACGAATCGTTCGCCAACTACAAACCGATCCGACTACGGACACACGATACGATGCCATCCATCGACGACGTCACGAACGCGCCGGACGAACTGAGCGACGACCGAGCGGACGAACTCCTCGAGGAGGCCGATCTCGTCCAGGACATGATGGGCGAGGTCTGCCCCTACCCGCAAGTCGAGGCCAAGAAGGGGCTTCAGGAGATCGACTCGGGCGACCTTCTGGTCCAGGAAACCGATCACGTCCCGTGTACCGAAAACGTGCCGCGGGCCGTCGGCGACGACGCCGACGCGCAGGTGTGGCGCAGCGGCGACGCGGTCTACCGCATCTACCTCCGGAAGCGATAATGGTCGACGAACTCAGCCCCGAAACGGTCCGCCGACGCATCGAGCGGGACGACGACTTCGACCTCCTCGACATCCGCGACGACGAGGACTACGCCGAGGGCCACCTCACCGGTGCCGAACGCGTCAGCATCGAGGAACTCGAGGAGACCGTCGTCGACCGAGACTGGGCCGACGACGTGGTCGTCTACTGTTACATCGGCCAGACCTCGGTCCAGGCCGCTCGCCTCATCGAAGAGTACGGCGACGCCGAGCGGGTCGCGAGCATGGCCGGCGGCTACGACGCGTGGGAGCCCCTCGAGTCCTCGACGGCCGACTGATTCGCAGCAGACGCAGCGACGTACTGGCGGTCTGACGCGGTCTCACGGTGACGGCGGCTCGCCATCGTACTCGTCGTGGCCGCCGTAGAAGTTGAGCATCGCGAATTTGAGTTTGTCCGGACCGATGTCGATCAGCTCCTCGCGTTCCTCGTGTGGGAAGGTGCCGTTGACGCTGTACTTGCCGAGATCCGACTTCGCGTCCCGCGAGTAGCGCCGGTCGAGCAGTGCCCGGACGCCGACCTCCTCCGGCGACCGGATGACCCGCCCCAGCGCCTGTCTGGTCTTGCGGACCGTCGGGATCTCGACGGCGTAGCGCCAGCCCGTGTCGGTGCCGTCGAAGGCCACGTCGTAGGCCTCCTGAACTGCCTCCGCTCGATCGTCCAGATGCGGGTAGGGAACGCCGACGACCAGCACCGTGTTGGCGTCGTCGCCGTCGAAGCTCACCCCCTCCGCGAGGGTACCCCACAGCGACGTACAGAGCACCGCGTCGTCGTCCGCGACGAACTGCGTGCGGAGGTCCTCGACGGAGACGCCCGGCTCGTCCAGATAGACCGTCCGGTCGGTCCGGCGCTCGAGCCGGTCGGCGTACCGACCCGCCTCGCCGTAGTTGGGGAAGAAGGCGAGCGTGTTGCCGGGCGTCATCCGGACGGCGTCGTGGATGGTCTCCGTGACGTCCTCCTGGACCGCCGGATCGTCGCGATCGGAGGAGAACAGCGGCGGCGTCTCGACGGCGTATGTTCGACGATTGTCCTCGGGGAACTGCAGCCCGTAGGCCATCGTCACCGCGTCCTCGAGCCCGAGGACGTTCTCGGTGACGTCGAACGGCTGCAGCGTCGCGCTCATGAGGACGGTGGCGTAGACTTCCTCGAACAGCTGGCCGGTCACCTGCCGCGGCAGGCAGGAGTACAGTTCCGCGCGGCCGTAGATCTCGTCGGTACCGGCGTCTCGGGTGACCGAGACGACCGGATACAGCCCTTCCGCCGAGCTCTCGGTCATCCACGCGCTGACGAAGCCGGCGGCCTGCAGGGTCTGACACTCCGTGCGCGTGGCCGTCTCGCCCTCGCGGTAGGCCTCCTCGTACTGTTCGTCTAACTCCTGTCCCAGCTTCATCGCGGCCTCGAGGTCGTCCTCGATCCCGCGACCGGAGTACCGTTGCAGGAACTCGAGCGTGAGGTCGTCTTTCCGATCGTCGTTGGCGATGGGGACGTCGGACCAGTTGTCGCCGATCCCCTCGCGATCGCCGAAGCCGAACGAGTCCTCGTAGGTTTCGACGAGCGCGCGGTGAAAGGCCGAGAGGACGTTCGCGGCGTCCTCAGAGCGCGGATCGTCGGTGTCGGCCAGCTCGTCCAGCGCGGAGTCGAAGGTGCGCTCGGAGCAGGTTCGGGTCGCGTGCTCGCGGGCCGCGTCCTCGACGTTGTGGGCCTCGTCGAAGACGGCGATCACGTCCTCGGGATCGCGGCCGAGCCACCGGAAGAACTGCTCTCGAATGGTCGAATCCAGCAGGTGGTGGTAGTTACAGACGACCAGATCGACGCCCTCGAGTCCTTCCTTCAGGAGCTCGTAGCCGCAGAACTGCCGTTCCTCGGCGTGTTCGTAGATATCGTCCGGTGTGCGGACGTCCTCGAAGAGCCAGCCGAAGAAGTCGTCCGTGTCTCCCGTGAGATTGTTGCGATAGTAGTCACAGACGTTCTGCTCCTCGAGATCCTCGAGTCGCTCCTCGATGTCGTCGAGTTCGTCCATCACGGCCGAGCGGGCGTCGGCGGCCGAGCCGTCGCCGTCCTGACTCTCCGCGAGCAGTTCGCGCTGTCGGCGCTCGAGTTGTTCGCGGTCGCGTTCGGCGTCGACGACGGCGCGGGTGTTGTCCCGCAGCGCCTGACACTCCTCGTAGCCGACGTCGATGTGGCACATCGAGGCCTTTCCCTTGAACACGACGGCGCGGATGGACTCCTCGCGGGTGATCGCGCGGGCTTCGGCGACGAACTGGCGCATCTGCTGGTGGACGTTCGTCGTGATGACGACCGTCTTGTCTTCCTCGCGAGCGATCTCGAGGGCCGGAATCAGCGACGAGAGGGTCTTGCCGGTCCCGCAGGCCCCCTCGAAGAGGACGTCCCGTCCCTGGTGGAGGGAGTTGTAGATGCGGTCCATCGCCTTGCGCTGGTTCTCGTACGGCTGGTCGTACGGGAAAAAGCGCATGTACCCGGCTGTCTCGGACACACGTGACGATAGGTTCGCGATGCGATAAAAGGATTCGTCTCGACTCGGTCGGTTCCGCGACCCGCCGGGAGAGCGCCAAGTACCACCGGCCGGCGAACGCGCGCTACAGGGACATGTGTCTCGCGTCCCAGTCTCCGGTATGGCTATTCCGGGCTACGATTCGAACGACGTGGCGGAGTACACACTCGAGCAAGCGGGGGCTCGCGTGGAACTCGTCGCGGGCGTCGTCCCCGACGAGTTCGGCCTCGCGAAGAGCGGGCGCGAGCCGCCGGTCGACGCGCTCGCCGATCCCGTCGATCTGGTCGGGCTCGAGGCGGTGAAGGCGGTCGAAGCGGTCAGGATCGCGTTGGTCTACGATCCCTCGAAGCTGCCCCCCGGCGCGAGTCCGACCGACGTCGCGGTCGCCGTCGAACGGGAAGACGGCTGGGAGGCGCTCGAGTCGACGGTGGACCTGGACGGAACGACGGTGACGGCGGTGTTGAACGATCGACCGCCGGGATCGACGGTGGTGGCGGGGTACGACGATACGGACGAGGACCGCGAAGAATAGAGCGTCAGGGCGGGCGAGGCGGCTACGTCTCGGGCTCGATGTAGACCTTCCGGACCTGATCGTCGTGATCCATCAGGGCGAGTTCGATCCCCGTGATGCGCTCGTTGATCGTCTCGGCGTCGAGGTCGGGGTCGAACGCCACGTCGGCGGTGACGAGCAGTTCCTCGGCACCGAAGTAGACGGTCCGGAGATCGACGAGGTCGGTGACGCCGTCCCAGTCGGCGACGATCCGTCGGAGCTCGTCCTCGTCGTCTCTCGCGAGGCTCTCCCCGAGAATGAGTCGCTTGTTCTGCCAGCCGAGCGCGAGGGCGAAGCCCATCAGCATGATCCCGATGATGAGGGCCGAACCGGCGTCGTACATCGGGTTTCCGGTGGTCCGAGTGAGGTAAATGCCGAAGAGCGCGATCCCCGCACCGGCGAGCGCGATGGAGTCCTCGGTGAGCGCGGTCAGGGTCGTCACGTCGCTGGTCTTCTTGAACGCCTCGCGGAGGGTCGTCCAGTCGTGCTCGTCCATCTGGCGACTGATACCCTGGTAGGCCTTCCAGAGCGCGTAGAATTCGAAGAGGATCGCGCCGATCAACACGGCGTAATTGACGTAAACCGGATCGAAGCTCGCGCCGAACAGCGTGACGTCCTCGCTGGCGCGGTGAACGCCGCCTTCTCGCAGCGCACTGAGACCGTGGCGGGCGCTCTCCCAGCCGGCGATGCCGAAGAGCATGATGCTCACGAGCAGACTGTAGAAGAACTGGGCCTTCCCGTGGCCGAACGGGTGCTCTCGAGTCGCTTCCTGCGCACCGTACTTGATCCCGATCAACAGGAAGACCTGATTCCCCGTGTCCGAGATCGAGTGGTACGTCTCCGACAGCATGGCGGGGCTCCCGGTGAGTGTGAAGCCGATGAACTTGAGAATCGCGATCGCGCCGTTCGCGAACAGCGCTGCGAGAACGACGGAAGTGCTACTGGCCATCGGCGGCGACTACGAAGGGGTCCCCCAAAAGTGTAAGCGGTTCTAGAGCCGGCCGCGCCCCCGTTCGGGGCCGGGGATGTCTCCGGCTCCCGATCCGGGCCGCAGTGGCGATCGCATCCGAAAGGGACCTGTCAGTGACGGGCGAAGCGAGACCATGATCGCGATCTTCTCCGACACGCACAGCAGCGACGGCCACGAACTCGAGGGCGAGGCCCTGACCGCGGCCCGCGAGGCCGACACCGTCATTCACGCCGGCGATTTCACGAGCGAAACTGCACTCGAGGCCTTCCAAAGGGAGTGTGACCGCCTGTTCGCGGTTCACGGCAACGCCGACAGCGCGGCGGTACGCGACCGGCTGCCGACGGCCCGCGTCGTCGAGGCGGGCGGTGCCCGGTTCGCCGCCACTCACCGCCGTGACGGCGGCGAGACCGGCCTCGCGATGTTCGGCCGGTCTCGAGACGCCGACGTCGTCGTCTTCGGGCACAGCCACCGACCGACGGTCGTCGAGACCGAAGACACCGTCTTGCTGAATCCCGGGAGCCACGCCGACCCGCGCGGGAATCGGCCGGGGTTCGCCACGCTCGAGCCGGCGACCGAGAGGGCGGGGGCGCTCGAGGGCGAGATTCGTGAACCGGACGGGACCGTTCTGGAAGCGTTCGACGTTCGGACGGCGTGAGAAATCGGGGACTCGTCTCTGCGGGTGTCGTGAGAGCGCCAGCGGGGGACTTGGACGGGAGATCGGCGACGGGAGGGAGCCGCGGTACCGCGAGGGTGTCAGAGGCCGGCGGTCCGCGGGCGATCGACGCGATCGGGGACGAGTGATCCGGGCAGCCAACCTCGATCTCGGAGGCGGCCCGCGGAACGGGCGGGGAGGGCACGCGGGCCGACGATCGAGGCGCGCTTCGGTCTACGATTCGGCCGACGTTATAGTCGGTGCAAGCTGAAAATCGCGTTTCAGCTACCGAAACCGGAGATGGATACAGCCGATCGAGGTCGAAACGATTAACCACGCTGACAGAGTAGCCGTCGGATATGCTGGACCTCATCACCGGCCTCCTCCCGGACGATCCCGTCATCATCGCGGTCGTCCTGATCCTGCTCGGGTTGGTCTTCTTCGCGTACCTCCTCCTCCGGCGGACCGTCCTCGAGTTCCGCGACGGCATGCGCGGGAATCAGTAACCCCGCGATTCGAGCCACACTCAAGCGAACGACGCTTCTATCCGCTCGAGTGCCCGCTCGATATCCTCGCGAGCGACGTCGCGGTGCGTACAGAAACGAACCGTCGTGGGTCCGAACGGCGTCGCCAGCACGTCTCGATCGCGGAGCCGCTCGAGAACGGTCGCCGGCTCGAGTCCCGTCTCGGAGACGTCCGCGAGGACGATGTTCGTCTCCGGCTCCTGGACGTCGAAGCCCTCGACGTCGTCGAGTCCGTCGGCCAGAACGCGCGCGTTCTCGTGATCCGTTTCGAGGTCGGCGACGCTCTCGAGGGCCTCGAGCGCGGGGCCCGCGATGATCCCCGCCTGTCGCATGCCGCCGCCGAACAGCTTGCGGGTTCGACGTGCGCGCTCGACGAACGCCTCGCTGCCCGCGAGCATCGAGCCGACGGGCGCACCGAGTCCCTTGGAGAGCGAGACCATGACCGAGTCGACGGGAGCCGTGAGTTCGGTGACCGGGACGTCGAGCGCCGTCGCGGCGTTGAACAGCCGCGCACCGTCGAGATGGACTGAAACGTCGCGCTCGCGGGCCGCCGTCGCCGCCGCGTCGATTTTGCCGGGGTCGATCGCGAGCCCGCCGCGGGCGTTGTGCGTGTTCTCGAGACAGAGCAAGCCGGTTCCGGGCCGATGCAGGTCTTCGTCGATCGCTGCTGTAGCGACCTGCTCGGGGGTTGGAACCCCGCGGTCGGCGTCGAGCATTCGCACCTGTAGTCCCGAGTGCTGAGCCAATCCACCGAGTTCGTACTTCACGACGTGGCTCCGGCGGTCGGCGACGACCTCCTGTCCGCGTTCGGTATGGACGCGGGCCGCGGTCTGGTTCGCCATCGTCCCCGTCGGGAGATACAGCGCCGCCTCCGTACCGAGCCGGTCGGCGACGCGGGCCTCGAGTTCGTTCACGGTCGGGTCCTCGCCGTAGACGTCGTCCCCGACGTCGGCGGTGGCCGCTGCCTCGCGCATCGCCTCGTCGGGCGTCGTGACGGTATCGCTTCGGAGGTCGATCATGTGGTCCTGTTCCCGGTTGTGGGTGAAATACTCGGCGGCGTCCGCGCCGTCACCGCTCGTCGAGCACGTACCGGAACGCTCGCAACGTGTCCGCTCCTCGATCGGTGAGATGAACGCGTTTCCGCCGCCCGACGGCCTCGAGTTCGACGTAGCCGTCCGCGACCAGCGGCTCGAGGACGTGGCTGTCGAGCAGCCGGTACTCGGCTTTCACGTTGCTCGCGTCGTGCTCCGCGAGGAAGGGGAGCCCCGCCGTCCGGCCGAAATCGATGAGACGTTTCTTCGAGGTCGACCCCTGCTCCTCGAGGTGAGCCAGGACGGCTACCTGCTCGCGTGACGGTCGGTCGATCGGATACGTCGGGAGCCGCGACAGTTCCGCGACCCCCTCGCTGACGCCGTCGGCTTCGTCGCCGTAGCGCTCGGCGCGGGCGTAATAGGGCGTCGCACCGGTCGCCATACAGGCGATCATCCCGCCGATGGCAGTCACTTTGCTCCCGGAGGCGAGGTTGACGTACACCTCGTCGTCGGCGTTGGCCGTGATCGCCGCCGCGATCGTCCCGATCGAATCGTAGAGGTCGAAGATGTCACACTCGAGGCTCGCGTGCTCGATCCCCCGATCGTCGAGGCGCTCGCGCACCCGGTCGGGATAGGGATACTCGTCGTCGCCGGCCGACTCGAGGAGGACGATCCGATCGGCGTCGAGTCGCTCGGCGGGGAGGACGATTCGGTCGTTCTCGTAGCCGACGGGCGCGACGTGAACCCGTTGTGAGACGGCCATCGGTTCCATACGGGATCGACCGACCGTGCAAAAATGATGGTGTCGATGTCGGCAGTATTGACAACGATGACACGGTATCGCCGCTGTCATGACAGAAATTATAATATTATGGGGAGATCCTCCGACCGTGTTCCACGATCGAGTTCGACCGTCATCCCCGACGGTTGCGGACGCGCTGGCGGACGAACTGGCGCGCCAGCGCGACACGCTCGCGATGATCGCCAGCGAGAATCACGTCAGCGAAGCCGTCCTGGCGGCCCAGGGATCGGTCCTGACGAACAAGTACGCGGAAGGAACGCCCGGCGACCGCTACTACGGCGGGTGCGAGCACGCCGACAGGGTCGAATCGCTCGCGATCGAACACGCACGAGAGCTGTTCGACGCCGACCACGTCAACGTCCAGCCCCACAGCGGCAGTCAGGCCAACGCCGCGGCCATGCTCGCGGTCCTCGAGCCGGGCGATACCGTCCTCTCCGCGGGCCTGCGCGACGCGGGCCACCTGAGTCACGGCCACGCCGGAAACCTCTCGGGCCGAATATTCGAGGTGGAGCGGTACGGTCTCGATCCGGAGACGGGCCGCGTCGATTACGAGGGGCTCCGCGAGACGGCCGAGCGGATCGAACCTGACATGATCGTCTCGGGCTTCTCCGCCTATCCCCGCGAAGTCGACTGGGAGCGGATTCAGGCGGTCGCCGCGGAGACCGACGCCGTTCACCTCGCCGATATCGCCCACGTCAGCGGGCTCGTCGCAGCGGGCGTTCACGCGTCGCCCGTCGGCGTCGCCGATATCGTCACCGGCAGTACCCACAAGACCATCCGCGCGGGCCGAGGCGGGATCGTCATGTGTGACGAGACGCACGCCGAGGCGGTCGACCGCGCGGTGATGCCCGGGGTTCAGGGCGGTCCCGCGATGCACAACGTCGCCGGCAAAGCGGTCGGCTTCGAGGAAGCTCTGGAGCCCGAGTTCGCCTCGTACGCGGAACAGACGGTCGCGAACGCTCGCGCGCTCGCAGACGGTCTCGAGGCCCGCGGGTTCGACCTCGCCACCGGCGGCACCGACACCCACCTCGTCCTCGCGGACCTGCGCGAGACGCATGATCTCCGCGGAAACGAGGCCGAACGGGCGCTCGAGGAGGTCGGCATCGTCCTGAACGCGAACGCGGTGCCGGGAGATCCGCGACCGCCGAAAGATCCCTCGGGAGTCCGGGCGGGGACGCCCGCGCTGACGACTCGCGGCTTCGACGAGGCCGCGGTGGCGGAGGTAGCCGACTGCATCGCGCGCGTCCTCGAGTCGCCCGACGACGCCGCCGTCCGAAGCGACGTCGCAGCGACTGTGGCAGACCTCTGCGAACGGTTTCCGCTGTACGAATGACGAGTAGCGACGACGAGGGAGACGGGCGACCACTTATCGTCACTCGCTCCGACCGGTCCCGCATGGAGACGGATATCGCGACGGAACCCGCCGCCGGCACGGGTTCCGATCTCGAGACGACCGACGGGACCGTGACGGTTCGGACCACCCATCCCGGCGGCAACGGTCGCGTCCTCGAGGTCGACGGCGAGGCGATTCGACTCGAGCCCGAGATCCGGGATTCGACGCGGCGGTGGTTCTACTGGTACGTCGACGCGGAGAGCGACGCGGACCAGACGCTCCGGATCGAGTTCCCGAGCGACGAAGTGGTCGGCCCCCGCGGGCCGGCGGTGCGAACGGCGATGCCCTGCGGCGGGCCGATCGGAAACGGCGCATGGGACGAGTGGCGCTGGCTCGGGGCCGACCACCGCATCGACGCGACGGCGTTCCGGTACGCGTTCGACGCCGGCGAGCGAGTACAGTTCGCGCTGTCGTTCCCGTATCAGCGCGCCGATTTCGACGCGTTCGCGTTCGAATACGAGTCGGACCCCCGACTGTCCCTCGAGACGCTGACGACGACCGCGGGCGGCCGGGAGGTCCCGGTCGTCCGTCTCGGGCCGTCCGACGCCGACCGCCACGTCGCGCTCGCGGCCCGCCACCACGCCTGCGAGTCGACCGCGTCGTACGTCCTCGAGGGCGTCCTTCGAGAACTTCTCGAGAGCGAGGCGATGGAGCCGCTGCTCGAGACCCATCGGGTCCACGCCTACCCGTTCGGCGACCTCGACGGCGTCGAGCGCGGCGACCAGGGAAAGTACCGCGGACCCCACGACCACAATCGCGATTACGTCGACGCGAACGAGATCAGCGAACTCTCACCGCTGTACCCGACCACGTCGGCGATCGCCGACGACCTGCGGTCGCTCGAGTCGCTCTCGCTCGCGATCGATTTCCACTGCCCGTTCAAGTGGGGCGGAGACATCAACGACCGGCCGTTCTTCGTGACCGAGCCGACGGCGGCGAGCGACGAACTACGGGGGCTCGCGGAGCGACTCGAGGACGTGACCCGGGCCCGCTCTAGCGAGACCGATCCGACGCTCACCTACGATGCGAGTCCTGGCGTCGGGCTGGCCAGTTTCGACAGCCAATCGGGGTTGCTGCACACCTTCGAACGGTACTGTTCACAGCTGGGTGCGGAGCCGGCCGCCTCGCTCGAGGTCCCCTACGTCGGAACGGCGACGGATCCCGTGACGCCGTCGACTGCACGGCGGTTCGGGCGGGATCTGGCCGTCGCGCTCGGAGCGACGGCTCGCTAACTCGAGTGCAGTCGGGCTGTTAGCCCGGTCGCACGGGTTCGGACTGTGGCTCGATCTCGGCTGCAACCCCCATTGTGGATCGCGTCGAGCGAAACGTTCAATTGGGAATTGTTTGTACAGCGACGTATGGTCCCCGCACCCGATACCGGACCGCCTCCAGACGACGATCCGTCGACCGCCGCCACAGGCTCGAGCGGCGGTCGCTCGAACCCGTTCGCGCGCCACGTCTCCCGTATCGTCGACCGATTCGGCGATCTCGGGGGATTCGTCGCCGTCCCGTTGCTCCTCGCGCTCGTCGAGGTCGAGAAGGTTCGACGAGCGATCGGCCCCGTCGGTCGCGGGTTCTCGATCAACCTCGAGTTGCTGTTGCCCAGCCCGCTAGTTACCCTGTGGCGGTTCGCCGAGCCGCCCGAGCCGTCCGAACCGTTCGCGGGATCGCCGCGCGACGAGTCGTTCGGTTCTCCCTCGTTCGGCGAGTCGGCACCGGGGAGCGGATCGACGACCCCGACGAGATCGACCGGCGCCGGCGGCACCGACGTGACGATCGAAACCCCCGTCGAAACCGTCGAGGTTCCGCTCGAGGCGATCGGCACAGAGACGATGGTCTGGCTCGGCCTCGCACTCGTCGCGTACGGCGTTATTTCCGCGATCCTGATGGCGGCGTACGTTGGCGGGATCGATCGGCGACTCCGCGACGAGCCGGTCGCCATCGGCTCGTGCGTCGTCACCTACGCACCGCGATTCGTCCTGTACAACCTCGTCGTGTTCGGCGCGTTTCTACTGGTCGTCCCGGTGTTCGTTCTCGTGCCACCGCTCGTCGTGCTCGCGATTCCGGCGATTATCGTCCTCGGATACCTCTTCTACCCCGTCCCGTTCCTGTTCGTCGTCGGCGAGACCCCGTTTCTCGAGGCGTTTCGCCGATCCGTTCGGCTCACGACCGCGGGCGGACCGGTGCTCAGTTTCGCGCTCTGGCACGTCGTCGTCGGGGCCGTCTCCTCGCTCGTCCTGTCCCTGCTGGTGAGCGCCGGCGGCGCGGGCTCCCTGCTCGCGTTGCTCGGTTCGGCACCGCTCGCGCTGGTCCTGACGGCCGCGACCGTCTCGTTCTTTCAGGAGTTCCTCGAGAGCGACGGTCTCGAAACGACGGACGGCTCTCGGAGCGACGGCCGCGGAACGGACGAGACCGACGAGTACGGGTTTGTAGTCGACTGAACGACCGACGAGAATTCGGTCGCCCCTCACTCCGCACGTTCCAGATCACGAACCGTTTTTTCCTCCCCCCGCCAATACCGAGGTATGGACCCGCGAATCCGCGAACACGCTGAGATCATCGCCACCCACTCGGTCGACCTCGAGGCAGGCGACAACGTCGTCGTCGACGCCCATCCGGTCGCCGAGGACCTGGTCGTCGCCCTCCACGAAGTGATCGGCGATATGGGAGCGAACCCGGTCGCGACGAGCCAGCGAACCGGAAAGCGCCAACAGCGGGCGTATCTGCGTTCCTCGGACGCGGAGTTCGACACGCCCGAACACGAGCTCGCGCTGATCCAGAACACGGACGTCTACATCGCCATCCGCGCAACGGACAACGCCACCCAGACCAGCGACGTCGATCCCGAAACCAGCGCGGCCTACCAGCAGGCCCAGCGGCCGATCCTCGAGGAACGGCTCTCCAAGCGCTGGTGTCTCACCCAGTATCCCGCACCGGCCAACGCCCAGCTCGCCGAGATGAGCACGGAAGGGTACGAGAACTTCGTCTGGGACGCCGTCAACAAGGACTGGGACGAACAGCGCGAGCATCAAGAACACATGGTCGAGATCATGGATCCCGCCGAGGAGATCCGGATCGTCAGCGGCGACACGACCGACGTGACGATGTCCGTCGACGGCAACCCGACGATCAACGACCACGGCGAGCACAATTTGCCGGGGGGAGAAGTCTTCACCGCCCCCCAGCCCGACAGCGTCGAGGGCGAGGTGCTGTTCGACATGCCGCTGTACCATCAGGGCCGGGAGATCACGGACGTGTATCTCGAGTTCGAGGGCGGCGAGGTCGTCCAGCATTCGGCGGCGAAAAACGAGGACGTCCTGACCGAAGTGCTCAACACGGACGACGGCGCGCGCCGACTCGGCGAACTCGGCATCGGGATGAACCGCGATATCGACCGGTTCACGTACAACATGCTCTTCGACGAGAAGATGGGCGATACGGTCCACATGGCCGTCGGCCGGGCCTACGACGACACCGTCGGCGAGGGCAACGAGGCCAACGACTCAGCGGTCCACGTCGACATGATCGTCGACATGAGCGAGGACTCGTTCATCGAAGTCGACGGGGAAGTGGTGCAGCGGGACGGTACGTTCCGGTTCGAGGAAGGCGAGGTCTGAGCCCGCGAAGACCTCGATTCGGAACGGCGAGCACTGCGAGCCGTGGAGACGGCTTCGAGGAGTAGCGCCCGCGACTCACTCCGTTCGTCGCGGCTTTTTCATCGAAGTTTTGCGCGAGGGGGTCCGCAGGACCCCGAGCGGAAAAAGTTCGCTACGAATCCACGAACAGCTCCGCCTTGGCCTGGGCGTCGGACTGGGGATGGTCGTCGCTCCGGTCGACGATCCGGTCCGTGACGGCGTCGTCGAGCGTCGCGGCAGTGGGCCAATCGACCTCGACCAGATTGCCGGCCGGATCTCGAAGGTACATCTGAACGCTCCCGTCGGGGAGTTCGAATATCGGGAGTTCGCCGTCCGGAGCGAGGTGCTCGTCGAACAGGTCGTCCGCTCGGGCGAGCCGATACACCGCTTCGAAGTCGTCTACCGTCAGCGCGAAGTGGTGGTATCGCGGGGCATCGGTGTCGCGACGGACGATATGCAACTGACCGTCACCGCAGCGTAGCCACGCGGCCGGGACGCCGAGGTTGGGTGCCTGTACTCGCTCGAGGTCGAACACTCGCGTATAGAACGCCACGAGTTCGGTGACGTCGTCACCGTACACCGTGACGTGGTTGAAACCGGTTGCGGCCATCGTCTTCGGATCACCCGCTACCCAGTTATATGTAGAGGGCGGAGCCGGCCACCCGATCGCTATCCATGTTTATATTCCCGACAAACGAGTTACGGATATGGCAATCCTCGTCGCGTACGACGGCTCGGAACCCGCACAGAAGGCGGTCGAACACGCGTTCACGACGTATCCCGACGAAGAGATCGTGCTGCTGCGCGTCATCGAGGCCGCGGACGGCTCGACGGGAGCCGGGATCATGGCCGCACAGGAGTGGCTTCGGGACCGCGAGGAGGAGGTCTCGACGGAACTGCCCGAGGAGATCGCGGCGATCATCAGCGATCCCGATCGCGACTTTCGGACCGAAACCGCGGTCGGGAAGCCCGCACGCGAAGTCGTTCGCTTCGCGGAGGACAACGACATCGACCACGTCATCATCGGGAGCCACGGCCGGTCGGGGCTCTCGCGTATCCTGCTCGGCAGTGTCGCCGAAACGATCGTCCGTCGCTCGCCCGTCCCGGTCACGGTGATGCGTTGAACCGGAGACCGGGTCGCGGTCAGTCCACCAACTCGGCGACCATCCCGGAAACGTACTCCATCTCGTCCTCGTTGACGCCGTGGCCCATCCCCTCGTAGAGTCGCTTCGTGACGTCGGCGTTCATGGACTCGAAGACGTCTGCGGTGTCGTGGACACGCTCTTCCGGAATGTGCGGGTCGACGTCGCTACAGCCGAGGAAGATCGGCGTTCCCTCGAGATCGCCGGGATACCCGTCGTCCAGTTCCTCGCCGATGAGACCGCCGCTGAAGGCCGCGAGGCCACCGTAGCGCCGCGGGTTGCGCGCGAGGTACTCGCTGGCGAGACAGGCACCCTGCGAGAAACCGATCAGCATGATTTGCTCGGTCGGAATCCCGGCGTCGTTGGCCTCGCTGATCGCGTCACTGATCGCCTGCAGACCCGACGTTCGGCCGGGCTCGTTGCGTTCGACGGGTTCGAGAAACGAGTTCGGGTACCAGGTCTGGCGGGCCGCCTGCGGCGCGAGGAAGGCGACGCCCTCCTGCTGGAACTCGGCGGCCATCTGGAGCATCCCGCGAGCGGTCGCCCCGCGGCCGTGGGTGAGCACGAGGGCGGCCTCGGCGTCCGCGAGATCCGTTCCACCGGTGACGAGTTGCTGGTCCTGATGGGGGCCGTCGACGCGGTCGTCCGCGCTCATTCGACACCACCGACGCCGGTGCTGGCCTCGGGCAGGTCGTGCTCGACGAGCTCGAGGCCCAGCGCCTCGATCGCACCGCGGAGGTGCTCGTCCTTGGCGTACTCGGCGCCGTCTTCCTCGCGGAGCTCCTGCGCTTTCGCCAGCACCTCGCCGCGGCGGTCGTCGGGCACTTCGTACTTGTCCGTCGAGAGCTCGATGACGAGGCCGTTGTTGTCCGTCGTGTAGATCGAGTGGAAGATGCCCCGATCGAAGACGTTGTACTGGTGGCCGGCGTCCTCGAGCGCCCGCATCGTGTCCTCGTAGTCGTCGGGGTCGACGCTGAAACAGAGGTGGTGGACGGCACCGGTCCCGCCGCGCTGACCGCGCTGGTTCGACGGGCGGTCATCGCTGACGAAGAAGGTCAGGATGCGACCGTCGCCCGTATCGAAGAACAGGTGGGTCTGCGAGGGGTCGTCGAGGTTCGGCTGGCGAAGGACCAGCGGCATGCCGAGGAGGTCCCGGTAGAACTCGATCGTGTCGGCCTCGTTGCTTCCCCAGATGGTGATGTGGTCGGTCCCCGTCGTGTGGACGGGACTGTCGGGCAGTTCCGGCGTGACTGGATTCTGTGTTTCGTTAGACATTGTCGTGGATGAACTGTGGTCGGTGGATTCGGGCGGCGCGTTACTCGGAGATCAGTTCGCCGAAGACGCGCTCGGCGTCCGCGGGAACGTCGAAGTCGTGGTAGTGTTCCCCACGCACGTTCGACAGGATGTTAAGTCCCGCGGCGGCACCGTCGCCGACGGCGATCGCGGCCTGCCACTCCTCCGGGCGGACCATCGCACCGGTCGCGTAGACGCCCTCGACGCTGGTCTCCATCTCGACGCCGACGTCGACGGTCTCGTCCTCGGCGAACGCGACGCCGAGCTCCTCGGCGAGGTCGCGGTTCGCGCCCGTCGCGAGGACGACGAAGTCGGCCTCGTAACTTCCGTCCTCGCTTTCGACCGTGAAGCCATCGCCGTTCTCGCTGACGGCGGTCACTTCCTCGCCCTGGCGGCGATCGACGCCGAAGTCGTCGACCTGCTGCCGGGCCGTCGCCATGAACTCGCTGCCGCCGACCGAACCGATCCCGAGGTAGTTGAACAGATGGGCCTTGTGCATCCACGTCCCGTCCGTATCGAAGACGGTCGTCTCGAGGCCGTTCTTCGCGGTAAAGAGGGCCGCACTCAGTCCGGCGGGGCCGCCGCCGACAACGATCACTGTCGCATCGTCCGCAGTCGTCTCGTCGCTCATGTAGTTACATAGTGTTACCACAGGGGTATCAATACGGTAGCAACCCCGGAGCCACCACGTAACATCAATGTTAGTGGCTCCGGAGAGCATCGCACCGTGCCCCAAACGGACGATGTGAACCGTGAGCGGGCCGATACGCCAGTAGAGGTCGTTCGGCCACCCGCTCCCCGAAGGGAGCGTTCCGTGGGCGTCGTAGCCGAAGTGGATTCGACAGAGCGAGCTGCCGGCGTGCGATCGAGACCCCCTGCTCGGGACGGAGACCCGAACGGGGGATAGTCACTCGGGCGATTCGGTCGAGCGCAAACACCGGCGGCTACTGCTGTCGGGTATCGAAAGGGTGTACACGTGTCGGCAGCAGGGATAGAGACTGTCGTGTGACGACGATCGGTGCCTCCCCCGTATCCCCTGTGATGCCGTCGGACGGCCTGCCGACGTCCTATTTAACGTTAGTGGCCGACATTAGTGTACCGGAATTGTTCGAATATTCAACAATTTCTGGACTGCCGATTCGTTCAGAGCCACGTTCGACTCGTTTACGAGTCGGTCGGACAGAAACGGATCCCCATCGATGCGACGCTGTTACCGAACGACTCGAGCGTGACGGCCGTCGAATCACCCGAATAATTGTAGTGGATCCTTCCTATCGATCGTTACGCGAACTCTCAGATCCGGCCGAAAACCCGTACGTCTCCGTTTTTCGGGTTCAGTCCGGGCAAAACGCGCTGATAAGGCTCGTGGAGCACCGCCTGCGAACGGCTAATCTTCCATCGATCTGTCGTTCTATCGCCACCCTCAATCAGCAAGTCGTTATGGTGATTTCCATAGATAAATATCGTATTTCTTCAGCGGAAACCGTTCGGTCGAGAACCCGGTGCGGTTGCTGCTGACCGCTGACCACGGGTCGGTCACGCTACTCGTGATGACGCGATCGCCTGACGGACGTCGCCATCCGTACGTTACCCGCAATCAGTCTAAAGGGGCGTTTCAGGACCACTGCGGAGCGCTTCGACCGAGAGGGCGATTCTCGAGAACGAGACAATTCCCGATCGTATCTGGAGGTATTACCGTCATTAGTCTATATATACTAATATTTGAATGTGGATAGATCGAGAACGGATACTGTTCGCATGCAACGGAACGAGAGACCGACCGGGAAACGCTCGGTGGCGATACCGGTGCTACCGGGGTACCGTGCCGAACTGTCGTTCGGACGGCCGCTTTCCCGATCGGTTCGCTCCGTTTCGACCTGCTGGGGATCGCTTTGCAGCAGTTCGTCGGCCGACTCGTCGGGCACGTGAACGTATCCGTAGACGACGTTCCAACAGTGACATCTATGATACGAAACCCGAATCCGACACGACGAACCGTGGTCAAAGGACTCGCTGCGACCGGCCTCGCAACCGGCGCCGTCGGCAGTGCGAGCGGTTCGGGCAGCGATCGATCAGGTGACGACCATGCCTTGACGCTGGTCGCAGCGGCCGGCGTCGAAAACGCGATGGAAGTCGTCGCCGACGACGAGTACGCGTACGTGGCGACCGGCCGCGGGATGGCGATCGTCGACTGGGAGGAACCGACTAACCCGGAGGTCGTCGCGGACATCGAGGCGTCCGATCCGGAGGCGATCGGCGGTGACGACAGGGGCGCCACCGGTGGCGTGCTGGACGTCAAAGTCGACGACGATCTGGCGATCATGGCCCACGACGACGGGACGGGAATCACGACGGTGGACGTGAGCGACCCGTCGGATCCCGAGGAGCTGGCGTTCTATCACAACCTCGACGCGGTGGGCGTCCACAACGTCTACCTCTCCGACGAGACGGTCTACATGACAATAAGTGGAGACCGGATGATCCAGGACGACGCGGGCGTCGGCGTCCGAATCTTCGGGAACGCCGGCGTCGAAATCGTCGACGTCGAAGACCCGAGGCGTCCGGAGCGCGCTGCGACGTGGTATCTCCACGAGGCGCTCCCCGACTACGCGAACGCCGGGATCAACCCGAACCACGACCTCTACGAACAAGACGGACTCCTCTACAACGCGTTCTGGGACGCCGGCGTCGTCGTCCTCGACGTCGACGAGCCGACCGATCCGGACTTCCTCACCCAGTTCGGTGCGGCACCCGACGGCGACGAGGAACTCAGACCCTGGCGGCCCCGCGAGGAGAGCCGCTCGGAGTTCTTCGACGCGGAGTTCCCCTCCGACCGATACTCCGCCGGCGAGGGCAACACGCATTACGTACAGCCGTCGCCCGACGGCGAGTACGTGTACGTCGGCGACGAGAAGTTCCCCGGCCAGGTGCAAGAGAACCCCCCGACCGAAGCGTTCGGCGGCATCCGAATCTTCAGAACGAAGGACCTCGACGACGACGGCAAACAGCACGTCGAACGGGTCGGCTACATCTCCCCGCCGGACGCCGAGGGACTGCGAACCGCCCACAACTTCGACGTCACCGACGACTCCCTCCACGCGTCCTGGTACAACGGCGGCGTCCGTCGCTACGACATCACTGATCCGGCCAGTCCGAAAGAAGTGGGCGTCTACAATCCCGACGGCCAGTCATTCTGGACCGCGGTCGCGAGTGACGACTACACCCTCGGAGGGATCTACGGCGCAGGCTCCGACGCCCACGAGGGCGGCGTCGCCGTCCTCTCTTCCGACGACTGAGTCTCGAGGAGCGACGAGCTACTCGCGGTATTCACAGAAATACAAAGAAGAAGCCCACGGCTAAAGCCGTGGGAGGAGTCCGACACCGTGTGGCTTCGCGCTTTTTCATTCGTTCTTTTAAATACACTCTCGACAGATTGTAGTACCCGCGCCGACACGTAATTTGTGTGGTCGTTGACCACTGACGCACGGATGAATTGCGTCACAAAATAAGAGATGCCACTGGGGTGAGAATTGATCACTCCAAAAGTCAAAGCGGCGTTCGCGACTGGCGGCATCGCCCTGATCGGACAGGGGAATCCAGTGGGATGGATCTTCGTCGCGGTCGCGATCGCCGTCGAGTCGGATGAACCACGTGATTGATTGCGCTGGCCGCTCCGACGGCCTGCGTCTCACTATTTTATCGGGTGTAGGCTTGCTGGCGATACGTGGGAGCCTACGGTGACAAATAATACACCTAGCTCAAAAAGTGTTGCTAAAGTTCAGTATCATGTTGAGTGTACAATCTCCGTTGATATTCAATCCTGATTTTCACAATATCGTAACGATCCTCTTGATCAAAATTCGATCGCTCGAGTACGATGACGCAATACGCTACTCTCCTACCCAGATACGATAGAGGTTCCCAACATCGACGGTCCCTTCCGTCCGTTCGTCGCAGAATCACGGGCGCGATGGGATTTGAACCATGCCTGAGAACCTCGAAACAAAGTTTCGAGAACCTCAGTCTGATGCGCTTCACTCCGTTCAGCGCACCCACGACCGTCGGAGATGACCGCACCGCAGGGAAAGAAGTCGGGCATAGACAGGCCTGAGCTACGGGCTATAACTCGGGCACCACGACGGGCTCACACCTCTGGTGGGGATTTCGGCCATCAACCATGATGCCAGACCAAGCCACCACGATCTACCTCGACCACCGAGAAGCCGACTGTGCGCATACAACAGTACAATCCTACCAGTACCGACTCGCGAAATTTGAAGACTGGTGGGGAGAGCGAAGCATATCTGAACTCACAAAACAAGATGTGCACGAGTTCAAGCAACACCTCCGCAAACAGGGACTAGCGAAGCCCACACTGAAGTCCCACATCGATACATTTCGAGGATTTCTGAGATATATGACCCGTCTCGACGTAGTCGATGAAGGCCTAGTCGACGTTGCAGACAGTCCCACACTTCGAGGCAAGGAAAACGTGCGCGACGACGAAGTAACAGCAGATGTTGCACATGCAATTCTCGAGCGATTAGATCGCTATGAATTCGCGTCACGTTCTCACGCGCTTATCCTACTTCTGTGGCGGACCTCAATGAGAACTGGGGCCGTCCGCAGTCTCGATCTCGACGACTACAACTCTGGCGAACAATACCTGACCGTTGAGCATAGGCCCGAGCGCGGAACCACGCTTAAGAATCAAAATGAAGGAGAGCGCATGATCGCGCTCAGTGACGAGACATGCCGGGTACTCGACGAATACATCACTGAAAAACGGTGCGAAGTCACCGATGAACACGGACGAGACCCACTATTGACAACCAAAGCGGGGCGAATTTCCCGTAACACAGTCAGGGGCTGGTGTTACAGGCTGACCAGACCATGCTGGCATAGCGACGAGTGCCCCCATAATCGCGATACAGACGAGTGCAAAGCCGCATGCAACGACAACTACAGCTACGAATGCCCGTCATCTGTCGCCGCACACGCCTTCCGACGCGGCAGCATCACGCACTTCCTCAGGAACGAGATGCCAGAAACAGTTGTCAGTGACCGCGCAAACGTCAGTACCGACGTGCTGGACCAACATTACGACCGCAGGACTGAGCGCGAGAAAATGGAACAACGACGCGACCACTTAGACAATATCTGAGCGTCAATGACGCTCGGCCTCGTGCCGCAGGAGATCATCCTGCCGCGACTCTCCGAAATACACTTTCCTCCCACATCGCTTGCATCTAAAGAACCCGGGAT
Organism: Natrinema salsiterrestre; assembly: GCF_029502005.1. Classification (GTDB taxonomy): domain Archaea; phylum Halobacteriota; class Halobacteria; order Halobacteriales; family Natrialbaceae; genus Natrinema; species Natrinema salsiterrestre. The sequence continues at coordinate 14,373 of NZ_JAMQOT010000014.1, read as the reverse complement.
CGTCATCGCAAGACACATAATATCTCTCAATGAGCCTCTCCTTCCGTTTATCAATTGACATACGAAAACCATCGGAGGAAGAGAATAATGGCGCTGGGGCGAACGCCGATACATTACCACATTACTACACCAGTCAATTGTCCTACTCCCGACACTTATTTATATCCTTCAATCACTACGCGTGCGCTTGTTGTAACGGGGTTTCAGGGGGGAGTACTCTGTCTTTCTGAAGGACACAGAGAGAACCACCCCCACAATACCCCGTAATAGACGAGAATTTTATGTACTTGGGTTATACTTCAAAGGAGAAAAGCACACCTTCGTGGTAGCTACCACTCGAGATGAATTGATAGAGTGGATTTTGCCCCAACTACTGTATCTGAGGTCTACTAAATTCCACATCCTAAAGCAATTATCCTATAGATTCAAATAGGTTGGTTTGGAATCCTTCGGTCACAACACTTATGGCAACATATTCGGATAATTGTTGCATGGTCGGGAAAGATGGCCTGATTGAACGGACGAGAAAGACAGTCGGAGATCGAGGACAGATGCGGCTCGCGGCAGATCACTGGCGTGAGATGGGCGAGCCTGAAGAAATCGTCTACGACCTCGTCGAACTCGAGGACGGATCGCTGGAGGTGCGTCTCCGAGTCGAGTGAATAGTTTCCCGCGACTGTTGGAGCCAGTCGCGGTGAAAGGTTTGGAACACCCGTGGTCTGCGCAACGGGGTCAGGTGTCTTTTGGATGTCTGACTCCTAATATTTACTGATTCAAGGGATACCACGGGTGTCACGAACACAACATATATCAATACAAAACCATGAGTTCAACGACACCCAACGAGAATGGAAGTACCGATGCTAAAAGTATTTGGCAAGAATACAATGCGAAGTTAGAGGACACTGACAATAACCCAGCAGAGATGGGCCGCCTCGCGAATAACTTCGCAGTCGCGCTCGCTGAGTGTTTCCATGCAGGGAACACAGAGCGCACGACAATCGACGCGCTACTCAAGAGTTACGCTGGGAACGCGACAGTGAAAAAGTCCACTCTCGAGGAAACGTTCGCGGACACTCTCGCCGATCTCGAGAGTGATGTCGGTGACGAAGATTCCGGGGGCGACGAGTCACCCACTGTGATCCCACTAGACGTGTTCCTTGATGACCACGTTGAAAAAGTCATCAAACATGTGCCTACTGATGCGAGCGCAGACGCACGTTATACATGGGTCCTAGATACGGGAGAACGCGTGGAGACGGTACGACAGCACAACGCTCTCAATCACTTCGCAGACGAAATCCACGACGTATCGGAGTATGTCGTCGCCCGCGAGACCTCCGATGCATGTGACCTCGCATGGTATCTCTACGTGCGCCTGTTTATTCGCGAGAACAAGGTAGAACGCGAAGAAACTGGCGAACGAACCCTCGCAATTGAGGACCTGCAGGCAGACCTCAATCGCCGAGAAGTGATGAGCGAGATCGACGACGCGGCTACATCCCGGCAGATATACCTGCCAGATGAAGACGCGGATTACGTGTGGATTCCGAACAAAATAATCCAGTTCATTGTCACTGATTACGAGATCGACATGCAGGACCTCGCCCGTGAAATGGACAACCGCAACCAACGCGGGCCGCGACAGTCCGAGGTCAAGGACGCTGCAAGCACACAAATGCGGTTCTGGCAGCTTGACCGCGACTTTGCCGATTTCGACGGAGGGGACTCCGATGACTGATATCCCACGGTTCCCCATCGTTGGTCGCGACGAAGTGCCAGTTGATGAAAGTGTGAAGATCAATGGGCCACCCGGGACGGGCAAATCGTCGCAAGGCCTGTGCAGAGTGCAAGTACTCGACGCCGATCACGACTACGAACTCCCACGTGAACTGTGTTGGATCACATATCGTCGCGCCCTTGCAGAGGATCTAATTGATCGGATGGCAGAGACAGAGTGGGATATCATCGACGATGAGGAAGCACAGCACCCCAAATCTGGCGATACTGAACTGGTCGCTACAGTCCATGCTGCATGTCGGCGGTTGCAGAGTGACCACTTCGATGGGCGTGAAACTCCTAACTGGCAGGACTATAATGATTTCATGCAGTCCGAGTACCGCGTCCCCTATGTCGTGAACTCGAATAGTAACGAAGATCGGGCTGCACTGCTGTTTAGTGTCTACAAATGGCTCAAGCACAACCAGCTTGAGATGATCAATGCAGAGCAGTGTCCGATGATCGAGGATCTGCGACGAAGCTGGCCCAGCCATCCTGATCTCGTTGAGTTCGAACGGGCGTGGGACGGGTACAAAGAGTCGAATAAACTCTTCAACTACTTCGAGTACATCGAACGTGCAATTGAGCACAACATCACACCCGGTGTACCCGTCCTCGTCTTCGACGAGTATCACGATGTTTACCCATTACTCCACGAACTCGGACAGATGTGGATCGACTCCGCCGAGATCGCGATCATCCTTGGGGACCCGCAGCAGGTTGTGAATCTCCACGATGGTGCGAGCCCAGAACACTACAACAAGGTCGACCTCCCAGAAATTCAACTCGACACAACACACCGCGTTCCCCCATCCCTGTGGGATGCGGCGGCAAATGTCCTGCATGGATACCATACGCCACATAACCCCACGTTCGACTGTGAAGACAACGAGGACGCTATCGAGATTGTAAACGCGCCACGATTCAGACACAACGACGCAACTAGCGAATGGTCCTCGCCCATAGGGCAGTATGGCACCCCTGACATGCTCTACGAGGAGTACGTCGGGGAAGATGAAACATTAATGTATCTAACACGTGCGCGATTTGAGCAGGAAGCAATCGCGAGCGGGCTCAAGCGCACAGGGATCATATTCCGTGCGCAAAAGAATACAGTTGGATGCTGGCAGTACTATGACCGCCGTCGCCACCTGTACAACGTACTCAAGCGTCTCGAAGGGGCTACACCAGACGACGATCTCAAGCTCAACGGGAAAGAGGCAGTGCAACTTCTCAACTACGCACGCTCCGAGACGCTCGACTATGATCGGTCTGTCGTGAAAGCAATGGCTACTGAGTGGTCTCGAGATGGGCATACTGTTCATATCAGCAAACTCAATCCCCTCGTTAACGACACGTTCTGGTCCCACTACACAAACGGGCCAGTTTCAGTTACAATGTTAGCCGAGCGACAGGGTGAGGATGCACTCCCCCGGGATGTCATCACGAACGCACTAAGCTACAATGATGAACCCACTGTCGGCGTCGAAATCGGCAAAGAAGACCACGGGCTCGAAAATACACCGATCCTGCGCACGATCCATGCCAGCAAAGGCGCGGAGGCAGACCGGGTATTTGTCTACGATGGGATCACCAACCGCATCGCAAGCGAAACTCGATCCAATCTCAAGATGTCGATCAATGAGGACCGCGTGTGGTATGTCGCACTGACACGCGCGAAAGAGCAGACGGTCGTTGTGCGAGGTGCATTCCCCTTCATGGACGAGTATCTCCCTGCAGCGGGTGTGATGACAGAATGACGTTCGAAATCGACTGGGACGCCGTCAAGCAGCACATTTGGCAAAACGCGGACGACCCGTTCAACGCGCGTTTTGCGGACATCGAGAACGCCCTCGCTGATGTCGCTTCAGATGCCGGGGGAACGTTCGGCCACCGCAGCACAGTCGAACGAGCGGTTATGGATGGCGTCCTCGAGCAACATGGCGACGGGGACGATGCGCGCTATACGTTTAACCTCGATAGGGCTACGCTCGACGCTGATGATGATGATGAGCCCGCCCGTACGGAACCCATCGAGACGGGCACGACCGACCTCCCTAAGGTGTTGACAGTCGCCGACGACCAACCGTGGCCCGCGTATATGACCTCTCGCAGCGAGTGGCTCGTCGCGCTGAGCGGACTCAAGGCTCCACGTGCACCGTGGACGCATCGGGGGCTCAAAAAGGCGCTATGGAACTCTGACCTTGATGCAGACGAGCGACCTGAACGTGCCTTCGAAGTCGCGTGCACTTGGGCCGACCGTCTCAATACTGACGACGGGTTATGGGATAATCTCGATACGCCAGACATCGACTGCGACTGCGACGGAGACGACTGCTCCGCGTGTCAGCAGAAGGTCGAGGGCCGCAAAGCGTCGCCCGCCTACCTGCTCCCTGCCGCCAAAGAGAGCATCGACGATGACGACAAGGTTCTGCTGTTCATTGATTGGGATGACGTGCGCAACCCAGAGTCTGACGAGATCCTTCCCGAGGTCATCGAGTGGCTCGAACGCCTGAACAGCGTCACCGAGGTCTCCACATCGGGCACCGGGCTTCACACGTTCGTTGTTGTGGAGGACCCCCTCCCGATGACCAAACTGGACGAGCCGCTCAACTCCGACGGGATTGACGCCCTTGATGACGAGCCTGAAGTCGAGATTTATCAGGTTAGCCGCTTCGCGGCGATGACCGGCGACTTTATCGGAAAGTTGCCGAACGACGTTGCACGCGCGGATGAAGTTGTCGAGGAGATCCTCGACGAGTATCACGAGTGGGAGAAGACAGCCGACGAATACGCGCAAGAACACGCGCGGAAGTCTGAGTCTAGCGACTTTTCTGGATCGTCGGGTAAGCGGTCGAAGTACTATAGTGCGGACTGCTCGCAGATGATTATCGATTCGCACAAAGTCGGCACTGAGTATCGTGGTGGCCATCCCGAACACGGTGCCAATTCGAGGAAGAACAATATCGCAGTCACAGGTGACGGCCAGATGTGGCGTTGTTATCACAATGGGCATGGCTCTGGAGGCAACGCACTCCATCTCGTCGCCGTCTGTGAAGGTTACATCAGTTGCGAGGACTCTGGAAAGGAATCGCTGAAGCAACTGTCGGACATCGAGTTTGCGAAGCTTTGCATGGACGCCCGTGATAACTACGATGCGTTCAAATCTGATTGGAAGCCACCCAAACAAGCTCTTGTCGGGGTCGCCAAATCCGAGAATCTGAACGATGGCGACGACATCGAGAAGGGATTATACGACTTCGTGCGGGCGATGTACGACGACACGTCCTCAAGCGACCTGACCCACGCAGGCATTATGTGAGCCCGTAGGGGGGCGCTGTGGCGTCCGACCTCCCGTGGGCTGGGTCCCCTTCCCTTCTTCTCTTTCCTCTGCACTCTACTCGAGTGGAGTTTGTGTTTTGGTTTCGCTTTGCTCGAGCCCCCGGGCATCAACCGAGAAGATCCTTCTTCTCGAGACTCTTCTTCTCTGCTCTCCTGTGGGCACCCCTTCGTTTCCAGTGGGGTTCTCCCTCGCTCGAGATCGAGGGGGATCTCTCTTCTTTTTCAGAGGGTCCTGTCTGTCAATAGACAAGGGACCCGTTATAATGGGTGTCGGTTGCGTTACATGACCATTACACTTTAACGGGAGAGATATATAAATTTAATATAATGAATAAAGTATACAACTTTGGAGAAAATCGTGTTGACTCGCTCAGCCAGAAAATCCTGATCGCACTCGCCGATCAAGATCAGCCTTTGTCAAACGCGGAACTCGCGAGGGAGTTTGGGGTGAACCGTGGGAAGACACACACACGATTGAACAAACACCTAATCCCCGCGGACTTCGTGCAAAAGGAGCAGGGTGACCGAATAGGGGATGGCCCGTATTATTCTCTCACCACGTCCGGCACGATGTGGGTTGAGGATAAGCGCGATGAGTTGGAACGTCCGACGACGCTTGACGAAGTTTCCGAACGGGTGCTCGAGGCTCAGCGCGAGTCGGAGAGCGCGAAAAACAGCGTTCAAAACTATCGAAAGAAACTGTATCAGGTGAAGCAAGAGAACGAAAAAATAGAGGAGAAACTGGACGAGATCCGCAGCAAGGGTGCAGGCGGGGTCTCCCACGAGGACATGGTCGATTTTGTTGACTTCCGATCCACACAGGTACAGCGAGACATCGATGCTCGTGACAGTCGTCTGGACGCGCGTGTGGACGCGTTGAGCGAGGATCTTGAGACACTTGGGGAAAACATCATCCACGTCCACAAACAGACACAGGAGAACAGTGAGGGCATAGATGGGGTTGCAGAGGAGATGAACAAAGCTCGCAACTCGTTCTTCGCTGTTCAGGAGCGGGTAGATGAGGTTGAGAGCGAGATTGAGGACATACGTGTAGATGAGGATTCTGGGGGATCGGGTTGGTGGCCTCGGTGATCGGGCTCGGTCTCTCTGATTTTGTATAACGCATTATACGGATCGGTAGACCGACCGTCCCGGGGAACGGGCTTGGTCTCGATAATCGTACCTACACGTAGGGGTTAGGTCGGTACTGTTTTGATGGAAGGGTGAGACTTCCCGCGTATGCCGAAGAAGGAGGCGGCTTTCCATGGTTTGCTCTACACTCGTCTACTGGACCACATCGATGAGAACGACACGCTGTTTGATGAGCCAGTAACCGAGAAATCGACGGAATCAGGATTCGCAGATATCTACATTCCTAGTGCGCTGAACGGGGAGATCGTCATCGAGGTCAAGCGAGACGATATCTACCCTCGCGAGAAGGACGTGGTCAAGCAAGCGCGTGGGTACGCCGACGATTTGGGTGCCGAATTCTATGCTACATGCAATTCAAACGACTTTTTCTTATTCCACGATCAGGGCGAGATCGAGATGGCTGACGTAGATTTCTATTATTTCAATCTACGTGAAGCAGATATCTCTGAAGCGATCCCGCAATTACTGGGAGTAGTTGAGCACGTCCATGAGGAGGCTTCGTTACCGGACCAGTCTGAGCGTGACCGTCTTGTTGGTATTCTTCGCAGTTTCCATTCTTCTATCTGGCCGTCCTATGCTGCACTCGCGGAGAAAAAGTATGGACGGAACGAGCGCTTCACGCAGGAGTTTGAGACGTGGGTGCAGGAGAACGACTACGGGAGCCTTGATGATGATGAGCAGTTTGAGGTAGCTGGAAAGCAGTTCGCGTATCTGCTGACGAACAAGGTGCTGTTCTACGAGGTTGTTCGTGAGAAGACGAAGGCAAAGTATGATCCAGAGGTGGGTGACACGGTTCGGGAGATTGAGACGGAAAGCGGGTTCGAGTTGAATTCGCTGCACGAGCATACGACGCTCTCGAATCTTGAGCGTCACCTTCAGAACCAGTTCGAGACGATTGTAGAGGAGATCGACTACGAACCGATTTTCGATAGTGGGGCTAGTCTCTTTGCGGGCTTTCCGCAGAATAAGAAGACGTTGCGGAATCTACAGGACTTTATCAGTAACATCGAGGCAGAATCGATTGTGGAGTTGGATGAGGACCTCCTTGGGGAGATTTACGAGGAACTCATCCCGATTGAGGAGCGGAAGGCGCTCGGTCAGTTCTATACGCATCCAAAGATCGCGCAGACGATCTCTGAATGGGCGATTCAGGAGAACGGTGAGGAGCAACCTCGTGTCTTAGATCCTGCATCAGGGAGTGGGACGTTTACTGTTGAGGCTTACAAGCGGCTCAACCATCTGGCACCGAATGCATCGCATCAGGAGATTGTAGACCGTCTCGTGGCCGTCGACATCAATAGATTCCCGCTACATCTGACAGCGTTGAATCTTGCGAGTCAGAACATTTCGGAGAAGACAGATCGCCTACACCTCTTCCACGACAGTTTCTTCAATATCGATCCTGAGACGCAGTACCTCGAATCGTCTCGGATTGATGACGAGGAGCAGGATGTGTTAGGTACGTTCGATGCTGTGATCGGTAATCCGCCGTATATTGATCAGGGAAGTCTGTATCCGAACAAGGAGCATTTCCGCAACCACCTGAAGCGATTTGGGGATGGGAGAGCATCGCCGTTCTACAATGGGGATATGCGGCTTAGCAAGCGGTCTGATGCCTATGTATACTTTGTTACACATGGTACGAATTTCCTTGATGAGGGAGGTCGATTAGCATTCATCATTCCGACGAAGTGGATGATGACTGGGTACGGGGAGGACTTCCAAGGGTTTGTCTACGATCAATACAAGCTCGAGGCTGTCGTCGGATTCAGCGCGCGTGCGTTCGAGGATGCGTTTGTTGACAGCGCCCTCATCTTGCTTGAGAAATGTAGTGATGAGGAGGAGCGTCGGGAGAACGTGGCGGAGTTCATCCAGATCAAGGACAGTATGGAGGTGGAGGATATCCTTGACACCGTTGAATATCCGATTGATCTCTCTCACGAGGCAGAGATGCTCGTTCGGAATCGGGAGACGTACCGTACAGTTGCGGTGCAACAGGGAGAGATCATGGATCGAGATACGAAGAAGATCCGTCACTACCTAACCGCGCCCCAGACGTTCATCAAACTACTCGAGAACCCGACGATGGTGAACTTGGAGGAATTGTTATCTAATGCAGAGCGTGGGCTGACGAGTGGAGCAAACAAGTTCTTCTACATCGACAAAGAGGAGATCGACGAGCGTGGGATCGACTCCCAATTCGTTACGCCGATGGTAAAGTGGATCAAGCAGATGGAGAAGGGAGATCCGCTCACCGAGGATACGACGGAGTTGTACGTGCTGGATATGCACGACTACGTCGAGAAGGTCCGTTCCAAAGGGGGTCTCGAGCAATCCGACGTTGAGCAGCGAGTAAAGGATTCACTGGAGAGTGACGGCCATCGCCCTGTTCTCGACTACATCCGGGAAGGGGAAGCCCAAGGAATCAATGAGCGGCGGACGTGTGCGAGTCGGTCTGTCTGGTTTGATCTCGGTGAGATTGATCGCCCCGACATTATACATCCGAAAGGATTCAAGTATCGCGTATTCGCCAGTCGGAACGATGGAATGGTAGCGAATGATCGGCTATACTGTCTGAACGTGAAGTCAGAAGTAGATAAATGGGCGCTGCTCGGATACTTGAATTCGACAGTGTATCAAGCCGTTGTTGAGACGTGGGGTCGAAATGAGGGGCGTGGGATGCTGGAGATTATGAAATATGAAGTGATGAGCGTCCCAGCGCTTGATGTGCGTGAATTGAGTGAGGATATGCGAGCAGAGATTGCGGACGCATACCGAGCGTTCGAAGCTGATGAAGAAGGTGCACAAACTCGATTAGATGAAGCGGTCTTAGAGGCTGCACAGATCGATGTTCCTGTCGATGAGTTTCAAGAACTAACTGAAGCTGTGACGAATCGACGGAACGAGAAGGGGATGTCGTCTGAGGTCCTCGTTGAACAAGTGGATACGCTCGAGGAATACGGCACGCATACGTTCACCATTGGCTCGGAAGGGAATGAGAGTGATACCGATCTGTCGCAATTTATGTGACTCTGAATGCCAGAAGTCGTAAATGTAGTTGCTGCCGGATCACTAGGGCGTCAATTGGATATCTCGGCTGTCGGAGATGATATCGATGCCGCAGAAGTAAATTACAATACTGACGGGTACCAGACCCCGACAGTCTATCTGCGAGAACAAGAGGGGGGACCACTCGTAACCGTGTATGAATCGGGGAGCTATCATATTAGCGGCGCAACGTCAATTACGGAAGTTGAAGGGGTGTATGAATGGCTGGTAGAGGCATTGAACCGCCTCGGTATCGAAGGTATAGACCCTGAATTTGAAGTGAAAAATGTGGTATTGGTTGGGGATCTAAATCTGAAACTGGATCTAACGCGGTTAGCGCTGGAACTAGGGCTGGAGCAGACAGAGTATGAGCCTGAACAATTTTCTGGATTGGTGTATCGGCCGACTGAGTTACCATCTGTGTTTCTCCTGTTTGCGTCGGGGCGAGTAGTGGTCCCCGGATCTCCCGATGAGAAAACCGCATTTAGGGCGTTCGATAACCTCCAAGAAAAACTAAGTGAAGTTACAGATTAGCAAAAGTAGCTAAGTTGACGTAGCCATTCACTATGTGACGGATGGAATCACTTGACTCCTTTCAGTCTGGAAGCTAGATCCTCAACTGCTTTAGTTGTCTCTTCCATTTTTGTTAATCCTGTACAGAGAACTTTCCCACTCGCGAAAATTAGCGCAGTATAATTCTCGCCACGGTACATGAGTGCAGGAAACTGTTCTGGCTCATATTCAACGTGATTCATTCCAAGTTCGAGTGCGAGAGTTTCCAAGTGAATTGAAGATCCAATATCCGCAGTAGCGACGATATTGCTAATTTCCACCTTCGGTTCGTAATTGAAATCAAGGATATCCCGAATCACCGTGTTGACACAGTCCGCTATCTCATAAATGTGGTCGACCGAATTAGAGCCTACAATAGAACATCGACCACTTCTGTAAAAAGCGACATACGTATTATCGGGCGCAAACCGGGTCTGTAACCAGTGGTTCTCCGCGGGTTCATAAGTGACACTAGTGATCTCATTACGCTGTGAGAGTGTATCTGCTAGAGCACCCAGCGCAATTTCTTGCTGATATGTAATTGTCCCGATTACGTTCACAACTGTCGTCTCAACCACTGCTTCAGAATAAGGGATGGAGCGTATAAGTCCAATCGGTTGCGTTCAGACTGATGAGTTGTACGGAACGGGAGAGAATTGATCCCGGGGAACAGTGTAAGTTGGAGAATCGCATCCACACAGGGGAACGAAACAGGCGAACGAGGATTGCGTAGGAAGTATGCCCGAAGGTGAGCGACACAAGATCAAATCACCCGCGTACAGGGCATGTATGATCAAGTCTGTTCAATCACATCTAAGAATTACCTGCGACAGGAATCTCAAACTCGTCTCTAAGCCAGTAGATAGGGAGAAGAAAGGAAAGAAACGCAACCATTGTAGCAATCACTGCAGCACTAGCATAGCTCGTCCCCCAGATCGTGCTAAGTAACTGGCCCAATGCAAGCAGTGCTGCAATCACCAAGAAGGCAATTGAACCGAGAAGCCATATTGCTATTTTACGACCAGATGTAAATACGCGATCTCCCTGTAGAGAGAGGTTTTGCGAATTCGACTGGTTAAGCAAAAACCGAGCAGTCAACAGCGTCACTGGGAGAATCAGGCCAATGATCTGGAGTAACGCTAATGCAATTTCTGTCTCCATAGCTAACTAAATCAGGACCTCCTCCAGATATAGTGGTTAGGTGTCTGGTTCTAAAATGCACAATTTTCTATTACAGGTGTTACGTATGAAACACTCCCGTGTAAATCGCCAGTACATTCCTTTCGTCACCGGACAAGGGTTTTACCCACCCAGATGAAAGGATAGAGCGAATGGCGAGAATCAGGTCACTCTTCAAATGGGGGATATTCCTTAGCTCGTTTATCCCATTATACCTGATTCTATCCTACAAACATATCGGTGTTCAAGCCTCAACACCATCGAATATCCCGTTCGTTGGTGGAGCAGAAGTGCCAATTCTTACTGTCTTTTGGTTAGTATTATCTATGGTATCTTTGACAGCACTAGGGCTTGTATTAAATGTAAGGAAATCCAAAGAGCCAGAGCCAAAGAATGTTATTGATGCAACCAACCGGAATGAGGCTGTGACAAGCTACATTCTGGTCTACATTTTCCCGTTTGTAGTTCTTGACCTATCACAGGTAGTGAATTGGATAGCATTCATAATCTTCTTCGCTGTGATCGGTATCATCCAAGTTCGTTCAAACCATCTATATGTAAACCCCATTCTCGCGCTGGCAGGATACAACATCTATGATGTGAGCACAGAAGATGAGGAAATGACGCTTTTGGTGAATGGCCGTATTGACGATAGACCGGCCGAAGTCTCAGCAGTAAAATTAAGTTATGGCGTCTACATCGCAGTCTAGTAATGACTTCTGTAGAGGAGGCGAAAATTCTTCTTAACGAGGCAAAAGAGACTGCTAATTGCGATCCTGATGAGTACTACCGTGATTTCTTATTAGGTCGAACAACTGCTGAGGACGAGCTAAACTATAAGGCAGAAAAAGTTGAATTTCATTCTAACATTCTAACGGAGCTAAATATAACCCTCACGGAACAGCTACAAAGCCTCCTCACGGAGATTGGTGCTGACGAGGAGAGCGATGACGACGGAATGAGGCAAGTCCGGCCCTATAACGTAGATAACCACAACCACACTCCCGTTCCCATTCAATATCTTGATGATAATGAGATCCCCCGAACGGACCTTGTCAAAGATTTCATAGACCACATCACAATCAATGACGTGACTGATTTCACGTCAACGAGCAACGTTGCTTTTCAAGCATTCAGAATTAAGAATAACTTCAGTCCAGACCTCGTTGCCTTCCGTAAATTCACTAATCGGCAGATTGTCGGGAGCAATTATCGAGTGAAGGTCACGACATTTGGCGATCAAGAATATAATAAACTGAAGGAGAATCCTGTGGCACTTCCAGATAAATTTGACGCCATACACTACGATGATACCTTTTTTGTCATCAACCCCGGGAATTTTGAAAGAATATTCGACTATTTCACAGAGTACGAAAATGACGCAAACGAGGTGTTCTCTGATTTGAGGGATTCTAACATAAATATCGCTGATTATCCAAAATTCAAAGAAACGATCCTCAATAGCGATAACGCACTGAGACAAATGCGTCGGATTAGAAAACGCGGGAAATACGAGAACCTGACTCGAGATATTGTTGAAGAGTTGGTTTCTGACTGGAACTTAGACGTTTATGTTGATGGCGATGCTGACGACGATCAATGGGAAATAAAACTCGACGACTTCCGGAAAATTGGAGATGTACTGAGTCTCCTTGACGACGATCTTGCTATCTCGGGTATGGATTTCATTTCTGATGTCGATGATGAAGAGAGATTTATCATAAAGGGACTGAAGGAGACTCGAGAGTAGGATCTTCATCGTCTTCGTTCGAAGTTGGATAATGAGACTGTATTGCCAACTTCTGCTATAGGCTCAAGGCAATGCGTCCTCAAACGCAGCAGGCACAGTGTCCGCGCTTGATTCAATGTAGTAGCCCACCGTGACTACAGGATATTTGCATCCCCCATCATCTCAGCCGCCATGGTGTCAGACTCGCGACCCAGATAACTGGTCCTAAACGTGTCCTGATCAGTCCATCCACCCCACCGCATGATGATCGATTCCGCGTAGTGGGCGTCAAGACTGTAATATATTCGTGTTGCCCACGTTCGGCGCAGATCGTGGAAGGTGAGATGCTGCCAGTCGTCCGTATGGCCGTCCTGTTCAGCTAGTGTGTCACCTGCTCTCTCTGCGCATCGTTGCACGGTCCGCTTGCTTACGTCGATGACCGGGTCTTCTTGAGTCAGCCCCTTCGCGTTCTTCATCATTCGTATCTGTTTCACGAAGTCCCGCGAGACAGGCACCTCTCGCCAGCCGGTCTTCCCGTCGCGCACGCGCAGCTTGTACGCCTTCTGTTCGGTGTCGAGGCGACGGATACCTTCGGTGCGCACCCATGGAATCTCATCGGCACGGAGGCCGTGCAGACCAGCACGGATAGCAAGCTGTTCTGTTGGCTCTTCGTCGTAGTATTCAATGATGGTGTCCTCATTTCGGCCGCTGAGCCAGACTCGATACCCCGACTTTTCGGGGTAAGGTTCTAATTGCATTGTCGAGATCCGATATATAATGGTATTGCCGACACATAGGATTTTGGTCGACCAGTATGTAGAGGTAATTTACCCCGTACAGGAGGAGAAGTGGGTTATGTAGCTCGAGGTGTGGCGGAGAATAGGCTATTGTCCGACAATCCATTCTGTATAACGCATAATACAGAGAATGCACCGAAGCAAGACACTACCAAATCACTACCTTAGAAAATTTCTGCTACACGGAGATCAATATACCCCTCTTCGAACGCCGTATCGATGATAGCAGCTTTGTCGTAGTTCCCGGCTTTGTCGTAATAGGAGGGTGTTATAGAACTGTTCGCATACCTTGCTCTGGTGACCTCGGGAAACAATAAGTACAGGTAGTAGATGTAACGTCCAGTACAGAGCTATTCTGTTTCAGCCAGCGCTGGGACTCGATTGACAGTCGTCTCGCAGGTTGAACAGATGCCTTTGTCAATAGCGATGTAAACCGTTTCACAGTCTGGGCAGCGAAACAACGACGACCGTTGTGTATCTTGCTGCGGTGTCACTGGATCGTCTATTGTTGCCCCTCCGTCCTCAAGACGCTGGAACTTCCTCCGAAGGGACACGATCCACTTAGCAATGGAGTTCATAGTTAATCTCTTCTAGCGTTAGCTGCTCGTCATCATCTGAAGATGTGCCTGTAACTCATCAGTCTGGTTCGCAAGTGCAACTCTTCGTTCGGCACCGTCTAGTTAGCGCGGTTTGAGAAGTGAGCAGGTCGTAGAGTTGGTTTGGAATGATGCTCGCAGACCTGCTCAGCGAGAGCTACGCGGCGGAATTTGATGAATGTTGGGAGCGTGAGCGGAC
>NZ_JAMQOT010000013.1 GCF_029502005.1 Natrinema salsiterrestre | reverse complement strand
TGGGTCGGCAGTCGGGCGAGCGTCAGAGGATGGATTGAACAGTTCGTACACTACTATAACACACAGCGACCGCACCAGTCACTCAACGGACAGACGCCAGCGGAGGTGCTAAACTAGACAGTGCCCCTAAATTCGTTTTGTAGATCTAGTGATTCAATAGAGACGGGTATTGCCAATATCTGTTGTAGCAGATGACTGGATCACTCATACGAACAGAATAGAACGATCTGTTCAATAGACGTGCATACTTGTCGTTCATTAGTCGGACAGTTCAGTAAGATACAACCGTTCTACGCCGCCAAACTCAATACCGCTTATTGATCCACTTCCTGGAAGTGAAGCGTGACAGCCACGAGCTTCTCATCGTCGGCTTCGACGTCTACTGATCGGATGTACCCGGCAATATCGGTTGCCGCTGTTGCGTCCTCTATAATATTGGTTAATACGGCCTCCACCTGCTCAGTGTTGGACACACGCGTAGCATGGGTCTCCTGGGTTATTTCGTCTGCTTTTACAGGGGACCAGTCAATTGACGACATTCCGAATCCGGGCCGTCTGGCCATCGGATGGTCGTCCCCAGTACCATCAGTATAACCTTCACTTAGCATCGGTGATAGGGATGGCGCGTGTCGACTGGATCCAGGCAGTCGGCTGGTGTTCGTCGTAGAGGACAAGCTGTTCGTCCGCTGTGTTGAACGCGACAACATAATCCGCTGGGTCGCTCGCATCAGCGTATCCGTTGGTATTTGAATTTGCCTTATCCGTTGGCATACTTCTTCGTAAGCGCTACACACTTGTGAAGTTCGCTGGTCACTGTCTACGGGTTTAAAATGGGGTCTCGTCTCAGTGATTAATTATTGATAGCTGAAGATCCCGCACTGAACACTACTTACTGTTCGTCGGGCAGACACAGAGTGGTATTCGAACTGCTCTATGATCCCCTCAATCGGTATTAATGACGGTCTCTGTGTTGACCTCGAAAGTCACTGCTCGAGTAGAGAGTGTCTCGGCAATCTTCCGGCGCTGCTCGAGCGTGAGATTGTCCCGCTCAAGGACCTAGCGTGCGGTGGCAACCAGTTTCGGCACATCGTCACACGCTGAGACGATAGCTTTCGTTTTGTTACAGCTGTAGAAGTCCGCTGTTCGGTCGATCGCGTCGTTCCGGTATGCGTAATCGCCGTCGGTTCGGATCCGCATATTCATACACACGATCCTCTGGATCCTAGTTTTTTCGTCTATCTTGAGCGGCCCATAGCCCACGAAACGGTGGTATCTTATCAGCCAATTAGACTCGTTGCCGACCCGATTGGGACGATCGTCACTCAATATGCACACGAGGTTTCGCAGCTCGTGTTCATATTCGGAAAACCGGATTCCTTGACGTGCAACCTGTGCCAGTTGAGTCGAAATGGTACTTGACATCTTCTATTCACTAGATGGTTGCTGAACCCGCGATAACTATATGTGCTTATTGACCGTTGATCGCTCTACTGACAATCGTCTGCGAAGGGTAGTGTCTAGTTAGGCCAGTTTGAGGAATGAGCAGGTCGTAGAGGTAGATTGGCTATGTCACTCGCAGACCTACGCAGCGAGTGTTACGCGGCGGAATTTGATGAATCTTGGGAGCGGGAGCGGACGGCGACGCCCGTCAGGGCGTTCGCCGTCCAACTCCACGCAACCGGTTGTTCGCTTCGAGAAACACAAGCGATTCTTCGCTTGCTCGGCGTTGAACGGTCTCATCAAGCAATCTGGCACTGGGTACATCGGCTGGCTGACAGCGTTCCAAACCCGCCGACGGCGAAGCCGTCGCGAGTTGCCATTGGTCAGACTGATGTCAAGATCAATGGCTACTGATCTTGGGTCTATACTGCAATCGACCTAGATTCGCGGTTGAGTCTTGATGTCGCAGTGTTCGGACGACGAGGAACCGATCCAGCCGCTGCGTTCCTGCATAAATTGACCGAGAAACACGACCCCTCTGAGGCGGTGTTTCTCGTCGATGGCTACGGATATCTGACTGCCCTCTCCCGGTTAGGGTTGAGCGGTTAACTCGACTACGTTGATCGAAACCTCATCGAAAAGTGGTTTCACACCTTCAAGATGCGAGTTGACCGCTTCCATAATTCATGGGTGGGCAATCGAGCGAACGTCAGAGAACGGCTTGAACAGTTCCTACACTACTACGACACACAACGACCGCACCAATCACTTAACGGATATATACCAGCGGAGGTGCTAAACTAGACAGTGCCCGCCGATGCAACGAGTCAATTTTATGTGATATCAGAGACATTGTTCGGGTGTGGATATCCAAGCGAGATCGCCGTTCCCACGTCTCGTCTAGTAACTGCGCGGAGGAGTCCCGCTCCTCCTGAACAGCTGATCCAATATCCGCTCTTGAGGTGTGAGACGCCTAACGCATACGCCACCAACCGATGATATCCCGACTCTCACGACGCCAATTCCTGTCGTACTCCGCGGCCGCAGGTTCCGGAACCGCCGTTACGGTCAGTGGTTTCGGTGACAGTGTGGCAGCGACGACTCAGGAGACCGATTTGGAAACGCTCGTCGACGACGCTGCCGATCGCGCGTTGACGGAGTACGATGCCGGTGGACTGACGGTCGCCGTCGTCGACGGTGACGACGTTCTCACGAGCGGCTACGGCCACGCGTTTCGGAGCGAAGACGTTCCGGTTCGAGTGAACGAGACGCTCTTTCGCGTCGGTTCCGTGTCGAAGGTCGTCACGTGGACGGCCGCGATGCAGATCGTCGACCGTGATCGCGTCGTACCGGACGCGCCCGTCGACGACCACCTCACAGCCGTGGACTTCCCAGAGACGTTCGACGACCCCATCACGCTCGAACACCTCGCCACCCACACGCCCGGGTTCGAGGCCCGAGCGCGGGGTGACTCGGTTCGAAATCCCGAGTACGTCCGCCCGCTGGCCGAGTCGGTGTCTACGGACGTACCGACGCGCGTCCGTCCGCCGGGCGAACTCCCCCAGTACACCAACTACGCCGCCGCGCTGACCGGTCAGTTGATCGCGGACGTCACTGGACAGCGATTCGGATCGTTCGTTGCAGAGAACGTTTTCGAGCCGCTAGATATGTCGAACAGTACGTTCCGCCCGGCCCCATCGGAACTCGTTCCGGCCGAGGGGACGGCCGTCGAAGACGTCGTGAACTTTCATTCCGACGTCGCACCGGCGTCCGGTCTCCACACGACGAGTGCGGACATGGCACGACTGCTCCGGGCCCACCTGAACGGCGGCGTCGTCGACGGCGAACGACTGCTCTCCGAGCGTGCGGTCGACGAGATGCATCGACAGTGGTACACGCCACACGAGCGGATCGATGGAATGGCGTTCGGTCTCTTCGAGGAGTCCCGCGGCGACGCCCGATTGGTCCGTCACGGTGGCGGTGTTCCGCAGTTCGCCTGTGAGTTCGCACTACTTCCCGAAGATGGTGCCGGCCTATTCGTCGTCGCTCACGGCGACGAGGCGTCCGGCGCCAAGCAGGAGGTCGTGGATGCGCTGCTCGAACGGTTCGCTCCCGTCGATTCGAGCGGGGCTCGACGCACGCCCGACGGCACACCCGAGCGCGCGGACGAACTCGCCGGCCGGTATCGATCGGTGAACACGACCGACAACGCCACCGCCGAGAAGTTGGTCTTCGGTCTCCTCACGGGCCAGCCGATCGACGTCCGAGTCGCCGCCGACGGCCGGCTGATAACCGAGCAAGGTGGGAGCACGGACGAATGGGTCGAGATCGAACCGCTCGTCTTCGAGCACCTCGAGGAGGACGCGACGCTTCTGTTCCGCGAGGAAAACGGCGAAGTGACGCACTTGCTGGACGGACTCGGAGCCTACGAACGGATCGGCTACCTCGAGCGGTTGTCTGTACAGGGGTGGGTAGCAGTCGTCGCTGCGGTGACCGCGCTCACCGGTCTCCTGGGCTGGCCGGCGGCCGTCGGGTGGCGTCGATATCGCGGCGGCGAGTCGCCACCATCGTCTGCCACGCGCGCTCGGTGGGTCGCTGGTTCGGGCGTCGCCGGGATCCCGTTGTTCGGTCTCGTTCTCGTCGGCGTCGCCATCGCCACGGCGTCGATGGACGGGCCGACGCTGTTCAACCGCCCGCCCGCGTGGTTTGAGGTCGTATTCGTCGTACCGACGCTGGGAGCCGTCGCCACCGTCGGTGCAGTCGGGTACGCCGCCCGTGCGTGGCTTCGGCACGACTGGACGCTCGCTGCGCGGGTCCACTACTCGGCGGTCGTCGCCGGAGCGACGGTCCTCTACTGGCTCCTCCAGTACTGGAACCTGCTGTGGATCCGGACGGGTTAACGTCGTTCGGTGCTCGCTCAACACTTGTTCTCGCGTCCGGAGCGATCTCTCGCATGACCTGTGAGTTACCCGTCTGAGAGGGACACGAGGAAATCGAGGAGATCTCCCACTGAATGCCGGTCTTTTCCTCCGGACTCAAGTGAAAGACCGTACAAAACCCACCTACCGCTATATCTCTGCGTGGTGTGGCCGGTGCATCAACGAGGGAATCCACGACGAGTGGACGCGATGACGCCGTTCACCGCGGCTTCTCGTCTAAATTCACCGAGATGTTTTTCGTCTGTAGGTACGATTCGAGCGCTTCGAGTCCCTTCTCACGACCGATTCCGCTCTGTTTCATCCCGCCGAACGGCGTTTCGATCGAACCGCCGAACCACTCGTTCACGTAGACGCTCCCCGCGTCGATATCACGAGCCAGTCGCAACGCCTGCTTGATGTCTCGAGAGAATACCCCACCGGTGAGTCCGTACTCGACGTCGTTTGCGATGTCGATCGCCTCCTCGCGATCGGAGAACGGAATCACCGTAAGAACGGGACCGAAGATTTCCTCCTGAGCGATCCGCATCTCGGGTTCGACGTCGGTGAAGACCGTCGGCGGAAGGAAATAGCCGTCTCGATCGAGCGGTTCGCCGCCGGTCTCGAGGGTAGCCCCTTCGGTCACGCCGGTATCGATGTATTCCAGTACGGTCTCGAAGTGGTCGTCGTGGTTGAGCGGTCCCATATCCGGATCCTCTGTTCCGGAGCCGATTGCGTACGATTCCGCTCGGTCGACGAGCCGGTCGACGAACTCGTCGTAGATCGACTCGTGAACGAGGGCTCGATCGGCCGCCGAACAGATCTGCCCGGCGTTCGTGAAGATCCCGGTTGCGACCCAGAACGCTGCTTCGTCGAGATCGGCATCGGGCATTACGATCGCAGGGTTCTTGCCGCCCAACTCGAGCGTTACGGGCGTGATCGTTTCGGCAGCGGATTTCATCACCGCCTCGCCCGTGGGGACGCTTCCCGTGAACGTGAGCTGGTCGATGTCGTCGTGCGACGACAGTGCTGCGCCCGGTTCCGCGCCGCCGGTCACGACGTTAACGACGCCGTCCGGAACGCCCGCTTCCCGACAGAGTTCGGCGAAGTGGAGTGCCGACAGCGGCGTCGTCGGTGCCGGTTTCACCACGACCGTGTTCCCGGCCACGAGTGCGGGTGCTACTCCGCGAGCGGCGATACTCAGCGGAAAGTTCCACGGGACGATCTGCCCGCTGACTCCGTAGGGTTCGCGGGTGGTCATGTCGAGCGTCTCCGCCCCTCTCGGGACGCTCTTTCCCTCGAGCTTGTCGGCGACGCCCGCGTAATACTCGAAGTAACGGACCGCGTCGTCGACGTCGCTGCGCGCCTGACTGAGGGGCTTCCCCTGATCGAGACTTTCGATTCGGGCGAGGTCCTCGGCGTGGTCTCGAAGGACGTCCGCGACCTGATGGATGATTCGCCCGCGTTCGACGGGAGATTTCGCTTGCCAACCGGAAAGCGAGTCACGAGCGGCCTCGACCGCCCGATCGACGTCCGTGCTGGTCGCCGCCGCGAACTGAGCGATGGAGTCACCAGTCGCCGGATCCGTGGTCGTGCTCGATTCGCCAGTCGATGCCGCTACGAACTCGCCGTCGATAAACAGCCGATAGCGTTCTTTCGTTTCGATAGTCATGAGTATACTCACAGCGGACTAATTCGTACGGTATCCGAACGGCACCGCTGTACGTAGACCAATGAATAAACCTCCAATAATGCTATCCATACTTGCTCGTCCGAAGTAACCGAAATCGGTTTCGAAAGTCGCGCAGTGCGGACAATCCTGAAATAGAGGTAACTATCTATCGCTAGTAGACGGTATCAGAGATCGAGAGAAACGAATTCGATCAGAGGAGAATGGGGGCGGGATCTATCTGATCGGCCGCGAAAACGAACGATGCGAAATGATACGAAGCGTCTCGCTCCGACGCATGAGGCTACCGTCGAACAGAGACCGTCTCCCCGACGGTCATCACCAGTCTCGAGTCATCGGGCTCGATCAACGCCAGCGTACCGTCAGTGCGACGTTCCGCGGGGAATGATGGCGCAGTCGGAATGCCATAGTCGACGGGAGTCCGAAAGTTCGCGGCGATAACCCACGCTCGAGCGAGCATGGTTCCCGTTCGATCGTCAGATTCGTCGGCGTCTCCAGAATCGTTTCGATCCATATCAGTCCGTTTTCGTTTCCGTTTCCGCGCGGTCGTGGATCGGACCCCCTCGTCGGCTGAGGTGTTGCGGTGTTCGCTCGTTAGCGACCGCGAGGACCTCCGCGACGATACTGAGCGCGATCTGGTACGGCGCGTCTCCGCCGAGGCTCAAACCGATCGGCGTGTAGATCCGCTCGAGTTCCGCGTCGGTGATCGGGCGGTTCTCTTCGGCGAAATCCTCGCACATTTCTTCGAACCGCTTCTGTGGCCCCATTAGTCCGATGTACTCGGTCGGAGTCTCCAGCAACTGTTCCAGAGCGAGGCGATCGTCGAGGAAGTTGTGGCTCATCACTACCGCGTACGTGTCCGTATCCCACTCTCGGAGATCCGGTATCTCCCGCGGCGACGCCGAAACGACGCCGTCAGCCCGGGGGAACCGATCGTCGTCCGCGCGGCCGCCGCGAAACGAGACGACCGTTACGCGGAAGTCGACGCGGTTCGCCAGCTCGACGACTGGTTCGACGTCGTGACCGGATCCGAATACGACGAGCTCCGGCGGCGGCCGCACCCCGTCCACGAATACCTCGACGCGTCCGGCGTCCGTCTCGACGGTCAGCGTCTCGCTCTTCCCGGTCGCGACGAGCGTTCGCGTCGGATCCTCGAGTTCGTCGATCACCGCCGCTGGGAAATCAGTGTCGTCGGCGAATCCGTCGTCCGGTGCGTAGTACGTCCGATTACCGACCGCGATGTCGATCTCGGTCTCGTCGCTGACGACGGTGGCGACACCGATCGGGTTACTGGCGCGTCGAGCGTCGACGACCGGTCGATACGACTCGTCGAGCCGCTCCAGCAGGACCGTTATCACGCCGTTACAGCCGATTCCGAGACCCCAGACGTCGTCATCGCCGGTCAGATCCCACGTCTCGACGCGCGGGGAACCGTCGGCCAGTACGTCGGCAGCCAGAGCGCGGACTTCGTCTTCCAGACACCCCGCCGTAATGCTTCCCGCTCCGCCGCCGTCGGGACGGATGAGCATCTTTGCACCCGGGCGACGGTACGCGCTCTCGTCGACAGCGATCACCGTCGCCAAGACGGCTGCCGTCTCGTCGTCGAGTGTCGTTCGTATTCGATCGAACACGTCCGTTTCCGGGAGACTCCAGTCGCTCGTACTCATGGTTGATTCGTCGTTCGGGTAGTCGTCTGCCGATTCGACCGCGCGTCGAATTCGTAGCCGATCCGTCTGCTCGCCCCATGCTGTCGGAGTTGTCGCGCCAGTTCGGCGACGTCGTCCGGGCCAGCGAACGGGAACAGGCCGTCGAGATACGGAACCGCTGTGGCCATTCCTCGAGCGGTCGGTTCGTAGGACGGGGCCGTCGCCAGCGGATTTAACCACAGCACCCGCTCGGCCCGGCGATCGATCCACGAGAGTCCGCGTTCGAGGACGTCGATGTCACCCCGCTCGAGGCCGTCGCTGACGACGAACACGACCGTGCGTCGATCGACGGTCTCCGGTGCCGTCTCGCGAAGCTGCTCGAACGAGCGTCCGATTCGTGTTCCGCCGCCCCAGGCGGCTTCAGCGGCCTCGAGCGCTTCGAACGCCGTCGTCGCCGACTCCGCGTCGAGGGAGTCAGTCACCTCCCTGAGTGCTTCGTCGAAAAAGAACACCC
Source organism: Natrinema salsiterrestre (assembly GCF_029502005.1). Taxonomy (GTDB): domain Archaea; phylum Halobacteriota; class Halobacteria; order Halobacteriales; family Natrialbaceae; genus Natrinema; species Natrinema salsiterrestre. Next base: position 93,797 of record NZ_JAMQOT010000013.1, on the reverse strand, counting down.
GAGCGTCCCGCCAGTCGCGACGGGCCCGGCGGAGGAACTCTATCAGGAATCCGCGATCGACGGTGTCGAGAACGGACCGGCTCACGTCGACCAACAGTACCGCGCGGACTGCGGTCCGTCGGCGATCGCGTTTCGGGACCGAGAGGACAGTTCCACCGGTACTCACGCTCGCGCGGAGCGCCCGCCGGATGTCGGCGCGGTCGGTACCCGACTGGAACCGTCGCCCCTGCAACTGCCCGAGCGCTCGAGTCAGGTCGCGAAACGGCGTTGCGAGACCGCTCGAATCGGTCGGGAGTCGTCCGTCGACCGTCTCGGCCGATCCCGACGGGCTGTACAGTGCCGTCGCTGCCCCGCTCCCGCCGACTTCTGCGGCGTCGGAAACCGCCGCTGCAAACGATTCTGCGAGCGAACGTCCCGTAACGCGATCACCGTCCTCGGGATCGCCGGATGCGTTCTCGCCGTTGTCGTCCGGGTCGGGGGCATCAGGCGAATCGAGAGCCGGTTCGAGTCCGTCGTCGATCGGAGCGGACGGTCGTCCGTCCTGGGAACCCGCCGTGAGCCGACGCCAGAATATCTCGAACAACCGGTCGAACACTTCGAAATCCCCGCTGTCGGTGAGGAGACTGGCTCGCAACGCCGTTCGAACGCGGCTGCGATCCTCGAGTCCGATCTCGGCGATCGATCTGGCGGCGGTCGTTCCGGCGTTGGCCGGGACGGCCGCACCGCTGCGGCGGAGTTCACGGACGAATCTGACGAGCTCCGTCCGGACGTGGTCGTGGACGTCCGCGCCGGCGTCGTCCCCACGATCGCTCACGCTTCACCCCCCGCTCGCTCGGCGGCCTCGAGCAGTTCCGTCATGAGGGCGTCGTCGACTCGTTTGACGTCCTCACCCGCTTTCAGCAGACAGCCGAGCGTGTTTCGGATCGTTTTCGGCTCGAGCGCTCCGTCGCCGTCGTCGCGCAGCGAGGCGATCGCTCGAGCCCAGTCGATGGTTTCGGCCGCGCCGGGCGGTTTTCGCAGCGGTTCCTCGCGGAGTCGAGCGGCGATCGCGCAGAGGTCCGCCGCGACGGTATCGTCCAGTTGGGGCACCTTCCGGCGGAGAATGGCAGTCTCCTTCTCGAGGGACGGTGGTTCGACGTACAGGTACAGACAGCGGCGCTTGAGAGCGTCGCTCAACGCTCGCGTCTGGTTGGACGTGACGATCACGATCGGCGGCCGGTCGGCCGAGATCGTCCCCAGTTCCGGGACCGACACCTGAAAGTCAGAGAGCACTTCGAGCAACAGCGCCTCGAACTCGTCGTCGGCGCGGTCGACCTCGTCGATCAGCAGGACCGGTGGCCGATCGTCGTCGCTGCGGAGCGCTCTTAGCAGCGGTCGTTCCAGCAGGTACTCCTCGGCAAATACCGACGATTCGGGATCGTCACCGCTCTGAACCGCGAGTAACTGCTTCGTGTAGTTCCACTCGTAGAGCGCGTGTTCGGCGGTCAGGCCCTCGTAACACTGCAGCCGCATCAGTTCGCTCCCGAGGCTCGACGCAAGCACCTTGGCGAGTTCCGTCTTCCCGGCGCCCGGCTCCCCCTCGATCAGTAGCGGCTTTCCCAGCCGCAACGCCAGGAGTAGGGTGGTCACGATTTCGTCCTCGGCGACGTAGTCCTCCGCCTCGAGAGCGGAGCGGACGTCGGACTCCGTCAGGTCCGCGAACGTCGCAGGCGGTTCGTCCGTCATGTAGATAGGGTGGATTCGCCGGTTCGTTCGACGTTCGATCCGTTGCGAAGCACGTTCTCGTTTCCGTTCACGCTCGGTCAGTCCGCAGCCGCGGGCGCAGCGGCCCGATCGACCGCCGCTTCGAGGGCGCGCTCGGTGTACACCTCGAGCAGCTGTGCGCGGAACTCGCCCGACGCCTGCAGATCGTCCATCATGAGCGCCGTATCGAGCTCGTCGGTCGCGTGGCCCGCAGCCGTCGCGATCGTCTCCTCGTCGAGCGATTCGCCGACCAAGGCCTCTTCGACCGGATCGAGCCGGACTCCGTGATCCATCGCGCCGTTCGCGCCGATTCTGGCCGACTCGACGGTTCCGTCGTCGACCGTCAGCAGGGCCGCGACGCCGACCATCGCGTACCCCGAAGACGGACTCGGCTTCTTCGCGTAGGTCCCGACGGCGTCAGCCGCCGAGGGAACTTCGATTTTGGTGAGTATCTCGGCGGGGCCGAGATCCGTGGCGTACATCCCGTAATAGAACTCGTCAGCGGGGATAGACCGCTCGCCGTCGGGGCCCTGCACGACCAACGTCGCATCGGAGACCAGCGCGGCGCCGGGAAGATCAGAGGCCGGATCCGCGTGCGCGAGATTACCGCCGATCGTGCCCCGGTTGCGAACCTGTCGATCGCCAACCCGCTCGATCGCCGCGGTCAGCGCCGGCGCGTGTTCACGGGCGTCCTCGGATCCGAGGACGTCACTGTAGCGATTCATCGCGCCGATCTCGAGCGTCTCGTCGTCGACGGCAACCCCGTGGAGCGCGTCGACCTCGCCGATGTCGATCAGCACGTCCGGGCTCGAGAGCCCGGTCTTCATCGCCGGGAGCAGACTGTGACCGCCGGCCAGCAGCTCCGTCTCTTCCATCGCGTTGTCCTCGAGCAGGTCGATCGCTTCCTCGATCGTCGTCGCCTCGTAGTAGTCGAACTCGTCGGGGTACATTACGAATCACCTCCGGTGCCGTCGGCAGCGGTGTCGGGGTCGTCCGTCCCGCCGTCCGCGGCAGCGGCCGGCGTCTCGGTTTCGGCGTCGGGTTCGGTTCGTCCGTCGACGGCGTTCCAGATCCGTTCGGCCGTCATCGGCATCTCGACGTGGTCGACGTCGAACGGCTCGAGGGCGTCCACGACCGCGTTCACGACGGCCTGCGGGGCCGCGATCGTCCCGGCCTCGCCGACTCCTTTGACGCCGAGCGGATTGTGCGGACTCTCGGTGACGGTCGAACCCGTTTCCATCTCCGGGATGTGCATCGCCTTGGGGACGGCGTAGTCCTGCATCGATCCCGTCAGGAGCTGTGCGTTCGAGTCGTACTCCGCGCCCTCGTAGAGCGCCTGGCCGACACCTTGGGCGACGCCGCCGTGGACCTGCCCCTCGACGATCTTGGGGTTGATCTGGTTGCCGACGTCGTCGACGGCGACGTACTGATCGAACTCGATCTCCCCCGACTTCGGATCGACCTCGACGACCGCGACGTGGGTCCCGAACGGGAACACGAAGTTGTCCGGATCGTAGAACGACGTTGCCTCGAGACCGGGTTCCATGTCCTCGGGCATATCGTGAGCGAGGTAGGACTGCTGGGCGACCGCTTTGATCCCGATCGATCGGTCGGGCGCACCCGTGACCCGGAACTCGCCGCCTTCGAACTCGATGTCTGCCGGATCGGCCTCGAGCTGGTGGGCCGCAATCTCCCGGGCCTTGTCGACGAGCTTCTGCGAACTCTTGACCAGCGAGCTCCCGCCGACCGCCGCCGATCGGGAGCCGTACGTCCCCATTCCGTGCGGGATTTCGTCCGTGTCGCCCTCGACGACCTCGACGTCCTCGTAGGGGATGCCGAGTTCGTTCGCGACGATCTGTGCGTACGTCGTCGCGTGCCCCTGTCCGTGACCCGACGTGCCACAGAAGGCCGTCACCGTCCCGGAGGGGTGGAAGCGGACGAGACTCGACTCCCAGAGCCCGGCCTGTGCGCCGAGCTGGCCGGCGAGTTCCGACGGCGCTAACCCACAGGCCTCGATGTAACAGGAGAAGCCGACGCCGAGGTATCGGCCGTCTTCGCGGGCCTGCTCCTGCCGCTCACGGAACGACTCGTAGTCGGCCATCTCGAGGGCCTTATCGAGCGTCTTCTCGTAATCGCCGCTATCGTAGACGACGGCGACCTGGGTTTCGTAGGGGAACGCGTCCTCGGGGACGAAGTTCCGCCGCCGGAATGCTGCGGGATCCATCCCCATCTCTTCGGCACCGAGCTTCGCCAGTCGCTCGATCACGAACGACGCCTCCGGACGGCCGGCACCCCGATAGGCGTCGACCGGCGGGACGTTCGTGAACGCGCCGGTCACCGAGCAGTGGATGGCCGGGATGTCGTACTGGCCCGAGAGCAACGTCCCGTAGAGGTACGTTGGAACGGCGGGCGCGAACGTCGAGAGATACGCGCCGAGGTTCGCCGTCGTGTCGACGCGGAGACCGACGATGTCGCCGTACTCGTTCATCGCGAGGTCGGCCGTCGTCCGATGGCCGCGGCCCTGTGCGTCGGTCTTGTACGTCTCCGTGCGAGTGGCGGTCCACTTGACCGGGCGCTCGAGGTGCTTGGCGATCCACGCGACCAGGGCCTCGTCGGCGTAGTGGTGGATCTTGCTCCCGAACCCGCCGCCGACCTCCGGGGCCTTGATCCGCAGTTTGTGTTCCGGATGCCCGATCACCCCCGACATGAGCAGGCGGTGCAGGTGCGGGTTCTGGGAAGTCATGAACACGTCGAGCTCGTCCGTTCCGGGGCTGTACTCGGCGACGGCGGCCCGCGGTTCCATCGCGTTCGGGATGAGCAACTGGTTCTCGAGGTCGATGCTCGCGGTGTGTGCGGCCGATTCGAACGCCTCGTCGGTCCGCTCGGCGTCGCCGATCTCCCAGTCGAACGCGACGTTGTCCTCGGCGTCGTCGTGGAGTTCGGCTGTGTCGTCCTCGAGGGCGTCGACCGGATCGGTTACGGCGTCGAGTCGCTCGTAGTCGACGTCGATGGCGTCGACCGCGTCGTGAGCGAGGTACCGATCCTCGGCGACGACGACCGCGATCGCGTCGCCCTGATATCTGACCCTGTCGTCCGCCAGTATCGGGTGATCGACCTCGCGGAGGCTGTCGAGCAGCCAGCCGACGGGCAGCGAGTACGAACCGCCGCCCGGCGTGTCCTCACGGTGGAGGTCGTCGTGAGTGTAGACGGTGACGACCCCGTCCATCGCCTCGGCTGCGCTCGTATCGACATCCTCGAGCTTCGCGTGGCCGTGCTGGCTCCGACAGATCGCCATGTGGACCATGTCCTGACGTTGAATATCGTCGGTGTACTCGGCATCGCCGGTGATCAGCGCGGGATCCTCCCGGCGTTCGATCGCCGAGCCGAGGATATCGGCGGCGTCGACCTCGTCCGGGTCGATCGATTCGATGCTCATTCGGACTCACCTCCGTCCTCGGGCCAGCGCACGTCACCGGCATCGGAGCCGCAGCACGATCCCGATCCGTCCGCGGCGTCGGCCGGACAGCCCCCGTCGGCGACGGCCCCAGCATGCATCTCGTCGGCCGCGTTCTCGACTGCGTTGACGATGTTCTGGTAGCCAGTACACCGACAGAGGTTCCCCTCCAGTCCCTCGCGGATCTCCTCGCGACTGGGATCGGGGTTCTCCTCGAGGAGATCGGTCGCTGCCATCATCATTCCGGGGGTGCAGTACCCACACTGGAGTCCGTGCTCCTCCTGAAACCCGGACTGAACGGGGTGGAACTCGCCGTCCTCGGCCAGTCCCTCGACCGTCTCGATCGTCGCGCCGTCTGCCTGTACCGCGAGAACGGTACAGGACTTGACCGCGTCGTCGTCGAGGTGGACCGTACATGCGCCACAGAGGCTGCTCTCGCAACCGACGTTCGTTCCGGTGTAGCCGAGCTCGTCCCGGAGCGCGTGAACCAGGAGCGTCCGCGGCTCGACCGTGAGTTCGTGATCTGTTCCGTTGACCGTCAGCGTGATGTCGTGTTCAGTCATAGCTTACGAGTCGCTCGAGTCGCTTCCCGACCGGCCGAGTACCCTGTCGACCAGTCCTCGATCGCTTTCTGTCGGGTCCGATTCGTCGGCGGTCGCGTCCCCCTCGGCGGCGAGCTGCCGCTCGCGGAGTTGGTCCTGGACCGACGAGAAGAACCGCTTGACCACGCGGTTCGCGACCGGATTGACGACGCGTTGGCCCATCTGGGCGATCTTCCCGAACACGTCGGCTTCGGTCTCCCACTCAACGGCGACGCCGTCGTCGGTCTCGGAGAGGGACATCCCCGACGACATCTCGAAGGAACTGTTGCTCGACGACCCCTCGCCGACGGCGGACATCTCCGGGTACTCGCGGTGATCGATCGTCACCACCGTCTCGAACGTCGGGTTCACCGGCCCGACGCTGATCTGCATCAGCGCTGCGTAGTGACCGCCCTCCTCGAACGCGCGTTCGGCGATCACCTCCGGGTCGGCGGTCGGTTCGACCTCCCGATCGGTCGTTTCGTCGCGCAACTCGTCGAAGTCGACGTCCGTATCATCGACGCGGATCAGGAACTCACATCCCGGTAGCGACTGCTCGACCAACACCGGATCCGATAGCGCGAGCCACACCTCGTCGACCGTTGTCTCCTCGAGTTCGAAGGTCCCACTGAATTCCATGTTGACACCGACTGGTGTGTGCCAGTCGTTAGCGTGGTATGGCAACGCACATAACTATAATACTTTGCATATAAGCGGTAATAGGGGCATTTTGAAACCATATCAGGTTAACTCATGGAGAGGATTTAACCGGTCCGGGAATCGCTACCGACGGCTGTTGGGCACGTTGTCAGAAATGACAAGAGGCACCTGCGCACTTATCGCCCGTCACTCGACGCGGAGCGACGATTTTCTCCTGCAGGAACCAGCAGTGCGGAGCGCCCGGTGCTCAATCGAGCGCGAGATCGATGGTCTTCGTCTGCTGGTAGTGCTCGAGCGTCTCGGCGCTGAGTTCGCGTCCGATACAGTCCTGCAGTCTATTTAAACAAAGATCCGAAACGGTTCGTCACAGTCCCTATCTGTCGACGTGAACGAGATAATCCTACGATGACGACATCCATTGACCTCCGGAATCTCCGGGAGGAAGAGCAGCGAGATCATCTCTTCGACGGTCTCGACGAGCTCGAGGACGGGTCCTCGATATCGATCACGGCCGATCGAGATATAACTGCCTTCCTGTACAGCTACCAGATCAAGCGCGGCGTCGTCCTAGAGCGGGAAGACGACCCGACAGATTCGGACGATTCCGCGACTCGAGTCACGAAGGTCCGTGATCTGGACGAAGACGAACGCGCGTCGTTCGACGTTCGATCGATGCCGCCACAGAAACGCCACCGCGTCTTGCTCGAGACGTTCGACGACCTCGAGCCGGGGGAGGGATTCGTCTTCCTCAACGATCACGATCCAAAACCGCTCTCCCACGAGATCCGTTCGACTCGGGGAGAGACCTTCGACTGGGAGTATCGAAGTCGAGAGTCTCGGGAGTGGGCAGTCGAGGTCGTCAAAACGGACGCTTCCGAGGGGGCAACTGACGGTGTCTTCACCAAGTTCGACGTTCGAAAGATCCCGAAACAGGAGCGACATCCGACCATCCATCACCGGTACGGGATGTTGCCGGACGGAGCGACGATGGAGATCGTTGCACCACACGAGCCGCGACCGCTCCGACAGGAGTTCACGCAACGGTACGGCGGTTCGTTCAGCTGGGACGTGGCCGAATCGGAACCAGGGCGCTGTCGCGTCCAGATAACCAAGGGAGAAGAGTCGACCGATACGGACGCTGCTGGCGAGATGGAGTCGAGTTCCGCTCCCGACGAGTCCGACTCGATAACGGTCACGGAAGAGCTGGACGTTCGGGATCGTCCCCCCGCAGAACGTCACGAACTGATTTTCGAGGCGTACGCGGACCTCGAGGGAGAACAGGCGTTCGTTCTCGTCAACGATCACGACCCGAAACCGCTGTACCACCAGTTCGAAGCGGAAGCAGGACCCGAGTTCCAGTGGGAGTATCAAAAGAAGGAACCCGGGGAGTTCAGGGTACTGATCGGGAAATCCGAGAACAGGACCCGCGAACCCGACGCAAACGAATCGGTCAATTCACCGTTCTAGTTCAAATTATGACGCAAAATGAGTCCGAGGTCACCGTCACGTTTCATCCACAGGAGTGGACTGATTCGTCGGGGCAAGCACACGACTGGGACAGGAAACAGCTGATCCCCGCCGAAGAGCGAGAGCCGGTCACGTTCGTCGTCCCACGGGAGGACGGGACCGACGAGGACGGGGACGGTTACCCGGACGAATCGTACGAGGCGAATCAGTTGCAGGCTCACGCTGACGCTCCTGACTGGGTTCGCGAGTGGGACGGGCCGTACTATGTCAGGACTGAGCTGGAGCCCGAGACGGAAAGCTAATACTCGGTTCCTAGCTCTCTATTTTTTGCGCGAGGAGAATCCAGCCATGTTCGTGTCCACTTTTAACCTGATATGGAACGAACAAGAATTCGTATGCCCACAACAGGCGACACTGCGCCGACGTTCACAGCCACGATCGGAACGAGCGACCACGAGAGCTTCGACCTCGAGAATCACTTGGGGAACGGTCCAGTCGTGGTCGCGTTCTTCCCAGGAGCGTTCACGCCACCGTGTACGAACGAAATGGTCGCGCTACAGGAGAAACTGGACAAGTTCCGCGATGCCGATGCGACGGTCCTCGGCGTGAGCGCGGATTCCCCGTTCTCACTGGGGGCGTTCCGTGACGAACACAATATCGAGTTCGACCTCGTCAGTGACATGAACGGTGACGCGATCGAGGCCTACGATCTCGAGATCGACATTCCCGAACTCGGCCTCTACGATATCGCCAACCGTGCGGTGTTCGTCCTCGACGAGAATGGAACGATCGAATACGAGTGGACCGCGGATGATCCGACGAACGAACCGGCTTACGACGAGGTGCTCGAAGCCGTCGAATCGGCGTAGAGAACACTCGCATTCGGTCCCGTGAAAAGATATCGATGAGATCGGTCAGTCGCAGCGAATCGTTCTCAGGGAGCCGAGTGTGAGGCCTATGCCTCGTTCAGCCGTCCGTTCGAGGGAGAGACGTCACTCGTGGTGGATTCGGAGATAGGTCGTGTACTCCTTTCGCAGGAGTCCGCTTCGTTCGGATTCGATCCCGAGCAGTTCGTGGGGGGTCTGCGCGGCGAGCTGTGGATACTCGGTCTTCGCTCGACGGTCGGTACTACGGATCATTAGAACGGCGTCCTCGGGCAGGTCGGTGAGTGCCCGCTGGACGCGCGCGATACCGTTCGCACACCCGCGCCCGCGGTTGTCGATCGTCTCGTCGGGCTCAACGTTCGATACGTGATCCGGGACCTCGAGGTCAGTCATCGGCAACCCCCTCTGCCGGCGGTTCGTCTGCCGACTCCGGTGATCCGCCGCTCGATCCCCGATCGAGATCCTCGAGGTCACAGACACCGTCGATGGGCGAACAGGCCCGCCACATCGGACAGGTTTTGAAGATGACGAACAGAAGGGCGACGAAGCCGAGCTTCGCGAGAATCGCGAGTCCGATTGTGGAGGTCACGTACGGCGAGACTGACGTACCGAAGAGATAGATCGACTGTACGAGACCGGTCGCCAAGAGCGTCGGAATGATGAACTGCACCGTCCACCGGAAGCGCTCGAGTTGCTCGCCGGCGGCGCTGATCACGGCCGTCGTGGGCCGTTCCTGGCCAGTCGGAACCGCGACGAAGATGTTCCAGACTGCGCCGCCGATCCAGACCGTAAACGCGAGCAGGTGGAGGATTCGAACGGCCATCGCCATCGTGTCGGTGGACCGAAGGCCGACCTCCGCTATGGCGGTGAGCGTCACTGCACCGATCGCGAGACCGAACGCGAGGAGACCGATCGGTGATCGAAACGACTCGTCGACGGACCTGCTGCGCAGTGCATCGACCGCGGTGAACAAGACGAGTCCACCGACGGTCACCGCGAGGCCGGCCACGAACAGCGAGTCGTCGAGCGTCGCAGTATACTGGGTGAGAACGACGTACGTCCCCGGAATAATCGCGAGCAGAGCGAGGAGCGCGATCCGATCGAACCGGGCGTACATCCGCTCGCAGTACTCGTTCGCACCCGACTTGAGGTCGGCCGGTCGGACGAAGCCGTGCTTCCAGAGCAGTCCACCGGTGAGGACGCCCAAGCCCACAAAGTATAGCCACTTCGCGATCACCGCAACCGGCGCCCAGCGGCTCGCAATCTGAAACGAGACGGCGGTTCCAATGAGCGATGCGAGGAGAATGATAGCGAGCGCGACCTTCGGGAGGAGGTACTTATCAAAGAGGTCGTCGCCGACCGAATCGAGCGTTCGTCGTGACGTCTCGGGCATTCGAGGGACTCACCTATCATAGTCTTCGGCCGGCCTAAACTAAGGAGTGTGCGCGGATATATTCGCCTCACCCGTTTTTGAACGGGTTCGATGCAGCCCGAATCCGCCCATGGCGGAGGGTATTCCTCCAGCCGCCGTTCGGAACCGAACGGAAAATGTTTCTTTCCACGAATATATCCGGGATCACGCATAGTACAACGCCGTTCGTATCCACTCGCATGGTCGGGTTCCCCTCACCGTTCGGCGGTGATAGCGACGACGGAGGACTCTTTGACGACTACGAACAGTTCGTCCCGGAAACCCTCCCCGAACCAGGGCCGTTCCTCGAGGAACACCGCGTACTTACGGACGACGATCACGTCGAATTCCACGAAATCACTCGGGATCGCTTCGAGGAACGGAAAGTGTACGACATGACGTTCAACTACAACCTCGCGCGGCTCAACCTTGACACGCGTCATTCGAACGCAGGGTATCGTTACGCCGAAGAGACGAACGACCCGTCCGTTCTCCGCGCAGAGTTCACGCCGACGACGCCGTTCTGCCCACAGACCCACACGCTCACGATCGGCTCGTTCCGCGCGTGGAACGGACTCTCCGAACGTCACGAATACGACCTCGTCCGGGTTCGTGCCGCGCCGATGCACCACCAGAGCGAAGCGATCAACGAGCAACTCGGAGAGGTCGAGGAGGCGTACATCGAAACTGGTTCGGTGAAGCATGAACCAGGGGGAGAGATCGGCTCGAACCCGATGGAGCGCGCCAAGCAACGTGAAAGACCGAGTCGCGGTGACCCGGAAGCACCGTTCTGATACGTTTTCACGATCATGTCTGACGAACCATCGACACAATCGCCCGAAGCGGTCCGGTGGGAGCGGGCGCCGGCCGGCTCGTTCCGAGACCCGATCACGGTCGAAGTCCCGTACCTCGAACTGACGCTCGAGCATCCCGGCCTGGAACCGACGGAGCTCGGCGAGTCGTTCTTCCCCGACGCGATTCCCTACGCCCTCGACGGCGAACAACGGGTGTTCTACTGGCGGAACACGCTTTCTCCGATCGATTCAGGACCGTCCGATTGGCGCGGCGTCTGTGCGACGACGCACCAACTGGCGGCGATCCCACGGGAGAACGCTCACTCGCCGGCGCTCTACGGGCGGGACGGGGGTCAGTTCGACGTGGTGGTCGACGGGACGGTCGCGGGCGACTCGACGTCGGCGCGTGTACGTAGCTACGAACCGCCAGCCGTCACGATCACCGACATCTTCGCGGAGGCTGTCACGGTCGAGACGGCGATCGGCAGCTACGAGATCCCTGTCGGGGACAGGGAATCAATTTCTCTTCCGGAAAGGCAGGTCACTCTCGAGGCAGACGAATCGAAGACGACGATCTCGCCGCGGCTGTCCGTTCGATATCCCGGCCAGCAAACGATCTATCACCCCGATCCGGCTTCCGACTATCGACTGTTCCCCTCGTTCAATCTCGACCTGAATGCGATGGCGAACCCGGTTACGATCCCGACGAATCACGAGGAACTCGAGCCGATTGCTCTCGCGGATACTCTCGACGTTGATCTCGAAAGTCGACCGTACCCCGAACGCGTGCTCTGGCGAGCGTTCGCCTTCGACGTGTTCGATCCACACCGAGACGGCCGCCCGCGTCTCGCTCAGTTCCCATCCGGACTCCTCGCAGTCGACCGAGACGAAAAACTGAAAGAGAGTTCTATCGGCTAGACCGGACCGACTCCGTTCCGGTATCATCGGTCGGTGGCCACACTGCCCAGACCAGCACGGTGAGGACAACTACCAGTCCGAGCCCGATCGTCTCGAAGACGGAGAGCGTGATACCGAACCACGAGAGAGCCGTCCGAAACTCGACGATGATCGGGACGAGGATAGCTACGACGACGAGAAACGCTCCTTTCGAGATACGCATTATTCAATCCCGGCTCAGAAAACGTCGTCGAGTACCCCGAAGGTAGCGCCGAATATGTTCGTCAGATCGAACTCCAGTGAGTATGGTCACCAAACTGTCGATTGCTCCCCGTGTGAACAAGGACGGCGAAAGAAAATCTGTAGAACGGAATTGCAACAGAGCTAGAGATCTGTATCTGATAGTGATCGTTCAAACCGTATGGATCTCGTACCCATCGTCGACGAGGCTCGCAACGTCCGGAGCGTGTTTGCTCCCCTCGATTTCGAACCCCTCTGCCTCGACGGCGTCTGCAACACCCTTGAACGTCGCACAGTGGTCACAGACGCCCGCGATGAGGTCCAGTTCTTTCGCTCGTTCGTAAGCGTCCCGCGCGGGAGCAGGCCGATCCTCGAGATCTTCGAACCAGTACGTCGCGGCTCCATCGAAATAGACCGCGGCTTCGTGGCCTGCCTCGTTCAGTTGAACAGCGTAGGTGAGGGGATTCGCGAACTTGCCGGGCCGTTCTGGATGGGAGAGGAGTATGAACGCGTGTTTTGCCATGATCGCCTTGGAGAACGAACGCCCCGTCAATAGCGTTCGTCCCAAATATCTTCCCCGGAGTGACTATACGGGATCGAAAAACCTGAACAGTGGCTCGAAATCGAGGGAAAACATCCCCGCACGGATTCAGACGGGGATCAGTCAATCAGCGCGGATCGAGATATCCGGCTGGTGTTCACAATCGCCGGAGACGAACTGTTTCAGGACCCGTTCTTCGAGCCGGTGGAGCGTCTCGCTACACGTCGATTTGGCGATATCGAGCTCGTCTGCGAGCTCGACGAGCGTTATACGCCGTGGTGTATCGTAGTATCCTCGATCGATCGCCTCGTAGAGGAGCCACTGTTGTCGATCGGTGAGTAGCGACTCGGAGTCGACCTCCGGCTGGATGCGTTCGATCGAAAACGTGATATCGAATTCCGTCAAGCTCTCACCGAGTTTCGAGAGTTGGTGTTGTGGAATCGTCGCGTTCAGCGCCATCGTGCCGTCACTAATCTCGAATGGCATACTGAGCGGGACGCCCGATGCCTGAATTGCAGTCAACAACAGTGGGGACGTGGTCTCGAGTTGGACACGCCGCCGATGGCAGGCCGTCTCGAATATCGTCAGATCCGTGACCGAGTTGTACGAACTAATTTCCTCACAGACACGTTCAGCGTTCGTTCCGAGGATTTCGAGCCGGGCAGCACCCGTTCCATCGGTTGCTGTCGCTGCGAGGACCCGAAACCGAGTGTCGGGGTAGTCACGAGATATTCGGCCGATCCAGACGTCCGCCGGAATCGTAATGGTGAGTTCAACGTAAGGCATGGTCGTGGAGTGATCGGGAACCGATCGTCAGTAGCGATACTGGCAGGGTCAGTTCTACTACAGCGTTTTAGGCCCACCTAAGAATAGATTGGCACGGATATGTTCGTCTCCAGCTTAAATACTACTGTGATACGACGGGTCTATCGACCTCCTTAAGTATATTTTGCCGGCGATATTCGTGGGAGCGCTGACCAACACGCGAACCGAACGATGTGGTAGATGGACGTAATCAACCCTGCAACCGGCGAACTCGAGGAAACGTACGACACGGAGACTGCGGCCGACGTCGACGATGCACTCGACGACGCGACCGAAACGTTCGATCGATGGCAGACTCGGCCGCTTCGTGAGCGGGAGCGACTCCTCGCAGCGACGGGTGAGGAATTGCGGGCGAACGACCGATCGTACGCCGAAAATATTACCCGCGAGATGGGAAAACCGATTTCCCAGGCGCTCGATGAAATCGAGAAGTGTGCGTGGGTCTGTGATCACTACGCTGAACACGCCAGTACGTATCTCAACCCCGATGGCCACCCGAGCCCGCCGGGTGCCGTTGCGAAAACGGCCTACGAACCGCTCGGGCCGCAACTCGCCGTCATGCCGTGGAACTTCCCGTTCTGGCAGGTGTTTCGGTTCGCCGCACCGGCGCTGACCGCCGGGAACGTCGTGGTGCTGAAACACGCCTCGAACGTGCCGGGGTGTGCCCAGGCCATCGAAAACGTGTTTCGACGGGCAGGTTATCCAGAAAACGCCTTCCAGACGCTGTTGATCGAATCGACTCTCGTCGATGACGTACTCGAAGACGAGCGGGTTCGGGGTGTGACGCTCACCGGGAGCGGTCCCGCAGGACGTGCAGTCGCATCGACGGCGGGACACCAACTCAAAAAGAGCGTCCTCGAACTAGGGGGGAGCGATCCGTTCATCGTTCTCGACGATGCGGATGTCGAAGCCGCCGCCGAAACCGGCGCTTCAGCGCGAATGCTCAACAGCGGGCAGTCGTGTATCGCTGCGAAACGCTTTCTCGTACACACGGACGTCTACGACGCATTTCTCGAGCAGTTCGTCGACGACGTCGAGGCGCTCACAGTCGGCGATCCCACGAATCCGGACACGGACGTCGGTCCACTGGCGAGCAGTACGTTTCTCGAGGAACTCGACACGCAGGTCGAAGCGAGCCTCGAGGCGGGCGGACGTGCGGTGACCGGCGGTGAACCGCTCGATCGAGAGGGCGCATACTACCCGCCGACCGTCCTCGTCGACGTCCCCGCGGGCTGTCCGGTCGATAGCCAAGAGACGTTCGGTCCCGTCGCAGCGGTGTTCGAAGTCGAGGATGAGACCGATGCACTCGAGAAGGCAAACGAGACGGAGTTCGGGCTCGGTGCCAGTATCTGGACCGACGATCGAGATCGCGGACGCCGGCTCGCTCGCGAAATCGATGCGGGATGCGTCTACGTCAACCAACTGGTGAAGTCGGATCCTCGCGTTCCGTTCGGCGGGATCAAAGACTCGGGATTCGGCCGAGAGCTCTCGGAAGCGGGAATCAAGGAATTCGTCAATCGGAAGACGGTCTGGGTGGAATGAGATGAGCGAAACGACCGCAGCCGAACTCCTGGCGGCCTGCCTCGAGCAGGAGGGTGTCGAGTACGTCTTCGGCCTTCCTGGCGAGGAGATGGAAGCGCTCCTGTTCACTCTCGAGGAGTCGGATGTCACGTTCGTTCCGACTCGCCACGAGCAGGGAGCTGCATTTATGGCCGACGTTCACGGTCGGCTCACGGGCGAGGCGGGGGTCTGTCTCGCGACGCTCGGACCGGGTGCGACGAACCTGTTGACCGGCGTCGCCGACGCTCATCTCGATAAGAGCCCCGTCGTGGCGATCACTGCACAGGGGGGACTCGAGCGACTGCACAAGGAGAGTCACCAGGCGCTCGACGTCGTCGGCATGTTCGAACCGATCACGAAGTGGAACGCCCAGCTCACGAATCCGAGTATCGTTCACGAATCGGTTCGGAAAGCGTTCAAAACGGCCGAGTACGAGAAACCGGGTGCGACACACCTCGAGTTGCCAGAAGACATTGCGGGAAAGGAAACGGCCGTCGAGCCGCTCCCGATGCGCGAACGCGTCCGAACCGTGCCGCCGGATGCGCCGTCGGTCGATCGATTGTCGACTGAACTCGCCGGGGCGAGCCGCCCGGTCGTCATCACGGGCAACGGTGCGGTCAGGACGCATGCAGCACAGGCCCTTCGAACGTTCATCGAGGAAACGGGAATCCCAGCTGTCTCGACGTATATGGGGAAAGGTGCCGTCTCCGATGCGATGCCACAGTCGTTGTTCACATTGGACTCCGGTCCCGACAACGAGTCGCTCGAGGCGATCCACAGGGCGGATCTCGTCGTTTCCGTCGGGTTCGATATCGCCGAACACGATCCAGCAGCGTGGGACCTGACGGAGACACCGCTCGTTCACATCGACACCGAACCCGCAGAGGTCTACGAGGCGTACAATCCGGCGGTCGAGATCGTCGCGAATATCGGCCGAACGCTCCGGGACGTGACTGAGCGGTGCCGGGCCGAGGATCTGAGGTTCGACGCGGACTGGTACGAACCACTGCGAAACGCGATCGTCGACGACCTCGAGCGAACGCCCTCACCCGAGGCACCATTCACCGTCCGTAATGTCCTCCCTGTCCTCCGAGAAGCAATGGAACCCGACGACGTCCTCGTTTCGGACGTCGGCAGTCACAAGATGGCTATCGCCCGGCACTTCCCGACGTACGAGCCCAACACCTGCGTGATCTCGAACGGGCTGGCGACGATGGGGATCGCGGTTCCGGGCGGCGTCGCGGCAGATCTGGCAGTCGACGCGAACGTCGTCGCCGCGACTGGAGACGGTGGATTTCTGATGAACGCCGCCGAAATCGAGACGGCCACTCGACTCGGCTGTGCGTTTACTATCATCGTTTTCGACGACGACGACTACGGCCTGATCTCGGAGAAACAACGCTCACACACCGGAAATTCCGTCGGAACCGAGTTGACGAATCCCGATTTCGTCACGTTCGCCGACAGCTTCGGGATCGACGGCTATCGACCGACCACTCGAGCCGAACTCGATGAGGCGCTCGGGGATGCGATCGGAGACGGAATGTCCCTGATCGAGATTCCGATCGCCTAACGCCTCCTATCGATCTCGATTTCCAGATCGAGAACAAACGGACGGAAGAACGGCTAGGTGGGTTCGTTGTCAGGACAGTTCGTGACGGACCGTGTCACCAAGGCGGGCGACACGCTGGCTGTGTTCGTACCCATCACGAATTCCGTTCGTGACGTAGGCGAATGCGATGTCGTTGTCGGGGTCGGCCCACGACATGATACTACCGAGACCACCGTGTCCATAGACACCGTGTGAGGCAGTCATGCCGAAGTCGTCGCCGGGTTCACCACCGAACCGGACGCCGAGTCCACGGCGGGAGTATTCTCCGTTCTCCTCCTGTTCGACCTCAACAGAGGTAAAGGCACGAGCCACCCGATTACTGAAGACGTCTTCGCCGTTGTTCAGGAGGCAGTTGTAGTACCGGGCGAGATCGCGTGCAGTTCCGATCCCAGTTGCGGCACCGACGACGCTCTCCTGGACGCGGTCCCAATTGAAGAGGTCGGCTACGTAGGACGTGTACCCCGGTGAGTCGGGTTCGGTGATCTGGTTGTACGGTTCGAATCCGACCAGCGTTGCAACATCGACTTCGGAGGCGTCCGCAACACCGATACTCGTGTTGTCCATCCCGAGTGGGTCGAAAATCGACTCCTCCGCGAGCTCGTCGATCTGTTTCCCCACGACGTTCCGGGTGAGACCATCGATGATCCACCCATAGCTCAGGAGGTGGTAGTCAGTGCGCGTACCCGGTTCATATGCGGTCTCAGCTTTTTCTACAAGGACCTCCTTCTCGTCGGGATCGCCCCAGATCTCTGGATAATCATCGATTGCAGGGATCGAGTACAGTCCGGATTGGTGCGAGAGGACATGCCGAATCGTCACTTCTGCCTTCCGCTCGTCGCCACGGGCGAAGTCAGGCCAGTGATCGACAACGTAGTCGTCGTAATCGACGAGTCCCTCGTCGACGAGGTAGTGAACCGTCCCTGCTGTGTATGGTTTCGTCGTCGAGAAGAGAACGTGACGCGTATCCGTCGTCTCTTCCGCTCCGTCAGGTCCAGTCGTTCCACCAGCGATGTTCAGGACGAGTTCGTCCTCGTGATAGACGGCGAGCTGTGCGCCGTGATGGAGTTCTTGCTCGACCTGATTGTAGAACGTCTCCGCAATTCGCTCCGTTCCAGTTGGAAGGATATCCGAGTTCCGAGCCGAATTCGAACTCGACGGCGGACTCGGACGGTTCCCTCCTTTCTTTGGACCCGACGACGCAGTTGCTGGTACTGTCGATCCGACTGCCGCAGCAGCAATACTGCCCAGGAGTGTGCGGCGCTGCATAGATACAAGCCCATTGTCTGGATCTAAATAATAATAGGTTAAGAATCATATTCTGAAAGATACTGTTTGTCCACTCCGAGTCGGATAGTTCAGTACGGTGAATCGTCTTCGGCAACCTACAATCGAACAGGTGGAAACTGTCATGTCTAACGGTGCACCCCTGAACGCGACTAATCACGTCCTCTACATATTGCATACACTTTCTCTCACAGTCGCTCTCGAAATCCTTATTTGCCAATAAATAGTAATTACCGCATGCACGATCTCACTGGTTTCCAGCGTGACCTGCTATACACGATTGCCGGACAAGACAATCCCCACGGGCTTGCGATCAAAGAGGAACTCGAGGACTACTACGAGAAAGAAATCCATCACGGGCGCCTCTACCCGAATCTCGACGAAGTCGTCGACAAGGGTCTGGTCGAGAAAGGCGAGCTCGATCAGCGGACGAATTTCTACAAAATCACCGCTCGCGGCCGGCGTGAACTCGAGGCTCGACGAGAGTGGGAAGATCAATACGTCCACGAGTTACTCTCGAAAGCGGAGTGACGAAAGTGATCGTGGAGTAATCGATACGCTCGAGTACTTCGTCTATCGGTCGTAAACCGATCGTCTTCTACGCACCAATGAAATCTCAGCGTTGTTTGCTTCCGACTTCTATTTTGAAGTACGGACTACCAGCGTCGATCCTTAACCAACAGTTTCGAAATCACGGTTCTCTGTTGGTTAACACACGGTACTATAGCGGAACTGCCAGTTGCGTGAGCCTACGACTCTTTCCAAGTGAATAACAAACATCACTGCAATTGGATATCCGTGACATGGACGACCTCACAGGGTTTCAACGAGACCTCTTGTACGTAATCGCTGGCGCTGCCCACCCATCAGGACAAGATGTCAAAGAAGAGATTGAGCAGTACTATAGCAGTGAAATCAATCACGGGCGGCTGTATCCGAATCTCGATACAGTTGTTAACAAAGATCTCGTCGAAAAAGGGCAAATCGACAGAAGAACGAACTATTATGCGATTACAGAGGCTGGCGAACAAGCTGTCGAAGAGCGACAAGAGTGGCAGTCACAATACATCGACTAGCTACTGATACCCGTGTGATCTCCTTCAACCTCAAGTTGCGAATGCTTCATTGAGGAACGCGAGCTCGATTGCCGACCTGCTTCTGTACTCACGAAGACGACCCGGAATTTCTTGCTGTTTGGTTTCACTCGATAACAGTGGTGTTACCAAATCATGTGGGCAATAAGGTTACGTATAAATAGAATTTGTATACTGTTGGCGAGGTATGGACGATCCGATCGTATCGTCACTATCAGATCCACTTCGAGACATCACCAGAACCTCGCCTTCCGAAATCGTTCCGCCAAAGTCAATTGCCATATTGCCACCGATTTCGGACCACTGTCCCCAGTCGAACACCCATTGACAGGGGGCTCCAACGCTGTCCCTCTCGGTCAGCGTTTCTGTGTAATGTGCAAATTCTATCACCTTTCAAACAAACCCCTACAACTAGTGTCCCGTAAGCATCATCGCGACGATTTCCTTACTTCTCCTCCCGCATCAGCTACCATTCAGCGTAAGTGAGATACTCAACACTCTCGTACTCGAGAAGCCACGTTCCGTAGAAGTCGTCGACAGTAATTCCCTCGTGTTTCCGAATGCGGTCGGTCACCGACTGAAAGGCATCGTCGTCTTCGAAGTATCCGCCGTCGATCGCCTCTTCGACGACTTCGCTTTCGGCGTCGGAAAGGCCAGTAAGTGTGAACAGATACTGCTCTCGAACCTGGTCGGCGAATGCGTCGACGCTGGACGCGACCTCCGTCACTTCGTACCGATACTCGGCCTCGGACGTAGTTCGTGAATCGACTGCCACCCGATACCGATTCCCTTCGTAGACGATGATATCATACTCCTGCTCCGGAACGAACACCGACTCGTTCCCGACTTCTCTAGTAGTTCCGTAATCGACGCCGATTTCGTATCCATCCTGGCCGGGCTCGTCTTCCGAAATGATTCGATCGAGGCGCTGCCGATCCGTCTCGGGTAGGTCGTCGTATTCGATCTCACCGAGTTCCGGCGTCGAGTCGGCCGGGTCGAAATCGATGCGGACGTCGTAGACGGTCACCTCGCTACTCTCGAGTCGCGTCTCCGAGACGTCGTAGAAGGAATCCTCGACTCGGACGGTGTCGGTACGGTCGAATAGTTCGTGGCGCCCGCTCCGTGTGGCCGACCCGTTCTCGAGGACTGAGGAGACGACAGTATATTCCTCCGAACCGGGATCGATCGTCGTCGAAACTGCCCCGGTGATGTCGTCTGCCGTCGCCTCGTCCATATCGAGGACGACCGGTGGATGGGCACATCCAGCGATAGCGACGGTGAGGAGGGCTGTTCCGGTCTTCAGGAACTGACGACGTCGCATACCGTTCATGATAGTCAGTTAGAAGGAAAGAGTTCCGATTTAATTGACACTGCACTTCCGTACCTTCGGCGGGCTGGTTCGCGTGGGGGCGACATTGCTCGAGCCGCGGATCGGGAGTTATACGAAATACAGGAGAAAACCCACGGCTTTAGCCGTGGGATGAATCCGTCACTGCTGAATCAAACCACGCTACAGTGGCAGGTCGACTCCCCAGCGTTTAAGAAAAACCAGTGCTCCATATAAGATATGGAGGTGCGGCGTACCGTCCCCGTTGCACTCGACGTGGACAGCGACGACGCCGTACTCCTCGAAGACACCGTAGACACCTTCCTCTGGTCAGCACAGTACGTCGTAGACCACGCTTTCACAGGCGAGTACGTCACCACGAGCAAGACGACGCTCGACGACGAAACATACGACGATGTGCGAGAGAACACAGACGGGTTCAACGGTGGACTCGTCCAAGCAGCGAGGAACAAGGCCGCGGAAGCCTGCAAAAGCGTCGTCGCACGCTGGAAAAACGACAAGAAAGCCTCGAAGCCGACGTTCACCAGCCCACACGTCGTCTACGACCACCGAACCGCCACATTCCACGACGACTACGTGTCTCTCGCCACCATAGACGGTCGCATCGAAGCCGACTACGTACTGCCCGGCGAGGATAGTGACACGCCGCACTCGAAGTACCTGTTTGCAGACGAATACGAAATCACGGGTGCGGAACTACACTACCACGACGGCGACTGGGTACTTCACATCCACTGCAAGAAGGACGTGGAGTCCGACACGTCGAAACAGGCAACACCTGAGAACGGAACGGTTCTCGGGG
This sequence comes from Natrinema salsiterrestre, assembly GCF_029502005.1. Lineage (GTDB taxonomy): Archaea > Halobacteriota > Halobacteria > Halobacteriales > Natrialbaceae > Natrinema > Natrinema salsiterrestre. The sequence goes on along the minus strand of NZ_JAMQOT010000013.1, from coordinate 72,600 downwards.
TTGACCTCGGCGTGAACACCCTCGCCGTCACATCGACGGGCACGTTCTGGACGGGCAACGAGTTCGACCACTGGCGGCGCGAGTACGAGAAACGCCGTGGTTCACTCCAGCAGTGCGGGACGCGTTGGGCGCACGAGAACATCCAGTCAGTCGGACGGAAGGAAGACGGTCGGTTCACGCTACTGCTTCACCGTATCAGCAACGAACTCGTCGATGAAGCCCGTGGGAACGGATGTTCGGTCATTGCCTTCGAGGATTTAACCGACATCCGCGAGCGCACTGGAGCGTCATGGGGGCACAAGTGGGCGTTCGACCGCCTATACGAGTACGTCGAGTACAAAGCCGAAGAACACGGCATCACAGTTGAGCAGGTTGACCCCGAGAACACGTCACGCCGTTGCTCGCACTGCGGGTTCACGCACCCTGACAACCGCACCGGTGAGGAGTTCGAGTGTCTGAAGTGCGGGTACGAGAATCACGCAGACTACAACGCTGCGAAGAACATCGGCTTACGGTATCTCCGTCGGAACCAAACTGGGTCTGGCGGAGGCGCACCCTTGGGCGTGCGCTTGAACAGCGGGATGTTGAACGTGAATGGTGGCTATTCTCCTGCCGAGGAATCGGCCAGAACGCGAGTCCACGCTGAATCCCACGACTTCAGTCGTGGGTAGCTCAAGGAGGCGGGCGATTTCCTCTGCCCTGTTCACGAAATTAGGCGGACATAACGTTCCACCGGTTAGATAATAATATTCCAGATAATCGTACTCTGGAGTATCGTACTTCAAAGTATTTTTTCAGTCCGCTTTGTGAAGTGCTGGAGACTGAAGGAGTGGTGGTCGTGTTCAGTCGCTCTAAAGCCGGAGAACGGTCTGAATTGTTCAATTATGTAAATATAACAATAACGTACGATCGTTCTATTGATCGATGATCTCTGCCAGTTTAGAAAATTTGGGATACACCTCCCTGTGAAACTACCTTCACAACCCTATGTCATCCCAACCACTTTTTTGTATGATAATTATGATTGTCTTGTCATGGGGAGTGATACAGTATGTCACTGACTGGGGCACAAAGACCAGCGAATCGACGCGAACGGTACCGGTTGATGGCTGATGCCGCTAGCCAACCATTTGCGGTCGGTTCTGTCGCCATTCCTCTGATACTCCCGATCGTGGGCTATTTATCCGCTGATGTCCGGGTCATGTTTACCGTTCACCTCCTCCTTGGTGCGTTCTGGTTCGGTACTGCGGTGCTCGGTGCGGTCGTCCTCGGTCCTGTGATGGGGAGTCTCTCCGAGGAAGCGAATGCCGAGTTCGCCGAGGGGTTCGTCCCGAAGATGAACCTTCTCATGGAACCTGTCTCAGTCGGCGTTATCGGCTCTGGAATCGGCCTCGCCAGCATGATGGGGCTCTTAGCATCCCCGACACCGTCACTGTGGGCGGCACTTGTCCTCGCTATCGCGCTGCTTGTCCTCGGGTTTGGACCACTCCACAAATTCACAGCCGGTATGTTCGATGAAATCGCCGCCGAAGAAACCGATCACGAACGACTCTCCGCCTTAAATAAGAAGTACGGGATGCTGAGTATGATCGAACTCCTCCTTATGGTCGCGATCGTCGCCACCATGTCTGGCCTTCGCTGGGGGTTCTAAACCCTCAGTTCCTGTTCAGATACGTGGAGTACAAAGCCCCCGGAAGAGGTGTGTCCGTGGAGAAAATTGAGCGAACAAACTAACACTGTTCTCGGACGGATTGGACGCTCATGAACGAGGACAACAGCCACGGCGAACAGTTCTCTTGCCAGAAGTCCGCCTACGAAGTGAACGCGGAATACAACGCTATCGGCAGAAAGTGACGGCGCGTATCCACGGCCTGAATGCCGTGGCATTGCGACTGTTCTACCTGTAACCGCTCTACTCCACTCGAGCAAATGAATCTAACGACCCTAAATGCAAACAACGATCTGTAATGGGTAGTATCGTTGTGTATTAATAGGTCGTATGCAACTATAGTCTGATAGTGGCCTGTTCTCTCTCACTGACTCCGGCTGATTCAAGATTACTGGTTTTCGAGAGCGTCAAGGATACACGCGGAAGCGATCACAGCCTCTTTCGGAATGTCGCTGGCGTCGTCGATACTGACTGTGTAGGAATCTCGCAGTGAGAATTTCCCTTCGATGTCGCCGACATGGTCGCCGCCGGCATCGAATATCTCGTACTTGTTCGGGATGAAGTTCGCAACGGAGACGAGGTGACGAAGTGCGGAGAGAGGCTTGCTCTTCGATTGAATAGTCGCCAACGCCTCCCCCGTGTCGGGGTCTCGAATCGTCCAGTTCTCCACGAACAACGAGTAATCCTCGTCGAGGACGACGACTTCCTCGCCGGTGCCTGCGTCCGTGATGGTGTAGTTCCCTGCAACGTCCATGATACCGCCAGCCTTCACAGTGAACGCGTCCTCATCGTCACCGGTGACGAACGGGAACTCCTCTTTCATCTTGAACATCTTCTGTTTCCCGCGCAGGACGACCTCGCCAGTGCTGTCACGAACTACATACTTGTTTCTGATCGCTGACTGCTTGACCTCGTAGCGGTTGTCATCGAGATCAACTGTGGAGATGTCGTAGTTATCCGACGGTGAATCAAATGCGGAGGGCTCAACCATATGTACAGAATAGATCATGTTCCACGAAAAAACTTCGGTTGTCTCTAGTCGAGCACTGGATAGAGAAGAACGCCTTGCCGAGGAAGATAGCGATACCGATGTTGAAAACGACCGGATCGGAGTTCTCTGTTGAGTCAAGCCATCCGTTAGGGACGAAGTCACTAACATCCTCGAGGAGAATGACAGTACTATCCGAAATCGATGGAATCGAATACCGACGTCGCTGAGGAACTGCAACTCCTCGAGCAACGGTGGGAGAAGATCACGGACGAGCCGGAACTGCCTCGGTCCACGATGCACGTCAGCCAGGACGTGGGAAGTGTCAGTGATCAACCCGAACGATTACCCGAAAGCGGAGGTATGAGACAGACGAATGAGCGCGTTCATTCGCGTCTCGGACGAGACACAACGAAACTCAATCGCCTCAAACGCGACGACGAGAGCTTCGAGCGATAGCGGTTCCCGATTTGTCCGCTGAAAGCTCAGTACGTTTGGGGCGGCCGCTCGAGGATTTCGAATATTTCCTTCGCCCGGTACTCCTTGTTGCGATCTTTGCCCGTCACTTCCTCTAAGACGCCTTCGTCTTCCAGGGTGTCAATCGCACGGTACGCAGTCGATCGCTCAATATCGAGCCTCTTCGCGACTGTTTTGGTCGTTACGTACGGCTGTTCGAAGAGACTGCACGCTAAGCGATTCTTCGCGTACTGGACGCCACCGTACTCCTCCTCGTAACTGCGTCGTAGTTCGTCTAGTGCCACCGTTCGAGTAACGGATTCCTCTGCCTGCTGGGCAACCCCTTTCACGAAAAACGAGATCCATGCTTCCCAGTCGCCGCGGGATCGGACAGCGTCCATGCGGTCGACATACGGGGCTTTGTTCCGATTGAAGTATTCGCTGAGATAGAGGTTCGGACGCTCGAGAAGACCGCTATCGTACAGTTGGAGTGTGATGAGCAGACGACCGAGCCGTCCATTCCCGTCACCATACGGATGGATCGTTTCGAACTGGTAGTGGAAGAGCGCGATGTCGACGAGCGTGTGATAGCTACCGCCGGTTCGGTAGTACGTCACCAGGGCGTCCATCAGCCCGTCGACTTCGCCCGGAACTGGTGGCAGAAAGTCTCCGAGATGGTTTGGTATCGCCTTGTAGTCGCCAATCGTGTCGGTATCGACGCGGTCGTCCGGAACGTCCGTGAGTAGCGTTTCGTGAAGATCGTGAAGAAGCGAAACAGAAATCTCTCCCTCGCTGTCGAGTATCTCGATACCGTCTTCGACAGCCTGCTCGTAGTTGAGGACTTCTTGGGTGTCCTTGGTATCTGCTTTACTCGTTGATTCGATAGAATATTCGTCCTCAGCTTCCTCGAAACTTCGCGTCTCGAGGCTATAGAGAGCGTTATAGTCGACATCCGCTCCCTCGATCTCGGCCGATTCCATCGCTTCTTTCCGTAGAAGCGACGTGTAGAGGACGGGCGGTAAGTCGAGCTCGAGACTGACACCGCTGAGTTTGCCGAGCCAAAACGTGGCGTCGGCGAGCAGGTCGTAAAAGTCCGAATCTAACGCGAGGTCGCGTGAGGGCGGTAGTGGATCCGGCTTGTAGTACGACTTCTTCCCGTAGGAAATGAGTTCGCCAGGTGCCGTGTCTTGAATTTCGATCCCCTTCATGCACGTACTTGCTCTATTGAGCCAGTAAAGTTGAATCTGGCGGCACTAAATGCAAACAATAACCCAGCTAATCTGTCACGAGTGAATCTAACGCCACCGAATGCACACAATGGTCTTAGAAGAGGGTCTTGTTGTGTAGCAGTGGATTGTATGCAGCCACGATCTAGTGTGGATCCTTGCAGTATGCCGTGTCCGCGAATCCGGTCCTCGAGGACGGGTGAGCTGCTCGTCAGAACGAGCCGCCAATACCAATGTAGACAAAGATTCCAACGACGGTTGCAATCACATCCAGTGCGAACAGAATCGTGTACTCCTTTGGTTCCATATCGTTGGGGTCCGAGTATAGTCACTAAATTGTTATGCAGAGGGGCGTTCACTTCCCCACTATACTCCAGTTCTCCATCAGTGAATAGCCAGCAAAACTAAATACGTGCCATAATTTAAAATATTTGACAATGGTTGGGCCCAACAGTGAGCCGTATGCAAAAGAGGCAGAAGAATTAGTACTGAAGCTTATCGACAAAGGAATGGTTTCTGAATCTGTTGAAGAAAGGGTCGCTGCTCATTTAGCTGATGACGATCCCGTACAGGCTTTGCGAGAAGCACTCGAGCATCGATAGGTGGATACACCTACTTATCGCGAGTACCGTGTCCGTGAACCGGTCCTCGAGGACAGGGATAAGTACAGGAGGAGCACTTATCGACGGGGAACAGGCACCGTACTAGTCTATCAAATCCGTGAAATATTTGCCAGTGAAGTTAGAATCGTGCCAATATGTCTGATAAGGCCTCCATTCCTCAGCCACAAGCGGTATCGTCATATATCGAAGACGGCGCGCGTATTGCGGCAATCCTGATCATTTGGGGAGTTATCTCTGCGGTGTTCACATACGGAGTAAGTGATCTTGGACTGCCCTTCGAGCAACTCTGGCTCCAACTCGGGCAGGTCTTTGCTGTAACTGGTGTGCTTAACGCTGTCCTGTATCTCCTGTACCGCGCCACCGATTACTGGCATAACACCGTCTGACTCTCACCATTCCTTTGGAGTAGCGACCAATCTGCATACGTACTTACCGCGAGTACTGTGTCCGCGAAGCCGGTCCTCGAGGACAGGGAGAAGTACAGGTGATACACTGTTCGCCAGCAGTTCCTGGGTTCCTATGGAAGAAATGGATCGACTTGGCTGATTTTCCCTGTTGGTTCCACAATGCTCCTTTCTTGGTCATATATAACGACTCCGGCCTCGGCCAGTTTTGGGATATGGTTGTGGTGGAGTGCAGCATGAACCTCTTTCACATCTTCCCTGGGGATGTTTGTGATTTCTCTGTTCTGCTCTTGTTCTACGACTTCGTTCCGAAGATCAGTGATGGTTAACGGACGGTCGTGACTGAGGAGTAACTCCAAGACTCTCCGACGACGGTGATCGGAGAGTAAAGTGAAGACCGTGTCGTGCGACAGATCTTCTAACTCGGCCCCCGATTGTTGAGATTCAGTTGGGGAATTCGTAGTCACATATATACTAACGGCTCATATGGACAAGCGTATTGGGGATACCGTCACCTCATATGCTGAGGATTCCGCAGGCGATACGGAAAATCGAGGGGGTTTCAACAGTTTAGCCAGCACCCGTTTGAGACAGCATTTCAGACGGAGCGGAATTACTTCTCGTCTGTATCGGTACTTGGAGCAGGCCCAAAATGATTGAAGGGCTGAATATGCTCTTCCTTTACAATCTCGGTACTCACGATTTCAAGCCCAAGATCATCTATTTGCCCCGTAACAGTATCGACCGCATCGGAATTCTCAGCAATAGCTTCGATATGAAGGTTGTTTGCTCCACTGAGCATCTCTCGGACAGTTACTGTACCGACGATACCCAATGCTTGTTCAGCGAGTTCTGCACGCTCGGCTGGTGGTGCTCGGCAAATAATGAACAGGTGGAGTTGATAGCCCCCTTGTTCGTAGTCTATGTGTGGGTAGTATCCCTCAATCACCCCTTCTTCCTCTAATCTTTCAATCCTGTTTCGGACAGTGCTGGCAGAGACGCCTGCCGCTTCACTCATCTCCTCAGCAGTCGTTCTGCGTGCTTCCTCTTGGAGTTCGTGAAGGATTGTCCGATCAACCTCATCAAGGTCAATTCCAACCATCGTCCGTCGTAGTGCTGGTTCATCAAAGAGTGTTGTCCGTTCAGTTGGCATACGTACTTACCGCGAGTACCGTGTCCGCGAAGCTGGTCCTCGAGGACGTGTGAGCAGAGATTCAAGCTGATTTTCGTGCTGATAGCGCGATTCTTCACGTTCTGTAGGGATGAATATGCAGACAGAGGACACTCTGGTCTGCTAAGTACAGAGTGCGCATCGAACACGATTACCAGAAGACATTTACTTCTATACAATCGGTTCTTCTCATGGATCAAAAGAGGCCCTTTAATATCTCTATTGTTGATATAGGGACATTTGTGATACTGTCCGGTCTCCTACTGATGTATTCAGTCGGTTTTGCATTCGTATCACGGAATGGATTATTAGCCGAAGGTAGACTCCTATGGATCCTTTCACTTCGAACAATAGCTGTCTTGGGCTGCAATGGTTGGCATTGTATCTCGTGGGTTATGGTCGTACTCCCCATCTATACGGCTATCATTGCAGGAATTGGAGTTGTAATTATCCGCCAGATCAGGCGGAGAATGGCGTGACGTACGAAGGTAGAGTGATAATGAAGTTCCCTATATTGAACGGTGCTTTCGAGCAATCCCCGGTCAAAATAGTGTCCGAGAATGGGGGCAACATCGGACAAGCAACCATGGAGTAGTGTCCAGTACAAATCACACGGCTGTCCCGTCACCGCAATGTTGTTGTATACTCACTGTAAAAATCGATTCTGATGACAAAGCCGATCGAAGGCGAGACGAGCACTTTTGAGCGAACATTTACGGTTGAAGATGTGCAGCAGTTTGCGGAACTCTCTGGTGACGACCAACCTCGTCATACTGAGCCGGATGAAGATGGACGAGTGATGGTACAGGGGTTGTTGACCGCGACTCTCCCGACGAAACTGGGTGGCGATAACGAAGTGTTGGCCAGTACGATGGAATTTAACTTCCATCAGCCGGTCTACACTGGCGAACCGATCACGTGTCGATCAACGTATGACACAGTCGTAGAACGAGATGACCGCTACGAGTTCGTGTCGGATGTCGTTTGTGAGAATGCAGACGGTGAGACTGTGTTGACCTCAGCGACTGAGGGTATTATTTGGAAAGATGAGTAATACCGACCGAATTCGATATTCGAGACCTGGACGTGGAGATTCACCCCTTCCTCGAGATCGTCGGGCATGGAAATCTTCCTGCCACCCTTGCTCCGCATTCCCTGCCAACGCGGAGCGATATGAGTATGGAACGATCGCTCACCGACGACATCGTTACCACTCTCCATGCTGTGTCCGAATTCGTACATCTCCTCAAGTCGGAACTCGGTTCTAGTCGGGATCGCGAGAGCGCACAGACGGTATGAGTCAGTCGTTGCGCACAGCCACGGCTGGAAGTGTGTTAGTCTCGGAAGAAGACGCTGAATAAGCGCCTTCGTGGTATCACGATCCTAGTGATACCAATAGCACGTAGCAGCGCTGGCGATAAGCCCGTTCCGGTCGAAGAATAGTCATACGAATAGGAGATAGAAGGGAACGAGAACAAAAACTCCCAGATTCAATATCGATCTGGATTTCAAGTAGCTATCACATTCTGCCGACAGTTAGGACGTATCCGAATCGTCCTCTCTCGATGGTGGCCGCTGGGAAAGCTCGTCAAAACGTCGTTGAGCCCGCTCTGATCGGTCCACAGTCTCACCCTCATCGTACGTGATGTCGACTACTTCCTCGTCCGATAGCTCGAGCGTCAGTACCGCACCGGCGTGACGACCGTCTTCGGGGAGTCTCTCGCGATCGAGGACTGTTTCATCGACTGTTTCGCCGTCGTCCTCGAGCAGTACCACAGCAAGGTCCTCCTCGAACCGGTCTACGACCGCCGTGTATCGTCCATCAAGCATGATCAGTAGTCCTCCTGAAGCACGGTAGTCCCGCTGTCGTTTCGCACGATAACAGTATCACCGGCATTGTTCCAGATTGGGCTGCCAGATCCCCAGTAGAGATCACTCGAGGAATCCGTTCCGCTGCCGGTGTGAAGGGTAACCTGTGTGCCCGGATCGAGCGTAAATCCACTCGGGAAGGTGTACGTGTGATCTGCAGCATCCGCAACGGACCAGCCAGTGAGATCGAGCGGTTGGTCGCCCGTGTTCTCGAAGACGATATACTCGTCATTCAGATTGTCCCGTTCATCACCCGAGGCCTCCTCGTGGATCGTCGCAATCGATATCGTTCCCTCCTGGTCCGTCGGTTCTGGTGATTCGTTCGTTCCACCGTCAGTCATGATCGGCGATGCTGCCGACCCATCTATTGGAACGACCAGACGCTTCTGAAGTCCGGTGTCAGAACCAGGTTCGACCGGGTCTCCATCTCGAAGTTCAAGCGGCGCAGTCGGTGCGTCCTGTTGCGTTGCGACCGTGATCGCAGAGCCGTTGCTCGTCAACTGTATGTTCCCATGCGTTGCCGTCCAGTAGGTCCGAATGGACCGCTGGGAAAACCGCTCGAGGACCTCTTCGTGTGGATGCCCGTACTGGGAGTCGTATCCACTCGAGATGACAGCGATGCGTGGATCAGTGACGTCGAGGAACTCGTCCCCTGAACTCGATTGGCTTCCATGATGGCCAGCACTCAAGACAGTCGCATTGAGACCGGCCTCGTATTCGTCGACGAGGTACTGTTCACTGGCCGTCTCGCCATCCCCTGGAAGGAGAAAGGTCGATTGACCGAAGCCGAGATGAAGGACGATACTGTTCTCGTTTCGATCGCCGTTCGCGAGATAGCCCTCGGGTGGCGCAAGCACTTGCGTTTCAACATCCTCGAACGGAATCTGGTCACCGGCTCGCGTCTCGTACAACGTCACGTCGTGTTCCTCGATCGCATCCAGATATCCCTGATAGGTCTGGGACGTCGACGTGACTCCAGGGTCGTACACTGCACCAACCCCGTCGCCTTCTGTCTCGAGGTAGTCGATGACGGCGTCGTGGCCACCGATATGATCCGCATCGGCGTGTGTCGTCACGAGGTAGTCGATTCGATCGATGTCGTGTTCGTCGAGATAGGCGAGGACGTCTTCACCATCGTCGGACCAGTCTCCCGTATCGATGAGCATCGTCTCGTTCGTCGGCCCGACGATCAACGTGCTCGAGCCCTGGCCAACGTTGATGAAATTGACCGACAGCGTCCCATTCGAACTCGCCGTTGGTTCGTCTGGCGTGTCACCCGGAGATTCGGGTGTCGGTTCGTTCGTTCCGTTCGAAGTGGTCGTTTCGTCAGTAATAGCACCGCCACACCCTGCGAGGGTGACGAGGACGACCACGGCAAGTACACTGAGGATCTGACTCCGCATTACGGCCACTAACGATATGTAGGCACATAGAGATACTGTCTTTCGATATGCCAAGTTCGTTGTTTATAGGCCCTAGTATGTTGCTCTAAGCCGGAAGTCGAAACATAAAATAACCAATTAATTTCTTCGATCAGGTCCGTGACCGTCTTCCAGTAAGAAGAGTCGATATCGGCGTCACGAACTGTGAATTTCTCAGTGCATCTATCGCGGAGGGATGGCATACCGCGATGCACGGGACCGACCAGTCAGTCGGTCACGTCTGGGAAGCAGTTGAGCTCAACGGTGACGAAGTCGACGGCTTCCCCGCCTGTGTTCACTGCGACGACCCGGTACCGACCGTGGAACGGTCGGTGGCCCAGAGATTGCTCGTACAGAAGCTGTCCCTCGTTGACGCCTCCCTTGTTCGCCATCAGTTCGGCGTCGTCCGCTGACACTGGAATCGTATACGTCAGCGTGTCTGCTGAGTCATACACTTCGAGTCTGTCGATGTCGCTTTCTCGAACGTCCTCGACGGATAGTGGAACTGTGAGCCGCACGTCGCCGTCTTCGACTATCCCGCGTGCGCCGGTGTTTAGAATATCCCCGTCACCGTGATCGGACGCGCTCGTTTGACAATCGACTGTATCGGAACCACCCGACTCTGATCCGCTGCAGCCGGCCAAGCCAGTAATGGCCGCACTGCCGACGGTGGCTAGCAATCTTCGTCTGGAGGGCATACAACAAAATTCTAACCTATTAGGAAACCTCTTTTGGATCTTCTCACGGACATCGAGATACCTACCGCTAAAGCGGTGGAATTCAGTGTGGAGTCCCGTTCTGGCACCAGATGAGCGAGAGAATCTCCGTTCACGTTCAGCGTCTCACTTTTCAAGCGCACGCCCAAGGTTCGCCTCCGTCGCCCCCAGTCTGGTTGCGTTCGAAAACCGTGTCTCGATTTTCGAGCCAACCAGAACTCCGCGAGTTCTGATGGCGAGAGAACAAGGCTGGGTATCTCTCGAGATTTCACTCATCTATAAATTAATTGTCATAATCAATTACCACTGTATAGCGGTTCTTCGTACTTGAAAGTATGTAATGGAAACTCAGCCGTGTAACTATTGGTGAAAGTCAACACCCTATCGGTTTCATCACCCGCCTAAAGTCGGGTGTATTCACCTTGCAGTCTCTATAACGAAGGATCTGAATCCTGTGGTTTGGTGAAAATTCGTCCGAAAATTGACTCTCCAACACACCCGTCCTTTCTGCTATTTCAGACCCTGTTTTCACCGGTGGATTTATGCCTCCTAGTGAGCGACCTAGAGATATGACCCTAGAGGACAACATCCGAGAATTAGAGGAACGTCTCGGAATGAGCCGGAGCGAAGAAGTGGAAGAGGCCGGCCGGACCGTCGCTCGTCTTCAGGACTAATTCTCACTCGAGCTCTTTGAGTTCGTCCGCGAATTCGTGCTTTGTGAGTCCGCCAGTATCGAGCAACTCGGTCATTCCCGCACGTCGAACGGCCTCCTCAATAAATTCGATCCACAACTCTTCGTGCCGTTCTGCGTACCGTCTCCACCGCTCACTTCGCTGCAGATCTAGCTCGTACTCCTCGAGCGCGATCTCGATATCGTGCTTTCGCACGAGCACGTCGCATCCGAACTCCTCGAGATACTTGAACCGGCCACCTTTTCGTCGAACTGTCAGTAGTCTCTTTGACTCGTTGATGTAGTCGTTGACCCACTCCATCCAATCATACTCGTCGGCCTCATCGAACTGTGTCGCCGTCTCTGGCATCGAGAAATCTGGATTCACTCGTCTGAGATAGAGCTGGCACATCCCGATAGCCGTTCGATGGTTCGCGTTGGGAAGCGCGTGCTTAAGGATCAAGTTCGAGACCAGGCGACCCGCCACCTCGACCGCTGTTCCGTTCCAGTCGATCTGATTGAGCGCGGGTTCGATCTCTTCGGCCGCGATGTCCTTGTACGCCTGGACTCGCTTCCCTTCCTCCTCGTAGTTCTCTTCAAGAATACTGTTGAAGACGTCGACTAATCTGGTCGCGATGACGCCGTTCGCTGGCTCCATTGAGTCGATATATTCGACGAGGTCGTAGTCGATATCGTCTGCGGCCCCGCTCGCTCCGGACATTGTATAGACGACGTAGACGGTTCGGTCCAACTCGAAGGACTCGACCTTGACCGATTTGTGGCTTTCGTAACCGACAATGCGCTCCCCTACGTCCTCCAGCTCAGGGCTGACAAAGTCCACCGAGAACTGCTTGTCCAGTTCGTGGTGGTAGGGAACCCGGTTTACCATCTCGTTCTCGGCTGTACACCCCCATTCATAGTAATCACACCGATATGTCTTCGCTGCCAATCGTCTGAAGAGAAAACGAGAGTAGAGAAGTGCTGCGGACTACCTCTCGGATTAAAATCGGGGACCATCGGTAGACTGGGTGTTTGTTGGGAAGATATTGGTAGTGCTGGTTTAGTCATCGCTTAGTGACCGTCGACAGGTCCGAAACTGGAGTTACCGAAGTCGATTTCCGTCCCGGAGTCGGTTGATTCGCTCTTGTAACGGTGGGCGACTCTTTACAATCGTCGTCATCCCTTTCGATGGCATATCGAGATTCTGTTCGGTCGCCATCTCCTCCAATGCGTCCGCAACTGTTTCATATCCGACTTGAGCGGCCGCATAGTCGTCCGCGCGATGAACCGCTCGTCGCGCAGCCCACAGTATCGGTAGTGGTAACAGCAGTGCAAGTGCGATCAAGACTGTATACCCCAGTGGAGATCCCCACGCGAGCGTCGCCACGCCAGCGATAAGGAATGTGAATAACGGATAGGTCTTGATCGCTCTGTAGTGATACTTAATGCTACCAGCATTCGCAGCCAGTAGCGCACCTAGTGTCTCGTCATCGAATTTCTTCAATGCGAACTCGGAAATATACAGATATCGCCGCCCGGGCAGTCCGCGAATATAGATCTCGACCGTCTCATCAGCATCGGTGAGTATCCAGATGTCATCTATTTGGAGCCCGGCTCGTTCACACAGGGAGTCGAACCTGTCATGGTCGTTCTTCCCAGGGTCACGGACTGATCGGAAGAGACGCGGGAGAACTGGGCTTACGAACGGAAGCACAAGCAGGATTAGTATGAGTGTCAGTGGAGCCAACCCCAGATCTTCACCCGTCACAACGCGGACGAACGGAACGAAAAAGATAGTCAAAAGGACCGCTAAGACGGCGATGTACCTGCCCATTCGACGAACGGCAGTCCACGTCGACACCTCGATTTCTCTCGCGTCTCGGATTGCGGGAACAACTACAGCGTATGCGGCCAGTATCACACCGCCCGTGAAGAAAAAGAGCGTGACCTGTGCTGCAACGTCAGCGGCCATTGATCGCACCGATCGTGGAACAAATCCTGAGAGGAGGGTGGCGACGAGACCCCGAGCGAGGTCGTCGACGGAAGCAAACATGAATAGAAGATATGCGCCTCCAGCGAATGGAACGAGAGTGATCAACAGCCGACGAATCCACACGGTCGGGGCAGATGTTCGGAGCGCTAAGCGGGAAAGTACCCAGTATGTGGGCAGCGTCACGAAAAGAAACGCAAGTACCAGACTAATCTGAAGAGCGAGGAGCATATGTAACGCTCATAAAATCAGGTACTTTAACATGTTCGTTTCCTCGCAGCTCAATAATTACCATCTAAAAGGCCAGTATAATTTGTTCTATTGTAACCATTATTATATTATTTTATATTAGTCTAATCAAAAATATATCTGCTATCTCATGGATGGGACAGTATGTACCGGGACTGAGCCGGTGCATATCCAGATTCGCATGTATGATTACACGGTCAGTCACTATCGAAGAGATCGATGACTTGTTCCTGATATGGAACGACCATATCAACGCCTCTGCCCTCTATCGCCGCGCACTCCGCGAGGAGATGGACGTTCGAGGTGTCGATCCTGATGAACTTCGTGACCTCTTCGAGCGGGCCCGTGAGCAGGGCTACACACTCGAGGAGATCGCTGAAAACACTAATCGATTCGCCGATCTCCAGTCGCTCGTGGAGGACCAGCAACGCCAGCCTACGGCTGGAGATGCCACTGATGAGTAACTCGCTATGTCCCAGGATATCAACTCCTCCGAACCCGAACCTAGCACCGAAACGGAGCCATCGAGGACCAGTAGAATCCCAAAACAGGCTGCATTCACCATCGTCCTCCTAAGTCTGTTTGTCGTACAGCCTGTCGCGGCACAGAGTAACGCAGTCTGTAGTGCGGACAACCTTCCCAGTATGATCGAGGGCTTCTTTCAGCTAACCACTGCACTGGGAATCGTCGGCCTCGCCATCGTCTGGCAGGCAGACTCCCTTATCGAGATGTTTACCCTCAATCCGGAGCAGAAGAGGGGGACTCAAACGTCACAAGCGCTCGGCGATGAAGTCCGCAGTCATCCTCGTCGTTCTTGGCCCACTGTACACCGTCGCCGGGTCGATGATGAGCCTTCCGCTGGCGGAGTGTGTCGACCTCGTCCCTTGGTAGTCACTCTGCTCCCCCCATCGTGAGTCCCATGTTCCACCGAAAACTCTCCGTGTTCGTGGCCGCTGTACTCGTGACAAGCATAGTAACGGGTATCGTCGCAGCTGATCCACCGCGGCCCGGCACGGAGGGGAACGGGCTCACTGAAAACGAGTCTGCATCGCTGTGGTCACACGATGCGGACACCTACATCTCCCAGGAGGAGTACCGCCAGCGATACGGCGAGAATCGTTCCGCCGCTCACCAAGTCGCCAATGGAACAGATATTACGTTCAAACGGCCGCCCGCGACCGCTACAACGTGGACGCGAAACGACTTCGAGGACCTCGACGCTGGTGGAGCAGACACCTCCGTGCATCCGCCACTCGCGGACCTCGAGGACGTCTTCTCCCGGTGGCCATGGTACGACGAGCAGGAGACCGAGTACCAAGTCCGCTACGAGTTCTCGAACACGATAGACGGCGACACGCCGTTGCCGATGAACTGTGATAACGATGATCTGCAGCGCTACTGTATCGGCCAAGACCAGTGTCCCTACTCGATCTGGGGAAGCCTCCCGTTCCCTGATGAGATGTACGAGCAGGTTGAGGAGGAGTCCGCTGGTCTTACTGAGCAATTCTGAGTGACCGATTTTGCCTCAGTTTTCGAGTATTGAGCTGAAGGGGTTTCGTGGCAATCCTCAAATCAGATATAAACAGCGTGCTGAATACAGAGGATAAGTTCAGCACGATAATCTCGTTTGTTTCATGCCCAATCTACTGGATCAGCCGTTCCGTAGATATGCGTATTGACCGGTGCGATTCCCACCAATCAGCGTATCTCTTCAAAGAGTTATACTAAATACGCGCGTAGCGGTCTGGCGGTCAGTTGTCCCCTGTGATGATCTCAGCAAGCGCGTCACGGTCGAACAACTGCTCCTCCGCTGGAATATCGGGGAGTTGATCGTCGGTCACATCACCCGGCCACTCACCGAACTCGTCGGGGTAGAGTTGCTTGCCGAGCATCTCCGTCTGGAAGAGGTTGATAATTGGGCCCTGATAGGGTGTCCCTCCGATGAAGACGTTGTCTTCCTGAACGGCCGTGAGTTTCTGCCCCAGAGAACTGCTTCGTAGCTCCTCGACAGTCGCTTGCGTGGCATCCTTCCCGTCCCAGTCACGGTAGTTTACGGCGAAGTGGAGGATGATAATGTCAGGGTCTGCCTCTAGAAGCCCTTCATACCCAATAGTTATCCCCGACTGTCCGTCGTACTGCCCGTCGAACGCGTCAACGATCTCCATGTCACGGTACTGCTTCTTCCCGTACGTCTTCTCGAGCCCCGTGTCGGGGTTGTATACGGTGAACCCTTCCGCAGTCTCGGGGTTGTTCCGTGCGTTCAAGACAGCGACGGTCGGCTTGTCCGACTCCGACGGGACCCGCGAGCGCATCTCCTTCTGGGCCGTTCGATAGAACTCGTTGAGCGCTGTAGCACGCTCAGACGCCTGAAACAGTTCACCATAACGTTCGACGAACTCAGGAATCGTGTAGTAGGGATACGACTCACCGTTCGGCCAGTTCGGCCATCCGTCACCCCTCTTGCGGCGGCTCACGTTCCCGAAGAACGGCGCAATAGTGTCATGGATCTCCTGAACCTCGTCCTTGTCGCTGCCGTAGTACGCGATGTAGCGGTTCGGGTCAGTAGCGAGCAGGTCCGGGTCGAGTTCGTACAGGAGTTCCTTTCGGACACCCCAGTCTTCGGTCAGGACGCGGTCGAGTGAGTCCGGATCAGGGACGGACACACCGGGTAGCTTGTCGTAGAATCCGGTGAACCAGAACTGTGGGCCTTCAGCCGCGATAATCTTCTCCCCTTGCCCGAGGGCGGTCATGACGTCGGCCGCGGCCCCCCAGCCGCCGACGAAGCTCTGGGGGACAGATTCGCACTCGAGTGTCCCGACCGGCTCCATCGTCGCCGTGTAAGTCGTGTCCGCCGTATTCTCCGTGGGTTCAGAGCCGTTGTCCCCAAAACAACCCGCCAATAATCCACTACCGACGACTGCTCCGCCGTACTCCATGTAGTCACGTCGCGTTGGTGCGTCTGCTTCGTTAGTATTACGCGCCATATTTTTAGGCTAGCCTAAATTCCACAAATAGGTTTCGGAATTCGATATTGTTAGACGAGACGAGCGAAGTCGAACGAGATATCCGTTCGTCGCTGAATTTATCCCCTGTACTGAGCGGTCACCATCTTCGTAAATCGAGCCGAATCTCGTGCGACATTCGCGCTGTGTATTCAGCATAACCGCTGGAGCGTATCATATACAAAGTATTTCACAGAGCCAGATCAATCTAAATCCTCGTCGAGCAATTTCAGCGGGTAACACGATCAGAATCGATGGAATCGGGGTATTTCACGATTCGAAATGCCGAGCCAGAGTACCTCGAGAGACTCAGAACGGGTGAAGCAGTGGCCACCAAGAACACAGAAGCGTCCGATATCGCCTTCGTTACCCCGCCGTCGAGCAATTTTTGAGATCACAGCATTATCCTGGAACTCGTCGAGGCACTTTCTACGGACTCAAATCATCCCGACGAGGTTCTTCTGCGATTTGAGGGCGTTATTTCGCCTTGCATATCGCGGTTTTCGTCCAAAGAAAGAGGCGATATGCAGTGTGCGAAGGCCGCCGGCTCTCTTAGGCCGAGGGGCCGTCACAGGGGTACTGAAGTCAAGAAAGTATCAGATTTACGCATAGGTTGAGCGGGTGCGTTTCGGTGGTGTCCATCGGCCCCGCGAGGGGTGGCAGGGCGCATCACGTGCCCCCGATGGACGATGGCTTCGGAACGACTCAGTGAGACACGATCAGCGTATCAAGCAGGAACCAACCCCGACGGTGAGGCCCCGTGGACGGATCTCGAGGTGACGGTCCCGATCAACCGGGATCACGCGTCGGTCGTCGCCCTCGTGGAGTGTGCTCTCGTCGAGCTCACGCACGAGGCCGTGGGCGCCGTCTTCGTCTCCCGGCAGGTCGGGCGGTCGGCGCGGACGCAGTACGTCGCCGTCGACGACGTCGGCGAGCAGTTCCAGAAGCGGCACTTCGACGACCGGCTGGGCTGGCACGAGACCACCGTCCCTCGCCGAACCGTTCGCGACGAGCTCATCACCCAGCTTACGCGGTCGGCCTCGACACCGGCGGAGCGGTCAGATGAAGAAGCAGCCAGCGAGCCAGACACGTTCGTCGTGAAGCCAGTTCGAGATCTCCGAACGCCGTAGCGGCTAGATTTAACCAACATTCCCGACCGCTGTCGGCACAGTGTTGGTTAACGCTGGGGCTGGATCCACTCCCTCGCCCCCACCTACCGCCCGACTCCTCGAGTGAGTGTATCCTGGCGGATGGGCGTTCCGAGGAGGTGCCGAATCTGTACGCCATGAGTTGTTTGTCAGCGCCGGGAGGCGTGCAGCGCGCGACGGCGTGCGCTGCGTGACTCACCATGCCTGGTCCCGATCCTCACGACGACACGAATAGCAACTACGAACAGTTCGAAAAAGAACTGCTCGCCCAGGACCGCGACGCCGCCGGCGTCGACACGGCGGACATCGACGACACGGCAGCCCAGAACCTGGTCAACGACCTCGTCGACGCGGACGTCGTCACTTCGGTTCCTGAAGACCAAGTTCTGGTCCACGAGCCGAGCGGCGCCGCGTTCGACTCATCGACCCAGCTGGCCGTCTTCCATCGTGGCTGGACGGCCGGCCGCGACGCCGACGCGGAGGGTGAGTGATGCAACGAACCCTCGTCAGCTGTGCCTTCTGCGATGTCTTACCCGGTACCGAGACTGGCGAGGCCCACACCTGAGGACAGGACGAGCGGGTCACCCACCCAATCTGCGTCGACTGCGCGATTCAGACGGAACCGGATCCCAACGAACGCGATCACGTCGCCTGTGACGGCTGTGGACTAGTCGTTGACATGCTTGCAGCGCTCACGCGATTCCGGGTCGAACTTGGGTCTCTCAAAGGCCCGTTGCAACTGTACGAGCGCTGTAGTCCGGGCGGGCTTGCAACGTACTGGACGCGCGACCTCGAGGAGAATCTCGTGAACAAGTGGCGCTCAGCCGAGGTAGGCTCACATCGTACACGCGAAAACGGCTAAGTGCGTTGGCTCACAATGTACACATCATGAGCACCGATAAGAAGCGCGTGCAGTTTCGGGCCCCCAATCGGCTCATCGACCGGGCCGACGCACTGGCCGCAGTCCTCGGGGAAGACCGAACAGACGTCCTCGTGACCGCGCTTCGGGAGTACCTCCAAGACGCCGCTCACGACGACGCACTCACCCAGGAGATCGCCGCCGCCTATTACGACGATGAGATCACCTTCGAGCAGCTCAAAGCGCTCGTCGGAGCCGAGGAGGCGGCAAGCCTCCGGGTGTTGAAACAGCAGTTGGACGAGGACTTCATCGACGAGGTCGCCGACGCATAGATGTCGCGGCTTATCGCAGACGCTTCCGCCCTCGTGAGTCTCGGCATCGTTACTGACGATGACTCCGATCCACTCACACTCTGTCTCTCCCGGTACGAGGTCGTCGTCCCAACGGCAGTCATCGATGAACTCCAAGAGATTGCCTCGTACGATGACGTCCATGGACACGCCGCATCCGCCGCACTCGACCAAGCGGAGTCATTCGAGACACAGTCGATCGACCTCGATGCCGAGTTTCCGCTGGACGACGGTGAAAACGCGGCAGTCACGCTCGCGAACGATCTCGATGCTGCACTCTTCCTCTGTGACGAGTTCAACCAACTTGGCTTGATCCATGCCTCACTCGCTGATACCCGACTCGTCACGACACCGACGCTGCTCTCGGTTCTCGTTCGAACTGAACACCTATCAGCTGCCGATGCGCGGCTGCTCCTCGATGAGATCAGCGACGCCCGTAGCTGGGGCGCGAACAGTTATGTGCAGCGAGCTCGCTCATTGCTCAAGGATCCCTGACACCGAGAAGGATACCTCGAAGTGAACAGAAATGGCCGATAGCGACGCTCTCTACGACGTTCGTGAACGAACCAAGAATCCCGAGCACGCATCAGTTGACGATGTAGTCGAACTCATCCTCGAACGCGCACAGCATCCCCGGACAGAGCACCGGGACGCGCATCTCGACGAGATGATGACTACTGTCGTCGACAGGTACGGGACCGAGCCCGTCCGAACCGTTATCCATCGAATCCTCGTCGACCACTACCCCTTTCGGACTGCCACGCACGACCTCGAGATGCGCAACGTAGATGGCATTCGTATCGGGACGGCAGCCAGCCAGTTCCTCGAAGAACTCAACGCACAGCGCAACAACCGAGTCTAGCGAGATTGATTCCTGTCGCCAGAATGTTGATGGGGCAAGCTCTGTGCAATCCCCGAAACCGTTATGGGCCTATGTGCAGAACTTGCACATAGGATGAGTGCAAGCGACGATCCGCGACGGGTTCACTTCCAGTCGCCGGAGTATCTCGTCGACCGGCTGGACGCGATCGCGGAGCTCTTCGACAAAGATCGGACGGATCTGCTTGTCGAGGCTATTCGCGAGTACATCGAAGATACGGCCGACAGTGAGACGTTCCAGGAGCTGGTCGCGACGAAGTACTACGACGGTCAACTCGAGTTCGAGACGGTCAAGCAGTTGGTCGGCGCCGAGACCGCCCAGCGGCTCCGCCTCCTCAAAGCGGATCTCGAGGGCGAACCACTCGATCTCGGCACCCCCGATGACGTCGACGTCTACGATGGGGATGTGACGACGGTCGACGACGATCGATGAGCGGTCCACGACTGCGAACAGTCGTCGCCGATACGAGTGCGCTCGTCAGTCTCGCAGTGCCCCGTGCAGATGCAGCCATCGGTACCGATGTTCCCGACCCGTACCAATACCTGCTCACCTCCTGTGACGTGTTCGTCCCTCCAGAAGTAGTCGCAGAACTCCGCGACATCACGCAGTATCAGGACATCCACGCCGCAGCCGCGAGTAACGTCCTCGCGGCCCGTGGCCACTACACGGTCGAAGATCCGTATGCGCACGACGACACCCCAGACGCGCGACCGACGTTCGGCCTCGATGACGGCGAAACTGATGGCATCGTCCTCGCGAACGCGCTCGACGTCGACGGGTTTCTCACCGACGAATTTGGCGGCACGAACTTCCCACTGATTCACGCTGTGCTCAAAGGGCCGCGTATCGTCCCGACACCGCGGCTCATCTGCGACTATGCTCGGAACGGCTATATGACCAGCGACGAAGCCCGGAAGTTGTTGACAACGATTAGTCCACATCGGAGTTGGGAAAACAGCCCCTACGTCGCTCAGTTGCGAGATCTCCTCGAGTAAGCCCCAATCGAACGTTACAGACGTATCTGGGTGGAAAGGACTGTATTTGTCTTTTGAGAAACAATTTAACACCGAGCAGCTCGAAACGTACGCCAAAGAGCTTGGAGTTGAAGACTACGATGCTGAACTCACAGGAGTTTGAGGACGATCAACGCCGGAACACGGAGCGACGGCGTGCCATGATCAAGCGCTGGGCCGAGTATGTTCGGACGCGCAACGATTGTGAGTGGTCACGCCAGCAGAATCGCCTTATCCGCCGGCCGAGGTTGTCGCCAGCTGAATTCATTCGGCCTCGAGGTTGCGAGCATCGAGCTCACCGGTAAGGTACTGCTCCCCCTTACGGGTGATATCATAGACACCGTTCCCGAGGTGGACGAGGAGTCCGTATACGACGAGCGCCTTTGCGTCCGACAGTCGAATCTGCTTTGTTTTCCCTTGGCGGCTTGCCTCAACGAGGCCAGCTGTCGGAAGACGACCAAGACGGATGCTCTGAGTACCTAGAGTAGATATCGATTCTCTAACACTCGCTTTTCGAACATAGTGTCAGCGTTTGCTGAATTCAGAGGATTCGCGTTCTGAGAGCGACCGCAAGTCACTACTCGTAAATATAGACAAAACTCTCCTCGGAATCTCTGCCTGCGACGATCGTCGTTCCGTTCCTGGTCGCTATCGCGTCGCCGAACTGCTCGGTCGTATCGGGCGCTGTGAAATATATTCCTCGCGATTCGTTTGTACTAGACGGCTGATCGAGGTTGTAAACCGCACCGACCGAGTCGCCGAACTGAGCATGCGGTGCGCCGACGAGCAACGTATCGCCATCTATTGCGACTGTGTTACCGAAATACTGATGTGAGCCACCACTGGTTGCAGTGTACATCTGCTCGCGAGACCATTGTTCATCTGAGAGGCCGAACACGTACGCTGTATCGTTGATATAATCGCCGATCAATGCCTTCCCATTGACCACCGAGACCGACCAGCCGAAGTGATCCTTCCCTGTCGCTCCGGAGAGAGTCGTCCGATGACTCCAGGTACCGCTCGATCGGCTGAAGACGTGAACGACGCCCGATCCCGTGCGTCGACGCTTCGGTCCTGACTTCGGTGGCGCTCCGACCAGTATCGTCTTGCCATCAGTCGCGATTGATCTGACGATCCGTCCGTCATCCCGACTAGTATCAGACAGCGTCTGTCGCCGCCTCCATTCCCTGCTTTCGCGCTCGAAGACATCTACGAGCCCGTCGCTGTCTGCTGTCCGCAGGACAGCCGTATCATCGGCCACCGCCATTGATTCGATGTAGACGCCCTCGGTTAGCTCCGTCGTCAGTTGCCAGCCGTCACCGTTCGATCGCTCGAACACCGACACGGGAATTCGCGACGTCCCCGAATAGTTGTACTCGTTGCCGACCAGCAGCGTCGACCCGCTGGCTGCGATCTGTCCGCCGAAATAGTCGCGTTTGTGTTTCCGACCAGTCAGCGTCGCTGTCTGCTCCCATCCAGTCCCCGATCGTTCAAAGACGGCCACGATTCCGGCTTTTTTGACGCCATCGGGAGCAGCTTGGGGCACGCCGACAAAGACAGTATCACCCGTCGTAGCGACCTCCTGCCCGAACGATTCCGATCGGTCGGAGCTGCCGAGTGTGGCTACTGGAGAGCGGGGTTTGGAAACCTCGGTGAACGGCTTTGGTGAGACAGTCTTCCAGTTCTCGCCTTCGGATTTGGGACTGGTTCCGTTCTCCGAGAACACCTCCAGACAGCCACTGATTCCGGCGAACGTGCCCCCTGCGAGATATCCTAGGATTGTCCGCCTTGTATACTCGTCTCTCATCATAGTTCTCTTTCGATGACTAATGGGGTATATTCTTTGTACTAGATGAACTGGCGACAGTAAACGTGGAAGCGGACCGACTCGCGACGCAGTTAGATGGCTGGTCGCGTGCGGCGATCAGTCGACGGCTGGCCGAAGCAATCGTCGACGGCACGGACGTGACGAGTGCGGTCGTGCGGGTGTTCGAGGAGTTGCAGACGGCGCCGGGACAGGTTGTTCCCATCGGGAAGCTCGAGGACGTCGATCGCAAGGAGGTGAGTATCGACGGTCGCGTGACGACCCTGTGGGAGAGCGACTCGCCGAGCATTCAACAAGTCGGACTCATTGAGGACGATAGTGGGAAAACGAAGCTGACGTCGTGGGTCGCGAGTGACCAACCCTAGATCGAAGAGGGTGAACGCGTTCGCATTCACGGGGCGGCGAAGAACTGGTACAATGGGCGCGTCTCAGTCGCTCTAACCGGCTGGAGCACCGTTATGTTCCCCGAACGCGGTCGGTGGTGGGAAGAATAGCCAGTCGGAGCAGCCTTCTTTTTTGGTGTGTGCCGGACCGACCCAAACCCCGCCATCCCACCCTCCGCTCCGTGCTCGCTTCGCTGCGCACGCAGCCACGACCTTGAAAAACGGTCTGACCCCGGCGAGGATCCCCTATAGAGTCTATTGTCTCCTCAAGAGGTGAGGAACTCGCCGAACTAATGGGGTCCCTGACCACGGTGAGAACGATGACAACTAGAGACATCTACGAAACTGGCTTCGACGAGGATGTGCAAGCAGATTCGAGTCCGAACCAATGCCCCAAATGCGACGGATGAGTCACGACGAACGCGGTCGAAACGGTCTGCGAAGACTGTGGCCTTAAAGGCGGGGTAGGAACGGGGGCAGCGGGTGACACAAAGTGATGTTTCCGAGTCCGGAAACGCCACGTCAACTACGGTCCGGATGCATCTCGAGACGTTAGCGGAGCAGGTAGCCCGACAACACTCCTGTACAATCGCTACCGTTAGATATTTTTCTCAGGAAACTATTTGTTCCTCGATCGCGTAGCACCCAGTATGACCGAGACGTGGGACGACGTCAACGAGCAGGTCAAAGCGGACTGGAAAGAAGACACCACGCCGTTCGAGCGGGTGTACGAAATCGTCGAACAGACCCACGATGGGCAGTCGGCAGCCGATATCGCCGACCGCGCCCTCGTGAGCGAACCGACGGCACGTCGACACTGCAAGGCGCTTGTAAACACCGGGTTTGCCGAGACGGAACAAGAGGGCCAAACGACGCTGTACAAGCGAAACAGCGACCGAGTTTTGATGTCCCGGATCCGCGAGCTTCGTGAGGAAGCCGATCGGCCGGAGTTGCTTGAGGGCATCAAGGACATGAAGGCCGAGATCCGGCGCTATGAGGACCGTTACGACGTGGTGTCGCCTGAAGAGCTCAGTCAGCAACTCGACGCCGACGAGACGGAGGGCTGGGACGACCTCACCACGTGGCGAACGACACGGCAGAATCTCGCCGTCGCCCAGGCGGCACTCGCCTACGACGAGGCCAGCCACCAGCTTGCCGTATGAGCGAGGACGACCGTGCCGGCGAATTTGGGCCGATCTATCTCCCGGCGCTCCAACGAATTCGTGATCTCTGGCTCGAGCTTGAGCCGTTAGTCGACGCAACCTCGTACGATGACGTCGTCGCTCCCACGGAACTGCAGATCAGTCTCAGTGATGGGCTCGGCGACGCCGAGAACGCTCGGCTCGATATCCAGTGGAGCGAACTGGGAATGTATTCGTTTCACTACGTCGATAGCGACGACGTCAACTGGCGCTTCGATCGCCACCCGAATACACACTCCTCGGAGATCCATTTCCATCCCCCGTCTAAGGCCGCTACGACGGCCGCCGAGCCGTCCTGTATCGACGTGACCGAGGTGTCACTCGTCACTCGTGCCGTCCATGCGATGTGGCGAGCAGCGTACGAGAACGACGACGTCGACACTGACGCGAGCTCCCGGATGGGATCAGCCTGAATATGAGTCAAGAAGACCGAAGCGAGGCACTCATCGAAGTGCTCGAAGGTCATGCCGAAGACCAGGGGCATGAGCTGCATCGAGGACGTTGTTCCCCGAGCTAATACACAGTTCTTCGTTGACCCACTCGTAGCCCTGAATTTCTTCAGCAGCGATCGGAGCGGTTGCCAGCGGGGCAACCAGTAATGATCTCAAGAGCACTGACGGCCAGCAGCACGACCGGCTCGATGTCCGTACAGTCCTCCGGCGTTGCCTGGTTGGTAAGCCAGCCGGTCACTTGCACCCCATCAAAATCACGAACGTGAATTCGGTTCGAACATAGCAGTACTTACCACTTGATATATCCATATATGCTATTTTATGACATTATTTTCAAATTGTATTTTAAATCGAAAAACATTTTATATCTAATATTTAATCCCATGGTACATGCAGAAGAAAAAGCCAGAAAAAGGTGTGAAACGACGGAATGTTCTCAAATCAATAGGTGCTACCAGCGCGGGAGTCGCTGCATTACCATCGATTTCCTCGCTTGCTGAGGCTCAGGTATTCGGTAATGCCAGTGCAACCCCTAGCACTATTGATAACACGTCGTTGCGATCACTCGTAATCGAATCTTCTGGTAAAGTTGAGTATGAATTCACTGTGACCGGGCTCTTGTCGGCGAATGATGCACCGTCCGAGACCATCAGCAACGGGACCGGCTCAGCTACGCTGGAGAACGAGACACATGAATTCTCATTCACCGGTGAGTTCACTGCTTTCGATATTGCCGGTGATGCTACTGTTAGGGTTGATGGAGAAGCATTTGATTACGAGACGTTCCCACACAACACGCTTGTGATTGCTACCGGTGGGACTGTGGACTATGATATTTCGGCGACCGGGCGTGTGGAGGTCGAGTCTGAGACATCAGAACGGCCCAGCGACCGGCGCGTCACTGGCACGGTTCACAGTACACATGGATGGTCATTCCATGCGATCACGTACGCTGGCGAACTCACCTATCTCGATACTGGGAGCCAAACGGATGGTTCAGAGGTAGTCGTCGTCAAGAACGGTACCGAAATCGATCCCGATCGCCCACTCCCTTCGGTTAAGCCCAGTCGTGCAAGGGTCGAGTCACTTGGGAGTGCGCATGATTACTACCTGCATCTGGGATGGGACGTCGCTACTGAATCCGGCGGTGAAGTTGTCGATCGTACCGACTACGGGATGGCTCAAGCGACCGCAACGTCCCAGACTACTACCTATTCGTACAGCGGCGCTTTCCAATTCGTTGTCGTTCCTGATGTCGGACTTGTTAAGAACAACCCGAAAGACGACACCGTAGCATGTATCTCCTTGGCCGATGAGGAACTGTCAGTCACAATTGTTACCTCTAACGGGTCCACAAAAGAATTATCAGCTACATCGGAAGCTCTCAATAAATCCGAAGTGAACGTTCAGATAACGAATATCCGAATGGAACCTGAGGATCAGCAAGGCCCTGAAGGAATTGAGGTTAACTTGGAACCAAACGTAACGGCCGAGGCGGCCGAACGTGCCAAGAAGCTTCACTTGGCTGCCGAGCTAGAGCGAGAACCGGAGTTCGAAGCGGTCGCCAGACGGGCGGAATCGACGAGTGGCCGGATTCGATACGATTCGGCCGGGATAACGGCTTTTCGCATAAGTAGAGGTAGCAACTCTGCTGATCCGGCACAAAGAACTCTGTTCATTGGGGCTAAATTCGATCTCGCAGATGTCGATGGAGAAGATATCGTATCAGCAAAGATCGCAAAGAACACATCCACTGGAGAAGTAGTGGAAGGCCAGATCATCAAACGGCTCCGAACGGAAAACAACGTTCCAGAGGGGGTACAAGTAGAACAACTCGATACCAAAAGTCTTGGAACGGCTACGACCTCAGGATCTGCAGAATTCGAAAGTGCCGCTGTGGAATATGATACGGATCAGCTGTCACCGCAGTCTGTCACTCAGGAGGCAAATACGCAGAAAGTAGGTGATCTAGCCGTTAACACCAACGGCCTCATTGATATTCCGGATTGGCTCATTCCGGATCAAGTGAAAGAGATGATCGACGACGGTGTTGATGTCGCTGTGGATATCGCGAACAGCGGAGTACAAGTTAGCTTGTCTGGGTACGGAGCTCTCAATGACTGGGCGTATGAAGCCGGTAAATTCCAAGGCTTTTCTAAGAAAGGCGCGATGGCACTAAATAAGGCATTGGCTGCCCCTAGCCCATTCGTAACTGCTCTTAATGAATTCAACCAACAAGGGGAAGTCACTACCTGCAGTTGTTGTATAACTTTCGGAACAGTAGCTCTTAGTGAAGGGGTCGGAACAGCAGCGACAATGGGCTGTACCGCTCTTGGGGGTCCTGTTGGAGGTCTTACCTGTTCGGTGTTCTTTAACGTTTTATCAGATATGCTCGTGCAACATGACAAAGTAGAGGTAGCACTGGAAAAAACATGTTCCGAGGCTAATCTTTGTTGATAGATTTATCATCTATTACCCAGAAGAGATGAATATGTGAAAATACCACTATATTACGTTTAGTATGAATTCTGAAGAAGCAAACAGCTTTTTCGCATTTCCCTTGCGGGTGGTGTACGCTATTATGATCGCAAATCTCCTTCCGCTGATCGGGTTCGTAGGTTTCCAGTGGGGAGTGACCGAGCTACTGGTTGTCTACTGGATTGAGGCCGTGATCGGCACCATTGTCAGTATTGCAAAAACGTTTCCGGCCCGACTTGTAGACATCCCGTTGCCACAGCCACGTTCCAAGCCGTTGCTCAAGAGCCGACATGGAACACTCAGTATTGGGCCTCTCACAGGCTGCGTTCGAAACGCGTCAGTTATTGGTGCTCAGTTAGGGTTTCTATCCGCTTTTTGCATTTCGGGGCTCGCGCTGTTCGTTCCGTCATCTTCAGTCTACTATTCATCACACGAGACGGTCGAGAGCGTTGCAGTCATCGCTGGCATCCTAGCGGGGACACATTTCTTGACCGCAAAGATATACTTTGACAAGCAACAGTACGATCGAGCCCCAGCGAGGCAAGCGTTTCAATCGTGGTTCAGGACCGGCGTAGGCGTTACTCTTGTCGTTGTCTTATTGTGGCTTCGAGATGGGGATATCACCGGTTCCGGACTGGCATACGTACTCGTTGCCGGAAAAATCGCGATGACATTGTTGTTCCGGTGTCGTGACCGAAACCGGTTCGAGGTGACCGACCACGACGTGAACCCGTTCGAAGATCAGACCGGTGGTGGGTTAGACTTCCAGGCTGTTGGCGTGACGGCCACTACACTACCTCGTGTGGAGCGACCGACTACGCAGCCGCAAGCAACGGCCCGTCCGAGTATCTGGCGGATTCTCGGAGTTAGCCCGATTCACGGGCTATTAATTTCTCATACTGGTGGTGCCATCTTCTTCCTTATCTTCGCACTATTTACCCTCGTATTGGATGTTCAACTGATTCTTCCACTTATCTCGTTCACTACTGCACTGGTGTTCGCTGTGGTGCCCGTATTGGTGTTTATATTACCACGACACGCGACTCTGGTGTACGAGTTCTACGACGAGCAACTGGTCTGTCACGATCACTGGCTCGAGGAACCGGTCTGGCGACTCG
Organism: Natrinema salsiterrestre; assembly: GCF_029502005.1. Taxonomy (GTDB): domain Archaea; phylum Halobacteriota; class Halobacteria; order Halobacteriales; family Natrialbaceae; genus Natrinema; species Natrinema salsiterrestre. The sequence continues at coordinate 44,438 of NZ_JAMQOT010000013.1, read as the reverse complement.
CATACGAGGATATGACGGGAGTGTCCCTCGAGCGCGGGCTCGATGCTCGAATCGGAGGATACGGAACAGTGGTCATCGAGACGGACGACGGTCCACCCGCTCGGCTGTCGTATCTCCGGGACTACGACGAAGTCATCGACCGTCTCGAGCAGATCATTGAGGGCGAATTAGGGCATATTCGGAAGTAAGTAACCGTCGCCGAAGATCAGCCGGACAGAGAGTGAGCAGGTGCTGTTTGTCGTCGCCTTGAGAACGCGGAGGCGAACACCAGTGAATGACTCGTCAGATCAATCTGGAGAATCAGGTGGTCTTACACCGAAGCAGCGTCTCGAAGCACCGAATCACCGATTGATCGAGGCTGGTGTCGCGACGATTCCAGATATGGAGACGCTCCAGGAGTGCGTTGCCTACGAGAACGCACACCAGAACCGGACGCAAATTCTGCGACGGCTCAAGTGGAAGGCGGAAGAGTTGCGTGAAAATGAAGAGTAAGGTCCGCTCTTAACCAACAATATGCGAGTTGGTTCACCTATTGTTGGTTAACAGTATGTAGTCCCATGTTTTTTGCGCCCCCAGAGAGGGCGAGGGCTCCATCGAGGGTCCTCGTCCAGAGGTGACTTCCTGTGAGTCAACAACAGAGTGCCGACAACGTCTCAATCGACGACATCCCGGTTGATATCGATAACACGCAATCAGAGGACATCGATCCCGCTGACGTCCCCGACGAAATCAAGTCCATCACCCGTGGGCTTGCCGGCGAGCATCCACCAACGAATCCGCTGGTCGTGCTGAAAGCTGCTCGCTGGTGGCACATTCACGGCAAGGGCGGAACGGATCCCGCCTTCCGGTGGGCTATCGAATGGGCGCGTCACCTTGCGACCGACACGCCTAGCGACGTCGGGCGGTTCGACGAGTTCCTCAAGTACCTCGTCACAGTCGGCTTCGCTGACGAACCCCACGAACTCCAGTAACCGAGATCTCGGTTTTTTGTACGCCCCTGAGGGGTGCGGCGTATCCTGAACTGGCGCAGTCGCCGTGAACTCGATTCGGTGAGCACAATGGCAACGACCAGTGACCCGTCGGTCTCCTTCAATCAGACCGACACGCGATCCGACGAGATGAACAGTACCATCGAACAGTGGATCGACGACCTCGTCGCCGGCGTCGATGACGCGCAGGCCAGCGCAGAGTTCCAAGAGTGGCTCGACATCCAGAGTCGCTTCCACGACTACTCCTATCGGAATACGCTCCTCATCAAGCGGCAGTGTCCCGAGGCGAGCCGGGTGGCGGGCTACCGGACGTGGCAGGAGGAGTTCGACCGCCACGTGAAGGAGGGCGAGTCGGCCATCTGGATCTGGGCACCGATCATCACGACGCAGTGCCCGGAGTGCGAGAACTCGCCGAGCTACCACGAGGACAGCAACTGTGACTACGACGAGACGCCGCCCAAAAAGTGGTCGAAAGGCCTCGTTGGGTTCAAGCCCACCCCAGTGTTCGACATATCTCAGACCGAGGGCGAGCCGCTCCCTGACCTCGAGACGGAAGCGACTGGTGATGCCGGCGACCTCGTCGCTCAGCTGACTGAGACCGCTGACAAACTCGGCGTGACGGTTCAGATAGTTCCAGACGAAGAGTGGACGCACGGGGAGGCGAAGGGTGTCTGTGAGCAGCTGAGTCTCTTTGATGCGCAGCCGCTTGTCGAGGTTCGTGATCGGGAGAACGATGCCGATCTCGCACGGACGCTGATTCACGAGTACGCGCACGCCTTGCTCCACTTCGACGTCGACGACAACACTGAGCGGTCGAAGCGGGAAGTCGAGGCTGAGGCCGTCGCGTACGTCGTGGGCCAGTACTGCGGTCTCGACACGAGCGGCTCTGCGTTCTACCTCGCAGCCTGGGAGTCGGACGATCCGGAGGTCGTTCGCGACCGGTTCGAACGGATCAGTTCGACAGCTGCCGAGATCATTGATGTCATCGACGGGGTGATGGATGATGAGTGATCGAAATCTACTCCTCGAGCTCGTCACTGCGCTCGAAGAACAGGGACTCGGTCGTGACGAGTACCAACTGCACCGAGTGATCGATGTCGAAGCGCTCGAGCAACTCGTCGACTCAGCAGGTGCTGATCTCGAAGTCACATTCTCGGTTGGTGAGTTCCGTCTCTGCGTGACGCAGTCCGATGTGCAGGTTCTTGAAAGCCCATAGTAGGAGAATCTAGCTGGTTCTCCTATCGTATCGTACTCGAGGAGCCGCCGATCTCGACAGTCACCGCCGGGCTGCTATGGACGGGGTGTGTCTCGAGTCCTAATCCAGTGTCCACACCCCATCGTGTCCAGTGTCTTCTCATAATCTGGCTTTGTTGAAATCCTCAGAGAGTCACATATTTGGCCTGTAATTCCACGGCATGAAGGCCCTCCCAAAGTCACAGATCCTCCGGTTTACTGAGAAAGCGATCCATCTGGCACGCCGAACGGTCTCTCGATACTCCTCAAAGTTCTCCAAACACCGCTATACACTTCCGCAACACGTTGTTCTGATCTGTCTCAAAGTGCGGAAGAACACGACCTATCGTGGTCTGCTTGACGAACTGATCGAGGTGCCACGCGTCCGTCGAACCCTTGGCTTACCGAACTTCCTGCGCCTTCAACACTCTGTAAGGCGTTCAACCGGCTTGATATGGCTGTGTGGCGTGTTATATTGACCCTCTCAGCGACGCTACTTCCGACAAGCGGAGTTGTTGGTGTTGATTCGTCAGGATTCGACCGCAGTCACGCTTCGAAACACTACACGAAACGCGCTGAGCTTACGATTCAGCAACTCAAAGTGACGTTGTTGGTCGATGCGAAAGTAAACGCGAGTCTCGATTTACACGTGACGACGACACGAAAACACGATAGCCAGATCGCTCCGTCGTTGATCAAGCGCAATCCCGAGAATATTGACATTCTGCCCAGTGACAAGGGCTACGACGACCAGAAGATCAGACGGCTTGCCCGTCAATACGAGGTTCGGCCACTGATGAAGCATCGTGAATTCACATCGTTCCACAAGGCATGGAACGCGCGCTTAGACGCTGACCTCGACGGCCAGCGGAGTCAATCCGAGACTGTCAACTCAACACTCAAGCGGAAGTACGGTGCGTTTGTCCGGTCACGACGCTGGTGGAAGCAGTTCCGTGAGCTCACCATCGCATGTCTCACTCATAATGTAGACCGATCACTCTGAGAGATCAATACAGGGACTCAAGAATCGCTCAGTACAGATAACATACTTACTACGGCCGAAAGTAGTCGGATATGTGCAACGCCGCCACGCCCTCCTCGCTGCGACCGCCGTGTTGACCGGGTTCTCCGGCTGTATCACTCCGTTCACGTCTAGCGGATCCCTCAGGGAGGTGAGTGTCGAACTCCGGAATGCGGACGGCGGAGCGCGGACGTTCCACCTCGCGCTCGAAACCGAAGCCGGCATGCTAGACTGGGACTCACATCGTGTCGACGCGGGCGTCAACGAGCTATTGACGATAGCTCCGGACGAAGACGTCTCCCCGGTCGCGTTACACGGAGTCGTCGAGGATTTCGCAGGGAGCGTCGATATCTTAGGTGTTGATGACCTCGACGAGAACTACTGTCTCCAATTCCATTTCTGGTACTCACATCCAAGCGACGAGCGACCGCAGTTGGCGCAGGTCGCCGACATCGAATGCTAACCGTGAACCCATTCTGCCGATAGATTCGCACTCTTCAGTGACCAACCATTACAGACGGGAATGTGTCTGAAGAATATCATTTCAACAGATCCACACGATTAAGGGAGTGTAAGAGTACATCTCTCGCCAATCATAGTCTTCTCTCTATCTGCAGAATGGTATCGGAAACAACACACATCACGACTTGAAGCGAGTAACACAGTTCCAGCCAATGGAACTCGGGTCCTACTGTTTTTTTACTGCTGGCTTATATCCGAGTATGAGACGTACCTTATCGGACAATCAGTCAACTGGACCTCGTTCAGACTCTTCCCAAACGATCTCTCGCCGTGCAATCTGCCGTGGCGTTGCCGTGATGGGACTGCCGCTTACCGCCGGTTGTTCAGCCCTTTCTGGACTCTTCGGCGGCAATCCAGGAGAAGTTACCGTATTCAATAACACCGATTCTACAATCACAGTAACGACCACAGTCACAAATCTCACAGAGGAGACGGAACCCCTCTCAGATACGACGGATATCGCCGCATCAGAGGCCACCAAGTACAACGACGTGTTCGAGTCGGCAACACAGTATCGGTTTGAGGCTGAAACCGAGGACGGCCTGTCAGAGAGCTACGAATGGAATCTTCCTTCACCGGACCACTACCTCTACATCACGGTCCACCCGGATTCGATCGAATTTGAGGAAAACGGCCCATAGCACTGCTGCCACTACTGCCTGAGATGTACTGGCGATAACGAGACGCGTTCTTCGTTAGTCGGATTGCGTGAACGGTATTCGCAACCCATACAGAATACAGATGAGACCCAGTATGCGGCTGATCTCTCCAAGCATTCCGTAGATAAATTGGCCGACTACTGGTACAAGTACTGGGCCAGCGAGCAGCAAGACAGGCGTCCAGAAGACGAGGAAAAAGCCGATCGCAATAAACATCATCGGCCGTTTCCGACTCCGCCAGTAGCCTCTCAGCGCAATATATCCGACGAGCAAGCCAAGGAGAGTTGATATCAGGGTCAAGGCGAACGCGATCTGTGTCTGGAGAGCAGGGTTGACCTGGAAGAGCATCATCGATCCCGCACCTCGTTAACAAACTGGGTGAACCGATCGGCCATCCGATCCCGGCGTGAGAGACTGAGTTCAAATCCGTCTGTCGTGAGATCAACAACAACACGATCAAGGGTTGCAGTATAGACTTTGTAGTGGTGCCCGTCAGCATCTGGCTGCAGGTCCTCCTCAATCAGATCATGTTCGGAAAGATCATCTAACCGACGGTAAATCGTCTGGGGCGACACCTCACACACCTCACTTAATTCTTCAGCAGACATTGGCTCAGTAGCTGTTTCGATGAGGATCGTCTGTGTACATTCATCTGCGAGGAGAGACGCGATTGACCGAAGCTCCTCATTATCACGATCCATTGATATCCTCCTTTCGGTGTAAAGCCGACACCACAGTTCCACGTCCTGGAGTTGTGTTATTCGATTTAACTATCTGCCCCTGTATAGGTTGTGTATGGTCTTCCACCGAGGCAGTTCGATTGGAACCGTACTCGGCGTCCTTGTCATGGTCATCGCCATCATCGGAACCGTGTTCCTTGACTGGACATGGAGTAATCCAGATGGGGAAGTTCTCCCACTCGTCATTGGCGGCGTCGCAGCCGTCGCTGGCGGACTTGTCGTGATCCAGCGATTCCGAAACTGAATGGAGCACTGTTCGCTAAAACCGTTCCTCTCTAGTTCTTTCGTGATGCCGCTCGGCCCAGTGGTCGTAACGAGAGCACTCTCTGGAACGCTCTCGCACCACGGCCACAATGCGATCAGAGATCCCCTAGTCGGAGCGGGCCTTTCTCCACAGTACCGGCATCATCCTCGAATAACCAGGCGAAGACCGGGACGTAACAGAGCCAGGCTATGGCGTACGCACATCCGATGCCGATACTACGTGTATCGATGGCTGCAAGAAGCCCGTCGACGGCACCAACGACGAATACGATTCCGATCAAAATCAGTAGAGATGGGCGGTCAAGCCAGTCATACAGGACACCGATAAGCGAGCCGACAACATACCCGATAACGTAGCGCGCAGAAGCTGTGAGAAGGACGTTTCCCCAGAACAGCACCGTTACCGAGAACTGGGACTCAATTCCGAGCAGCGTGAATACCGTCGCGACGTTCTCATAGTACGAGCCCTGGACCCGTATCAGACTGATAACCGCAAACACGGCCGTTAGCAGCCCGACGACACGGCCAGCTTTGACGCCGGTTCTAGCTGGGTCAGTCCGTTCGACCATAGATGACGTCACCTAGCGATCATCGTACCGCCGATGGTGGCAGCGAGAGTTATCGGAGTCGCACGGCCGTGCCGTATGCGATCACTTCGGAGCCACCGTTTGCAATCTGAGAACTCTCGAGACGGACATTGACCACAGCGTCGGCATCCATCGACCGGGCATCATCAGCCATGCGCTCGAGAGCCTCATCACGCGCGTCGGTTAGCAGTTCGGAATAGGCTTTCAACTCACCGCCAGTGATATTGCGGATGCTCTGCGTAATATCCCTACCAACGTTCCGTGCTTTCACAGTGTTCCCTCGTGCGATACCAAGCGCCTCTTCGATTTCCCGACCAGGAACCGTTTCCGTGGTGACGAACTCCATAGACGATACGTCGCATGAGACAGTAATGAATCCCAGTACCGAGTTCCACGACGTGGAACTGTCAATCCAATACTGTCCCAGCACAGATCATCGATTGTCAAGATGGACGTGGCTGACATATGTAGTTACTGCCAGTCACTCTATCACTATCGGTCTCGCTGAGGACTATCTCTCCATTTTAACCTGAGTACGGGGCTACCCTTCGTCTGAGAACGGGCTAACTCGAATCTGTTTTTCTAACACCGCTTCCCCAAATAGAGTAGTACTCTATCGGAACATGCCCTGGATGGGTTCTTCCTGCTGGCCCTGTGCCTGCTGTAACCGCTGTGCACTTGCTGTTTCTGGCGCTGAATCTCCTCTGCTTTCTCCTGTAGCTCACTGGTGTCGATCTCGAGCTCGACGTCGATCGGGCCGAGGAGTACATCGAAGAGAAGGTCGCCGGACCGCTCGATCAAGACCCGTACGAAACTGCCCGCGGCGTGCTCGATATCGTCAAGCGGGACATGACAAACGAACTGAACGCAATGATCCTGGGGCTGGGCTACTCGCCGGAGAACTACCAACTCGTCAGCTACGGTGGCGGTGGTCCGCTCCACGCGGCGGGCTATACGAAGAACCTCGACTTCCAGGACGTCCTCATTCCGGATTGGGCAGCTGCGTTCTCGGCCTTCGGCTGTGTGACGGCCGATTACGCCTACCGGTACGACCACTCGCTGGATCTGATGATTCAGCCGGACCTGAGCAACGCCGACGCCGTCGCTGAAGCACTGACCGCCACGCTCCGGGAGCTGCGCGATCAGGCCGAGGACGCCTTCGAACGCGACGGGATCGATATCGAGGAGATGCAGTTCGATCCCGCCGTCCGGATGCAGTACACCGGCATGCTCGACGACCTCGAGATCCGTACCGGACTTGTTCCTGCGCCGGATGGGACGTTTAGTCACTGACGAGAAGAAACTGAGCCATTGCTCGAGACAGTCTGTCGCCCCAGAATGGGTGGGGTCTCGAACGCCTTCGAGGAGCGCAACCGATGGGAATACCCCCTGGTATGAGGGCACAGACATTTTAGAGCATAGAATTCAGGACACCATCTCCTGAACGTAGATGTGCGCGTAAGCGCTTGCCCACACAATAGAAAGCAGTTCACCGATGCTTGATGAGAGCACGCCAAAAACAAAATATAACGATGTCAGGCTTGTCCCCATCTTGGGCAGATATATTGGCAGATAGTGGCTGATTGCACTCCCAATAACGATCACTGTGACGAGCACCAACTTTCCTCGGTAGTTCGCCGTAATGCGCCAGCTAACCTGAAGTGATTCGACGGGACCGTACTGGCCAATAACGCAGGCTTCCGGTGCGAACCAGAACTTGAACACCAAAAGAAGAAACGGTACGGCAAAGAGAATTACACCGACTGCCGCTGCGACGGGAAAGCCTACCACCTCCACGGGATTTCCTGGGATAGCGCCGACCAGAACGAAAAGCGGGAGCAAGCTGAAGAACGGAATCGTCATGATCAAAAAAACGAGAAGGAAAATCAAGCCGACTAACGCTGGCGTCCGAGCGATACTTCGCTGTAGTCCCTCGCGTATCGTTACGGGTTCGCCAATCAGTTCTCCAGCAGCGATCGTTCCCACGTAGGCTCGTACCAAGAAGATGAACGCGAACGCCGTCAGGGTCTCGAACACGCCGACTGCAGGCATCGGAAGCACATCGATGCTGTCCATCTCGAGAAGACGATTAGCGAGGATTATCATACCCGCGAAGACGACAATCGACGGATAGGATCGAAACAGGCGAACGGACCAGACTAACGCATCGAGGACGGTTCGACGAGTTGCACTCGTTTCGATGTTACGGCATTCGAGACATCCGCATTCATTGATATCATCTCGTGCCTTGACCGTTGGTGCCTCATCACGATTGGTTGCGCCGTTGCCGGTAGCAGTGCTTCGGGTCGGGGAGTCGGTGGGTTCGCTCATTCAGCGGTAACAAACTGTGAGATGGATTCACCAGCGGCAAGCAGAATCGATGGTGGGCCGAGCAGTGACGCAACGGATTTGAAAGCGCGTTTGAGACTCGGTCGATCGTCCTCGGTACCGAGGAAGAGAAGCGTCGGATCCTCGGAAACGACGAAAACGCTCATCTCACGGCCTTTCTCCGAATAACAGGTGTCTGTTACTTCGATTACCCCAGCAGCTTCGAGATTCTCCAAGTGGTAGTGGACGTTCTGAACGCTCTGGTCGAGTTGGTCAGCGATCCGCGACGGGGTCGCCGGCGTCTCGTTGAGCAGCCTGAAAATCTCGTAGGCAGTCTCTGACGACAACGCTTCGATCACGTCTCGTGTCGCGTCGTCGTCAAGGCTCAGTACAGCAGGGGTATCGCTCCGTTCGACGGCGGCGTCCGTTTGTGTCGGAAGGAGTCGTGACATGATTCTGTTATATTATGTGGGGTCAGGTCATGGGGATCGGATCGAATCGGAGGCTGCTCGAGACCATAGTATGCAGTTGTCGGTGGGTGTTTATATTGATTGGGAGGTAACGGATGAGGAAGCAATTAATCGCAAGTAGTAGGCAGTGTACACCGTATAGAAGTATGCGAAACCGACCGCGGAAAGGGCAACTCCGATCGGCACTAGGAGAGCCATCGGAATCCCGAGATCGACCGGTAATACGTCAGCTGGCCCGGCGTCCGTCAGCGTCAACTGTAGCAGGTACTCAGGGATGAGAAAAGCGTTCAACAGGACGATCCACGCCAATGAAAATCCGACGACGCTTTTGAGGTTCGAGCGGACGAGCGCAATACTTCTTCGGAACGCATCAGTAACACTCTCGTTTTCGATGACGATCGCAGTGTCGTAAAACTGCACGAACATAATGACAACGAGGATCGACACCAACCAGATGAGGATAGAAACGACACCTGCGACAAAGGCAGCCATCTCGTTAATGACAGCGAGCACCATCGAACCGATACCTAGAACGAACCCGATGAGTCCAAGTCCAATAGCGGTTCCGAGAACGAGAAGCACGAACAACACGGTTCCAAGGAGAAGTGGAAGATACTGTGTCCGCGCTGCAGTGAAAAATAGGGTGATCGACGTGTCTGTTCCTTCGATCGCGGCCTGAGCGGTTCCGATGAAGCCCCCGAGAACGAACGGGAAAACAACCAACCACGCGAGTGAGACACCTGCTGACAGCAATGGTGATTCGATCAGCTGATCCGCGTATTGCAGTTGGTTTCCGGCCCCAATGAGAAGGCCAGCGACGAGCAGGATCGGATTCGATCGGAGGGCGGCGAATCCATCTTTGAATGCGGAGACTGTGACCATCGTATCCACGAATAACCGTCGGTACGTATTAGTTCGGGCGTAGTATCAAAACCAGATTTAACTGAAGACGGGTACCGAGTTTCCGTCCTCAAGCAATAACGTAGGGAGCGAAGCGCTTGAGTGCGGAGTAGGGAGGGGGTACAATACGTTCCAAAGCCATCGTCACTGACGTCCTCCCACGACTTCAGTCGTGGGCTTTCGCGCTGTATTTGTGTAAGGCCGACAGACACCTCCGGAAATCACCTAGCGAATCACTCATCGTTGCAGATTCGGATTTTCAGACGGACGTCCTCGAGTCCAAAATGCAGGTCACGAATCTTCGGGGAGAGTGAACCCTGTCTGCGAATCCGATCGAGTCGGACAGAATTACCCCCATCTCACCCTCGAGCACCGGCGAAAGGACCAGATTGCGGCCATTCTCGTCCGTGGATGCAGAATGTACTGCCACGGACTAGGTGTCCACTGACAAGCCCACGACTTTGGTCGTGGGTAGCTGATATACCCCGTTGCTTCTATCCATACTGTGATGATCGAAGCCGCCGAAGTGGCTGAGAGCCATGGTAACAACGCGCAATCGACAGTGGCGGCTCACGGAACGACCGACCGGCGAACCGACGGCCGACAATTTTGAACTGACTGACGACCCGATCCCAGAGCCGGGACCGAAGGAGGTGCTCGTCCGGACCGAGTACCTCTCCGTCGATCCGTACATGCGCGGTCGGATGCGCGACAGCCAATCCTACGCCGACCCGTGGCCCGTCGGCGAGCCGATGCGAGCACGGGCCGTCGGCACGGTCGTCGAATCGAACCACGCCGCGTTCGAGCCCGGCGACACTGTCTTGGGCAACCTGTACTGGGCCGAGTACGCGGTCGTCGACGGCACCGACCTCGAGACGGTCGACACGGGAACGGCGCCGGTATCGACGGCGCTCCACGTCCTCGGGATGCCCGGCCGGACCGCCTACGTCGGCACCGTCGACATTGGCGAGGTCGAGCCCGGCGATACGGTCGTCGTCTCCGCCGCGGCCGGCGCAGTCGGCTCCGTCGCCGGCCAGATCGCTCGGATTGCCGGCTGCCGCGTGGTCGGGATCACGGGCCGAGACGAGAAGGCCGACTGGCTCACCGACGACCTCGGCTTCGACGCGGCGATCAACTACCGAACGACCGACGACCTCTCGGCAGCGGTCGCCGACGCCTGCTCGCGCGGCGTCGATCTCTACTTCGAGAACGTCGGTGGGGAGGTGACCGACGCCGTCATGGACCACCTCGTCGACCACTCTCGAGTGGCCGTCTGCGGGAAGATCGCCCTCTACAACGCGGAAAACGGCGACGACCGGCTACGCGGTCCGCGGCGCCTTCACCAGCGGACCCGCACTCGCGTCGAGGGGTTTATCGTCAGCGATCACGCCGATCGGTTCGACCACATCAATGCTCGGCTCCGGCGGTGGGTCGAGGAGGACCGGCTCCAGTATCGAGAGACGGTCACCGACGGCATCGAGAACGCTTCCGATGCGTTTCTGGGGCTGTTCGACGGGACGAACATTGGGAAACAACTCGTCCGGATCGACGCGGACTGAGCCCGCTGGGGACCCCCTCGAGCGAGTACGAACGGGCTTCATTGTCTGGTACACCTAAGGGCCGAAACGATCTCTCTACCCCTCGGCAGCAACGCTTGAATCGTCACCGTTCGAGGAGGCGGATTCGCTGATGCGGACGCGTTTGATTCGCGCATCGTCGACACGTTCGACGGTCAGTTCGACGCCCTCGTACACGAACGTCTCGCCGGGTTCGACTAAACGCCCGGCGCGATTGAACACGAACCCGGCGATCGTCTCGAACTCCTCGCCTTCCGGGAATTCGATGCCGATCGCGTCGTTGACGTCCTCGACGTTTACCTCACCGCTGACCCGGACCGTTCGCTCGTCAACGGTCTCGATCGGGTCCGCCTCCTGCGTATCGAGTATCTCGCCGACGACCGATTCGACGATGTCTTCGGTCGTGACGATGCCCTCCGTCGTCCCGAACTCGTCGATTACGACGACCTGTTCGACACGCTCCCGGCGCATTTCGCGGAACAGTTCGTCGACGTGCTTGCTCTCGGGGACCTGCAGAGTCTCTTCGATATGACTCTCGAGCGAGCTGTCATCGCCCGAATCTCCGACGCGATAGTCGTGAATGAGATCGCCGAGCGCGACCACGCCGACGACGGCGTCGAGGCTGCCCTCGTAGACCGGCAAACGAGTGTGACCGCTCTCGATGCATTTGGCGACGGCATCGTCAACCGTCGCAGTTCGAGAGATGGCGGTGACGTCTAACCGCGGCGTCATTACTTCTTTCACGATCGTGTCGTTGAACCGAAGTACACGCTGAAGCATCTCGCGCTCGTCGGTCTCGATGATTCCCTCACTCTCGCCGGTGCGAATCAGCTCTCGAATCTCCTTGCGGGTGACGTACGACGATTCGACGGGGGTCCCGCCAGTCAGCCCGTTGATGACGCGGGTCAGCCTGTCGAACGTGACCACCAGCGGGTACAGCGCGTACTGCGAGAGCCGCAGTGGTCGGGCGACCGAGAGGGCCCACGACTCCGTATTTTCGATCGCGTAGGACTTCGGAGCACTCTCGCCGAACAGGAGGACGACGGCCGTCACCCCGAACGTGGCGGCGAGCACCGCCTCGCCCTGCCCGAGGTACATCGCGAGCAGTCCCGTCGCGATCGACGACATCGCGATGTTGACGAGGTTGTTACCGACGAGGATCGTCACCAGCAGCCGGTGGGGGTCGTCCTTCAAGGCCTGCACGGTCTCGGCACCGGGCGTGCCATCCGTGACGAGCGCCTCGATGCGGTGCTGGGCCAGCGAGAACATCGCGATCTCCGCCGAGGAAAAGAACCCCGACAGGACGAGCAACACCAGAAGTGTTCCGACACCGATGACGGCCACAAGACTCGTTGGAAGGCCGAGAGCGCCGACGGATTCCAGCACCGCGATCGTCCTGAGGCCGGGCATGGAACTCAGTCACCTATCGAATCGGCATTCGAGGATCCCGGCAACTCCGGATCGTCGACCGCCGACGCGGCCGGCTCGCCGTCGCTGTCCGGGAAGTAACACGCTGCCCGATGTGTCTCGTCTCCCGTCTCGTCGATTGCCGGTTCGCTCTCCCAGCACGATTCCTGGGCCTTCGGACAGCGCGGAGCGAACGCACAGCCCGAGGGGAGATCGACCGGGTCCGGTGGCTCCCCCTCGAGGAGGACGCGGGCTCGATCGGCGGTCGGATCCTTCTCCGGCGCGGCCGAGAGCAGCGACGAGGTGTAGGGATGGCTGGGTCGGTTCGCGACGCGATCGACGTCGCCTTCCTCGATGATCCGGCCGAGATACATGATCGCCAGCCGGTCTGAAACCTGCGTCAGGCTCGCGAGGTCGTGGGAGATGTAGACGATCCCAATGTCCTCGGTGTCGGCCAGCCCCCGCAGCAGGTTCAGCAGATTGACTTTCAGCGACACGTCCAGCATCGACGCCGGTTCGTCACAGATCAGGAAATCGGGGTCCAGCACCAACGCCTTGGCGACCGCGACGCGCTGTCGCTGCCCGCCGGAGAGCTCGTGCGGGTAGCTGTCCAGGAATTTTTCAGCAGGGGTCAGTCCCACCTTCTCGAGCGTCTCGACGATCGCCTGCTCCGTCTCGTCGGTGCGATAGTCGTGGATCGTCAGCGGTTCGCCGACGATCTTGCGGACGGTCTGGCGGGGATTCAGCGAGTCGAAGGGATCCTGGAAGATGATCTGGGCCTTTCGCCGGAACTCCTGCAGATTGCCGTTCTGATAGTGCTCGTAGGACTCTCCATCGAACGACAACTCGCCTCCCGTCGGATCCTCGAGTAAGGCCATGGTCTCGCCGAGCGTCGACTTTCCGCAGCCGCTCTCCCCCGCGATGCCCAGTACTTCGGATCGGCGGACCGACAACGAAACACCGTCGACGGCCTTCACGTAATCGGGATCCTCGGCGCGGAACTTGCTCAGGAGGGTCTGACTCTGTTCGTAGTGCTTCTCGAGGTCGTCCGTCTCGAGGATGACCTCGCCGCGATCGGAGTCGTCGTCCCCGTCGTCGGGGATGTTCCACGTCTCCGGATCGTGAGCGTCACGTCGCAACTGGGCCGCCTCTTTGACGCGGTGACAGGCCGATCGGTGGTTCCGATTGGGGAGATCGAACAGCTCGGGGTGGGACTCCCCGCACTCGTCCGTGGCGAACGGACACCGGTCCTCGAAGACGCAGGCGGTTGGTTCCCGGCTCAGGTTCGGTGGGGAGCCGGGGATCGCAACGGGGTCGTCGCTCTCGTCGATCTCCGGAAAGGAGTTCTTCAACCCCATCGTATAGGGGTTCGTGGGATTGACCAGCACGTTGTCGACACTTCCCTGTTCCATCACCTTTCCGCCGTAGAGGATCGATAATTCGTCGCAGGTCTCCGCGATGACGCCGATCTCGTGGGTGATCAACAGCAGGGAGCTGTCCATCCGCTCCTGAATCTCGAGGATCTTGTCGATGATCTTGTCCTGAACGATGACGTCCAGCCCGGTCGTCGGCTCGTCGGCGATGATGAGGTCCGGCTCGAGGGCGAGCGCCATCGCGATGGTGACTCGCTGACGCATTCCGCCGGAGAACTCGTGGGGATATTCGTCGATCCGGTCCGGATCGAGGCCGACGATCTCGAACAGTTCCTTGACGCGATCGCGCGCCTTGGCGTCCGTGACGTTGCGGTGGGTGTGGATCGCCTGTGCGATCTGATCGCCGGTCGACATCACGGGATCGAGCGAGTCCATCGCGCTCTGGGGGATGTAAGCGATGTCCTCCCAGAGGATGTCACGGCGCTCGGCGTCCGAGAGCGACATGAGGTCCGTCCCGTTGAACTCGATCGTCCCGCGCTCGACGGTTCCGTTCCCCGGGAGCAATCCTAATAGCGCCTCCGCGACGGTGGACTTCCCGGAGCCTGACTCGCCGGCGAGGCCGTAGTTGACGCCCTCGTCGATACTGAACGAGACGTCGTTGACGGCGTGGATTGTTTCGTCGTCGGTCGCGTACGTGACTTTGAGGTCTTCGACGTTGAGTAGCGTCATTGGTCGGTCTGAATTTCGGGGTTAATGACTTCCTCGTAGGCCCGTCCGATGAGGAACACCGAGGTGGTTATCGCAGCGATACCGATGGCGGGCGGGAGCACCCACCACCACGCGACGCGTATGTTCCCCGACGCGAACACCTGCCGGAGCATTCGCCCCCAGCTGGTCATCGTCGGATCGCCGAAGCCGAGGAACGCGAGACTCGCCTGTGCGGCGATGGCCCAGGCGACGCCGTATGCGGTGTAGAGGAACCCGATCGGCAACACGTTCGGCGCGACGTGATACAGCATCGTCCGCAGATCGCTCGCGCCGCTGGCTCGAGCGGACTTGACGAACGTCCGCTCGCGGACCGATAGCACCTCCGAGCGGACGACCCGCGCCGGCATCTTCCAGAGGAAGCCGGCGATGATCGCCGTGATCAGCCAGATGTTCGGCGTCACGAACGTCAACAGTAGCAGCGCCATCGGCATGAACGGCAGCGAGAACGTCAGATCGGTCAGCCGCATCAGGAGTTCGTCGACCCAGCCGCCGTAGTAGCCGCTGACGACGCCGACGGTGAAGCCTAGCGCGCCCGTCCCCAGACCGCCGAACAGGCCGACGATGAGCGTCGGCCGCGCGCCGGCGAGGAATTGACTCAGGACGTCCTTCCCGAACGCCGTGGTTCCGAAGAACGCGTCCAGACTCGGGGCAGAGAGCCGGAGCACGGATCCGGTGTCGCTGCGAACGGTGTGTTCGATCGGGTCGTGGGGCGCCAGGAACGGCCCGAACAATCCGAGGAAGACGAACGCCGCGACGACGAGCATCCCCGCGAACGCCAGCGGATCCCGTCGCAGGAACGCGAACTGGTCGCGCACGAGCGTCCACAGCGCGTCGACGCGTCTGTACAGCTCGGCCTTCGGCTTCGTTTCGGTACTCATGCGGACCCACCTCCGTTCGTGGAGACCGTCGGGTCGAAGTACGCGTAGAGGACGTCCGCAGTGAGGTTCGCGATGATAACTGCCAGCGCCATGATGAAGACCGCGGCCTGCACGAGCGGATAGTCCTGCTGCTGGATGGCCAAGACGAGTTCGCGGCCGATGCCGGGCCAGCTGAAGACCACCTCGAGCAGGATCAGTCCCTGGAAGATCATGCCCAGCCGGAGGGTGAAGTACGTCAGGATGGGCAGCATCGAGTTCCGGCCCGCGCGGGCCAGCTGTTCCATCTCCGAGAGTCCCTTCGCCCGGTGGAGCTTCAGGAACTCCGATCCCCGCTTCTCGACGACGCCGTTGCGGGCGAGCAACAGGAAATCACCGCTGTAGTAGAGGACGGCGACGGTGAAGGGTAAGATATAGTGATGGAGGAAGTCCAGCGAGACGAACGTCTCGAGGTAGCCGTCCGGCGTCGCCCGGATCGATCGCATCCCGAGCGCGGGGACGATTTCCAGATTGTATGCGAAGACGATGATGAAGAAGATCGCCGTGATGAAGACCGGCGTCGATCGCAGCAGCGTCGTCGAAACGATACTGAACTTCTCGAGGCGGCTCCCGCGATTCCAGCCGGCGTACATACCCAGCACCGAACTCAGAACGGCCGTCGTCACGAGGGCCGGGACGAGCAAGATCAGCGAGTTGATCAGCCGCGGCTCGAGGACTTCCCAGACCGGCTGACTCCGCAGGATGGAGTAGCCGAACTGGAAGGTCAGCAGACTCCCGAGGTAGTTGATATACTGTTTCCACATCGGCTCGTCGAGCCCGTACATCGCACGGATCTCGTCGATCTGCGCCTGATTGAGGTTCCCCGAAGTCACGAGCGCCTCGAAGGGGCTCCCCGGCAGGAGCCGCAGAACGACGAAGATGACCGAGACCGCGATCAGCGTCAGCAGGACGGAGATCGCGAGCCGCTTGAGCAGGAACCGCTGGAACTTCGTCATCGGTCGTCCCCTCGAATGACTGCGATGTGGTTCGCTGACCGCGTCGCCGCGCCGACGGTCGCACGGCGGCCGAATGCGGCGCGCTCCGCTCGAGCAGTGGCGCGGTCAGGATGCCGGTTCGTTTCGGGTCGGGTCCGCTCCGGTGAGTATCGGTCAATGATCGGATGCATTGGGTTTCGTCTCCTCATGAGAAATCGGGCTGGTCGAGGTCCGCGCGGCGCTTGTTCGTGTTCTCGGGCTGGATCCGCTCGACGAACGCCCCCCACGCCTCCCCGTTGGGGAATCGCAGGTTGTCGTCGCCGTCCCAGGTGTAGCCCGCCCGCTCGAGGACGGTGCGTGCGTCGCCGACGTCGTACTCGTAGTCTGTCGTCTCGGCGTTGTGCCACGGCGTGAGCGACGAAATCGGGTTCTCGCCAGCTGGTACCGTCGCCTGACCCTGCAGGAAATCCTCGACGAACCCCTGGGAGTCGACCGCTTTCGCCAGCGCGACGCGGAACTCCTTGTCCCGAATCAGCGGACAGGAGAACATGAGTTTCGCGTCCAGGGGGGCGTAGCTCCCAGCCGACATCTTCTCGATACCGTCGGTGTTGGCCGCGCGGTCCGCCTGAAGGTCCGAGAGATTCGTTCCGATAGCGTCGATCGAACCGCTCTGGAGCGAGCCGATCAGCGCGTCGACGTTGCTCACGTTGATCCAGATGACGCTGTCGACGCCGGGCCCGCGCTCGGCCTGGTCACCGAGGGCGTCGGCCCGCCAGTCGTCGTCGAACATCCAGTGACCGTCGTTGCGCGAGGCCTCAAATCGGGTCCCCTGCTCCCAGTCCTCGAACTGGAAGGGGCCGGTTCCGACGGGGGCATCCGGGTTGTGCTGTGACGGATTCCCGACGTCCTCCCACCGGTGTTTCGGGAGGATGACGCTCCGGACGACCCGCTGGGTCATGAACGACGCGTCGGGGTTCGTCAGGTTGAACCGGACCTCGTGATCCCCGAGTACCTCGACCGTCTCGATCGGGTCGTAGAACGGTACCTGACTCGTGGAGGCATACTCCTCGTACAGTTCGACGGTGAACTTCACGTCCTCGGCGGTGAACGCCTCGCCGTCGTGCCACTCGACGCCCTCGCGCAGGGTGAGTTCAACGGTAGTGTCGTCGACGAACCCGCCACCAGTCGCCAGCGCGGGGACCACCTCGAGGTCGGGCGTGGCGTCGAACAGGCCGTCGTAGATGAACGTCAGGCGTTTCGCCTCGGCCCCGCCGGCGGCCCACGGAAGGTTCAGCGAGTTCATCGACGTCGAAACCCCTTTGACGTAGGTCCGGTTGTCCGTCTCGGGCTGGAGGTTGACCTCGGTCCAGACGAACGAGTCCATCGTCGGGCCGTTCCCCGGCGTCTCCACGTACCCGGTCCACCGCTCCGTGTTCACGGCCGTGATGATGTTCGGAAACAGCGTGATGAGCGCCCCGACGTCTTCGGCGAAGATCTCCTGTGCTCGATCGACGAGTTCCTCTCGTCGGGCCCGCTCGGTCGTCCGGGCCTGCTCGGTGAGGACTTCCTGCAGTTCGGGATGGTAGTAATTATCGTAATTCGAGAGGGACCCTTCCGTCCGACGCATCAACAGCGGGTTCGGATCGAGTCCCCGCTGTGGATCGGGCCCGTGTGTGCTCATCGAAATGACCGCTTCGAGTCCGTTCGCCGTCCAACTCTGTGCGTATAGCTGATTCAACGGCCTGTCATTGAGCGTCACGGCGATTCCGAGGTCGTCGAGCCCGCGCTGGACCATCAACGCGTGCTCGCGCATCCACGGATCGTCCTCGCTCGAGAATTCGACGGGTAACGAGTCGAGGACGGAACCCGCCCTGGCGCTGTAATCCAGCGGCGGCGACTCGGCGTCGACGGTCTCCCACTCGCGCCAGTACTGCGTCTCGACGGTCTCCGGGACGCCCTCGGGCACGTCCGGCTCGAGGCTCTCGCCACGGCTACTGCTACAGCCCGCCAGCGCGCTCGTTCCGAGCGCCGCGGCGGCCGTGGCGATGTAGCCGCGTCGCGTGATCCGATCACGTGCCCCGGTGACCGAACTGTCATGGTTTTCTCTTTGAGACATCCACTCCCACGTTACGGGCTAACTAGAATCGTTTTACTCCCGATAGCGACCGATAGCTATCGTTCTTTAAGTCGGGGGAGAGAATACAGAGGGATATTCGTGATCGAGGGGGATTCGGCTCGGTTTCATTCACGAGGGCCGTAAATGAGTTCGAGCAACGTTCGTTCGGCGGTCCGGAGTCGCTCGTTGATCGTCGACTGGGTAATATCGAGTTCGTCCGCGAGGTCCGTCTCCGACGTTTCTCGGGGAACGTCGAAGTAGCCGTGATTGTACGCCGTCTCGAGAACTTCGAGCTGATCGCTGGTGAGTTTCGAGACGAGTACCTCCGTTAATCGTCCGCTATCCAGTGGCTCCCCGGGCTCCTCGTTCTGGGTGACAGACAGCAGTTCGAACTCGCCGAGGGTCTCCTGCACCTCGTCGGCCATCGATCGGAACTGATCCCAGTCCCTCGTTGTCGCCACGATTTCGAAGACGTCGTTCTGGAGGACGATTCGGTTCGGAATCGCTTCCTGACGGAGAATCAGACTCAGGATGAACGGGTACGACTCGTTCGCCAAAATCGTGAGTCGACGGATCTCGAGCTCCTCCGAGGCGGTCGGGATCTTGCTACTGTAAAACAGCGAGACGCCCGAGATCTCTTCGAGGACCGTTTCGGGATCGAATTCGGTGTTCGACGCGACGGTCAGCGATTCGATCCACGTGCCGTCTTCGACGTAGAACGCATTGTCGAGCTCGATACTCCGGACGTCGTCTAACGTCTGCTGGAGTTTCGCCATCACGCCCGTCGGCACAGTCGTAAACTCGACGCGTAGAATAGGGGAATCCTCCGTACAGGGACGAATCCGATCCGGTCATATATAGCTCACGTTTATACAAAATACAGGAGAAAACCCACGGCTTTAGCCGTGGGATGAATCCGTCACTGCTGAATCAAACCACGCGACAGTGGCAGTCCTCCTCCCAACGTTTAAGAAACATTCGTTCTACATTTAAGGTATGGAGGTGCGGCGTACTGTCCCCGTTGCACTCGACGTGGACAGCGACGACGCCGTACTCCTCGAAGACACCGTAGACACCTTCCTCTGGTCAGCACAGTACGTCGTAGACCACGCTTTCACAGGCGAGTACGTCACCACGAGCAAGACGACGCTCGACGACGAAACATACGACGATGTGCGAGAGAACACAGACGGGTTCAACGGTGGACTCGTCCAAGCAGCGAGGAACAAGGCCGCGGAAGCCTGCAAAAGCGTCGTCGCACGCTGGAAAAACGGCAAGAAAGCCTCGAAGCCGACGTTCACCAGCCCACACGTCGTCTACGACCACCGAACCGCCACATTCCACGACGACTACGTGTCTCTCGCCACCACAGACGGTCGCATCGAAGCCGACTACGTACTGCCCGGCGAGGATAGTGACACGCCACACTCGAAGTACCTGTTTGCAGACGAATACGAAACGACGGGTGCAGAACTACACTACCACGACGGCAACTGGGCACTTCACATCCACTGCAAGAAGGACGTGGAGTCCGACACGTCGAAACAGGCAACACCTGAGAACGGAACAGTTCTCGGGGTTGACCTCGGCGTGAACACCCTCGCCGTCACCAGCACGGGCACGTTCTGGACGGGCAACGAGTTCGACCACTGGCGGCGCGAGTACGAGAAACGCCGTGGTTCACTCCAGCAGTGTGGGACGCGCTGGGCGCACGAGAACATCCAGTCAGTCGGACAGAAGGAAGACGGTCGGTTCACGCTACTGCTGCACCGAATCGCCAACGAACTCGTCGATGAAGCCCGTGAGAACGGGTGTACGGTCATCGTGTTCGAGGACTTGACCGACATCCGTGAGCGAACTGGTGCGTCGTGGGGGCACAAGTGGGCGTTCGACCGCCTATACGAGTATGTCGAGTACAAAGCCGAAGAACACGGCATCACGGTCGATCAGGTAGATCCTGAAAACACCAGTCGGCGTTGCTCGCACTGCGGGTTCACGCACCCTGACAACCGCACCGGTGAGGAGTTCGCGTGTCTGAAGTGCGGGTACGAGAATCACGCAGACTACAACGCTGCGAAGAACATCGGCTTACGGTATCTCCGTCGGAACCAAACTGGGTCTGGCGGAGGCGCACCCTTGGGCGTGCGCTTGAACAGCGGGATGTTGAACGTGAATGGTGGCTATTCTCCTGCCATTGCAAGTGGCCAGAACGGGAGTCCACGCTGAATCCCACGACTTCAGTCGTGGGTAGCTCAACGAGGTTAGACCACGAGCGGCCAGTAGACGAGCCACGAAACAATGGCGACGGCGATAGAGAGTGCCATCGTCACGAGACCGAACGAGGCGACGTCGCGATGCGACAGCGGCCCTCGGTCCATCGATACCAGTACCGCCGTCGTATTGAAGGGAAGAACCGTCGTCGAGCCGACGACGAGTAACACGGTGAGCGCGAGGAATAGTTGATTGATTGCAAAGACGCTCGCGAACTCGAGGACGATGGGGAGTACGACGACGATCGCGGCCGACGCGGTCGAGAACAGGATCCGAATACAGATCGCGATGAGTATCAGTACCGCGACGATCTGCCACTGAGCGAGCACTGCGAACGGGACCCATCCTGTGAGGCCGTCGACCACCGCCGTAATCGCGCCCGTCGCTTCCATCGCGTCCAGAATCGATAACATCGCACCGATAAGGAAGACGATCCCCCAGCTCACCTCCGAGACGTCCTCGGTCGTGATAACGCCCACGGACGGGATCGAGAGTGCGACGACCGCGGCGACGGCCGGCAACACGGTCGGGATCCCGACGAACGAGCCGACGATCCAGCTCACGATAGCCCCGAGAAGAACCGCTCCGACGAGGCGTTGGTCGCGAGTCAATCGTGTCGTTCCGTCCCCGTCCGTTTCCAGTCGCGCGGTATCGTCCGTCTGTATCGTCACGTCTTCGTCGACCAACGCGAACAGGCCAGCGCAGACCACCGCCAGCGTATAGAGGAGAATCGTCGGCGGAAGCATCAGTACGGCCCAGTCGACCCACGTTATCGGCCGCACGGAAGTCGCGACGATTTCGGAGGTGACCAGCGCCATTCCCCCGCCGGTCATCAACGCCATCGACGCGATCGGGTTGACGTGACCGAGAACGAGAAACGCCGCGCTCTCGAACCCGCCGTCGGTGTCAGATTCGAACCCGCCGGCGAGCCGCTTCACGATTGGGATGAACGTTACCGCGCGGGCCATCGCGGAGGGCATCACGAACGCCAGTGCGAGGACACTCCCGGCGACGGAGTGTAACGCGCGGCGCGGCGTACTATCCGCAGACAGTAATCGTCTCGCTAGCTGGCGGTCAAGACCGACACTCGTCGTGGCGTCGCCCAACAACAGCAACAGGAGCAGAAAGAACACGAGCGTCGACGTGAACCCTGTCGTCGCCGCACCGAACGAATCGACGGCACCCAGTGCGAACAACAACGTGACGCTGAGAATACTCGAGACGACGTACGGGACAGGTCGGGTCAACCACAGCACGAGCGCAGAGAGGAACACCGCCAGCGTCCGCTGTCCCTCGAGAGTCAGGGCCGTCGGTGGGGAACTCATCACACCGAGCGCGAGTACGATAGCGGCAGTGAGCAATCCCAAAGATTGCCACGAGAACAGCTCCGTCTTCGACATTCCCCGCACGTCGAACCGATTTCCCATTACGGTCACCGTCGCTGCTCTGGCTGAAGAATCTGGTGACACCGCTGCCGCAATCACTGAGCAGTTTCAGAGCCGTTATTTTCCGCTCGAGGACTTCCTCGAATCCTCGAGAGAGCCGATACGGTGTCGGGATATTCTATCTGACCCCACGTGTCGAGTGAAATAGATCATCCATCAGGCTGCTCGGCTAATAGGGTTGAACACCCGCCACATTTTCCGTGGACGCAATAGCGTGGTCGGTGGCTGTTCCATCGTCAGCACCCGAAAGAACGCACTGGACAGCGTGCTATCGGTGTGAGCTTTGTGAATCAACCGAGTGAGGTACCAGCTGATGAGGTCAGTGCCGAACGGTTTGGGGCCGGTCGTTTGTGGAAACGCGAAGTCACTGCCTGCCGCCAACAACCACGCCATGTCGATGACCGCTTCGGCCCGATCGAAAAACCGAGGCGCGAGATCCTCAAGACCGTCCCCAGCCAGGGCCTGATGAAGCTCGAGTGCCTCGAGAGCCGCCACAGACATACCCTGCCCGTAGATCGGGTTGAAGCTCGCAATCGCGTCACCGATAACGACCAATCCATCGGGGAATCGGTCGAGGTCCCCATAGCGGTACCGTCTGTTGGTCGGGAACGGGTACTGCTCGATGTCCGTGGAGACCTGTCGATGGTCGTCGAGGAGATGCTTCACATCAGGTGCCAGAAGGCTTGCTGCGAACTCCACCAGTCCCTCAGGATCCGTCGGGGGATGATCACTGTGGACGCCGTGTACGCTAACTACCCAGCGGTTTCCTTCGACGGGCGCAGCCATCCCACCGCGTGTGTGCGGGGAAGACGGCGGAACGAGAAACGTACGCAGGTCGTCGGCAGGTCGCTCGATAAAGGTGGTGCTGTAGGCCACGTCGATGCGCACCTCCTCGACCTCCGGCGGCGTGTAGCCGTGAGTTTCGAGCCATGTCGGTGTTCGACTCGTCCGTCCGGTGGCATCCACGACCAGATCCGCGGTGATCTCCGTCTGCTCACTACCCTCACGGAGTACCACGCCTTCCACGGCCGTCCGAGTATCGTCGAGGAGGTAGTCAGTGACCTGGCAGCCCGACCGGATGTGAACGCCGTCGAGAGTGGAAACGCGCTCTCGGACTACCTGCTCGATCAACGGCCGAGTCGCGGAGTACGTCTCCATCGGAGTCGGACCGTGGGCGAGGAAGTCACCCTCGCTGTAGAAATTCACATCGCTGGCAAAATCGACGACAACGCCTCCAGCGGCGATGAGATCCTCTCCGAATCCGGGGAACAGGTCCTCCAACGTCGCTCGTCCGGCCTCGAGCAGCGCATGGGGATGTGCGCCTTGTGGCACTCCTCGGCGTACAACTGGATCGGTTGGAAGGCGATCTCGTTCGACGATCGTGACGTCGGTGAATATATCAGCTAGCACGCGACCTGCGAGCAGGCCGGCTATGCTCGCTCCACTCACCACCGCTTTCCCACGTCTTTCAGGTAGTTGGTCGCTGTCGTACCGCGGAACGGTTGCCAAAGTCATGATGAGGTCACTACGGCCTCGAGGGACAGGTAGTTAGCTAGTGACTATCACGCACCTACTGGCCAACTTTCATGGCCTGCAATGGTGGTTGTGTCTATCGAAATGACACCAGATGCCCATTCGGTTTGTTAATACGAGAACTTCGTTAGCTGATATTCATTCCGACCGCTTCTAGTTCCTGCTTCAAAACGTCGGAGAGCCTGTTTGCGAACGAACTGAAATTAGATACATCCGCTCCGGTCGGCAACTCTCGAAGGTGGAGCGGCAACCGATCGTCAACTCGATACTCGGTTTCAACGGAACCGTCCTGTGACGGATAAAGAAGCAATCCGGGAACGTCGTCCGCTAACTGATAGGACGTCAACTGATAGATATCGGATTGGCTCGGCCGTCCTGTTTTCCATTTCGCATCACCGACGAGTTCGAGATTTCCGTTCGGGTCGCTGATAACGAAATCCGGATACATGTTTATCGACGGGTTCCCCCCGGTTACGAGCCGATCGAGCCGGGACTGTGCGTCCATCGTCCACGCAGTACCCTCGAGCGCGTCGCAGGCAGCGCGTTCGACAGTTGCCTCGAAGATCCGGTTCATATTGACGAGCATCCCGTATGTCTCCCGCGTCCCCGACCGGAAGTTATCCACGAACGTCGACTGGATCACGAGTTCGGCGAGTCGAAGGATGTCCTCGTAATATTGAGTTCGCCTGTCGAGGTGGACTGCGTCCAGTTCGGATAACGGGACGGGACGGAGCGTGACGTCTCGTCTGAGCTGCTGCTCTCGTTGTCGGAGACTCCCCTGAAGAGATTGCTCGTCGACGAGCTGTGTCAGGAGATGGGTCGCATAGAGCACGGCCTGATTCGGAACCGTATCGTGTGTCAATTCCTGGTATTCGACGTCGAACTGAGTCGTCACGACGTCCCCCCGCGAGAGTTGGCGCTGCACATCGAGCCGCCCGCGGAGATGCGATTCTCGAGACTCTTGTGTCCGGTAGTCTTTCCCGAGGCCGCGTTGGATGAGTTCCTCCAGACGTTCGAGAAACAGCGCACCAATCGCGTCGAGGAATAGGTCACCGGAAAGCGCCTCGACAGTCGAATCGATCGTCGCTGATGAGGCGCCCTGTGCGTAGAGGAGCAGCCGGAGGAAGTTCCCACCTGCGGCCTTCGGCCGGATCCGAACCTGCGTCCCCTCCGGGAGCGAGACGAGACCGACGTACGACGATGTCCGGAGGCGTACCTGTCCGTCAGCCGTGTACTCGTACGTGAGGCGGTGCTTCGATCGGTTGAGTTTGGAATCGATCGTCTCGAGCACCGCTTCTGGAAGGTCTAGCGGGTGTGACGTCTCGTGTTCGGCGAGTTCGATCGTCCGCAACGGACCCTGTTCTGTGGATGCCATGAGCTCCCCTACTGTGTCATTGCCGCACAGTCGTTGACGAACTCCCGTACAGTATTTTTGAACTGTTCTCTGGCATCGTCATCGATGAGTCGCTCGGCGGGAATCTCGAGATCCTCGAACTCCTCCGAAAGCATATATTTGGCATCGATAGGGTCCTCGAGAACCGACGCGATGTTTTCAGCAAAGTTTTCGAACACGTAGTCGTCGTACTGGCTGCGTCCCCAGAATCGAAACTGGACGGTGCCGTTGGTTCGTGATTCGAACACGAGATAGTCACCGTCGTTGAACTCGTCCCAGTAGAACTGCATCGCTCCCGTCCTGACGCCGGTTCCGTAATCGGTCTCGTCCGCTTCCTTCTCCGCGAAGTCGTACAGATCCTTGTACACGGCAACGATTTCGGGGTCGTACTCCGACTCCAGTTCGTCGAAGAACGACTCCTCGTCCCACTGTTTTCGCGAGTCAGTCGACGGATCGGTGTCCGAATCGGCTGCGGAATACGAGAGTTCGACGTCATCTCCGACCAGATTACTCAGGGCATCCGCAAGCTCCTGCTCGGTGAAATCTCGAATCTGCTTTCGGTCCCAGTCGAACAGTTCGTCGCCACTGCCGTCGAACAACTCTTGGCGAATTCGATCGAACTGACCGAAGTAGTACTCCTCGAGGAGCGGGAGAATATCGTACCGCCAGGCATCCCGGATCTCTTGGGTGGTCGTGAGTCCGAACAGGCGGGCATGGCCGATCTGTTTCCCCTTCCCGAGATCCGCGATCGTCGTGATTCGATCGTTCAACTCTCGAAGTGACTGGACGGAGAGCGAGAGCAGTGCCTCGAACGCATCACCGTCCTGAAGCGGATCGTCCGGAAGATCATATGCGGCAATAACGTCATCGAACGTCGGTGGGAACGCAAGAAAACGGAAGCGTCGTCGGAGTGCTGCATCGACGAGCGCGATCGATCTATCGGCCGTGTTCATCGTCCCGATGAGATAGAGGTTCGGCGGTATCACGAACGACTCGCCCGAGTGCGCGAGTTGGACGGCGGTTTCGTTCTCTTCGTCGAGACGTTTGTCGGCTTCTAATTGCGTGATCGTCTCACCGAAGATCTGCGCGAGGTTCCCACGATTGATCTCGTCGATAATGAGCACGTACGGTGGCGGCGATTCGTCGTTTTGCCGGGCGCGCAGATAGGCGGCTCGAGCCGTCGCTGTGACCCGTTTGAAGACGCCTTCCTCGACTTCGTACGTGACATTTCCGTTGTTCGCGGTGGCCGTGAGGCCTTCCATGAAGTCTTCGTAGGCGAACGATGGGTGGAACGTGACCGTCTGTATTTGTTCGTCGATCGGTTCCGTATCGGTTCGCTCCTGCACCCACCATTCTGCGAAGCGTTTCGCGATGTACGTCTTTCCGGTGCCGGGCGGGCCGTAGAACACCGCCTGCTTCGAGCTCTCTAACTGTCGTGCGATCTCGTCGGCACGTGACGGCTTTTCCACCGGATCGTCGCCACCGTCTAAGCCATTGAGCGAACGGAAATCGGACTTGACAGCACGGAGTTTTTCGACGACCGTCGCGATCGACGCATGTTCAATCTCGTTGAGCTGATCGAGATCACGGTGCGTTTTCCAGTCATCTCCTCGGATGTTGTCACCGACGTGGAGTCCGTACGAAAGTCGGTTCCAGTGGATACCGAGATACAGTTGGTATCTTTCTCGTTGGTCTCCGTCACCCTCTGGATATATTGCCATCCAAGCGAAATCGGACAGGTACGCTTGCGGATCCGTGAAGTGAACCGTATGAGTTTCGAACTCCGAAACGCCGAGTTCTGTAGCGAGATACTCGACGAGACGCGTGAGATACGCATCGATCCGGGGCTTGTAAAAGTCGAAATAGAGCTGGCCGAGGATCGTATAATTTCGCCAGTTCTGGTGGATGTTCCTGTCGTATTTCTCGTTTTCTTCCCGTTTGATATCCTCGAGCTTGTCGATCGGGACCTCGCCGTCGTCGTGGAAGGCCTCGAGAATCTGGTAGCGAACCTGCTTGATTTTCTTCGTTCCCTCGTACTGAGCGCGTTTAGACGATTGATACTCCTCCGGAAGGTTTCGAACCGCGTTGAGAAAGGGTTGGGCATCATCGACCCCGTCCGTGTTGGGATCAAACTCGTGGAGTTGTCGCGAGAAGCGCCACAGATACGTCAGGAGGAAATCCGCGACGTCGGCGTTGGTCTCGTCGATAGCAAGTGTCTCGGCAAATCGACGGACGTCGCTTTCGGAAGCATCGTATCCGTACTGGGCCTCGAGGTTTCGAGCCAGTTCGGTACAACACCGTTCGTACAGATCGCGTTGTTCTGCGGGTGAGAGTTCGTCTATCGAATCCGCAGCCGAGGCGTACGACGCGGTTCCCCGTGCCGGCCCCCAGTCACAGAAGAGTTCGAGAAGTGCTCTGAGGTTTTCTTCGCTGTACTCGCCCTTGGCCTCCGACGTCGCGAGAGAAATACTGCCAAATGCCGTTTGTAGTGCCCATGTATCAAAAACATACTCGCCAACGCGAAGTGCGCTGTACATCCTGATCCATGGTTACGGCCAGTGACACATAGTTCTGTGTGAGTGTCTACGTCACTGCTACGGATCTCGTCGATCCAACGGACTCAACTCGTTCGACGATCTGGCGGGCCTTCGACCTGCGTGAGAGTATCGGTGCCGGTCGGATCCGAGAGACACCGTACCGCACTCCCATATGCGTACAATCCGTCACATCCGCTCGGTCTGATCGCGAACGAGTTCACGGAGGTCGTCCCTCGAGAACGGCGCAACCGCCACCCGCTCACCGTCCGCCGTGTAGAAGATACTCGCCGCGATCTCCCGATCGGAATACACCGCATCGAGCACATGCCAGTAGACGCTCAACTGCGTGCGATATTCGGATTCTGCATGCCGCCCGCGATCCGTCTTGTAATCGACGATCTCGATCGTATCCCCAGTCACGTGAACCAGGTCGACGATACCGTGAAGACTCACTCGTTCCCCATCGACCTCGAGCGGGAGATACGCGCTCTCTTCGACCCTGAGTTCACCGTCCATCGAATCCAACAGATCTCGTATGCGTTTCTCGTCCTCGCTCTGGGGTTCGACGGCCTCGCCCAACGCATATCGCTCGGCGAAATCGTGAACGCGAGAGCCGAACTCGAGGCCTCGCCCCGCCTCGACCGCTTCGAAGACGTCCTCGTCCATCAGTGAGTGTGGCGAATACCGAACCGGTCCCTCCGGGTCTCGAATGTCGATCTCGAGGTGGGGCTGTTCACTCTGGTCGACTGCAACCGTCTCAGGGTCCGGCACGACCGACTCGATATCCACGGGAAGCTCCTCGAGGAACGTATTGGGGTCGTCACCCGCGGTGAAGACGACGTGGCTCTCGGCCCGTGTGATGGCAACGTACAGCAACCGTCGCTCCTCGTCGTAGTCGCGGGGAAGACAGCGACGAAGCACGTCCGAGCGCCAATTGTCGTAGACGTGGGGGTGGCCCTGTGCCGCTTCGGTGTACACCTTGCGCTGCCGGAGGCCAACTGGGTCCTGATAGGAGATGGAACTACTGCCACCACCGGACGGCGGGTAGCGGCCGCTGTTCATATTCGCGAGGATCACGATCGGGTACTCGAGTCCCTTCGCGGAGTGAATCGTCTGGACCGTCACCGAATTCGCTCCCGCACTCGCGCTGACCTCGTGGGTACTCCCCGCGTCGATGCTGCGCTCGATCACACGGATGAGATCGCCCTGCGTCATCGTCGTCGTACTGTGGATCGATTGAATCGTGTGCAGGATGACGTCGGCAGTCTCCCCGTCGTACCCGTATCGAGTGAAGACACGCCGTGTAATCCCACCGAGCGTCTCCATCGCCCCCAATTCCTCACGGAAGGCGGTCATGTCCTCGGGATAGTCTCCACGATCCAGAATCCGATCGATCTCGTCGAGCGTGTATCCGGCTTCCTCGAGGACGACGGCCCACCCGCGATCGAGGTCGTTCTCGAGAATCCTGAGCCACGCCAGCAGGAGTTTCGCCTGATCGGTCCGAAACAGTTCGATCCCACCCTCGTACGCCGTGGGAACTCCGTACTCCTCGGCCGTCTCGAGGAGTTCGCGACCGAAGTCGCGCGTTCGAGTCAGAACTGCGATGTCGCGGTACTCCGGTACTCGGAGGTTCCCATCGTCGTCTTCTACTCGATAGTCGCCGTTTCCGACGATTTCCTGTACTTTGGCCAGGATCGCCTCGTCTTCCGCCTCGCTCTGTATCGCTTCGATCGTCGTGTTCTCGTGATCGGCGTTCGATTCGAGCGAGACGATCCGGTCTCGCGTGTCCTCGACGTCGATCTCCTCGCTGCCGGTTGCCGGAACAAGGAGCCCGTGTTCGGAGAAATCCAGGATCGACTGCGTCGATCGGTAGTTCTCGACGAACTCGATTCTGGTCACGTCGGTCGTGTCGAAGCGAACGCGATCGGCGTCCCGATTCAACTCCTCGGCGAACCCGTTCAACCGCGTTTCGAACTCGACGATATTGTCCACGTCGGCGTACTGGAAGCCGTAGATGCTCTGCTTCCAGTCGCCGACGACGCAGACGTTGTCGGTCCCGGCCAGGAGCAGTGCGAGTTTGAACTGAATCTCGCTCGAGTCCTGGAACTCGTCGACCATCACGTACTCGAAGGCGGCCTCGCCGCGGAGTTCGTGGTTCTCACAGAGCAGGACGAACGCGAACAGCTGGAGGAAGCCGAAGTTCAGGTAATTGCGCCGGAGGGCGAATCTGAGATAGTCGTAGTAGACGTCGTGAACGAACCCCTTCAGATCACTCCGGTCCTCCTCGAACGCCGCCCAAGCGACTGCGTCCGGAACCTGCTTCCCGTCGCCTCGGATCTCGGCCTTGTCCGGAGCGGCCGGCAGGTAGTTCTTGTTCTTCCCGTAGCTGTAGAGCTTCGATCGCAGCCGCGACTGTTTGCTTCCGTCATTCCGCGGTTCGTTGCGATCGTCGAAGAGGCGTTTGAACGCGTCGAAGTTACCATCGAGATAGCGCTCTCCGTTGCGATACCAGCCGTCGGCAGTCGGGAACACTCCCTTCGAAGCTAACTCTTCGATGAGGCCGAGCAGTTCCATCGGAGCGGAAATCGCTCGAAACAGGTCGTCATACGCGGGATTGTCATCGCTGAAGCCGTCGATAAACTCCCGAAACAGCCCGTCCTCGACGACGTCGTCGCTGACAATCCGGGTCGAGCCGGTGATCGTGTCGTCGATACCGAGATACGCTGGGGCAGTGTGACCGTGCTCTTGAAGGTGATCGTGACACAGCGAATGGAAGGTCCGGATCGGCGCGTCGGCGAGCTCGCGCATTCCGTACTGGCACTGGCCGACGATTCGCTCTTTCATTTCGGTCGCGGCATTGTTCGTGAAGGTGACCAGGAGGACATCGTCCGGTTCGACCCCCGACTGCTCGACGATATTCGCGTAGCGCCGGGTGACGGCGAACGTCTTCCCGGTTCCGGCACCGGCGTCGACGAGATAGGTGCCCTCAGTGCTTTCGATGAGTTCTCGCTGTTGCGTGTTGGGTTCAGTCATCAGTGTTCAGCAGGAGATCGCGGTTGTCCACGTAGCGGTAGTTGGGTTCGCCGGCGAGTCCCTCGACCGGGAAGCGCTCCTCACCGCGACGCCGGCGATTCAGTTCTGCGATCCGATCGTCGACGAACTCCTCGAAAGCGTCGAGGTCCTCGCGGAAGTAGTTGCGACTCCGAACCCGCATCAGCTCGCGCATCAGTTGCTTACACCCCGAGGAGACGTACTTGTAGTCACCGACGCACTCCTTCATCCGCTCAATCAACACTTGGCCGAACTCCGACTCGATGAGTTCGTCACTGTCCCGCGTGTCCGGCATCGGTGTCACTTCGAAGACCGCTCTGTAGTCGTCGTACGTGACCTTCTCGAGCGTCTTTCGACAGTTCCCAGCGCCGTCCTCGCGGAGATCCTCGAACACCGCTCGTGACTCAGCGTGTCCTTCGAACGACGTCGGGTGGTACGTGACCGTGGTGAGCGTGTCCTCGAGGTCCGCGTCACCGGCGACGACGTCGTCGAGCGTCTCGAGGAAGTGAAAGAAGGTGAACTCCAGTTCGTCCTCCGGCCGTTCCGTTCGCCAGTGTGTGAGGTACAGCAGCGCCTGGAAGTTCGGCGACTCGGCGGGCGGATCTATCGCCGAGTTCGTCACGACTTGGGAAGCTCGCTTTCGGCTGCCGCTCTTGTGATCGACGAGTCTGGTCGGGCCGTGAATCAGATCGATCTTCCCCTTCAGGCCGAGATCGTCGTTCTCGAACCACCGCTCGGTGATCGGCGTCTCGATCGGTCGGTCGTACCGCTCGGCGAAGAAGTTCGATCCCCAGCCGCTTTCGGCCGTGAGAAAGGTCCCGTCGGTCGGGACGTTTTCATCCAAAAAGTCGCGGATCGTTTCGAGCCCCACACGGTACTTCGTTCGTCGCGTCTTCCGGTCGACGCGCCTGACGAACGGCCGCGTTTCCTCGAGCATCACTTCGACCGTCTCGTCGAGTAGCGCGTCGTCGACTGCATCTCGGTGCTCGACGTAGAACTCGGCGAAATCGTGGAACAGATTTCCTTCTTCGAAATAGTCCTTGTCGGGGCCGTCGACGAGACGACTGAAGAAGTAATCGCGCGGACAGTTGACGTACGTACTGAGACTGGACTGGCTAATCGTCTCCACCTCGGTCGCGGTAGCGTCGACGGGTTCTTTCTCGAATCCGGTCCCTCGTTCGCGGGGCGCTTTTGCGTGCTGTATCGACTCGAGGTCACTGAAGCGGTCGAACTCTTCCTCCAGAAGTTCCTCGAAGTACAGACACGGCGTAACCGGAGACCCGCCACTCGTGTCCTGAACGAGGTAATATTGCTCGACGCCGCTCTGCAACAGCAGCTGGAACTGCTGGATGTTTCTGGTGTACTGGGCATCGCGATCGACCCACGGACGGCGCGGTGCGGAGTGCGTCCAGTTCTCGTCGAGCCCGAGGAAGAACACGACGGGCCGATCGACGTACGCGGCCGACTTCGCGTCGGCCAGCAGCACACCCTCGTTTTCTCGGTCGACCGGAACCTCGTAGGTCTGCAGATAAAACTCGAGTCGATCGACCGTCTCCTCGGTGACGAACTCGTCGTCGAGACACAATGCGGCCACTTCGTCTCGGAAGGCGTCCATCGAACACCCGGTTCGCTGCTCGAACGCCGTGATCGACTCGTCGACGGTCCGATTTTCGATGGTGTCACAGAAATCGCGAACCCACTCGATCTCAGCGATATCGAGGTCGGACAGCCGTTTTTCGTCGTGTTCGAGGGCGAGATCGACGCCGAGTGTACGCAGAACCGGTTTGACGTCGCGGACCTCGGTATCCGTTCCGCGATGTGCCACGCGGAGCAACTGGCAGAACGCTCGGTGGTCCGAATCGTCGATAAAGCCAGGGCCGCCATAGAACGGTATCTCGGCCGATTCGAACGCGGATTCCACGAGTGTCGAATACGGACTCGCCTGGTCGAGGACGACTGCGACGTTCTCGGAATCGTTCCCCGCGATACTATCGACCACTGTGTCGACGATCGCCGACGTCGACTCGAAGATCCGGAACGGTGGTCGCTCGAACGCCTGGTCGCTGAATGGACTGTAGGTATCGTACTCCGCCGGGAGTATCGATCGCTCGAGCGCGGTCAGCTGGTCTTCACCCACCACCGCGACGTCTGTATCGGCATCGATCCGGTACTCGGTCAGTCGTCCCGACGTCGTCTCGAGGTCGTCGATATACGCTACCGCTTCTTCGGTCACCGCGTCGGCGTAGCCATTGTACTCGAGGATGGAATCCAGCCGCCCCTGATGCTCCCAGCACTGGAGGATGTTCCCAATCGCGTAAGCGCTGCGTTTCCAATCGAGGTCGCTGTGTTCGACGAGCTCGAGGAACGCAGTTCGATCCTCGGCCGTCTCGCGTCGACCTGCCGCGAGACGCCGAGGTGGAACCGCGAACGGGCCGAAGTGAGGCCTATCCAATCGACGGTTCAGCGCACTGGCAAGCGGTGCATCGGGAACGAGAACGAGGTCGTAGTCCGAGATTTGCTCGTAGAGAGTATCGAGAGGTGTTGCCCGCGTGATTGACACTCTTCGAGTTCACAATTTAGGATAGATAAGACTATCGGCATTTTCAGAACGTGTTAGACGGAATGGTACTATCCAGACGACGGAAACCGCGAGGCAGCGTACTGGTGATGACGTGACGGAAACTGTGTTAGTATCCTTGATCAGCGGCGTCGAGACAGGCATTGGCGTTGGTTTATGGCAAAAAATAGACGCTCCTCACAGTGCGATACAGAAGAGGGATTCCACCGAGAGGCGAACAGTACCTTTCCAGTGTTGTGGCTGAGCGTCCTTCCGGGTGATGGTTTGTGAGTTCGTACGCACCTATCCGAGAAGGTTCTGCAGCGTCAGAACGATGAAGAGAGCAATCACTGCTTCGGAGATGATCCAGGAGTTGTCGTTCATCCAGTCGCGGATCTCCGGGAGCGCGGCTTCCGCTCGCTCGCCTACCACGACCACCGCGAGCGACGGAAGCGCTAAGATGAACAGTGTGAGTAAGATAAACCCAGTCGCGTCCGTGACCGGGTCGCCGTTCGCTGCGAGATAGGTACCGACACTCATCGAGGTGACGATATCGGTCGGGAAGACGCCCAATAGAAGAAACCCCAGTCGAAACGAGAACCGTGGTGTCGCGGTGGTCAACTTGCCCATCCACGCTGGTGGCTCCGTCACATTCCGCTTTCGGTAGGTCTCCTCTGCCGCGTAGAGGAGGAGGATGAGGACGACGACGTAGAGCAGTTGCTTCGCGCTCGCACCGAGCAGACCGCCACCACCGCCGAAACTGTTCCCGAGGAGGTACGCGACGACGACGACGAGACTGATCGAGAGGAACGCACCGAAGACATATGCTATCGAGTTCGTCCGCCACTTCTCGCTCGTGGCGAGGAAGATGGGCGAGAGGATCTGCGGACCCGCAATCATCACGATAGCCAGCGGGAGAACTTCGAGGAGACTCATAGCTCGCACTCGCGGTGTGCCGATTTAGTCTCGTGACCAGATGCCCTACTTTCACTACTGCGTACGATTTCCACCATCGTTGCGATTCTCTACAGAGAAATAGGACGGCGAAAGCAATTAATGTGGTTTAGATCACATAGCGATCATTTTCCGGTTTCTTACAGGTACTGCGTTCCCTTGCGGTTGCTCCGCTCCCGATTCGACCCAGCACCGCAGTGTGCGCCATCGTGATATTGACGAGTGACTCGCTCGAGAATGTATCGTGATCGTCCGTGACGGGCTGAATAGCCGGTCACGGGGTCTCGAGAGACCGGCGTTTCTTAGAACTCGTCGTTCGCGTTTGGCGACCGGACAGAGGCTTTCCACCCGGAGGCTCGAACCCGGGTGAATACGAACTCGCAGATCGCCGACGAAGCAGTGGCCGTCTCTCACCACGGTGTCACTCGACGAACGTCCGTGCTGAAATGGGTGACGGGGGCGCTCACTAGCGGAGACGAGACTTTGTGTGGGTAGATTTCACCCCGTTCCGATGTCGGTCCGATCCACCTCGGACGGGGAACGTTCTGCTGATCCCCAACATTCTCGGCGTACTCGTCGAGCGTGTGTTCGGGATTTAGTTCGACGCGTTCGCACTCGGGATCGGCCAACACAGGGAGGATCATTCGGACGAACGTCACGATGAAGACCATCAGGAACGGACCGAGGAAGATACCGTACCAGCCGAACAGTGGCGGGCCGAACAGGTACGCGAACATGACGAGCCCAGTGTTGAGCAGTCGCCCCGAGAGGTACGGCCGGATGTACGTCCGGACGAGATTGTCGAACGCGACGATCATGACCGCGAGGAACGCGATCGGGAACCAGAGGAGACGCGGGTCGACCGTCGCCGCCTGGACCGCGAGGGTCCCGGCAATCGCGATATAGATGATCGACCGGCCGACGAGCGGGACGAGCGTGAAGAGGCCGGTCACGACGGCGAACAATACCGCCGACGGGATCGCCAGTCCGCCGGGCGCGACGACGTTGAATACCGTGTAGATGATCGCCGAGAGGATGATGACATCGAACGCGCCATCGAGGACTCACAGCCGTGAAATCACGCGTTCAAACAAGGCCCAGAGGATGAGTTCAGCACGACAACTTCGTTTGATCTTATTGCGGAACAGTTTGACCAAGTCAAATCGTCGCCGGTACTAGGCTGGGACCGCGACGCCTTGTCCAAGCGTTACTCGAGGTCATCTTTGTCATCGGTAAAAATATAGAGCCCACTAATGTTGGGTGAACAATTATTCTTCATCGTCTCCCTTCGAAGGGTAGGATCAGAAATCCACCGAGCGGATCAATACTCAAGGGAGACTATGACTGAGAACGGAAATGGGAGAATTCACCGATTTAACTCCATAGCGGACGAGACACCAACAAAGGCAGTGATTCGCAGCCACGCGTCTCTTCGAGACAAGCGACCGATAGATCTCCCTCCATTAGCTGACGCGATTCCGTGTAACGCACTTAATGCACTCGTCAATACTGGAGATGAGGTCACGGTGACGTTCACCTATGAGGGGACACAGACTACCGTCCACGGCGATGGGGAGATCGTCATTCACGAGCCTGCGTAGCTCAATCGGGGAGGTCTCGGTCTGCGAATGGAACGATGGGGATTTTGATAAATATCTAATGTTTTGACAGAGCGGTGCTAAACATACAGCGCAGATATTACCCTACACTTACAATAGTCATCTTCCAACAGAAAACTATGGTGAAGCGACGGACACTCCTCAAAGCCGGCGGCGTTGTATGTGGTTCTGCTACTATCGACGTGGGACTGCAGGTCTTTCCGATCCGTTCTCATTTATATGATGTACGGCTTGACAACCGCCAGGCAAAATCAGTGAGTGTCGACGTGCGACTGAATGCTGACGGCGAAACCGTCCTTCAATCGACCCGTGATGTACCACCGGATAAATTGCTGCATCTGTCCTGTGAGTGGCCCCGTACAGCGTGGAGCTACGAGATGGCTGTCCGACCAACTGATCAAGACGAATGGCAGACGATCACGTGGAGTGACGCAGGGAAGCTATGCAAAAAAATCGTGATTAACGAGGTAGACACATCCCTCAGTCCTGTCTCGTTCTATGAAGCGAGTTCATGCCCGACGACTCTTGATGAACACTCGTGTGGGTGAGCCAAAAGAGTCAGTGGTGAATACATCCTTGTAGTCAGTATACCAATCCTATCAACATTTGGTGAAGGTGAGTCTCGCCTCGATAGCTATGCCACCTGTAGATCCCGTCTCGGACTGTACCACATTCGCGCTTTGTATTCAGCACACCCGCTGAAACCTATCACCGAGTGATGGTTTCAATAAAGCAATCCATCTCTAATGTACCGTCGCGCGGTCGCCGGCCGATTCAGCGATGGTGGAGTATTACCGTCGGGCAGTGGATCGCACAGGCCAGCCGCTTACCGGATCTCTCCAGACGTACCTCGTATTTCCACCAGCAGATCGACGACGGCTTTCGACAGCCCCAGTATGACCGGGCCGATAAAGAGCCCGAGGAATCCGAAGACGGCCACTCCACCGAAGATGCCGAGAACGAGCAGCCCAGAGTTGAGGCGCGCTCCGCGCTGCATTGCGAGCGGTCGGACGAAGTTGTCCGAGCCGCTAACGACGACGGAGCCGTATATGAGTAGCCCCACGGCTACTGGAATGTTTCCCGAGATCACGAGATAGCCGACAGCTGGAATCCAGATGATCGACGCACCGATGAGCGGAAGCAATGATAAGATGAACGTGACTACTCCCCAGAAGATAATATTCTCGAAACCGATGACCACAAAGGCCAGAACGGTCAGTATCGCCTGTAAGCCGGCGACGATAACGTTGCCGACGACGGCCGCCCAGAGGAGGTCGTCAGTGCGTTCTATCAACTCATCCATAACGTCCGACTCGAGCGGGGCGGCCGTTCGGAGCCACGCGACGAATGCGTCTCCGTCTCGTAAGAGATAGTAGAACGTAAACAGGAAGATCACCACGCCGACGACGAACGAGGGAATCCCACCGACGATACCGATGACGCCCCCCAGAACGCCGCGGAGACCGGTTTCGACGGCACCGGACAACGGCTCGAGGAGGCGTTGGAGGTCCGCATCCGGTCCGAGCTGCTCCTGGACGATCGTTTCGACGGCGGCGATGTCGGGGAGTTCGGCACCGCTCGCCATCGAAACCGCCTGGTCCACTGCGACGGCGAGGATAAGCAGGAGCGGGACGAGAACGACGATAACTGTGACGAGTATCGTCACGACTGCGCCGAGGGTCGCACCCAGACGCTGTGAGAGTCTACCGTTTATCGGGGCGACCAGATACGCCAGTAATGCACCCGCCAGCACGGGCTGGAAAAACGGCAATACGAGGACGACGGACAGCGTCCCGAGCACTACCAAGAGAAGTCGGAGAAAGGTCGTTGAGGACAGGTCGTCATCCTCGGTCATGGGTAGTCACCGGTACCGCTCAGGGGGTGAGGATATCTCGTACCGACATGGGTTTCCACTCTATCAACGAGAGATCGGTCCTTTCGCGGGTTCTATCACGGGTACTCTGGAACCGGCGGACGGTGAGTATCTTGAGCTAGCATACCATGGGTCCGTATTTAATACCATGAGGGCGTCTCGGCGTACAGCGGATCCGAAAATTCAGTAGCGTACGTGAATCAAGCGTCCTGATTCTGGACTCGTGTGTCTGCTCTGAATAGTGTAATATTTCCAAATCTCTGCTCAGGATGATCGTACTATCCGTCTTCCCTGAGATGGGGTATATATACTATGACAGCTTAGTTATTATTGATCATGAACATCAATTGGTCAGCAGTCGTAACTGGATTTGTAGTGACCCTCGTTCTCGGGTTCATCAGCGGTGTGATCTACGTAGGATCGGAAGCCTCGGTCGTAGTCTTGTACTGGGGAACCATCGGTGTCCTCGGAGGCCTCGTCGCCGGCTACCTCGTCGGCGGAACAGTGGGTTCCGGCGCGTTCCACGGCGGTATCGCGACCGTCTTCGGATCGCTCATCCTGTTAGCTATCGCGGCGTTCACGACGCTTCTGTTCGCGGGCGTTGTCCCGACGTTCGGCGTGATCGTCTTCGGCTTGCTCATGCTCGCGTTCTACGCCATCCCCGGCGCGCTGGGTGGCGCGATCGGATCGTGGGCAAAGGGTCGTCGGACCTCCAGGGAAGTAGTCGGTGCACGGGCCTGAGCGACTACCGAGACCACCGATCGCTTTTTATCGAACAACGGACTCCTGCTTCGCAAAGACAGTGATCGAAATAACACATTTTGGTAATCGTAACACTCCTGACGCTGTTCTTTCAGTGCCCGCCTCGAGATTCGGATCTCTCGCCGTCGGCTTCCCCCTGTTTGCGTTCAATTCGGTACCCGACGCGCTCGGTGGTTCGATCGGAGGGTGGGCTAACGGAAACCGGGCATCTCGCCGGAAGGCCGGTACTCGAACGTGAGAGTTCGCAACGAGATGGCCGGAAACATATCGTTTCCGCTCTGGGAATCGACACTCAGCCTTCCGAGTCTCGTGGGGGGGTCATCCTCTCGGATAATCGTCACGGGTCGTGTGCTCTCCGCGCCACGCTTTCGGCAACACTTCCGAGCAGATATCTGGCCAACCCGTTGCGGCCGTGACTGCCGAGGACGATGTGGTCGACGTCGTGTTCCTCCGCATAGGTTACGATAGTCGAGTCCGCTTTTCCATCGATCGACTCCGTTCGTATTTCCGTCTCCAAGTTCCGTCTGATCTCCGCTGCTCTCTCGAGGAGTTCTCGGCGTCGCCCAGAACGTAGTAGAGGATACCTAGTGCGTCACCGGTGTCGTCCCACTGTACTGCCGTCGCTCGCTCGATGAATGGTGCCTCGGTCTTGACCTCCCCCATGCCCGTCAGGACGTGGAATCCCACCATGAGATGTCCGTCGAGTGTGACGTTCGAGGTTCCCACTCCAAGATGTGTGATGGAGAGGGAGCGCAGTTCGTTGCCTGCCACCATGGCCCGGTGAGAATGGTCTCACGATACCACAGCAATACGCTTTCCAACAGCAACCAGTCTCAAAAATAATTCTAGTATCAATACGTATTCTCTGATAAATAGATACTCCTCGGACAGTACTCAGCGATTATTCCCCACCGTCCTCAGAAGGGATGGTGCGTTGCCAGAAATAGAGTACAGACGTTCTCTGAGGGATGAATACCGGATTTAAGTGTGAGAGCCGTGATAAAACGAAGCGTCATGAGTTCTACGCCATCGGAGAGTTCGAACGTGGACGGATCAACGACGTCTAGTACCCCACTCCCGGAGATCGTTGACTGGCTTTTAGGAGCCCTCATTGCGCTCAGTGGGTTGATCTTTGTAGCAGTCGGGGCCGCCCTTGTATTTGGTATTGATCGAGAGTTGCTCGAACAGGCCATCGAAGAAGAAGCCACGACGGTAACAGTCGGTACGACTGAACTTACTGACGCGGAAGCGCTTGAAGTAACTGACGCGGTCATCTCGTGGATGGGTCCAGGCCTGCTCATAACGGGTCTCGGAATGATCGTCTTTGCGATCGGATATATTGTTGTGAGACACCGCGCACACCGGCGGGCTCGGACAGATGGCACCGTCAATTCGTACGGCTCGTTTGCCGTTCTCGGGGCAGTCATTACTGCAATTTTCTCCTTTATCCCGGTCTCGTCGGCCCTTGGCGGGGCTGTCGCGGGGTATCTAGAAAAGAGCGAGTCTGATCGAACGATCAGCGTCGGGGCGCTTGCAGGTGTCTTACCCTTACTCCCACTGCTCATAGTCGGCCTGTTCAGTGTCGGTGGATTAGCCACCGGACTTCTTGCTATTGAACAGGGCGGCAACGCGGCTTTTGTTGGTATAACGGCACTTCTATCGTTGGTCGTCTCCGCAGCCCTTGGGGCCGGACTCGGCGGTCTCGGCGGATACCTTGGTGGCTGGTTTGCGGAACGCCGAACTACAGCAAACTGACGCTCATCACAGCGGTGCAACGCGGAAATCCACGTCTTTCAGGCAGTTGGTCGCTGTCGTACCGCGGAGCGGTTATCAATATAATTATGGGTTCACTACGACCTAGAGGGACAGGTAGTTAGATAGTGGCGGTCCTGGTCCCGCTGTCGAATATGAGAAATTTGATAGTAGTATGCCTCTCAGTGGATCGTGGCCACCTTTTTTATCTCGTTGCACAAAATCAGACAGTGTCTGAGATGGCGAAACAAGACATAACGATCTGCATCGATGCGTATCCAAACGCGGACACTGACGCATTTCGCATCGAAGCAGCAGACGATATCCTTCGTCTACTGGTCGACGCCCACGAAACGGAGTTCACGATCCCCGATCTCGTCGATGCAACGGACGTGACTCGCCGACGATCTGGCGGGCCTTCGACCTGCTGGTAGAGAGTCTCGTGAGGAGTTGTCCGCGTGATTGACACTCTTCGAGTTCCAAATTTGAGATTGACAGGGACATCGGCATCGTAAAAACGTATTGGACAGGACCAGTACTTCAGCAACGGAGAA
Source organism: Natrinema salsiterrestre (assembly GCF_029502005.1). Classification (GTDB taxonomy): domain Archaea; phylum Halobacteriota; class Halobacteria; order Halobacteriales; family Natrialbaceae; genus Natrinema; species Natrinema salsiterrestre. The sequence continues at coordinate 3,334 of NZ_JAMQOT010000013.1, read as the reverse complement.
TTTCTGTACCGAAGTGGAATTCGCGACCACAGTACACAGAGAACAGAGCAAAGCCAGAGTGTAGAGATTAGAAGTAGAGGTCGCCGATTCGATCGGCAGTCCGCAGTGCGAGCGCTTGCCCGGTGTTGGTCGGGTTCGGACCACCCACCCCGTTCGCCATCGCAGAGTGGTCCGCGACGAAGAGCCTCGAGACGTTCTTCGCCTCGGCGTTCTCGTCGAGCACCTCCCCCATTCGCATCGTAGACTGCATGTGGAGCAACAGCGGAGGCCACTCACAGCGGTGGACGTGCTCAGCACCTGCCTCGCGATGAATGTTCGCGGCGATACGTGCGAGTTCATCGCGCTTCGCATCGTCGTCGGGGTGAGGTTCGTACTTGACCTTCGGAACCGGTCCGTGTTCGTCGCTGAACGTATTGTCCAGCGAGACGCCGTTGTCCTGACGCGGGAGGTCGTCAGTCAGGATCAGGAGCGCCTTCGTTTGCCTGTAGTCCGACATCCGACGCTTGAGTTCTTCGCCGACGACGTAGCCGCGTGTGTCCCACGGCTCGCCGGGATCGACCGGCGTGTCGAAGCTGTACCCGGCCTCGGTGAAGAGGTAGTCAGCGTAGGAGACGAGCCCGGGTGACATGCCGATGTCTTCCATGCCGCCGACGCCGGGTTTGTCGAACCGAACTGCCGAGTTCTGACCCACGTAGGGGTCCATATGTTCGTTCTCGGGGTTGATCTCGGCGACGGTGTCGTCGTCGTAGACGCCGACGACCCAGTCGAACCAATGGGTCGTGAGTCCCTTGCCGACCCAGCCGTCGTCCGGCAGGCCCGAATTGAGCCAGAGCCGAGGCGATTCGATGCAGCCGGCAGCGAGGACGACGACGTCGGCCGAGACCGTTTGTGAGCTACCGGACCAGGAGTCACGGAACGTGACGCCCGTCGCTTCCATCGTTCCGAGTCCTTCTTCGGCTTCGATGTTCGTGACGAATGCGTTCGGGCGGATCGCGACGTTCCCCGGTTCGGGTTCGTCGTTCGTATCGAGCGCTCGCGGCACCCAACTCACGTTCGCGGATTTGCGAGCCTTCTCGCGAACTGGCGCGTCGACGGGAGTGGACGAGCCCTGGAAGTGGTCGCCCACGAGCGTGTCCCCGCGGAACCCGTCGTCGTAGCTGAACGATCCTTCGTAGTCGGAATCGAGGGGCTGGTCGGTCGCCGTTTCCTCTCCGGGGACTGCGACGGCATTCGCTTGAGGTCGCCACCCCGTCTCCGTGACGTTCTTCGTGTCGAGACGCGGGTAGCCGGCGTTCGTCGCTCCTTCGATGAACACCTCCTCCTTGGCCGTCATCGGTGCCTGCTGGGTACTCGTCACTTCCTCGTTGAGCTGATAGTACGGGACGAGGTCCTCGTACGAAATCGGCCAGTGGTCCTGCTCGTCGATGGCGTACGGATACGCCCGGGGGTGGTTCGCGAAGTAGTGGAGCGAGGTCCCACCGACCGCGCCGACCTGCCAGATGAACGCGTTCTGATGGAGATTCCGGAACCACGGCGCTCGCGAGTGGTCGGCCGGTCCCACGCGGAGGTAGCCGTGAGTAGGGTCGTTCGCATCGGCTTCCCGATGGGTGAACTGATCGTCCAGTAACTTTCCATCGAGATCGTCGGGATCCGTACTCACCGTCCCACCTGCGTCGGCGTGTGGTTCGGGCCACTGTTCGTTGCCGTGCCACGGGCCGCCCTCGAGGATGAGGACGTCGAGGCCGTGTTTACGAGCGAGTCGTGACGCGGTGGCCGGACCGTCCGCACCGGCACCGATGACGACGACGTCGGGATCGTTCATCAGGTGTCACCTCCGATCCCGTCGATGACATCATCGCCGGTCAGGTCGTCCGGGAGATTCAGGTTCTTGGCCTTCGGGTCCTTGAACCCGCCCGGAACGGCGTGACGCCAGTCTGCCGCGTATCCCGGAGCAGGGCCAGGATAGCCGCTCTGCTGACGACTCTGGACCTCGGCCGGGTCCCGTTGCATTTCGCGCTCGTTTGGCGTGTTCGTTTTCGTGTCCCCGTATCCGGACCACTCGGTGTAGTAGCCGAAGCCGTGGAGGCCGTTGACGGCCATAACCACGTACTTCAGGATGCCGACGTCTGGCACCAGCGGCGATAGGAGATCGTCGATCGTATCGATGGCACCGCCGTCGACGATCGTCCAGAGACACCGGAGTCGGTCCTCTCGAGAGAGGCGGGTGAACGTCCCGCCGCCCGGGAACTGCTCGTTCGGCGAGACCGGATCTTCGTTCTTCCCGAGAGCGAGGAACTCAGCGGCCACGAGATCGAACACGAGCGTAAAGGTCGGCGCATAGGGGTAATTCTGGAGGATCCGGTGGACCGATTCGTTCGTCGTCTCGACAGCCAGTTCGAACTCCGCCGGCCCCTCCGTCGCGTCGTCGAAGTCAGCGAATCCGATCTCGAACCGTTCGACCGGGCCGAACGTGAGGTAGTCCTCCATCGCTTCGCCGTCCAGATCCAGATCCAAGATGCTGATGTCCGCGAGGTCCAGCATCGCGTCCAGATCTGAGCTGAACCCCGTCGTGTCGACCGTCACCTCGAACATGGCCCGCGGCATCTCCGGTCCAGAATCGCCCGAGAGATCGAGCAGCGAGTTCTCGGTCACCATCTCGGCGCGAATCTCCTGGAAGTGGTTGAAGTCCCAGATGAGGAACTTCTCTAACTCGGCGTCGAGACCGCCGGGGACGTGCTCGGGCCCGAGTTCGTCCTCGAGTTCCGGTGTCCGTGGGACGATCGCGTCGACGATCGATCGGTACGTGTCCGCGGTATGAGGGTCACTTTGCAGTGGACCATCCATCGCTGCCTGCGCAGTCTCGAACGTCGCGTTCGACATCGACAGCGCTGCGAGCCCGCCAATGCCTTTGACGACGCCTCGTCTGCTCACTTGCTCTCTATCGTTTTCTTGCATGGTGTGTTTCGGGTCACGCCAGCAACCGTCGTTCGTCACTGTGTGACTCCACCGCAAGAGAATAACACGACATTTTATAAACTTATGTAACTGATATAAACTACATTATTACAAAATTACACCAAAAGATGGTGGAGGTTTTCACGAACTCTAAGACATTTATAGTCTCTATAAGCCCATATTAGTCGGTATCATTAAAAGAATATGGTTAATAGTAATAACGTAGCAATTTTTTTACTATTATATTTATTCGGCACTGTCTAGTTTAGCACCTCCGCTGGCGTCTGTTCGTTAAGTGATTGGTGCGGTCGTTGTGTGTTGTAGTAGTGTATGAACTGTTCAAGCCATTCTCTGACGCTCACCCGACTGCCCACCCACG
>NZ_JAMQOT010000012.1 GCF_029502005.1 Natrinema salsiterrestre | reverse complement strand
GTCGATACGGATCCGCTGTCAGGCCACGCGCCTGGTACCGAGAATTCCGCGAGCTGGTGCTCACCGCCGCCGTCTACAACCTTGAACGCTCCATCAAACAGTGATCGCAACCGGATTCAACAAGGCAGACTGAGCCCCACCGTGGGCTCTGATTTGATGCCCGAGAATCCAGACGACGATCCAATCCACGATTGCGAGTTAGGTCCCGACGCAGTCCTCGGGACGCACACCTTCCACGATGTCCTGTTCACCGACGACACGGAGACACCGGTGAACGTGCTCACTGGTGAGACACCAGCGCATTCGCAAGCCACCGTCGAGGAAGCGAAGGAGTTCGCTGCGAGTATCGACACGGACACACCACAAATCGCGCTCCCCGCATCCGTCGAGTCGCAGGTCGAAACACAGAGCAAGCCCTACACGGCGGCCGCATTCTTCCACTTCAAGGCGACTGGCTCGCTCGAACGCCACCGCGCCTACCACGCCGCCTACGAGACGGACGCGTTCGCAGTCGACTTCGAGGCTGACTACGCGTCGGGCGACCTGACCATCACTGTCGAACGAGCGGACGAATCCTGAGAATCCTTCGTCACGAGCAGGTTTTTCGAGCGCCGGCGATGGGTGCCGGCGCAGCTGGAGCGAGCAACGACACCTGGTGCGTCGGCGTTTCGAGGTGTTCGAGATGCACATGGTAATTTACGCTCTGGTAGAAGAATCGACCTACGACGACGCACTGGCCACCGGAAAGACGGTGTTCGACCGCCTGGTCGGCGCGGACCCACACGTCGGCGCCGTCTTCGACTACCACGTGACGTTCGATGAGGAGGACACGTCCGTTGCGGGGAAGGCGCGATGGGGTGAGTTGCCGACTGCAGCCCCCGTCGACTCCGATGACGGCCAAGACCTGCTCGAGCGTGGCTGGGAGGCGACGAAAGAGGAATTCGAGCGGAATCTCGAGCGGGTGAAGGAGGCACTCGACGAACTCTCCGACGAGGAGATCATGCGCGACGAAGATCTCGCTCGGCACGCCTTCCACCAGGTCGGCGCCTACGACGGGCCGACGGTGTTTCTGTACAACGAGTACGCGAACGGTATCCGCCATCGCGAGCAACTGGATCGAGTGCTGGAGGAGAGCGAGGAGCTCTGGATCGTGCCCGCCGACGTCCACTTCTAACAGATGGCTCGAATCACAAACTGGAAGCGCGAGAGCCGCACGCCCACACTCGCATACCGGATACCGAGATCGGAGCTCGGGCTGTCTTACACCGAGCACCGGACTCGTACCGCTACAAGTGGCGTGGCGCAATCCTCGTCGACGGCTACCCGGTGTGGTCGCGGGGGTACGAGACGAAGGACGCGAAATCGTTCCGTGACGAGCTCCGTGACCGGCCAGCGCCCGAACTGAGTTGTCCCGAGTGTCCGAACAGCGATGTAGCAATCGGTGGGAAAACGGCTGACGGCGCGAAGGTTCAGCGCTGGTTCGAGTATCGGAACTGTGGGTACGAAGCATCCTCGCGAATCGTGTATGGCGCCGAGCGCTGATTGATAAGGGCGCATCTGCGGTGACGTTTATTTTGGGCCGGAATGGGTGGCCCGTCTTAATCGGGCCAGATCCACAGATGAGCCTGGAAGTCATCGACCGCCACAGCGAAGCACTGTTCGAGTTCCTCTGGTGTCCGGTCTGCGGGCACGAGATATTCAGTCACATTCCCTTCGAAGGTGTGTTCTGCAAGAACTGCAACACGCAGGTCGAACTCCAAGAATCCCGAGAGACACGCGGATACGAGGAGGCCGTCCTCGCCTGCTTCGACACCCACTCAACGTGGAACCTCCACGTCGACGAGAAGCTCCGTCGCGACCTACCCGATGGGTCGGCACGGGTGAAGATCCTCGGCGCACCGGGGGCCTACGAGGTCGACTGGTGGAGTCCAGAACCCGGCGATGACTGGGAGCCGGTCGAACGAGGCGAGTTCGACGATGTCGACGAACCAGCCGATATCTCCCATCTCGCGTAGGGGCAAGCAGTCCCTGTGGCTGTTTTTCACCCCCTGAGGGGTGCGAGGTGCTCGAACGAGTAGCTCCCGAACAGACCGATGAGTAGACCTAGCGACACACACTCGATTGAACAGACACACCCAGCGAGCGACTGCGACGTCGCCTACGTCGGGTATCGGCAGAGCGGGCAGGCTATCGTTGAGAAACGTCCCGGCCAAGAACGGCTCACGCCAGAGCGGAGTCTCGCACTGGTGAACCACAGTCCCTCAGGCTTCGAATGGGGATATGGTGGTAGTGGTCCGGCACAACTCGCGCTCGCACTCCTCCTCGATTACACGGGTGCCGAAGCGTTTGCCCTCGACCACTACCAGGCATTCAAAACCGAGGTCGTGAGCCAGCTGGGCTGCGCGGGGTCCGACGAGTACTGGCGACTCACCTCTAGCGAGATCGACGCAGCCCTTCGTGAGACGACTGCCGAGCCAGTCGCACCGACCATCTAAGCACCACTCACCGAGAGCAATCCATGTCAGAACACACCCAGCCATCTCGTGCGGATGACGAATCGGCCGAAGCCAGTGAGCAACCGACACAAACGGAGTACATCGAACGCAGTGACGTCGGCGTCTCCCTCACCGTGAAGCTCAAGCGTGGAACCGGTACCAGGGATCAGGACGAGGTGATCGCGAAGGCGAAAGGCAAGACACTCGAAGATGCCCGCGAGGACATGGAAATCCTCCGGGAGTACATCCACGATCTTGCTGAGGACGCTCGCCAGATCCAGCCAGCAGCCCCACACGAAGAGTAATTCTTTTAGGTGTTGCACAGAATTGTGTAACCATAGGATGTACGAAGTATGCGGTGAGAAGGAACTCAAGGTCATCCTCGCGCTTGACCAAGGCGATTCCATCTCCGGCGTCGCGCGAAAGATCGACGAGAACCGGGAGACGATTCGGCGCGTCGTGAACCGCATCGAAGAAGCGGGATACGTCGCGTACGATGATGGCCTCCAGCTCCTCGATCAGACGCTCCGAGACGCCGGTCTCGAGTTCCTGACGGCGGCAGCAGCCACCTCGCCGCCATCCATCACGGAGGTGTACGTTCTCCCCCAGTTCGCCGGCCTGGACTATGCATTCACATCCATCGATGCAGTATACGTCTGGACTCGCGGTGGCTACCAGGTCGCTCGCGACCCGGAGGATTATCCCCTGTTCATCGCTGTTCGCGAGCAGGACGTCGACGCCTGGAAGACGTTCTTCGATCGGTTCGGAATCCCGACTGCGGAAGAACGCCAGCCCGCTGAAGACCTTGATGATGCCATTCAGGTCGTCCTCGAGCCCCGACCACAGATCGATGCCGAGATGGTCGACGGACGGCCCGTCATCCCGCTTCAGGAGACCGTGGCATTCGCGAACGAGTACTACGCAACCTTCCAGTCGGCACTCGACATGCTCGGCCGAATGTACGACGACGTCGACACCGATGCGAATTATCGCCGGGAGCCCGCCTGAGCATGAGCCAGGAAGACCGCAGTGAGGCACTCATCGAGGTGCTCGAAGAACTGGAGCAGTCAAACATTGAATTCGTCCTCGTTGGTGGATTCGCAATCAGTCAGTTCGAGACGCGGTTCTCGACCGACCTCGACCTCGTCATCGCTCCGGACGACTACAAGGACGTCGTGGCGTTTCTGGAACAGCATGGCTTCGAACGGACAACCGAGTTCGAAGTCCCAGCAGAAGAGACAATCTACAACCGGGAAATCGACTGCTTCGAACGAACCGAAGGACTGCCCCATCCGGTCGGTGTGGACATTCTCGTGAACGGACTTGGGTGTCGACAAACCGAAGCAGAGTGGTCGTTCGACTATCTATGCACGCACAGCTCCCCGACGACGATTTCAGGCGGGACTCGGTCGACGACTGCACGAGCCGCTGATGGGGAAGTGCTCGTTGCCGCCAAGCTCCATAGTGGCCGGAAAACGGATCTCGCAGATGTCCTTGCTGCGATCCCCTCGATCGACTTAGATCTAGTCGAGACACATCTGCATCGCGGCGATGCTGATGCCCTTCGGGAACAGCTCAGTGACGCACAAGCGTTCATCGAAGAGGGCGGACTCGATCACCGATTCAAGAGCTTGTTCGGCCAATCGTCGGCATCGGCTGAGGACATCGAGATCCTCCTCGAGTTTCTCAAGCGACAACAGAAGTGAGACAGCGGTCACCGCGACAGCAGCAGTAACGATAGCTGCGAATCCGTCCCCGTAGCTACGGAAGACGGAAAGCGAGTTAGAGCGGTTTGTTGCCGCCTTGAAAAGGCGGAGGCGAACATACGTGAGTGACTCGTCAGACCAAGCTGCAGAACCAGATGGTCTCACACCGGAGCAACGGCTCGACCCACCAAACACGCGACTCATCAACGCCGGTATCGTGACGATCAACGACATGGAGACGCTGCGAGCCTGCGTCGCCTACGAGAACGCGAATCAGCAACGGGTCCAGATCCTCCGCCGACTCAAACAGCGTGCCACCGAGATCCGCTCCCAGGGCGACTGACGCGACACTCGGAGGTGTCTGTCGGAGCCTCGGTGGGTGGAGGCTCAATCCAAATGAGCGAGCGACCCGAAATCGAGATTCAACAGCAGACCGCGTTCGGTGATGATGGCCAGCTCGAAGTCACAGAGACGAGCGTCGAAACCTCACTCGAGGACTTCGGCGCTGACGTGGATCATCGCGACCGGGATTCACGTCTCGATCGGCCCGAGGCGAGTGAGTTCGGCGTCGACGACCGGCCTGAAGTTGAGCAACCATCCGAGGGTGAGCAGTCCAGTCTCTTCGCTGACACAACCGAGGACCAGCAGACGCTTGCCGGCGACGACGCAGCTGCTCGCTGTCTTTTCGAGGAGTAACTATGACACGACTGATCAATTGGACCCGAGAGAGCCGTACTCCGACCCTGACGTACCGGAATACAGAAACCACGGCACACGCGGTGCTTCATCGAGCGCCGGACTCGTACGTGTATAAGTGGCGGGCCGCGATTCTCGTCGACGGCTATCCCGTATGGTCGCGCGGATTCGCGACGAAGGAAGCCACATCACTTCGTGACGAACTCCGAAAGCGCCCTCAGCCTGAACTACCCTGTCCAGAGTGTCCTAACGAAGACGTCGTCGTCGGCCAGAAGAGTGCTGACGGCACGAAGGTACAACGGTGGTTCGAGTGTCGAGACTGCGGCTACGAAAGCCGCTCAGCAATCGTCTACGGCGCCGAGCGCTAATTCCCCCAGTAGAACAGACAAAGCCTTAGAAAACCGGCGTCGTGAGATCCACCATGGATTGTACAGAGTGCGGTGAGCCGGTCGACGAAACAATGGATCTCGATGTTCCTGAAACAATCCTTGAGCACGGAACAGCGAAGGTTGACCCATCAAAGTCCAAGGTCACCCAGTTGGATCAGTACGCGGATGAGATTAAGGAACACGTCGAGGCGAAGAACGGCACCGAAGACCTCTTGCCCATCATCAAAGCCATCGAAGATGCGGATAGCTACTGCGTCGGTACAGGCCTCAGCATGGGTGAGAGTCCGGACAAGATAATCTTCTACATTCACTGACCGTTCAGCGAGAGCGCATCAGTCGCCTCGAGTACGCTCGTCCGGCAGAGTTTTTCGACCCCCAAGAGGGGTGCGGGGAATCCAATAACCCGCATTCGACCTATGAAGACGGATTCGACCAACCACCCACGAGCGGCAGTACAGGATGATAGTGAGCAATGCCAGACCAACGCAGACCACGTCGAGTACGTGGGTATGCGCGTCGACGAAACTCCGGTGGTGCTGAAGCTCACAGAGCACGAGCGCCTCTCGCCCGACCGAAGCCTCGACCTCGTCCGACATAGCCCGGCGGGATTCGAGTGGGGCTACACCGGAAGCGGCCCGGCGCAGCTCGCCTGTGCGCTCCTCCTCGACTACTTCGACGACGAGAGCGTCGCCCACCAGTACTACATCCAGTTCCGAAATGAGGTGGTGAGTCAGTTGGTGTGCGGTGGCCCGGCTGACTGCTGGCATCTCACCGGTGACGACATCGAGGCTGCACTCGGTGGGTTCCAAGACCGTCACGCCCCCACGCCAGACGGTGGCGTCGCGTCGACATCGCTGCCGGTGAATTGGAGTGTCGTGAGTCGAGCAGATCGGACGGTCTTCCAGCGCCAGGACATCGACCACTACGTCGTCCTCGGTGACGGGAGCGAGGAGTGGCTGATCATACTCTGTTCACAGGGTGACCGGGCATACCCCGCCCCGCTCGATCATCGAACCCTGCCGGTCGAAACTGACCCTGCACCCGCCGTGCAGGAACTCGTCGCTGAGAGCAACGACCTCATCGAGCCGGACGAGGAGGACACCTAATGGAGAACCTTCGCCTCTCGCGAACTACCTACCAGCTGATCGAACGGGCTGTCGAGGCACTGGAGCGCATCGGCCGGGAACTCGAGCGATACAACGACCGACACGAGCGAACAGCGGAGGAAGCCACAGACGAGACGAGTCCCGATGACTCATGACCTGCGAAGCGACGCTCGACGAGTTCGAGGCCGAGACGTCGTCCGGTGAGTCCCGCTCGCCCTCACTTGAAGACCGGCTTCTCAGCCCGATCTCGCCGTCCGTGGGGCTTCGACTGATTCCCGGTCGTGGTGATCCGTTCTATCTCCAGAATCGAGGCACTGAGCGGTATCTCTTCTGTGACGAGCACGACCGATGGTTCATACTCCAACCGTCGGCAAAAGCGTCGGAAGAGGCGTTCATCCGCTGGGTGTATCTCCCGACGGACAAGCCCGAACGGCTGGCGCGGTCGGCTCTTCGTCGACGGACGGTGATCGGTTACGACTACGTTCGGCGGTCGACCGCCCCAGACCCGATCAGATCAACGGTGACCGCGATGTTCGTCACCGAACGCTGGCCCGAGATGACCTATGAATGTGGGTCCTGCGGGGCGCTGTTCGACACACCACGAGAGCACGCCCTCCACTGCTGGGACGCCCATCCGTGGGTGCCGAATCCGGAGCAGGTACGCCGTCGACGTCAGGCCGACGAGTAAGTCAGAGAGTCAAAGACAGGTGTCGGAATCGTTCAGAGAGTTAACCAACAGCACTGGATTCTTGGGGGACGGTGTTGGTTAAGTAGAGTCGTTTTTGCGCCCGGGAGAGGGGCGCAGGGCGCGTGATGAGAGCGTCGTCGCGATAGCTGAGACCGATTTCGAGGTGACCCAAATGAAAGATCCAGAATCCAGCACCGTGTTCGCCGGCGTCGACGGACGAACCGACACAGAACTACCCGAGTGGTACCGTCAGAAGAAGACGGTCGACGATCCAGAGTCCTTCGTCGAAGCGGTTCGCGACCTCCCGCAGGCCGTCGAGACGACCGTGGCCTACCAGAATCCCTATACTGACGAGTGGGTCGAGACGGAGCGCTTCAACGCCGTCGTCGAGCCGACGAGAGCGCGTGACCAGGCAGGGGCCGACGAGCCCGACGCAGATCCCCTCTTCCACGTGCCCACGAACAGTTACTCGATCATCAACCCGGTCGACGTCTACGGGCCGCTCGAGGAGGTTCTTCGCGAGGAGACCATCGACGAGACACCGCTGGGCGACGTGATGTTCGGCGAGATCCGGCGCTACCGAGGCGGTGGCGAAGTCCACATGGACGTGATGTTCGACGGCCTCGAGGTGCGCCTCCCGGGCCGCTCGGAACCGATCACGATGGGTGTGACCTCCGGCTACGACTTCTTCGGCGAGCACGCGGTCTACGTCGAGGGCTTCGCCCAAGATGGGTATTGTTCGAACACGATGCGGTCACTCACCGACAAAGAGGTCATCAAGCACGTCGGGGACGTTCGGAACTTCCGTACCTGGTGGGAGGAGATCCTCGCACAGGTCGAACTCGTCGCCGACGACCTCTTTGAGTTCATCCGCGACGCCCAGGACATCGACCTCGACTTCTCGGAGCTCCCGTTCACCGTCACGGAGTTCTACAGTCTCCTCGGCTTCCCAGACTACCTGGCCGAGCGTGCTACCGAGGATACCGAGGCCAACGCGGCGTCACCGTTCGAGATCGACATGTGGACGCTGCACTCCGGCGCGACATACGCGCTCACCCACTTCTTCCAGGGGAAAGAAGGCGCGTCTCTCGACCAGTACGTTCGCGTCGCGAACGATATCCTGTTCAATCCCGAGGGCACCATCGAGCGTGTCGAACAGGCCTACGAACAGCAGCTGGACACCGAGGACGGTGATGGGTCGCAATCCTCGCTCGCCGGCGAGCGGGCGCTCGCGAGCATCGAGCGTGTGAACGAGGATCTGCAGGCGAACGTCGAGCAGTTCGAAGCACGTGAAGAGGTGCTTCGCGAGCGGTTCCAGCAGGTCACGAACTAGCGCTATCACTCGTTTTCGCGTTTCTATTCATGGCAAACGAGAACGCCGAACAGCAGTGTCCAGTCTGTGATCGCCGGATAACGAGCGTGACGATCGTTGGCCCGAGTGAGGCCGTGGTCGCGCCGTGCAACCATCGTGTCCATCCACAACAGCTCGACTGATTGACGGGCTCAACACTGGGCGGAGACGATCAACACATCTCGTCCCCGAATATCCTGGTAGCGGTTTCAAGACGTGTGAGCGCTCCGAATTAACCAACAAATTGCTGGTTTCGACAGATGGTGTTGGTTAATGCTGTCTGCAGCATCGTTTTTCGCCCCCTGAGAGGGTGTGGGGCGGTCGGATTCGCCCTCGCATGCTCCTATCCATGTCACTCGATATCAGTCCCAGCAGCAGCACTGCGAGTACGATTGCGGCTGCCAGACAAGCCGACAGCGTGGCGTTCCTCCATCGAGCGCCGTTCGCGCTCGACGCATACAATCTCGGCTACCTGCCCGGCTTCCGAGAAGACTGTGGCTATCAACAGACCCAGTATCAGGACCTGGACATCCCCGTCGGGATGCTCGACAACGACTTTCGGAATCCCGATCTGGATCGATACGTCGCCCGCTTTTTCGAGCACGAACCTCAGGTCGGCATCATCGGGGATGCGTACGAGAGAGACGACGTCGACGAGTACGTGGCCGCCGCGCGCGAGATTCAGGCGAGCTATCCCGACGCAGAACTCGTCATCGTCCCCAAGTGCCGGGAGGTGATCGATGTGATCCCGAACGATATTGTGCTCGGCTACTCGCGGGGGTACGCCGATCGATTGGCGCACGAGTTCTCCGAGCCGACCGACTGGCGGGGGCGGCGTGTCCATATTCTCGGCGGTAGCCCACCGAAACAGTGGGACGTCATCCAGCAGCTGACCCGACCGACGCTCACGGACGAGCAACCAGCCGACATCGTCGGCCTCGACTGGAACGGTCTCCATCGGGGAGCACAGTTCGGCGAGTTCTGGACGGCCGACGGCTGGGACGACAGCGGTCGCGATGCAGACCACGTCACGGTTCGCAAGACGGTCCGTCACAGTCTCGCCCGCCTCAAGACCTTCTGGCAGTCTCACGGTGTCTGGCCCGACTCGACACCTCACGACGACCCCCTCGAGATCGAGTACGAAGGCCCATCGCCGACCGATCTCGAGAGTGCTGCCTGTACCGAATGCGGAGCGAACGTCTGGACGACCCGGCGCGGTCCCTTCGTCGCCGAGTACGACACCGGTGATGTCTGTGGATACTGCAGCTACGACTGCTATTTCGCGCACCGTCATCGAAACAACCTCGAGGAGATCGCCGGCGAGCAGAGCGTCTACCTCCCACCTGCGTGACGCTACGAGTTGGTTTTTCGCGCCCCGGAGAGGGCGAGGGCTCGATAGAGAGCCTTCCCAGAAGGTGAGTTTCCGTGAGTCAACAACAAAGTCCGACCGACGTCTCGGTTGATGCAATTCCAGTCGACGTAACGAACACGCAATCAGGCGAGGTCGATCCCGCCGAGGTACCCGAGGAGATCGAGTCGATTACGCGTGGCCTCGCCGGTGAGCAGCCGCCGACGAATCCGCTCGTCGTCCTGAAAGCAGCTCGGTGGTGGTATATCCACGGCAAAGGCGGGACCGACCCCGCGTTCCAGTGGGCCATCGAGTGGGTGCGACACCTCGCGACGGACACACCCAGCGACGTCGAACGGTTCGACGCGTTCCTCGAGTACCTCGTCACGGTTGGCTTCGCTGACGAGAAAGCAGCGCTCCGATAACCAGATCCCCCCATTCACACCGAGGGGGGCTGAACGGACACGACCACACAAGCAGTGCCGACAACGAGAGCAGCGGTCCGAGCAAGACCTCCTTAGAATCGGTAGCAGGCGACGTCCTCGCCACCACAGGTCGGACACGTCTCAGTATCTGCCGAGAGGGTCGCACCACAGTGGCGGCACTCATACAGCGTGGCCGTATCGGCCGTGCTGGGTCTGATGACCCCGCGAAGCACATCGACGAATCCCATGCTCTCGACGGTATTCTCGCACCGATTGTTAATCCCAGCCTCCGATAGCGGCCCCGATATCCCTCTCAGGAGCACCGTCGTTTGTTGTGCGCCCCCGAGGGGTGCGGCGCGTCCTGAACTGACGTCGACGCCGTCGCACTCGGTTCGGTGAATACAATGGTTACAGCCAGTCACTCGTCGGTCTCGTTCGATGAGACTGACACACGACACGACGAGATGCACAGTACCATCGAAGCCTGGATCGACGAACTCGTCGACGACGTCGATGAAGCGCAGGCGAGCGAGGAGTTCCAGGAGTGGCTCGACATCCAGAGTCGCTTCCACGACTACTCACATCGCAACACGCTGCTCATCAAACTCCAGTGTCCCGAGGCGACGAAGGTCGCCGGCTTCAACACCTGGCGGAACGAGTTCGACCGGTACGTCCAGGAAGGCGAACAGGCGATCTGGATCTGGGCACCGATCATCGCGAAGCAGTGCCCGGAGTGCGAGAACTCGCCCAGCTACCACGAGGACAGTGAGTGTGAATACGACGAGACGCCGCCCGAGGAGTGGTCGAAAGGACTCGTCGGGTTCAAACCGACCGCTGTCTTCGACGTGTCGCAGACCGACGGTGAGCCGCTTCCCGAGCTGGAGACGGAGGCAACCGGGGATGCCGAGGACTTGGTTCCGACACTGACCGACGCAGCGTCGGATCTCGGTGTGACCGTTCGTATCGTCGAGGCCGACGACTGGGAGCATGGCGACGCGATGGGCGTCTGTGAGGACCGGAGCCTGCATGACCTCCAGCCGGTCGTCAAGGCGAAAGCTCGCGAGAATCAGGCCGACCTCGCCGTCACACTGATTCACGAGTACGCTCACGCGCTACTGCATTTCGACGTCAACGACGACACCGAGCGCGCGAAACGCGAAGTCGAAGCGGAAGCCGTCGCGTATATCGTTGGTCGGTTTCTCGGACTGGACACGAGCGGGTCAGCGTTCTACCTCGCCGCGTGGGAGAACGACGATGCGGAGGTGGTCCAGGATCGGCTCGGTCGAATCAGTTCGACCGCCCAGGAGATTATCGGCATAGTTGCCGAGGGCTGACCTCGTAGTCCGTTCCAGTTAACCAACAATCGAACGCAAAAATGGGTCTTCGTTGGTTACGTTTATCGGCGCCCGCCGAGGGGCGGAGGCGTAGTCCCGTCTCCATCGACCCATGACCGACCAGTACCTAACTACCGTTCTCGAGGAGGCGGAACGAGTCGCAGAACACCACGACCAGGTCGCCCAGTCTACCGACCATCCGGAGCACGAGTATCTCCGGTACGCCGTTCTCCGGCTGCTCGAAGGCGAGGGCGACGAGCTGTCGGTGAACGTATCGCAGATCGACGGCGTGACTGTGGGGTACGGGGAGGACAACGCGATGTTCGACAGCTGGGGCGACGACGTCGAGTGGTGGGAGACTGTTCCGCCGCAGGCGGAGTGTACCCGCTTTCGAATCTTCTACCCCGACGAGTACGAGACCGTTCCGCGGATCATCGTCGACGTGATGGCCGCACTCGGTGCGTGGCGCGTTTGGACCGGGAGTGCTGCCGCCTGCGGCTCCTACGACCATCGCGAGCGTCGTGAAATCCAGTACCTATGGCCAGAGAGTCATCCGGTCGAAGACCTGCTCGAGAATCGGCTCCACGATCCTGATGCTGCCGTTGCGCCAGACGGCGGCCGAACCGGCGACGTTCGCGACCGGATGGTCGTTACGGAGCACTCGATCCAATTCGACGGTCTGGATCCACGCACCAGACGCGCCGTCGACGAAGAGATGGTCGTCTCGCTGCTCGAAAAAGGCG
Organism: Natrinema salsiterrestre; assembly: GCF_029502005.1. Lineage (GTDB taxonomy): Archaea > Halobacteriota > Halobacteria > Halobacteriales > Natrialbaceae > Natrinema > Natrinema salsiterrestre. The sequence goes on along the minus strand of NZ_JAMQOT010000012.1, from coordinate 94,917 downwards.
GCCGGTACGAGGTCCGATCAGCATCGGGGAACCGATACGAAGTGGATGTGATCAGCGAGTCGTGTACCTGCCCAGATTGGCGGAAACGAACGCCCGAGGGCGGCTGTAAACACCTCCGACGAGTCGATCACGAGATCAAACAGGGGCAGGTCCCACGACCTGATGGTCGACTCCCTTCGAACTCGTAGGATCGCCCAGCGTTCGAGAGTCCTCGGAGGGTTGTAACATCAGACGAAACTGCTTGATAGAGAGTTTCGAGTAGTGTTACAGCTGCTGGAGAACCGGTGAGAGCCGTTGGTAGCGGCTTAACCAACAAAACTATGCTCCTTGCGTCTCTGTTGGTTAACAAAGATCGGCCCATGTCCTACGAGCCCCCGACGCCCCCAGCGGACCTCCCCACCGACGTCATCGACATACTCGACGACTACTCGCCCGAGCTGCTCCGAGACGTTGCCCGCTATGCCGAGGACCTCGCCGAGTATCGCGAGCGCGAGGCACGCCTTGCCGAAGCGGAGAAGGAAGACGAAAACGACGAGCGCCCCGACAATCTTCCCGATGACGTCCCCTCGAAAGCGACGATCACGATCAAGGAGATCAACGACAACCGCTACTACTACTGGCAGTGGCGGGAAGGAGATAGGATACGCTCGAAATACAAAGGACCGGTCAATCCAGACGATTAGCTAGCCAGGTCACCTCGAAACCACCCCCCTGATTCGGAATGAGATTGTTTTATATCCCAGAGGATTGACACCCCTGATTCGGAATGAGCTTCAGTAGTGGGATTCCAGGTAGAGTGAACCCGCCTGCTCGCTCAGAGCTCGTACGTTCCGTTATGTAGTTCCGAAAGCCGTTCGTCGCTCTCCACCACTGCTTTCATCACTACGTCCCTGTCCTTGATGAGCTGATGTTCCAGATAGACACCCTGCTTGTGTCCACCACCGACCTGGTGTGATTCAGAGATTCCCATTAACGAGAGCGTGCTGAGAATCTGACTCACTCGATCATACGAGAGCGGATCAGCGCCGACGTCACCGCAGGTCGTCTCGTATTGGGCGTAGATTCCAGAAGTACGGAAGCGACGATTGTTCGAGCCGGTTAAGCGACCGAGAGTGTAGAGCACGAGTTTCGACTGCGGGGAGGTACTCTCAATCGTCTCCTTGACTCGATTAATCTCTGCACGCTTGACTGCTTTATCGACGTGGTCCGTCCTCACGACCTCAGCATTGTTGTCGTCAGCGATATCACCGGCAATTCGCAGGACGTCGACTGCCTTCCTTGCATCACCATGTTCATCCGCCGATCGGTCAGCAGTCTCGGTTATGACGCCATCTTGCACGACCCCGTCTTGGAACGCATCTCGTCGATACTCGAGGATCTGCTCAATCTGATCACTTTGGTATGGTTCAAAAACGAAGTCCGTCGTTCGCATCGAGCTCTGAACGCGTGCATTGAGTTTCTGCCCGAAGTCGATGTCGTTGCTGATAGCGATGATCCCGATATAGGCATCAGTATGCCCGGCTTCCCGGGCTCGCGAGAGTTCATGGAGGAGTCCCTCAGCGTCATCAACCATGTCGATTTCATCGAGGATGACGATGAGCCCATCATAGTACTCGTCGATGATGTCGTAGGCGTAATCGTAGTATTCAGCGGACCCTAAACCAACACGAGGGATTTCTATGCCGGAATCGGATGTGTCACTTAGGGCACGGGCGATTGTTCGGGCGACTCGGGTTTCGGTATTATTCTTCTTACATTCGACGTAGATGCTTGCAGCGGGGACGTTACGGGCAGTGGCAGTATCAACGAGACGGTCAGATACGTGTCGACTGACAAGTGATTTTCCAGTCCCGGTCTCACCATAAATGACAACGTGATTTGGTTGGGATTCGTGAACGAGATGTCGGATTTCACCAGCAACTGATTTGATTTCTGCATCTCGACCGACGATCCGGTCCGGGCCCGGAACAGTTCCAATAGAGAGTAAATCCCGATCTGCCCAGATTTTGGTCGATGAACCATGTTCATCGCCTTCCCGAACGAACAATGGGTCGTTCGCTGGGTCATTCGGCTCTTGTCGTTGGATTTCTTCCGAAGTAGAGGAATTTTCAGAGGCCGGAGTGTCCACCATGGTCGTATCGAAATCATCCAGCTGTTGCTCCGTGATTGGTGTGTCACCCCCTCCTTCAGATCCGCCGTTGCCCGTCATGGCTCCACCCTCGAAAGGAAACCACTTAGTCGTTACCCCCCTCGTTCGGAATGAGATTTGACGCCTATAGAGGTTGAATAGCACGAAACCGCAGGATAGCGTCTTCATTCACGGAGAAACCCGATTCAAAGTGAGCTGTCGTCAGATATGTGAAATATGCTGACTCCACCCCCCTGATTCGGAATGAGGTACTTGCTAACCTAATCAGCGATGCAGTTTCAGTTCTCGTTGGATAGATGCAGATATGAGAGTTCCAGGGACACACCCCCCTCGTTCGGAATGAGATCATGTCCTACATACCACCGGATTAAGGATCGTATTTCCACCTGATCATGAGGTCGCGGTTTGAAATACATCGAGTAGCCCTCTCGACGCAACGTTTAGTGCTTAGAAACCAGAGGATAGAACAGCTGTAGTTCCAGTGTTAGGCGTATTCACGAATACTTCTAACTAGTGGCGTATTCTACTTGGTGAATAGTTTGCACTACTAGGTAATAAATCTAGGCCTGAAACTAGACGACGGATCATCAGAAGTCCACGCTATCTTGCGGTTTTGGAAAGAACCCGCCCTAGCCGAGAAATTGTAGCTGATTACCGCTACTATCCATACCGTAGGTCGTACGGGATCTCACTCCGAACGAGGGGGGTGTGTGCCCTACGTAATTCTGTTATTGCTGCTCGGTCAGAAAGACGTGATCCTGACCGTTCGTGTTTCCGCCAACAGCCGTCGAATATCTGACCGTTTCCATCCGAGAGGTGAGACGATACCTTCGACAGCTCGCACCAGCTACGTCTCATAGTACGATGGATCATACCACAGTATCCGAAATTTCGTCGGCCGCCGTCTCCAGTTGTTCTCGTTCGTCACCGGCGACATCCAGGTCGGACGTCACCCAGATTGGCCCCCGATCCCTCTAACTCGAGTCTATTAGTTGGTGGTCTACTCGAAGAGATAGAGAGGCGCAACGTTGAAGCCTCCGGGCCTTCATATTCTATGCACGAAACGCAGGTATGAGCTCCACACAAGAGGTCACAAATATACGGCAAGGGCTTTCCACCCGTGAGAGCCGACTCCTCTCGCGCCTCGCCGCGGAGGGCCACCAGATCATCTCGATCGACGATATCGAGGCGACACTCGGGGTCGCATCCAATACTGCTCGCGAGATCGCCTCACGACTCGCCGAGAAGGGGTGGCTGGATCGGCTGCTCCCCGGCCGGTATCTCATCATTCCATTAGCTGCCGGCGAGGAGGCTGTGTACACGACCCACGAGTACCTCATCGCCTCACACGTCGCCGAGCCGATGTACATCGGCTACTATAGCGCCCTCAGCCATCACGGGCTAACCGAGCAGGTGCCTCGAACCGTGTACGTCGTCACCCCGACGCGAGCCCAGAGTCGCGAGATCCACGGCGTCCCATACCGCGTCGCGACGGTCACTCAGCGGAAGTTCTTCGGCTACGAGCCGACGTCCATCGAGGGAACTGTCGTGAACGTCGCCGACCTAGAGAAGACGCTCGTCGACTGTGCTGACCATCCTGAGTACTGTGGTGGCATCCGGGAACTGGCTACGGCGATGGTCGCGGTGGACAACCAGGACTGTTCGTGGGCGACGGTCGGCGAGTACCTCCAGCGGCTCGACAACGGCGCCGCGACCAAACGGATCGTCTACGTTGCCGACGAGCTAGGTATCGACCTCCCGACGCGTAAGACGCTCGTCGAGTCGTTCACGAGCGGGTACTCGCTGCTCGATCCAACGCGGAACAAGCAGGGGACCTACAACAGTGAGTATCGCCTTCGAATCAACGTCGACCCGGGCACGCTCGGTCCGACGGAGTCCTGATTCTAATGATCAGTCAAAACCGTCTCCGTGTCCTTGCCCGTGAGCTAGGTGTCCGCCAGGGCTATGCTGAGAAGAACTACGTCAATTCCTGGATTCTCTGGGGTATCTTCACGAGTGGCTTTGGCGAGAACCTAATGTTCAAAGGTGGAACGGCGCTGAGCAAACTGTACTTCCCCCAGTCGTGGCGATTCTCAGAGGACCTCGATTTCGGCGTTGAAGGCCAGTACAAAGGATCAGAAGACGACCTCCGCGGCGTCCTCGACACAGTTACCGAGCGCTCCGGGATCGAGTTCACCATCAGCGAGCACCACGAGTCCCGCCAGCAACACTATCCGACACACTACGTTGACATGAGCATCCAGTATCGGGCAGTGCTTGACCATCCGAATACGACCAGCCTCGACGTGATGGTCGACGAGTACATTGCATTCGACTCGGTTCACCATACGCACTCCTACGAGGATATTCCGGAGTTCGAACTGCAGGCGTATAGTGTCGATGAGATCTTCGCGGAGAAACTTCGGGCGATCTTCCAACGGGGTGCCGCCAGAGATTACTACGACCTCTACCAGCTCCTCGAGAGCGAGTCTGTTGAGATTAACTTCGACGTTGTCCTTCCTGCCTTCGAAACAAAGTGCGACCACGACGACCTTGACGTTGATCTCACCACAGGTCTGCCGGTGGATCAGCGCGAGGACATTCAGCGCCAGTGGGAAACCTCACTTCCAGACCTGACCGGCGATCCACCTCTGTTCGATACGGTTTGGAAGCGATTGGACGGGGCCGTCATTGACAAAGGGACGGAGTAGGTGCAAATCCTCCCGCCTGCGGCACGTACTAGCCCTGCACTATTAGGGATATTCTGAAATCGGATACTATTCTGAGATAACATCCTATTCAAAGATATGTTTCTATCTATACTATTTAATCTATTCATACTATTCGGGCTATTCATAATATCTAAGCTATTTTAGCTATTCGGCTATTCACTGCCCTTAGTTATAAGAGGGGATAGAGCACTATTCCAGAATAGCATGGCGGGAACGAATAGCAGGAATAGCCTAGATAGTACGAAAAGCCCAAATAGCCCGTACGAATCCGTGGATACAGCGGGGAATTCCCGAGCTGTCTCAGTCTGTATGCTGAAGGGTGGCGTTGGCAAATCAACCATCGCCGTGAATCTCGCGCGTCAGCTAGCCACCCACGACCAAGATGTCCTCCTCATCGACCTCGATCCGAATGGACACGCTTCAGTCGGTCTCGGGTTCGATGACCACTATCACAATACAGACGAGGGTATCGGTGAGGTCTTCTTCGACGAGGCAGACCCAACCTCAGTCGTTTACGATACCGGATATGAATTCGATCTCCTTCCCTCAAGCGAGGATCTCGAGCAGGTCGAGCGAGAAATCGTCGTCGGTGACGTGTTCCAGCCGTCTGCTTTGTTGAAGCGTGAGGTCGTTGAGCCGTTGCTTGGCGACGAATATGACTTCATCGTCACGGACTCGCCTGCCTATCGCTCGCGACTGACTGACAACGCTCTCGTCGCGACGTCTAATCTTGTACTTCCACTGGCGCCCGGCAACGAGGCGATGTCCGGACTGGAACGTACTATCGAGCGTCAGATTGCCCCGCTGCGAAAGCACATGGACGTCGACGTCCTTGCCCTCGTCCCGAACATGCTGGATGGGCGTATCGACCAGCAGACGCAGGACCGCCAGCTCCTTGAACGACTGAACTCCCACAACAGCTTGCAGGATCGAATCCCGAACTTCGCCCGAATCACGGATTGGGAGGCTGTGGGGACCGGCGATATTAGTCCGACACCCGGTATCCGCGACCGAACCAGCATCACAAAGGCGTACGGTGAACGCAAACCGCTATTGGACTACGATCCTGACTGTGACCAGCTGAAGTGCTTCGACGAACTCGCCCACATCGTCGAAGCTGGTGAGGTGGTCCGACATGGCTGACGACGGTGACCCGTTCGCAGATCTTAGTCAGACACTGGATGACAATGCAGACGAGCAAGACAAGACGACTAAACAGGAGTCGTCCGAGCCATCGACCACAGACACGGCAACCGAACACGTCGACCAACCGGATGAGGATACCGTTGAGGAATTAGACCCGATATCAGATACTGCCTTTTCATACGAGGCAGCCAATCAACGGCCGTTCTACGCACGCGAAGAGACCATCGAGAACTTCGATTCCTGGCTGAACTACGAACTAGAGCGTGAACTCAGCACCCGTGGATATCAGAATATCGTTGTCCGGGAGATGACTGACGCCTTGCTGCGCACGGTTGTAGAGGAAGACTTGGTTGACGAGGTCGCTGAACGATTCGAGCAAGAACGAAAGGATTCGATTTCAAAATAGCGTGAATAGAATGCTATTCCTCATCCAAGAAACGTGAAGGGGGATAGTTGTCTCTTAAGGGATGTGAATCGCTGGAAAAGGCTGGATAGCATGAATAGCATACTATTCATATGAACCACTCATTCTGGAGTACCAAACTCACGAATTCTGAGTGCAGAGGTCACCGTTTCCCAATGAACACCATTCACGTATCTGACCGAGTAGAAGGCGTCTCTGCGTTGTAAATCGACGAATCACCCTGAAGGAGGATGGCCGGCCTATTGGTATAGCCACATAGGATTTATAGCAACACAAATAGGGCCATTGTAGGCTGAAACTGCTGAATTTGGGCAATACACCCGAATTATTGTCTGGTCGTGATTACACTGGTAATCACGACCACTTTGAAGTGCCCCGCCGCCGTCGGTGAAGCACGAATGCTGCAACCCCCTCACAACGGCGCTTCCCCCGGGGTAGAGCCGACAAGACCGGGCTCCGAGTTTGCTCTGACTCTCCTCAGCCGAGGTCGAGGCGATGGCGAAGAAGCGCATTCGATATAGGACTAATGACCTCAATCTATATTAAGACACAGTCCGAAGGGTGTTGTATGACCGAAGACGAATCGAACTCCGAGGGCCTGATGGAACGCCAGACCACGGGTGAAGACCGCGTGCGGATGGTTGCTCGGCAGCTGTCGGAGCCACAGACAGCCAACTGGATCGCCTCCGAAGCGGGCTGGTCACACGAACCAACTAAGCGCGTCCTCGAGCGACTCGTCGACGACGGCGTCCTCCACCGTGACGAAAGCGGTACTCACACGACGTATTACCCTGATTATCGCCGCCAAGCGATGCAGGAGGCGATGCGCCTTCGAGACAGCGGACACACTGTCGAGGAGCTTACGGACCGGCTCGCCGATATGAAGACCCAGATCCGCGACTGGGAGGACGAATTCGGCGTCGAGTTACCGAACCAGCTTCGCGGAACGCTCGCTGACGAGTCCCTTGACGGTGACGAGGAAGACCGTCGCCGTGAGATTGCCCGCGAGTGGGAGCACCTTCAGCGTCGTATCCAGATCGTTGGCTTTGCCATCCGCGAATGGGACTTCCTCGCTCCGACGACAGAGTCTGCCGAGGCCAGCAGCTAACGGATGTCGGTCCCGCATCCAGGTGGTGACCCGAACGCGAACCTCTACGCCCAATTGAAGCGGGACGTCCTCGACCGTGTCCCCCAGATCACGGCCGTCGAGTACGTTCCTGACGATATCGAGGCCAAGCAGCTACGGGCGGTTTTTGATCCAGCCCGTCTGGATCCCCCGACAGGCCCTGATTCGCCGGAACTGACCGTCAGGTGGTATCGACAGGCCCCTCACGATTGGTTCCGTATCAACTACACCGATCCGAACACGGGCTTTCACGCCGGCTGGCACCAAGACGAGGACCATCCCGATCTCGGACGGGCGCATTTCCAGTACTCTGCCGCCAATACGGAGGACCGCTGTGGGATCACATTTGAACACGAGACTCCTTCCCTGATCCTCTGGGAAATCGTCGAAGCACTCCTCGAGGATGTTCGTCTGACTTACCAGTACGCGAACGAAGAACCATGACTCCCCGAGAACGCTCCGATCAGTCACTCGCGAGTTCCTTCGAGCGCTATCTCCAGGACAAGGGGAAAGGCCGCGGTGGCGACGGCGGGAACTATCGACGAAACGCTGCACGCGAGCTCGAGCGGTTCGTCGAGTGGGCCGCTGGCGACCGCGGCGACGACTGGATCGGGATCGTCCCCGATGACGTCGACCGCGAACCCACCTTCGAAGATCTCGACGAACGCGTGTTCCGGGAGTACGCCCGGCATCTCGGTGGAGATCGGGGACTCAAGCAGAACACGGTACAAACCTATTACCGCTATATCTCTGCGTGGTGCGGGTGGTGTGTCAACGAAGGGTATCTCGAGGCCCACTACGCGCAGAGGGCGAGTGCGATGGCGCCGCTGCCGGAGGACGACGGCCGCAAGCCCGGCGACCAACAGGCCTGGACGTCTGAACAGCGCCACGCCCTCACCCGCCACGTCGACGAACGGGCCCGCGACGCCGTCGAGGCGTACACGACACTCTCACAGGATACTGACCCACTCGACAAGCAGCGAGCGCGCTACGCCGCGCTCAAAGCGGCTCGTGACCGGGCTCTGGTGTTCGTCCTCGCGTACACAGCTGTCCGCGTCGGGGAACTCCTCCGGGACCCGAACGACCCGCGCCGGCGCGGCGTCCGCTGGGAGGACCTCTCGCTCGAGGACGGGAGTATGGACGTCTACCGGAAGAAACAGCAATGGGACGCCGCGAGTCTTCCCGACCCGGTGATCTCGCCGCTGCGAAGCTATCGCCAGCTGATGGACCCACCGACGGAGCGGTGGCCGGTGTTTCCAACGTTCGACCAACGGACGCTTGCAGGGCTCGTCCGGGAAGAGCTAGCCGACCGAGGGGAACGCCCAGAGGCAATTACTGAGCGCCGTGAAGAATACGCTCGCGACCTCCTGCTGGCGCTCGATGGGGACATTCGGCCGCCGTCGATCACGACCGATGGTGCACGGTCGATTCTCCAACGACTCTCCAAGGAGGGGGAGGTCGACATCGTCCACCCGAAACACGACTACCTCGCTCCTCACGGCGGTCGACGAGGCATGGGAGAGGTCCTCGTCAGAGCATTCGGCTACACGGTCGCAGCTCGATATCTCGACAACTCGGAGGAGATGGTTCGAGAGCGCTATTCCCACATCGAGGCAGGCGAACTTGGAGACGTGGCGACTGAAGCTCTCGACGAGGTTGACCATCTTGGGAAGTGATCGCCCTCTACAGTTGTTCTCGGTTGACGATGCGAGCGACACGTACGTTGATAGTGAGTGACTACGTTATTCACTACCAGACCGACTGAACGATCCTGATCCCGAACCCATCCGTGAACCAGCCCTCAATTCAGCGTACCCATGCCAGTTGACCCCGTGTGTGGGATGGAAATCCCACTCGAATCTGCCGAAGCGACTACCGAGTACGAAGGTGAGTCGTTCCACTTCTGCTCGAACGACTGCCAAGCGTTGTTTGATAGCGCTCCCGAGAAGTACGTCGAGACGCCGCACCCCCATCTCATCGAGACAAGCGGTGCTATCATCCCTCGTCTGCCATACGGCCGTGCGAAAGGTGAATTCGACATCGATATCGCAGATCCCACGTCGCTGCAGGAGGGCGACAGCGTCAATTTCTCGAAGGAGATTACGGACGACGACGTCCGGAAGTTCGCCGAAGCGACCAGCGACACGAACGCCCTCCACCTCAACGACGCGTTCGCGGAGAAGACACGGTTCGGCCACCGAATCGTCCACGGGACACTCGTCTCGGGACTGATTAGCGCGGCACTGGCGTGCTTTCCCGGGCTGACCATCTACATCTCGCAGAACCTGGAGTTCCAACAGCCCGTGGACATCGGCGAGACACTGACGGCTCGATGTAAAATCGTCGACGAACTCGACGGTGCCCGGTATCGCCTCACAACTCGAATCGAGAACGACGCCAACGAAATCGTGTTGGATGGAACGGCGACGGTTCTGATCGATCCTATCCCGGAGTGATCACCAGCACGTTCGACACCAGTGATGACAATGCACCCATTTACAGCGCCTCTCGAATTGCAGCGTCGAACGCTCGAACGAGGCGCAGATGCCGTCGAGACGATGCGTTTCCTTCCGGAGCGAATCGACGACCTCGCCTCAGTCGAGGTCGGCCAGACGCCAAGTGAGGTCATCCATTCGGAGAATAAACTCGACCTCCTGCACTACGAGGCCCTGACCGACGACCGACACGACGCGCCCCTGCTCGTCGTCTACGCGTTGATCAACCGACCATATATCCTCGACCTCCAGCCGGACAAGAGCGTCGTACGACGGTTTCTTGAGGACGGCTTCGACGTCTATCTCATCGACTGGGGGGAACCGTCCCGACTCGACGCGTCGCTGACGCTGGGAGACTACGTGAATCGATACATCGACAACTGCGTCGATGTCGTCCGCAATCGAACTGAAACTGACGAAATCAATGTCCTCGGTTACTGCATGGGTGGGACACTGAGTACGATGTACGCTGCGCTACACCCGGAGAAGGTCCGTAATCTCGGCCTCATGGCGACGGGATTGTATTTCGACGATACGGGTGGTATCCTCGAGCAGTGGGGAAGCGAGGAGTACTTCGATCCAGGAGCGATCACCGAGACGTACGGAAACGTCCCGGCGGAGTTTCTCGCGACGGGGTTCGCCCAGATGAATCCCATCGAGAATTACGCCGGGAAGTACACCATCCTGTTCGACAACCTCGAGGACAAGACTGCCGTCGAGAACTTCGGCCGAATGGAACGCTGGGTACGTGATGGGGTCGACGTCGCGGGGGAAGCCTATCGACAGTTCATCGAAGATATCTACCAGGAAAACGCCCTCTACCGGAACGAACTCGTGCTGGATGGCGACCCCGTCGACATCGAGAATCTCACGATGCCGGTCTTACAGATCATCGGCTCGTTCGACCATCTCATCCCGCCGGACGCGAGTAAACCATTCATGGACACTATCCCAAGCGAAGACACCGACATCTACGAGTTTCCGACCGGTCACGTCGGGATGGCCGTCTCGGGCAAGGCCCACGCGGAGCTGTGGCCCCGCGTGGCGACGTGGTTTCGAGAGCGGTCGGTGACCTCGACCAAAGGAACGGATACACCCGGCGGGAACGATGTTCCAGAGGGAGCCGACCAGGAACAGTCGTTGCAGAAGCTCGACGGCATCGGACCAGCGTACGAGGAGCGTCTTCATGACGCCGGGATTTCTACGGTGAGTCAACTCGCAGCCGCGGATCCGGCCGCGCTCGCTGAGCGACTGGGTATCAGTGGCTCACGAGTGTCGTCGTGGATCCAGCAAGCCCAACAGCTCTCCAGCTAGTTCGCTCCCCACGCTGTTTCCCGGACAGTTTCCCCGGTGACATCTACGACGGATCCCTATGTGATGACGATGCCACCGTCGATTTCCATGTACGGGTGTCCATAGCCACAGTAGGTCAGGCAACTCAGCGTGTAATCGCCCCGTTGCGTCGCCCCTAACTGTCGAACGATGGATCTGGTGGCATTTTGCGGAAGTGCAACCGGGTGCATCATCATTCCACCGCCCATGTGAACCTGTCCGGAGGGCATGATCGCGAGGCTATGATCTGGGTACTGCTCGTTCGCTTCTTCGAGTAGCTCGTGGAAGTCGCCGTCGGCCGGGGCCGGGATGCGTTCCTCGTTTCGTTCTTCGAGGGCCTCGTGGTCGGGAAGGGCGTCTCGAATCGACGCTGGGAGGGATTGGACGGCCTGACTCGCGAGCGTGTTGAACGAAACGACACGGAGAACATCGTTCCGTTGCAGGCTGATACGGTCCTGTTCCTCGCCGGATTCGTCGACGATGATGAACCCCCAGTGATACGCGCCGACGTAGATCGTTCGATCGACCCCGCCGCTGGTTCCCGGGAGATTGCCGACGCAGCCCGCTAGACCTGCGATGCCGGCTCCGAGCGCAGTGAGAAACTCACGTCGCTGTACTGTCGGGGACATGATTGCAGACTACTGCGACTCCTCGCGGGTGAGTTTCGCACGCCGTTCCTCGAACTCCTCGTCGGAGAGATCGCCGCGTGCGTACGCCACTCGGAGCTCTTCGAGTGCCCTATCAGTGGTTAGCGACGACCCGACCCCACCGACGAGGCCGCGATAGAGGAGGTAGCCGATGCCGACCAGGACGACGAGCCAAACGAGCATCATCCCGATGCCCCACAGTGGCGAGAGACCGCCGGCCGTGCCGCCGCCCCACCACCAGCCCATCATCCCCATCATTGGAGCGGCGAAAACCATCATTAACATCGGAAACAGGACGATCACTGCGAGGACGATTAGGACGATGCGGAGCAGGCCGTCGGACGTGCGCTCTGTCGACATGGGTACCCACTACTGACTTCGCCGGCTGCATTCATAAAGTTGGACGACCAGAACTGCTCCATTGGTAGTTCCTGGGCGGGGTGGCGGCCAATACGTTGCTCCGTGTCTTGCTTGGGGTGAGCGCACTCAGCAGCAGTGGGGGTCGTCAGGCGACCACTCGCACGCGTCGCCAGCCGTCAAGTTGTTTTCGTCCACGTAGGTCGAGAGACACGCGTAGTTGCAGAAGTAGGTCGCCGACCCGCAGTCGTCGGTACAGTCGCGCACACAGATCGGGTCGTGGTCGAAGATACGCGATCCGCAGTACGCACAGGCCTCGTCGACGTCGGGAAGTTCGACGGTTGTAAACATACCTGCGCTACGGGCACGAGCCAAAAACGCATTTCGTCAGCCGACCATGCATATACGTTGCTTCCGGGCTGTCCGCGGCGGAGGCGTGAGACGGAGCGACTAGAATTCGACCGCTCCGATCATCGGTTCGCCGACACACTTCGGGCAGACATCGGTGTCGTATTCCGCCATACAGTGTCGGTGGCAGGAGACCCCGCAGTGCTCGCAGACGAACACCTCGTCGTCGCTAGCGCATTCCGAGTCACAGATGTAGCACTGAACCATGGATACTCGAACGTTGGCTCGCAAACCGCATCAACGCTATGCTCGGCGCCTGATAGATGTCTGATTTTCATGACGGCTACCGCCCAAGTCTATCCCTGTTTGGAGACAAAATGAATGCCAAATCGTTGGCTATCCATTGCTCTCTTCGAAATACAACCCAATCTCCGGGTTCTTCGACGGGGTCAACTTTCGATTCCTAACAACAATTCGATTGAATGAGTAGAACGTCTTTCTACGTATGGAAACGACCACGGCACCCACGGAGACGGTCGGTGAGAGTAAGACGCTCGTTCGAGGCAACGCCCTCGAGAAAACCTACGGGTCACGACTCCCGTTGGGACGGTCGACGCCCGTTCTCACCGGTGCGGATATCGAGGTCCGTGCCGGCGAGATCGTCGGCATCGTCGGCGAGAATGGGTCGGGGAAGTCGACGCTGATGAAGATCCTCGTCGGCGTCCTTGATCACGATGTGGGCACGGTTGAACGGACTGGGACCATCGGCTGGTGTCCGCAGGAGCCCCTGCTCTACGATCGGTTGACCGTCTCAGAAACGTTCCGACTGTTCGGCGCGGGGTACGGGATGAGTCGCGAGGAGATCGACGCGGCGAAACGGCGACTGGCGGACGAACTCGACTTCGAACGGTACCTCGATTACCGAGTTGACCAGCTCAGCGGCGGGAACCGACAGAAGGTCAACCTCAGCATCGCGTTGATGCACGACCCGGACGTTCTCATGCTCGACGAACCCTACACCGGGTTCGACTGGGAGACCTACCTGCGGTTTTGGGACATGGCTCAGGACCTCGCAGACGACGGCACTGCTGTCGTCATGATCTCTCACCTCATCGAGGAACGAAGCCGTCTCGACCGCGTCTTCGAGGTGCGGGATGGTCTGGTCCACGACGTGACCGACGAAGAGACCGTGAGCGAACTCAGGAGCGACCGGGAGGGAGACGATGAATAGGTTCGCCGTGGGCGTTCGATCAAACGTTAGGACGTTCCTCAGGACGCCCCTGAACGTGGTCCTCGCGCTGGTGCTGCCGCTCGTGGTCATCGAGGGGTGGGGACAGGCGATGGCGGGGCTACCGTCGATGCCGACCGTCGAGGCGATTCCGCTCGATCTCGGGCGCGTACTCGGCGCGATCTTCGGCGTCGCCATCATCGCCGGGCTGATGGGGCTAGTCCAGATGATCAGTGCCCGGGAGGCCGACCGACGGCTCGTCCAGACCGGGTACTCGCCGAGGACGTTACTTGCGACGCGGCTGGCGACTCTCGCGGGTGTCACGATTGTCGTCGCAGGGGTGAACTTCGGGGTCCTCTGGCTGACCGTCGAACCCGAGGCACCGCTGCTCGTGTTCGCGTTCCTCGCGCTCGCGGGCGTCGTCTACGCCTTCCTCGGTGCGCTCGTCGGCGCAGTGCTTCCGCGGCTGTTCGAGGGGTCGCTCGTCGTCGTGTTCCTCGCGATGATGGACGCGTTCCTCAGTGGCGACAGCCCGCTCGCCGCGGATGTCCCCGACTTCGTCCAGTACTTCCCGCTGTATCATCCGAAAGAACTTCTCCAGTCGGCCGTCTTCGATGGCACGTTCGCGGCGGGCGACCTCGCCTTTGTTGGCGGATACGTTCTCGTGTTGCTCGTCCTCGTGACTGCCGTATTCGGTGCGACGATGCGCACGTCTGGGGGGTGGTCAGCGTGAATCGAACGGCCACGGCGTTCGGTATCGGGCTCCGGGAACACGCCCGCAACTACGTCCTCGTGGCGCTCTTGGTGATCCTCCCAGTGTCGTTCATCACGCTCGCCTTCGCGGTCACCCAGGACGTCCAAATGCCGGTCCGGACGTTCGTCGACGGTGAGACGACGACCGTGATGCGAGGGATGCCTGAGGTCCACGGCGTGATCATGACACCGATCACGAGCTCGTTTATCGCTGGCCTGGCCGGCCTGTTCCTGATGCGCGAGGCGAGAGATACGGACGGCCGCCTCGCGGTCGTCGGCTATCGCGCCCGCCAGGTTATCGCCGCACGGTTCGGCGTTCTCGCCGTGATCACGCTTGTCGTTGTCGGCGTCTCCGTGGGCGTGATGCTCATTGACTTCCAGCCCGAACAGCTGTGGTGGTTCGTCGCCGCGATGTTCGTCCTTTCAGTTACCTACGGACTTATTGGGATGTTCGTCGGCGCCGTCTTCAACCGTCTGGCCGGCCTGTGGATCATGTTGATCCTCCCGATGATCGATATCGGCCTCTTCCAGGACCCGCTGTTCGTCCAGTCGGAACCCGAGTGGTGGATGAAACTCTTCCCAGGGTATCATCCTGTCCGGGTGATGGTCGATACCGGACTCACGACGGACCTCGATACTGCTATGTCGCTCGGTTGGGGATTCGGCTACCTCCTATTCGTCGGACTCCTCGCTATTTGGGTGTACTACCGAGGAACTCGAGCGACGTGACGACGCAATCGAAAGAGGGCGACCTCCGCAGACGGACGAATTTACAGACGTCTCTCGAAGGAGTTTGTTGACTCACCTCACAGAGATCGGTCGTCTTGCCTATCCTCCAACCGTTCACGACGCTGCTGGAACTCTTCTTCGTCGATCTCGCCTCGTGCGTAACGGCGTTGGAGGGTTTCCATCGCAGACGTATTACTCCGGGAAGGAGCGTCACCTCGACCCAGTGCCCAGTAGAGGAGTCCACCGATCAGTCCCAGCATTCCGAGTGCCCCGCCGATGAAGGGGACGCCGCCCCACCCGCCCCTCGATCCGCCCATCATGCCGCCATCGGGACTTCCGCTGCCCTCGACGTCCGAGCCGATAGCGACGGCGCCGTTCTGGACTATCGTCTCGCTGTCGGGGACCTCGCCGTCTGGGATCGGGCTGTCTTCAGCTGGGCCGCCAGGGCTACCGACGACGATACGACCGACCATGCCGACCGTCTTGTGCGGGATACAGTAATAGTCGTACGTGCCGGGCGCCTCGAACGTGTGCTCGAAGCTCCCCTGCGAGATGGTCCCGCTGTCGAAGGCGGTGCCGTCGGCGGGAACGCGGTCCGGATAGGCTGTCGCCGAGTGGGCTCCGGCTGCTATCTCGAAGCGGACGGTCGTGCCGGGTTCGACGTGGAGCCCGATCGGGTCGAAGTAGTTGTTGCCCATCTTCACGACGGGCGTCTCCTGTGCGGCGACTGGTTGGGTGAATCCCGCACTCGCGACTGTGCCGGCACCGAGCGCTCCCAGGAACTGGCGTCTACTGTAGTCTGTCATTGTAGCTGGTTGGCTTCTGTTATCCACGGATGATGCTGGCGAGCCGGTTCGCGAGTCCGGGCGATTGCTGGCCGGCGCTCTCGATGGCAGCGTCCAGTTCGTCCCGGTCGACGATGCCGATGAACTCGGCAGTTCGCTCCCCGTTCGCATACACAAGCGTCGTTGGCGTCTTTCGGACACTGTACTCCTCGGCCGTCTCCAGATCGGTCTGAATGTCGACCTCTCGGAACTCGACATCCGGATACGCATCTTCGATGCCCTCGTTTTTCTCTCGCTGCGTTGTGCACGCTCCACAGGTCTCCTGCGTGAACAGGATAACTTCTGTCATAGTACCTAGTATGGTATTGTGCTTTTAGCACATTTCTATTCACATCCGAAAGCTGTGAGGGTCACAGATTTCGGATTCCAAGGAGGCGGACGTGAGTAACGCCGGAGGTTGGTGGTCGGACCGTCACTCCGAGCGTTCGAGCCTGTTCCGACGCGCCTCGAACTCTTCCTCGGTGAGATCTCCGCGGGCGTATGCCATACGCAGCTCCTCCATTGCAGGATTCCGCGACGACTGCGATGCCGTCACGCGACGGAAGACGAGATATCCTCCACCGAGCAGGAGGAGGAGGAAGACCAGCTGGACGAGCATCCCGACGAGTGGCCACCAGCCGCTGGTCGTCCCGTATCCATCCATCATTCCACCGTATCCCATCATCCCGCCGAATCCCATCCCCATCGTGAGCAAGGGGAGGACGATGATCGCCCCGAGGATGAGGAGGACGATGGTTGTGGTGTCGAGTTGGTTTGATGATGTCATGGTTCAGATCTCGGTCGATGACTCGAGTTCGTCCGCGACACTGGCGAGAACGCGTTCGAACCGCTCGTTGACCTCGGTCGCGATGGAATCGAGCGCATCGTTGTCCGCGATACCGACCAGCTGTTGCGGATCAACTGCACTCACCATGACCTCGTCGTTATCGGTTTCGTAGACGATGACGTTACACGGGAGGAGTGCGCCGAGTTCGATTTCTTCGGTCAGTCCCTCGTATGCCAGAGGTGGATTGCATGCACCGAGAATGCGGTACTGACGGAATTCTTCGTCGAGTTTCTCCTTGAGCGTCGCCTGGATATTGATGTCACAGAGGACGCCGAATCCTTCGTCTTCGAGCGCAGCAATCGTCGTGACGACGACGTCGTCGAACTCACCGGTGACTGAAGTCTGTATTGTGTATTCCATGGAATATCATACCCCGTCCACGGGGTTAACGGTTGGGTGCCGCAACGGTGGGCGTTGGGGGTGTGGTGAACCGGTTGGAACAGCAGCAGTTCCGGTCATCCGGTACGTTCGAGCTGTTTTCGCCGCCGCTCGAATTCGTCGTCCGAGAGCTCACCGCGGGCGTAGCGCTCGCGGAGAACCGACAGCGACTGCTCTTCGTTCCCACCGGATCCTCGGTTGAGGAGCGCATAGACGAGGTAGAGCGGGACGACGATGAGGAGCCCCATCCAGAGGAGTCCCCAGAGCCCCATCGCTCCGCCGAAGAGGCCCCAGCCGTCGCCCATCATGCCGCCGCCGTAGCTCCCACTACCGTGGGCAGCAGCCGTTCCAGTCGCCGCGACCAGCAGCGGGACGTAGAGTATCGCGAGTCGACGAGCAGTGCGTCCGATGTGAGTGGTGAGTTGCGTCATTATCTTGCGTTGGTGAATCGTGGTGTTCGGTTGAAGCGATCGAAAACGGTCAGGGCCGTCAGCAGTGGCCCTGCCCGTACATCCCGCCGTTGTAGTCGTCGTTAGCCCCGCTGTGGTATTCCTCGCCAGCCATGTCCTGGGCCATCTCGTCGACGGTCACACCCATGTGCGATTCCATCCACTCGACAGCACCCGGACCCATATGTTCGGTCATCTGCGCCTCCATCCAAGTGGCCCATTCATCTGCGGTGGCATTGTCCGAGGGCACGTCGTCTGCAGTTGTGTCGTTGCCGTGTGCGCTGACCACGGGTGCAGCGAACGCGAGTCCGACGATCGCGAGTGCCACGAGCAGCCAGCGGCCGATGGTGAAGTTGGTCATTGTTTTTCTCCTCGGTTAGTCGTAGGGTCCCTCAGGAGTTATCGCGATGGGTGTGAACCCGAGCAGGAGAACGTCCGAGAACGTGTATAGGGCACTCTAATCGTTTTTCAGGAACAGAATCGTTCGTAGCCGCCGAATTCGATCAGGATTGCGTATCTGTTCGGCTACGCCCTGACAGTCGGCCCGCTGATGCAGGAGGGCGTCGGCTTCGGCGAGGCGATGCTCGCCGCCCTCTACAGCGAGACACCGATCATCACTATCATGGAGATCGCTGCTATTGGAACGGATCTGCTGATCGCTAGCCAGGCCCATATCTCCGATCTGCTGTTCTGGGGAGTACTCGCGTTCTCGCTATCAGTTGGGTTCGTTTTCACGTTCTCGGTCAACGCCGTTTTGGTCCGCTTCGACGTCAAGGAAGGCATGAACAATCCGGCCGAGATGAGACAGAGCATCCAACTAGCCTATCGTACAAGAATGGTTCAGTCGCCACCACCATCGATGATGAACTCGCTGCCTGTCCCTGCACAGTTTGATCCGACTTCGGGGAGACCGACAGACCAGTGAACTATCTCTACTTCGGCTTGGGCGTAAGTCTGCTCATCGTGGCCGCGATCGACCTCCTGTGGACGACCCTTTGGGTTGAGGGCGGTGCGGGACCCCTTACCGCACGCCTGATGCAGGGGACTTGGAAGCTGCTACGACGCGTTGGAACCTACAGCCCCCGCATTCGGACGCTCGCTGGCCCGGTGGTTCTCGCCCTTGGGCTTGGGATGTGGATCGCCCTGCTCTGGGGCGGGTGGATGTTCGTCTTCGCGAGTGCCGAGAACGCTCTGAGAGACACCATCGACACAGGCCCTACCTCCTGGGCCGAGCGGTTCTATTTCGTGGGGTATTCGTTGTTCACGATGGGAAACGGTGACTTCGCTCCCAGAGATGGCCTCTGGCAGATCCTGACTGCGCTGATGACCGCCAGTGGGATGTTGCTTGTGACGCTGAGCATCACCTACGTCCTCTCCGTCCTCGACGCAGTCACGCAAAAACGCACGTTCGCGCGGAACGTAAGCGGGCTCGGACTGGACGGTGAATCGATCGTCACTACTACCTGGAACGGTGATGAGTTCGACGACGTCGCGCTCCCACTCAACAGTATCACCACAGCGCTGAACGAACTAACGTCTAACCACAAAGCCTACCCAATCCTACACTACTTCTACACCGACGACCGCGAGGCCGCCGCCGTGTTGAGCGTCGCCAGTCTCGACGACGCTTTGACCCTCTGGCAGCGAGCGACGCCCGAGGCGAAGAGGCCCAGTGACTCGGTTCTCGAAAACGCACGGTCGAGTGTTCAGAGCTACCTCGACACGGTCAGTGCGTTCGCGACGCAGTCCGACGAGCATCCACCGCTGCCGGACCTCGCCGTCTTACGCAAGGCGGGTGTCCCGACGGTGTCAGACGAGGAGTTCGACGACGTACTCGAAGAGCAGAAAGAGCGACGCCGAACCATGCATGGATTAATTCAGGCGGACGCGCGGCAGTGGCCGGGAACCCGGGAGGAGTAGTACCGACGGGTGAACACCCCACCTCTCAATAATAGTTGACGCACTGATCTTCATTTCGTCGCTACATCAAGAGCGTACGTCGAGGTTCAATTGATTTCTCAGTGGCAGCTGTTCGAGTATGAGTCCTGTATCAAATGCGGATGTCTTCCAGTCCCCGTAATAGGCGACGAACATGAATTCGAGTATGCGAGCAACAATAGCCTTTGTTCGACTCGAAACTCGCTACTGAGCTACTCGACGTATTTCACGACACGCGCCATGCCCGCATCGAGATGATACAAATTGTGACAGTGGAACAACCACCGGCCGGGATTGTCTGCGTGGAAGTCTATTGTCACCTCCCCTCGATGTCCCGGAACGATGACCGTGTCTTTGACTGCGTTACCGACCTGGAAGAAGTGGCCGTGAAGGTGCATCGGATGGACGACTGGACTCTGGTTGGTCATCCGAATCCGAACGTGTTCTCCAGGTCGAATAGTTAGCGGATCGGCGTCCGGATAGGCCTGTCCGTCAATCGTCCACACGTACTCACCCCTGCCGCGAGAGAGCGTCAGGTCGAACGTCCGGTCGGGATCGCCGCTCACATTGTCGAGTGGGGAGAGTGCTCGTAGGTTGCCGTACTGCAATCGGGTACTCGAGGATAATGGGGGCTGTGGGGTGCCCGAACCACCTGTGGATTCGTACTCAACGACGGCTCTAGCTGGTGGTTCGTTCCCGTCGAGTGCGTCTGCCTGAACGCACCATCTTCCCGGATTCGCCGCTTCGACGACGACGTCGTAGCGCTCGCCGGCTCCGAAGACGAACGAATCTGCGTCGACGGGTTCGACGGGTTGGCCATCGGCGTGGGTCACCGTCATTTCGTGGCCTGCGATCCGTACCCCGAAGACCGTCGCACTGGAAGCATTCACGAACCGGAAGCGGATCCGCTCGCCCTCAGTTACGTCGAACGTCTGGGGGTCACCGGGCAGTCGACCGTTGATCAGGAATCCCTCGTATGGCGGCCGAACGTCACCCATCATACCGCCTCCCCCACCCATTCCACCACCGCCACCCATCCCACCGTCCGACGGAAGATGGGGCTCTTCAGGGAGGTAATCGTCGACGACGATGACGTACTCGCGGTCGTACTCGACGTGTGGGTCGGATTCTTCGATGATCAGTGGACCGAGCAGCCCATGGTCGAGTTGGAGTCCGACGTGGCTGTGATAGAAGTACGTCCCGGCGGGTTCAGCACGGAATGTGTAGGTGAACGTATCACCGGAAGCGATCGGGTCATGAGTCACGTTCGGCACGCCGTCGACCGGGTTCGGAACGGGAACCCCGTGCCAGTGAATCGTCGTCTCTTCTTGGAGATCGTTGGTCAGTTCGACGCTGAGTACGTCACCCTCTTGAACGCGCAGCTCCGGTCCCGGGAATTGCTCGTTGTACGTCTAGTTGGTCGTCGACGTCTCGGGGGACGGTCGAATGGTTCCGGACGCTGCAGCGAGGCTGACGGATGTATCTGGCTCGGCCGTCACTGTCGGGCGGGGCGACACCTCACGACCCCCACCATCGTCGGTGCCCGGTAGCTGACCGGCACAACCCGCGAGCGCTCCGAGGGTGGTTGCCCCAGTCAGTTGGAGGAGCCTGCGGCGCGAGAGCGACCGTTGTTCTCTATGCGGCACAGTTGTTCGGCCCCAGTTCGAGTTCTGTCGCCTCGCCCTCGTCGTCGACGGTCTCTTTGCCGGTGTTGATGGCGATAACTGTCTCGTAGTTCGGGGGCTTCCCCGGGGCGTCATCGCTCAACCGCTCGACGAACGCGTCGCGGTCGAGCCCGAGGAGGTCGAGGTCCTCCCGGAGGTCGCCGAGCCGGGCTTGGAGGGGGTCACCCGGCGAGCCGTTCTCGTAGCGCCCGTCGCTCGTCACGGTGAGGTGGCCCGGCAGAATCGTGGTGTCGACCGGGAGGTCGAGGATCGTCTCGTGGAGCGAGTCGTACAGCAGTTCCGCTCCACGCGAGGCATCGTCCTCGCCGAACTGGAGTTCCGTCCGTCCCACGGAGTCGACGAACAGTGTATCACCCGTCAACAGGAATTCACTGTCGACGAGGTAGTTCATCATCTCCGAGGTGTGGCCTGGCGTGTGGAGCGCCTCGATCTCGATGTCGCCGACTTCGATGACGTCTCCATCTGACAGCGGTTCGTATTCGTACTTGACACCGCGCTCGCTGGCTGCGTCGCCGAGGTGGTAGGGCACGCCGACCTCGTCGGCGAGTGCCGGACTGCCTGATATGTGATCGGCGTGGACGTGTGTATCGAGCACGCGTGTTATGGAGAGCCCAGCGTCCTGGGCAGCAACTTTGAACTGGTCGGTCTGTCTGGTCGCATCGACCACGACAGCATCTTCTGCTTGTTTCGAGCCGACGATATAGCCGAGACAGCCCTTCGCTCGGCGCTGGACCTGCCGAACAACGAGGTCGTCGCTGGACGTCTCGATGGGGATGACCTCGTAGAGTTTGCTCCACTCCTCCATCCCGCCAGTAACGACCGAGACGTCGTCGTAGCCCTGCTCGTCGAGGTCGAACGCGAACGGCGTCGACGTCAGGCCCTTCCCGCAGATGGCGACGACCGGCCGGTCGTCGATCAGTGCGTTCGCCTCGTTCAATTGGCCCTCGCTCAACCCCTCGTCAGGGTCATACGGAACGTTCTCTGCGTCACGCACGTGCCAGGCCTCGAAGCTGTCTTCGGGGCGCGTGTCGATGAGCGTGAACCGTTCGTCGGCGTCGATCTTGTCCGCGAGTTGTTCCGCGGTAATGTTCTTGACCATTGTATCTCACCTGTATAATGTCCGTTTGCCGTTCGTTGGATCTGTCGCGTGTACCGTCGCTATCTAGCGCGTTCGATTACGTCCTTCTTCGGGGAAAGCGTTCCCACGGGGAATCATGGACGTCTCGCAGTAGGCCTCTCCGTCCCGGTAGTCGACGCCCGGTTGGATGAACGGATACGGCCCGTCAGCGGGCGTGTTCTGTGCCCGACTGCCGTCGTCTGCAGTCTCGACCAGCCCCATCACCTCGTAGTCAACTGGTGAGTGCTCTTCGAGGTACTCGACGATGACGTCGACAGGTATCGTCCCGTCGTCGACCTCGACGTCCTGGAACGGGAACCCGCAGTTGCCGAGGTCACGTTCTGGGTCGCCAGGACGGCGGAACGTCGCCACCGAGTACGTTTCCTCCGGGTCGACCAGCTCGCCGTCGATACGCATCTCGACGAGTCGACGGCCGCGCTTGGCGGTCGGGTCGACGGTCACCTCGACATTCGAGGAGAAATTTCGGACGCGGCCGTCCTCCTGGTCGTAGGGGTACGGCGTGAAGTTGTCCTCGAGGAACTCCTCCATGTGGCTCGTGAGTTGCTGGCCGTACGCGACGCCGCGGGCAACGGGCGTCGCCATCGGGAAGAACGTGTACAGTTCGCCGAGCGTGATGTCGCCGGGCGGGATAGCGGTCCCGTAACGGAACCCGTGTGAGACGGCGAGGTCGGTGTCGAAGTGTGCCTGCAGTGCGTCATTGAACAGCGTGTTCCAGGCGCTTTCGAGGAACGACTGCCGGTAGAGCGGCGTGTCCGTCTGCCCGACGGTCGTATCCAGGGGTCGTTCGAGCGTGCCGGCTCCACGCTCGAATTCTGGATTTTCTTCGAAGAACGGTGCACGCACCGACTCGACGGTTTCCTGTGCATCGGCGTCCGGGTCCGGCGTGTACTCGCCGTCCTCGGTGAGGCAGTAGAGGTGGTGTCTGAACTGTATCTCCCCGTTTCGAATTCGGAGGTCGACACGGCCGAGCGCTTCGCCCATGCCGGACTCGACGACCACGGTTTCGGTCTCCTCGACGACGATTGGTTCGTACGTATACTCGTGGGTGTGCGCGCTGAACATCACGTCCACGCTCGCACAGTCTTTCGCCGCTTGGACCATCCACGGTAGGCCGATTTCGGTGACTGCGACTACGACATCCGCGCCGTCATCGCGGGCGGCCTGTGCGGACTCTTCGAGGAGCGCGGGATGCTTCCCGAAGCGGTACTTCCCTTCCCAGAACGAAGGAGCCATCCGGTCGACGTAGACGTTCGTCATCCCCACGACGCCCACAGAGAGTCCGCCGACCTCGATGACGCTGTACGCATCGTACAGTCGATCGCCGGTCTCCCAGTCGTAGAGGTTGTTCGCGAGGACCATGGCGTCGAGGGCGTCCATTAGCTCCACAAAGTTGCCGTCCTCGGCGGCCTCGTTTGAGTAATCCCAGTTCCCGGGGATGTAGACGTCGGGCGCGACGTGCTCGTTGATGGGCTCGAGCATTGCCCGCCCATCGGTGTAGGTGGTCACGGCGGAGCCGTGGAACGTATCACCACTCATCAGGGTACAGACCTCGTCGTCCTCCCGGAGTTCGTCCAGTTTGGCCGCGAGCAGGGGAACCCCGCCACCGCGCTTGATGACGCGGTCGTCGTCTCTGAACTCGAAGTTTGGTTTCGACGTTGGGTTGTCGTAATAGACCTGGTAGCGTGGCGTGAGCTGTCCGTGGAGGTCGCTGACGTGCGCGAAGACGACGTCTGGGTCGCCTGTCCTGTCACGCGCAGGGTCACCGTCTAGGGATTGCCACTCGCCGATGGATGTCTCGTCCTGGTTCATCGTGACGCGACTGTAGAAACGACCGTTGGCTGTTCATAAGTTGTGGTTGAAATTCGAAAGACCGCACAAGACCACGTATGGGTTCGCTATCGGCTACATATTCGATTGAAAGCCGAGACCAGTCGAGTTCGGTTTGCAAAACAGTCTCGTAGTGCGTTCTAGTGGCAGGTGCGAAAGATGAGTGAGACACTGGCCTTACGCTTCTTAGGGAGAACTTGCCTAAGGGAGATGGCCGTAGTATTGGCCGAGCAGAGATGTACGCGCTTGTTCGAACGTCGAGGTGGTCTCGATGACAGCTAACTGGGTAACGACGGGGCTGTCTGCGGTCGTCATCCTTGTTGCGTCCGTTATTCACGGGATCGCCGGGTTCGGCTTCGCGCAGGTGTCGATGGGTTTGATGCCGCTGTTCCGGTCGCCTTCGAGTGCCTCGATCATTTTCACCGCGACGGCAGTCGTGAGCAACGCCCGCGTCTGGTGGAGCGTCCGGGACGCGTTCGACTGGCGCAAGTGGATCGTTCCAGTCGGCGGACTCGTCGTCGGGATGCCGCTTGGCATCTACGTGTTTAGTCAGTTCAACAAGGCACAGATGCGCGTCGCCATCGGGGCGGTTCTCGTGCTCGCGGTCATCATCGTCGGTGCGACCCAGCAACTCGACGTCGTCACTGACTGGATCGAAGCGCGGGACTATCGGCCGGGGAAGATAGTCGGCGCGACGGCCGGCCTACTCGCCGGGATTTTCGGCGGTTCCGTCGCCGTCCCCGGCCCGCCGATGATCGTCTACGGGGCGTTCATGTCGGCAAGCGGGTTCTGGAGTGATGAGGAAATGAAGGCCACGTTCACAGCCTTCTTCGGGACGCTCATGCTGTATCGTCTCGGGAGCCTCACGTACACGGGGGCCGTGACGACGCCGCTGATGATCGAGGCCGCAATAGCCGTTCCGATGGTGTTCCTCGGTGCGTGGGTCGGCGTCTACATCTTCGACCACATCCCCGAGCGTATCTTCCAGTGGGTCGTGCTGGCGCTGCTGACCGTGAACGCGTTTGTCCTCCTGTTTACAGCAGTTCCGGAACTCTAACCGCGTCAAACTGTCGCCAGTTCAGGGAGGGGGTTCCGGTGCCTCCTTATCGAACTGGTTTCACTCGCTAAATCGGCACTCAGCGAGACGTACTCGCCGGCCGGTTTAGCCCGGGCTAACCAGTGACTTTCCGACTGGAAAACGTAGGTACACCGTACCTCTGTCGACCGGAGCACCGTCGATCGATTGAGAAGACAGCTTCCGAGAGGCAGAGACACCACTCCGATGGGATTGCTCAGAACGACACCTTTCAGGACGCGATCAGCGACGGAGAGCGTGCATCGATCGACTAGCACATCGTCATCGCAGGTGACTCAGCCGACACAGCGAGGGGAGAGCCGATGAATCCTGTTCCATTAGTTCCGGGTGTCGTCTTTCTCGTCGCTGCGGTCGGTGATCTACTCTGGATGACGCTCTGGGTAGAGGGTGGAGCGGGCCCGTTGACAACGCGAGTGATGGAGTGGGCGTGGCGGACGATTCGAAAGTTCGGCAGTCGACGCTCTCGAGTTCTAACCCTCGCTGGTCCTATCACTCTCCTCCTTGCCCCACACGTGTCCACGAGATACTTACACATCGGAGAGAGTACGACTGCCAATCACACAACTGTTCAACTGGTGCTAACTCTGACTCTGCCGCAGGTCGTCACTCGGATAAATCCGATACGTCCGCCCTTGGCGCTCGCGGTACAGCAGGCCGCGCTTCTCGAGGGCACTGACCGTCTGGCTCACTTTACTCTTCGAGAAGTCCGAGCGATCCCGCAATTCAACCTGAGTGATGCCTGGCGAGGAGAGGACTGGCCCGAGAATCCGGCGTTCATCATTCGGGAGAAGGTCAAGAACACGGGCTCGAGGCTGTTCTTCTGGATTGATTGCACCATCCGATTGAACGTCACCTTCCGGTGAGCCGTTGACCTCCATGTTGGCTGCGCTTGGTGACTCGTTCAGCGGTTGGTCACTTGCTTCAGCTACTGAGAGATCGTCACGGACGGCAAAATATAGTCCACCGACGATAGCGGCGACGAGCAGTGTCCCGAGGACGTACCAGAGCGGATTCGTCCCGTGGACAGCCCCAATCGATGTCCCCATCATCGATCCCATCTGGTCGAAAGCTCGCTGCTGCTGGTATGCTTGCCAGCTGAGCGCTCCACCGATGATAACGACGGCAGCGACGAGTAACCCGACTACTGCATCGACTTGCCGACGATTCATCCATTCCACCTCGATTTACCGGAGTACTTATTCATGCTTGAGAGTAAGCAAGACATCACTGTACCAGTTGTGATTGGTCGAAGCAAAGTCGAGGGCGCCTGGTACGATACCCAGTATCGCGATACAGAGTTCAACAGAATTCGGGGTGAATCCTCAGCACCTCAGTATCCACTACGTCTGGCCAGAGGGTCAGGAGGCGTTCTCCTCTAGTACGTCGGCTTCCACCTTTCGGGTGTGTTTTTCATCGTCGATGGCTACGCCGTGATTCGGCTCGACGGACGGTCAGTTGCCGGCGCTCGAGACGAGTGCGCGACAGTCGGTCGACCGACGTGATCGTAATCCGGTAACCGTACTCCTGATCGTGGCGGTGCCGATCAGTCATATTCGAACACGCGAGCCATCCCCCGCTCAAGGTGGTAGACGTTGTGGCAGTGGAACAGCCAGTCGCCGGGGTTGTCTGCCAGGAAGTCGAACGTCACCTGGTCGCCGTGGGGTTCGACGAGAACGGTGTCCTTGACCGCGTCCCCGACCTGGAAGAAGTGACCGTGGAGGTGCATCGGGTGGATCGCCGGGCTGCGATTCACCATCCGCACGCGGACGTGGTCGCCCTCGCTGATCTCGAACGGATCGGCGTCGGGATACGGCTCACCGTCGATGGTCCACGCGTCGGCGTCGGCGCCGCCCATCATCCCGCCCGACAGCGTGAGATCGAATGTCCGGTCCGGCTCACCGTCGATATCCAGCGGCTCGAGCGCCTCGAGATCGCCGTACTCGAGTTCCCGACCGCCGAACTGCGGCCGATCGGCGGACTCGTCCTCGGACGCGTCTTCATACCGCAGTCTCGCCTCCGCGGGGTCCTCTTCGCCGACGACGGGTTCTGCGACGACGGCCCACTCGCCGGGGGAGTCGGCTTCGAGGATCGCGTCGTAGCGCTCGCCCATGCTCATCACGAACGAGTCCACTTCGATGGGTTCGACCGGTCGCCCGTCGGCGTGGGTGACCGTCAGCGAGTGGCCGCCGACGCCGACGCGATAGGTAGTGGCGCTGCTCGGGTTGATGAACCGCAGCCGAACGCGCTCGCCCTCTTCGACCTCGAACACCGGCGGATCCGACGGAAGGCTGCCGTTGACGAGCAGTCCCTCGTACGGCGGTCGCTGACTCATCATCTGACTTCCTGGTCCCATGCCGTCACCGGGTCCCATCCCATCGCCAGGTCCCGTTCCGTTGCCCGGTCCGCGCTCGCCGTCAGGTCCACCGCCGCCCGGTCCCATACCGTCGCCGGGACCCTTTCCATTGTCCGGTCCCACGCCGTCACCACCGGGGTCCATTCCGTCACCGTTTCTGTCCGAACCCATTCCGTCACCCGTTCCGCGACCGCCGCCCCGCCCGTCGCCACCGCGGGGATCCGTCCTATTTCCGTCTCCGCCCGGTCCGCCTCCGGGACCCATTCCGTCACCGCCGCCCGGCGGAGCTTCGATCGAGTCGAGCGCCGGCTCTGTCCCGAGGTGATCGTCAAACTGCAGTGTATACTCACGGTCGTACTCGACGTGCGGCGACTCCTCCTCGACGATCAGTGGTCCGTAGAGCCCCCTGTCGAGTTGCAACCCGACGTGGCTGTGATAGACGTACGTCCCCGCCGGCGACGCCCCGTACTCGTACTCGAACGTTTCCTCCGACGAGACGGGCTCCTGCGTGACGTTCGGAACGCCGTCCATCGGATTCGGCACGGGAACGCCATGCCAGTGAATCGTCGTCTCCTCGGGCAACTCGTTCTCGAGCGAGACGCGAAGCGTCTCTCCTTCGCTCACGCGGAGTTCCGGCCCGGGGAACTGTTCCTTGTATAGCCACGTCTCGACGCTCTCGCCTGCTCCGATGTCGACCTCCTCGCTCGAGGCGACCAGCGTTCCCTCCTGCGTAGCCCCGTCGTTCTCCTGTGCAGGCCGCTCAAGGACCGCTGATCCGATTCCGCTCGCGAGTCCCGAAATTCCGACCAGCGTCGCGCCGCCGATGCGCAACGCCTGTCGGCGCAGGACGGTTCGATTGTTGTCGTCCATCACAGAACCGCCCACAACTGCAGTGAAGAATGACGGGCATTACAGTTCATGGTAGCCTCGATTGACGTCTGAGAAACGCAGCCTCGGCACGGCCGAAAACTGCGTTCGAGCAGGCTGCCGGGACCGTCACTCAAGCATTGCGATCAGCAGGACAGTCTCCGGTCGGACGACCTCGTGTTCGATCGCCATTCTAACCTCGTGGAGGGTACCGGGGAACTCGTGGCGAGCCAACTGCAAGAGGGCGCGCACCCGATCCATCTCACGGGCTCAATCGACGATCTCTGCGTAGCTGGCACCCATGTGAACGCGGAGAAAAAATGGAGCGTGAGATGCTTCCAGTCGGCGAATCCGTGGCCAGCCGACTGACTCACCACCCCCGTGGGCTGGCAGCATAGTGCTTTTTGGCTAGCGACGCCGCTTGTTTCACGAAGCGGAAGAGTGTCTTAGGCATATTCACTCTCTCTGCTTCGCTTTCACCTTTAGAGTGACGCTATCCTCTCGCAGTCTGCGGATTCAATAGAGGAGTGCCGTTCCGAAAGGTACTGACTTGGAATACGTCTCACACGTAGCAGTCAGGTAGCTTTTAACGGTCCCGAGTCCAGGATACGTTTGTGAGCACGACGGATCCGAAAGCGGTGGCGAAATCTGTGTTCAACGGTGGCGCTCTCGAACGGTTTGTGGTGGCGAGCACGTGGTTGAACCTGCTGTTTGCGGTCCAGGTGATCGCCGGACTCTCGTTCGCGTACGCCACTGGGGAGACGGGACACCGAATTACACTCTTTTTGATCCCATTTATCTGGAGTACTGCCGCTGTCTGGGTCGTCTGGCACACTCAACCCACCCCAGCACAGCGTCGCTTTCGAATTCTCGCCGCAGTCGTTGTCGCGGCGTATCTGCTGGTGCTGTTCTACCTCTCGGGGTTACTTCAATCGAGTACGCCGCTCATGGAACAGATAACCGGACCGAACGGGATCGGGATCACGTGGGGTCGGTCGCTGGGTTGGAGCCCGGTACTGATGTATACCGGAGAGTGGATCGCGTTAACGATCGTTCCGTACCAAGCGATCGGACTGGCCGCGCTGGCCTATCTCGTCTACGATGCGCTCCTCGAACTCGCCCGGTCGACGATCGGGGGCGTTATCGGAGCCGCTGCGTGTCCGGCGTGCGTCGGACCGGTACTCGCCCCACTGCTCGCAGGCGGTGCCAGCGGTTCCTCGTTGGTCTTGGTAGTTGGACGGTACGGGTACGAAATCGCAACGGTCCTATTTCTCGTCGCGATCACGATCCTCTATCACCGACGGCGTCTCCACCGTCTCTACGCAAGCGTCCGGTGATGAGCGGACGGGTCCGGCACAGGTGACCAGATTGTAGCCGTGGGCGTACTGCCGGTCCCTTCGCTTGGCTGCAAAGCGAACTTTGCCGACGTAGTTGTGTGCTCAATTGTGAATAGAAGACAATACCTCGCGGGAACGGGCGTACTGGTATCGAGCGGAGCGATCGGTGCTACGGAGACTGGTCGCGCACACGAGAACAACAATTCCTCTAATCGGACGGGCGAGGAGACAGACGGCGGGCAAGGACCGGCGACCCGGACGGTCCTTCACCTCTCGAGCGACGACGTGGCGGTGCAAGAGATGGCGCTGATGAACGCGAAGAACCTCTTGGAGGACCCGACGGTCAACAACCGCGAGATCCGATTCGTCGCCAACATGCGGGCCATCTTCGCCTACGTCGAGGGCGAAACCGAGCACGCGGACCTCGTTCGATCCCTCGCGGAGTCGGGCGTCGAGTTCAAGGCGTGTGAAAACGCCATGGCGACGCTCGACGTCTCGGAATCCGAACTCCTTCCGGTTGTTGACACGGTCCCCTCCGCAGTCGGGGAGATTGCCAAGCGCCAGGCGGAAGGGTACGGGTATCTGAAGGTCCCGTAAGCGGTTCCGTCGGTCGGCGGAATCGCTCCCGCCGCTCCGACGTTCGTGTCGTTCTTAGACGCCGGTTGAGACTTCCAGAGACGACGGTTTCGCCAGTGGGATCGTGACACGGAACGTGGGTACGGGGGGTCAATCTCCGGGCGCGCTCCGCTCACGCGCTTCCGAGTTCCGGTGAACTCGCCAGAGCCCCTGTGCGTACGCACCGATGAACAGCCCGGCGACGGCCCAGAGGATCCGATAATTGCCGATCCCGAGGCTCGCGTAGCCGGCACCCGGACAGACGCCCGAGAGCCCCCAGCCGGCACCGAAGACGACGCCACCGATGATGACGTTCCTATCGAACCCTTTCTCACGGCCGGTATAGCGCGTCCCCGTCAGCGGCGCCGTCTTGATGATTCGCGTCCCCAATTGAATGGCGAGGCCCGTTACGAGGGCCGCACCGCCCATCACGAAGAGCAGCCCGAAGTCCTCGAGCTGGAGGAAGTCCAGTACGATTTCGGGGCGGGCCATCCGACTGTACGCCAACCCGAACCCGTGTAAGAGTCCGCCGGCGACGACGAGGGCCATGAATAGCAGCCCGCGGCCGTCGTCACTCATCAGGGAGTCACCCCCAGCACGGCGACGATGAGTGCTGTCGCGACGGCGACGCCGATGAACAGCGCTACGTTCACGATCGACGTTCGGGATAGCGACGCGACGCCGGAGACACCGTGTCCGGACGTACAGCCCTTCCCGATTCGGGTTCCGATCCCGACGAGGATCCCACCGCCGAGCAACCGCCACCACTGCACCTCGGTGACGAAGGCGTCAGCGGTGAACGCGAATTCGTAGATAGCCGCGCCGGCGACGATACTGACCGCGAAGACTACCCGCCAGTCGCGTGACGTGACGTACTTCTCGCGCTGGAACCGCGGGAGGTCGGAGGCGTACGACAGCGTCGTCTCGAGAAACGTGCTATTCCCGGCGAGAATCCCCGTCCCTAGGTAGATGACGCTAATGCCGAGGCCGACGAACAGACCGCCGACCAGATAGTGATCGATTCCCCGAGGAAACAGGGTGACCGCTATCGAGAGAGCGGACATTATCGCGGGTGATACCGCGATCACGACCCACTCCCTCCTGAAATCGTAACTCGACTGATGATGCGCGTGTTTGAGGGAATTCTGAGCGAACGGATATCAACGTGTTGCGAGCGATAGTTTCTGTCGAACTCGGCGGAACTGGATACTGGCACTGGGGAACCTAACACGGTTGTGCGAAATAAGGACCGTACCTGAATTCCAATACAACACAATATCATCCCCGGCTAACGGCCGCTTCCGTTCGAGAACGGACTCGAGTGGCGTCCGAAGAGGACGGACTCGAGCACATCGGCATCTCGAATACGGTGTCAATGCCAAGTCGACGGCTGGACGGCATTCCCGGTCATCGTCCTCTATACCCGACTTTCGGCCATCACGGTTGCCAATACGGCTTAGAACTGCGCCCCATCGGCTTCTCTAGTCTCACCGATCTATCTGGTATGCTTCTGTGCCCCATCGCGTCAGTCTGTATGAGATGTGGCGTTGATACCTCGGATTTCTGAGGGTCGTGGTTGGGATAGCCGTCCTCTCGCCTGACGGTGCACTCACTTAAATAGAGAGCTTCGCATCGTTATTGCACCTTTTGGGCCGGGCAGCGATCCAAACGATGTGCGATCCTACGGACGATGATGAAACACAGTTCCTTCGAATCGACTCTGCGAATCGTTCCGCCACACTCGTTTCATCACAGCTCTGAGATCGTTTGAGAAACACCTACAGCGGAAGTTACCGTCTACAGATCGAACCCTGACGCCATTCCCCTACCGGAAGGCTCGATCGCCCTTGAGGGTCGTCTACTGGGGGTAACGAGGTCTCGATTATACGACCACACTAATCTGATCTTATAAATATTATCTAATTGTGTTTTTGTAGGGGACTACAGTTGACTACTCTCAGCGGCCGTTCGTTCTCGTTCTGAACTACCGGCGGCGTACGCGTTGTAAGAAGCGAGGCTCGCAACGGAGACGCCGACGATGACATCGCTCCACAGTAATGCACCACCGACCCCGAAGACGAACGGGGCGATGATGAGCCAGAGTCCGAGCAACACGTTGAGTGTGGCTCCGCCAGTACTCACTGACTGCTGATTCGTCGCCCTGTAATAGTTGTAAGCGCCAATAACGACGATCGAACTACCGATGATCACATCGTTCCAGAGGTCCCCTGTCGGAGCCTCGAGTATAAACGGTGCTACGATCAACCAGAGGCCAAGCAGGCTGTTAATTCCTGCGAGCCATTTCGTTGTCGTGCTCATTGTCTGTTGTATGCGGTCGTCTCGTGATCGCGTTGTCAGTCGGTGCTCTACGGACGGTGATCGCTATACGACGATTCTCAACGGTATTGCATCGCGCAACAACTCGTCACGGGAAATCGCTATCGCATCTCATTGCTACGATGAGAACCCACTTTGTTATCCAGAACCATGTAACGAGCGGGAAAACGGTGAGGTTAGACCTTCTTATAATCAAACCCGGGTATCAAGAGTGAGTGAACGGCGGACAACCAGTGAGTCGAAGTAATCCCATATATCCTCTCTGAAGAGGATTGGTGAGGTTGAGACTCCAGACCACTTCTGACAAATTCGCGTGCCCGTTTAGTACCTCTGCAACAACCGCTCAGCCAACCATGGTTTACTAGTGATTCTGGCCATCGGCTACGTTCATGTACCGAAAACCAGTAAATACGATGTAAGAGATACTTGAGGGACGCCACGCGGTGAGGTCAGTGGACATGACGTGAGCCAGCAATGGCCTCATCATGGTGTCTGCTGAAAGAGACGTATGGTCCAATGGATCGCAGCTAAGCTCTCGTCTACACAGTCAGGTCCTCCACAGTTAATATACGATGACACGTGTAATTTCTGCACGTTGGCAGCCGCGTTGGCCGTCCGACACAGTGACGTTGAATCTGTCGGCTTTTCGGAGCTGACTTCCACACAACGGGCTCGTCTCCCGCCGTGCTACGAAGCCTGTGCACACCTGCTTACCGACGACGCGGTGTATTTTTGTGGACGAGCTATGGAGGAAACGCTCGTCCAGATGTATCCAGTTCTCGATCCGCTGTTTACAGTCGCTCGCCGCCTTCCGTACTACCCACGGCTTCGTGAAACGATATACCACTATATCTCTAAATACCGCGGACTAACTGGTTGAATCGATCGAGAATGCAACTCGAAGAGGAAGTCGACGACGGATATTCCCTCTAGAGGAAAATCAATGGCAAACGAATTCGAATGTCCTGAGGACAGTTGTACATCCACCAATTGGGAAAATGACGAAACAGCAGCATCGAGACAGTCCAAGATCAGCGATTTCGGCTCACTCGAACATCCAGAAGACCGTACCGTCCAATTGATGTTGATCACTGGTGCCCAGGACCACAGGTTATTTGTTAAAACGGTTGATGAGCTGTATATCGGCACCGATGATGGTGTCGAACAACAGCAGTTCTAGGCGCCGGTCTCTTCTTAATTTGCTATCTTAATGGCTGGTGCGCGCTGTGCTTTTACAGAAGACCTCTGCGTACTGAATACATGGACGTACTCATCACCGGCGGGGATGGATTCGTTGGTCAGCACCTTTGCTCAGAACTTATCGATCGCGGTCATGACGTTACTTCCCTCTCACGAACACCGGATCCATCGGTCTTACCGGACGAGGTAACGTTAACTCAAGGAGACGTTACTGACTACGACTCCATTGAGGGTGCGTTTGAAGGAAAAGACGTCGTGGTAAATCTCGCGGCACTCCCCCCACTGCACCAACCGCCACGAGAGACCAGCCACGACAGCGTTTGCATCGGTGGCTCTATCAATGCCGTTGAAGCCGCTGAAGAACATGGTGTCACTAAGTTCATCGAAATGAGTTCGCTGGGGGCAGATCCGAACGGAGAGATTGCATATTGGCGAACACAAGGGCTCGGTGAAGAGGTCGTTCGGTGTTCAGACCTCGATTGGATTATTTTTCGACCGTCATTCATTTTCGGTGGGGGAAGTGAGACGTTCACTTTCATCAAGCAATATACAACACCATATGTAACGGTCCTCCCTGATGGCGGCAAAATGCCGGAATTTCAGCCGATATGGGTCGGCGATTGTGTCAAAATGTTCGCAGACGGAGTCGAAAGTGACGATCACGTTGGCGAAGTGTACGAACTTGCAGGGCCAGAAGTGCTGACATTCGCCGAGGTGACTCGGTTACTGTATAAGGCCGACGGAAAATCGGTGGAAATCGTCCCCGTGCCGATGCTGATAGCAACGATCACACTGTACGCGCTGGATCCAATTCCACAGATCCCGCTAGGTATCAATCAGGCGCGTGCGCTACAGTTGACAAACGTGACTGACCGTAACGATATTGGCGTATTTGGATTCGACAAATCCGATTTAACAGGGCTTTCAACGTATCTCGAGGGGAAACAGAAGAAGCCAAAACAACAACAGATTGCAGCCAACACCTCCTAATTTCTCAGGTGCCATTCTCGGTCACCGATAATGGAACGGTGAAAAACTAGTACTAGTAAATGGAATTCCACGTATGAACGAGAGCACGTCTACAGCAGCAGTTATTGGGGGATCAGTTACCGGACTCGCAGTAGCGACAGGGCTGAACAATATAGAAGATTTCACTCAAGTAACTGTCTACGAACGGCAAGAATACGACGAGAAGCGAGTCGATTGCGGAGAGGCGATAAACGACACGACGCTAATCCCGCTCGAGAAGACGCCTAAAAACGGATTCGTTAACGATATCGACGGATTCCAGCTCCATGTTTACGAGAGTACTGACCGGCGACTCGAGGCCGACCCGCTTGCAACGTCGGATCTGAGATGTGACCCCGGATATATCTGCGAGCGAGATACCGTCGAACGACGGTGGGCAGACCGCCTCGCGTCGAGTAGCGTTGAATTCCGTACTGGCCGGTCCGTCTCGCCCGCTGAGTACGCAGAGATTGTGGAGACGTACGATTACGTCATCGATGCGTCTGGTCAGCCCTCCTTGACTCTCAAATCGAAGGGAAAAACGGAAGAATACACGGGCGATATGATCGCGCTCAATGCGACGGTCGAGGGCGATTTCTCGGTGTATGTGAATCGGCCGCGCATCTTTTTCGAGGGCTACGTCGGCTATGCTTGGTCGTTCCCAAAGTCGGAACACCATGCGAATGTCGGAATCGGATGGGCAGGTGAACAGCGCCCAGACGATTATTTTAATGCACTTAAATCCGCCGCGGAGCGGAACGGATTTCCAATACCAGAGCGAGAGCAAGTAAATATCGCCACCATTCCGAAAGGTCCGAGCCTCGATCCCGGTACTGTTTATTTTCCCGAGGGGAACGTGTTTCTCGTCGGTGACGCAGCCGGAATCGCCAATCGATATCAGGGTGAGGGAATTTGCCAGGGAATTAGATCAGCCGATCTCCTCACTGGCCTCATCGCAGGTGGGAACGAGTCTGCATACCCTCAAGAACTGTACAAACTAATGAAGTCAGAGTATCGTCTCGCTCATCTAATGCGAGGTGCGTGGGTAGAACACGAAGACCCAGAGTTATTGGCGGCTGTCACAGAGGCGCTCGATGGACTGACGATCGACGAAATCACCCGACAGCCGGCAGTAGTAATCAGACACATCCTGAATCGACCGATGACAGCGGCCAAACTCATATCCGATACTGGAATGATTCGGCGACTCTACGATTCCTATACTGATTCGTGGGAATACGCTGTTGCGCGTGGCTCATGAGGTTACGTGATACCGTCGAACATTCGGTCGTAGTCTTCTGGGACGATCGGCCCATCGAGTATGGGATCGTCCGTCTCGTGCATCCACGTACTGAGCTTCGACAGCAATTTCGTGCGAACCTGCGCGTATGCCTCATCGTCAGCCACATTTTCCCGTTCGTAGGGGTCTAATTTGAGATCATAGAGTTCTTCGTATGCTCGCGACGGTCGACCGTAACGGCCGCGGACCTCACGGCCGGCGAGACTCGCATAGACATCGTTCGGAAGGAACGTCCGTGGGAGATGCCAGAACCGTCTAATGTACTTGAACCGATCCGTCCTGACCGCACGCATTGGATTATACATGTCATGCCATGTGATTTCGGCAAAGAGTTCGTCGCGAGGATAGTACGTCATATCGGCATCAAAGATCGGCATGAGGCTATGGCCATCGACTTGATCCGGTACTTCGTCAGTTACGAGATCGAGGATAGTCGGCAGAATATCGACGTTACTCACCAAGTGTTCTGGAACCGTTCCTGCGTCGATCAGAGAGGGGCACCACAGTAGTAAGCACCCTTGGATACCAGGATCGTAGCACGTCCCCTTTGCCCGCGGAAAAGCAATGCCGTGTTCCGTGGTAAAGATCACAAGCGTCTCGTTATCAAGGCCAGCTGATTCGATGGCATCGAAGATCGTCCCTACGGCGTCATCGATAGCGTACACCATCCCCCGCATCGCTGCCAGATCTTCGCGAACACCTGGCTTGTCGGGGAGAAACGAGGGAACTTCGATACTATCTGGATCATCCCCGTCGTAGCGGTCACCAAACCCGTAGAGTACGTCACCCTCTTCTCCGTCTTCTCCCATCTCGAGGCGGTGTGCCTCGAAAAACCCGACTGACGCGAAGAACGGCGACTGTAGGTCCGCGTTCAGGTATGACTTGACCGTCTCTGCGACATCCCTCGCACGGTTAATCGAGTGGACTTCGGGGGAGACATCTGGGGAGAGGGACCCTGCTGTATGCGTTTCATTGTAGCCGAGATCATCCGGTGTTTCGGAGATGTGCTGAAGTCCAAACAGGTGGGTCTCATAGCCGCGCTCGGAGAGCCGATACGGTAGCGTTCGCTCGACATCGAGTTCCCATTCTGTGTGTGCTAATCCGAGAAGTCCGTGACGGTGCGGATAAAGTCCAGTGAAGAGGCTACCACGGCTTGGAGAACACTGCGGCGCGGCCGTGAAGTGATTCGGGAATCGTGCACCCTCCTCAGCCAACCGATCAATGTTCGGTGTTGCAATGTCGACATCGTAACAGCCGAGGTACTGCCCGAGGTCATGCGAATGGACGAGGATGATGTTCGGTGTAGACGTCATTATTTGAATGGGATTGCTGCCTTCAACTGAGAATCTATGCAAATTGGATCGTTTTCAATTAGTCCCGGCTGTGGTCTCAATTTCAATTGGATCATCGACATCCATTGGGATAATTGCCTCACCACTAACCCAATTCGGCGTCCTCGCAGGTACCTTCGAGGCTGTCCTCGCTCCGAGCTAAGAAGCCAATCTTTACTCTGCCTTCTGCGAACGCGTAATCGGTGGCTCGTCCGCCGCCGGCCAATGCCACCCATGACGATGACTTCCGAATCATTATCTCTTGACATAGTTAGCTTCTGAAAGGATTCAATCGATCGACCGTCTCGAGGGTGGCGTACTCCTCCCAGCCGCCGTAGCGGTCCTCGAACGAGCCCCGCGGGACGCTGAGCACCACGATGAGCGCCCCGGCGACGACGGCGTTGATCGCGGCCACCGTCGGAACGCCGTCGAACAGCCACGGGGCGACGGCGATCCACGCGGCCAGCGGGACGTTCAGGAACCGGATCGCGCGCGCGGGCTCGGCGGTCGCGATCACGGTGAAGGAGACGACCAGCGAGCCGACCAGGTGGCTGCTGTCGGCCATGAAGCCGGTCGTCCCGAAGACGGTCGGCGAGAGCATGAGCCACGCACCGAGCGCCATCGCACCCAGCAGCGTCCACGGGGTCGAGACGCCCCAGAACGGCTCGCGTGCGGGCGCGTCGTCGATCTCTCGCATCGCGCCGTCGCCGACGCCGGCCTCGTCTTCGGGGAACGTCCCGCCCATCCAGAAGGCGGTCCAGAGGCTATCTCCCTGCCGCATCAGCCGAACGAGGTACTGCCCCATCGCGACGACCTCGTCGACGGTCAGCGAGATCATCCAGAGCATGCCGAAGGCCGACAGGAGACAGAGGGTACACCACGTACCCACCATGATCGGTTGCATGATGACCAGCAGCACCTGCATGAATCCCAGGGGGATCACGACGACGCCGAAGAAGGCGACCATCCACGGCATGGTGCGCCAGCGTCGCCGGTCGCCCATGAACCCCATCAGCGCCTCGACGGAGTAGGCGACCGCCCCGAGGCCAGCGTCGGAGACCGGGAAGGCCTTCGACACCTTCGAAGTGAGGATCTGCTCCGTGCCCGCGCCGTAGATCGGGTCCCAGACGCTCTCGATGTAGCCGAGCTGGAAGGCGGCCATGTACCACGAGGCGAAGAACCCGAAGATCCCGAGCGCGATCAGCGGCGCGCGCTGTGCGCCCGTCGAGGGGTTGTACGACCAGCCCGGGGGAACGGTCGGGCCGTCCATCTCCGAACGCATCACGATCAGCACCGAGAACGTGATCACCATCGTCCCCACGAGGGCGTTGTTGGCGTAAGCCGCCGCCGTCGGTGCCCAGAACGCGATCGGCGCGAACACTAGCCAGAGGCCCACGAAGCCGTTGGCGTAGTTGGCGTACCCGCTCTCGCGGTAGATCGTGAGCCCGGCCAGCGCGATCAGGACGAGGCCGCTTACGACGCTGTTCCAGACCATCAGCGCGCTCCCGTAGTCCAGCGCCGGCGTACTCCCGATGAGCCAGATACCGAGCGAGATGACGGCGTACTGGACCCAGGTCTCCTTTACTGGGTGTTTGAGCATCATCTCGCCCGGCCGCATCGAGTCGCCGTCGTCGCCGTTTCCGTCGCCACCGTCGTTTCCGCCGCTCCCGTTCGAGCCGTCCGCTCCGCTTCCGTCGCCGCCGTCGGGTCGCGAACGGCGCTCTCGCGCGTCGGTCAGTTCGTCGGTCGTGTCGTGGTCTGTGTCGCTCATTGTCTGTCTCTCACTCGTTGTCGTTCGGCTGACGGACGATCTCTGTGCTCGAGTCGATTCCGGCGGCTCCGTCGGTTCCGAGCGGCGCCGGCGACGCGTCGCTCGAGCCGTCCGCGTCGGACAGATAGAGTGCGCTGTTGAGTAGGCCGACATGGCTATACGCCTGCGGGAAATTACCACGCTGTTCACCGGTCTCTGGATCGACTGCCTCGGCCAGTAAGCCGAGTGGATTAGTGCGTTTGAGGACGGATTCGAAGCGGCCAATCGCTTCATCGATTCGCCCCGAGAGTGCAAGCGCAGTGACGAGCCAGAACGAGCAGACGGTAAACGGACTCGCCTTTCCGGGGAGTCCATCATCACCATGGTACCGATAGACGAGTCCGTCGTCGGTGGCCAAGCGATCGATCGTCGCATCAATTGTACCCTGCACGCGGTCGTCATTTGGTGGGAGAAGGCCAACGACTGGAACGAGAAGATTTGCTGCGTCAAGTGCATCGTCGTCGCCGAATGACCGTACGAAGCTGTTTGCGCTCTCGCTCCATCCGCGTTCAAGAATCGCCTCACGAATATCCTCGCGGCATGTCTTCCAGCGCTCGGACGGGGCTGGCACAGCATCCGCCGCGTTAGCGAGCTTGATTCCGCGATCCAGTGCCGCCCAGCACATGACTTTCGAGTAGACGTACTGCCGAGGGTCGTCTCGAGTCTCCCAGATACTGGCATCAGGCTCGTCCCATCCGTCGCAGACGTAGTCGATGAGGTCGCACATCACCGTCCAGTCGTCAGCCGTCACTGGCTCACCATAGCGGACGCTCTCGTATATCGCGAGAACTAGTTCGCCGTAGACATCGAGTTGATGTTGTTCTCGGGCTGAATTGCCGATACGAACAGGGGCTGATCCGCAATATCCCTCAAGGTGATCGAGGACCTGCTCCTCAAGGTCACCACCACCATGGAGACCGTAAACCGGCGGAAGCGCAGCGGGGTCGTGATGCCGGCAGTGGTCGAGACACAACTCGAAGTATGAGCGGGCCTCTTCGAGATGCCCGAGTTCAGACAGCGCTCGAACGGTAAAGGCCGCATCGCGGATCCAGTTGTACCGGTAGTCCCAATTGCGGACGCCGCCGAGGTCCTCGGGCAATGAGGTTGTCGGAGCTGCACATACCGCACCCGTTTCCCGGTGGATGAGGAGTTTAAGGACAAGTGAGGATCGGACTGCGAGATCATGCCATCGATCGTCGACGGGACACTCTGTCCCGTCGCAGTCATGTGCCCACTTCCGCCAGTAGTCGGTGACAGCTGCGAGCGTCTCCTGGTGCTGCGACGGCTTGAGGGGGATCGCCTCGTCATAGCCGAGCACCAACCAGCGCGTTTCGCCTCCCTCGAGCGTCGCCGTCGCATTCACTCCGTGGCCATCGGCTGATGGCGTAAGCGGTAGATCACTTGAGAGGATAGCCTGTTCGTCGCTACCGGCCGCGACGACGCCGTCAGGCGTCGGTTCGATCTCGGGTATGTCTCGCGCATAGTCAAAGCGCGGCTCGAATTCGACATCGAACTCAAGCGGGCCATCCTCGCAATCCACCTTTCGATATACCGCAGGGGGTTGGTCGCCTGATTCGGCAACCTCGGCAACGGGCATGAAATCCGTCACTGTCGCCGCGCCGCTGCCGGTCTGGAACGTCGTCTCGAGGATGTTCGTCCGGTCGCGATACCGCTGCGCTGATTCATACGTCCCCGTCGGCTGAACAGTGAAACGGCCGCCACGGTCAGCATCTAATAGCGCGGCGAAGACACTCGGCGATTCGACGTGGGGCAGCGGACACCAGTCGATCGAGCCGTCACGACCGACGAGGGCAACCGTATTTCCATCACCGATTGCACCGTACTCCTTGAGAGATTTGTACTGCATATCGAGTTAGTCTCGTGATCGCTTGTGTCAGCGGTTGTCGGACGATCCGTTAGTCATCGCCGTATCGAGTTCTCTATTTAGCCGTCATACGAAAGGTCGAGGACGACCAGCAGCAGCTTACGACGCACGTAATGCGACTCCTAAAGCTTGGTACGAGAGCTCTCCGGACGATGTCGTACCTAAACCAAGGCCGAGGATACGTAGTTCCAACAGCCAACTGCCGGTATACCAAGGGCGAATAGAGCCACGACCAGCTGGTAGCCGATCGTACCGTTACAGTCGGTCGTTGCTTTGTCATCGTGTCCCTGATTCGACCTCCGCAAGTCGATCCAGCCAAGAGAAGTCAACGCTCAAGGCTACGAATCGCAGTGAACGAGACCTCAGGCCGAAGCCATGTTTCGGCAGGTCTCTGCACATTCACGGAGGACATCTGCACAGACCTGACAGTGCTCTTCGTCGTGTTGCTCGCATTCGTCGGCACACTCCTCGCAAGCGTCAGCGGTGATCGCAGCGATGTCCGTTCTGTACCCCGAATCGCGGGCCATGAACCGAGCGTGCATAGTCACAAGATCAGCGACATCTCGACAGAGTCGCAGACAGGTAGCCATCTCTTCACCTTCGCCAGCACACTCATCCGCACACCACTCACAGGCCTGGGCGCATTCAAAGCAGCTAT
This sequence comes from Natrinema salsiterrestre, assembly GCF_029502005.1. GTDB lineage: Archaea > Halobacteriota > Halobacteria > Halobacteriales > Natrialbaceae > Natrinema > Natrinema salsiterrestre. The sequence goes on along the minus strand of NZ_JAMQOT010000012.1, from coordinate 52,568 downwards.
CGATACACTTCTGCATTTCCTCATTCTCGCTGACGTGGTCGATTTCTGTTAGTGCCATTTGCAGCCGGTCGCTTGCTGCCGATCCGTTTTGTTATCCACATCCATTGCTAAACCGGCGAAATAGTGAGGTCCAAAACTCCGTTCGGGTATGGCAGGATGTCTAATCGGTGAGGCTCAGTTTGCAGCATATTACTGCTATTGAGAGATGGTTGGTCAACACGAGCTAACTGCCTCCGGACCGTAATACGGGATTGGGTTCGTTCTCGACGGGCCGATCACTGTATCGGTGATATCTCATGCCATGGATTGAGGAGGAGCAGACGTGGAGCTAATAGCATGATCCACTCGGTCGTTCAGATGCTTAGCATTCCGCTTGTGATTATCGCCAGTACTGGGGCGGGGATATTTGCACTTCTCTCGTGGAGCATCTTCCGAAACTCGCCGTTTGGGACGGCGGTCGCCCTCCTCTCGGTCGGATTAGTAGTTTTGGCAGTATATCACGTTATGCTGTTCGCCACAGACCTTGACCCCATGGCCCTCCACGTGCTCCGAAGCGGAGCAAACACGGTTATTGCGATATTCCTCGGTCTGCTCGCACTCCGTCATCGTCAACTCCGACAGGATCGACTGACAGGTGGAAAACCATGAACGGACCTACCACCTTTGTTTGGTATAATTTGGCAGTCGGGATCATCGTTGTTCTTGAATTATACTACCTTCTTTACTTCGAGACGGCAGCGACGGCATACCGGCAGTTCGTACTCACCACTATCAGCGGGTTAGGCCTTGCAGTGATCGGCGGACCGATCACCGAACTGATCGCCCCGTCGCAGGTCCACCTTGTCCATGGGGTCGCCGCATTACTGGTCATCTTCGGACTCTATAACCCTATAACAAATGATGTTCGTACAGGAGATTGGTCTCGAGTATTACTGAATGATCCATCCCGGGTTCGCCAGCAAACTGAATGGATGGCGCCGATGGATGATGAAATTCTCAGTGTGTTCTACGACGCAAATTTGGTTCTCACCCCGTCCATTATCGCGTTCAATATTGGTTTCAGTCAGAAGGAGGTGAATCGTCGTCTGCTCGAATTAGAGGAACACGGCCTCATTGAGCGGGTCAAACGGGGCAAATATCAACTGACGGAACGCGGTGAGCAGTATCTTCATGGCCGACTTCACACTACTGCTTCAAAGCCGAATGATGAAAGTAGGATACACCATTAGCATAAGAAGAATATGGTGTTTCTAGTGTTCTGCGCTACGATTGACGCCGTCGAACTGGGAGAACGCGCGAGCGCGGTCAGGTTCCGGAATACAAGCACGTAATAGACATCTTGAACTTAGTCGAGCAGCGCTCATCCTTGAGCACCTCGAGCGATTCGCATATGGCAGTCGGGAGCCCGCCATTATCTATATATCCTACCATATCGAGATCCGATCGGGTATACTACTGCCGTTTGATGTTGATGACTTCGATCAGAAGGCAGCGTATCTTGATAATGTGACCTTCGATGAGCGTCTGGAATGCGATGTGTGTTACTCGTCGAGTTTGTAGCCGCGCGTCAGAGATTCAGTTCGATTTAGATGCTCCAAACTGACCAGGGGTTCTTGAGGAAAATACGACCACTGGATTTGTCTCTCCAATCCCATCGACCTATTTTCACCAGTCATCGGTTATGATGATGTAGAAGGAAGAAACAGCAACTAGTATACCGCCGAGTAAAGCCGTCATATCTAGTGCTACTGTGTATGCAGCGGTCATGAGCCCAAGGCCGTATCCTGTGAGTAAGATCGCTAGTACGGTGGGAGTCATTGTCCTGTCTGCCCGAACTGGTAGTTTGCTCTAGAAGGGGGATCTCGGAGACACAGATCCCCCACAGTATGCTGGCTCCGGCGAGTCAACTGTTCGAAGACCTCCCTGACCGACAGCTAGCGGCACTCCAATTAGCACTGGAACGCGGCTACTACAAACAACCGCGGAAGACCTCCCTCCGGGACCTGGCCGAACAGACAGCCGTCGCTCGTTCGACCTACGAAGAACACCTCCGGAAGGCCGAGAACAAACTCCTCACGAACGCGGGCCAGTTCTTGCGACTGGTCACTGCAACATCGACAGCTGACCCACTGGACGTAGCTAAGACTCAACAGGCCGAACACGCTGCCGACTAATCTACTAGATTACTCGGGTGGACGTTTGATATCCGAATGAGAACGTTCTAGAACGCATCAAACTATTCGTGTTCACCGCAGAGATCGGTAGATAGAGAGTATGTGGTGAGCAGATGGTGCACCAGTTTGGAATGAAACAAACAGCACTGTCTAGTTTAGCACCTCCGCTGGTGTCTGTCCGTTAAGTGATTGGTGTGGTACTTTGATTTTTCACTTGCTATACTACTGCCCTGGTTCATGATACAGAGTAGAGATGTGACGGGGTCACGAACCGTTGCAAAAGGTGGTTCATGCTACATTCAAATGAGAGTGAAGAAACAACTGTGGCGTCTGCGATTGTACGTGGCTGTATGAGTCTCTTCGAATTGACCCTCCCGCTAATCGTGCTTTTCGTTGTGTTCGGCTTGACCGTCGGTATTCTCTTCGGGTTTTTTGGGATGGGTGGCAGCTTCTTTGTCACTCCTGCGCTTCTCGTTCTTGGTCATTCTGCCCCAACTGCCGTCGGGACTGGACTCGCCTTCGTCTTTTGGACATCCCTTATTGCGACTCTCACTCACCGTGATCTCGGTCATATCGACTATCGACTCGGTCTGCTGTTGATCGTCGGGATGACAGTCGGCATTGAAATCGGGAAACGAGTACTACTGGCACTAGTCGGTTTGGGACTCGCTGATCTCGTAGTGAGCGTATTGTATGTCATACTGCTTGCAGCAGTTGGCGTGTTCGTCATCCATGACGGGCGACATCCCGCACTCGAAGAAGAGAGAACTATCGTGAGCCCATCCTCGAGAGTCCTCGAGCAAATTTCCATACCTCCGACTATTTCTTTTCGAGGAGGCACAGAGATCTCAATCTGGGTCGTGTTACTACTCGCAGTGCTCATTGGAGGCCTCTCTGGATTTCTTGGTGTCGGTGGCGGATTCTTAATGATGCCAGCACTCATGTATGGGTTAGCATTGCCAGGGGCTGTCGCCGTTGGCACAGATATCTTTCAAATCACCATTTCGAGCGCCTATGGGGCGTTCGCATACGGACAACGGGGCGCAATTCATTTCGCCATGTTGCTCCCCCTGCTTATCGGTAGTACAGTCGGAACCCAGCTCGGAGCGACGCTTACTGATCATATCGATGATACAGAACTCAGAGCGGCCTTCGGAATCATGCTACTCATAGGCAGTATTTCGGTTGCAAGTAAGACCATCAGCCATACGTACGGCATTGGACTACTGCATGATCTCAGCCTAACTCTGCTCCTCGGCGGTGCACTGGTGATGAGCATGGCAATTCTCTATTTGGGGGTACAAAACATACGCGAAGAGCGGTCGGCTGCGAGACGATAAGAGTAAATATCGATGCCAAGATAGCTATCGAGAACTTCAGCCGGATGGAACGCTAGGTACGTGACTCGTAGATGTAGCTGGGGAAGGGTAGATTCCGACGTAAATCGTCTCGTCGACGCTACCGCCACTGCCCGGAAGATTCCCAACACATCCAGTGAGACTTGCGATTCCGGCTCCGAGCGCAGTCAAGAATCTCCGACACTGTACCAATGGAGATATGATCGTGCTATGGATACTTCTCGCGGCTTAGGTTCGCACACCGCTCCTCGAACTCCTCATCGGAGAGATCGCCACGGGCGTACGCAGTGCGAACCTCCATCGCGGGATTCCGCGACGACTGCGATTCCGTCACCCGGTGGAAGACGAGGTATCCCCCACCGAGCAGAACGAGGAGGAAGACCAACTGGACGAGCATCCCAACGAGTGGCCACCAGCCACTAGTCGTACCGTACCCCCCCATCATGCCTCCGTACCCCATCATCCCGCCGAATCCCATCCCCATCGTGAGTATCGGCAGGACGATAATCACCCCGAGGATGAGGAAAACGATGGTCGTGGTGTCAATTTGATTCAATGACGACATCTATCTCAGGCCTCCGATGGGGGAGTCGAATTCGTCAGCGACGCTAGCGAGGACGTGCTCGAACCTATCGTGGACCTTGTTCGTGATCGAGCCGAGCGCCTCGTTGTCGGCGATACCGACGAGCTGTCGCGGATCGACTGCACTCACCATGACCTCGCCATCATCGGTTTCGTAGACGATAACGTTACACGGGAGGAGCGCACCGAGTTCGATCTCTTCGTTCAAGCCCTCGTGGGCCAGTCCCGGATTGCACGCCCCGAGGATGCGGTACTGTCGGAACTCCTCGCCGACCTTCTCCTTGAGCGTCGCCTACACGTCGATGTCACAGAGGACGCCGAATTCTTCGCCTTTGAGTGCGTCGATTGTCGTCTCGACTACCTGGTCGAAGTCACCGGATACTGGCTCTTGAATTGTGTACGTCATCCAATATAGTACGCTATTAGCAGACTTAAGAATGGGGCCTGGAGCGGTCGTGGCGGGTGGGTTCACCTGTGCTGGAACGGATTCCCGAAGCGTCATCCGGCCCGTTCCAGTTGCTCGCGCCACCGTTCAAACTCGTCGTCCGAGAGCTCACCGCGTGCGTAGCGGTCTCTGAGGACCGTCAGCGGCCGTTCATCGGTACCATCTCGGCCACGCCTTGCGAGCGCCAAGACGAGATAGAGCGGGATCGCGATGAGCAATTCCATCCAGAGGAGCCCCCAGAGACCCATCGTCCCGCCGAAGAGGCTCCAGCCGCCGCCCATCATGCCGCCGCCGTAGCTACCGCCACCGTGGGCGGCAGCTGTTCCGGTCGCCGCGACGAGCGGGGGGCAGCGAGTAGCGTAAGTCGACGTGCGGTGGCATCCAAGGGCCGTGTATCTCGGCGAGGATACCGCTCTCTTGACGATCAACGGCCTCGTCCACTGCGGGCGAAGTTCGAAACTCCTGCGGGATCTCGTCATCGCGCTCTATCTGTTCTACTGGCGCCGCGTGTATTGACAGGTCGACTGAACCCACCCCCATGGAGACCGCAAATGCCACGACGGCCCCACCGCGAGACGCCGTGAGCCTTTTGGTCGCATGGTTGCAACAGTAATGTGTGGAACATGCAATTGGGGGCGTGACGGTGAGCCGCAACTGGGTCGTCGGCCTCCTGACGCTCGGTGGTGGTCTCGCGGCTGCGGGGTCGAACAGCGCCTGGTTCTGGCTTCTCCCCGCGTTCGTCGTCGGGGCCGGGGCAGTGTGGGCACTGGCCGACAGTGAATCGAACGACCCCTCCGAGGCGTACGGTGATACCTCGAGCGGTTCGACGGACGAATCGGTGGCTCTAGATACTCTCAAACGGCAGTACGCAGTTGGCGAAATCGACGACACGGAGTTCGAACGCCGACTGGAGATACTGCTGGAGAACGATTCGATAGCGGACGTCGAAAAGCGAATCGACGTCGATTCCGAAACGGCGAGCGAGGCCGAACGGACTGAGGAGGAATCCACGAAACGGAGTCCCCATCACCGCCAGAAGTGCCATCGCCGTAGGAAGCACCATCACGGACGACACTGAGTAGTTGGCCAGCAGTTCCATCTCCCCTTTTTCCGTGCAGTCACTGCGAAGCGCTCGGTCTGTAATACTCCTTGAGCCACGTCGCGATTCCATCGAGGCCGGGAATAATGTTCGTTGATTTATATTCGCCTGGTCCAGTTTGTCGCGGAACTCCCGTTTGCACTTGGCGGGAATGACAATCTTCCAGTAGAGTTCCTGATTGTCTTCGAGCCACTCATTCATCCTGGACCGAGGATTGGCCATACTGGAGAAGAGTGCTGCCTAATTGACGATACACTGATCGATGGACGGTGGCTGGAAGAAGACGATGTAGCGTTGACATCAGAAGCCAGCGTCTTCGAAAGGTGTGGATTCACGAGCCGACCTTCGAGACAGCAAGTGGGGTGACCTGGACCGGGAATTATCGAGCGAGTCGGCTCCTGAGAGTCGCCAGTAATCCGGGCTGATCCCTCGCTGTCTGTTCTGTGTCTCGGGTGTCCGGTTCTTCGGTCCCCTCTTCATCCGCTTTGAGCCTCGCCGCTTCGTAGTCCGTTATCAAGTAGGGGACGTGGCGATTACATATGGGGTAGATACGACGCCTAACTACAAAACTGATCGATAGGCGCTAGCAAATGCTAGCTCTGACTCTGCCGCAGGTCGTCACTCGGATAGATACGATACGTTCGCCCCTGACGCTCGCGGTATAACAGTCCACGCTTCTCGAGGGCACTGACCGTCTGACTGACCTTGCTCTTCGAGAAGTCCGAGCGATCTCGTAATTCGATCTGTGTGATGCCGGGCGAGGAGATGACTGGTTCGAGGATACGGCGTTCATCATCCGGCAAGAGTTCCAACACACGAGCCTGTGGCTGAGACTCTGGATTGATAGCCCCGTCTGGTTGGGTGGTTCCCTCTGGCGATTCGTCACCCTCCGGATCGGTCGGATTCGCCATTTCATTCTGTGAGCGGTCGGTTACGTCTCTGCTGATGACCTCATCCCGAATCACGAGATACCCCCCACCGATGACAGCCGAGACGAGGAAGGTTTCGAGGACGTACCAAAGTGGATTTGTTCCGTGAACAGACCCCATCGACGTGCCCATCATCGATCCCATCTGGTCGAAGGCTTGCTGTTGCTGATATGCTTGCCAGCTGAGCACACCGCCGACGACGAGGACGGCGGCGACCAAGCCACCGACCACTGTATCGGCTCGCCGCCGATTCATGTCCCCCACCTTGATCCGCCGAGATACCTGCTCATGCATAAGAGTTCTCGAGACATCGCTGTACCTGTTTTGATTGGCCGAAGCAATACTCTGGGCTACCTGGCCACGATACTTGGTATCGAGACATGACGGTTAGTGATCCTCATGGTTCTGGGAAGCTCCCGTCCCAGAAACCTGTGGGTGCTGATGTGCAAATTTGGATGGGTGCTTCTCGAACGATTGCTTGCACCGGTTCGAACAGAAGTAGTACGTCTCGCCGTCGTGGGTGAGACTCGGCCCGCTATCATCGGTCCGCATCCCACAGACCGGGTCACGATATTGGCCGGGGGCACCCAATCCTCGGCGGTAGACGTAGAGGAGGAAGCCAGAGAGTGCGAACGCGATTATGTTGAGGTAGAAGGTGTAGTTGAGCTCGAAGTACGTCTGTTCGGACGCTGTCTGCCCGCCAGCGAGGTTCGGGATTATGTCGAGCGCCGCGAACAGTTGCTCCATGAGGAAGCCGGTAAAGGCCATCGTGACGAAGAAGACGCCAAGGATGTACAGCATCACTTTCCAGCCGTAGTACTTCCGGTAGACGTTCAGGACTGGAATCGTGATGAGATCGGCGTAGACGAACGCGATGACTCCGGCGAAGCTGACACCGCCGCCCCACAATGCGACGGCAAACGGGACGTTGCCGATGCTCCCAACGAAGCTGATAACGGCGATCGTCACTCCCATGATGGCGTTCTCGGCGCTGACGAGTAGTCCGTCGCCCTGGAGGAACAGCGTGTTCCACACCCGCTGGGGGACGAAGACGATGACGAACCCCGAAATGAGAAAGCCCGCGATGACGTCCGTCCAGATCATCGACCACTCCTTGCGATACTGATTCCCGATTTTGTACCACCCGCCCCACGAGAGGAGTTCATTTTGCCAGCCGCCGCTACTTGCGGCTTCCTGCTGGTAGGTCTCCATACAGCCCTTCGAGCAGAACTTCAGCGTCTCGCTACCGTCGGTCACCAGCGAGTACTCGTCTTTGCCTTCCATTCCGCAGGTCGGGTCCTCGGTGGTTCCCTGCTCGTGGTCGTGTTGATTCAGTTCCTGCCGGACTTGCTCGAACAGATTCTCGGGGAGCGTCAGATGGACGAGCAGTGCCATCACGGCGATGAGGATGACGCCACCGAGGAGTTCTGCGACGAGGAACTCCCACCCGAGGAGAATCAGAATCATCAGACCCAACTCCACGATGAGGTTCGTCGACGCGAACATGAACGCGAGGAAGTTCACTGTATGCGCTCCCTTCTTGAACAATCCTTTCCCGATGGCGACGGCCCCGAAGCTACACCCACTACTCGCAGCGCCGAACAGTGTCGCCTTTGTGAGTCCACTCAGGTTCCCCTCTCCGAGAACGTTGGCCATCCGCTCTTTCGAGACGTAGACCTGGACGAGACTCGTGATGGCGAGCCCCATAATAATCGCCCACGCGGCTGTCCAGAGAAATCCAATACCGATCCGTAGCGATTCGAGAATCCCCTCGACGAGCGCGGCCTGCATATGTACACCATCGCAGGCATCGTCTTTGTCGATTGCGCTTACAAATCAAAAACAGGGGGCGTCACTTACCCATAGAATCAAAATCGTGAGCTGGCTTCGACTGGGTTCGCCGCATCGCACGGGGACAAACGACTGCGAGGGGAGCGTATGCGGTTCACTGTTCGGGTCTAATACTGTCTGAAACCGCTGCCCCCACGAACTCCGGGTTACTCAGAGCGAGCGTGCATACGGGAATACATACCCATCAGATTGAGCAGACCAGCAATCGGGAGTGATGGCCATACTCATTGGTCGGTTTCGATTCGAAGATTTCTCGCCCTGATATCCGCCCCTTAATAAGCACAATTGTAATAAATTATGAATGAATCATTCTAGCTGCACTATGGCAACGACAGAAACCCTCGAAACGGAAATCTGGGGCCGTCCCGTCACGTTCGACTACTCCGAGCACTGGGTCGGATACTCACTGTTCCTCCTTCGCATCGTGATGGGGTGGACGCTCTTTCAGGGCGGCGTCACGAAGCTCGTCACGTATCTGGACGCCAACCCGGAGAACAACTGGACTGCCGCTGGTTTCCTGATGAACGCCGTCCCGGAAGGTAATCCGCTGATGGGATTCTGGGGGAGTATGGCTGGGAACCCACTCATCGACCAGCTCAATATGTGGGGGCTCACGTTGACCGGACTCGCACTTATCTTGGGTGCGTTCGTCCGTTGGAGCGCCTTCTGGGGTGCGGTGATGATGCTGTTCTACTGGCTCGCGTCGCTGACCGGCGGGCTTCTGGCAGGGCTTCCTGTCGCCCACGGGTGGGTCGTCGACGACCACATCGTGTACGCCGTCCTCCTGTTCGGGCTGGGCGCGTTCGGTGCTGGGCGGATTCTCGGGCTGGATGCCTATCTCGAAGACCTTGAGATCGTGCAGTCCAATCCGTGGCTCCGGTACTTGCTCGGGTGATTCGAAAGGAAGCCTCGAAAACGTCCTCCTGTACCGTTTTCGTATGTCGACGAAACGTCGGTGGTCCCCTTCGACGGGCGTTTGCTTTCGAATCGTAACGACAATCGCATTGAACCATGCCGACGTATTACTAGACATGAGCACGACTACCAGCAACACCGCAAACCGTACTGACCAAGCTGAGGATGCAGTCCGAGAACTGAACGCGATTGCACTCGGGGCATCCGGAGCGATCGTCGCAGCAGCCGTGATGCTACTGCTCGGTGTCTTCGGTGCTGTCGGAGTGTACGAGGGTGCGGTAGCGATGATGGAACAGTGGCACCTGTTCTTCGAACCGACCGTCGTCGGAACGGTGGCGGGCATGGTCGAGGCAACTGTCATTAGCTTCGTTCTCGTGTACGCCTTCGCGTGGTTGTACAACGCGCTCGCACGGTGAGCGAAGGAAAAATGAGAGCGTGGAGAGACCACCATGTATGTCACTGACAAAGCCGAAATCGTCATCGACGCATCGCCCGAGGAGATCTGGGACTACGTAACTGACCCCGTCCACTGGACGGCATCGAACCCCGAGGAACACTACGGACTCGAATACGACACACCCGATAATCGCCCACAAGAGGGGGCGACATTCCACCAGGCGGAAGAAGTCGCTGGGATGTACGCCGATCTGCACGGCCGATTTCAGTACATCGATCATCCACACGTGGCGGTCTGGACTGGGACAGCGTACTATCCACTCCTTCGTGGACTTGTCACCGTTCGAATCCCCGAAGGTGGTACGATTCGGCTCGAAGAGACTGAGGATGGAACCCGGATGTCACACGCCGTCTGGATGGACTTCCCGAATAACCGCCGGGGCCGGTTGCTAAAGCGGCTCTTTACCACCGTTCTTGACGGGAAGGCCAAGCTCTACGACCACACCAACAAGGAGCTCGTCTTCTTCAAGGAACGCATCGAGTCGACAGCCCATAAGCCCCCAAAACCGACGGACGAGAGTCCGTAGCAACATCAACGCACTCATCCAACCATGTATACCGACATCCTCATCCCGACTGATGGCAGCGATAACGTCGAGCCCGCAATCCAATACGGACTTGAGCTCGCTCGCCGATACGACGCAACTGTCCACGCGCTCCACGTCGTCGACAGTTCGCCCATCGAGCGAAAGCTGGAACTGACCACGCTGGAAACCGACCTGGAGACACTCCCAGACATGTGGTATGATGCTGGCGATGCCGCCACCCAGCAGATCGAAACTCGAGCTGCAGAACATGGTCTCGACGCAGTAACTGAGGTTCGCCGTGGCATTCCAGCGCGTGAAATTCGCTCCTACATCACCGATATCGGGATCGACCTCGTCTGTATGGGAACCCGAGGACACACCGGTCTCGACCGAGTCCTGCTCGGCAGTGTAACGACCCGAATCGTCCGTACTGTCGATATCCCCGTGCTTAGTGTCAAAGCGAAGCCGGCGCTATCAGAATCTGAAACCCAGGGCGGCTTTGAGCATATTCTCGTCCCGACTGATGGGAGTAAGCCCGCACGAGAGGCAGTCGCTCACGCTCTTGATTTGGCTTGGACGTACGATGCGACACTTCATGTCCTCTACGTTGTGGATAGAGGTGCCTACGCGTCTCGTCCGGGATGGACGTGGGACGAACTGCAGCAAGTACTGGAGCAAAACGGAGAGACTATCGTCGAAGACGTCCAGTCCCGGGCAGCTGCCGACGGTGTTTCAGTCGCTGCTGAGATCACTCACGGCGTTCCTCACCAGGCAATAGAAGAATACTGCAATCAAAACGGGATAGATCTCGTCGTGATGGGAACACACGGACGGTCCGGTCTTTCACGACGGCTCATCGGGAGTGTGACCGAGCGGGTTCTCCGGAACTCGGATGAGCCAGTGTTGACTATTCGAGGAGTGTAGACGCGGCTTGAGCTACCGGCGAAGCGAGATGAGGAGGACCACGAATCCGAGCCCGATGGCGACCGATTCGATGATGTGGACAAGAGCGAGATCAAGCCCCCCGAACTCGAACAATACTCCTTCAATGAACACACCAAGAGTGATGATTCCAAAGCCAATTGCAGCATTTCGCATATAGTACGCACCCGTTCGTCGATACGCCTCGAAACTGTAGTACGTGATCAGGATACCGAGTGCGAGTACGAGCAAGCGGACGCCGATCAGAACCGCCGTCGTTGTCGCGACCACCCGATTACTCCTCCACTTCCTTGGTGTCGCGTCCGTATAGCGCGTACAGGACACAGAGCATACCGACAGCCACGATGATGGTCGCTACCGTACCCGAGTCTGAGAGTGTGAGTCCGACCACGTCGAACAAGAGACCCTCGATGACGGCCCCGAAACTGATGAAGACGAAGCCAATCGCGACATAGAGCAGTGGTCGGCTGTTGTTCCGACGGTAGCCCCGGTACGCCTGATAGGCGATCAGGAATCCCAGAACCATTGTAACGAGCTTTGCAACGATGAGTCCAGGGTGCATGGTTATTCGTTCCTCATATTATCCCAAATGCGCGTAAAGCGGTCGGCGGCGTCTTCTCGAAGTTCGATACGGACGTCGAAGCCAGACTCGAGAAGTCGGACGTCAACGCGATCGAGCTGGGCCTCATATTCGCTGTAGTGGTGACCGTCCGGATCGATATGCGTTCGCTCGATAAGCAGGTCGTACTCCAGTAATGTGTTGACCCGTCTGGAAACCGTCGAGACAGACATATCGCACACTTCGCTGAGTTCCTTGGCGGACATCTGTTTCTGGCGAGTCGCCTCGAGGATTGCGCGTGCATAGTCGTCGTCAAGGATTTCGAGGATCCCCGAGATGTCTCGCTCCTCACTCACAGTCCGTGATGTTGTGAAAGAGTATATAAAGAAACGCCGATTTGCTGACCCAGCAAATCTGCTTTCCGGTCTATATCCACCGAGTGTGTAGGTTCACGTGTAAGGTGACCGATTCCATGACCGACTCACTCACGCGTCGACGGATGCTTCAGCTGACTGGCGGTACGGCAGTCGTTGGGCTTGCCGGTTGCACCGGAACGCAGAATAACGACGGCGGAGGGGCGAACGGAACGCCGACCGAGAGCGGACAAGACGACACCAGCACGGAGTCCGGCCATAGCGACGAGGAGGATGGCCACGACGAGGCGGTCGGGGCGCCGTCCGATACGGCCGAAGTGAACATGATTACCGAGGACGGGGGCTACCACTTCGAGCCACACGTCGTGCGGGTGAACGTCGGTGGGACCGTGACCTGGCACAACGAGAGCGGGAGCCACTCGACGACCGCGTACCACTCCGACAATGACCAGCCCCAGCTCGTCCCCGATGGAGCGGCGGCCTGGGACAGTGGTCTCTATACCGAACAGGGCGCAACGTTCGAACACACGTTCGAGACCGAGGGCGTCTACCACTACTACTGTACGCCCCACGAGAGCCTCGGCATGATTGGGAGCGTCATCGTCGGCGAACCGGATCCCCACGAGCAGGTCGCCTTGGAAGACCCGCCGGCTGACAAGCCCGAGCGCGTTCGCGAGAAGCTCGAAGAACTGAACGGGATGGTCAGCACAGCTCTCGGCGACGACCACGAGTGAACACGCGTCGTTCCGTCGATGAGTGATCGGTAGCTGACACGCGATTTTCGTCCCCTAAATCCTCCTCGTGTTTCTGTTTGTACGACTAGGCGAGTATATTGTAGCCGACGTGTGCAAGTGCGAGGCCGAGATAGCCGAGGACGAGCAGCGCCACGGTTCGCCGAGAGAGCGACGGGATTCCAATCGGTTCGTTTCCGTGAATCCGTTCTCCGAGCGCGTACACGAACCGCCCGGCGAGCAGCGCAAACGGGATATGTACGAACACCAGCGGAAGGAATAGCGAATCGAATCGGACCGTCGCCTCTAGCTGCGCCAAGTACTCGAGTTTGAGCAGTACTTCGAGTCCAGCGACAGTGAATCCGGACGCCACGGTAGCAAGCAATCCCTCGGTTTTCGAGAGGAGTCGTCCCCGCCAGTAACTCCAGCCGTAGAACGTGAGAATCAGTGGGAGGAAGCGAACGAGTGCTTCCTCGATGAGCCCAACCAGTAGTGGCCACGTCATGTTCGTCGTCGCCTGAAGCAGAGCGAGTTCGAGCAGATAGGCGAGCCAGACGCCGACACCGGTCACGATAGCACTCACGACTGTAATGCCAAGGAGTGACCGATATCGATACGTCATATTTCACGAGAGGCGTATTCTGATACTCGGGGAGCAATCGGCATAGGCGTACCCGTTCTGGGAGGACATTGTTCCTCGAAGAGGCTTTATTACTGTGTGACTGTTAATCAATACCACGACGTTCGATAGGCCCATAGTACAGTATCATGGCTTCCGATGACTCCACCGCGACCCAGCTCCCTTCCGATTCGGAAAGCGATGTCATTGGTCGGATCGAAGACGAGATTCTGTCACGGCGCGGATTCCTTGTCGGACTCGCCACCGGTGGTGTCGGAGGTGCTGGAGCAGTTCTCGGTCTCACACGCTCCGACGAGGGGTTTCAATCGCTGGCGACGCTTGCCGGTGGGGCGACGCTTCCCGCCATGGTACAGTATTATCTTCCAGCAGTCGATTCGTCTGGCGAGGGCCTCATACTCCCGGTCAAGTTTGCGTTTTCGGAGGGTGATGGTGAGTTGTTTGTCGATGTGGGCGACGTTGAGGTCCGTCACGATTTACAGCTCGCACTCCGGGAGGCGACGGAGACGGCGACGCGTCTCACTGGCCGTTCGCTCGCGGGAACGTCGATACGAGTCACGTTCGATCCTCCCGACTCAGAGGTACTCGCACTCGGCGGGAAAAGCTGGGAAGCGGGCCTCACGGTCGCACTAGTCGCTAGCCTCCGGAGACAGTCCCCTCCACGAACGAAGCTGATAACCGGCGTTGTGAACGACGAAGGAGTGTTGCTTCCTGTCGGTAAAATCGGAGCGAAGGCCCGTGCAGCACGAGCATTGGGAGCGACGGAACTGATCGTTTCTGACGACACACCGTCAGACGTGACGGTTCAGGGGATTCGAGTCGTTGAAGTCGCGTCGATCGGGGATGCACTCGATCGTATTTTGTAACCTTCCACATCGTCACCCCGTCCAAGGAGGAGACAATTCAAGAGCCAGGTCACCGTAGCAAGAGGTATGAACGAAGAGTCTCCATTCGATGCAATCCGCGAATTCGAGTTCGACGGCACCTCCTACAAGATGGCCGACCTCACAGTCCTCGAAGAGGAGAGTCTCTGTGAACTTGATCAGCTCCCCGTCAGCATCCGAGTGCTGCTTGAATCCGTCCTCCGGAACGCCGACGGAGAAACCATCACCGCCGAGGACGTTCAGAACGTCGCGTCATGGCAACCTGACGTGCCGGATGTCGAACTCCCGTTCACACCCTCGCGGGTCGTTCTTCAGGACCTCACCGGTGTCCCTGCCGTCGTCGACCTCGCTGCGCTCCGCTCAGCGGTTGACCGGAAAGGCAAGGATCCCGCGATCGTCGAGCCAGAGATTCCAATTGACCTCGTAATCGACCACAGCGTCCAGGTCGACTATTTCGGCTCCGAGGATGCCTACGAGAAGAACGTCGAACTGGAGTACGAGCGCAACGGCGAGCGGTATCGAGCGCTCAAGTGGGCTCAGCAGGCCTTCGACGACTTCCGCGTCGTCCCGCCGGGAACGGGAATCGTCCACCAAGTAAACCTCGAATATCTCGGCCAAGTGGTCCACGCTCGTGAGCGTGACGGCGAGAACTGGCTGCTTCCGGACACGCTCGTCGGCACGGACAGCCACACGCCGATGATCGGCGGCATCGGCGTCGTCGGTTGGGGCGTCGGCGGCATCGAAGCCGAGGCCGCCATGCTCGGCCAGCCCATCACGATGAAGCTTCCCGAGGTGGTCGGCGTTCGACTTACTGGCGAACTCCCGGAGGGAGCGACCGCGACCGACCTCGTCCTCCACGTCACCGAGCAGCTCCGAGAGGTGGGTGTGGTCGACCGCTTCGTCGAGTTCTTCGGCCCCGGCGTGGCAAACCTCACGGTCCCTGACCGGGCGACCATCGCGAACATGGCTCCCGAGCAGGGCTCGACCATCTCGATGTTCGGCGTCGACGAAGCGACGCTCGACTACCTCGAACTCACGGGCCGCGACGAGAAACACATCGAACTCGTTCGCGAGTACCTCGACGCCCAGGGGCTGTTCGGCGAACAGAATCCTGAGTACACGGAGACGGTCGAACTCGACCTCTCGACGATCACGCCGAGTCTCGCCGGCCCGAAACGCCCCCAGGATCGTGTCCCGATGGACGATATGAAGACCCACTTCCGGGGGCTGGTCCACGGCGAGTTCGAGGACGAACTCGACGACGTCGACGAGGACGCACTCACCCGCTGGCTGGGCGAGAGCAGCGTCGCCGCCGACCGCCCCGACGCCGACCTCCCGGAACCGGACGTGGGCGAACTAAACGACACGGTCGACGTCGACCTCGACGGCGAGACGACCGAAATCAGGCATGGGAGCGTCGTCGTCAGCGCCATCACCAGCTGTACGAACACGTCGAACCCCTCGGTGATGCTCGCCGCAGGCCTGCTCGCCCGCAACGCCGTCGAGTGCGGCCTGGATGTCCCCGAGTACGTCAAGACTAGTCTCGCGCCCGGGAGCCGCGTCGTCACCGAATACCTCGAAGCCTCGGGATTACTGCCGTATCTCGAAGACCTCGGCTACAACGTCGTCGGCTACGGCTGTACGACCTGCATCGGGAACGCCGGGCCACTCCCCGAACCCATCGAGCGCGCCATCGACGCCGAGGACCTCTGGACGGCGAGCGTCCTCTCGGGCAATCGGAACTTCGAGGCGCGCATCCACCCGAAGGTCAGAGCGAACTACCTCGCCAGTCCGCCGCTGGTGGTCGCTTACGGGCTGGCCGGTCGGATGGACATCGACCTCGAAACGGACCCACTCGGGACGGACGATAACGGGGACCCGGTCTACCTCGCCGACATCTGGCCGGACGCCGACGAAATCCACACGGCGATCCATGAGAGCGTGGACGCTTCGATGTTCGAGGAGAAGTACGCCGAAGTGTTCGAGGGTGACGAACGGTGGGAGGCACTCGACGCGCCGACCGGTGACGTCTACGAGTGGGACGATTCTTCGACGTACATCCGCGAGCCGCCCTTTTTCAAGGACTTCCCGCTGGAGGAGCCCGGTGTCAGCGACATCGCCGACGCTCGCACCCTGATGCTGCTCGGGGACACCGTCACCACCGACCACATCAGCCCGGCCGGACCGTTCTCTCGGGAGCAGCCCGCCGGCGAGTGGCTCGTCGACCAGGGTGTCGAACCTCACGAGTTCAACACCTACGGTGCCCGCCGGGGCAACCACGAGGTGATGATGCGCGGCACCTTCGCCAACGTTCGCATCGAGAACGAGATGCTCGACGACGTCGAGGGCGGCTACACGATTCACCAGCCGACGGGCGAGCAGACGACCGTCTTCGAGGCGAGCCGCCGCTATCGGGAAGATGATACGCCGCTGGTGGTGTTCGCCGGCGAAGAACTCGGCACCGGGTCGAGCCGCGATTGGGCCGCAAAAGGGACTGACCTCTTGGGCGTTCGCGCAACCATCGCGGAGAGCTACGAGCGCATCTTCCGTGACAACCTCGTCGGCATGGGTGTCCTCCCGCTGCAGTTCGCTGACGGTGACTCGTGGGAATCCCTCGGTCTCGACGGGTCGGCGCGGATTGAGATTCGTGGATTGGACGACGGCCTAGACGTGAACGACGAGTTGACCGTCGTCGCAGAGCGGGACGACGGCTCGAGAGTCGAGTTCCCGGTCACGGCACAAGTTGGGACGCCCGCAGCCGTTCGATACGTTGAGAACGGCGGAATCCTGCATCTAGTACTCCGCCGACTGCTCACCGAGGACTAATAAGGGGCAACTATCCTGAGTGACAAATGGTATTAGAGACAACTACTTCACGATCTGAAAGTTTCCGCTCTCGCTCACAGCAGTCGTCTGAACCGTTACCGCGAATCCAACGCGTGGCAGTACTCGGTGGGGCAGTCGGCGGTCTCGCCGCTGCTGAAGGCTTTTCCAAGCGAGGTTTCGAAGTAGACCTTTTCGAACGTCAGTCGTACGACGACAAACGAGTCAACTGTGGGGAAGCGATGACGGCCGTCTCGAAGATTCCACTCCGTTCGATGTCGGCGAATGGGTTCGTCAATGCTCTTCCGGAGTTACGTGTGGATATCTACGACGGAACGACATCCAGCAGACAGCACACCGGGAGTGGGAGATTCCCGGCCTCCGATACGTACATCACCGACCGAAACATCGTTGAACGACGATGGTCCGAACGCCTCGCTGAAAAGGGCGTTTCGATTCACGAAAACCACCAGATCACGAAGGCGGAGTTCCGGACGTTGGCCGATAAATACGACCTCTTGGTCGACGCGACTGGCCAACCGTCGATTACCAGCAAAGTTCGAGGGAGAACGGACGAGTACGCGGGTCGGATGATCGCCCTCAATGCTGACGTGGAGGGCGACTTTTCAGATCTCTACCCGAATAGCCAGATCGTTCTTGAGGGCTATACCGGGTACGCGTGGGCGTTCTCGAAATCGCCCGAGCGGGCAAACGTCGGCATCGGGTGGACTGAGAGCGAACGCCCAGCCGATTACATAGCCGCATTTGAGGCGGCGTGTGAACGAAACGGCTGGCCGATACCATCTCGGAGTCAGACGAATATCGCTATCATCCCCGAAGGACCGAGTCTCGATCCTGCGCTGACCTATCTACCTGAGTGGCCCGTCGTTCGTGTCGGGGATGCGGCTGGACTCGCGAATCGGCTGACCGGGAAGGGGATCTCGCAAGCAATTCAGTCGTCGTATCTCGCAGCCAAGTTGACGGCGGAGGGAAGCCTTCAGGAGTATCCAGACCGACTCTATCGGACGATGAAAGGGGAGTACCTGCTCGCCCGGATTATGCGGCACCTCGTCGAGACGCGTCAGATGACCGTTCTCGGTGATGCCGTCCAAGTGGTGTCTGGAATCGACATCGAAGACATCGATCGATCCCCACGGGCGGTTCTTCGTCGCTTCTTGGGGCATCCACGGGTGGCTGCTCGGATCTTCTCCAACCCGGCTGTAATCAAGCAGACGTATGCCGCCGTCACAGACGCCTGGGAATACGATACTATTCAGCCAGTATGACGGTATCGGAGAGATCACCCCGAAAAGGGCTCTCTATTCCGGTATGGCGAGATCCCAACGCGATTTTATAACACCTTCCCGGGAATTAGCACGATATGGCATCTCAAGAAGTTCAATTAGAAAGTACGATCGGGGGGTTCACCGCAAGCGGTCGACTACACACGTTGAGTGTCTGGTTTATCTTTGCGCTTCGGTTGATGATGGGACTGGCGTTCTTCCAGAGTGGTCTCGACAAGGTCCTCTCGGGAAGTTTTAGTGCCGGTGGATATCTCACCGGGGCCGTTCCGAATAGCGGGAGTCCACTCGCTGATCTGTTCGTCGCGATGGGGAACACGCCGTGGTTTGTTGACTTCGTGAACGTTGCAGTACCGTGGGGAGAGCTGCTTATCGGCCTCGGGTTGTTGTTCGGTGCCCTCACTCGGCTCGCTGCGTTCTGGGGGGCATTTATGATGCTCATGTTCTATTTCGGCAACTGGGATGTCACACATGGCTACATCAACGGTGATTTCGCGTACATGCTCGTGTTCCTCTCAGTCGCCGCGTTCGGTGCGGGACGGATACTCGGCCTTACGCGTACATTGAACAGTACGAGGTTGGTGGAGTGCCGCTTGTCGAACGGCATCCCTGGACTCAGTATCTACTCGGGTAAGTAAGCGTGTCATCAATAGATACCACTATTACGAATCCCGGTGCTTGGGGCCTCGCGATTATCTTCATTGTCGTCGTTTCTTGGTTCTTCTATCGGTACTTCGCTCCTGACAGCTGGCGGGAGTGGGTCGGCGCAGGAGTGGTACAGGCGTTCATCATCGCATTATATGCGGAGATGTACGGGTTTCCACTGACGATCTATCTGCTGGTCCGGTTTTTCGGTCTGGACCGCGAGTACGTCAGTACCAATCTCTGGTCTACACTGATCGGGTTTGGCGAAACGGGTATGTTCGTATCAATGCTCCTCGGCTACGCTGTGGCGTTTGTCGGCATCGGCCTGTTTGCTCAGGGATGGCGACAAGTCTATCGTGCCCGACAGGACGACCGACTGGTCACAGACGGGCTTTACAGGTACGTCCGCCATCCACAATACACCGGTCTGTTCATCGCTCTGTTTGGCGAGGGCATCATTCACTGGCCGACAATCTTCTCTGTCGCTCTATTTCCGTTCGTCGTTGTGATTTTTACGTGGCTTGCACGGAGAGAAGAGCGTGATATGATCGATACATTCGGTGAGGACTACCGCACTTATCAGCGCAAAGTGCCGATGTTTATCCCCCGCTGGGAGCAGTGGCGCGATCTCGTGGCTGAGTCTCGTAGCAGCAGTGACGATCTCAAAGACCCATGACTTCGACGAGACCGCTCTGGAATGAATGGTATTCGTATCGAAACTGTGGTTGGGCAGTGGAAGGGAGTCAGGGATTAATTGCCCGACACCGTAGATGTTCCTTGTCTGTGTCGTCGAATTATTGATAGACGAAATTCAGATTGTGAACTACGTGAGCAGGTAGATACCCGTCAGTCCGTCATTGCCGCATGTCTCTCGTCACCGCGTTCCCCACCAGCCACCGAATCCTGTTTGTGGAGCCAGTAGAGGAACGCGAAGAACGCCGTCGCGAGGACGTTCAACACGAGCTTGTAGTTGAGCTCGATGGACACTTCGGCGATCTGCGCGGAGGCTCGTGAGGGGATGAGGCCCAGGCCCAGGAACAGGAAGTGGACCACGAACCCGGCGATAACGGCGGTGACGAAGATCATCAGACTGAGTACCGCCGCGAAGGTCGTCCCGTAGTACTCGTCGTAGGCTTTCATGATCGGCGGGACGATGAGGTCCGCGAAGATGTACGAGAGCACCGACCCGAAGGGGAGCCCGCGCGTCCAGAGGACGGTCCCGAACGGGACGTTCCCGACCGAACAGACGAAGGTGACGACGCCGATGATCGCACCCAGCGCGGCCGTCCAGAGGACGTACACCGGCAAACCGAATACGGCGCCAGAGAAGACGCTCGTCCAGACGGCTTCGGGAATGAACCCGGCAATGAGGCCGGCGAAAATGAACCCGATAGCGATCTCGTCCCACAGCATCGCCCACTCCTTCCACTGTTTGTCCGCGAGCGATTTCCACCCGGACCACGAGGTCGCCTTCTCCGGAATCGACGTGTTCGCTTCCTCCGGGTCGAAGGAGTCCTTGCAGGACTGCGAGCAGAAGTAATACGTCTGGCCCTCGTGCTCGATGGAGTAGTCGGTTTCCTCAGGATCGACCTCCATTCCACAGACCGGGTCTTGGACAGTGATGCCCTCGTCGTCGGTGACGTTCTCGCGTGCTTCATCGAGAATCTTGTCGGGGACGACGTAGACGAAGCCAACCGACATCAGGCCGATGAGGAGCAGGCCACCGACCACGTCGGCCAGCAGGAACTCCCAGCCCAGCAGCAGCCAGATGACGATGCCGATCTCGATGACAAGGTTCGTCGAGGCGAACTGGAACGCCGCCAGCGCCGCCGCAGCCGACGCCCCCTTCTTGTAGAGGTTCTTCGCCGTGGCGATGGCCGAGTACGAACACGACGAGGAGACGAACCCGAAGAACGTGGCGAGGCCGATGGAGCGAGGCCCGTGTCCCTCGAGCAGCTCCGAAATCTGCTGGGTCGAGACCCACGCCTCGACGCCGCCGGCGATGGCGAACCCGATGACGAGCGCCCACCAGGTGATCCACGCCATCGCGGCGGTCGTCGTCGCGGCCTGCCTCGTGCTCTCCACGACGAACGTCCCGAGCGGTTTTGTCGTCGTGACGATGCCGATGGCGACGGTGATTACGGCGATAACCGAGAGGATCGCGTAATCTGATCTGTCCATTGTCTTGGTGGCCTACATCTAGGGGCTGCTCTCCTAATGCGGTTGTGGCTACATCTGTGGGATATATCGTTTGTGAGCCTTTGGATACCAGCATCACAACCCTAGCAGAATTTAGAATCAAGGGGTATGCCACTTCGGGTGCGGAGTAATTGACTTGTGGCTGGCTGGGGAGGATAGTCGTATGCTTACGTCCTACAGCGAACTTCTCGTGACGGGTATCATTCTCGCGAGCACCGCGTACACGGTGAGCAAAACGCCCGCTATCTGGCACCAGTACGAGGGAATATATGGGTACCTACTCGTTGGCATACCGCTCGTTGGGTTACTGTTCGGGATCGCCCATCTCGGGATGCTCACGCCGCTTCCGCATGGTCTGCTCGCTGCAGTGGAAACCGGTGCTCTCCTTAGTCTCGTGGCCGTACTCGGCGCACTCGGATATATTCACCCGCGACTTGGGTATTCTGGAGGAGAATCCCGATGACTACGCTCCTCTTCTCGTTACTCTCGGCAGTCGTCGCTAGTGGGCTTGCGTCCCTTTGTTACATCCTGCTCTACGGGGACACTGTGTTGGTGATTCAGCGGCCGTTCTTTTTCAGAATCGGCGTTGGAGCGCTCTGTGCTGCCGTCCTCGGGGCGAGTGCGGTAGTGGTCGGGTGGGTTCCGACACATCTTCTTCACGCTATCTTCGCAGTATCAATCGCTGCGGCGGTCCGGACAGTCCATAACGGTCTCCATCCGGACACTGAAGCGTGGTTCTACTCGCTCTTCCGAACTTGAGCATCGAGGCAGACGATTTCTACTTCTCGGGCTGAGGTGGTTTGGATTCGTAACGACAAGAAGCCTAAAGATGGCATCCCAACGGAGAGACGATGAGCGAGAAGCTGGGCCGTCTCGGTGCAGTCTCGATTGCGCTCGGTGGTATGATCGGAGGTGGGATCTTCGCCGTACTTGGCGTCGTTGCGGAAATGTCGGGGCCTGCGGCGTGGCTCGCCTTTACCGGCGGCGGTGTCGTCGCGTTCTGCGCTGGCTACTCGTACGTTCGTCTCCAGCGGCTTGGCGACGTGTCCGGCGGCTCGGTCAGTTTCTTACAGGAGTTCGGTGAGTCGACGACGGTCGCTGGGATGGTCGGGTGGACGCTTCTGTTTGGCTATATCGGGTCGATGGGGATGTACGCGTTCGCATTCGGTAGTTTCGCGACGAAACTTCTCGGCGTCGAAACAGCCCTCGGGGTTCCACTCCGCCCCGTCGTGTCGGTTCTCAGCGTCCTGGGGTTTGTACTGCTGAACGTCCTCGGCGCCCGGGCGAGTGGCGTGACCGAGGTGCTCCTCGTCGCGGCAAAGGTCGGGATTCTCCTCATTTTCGGTGTGTGGGGGTTCTATTTTGGAGCGCGGACAGGACAGCTGACGACCGGGTTCTCCTCCGTCGCGACGGGCGGGTTGCTCATGTCCGCCGCCCTCTCGTTCGTCGCCTTTCAGGGCTGGCAGCTACTCTTTTACGACGAGGGAAGTCTTCGGAACGCCCGGACGACCATCCCGCAGGCGATCTACCTCTCAATTCCCGCGTCTCTCGGGCTGTACGTCCTCGTAGCAGTCGTCACGACGGGTCTACTTCAGCCCGAAACGATCGCCGCGAACCCCGAGGTGTCACTCGCCATCGCGGCCGAACCGTTCATGGGGCAGATGGGGTTCATCCTCATTTCCGTGGCGGCGCTGTTCTCGACTGGGAGCGCGATCAACGCCACGCTGTTCTCGGCGGCCCACTTTGCGACGGGAATGCTTGAAGACGACCTACTTCCCGACCGGATCGGAGATGCCGATGCCGACGGTGCTCCGACGCGAACACTTCTCATCTTGGGCCTGATAACGGCCGCGTTCACCGCCTACGGTAGTCTTCAGGGAATCACGTCGTTCGCGTCGCTTGCCTTCATCACCGTCTTTGGGTCGATGAGTTTCCTCGCGTTCAGGCATCGAGCGGGGCTTCGAACAGGTATCCTCCCCGCCGTCGGCGTGGTGGGTGCAGTACTGTTCTTCCCGTCGTTAGTGTACCACCTCGCCGTGATGGAACCCGCCGTCTTTAGTGTGGTTCTCGTTGTGACGGTTGTCCTCCTGGGACTGGAAATCCTCTACTTCGAGCGCGAGACTATTCGCTCCGAAATCGATGGCGTGTGATGCTGACGGGGCAGCAGTGCGTGAACGGTTTACGTAACCTGGACAGTATTGTCGAGTGTGCTCTTTTGGGTCCACGCTGCAGTCGCGTATCTCGTTTACCGAGGCATTTTTGGTGGCCCTACTGACCGATGTGACGATGTCCCGATCATCGCCCTGTTCGGAGGTGCGTTGCTCCCGGATCTCGTCGACAAACCACTCGCGTTTGTACTTCCATCGCTCCCGAGTCGGTCGGTCGCGCACTCAGTGTTCGCCGCGGCACTCGTCGTCCTGATTGTCTTCTACGTCACGAAACACAGAGACCGGTGGGAGGTCGGCGCGGCGTACGCGCTCGGATATGGATCACACCTCGCTGCGGACCTCGTGGATTACCTGTTCGTCCCCGAGGAGACGCTACTGTTTCTGTTTTGGCCGGTCGTAACTGACTATCACCACGTCGAGACGATCGGAGATCTGCTCGCGCTGTTGTCTCCGACCCCGTATGTACTCGGGCAAACCGTCGTCACGGTACTGGGGCTCTGGCTATGGATAGCTGATGGAATGCCGGGATACCCATCGACCCACCGTCAGTGATCGGGTGAGGTCGACTCTCGTGGTCATTCGACGATGACACGTCTGACCATCCCGCTTTCCTCGTGTGGCAGGCAGAAATACTGGTACGTCCCCGTGACGTCGAACGTGTAACTGTAGGTTTCGCCCCGTTCGAGAAACCCTCTCGCTGACGTACTCAACCGGACAGCCTGCTCGGACTCGTAGCCGCCGCTTGCGAAGTACGACGCCTCGTCGGGAATCCCTTCTTCGTATGCCGATGCGGTATGGGGGACTCCACTCTCGTTCACCCAGGTGACCTGCTGACCGGGGTCGATTGCGACTTCGCCCGGATCGAATCGGAGGTCGCCCGTCATCGTGACCGTCGGACCCGACGGGCCGCTACCTCCGAGACAGCCAGCAATCGCGGTTGCCCCGACTGCTAGCACACTCCGGCTCCGGCGAAGTACCGACCGTCGTGAATAGCCGTTCATCGGCGCACCCCTCGTGCGGAGGACTCCTCAGTTGTTTCGAGCTTCTTCACCCGTGTCGCTAGTGCGAGAAACGCCGCGGCGAGCGTCAGCGTCACGGCCGCGGCCGCTGCGAGGTCGTGCGCTCGCACCGAGTGATCGAGTGCGCCGTTGACGAGTTCGGCCCGCAGGAACGTGTGGTGAAACTCCCCGACGAGCGGCGCGAAGTAGTCCACGATGTCGTTGAGGCCGTACCAGACGGTGGTGACGGCGACCGCACCGACCGTGAACTCGGCGTAGCGATAGATCAGGAACGACTGGAGGCTCATCGCGAGATGGCTTACGATGAGGAACCAGTAGAGCCAGGGTTCGATACCGCCCGGTCCGTTGAGAACCAGCTGGACGAACGGCGTCCAGAGACCGAGTTTGATGTTGCCGAAGAAGGCGAGCATATGGAGCCACTCGACGTCGTAATCCAGTTTCCACGCGGCGAGACTGAGCGCGACGAACAGCGTCGCGGCGGGGCTGTCGGGGACGAACGGCCACATCACTATCGGGGTTTGGGCCAGCTGGAAGCGGTAGTACCAGAACCCGAACGCAGTCCCGGCCAGATTTATCGCGACGATGACCCACGCGTACCGAAGTGCGAAGTCCTCGACGCGCCGGGGGAGTGGGGCAAGGTAGCTGGGCAGTCGATTCGTGGTCGCTGTAGGTGCGGATGTCATTCGTCTCGCCGAATTACATCCCTGTGCTGTCGTTTCGTCGGTTCGTCATAATCACGCCGCTGATCAACATCAGGACTGCGAGCGCGACCATTCCGAGGTCCCAGCCCATCCCGGCAGTCATCGACGACCCCATGCCGCCGCTCATCCCGCCGTTCATACCGGACCCCATCCCGCTACCCATTCCCCAGTTCACACTCCCGGTGACGCCGACCAGCGCCTGGTTGAGCAACATCACGAGCGAGTAGCCGATCATCAGGGGACCACTCGCGTTCCCGAGCCGATCCGCATAGGGCGTCAGCAGAACGACGCCGTGGACGACCACGACGACGCCGAGGAGCGCCATGAGGAGCCCGCTGTTCGAGCCCATCATCCCGGTGCCACCTGTCGCGGAGAGCAGCGAGTAGACTCCCGAGACGAGTGCGATTGCCGCGCCGTACTGTCGTGTCGTACCGTTTGTGTTCATCGTCTCCATTGTCAGACTCCGAGCATCATCCGAAGCGATCCACGGACGCCCATCGGGAGCCCAATCGCTCCGATGAAGAACGTCATGAGCCACCACCAGGTGTGGTTCATTTCGTCTTTCGCGTCCGCGAGGTACCACACGATACCGCCGGTCACGAGGAGTTTGAGGACGAACGTCGACCCCGAGAAGCCGGTCGCCTGGTACACGAGATTCGTCACGACCAGCTTGGGTGAATAGCCGAGGAACGTGACGCCGATGAGATTCTGCGCCGCATCCCACATCTGGCCGAAGACGGCCAGCAGGAACAACGGGTGTCGAAGGTGTGCGACATCGACGAGACTCGCTCCCCAGTAGTAGAGCGCGGTCACACCGAGGGCGATCCCCGTCGTCGCGACCGGCACCCACACGCGGAGTGGAGCCGACGTCGAGAGCCCGTGCCAGAGCGCCCACCCGACGGCACCGATCGCCCAGACCGTTCCAACGAGACCGACTATCGACGGGATGGACCCGATATTCCGGTTACGCGCGAGTGCGCCGACGCCGAGTGAGAGGACGGTGACGGCGGTGACGACGAAGTAGATCGACGGCGTGATGAACAGCACGGCGTAGTCACCGAGCAGGCCGATATCCTCGAGGGCGCGCATCGCTCCGCCAGCAACGATGATTGGCGCGAACCCGTACGCGAGTCGAGCGTCGTACGTGACATTGAGGGAGTCGAGATACGCTCGGAGCCCGGGGAGACTGTACACGACGGCCGCGAGGTACGTCACCGTGTTCACGGCGTTGTATCCGCGGACGGCCCGTATTCCCTCGTGCGTGACTGGCTGGCCGGCAGCGTCAGCGACGACCGGGCCCCAGAGATACTGCCAGACGAATCGGTCGTAGACGAGCGTCGGGAATGCGAGGAGTGCTGCACCGACGAGGACGACCGGGGCGAGCAGATACAGGACCCACCACTCCCGAGTTCCAGTGGCGGGGAGGGCGGATTCGACGCGGCGAGTGACGGTGCTCACGACTCGCTCACCTCCAGTCGCCACGTCGTGCTCTTCGAGCGTCCCCACTGTTCGAGCGACACGTCGGTGAGGTCGTCCTGGAGCTGGCTCAGATACTGTGCGACGGCTTTCGGCGATCCGTCGAGGTCGCTAGCGATATCCCGAGCCCGAAGGTACGTGGGCTCAGTATCGGCCGTCTCGACGAGGTACGCGTGCACCTTGCGGCGGGAAATAGAGGACATGGATCAAGTGGCTTTGGTATTCAGCGCAGCTTCCCGAGCAGTTTGTAGTCGTGATCGGGGGTGTACCGTCGGAACAGCAGGCTGTTCGACAGCACCGACACGCTGGAGAACGCCATCGCACCGGCAGCGAGCACCGGTTGGAGTAGGCCCAGCGACGCCAGCGGGATCATCGCGGTGTTGTACCCGAGCGCCCAGACGAGGTTCTGCTTGATCTTCGCGAGCGTCGCGTCCGAGATGCGGATGGCCTTCACGACGTCGAGGGGGTCGTCGCGCATCAGCGTCACGTCCGCCGCCTCAATGGCCACGTCCGTCCCCGAGCCGATGGCGGTCCCCACGTACGCGACGGCGAGGGCGGGCGCATCGTTGACGCCGTCGCCCACCATCATCGCCTTCCGGCCTTCGTCCTGAATGCTCTCGACGGCATCGGATTTGTCCTCGGGGAGAACCCCCGCGCGGACGTTCTCGGGAGCGATGCCGACCTGCTCGGCGACCGCGCGGGCGGTCCGCTCGTTGTCGCCGGTGATCATCATCACGTCGACACCACGTTCTTGGAGCTGACTTATAGCGTCCTTCGCGCTCTCTTTGATTGTGTCGGCATCGGCGACCACACCCACGAGTTCGCCCTCGTAGGCGACGAGCATTGCCGTCTTCCCCTCGTTCTCGAGGCGCTCCATCGTGTCCTGCGCGGGCGAGGGGTCGATCCCGTTGTCACGGAGGAGCTTCCGATTCCCGACCAGGACCTCACTGTTGCCGACAGTCGCTCTGATGCCGTGGCCGGGGACGTTCTCGAAGTGGTCCGGGTCGCTCACGTCGATCCCCCGCTCTTCGGCGCCGTCGACAATGGCACGGGCGAGCGGGTGTTCGCTCGCATGTTCGGCCGTGGCCGCGAGCCGAAGGACATCTTCCTCACCGAGACGGTCACGAGCGGTCAGTTGGCCACCATCTGCAGCAGTATCGCCGCCATCCGTGAGAGGCTGTCCGTCACCGTCGAACACGACGATGTCGGTGAGCTCCATTTCGCCTTTCGTCAACGTCCCTGTCTTGTCGAAGACGACCGTGTCGACGTCCTTCGCGCGTTCGAGGATGTCACCGCCCTTGAACAGGACGCCGTTCTGTGCACCGATAGTCGTCCCGACCATCGTCGCGGCAGGCGTCGCAAGGCCCAGCGCACAGGGACAGGCGATCAGTACGGCCGACGCGAACACGATGATCGAGAACTCGAAGACGGTGACGGTCCCTCCAGCGATTGCAGGTCCACCTGCCACGGCACCCCACAGCGGGAGCCACTCGACGAAGCTCGCGAGCGCTCCGGGGAACAGGTACCAGACGACACCCCAGAGAACGGCGTTGGCGATGACTGCCGGCACGAAATACGCCGAGATGCGGTCGGCGAGGTTCTGGATGTCGGGCTGGCGCGACTGGGCGTCCTTGACCGTCTGAACGATCTGCTGAAGCGCCGTGTCCTTCCCGACCTTCGTCGCCTCCACGACGAGCACGCCGTTCTCGTTGATAGTCGAGCCGACGACCTCGTCACCCTCGCTCTTCTCGACGGGGACAGACTCGCCGGTGACCATCGACTCGTCGACCGCTGACTGGCCATCGACGACGACCCCGTCGGTCGGGATCTGCTCGCCAGGCCGAACCTTCATCCGATCGCCGACCTCGACGTCCTCAAGTGGGATCTCCTCCTCGTTGCCGGCCTCATCGACGACGGTGGCGGTCTCGGCCTCCATCTCCAGCAGCTTGCGGAGCGCCTCGCCGGCTTGGCCCTTCGAGCGGGCTTCAAGGTAGTTCCCGAGGGTGATGAACACGAGGATGAGCGCGGCGGTGTCGAAGTACAGGCCGCCCGCGATGAGCCCTGAGAGGACTGCGACAGAGTAGACGTACGCAGTGGTCGAGCCCAGCGCGATCAGGACGTCCATGTTGGCGCGCTTGTTGTTCACCAGCGCATTGTACGAGTTCTTGTAGAACGGCCAACCGAGCACCAGCTGGACGGGCGTCGCCAGCAGGAACTCTGCCCAGCCGAACTCGATTCCGAGAATGGTCTCCGGGAGGACGCCACCGCCGAGGAGGAACTTCTCGGCGAGGAAAAAGAGGAGAGGTGCCGACAGCACCGCACCAAACAGGGTCAGTCGAAGCTGCTTACGGATTTCAGCCTGTCGCGCGGCGTCGCGCGCGTCCTCGCCAGAGTCGCTGTCGTCGCCGTCCTCTCGGACGGGCGAGTAGCCCGCGCTCTCGATGGCATCGTAGAGTGCATCCAGCGACGTGTCCGCGGGGTTGTACCGGACCTGGGCTTCGTCGGTGGCGAAGTTCGCCTCGGCCGCGATGACACCGGGTGTGTTCTCTAGGGCAGTCTCATTGGTCTGTACACAGTTGGCACAGGTCATATCGGAGATGCCGATGGTCACTGTGTCAGACACCGCACCATACCCGGCATCTTCGATCGCCTCGTATATCTCTTCGAGCGATACCTCGTCAGGATCGTACTCGACGGAGCCTTCATCCGTGGCGAAGTTCGCGTTCGCCTCAACGACGCCGTCGAGGGACCCTAGCGCGTCGCCAACTGTCGCCGAACAGTTAGCACAGGTCATCCCTGTGATGTCGAGATGTGCAGTTCGCGTTCCCATTCTTGTCCTATACTACGTAGTCCTTCCTTAGTGCAGTTACTGTTTCGAGACCAGTGCTTTAGACCAGTATAGAATTTAGATTCAAAGGCCTAGTTCCGTTCCACTACCGAAGGATGCCAATATCGACTCCGCCGATCTGGAGCGGAAATCGCGGCTACAACTAGACTCCGTCTTCGAGACGTTGATACTGGTCTTCGAAGCGGCCACGGCACGACGGACAACAGAAGTGATAGATGTCTCCGTCGATTCGAGCGGATTCGCCCTCGCTATCGACCGTATTTCCACACTCGGCGCACGTGATTGCGAACTCGGTGCGGTCGAGTGAGGGTGTCCATTCGAGGTCGTCGACGAGCGTCACCGAGTACTCCGTTGATGGCGCGTCTTCGAGGAGACCCTCGACCCACCGGCGAACGTTCTGTCCTTCC
The DNA here is from genome assembly GCF_029502005.1 of Natrinema salsiterrestre. Lineage (GTDB taxonomy): Archaea > Halobacteriota > Halobacteria > Halobacteriales > Natrialbaceae > Natrinema > Natrinema salsiterrestre. Next base: position 22,518 of record NZ_JAMQOT010000012.1, on the reverse strand, counting down.
GCACGACCGTAGAACCATATTTTCCCCTCGGCAGTGACGAAGAGGTGTTCGATACCATCCGCGTCGTGGAGCCGGCTTCGAAGTGACTCGATGGCAGCGGTATCGTTTTCGAGCTGGACGAACACCGGAACGCCAGCTCGCAGTTGTGCGCGATTCACGTCGACGGTGAAGCCGTTGATGATGTCGGCCTCCTCTAACCGTTTCACGCGGTCTGATACGGCTGGCCCCGAGAGATCCACCTCCTCACCGATGCTGCTGAACGGGCGTCGCGCGTCCTCTGCTAGTAGCGAGAGGATCTCCATGTCTGTCTCGTCTAAATCACGCATATCTCCCCATTGAACCCCCGAACCACAATATTGTTTCCCAGCGCCAAGATTTGAATGCCATCCCACTTCCAAGATAGACTTTGGATTCGAAGCAGAAACTGACAAAGATTCCCCTCCCGTATGTACCAGTGTATGACGCAGACCATCACTGTCGAAGGAATGACCTGCGGTCACTGTGAACAGACAGTCGAAGACGCGCTTCGAGAAGTGAGCGGCGTGACCGACGCGACTGCCGATCGCGAGGCCAAACAGGCGAGCGTCGATGGCGATGCTGACGTCACGTCACTCGTTCAAGCCGTCGAGGACGCTGGATACACCGCCCACGCCTGAGAACCGCCGGAACGCACGTCCACAAGTGCCCCGCCGTTCTCGTTCGACACCGGCCCTCTTGACGGTACCGCGCCGTATCAGGGTCTGGACAGCATAATAAGGGACGGCACCAATACCCACGCCATGAGCAACAATCCAGACCACGAGACATCCGAAAATCCCTCTAAAGAGGGGCACCCCTCGCATCAATCCGAAGGACCCGTCTACTGTTGTCGAATTTGCCGATTGAAAGCAGAGTCGGAACCACGAGCATCAGCCCACGCGTCATCCGAGCCGGAGTCCAAACTCCCGAAGGACGACACTCACACTGCGGCAGACGCCACCACGGAGTCCGAATCCACGGACGAACACGCACATAACGACCACGAAGCCGAACACCCGCACCGCCACGCTGCGGCCGAGCACGCTCACTCTACAGAAGCAGAGCACGTACACGACGAGCACGACCATGGTGGTAACGCCCACGAGAAGGGACACGGGGGTGGAAACGGGGATCACAGCGATCACACGGATCACTCGGGCCACGAGGCGATGTTTCGGCGGCGGTTCTGGGTGTCGCTCGTCCTCTCGATTCCGGTCATCGTCTTCAGCGAATTCATTCAGGACGTCTTCGGCTATACGGCCCCTACGTTCCCCGGGAGTACGTGGATAACGCCGGTACTTGCGGTCGTGATCTTCGCGTACGGTGGCGTGCCCTTCCTCTCGATGGCCCGGACGGAACTGAAAAACCGCGAGCCGGGGATGATGATGCTCATCTCGCTGGCGATATCGGTGGCGTTCGTCTACTCGATCGCGAGTCTGTTTCTCGAAGGGACGACACCGTTTTTCTGGGAACTCGTCACGCTGATCGACATCATGCTGCTGGGCCACTGGGTGGAGATGCGGTCGGTCCGGGCGGCCTCGGGGGCGCTGGACGAACTCGCGAAGCTCATGCCCGATACCGCCGAGCGTATCACCGAGAGTGGAGATACCGAGGAAGTGCCCGTCTCCGAACTCGGCGAGGACGACGTCGTGCTCGTTCGCCCGGGCGCGAGCGTGCCTGCCGACGGCGAAGTCGTCGAGGGCGAGTCGTCCGTTGACGAGTCGATGATTACCGGCGAATCCAGACCAGTTGGGAAGGAGCCCGGATCAGAGGTGGTCGCCGGGACGGTCAACCAGGACGGGAGTCTCCGCGTCAAAATCACGAAGACCGGCGACGAGACGACGCTGGCGGGCATCATGCGACTGGTCGACGAGGCCCAGCAGTCCAAATCTCGAACCCAGTTGCTCGCCGACAAGGCAGCTGGCTGGCTGTTCTATATTGCACTCGGCGTCGCGGCGATTACTGCCGTCGCGTGGGTCGTCGCGGTCGGGTACAACATCACCGTCCTCGAGCGCGTCGTGACGGTCCTGGTCATCGCGTGTCCCCACGCACTTGGACTTGCCGTCCCGCTCGTGGTCGCGATCAACACTTCCACGGCTGCCCAAAACGGGATGCTCATCCGCGACCGCATCGCCATGGAGGAATCTCGAAATCTGGACACGGTGATGTTTGACAAGACCGGGACCCTCACGAAGGGCGAACAGGGCGTCGTCGGTGTTGAGACGGCAGGCGACTGGACTGAAGAGCGAGCATTCGAAGTCGCCGCTGGTGTCGAGGGTGACTCCGAGCATATGATCGCTCGCGCCATCCGAGACGCCGCCGAGGAACGGGATATCCAGCGAGCGAAGGTTTCGAACTTTGAGAATTTCCGCGGTCTCGGCGTCAGAGCCACTGTGGACGGCGAGACGGTTCATATCGGTGGACCGAACCTGATTGAGAAATTCGGTATCGAGCGGTCCAACGAAATCGCTGCCTTCGCGGAGGAAGCTGGCTCGAACGCAGAGACGGTTATCTACCTGGTTCACGACGAATCCGAAGTTGTCGCAGCATTCGCGCTGGCGGACGTTATTCGGGAAGAAAGCCGGCAGGCCATCGAGGCGCTACACGCGATGGATATCGAGGTGGCGATGCTGACCGGTGACTCGGAGGACGTCGCACGGGCTGTCTCGGAGGAACTCGGCATCGACCAGTACTTCGCGGAGGTACTCCCCGACGAAAAGGACACGAAAGTCGAAGCGCTCCAGTCCGAGGGGAAACTGGTCGCGATGGTCGGCGACGGCGTCAACGACGCGCCGGCGCTCACGCGAGCAGATGTCGGTATTGCCATCGGTTCAGGGACCGACGTCGCCATCGAGTCGGGCGATATCATCCTCGTCGACAACAATCCCCTGGATGTCGTCCGTCTCATCAAGCTCTCGAAGGCGAGCTACCGGAAGATGCAGGAGAATCTGGTCTGGGCGACCGGCTACAACGTCTTCGCGCTCCCACTCGCTGCCGGAGTCCTCGCGCCTATCGGTATCCTGCTGTCGCCGGCGATCGGCGCGGTGTTCATGTCTCTCTCGACAATCATCGTCGCTATCAACGCCCGTCGTCTCCGCAGCGCCGATATTTCCGTGCCCGACATTGGTGCGTGATCCCTATGGCACTCCAGGCGACACAGACATTGTTCAGCGTCAGTCTCCTATCCGGGGGACTCCTACTGGGTGGCCTCCTTGCCACCATCGTCAGTCCGACATTCCGGTTCTGGCCGCACGGGACGCGGAACTGGACGTTCTGGGTCAGCTGGACAGCCTGGACGCTATACGTCGTGGGTCTGGTCGGCATTGCATACCTCGACTGGTGGCACTGGTACGAACCACCGGTGGTGGTGCAACTCGTCAGTGTGCTTGTTTTCGTAGCAGGCACAGCGCTGTCTATCTGGGCGATGTGGACACTCGGATTCTGGGAGAGCAGTGGTCTCGAAGGCCACCTTCAAACTGAGGGACCGTATCGCTTCTCTCGCAATCCACAGTACGTGGGGTTCATCACCATGCTCGCCAGCGGAGGCCTCCTCGCAGGTTCGATTCAAACGGTCATTCTCGCTATCGGTGGAATCGTGTGGTTCCTGCTCGCACCACTCGCCGAAGAGCCGTGGCTCCGCGAGCAGTACGGGGGCGAATACGAGTCATACTGCGAGGCGGTTCCACGATTCCTTGGTAAACCCAGTAGACGTGCAGCGCAGACACATTCAGAGCAGTCCGAGAGTGATTCTCAATGACTGGATCCGCGACACAACCGATTGAGGTCGGCGGCCGAACCATCTCACCCGGAGAGAAGCGCCAGTTCCGCTATTCGGTGGGAACAAGTTTCCACGGCGACCCGATCGACATTCCGGTCACGGTCGTCAACGGAGAGAATGATGGCCCGGCGATGTTCCTCAGTGCTGCCGTGCACGGCGACGAACTGAACGGCATCAAGATCGTCCAAGAGGTCGCAGAAACCTACGGTCCCCCGGACATCCACGGGGCACTCGTCTGCCTCCACGTACTGAACGTCCCGGGATTCATGGCCCAACAGCGCTACATCCCGATCTATGACGAGGACCTCAACCGGTCGTTCCCCGGGAATCCACAGGGAACGATGGCGAAACGTCTCGCCCATACTATCTTCGAGGAATTCGTCTCGAAGTGCGACCTAGGGCTGGATTTCCACACCTCGACGCGCAACAGGACGACGATGTATCACGTTCGGGCAGATATGCGCGACTCTGACGTCGAACGCATCGCCCGTGCATTCGGAACGAGCGTGATTCTCGACGGTGAAGGCTCAAACGGGACGCTCCGAAAGGCAGCATCGAAGACGGGGGTTCCGACCGTAACTGTGGAGATGGGGCGCGCCCACCGGTTCCAATCGACGCATCTCGAACGCGCCCTTCACTGCGTGGCGAGTGTCCTCGCTGAACACGAGGTTCTGCCAGACCGGCCGGTCTCTTGGCCTGGGTGGACGCGTGTGGTCGCACGCGACGGTGAGAAGACGTGGCTTCGTGCTGCCACCGGCGGACTCGTCGATATGAAGTGGGGCCCACAGCCGCTCGTCGAGGACGGGGAGCAGCTGTTCACTATCTCCGATCACTTCAAAGATGAGGTCGAAGTCGTTCGTGCACCGTCAACTGGCCTCGTCGTCGGTGTACTCGAGAACGCAGTCGCGTACCCGGGGCATCCGCTGTGTCACTTCGTGAGCGTCGACGAAACGACCGCAGACATCATCCGGGACGACATCGAGCGGGGTGAGTTCGATGTCTACCGTGAGGGTGGTTTCCAGCGGCCGGAATATGGTGAGAGCGGTGAGTATGAAGGACGAGATCCGCTCTCTTGACGGGCCAGCGTCTGCTGACAGGCTCTTCATCGGTTCGAAGAGCCCCCCATAATTGCCTACTGGATCGTTCTTCGGCCAATAACCGTTCCAAGTTCTAATTCGTACGGTATGATGGTCGGCTTTTATCGAACATCGTCGAGATCACCTCAGCAAGATCGTGCCCTCTCAACTACAGACTCGCCGGGTACCAGTGTGTAAAATGTACAGATCTGCTAGGTGATGCCCGGTATAGTAACGCTCACCCCAACTTTTTCGCGACCTATTGCGCGTTTTCAACCGCTTTCCTTACGTCAACCCAGACTTCATCAGGAGACTGTTTTCCGTCGACACGTTCCAGTTGACCTCGTTCTTCGTAGTATTCAATAACTGGTTCAGTGGTCTCACGAAATACACGTAGACGTTCACGGACTGTCTCCTCGGTATCGTCATCCCGCTGCTCAAGTCGTCTTTCAACTTCAGGATCTTCAGGCGGACTATATTTTATATGATAAGTGTCCCCTGTTTTTGGGTCTATACGGCGACCCGTGAGTCGTTGAACAAGTTCCTCCTCGTCTACGTCAAGATATAGAATAACGTCAACGTCGGTCATATTATTGAGTTCCTCAGCCTGTTCTACGTTGCGGGGATACCCATCCAGAACAAAGCCATTGACTTGCGATAGAGCCTCTTTAACGAGCAGAGTGACAACCTCGTCCGGAACAAGCTCACCTTGATCCATATATGTGCGCGGGACATCATACTCTGATTCAAATTCTGAAATATCCCTGTCCTTATTTGCCCGAAGGAGCTCCCCGGTAGTGATATGCTTTACATTAAACTCCTCAGAAGCCTTTCTACTCTGCGTCCCCTTTCCTGCGCCTGGTCCACCGAGGATTAGAATCCGTGGTTCGGCCATGTCTCTCTTTTGATGTCAGTCACGAAAAAGACACGTATCGAGAGTCTCAGATGCGGAGGTTACTTTCTCTGGGACTCTGACCGGATGATCCCGGAGAGATTGTCCATCTGTGCGGAGACATGGGCAGCTTCTCCCGCGAGGTGAGTGATGAGATCGTCAAGGGTGACGATCCCCACAACTGAGCCATCTTCGACAACGGGAACATGGCGGGCAGCCGCCTCGTTCATTTGTCGCAGTACCCTCGGTACCTCCGCCTCAGGCGTTACGGTGAGGGGGTCGGAGGTCATCACATCTCCGGCGGTTATGTTGGATTCGCTCTGATCCGTTGCGAGAACGTTGAACTCACTATCTGGCGTGAGGAGCGCGCCAATCAAATCTCGATCTGTAATGATGCCCACGAGCTGGTCGTTTTCTTCCACAACGACGTAGCGGGCACATTTGGTTTGCGCGACCATCGTTTGGGCGACCTCTGCTACCGACGTATCCGGAATAACGCGACCAACTGACTCGTCGGCGATACTCCCAACACGTAGTGTGAGATCGGATCGATTCTGTTCCATACTGGGGGATTGGTTAGAGAGACTAAATAATATGGCGGCAGTTCCTCACTTCATAGAAGCATCTCAGGGAGTTACGGTGCTTGCCTTCGGTAGATAGTAGCACGTTTTGCGCTGCTACTATCCGACTGGTCTCCCGCGTAATGTTGGAACCAAGTGTGGTGAATGTGCGACCGTAGTTACTAGTGGGCAGTCCAGCCTCCGTCGACAGGAATGTTTGTGCCTGTGATGTACGTCGCCTCATCAGAGGCGAGAAACATCGCAATGCCGCCGATCTCCTCGGGTTCGGCCACTCGCTGCATGGGTGTCTCGTCTCGGACGAACTCGTAGAACTGTTCCTGGTCGAGGTAGTCGTCTGTCATCGGCGTTTCAACGAATCCAGGGCAGATACTATTGACACGTATCCCTTCTGTGGCGTAGTCGATGGCGAGCTCTCGTGTGAAATTCACGACACCACCTTTTGCTGCCGAATAGGCAGGTGATCCAGGACCACCAACGAGGCCATAAATCGACGCGACATTAATGATGCACCCCTCACTGTCTTTGAGATACGGGATCGCCGCTCGCGAGCCGTACATAACCCCTGTGAGATTAATTTGAATGACCGTATCCCACTCTTCGAGCGACATTTCTTCGATGGACCCTACTTGGCCAATTCCAGCGTTGTTTACGATTGCGTCAAGCTGTCCGTATTCGTCAACCGTACTGTTGACGAGGGTCTCTACCTGCTCATACTCCGTGACGTCACATTGGTGGAATTCACAGCCGAGTTCTTCGGCAGTCTCTCGGCCGGTTTCTTCCGTGCGACCTGCGATAACGACTTCGGCTCCGTAATCAATGTACTTCGAAGCAATTGCTTTGCCGATCCCGGTTGCACCACCAGTGATGATCGCAACTTTATCTTTGAGCATATCAGGTACTTCGCATAGACGCCACAAAATAGTTTGAGGCGTCGTGGGGGTACTCCGTATTCGAGATACCAGTTATCGACGCTGTTGCCTTGATGAATGAATGAATAAAATGGTGAAGCCGAGTGCGACGACGATCCCAACAGTAGCAGAGATCTGACTTACGGATAATGCGAGACCACTCGCTACAAATGTTCCTCCTGCGAGGATGGCGTACCCGATCGAACGAGTCTGCCGTCGTTGGCTCTGTGCGATCTCCTGAGGTATCACTGTGCGTTCCTGTTCTCGTGCGTCCAGTTCACGATCCAATTTCGTGGGTAGCCGGAGGAGGGCCCAGAGGGAGGTTTCGATGTCGGACTGAGCTTCGGCGAGTTTCATCCGGGCTGCTCGCTGGAGGAAGCCGTGTTCACGGAGGAACGCCTGCGCAGCTGCGAGGATATTGAACTCGGGATCGAGCTGTCTAAGAACACCTTCACCGATCGATCCCACCCGAATGACTAACATCACGTCTGGCGGGATACGAAACGGAAACTCTCGGAGCATTCCGACGACCACGTCGATTATCTGCTGCCAGTTCACATCACCACTCCCTTCGAGGTCATCGATAACTAACTCGAGAACGTGGCCGACGGCGGCCCTGTCGGCGTCGGGATCGAGTGCACCAAGGGCGACAAGTTCGTCGATGATGGATTCGACATCCCGGTTGACAGCGGCCAGATAGAGGTTGATCACGCTCGCTTGCATCGCCGGCGTGAACCGACCGCTCATCCCGAAGTCGTAGAATACGATGCGGCCATCATCGTCGACAGCGAGATTTCCAGGATGGGGATCGCCGTGGTACACACCGTGATCGAGTCCCATCGTGAAGTAGGCATTCGCCACTCGTCGGGCGACGTTCTCCGGATCGTAGCCCTTCGCTTCGAGTTCCTCGAGGTCAGTAACCTTCGTTCCCTCGGCGTACTCCATGGTGAGGACACGTTCGGAGCAGACGTCACGAAATACGCGTGGGATCGTAACGGTCTCATTCTCGTCGGCAGCGAAATTTTCCCGAATCTCCTCCATCATCTGGGCCTCTCGCTCGAAGTCCAGTTCCTCCAGAATGATGCGCTCAAAGTCGTCCGCCATGTTCCGGAGTGAGAAACTGAACCGATCAGGTGCGAGAAACAGTGCAAGGGGAACGAGGCGACGAATAATGCGCAGATCGGTCTCGATGAGGTCCTTGATTCCGGGGCGTCTTACTTTCACGACCACCTGTTTTCCCTGATAGGTCGCCCGATAGACCTGTGCTAGCGATCCGCCGGCGATGGGTTCGGGATCGAAGTCGTCGTACGAGTGATACCCGACGTCTTCGGCGAGAGCCGGAATCATCTCTCGATACGGACCCGCCGGGATCGCATCTTGGAGCACTGCGAACTCCTCCGCGTACACTTGCGGAACGAGATCTGGGCGCGTCGAGAGAACTTGGCCGATCTTTACGAACGTCGGCCCAAGGTTGAGCATCGCCTCCCGTAGACGGCGGGCACGCTGCTCGTGCTGGTCCCGTGGCACAGTGCGTGACCCACCGACGATCAGAAACCGATGCCGATCACGGAGAAAGCGTAGGATGAACGGGGTGAACGTCCCAAGAATACGAATTAGACGGAGAAGAAATCGAACCATGGGCGTTGTCATAGAGTTCTTCCGACGGCCCTTAATACGTGCCCGTCGACCTACTTCGAAATACCCAATCGGCTTGGAGACGGATCTGTGAACAGAATGCCGAGGGATCCCGTCTGCGGTATGCAACTCAGAGTTGACGAAGCGGTAGCTTCAGTCCGGCACGACCAGGTGACGTACTATCTCTGTAGCGAAGAATGTCGACAGCGCTTCGAGAAACAGCCCGCAGTATACACCGAGTAGGGAGCCTACGCACAGTAGCAAATGGCCGACTGACGTTTATGGAAGGGCGAGGCGTACTGCCAGTATGCCAGTTGAGCCGGTCTGCGGTATGGAAGCCAGCGACTCAAGCGAAATCACCGCCGATTTCGAGGGGACGACGTTCTACTTCTGTTCGTCCGACTGTCGTGATTTCTTCGAAGAGCACCCGAAGCGATTCGTCGACGAGCCACGACCCCACCTCTGTGATGCGAGTGGCGTAATGGTACCGCGCTTGCACTACGGCCGCGCCGTCGGTGAGTTCAACCTGACGGTCGCCGACCCGGAATTGCTGAGCGTCGGTCTCGAGGACGACACCGACCTTCAGTTCGATCTCGAACGGGCGAATAAAGCTGCAGAACGATCCTGATTCCTTAGCGAACTTCGGATACTTCGCTACCGTTTTCGTCGACCGATTCTCGAACCGTCATTTCCAAATCCCGGTCCTCTCGAACCGTCTTGATGAGTGCTTCAAGCAGACTGTTATACGCATTCGGGCGCTCTATCATAGCGACGTGACCGGTACGCTGTAGCCTGCAGAAAACGCTCTCGGGAATCCGCCTCGCGGTTCCGCGTGCCACCTCGATGGGAACAATACCGTCGGCTGGTCCGTGGATGACGAGCGTTGGGGCATCGACTCGCTCAATATCGGGGCGACCGTCGTACCCCCAGAAGGCCTCGGTGACAGTCGTCCACGCTGAGCGACGGTGGGGAAGCGGGTTCGATTGCAGGAAGTCCTCAACCACGACCGATGGCGTCTCCTCGTGGAAGCCGACGCTGTAGGCTAACTGCCGGATGAGCGCGTCGTTCGCGGGTATCTTATAGAGTCGGAGTGCCAGAAATAGTCGCAAAAGCGGTTTCTCCCCCGCGGGGGTGAGATCATGATCGCCCCCTGCGTGTAACACGAGCCCGGCTGTGGGATGGCGCTTCGCGTACTCGATAGCGAGGGCGGTACCGTAACTGTGGCCGTGGATGATCGGATTCGTGATACCGAGTTCATCAAGGAGATTCAGGAGGTCAGCTACATGCCCGGAGAGGGACTGCTCCTGCCGCATGGTCGAGTTTCCGTTGCCGGCGAGCGCATACGTGACCAACTCGTGGGGCCCCTCGAACGCGTCTAGTTGTGGATACGGGTTCCAAAGCGACCCGAGACCACCGTGGACGAACACGATCGCCGGGTCCGGCCCGGGGAGGTGAAGCGTCTCCAGTTCAACTGATTCCGACACCGGAACGGGTGTCGGTTCAGGAAGCGTTTCGGAAACGTCGTCGAACCGGACGTATCCCGGTGGAAAAGATGGTGACGCCATACTGAGTTAGAGATACCCCCTGCGGTGGTGTCGAATAGACGGTCCATCTGAGAGCCTGCTCCGAGGATCGTCTCGGTGGACACTAACCATCCTTGACAGTTATCGGTTGAGGGCGATTGTCTGGATGACCGGGTTACCCGTCATCGTGGATCTCATGCCGATTCCAGAGCAGGGCGAACAACCCGCCCATGAGATATCCTGCAACTAACGCGATCATGAGGCCGGCACCAGCCAGAGAGAGGTCGAAATCGACCGTGTCCTCGTACTCAACGAAGTTGGTCCGGGCGACAGTGGCGACCGCTGTTTCAGAGACGCCCGAGACGACGAATCCGATCCATGCAGCGTGCGACGCTGCGAAGATGGCACCGAATATGAGTCCTGCCCGGTTGGCGGAGATTTCCTCGCTCATGGTTCCGCCTCTCCTATCGAGTCATGAGCTGGTCGCTCTTCAGGGGCGGTTTCATCAGCGAACAAACCCAGCATGTCTGTCATACTTGTAGCACCGGCTACGGTCGCCTATTTCACTACGATTGTGGTTTCGATACTGGCATGACAGAACACCTCTCGTTAGAATGTGAAACCGATCCGTGGCTGTAGTGACGATGACCCCAACCTGTCGAATCAAATTTCGGAGTTCTCTGGTAATCGAGCGTCCAGAGCGAACGCTCGGTCGTCCTTTAGAATTGTAAGCGTAATCGACTGAAACGAGGGGAACGACAACCAACATGAAAACGTAGGTGACCATATGGAACTGGCACTCTTCGGTGCGACAGGCGGGACCGGACGTGAACTGACGGCACAAGCGACCGAAGTGAATCACTCGATTCGCGCGCTCACTCGAAGCCCTGCAAAACTCCCACCGAACCAGGCAGTCACCGCCGTAGAGGGGGATGTACTCGATCCGGACGCGGTCGAAGCCACCGTAAACGGATCAGATGCGGTCATCTGTCTTCTCGGTCGAACGTCGGACAATCCCTCCGACGTGGTCTCTCGCGGGACCGCGAACATTATCGATGCAATGCAGGAACGGGGGATCGAACGCCTGGTCGTCCTGACATCGATGGGGTTAGGATCGAGCGTCCAGCAGGTTCCGTGGTACGTCCGCCTTGCGAACGTGACGGTGCTCTATGACCTGATGGCCGACAAAGCCAGACAGGAGGAACTCGTCGCTGGGAGCGGTCTCGACTGGACGATCGTCCGCCCCGGCGGTCTTACAGATGGACCCAAAACCGGGGAGTACGAACACGGCGTCGACATTGACGCCACGGCTGGTCCGATTTCACGCGCTGACGTTGCGGACTTCCTCCTTGAGATCCTTCAGACGGACTCCTATCTCCGTGACGTGCCAGTCGTAACGACGAACCAGAGCGTTGACGCCGAATTCCTCTGGGACCAAGTCACGGCTGTCGCGCAACGTCTACGAGGATGAGTGAATAACCGTCTCACTAATTCACGATTCCAAGATACTTTGCTGAATCGGGAATTCAGGGGTTCGGCGCATAGAGCGCGTACAAGATAGAAAGCATTCCCGCCGCCGCGACTAGTGCAGCCACGAGACCTGCCTGGAAGATTGACACCTGGAGCAGTTCGAATAGAACTCCTTCGAGGAGTCCACCGAGGCCAATTAGTGCGAACCCAAGGGCGACGTAGAGCATCAGCTGTGTTCCGTGGCGTTGGTAGCCGCGATAGGCTTGGTACGCGATAACCAGAGCCAACGCGGTCATGAACAACTTGGCGATGACGAATAATGTGTGTTTCATGAATCAGTCTCCCCGCATGTTTTCGAAGATGGATGTAATCCGGTCCGCGGGATCCGGCCGGACATCGATCTGGATGTCAAACCCCTCGTCTTGGAGGAGGACTTCGATACGTTCGAGACGTGCCTCATACTCCCGATAGTGCCGACCAGCGGGATCGACATGCGTGTACTCTTCGAGAAGTCCTTGCTCAACGAGTGTGTTGACGCGACGAGAGACGGTTGGGCGTGACATATCGCATTCCTCGCTGAGTTCTTTTGCAGAGAGTCGGTCCGTGTTCGTCGCCACGAGAATATCGCGAGCGTACTCGTCGTCGAGTGTGGCAAAGACGGCTGGTGGGCTCAACTCCTCAGTCACACTCGCATACTCGTCCTAGTGGGGTAAAATAGCCGCCCGGTTTTCTGACTCAGAACACTGGCGTACCGGTATATCGTCTCTCCCTGCGTACTCTCACTCGGTGAAGTAACAATGTCTACGATCAACTCTGGCGTCAACCAACTTGAGAGCAAGGTCGGCGGCCTGACCGTCGGTGGACGTGTCCACAGCCTGAGCGCGTGGTTCGTGCTCGCGCTGCGTCTCATGATGGGCTACGCGTTCGCGTACTCCGGGTTCACGAAGATCACGGGTGAATTCGCGGCGGGTGGCTATCTGGCGAACGTCGCGGCGACCAACGGCAACCCCCTCGCGGGACTATTCGCGTGGATGGGTTCGACCCCGTGGTTCGTCGAGTTCGCGAACGTCGCCGTGCCGTACGGCGAGCTGTTCATCGGTCTCGGACTGCTCGTCGGCGCGTTCGTCCGCCTCGCGGCGTTCTTCGGCGCGCTCATGATGGTCATGTTCTACTTCGGGAACTGGGACATCGCTCACGGCGTCATCAACGGTGACTTCGCGTACATGCTCGTGTTCCTCGCGGTTGCGGCGTTCGGTGCGGGCCGCATCCTCGGGCTCGACAAGTACATCGAACAGTACGAGGTCGGCGGCGAGGCACTCGTCGAGCGCTACCCCGTCCTCGAGTACATCCTCGGCTAACCACGCCGAACCATTTCAGGAGAAATATACATGACAAACTCAATTCAACCACGCGGTACTCGTTCCCTCGGACTGATCGTCGTCGGTGCGCTGACGGTCGCGGTTATCGGGGGTATGGCCCTAACGCACGCAGCCGTCCCGGACGCGGTGATGTGGGACTGGCACTACGGAATGTGGGACGACGGCCACATGACCGGCTGGGGGCTATGGGGATGGGGCATGATGCTGTTCGGCCTCCTCTGGATGGCCCTCATCATTGGTCTACCCATCTATCTCGTCTATTGGTTGGCTACCCGATCTCAGACTGACGGGCCCGCCGAGGATAGAGCCCTCGTGACTCTCCGTGAGCAGTACGCCCGCGGTGAGATCGACGACGAAGAATTCGAACGCCGCCGTGGCCGCCTCACGACGAATCGCTAACATACGTCGCTACCGAAGAGGAGAGCTACTACCGACATCATCCGAGATGGAAATCACACCCATCGCGGATTTTCAGATAATTCATGGACAATGGAGTAGCTGATCTGTACGAGAGAACCTACGCAGGCGCAGACTCTCCAATCTCGATGTACTGATGCTCCCACTCACGGCGGGCTTCGATTTCACGGCGGCCGCGCCGCGTGAGCGTATAGACGTTCGTCCGCTGGTCTTTCTCGCCTTTCTCGACGAGGCCCTTCTCGACGAGCGTATCGAGATTCGGGTAAAGTCGTCCGTGATGGATCTCTTTCTCGTAGTAATCCTCGAGTTCCTCCTTGATGGCGAGGCCGTGGGGTTCCTGGAGGCCAGCGATCACGTACAGGAGGTCGCGCTGGAAGCCGGTCAGGTCGTACATCGTCCCGCTCACTGATACGAAGCACTATCGCATACGTCTGTTGCCCCTCAAAGCGCAGTAAAACCCCACAGATACTGAATCAGATACCTGTATGTTTATACAGAGGACGGGAGAAATGTCGCTGCGTATGGCAGACCTGATCGTCAAATCGGCCGTGAAAGAAGCGCTCAATGACCACAACGTCTCGGCGGATTTCTACGAGGCGCTGGACGATGAGGTAACTGAAGTGCTCCAAGATGCAGCCCGGCGTGCCGAGGCAAACGATCGGAAAACTGTCCAGCCCCGCGATCTCTAGGTCGCTCGGAACGAACTATCCCTCTGCTCGAATTCACTCCCTGTTTTAAGATGTTCGTGACTGGAAGGTACAGCTATGAGTGTCACAACCGAGTCAATTCAAGTTGAGAACGTGGTTGCATCGTCCGATATCGGCCAGGAACTCGATCTTGAAACGCTCTCCGAAGACCTAGGGGCGACCGACTACGATCCCGATAACTTCCCTGGTCTCGTGTATCGGATGCACGATCCAAAAGCCGCAGCACTCATCTTCCGCTCGGGGAAAGTCGTCTGTACAGGTGCGAAAAGCGTTGACGACGTTACGACCGCCCTTGAGCACGTCTTCGACGAACTCCGCGAGTTGGGCGTCGATGTCGCTGCTTCTCCGGCGATTGAAATCCAGAATATCGTCTCAAGTGGCGACCTCGACCACACACTCAATTTGAATGCCATCGCTATCGGCTTGGGGCTCGAACACATCGAATACGAACCCGAACAGTTCCCCGGACTCGTCTACCGGCTCGACAATCCGGACGTCGTCGCGCTCCTCTTTGGCAGTGGGAAGCTCGTCATCACTGGCGGCAAGCAACTTGATGACGCCGAACAAGCCCTCACGAAGATCGAAGACCAGCTCAACGATCTCGGGCTACTGGACTGATTTGGGGACTCAAACCAGGTCGTCGGAGGCGCCGCCACTGGGAGTACATTTTTGTCTCTCCTACTCACTTTTTAAGTCGGATCGATGGCTGATGCTGAACGCGAGGGAGATGAAGTTCGCTCCGGGGATGTTCTTTCAGTGCAGGAGCTGAACGAGCGGATTGCATCGGCTATCGAAGAAACGTCTGCCCTCCACAGTGTCCGCTGTATCGGAGAAGTTACCGATCTCCACCAAAACAGTACTGCGCTCTATTTTACGCTCACGGATGGCGAAGCCGAGCTCCCCTGTATGATCTGGGCGAACCGCTACCGGGATATGGACGCCGAACTCGAAGACGGAACCGAGGTCATCCTCGAGGGCGATATCGAGTACTGGGTCGAAGGTGGGAAAATCGACCTCAAACCGTGGGAAGTGATCGTCGTCGGCGACGGCGACCAGGCGGCTGCCGTGGAGCGACTACGAAGCGAACTCGAAGAGCGTGGCTGGTTCGACGACGAACAGAAACAGCGCCCGTCGGCGTTCCCGGAGCGAGTCGGTGTTGTCACTTCTCTCCGAGGAGACGCCCGGTACGACATCCAGAACGCGATCCACGAGCAGGATCCAACCGTCGACATCCTAGTGAAGGACGCAACCGTCCAGGGATCGGAGGCGCCGACGTCCATCGCGAACGGCATCCACCATCTGGACCGCTCGGAGGACGTCGACGCGATCATCGTCGGCCGCGGCGGTGGGAGTGATTCCAACCTCCAAGCCTTCAACACCGAGCGGGTCGCGGAGGCGATCTTCACCGCCAATACCCCCGTAGTCACCGCGATTGGACACACCGATGACCGGCTCATCGCGGACCAGGTGGCGGACGTCGCGACGATCACGCCGACCGCCGCCGGCGAGTATATCGTGAGTTCTCGCGAGGAGTTCCTTGCGAGTGAGGTCGAACCGCTGGAGCAGCAACTCGAGGCTGCGTACGAAACTTTCCAGCAGGAGCACGAACACGAACAGGAACTCGTCGAAGCTGTCGACGAGGCGGCCGCACCCGAGGGCCTCCCGCCGGTCTACTACAAGACCGCAATCGCTGTGCTGCTGTTGCTGTTGTTGGTCATCACTGGGCTTTGGCTGGGGGTGATCTAAGCGTGGCAAACGATCAAGAGATCCATGACCGGCTGACCCGTGTCGAAGAAATCATTGAGCAGCTCGATGCGGACGAGTGTGGCCTCGATGAAGGTACAAGGCTCCACGAGGAAGGTCGGGAACTCTTGGCCGAGGTGCGAGAAATCCTCGACAACGGGCGTGGAGACGTCGTGGAACTCGAGTAGAATCCCATACCAATATTAACCAACAGCCAACGGCATCTAACTCCATTGTTGGTTAACGGAACCCTTGCAAGGTGAACGAGCTCTCGGATTATAATTTACTTTAGATTTTTGCGCCAGTTGGTGGCCAGAAAGCATATACCGATCTTCTAGCTATCGCACCACCATGGACCGGGGCTCAACCGGTGCATACCCACCCCGCACATATGATCACACGGGCAGTCACCATCGAAGACATCGATGATCTGTATCTGACGTGGAACAGCCATATCAACGGTTCCGCCCTCTATCGCCGCGCCCTCCGAGACGAGATGGAGCTTCGCGACGTCGACCCTGACGAGCTTCGAGATCTCTTCGAACGGGCCCGCGAACAGGGCTACACGAAAGAAGAAATCGTCGAAGAGACCAATCGCTACGCCGATCTCAAAGCACTCGTCGACGACGCAGAGGAGTAACCCGCTATGTCACAGGACAATACGCCCTCCGAGACAGCTTCGAATCGCGCCGACAGCCAGTCCACGGCGGCGAGTAGGATCCCCAGACAGGCCACGCTCATCGTGGTCTTCTTGAGCCTGTTCGCTGTGGAACCCGCCGCCGCACAGACGAACGCCGTCTGTAGCGCGGACAACCTCCCGGGTATGATTGAGGGCTTCTTCCAGCTTACCACAGCGCTGGGTATTGTCGGCCTCGCAGTCGTGTGGCAGGCCGACTCCCTCATCGAGATGTTCACGATCACGCCCGACCAGAAGAAGGGACTCAAGCGCCACAAGCGCTCCGCGATGAAGTCTGCGGTCGTCCTCGTCGCCCTCGGACCACTCTACACCGTCGCTGGGTCGATGATGAACCTCCCGCTGGCGCAGTGCGTCGACCTCGCCCCCTGGTAGACGACTACCATCCCCGTCGCGAGCCCCCATGAAACAACGAGAGCTCTCCGTGCTAATGGCCGCCCTGTTCGTGACGAGCCTAGTCACGGGTCTCGTTACTGCAAGCCCGCCACGGCCAGGCACGGAGGGGAATGGACTCACTGAGAATGAATCAGCGACGCTGTGGTCTCGCGACGCGGACAACTACATCAGCCAGGAGGAGTACCAGCAGCGCTACGGCGAGAGCCGGACCGCGATGCACCAACTCGCAAACGGGACAGACATCACGTTCACGCGCCCGCCGGAGACAGCTGCAACGTGGACGCGAAACGATTTCGCTGATCTCGAACCCGGTGGGTCGGATACGTCTGTGCATCCGCGCCACGCGTCGCTCGAAGACGGGGTGTTCATCGAGGACGCCCACGCCACGGTGTTCGCAGTGCAGCCGTCGACGCGAGGTCACTTGGAGTCGGGTGAAACCCCGCTCTATATCGCGCCGAACGGCACGATGCGGGGGTTCGTCGACTATCGCGTTCGCGTCCCGAACGGAAGCTCTTCGGGGAACACGACGATCGAGTGGTCGCTCACGAGCTACGAGGTCGAGGAGGTTCGATTGAAGAAGGACAGCGAAACCATCGTCGAGCGTGACGGCTCGCACACGCCGGCCCTCGACTACCAGATTGAGGATGACTGGAGTGCAAACCTTACGCTTGAAGCCGAAATCAGCGTCCGGCTGAAGAAGACCACGCGAATCGACCGAGGCGACGAGACCGATGTCGAGGTCACGTATCGTACCGAATCGCTCAACGTCTCGGATTCGATCGCCGTCGAGATCTACGACCTCTCTGCGTACCCCTACTACGCCGAGTATCCCAATGGTGACGCTGGTGTCGCCATTTTCCAGTCCCGGCCGTGGCAGGGGTACACGCTGACGGAGAATGGAAGCGCACGAGTGCGTGGCGTCTGGCGGTTCTACACCGCCCGGAACACCAACTGGGATACACTCGTCAGGTCAAACCGGACCGACAGCGCCACCGTCGAGTCGGATGCGATCCCTGTGTACGTCCATGCATATCCATCACGGATCGGCCCGCGTGCCGAACCAGTTCGCGATGGCCCAGAAATCATCGACACCTGGGGCACTGACCGACCGTCTCCGGACGGCACTCTCGGTGAGAACATCAACATCGACCTCGTCAACCAGTCGTACACGACGACGTACGGCGTCGCAGTTCGCGCGGAGACCGTCGACCGCAACGCGCTCCAGGTAGCGGGGATCGTACGGGGTGTGAACGCCTCGATTGTGGCACCTGACGCTGGCTCTGAGCGGCAGCTCCGGCGCAGTAATCTGACTGTTGAGGTGATCCAGCAGAACGAAAGTCAGGCCACACTCCGCATCGAACTCCGGGATAACGAGACCGGCGCCCCGATCGTGCTCAGCGATCCCGACCGACGATATCCAATCGGCGGGACCACTCGCAACGGCTACATCACCATCGCGGAGCAACGCGTCGAGACCAACGCCTCCGGGGTGGCGATTGTGACGATCGACGAGCCGGGTATCTACACGGCTCGGTACCATCCAGGTTCGTGGCTCGGGCACGACCCCGCGTATGTGAGTGCGACGGCTACTGCTCGCTGGCATCCGCTCGGCACCATCGACGGTTGGTTCGCGTTCATTTTCGAGGTTGGCTGGCAGCTCATCCCGTTCATTGTGATGTTCTACGCTGGCAAGCGGCTCCTCCGAATGCTCGGTCCAGAAGACATCTTCCAACGGAACCCATAGTCATGACTAGAAACCACCCACACATCAGTCGGCGAACCGCCCTCCGAACAGTCGCAGGTGCTGCCCTCATGAGCGTCGCTGGCTGTCTGAACGACAATGGCGGTTCTGGGACGCCTGGTGACGGAACGACCTCTCCAGATGGCAAAGGCCCACTCACGCGTATCGCTGTCGAGGGAACCACACTCGTCGTCGAACTCTCCGGAGAGGCCGACATCGACCAAGTCAATCTTATCCAACCGAACGGCGAGCTATTCGGGAAGCGTGACGTAGCCGCAGGTGCTCAGCAGGTCTCATTCGAGATTGGCACCGCGTATGCGCCCGGTGAGTACCGCGTACTCGCGTTGAAAGGCGAGGAGACAGTAGTTGAGACCACGACTGAACTCCGTCCAGAGATTCAGATACAGGATGTCGGACTCTATCGGAATAATCCAGATAAGCCGTGGGACGAAGTCTATGGTGAATCCGAGACAGACCGGATCAAGAATGGCGAGGCATTCGTCACGGTAGAGAACACAGGAAGCGGTCCGGAAGCGATAACTGAACTAATCTTCTCCGGGGACGTTCCCAATCCAATTGAGAACCCCAGAGGCAATGGAATGCACGAAACCGACCGGGTAGTAGTCTCCCCTGGTGAGACGGCCGACCTGTTCAGTAGTTCGTTTCCGTTCGGTACAGAAACTGAGGACGGGATGGGATGTTCCCCAGACGGGAATAGTGGCCAGTTTACTGTTATCGTTGAGACAGGGGTCGGTGGAAATCAGGTCTCAAGCACCTACAACGTTCAATACACTGGTTCCGACGATATGACTGATTGTGAGGTCACGATCACTGAGGTATAACGATGGTCGATCTCATTGATGTCGTCCTTGAGGGTATCAAGGGCGTCGTTGAGTGGTTCATTGGGCTGTTCATGGACGGTCTCAGATCAGGGTATGAAACTCTGACTGAGGGAATGTTCGGGACACCTACTCCAGAGACGAACGGAGCTTTTGTTTTCGGTGAACCAACCAATGCACCCTGGCCAGCGATTCACGATGCTCTCATCGGCGGCGAAATCATGCTGGTTGCCCTCTTGCTCCTCGTGATGAGCGTTCAGGGCCGTCACACGGTTCGGATCTTCAATATTGGAAGTACCTACGAAGCCCGAAAAACGAAGAAGACGGCCTGGGTCGGTGCTTTTCTAATCATTACGTGGTATTGGGTTGGCACTCTTGCACTCTACCTCGTTGACGGATTCACTATCGCCCTGATGCCGGAGCTTTCCTCGGTTACGGAGGCGATGATTGGATTCTTGGAAGTATCCATCACAAACCCCGGACTGGGGCTATTGTTCGCCGTGATTGGTGGAATCTCGATGTGGGCGCTGGAGGCGCTGTTCTACATCCGGATGATTCTGCTCTATGTCTACCTGTACGGAATGCCGATTGCATTTGCACTGGCCTACGGAAACATTCCGGTCGTATCCGATATCGCGATGGGGTTCTGCAAACGGTTTGTCCCGTTGGCTGTCCTCCCGCTTCCCGCAGCGATGGTCCTCAAGGGGTACGACTTGATCTACTCCGGTGGGACGCTCACACCGGGAACAGCGTTCCTCAAATATCTCGTCGCGGCGTCCCTCCCACTGGTCGCCCTCTACATCACGTGGAAGACGTTCAAATACGCGACTCCGCTGACGGCCAAAGTCGTCGGCGGTGCGACGAAAGGCGCAGCACTCGTCGGCGGTGTCGCCGCCGGTGGGTACCTTGCTGGCTCCGGCGTCGCGACGACCGCCGCTCGGTGGGGGCCGAAAGCCGCCGCTGGCCACGCCGTCGCGCAAAAAGCGGCTGCCCGCGGTGGACATGGAGGAGACGATGGCGGGACGCCGTCGTACCGTCGAACAGAGAATGACCCAGGTGGAGCGACAGCGGAATCGGCGAGTGACGACAGCGGGATGGAGTTTGACCGAGGGATTCACTAACTATGTCAGCAGATCAAGACGCGGCCGCACGGCGCATCATGGATCAGTTCGGCGAGGAGAGTCGCATCCCGTATCTCAATATCGAGGAAGGGGACGTCGGTATGCTCATCGCCTTCCCCATTATTGGGCTGTTTATCGCGGGGCTCACCGGGATCGAATCACTGGCCCTCCCGTTCGTTGCTGGCGGGCTTGGCTTTGGCGTTGCCGTCATCTACGTCTCACCAACCCACCTGAACGCCTGGACGTGGACCAAAGACGTCTATCGGTACCTCAAACGGCCTCAGGTCACGTTCAGTGCGCCCGCCGACGCCGACACGAGTACCAACGAGTCAGAGCGCAACGAGGGCGGACTCGCGAACTACACGCCATTCAAGCCCGACGAGCGAACGCAAGACCTCACGAACATCAAGCGAGCGTGGCCGGGCGCTGGTGCCATCCAGCGTGAAGACGGCTCGATGGAGGCGTTCATCGAGATCGATCCGGCCAACATGGACTTCGC
Source organism: Natrinema salsiterrestre (assembly GCF_029502005.1). GTDB lineage: Archaea > Halobacteriota > Halobacteria > Halobacteriales > Natrialbaceae > Natrinema > Natrinema salsiterrestre. Next base: position 1,101 of record NZ_JAMQOT010000012.1, on the reverse strand, counting down.
GATGTCCGACGACTGGGCGCAGCTCCAGGACGCTGGCGAGGAGTTCGCCAACAAAGAGCTGGACTCGAAGCTCAAACTCCACGCCACAACCCGTTCATTTCCGGTGGAGCAGATCACCGAGACCATCGAGGAGCGCCTCACTGACGAAGACGTCACGGAGAACCCGATCTTCCGGGAACTCCTCGAAGAATATCGGGAAACACGGCCGAAGGAGATGCGTGACCGGGGCATTCAGCAGGTCCGGTACTACATCGGCGTTGAAGTCAGCCCGATAGAAGTATACGACCGCTTCCGTGACGAGGGCACCCCTGCCGAGAAGCTGACGCAGTTCCCCGTCATCGGGTTCCTGTTCAACCCGTTCGTCACCCGCCGCGAGGACCTCACCGACGTCGAAAGACGTGCGCAGATGTTCGAGAAGCTCGACAGTCGCGTGAACGACGTGCGATCCGAACTCATACAGCAGGCGTCGGGGTGGTCCGCACGCCGCCTCAGCACGGTCGAGCTGTTCGTCCTGAATATGGACTTCTGGAACGGCCGCGAACACGACTACGACGAGGCGGAGCGTGTGGTTCGCAACCAATCGATCATCGGCCACTCGCGCCGGGAGGACCCACACGATGCGTAACGTGCTCCTCCAGACTGGTGGTGGCGCGCTTGGCTCCGTCGCCGGGTGGCTCCAGAATCTGACGCCAGCAGAGAGTGCAGTACTTGCCCTTGCAGTGGGTCTCGGCCTTGGCGTCGGCAGTAAGTACCTCTGGGACCGCTTCACTGCGGATGATGAACCAGACGTGGACTTTACCGATGTCCTCGACGAGGAGACACTCGAAGAAGGCGAGGCCGAACGCAAGCTCCTCGACGACATCTCCGAGTCGCACAAGACCGTCACCGCGCCCGGAGCTGTCGAGTGGGAAACGCGAGCCGCACGGGTCGGCGAGCAGTGGACGACGACACTTTACATCGCTAACTATGCCGACCATCTGTATTCGGTTAAGCTTCTGAGCCTGCATAGAGATCAGCACACACCTCCTCTAAGAGCGTCATTCGTGCCGGAGACGGCTGTTTAGCTTCTTGATACAGCAGCTCAGGGATGTTCGGCGAAGG
>NZ_JAMQOT010000011.1 GCF_029502005.1 Natrinema salsiterrestre | reverse complement strand
CGAAGTCAACAGAGTGCTGATCGCATCTGGGGAGAGTTTCATTCACCCTTCCCCACTCAACCTTCAGAAATAATCTCCCCGATTGGCGTTCCGTCACGCGGTTTCAGCTCTTAACCGAATACGGATGGTGATGGTAGTAACTCAAATTGACCACGTAGACGAGAACGACCAGATGGCAGAGTGCATCGACAACTGTTTCGAAGCCGCCCAAGCGTGTGAGTGGTGCGCCGACGAGTGCGCCGAAGAGGGAGAAGAAATGGCCAAGTGTCTTCGCCTCTGTCGGGATGTCGCCGATCTCACAACGATGCACGCCCGCTTTATGGCGCGTAATTCCAGTTACAGCAGCGATCTCGCAGAGACGTGTGCCGATGCCTGTGAGGAGTGCGCAGACGAGTGTGAACAGCATGACGATGAACACTGTCAGGTCTGTGCCGACGTGCTTCGTGAGTGCGCCGATTCCTGTCGAGAGATGGCCTCAGCGTAGAACTCCACTCAATTCCATCCAGACGAACCTCTATTTTTCACGGGTATGCTCAGTTCACATCTGTAGAGATCGAATTGGACGTGTCAGTTTCACGTCCGATTCTACGGGACCGTAAGGGCCGCCCTGAGATCGGTGAGACGTCTGAGTAGTTCCAGGAGCTCAAGCAGGCCTGCGACGAACTTTGGAGGATGACTGACTCTGGCAGCCATTCTATCATTCGGATCCACAAGTATCCATCGCCTGACGACTGCGACTTTACGGCCGGTGGCGCAGCCGCGCTCCTCAAGCACGTCAGCATTGAACACTCCAGAGAGTATCTACGGGAAGGCTGGCCGGTTACCGACGCCGCCTAGGAAGAACGGTATCTGGGCGAGGACGACAGCGACGGATCAGCCAGCGAATAAACGGACTTCTCCTCCGCTCACCCGCCGGTAACATCATTGATACCAACTTATATAGACAGTATAGTTATTAAAGAACGGACTCGAAATGATGATGGCGAGGGGAGAGGACTAGGTCGTTTACCCACAACCAGTCCATTCCGTGACATCAGTACCTCGCCTTCCGGGATCGGATCATGTTCCGACGTCAAGTCAATAGCCAACTTGTCAAGCACACCGATCTCGGACCCACCCTCAGAGGCACTCACAAAGGGGATGGGGGCTCTAACGCTGACATCCCCTGTCGGCGTTTCTGTGATACGTGAGTTTTTGTACAAAGCCGCGGCTAACGCCGGCGATGCCTTTCACTGATCCACAGAAAGACCTCCTGATCGCCGTCGCACTGACCGAGTTTAGCGTCCACTACGATCAAGCTAATCCCGAGCTCGCGAAACACGCATGGCAGCTCGCAGCGAGCCGCCTCGTCGATCACGACATCGAGCCCGCCGAGGCCGTCGACGCACTCGAGATGGGATAGCTATCGCTCGGCGTTTGATCGCCTCGAAAGACCTCAAAATGCCGCCCGGATAGGCACAAGGGGATGGCCGCCTGGCGGCATGGAAACTAGATCAGTAGGGTTGGGTGCTGATTGGATCGTGTCGCGCGGTGGGAACGCGACAGTGAATATGTTCGTCTTGTCCTATATCAACCCTGCTCCGATTCCAAGTGTGTCGGAACCGTCCCACTGACCCATCCAAATCCCGCCGAGATCGGATAGCTACTCTTCTGCGAGTTCGATACGCCAGCGATCGTCCTGGTAGGCGGCGAACGATAGCCGCCAATTCTAGATGGAATGTGTCACCGATTCGAAACCCGCCGCTTCCGGCGCGTCGATCGTCATCGTCTGGGTGTCCCCTACTCGAGTCCTCGACGAAGGACTTGCCGTCTGGACCTGATCTTGCTCGAGGAAAGAATCTGAAGGAACGGAGATCGCTCGTTCCAGTCAGAAACTACTCTCCTCCACCGACAACCCGCTCTCGAAGCCGTTTTTTGCGCCTGATGGGTGAGGCGCGACGATGTGTGCCTCGAGAGTATCTATGAGTACAGATCGACCGATCCCTCGCGAGCAACACCAGGACCACCACCATGACTGCAACGATACCAGTAACTGAGAGCGACGCTATTCCGGCGACATTGCTCGACTGAACGGGCACGAACTCGTCGCCATCGACGAGTGGCTGCCAGGCACGGAGCCAACACCGTACGAGATCGACCTCACCGATGGTTGTGAGTACCGCACGCGGTACTGGCACTGCCGGAACTGCGGTCAAGAACGAAATCGTCGTAGCGAGTTCATCGACCACTGTGCGACACCAGACCCACCGACTCCGCTCGAGGCCGTGGCTACTCGATTGAGGATCCGCGAACCCGGCGTGCATTGAGCGAAGAGATGGACATCCGGTTCGCCAGAGTGGGTTCCATCTACAAGGTTGTCAGCGAGAGCGGGAACACCTATATGGTCGATGCCGAGGCAGAGACGTGTACCTGCCCGGATTGTGAACAACGCCAGCCTGCCGGTGGCTGCAAACATCTCAGATGTGTTGATCTCGAAATCCAAACTGGGATCACCACCGGCCCAGATGGGACAATCGATAACAGTAGTTGGCAATCCGATTTCTTTATTCAGAGTTGGTCAGGAAACTCGCGATAAGTACAGGCGAAGGAAATGCTGATAAGGCGGATTACCGTTGCCGACGCAAGAGGAATGCACCGATAGCCGCCATGGTTCCCATTGCAGCGATGGCAACGCTCAAGGAGCCGAAACCGGCTTCCTCGGTCTGTGTATCCTCGGTTGAGGATCCGGTACCGTCGTCTGAGGTCTGAGATTTGTCGCCGGGATATTCGAGCTCAGTGTGATCGTGAACTTCCTTTTCGAAGTGGGTATGGACCTCGGTATTTTCGAGACTGCCCTCGAGGTGGACGGTATAGTTTCCAGGTTCCGTAAAGATCACTGGCGCCTCATACACGCCGGGATCACCGTGCTTCTCACTCAATTCGAGAGCCGTTTTATTGCTTCCTTCGGTCTGGACGGATACGATTAGATTTTCGGATTGGTTTGCAACCGGCTCTCCCGTCTGGTTATCGACAATCTCGAATTGTAGCCACATCCGTTCGCCGGTGATTACGGGCTCTTCTGCTCCGCCGAAGGTAATATCGTAACCTTCGACATTTTGACTTTCATGGGCTGTAACCGGGACGACTGCGCTGGCCATCAGCGTTGTAATTATTGCGAGCACAAGGACCGGTTTTCGATAGTACATCATCGTATAACTCACTCTATCGCCTCGAAAACGGTCTGGTTCAATCCACGAAAGGGCATGACACCAACTAACGCATTAGCAGGGAGATTTCCTTTGTAGCTGGCATCGCTAACAGTTATCACGTATTTGACTTAATGGATTTAAACGGACAGCACATCAGTCGTGTCTACCCGTTCAGTGAGCAACTGTAGTTACTGAATCGCCCTGGTTCGGTTTCAGGAATCCTTCTAAATAAAGAAACAGTGCGACTATCTACAGATAAACTATGAGTTGAACTGGCAGTTCGCTTGAGATGGTTTATCGTCCCCAAGAGGGGTGCGGGGGCTCGCCTGAAGCCTGCCGCAGAATCCCATGCGAGTAACTGATATAGCCACAGCGTCGCCAGACGCGGAGACGACTCAATTCCAGAAGCGAGGTATCGCCAGATGACCAACCGCAACGCATGCCGAATGCCGAACTGGTCAGCACTCACTCGCGGTCAGGCAGGATACGCTGGCCGGTTCTGCTCGGACAGCTGTGCGGTCCAATACGACCACCTGCAGGCGGACGCTCGAGACGCGGCTCAGGAGGCTTCATCCTGATGCTCGAACAGATCGACCACCGTGGTAAGCGTTTTACGATCGATGACGTCGAAGATGAGAGAATCGACCACTGTCGTCGGGCAGACGCCCTCGAACGGCAGACCCAGCGAGAGCGCCGCGAACGCGAGCGTGCGAAAGCAGTCGCTGGTCCAGCCGGTGCGAATCCTGACGTCGAGGTGCTCGACCGATGACGCCAGATGATCCTGATCCTCAGGACGTCCCTGAGTTCGACCGAGCTCTCGGTGTCGACGATCTGGTTCTTGACCCGGTGTACGGTGATCAGAGGCATCACCCAGAACGTGGCGCCGAGGATGGCGGTCAGATTCCCGTCGACGATCTGCATGAGGCACTCCTTGAGGCCGAACAGACGCTAAGAAAGATCGACGAACAACTTCCCGAGCCACTGGCGCTCAACAGGTCACTCACTGAACTACGCGCCACTACAGACGCGTATGCTCGGCTCGATTCTGAGCACCGCAATGGTGGGGATTAAGTCACCGTCTGTAGCGTAGCCGCTCGTCGGTGGTAGATCCCTGTCTCTCCCGAGTTTATGTCCTCTTTTGCAGTTCTGCAGAAGGGCAACAGATACGAACCAACAGATCCAAAGGATGATCCCAGAACCTTCATCAGCCAATATACACACATTCATATATGTACGATCTCACTGCGTTTCAGCGTGACCTCTTGTACGCGATCGCCGATCAGGACGAGCCACATGGTCTCGCGATTAAAGACGAACTCGAGAAGTACTATGAGAAGGAGATACACCACGGGCGGCTCTACCCAAACCTCGACGAGATCGTCAACAAAGGCCTCGTCGAGAAAGGTGAACTCGACCGCCGAACGAACTACTATACGATCACGGCCCGCGGCCACCGTGAACTCGAAGCCCGTCGCAAGTGGGAAGACCAGTACGTGAGCGGCTTCCTCTCCGGACCCAAGTGACGGAGCAACATCTTCACTCCGCAGATGGGAGAGTCACGCGGAGTTCAGCGCCGACTTCGTAAAAATACCCGCGCTCGAGGAGCCGTGTGATTGCATGCTCTGCATCCGCTGACTCGAGTGTCAGTTGGTCAGTTGTGCAAAGGATATCGATCGCCCGATATCGATCGATTGACGGGGCCTGCTGGTTGCTGTCTTCGGTGTTCGAGTTCGATATCTCAGCAGAAAGGACAGCGTACGTCTCAATGATCCACTCGGGGAGCGGGGGACGAGGGTCATCGGCCAGATACATGTATCACTTCATCCGCATATGTAATGCTATACGATACTGCTTAATTGTATTCCCTGTTGGAGGTGCTATGAGTTCTTGGATATACATTCGGAAGTTAGGAGTCCACATGAGAGACCGATATATAACATATAGACAAACATACAGGCTGGACACTCTGTGAGTCCCTCTAGGAAACTTGTAAAGAGATGGCCTCTAGCGTTGACATACAGCCATATACGGATCTGATAACAAACATTAGAACAATTGAATTGCCACAACATGGATGATCTCACAGGGTTCCAACGAGACCTGCTATACGTGATCGCTGGTGCTAACCAACCGTCTGGTCAGGACGTGAAAGAAGAGATCGAGCAGTACTACAGTGACGAGATCAATCACGGCCGGCTGTATCCGAATCTCGATACCGTCGTCAACAAGGGCCTCGTCGAAAAAGGGCAGCTCGATAGGCGAACAAACTATTACACAATCACGGAAGACGGCGAAGAAGCTATCAAGGACCGACGAGCGTGGGAATCACAGTATATCGAGTAGCTACTGTACCGGTGACGGCTTCGCACTGGCACAAGTAGCGAATTTCGCGCGACTATTCAGTTTTCTCAGTATCCTGACAGATGCGGGTGAGCAAGAGGTACTGAATCTACACGTCACGGCTTGTTTGTCGGCGCCGGGAGGCGTGCAGCGCGCGACAGCGTGCGCTGCCTGACTCACCATGCCTGGTCCCGATCCTCACGACGACACGAGTCGCGACTACGAACAGTTCGAGAAAGAACTGCTCGCCCAGGACCGCGACGCCACCAGCGTCGACACGGCGGACGTCGACGACACGACGGCCCAACGCCTGGTCAGCGACCTCGTCGACGCGGACGTCGTCACGCTGGTTCCCGAGGACCAAGTTCTGGTTCACGAGCCGAGCGGTACCGCGTTCGACTCATCGACGCAGCTGGCCGTCTTCCACCGTGGCTGGACGGCCGGCCGCGACGCCGACGCGGAGGGCGAGTGATGCAGCAGACCCTCGTCCGCTGTGCGTTCTGCGACGCGCCGCCCGATACCGAGACTGGCGAGGCCCACACCTGGGGGCAGGACGAGCGGGTCACCCACCCGATCTGTGTCGACTGCGCGATTCAGACGGAGCCAGATCCCGACGAGCGCGATCACGTCGCCTGTGACGGCTGTGGGCTGGTCGTCGACACGCTCGCGGCACTCACCCGGTTCCGGGTCGAACTGGGGCACCTGGAAGGCCCGATACAGCTGTGCGCCCGCTGTAGTCCGGGCGGACTCGCGACGTACTGGACGCGCGACCTCGAAGAGCATCTCGTCGCGACGCCGGCAGAGTGACCCCAACACTCTTTACTGGTTCGCTGTAAACTGTAATCTAGAACGGATCGTGTCACGCACCTCAAACCACGCCGACGGCGACATCGTCCAAGACTTCCTCTCGGTCGCGGACCTCCTCGAGGAGCCACAGCTCGCCCAGCTGTACGCGTACCTCGCTCGGGAGGGGGAAGCGACCGTCCAGGACGTGATGGAGGACCTCGAGCTCGCACAGGGAACGGCCTACAGCTACGTCAACCGGCTCGTCGACGCCGGCGTCGTCGACGTCACCGACGACGAGCAGCCGCGACGGTACGCCGCCCAGGAGATCGACCTGACAGTGACGACGGCTGCTGGTGACCGCGAGTACACCATCACGCCGGCGCTCATCGACGCCGTCGGCCGCCGCGAGACGGACGCCGACATCGACACCTACATCGACCGCCACGGCGTCGCCGGCCTCGCGACCGCGCTCACCTACGCCGTCGCCCGCGAGCGCGGCGAGGTGACTCACCGCCTGATGGCCGAGGATCTGGACATCTCGCCGCTAGCTGCGGAGATGATCCTCCAGGCGCTCCGGCCCGTCGTCCACGAACACTACGACATCGAGGAGGCAGGGGCAGGACTCGACGAGTTGGATATCGACGACGGCGACGCGGCTGACGACGCGTGAGCCGGCTCCACATCGCCGACACCGGCCTGTTCGTCGCGATGGGACAGCCGTCGAACAGCCGGTACAAGGCTGTTCGGCGGTTCGCTCGCGGAAACGACATCACCTTCGTCCTGCCCGAACGGGTGTACGAGGAGCTGACCGTCGACGATCCGGATGTCGAAAACCCGCCCGTCGACGCCGCAATCGACGAGGGGTGGGCGACGGTTGCGGCGCCGCTGGAGTTCTCCGAGCCTGTCGTCTCGCGGGTGATGGACGGCGTCCAGCGGTACATCGCGAACGCCGACGACCGCCCTGCCGACGAGGTTGAACGTGCCGACCCCGCCCTCGCCGCCCTCGCTGCCCAGCATCTCAGTTTGGGGTCGGCGACCGAGGTGTACATCTGCACGACGGATATCGCGGCCGGCGAGGGGGCCGAAACCGTGCTCGCGAGTGAAGGGTACGGGGACTCGGTGACGTACGTGAACGGGTTCCGGTTCATCGAGGACCTGATCGCCGGTGACAGCTGACGAGATTCAGGTCTGATTCGGTAGGAGAGAAAACACTCGAAAGCCCTCGGCCGCTCGACGTCCCGCGACCGCCGCTGCGCGCCTCGTGCCTGCGGTGCTTGCGGGGTCGGGGGACGGCCGAGACGGCCTCGCCCTTTCTGAGTCCACCAGGACGGTAGATGGCTCACCGAGCGACGCAACCAGCTGAACAGGTGTGTACGTAGCGGCCCGCCCCGCTCGCCGCTGCCGCCCTCCGCGTCGCTCGCGACCGACCATTCCGGGCGTGCGGGCGCTCTCCGCACCGCCCGCGCCCGTTCCGGGCTAAAATGAATCTGGTCTCGACGCCAGCGGGTAAGCGCGAGGGGTTGCGCGGCGTGGCTGCTCACCCCCCACGCTTACTCCGCTGGCCGCTCGCTCCGGGCGGGTCGGCGCGCGGTGCTGGTTGGGGCCACCTCATGCAGGCGCGCTCTCGCTCGCGCCCGGTAGGGCGCTCGCGAAGGCGCGAGCGAGAGCGCGCAGATGGTTCTGTCGGTCGTTGTCATCGGAAAACCGCGATGTGGTAGCATCGCGGAGTCGGCGCGTGAGCGCCTTCGGAATCAGGTGTGATTCCAATGTATAGTAACAACGCTAGCGGAAAGGTCGTTTCGGTCGATGAACAGGCATTCGAGAAAGCGGGCGGTCAGGCGGTCGATGAAGACGGCTTCCCGGTCGTCGACGAGACGCCGGAGTTCGAGGCGGCGGTCGAGCAGGAGACGCAGGCGAAGGTGGATGCGAACCACCCGGACGGGATCGCAGACACGAGCGAGGACCAGATTCACGGTGTCACCCTCGAACAGGAGGAGCGCATTCGGGCGCGGGAAGCCGAACTGGAGCGCATCAGTGCCCAGGCCGAGCTGGGAACGCAGGACGGTCGCGAGCAGCGCACGCGAGAAGTCGTCAGCGAGCAGTGTGGTCGTGACGAGCCGGCGCCGGCGGAGCGCACGGATCCCCGGGAGAAGCTGACGCAAGACGAACTCGCGGCGGTCAACGAGCAGGCGATGCGGATCAGCGACGAAGTGCAGGGCGGCTGGTCGAGAGCGGTCGTCGCGAAGCAGCTGGCCGAGAAGGTGCTGCGCGGTCGGGACGTCACGAAGGCGGTGCTGGAGACGCTCGAGGAACTGAAGGCGGCGCCGGGGGCGATCGTGCCCGTCGCGGACGTGCCGGACGTCCCGGTCGGTGAGGTGACGGTCGAAGGTGAGATAATCGAACTCTGGAATCCCAGTTCCCCAGCCATCGCCCAAGTCGGACTCATCGAAGACGAAAGCGGACGTACGAAATTCACGATTTGGGAGAAGAGCGGCAAGACGGTGGTTCGAGAAGGGCAGACAGTCAGGTTCAGAGCAGTCAAGAAAAATTGGTACCAGGGACGGTGCAGTCTCGCCATCACGGGCTGGAGCAGGATCGAGTTCCCGGAGCGCGGCCGGTGGTGGGAAGAGTAGCCAGTTGGAGCAGCCGTCTTTTTTGCTGTGTGTCGGACCGACCCAGACCCCGCCACCCCACCCTCCGCTCCGTGCTCGCTTCGCTGCGCGCGCAGCCACGACCGTAACCACTGACTGCACGCTTCAGAACTGCAATCGGTCCTTTACCGACTGGAATCCGAGGCGGCCGAGAAGCTGTGCAGGGCCGCGCTTTGGCAGATCGCGGACGGTATCCAGCGTGCCGGGTGGGTCGCTTCCGCCAATCCCGAGTTCCCAGTCCGTTTCGGACTCGAATCGTCCGACCGCGGTTTCCACGCGTTCAGAAACTGCGTCGACGTCCATCGTCTTCACCTCGCCGTCCAGCATCACCGCGTCTCCGTTCACGATGACCGTCTCCACGTCGGCGGGCGCCGCGTTGTTGGCGACGTGCGCCGGAATGTTAGTCAGCGGCGTGAACTTGGGGTGCTCGACGTCGAGGACGATCGCGTCGGCTCGCTTGCCGGGTTCGAGGCTCCCTATCTCCTCGCCGACGCCGAGCGCCTCCGCCCCCTCAATGGTGAGCATTCGGACTAGCTCCATCGAGGAGTACTGGCCGGCCGATCGCTTGAGATTGGCCGCGAGCCGGGCCTGTCGGGCCTCACCAAACATGTTGTATGAATCGTGCCAGTAGTGGTCGTCAATTCCCAGGCCCACGTCGACGCCCGCTGCGCGGAGCTCCGGCACTGGCGTCCACTGCACGTCGCCGTCCGTGTTCCAGTAGCAGAAGATCGACGGACAGTGCGCGACCGACGCGTCCGCGTCGGCAGTCCGGCGGATGTCCTCGCTGTTGGCGAGGCGGAAATGGGCCGCCACGAGTCGGTCGTTGAGGAGGCCAACGTCGTCAAGCAGGTCGAGTGAGTCCTCGCCTCCGTTCGACCGTGCCATCGTATTGCTCGCCTCGAGTTCGAGCAGGTGGGTGTGAACGAGCAGGTCAGGGTACTCAGCGGCGAGTTCGGCGGTGCGCTCCCACAGGTCTCGAGTACACGACCAGTCGTCGTGGGGGCAGATGGTCGCCCGGATGCGACCGTCGTACGTGTCGTGATACTCGTCGATGAACGCCCGGGCGCGAGCAAACTGCTCGTCGACGGGGATGTCCCAGAAGAGGTCGGAGAGTGCCGGCCCGAAGAACCCACGGAGGCCCGCCTCACCAAACGTTTCTGCGCCTTCACTCGGGCGGACATCCTGTGAGTTGACCGTGGTAACGCCGCCAGCGAGGAAATTGAGCGCGGCCAGCTCGTATCCTGCCTCGGTGAGGTAGTCGTACTCGCCCTCGGCAATGTGGCCGAAGATTGCGGTCATCCCGCCAATCATCTCCAGCAGATCGAGGTCGCTGAACGCGCCGATCAGCGGCGTCAATTCGAGGTGCGTGTGTGCGTTGACGAGTCCCGGCATCACGAGCTTGCCGTCGCCGTCGATGACACGTCCGGCTGCGATGTCCGCATCGTCGTCCCGAGACGGACGCACAGTCGTGATGCGATTATCCTCGATGAGTACCGTTCCGCGTTCGTAGAGCCGGTTCCTGTCGTCGACCGTGAGCACGAACGCGTCGTGAATCGCGATGTCAACAGCCATTTGTTTCAATTGTTAGATTATTTCTCATCAGGATTGGCATTTCCAGTCGTCACCCAGTCGAGCGCTCGACCGCGTTCAGACGGTTCGTAGTAGCGCATCTCATCCGGGGCGACCGGCCAGACTGGGGCGATTGTCCGCCACTGGCGGTAGAGGAGTTCGGCCCAGCGGGAATCTCCGACTGCGGAATACCTGCCGATGTCGAACTTCGGTCCGGTTCGAAGGTCGGGGAGGATGCCGTGGAGGTGTGAGAGATACGTCGCCAGCGTCCAGTTTCGCGTCTCTTCGTACACATGCACTACACCATAGTTCTCCGTCTTCTCGACGAGCAATTCGTAGAATTCACCGTACCCGTCCGCACTACCTGTCCCCATTCGAATGACCACCACGTCGTCGTGAGTCGCCTCCAGTATCTCGAACATGGGCGAGGACGATCGGTCCGTGGTCGCGAACGCGGGGGAGGTGTCGGTGGTCATTGGTGGGAATGCGCGTTGAGATGCGTGCGTCGGTTCTTTGAATCGGGGCACAACTCTACGGTCGCGTGATCGACGCCGTGATGGGTGAGTTCCTCGTGTGCACGCCGGGTCACAGTCTCGGCGTCGGCCTTCGCCTCGTCATCTGTTTCGAGATGGGTCGTCGCGACGGTGAGCTGACTGCAGATCTGCCAGGCGTGGAAATCGTCGACAGCTTCGACCCCATCGATCGCACGAAGATGCTGACGAGCGTCCTCGGTGTCGAGCGGTGTCCGATGGAGGAAGATCGCACCACTTCCTCGTAGGACCTTGCCTGCCGACCACGTCACGAGCACGGCGATCAGTGCCGCCGTGATCGGGTCGGCGATGCGGAGGCCGGTCAGTTCGATAACGAGTGTCGAGACGATTACGGCAATCGAGCCGCCGGCATCGCCGAGGAGGTGGTAGAACGCCCCGCGTTCGTTGAGGCTCATCCCATCGCCCTGCAGGACGTACACAGAGCCGATATTGACGAGGAGGCCGCCGGTAGCGATGACGAGCGTTGGCCCCGTGCCGATCGCGATCGGTTCGAGAAATCGCTGGTAGGACTCCCAGAGGATGAACCCGACCATCGGGAGGAGCAGCAGCCCGTTAAGGAAGGCTGCGAGCGGCTCGAGTCGATGTAACCCATACGACCAGCGGTCTGTATCACCATGGTTGTCCGCGATATACGTCGCGACGAAGGCCATCACGTAGGCGAGCGCGTCGAACAGCATGTGGAAGGCGTCGCTGAGCAGCGCGACTGACCCGAAGAGGAGGCCGCCGGCGAGTTCGGCGAGGAACCCGAGGAGATTAATCGCGGAGACGGCGGCCAGCTTGCGACTGCTCGTGGAGGACGTGCCGTGTCCGTGACTATGGTCGTCATGCGACCCGCCGTGGGCGTGGCCGGACTCGTGATCACTCATGCTATCGTGGACTCGCCACGCCGTAATTATTAAACTAACTGAGAAATATGCATCTTTTCTAGCTAATCTTAATAATGAATTGCGATTGGGTTATTAAGATTCCCCATCTCAACTGATCGTCCCTTTCGATGAGACCTACAGCAGTACTGCCCACTGTTGTCAGTTCGATCCATCTAGGGCTCTGAACGGTATGAGATGGCCAAGCGTTCGTGCTACCAATCCCCTCAACAGACTACAGGCCCGATCGGATGGTGCCGATCTTCGGAACGCAGAGTTTGTTAGCCCCATGATGAGTGAGGGGCTCGTCGCGAGGACGAGTTATCCCCTAATTCGGTGAGTGAACCATGGCTATCAGAGAAGTCTACGAAACGACGTTCGACGAAGAGGTTCGGAGGGAGAGCGAATCAAACCAGTGTCCCGAGTGCGACGGGCAGGTCACAACAAAAGCGGTCGAAACGGTCTGCGAGGGCTGTGGCCTGGTCATCGACGAACAACGCATCGATCACGGGCCGGAGTGGCGTGCGTACGACGACGAGGAGTGCGAGCGAACGGGAGCCCCACTTACTGCGGCCCGCCACGATCGCGGCTTGTCGACGGAAATCGGTCGCGGCACCGACGCGAAGGGGAACGAACTCTCGGGGCAGAAGCGACGGCGACTCGCACGGATGCGCCGTGAGCAGACCCGGGGCCGCTGGCGGTCGAAAGCGGAACGGAATCTCGCCCACGGCCTGGGCGAAGTGCGTCGGTTGACGAGTGCCCTCGAGCTCTCCGATTCGGTTCGCGACCAGGCGTGTCAGCTCTTCCGGAGCGCCCAGAACGAGGATCTGCTTCGTGGCAGATCCATCGAGGCCATCGCCGCGGCCAGCGTCTACGGGGCCTGCCGGTGCAACGGCCTCTCGCGGTTAGTGGATGACGTCAGCGAGACGGCCCGCGTGGAGGAGTCGCGAGTCGCGAACGCGTACAAAACGTTGAACGAAGAGTTGGGGCTTCCTGCCGAGCCGGTCTCGCCCAGTATGTTCGTGCCGCGACTCGCCTCGGACCTCGAGTGTTCGGATTGGATTCGGCAGCGGGCCCGAACGCTCGCAGAGCAGGCTGAAGAACTGGGGGTCACGACGGGTGTCCACCCAGCCGGGTTCGCGGCCGCCTGCCTCTACAAAGCGGGGCAAGAAGAAGGGGAGTGGGTGACGCAACGTGACGTCGCCGAGTCCGGGAACGTCACGCCAACGACTGTCCGGACGCATTACGAGACACTCGATGAGCTCGCTGTCTAGACCGGCCAGGTAGGGAGCGAGGGCGTCCCATTCTCCCAGTGAATCGCATCTAGCGCAGGCGGGAACTGCTGCAGTCGGTCATCGAGGGCGGCGAGTGGGTGCGCATCGAGAAACGTCGCACTATGCCGGTCGAGGGGCGTGTCTTCGTAGTTTAGTTGGATGTGACAGGGCCCGAGGTCCGGATGGTCGGCGTCCTGGTGGAAGCCGAGCATCAGGTTCCGGTCCGGTTCGACCCAGTTGATGCGGTAGTATTCGTGGTCGACGCCGGCGGGGTACCAGAAACGAATCTCCAGTCGTGCGGTCTCCGTGTCGTAGGAGTTACTCAGGAACGGTGTCGGGTCGACATCCGCGATAACGTACCGAGGCCGTCGTCGAGACGGGCGATAGCGCACGTCCCCACACCCAGGCTGATTCGTCAATCTGTCGTGGACGTCTCGAAGGAGAGTCCGCTGTGTATATCGATCGCGACCGGCAAGAAAGAGCATTCTGTGTGAAGAGGGGATTAGCTTGTGGCGTGGTCGGCCATGTCGGTCATCTGTTTGCGAGCAGCTTCGACGTCGGAGTAGAGTTCTAGTGCGTGCTTGATGAGTCGGCGATCTTCCTCGTTCTCGCGCCAGAACGCGATGACGTCGCGACGGTCGCGAAGCGCGTCACTTGCAAGGTCGCCGTCGGCGAGCGACTGTTCGAGATCCTCCCACGTCTCGACGTCGTAGGTCGCCTGCCACGCCTCGATCTCCTCGGTGATTGCGGCCAACTCGTTCCGCAGCTCCTCGCGCGTGTTCTCCTCGATGAGCGTGCGGATCTCCTCGAAGAGCAGTCGCGTGAAGTCCGGCTGATAGCGCGTGGTCTCGCCGGCCTCGACGCGGCGCAGCTGCCCCTGCTCGACGAGCGCCTGGAGTTCCTCGTTGGTCGTGCTCCAAGCGGCGTCGGCCTGCTCGCTGATCCAGTTAACTGAACGGGGTTCACGAAGCGTCTCGGCGACCGCCCGAATACGTTCACGAGCGCTCATCGACTCGGTCCACGACTGGACCCCATCTCGCGAGGAGTCGGACATGCTGGGCACCTCTAGCACCAGTGTTCTCGCCCTACTCCCATATATGTTTGTGTCTTCGCGTATAATCAAGAAGGAATCGAGAGTACGATCACCCTGACGTTGAAATACCATCACGGCAGAACCTACGAGCCAATCGATGTACAACCGATATTCTGACTTCGAGGAACTGCGGCCGACCGGCGAGGCGTCCCACATTCCGGACGAGAAGCTCACCGAGAGCTGTGACAGCGACCCCCAGCGACAACGCGTTGCAACGAGCACGGGAGGCTACCCCAACGAACCAACAGCCGTCAGCGGAGAGTGTCGGTCCTGTAGCGCGTCGATCCCGGCTGAACAGACGAAATGTCGATTCTGTCTCACCAACCATCTCGACGATGAAGCAAACAGCAGGGACGAGTCGACAGAGGCAACGCTCCTCGGAATCGTCCATCTGGTCGTCGAGTCGTCCACGTTCTACGGCGCTGTCGCGAAGGGCGGCGCCGCGGCGAACCTCCTCACCGCCAACAAGGCGGAGCCGGCCGTCGACGACTACACCCTCATCTACGATCTCGATGAGGTGCCGGCGTGCCAGCTGGTCGAGCAATGGCCCTCACTTCCCGACGCGGTACAGGTGTCGTCAGAGGAGGGTGAGCGGCTTCTCAGTGCCGCCCGTGACCGGACTGGGTGGCACGGGCAGGAAGTGTCGGAGCGTCAGGAACAGGCCCCGACGCGGCTCTACGACCAGCGTGGGGACGGCATCCGCGACGCGTCGCGTCTCGACGCTGTCCTCGACGACGCCGACGACGCGGTGTGGCTGGTTCCAGCGATGGTGCTGACCGAATCTACTGGCGAGGCTGCAGCTGATCGCCAGGTGTCGTCGGTACCGACGGCTCAGGAACTCGACTGTCAAAACTGTGGACGGGCGACCGACCATCGGTTCAAGACCCACGAGTCGGTCCCGGATGAGGCGTGGACGGGGCAACCGATCTGGGAGTGCCGGGTGTGTGGCTTGGCTCGCTACGGCCCCAGTCTCGAGTAGGGCCAGTGCTGGCCGTCGATTAACCAACAGCCTGCGAGTATCGTCGAGGTTCGTTGGTTAAGGTCGCGAGCTCCTGCAAGCCCGACGCCAGTCTCGATGGCGAGTCTTTCCGCGCCGGCGAGCGGTGAGGCGCTTCCGATGGAGCAAGAGTTCAAACAGGGCCACCGGATGCATCGTATACTCAGCAATCTCAACCGACTCGACGTCGACCGATTAGACGACGCGGATCGAGAGCGAGTCGAGACCGCGAGAGACCTCCTGGAAGAGGTGAGCCTTCTCACGCGGCCGGGCGACGGAGCCGGGGCGGACGCCCACGCAGACTCCTAACTGGCGTCGCCGGCCACGCCTCGGGAGGCACCTCTCGCGTCGGTTTATCGCCCCCGACAGGGGTGCGGGGGCGACCCCGAGAGGTCCAGACATGGCGACACTGCAAGCTGCGACGACATCGACCGGCGCGATCGTATCGGATCCGCAGGCAGTCCGCGAGCTCTGTGAGAGCTACTGTTTCGGGACGCTCGACTGGGAGGTTACCGAAGACGGAGAGCTCACCATCTGGGGGTACGATGATTTCGAGGTGTACGAGGCGCGGGAGAACGGCCTCCCGGACTACGAGGGTGGCATCGTGACCCACGAATTCCTGCGAGAACTCGCCGACCACCTCGAAGCTGACGAAGAACTCGATATCCAGACGGCGGGGTTCACCAAGTGCCGCTTCCCAGTCCTGGCCAAGCGGTACGTCGTTCGCGACGGCGAAGTCCTCCACGCGGACCTCAGTTCCCTCGACCCGATCGACGAGTAGCGTTGTTCGTCCCCCGGGAGGGGTGCGGGGCGATCCAGTCGCGGTCGCCCCGTGAGGTGATTGTTCAATGGGCCACCGCGCACTTGTTGCGTACGAACGCACGGACGGACAGTACACGCTCCACTACTCTCATTGGGGCGCTGCGAATCTCAAGCTCAAGCACCGAATCTCGGCCGAAACACCGTTCGGTGGCGACGACACCGACTCCAAGTGGGCGAAACAGCTCCTCGCAGAGCTTGCCGATGGCCTCGAGGCAGAAGCCGTCGACGGCTACCTCGCTGACGAGGATCGACCGTCGACGGTCGTCGAGCCGAAGCTCCGCGCCACCGGGCTCACCCTCGACGAGATCGTCGCCGACCACCTGGACTACCTTCACCACGAGGCGTTCTTCGTGGTGTCGCCGACCTTCGAGGTGACCGCCTACCGGACGCTGTGGTTCGGCCTGCAGTACGATTCGGAGACAGTCGAACAGGGAGAGACGGTCGGGAACGGCGCGCTCGCGACGGTGCGCTGGTACGACGGCGAGCCGGTCGGCGACGGCCACCTACAGGGACAGTTCGCGGCCCTCAAAGACGTCGTTGGCGATATGCTCGACAAGGGCGTCTTCACGCCGTCGACGGCGAGGCAGTACCTGAAACGGAAGCTGGCCGAGCGAGTCGGAGACCGACAGGAGCTGCTCATCCCGACTGGTGAATCTCCCTTCGAGAAGGCGAGTCTCAGCAAGCCGTAACACCAATCCCTTAGTGGATATCGGGGGACGTCTAAGTATGGCAAATCAGTCTGAAGATGACGTTCGTGTTTGGCTTGTCGAACGGACGTACTCCGATGACGAGCAGAACCTGATCATCCTCACCTACGCAACACCCGATGGAGAACAGTACTATCGGAAGGAACGCGCACTCACGTCCTTCACCGACGTCCGAGACACGACAGCAGCAGTCGATGCTGAACCCGGCAATCTTGGCATAGTCGATGACCCCGGCCTCCAAGAGCAATACGCGACCGAAGCGCAACGAATGCAGGAAGTCCACGACCCTGACGACGTAATCTGAGGTCCACTAGTCGACAACGCTGCAGGCCATGGGTTATGTCGTAGCAGGCCTTAGTCGGGGTATGCGCGAACTCGTCTTCGCTCTCGAATACGAGCCCGGCTGCAACCGGGTGGCGGACGCCCTCGCAGACCACCCCGACGCTCGCGTCCGCTCACTCTCGCTGCACGCCACTGCCGACCAGCTCTGGCGAGTCGACCATGCCACCGGCACTCCGGACGCACTCGACGCCATCGAGGACGCGTTTCGCAACAGCGACTACTACGCCGACTGTCTCGCCACCGAGGACTGCGGCGCAACCCAGACCACCCGTGTCCTCGACCGCACGGACGACACGCTCATCCTTTACTCCGACTGGGAGCGCACTCCCACCTGCGCCTCAGTTCCCCACATCGCTCGCGATCACCTCGGCGACGGCGTCTTATTCGAGACCCGTCACGAGGGGCGCCACTACACGTGGCGGCTCATTCACTCCGGCGAGGGCGATGTGGCGGCGTTCTTCGATTCCCTCGGGGTTGCCGTCGGGGAATGCGCCCAGATGGAGATGCTCCGCACAGCGGACACGACAACAGGAGCTGGGGGACGCGACGGGAAACCGAGCGGCCTCCCGCCAGCCCAGGAGGCCGCACTCCAGGCCGCGGTCGAACACGGCTACTACGAGTCACCCCGCGAGGTCGACGTCGGCGAGCTCGCCGAGCATCTCGACGTGCCGCGGTCGACACTTACCTACCGACTCCGCCGGGCGGAAGAACAGTTGGCGAAGCAGCACGTCGCCGGCGAGCGGGTAGCAGAAGAACGGCTGGCATCGCGCTAACGCACGAATTTGGAATATTCCAACAAAGACATATCGAACGCCCGCTCCTAACCTAAAGCGATGACAGAGAACCCGGATGCGGATACAGCGGGGCCAGCGAGCGGCGGCGGGCAGCGACGGGAGCTGACCGCCCGCCTCACCGTCCCCGATATGGACTGTCCGTCGTGCGCCCAGAAAGTGGACAAGAGCCTCCAGCGCGTCGACGGTGTCGTCGACGCCACGCTCCAACCGACCACCGGGACAGCCAGCGTCACCTACGATTCCGACCGCACGACCGAGGCGGAGGTTGTTCAGGCAATCGAGAACGCAGGGTACGAGGTCGTCAACGGTGGACACAACACCGAAGAGACATCGGAGGGCGGGATGGAGATTGCTCCCCCGTCAGAGGTGTGGACGAGCCCGCGAGCGAAGAAGACGTGGATTGGAGCGGCGTTCCTCACCGTCGGGCTCTTCTTCGAATTCCTCCTCGCAGGACAAAACATCGCCATCGCAAGTGTCCTCAACTACCCGCTTCACATTGCGGACGTACTCTTCCTCGTGGCAACCGTCGCCAGCGGCGTCCCGGTTGTTCGCGGCGGGTACTACTCGGCGAAGAACCTGAGTCTCGATATCGACCTGCTGATGGGGACGGCGATTATCGCCGCGACCGGCATCGGCTACTTTGTCGAGGCGGCGACGCTGGCTGTTTTGTTCAGCACTGCCGAAATCCTCGAGAACTACGCGATGGACAGGGCACGGAACTCCCTGCGCGAGCTGATGGAACTGTCGCCCGACGAGGCCACCGTCCGCCGCGACGGCGAGGAGGTGACGATCCCCGCCGACGAGGTCGAGGTCGGGGAGACAGTCATCGTCCGCCCCGGCGACAAGATTCCGCTCGACGGCACCGTCGTCGACGGCGGAAGTGCGGTCGACGAGTCCCCCATCACCGGTGAGAGCGTGCCCGTCGACAAGACGATGGGAGACGAGATGTACGCCGGCAGCATCAACGAAGAGGGCTACCTCGAATTTGAGGCTACTGCCCCCGCCTCGGAATCGACGCTCTCACAGATCATCGAAATGGTGCAGGGCGCACAGGAGCAAAAGACCGAGAAGGAGCAGTTCGTCGACCGGTTCGCGGGCTACTACACGCCGGTAGTCGTTGCCTTTGCGATTCTGACCGCCGCGCTCCCGCCGCTGCTCATCAACGGGGGTGCAACCCTCGGTCTCGCCGGCTTCTCACATACCTTCACTGGTAACTGGCAGGCGTGGTTCATTCGGGGGCTCACTCTGCTGGTGATCGCCTGCCCGTGTGCGTTTGTCATCTCGACGCCAGTCTCCGTGGTGTCGGGGATCACCAGCGCCGCCAAGAACGGTGTCCTCATCAAAGGCGGCAACCACCTCGAAGCGATGGGCGACGTCGACGCCATCGCCCTCGACAAGACTGGCACCCTCACCAAGGGTGAACTCGCCGTCACGGATGTCGTAGCGCTTGGCGGTACGAACGACGAGACGGTACTCCGGCACACGGCTGCACTCGAGCAGCGAAGCGAACACCCAATCGCCGAGGCGATACTCGAACGCGCCGAGAAGGATGCCGGCGATGACGTGCCGAGTATCGAGAAATTCGAGAGCATCACCGGGAAGGGGATCAGCGCAGACATCGACGGCGAGACGTACTATGCAGGCAAGCCCGCCCTCTTCGAGGAGTTGGGCTTCGACCTGTCGCACGCCCACCTCCGTGCCGACGGCGGCGCAGTCGCCGAAGTGGCCCACGAGCAGTGCGAGCGCGAGGACTGTGCCGACCTCGAGGACGGCGCGATCTCGCGGTTCGAGAATGAAGGGAAGACGGTCGTCCTCGTCGGCACGGATACCGAATTGATCGGCATTATCGCCATCGCCGACGAGGTGCGGCCGGCCGCCGAACGGGCGGTCGCACGGCTGCACGAACTCGGCGTCGCGCACGTCGTGATGCTGACCGGCGACAACGAGGGGACGGCCCGTGCGATCGCCGAACAGGTCGGCGTCGACGAGTATCGCGCAGAACTATTGCCCGACGAGAAGGTCGATGCCGTGGAGGCGTTACAGGCGGAGTACGGCGACGTGGCGATGGTCGGCGACGGCATCAACGACGCGCCCGCGCTGGCGACCGCTGAGATCGGCATCGCGATGGGCGCGGCCGGAACGGACACCGCAATCGAGACCGCCGACATCGCGCTGATGGGCGACGACATCGGCAAGCTGCCGTATCTCTACGGGCTGTCGCACACGGCGAACGGCGTGATACGCCAGAACATCTGGTCGAGCCTCGGCGTGAAGGCCCTGCTTGCACTCGGCGTCCCGCTGGGACTGGTGAGCGTCGCGCTGGCGGTCGTGGTCGGCGACATGGGGATGAGTCTCGGCGTGACCGGGAATGCGATGCGCCTATCGCGGATGACGCCCGACCGGTTCTTCGACGCCTGAATCGCGTCGAAGAACAGAAAACACTGTTCACGATCGGTATTTTTCGGAAGTCAGCTCCAGTAGTCACATATGATGACGATCAGACGCCGGTAGTCGTCTCCTCCATCTTCAAGGAGCGGAAGCTACAGAGGTGATTTGCTTCGTGGCAGGTGCTGTTTTTCCAGGGGCTACGAATGGGTGAGCCCCGCCGTGGGCTCGTGATCCGATGACCACACACGCAGACGACGATCCGTTTCACGACTGTGAGTTGGACCCCGACGCGATGCTCGAGACGCACACGTTCGAAGATGTCCTGTTCACCGACGACACGGAAACCCCGGTGAACGTGCTCACTGGCGAGACACCAGCACACTCGCAAGCGACCGTCGAGGAGGCGAGGGAGTTCGCTACGAGTATTGACACCGACACGCCACAGATCGCACTTCCGGCGTCTGTCGAAACGCAAATCGAGACCCAGAGCAAGCCCTACACGGCGGCTGCGTTCTTCCACTTCAAGGCGACCGGCTCGCTCAAGCGTCACCGCGCCTACTACACCGCGTACGACTCGGATGCGTTCACCGTCGACTTCGAAGCTGCCTACGAGTCCGGGAACCTGACCATCACAGTCGAGCGAACGAACGAATTCTAAGAATCGACCGCAAGATGAGGGTTTTTCGAGCGCCGGCGATGGGTGCCGGCGCAGCAGGAGCGAACGAGCAATCACTCCGGTGCGTCGGCGTTTCGAGGTGTTCGAGATGCATATGGTGATTTACGCCCTCGTAGAGGCATCGACCCACGACGACGCATTGGCCACCGGAAAGACGGTGTTCGACCGCCTAGTTGGTGCTGACCCACACGCCGGCGCCGTCTTCGACTATCACGTGACTTTCGACGAGGAGAACACGTCCGTTGCGGGGAAGGCGCGATGGGGAGATCTCCCGACCGCGGTGCCCGTCGATTCCGATGACGGCCAAGACCTGCTCGAACGGGGCTGGGAGGCGACGAAAGAGGAGTTCGAGCGCAACCTCGAGCGGGTGAAGGAGGCACTCGACGAACTCTCCGACGAGGAGATTATGCGCGACGAAGATCTCGCTCGGCACGCGTTCCACCAGGTGGGCGCCTACGACGGGCCAACGATCTTCCTGTACAACGAATACGCGAACGGTATTCGCCACCGTGAGCAGCTGGATCGAGTGCTGGAGGAGCGCGAGGAGCTCTGGATCGTGCCCGCAGACGTCCACTTCTAACAGATGGCTCGAATCACAAACTGGAAGCGCGAGAGCCGCACGCCAACACTCGTATACCGGAATACCGAGACCGGCGCTCGGGCTGTCTTACACCGAGCACCGGGCTCGTACCGCTACAAGTGGCGTGGGGCAATCCTCGTCGACGGCTACCCGGTGTGGTCGCGGGGGTACGAAACCAAGGACGCGAAATCGTTCCGTGACGAGCTCCGGGAACGGCCAGCGCCCGAACTGAGTTGTCCCGAGTGTCGGAACAGCGAGGTGGCAATCGGTGGAAAAACGGCTGGCGGCGCGAAGGTTCAGCGCTGGTTTGAGTGTCAGAGCTGTGGGTACGAAGCATCTTCGAGGATCGTGTACGGCGCCGAGCGCTGATTGATAAGGGCGCATCTGCGATGACGTTTATTTTTGGGCCGAGAGGGGTGGCCCGTCTCAATCGGGCCAGATACACAGATGAGTCTGGAAATCATCGACCGTCACAGCGAAGCACTGTTCGAGTTCCTCTGGTGTCCCGTCTGCGGGCACGAGGTATTTAGTCACATTCCGTTCGAAGGTGTGTTCTGCAAGAACTGCAACACGCAGGTCGAACTCCAAGAATCCCGAGAGACACGCGGCTACGAGGAGGCCGTCCTCGCCTGCTTCGACACCCACTCAACGTGGAACCTCCACGTCGACGAGAAGTTCCGTCGCGACCTGCCAGATGGGTCGGCGCGGGTGAAGATCTTCGGCGCACCGGGTGCCTACGAGGTCGACTGGTGGAGTCCAGCACCCGGCGATAACTGGCAGCCGGTCGAACGAGGCGAGTTCGACGATGTCGACGAACCAGCCGAGATCTCCCATCTCGCGTAGGGGAAAGCAGTTCCTGTGGCTGTTTTTCACCCCCTGAGGGGTGCGGGGGTGCTCGAACGAGTAGCTCCCGAACAGACCGATGAGTAGACCTAGCGACACACACTCGATTGAACAGACACGCCCAGCGAGCGACTGCGACATCGCCTACGTCGGGTATCGGCAGAGCGGGCAGGCTATCGTTGAGAAACGTCCCGGCCAAGAACGGCTCACACCAGAGCGGAGTCTCGCGCTGGTGAATCACAGTCCCTCGGGATTCGAATGGGGATATGGTGGTAGTGGTCCGGCGCAACTCGCGCTCGCACTCCTCCTCGACTACACGGGAGACGAGGCGTTCGCCCTCGACCACTACCAGGCATTCAAAACCGAGGTCGTGAGCCAGCTGGACTGTGCTGGGTCTGCTGGAAGCTGGCGACTCACCGGGCCCGAGATCGACGCAGTCCTTCACGAAGCACCCGGCGAGCCGGTTGCACCGTCCATCTGAATACCAATCACCGAAAGTAACCTATGTCAGAACATACCCAACCATCTCGTGCGGATGGCGAATCGGCTGAAGCCAGTGAACAGACGACACGAACGGAGTACGTCGAACGCAGTGACGTCGGCGTCTCCCTCACCGTGAAGCTCAAGCGTGGAACCGGCACCAGGGACCAGGACGAGGTAATCGCGAAAGCGAAAGGCAAGACCCTCGAAGACGCTCGCGAGGACATGGAAATCCTTCGGGAGTACATCCATGATCTCGCAAAGGACGCTCGCCAAATCCAACCCGAGGAAGAAGACGGGTAACGGCGAGGGCCGTTTTTTGTCGCCTCAGCAGTGGCGGAGGCGATCATCAGTGAGCAATCCAGACGGTCAAACAACAGACGCAAGCAAGCTTTCGCCAGAACAACGGATCGAGCCACCGAATACGCGACTCATCAACGCTGGTATCGTGACGATCAACGATATGGAGACGTTGCGAGCCTGCGTCGCCTACGAGAACGCGAATCAGCAACGGATCCCGATTCTTCGCCGGCTCAAAGACCGGGCCAGCGAAATCCGCGCACAAGAGAATTGACGCAGCACTCGGGGGACTCTGTCTGAGCCTCGGTGGGTGGAGGCTCGAATGAGATGAGCGATAGACCAGAGATCGAGATTCAACGACAGACCGCATTCGGTGACGATGGCCAACTCGAACTGGCCGAAACGAGCGTCGAGACCTCGCTTGAGGACTTCGGCGCTGACGTGGATCATCGTGACCGGGATTCGCGTCTTGATCACCCCGAGGCGAGTGAGTTCGGCGTCGACGATCGACCCGAAGTTGAGCAAACATCCGAGGGAGATCAGTCAACACTCTTCGCTGATACGGACGAGGATCAGCAAACCCTCACTGGCGCCGATGCAGCCGCTCGCTGTCTCTTCGAAGAATAGACTTGCCTCTGTCGATTGGTTGTCTGATGAATTGTTATAGTCTGAACTATAATAGTCTGAATTCTAACTTTGAAGCGGCGCTGAGGGGCTAATAGCCGGTGGTGGTTTTTCGACCCCCAGCAGGGGTGCGGGGAATCCGAACGCCCGCATGCAACCGATGGAGACGAATTCGACTACCGACCCACGAGCAGTCGTACAGGATACGGATGAGCGATGTCAGGCGAGTACAGACCGCGTCGAGTACGTCGGGATGCGTGTCGACGGAACGCCAGTTGTCCTGAACCTCACCGCACACGAACGCCTCTCCCCCAATCGAAGTCTCGGTCTCGTGCGGCATAGCCCGGCGGGATTCGACTGGGGCTACGTTGGGAGCGGACCGGCACAGCTCGCCTGTGCGCTCCTCCTCGATTACACCGACAACGAAACCGTCGCCCAGCAACACTACATCCAGTTCCGCAACGACGTAGTCAGTCAGTTGGTGTGTGATGGCCCGGCCGACTGCTGGCACCTCACCGGGAAGGATATCGAGGCGGCACTCGCCGAATTCGAAGAGTACCGAGTACTCACGCCAGATGGTGGGACGCCGTCATCGTCACTGCCGGCAAACTGGAGTGCGGTGAGCCGGACAGATCGGACAGTCTTCCAACGTCGGGAGATCGACCACTACGTCGTCCTCGCCGAAGGGAGCGAAGAGTGGTTGATCATACTTTGTGCGCAGGGGGATCGGGCGTATCCCACCCCGCTTGACCATCGAACGCTTCCGGTCGAGAACGATCCTGCTTCAGCCGTTCAGGCACTCGTCGCTGAGAGTAACGACCTCGTCGAGCCAGAGGAGGAGACCTAATGGAAAACATCCGACTCTCGCGGGCCACATACCAACTCATCGAACGCGCCGTCACGGCGCTGGAGTGCATCGGCCGAGAACTCGAGCGATACAACGACCGGCACGAGCGAACAGATGGGAAAGACACAGACGAGACGAATCCCAGCGAATCATGACTGACGAAGCGACGCTTGACGATTTCGAGATCGAGGATTCGGCCGGAGAGTCCCGCTCGCTCACGCTGGAAGAGCGACTCCTCTCACCCATCTCCCGGTCCATCGGTCTGCGGGTGATTGCCGGACGCGGCGATCCGCTCTATCTCCAAAATCAGGGAGCAGAACGGTATCTCTTCCGCGACGATCATGACCGGTGGTTCATCCTTCAACCCTCGGCGAAGGACTCAGAGAAGGCGTTCGTCCGGTGGGTGTATCTCCCAGCAGACCGGCCCGAACGGCTGGCGCAGTCGGCGCTTCGTCGACGGACAGTGATCGGCTATGATTACGTTCAGCGGTCGGCTGCACCAGATCCAGTCAGGTCGACGGTGACAGCGATGTTCGTCACGGAACGCTGGCCCGAGACCGCCTACGAGTGTGGGTCGTGTGAGGCGCTGTTCGACACGCCACGAGAGCACGCCCTTCACTGCTGGGACGCCCATCCGTGGGTACCGAATCCTGAGCAGGTGCGCCGTAGGCGGAGAGATTGAAGGACAGAAGGGACAATAATCGATGCGGCGATGTTATTTCTTTGCCCTACACCTATGATGAAAGAGACACGAGTTGCTAATATGGCGACAAGGATGGCCACTCGGCTCGAGAACTTCTTCGAACAACGAACTGACGGGAATCTCCGGAGTATCGTGAAATACGAGGAAGGCACGTACGAAATCGTCCATCTCAGGGATGACGTCGCTGAGCAATATACGACAGATGAGCTCGAATCTGCAATCGACGAATCCCGAATGGAGTCGTTAACGGCACCAATCTACGAAAACACCTTCTCAGAAGACCACGGACAGCTCACGTGCCTGGTTCAGTGCTTCGAGAACGTTATCGAGATGAATTCCGTTCTCGAAGACGGGATTGGAGCCGCAGTCGCACTTGATGCGGAAGCGATGGTTGATGCCCACGGGCTTGTAGCTGAAGCAAGGCGGATCGTCCTCGAAGAACGGGAATAGTCGCGGTCAGAAGGCCATCCTACCGCCTTTTGAAAGGTACTTCTCGTCCATCAGCAAAACCTGATTAACCAACTAGTTCCGGCGATCGAGGTCAGTGTTGGTTAACGTGGTGTTGTTGTTGCGCCCGGGAGAGGGGCGCAGGGCGCGAGACGATGCAGGCGTCCGTCGACGAGGATTCCTGAAGTGAGGTGACTGAGATGAAAGATCCAGAGTCCAGAACCATCTTCGCTGGCGTCGATGGACGTACCGACACCGAACTGCCCGAGTGGTACCGAGAGCGTCACGGGGATGCAGACCCCGTGACATTCGCCGAGGCGGTCCGCGATCTTCCGCAGGCCGTCGAGACGACCGTGGCGTACCAAAATCCGTACACCGACGAGTGGGTCGAGACGGAGCGGTTCAATGCGCTCGTCGAGCCGAGTCAAGCTCGGGAGCAGGCCCGAGATGAGGACGCGGAGACGGACCCGTTGTTCCACGTTCCCACAGACAGTTACGCGATCATCAACCCGGTCGACATCTACGGGCCGCTGGAGGAGGTCCTCCGGGAGGAGACCATCGACGGGACGCCGCTGGGCGAGGTGATGTTCGGCGAGATTCGACGCTACCGGGGCGGCGGCGAGGTCCACATGGACGTGATGTTCGACGGCCTTGAGGTGCGCCTGCCCGGTCGGTCGGACCCGATTACGATGGGCGTCACGTCGGGCTACGACTTCTTCGGCGAGCACGCCGTCTACGTGGAGGGGTTCGCCCAGGATGGCTACTGCTCGAACACGATGCGCTCGCTCACCGACAAGGAGGTTATCAAGCACGTCGGCGACGGGAGGAACTTCCGCACCTGGTGGGAGGAACTCCTCGCACAGGTCGAACTCGTCGCCGCCGACCTCTTCGAGTTCATCCGAGACGCCCAGGATATCGACCTCGACTTCTCGGAGCTCCCGTTCACCGTCACGGAGTTCTACACCCTGCTGGGCTTCCCGGACTACCTGGCCAAGCGTGCCGCCGGCGATGCAGAAGCCAATGCGGCGTCCCCCTTCGAGATCGATATGTGGACGCTGCATTCCGGCGCGACGTACGCGCTCACCCACTTCTTCCAGGGGAAAGAGGGGGCGTCCCTCGATCAGTACGTTCGGATTGCCAACGACATCCTGTTCAACCCGGAAAGCACGATCGAGCGCGTCGAGCAGGCCTACGAGCAGCAGCTAGAGGCAGACGGTGACGACGGGTCACAGGCCTCATTGGCCGGCGAACGAGCGCTGGCGAGCATCGAACGGGTCAGCGACGACCTGCAGGAGAAAGTCGAGCAGTTCGAAGAACGCGAGGACGCGCTGCGTGAGCGGTTCCAAGAGGCAATGGGCTAAGAGCAATCGGAGAGAAGATTCGCCAGGCGTGCTTCCGTTCTAGCGGCTGGAATCCACTGCTGACAGTATTAAGTGAGTAGGGGCGCACCCAGAGACCATGTCTATTGAGCATAATCCGACTCTCGACGCGCGAGAGCCACAGCAGGGGGATATAGAGACCTTTGAAGAGTTGGAGCCTGGTGACTCGGTCAAATTCTTTGAATGGCCCGTCGAGCCGTTGACCGTCATCGGCTGGGAAGAAGACGATAATGTCGGGAAGCGGGTGAGAGTAGAAGCAGAAGGCAGCGAGTCGTTTCTCTACCAGGTAAACGGCCACCTCTGGCATTACGTCCCTGAGGACGAGTTCGCCGGAGAAAGCAATCCCTTCCCAGTCCAGAATCTCACAGTACTCGAATCCCCAGAGGCCTAACCAGACTTGAGGGGAGTCCGTGGAGAATTGGTTTCTCTTTTGGAATGGCTCGGTTTACGCATTTCCGCTATTTTCTGTCGCCCACTCGAGTAACGGTTCCAGTCGTGTTCGAACCTCGTCGCCATCCTCTGTCAACGCATATTCGACACGCGGTGGGATTTCGTTGTACTGCGTCCGTGAGACGAGCCCTGCCTCCTCGAATTCGTTCAGGCGTTTCGAGATTGTCGACGTGCTCGCTGTCGGGAGGTGGTCTTCGATCTCCGCGAACCGCAGTGAGTCATGTGCGCCGATGATGCTAACGAGTTGCATCGCGTATTTTCGGCTCAACGTGTCGATAACTCCTGTGAGCGGACAGTAGCACGTCCCCTCAACATCGCACGTTGGCGCCGGTGAAGTAGTATCTGCCATAGCTTCGTAGCCTCCAACCTACTCTATAGCTTCGGACTCTGGAGCATAAGAACTTCCCGTCGTAAAGTATAGGCACTGATGACCCACACCTCCGACTATGATCTCGTGATTCTCGGCGGTGGCGCCGCAGCGTTCGCCGCGATCACTGAAGCGAGCCGGCGGGACCTCTCGACTGCGATGGTGAACACAGGCTTGCCGATTGGCGGGACCTGCGTGAACGTCGGCTGTGTCCCGAGTAAGCATCTTCTCGCCGTCGCCGAGAGCGGCGCTGCAGCGTCGGAGAATCCCTTCGACGCCGTTCGATACTCCGAGGAGCCGACCGTCGACTGGGCCGACGCACTCGACGGCACCGACGAACTCGTCGAACGGTTCCGGCAGGAGAACTACGTCGATATCGCCGAGCACTTCGAGACCGACATCTACGAGGGCTACGGCCAGCTGGTCGGCGACACGACTATCGAGGTCGTCGACGGCGCTGACGAGGGCGCGCGCATCACTGGGCAGAAGGCGCTCGTCGCGACCGGAAGTTCGCCCTGGGCGCCGCCCATCGACGGCCTCGGCGGCGTTGACTACTACACGAGCGAGACCATCCTCGAGGAGCGCGACCTCCCCGAGAGCATCGTGATGCTTGGTGGCGGATACATCGCGCTGGAGTGGGGCCAGATCCTCCACCGCGTCGGCGTCGACGTGACCATCCTCCAGCGCTCCGACCACGTCCTCTCGGACATGGAAAGCCAACTGGGTCGCGAGATGCAGCGCACGTTCGAGGAGGACGGCATCGAGGTAATGACCGGCAACGACTTCCAGCGCGTCCGCAGGCGAGCAGCCGACGGTGGAACCGAAGCGGTTCAGTCAATCGTCGCCGTCGAAACAGTCGTCGACGGCACCGAGCGGACAGTTACAAGGGACGCGCTGTTCGTCGCGACCGGCATCCAGCCGAACAGCGAGGGCATCGGCCTGGAAACGGTAGGGGTCGAAACAAACGACGACGGGACGATTCGTGTCGACGAACATTTCCAGACGACCAATCCCGACATCTACGCGGCGGGCGACGTGATCGGCGAACCCGAACTGGAGACGGTCGCCGCCAAGGAAGGCAATCAAGCCGTCAAGAACGCCTTCGGCGACGAGGGCGTCAGCATCGACTACGACGCAGTCCCGGCAGTCGTCTTCACCAGTCCCGAAGTCGCCGCAGTCGGCACGACCGAACTGGAGTACATGGACGAGCACGGCACCTGCTCGTGCCGAACCGTCCAGATGGAGGATGTCCCGCGGGCGAAGGCAGTCAAGAACACAGATGGCCTCGTCCAGGTCGTCAAACACCACGAGACTGACGAGATCGTCGGCGTCCACATGGTCGGCCCCCGTGCCGCTGACATGATCATGGAAGCGACGCTGGCGGTGAAGTTCAGCCTCACCGTCGATGACATCATCGACACCGTCCACCCGTTCCCGACGTTCTCCGAGGCGTTCAAACAGGCCTGTCAGGCGTTTCGGCGGGACACGTCGACGATGAGCTGCTGCGTTGAGTAATCCCCACCAGCATTATCCGAATTATGACCGTATCCAAGAATACAGTGATTCTCGTTCAATGTACCACCCGAGAAGCAACGGCAGACCACAATACAATCCAGATCGGGAGCCAGAGCGATGAGTAACGGATACGACTACGATCTGCTCGTGCTCGGGGGTGGGATGGCCGGCCTCCCCGTCGCGATGAAGTGTGCCTATTCGGGCATGGAGACGGCCCTTGTCGAGGAGGATCTCCTCGGTGGAACGTGTCTCAATCGCGGGTGTATCCCAACAAAGACTATGCTCCGGAGCGCGGAGGTCGCGAATCTCGCCCGCCGCAGCGAGGAGTTCGGCATCGACATCGACAGCGCAATCGAGGCCGACATGGAAGCGATTCTCGATCGCAAAGACGACATCGTCGAGAGCATCCGTGAGGGCGCCTATGAAAATGTCGAGGAAAACGAGAACATCGATTTCATCGAAGGCCACGGCGTCTTCACGTCACAAGACGAAGTCCAGGTCGACGACCAGACACTCTCGGCCGACCGGGTCATTATCAATACGGGGGCACGCCCGGCGAAGCCGCCGATCGACGGTCTCGACGCCGTCGAGGTCCACGACAGTACAGATTTGCTCGAGCTTGACGCAGTTCCCGATTCGCTTGCCGTCATCGGCGGGGGGTACGTCGGCTGCGAGTATGCCCAGATGTACAGCCGATTCGGCGCTGATGTCACCGTCTTCCAGCGCGGTGACCACCTCCTCCCGAACGAGGACCCCGAGGTGAGCGAGGTTATCGAGAGCGCCTTCGAAGACGAAGGAATCACCGTCCAGGCAGACGCGCCCGTGACGGCACTGTCGGAGACTGATTCCGGCATCCGAGTCGATGCCGATGGTGCCGGCGCCGTCACCGTCTCAGACGTCGCGCTCGCCGCCGGGCGGACGCCGAATACGGACGGTCTCCGCCTCGAAGATGTCGACGTGTCGCTCGATGAGCGAGGATTCGTCGAGACCGACGACAGCTTCGAAACGACTGCCGACGGTATCTACGCCATCGGCGACGTGAGCGGGCCACCGATGTTCACTCACTCCGCGCGCGACGACGCCGACCTCCTGTATCGACACCTCGCGAAAGACGAAACGATCAGCACCGAGGACCGAACCGTCCCGTGGGCTGTGTTCACCGACCCGCAGGTCGGCCACGTCGGACTGACCGAACAGGAAGCACGAGACGAAGGGTACGAGGTGGGCATCGGCCGCCAGGACTTCGCCGACCAGGGCAAGCCGAAGGCACTCGGTGAGACCGAGGGATTCGTCAAACTGGTCACCGACGCCGACACCGACGAACTCCTTGGTGCCCACGTCGTCGGCGAACAAGGGGCTGAAATCGTCCACGAACTCATCCTCGCCATCGAACTCGGCGCGACCGCCGACCAGATCGCCGACACGATGCACATCCACCCCACGCTCCCCGAGAGCATCAACTCAGCCGCCGGAGGTGTTCACAAACCCTCGTAACGCGTCTTGAAGCGAGTTATTACGTCACAGAGCAGGCGATATTTCACCGCGGAATCGGTCACTCAGCTGTCGATAAGAGTTCGTCGAGCTCCCCAGTTTCGCCGAGGTCGATGAGCGCGCGATTGAGCAGTTCTCGAACGACGAACTCCTTGTAGTGCTGGGTTTCGCAGTATTCACACGGTTTCATCTCCTTGGCTACGGCCTCGATCTCGTCGCCGTGTTGCTCGGCGAGGGTCTCGATCAGCGCAGCTAGCTCTTCACGAGTCGTGTCCTGCGCCGGAGCAAGTTGCTCTCCGCTGCTTTCTGGAAGGTCGTACGAGAAGACCCGTGTGTTCGACTTGTAGTACTTCCGTGTCCCACCACCAGCTTCCTCGAGCCGCGCGATTTCGACCATCCCGGCGTCCTTTAGGACGTTCACATGGTGGCGGACCGTTGTTTCCGCCTTCTCCTCGCCGCGACGATGCAGTTCGTCGTGAATCTCCTCGATCGTCATCTCCTCGGTCGCGAGCATATCGAGGATCTTCGCCCGGACATCGTTCTCCAGCGCCTTCGCTTTCTCCGGGTCGGTGGTTACGACTTCCCGGATCGGTACGTCAGATTCAAGGAGCGCCATTCTTGTGAGGAGGTAGACGGACAACGACAGTAAGAGTAACGCCACTCACCCCACAGTGGTAGTATAACATCGAGACCGCTATAACTATCGTCGTAATGGTTATCCGCGTCGCACGGTAACCACCATCCACGATGGGAACGACACACGAACAATTCAACGTCGGGGGAATGTCCTGCTCGTTCTGTGCCGAGAGCATCAAGAAGGCCTACAGCCGAACCGATGGTGTCGAGGACGTCGACGTGAGTCTCGCCCACGAGGAAGTTCTCGTCGAATACGACAACGACCTGCTGAGTGAGGTCGAGGTGAAGGACACGCTCCGGGATCTCGGGTACACCATCCGCGACCCGGACAAAGCGAAGCGGTACGAGCAACAGCAGGCCGAACTCGCCGACGGCAAGCGCCGCCTCCTCCTCGCAGGTGGCGCATCTATCGTGGTCGCTGCCCTGATGGGGTGGATGATTCTCGTGATGGGACGCTTCGAGTCATCATCTCTTGTGATGGATCTGGTGACACTGGGGCTGGCGCTCGGGACGATGTTCGGTTCTGGACGGTACATCAAAGAGAAAGCCTACCAGAGCCTGCGCCGGGGGATCTTCAATCAGCACGTTCTCTTGGAAGCAGGTGCATTCGCAGGGTTACTTGGTGGGCTGCTCGGCCTGTTCGTGTTCCCTGGCTTCCCGACCGTCCACTTCTTCGCCGTTTCCGTGTTCATCACCACCTATCACATCCTTTCGGAGTACACCAGCCTCATCGTCCGCACGCGAGCTTCCCAAGCCGTCCAAGGCCTTCTCGACCTCCAGCCCGACACGGCACGCCGCGTCAGTGATGACGGTGATGTCGAGGAGGTTCCTGTCGACGACCTCGACATCGGTGATCGCGTCCGGGTCAAGCCCGGCGAGAACATCCCCGTCGACGGCGAAGTCGTCGAGGGTGAGTCTACAGTCGACGAATCGGTCGCCACCGGGGAGTCCATTCCCGAGGAGAAAACGGGCGGCGACACGGTGATCGGTGGCAGCGTCAACGAGACCGGGGCGCTGCTCATCGAGGTAACTGCAACCGGGGAGGACGCGTTCCTAAACCAGATCGCCCGCGAGATCGAGGAGGCGCGGGCGATGAAGCCCGGCATCATCCAGCTCGCCGACCGCGTGCTCAAGTATTTCGTCCCCGGCGTCTTGACGATCGCTGGGTTGTCGTTCCTCTTCTGGGTGGTCGCCCCCCTCGCGTGGGGAGCAGCCCCAAACGTCCAGCGCGGGGCGTTCGCGGCGCTGGCGGTCCTCGTGCTCGGCTATCCGTGTGCGCTCGGGATGGCGACACCGCTGGCCCTGATCCGGGGCGGCGGGAAGGCCGCGAACCGTGGCATCCTGATGCGCTCCGGTGACGCCTTCCAGATATTTCCCGACGTCGACCACATCGTGTTGGACAAGACCGGCACCATCACCGTCGGCGAACCCGCCGTTAGTGAGGTCGTCGCGTTCGGTGCCGACGAGGTGGATGTACTCACGACTGCGGCCAGTGCGGAGGCCTTCTCCGAACACCCGCTCGCTGATGCGATCCTCGAGGCCGCCGACGAGCAGGGCGGCGAGTACGCGGATCCTGACGCCTTTGACTCGGTGACCGGCAAGGGCGTCCGAGCGACCGTGGCCAGCGACGACGTGCTGGTCGGGAAAACGGGATGGCTCAGCGACGAGGGGATCGACCTGTCGAAGGAGAGCGACGACATTGAACGACTTCAGGGCCGCGGCCTCACCGTCGCCGGCGTTGTCCGTGACGGTGACCTGATCGGCTTGATCTGCATCGGCGACGAAATCAAAGCCGACGCCGCGGAGACCATCCGGCGGATGCGCGACGCCGGTATCACACCCATGATGCTCACCGGCGACAACGAACGCACCGCGCAGGCTGTCGCCGAGGAGGTCGGCATCGATCGCGTTATGGCCGACGTCCTGCCCGACGAGAAACGTGAAGAGATCGGTCACCTGCAGGAAGCCGGCCACCGCGTAGCGATGGTCGGCGACGGCATCAACGACGCCCCCGCACTCACGCAGGCGGACATCGGGATCGCGATCGGCGCAGGGACCGACATCGCCATCGAATCGGCGGACATCGTCCTGATGGGTGACCGGCTCGGCGGCGTGATGGACGCCTACGACATCGGGACCGAAAGCTACCGGAAGACCCGCCAGAATCTCGCGACGGCGTTCGCCTTCAACGGCATCGGCGTCGCCGCTGCGACCACCGGGCTCGTTCACCCGGTGTTCGCGATGCTCGCGATGGTGCTGTCGGTCTCGGCCGTCCTCGCCAACAGCTTCGCTGGTCAACTCCTCTCGGGCGAGGGTGTCAACACCGAGTTCGCCCTCGACGAACGCACGGACGATAACGTGAGCGACGGCCGAGCGGCGGCCGATTAGGCCACGACGTCGTAGCCAGCCTGTTCGATTGCCGCGTTCACATCGTCATCTGAGACCTCATCCTCGAGGACCACGTCGACCGTGTCAGCTTTGTGGTCGGCCTCGACCCGAGTCACACTATCGAGGTTTCGCAGGGCGGTCTCCACGTTCTGTTCGCACCCGTTGCACGACATCCCGGTGACTGAGATCGTCTTTCGCTCCATACGGGACTGTAAACACTCGCGGGGGATGGCCATTACGGTAACTGTTGTATCGGTTTTACCCTATGAGAGGTGGGGCGTTATCGTCCGGAGAGTTGTTTGTGTCGGCCCCAACGGGGGTGGAGGCTCTTTGAGATGGGGTCCACTGACGAGCAAGAGAGTAACGAATTCTCGCCAGAGAAGCGGCTTGAAGCATCGAACACGCGCCTGATCAAGGCAGGAATCGCGACGATTCCGGATATGGAAACCCTCCAAGAGTGTGTTGCCTACGAGAACGCCAACCAGAATCGAACGCAGATCCTGCGCCGGCTCAAGTGGAAGGCTGAAGAGCTACGTGAGGGCGAAGAGTAAGCTCTATCCTTAACCAACACACTCCACGTGGGTTTCCCCATTGTTGGTTAACAGGGTGTGCCTCAGTTTTTCGGCCCCCTCGATGGGTGCGAGGCAGCCAGCAGCGGCCTCGCGGGATCGAATAGAAGCTCAGTCAGCATCAACAGGTAACGACTCACAAACACGAGAACTGACATTCAAATACCAAGCCGGGACCAAACTGAGTGATTCAATCACATCACAAATCATGGGCAAGAAGCTGTACTCAGACGAAGAACTCCTCAATCGTCTCCGGGAATTCGCGTCGGAACTCGGGCGGCCCCCGTCGCAGAATGAGATGAACGAGTCCGGCACTCATGCCGCAAAGACCTACGCGGACCGTTTCGGGTCGTGGAATGAAGCGCTCAAGACTGCCGACCTTGAGACGGGAACAAACGAACCAAACGGAAGACCAGCGACACCGAAAGCCGATCTTCTTGTGGACCTCAAATCAGTCGCTGAAATCGTAGGAGAGGCACCTTCAGAGCGAACCTACAGAAGTTACGGGAAGTACTCGGTGAAAACGTACTGCAAGCGATTCGGCGGGTGGAACTCAGCTCTACGGGCAGCTGGGTTGGAGCCCAACGTTGAACTGAATCTCTCCGAAGAAGCACTTATTGCTGCTCTACAGGAGTTCGCTGAGGAACTTGGCCGCCCACCCACGACAGACGAGATGGATCAAGATGGTCCGTACACCTCGGATCCGTACAAACGGGCCTTCGGAAATTGGAATCAGGCTCTTCAGAGGGCTGGCTTAGAAATAAACTATACACGAAACGTGAGTGAAGACACTCTGCTGTCTGAACTCAAGAGACTCAGCGAAGAGTTGGGACACATTCCGCGCAAAGAGGAGATGCAGGACCAGGGAAAATGGAGCGGATCGGTCTACCAGAAGCGGTTCGGTTCTTGGAACGAGGCGCTTACAGCCGCTGGCTTCGAGCCAAATACCCGGTGGCGAATTCCACGTGAGGGTTTATTGACCGAATTGCGAGAGCTCGCCGAAGAGTTGGGTCATCCGCCGACAACGGGTGAGATGATTAAACACGGGGAATTCACGACCCAGCCGTATCGGCGCGTATTCGGATCATGGCGAACAGCCCTACAGGCGGCCGATCCAGACTATTTAGACGACTACCGCCAGTCAAATACCGAGACAGTACCGTTCGGCTCGAACTGGCCACAGATTCGTGAGGAAATCATTACCCGTGACAATGAATCCTGTCTGCGCTGCGGTATGGGCCGCGAAGCTCACCGCGATAAATTCGGACGTGATCTCCCGGTTCATCATAGGATCCCTCGACGCCGGTTCTACAACGACCCAGACCGGTCGGTCGACGATGCAGATGTACCGAGTAACCTGTTGACTCTCTGTATCCCGTGCCACCGCCGCCTCGAACGGCTTCCAGTCCAACCAGTGGTTGACTAACAAGCGAAGTTCCACGTTCAGCACGATAGTCTGCCGGCGAGCAGAGCGTCTACCTCCCGCCGGCGTGACTTCGCGACCTGTTTTTCGTGCCCCCAGAGAGGGCGAGGGCTCCTTCGAGAGCCCTCAGAGGTGACTTCCAGTGAGTCAACAACAGCGTCCTGACAACGTCTCGATCGACGAGATCCCGGTCGACATCGACAACACGCAATCAGCGGAGGTCGATTCCGCCGATGTCCCCGACGAAATCGAGTCCATCACCCGTGGGCTCGCCGGTGAGCAGCCGCCGACGAATCCCATAGTGGTTCTCAAGGCGGCCCGGTGGTGGTACATTCACGGCAAGGGCGGCACGGATCCCGCCTTCCAGTGGGCCATCGAGTGGGCGCGTCATCTTGCGACCGACACGCCCAGTGACGTCGAGCGGTTCGACGAGTTCCTCGAGTACCTCGTCACGGTCGGCTTTGCAGACGAACGCCACGAGCTCCGCTGACCGACAGAGCGGTTTTTTGAACGCCCCTGAGGGGTGCGGCGCGGTCTGAACAGACGCAGTCGCCGTGAACTCGATTCGGTGAACACGATGTCTACGACCAGAGACTCGTCGGTCTCCTTCGACCAGACCGACACACGATCCGACGAGATGAACAGCACTATCGAACAGTGGATCGACGACCTCGTCGCCGGCGTCGACGATGCGCAGGCCAGCTCAGAGTTCCAGGAGTGGCTTGACGTCCAGAGTCGGTTCCACGACTACTCCTACCGGAACACGCTCCTCATCAAGCGGCAGTGTCCCGAGGCGAGCCGGGTGGCGGGCTACCGGACGTGGCAGGAGGAGTTCGACCGCCACGTCACGGAGGGCGAGTCGGCCATCTGGATCTGGGCGCCGATCATTACCAAGCAGTGCCCGGAATGCGAGAACTCGCCGAGCTACCACGAGGACAGCGATTGTGAGTACGACGAGACGCCGCCCGAGGAGTGGTCCGAGGGCCTGGTGGGGTTCAAACCCGCGCCGGTGTTCGACGTCTCCCAAACTGAGGGCGAGCCGCTTCCCGACCTGGACACGGAAGCGACCGGGGACGCCGGTGACCTCGTTTCTCAGTTGACTGCCGCCGCTGATGAGCTCGGCGTGACTGTGCGGATCGTTCCAGCCGAGGAGTGGACCCACGGCGAGGCGAAGGGCATCTGCGAGCAGCTGAGCCTCGTCGACGTTCAGCCGCTCGTCGAGGTGCGTGATCGGGAGAACGAGGCCGACCTCGCGCGGACGCTAATTCACGAATACGCCCACGCTCTGCTCCACTTCGATGTCGACGACGACACCGAGCGGGCGAAACGCGAAGTCGAGGCCGAAGCCGTCGCGTACGTCGTCGGGCGGTACTGCGGGATCGACACTAGTGGGTCGGCGTTCTACCTCGCTGCGTGGGAGTCGGACGATCCCGAGGTCGTTCGCGAGCGGCTCGGACGGATCAGTTCTACAGCAGAAGAGCTCATCGACGTGCTCGAAGGAGACTCCTCGTCCCAACATAGTTAACCAACAGAGTGATGGATTCCTTCCGTTCTGTTGGTTAAGTTTTTCAGCGCCCGCCGAGGGGCGGAGGCGCATTCAGACCTCCGTCGAATGATGACTGAACCCAATCTCACGACGGTCCTCGAGGAAGCCGAGCACGTTGCCGAGCAGCACGACCAGGTCGCTCGTACGACAGACAACCAAGCCCACGAGTACCTCCGATACGCCGTTCTTCGGGTGCTTGAAGGCGAGACGGACCACCTCCCAGCAGACTGGACGCCGACCGACGGCGTGACAGTCGGCTACGGGAGCGATGAGGCGATGTTCGATAGCTGGGGCTCCAGCGAAGACTGGTGGGAGACCGTCCCGCCGCGAGAAGCGTGTACCCGCTTCCGGGTGTTCTTCCCGGACGACCACCAGGCAGTTCCTCGCGCCATTGTCGACGTGATGGCTGCGCTGGGTGCCTGGCGCGTCTGGACTGGGTGCGCAGCCGCGTGCGGCTCCTACGACCATCGCGAGCGCCGCGAGGTCCACTACCTGTGGCCGGAAGGCCATCCAGTGGAGGAAGTGCTCCACAAGCGGCTCAGTGGCCCGGCGGAAGCCGTCGCTCCCGACGGTGGCCGAACGGGCGACGTTCGCGACCGACTGGTCGTCGACGAGAACGCACAGTCGGAGGACGATCTTGAGCCCCGCACGAAGCGTGCCGTCGCCGAAGCGATGGACGTCTCACTCCTCTCGAAGGGTGGCCGCTACGAGGTACAGTCTGCGTCCGGGAACCGGTACGAAGTCGACGTCATCGACGAATCGTGTACCTGCCCCGACTGGCAGCAACGTTCACCCGAAGGCGGCTGCAAGCACCTGCGCCGCGTCGATCACGAGATCAAACGGGGCCGCGTTCCCCGACCAGACGGCCGCCTTCCCTCCCCGTAGTCGTGGCCAGACTACTCCACGGGACGGACTGTGTCGCCATCCCGACGGACCCGGTCGAACGTTGAGAGATACGCGATCCGGTCGTAAACCTCCTCGTCATCCAGCTCCAGTTTGGCGGCCAGTTCGTCGACGGTCATCGGTTCGTCGAGTGCCTGGAGGACTTCGAGCCCCCGGTAGTACCTGTTCGTGAGCTCCTGGACGCGGTCCTCGATCGGTGTGGTCACTCCG
Source organism: Natrinema salsiterrestre (assembly GCF_029502005.1). Taxonomy (GTDB): domain Archaea; phylum Halobacteriota; class Halobacteria; order Halobacteriales; family Natrialbaceae; genus Natrinema; species Natrinema salsiterrestre. Next base: position 74,691 of record NZ_JAMQOT010000011.1, on the reverse strand, counting down.
TACCGCTCCTCGAGTTCGACCAGCGCCTCGTTCGCGAACGTGGCGAACTGATCGTCCCCCAGGCGTTCGATCTGGGCTTCGAGTTCAGCCCGGACGACGTCGTAATCGAGGCCGGCCTGCACGAGCATATTCATGTCCTCGATGTCGTCGTCGCGGCCGGCGATCGCCTTGAACAGGAAGATATCCTCGTTGCTGACTAGCCGGACCGTTAGTCGATCCTTGTCGAGGAACGGCTCGCTGCGCTCTTGCATCCCGTCGGTGAGTACGAGCTTGTTCGCGACCTGCTGGTTGAAGATGTCGAGGCGACACCCATCGTCGTTCTCGACGCAGCTCGTTGCCCCCAGCGCCCGATAATCTGGATCCAGCGATTGAACCTCCGCATACCCGAGGTCCATCAGGACGGCCCACAGCTGGCCGTACGCGTCGCCATCCGGGACGACCAGGTCGATATCTTTCGTCGCCCCCTTGAGGTCGCGCAGCGACATCGCGCCACCACCGATCAGGTAGACCGTGAGCGGGGCTGAGAGGCCATCCGCGATTCGCTGGAATTCGTTCTCGATGTACTCGCGTCCGAATCGTGGTCTCATTGTGGTAGATCCACCTCATAGTCAGCCGCCAGCTCCTGGAACTCATCCCACTCCGGGAGCCGGTCGGCGTCGACCTCGCCGTGCGTCTCGAGGTAGCGCAGCAAGGCGTCGATTTCGTCTTCGAGGCCATACTTCGCCGCCTGCTCTCGGAGATCCGCCTCGTCGACGTCGACGTGGCTGAGTAGAAGGAGACAGTACGAGCGGTGGCGGCTGCCGTCGTCGATTAACAGTGTGTGACAGCAGACCTCCGCCGGCGAGACTGCGTCGAGATCCTCGGAGTAGAAGTAGTAGCGATGGCCGGTGAGCAGGAACTGGAGGTTGAAGGCCGCGAATCGAGCGAGGCCGGTTTCGTGAAACCCCTCGGCGTCGATCTCCTTCTCGGTCTGAGCGAGGAATTCGTCATAGTCCTCCCAGAGAATCGTGCCCTTCCGGGCGACGGCTTCGAGGCGCTGGCGATGTAGATGGTGTGTGAGTTCACGGGCGAACTCGTGGAGGCGGTCGAAGTCGGCGTTGAAGTCATAGCGGCCGTCGGCCGTCCCGACAAGCCCACGGTCGCGAAACCGCTTGAGGACGCGGTTGACCGTGTTGCGGTAGTTGTCGCTCCGGTCGGCGATCTCGGAGACGGTTCGTGGCTGGTCGAGGTAGTACAGCACCTCGAGTGCCTTGCCGGTCAGTAGCTCGGGGAAGTCGATATGGGAGTGCTGGCGGACAAGATCCTGGTAGCGTTCGACGGCGCGAGCATCCGATGGAACGACTCGTTTTCGCCGCCCGTCGCGTTCCGTGTAGACGAGTCCCTTTTCGACGAGGTCGCCGACGGCACGAGAGAGGTAGCTCTCGCTGTGGTCGAGCTTCGTCGCGAGTTCGGAGATTGTGTCGCCGCGGTCGACCGTGGCGAGGACCTCGAGTTCGATGCGCCGGAGCACGGTGTAACATAGTACGAAACTTGTATATAAAGAAGTTTCGAGTAGTGTTACAGGCAGCAATCGCAAGAACCGCCCCATCGTCTTAACCAACAAAACTATGGACTCGTGGGTCGTGTTGGTTAACACGAGAGTAGCCGATGTCCTACGAACCCCCGACCCCACCGGCGAACCTCCCGACGGGAATCGTCAACACGCTCAACGAGTCGGATCCGGAGCAGCTCCGAGATGTGGCGACGTACGCTGAAGCGCTCGCCGAGCACAAAGAACGAGAGGCCCGCCTCGAGGAGTCGGCAGATCAAGACGAGGTCGAAGAGCGACCAGACGATCTGCCGGACGACGTCCCAGCGAAGGCCACGATCACGATCAAGGAGATTAACGACAACCGCTACTACTACTGGCAGTGGCGAGAAGGCGAGAAAGTTCGTTCCCAGTATAAAGGCCCCGTCAGTCCCGACGAATAGACGGTGGTGAACCGTAGCCGGGTGTTTGTCGAGCGCAATTAGTAGCGTATCAGAGGACACACCCCAGAGTGTGAATGGGTTCAACCCATCCCACACCCCTCATGTGAATGGGTCCGGTCAGCCCAGACAGGTAACACTCGGAGAGAACAGACCCACCCCACGTTTCCGTCGTAACTGGAGGTCCGTGGACGGAACGCAGCCACGATCGAGGGGATCAGACCCCCCACGTTTCCGTCGTTTCGTCACCCCGCCCAAAGTCGATTATTGGGAGTAGAAGACGACCTCGGATCACCCACCCCACGTTTCCGACGTATCGAGAGATACACTCGTGATCAGGGGTGTGGTCAGCGACCGAAACGGGAGCTAGGCCAGGTCTTCCAGCCGACTGTCCCGGAGGACAGATTTCAGCACGATGCCGGTATCCTGAACCAGCCGGTGCTCGAGATAACTGCCTTCACCCCGGCCACCACCGGTCCGAGTTGATTCAACGACACCGAGGAACGCCTGCTCTTTCAACAGCTCGTAGACGCGGTGCTCGCTGAGAGTCTTCGCGTCAGCCTTCTCTGTCGTCGCCTGATACCGTTCGTAAATCCGGTTGGTCGAAAACCCGTCCTCGTTCGGATTCTCTTCGGTGAGCAGCGCGAGCGAATAGAGAATGAATTTGACCTGTGTCGTCGATCCACGGAGAAGCTCCTCGAAGCGATCGATTTCAGCCCACTCCTGGGCATCGCGAACGTGTTCTTCGACGACTGTATCGACGTTTTCTCGCTCGGCTAGTTCGCCGGCGTGACGAAGAATTTCGATTGCCTTTCTGGCGTCACCGTGTTCTTGAGCGGCTAGAGCCGCCGTCAGCGGGATCACATCATCGGAGAGAACGCCATCGTGGAACGCGTCCCGTCGGTGCTTCATAATCTCGCGCAGTTGATTCGCGTCGTAGGGTTGGAAGACGAACTCCTCCTCGCGAAGACTGGACTTGACGCGTTCGTTCAGCTGGTCGCGATACTCGATCTTGTTGCTGACGGCGATGACACCCAGGTGGCAATCCGCTTTCCCCGATTCGCGAGCCCGCGAGAGCTGCATAAGAATATCATCGTCATCGAGTCGGTCCACCTCGTCGAGAATGATGATGACTGACTCGTAGGCAGTATCCAGAATCTCCCAGAGATAGTCGTAGTATTCACCGCTGCCAATCCCTGCGCGTGGAATATCGAGGTCAGTCTCGTCCGTCTCGTTGAGTGAACGAGTTACCGTCCTCGCGACGCGTGTCTGTGTGTTGTGCTGCGCGCAGTCGACGTAGACCGTGCCCACGGACACACCGTTCGACTCCGCGGCTCGGCGGGCTCGTTCTGTGACGTGGCGAGCAACTAGTGACTTCCCGGTTCCCGTTTTGCCGTAAATAATCACGTTGTTGGGCGGATCGCCACGAACGATTGGCCTGAGTTCAGCAGCCACGGCCTTGATCTCGCCATCTCGGCCAACGATACGTCCGCTTTCAGGGACGTGGCCAACCTTCAGCAGCTCCTTGCGAGCGAAAATGTTGGCTCGGTCGGGGTCGTCTTCATCAAAGTCGAAGAGGGGATCGTCAGCGGGATCCTCGTAGCGGCCGTCGAAGTCAGAGAGTTGGGACGGTTCCTCAGCCATCAATATCAGACATCGCGGATGGGACCTACTTAATGATTTGGCTACCTCGACCAGAGTGTAAATCGGGCTATGGTCGTCTTCTGATGTTTTGTCGCTGGCGTATCATCCTCACAAAGGGTCGAGTCGGTCCCGAGTGAAATCGGATTCGGAGCGAGAGTTACCGACGGAGACCGGCACCCCCAATCCAGAGTGAAAACGCCAGACTGGAGCGGGTTTGACACACCCCTGGTCAAGAGTGAATAGCCCTCCATCCAGGAGCAGCGTACTTGGTTGAGACGACACCCCCCGTCCAGAGTGTATCTCCCGAACCGGGTAATCAATCATTTCTATGAGAGGACACATCGGCCCTGGACGTCTGACGCACGGCAGACACCCCTCGTCCAGAGTGAAAGCGCTGGTGTGATGAGCTGGAGTGGAGTGTGAACCTCGAGTGATGGTGACGAGCGTTCGTCGGCACCCCCAATCAAGAGTGAAGACGCAGGTCAGATCTCCAGCCGAAGCAAAGCAGGGTACAATCGGAACTGTCGGGATCGGGTATCTTGATTCCGATTGATGAGGGAGATCGGGAGATACCAATCCCGATTTCGGCTTTGATGCCGGTTCACTGGTTGGCGAATAGTCAGAATAACGATTGTTCCTTCAACGTCTCATAATACACGGACGACGGAATCGAACCCCCACACCCCTCGTCCAGAGTGAAAGGCCACGAGAGTCCCTCGGTTGACTCGGCGGAAACCACACGACGAGTCGGCTAGGAAGTGCCGAAATCACAAGACGTGAGACGAGTATCCCTCGAACAGCAGTCGTCACACAGTCGAAGTTCCTCTAAACATACCAATCTTCATAGTATTACCTAGAAGTTTTATTACTACCTACCTCCTACCACTCTCCAAGTGTATTCAGCACAGGGAAGAAGACGAAGGCGGCATTCGTCTGGGTGGTTTCGAACCGCTGCTCGTGTTTGCTGTTCCATTTCCTCCGTGTTCTCACGTCTCAGGCAGTTATTCCGTGATTCTTGCTGATCTTCTCTCACGAGAACCCCTATTTCCCGTGGACCTCACCCCACACCTCTGAATGGTTTTCACTCTGGACGAGGGGTGTGTGGGCGGGGTATTCTCTCCAAGTCCCTTCCGTGTCTCCACTCAGCATTAACCAACAAACCTCCCGATACCTCGATAGTGTTGGTTAACCCCTCTCAATCTCGGTGAAGACAGTCAAGTCCGTTTCCCGAGTTTCCGCGATCTCGCGTTGAATCTCCGTCCGATCCCAGCCAAGCGGTGCCAGCACACTCTCGACAGCTCTGACGAGTTGCGTCTCGTAGTACGACGCATCGTACGACTCTATCTCTTCGTGGGCTAACGCGACCCGCTCTCGCGAACTCTTCTCGTCGTCGACGACCACGTATTCGATGTCCTGTCCCGGGTGGATAGCGAGGTCCTGGTCCCGAGCCCGCTTCAGCGCCGCCACGTTCTGCGTGTTCTGCGTGTACCCTTCCAGCGGCTTGGAGACACGATTCCGTTCGACGAGCTGCTCGACCGGCACCGTTCCAGCGTGGAGGCGCTTGATCGCGTCCTGGAGACAGTCGAGTACGGTGTCCGGAGATCGAGTTGCGTCGAGCCGTTCGAGACAGTCCAGCTGGACGTCCTCGATGAACGGTGGGGTCGAACGCTGCCGGGCTTCGATACCGCGTATCTTGAAGTCGTCGTCGCCGGCGACCTTTCCGAAGTACTTCGTCAGCGCGCCGGCGTCGCTCTCGCGCTGCGGCACGAACGCCACCCAGTCGTAGTGGGCTTCGTGTTCGAGCCGAATCTCGACGCAGTCGGTGATCTCCGTCGCGAGCGTCTGGAGGTCCTCGCGGTCATCGTCGTCGACGTCGGGGTCCGGAGTCACCCAGATGGAGTCGACGATGCCGTGGACGACCCGCCAGCCGCCAGCTTCCAGTCGCTGTTTCGCCGTCAGCAGAATTTCGCGAGCGAACGCGTTGATCCCCTCGTGGCACTCGATGCGGCCGAATTTCGCGTTGCTGAACCCTTGATAGCCGAAGCAGGCGACGAGGATCCACTTCAGCGCACCCGACCGTCCCTCGAGTTCCGCCAGCCGGTCCTCGTCGGGGTTGTCCCGTTCCTTCTCGTGACGGATGGCCGCCTTGATCTCGTCGCGCGCGTCGATGATCGGCTGCAGCACGTCGACGAGGTAGCCCCGGTCGTCGCAGATCGAGTACTCGAGGCCGGGGACGTCGTCGCGGTCGCTGTGGCACTCACACCGGATGACGTCCGGCGAGACGTTCCGGGTACAGATGATGTTCGGGTACAACGAGGAGAAGTCGAGTTCGTGGACGTTCTCGTGAAGCCCGACCTCGGGCGCGAAGATGAAGCCGCCACGGTCGGCGTCGTGGAGCGTCCCCATCGGCTTGTAGAACTCGTGACACCAGGAGTTCCACGGGACGAGGACATCGCGGTCGTGGGCCTCGCAGATCTGGATCGCCGTGAGCACGTTCCCGATCGACGCCCACGCGAGCTCCTGGACAGGCTTGTTCGAGCGCGACACGAGGTCGAGTACGCCGTCGAGGTTCGTCTCCCCGTGGAAGAACGTGTTCGACTCGTCGATGATCGCCCGCCCGGGTACGTTGTACCTCGCCGGCGAGTGGCCGACGCGGCCGTAGCTCGAGTACGTCGACCGGCTGGCGAGCTGCTGATAATCGACGTCCGGCCACCGACTCAGCGAGAAGTCGTCGACGCCGGCGTCCGTCGCCATCTCGTACAGGGCCGGGACGATCTCGCTCGTCGAGCAGACCAGGACATCTGGATCGTGCGCTTCGAGCGCCCCCTGGACGGCGGTCAGGATATCCGTCGGCGAGCCGGTGACGGTGTCGCCGGCGACGGACAGTTCCTCGTAGACGTTGTTGCTCGCTTCGGTCACCGGGACGCTGAGCCGGAGCGTCGACAGCTCGCTCGCCGGCGTCGGATCGGCGCCGGTCTCCAGACAGTACCGGAACTCCCGCGAAAAGTCCACGTTGAAACAGGCGAGATCCCCGACTGGATAGTCCGGCAGTTGACGCGCCTGCCGGGCGAGTGGAGTGACGCGATCGATGTGGGCGACATCGACCGCGAGAACGGCCTCCTCGTCCCGTCGAAATCCGGGGCGTCGCGCAACCGTCTCGGTCGCGACGACGTCCGGGTGCTGGTCGTACACCGACTGGAGTGTCGTGAGGTCGAGGTCGGCATCAGGGTCGCGAGCGGCGACGTAGAACCGTGGGGTGTAGTCATCGCGCTCGGTCGCGACGGCGCCGTCGGCTGTTGCCTCCCACTCCAGGACGCGGCCGTCGTCCAGAAAGTCGATACTGAACGGCATCGTCACGGGTTCGAGTCCGGTGGGGCACTCTCTTGATCATCGCGTGCTGCGATCGCGGCTTCGAGCTCTTCGAGGCGTTCCTCGTGGTCGTCGAGGCGGGCCTCCTGTTCGAGATCGATGCTGAGCAGCGCCGGCAGCAGCGGGTTCTGGTGGTTCAACAGCCCGCTCGCGTCGGCGTGCTCGCGGGCGTACTCGAACAGCCGGTCGAAGCGCGGCTGGTCGCGACGCCGCAGTGCCCGGCGGAACTCTGCCCAGCATTCTTCGATGGCCCGCAGTGCATCTCGGTACGTCGGGTTCGTGCGTCCCATCGCTATCGCCCTCCTGTCCCGGTCGCGGTCCACGCATCGAGCAAGGGGTCCGCAGTGGCCGCCACCGTCTCACCGTCAGCTGTGACGCCTGTCCCGACACCCTCCGGAGTCGGCGTCGACGGCGTCGGCGTTGTCGGTTCCACGCCGACCTGCGTGGCGCGTGCCGCGAGCAGCTGCCGCCAGTACGCGAACGTCGTCTGGTAGTACGCGCCGTCGTCGACGGGATAGACGAGCGTCTCGAAGTCCTCGCCGACGACCCGTGGGCCCATCCGAGTTTGCTCGCACTCGAGATGGTGGTCGGCGACCGTCGCGACTGACTCGGTGAATTCGTTTCGTTCGTTTCGCGTAACGAGAACCGGGATGTCGTACCCCTCGGCGTAGGTCGATAACCGGGCGAGGGTGCGGGCTTGGAGGGTTTTTGCGTGGGTCTCGCCAAGGGTATCGTCGTCGCGGTACTGGGCGTCGACGGCCGGCGCGACGATGAGGGCAGGGGTGTGGGGCGACGTGTTCTCGTCACGACTTGGCGCCCCTCGACCGGCCGCCCCGGCATCGGTGGTAGACATCTGGATCGACTTGTTCACTGCCGTCGGGAAATCACAGACGGCGCCGTAGTGCTGGTAGGCGGTGAATCCGCGGGCGACGTGGATTCGATTGAGCAACCGTTGACTGGGCGCGATTTGGGCGAGTGTCGTCGTCGTCGCGTGTCCGTTTGCGTCGACCCAGAAGGCGGGCCCGTCTTGCAGGAGGAGATGGTCGAGTACGAGCGACTGCAGGATCGGGACGCCGCGGCCTCCCTCGACGTCGAGCAGCGTGATGCCGTCGCCGAGTGACGGCAACAACATCTCGTCCGTAGTCGGATCGGCCTGGTCAGCAAGGGACCGATTGCGGTCAGCGCCCCGTGTCGGCTGGTCCACCGCCAATCGGTTCGACGTTGAGTGTTCTCCCATACTAGATTAGTTGTCTACGTTCCCGATAAGCCGCGGCGTGTCGCTTCCGCGTTTCAGGAAACTCGATGTGATCCCCTCTAATCCCGGTACAGTCCCGAGTTGTCTCCGTTTGGATCCTATTTCCGAGAATAGTTCCTGAATCGAGCGTACTTCGTGTTAACCAACACCCGGCCGTATTGACGGCGGTGTGTTGGTTAAACCTACCCAGCTGCAGTCTCGAGCCTGACTGCTCGGAATGTTAATGCTCAACGCCACGTTGGAAGAGGTGCTCTATGAGCTATCCACGAACCCACGTCGACCACCGAAACCCCGACCACCACGAATCAATGCACCCAACTCGAAATATCGTGAACGCCCACGTTGTTGCCGGGGAATTCCTCACTTCGCGGTACCACGAGGCGCTTCAAACTGTTCTCCATCCCCTCGGCGAGTCTTTGGACACCAAAGACCAACATGCGCTCAACGACCTTGGCATCGTCCATGCTACTGGTTCCTTGAACGAGCTATCCCCGATCGTTCGCACATACGTCAAACTCGATGAGTATTGGACACGCACCCATCGTACTGCGCTCAACGAACTATTCGCTGATCGACGTGCTCACGTCCTGAGTTGCTGTACGCGGTTCCTTTCTGAGTTCCCTCGACACACTCTTGAAGCCGAATCCGGCCGTTCCGGAACTGCGCTGGATACTACCCTTGCTCCGCTTCTTGAGTGCGGATTTCTCTCACACACAGATGATGAGAAAACCCCATACTCTGTTGATGAACACCACGCGCTATATCGACCGACTGAACGACTCTTCGACGCACTTCTTGAACAAGCAGCTGTTCTCTGTGAGCTTCTGCCGCCGACCGAGCTCTAATCGACGATTCAGAGCCGTTCACATTTCCAGATACGTTGAAGACTCTCCCGGCCGGACCCGGATGTATGTGTGGCCGGAACTCGCTCTTCATCGACCAAGCAGACCTCGAGGCCCGCTTCGATGCCGAGGTCGTCGCGGACGGCGGGTACACACCCCGATACAACATCGCACCTGGTGACGACCTCCACATCATCACGAACGAGGCTTCCGACGAGATCGATGCCTACCACTGGGGGCTGATTCCGTTCTGGGCGGACGAACCCGAGGAGGGCATCATCAACGCTCGCTCCGAGACTGCCGACGAGAAACGCGTCTTCGAGCGGGCGTGGGAATCACGTCCCTGCCTCGTCCCCTCGTCAGGGTTCTACGAATGGAAATCGCCGAACGGCGGGTCGAAACAGCCCTATCGGATTTACCGGGAGGACGACCCCGCATTCGCGATGGCCGGGCTCTGGGACGTCTGGGAGGGCGACGACGAGACGATCTCGTGCGTCACGATTCTCACGACGGAGCCGAACGACCTGATGAACTCAATCCACGACCGGATGCCGGTCGTCCTCCCGCAGGACGCGGAATCTGACTGGCTCGCCGCAGACCCGGACACCCGCATGGAACTGTGCCAGCCGTACCCGAAGGACGATCTGGACGCCTACGAGATTTCGACGCGGGTCAACAACCCCGGCAACGACGATCCCCCGGTCATCGAGCCGCTAGACCACGAGCAATCGGGCCTCGGCGAGTTCAGTTCCTGATAGCTGACGGGGTCACGGTCACTGCATCGGCGACGCGGCTGCCGAATCGACGAGCGAGTACTCTCGGTCTCGGCTCGTCCCTTCCGCCTCGAGGAGGTTGTACTGCTCCATCTTCGAGAGGTACGTGCGGATAGTCCGCTTCGTCCGCGGATCATCGACGTCCTCGGAATAGCGCTCGTGAATCTCGCTCGGCCCGACCGGGCCGTGCTCGCGAACGATATCGTAGACGACGCGCTGGTGCGGCGTGAGCGAGTCGAGGCTCTTCTGCTTGATCTGGGCCCGAGCATCCTCGGCGGCGTCCAGGAGAATGTCGTCGGTGATGCGCTCGTGGTTCTCGCGATCGGCCTTGCCGGCGGCCGTTCGGAGGATGCCGATTGCGAGGCGGGCGTCGCCGGCGGCCGCGTCGGCGATGCGGTAGAGTTGGTCGTCGGTGATGACGTCCTCATCGAGCCCCCACTTCGCCCGCGCACTGAGGATGTCGTACAGCTGCTCGTCGTGGTACTTGTCCATCCGGACGTGTTCGCTGGAGCGCAGCCGGCTCACGAGGCGGTCGTCGACGCGGCTGAACAGCTCCTCTTCCTTGTTCGCGATGCAGATGATCGCGAACTGTGGGAGGCTGTGGAGGTCGTAGATGACGCTGGGGTCTTCGAGCTGGTCGACCTCATCAAGGATGACGACGGTTCGCGGGCCGTCATGCTGCTGGAGGCGATCAACGAGTTCGTCGTGGGGCGTCGACTGCCGGTGGATGTCGATGGTCGCGCCGAGGTCGTCGAGGATCTGGTAGAGCGTGCGGAACCGGGTGTAGTTGCGCCAGCAGTTGACGTAGGTGGCCTCGACGTCGAGCACCTCTTCCCGGAGTCGTTCGGTGACGAACTGAGAGATGCAGGTCTTGCCGGCGCCGCTGGGTCCAGTGACGATGGCCGTGTCGGCGGGTTCCCCGTTCGTGATGGGCTCAAGAACGCTAGAGAGGTGGTTGACTTCGGCGTCGCGATGCTCAACTTCTCGAGGGACGAACCCGGCGCGGAGAACGCGAGCATCGCGGATCATCTGTTACTGTCCGACCTGTTTCCCGTCTAGTCATAAAAGCGTGACCGGGTTGTTTCCGGAAAGGCCTACATTATCCCTGCTTGATCGCTGTTTTGATAGTTTCTAAGAGCGCTTAGGCTCATTAACAGGTCTCTCCATAGGGATGTTCTCGGAAAGAGGCATTCCTAGATAATCAGCGTTCACAACTCGTCTGATCTACGGGTTGTGAGGTTCCTCGATAATCTTTGGTTCGAACGTACTAACGCAGAAATATGAGTCCATTCTGGTGATCTCGTTCTGTTTTTCATGCGCCTGATTGGGTGAGGCGCAAGTTGCCTCAGGCAAACGATGAAAGGTCCAATATCAGTACCAGACTCTGTATCGGATCTCAAACTAACCCGGGAGCGAAGCCGAAACGAGATCAACGATTTCCTCGAGTCGGATATGGTAGACCACAAATTGGGAGGTATCCCTGGATGGAAGGCTGCGTTCGGAGCTCGTCATAAATCTAATCTAATTGCAGTCTGTGTTCTCGGTCGTCCAGTAGCCCGAATGGTCGACGAAGACAAAGAAATCTCAATTACACGGTACGGATCGCGACCCGAAAGGCCATCAAACACTGGTTCTTGGCTAATCGCTCGCGCCCGAAAGTGGGCGTTCTTAGAGGGCTATCAACGGATTTCTGCTCACGCTGGAGTAGCAGGTAACAAGGGGACGATTTATTCTGCGGCAGGTTTCAAACTAGTTCGGGAAGAGAAAGCTCAAGGAGATAGTTGGCAGTCGCGCGAAGGCCGGTCCTCAGTTGATGATTTTGTTCGTCGCAAGTGGATTTATCGATTGCGTGATTGAATTGTGATATAATCCGATTTGCTTTGTATGCAGTAGATGAGGTATAAGACGACCTAATTCGCACTTTACTACTTAGTTTGGTTCTGGCTCTTCACCCGTGACGGTTTGTCCGTCTGTACACCGGTGAAGGTACGAACATTGGCTACATTTCTGGACTGTTGGATTTGTCTTGTAAGATTCGATGTCCCCCATACTCGTCCAGAAGGCCCTATCATTCGTAATCCGTTCTCGGATCTGTCTCATGTCTTCCGTGGTCGGCACCATTCGGTCGAACTCCCCACTTCCAGTATGGGCTAATTGGACCCGAATCCGACTGAGTTCGGGTTCATACGCTTCGTGAGCATAGAGTGCATATGCTTGCATCTGTATTGTAGGGTTACTAAACCGGTCATACGCGCCTGTCTTCCAGTCAGTAACGACAAAGTCTCCCTCTGGGTTTCGCGTACAGAGATCTGGCTGGACGGTGACGGGTTCTTCGGAGACTTCGAACGTTTGGCGCGTTTCGTGGGCGATATACTGGTGGTCCTCAAGGTGGGGCCAAATCACCCGGAAGAACTGCCTGATGTGATTACGGGCTGTACGAACTAATGACCGCGTGAAGGAATCACTATCGAAGGATTCCCCATCCGTAATGTCAATCCGATCAGCAATCGTCTCAGAATTCGCTTCGACATACCTCTCAAGTTCGTCTTTCGCATATTCAGTTGCAGTCTGAAGATGGATGTTCTCACCCCGAGCCCATCGTGCAACCTGCCCCGCGAGAGATTCGTGTACGATAGTTCCCAGATAGGCCCCTGGCGACGGTGTATACTCACTATAGTCCTCGGTAGACTCGATCTGTTGGTATCGATAAAAGAACCGCCGGGGGCACTCTTCGAACAGCTGTGCTGCCGACGCCGACCAGTTTACGTGTGCAAACTGTTCTGACCCATCCATTCCGCTATTGGAGTTGATCGACGATTGAGTGAGCCACCTCTGGCAACCGTTGGGACAGCTCGTAGTCTGAGTAGTCCTCGTCGTACGTCGTCGACGTCGGGGCACGTGAACGCCGCAGACTCGAACGAATACCAAATGTCATCGTCGTCCCGTCAATCTCGATTTCCCATTTATCGTCGTCAATCGCCCTGAGTGCAACATCTTCTTCCTTCAACTCCAAGGCACGTTCGAGCTGCTTTATCAGGCTCTGTGTCTTATCAGGACGAAGCGTTGGTGGAGTCCCCGTCTGTGCGTAATCGAGCAAGGCCAGGCCTTCGTGGCGATTCAACGAGTCGTGGAGATGGCGGTTCTGATACCGGCGCAGACAGTTGTGACACGCCGTATCGCATGAGCAACTCTCGAGGATTGAACGGGCTTCTGCACACACGGCGTCGAATTCCTCCCAGACGCGCGATGAGAAGCCAGCACCGCCAGCGGTTGTGTCGAAGAGGAAGACCTCGATAACGCCCCGTGCGTCGATGTCGGCGTGCTCTGCCGAACGAGTACGGAATCCACCTTCGAGTTCGTCATCTTCGATACCTAGCGCACGAGATGCACCCATGACTAATGCTTCAGCTAACGACTGTCCTGGTGTCTCGAACCATGCTTCGGATGGAACAAACTCCATCTCATCACCTAACGGGATTTGGAGGACGGTCAAATCACTGGGGAAGCGGTGGCTGAAACTCGTCGTGACTGTTGAGCCGGTACACTGATCATCCCAGTCATATTCCCCAACAAATCGGAGATCCTTGGGGTATGGACGGGCGTGTGGGTTCGAGAGCGGACCTTCGCGGCTAACGGCCCCACAATCGGTGCAGACCTCGAATCCATCCTCATCAGCCCCAAAGTTAGCGACAAGAAGCTGTTCGTCATTCATCTTCCCCACTATCGAATGGCCAATGGATTTCTCCTCTGCCATCTCGCTAGCGTTCTCACTCTCGTGAGAAGTCGACGTCAGCGGGTATTTAGGCTGTGTCGCGTAGGCGCGGTTCTCGTTGTAGTCCGATCCTTTCTCAGCTGCACCTGTCTCATCGACTTTCGGTGCAAATGCCTCCGGGGTGTACATTTGAAGGGAACTGACGGTCGCTCCCTCACAGACTGGACATTCCATATCCCTGGCTGCCAGACTCTCATTATGCTCGTCAAAGACCGTCTTGCAGACGTCACACCAGTTCAACCAATCGAGGTCTCCCCAGTCTTCGCCAGCTACTCGGTTCTTCGGGTTGTCTGGGAATTTGACATAGACACCGTAGGACTCGTAGGTCTTCTTGTCAACGACGATCTCTCGGCCTGGTACGTACGTTGAGAGAGCCTGTTTCAGATCCCGAGACATCTGGTACTTGTTCTTCGGCTGTGACGACCCGGGCTCATTTTCGCGCACGACGAAGTCGGCCACATCAGTCGGGAACGAGAACGTCGGAAGGAGGGCTGCATCGAGAAGGACGGAAAGTAAATCGTCGTCTTCCGTGGATTGCTCTTCCCATTCTGTCTTGGCTTGTAGCTCCTGGAGTTCGCTTAGGAACTCTGTAGCGGCGTCGCGGACTAATGCGACCTCCCAGTCGGATGGACGTCCCTCTCCTAGTGCATCCGGAAGGAGGGCCCCCAATTGCTCGAGCGTCGACGATGAATCGGCGAAGATCTCTTCGTCCAGCCAGTCTTCGAACGCGGCGAGGGTTTGGTCCCCTTCTCCTTCAAAGAACTCGGCTGTACCTTTGAGCGAGCGGAATACGGCAGCTTCCGTCTCGACGGCCGATGGATCGAAGAACCGAGCAAGCAGCGAGGCGTTGATGTGCCGCCGGGCGATCTTTTCGTTGCCGGCGTAGATGACCGGTGCGTTCCCCTCGCTCGTTATCATCTCCTCAGGATTCTCGAAGTAGTGTGACTCGTGAGGGGAGTTGTCCGCGAAGGTGACGATCGTCGAGAGCCCAGCTCCGCGACGTCCTGCCCGACCAGCACGTTGCTCATAATTCTCTGGTCCTGGCGGGACCGTCCGCATGGCCACGCCGGTGAGACTCCCGATGTCAATCCCGACTTCCATAGTAGTCGTACAGCTTAACACGTCGATTGGCTGATCGGCCTCGGAGTCCCCGACAAGGATGTCCTGGAAGAGCAGTTCGTACTCTTCGGAGCGTGCGAATGCCTCGGAGTTGTCCTTTGCACTCAGTTGTGCGGAGTGCTCTTCTGAACGCAGCGTGAGCGGGTCCCGTTCGCCATGGAGCACTTCGCGTGGCGGGTTCCGAAGGAAGTTCTTCCGTGCCTGGAGATGGATGTCATCGTCACTAACCGGACTCAGAGTTCCGCGACACCCATCGTAGGGACACGAATCATTGAGAGACACTACCGAGAACCGGCGACATCCTTCACACCGGTACCAATCGTCGTCGAGTCGGAGATCGATTGTCGTTGCTTTTGGATTGACGAAGTAATTTCCGTGGGAGGCCCCAAACAACACAGGCTCTGTCGTCATCAACGCCCGTCTCAGACTATTCCACGCCTCTTCCGGCACTTCGTCGTCGAGTGATTCTACAATATATTCAGGGATTATCTCGCTGTGGGGGAGCCCCGTATCGTCCGGGTCAATCCAATTTTGGTAGGGATAGGAGTTCGAACGTCGTCTAGCTTCAATGCTTGAATCAAATGCCCGTTCCTCGCAGGCATGACGAAGCGCCTCGATGAGGATGCTCTTGAGTTGGTCTGTCTCAATTTCAGGGACCGCTTCATCGATTTTCTCAAACACTTCCTCGGACGGCGCAATGTACCCGACGAGAGCGCCGGTGATGGAGTACTGCTCATCGCCCAACGATCGGAGGAGAAGTTCCTCATATTGGCGGGGACGCTCCGACAACGCATTGCGTGCGGCTGGCACCTCCGGAATATCGTCGATGGACTCAAGATAGTACTCATCGACAATATCGGACAGGTTCCCACGAATATCCTCAAAGTGGGAGCGTGAACCCTTATACACGACACCCGACTGGTTCGTGTATTGGTCGCTGTCGTCGAAGAATACGATGTTGTTTTTCGCACAGTAGACTGCGAACTCGGCGAACAACCGACCCATCGTGATTTCATCTTCCGCGGATCCAATAATGTCGGTTAAGACCTCGCGGAACGAGTCGGATTCAACGTTCGATTGGAGGTCGCGAGCTAAGCGGGCCGCCTTCTGTCGACCGTCAGAGAAGCACAATACCTTGCGCCCCTCGTTGGGGAACTCCTCTTTGAGTGGGTCGGTCGGCTGGATACCGAACATCGAGCGGACGCTGTGCGCGAATGGTTCCTCACCTTTGGTGACCAGATCTTCGACCTTCGTGTCGCCATTCGGACGACGTCGCTCTTTGATCCCGCACGCCGGACATTGGGTCCAACTCCATGCACCGCCCTCGTCCGGCGGCTCTTCAGTCGGGACCTGAACCTCGATATGAGTGGTCGGTCCTTCGTCGTCCACATGCCGATCATCAACAAGATGGCCGGAGGCAATCGAGAGGTTTCGTGAGGTCGTCGTCTCGGCGAGCGAGCGTCCGTGTTCGTGGTCTGGATTCGGGTCATCCCGAGGTTCCTCAACTAAGAGATGAAGCTCGTCCAAGTCCTCGCTGCTCTCAGGATCTGACCACAGGAACGTCGGCCCGCGGTCGTCGTCAGAGCGTCGATAGGCACGCAGATATGCTGCTCCACAGGTGCGGTGGCTAATCAGTTCGAAGACTCGACTGCCACAGGACTCACAGGTCGTGTGCGGATTACTGTAGATGCGCCCGAGGAGGTTCTCCCCCTCTGTTACCCGGCGGCCGCTGCATTCAGGATTGACACACGCATACTGGGCGGGGAGCCCTTTGAGGAACATATGCAGGCGTGTCGGAAGCAACGCCTGATCCTCCCCCTGGCGGGCCTCGGTACAAAGATACAGAAGATTACCCGTCGCCTCACGAGCCAGTTCCTGATCGATGTCCTCGAACAACTCTTCGGCAAGGGCCGATAGGCGCAGCGGCTCTTCACGAAGATATTCGTGTGCTAATCTGAAGAGTGGGTCATCGACTAACTGGTCAGCGAGGTACGAACGGACCGATTCTACGTCATCACTTTCAAGAGGATCCCAGCCTCGTTCGCTCGCAACGTTGCGAATCTTCGATGGATCATCGAGTTGGTAGCCAACCCGCTCTAGGAGTTGTGCCGTGCGTTTCTCGCTCGGTTCTCCACCTTCGTACTCCACCTGCTCACCGGTGATTACTGAGAAATCGTCCGGATCTCCGGTTGTGAGCTGGGCCGCAAATTCTGGGGCTGCTTCCTCTACGTTTTCGCCCATCGTCGCACTCGTGAGGATGAAGCGCACACGTTCGCGAGATATCCCGAGTTTCTGGAGCAAGCGGCTCAACAAGAGTGCGACCTCTGCTCCTTGGGCGCCTCGGTAGAGGTGAGCTTCGTCGAGGACGATATTCAGCTCGTTCTCTTCGTCCTCGGCCAGCCATTCACGGGTATCCTCAAAGAGGGGTTGTTCGATTGGCCGGAGTAGCATGTACTCCAGCATCGAGTAGTTCGTAATCAGGAGATCAGGCGTCCCGCCATGGGGATTGCTTCCATCGCGAGTGTGCATCTCTTGACGCGTGAAGAGTTCCGTGTCGCCGGGTTGGGTACGAAAGTTTGTTTCTTTTGGTCTGTTATTATTATTCAAGAATCCTTCCAGATTCTTGGCCGGAATACGGCCTTTCTCTGCGAGTTGTTTGTAGAGGTCTGGCTGCTCTTCCTCTAACTCAACGTACCTTTTGATGACCGGCCTGACCAAATTATCGTTTTTGCTGGTGTCATACTCCCCGTGATAGGGTGTACGACTCGTATACATCCCAAACTGAACCCGCCGACCCATATAGTCCTCAAGCGTATCTGCTCCGTTCTCATCACCGAAGAGTAGGCGCATCCGCGAGAGTTGATCCGCGACGAGAGCGTTCATTGGATAGAGAACTAATGTCCGTATCCCACGTTTGTCGGCTGTTTCGCCTCGCGCTGCTTCTTGTGCGAGTTGACCCAGAATTGAGTAGAGGAAAATCTCGGTTTTCCCGGATCCTGTTCCAGTGGATACGATAAGGTCGTCCTCGTCGTTAAAGAACGATTGGAGAGCGTCGGCCTGGTGTTTATACGGCGGATCGAAGATATCGAGATCGTCGCTTTCGAGATCTTTCAGCAAATCGACGACTTCGCTCGGCAAGCCCAACTCTCTGAGGGAATCCCCCGAAACATAGGTCGGTGTAGCCTCGACCCACGGTTCGGTGGCCGTCTCTCCCTCGTCCATCAGGGCACGACGTTCCTTGAGAAGCCGCGGATGGTGGAGGTGGTAACGTGATTCGATGTACTGTTGAAGGTCGTTCTCGAGTTCTTCCGAGACTTCTTTGATTGATTTCATGTTATGTGTTGTCGATGATGGTCACGGGCAGTTCGTCAAAGACCTCTCGCACTGAATTAGCATCGGTGTCCGAAATTCGCCATTGAAGCTGATACGACGATGTTTCAAGCCACTCTGCTCCGACTGCGTACAGCCAACGCATCTGTGCCCGCGGCGGTGCAAAGTCACAACTCAATAAGACCTCCTCCTCATACCCGGTGAGTTCAACAGTCTGTGGGTCCTCAGCCATTGAGTCAAGGATTAGGCACGCATGCTTGCGGTATTTCGGCGAAACAGTGACGGCCTTGGTTTTGCCGTCGCCCGATTGAACCTTCAACTGGTAGGTATCGGCACCGTATTCGACTGGAACTCGCCACAAGCTGATCGCAGTTCCGTCTGCCTCTTCAATGACGAGCGGCTCACCGTCTACGGTAAATCCATAGTACTGTCCAGTGTATGGTGCCCAATCCTCCTCCGGTTCCCACGACTCCTGCGGTCGCTGTTCGATGTACTCACGTAGTGTGGCTGGCGTCGTAATCGGCGCCTCGTCCAGACCGATGTATTCGTCTTTAGATTGAACAGGGATTTCTCTCGAACGCAATTCTTCTTCACTGGTGTCAGTAAGAATCCGCGTCAACCCTCGGAATTCGATATCAAAACCGGACTCTATGAATAGACGACTTGGATCTCCTGAAACGAGCACGGCCTCAGATTCGGAGATCATTACAGCTCGCGTCGGTGCTGGAGCATAGTACCCCTGTGAGAGTTGTATCACATCACCGAGGAACGTGATTGTGGGGCCGGTACGCTCTGTTAATGCTGCCCGAAACCACCCGACATCATCGGATACTTCATCGGCACCAGCGACCGGCTGTCCGAGAACAGCTGCCAGCTTATGAACAACCCAGTGGCGGATTGCGGTGATGTGTGCTTGTGGATACTGTTGGCCACCCGATTCAGCTTTCTCCGCAAGACCGAGTCGGATTGCCTCACCAGCTATGGCGTCTCGGATACCGATCTCAGTTGATGGTAGTTGGTCGCCACTCACGCCAGTAAACCGCATAGCAAACGCACGAAATGGTTCTTGGCCGAACCCCGCTTGCTGAAGTTGCTGCATCCGAGTATCGTGCCCTGGATCTTCGATATCACCCACCGAATCATATACTTTTGTCACTTTGCCAACTCCGCGGTCTCGGTGAAATCTAATGAGTTCCCCTTCGATTTTTTGTCCGATTCGGGCTTTCTCTCCAGAAAAGTAGACAGGCAACCCGTCCACATACGCGATGAGACTACTGCCGTCGGTGTCATCTATCGTTGCCGTGAATGACTCGCCCTTTTTGATAGGGAGTTTGTCCCAGCGTTCACGAAGAATATTGAAGCGGATCCTGTAGCGTTTCCCACGTGCTCTTGCGTTCAGGATCTCTGCATATCCAGGTTCGCGTCCTACAACGTGCACTAAGTCGCCTTCATCTGCTTGTACTGGTCCGAGTTCGACGACTTCACCACCGGCAACGGCGAGTCCGAGGCCATACTCATCGATCTTATCCACCTCAATATAGGTTTGTTCGCCCTCTTGTGGAGGTTGGTCAGGAAGAAGGCCGCTTACATGGCGTCGAATGTGGTCTTTGTAATCGTCCGCGAGGACTTCCTCGGTCAGGCAAAGTGCGAAATGAATCGATGTTCCAGCTACTGAATCTGCCCCAAGGTACCGCAATCGAACCGAACGACCGGGTTGGCACGTCACCGGGCCGATATTAATTCCTTCTCCTTCGTATTTGACAGTACAAGTTCTCCGTTTTCTCCGTTTCGTAATCTTGTCTACTTCCGCTGTAAACTCGTCACCGGGTTCCAGATTCATTGTTCCCCCTGCGGAAAGCAGATCGATACAGCCCCAATACCATTGAACCGGATCTCGAGTTCATTACAGCCGCTCTCTACCCAGTGGATGACCTCCGAGATAATATCACTGATTGCTGTTACGTCTCGGCTGATTGTCGGACCGAGCGATGCGCCTTCAGCAAATGTAGCGATCACTTCCAGTTCAAGGTCTTCTGGCCCGACATATTCGAGGTTGGTATGTAATAAATGAGGATTGAAACCAACGGGCATACGCTTTGAGGACGGACCTTCGATAGGTGAGAGAAAGTCACGATGTTCCTCATCTTGGATTTCAATACCAATTCGTCGTGATTCTGGCTCGGTTGCGTCTATGAACGTCGATTCTTCGGATGGGTGGAGGTGAATCAGACGATGCCGATCGGAGTTCCGCTGGTGGATACTCACACGACGCGATCCATCAGAGGGTATCTCAGTTGTGTAGTAACGAGGATTTCCCGCTCCAGTCCGATCGATTTCGACTGTCTCGTTTGCATCTTTGGGGATGGAAACGACCTCGAATATTGGATCGACCTCCTCGGAGGGAGTAACTCCAACGAGAACTGGTTCCTCTGGTGGTGCGTATAGGGGTGCCTCAACGGTTGGGTTTGTGTGTGCGGGTAATACAACGTCAGCATCGAAGCCGTAGTTTTCTGTACTAAGGCCTCCCCCATAGCGGTCGAGAAATGGTTCCGTCTTTTCGGACGCCCGGAACCCGACTAAGGATACATCTGCGAAGTCGTAGACGTCCACGAACGACACTTCGGATTTCGGGGGATTCTTTGAGACCAGATATACCCACATATCCTTGCGCACTTGGTGATCCGAGTTATATCGCTGCGCCCGAGTTTCGTCACCAACAAAGAGATCACCATGTTGGAGCCCCGAAGTAGTCCAAGTGCCGGTGATACTTCCGAGGGCATCTGGACCTGAGATTTGAAGTTCGTAACTATCCGCTGTTGGGTCAAGATCAAGCGTGACCTCTGCCTCCGATGGGTGGAAGTTACTCGGTACGGGGGGATGTGTGATTCCTGTTGCCTCGATTTCGACGTTTTCTAAGAGTGTGTCCACGTCCTCATCTTCTTGGATTTGATCCCAATCGAGTGATGGAACGATGCCAAATAATTCGATGCCACCGTCATGGCGTTGCCCTAGATAGGTTCGAATCGACCGCTCACGCTCACCCTCTTCGATGTCCGAGGTACGGAGATCCTCGATCATCTTTTCAACACCCTCGTCGCTGGACAGTGAACAGGAAATGTCCTCCAGAACGCCTTGCTTATGAGCGAAGTACTGGCGCTGAGTCCCAATACGAGGGGTTAGAAATTCACCACATTCTGGGCACCGGTAGTAGTCTGACTTACGTTGGGCCTCTTCTATTGGAGTTTTCGTTCCCTCCGGGTCGAGTCCGAAGGGGATAGAAAGTTTACTCACGAATGGATCGGAGCCCTCCGGTGTAAGTCCTGATAGTTCCCTTACGCATGTGTTATCAAACCTGAGGGACAGATAGAATAAATCTATTGAAGAAACACAAACATATAATCCTCCAAACAATTGTGGCAGGACCCCTTGGGTCGTTTAGGGGTGTGGACTGATCTGAGTCGATACTCTTTTGGATTTCAGCAGAGAACGATTTGCCACATCAACCAGATTACTATGGGTGCGAATTCTGAACGAGAAGTGGATTTTTCGCCTAATCTCCCGGACCAGTACCAACGCCGATTTGAGGCTCTGACCGATGAACTGATCGAATTTCAGGAGGACCTCGACAGGGAAGTTGCCATCAAGGACGAGATTCGCTATATCGAGAACGAAATCGAGGATGAAGTAACTGAAGGCCAGATTCGATATCTCGCAGCGTTAGAGGTTCTCCTAGATCTCATTGAGATCAACTATGACATTCGCAAAAACTCCGAACTACACGTAGTTCGGCCGGATCCTGATCGCTACAAAGACGACCCAGAAGAGTTCAAGAAACAGGAACGCGCTGTCCTTCAGAAAGAACGACGGGCGCAGTTCCGAGAGGAAAGCGTCCGCGAGTTCGTCCGGAAAATGGAGCGAGACACCCGCGTAAATACGAATGGCGGGCGAAGTGTTCTTGAACTAATAACCGATGGGGAAGAACTCTACCAAGACTTAGCACCGCTTCAGGACCAGGACCAAGAGGAAATCGCCGAAGATCTAGAAGACGTTGTCCAACCCTACATACAGAAAGTAGAGACTGGGGAGAAATGTGATCACACCGAGTTGGACCTGATGGATATCTGGCGGTATTTCCGCTACACTTGGTTAACACCATATAACACGGTCCCTGGAAGAAACATCAACTTCCTTATTAGAAATGCAGCGAAGCCGAAAGACCCGGTGATGGGGATTGCGACACTGGCAAGCCCGATGATGAACCTGTCAGTCAGAGATGACTATATCGGCTGGACTATTGACGCGGTCGAAGATAAACTCCAGCGGAAGAAACGGGTTCACGAATACGAGGAGCAGCTGCCAGAAGAGAAGCGGACGCCGGACAAGAAAACTCGGACAGTCACCAATACAGAATGGCTAGAGACCGAGGAAGAATACGAAGAGAGGGTCAGCGAGTTCTGCTCCGATATACGAGAAGCCCTAGAGGACGCCATTAAGGACGCAATATCCAACATCCGACACGACGACTTTGCCGAGGAGCACCCTGAACTCTCTGAGGAAAGCTTCGTCAATCCCGACGAACGGGTTATCGAGATTCTTGAGCAGATAGAAGAGGAAGCCGAGCAGACCATTGAAAATGGTGAGGACGAGAACCCGGAGAAGATGGAGTCTTGGGAGGAAAGAAGTGAAACAGCCCTGTTCCGGAAAAAACGTGCTCGAGCACTTCAAAAGCTTCTCCGCGACCGAAAATACTTCCAAGAACACAGCGAAGAGGACGATGTCGAGTTCATCAGAACTGGGTTGAATAACGACTCCGGACGGCGAGCTATCAAAACAGCTCTGAAGGAGATCAAAAAGGAGCGGGTCGGTGCCGGGATGATGAACATCATGGTCTGTGGCGCTATCCCTCCCTATAACCGTATTCTCGGAGGGAAGCTTGTGGCGATGGCCTTGACGGGTCCCAAGGTCATCGACATGTACCAGGACAAATACGGCGACTACCAGAGCGAAATCGCCAGCTCGATGAAAGGCGAAGCAGTGAGTAAACGGAATGAACTGGTTTTCCTCGACACCACTGGCCTGTTTGAGATTGGAAGTGCCCAGTACGACCGTATCCGGGTTCCAACCGAAAACGGCGAGATCGAATACGACCAGATCGGGTACACTGAAGGATACGGTTCAATCCAGTTCGGTCCCGAAACACGAAAACGGATTAGTCAGGTCACACAGTTAGAGGAAGGTCGCAAGGTGGTCCGAGGTCGGTTCGGAGAAGGTGTCTCTCCTCGCATCCGGAAAATCCGCCGTGGCCTGAAGAACTGCGGTTTAGAGACGGATCTCTTGAAACACGAGTCTAGACGGATTGTGTACGGAATCGATCTGGCGGAGAACTCCCAAGACTATCTACTGGGAATCGACGACAACCCAGAATACTACTGGAAGTTCGATGACCCACAGAAGGAGCAGGAGTCAATCTATCAGTATTGGATTGATAGGTGGGCAAGCATGAGAGCTCAGAAACAAGACGTCTTGGAGAATATTAGGGAATTTGACAAGCAAGAATTCAAATTGAGCAGCGAGATCGATTTCGACAAACGGCAAGCCAGTCTCAGTGAGTTCATTATAAGCAACAGTTAACATGACGGGAACATTCGGTCACCAACATCAACGATAAATATGGGAATTGAAGCATCGACACTGAATCTACGATTCCTTTCACAGCTGGCACAGGGAGGCTTCGCTGAACAGCTCACTGACGAGCAACGCAGAGAAATACACATTACAACCCGTCTAGATGGTGAGGAATACCTACAGGACGCACTAGAAGATGGGAAGCAGGTCATTCTCACTGGGAACCCTGGAGACGGTAAAACACAGTACATCCTGCAGATGAAGCCTGAGTACCCGGAACCGGACTATTTCTATCTCTCTGACGCCTCCGAGTACGACGACTATACTGTCCTACTTGACAAATGGAAAGACGCCCTCGACGACGACCGACCTGGTATTCTCGCTATTAATGACGGCCCTCTTTACGAGATGACTACCCAACACGCCGACGACTATCCCTTCCTGGAAAAAGTTCGGAGCCAGTTCCAAAACCAGATAATCTACGACGAAGATCAAGCTGACAACGCTGATTTCGACTCTATCGTCGTCATCGATCTCAACAACAGAAACATTCTCACCCGAAAGGTCATCGGCCAAGCCATCGAGAATCTGACTTCGAATAAGTTCCTCAAAGAGAACAACGGCGACGACATCGACGGACACATCGCCTACAATATGGATAAGATGAGGAATGATCGTGTCCGAGAAAATATAATCCGGCTCCTACAGTCCGTGGGCCATCTGGACGCCCACGTCACCGTTCGTGACCTCCTGAACTTTCTCGCCTACTGCATTACTGGAGCCAAAGAAGAGAGCATCACCGAGTTTGACGAAGATCTGAAATACTACAACCTCGCCTTCAGTGGCAGCGGGAAGATCTTCACCCTCCTGAACGAATACTTCCATCCCCGTGACCTCACTCATCCATTTATCGACAGCAAACTTTGGGCTGACGCTGAAGAAGAGGTTTCACGGAGAGACGAAGAAGACTCAGAGGAAGAAGTCGACCAACGATTCATCGAGAAGAAACGCCAGTTCTACTTTGAGGACGTAGCCATCAAAGACTACGACGCTCGCGACCTCTATCACGAGACCAACTACTCCTTCCATAACCAGCGGAACAGGGACCGTTCGGCTGAAAGCGTGAAAGAGGACGTCATAGAGATGATTAACAGCTATTTCATGCCGGATTCTTCCAAGGGCTCCGACCTCCGCGTCTGGCTCTCCCACAACTATCGATCTAAAAGCTCCCTATCCCTTATCTCCCGGACAGAAATTCCCAAGCGCGAGTTGAACCGCCGAGTCCCGCAGCTCCATCCCGAAATCAGCGATGCAATGGACTACAACCACGACCACCACGTTCTCGAATACGAAGGACGTGACTCAACAGTCAGGCTTCGGATTGATCCAGACCTATCAGAGACACTCGGTGCCCTGAACGGCAACATCCCTTACATCCTACGTGGAAGGGAAGAAGAACAGCAGTTGCTCGAATTTATGGAAGAAATCGAGTACAGGGAAAGCCACGATGAAGATTACGGCACCGTCCATATCATGGACACGGAAACTGGCGAACTCGAGATTCTGACAGTCAACGATGACCGGTACCAGATGGAGCGGAGGTGAACACCAATGCCAATGAGACTTAACGACGTAAACTCCGACGCATCGGAAGCCGCATTCGGATTCAAAGCAACCTCTGCCTCTCTAAAACCGGTGCATCTCTCCCAGGTCGTCTTCAGTAACGTTCTGGGATCTACTCACCAGTCGGAGGACCTGTTCAAATTCGTCGAGAAACCTGGGAAAACCCCCTCCAGCGACTTGGACGAGAAATACCACGGCCTGTTCGAGTCCTCCCGCGATCTCAGTGACGAACAAATGGACAATCTTCGGTACAGGATGCGGAAGGTCTTGGACAACGACAACGCCCTCTACGCAAGTAGTCCACGACACTCTGCAATGACCTCTATGAGCGACTGGTTCGTCGCCTACCGCCGAATCGGTGTAACACCGTCACAGTTCATCTACACCGTACTGGACGAATCTGACAGTGACATCAATCAGAAGCTGACCGACCAGCTTCAGGATCACCACGACGCTATCTCTCTCCTGTTCCGGCCACTGGCCAAAGACGGAGGGAAAGGCAACGTCACGGTCTCACCCTGGGAAGAACCTGTCCTGGGAGACGCATTCGGGGACGGGAAGATTGCGGATGAATTCGTCGAAGGCTTCGAAACCCTGTCGAAGCACCTGAAGGACTCCAACGGCGACTACGACCTGAACTACGCCCGTGACCTTCGCCGCACCATCAAATTCGGCGGGTTCCTGCTCTACGTCTATATGGCCAACCGGCATAATGAGATCCGGGATGACGAGGGCAAAGACGAACCTGTCCCAATCGTGCTGAACTACACCGGAAACAGGAACAACCCGGTAGCCGACGCCAGCCTTGAATCATTCCGCGTCGTCGGGTCGGAAATCCAGTTAGCCACTAGGCTTGGTGTCAAGCACGTCCTTGACCTGCAGGGCTTCAAAGACTACAGCGAGGAAGACGTCCTCCGAGAGCTCGAGAACCACAATTTCCTAGAACTGAACCGGAATAAGGAGGACAAGATCGAGCAGGACTACGAAAAATTCGAGCAGGTATTCCGAGCCTCGCGAGACCCCGAGAAGGATACCACCTTCCACAGGCTGGTGGATGCTGTAAGCAACGTCATCCACGACTTCTCGAACCGATTCGACACATACACACCGCAATCCACAGCCCAGACCTTCGCCTGGCGTGCCGGGATCCTCAAACCACGAGGAAACCGGGCGAACAAACGTAGGTATCGGCCCGACCCCGAGATGCTGGAACCCGTCCTACTCTCCGTAATCGAACCAGGCACGAGCATGTCTCTCCAAGATCTCTCAGAAGAACTCCGGGAACGGTACGGGATCATCGTGGGCGGAACCGAACAGGACCGTAGCCACCTGGCGGAGTGGGACATCCGCCTCGGTGCCAGCGCATCCGAAAGTGATCCGCTGAACAACCAGAACTACGAGGGCTTCAAAGAAGCAGTATCAAGCCTTGGATATGCTGAGGAATACGCGGACGGCGTTACCATCGTCTCTGTCCCCGAGGAGGAAATATGAGCGAAACCACACAGACACAAGACAGCTCATTCGAGAGCAACGAGGATCTGATCGGCAAAGCAATCGCTAACGAGACAGTCGACCAGCTGACCGAGGAAAACATCGGAGTTATAATCGAATCGCCACCCCGATTCGACGCTGAGGAGTTCGTCGATATTCTCTGCAGTAACGCACGGTACGATGTCGGCCTTGCTATGGTCAGCATCGATGAAGCAGACATCGACGATCTCCAGTCACGGACAGAGGACTCCTCCGTCAGACTCACAGACAAAGTTAGTGTCGCCGTCAACTGGCGGAATGGGACCGACACCGGATTCGAATGGGACGGACGCATCGAACCAGAGAAACTGGTGATTCTGGTTCGGGGAGACCACGCCCGCCTGAATTCGATGAAAGATTTCGAGGGTATGGTCGACTTGCCTCTGGCAGAAATCACGCGAGAAATCACCGACCAGATGCAGGCCCAGAAACAGTTCACCGACAGTCCCCCAGCCCAAGCTATCTGGGAAACCCTTGGCTCCGACCTCTACGACAGGTTCGAAATCCCTGCAGTTGCTGACTACGCAACGTCGACGCTCAAAGAATCAGAACAAGGTTCACTCGACGCCCTCGGAACCGAACTCTACAGACTGCGGCTGTTCAATGATCCGGGGCTTAACAACCCCGATGAAATCCCTGACAGGCTTTCCGATAACCTGGATCTCGTGCTGCGGGTCTCCCATATGTCGAATAGGGATCGACGCCGGCTCACTAACAGTGTCACCAAAGTCGATGACAGCGAAAGGGAAGAACGGGAACAATCTGTAGCCAAGCTTCGACGGTTCGAACGAACAGGTGACTCGGAGATCCTCGCCGACCTGACGTACAATGAGGTCAACGAGATATTCTCCACCTCCGGCCAGTCCAGCCAGCGACGTTCAACCACCAGCACTCGGAGAGACGTCGAATCCGCTAGCGTGGAGGCAGTCTTCGACGACAACAACGAGGAACTGGAACGGCTTTCAGAAGAGTTCGATGACCAATACCGAGAAGCCGTCGAGGAAGAAGAAAACCGGGTCGACATGGAGTTCACCGGAGATGAACAGTTGGCCTTTGACGTCAACGACGACCTCTACTACTTTATTGAGCACTTCGTCACCGAGGACTCCTTCGGTGGTATCATCCACAACCCAGAGGACAGGCAAAGCGCGATCAAGAACTTCCAGGCTCTGAGAACCGAGAAGTTCCAGCCACGAGGCGAAGACAGCAGCTTCGAAAAACTCCGTAGAGTGGCTGAGAACAGCGGAAAGTTCGAGGACTTAGTTGCATCCATCGACCGATACGTAACAGCCCGTAGCGAACTCGTCGACGCCCTACCAGGACTATTATCCGCACCGCTTATCCGGCTTCTCGGAGACGATGACCTGCTCGAATCCGCAGAAAACTACATAGAGGCCTACCGTGAGGTCCAGGACAAACTGGACAAGAAGTACCGGGAGATTCAGGACGTTAGCTCTGAAGGCTCCTCCAAGCTTCTCTCCGACTTCCTCCTATTCGACACCGTCATTCTCGAATACGAAGACGATAGAGAACTCGTCCTCTCCCCACTCCACCCGCTCCACCTCTGGAAGTACTCCGAACTGGCGCGGGAGATGAAGGACGAAAAAGAGTCGCTGACCGAGGAAGAACGCAACTTCCTCATCAACAGCGTCGAAGAACAGCCACACGTCCTCCGTAGCATCCACGTCGGCGGGAACTACAGACTGGCGGATGAGACCTATCTCGTACAATCCGCGGAGCTCGACAGGCTGCCTGTCTATACCCGAATCGAGAATGCTGCAGAAGGAACGAACTCCAAGTTCTACGACTACGTCCTCGACAAGTTCACGTCAGCATACCCACCGTCTCAACGCCACCTCAAGATCAGCGTCATCGATCCTCTAGATCCTGTGGACCTTCTCTCTGACATCGCTGACTTAGCGGAGAAAGAAGAAATCCAAGGCGCAACAGTGGAGTTCGCCTTCATCGAGGACGAAGAGAAACCTGTCCTCAACGGCACTGCCTCACCAAGCGTCTCCGAGGATATCACTAATCTGTTCGGCCCAGACAACGACTCTGGGGAGTTCGAGATCGTTACAACCGAACATCCCAGCTATGACTCATACGCCGAGAGCCTGAAAGGCGACCCACAGCACTTCATCCTGATTAACGACCAGAGCAACTTCAGCATCCAGACCTTTGAGCGTGATGCTGAGACCACAATCCACCCGCTGTACGTCCCGAAAGAGTTCGACTACGACCTGCTTGAGGACAAAATCAATATCTCGCCGTCGAAGGAAGGAGTCCTCTTCTCCGAATACCAGGACCTGATCAACCAGCTGTATAATCAGCGGCAGGCCATCCACAATGCTGAGGTCAACGAACTCAACGTCGAAAAGGAGACTATCGACGACCTCCTCGACTCCGCGATCTGGGTCTCCATATCCTCACCGCCGATGAACGGCAACCCATTCTGGAAGGACAACCTGATTTCCAGAGAACGACGCGGCGAACGCGACTTCGCCACGTACTCAGAGGATATCGACTACTTCCGACGGGTTCTCCGCCGCATTATTACCGAATACCGTCTCGCGCCTGACGACACCGACTTGGAGGATATCGCGGAGAGAATCGCTGACCTACAACAAAGCGGCCTTCTCCGCCTCATCACCCGGGAAACCCTCGGCAGCGGGAAATCCAGAAATACGAAGGGCCTGCTTGGCTCCATTATCGCCGTCCAGTGGCTCCAGCAGACGCTGGCAGATCCCAAGCTGATCTTCTCCATCGACAACCCGCGTACCCGGGAATGGCTGAATCTGGGGGACAGCGAAAGCCGGGCCGACATCCTTACTGTCCAGTTCGACGATGATGGTGGCCTTATCCTCGACATCATCGAAATCAAGACTCTGGAAGAAACTAGCGGCGCCTACACCGTCAAAGACGAAGATGGCACCAAGGTCGTGGAAGGAAACGCTGTCGACCAAGTCTTCGAGACGACAGACACAATCCGTGGCCTGTTCACAGGCGACAAAAACCTCACCACGTCGCCCCGGAAAGAGGCTCTCCGCGAACAACTGTACTACGAATTGACCTCCGCAGAAGGGATGGAGGGTAAGCAGGAGTGGGCAGACCGGATTAACGACGTATTCAACGGGGATGCCCAAATCGAGATCAACCCGAGGATCGTATCGGTCGAAGTCACCAGCGAAGCCACTTCGGACGAACGGATTGACGGCGTAACTCCGAACGCCCAGTCCATCAGGGTTGACAAGCTTCCCCGACAATCAATCAAGCGGCTGATTGTCAGCGGCATCGAGGACCGGGAAGACCAACGGCCGGAAGAGGATGCCGAAGAGGAAGCTGTCGCAGAAGAGGAAACGGACGAAATCGACGAAAGCGAGACGGAAGTCGACAGAGAGGAAACCGGTGGGGAAGAGGAAGACACCGTCGGCGACGACGAAAAGACAGACGTCAATACTGAATCTGCTGACCGGTTCGGCGATCCCGAAGAATACACTGACTTGGTAGAAACCCTGAAACGGGTTCTCAACGAGTTCAAGATCAACATCCGGAACATCGATCCCGACGATATCGATGTCGGACCAAACGTGGTACGCTTCAAGATCCGTCTGGCACCAGGCGAGAAACAGAGTTCCCTGGAGCAACGGACAGAGGACATCGCCCGGGAAATGGCGTTCGAGAAAGAACCGATCGTCCAGCGACTGCCTGGAACAGAGTACGTAGCTCTGGACGTCCCCCGGGAAAACAACGTTGTG
Organism: Natrinema salsiterrestre; assembly: GCF_029502005.1. GTDB lineage: Archaea > Halobacteriota > Halobacteria > Halobacteriales > Natrialbaceae > Natrinema > Natrinema salsiterrestre. The sequence continues at coordinate 44,086 of NZ_JAMQOT010000011.1, read as the reverse complement.
GTACCTCAACGCGACTACAGAGGCCGGTACAAGCCGTCCGACGAGATTGAGACATCCTCACTACCCTTCCTAGCAGGCGTTACACCAGACGGTGATGTCTACCGTTCTGATCTCTCTGAAGCACCACACATGTTGGTCGGCGGAGCAACAGGCAGCGGGAAGACCGTGTTCCTGTACTCCTTGATTATGAACTTCATGGAGCAGAAAGGCGAAGACAACGTCGAGTTCGCCTTAGTTGATCCGAAGGAGACCGACTTCATCTTCTTCGATGCTCTGCCAAACCTTTCTAACGGCGAAGTGATCACTGACGCCGAAGATGCTGCCAACCTGTTCGAGTGGCTCGTCGAGGACGAAATCCCACGTAGAAAACAGCTGCTGCGGGAAAGCGTATGCCGTGACATCGGAGAGTACAACGAGCAGAACCCTGATGACCAGATGAAGCCGATCGTCGTCATCATCGACGAATACAGCGACCTACTCCAGCAACTTGGAGAAGACGCTGACGACACCGAGGACAACGTGCGCCGAATCGCCCAAATCGCACGGGCACAGGGTATCCATCTCGTCATCTCTACCCAGCGACCTTCACACGAAGCTATCGACACGGACCTCCGTGCTAATCTGGATACTCGGGTGGCTTTCCGGCTTCCAAAGCAGTCTGACTCTCGAATTCTAATCGACGAAGGTGGAGCAGAGGAACTTGGCGGAGACGGAGACATGCTACTGAAAGAAGCGGACAGAACCACTCGGCTACAAGGTCTCTATGTAGATTCTGATGACATCCGTAACCTCATCAATCAATATCGGTGACCACTAGGAATGTAGAATTCGAATGCCGTTCTTGGCCCTCCACGACGGCACCGAGGTCATTCCGAATCAGGTACAGAAAGGGAGTCTCCTCGAGTGCCCGAAGTGCGGCGATCAATTGAAAATTCGCGATTCTCATCGCCGTAAGGGATCGTTCGTCGCACGGCATTTCTACCACGCTGCTGAAGAGAAGACTGACTGTGGCGGTGAATCTCCACCTCATTTGCGGATGAAGTCGATCGCGTATTCGAAGCTCACGACCGAGTATCCCGACGCTACAATAGGACTAGAACAGCAGCTGGGTGACCGGCGTGCCGATATTCTCGTTGAGTTTCCACAGCCTCGGTTCCCTGAGGGCCGTGGCATCGGCGTCGAAGTACAGCACAAACACGAGGACAAGGATGTCGACGCAGTAACCGCTGAGTATCTCGCTGCAGGGTACAGCGCCCTCTGGTTGGGAGAAGAGGACTTCTCCGGACTCAACGTCGATCTCTCTGGCATTCTCCCGACCTGGCCTCACGCGGTCCAACACGACTTCAGCGACGGGTATCACGGCGTCATCCACTGGCTCCGACAATCAAAGCCAGCCAATCCCTCGATGGACGTCGTCCTGCCGCGAGAATATCTAGCTGAACACAGCGAGGGTCTTCGTCGAGCATGGGAGTACGGGAAGTTCGATCAGGGAGGGCAATCGGACTGGAACGATCTCGGATTCTGGTGGTTGAGTGCCTCGTATGACCCGTACCAGAAGTGGTTCAAACTCACCGAGACGCCTGACGGGCGGACGATGCTTCAGCTCGGGAAGCAGGTCCGCGGTACTGAACACGTGCTCGCTCCAGTTCAGACTGAACACTCTCGGAATCGGGGGAAGGTTCACAGCTTGGCTTACGAGGTTGATTCAGCAGATACCTCCGCTGGCGAATGGGCAGATATCGAAAAGGCGTGGCTGGAAACCGGCTTACAGAGCACTTCGGTTATCTTCAAGCTCGTTGCAACTCCGGGCGGAGAGCTCGCTCTTTCGCTGGGAAAGTACAAGGAACACAGCGACGATGACGAGTTCATTACCGTCTCTACCGAGTTCAAGCGTAATCTCAAAGAGAGTCTCCATGAACTGGCTAACCTTCTGGGGTGATCTGACTCGGCCCGGAAACCCGCCCACAACGGTAAATGGACGGACTACAAACAGCAGTCAATAATGTCGGACGAGGCTGACGATTTGTATGATAAGTACATCGACTACGATGGCAGAGATCTCGATACCCGGAATGTCGGTGATGGGAAGGTAGTTCGGCCGATTACGGCCGAGAATTTCGAGATGGAGAAACGGACTCTGGGGGAGGTCCTCACCGATCAGAAGTTCAACGTACCAGAGTACCAGCGACTGTACTCGTGGAAGAACATCCACCACGAACAGTATTGGTCGGACATCGAGCAGTTCGTGAATGCCGACCTGGTCGCTGACCGACGCGAAGTGTCGGACGTGTTCTTCAGCTCGATGTACTTCGCGGTCAACGACGACAAACAGGTGTACGAGGTCATCGACGGCCAACAGCGCCTGACGACGACACACCTGCTGTTGCGCGTCCTTATGGAGCACCTCGAGGACGTCGACCCAGCTTCTATCGAGGACGATACCCTGGCGGAGTTTCGGGACTACGGGATCGGACGAATCACCGATATCCTCTATGTGGAGGAGATGTTCGGCAAACGTGAGCCCCGGCTCACGCTGAACAAACACGACGCTGAATTTTTCAAAGCCCTCATGATGGGGCCCTCCGCCCAGGTGGACTACCTCAAGAACGAGGCCGACTTCAGCATTCACGGGAACAACAGCGATGCAGTACAAGTCTCGGAATGTCTGGACCGGTTCGGTACCACGGACGATGAACTCGCGGACTTGGATACTGACTCGCTGTCCTCAGGGGCGTTCTTCAAACTGTACCGCTCACACCGGCGGTTGTTGAACGCTTACGAGTTCTACGACGAGAAGATTAGCGGCGTCGTCGCCGACGCCGAGACGCCGGACGAGACTGTGCGAGCGCTCGTGAATATCCTTAACTACGTCTACAACTCCTACCACGTCGGGGAGTACCTGATTCGAGAGGCGGAGTCGGACTTCCGGATGCAGATCTTCGAGATTTTGAACGACCGCGGCGTCGATCTGACGAAGATCGACCGTATCAGGGCAGCGGTCGTGAACGCGTTCTTCGATACCGACGTGAAAGACGAGTACGTCGACAAGTGGGAGGATATCGTGGTGGCGTTCGCAACCGATGGTGATGCCATCGACGACTACCTCTCGATCTATCTGAGTATCGTCGACGATGGCATCGACAGGATTGGTGACGCGAGCGCCGAACTGACCAACGCCTTCGACACGCGGAACATCGACTCGGATGTCGTCCCGCGGCTTCGGAATCTCGATGAAGCGAAGGCTTTCCTCGACTACGCGCACGACCTCGTCGACTACTATCAAGATATCACGACCACGGAGCTCGCCGCTGACGATCTTGAGTTAGCCAGTCACCGAGAGCAGTGTCGGGAAATCCTTGTACGCCTCAATAACCAACAGATGGACCAGTGGCGGCCATTCGTCCTGGCGCTCTACTATCACACCAATCCTGAATCGGAACGGGATGCAGCACAGTTCCACCGCGTACTAGAGACCATCGAGAAACTCAACCTGCGACGCCTCCTCATCTCTGAACGACCGAGTATTTTCCGCGAGGTCTTCATCGAGGCCGTCGAGGAGTTCAATCTCGCACCAACTGCCGACGCCACTCCAGATAGTGTATACGAGGCTTCTCGAGAGTACCTCATCACCGAGATGCGTTCCTCTACGCCGACGCTGTTCGGCGACCGGTTCGTCGATACGGTCGTCCAGACGCAGTCCTGGAGTACCGGAACGGCGCGACTGCTCTTCGGGAAGATCGCCCAGGATCACTTCGACGACAGTAGTCGTGCCGTCGAGCGAGACCTGAACATGGGGAACATCCATCTCGAACACGTCCTCCCGCAGACACCCGTCAGCGACCCGGAAGACCCGACGTGGCTTCGGGAGTTTTTCAAACTCGACTCGGAGCCGGACATCGAGATCGCGTCAGAGATCGAACGCTATATCGAGCTGGTGCAGCGCTCTGATCTCGACGAAGAGGAGGAGCGACTGAAAGACAATATCTCGGAGTTCATCACGCAGGGGTTCATCGACGATATCGGGAACTTCCTCCTGCTCCGTGACACCGATAATATCGGGGCTAGTAATCGGCCACTCGCCGAGAAGATGACGCAGTACTACTCCGAGATCGACGGTTTCGCCAGTATCTACCCCAATCGGTATTTCACGGCCGAATACGGCAACGTCGATCGCGACTCCCTCGACAAACTCCGTGAGCAGCACGATGGCGGTGACGTTTCGAATGTGGACGCCGATGTAGTGGCGTATTTCAACTCCTTCTGGACCTACGAGACTCTGCAGGATCGACGAATCGAGCTCCTCTTGGATATTCTGTCGACGCTTGGGTTCGATTCGTTTGAGGACGAGTTCGGGATTGAATCCGACCAAGATGAGGTACGCCACGAAATTCGAGAGAAGACGGACCAAGAGTTTGAGAAACGTCTGTCCGTCCGATCGCTTTAACCCCCTCTGAGAAGTCGGTTTTGCGAGTACCTGTCGAAGCCTTCTCAGCTGACTATCCTATCCAGCTTCGCCATCCCCACAGAAGGTACGACCTCCTTTACCGAAACGAAAGGAACGAACGAAACGAATAGAATGAAGGGAATGAAGTAAACGAGGTTGATGAATTGAATTCTCCAAACGAACTGGTTTGACTCTGGTTGGCCTTTCGCAAAAACGAACGAAACGAACGGAACGAATTGAGTGATAGAAATGAACGCAATTAGTTCAACGAGCGAAACGAACAGTTGGTTTTAACATCGTAGTAATCCTCTCACCGAGTGAAACACCCTCACCGAACGCACCGAACTAAACGAGAAAAACGAACGAAACGAACACAACGAGAGAAACGAAGATAATGACCGACACCAACACCGCACGAATCACGGTGGCGAATCAGAAGGGCGGCGCGGGGAAGACAACCGACGTCATTCATACTGGCGGCGCACTCGCCGCCCGGGGCCACGACGTCCTCCTGGTCGACATCGACTATCACGGCGGGCTCACCTGCTCGCTTGGCTACAACGATTTGTACTATGATACCGACCGTACGACGCTGTTCGACGTCCTCGACTTCGATCAGATGGAGTCGGTGAACGACATCATCGTCGAGCACGAGGAATTCGACATTCTTCCCGCCAGCGAGAAGCTCGCGAACAACAAGAACATCCAGACGCTGCTTGAGGCGCCGAAGAGTCGCGAGCGGTTGGAGATGACTCTGGACGAACTCGACAAGGACTACGACTACATTATCGTCGACACGCCGCCATCTCTGAACGTCCTCACCGACAACGCGCTCGTCGCGACTGGCAACGTCGTCATCCCCGTCATTCCCGAGAAGCTCAACGCCAACAGCCTCCAGATTTTCGCCAAGCAGCTGAGCTCCCTCGAACAGGCGTACGGAGACATCAATCGGCTCGCAATCGTCTGTAACCGCGTCGAGCAGAACGCCGAACACCGCGACACCATCGAGGAGATCAAGTCGGCGTACTCTCTCCCGGTGTTCGAGATCCCGAAGCGGACCGACCTCTCTCAGTCGATTGGCGAAGGGGTGTCCGTCTTCGGCTTCGGCAAGGAGAACCAGCGCGTTGAGGATGCACGCGACCTGTTCAACGAAATCGCCGACCTGTTCGACGAAACGTTTGAGAAGACCGCACCTGAGGAGGTGGAAGCATGACCGACGGCTGGGGTGATGCTTCCGGCATCGAGGGCAACTACGAAGAGGAGGACGACGAGGCTGATTCCAGCGAAACGAGCGAGGTGAGTGAAACGGTGGAAACCAGTTCATCGACCGAAACGACCGAATCGACTTCAACGAGTGAAACGAACGAAACGAGCAAAACGAAAACGAACATCAAGGACGAGTGGAATGGGCGGACGATCTACATTCCCGACGATGTCCTCGACGAGATGGAGGACACTTACCTCGAGTCTCAGCTGAAGCTCCGCAAGGCGGGCCAGGACGAGTTCAAGAAGAACCGCCACTTCTACCCGCTACTCGTCCAGTTCGGTATTGAGGCGCTCTCTGAGGCGGATGCCGAAGAAATCCAGGCTCGGCTTTCGGAACTCGGCGACGAATGACCTCGCGCAGAACACAACCTCGGAGGATAGATTTGATGCGTGCCTTCGAATCAGCTCGAAATGAACTGGAAATAAATCATAGTTGACCTCTTGTACCCCGTCAATATCGACGGCACCGACAGGGCGCTCCGACGACTCATACAACGGCATAGATGTGTCCGTAGACGTTGCCGCAGATTATGACTGATGGGTCACGGTCGGTTCTCCAACGACTTCAGAGGCTGTGGAGATCGATATCGACCATTGGAAACACGATTACCTTGCTCCATATGGCAGTTGACGCGGGATGGGCGAGATTCTTGTTTGAGTATTTGGGTTGGCGGTTGTAGCTCGATACTTGGACAACTCTGAGGGGATGGTTTGCGTGGGGTACTCTCATATCGATGTCGGCGAGTTAGGTGATGGCGCTACCAAGGTACCCAAGGAGCCCAACAGTATATCGCGGTAACTCTCATTACGAGTGTGAGGGGTACACCGCCGCGTTCATACCCCTTCGACGGAGAATAGGGTGGCGTCTCTGAGAACAGCCTGCACGCGGCGGTGCCAAGCGTCAGCGAAGGCCTCCCGTTGCTGGTCGCTTGCCGATCCGTCGAGAATCCTCTGGAGGTTCCCGATTGCGGGTCCACCGCTAGGAACGTCGCTGACGTGGTAGGCCACTTCGACGGTCTCGTCCGTGTCGGTTCGCCGGAACCGGAACGTCGGGTCCGCCGTGTCCGGGTCGAACCCGTCGAAGCACAGGAGGTCGCGGCGGCCGCCATAGCCGCCGGCGAGCCCGCTGAATCCGTCATCGCCGGTCGCGCCAGTCACGTACGAGATGATACGGCTCATCACGCCGTACGCAGCATCCTCCTGCGGGCCGGCCGTCTGGACCTCGATTTCGCTCCGGACTGGATAGTCGTCGGGATACAGGGCGTCGAGCCCGAGCTGGACGATCCGGTAGGCGCCCGAGGCAGTCGGACAGGAGTGTCCTGCCTCTTTCACCGCGTCTCTATAAGCGATGACGAACGGCTCGCCCGGTTCGAGGACGTCGAGGGCCTCCGCGACGGGGTCGCGGATTTCGATCGGCTCGACGTCGTAGTCGACCTGCCAATTGGTTCTCGTCTGGGTCGTGTCAGTCGCAGTCGAATTCGATGTCATGAGTTGTGGTTGTGATCGTGTCTCGTGGTCAGTAGCGGAGCAGTCGCATCCCGTTGAGGATGACGAGGAGGACGCTGGCCTCGTGGACCAGCATTCCCGACGCGAGGGTGACGTAGCTGGTGAGCACGCCCGCGAGGAGGACGGTCACGGTCAGCACCGCGATCCCGACGTTCTCGAGGACGTTCCAGCGCGTCGCCTTGCTGAGTTTGACCGCGTACGGGATGCGTTCGAGGTCGTCGGCCATCAACGCCATGTCAGCCGTTTCGATAGCGGTGTCCGTTCCCGCAGCACCCATCGCGATGCCGACATCGGCAGTGGCCAGCGATGGCGCGTCGTTGATGCCGTCGCCGACCATCGCGACGACGTGGCCGTCGGCCTGGTAGCCCTCGATGACGGACTGCTTGTCCTCGGGGAGGAGTTCGGCACGGTACTCGTCGATACCGACCTCCTCGGCAACGGCAGCGGCCGTCCGATCGTTGTCGCCGGTGAGCATCACCGTCTCGATGCCAGCGTCTTGGAGCGCCGCGACGACCCCAGGAGCGGCCTCCCGGAGCTCGTCCCGCATCGCAATCGCGCCGATGATGTCCCCGTCCCGAACGACGTGGACGACTGTCTCGCCGCGCCCCTCACGCTCGCGGACGTAGTCGGCGACCCGATCGGGGACATCGACGTCGCGGTCGTCCAGCAGCGCGCGGTTGCCGACGACGACTTCCTGGCCATCGGCATGGGCGATGACGCCCTTGCCGGCGACCACGTCGAAGTCGTCGGGATCGGGGACCGACCTGCGCCCCACGTCCGTATCGTCCGCTTGGGCGACCGTCGCTCCACCGTCCGTCGCAGCCGTCTGGCGTTCGCGGGCCATGTCGACGATGGCGTCCGCGAGGTGGTGTTCGCTCTTCTTCTCGGCGGTCGCTGCGAGCGAGAGGACGTCGGCGGCGGCGACGCCGAACCCCTCGATGTCGGAGACGGTGGTCTCGCCCTTCGTGAGCGTCCCCGTCTTGTCGAAGGCGACGAGATCGATCTTGCCGGCGCGTTCGAGGTGTTCGCCGCCCTTCATCAGCACGCCCGACCGGGCGGCGTTACCGATGGCCGAGACGATGCTGACCGGTGGCCCGATGACCAGCGCGCCCGGACAGCCGATGACCAGCAGCGTCAGCGACAGGATCGCGTTCTGCGTGACCGCGTACGCGCCGATAGCCAGGGCAATGACGGCCGGCGTGTAGTACTTCGCGAACCGGTCGATGAGACTCTCCGTGGGCGACTGAGCCTCCTGGGCCTCCTCGACGCGACGGATGATCCGTTCGAGAGTCGTATCCGATCCCGCTCCCGTCGTCCGGATTTCTAGCGCGCCCTCCTGGTTGACCGTCCCGGCGTACACCTCGTCGCTGTCGGCCTTGTGGACGGGCGCGCTCTCGCCGGTGACCGGCGCCTGGTTGACTGCGCTCTCGCCGTCGACGACGGTTCCGTCGACCGGGATCTTCCCGCCCGGCTTTACGACGACGACTTCGCCCTCTTCGACATCGCGGGCGGAGACCTCTTGGAGTGTCCCGTCGCGACGGACGGTCGCCGTGTCGGGCGTCATCTCCAGTAGCTCCTGAAGTGCCGTCCGGGTCTTCCGCATCGTCCGGCCTTCGAGGTAGCTGCCAAGGCTGAACAGGAAGACGACGGCGGCGGCTTCCCAGTACTCCCCGATGACGATAGCACCGATGGCGGCCAGCGTCACCAGCGTCTTGATGCCGAGCGTCCGGTTGGTGACCTCGTGGTAAGCGGTCTTGGCGATGTCGTAGCCACCCACGACCGTCGCGAGGACGAGGATGGCGGCGCTTGCCATCTCGAAACTCGTGAGGTAGCCGAGACTCCAGCCACCGCCGTACAGCAGGCCGCTCGTCGCCGTGACGATGGCCTTCCGGTGGTTCCGGTAGTACTGCGTGATCGATTGTTTGTTCATAGTGTTAGGCGGGCTGGGGAGTGTACCCCTGGTTTTCGATGGTCTCTGCGAAGGCGTCGGGGTCAGTGACGCTGTCGTCGTACTCGATCTCGACGCGGCCGGTCGCGTAGTGGACTTCGACGTGCTGGACGCCGTCGACGTTCGACAGGGCGCGTTCGACGGTACTCGCGCAGGTCGGGCAGTCGAAGTCGAGGACGCGGAATTGGGTTGTGTCGCTCATTACAGTTTGAGATAGTGCCCGTACCTCAATAAGTATTTTTTAGATGATATGTTTGAATTCGGATACGGGTCGTTGGAACAGTCAAACGGGTCGTCTAGGGCTTTCGCTATCGCGGGTCCATCCTGTACTGGATACCTCGACAGACACCTACCCGACTCCTGCCCCGCTACCTTTTCCCGCGTGCTCGCGCTCAGTTCTCGTATGAGTGATTCCGATACCGACCACCGTCTCGACGACATCGCGGTGCGAGACACTCGGATTTCGGACGCCATCGACGAGCCGATGCGGGCGATGGTCCTCGACATTCTGTCCGAGGAAGCCCTAACTGCGACCGAGGTCCACGAACGCCTCGACGATCGCGGCATCGACCGGACGGAGAACACGGTCCGCCATCACATCAACGAGCTCCGGGATGCGGGCCTCGTCGACGTCGTTCGCTTCGAGGAGGGGCGTGGTGGGACGACGAAGTACTACCACGCGAACACGATCGTCCTCTCGTACTCACTACCAGATTCGGCCGACGCCGCCGTCGAGGAGATGATCGACGCTGCCCAGCCCCAGATCACGGACGCGCTCACTACGCTCACCGACGAGTACGACGACGCTATTGAGGAGATCGTCGAGGATATGCAGCCCTGCGAGCACTGCCAGACCCAGAAGTACGAGACGTACGTTCTTCTGACCGTCCTGCGACGTGCGTTCGTTCGCGCCCACAGAAATTCCTGAGGGGGAACCACCCCTACGCTGGCAGGGTCTTAGAAGGAGAACCGATCACGCGCGGATTGCATCGCGAGGCGAGTCAGGAGTCGCGCAGGGCCACGCTTTGGGAGGTCCCGTACAGTCTCGATGCTGGTCGGCGGTTCACTACCACCAATGTCTAACTCCCAGCCTGTCTCGTCCATGAAGCGTTCGACAGCCTGATTTACTCGCTGTCGCACGTCGTCCGAGTCCATTGTCTCGGGCACACCATTCCGGAGGACGACGTCGCCGTCAACGATCACTGTCTCGACGTCGGCCGGCACCGCGTTGTTCACGACCTGTGCAGGAATATTGGTCCGTGGCGTGAACTTCGGTTTGTCGACGTCGAGGAGGATAATATCCGCGCGCTTTCCCGCTTCAATACTGCCGATCTCGTCGCCCATCCCCAGCGCGCGTGCGCCTTCAATAGTGAGCATTCGTATCAGTTCCATCGAGTCGAACTGCCCGGCTGAACGCTTGAGATTTGCCGCCAGCCGAGCTTGCCGCGCTTCACCGAACATGCTGTACGAGTCGTGCCAGTAGTGGTCGTCAATCCCTACTCCGACGTCGACGCCGGCGGCTCGAAGCTCGGGAACGGGCGTCCACTGCGTCTCCCCGTCCGGATTCCAGTAACAGAAGACGGACGGGCAGTGCGCAACAGCCGCGTCCGCCTCGGCGGTTCGCTGGATGTCCTCTTCGTCGGCGAGGCGGAAGTGAGCAGCGACCAGTCGGTCGTCCAGGAGTCCAACGTCGTCGAGCAATCCCACCGAGTCCTCGCCACCGTTCGCTCGTGCCATCGTGTTACTCTCCTCGAGTTCGAGCAAGTGCGTGTGGACGAGCAGGTCCGGGTACTCTGCGGCGAGGGACGCGGTCCGTTCCCACAGCTGCCTGGTACACGACCAGTCGTCGTGCGGGCAGATCGTCGCCCTGATTCGGCCCTCGTACGTGTCGTGGTACGTTTCGACGAACTCGCGAGCACGGGAGAACTGCTGATCGACTGGTTGGTCCCAGAAGAGGTCCGAGATCGCCGGGCCGAAAAATCCGCGGAGCCCTGCTTCCCCGAACGCCTCTGCACCTGCGGCAGGCCGTGCGTCCATCGAGTTCACGGTCGTGACACCGCCCAAGAGGAAATTGAGCGCTGCGAGCTCGACGCCTGCCTCGACGAGGTACTCGAATTCGCCGTTCCCTAATCTGTTAAACAAGGCCGTCCCACTCCCAAGCATCTCCGTCAGCTCGAGTTCGCTAAACGCACCGATGAGCGGTGTCATCTCCAAGTGCGTGTGGGCGTTCACCAACCCCGGCATCACCAGTTTCCCGTTCCCGTCGATAACGGTGGACGCTTCTAATTCTCCGTCTCCTGCACGTGATGGTCGGACTTCTTCGATACAGCCATCGGTGATGCATACTGTGCCGCGCTCGTACAGGCGGTTCCGCTCGTCGGCTGTGAGAACGAGTGCATCATGGATTGCCAGATCGACAGCCATCGTAAATTAGGAAGTGGATGTGACAGTTACCGTACTGGACAACCGAGCAGGCCGGCGAAGGCTGTTCTTCCAGGTGGTGTTCCCCTCATTTGGGATATCATCGGTCTCTACTGGTCCCATTAGCCTCTAATACGTCGGCGTGATTTAATCAGATTCCCCTTTTGAATCTGAAGTCGGATTCCGTGGAGCTTGTGGAGGTTTGCAATGTTTTCCCCTCTTCACGATAGATCATCTATGGCCGACGGTTACGATGCCATAGTACTGATACCCTCATAGGCAGTATATTCTAATCAAAACCGCAATAGATGATCCCTACAATGATACACCTATGCAGGCGACGATAATCGACGGAGTTCTTGAATCCCTTCGTATCGGTGTCGGATTTCTCTGGACGGCGGCGTGGGCGATCATCATGGGCCTCACGATTACGAGTCTGGTCCAGGTCTACGTCTCGAAGGAGCGGATGGCACAGGTGCTGGGTGAGGGCGATCTAACTGGACTTACCAAGGCGACTGTGTTCGGAGCAGCAAGCAGTGGCTGTAGTTTCGGCGCCGTCGCCATCGGGAAGGGCCTGTTCAAGAAGGGGGCGCACGCGGTGAACTTCCTCGCGTTCATGTTCGCGTCGACGAACCTCATCGTCGAACTAGGGCTGATGATTCTCATCCTGCTTGGCTGGGAGTTCCTCGTCGCGGAACTGCTCGGCGGCCTGATTCTCATCGCCGTCATGGCCGCCATCGTCCACCTTACGCTTCCCGAAAACCTGTTTAACGAAGTCCGCGAGAAGCTCAACGAGCGCGACCGCCAGGCGGGCGTCACGGAAGATCCCACCTGCGGGATGGAGGGGAAAGACGAGTACACGCTCACGACCGACGGCGGTGAGACGCTCAAATTCTGCTCGGAGGGCTGTATGGAGACCTATCGCCAGGAGACGTCGAGTAGCGGCGGGTGGCGTGACGAGTTGCTGTCGTGGGGTGGCTGGTACAAGGTCGGGAATCAGTACCGCAAGGAGTGGTCGATGATCTGGAAAGACATCGTCGCCGGCTTCCTTATTTCTGGGTTCGTCATCGTCTTCGTCCCGCAGTGGGTGTGGAACACGCTGTTCATTCAGGGCGACGGCCTGCTCGTGACTGCCGAGAACGCCGTCATGGGCGTCATCATCGCCGTCCTCAGTTTCGTCGGCAGTATGGGCAACGTCCCGTTCGCCGTCGCGCTGTGGGGCGGTGGCGTCAGCTTCGCCGGGATCATCGCGTTCGTCTACGCCGACCTCATCACCGTGCCCGTGCTGAACGTCTACCGGAAGTACTACGGCTGGAAGATCATGCTGTACATCCTTGGCGTCTTCTTCGTGACGATGGCGTTCACTGGCTTCCTCATGGAGTTGCTGTTCGACGCCCTCGGCATCGTACCAGATCTGGCCGGTGGCGAGACGGCGACCGAACAGACGTACTTCGAGCTCAACTACACGTTCTACCTCAATATTATCGCCTTCGCGCTCTCCGGGTTCCTCCTGTATGTCTACCGACGTGGAATCGGCGCACCAGGTCAGTATCGTGATCCGGTGTGTGGCATGCGGACCGACGATGAGGGGCCGAGTGCGTCCAATGATGGGATGACGTACTATTTTTGCTCGAAGACCTGTAAGCGGGCATTCGAGGAAGAGCCCACGGAATTTGCTGATCAAAGCCCGCAGATAACAAACCACGATCACGATCACTGATAGATGTACTGTGGTTCATCCGCTGTGAAGCACTTCATCATCGCACCTTCAATCCGCAATTGTCACACCTGTCGCGCCAAAATTGATTGTATGAGCAGTCAGATATCGAAACAAGGGGATGTCATATGAACCAACGTCCAGCGGATACCGTCGTTGGTGTGCTCCTTGGGTTCGTCCTCTTGGCTGGCGGACTACTCAGTTGGCGGGCCTATCAACAGCGTCGCGCTATCGAGCAGTCGATGGGGCCGATGATGGACTCGTCTATGGGGGCGATTCACGGTCCAGATCCTCTCTGGTACGTGGTTGGAACCCTTCTGGTCGCAGGCAGTATCGGTGGCATCTATTACGTGGTTCGAGGGAATCTCATCGATTCGACAACCGACTCAGCGGATCACATCGACCCCGATCAGGTATCGGAGGCAACGCCTACATCGATAGACGATGACGCCTCGCCGGCGACGCCTATCAATCCTGAATCGGATCCGCAAGCGCGCGTTCTCGATCTCTTACCGGATGATGAACGACGCGTCCTTGAACCCGTCCTGAACTCGCCTGGAATCACGCAGATCGAACTTCGGGATCGATCTGAGTTCTCAAAGAGTAAAGTGAGCCAGACCGTGAGTTCACTCGAGGAGCGCGGGCTGCTGTATCGGGAACGACAGGGTCGAACCTACCGCGTGTATCCGAGTGATGACCTGCAGAACTAACAGACGTAGAAATTCATACTAACACTACCCATCATGTCACAAGCAACACTCGAAACTGATCGCATTAGCCGGGTTCTCAAGTCAAGCACGTGGCTCAATCTCCTCCTCGCCGCACAGTTGATCGCCGGGTTGGTGTACGCATATTTCACAGGAGATATGGGGAGCCGGTGGACCCATTTCGTCCTTCCATTTATTTGGTTCACCGCCTCAGTCTGGGTGATCTGGCACACTCGACCTGTAACGAAACGTCGAGTGTATCGTATTGGTGCCGCACTTGTCGTTGCTCTATATCTCATCGTGATGTTTTATTTTTCAGGATTACTTGGACCGAGCACCTCTCATTTCGGGCAGCTCACTGGACCAAGCGGCTTCGGAATAACGTGGGGTCGATCTTTGGGATGGAGTCCGGTCTTCGTCTATACAGGTGACCTGATCACGGTCTCGCTCATTCCTTACCAAGCGGTTGGCCTGTTCGCGCTGGCGTATCTCGTCTATGATGCATTGCTTGATTTCTCGCAGTCGGCAGTCGGAGGAATAGTCGGGATTGTGGCGTGCCCTGCCTGCGTTAGCCCGTTGTTTGCCGTACTACTTGCAGGCGGACTGAGTGGTTCTTCAACGATGTTATTGCTTGGTGCGTATGGCTACGAAATTGCGACCGTTCTGTTCCTCATGACAATTGGAATCCTCTACCATCGTCAGGCACTCACGAGGCAGTATCACCAGTTCCGAGGGAACTGATCCATCTCGTTCGTGGTCAGCAATACCCGAGCCTCCCTCGCCGCCTGAACCGTGGTTATTGTCTGGATCGCCGCAATGAGGTGAACAGTCTCGACGGATCCCCTTTGCTCTCACCATTCCTCTGATCCTTTCGAATTCGGCAGGTATGAACGATCCCGTCAGTAGAAAACGTTTAGATGGCGTTATAGACGTTCTTGAACGCTCTCCTGTTTGAGTTCACTCCCACGAAGATAACTCCGAACCCACCGTATGACTACTTGAGGCGAAAAACAATGACCAACCGAAACCTCGGACGATGGCTGCTCGTGGTGCTCGCGATTGTCGGACTCGCGTTTGCCGCCCCGGTAGTTAGCGCACACGGTGACGAACCGATCCAGGGGAACGAGACGGCAGCTGAAGGGACGCCAGCCGATGGTAGTGCAGCAGACTGGGCGGCCTGGATGGAAGGTCACATGACCGACTACATGGGCCCGAATGCCGTTGACGAGATGGAAGCGCACATGGGCGTGACCGTCGACGAGATGGCCCAAGATATGGCGGACGACAATCACACCGCGACGGGGATGAACGGACAGGGGTACGGCTGCTAACGATCCCTGTTCGGATCCTCGTCTGACACGATAGATATTCGACTTACTGACTCAACGATCACAATGACACACTACACCAACACTCTCGGGCGGACGACTCGTCGAATCGCAATACTAGCGGTTCCGCTGTTGATTGTAGCAACGGGCACCGCAGCGGCTCACGGTGGTGGAGGCTACGGCGGCGGTATGATGGGTAGCGGCGGTTGGGGGGTCTTCAGCGGTGGAATGGGCCTCTGGAGCTTCCTTTGGATGGGGCTCCTAATCGTCGTCCCGCTCTATCTCGTCTACTCACTCCTCAACAGAGATTCTGAGAGGAGTGATAGTCGGCCGCTTTCGGTTCTTCGTGAGCGTTACGCTCGCGGTGAACTCTCCGATGAAGAGTTCGAACGTCGACGAAAGCAACTCGAGTAGTGCCCATGACCGAAATAGAAGGAGCATCGTCGAGAAAAAATTCTCGTCTGCCAGTTGGGGCGACGGGACCGAACGCTTAAGTGCGTAAACAGGATACAGTATTACATGATTTACACAATATAAACCAAGATTGATGGAGAGTTCGACGATGTCGTCGACGCAACGAATGCCGCGCTCAAAGACGAGGGATTCGGTGTTCTCTGTGACATCGACATTCAGGCGACGCTCAAGGAGAAACTCGGTGAGGAGTTCCGCCAGTATCGCATCCTCGGTGCGTGCAATCCTCCGCTGGCATACGAAGGGTTGAGTGTAGAAACTGAACTCGGTGCGCTCTTGCCCTGTAACGTCATCGTCTACGAGAACGATGACGGCGTCATCGTGGTGAGTGCGGTCGACCCGGAACAGTTAGTCGGGATCGCTGATAACGACGCGCTTGACTCCGTCGCGACCGAGGTCAGCGAACGATTCGACCGCGTACTGGCAGCCGTAACTGACGAGTTCGGATCCGCATCGGAGGCCTGATCTCTGATGGCATCATCGGATCAACTGGATACGACGACGATACTGCTCATCGTCCTCGGAGCGTTCATCCTCCTTCCCTTGCTCACAATGGGTATGGGGTTCGGTGGGATGATGGGATACGGAGGAATGATGGGCCAGTACGGTACCACAGGTGGTTGGTGGCCCCTCATCGGGATGCTCGTCCCGGTCATCTTCCTCCTTGCGCTTCTGGGCGGTGGATATCTCATCTTCCGGCGGATGAGCGAGACACAGACGTCTCATAATCCCGCGATGGAAGAGTTACGTCTGGCGTACGCTCGTGGCGATCTCACGGACGAAGAGTTCGAAGCCCGACGAGAAAAGCTCGAACAATCAGAGTGACCACTACCCAAACCGCGTTTCACCCGTTTGAACACCTGCGGATCGACTCGAGGGTATCGAAACCAACCGTTCGGCAGCATCGTTCCGTTACATCGAAATGGTGTGCTCGATTCAGCATATGGTTATGAGTAGTAATGGGAACAAACGACAAGTTCGGAGTGAGTCACGTCCGAAGTCTTCGCACCAGTATCGCGCGTAGCTACCCACCGAAGAATGATCCAGACAACATGACACATCACAGCCGACGTCAATTCTTAGGCATTGTCGGTGCCAGCGCAGTCGCCAGCACCGGCTTTGCTCAGTCAGCGAACGCACAGGAGACGCCCATCGTGGAGATGGGAAACAATTACTTCGACCCAATCGGCCTACGTGTTGATCCCGGGACAACCGTTCAATTTGAACTCGCAGCGGGGGCACATTCCGCTACGGCGTACGCAGATCGTATTCCGGAGGGCGCTTCCGCCTTCGATAGTGGGACGATCTCAGACGGGAGCTTCGAATATACGTTCGAAACGCCAGGGACGTATGATTACTACTGCATCCCGCACAAGTCGATTGGGATGGTCGGACGGATCGTAGTTGGCAGTCCTGGCGGACCGGCAGAGGAGGATTCAATCCCGGATGGAGAGGTCCCATCGAGTGAGGCGATTGTTGACCAGGGTACAGTCGCCTACGGCTCAAGCAGCGATGGAAGCGGGAATACTGGTGGTGGAATGATGGGACGAGGTGGTTCTGGAATGATGAGTGGCCGCAACGGAGGTGGAGTTGGAGGGCTACCAGCTGTTGGTGGCGTACTCGGAATGCTGGGCGTTCTCGGTGGCGGGCTCTACTGGCTTGGAAACCAAAAATCTCCTCAATCGACTACCGACGACTCAGCCAGAAAAACGCTCCAGAACCGCTATGCCAGGGGCGAAATTGACGAGGAGGAGTATAGACGTCGCCGTGAGCGATTAGATGCTACTGATGAGGACATCTCCAACTGATTGCCACCGTGAGAGGGTGAACTCACCGGGGTCAAGTGATTCGGGGATTAGAGAATACCGCCCTCACCGATACCTTTGATTTCAGAACGATCCCGTGACTTGTTTTGTTCCATTTATGACTGATTTCTCTTGTGATCAACTCGCCTGTGTGGCTCGGTAGTAAACACCAATTGCGAGCACGGCTACGAGGAGAAGATATCCAGTAGCCCACACCAACGAGAGAGCCGTATCTACGTCGGTTGTGAGTCCGGTATCGACCATTACACGGACTGGCCAATAGCCCGGAAAGAGTTTCATCCACCAATCAGGTTCAGATTGAATAAACAGCGGATCCTGAAACAGTCCGATATCGAGCATCGGGAGAATCAGCATCAGCCACATCCCGGCTAGGCGGTTGAAGACGGCCCCGACGAGCATCCCGATGAGACCATACGTGACCGAGACGACGAGCATCGCTGCGACGAACCACCAGAGATACTCGGGCTGGAAATCGACGAGCATCACACCAACTGAGACACCGGTGACGATGAGAGTAATTGCTGCGAGAACCCCAAACCGGGCAGCGATTACCTGCCATGCACGATAGCCAGCGACTGCCAGACGACCGTCCGTGTCTTTGGCTTCTCGCATCAGGAACAACCCGGCGAGTCCGGCGATGAGAGCACTCGTAATCGGCGTCATGATCACGCCGTGGACCTCAGGCATCCCCCGCATGACCGTCGCCGTCTCACCGTCGACGAGCGTCCGAACCGGCATCTCGACGTCCTGGGTGACTGCGAACGCCAACGTGATGAACGAGACCGGTAGGACGACCAGTAGAGCGACGAGGACGTAGTTACGCGCCTGTTCTTTGATGCCGATCGAGAACGCCGTTGTCGTACGGTTCATGCGGACCACCCACCACTGGTGCGCATCGTCACTCCGAACACTACGGTGACGAGCACGAGCAAGACGAGCAGGTATCCGGCAACGAAGCCGAGGTCGCCCGTCGTATATGTACCTTGGAACATCGCCTCCTGAAGGAGTTCCTTCGGATGATAGAGCGGGAAGTATTCCACGAACTCAGGAATGTCAGCAGCCAGCGGGCTGTCGCCACTGAGGAACGCGTCCATCATCGCGAGGAACACCACGACGAGCGAGCCTTCGAACAGTCGCGGAAGGAGCGCCCCGACGAGTGCGCCAAGAAACGCATAGACGAGGCCGGCGAGGACGAGGAATACGAACGTCAGGACAGGGGCTTCCGGTGAAATCGTCAGCCAGAGAACGCCGTAGTTCACGGCAGCCACGACAACGGTCACTCCTCCGAGCGCCGCTAATCGAGTCGCAAGCAGTGTTCGGGGTGGATAGCCTGTCTGAACGAGTCGCCGATCGGCTGCACGCGCACTAATCATCTGCGCGAGTCCCATCAGGCCGGCAATGATGGCGACCCCGAATATCGCTCCGAGAAGGCGACCTAGCTCGATCGGAATCGCCTCGACCGTCGGCATACTTGGTAACCCAGCCATTGCTTGTCCCCAGCCTTCGATAACGACAATCGGAAGGAGAAGTGCTAGGACAACATTCAGGGGGGTTCTGAGGAAGGTGGAGACGTTCGCCCGAATCCCCGTCCAAACCCTATTCATCGGTCTCTTCCCCCCGTTCACTGGCCGTTGCATCAGTCTCGCCTTCCTGGTCAGTCACGTCGTAGACCTGTCCGTCACGAACCTCATAGATGCGGTCGAGACGACTTTGCTCTTCGATCAGGTGTGAAATCATCGTGACAGCTGTTCCGTCGGCAGCGAGTTCCTCAGCGAGATCCCAGAACGTGAGATACGTTTCCCAGTCGAATCCAGTGTAGGGCTCGTCCAGCATGAGGACGTCCGGATCGTGCATCAGGGCGATACTGAGATTGATTTTCTGCCGGTTTCCACCACTGAGTTGGTCGATTCGGTAGTCAAGGTACTGCTCGAAATCGAGTTTCGACGCCAAGCGGTGTTTGGCCTCGTCGATTTCTTCGGCGGTCATTCCGTATCCGGAACCGAACAGTCGGAACGTCTCTCCGACCGTCAAGCGGTCGTAAAGCAGTGGTTCCTGTGGACACCAGCCAACGGTTCCCGTCCGTTCGACTGTTCCGGAATCCTGTTCGAGGACACCGACGAGGATGTTCATGAGCGTGGATTTGCCCGACCCGTTCGCGCCGACGATCCCGACGATTTCCCCCGTCCGAATTTCGAGATCGGCACCGGTCAAGACGGTCACAGATCGTGTGAATGGGAGTCTTGACCCGTACGTTTTTTCGACTCCCTCAGCACGAACGAGTACCTCACTACTGTTCCCTTCTGGCGTAGTAGTTGTGGATGATCCCATTGTCAGCTACATGTACACGCTCCTAATTCACTCCGATTACTCTTTCAAATCCAAAACGACACTGTCAACGCGACCCTGAATAGTAGTATTTCCTCCGCACTATTCTGTGATGGCCGAGTTTTCGGACTTATCGAATCGAATACCCCTTCTGATTAGATGGGCCTCCGAGTTGGTCTACAACAGATGTCATACGACGGTCTCGGGAATCTCGTCGTGGTCAACACGACAGCCCTGCCGGATTCAGTCCGGTAGGGGATCGATCAGAACGGTGGCTGCCCCATCGAGAACGAGGCTTCCACTATCATCTTCGATCTGTGTTGTGAGTTCGTATCGGTCGTTATCGAGAACGTCGGTGATCTCACATCGGGCCGTCAGGGTGTCATCAATGCTGACTGGTCGGCGGAATTCCAAATTCTGGGAAATATAGATCGTGACTCCGGGAAAGCACGCGAGTGCAGCACTTATCATTCCCGAGACGAGCGTTCCATGAGCGATGCGGTGGCCAAACCGGGTCTTTTCAGCGAATGCCTCGTTGAGATGGACCGCGTTTGTATCTCCGGTCGCCTCTGCAAATTTCCTAACATCCTCGTCTGTGATCGTCTTCGAGAAGCGAACACTATCTCCCGTGCTAAGTGAAGATGGGTCGGTTATCGAGAGATCGAACTCTCCAGTGGCTCGACCGTATGGCACTCGGGGGAGCGTCATTCCTCCCGATTCAACGAGATGCGGATGTGGCGTTTCGGTATACTTCTCAGGTACTTCCTCGAACACTGCTCGACAGTCTTCCGAGCAGAAGTGATACACTTTGTCGTCGTGTTCGATAGTCGGGTCGGCAGTTTCTTGTGAGACTTCCATCCCACAGACGGGGTCAACAGGCATTGATCTGTAGTTCTACTTTTCTTGAGGATTCTCGTGCTCTCCTTTGAACGCGGTCTCGCAGTCTTTGCAACAGAACTGCTGGAGTGATCCACCAACGCGGGTAGCTATTCCGTCTTCGCTGATAGTGGTTCCACAGTGTGCGCACGTAAGTACGGATTCAGTACCGTTGGCATAGGCTGAACGGGTGGCGCTTGACAGCAGTTGCACGTCGTATCGTCGCACGTCACTCAGTGGTAGACTGTGCTGCACCCAGTTTCCGACCGTAGTCCGCGGCGGTGTCGCAACAACCACGATCTCGCCCTCAGCAGTTGTGAATACGTGTTCTACGTATGGGGCCTTGAGGATCGATTCTCGAAGTGAATCTGTCTTTCCGAGCTCAGGCTGGAGGCGTACCATGACGTGTATCCGGTTTTCGTACTGTGTGAGGTCGAGATCAACGGTGAATCGACGAATGACATCATCTTGCTCCAACTGACGGACGCGTGCTGAAACGGACGGGGGTGAAAGATTTACAGCCTCAGCAATAGTGCTGTAGGGTCGTCTCGCGTTCTCCGCTAAAAGACGGAGGATTTCGCGATCCGTGTCGTCAAGTTCTGGTTGGGTCATCGAAAGGCGGAATGGGGGTGAGGGGATCGGGTGAATGGGGGTGGGTGTGGGGGAGCTACGACGCAGGTGTGGGGTGTGACGGTTAGACGTAATCCTCCGGTGTCGAGGTGAACGTCTCCTTGCAGCCCTCGGCACAGAAGTAGTACGTCTGACCGTCGTACTCAGTTGTGGCCGCCGGATCACTTTCATCGACGTCCATTCCACAGACTGGATCAGTTGCCATTCGGTTTCACCCCACATCAATGGTACGAGGGCCTGAACCAAGCAATTTGTTCTTAGCAATCCAAAGTCGGGATACATAGCGATTTGAGCCGTGCTGCACGGTTTGGCTTTTCTGACTCCACAATCAACGGTTAGTACCTCACAATCCCGAACTATCGTTCGAGTATACCAACGGATTCCTATCTGTGTCCTATATAAATACTGGAGTCTGAACCAATTCTAAACCTATGGGTCACGATCCACCACACGACAATCACGAGGAGTGAAGACCCCACAGGTCCATCCAAATTCGTGGATGCTCAAGCGTCGACGTGACGATCCGATTCTTTCTTGCGCCGTGCAAGTAGCAGTCAAGTAGTCTCTAGTTCCGCAACGAAGATAACGTGTCGCAGGAACGGCAGCGCGTGGTGAGCCTTCCGTACCTGCTCAGTAATCGCTAGGGGATCGAGATCATACGCTCCTAACAGTCGTTCAATGAGAGCCCGGAGCGGGCTCGTGAGTAGCTGGAGGTACAGCGTCGTCCACTTTCGGAAGCGTCCGACGCTGTGTTTCGTGATATCTTCGACCGCTTTGAGCTCAAAGCTTGTCTCGTCGAGAGCAGCTTTGTATCCTTCAACAGTACCCAAGGACGGCATATCCCACGCATCCGCAAATGAATCGACCAATCTCCGTTCCGTTTCAGTCACGTCTGACTGCATCACGAGATCGGAGACTACGAGAACCGCCTCGGGTTCGAGGGTATCTGCGACTGTAGCGAAAACGCGATTCCGCTCGGGGAGGTATACGAGCGCGTCGATGGCTGTACACGCGGTAAACGAGTCCCTGGTAAACGGGAGTTGTGTCGCGTCACCGATGATGAACTCGGAATCGAGGTGCTTACCCCGTGCGTTCTCGGTTGCCATCTGGATGTTGTACGGAACGAGGTCGACACCAGTGACGTTGAAGCCGAACTGATAGGCGAGGTGGAGGGCTGGACCCCCCCGACCGCAGCCGACATCGAGGAGGCGCACTCCGTCGGTTGTGGGTAGATGCGACGCGACCCTCGAGCCGACTTCCGTGACGAGGCGACGTTGACTCGAACCGGCTATATGTGGCTGGTACCACTCCGAGTAGCCGAGATTGAGGAACTCGTCAGTATCGAACAGGAGGTCGAACGCCCGCCAGATATCGGCTCGCTCGCCGCGGTAGGAGAACTGGTCGGTGATCCGGTTGCGTAGAGTACTTTGATCCATCGGTCACCTACTCGAGTTCGGAAACCTCCGAATAGCAGTACTCGGATTCGTCGCAGTACGCGAGGTCGGCACACCCGCGAGGACGCTGGTAGTCGATTCCCTTGTGCCGCCGGAGATACGTCACGTAGCCGTCGTCCACGCGGTCTAGGATGTCGTGACAGATCCACTTCTCCCCGAACCAAGTGGCGCCCAGATTTCGGTACGGACACAGGAAGATCGTCCGTTCGACCGAATCGATCTGTGGCGTCTCGACGATCCGGACACCGACAAGACGATACGCGATGCGAAGACGGGTGACGACCGAGTCCGGCGTATTCGCGCCAAGGAAAAGTACGTACGCGAGCACATACCCGAGGCCATGGAGGAGTCGTCGAATCATCGTTCAGGCTGTCGACTGCCGTCCCAAAGTATCTTGACCAGGTGTTCTCTGTTCAGATCTCGGTGTACACGTTACCTGTCTTTCCGCCGCCGAGTTTGTAGACGGTGAATGTGTCGGACTTCGTCCCGCCCATCCCCGGTGAACCGGCCGGCATCCCGGGCAACGCGATGCCGTCGATTGCCGGCTCTTCATCGAGCATCGTCGCGATAATCTCGACAGGGACGTGTCCTTCGACGACGTACTCGTCGAGGACGAGTGTGTGACAGCTCTGTAAATCCGATGGGATACCGTGTTGGCGCTTGAGATCCGCCACGTCCTCGGTTTCGGTTTCCCCGAGCGTCGTGTCGAGATGGTCCCGAAGATACGACGCATATCGTCCACAACAGCTACAGCCAGGTGAACTGTATTGCTGAGCGTTCGTCACTGCCAGCGTCCCCTCGATGTCCCACTCGTCCTCACTCGATGATCCTAAACAGCCGGCAATTCCGAGTGTGACTGTCGTCGCACCGACCCGTAGTAGTCCGCGACGAGTTACGGTCCGTTCCATATGTTCGTCACTTGGTTCGGGGGTATTCAATTGTACGTCGACCTTTCCTGTGTATTGAGAACGGATTCAAGCACGACGGGGAAGGCGACTTTCAGTTCTGAGTAGGAAACCCCAAAGGTCAGAGTCCCGTATTCGTCTCCATGTGGCGACCCTCATCGGTCGAGGGTGCTGCCGTGACGGTTTTCCGTCAACGAGCATATCGGCCTTAAATTGCGCCCAACATGACCCAGAGCATGACTCGTCGCACCGACTTCGACACTTCACTCCTCGAAACTGTGGGAAATACGCTCTCGTCGAACTGATGCGACTCCAAACGACGTCTCCACTCTTTTCGAAATAGGCGTGCTATAGCGAGTTACTTGCGATAAAAGCCTCAAGTCACCACCCCAGAGACTGTTCTCCCGGTTTCGATTCTTAACAGAAAGCACGGTAAATCGTCGTTACGTATAGATATGTATGAACTCCCCCAGCCATCTAGAAGTTCGAGAAGGTGCGGACATCAACCTGTACAACCAGATTCTCATTCCACTCTACGGAGCTGATATAAGGGACTCAGTGGTCCAATATGGTCTATCACTTGCAGAAACGTATGATGCGGCTCTCCACGTATTATCTATTCAAGATGAGGAACGCACGGAGGTGGAATCCGACCAAGTCACTAAACAAGAGGAATGGGACGCAGCAGCGGTAATTGAACCCGTGGTGGATCAGGCCCACTCGCTCGGACTCAATGTGATACCAGCAGTGGATAGTGGGCACTCTTCAGGTGTTATTCGGGAATACGCTGAGGAGAATGATATCGATTTGCTTGTCCACCAGAAACCTACACAGACTAGATTAGCACGAATTCTCCGGAGAGACGTCTCCAGCCACATCATTCAAAATATCTCTCTTCCTGTCTTGACGATACCTGATATGGATCCCTCTGATCCGGTAGGAGAGTTATCTACTAGTCAGTTCACAGATATTCTCGTGCCTACGGATGGATACGACGAGGCATCTGTGGCCTTCAAACATGGGCTACAAATTGCTAAACGGTATGATGCAACCCTACATGGACTTTTTGTCATTTCCGAACAGTCCTATTCGAGTCGGCCTGGATTCACGTGGGAAGAGGTCACTGACTCTTGGGAACAGCGGGGAACTCGGCTCTTGGAGGACATTACGGAGAAGGCAGCGACCTTGGACGTTCCTGTCCGAACTACGTTGAGCTTTGGTCAACCTCAGCAGGAGATTCTCAAATACACTGAGGTGACTGACATCGACCTTGTTACAATGGGGACACGAGGATTGACTGGCATTCGTCGGCTATTACAGGGAAGCGTCGCAGCTCAAGTGATCGAGGAAGCAGATTACCCCGTTCTAACGGTTAACCGAAGGACAGCTGAATTGAAAAAACACCCGTACACCTTTCTTCGAAAGACAAACCAGAATCGGAAGTCAGGGCTATATTGAAATATTATTTTCAATATACTAATTTCAGTCTTAAATCCAGAAATTTCTATTGCGTATTGATTTCAGTTTCTTCTACCAAACCAAAGAGTGTTAAGTTCGTTCTGCTGAATAAAGCGCGCGTACTGACCAGAAGGAAAACCAAGAAACGATAAGGCTACTCCTGAAAATCGTGTTTGTCTTCACGTTTAGGTGCATCAGATGGACGTTAGTGCGAGCAACGCGAAAAGTTAACTGGCAAATGGCTCCACGGACTGAGTTGTTGAACTAGTCGTCCATGCCGGATGGGGTTTGGCCCGTAGTCGATCCCGACGGTGCCGACCCTGCGGCAAACTTGTAAACGGCGACGAGTCCCCAAATCACCAAGCCGAGCAGGATGATGCCCGCCCTAATGTCGATGGGGACCACTGCAGCGTGTTCGATTGCTCCCTCGCTATCGACTGGGTGCCCGGCTCCCAGTAGCATGTCGAGCAGGCCGATCACGACGACGCCCAAGACAACCAAGCCACCGCCGACGTACATGGCGATTTGGTCTGCCGTTGATAAGTCACTCATTGGTAGTCACCCGAGGAGTTTCCGTAATCGCGTGTTCTCGAACAGTTCCATCTCACGCAGGCGGTTATCGACTGCCAGGACGCCGCCCGCTCCGAGTGCCACAATGGTTCCGAAGACCATGATCCCAAGTAGTTCACCCGTGACCATACCGTTGGCCCAGCCGCCACCGTAGCCGTTGATGAAGTAGAAGAACAGCATCATGAAGGCACCAAAGAAGGCGGCGGTCCTCGTGAGGACACCGAGTATCAGCCCGAAACCGATGGCGGTTTGCCCAAGCGGTACCGCCACGTTGACGAACGCCAACAGGATGCCGTCGCTGAACGGCGTGACGAAGGGGGCGAGAATCGTGCCCTGAGCGGCTCCGCCGACGAACCAGCTGGCGTCGAAGGGCCACGCCCAGATCTTGTCAAGGCCGGCGTGGAGCATCCACCACCCGGCGGTCAGCCGAAGCAGCAGGATCCAATACGACAACCAGGCTCCTGAGACCGAGAACGACGTCTCAGTTCCGAGAAATCTCGTTCGAATGGATTGTGTTGACATGGCATACTTCACCTCACGACTGAGTTTATCAGAAGTGGTAAAAAGATTGGTGGTGGTTCGTGATCTCTAAGAGTCGGGGCTCATTGCAGGAACGCGGGTGTCAGAGGTGAGTTGGATGATCCTCAAGAAGGAATTCGGTCACCCTCAACGCACTGATTGTGTGCTGGGGCATGTAAGCAGGAGCACCGATGAAGCTGAGCCCACCGATTTCTGGATTTCGGAAAATTCTGTTTGAGGGACTGAATTCATCTACTGATCTAATCCTTTGTACTTACCGATCCTCTCAGTAGCTAACAGATTCTGAGAATTTAACTCGAGTGGATATCAATCAATTAACTCCCACTGGTTAGTCATTCCTCCATAGACACGGTTTAAAACTCGTCGTCTCGAGAAAATACGGGCAAATAAAACAGGGTGGCGGAGGAGACGCAGTAGAACTGCACTCGGAGACCGGTCAACGTCTTCAATATCGATCCCGGCAGCGGCACGAATTGCTGCTCCCAGAACCTTGGGATTACGAGTTTCAAGAAAGTATCTCACAACTGTGGCGAAAATGTACTCCGTTTTCATCCTCTGATATAATCTATCAGGATAATTGTGTAATTGGCTTCTGTTAGCCAGCTCTGCGGCCAAGAATCCCGATTCAACGGCCTGTGAGATCCCCTTTCCGGTGAGTCGGTTTGCTATACCTGCAGCATCACCCACTCGTACGACTGAATGCTCCGGTAGATGGGTTCTGTCGGGATCAAGGCTTGGTCCCTCGGGAATGATTGCGACGTTCGTCCGTTCCTGCGACGGGACTGGCCACCCATTCCGCTCACAGGCTTCCCTCAATGCCTTCATATAATCATTAGGCCGGTCACTGACCGTCCAGCCGATACCAACGTTGGCTCGTTGCGATGTCTTCGGGAATGCCCACGAGTACCCTGTATAGTTCTCCAGAATTATCCGGCTGTTCGGGTACAACTCGGTGAAGTCCCCTTCGACATCACTGTTAAGCGCTACCATATATCCTGAATACTCGTTGGTTGTTCCGAGCGCTTTACTAGAGAGTGATGGCTGACCGGTTGCATCAACGACGAGATCATACTCATCGGTGAACTCGTGGAAATCTGTCCGTGTGATAGACTGGTTTTCGTGGATGTCAACACCCTTCTCTGAGAGTTGTTCTGCCCAGGACTGCTCAACGACATTTCGGTCCGTTATATATGTATCCGCAGCAGGAAAGGTGCCGGCTCCAGTGCGGTGGCGATCGGCGTCGATTCCGTCATACACCTCCACTTCCATCGCTGGCAGCGGGTTGAGAAAGCCGTTCTCTACAGTCGGTTCGAGTGGGATCTTCGATACCGCTGTCATCGCTTCTCCGCAATTAACGCCTTTGCTATCGTAGGACTGCCGCTCATATAGTTCGACGACGAATCCAGCGTCGTCGAATCCAGCAGCTGCTGCAAGCCCGGCCATCCCTCCACCTATTACCGCAATTTTGGACGTTCGAGTCATCGGTTTTTGCCAATCTTTGAGGCCATCGTTAAGCTCCCAACAGCATCCGAAGTGACCCACGAACGCCCATCGGGAGTCCGATCGCTCCGATGAAGAACGTCATAAGCCACCACCACGTGTGATTCATCTCCTCTTTCGCATCGGCGAGATACCACACGATGCCGACAGTCACGACGAGTTTCAGCACGAACGTCGATCCGGAGAATCCAGTCGCCTGGTACACGAGATTCGTCACGACCAGCTTTGGGGAGTAGCCGAGGAACGTCACACCGATGAGATTCTGCGCAGCGTCCCACAACTGGCCGAAAACGGCCAGCAGAATTAGCGGGTGTCGAAGGTGGGTGATATTGGCGAAACTCGTGCCCCAGTAGTAGAGTGCGGTTACGCCGAGCGCTATCCCCGTCGTCGCGACAGGAACCCATAGGCGGAGTGGGGTCGATGTCGAGAGGCCGTGCCAAACAGCCCACCAGACGGCCCCGACAGCCCACACCGACCCGACGAGCCCGACTGTTAGCGGGATAGATCCGATATTTTGGTCACGCAAGAGTGCACCGACACCGAGCGCGAGGATGGTGACAGCGGTGACGACGATGTAAATCGATGGCGTGATGAACCACACCGCGTAGTCCCCGAGCAGCCCGAGATCCTCGAGGGCGCGCATCGCCCCACCTGCGATGATGATCGGAGCGAACCCGTAGGCCAGTCGTGCGTCGAACGTGACGTCGAGTTGGTCGAGATACGCACGTAGTCCGGGGAGGCTGTATACGACTGCCGCGAGGTAGATTACCGTGTTCACCGCGTTGTAGCCCTGGACAGCACGAATCCCCTCGTGCGTGACTGGCTGACCGGCCGCATCGGCGACGACTGGTCCCCAGAGATACTGCCAGATGAACCGGTCGTAGACCAACGTCGGAAACACGAGGATGCCCCCACCGAGAAGGACGAGCGGGGCCAGCAGGTACAGCGCCCACCACTCGCGTGAGCCGGTCTCCGGAAGGACAGTCTCGACGCGGCGGGTGACAGTACTCACGACCCGTTCACCTCCAATCGCCACGTCGTGCTTTTCGAGCGCCCCCACTGTTCGAGTGAAACG
The DNA here is from genome assembly GCF_029502005.1 of Natrinema salsiterrestre. Taxonomy (GTDB): domain Archaea; phylum Halobacteriota; class Halobacteria; order Halobacteriales; family Natrialbaceae; genus Natrinema; species Natrinema salsiterrestre. The sequence goes on along the minus strand of NZ_JAMQOT010000011.1, from coordinate 15,119 downwards.
ATTGTGAGTTCGTCCTGGAGCTGGCTGAGGTACTGCGCGACTGCCTTGGGAGATCCGTCGAGGTCGCTGGCAATCTCGCGAGCCCGGAGGTATGTCGGTTCGCTACTGGCTGTCTCGACGAGGTACCTTCGAACCGTGTGCCGGGAAATATTCGACATTGATCTAGAGGTGACGGTTAGCGAAGAAATCCGAAGAGCTTGTAGTCGTGATCGGGGGTGTACCGCCGGAACAGGAGACTGTTCGTCAGCACCGACACCGACGAGAACGCCATTGCTGCTGCAGCGAGCACGGGCTGGAGGAGGCCGAGCGACGCTAACGGAATCATCGCCGTGTTGTAACCGAGCGCCCACACGAGGTTCTGTTTGATCTTCTGGAGTGTCGCGTCTGAGATTCGGATCGCCTTTACCACGTCGAGCGGGTCGTCTCGCATCAGCGTGACGTCTGCAGCTTCGATGGCGACGTCGGTGCCGGAGCCGATTGCTGTCCCGACGTGTGCGACCGCGAGTGCCGGAGCGTCGTTGACGCCGTCACCGACCATCATCGCCTGCCGGCCCTCGTCTTGAATACTGTCGACCGCGTTGGACTTGTCCTCAGGAAGGACTCCTGCGCGGACGTTCTTCGGGTCGATACCCACCTGTTTAGCGACCGCACGGGCAGTTCGCTCGTTGTCGCCCGTAATCATCATCACGTCAACTCCCCGCTCCTGGAGTGCTGTGACAGCCTGCTTGGAGCTTTCCTTCACTGTGTCGGCGTCGGCGACCACACCCACGAGCTCCCCCTCGTAGGCGACCAGCATCGCCGTCTTCCCCTCGTTCTCGAGGCGTTCCATCGTCTCCTCAGCGGGAGAGGGGTCGATCCCGTTGTCCCGCAGCAGCTTGCGGTTGCCGACCAGCACCTCGCTGTCACCAATGACTGCTTTGATCCCGTGGCCCGGAACGTTCTCGAAGTCGTCAGGCTCAGTCACGTCCAGGCCGCGTTCTTCGGCCCCTTCGACGATTGCACGGGCGAGCGGGTGTTCGCTGCCGCTTTCAGCTATCGCCGCCAGTCGAAGCACATCATCCTCTGAGAGGCGCTCACGGGTGCTGAGCTGTCCACCATCTGGGGTCGGCTCGCCACCGTCAGTCACCACATTTCCATCGCTATCAAAGACGACCACGTCGGTGAGTTCCATTTCCCCTTCGGTGAGTGTGCCCGTCTTGTCGAAGACGACTGTATCGACGTCTTTCGCTCGTTCGAGGATGTCACCGCCCTTGAACAGGACGCCGTTCTGGGCACCAATCGTCGTCCCGACCATCGTCGCTGCGGGCGTCGCCAGCCCCAGCGCACAGGGACAGGCGATGAGGATCGAGGACGCGAAGACAATTATCGCGAACTCGAAGACTGAAACGGTCCCACCGACCGGGGCCGGGCCGCCAGCAACCTGACCCCACAGCGGGAGCCAGTCGACGAAGCCAGCGAGAGCCTCGGGGAACAGGAACCAGACGACACCCCAGAGAAGGGCGTTCGCGATGACCGCAGGCACGAAGTACGCGGAGATGCGGTCGGCGAGATTCTGGATGTCGGGCTGGCGCGACTGGGCCTCCTTGACTGTCTGGACGATCTGTTGGAGGGCCGTGTCTTCTCCAACCTTCGTCGCCTCCACGACAAGGACGCCGTTCTCGTTAATCGTCGAGCCGACGACCTCATCGCCCTCCTCTTTCTCGACAGGCACAGATTCGCCAGTGACCATTGACTCGTCGACGGCAGACTGACCGTCGACAACGACACCGTCTGTGGGAATCTTCTCACCTGGACGAATTTTCATCCGGTCACCAGTTGTGACCTCTTCAAGCGGAACTTCTTCTTCACTGCCGTCCTCGCGGACAATGGTCGCCGTTTCGGCTTCCATTTCGAGGAGCTTTCGGAGGGCCTCACCCGCTTGGCCCTTCGACCGAGCTTCGAGATAGTTACCCAACGTGATGAACACGAGGATGAGGGCTGCCGTGTCGAAATAAAGTCCACCTGCAATGAGTTCAGCAAGGACTGCCACAGAGTATAGATAGGCCGTTGTTGAACCGATCGCAATCAGCACGTCCATATTGGCGCGGCCGTTCTTCACGATCGCCTTGTACGAGTTCTTATAGAACGGCCAGCCGAGGATCGCCTGTACCGGCGTGGCGAGGAGGAACTCAACCCAGCCAAGTTCCACACCGAAGACGGCTTCAGGGACGATCGCGCCACCGAGCAGATAATTGTCGATGAGGAAGAAGAGCAACGGTGCCGATAACACTGCCCCAAAGAGGGTCAACCTGAGTTGCTTCCGAGTTTCGGCTTGACGGGCGGCATCTCGTGCGTCCTGGCCCGACTCTTCGTCGGCACCATCTTCGCGGACGGGCGAGTAGCCAGCCTCCTCGATAGCATCGTACAGCGCACCAATAGATACTTCCGCAGGATTGTAGGTGACCTGTGCTTCGTCGGTTGCGTAATTGACCTCCGCATTAACGACGCCCGGAATATTTTCAAGAGCGGTTTGGTTGGTCTCGGCGCAGTTGGCACAGGTCATATCGGAGATGGCAATCGTTACCGTCTCAGAGACTGCGCCGTACCCGGCCTCGTCGATCGCGTCGTAGATTTCTTTGAGCGATACCTCTTCAGGGTCGTAGGTGACGGAACCCTCGTCGGTGGCGAAGTTCGCATCCGCCTCCGATACCCCGTCGAGCGATTCGAGAGTGTCCTGGATCGTCGCCGAACAGTTGGCGCAGGACATTCCCGTGATATCAAGATGGATTGTTTGGCTTGTCATGCTTGTTCTACTATACGGGGTCTAGGTTTAGGCGATTTACTGCTTCGAGAGGCGGGGTTTCGACTGCAGGAAAATTTGGATTCCAAAGACAGCGTTACGCTCCCTCTTCGAGTCGCTGATACCGATCGTCGAACCGTGTGAGACAGGACGGACAACAGAAGTGATAGATCTCTCCGTCGATTCTCGTCGTTTCACCTTGATTATCAACGGTATTGTTACATTCAGCACAGGTGAGTGCAAATTCGACGCCATCAACGGACGGCGTCCATTCAAGCTCGTCAATTAGCGTGACGGTGTAATCTGCTACATCGATCTCGTTAAAGAGTCCATCTACCCACTGACGTACGTTCTGGGCTTCAACACGGGCATAGAACCAAAGATCTCCTTCGGAGGTCGTGAAGACGTGTTCAACGCCATCTGACTCTCGAGCCCGCTCGCGGGCGGCCTCCAACGACGCTGAGCCGATTTCGGCCTGAATAAATACCGGTACACCAGCTCGGAGATGAGCCCGGTTGACGTCAATCGTGAAGTTGTTAATGATGCCAGCTTCCTGTAATCGCTTTACCCGGTCAGACACGGCTGGCCCCGACAAGTCGACCTCCTCGCCAATATCGCTGAACGGGCGGCGGGCGTCATCAGCGAGTAACGAGAGGATTTCTAAGTCGGTTTCATCCAAATTGCGCATACGACCGCTTCGTCTCGCAGGATACATTATTGTTGCCCACAACACACCTTCGAAATCGGTGATCCAGGGCTGCGACAACATTGGATTCTAAGCAGAAAACCACATAGAATACTCGCCCCTATCTACGAATGGATATGACTCAGACAATCACCGTCGAAGGAATGACCTGTGAACATTGCGAGCAGACCGTCGAAGAGGCACTCGAAGAAGTTGAGGGGGTTACGTCTGCTACTGCGGATCGTGACTCAGAATCCGCGACGGTCGAGGGGTCCGCTGAACGGGATGAGCTTGTGACTGTGGTCGAAGACGCTGGATACGATGCCTCTGCGTAACAAATCCCGATTCTCGTCGAATCGGATTCGGAGAGGGATTGATACGACTGCCAATCCCAGGTGTAGATACTATGACTGATACACTTCCGTTCGATGCCGTCCGCGAGCTCGACGTCGACGGGACGACGTACAAGATGGCCGATCTTCGAGCACTCGAAGAGCAGGGGCTCTGTGACCTCGACACGCTCCCTGTGAGCATCCGTATTCTGCTTGAGTCGGTGCTCCGGAACGCCGACGGCGAAACTGTTACTGCAGCGGATGTCAAGAATGCTGCTGGCTGGAAGCCAGACGTACCGGACGCAGAGGTTCCGTTCTCTCCATCACGAGTCGTCCTACAGGATCTCACTGGCGTGCCCGCAGTTGTCGACCTGGCGGCCCTTCGATCCGAAGTCGACCGCAAAGATCGGGACCCGACCCTGGTCGAACCAGAGATCCCTATTGATCTCGTAATCGACCACAGCGTCCAAGTCGACTACTTCGACTCCGAGGACGCCTACGAGAAGAACGTCGAACTGGAGTACGAGCGCAACGCCGAACGGTATCGCGCGATCAAGTGGGCGCAGAACGCCTTCGAGAACTTCAACGTCGTCCCGCCGGGGACCGGCATCGTCCACCAGGTGAATCTCGAGCATCTGGGCCGGGTCGTCCACGCCCGCGAGCGAGACGGTGAGAAATGGCTCCTGCCGGACACACTCGTCGGCACGGACAGCCACACCCCAATGATCGGTGGCATCGGTGTGGTCGGCTGGGGCGTCGGCGGCATTGAAGCGGAAGCGGCAATGCTCGGTCAGCCGGTCACGATGAAACTTCCCGAGGTCGTCGGCGTCCGCCTCGAAGGCGAATTACCCGAGGGCGCGACGGCGACGGATCTCGTGCTCCACATCACCGAACGGCTCCGCGAGGTCGGCGTCGTCGACCGGTTCGTCGAATTCTTCGGTCCTGGTGTGGAGAATCTCACAGTCCCCGACCGGGCCACGATCGCCAATATGGCGCCCGAACAGGGCTCGACGATCAGTATGTTCCCGGTCGACGAGCAGACGCTCGAGTATCTCGAACTCACCGGGCGTGACCCCGCCCACATCGACCTTGTTCGCGAGTACCTCGAAGCGCAAGGGCTATTCGGAGAACAGGAACCGGAATACACCGAGGTGGTCGAGTTCGATCTTTCGACTGTTGAGCCGAGTCTCGCCGGACATAAGCGGCCACAGGACCGGATTCCGATGGGGGACGTGAAACAGAGCTTCCGGGGACTTCTCCACGGGGAGTTCGAAGACGACCTCGATGATGTCGACGAAGACGCCCTACAGCGGTGGCTCGGCGAAGGTGATGCAGCTGGTGCGGAGACCGACGGCGGTGTTCAGGTCGAACCCGAATCGGAACTGCACCCGTTAACCAAACGCGTTGAGGTCGACCTCGACGGTGAGACAGTGGAAATTGGACACGGAGACGTCCTCGTCAGCGCCATCACGAGCTGTACGAACACTTCGAACCCGTCGGTGATGATCGCTGCTGGTCTGCTTGCCCAGAACGCCGTCGAGAAAGGTTTAGATGTCCCGCCGTACGTCAAGACGAGTCTCGCACCCGGCAGTCGCGTCGTCACGCAGTACCTCGAGGAATCGGGCCTGCTTCCGTATCTCGAAGAGCTCGGGTACGCGGTCGTCGGCTACGGCTGTACCACTTGTATCGGGAACGCCGGACCACTTCCCGATCCCATCGAGCAAGCGATCGACGACCACGACCTCTGGACGACGAGCGTCCTCTCCGGAAATCGGAACTTCGAGGCGCGTATTCACCCGAAGATCCGCGCGAACTACCTCGCGAGCCCGCCGCTCGTCGTCGCCTACGGCCTCGCAGGGCGGATGGACGTCGACCTCGAGAACGAGCCGCTAGGCACCGACGAGGAGGGGGGATCGGTGTATCTGGCGGACATCTGGCCCGACGCAGCGGACGTGCAGGCAGCAATCCACGAGAACGTCTCTCCTGAGATGTTCGAGGAGAAGTATGCCTCTGTGTTCGAGGGTGACGAGCGGTGGGCTGCTCTCGACGCGCCCACAGGTGACGTCTACGAGTGGGACGACAACTCGACATACATCCGAGAGCCGCCGTTCTTCCAGGACTTCCCCCTCGAAAAACCCGGCGTCGCCGATATTGAGGATGCACGCTGCCTGCTGACACTCGGCGATACCGTTACGACCGACCACATCAGCCCTGCTGGCCCCTTCGGATCTGACCTCCCTGCCGGCCAGTGGCTGCTCGATAACGGCGTTGAGCCGCACGAGTTCAACACCTACGGCGCGCGCCGGGGCAACCACGAGGTGATGATGCGGGGAACGTTCGCCAATGTCCGCATCGAGAACGAGATGCTCGACGATGTCGAGGGTGGCTATACGATCCACCACCCAACCGACGAGCAGACGACCGTGTTCGAAGCCAGCCAGCGCTACCGCGAGGAGGGAGTCCCGCTCGTCGTGATGGCAGGCGAAGAGTTCGGTACCGGCTCCAGCCGGGACTGGGCGGCGAAAGGAACGGACCTACTCGGTGTTCGCGCAACCATCGCCGAGAGTTACGAGCGCATCTACCGCGACAACCTCGTCGGCATGGGTGTGCTCCCCCTGCAGTTCGATGATGGCGACTCGTGGGAATCTCTCGGTCTGGATGGGTCTGAGATCTTCACGATCCACGGCCTCGATGACGGGCTCGATGTGATGGACGAACTGACCGTTATCGCCGAGCGCGCGGACGGGTCGACTGTCGAGTTCCCGGTCACAGCACAGGTCGGCACGCCGGCCGCCGTGACCTATATCGAACACGGCGGCATCCTCCACTACGTCCTTAGACGGCTCCTCATGCGATAATCTCTCTCAACTGACTCTATTTCTGGAAGCACAAGCAACACGAAAAACTTTGAGTCCAAATTAGCGTTTCAATCGTGCGTAGACTCTGTTCGGATGATGCCCGCTACGTTATCCATCTGAGCTGAAACGTGTGCGCTCTCACCAGCAACATGCGTAATTAAATCGTCCAGAGTGATCATCCCGATAACGCTCCCGTCTTCAACAACCGGGACGTGTCGAGCACCCGCTTCGTTCATTTGTCTCAGGACTTTTGGAATCTCAGCATCTGCTGGCACAGTAAGTGGGTCACGCGTCATCACGTCAGCAGCTCGTACGTCGTCTCCACTCGTCTCGGCTGTGAGCACACTTAACTCGCTTTCCTCGGTGAGCAGGTTAGCAATCAGGTCTCGATCGGTGATGATACCAGAGATCTGATCGGATTCTTCGACGACCACGTACCTGGCACACCGCGATTGGGAGATCATCGTGTGAGCGATCTCGGCAACCGTGGCGTCAGGCGTGACACGGGCGACCGACTCATCAGCAATACGACCAATATCCATCCGGAGGTCAGTTGGTCTGGTACCCATGCTAATCAGTACGACTCATAACAGGAAATAGCTTAGCATCAGCTGGTCGTCATAGAAATCCTCCACTCTTCAACCGTGAGAGACGACAATCTCCAAACTTTGTGAAGTTACAAAAAGTGTTACCAGCTACGCCACTATCCAAGAGCGCTGGCTTTTATAATCTAGTCTCAATAAGTAAAGAGAAATGTACGATACGGTTTTGCTCTCGACTGACGGGACAGTTGCTTCTGAGGAAGCTGAATCCCATGCTATCGCGCTAGCAGAGGCCCATAATGCCGATCTTCATGTTCTGTATGTAGTCGATGAGGACGTCGTAACAGCATACAGCGGTGACGAGTACGTTGATGAAGCCGAAGGCCCAGAACATGGCCTCGAAGAACTTGGAACGGAAACAATCGCAGACATCCAATATAAAGCGAAGGAGGTCGGTGTCAATGTTGTCAAAGCAATTGAGCACGGCCGACCGGCTGAGACGATTGTACGGTATGCTGATGCCGAAGATATGGATCTACTTGTACTTGGAACGAAACACCGGCCGGAAGAATACCGGGCCTTGCTCGGAAGCGTGACCGACCGCGTCCTTCGATTGACGACCCGCCCAGCGACCGTCGTGAAGACGGAAGTCGACGAATAGGGGAAGAACAGTCAGTAACGGCCGCCGTCAGGCGTGAGTCGGGCGCGCCGGCGTTCGAACTCCTCGTCGTCGATTTCGCCGCGAGCGTACCGTTCCTGGAGGACAGCGAGTGCGCTATCCTCGGTGGGGCCGTCCGATGGCGACCGCGTTGTCAGCCAGTAGACGATGTAGACGGGAAGGGCGATCAGAAGTGCCATCCACAGCAAACCGATCAACATCATCCCCCAGCTCCATATTCCCCACCCGGCCATGTGACCATCATTCCACATCCCGTCATGCCAGTCCCACATCACTGTATCTGGAACAGCAGCGTGCGTCAGAGTCATTCCAATGATGACGGCTAGCGTCAGTGCTCCGATGACGATGAGTCCCAGAGAACGAATCCCGCGTGCTTGAATTGGATTTTGCATTATTGTACTCCTGAAGAGAGTTCGGCGTGGTTAGCCGAGGATGTATTCGAGGGCGGGGTAGCGCTCAACGAGCGTCTCGCCACCGACGTCGTAGTTCTCGATGTACTGGTCGAGGCCCAGGATGCGGCCCGCGGCGAACGCGGCGACCGCGAGGAACACGAGCATGTACGCGAAGTCCCCGTTGATGAACCCGTGGCTCATGTCCCAGTTCCCGAAGTAGAACATGAGCATCATGAGCGCGCCGAAGAACGCCGCGAGGCGGACGAACGCGCCGACGAGCAGGCCGAGGCCGATGAACAGCTCGCCCCACGGGACGGCCACGTTCGCGAACTCGACGAACCACGGCGTACTCCCCATCCACGCGAACATCCCCGCGAGCGGGTTGCCGTTCGTCGCCGCGACGTTCGTGAGGTAACCGCCCGCGGCGAACTCGCCGGTGATCTTCGTGAACCCGGAGTACGCGAACGCGTAGCCCATCATGAGACGGAGCGCGAGCACGAACCACGCACTGAGACTGTGAACTTTCCCGCCGACGGTCAGACCGCCGACTCTGCTCTCGAGCTGATTCATGCCGGAGTCGAGTGTGGACATAGTTATTGCACCTTCAACTATCAGTACGGAGGCAGAGACGATATAACGGCGAGCCGGCGTTCTGGGTCAGAAAATCGGCGGGCTATATTACGCTCCTGTCGCGAGTAGAGACGTGTGACTGAGGAGGCCGACCCGTCGGAAATCTTCGCGACACTCGACGACGAGTACGCCCGCGACATCCTCGTGGCGACGAAGACCGACCGCCTGTCTGCGAAGGAGCTCAGCGAGGAATGTGACATGTCACGCCCGACCGTCTCGCGCCGTGTCACCCGCCTCGTCGAGCAGGGCCTCCTCGAGGAGTATACGCACGTCGACCCCGGGGGACGGCACTACAGCGAGTATGAGGCGCGCCTCGAACGCATCGAAATCCTCCTGCAGGCGGAGGGCTTCGACGTCAACATCGACATCCAGCCTGACCCCGCCGACCGGATTACGACCATCTTCGAGGAAATGCGGGGAGACTGAATCATGGACCACACGCTATTCGTCATCGGCAAACTGTTCACGACCGCGTTAGCACTGGTCATCGCATATCAGGCCTATCGCGGGTACCAACGACATCACACGCAGTTACTCCTGTACGTCGCCGCCGGCTTCGCATTGGTCGGGCTTGGCGGCCTCCTTGAAGGCGTCCTCTTCGAACTCCTCCAGGTGTCGATCTTCGAAGCAGGATTCGTCGCAGCACTCGTCACCGCAGCCGGGATGCTGTCTATCCTCTACGCCCTGTATGCCCCGAATCCATAAGGATTCAGGACGCCCATTCGACAAGCGGCCTCTGCGCGTCGTGCCCGGTTCGAAGCCGCTACTGTTCGGACTCCCCTCGTTCTCGATAGTGTAGCGTCGCAGTGGGAGTTATATCCATATCGGTCGTACCATATCGTATGATTCGAACACTCGTCGGTGTCCTCGGCGCTATCTCAGCGCTGTTCCCGGACGAAATCGTCGAGCTCTTCGAGAAACTCGCCATTTCGAATCCAGACGAGGGAACAGTGAGAGGGTGGATACGTCCAGCAGTCCGGTCGGAGGGTGTTCTGATAGCTGCGCTTTCACTCTTTAACGGGCGAGCATACGCATTGCTGATGAATCTTACCGGCGTGTTCGGTGCGATAGTCCTCTTATTTCCCGACCTGTATCAGAGATTTGCCACCGCGTTCCTGTACGAGCGTCCAGAGTCGATAGAATGGAACGAGCGATTCCGCTTGGGCATTCGGGCTATCGGCGCACTCTATGTCTTTTTAGCGGCGAAGACGTACAGAGAGCGTCACAACGATACTTGAGCCACCTCGCTATTGACACCTGGCGCATCCGATGTCTAGTTCGTTACGGCCGCAGGTATCACTTTGAATCTAAAGTTTGAGCCCCACGATATCAGTATGATCGAAGGGGAAATCCGCTAAAGAGAGGAGGCCGTGTGTATCCCTGTATGACGACGACGATCATCGTGGAAGGCATGACGTGCGGTCACTGTGAGCAGACGGTCGAAGAGGCCCTCGAAGAGGTATCCGGCGTGACTGACGTGACCGTCGACAGGGAGAGCGAACAGGCGAGCGTCGATGGTGAGGCAAATGTCACAGCTCTCGTGGAGGCCGTCGAAGACGCCGGGTACACCGCTTACGCCTGAGAATCGCGCGGACCACTCCGAGACAACGGCCAACCGTTGTCTTTGAAGCTTCGCTACGCTGGTCCTGCTGTACAGTTTCAGTGGGGAAGATTCAGGGGGCCAGCGGATCCACCTCTACAGAGAATATGGGCTATGGACGACCACAAAGATACAAATGAGAATCCCCCTGGAGGGGAACACCAGCAGGACGACAGCAGTCACCAGCACGAACACGGCGAGCAGGATGAATCGGACGCCGAGTCGGACGAGCAGCGGGTAGAACAGGAGCTACTGGAAGAAGAGGCACACCCTGCTGCGGAGAGTGAGACGGTGCTCGACGAGCAGCACGAGCACGCTGGACACGAGGGCGAAGGACACGACCACGGTTCCCATGAGGGCCACGGTGAGGGGCATGGCGGGATGCACGAGGGCCACGAGCAGATGTTCCGCCGGCGCTTCTTCGTCTCGACGCTCCTGTCGATCCCAGTCCTGCTATACAGCGAAATGCTGCAGGAGTGGCTCGGGTTCTCCGTCCCCGCGTTCCCGGGCAGCGAGTGGATCAACCCCGTCTTCGCGGTCATCGTCTTCGCGTACGGTGGGATGCCGTTCCTCCAGATGGCGGTGCCGGAGCTGAAAGACCGGTCGCCGGGGATGATGACGTTGATCTCGATGGCGATCACCGTCGCGTTCGTCTACAGTCTCGCGAGCGTGGTCTTCCCGACGCAGTCTGCGTTTTTCTGGGAACTCGTCACGCTGATCGACATCATGCTGCTGGGCCACTGGATCGAGATGCGGTCGGTCCGGCGGGCCTCCAGCGCGGTCGACGAACTGGCGAAACTGATGCCAGACACCGCCGAGCGTATTACCGACGACGGAGAAACCGAGGAGGTTCCCGTCAGGGAGCTCTCGGAAGGCGATCTCGTGCTCGTCCGGCCGGGCGCAAGTGTCCCTGCTGACGGCACCGTCGAGGAAGGTGATTCGGACGTCAACGAGTCGATGATCACTGGCGAGTCCAAGCCCGTCTCGAAGGAGCCTGGCGACGAGGTCATCGGCGGCACCATCAACGGCGATGGTAGTCTCCGCGTCCGTGTTGGCGCGACGGGCGAGGAGACGACGCTGGCGGGCATCATGCGTCTCGTCGAGGAAGCCCAGCAGAGCAAGTCCAAGACGCAGGTACTGGCCGACCGGGCGGCAGGCTGGCTGTTCTACGTCGCGCTCGGGGCGGCAGTCGTGACGGCGATTGCGTGGACCGTCGCGGTCTCGTTCGACGCGACCGTCATCGAGCGAGTCGTGACGGTGCTCGTCATCGCCTGCCCGCACGCCCTCGGGCTCGCCATTCCGCTGGTCGTCGCGATCAACACGTCGCTCGCCGCTCGCAACGGGATGCTCGTTCGCGACCGCATCGCGATGGAAGACGCACGGAATCTGGACGCGATCATCTTCGACAAGACAGGGACGCTTACCGAGGGCGAACACGGCGTCGTGGATATGGCGACCGTCAACGGCGTCGACGAGGACGACGCGCTCGGGCTGGCGGCAGCCGTCGAGAGTGACTCCGAACACATGATCGCGCGAGCGATTCGCGAGGCCGCCGACGAGCGAGACCTAACTACTCCCGACGCGACCGCCTTCGAGGCGATCAAAGGGCGAGGGGTTCGCGCAAACGTCGATGGAAACGAGGTGTACGTCGGTGGGCCGAACCTGTTGACCCAGCTCGATAGCGAGATCCCCGCCCATCTCCAGCGCTTCGCTGACGAGGCGGGACAGAACGCTCAAACGGTGGTGTATCTCGTTCGTGACAGTGAGTTGATCGCCGCGTTCGCGATGGCCGACGTAATCCGTGAAGAGAGTTTCCGCGTCGTCGACGCCCTCCACGATCTGGGAATCGAAGTGGCGATGCTGACTGGCGACTCCCAGGACGTCGCCAACGCTGTCGCTGACGAACTGGGCATCGACACGGTGTTCGCCGAGGTCCTCCCCGAAGACAAAGACGAGAAAGTCCAGGAACTCCAAGACCAGGGGAAGCTCGTGGGGATGGTTGGTGACGGTGTAAACGATGCGCCGGCGCTGACGCGAGCCGACGTCGGGATCGCCATCGGGAGCGGCACCGACGTCGCCGTCCAGTCGGCGGATGTCATTCTCGTGCAGAACAACCCGATGGATGTAGTGCGACTCGTGAAACTCAGTAAGGCGAGCTACCGGAAGATGCAGGAGAACATCGTCTGGGCCGCCGGCTACAACGTGTTCGCGATTCCGCTCGCAGCAGGCGTGTTGGCACCGATCGGGATTCTGCTGTCTCCCGCTGTGGGTGCGCTTCTGATGTCGTTGAGTACAGTAATCGTCGCCATCAACGCGCAACTGCTCCGCCGGGTGGATCTATCCATCCCCGAGCTTCCAGGAGTGACACCATCCACTAGCACCCAAACTGCAGACTGAAACTCTGCCTGATCGCTTTAGGAGGGGTTTTTCGATTGCATACGGTTGGTATTCGGAATCAGAAAATCGGTGCAGTTTGGATAGATGGCACTCTGTAAACCGATTTAACGGGCTATAGATGCCAGTTTTCCCACTCACGCCGCGCCTCTTCTTGAGAAGCTGGTTGTCCTCACACGAGTTATCTCAGCATAGTTGATTCCAGAATCTCCCGACCAGTTTCTCACCCTCAACGTCGAGCAGGATGATTGAGTCATCATCAATGAAGGTGTTAGCTATGAGTGAACGAAGCGTAGCTGCGAGACTTACAGAGTACTTGTTTGTGCTGACCGATTCAACAGCAGCGGTTCCTGCGCAAAGAGGATGGGATCGCGCCGCTTGTGTGACTGGCTGATGGGATAGCTCACATGACTTCTCAGGAGCACCGATTGACCGACGCCTACCTTGTCGGGTTGACACTCACAGAGGCACTCAAAGCCGATCAGTCCCTCTGCACGGCTCTTCGAACTCTGGAGGGGCCGTTCGATTCGCTCAATGACGGCTACCCAGAGTGGCATCCAGCACCGCACTCGTTCGAGGGGATGGTACGCTTGTTACTCTACCGCGAACTCACTGGCGAAAGCTACCGTTCGCTCGCCCAGTATCCCGAACTCGCAGTTGTCTTCGACTTGGAGAAAATCCCCGACGAATCGGTGCTCTCGCGGACCTGGCGTAACCGGTTCGACGAGGCGACCCGGGAGTTCGTCACCACAGCCGCCCACTACGTCATCAAGGAAGTCCACGATCGCGACATCTCAGCGCCGGAGGTGCGGCCTAAGGCAGAGATCGTCGACGATGAGCAAGAAGCCGCAGATCCAGTAGAAGACAAATCCTTCTCACAGGAGGAGATCATCCAGACAACGCGCCTCGCGCGTGATCACGCCTTCGGTCACTTCGACTCTGGTCGGGCGTCGAACGCCTCGTACGAGGACACACAATTCTTTGAGCTACAGACGTTCATGGGGATGGTCCACTGTGGAACTGCGCAGGGAGCGACTCGCTTCCAATATCGCCATGGCGAAGAGTACAGCCCCCATGGTGATACCCACCTCCGCGCCGTCAAGCAGTTCGATCCCGAAGAACTCGTGAACGGATTCAACGAGACAACGGATCGCTTGCTCTCCGTGATCGCCTCGGAAGCATCCTTTCGAAGGCCGGTCACCGCTGCAATCGATATCACGACTATTCCCTATTACGGAGAGGTCGAAGGAATGCCGATGGTCAGCGGGACCAAGGACAGAGACGGTCGAGCATTCAAATTCGCAACCCTCTCGATCATCGGGCAGAACATCCCGCTCGTTCTGGCGGTTGAGCCGGTCCGTGAGAGTTCCGAGTGGGATGAGAACCCGTCGAATCAGATCCATCGTACTGTGCGACGGCTCGTTCGACGAGCGAAAGAACAAGTTCCGATCGAGACGGTGCTGTGTGATCGAGAGTTTGACTCGATACAAGTGTTCCAGACACTCTCAAACCTCGATGTGAACTACCTCATTCCGAAGCGAGTCTCAAGCTCCGAACGGGATGTGCTCGAACAAATGGAGGGAGACGACCAAGAGGTGGCTGTTGAGTCGGCTTCTATCCATGTAGAATCTGGATCGCATCCAATGCGGCTCCTGTACGTGCCGTCGACGAGTGGGGAGGGAACGGCCGTCTTCGCGACGAATCTACGAGTCGGTCCTGAGGAAGCCGAGACATTCTGTCAGCGCTACAGCCGCCGGTGGCAGATCGAGAGTGAGTACAAATCGATCAAAGGTGATTTTCTCGCGAAGACCTCCTCGAAAGACTACCGCATTCGTTTGTTCTACTTCGTTTTCGCGGTCCTCTTGTACAATATCTGGCGGCTCACCGACTTCCTGCTGAAAGCGAGTGTGGGAGGTGAGATGGACTACGCACCTGTGATTACTGCGGGTGAGTGTGTTGAGCTCGTTGCCTCGTCGTTGATTCCACACGACTAACCGGCTGATCCCCCTGAGTCCGCCGTTTGGGAGTGACAACCCTAATCAGGAGCGGCAGAATCTACGCAATTTCGCACGTCCGCCCAGTAGATGCGATCGGTAAGGATTGCCTTGTTGAATCCGGTTGCGATCACTGTTTGATGGAGCGTTCAAGGTTGTAGACGGCGGCGGTGAGCACCAGCTCGCGGAATTCTCGGTACCAGGCGCGTGGCCTGACAGCGGATCCGTATCGAC
>NZ_JAMQOT010000010.1 GCF_029502005.1 Natrinema salsiterrestre | reverse complement strand
GTCCGCTCACGCTCCCAACATTCATCAAATTCCGCCGCGTAGCTCTCGCTGAGCAGGTCTGCGAGCATCATTCCAAACCAACTCTACGACCTGCTCACTTCTCAAACCGCGCTAACTAGACGGTGCCCTCTCGATCTTCATCCTTAAGATCGGAGAGGTCGCGAGACCAAGCCGATGTGAGCTTGGCAATAATATCGACATCACTGCTGCCGTAGGTGTAGGTGTCGTTCTTGTAGGATCCCTGCCTAAGGATTTCGTATTCACCTTCGCTTTGCTCTGCAGGTGACCGATTCAATCGCAAGATGCTCTCGAGTTTATCGCTCGCCTCCTTCGAGCCCTTGTCAGCACCCGTTCCTTTCCAGTCTTCGAATTTCGATTCAGGGATCGGCATCTACTGCATTCCCTCCAGATTACAGGCTACCTCTTTTTCCTGATGTCCCGCTGCTTTGTTTCCGCTCATAGACTATTCAGTCATAGCCACCGTTTGCTATTTAAACTACCGTCACCGCAGCGGAAGTGAAATAGAGGGAAGAAACGGTTTTCAGTGTCGGTCTAGCTGATTGCTACACTACAGTCAGACAGCAGTCGAAAGACTATCTTTTCGGTATCGGCTAATCATGACCACTCCACCCGAGCCACACGACCTATCACGCCCACAGCCCTACAGCCGATCAATGACCTACCCCTTGTCCATCCCCTGACGACTGCTCGTTCGAAGCCGACGCGACGGCGCTCCTCGGGCACGTCAATTCCGAACACGCCGGCGAGTACCAACGCGAGGACTGGCCGGACACGCCGGCCGGTCGCACGTCTCGCCATCCCGATCGGGACGAGAGCGACGACGACGAGGAATAGCGCGGAGTAGCTTTTCGAGGCCGCAAACGGACGGGTAGGAGGCAACTCCATGAGTGGGCTGTCCCTGGATTCCCTGTGGTCGGCCGGCCCGTCCACCCGGCCATGTAGGCCGTTCACAAGCGGACAGATAGCATTTCGGGCCCGTTGCGGTGACTGAGAGGTTTACGGGTTCCAGACTGCCATTACACCGACGAACAACAGGATCGGAACTGCAATCTCTGCTTAAATCGCGAACAGTGCCTCCGTTACCGACACACCAATTGCGTCTGTGAAGCCACTCCATTCGAGCATCAATGTCGATGCAACGAAAGCGAATGTGAACACGCCCAGTGTCTTTCTGAACGGCATTATCTGCGCGATTCGGCCCGCGTTATTAAATCTAGGTTTTTGTGACCATCTATAATAGATGCGATTCGCTCGTTTTCTTCCGTCTCGCCACTGCGAGCCGCCGGTTGTCGGGATAACACTTATCCGTATAATTCACATATTTAATACATAGGATTCTAGCGACTCAAGGGTACGAACCCGCCGGAATCGGAGGAAGCCAACGATGAGCAAATCCCAACAGCCGACGACCACGACCGAGCCGACGATCGGGACCGACCGGAAAGCCGAGTATGACGGGTTCAAGACCTACACCGAGGAGAACGTTACCGAAGCCAGAGACGAACGAGCACAGCGCGAGGGCGGCCAGCGGAATCTAGCCGGCGAGTACGAATAATCAGATAGTCGATTACGCGTATCGCATTCCTTCCTGAACTTGGCCGTTAATGTGGGTGAAAAGTCCTAACGCGAGTAGCATCGAAATTGCGACGAGATGGAGAGAAACGTTTGTCACACTAAATGTGCTGCCAAGAAGATGGGCAGACGCAATTGAAGCACCCGCGGCAGCAGGGATCGTGATAAGTTGGAATAGCGTGGTGAAGCTGATCGTAATGGCTGCAACGACCATTGCATGGAGAACACGGTCAATCCGAGTCGCCGAATTAGGAGTAGCGATTTTCCTACTTACAGGGGCCGTTATTTTGTCCATGAATTTTTGACCAATTTCTCTTAACAATCCCAAATCGAAGGGTTCAATCCCGAACGGCCTACAGAGCGCATTTATAACGACCATTATTGCGTAAAAAACATTGTAGTATAGAAGCACCCTTCCAGTAGGCTCCAAAACATCATCACTACCTGTCGATACATATCAATTTGTACCATACATTTACGTCAACGGGACAAACTAAAAAGCTGTTCTAGGGATCGTCGCGATTAGTCCGTGAGTCCGTAGCCTTCCTCGCGCATCAACTCGGCGACGCCCCCGGGATTCTCGAAGGCGTACTTCAGCGCAAACTCTCGAGCATCCGTTTTCGATACTTCGCCAGCCTCCAGCTCGTCCGCCAGATCGCTCCGCAACGCCGACTCCTGGTCACTGACTTCGGTTGGGAGTACGTGCTCACCATGACCCATACTGGCGAGTGGCGCTATCACGAGGCCGACCGGGCGGATTGCTTCTGGGATACCGGCTTGTATAACGATGAGCATCCGAAAGGCGTCATGGACGAGCGGATTCGAGCGGTCTGGGAGCGTGTTCGTGGCCAATAGTAGTCGATGTACACGACCAAATTTTGCAGTCCACTACAAAACGCGGAGTTGGTGCGTTCTCAGTCCCTCAGCATCGATAGTCGCGTTCCCTCGATGACCACTAAGTTTGACTAAGCGATTTCGGCTGTTCTCGGCCCGCCTCAGGCGGTGCGAAAGGCGTTCGAGCGACTGTCTACGGGCCGCCGCCACCCTTAAGATCGGTAGGGATCGGTTCGGCAGTATGGAAGGATTGATACACGGATTTAGTATTGGCTTCGGGAGCGTCGTTGCACAATTGTTGATTTGGAAGCTATGGCAGTGGCACTCCCGTAAAAACGGGTGAGAGTGCGGCTGTCCTTCTACGAGAGGAACTGCGAGCTCTGGAACAGCCACACCAGCACGCCGAGTGCGATCGTGTACGACGCGTATCTGTACGTTTCCTTGACGCGAGTCGTTCGGTACTTGTCGAAGTTGCCACCATCACGGGGTTGCCCGTACACAGTGTCCTTGGCCTTCGCGTAGACCAGGATCGAAGCGAGTACAGCAACCATCGCGAGGGCGGGATACGTCGACGCGAATTCGATGAGTTCGTACATTGTTTTGAATCTGATATGATGTCGTTTTTCCCGATCGTCCGGGCAAACGACACAGTCTACAGGTCTGGAAGGTCCATAATTATTGTCCCCGGTTGACCCCCCGGGGGTGTGCTGCTAATTATCCACGCGCGCCCGTACGTAGAGTCCGGCCCAGACCGATCGGCCCCGGTTTCCGAGAACCGTTATCTAATTCTGATAGGTTGGCGTGATCCGGCTAAAAGAGAACGGCGGTCGTTACTCGAGTTCGCCAAAACCTTCCTCCCGCATCAACTCCGCGACGCCCTCCGGGTTCTCGAACGCATACAGGAGCGCGAACTCGCGTGCGTCCGATTTCGAAATGTCACCGTTCGTCTCAAGTTCATCTGCGAGCTCACTCCGGAAGTCCGACTCCTGGTCCGTGACCACTTCCCGAAGATGGGCTTCGATCCGTTCATCTCGCTCGTCGAGGACCTTGCTCCGACGGACGAAATACGGGTACTTGTGCTCGTCCTGCTCTGACTCGTTAGTCGACGTCGACGATGTGCCGGGCTGGTCGGATATCGGTTCCGACCGAGTTGACGACGATCTCGATCGGCCACGATCCGGCTGGCTGTCATCGGGGGTCCCGACTGGCGGTTCGGACTTGGTTGACTCCTCCTCACTGCTATCACTGTCACCGAAATCGAGATTCCCAGATCCGTCTTTCATTGGGTCGCCACCTCGGTTTCAACGACGTCTCGGAAATCGAAGCGTTCCTCTCCGCGGCCCTGAATATCGAGGACGAGTTCGGGATCAATTTGAGCGTCGAACGTATCCGTTGCGACGAACACGCCGAGTTCGTGTATATCTCGGAGTGTCTCGAGTTCACGGTCACGGACGCTTCGTTCACCGGGACTGCTGACCATTTCGCCGTCTTCTTCGAAGGTTTTCCAGCGCTCTTCGAGGACCTTGTACGCCGAACCCCGCGCTTCCCACATCGTATCCATCAAACTCTCCCGATCGGGGATTGCAATCGGCGTCGCGAACTCGTCGGTGTTCTTGAACTGCTTGGAATACTGCTGGTGGGCGTTCGTTTGGCCGACACCGGAGGGAACGACACAGGAGAGACCGACCTCGATGTCCAGCTTGCGCTCCATGTTACCGACGAGTTCGTCGAGGCCGTCGAGACTCAGATTCCCTTTGCCGGCTGGTTTGACCGGCGCAACCAGCGTCCGCATGGCGTAGATCGAGTTGTACAGCAGGTCCTCCGCTCGAGCGTTCGGGTCGATGAGGACGGCATCGTAGTCCTCATGCAGTTCCTGCTCGTTCCAGAGGAGATCATAGAGGAGTTCAAACCGCGGGAACTCCTCTTTGCTCATGTTCTTCATGCCCGTTTCGTAGGCGATCTTCTGCTCGAGATTCGATGTGAAGTCACCGAGCATGTCGTGGCTCGGGATCACGTCGACGCCTTCGTCCGACGTTTCGACGAGGTCCTCGAAATCACCGTCCGGCATCTCGAGAATATGCTTGACGAGGTTATCAGCCTCCGGATCACTGCGGTGTTCCCCGACATCGAACAGGCTCGTCAGGTTGCCCTCCTGTGGGTCGAGATCGATAACGCAGACGTCTAGCCCCATCCGGACGAGACTGACTGCGAGATTCGCAGTTGTGGTGGTTTTGAAGGTGCCGCCCGATTCGGAGTACACGACTACAGTTATCATATACAGACCGTACAGTCATCTATTACATAAATCTGTTTCAGACACTCGTTACAGGAGTCTGTAACAATGATCTGTAACAGACGTCTGTAACAGACATCTGTAACGCTACAGTACTGCGTTTTATCTCAATCAGCAGTCTGAGAGAAGTACCAATAACACAGTTCTGTAACAACAATCTGTATCATATGTCTGTAACG
The DNA here is from genome assembly GCF_029502005.1 of Natrinema salsiterrestre. Taxonomy (GTDB): domain Archaea; phylum Halobacteriota; class Halobacteria; order Halobacteriales; family Natrialbaceae; genus Natrinema; species Natrinema salsiterrestre. The sequence goes on along the minus strand of NZ_JAMQOT010000010.1, from coordinate 110,243 downwards.
ATAATCTGTAACAGACGTCTGTCATAGAATACTGTTCCAGAGACGACACCGATTCGTGAAAACTATCTCTTAGACAAGACGATCCGGGACTGCATGGCGGTAATCGCGGCGGCGTGAGGTGAGAGGCAGCGCTCGGAAGCCGTCGTCGATAGGTACTGGCAGGAGACGACAATCGGGCAACCGTTGTTAGGACAGTTTAAGTACGCCTATTCTAAATCCTTCATCAGATGCCGGACGGCGAGAATATTCGCTCGGTCAACATGATTGCCGGGGGATTTGAGAGAAGTGCCTACTCTATTTTCGAGGACAGCCGCGAGAAAGACATCGTGCTGTGGCAGCCTGGGACAGTTATCGAAGACATTCAGTCGCTGCCCAGACCGAGAAAGGCGAGACAGAGGGCGGAGTCGTTCCTGAGTCTGGCGGGCGATTCCGACCTCGCGGTTGCCCCCGAGTGGAGCTACAAGGTCGAGTGGGTGTGCGATCACGACGAACTGTTCGCCGACGAGAGCCCGTTGTTCGTCCTCAGCTGTCGCCCGATGGAAATCGAGACGATGCGAGAGACCGTTGCGAACCTCCGCGAAGACTTCCGCGTGATCGGGGAGGACGTGCCTGACGAGCAAAACAAGGAGTTCGTTACCCCGACAATCGTCCCGCTGCGAGCGGACGCACTTGACAACATCGACAAGCCAACAGTTGTAATCCAGTACAAGACCCACCCGATGAGCGAGGGGGCGAACCCGAACGAGGCCGACAACCTCGCAATGGGCGACCGGATACACCACTTCGGGCCGTTAAGCGGAACCGGAATCGTCGTCTGGACTTGTTCAGACCTACTGAATGAAGACCTTCGAGATCAAGTAGCCACCTACGCGCAGAGAGGGAACGTCATCGTTCACCCACAGTGTAACCCGAAGCCGTTCCACTCGGAGTGGACCGACTTTCGCTCACGTATCTTCAATAACAGGAACGACGTAACGTACGTCTGTGCCAACTGGGGCACCGTCCCAGGCGCAGCCGGCGACGACGCACAGTGGGGGTACTCAGGCGTGTACACGAAGGCGCGAGAGTGGTCGTCACTCGAGAACTACAACACGACATACAACAACAGGGGTCTACAGGGCGTGAGCCCGTCCAACCGCGCCGAGTACGTCTGGACACTGGTCGACGACGGGGTGAGTAGACTGCGTGTGCGACGCGAGGGGAACGGCTCCGCTCCGGCACAGGGACTCCGGCCGGAGCCCCATATCCTGAATACACGGACCTGGAACGGATCGGCATACGACGAACAGCCGGAGGAGATTAATGAGTGTGGGTGTGAGGTTTGTGACGACTGTGACTGCCAGACGTGTTCTGACTGCAAACAGGCAGAACGGCAGAGACGACTGCCCGATCTGCCACGCGACGCAGAACTCATCGCGGCGGCCACACTCTGGCGACTCGAGATAGACGAAGTAGACAGTCTCGAGGATAGGTGGGACGTACCGCTGGCGGCACTCAAGAACCTCCGAGCGAACGGGCATGAGGAAGTGGGCCACTCGTTCGCGGTCCACGGACATCGGCGCGGCAACGGAGTGGCAAGGAACACGAGACGACTCCTTGGGACTTTCGACGCGGCCACCAGGAGGTACGGTCGTTCCATTGATCCCGCAGACCGATGTGGACCGCTGGATATTCCGATCAACGCGACGGACGGCGGTGAGAACGGCGTTGATATTTCGCTTTCGCGACTTGACGATCCAACGCCGGGAACACGTCGGAAACGTCTTGCCGAGATCGCCAAGTTGTGGGACTGCCAGGATGACAGGAGCTTCAAACCGCTTGTCTTGATGGTATCGCCCGACAACACAGGACTGAGGCGGATCGATGGACTGGAGGACGTGACGAACGGTAAATTTCAGCCTGAAGACGTAACTGCGAGCAGTTCGCCGGTCGAACTCGTCGAGGTGGACCGATGACCGATATCCCCGCGCTGCTGGAAGCGATCGGTGAGGTGACCGAGATTAACCCGTCGGAGAGCGCCGACTCGCTGTACCGGATCGAACGGAGTCGAGAACAGGGCTTCGATGACGAGGTACTGTTCGTCCGACTGCTGGCGGGTGGCGACCATGACTGGGAGGCGCTACTGGAGACGGACACCCGACAGCTCGAATTGGAGTTCTACGACGACGACACGCCGAACCAGTGGAACATCCAGCTGTTCTGGGCCTACGAGAGCGGCGAGAAGCCAGACGATGAGATTTGCCGCAAGCTTGAGAGCGAAACAAAGTTTGCCATCCGACGGTGTGTACCCCGTGAGTCGCTGGAGGAATTCCTCCGCCCGCTGAAGCACAGCCTTGAGTCGCTGTCGGAGGTGAACGCCGAGTTCGGGCGCGATGCGCTCGTCCAGCGGGTAACCGACAACGGTCTGGGGTTCCTGTTTGATCAGGGAACCAACCGTAATCGGAAGTTCGAACAACTGCTGGAGATTGACGTGGATGATGGCGGTGGCGCTCACCCCCAGTCGTCGTCACCGACGACCGACGACCGCCCGCCGACTGTCGACACTGTCGAACTGGGAGACTTCAGAGAGGACGCGTCCAGACGGCGACTGGACGCAGCGCAGTTCACCCTCCTGTACGGCCGTAACGGGAGCGGAAAGACGAGTCTCCTCGACGGAATCACGATGGGTCTGGTCGGCCAGACCCGGCGTGACGACGACCGTGTCGACACCTACGACGAGTTGAGTGTCACGATGGAGGGTGACGACGAACCGCTGCCTACGGACTCGGGTTCGGTCAACGACAGGATCGCTGACTGGTTCGGGTTCCGACCACAGGGGCCGGCGAGGCGATGTGTCGAGTTCTACCGCGTCAATTATCACGAGGCCGGCGAGACGACGCGACTGCTCGAGCCGTCGACCGACTTGGAGACCGAGCGAGTATTCAGGAACTTCCTCTACGGCGAAGACCTCGCATACGCTACGAAAGAGAAGGACGAACTTCTGAACCTACTCGATGGGAAAATCGACGATACAGAAGAGGAGATTGAGGAGATTGAATTGGAACGAGAGAAGCTCCAAGACAGACGAGACGAGGTGAAAGAGGCTCTCTCAACGCTAGGGAGTGCCCGACGTGACCTTTCGCCGGCAGCGTCTGCGCTCATCGAGAACGACGATTCAGGAGGCGGAGAAAAACGGACAGACGGGGGACAACGGAAAGACGAAGAGACGCCACGTGAACAAATATCACGATGGCGAGACTGGATGGGACGGTTCGAACGGCTTGAGACGGCACTCGACGCCACGATGTCCGACTTGACCTGGGAGACCGCCCGCGACCTGCGGTCGGAACTTGACGACGAAGTGGACCTTCTCAAGCAGAGAAGGAAGGACCTCAAGGATGTTCGGGAGCTGAAAGACGAGCGCCGCCGGGTCGTCGAGGTTGCGAAACACGTCAAGTCCGAGACGATTACAGATCTACCGTTCTCAACGTTCTTCACTGGACTCCTCTTCGTCGCCAACGGGACCGGCCGCGAGGACGCACGTCGACTCGTCCGGGGAATCGAGGAGGCGGATTTCAAAGTCGACGAGATTGTGTCGGGACAGTCCGCCGAGTCGTGGTATACGACCGTCGAGACGGCACTGCGCGAACGGCGCGAGGACTTGGAGGAGACCCGCAACCGACTGGCGGAACTCGGTGATCTGGAGGAACGTCGGCAAGAACTCCGTGAACAGATCCGTGCCGACACGGAGGAGTACCTCGAGATCACCGATGACGACGACGTTCAACACTGCCCAGCCTGTTACGTCGAACAGTCTGCCGAGGACATCCGGACACGCAAGGAGCCCGAGCACACACACAACGCGGGCGGTGTTCCAGAGAGTCTCACCGAGTCGCTGGAGAATGTCGAGCAGGCGCTGGAGATCGTCGAGGGTGCCGACCTAGCGGCTATCGATGACGACATCCGTCGGTACAGCGATCACCTGTGTAGCCTCGACGATGTTCCACACCTGTTCGGTCTCGTCGTGGACGGCAGGGAGGAGGTTCTGTCCCCCGAGGCGACTCCCGAGACGGTGGAGGCGGTCGCCAGGCTCGCACAGAACCAGACTGTCCACAAACGTTCGACCGATGCAGTGCTGTCAACGATGATAGAAAAGATCGAGGCTGACATCGCAGAGCAGACCTCGGAGATACGCGACTTCGATCCCAACACAGAGGTACGGCGACAGATCGACAACTGCGAGGACCGACTGTCGGCCGTTCGGCGGGGACTCGATGTACTCGAAGATCAGTGGCCGGAAGAACTGCTCGATGCCAGCCCCGCGGTCGAGTCCGACCGTCGGATGCTCGAGTTCACAGTCGAAGAGGCAGCGGACGCGGCCGTGTCGAAGCCAGCCACGGAGTTGTCGGATGAAATCGACACAAGGACGGACGAGATCGACCATCTGAAAGATAGTATTGAACGACTGGAAGAGACGCGCGATCATCTCAGGGAGACGTTCGCGGGTGTCGAAGAGAGTCTTGACGAGGTGCTTGAGGAGTATACCGATATCGTCACGACACTATTCAAAGCATTCCAGCGGCCCTACGAGTTCAAGCGTGTCGAACTCACCGGCGACAACGAGGAACTACAGGTCATCCGACGGAAAAACGGGGAAGTGGCGGGGATCGATGAGATGAGTTCCGGCCAGCGGACGGCGCTCGTGCTGGCGATTTTCGTCACGAACAACCTGGCACACGACTCCGCGCCGCCACTGATGCTGCTAGACGAGCCGTTCGCGCACCTGGACGAGCTCAATACGCTGTCGTTCTTTAATCTCGTGATCGAACTCGCGGTCCGGGGCGACCGACAGATCATGTTCGCCACCGCGAATGACAACCTCGCCTCGCTGCTGGAGCGCAAGGTGGGCGAGACCGAGGCATTCGAGCGGGCCAATCTGGATCTACCGTTGGATTGATTCGGTCGAGACGGTCGCGAGCGACTGCCGGATCGTCCGACTCCCACATGAACAGGTAGGGGATGCCGACCCACTGGTGTCGAGCCCGCAGTACCGGCCGATGACGTACGCGACGGCTTCGGCCTCAACTTCATGTTTCAACCGCCCAGTGTCGTCGTCGACATCGAAGGGAAGACAATGAAAAGGGTAATCGGAGAAACGGACCATGAAACAGCCAGAATTTGTGATTTTACGGTTTCTTCTCAGAGCATATATTGACGCCGTCGATGCTACTGATCTTGAAGATAATCTCAAAGATAAGAACCACCAACGAACATCTTCAGACATTGGCGTTCCGACGCGGTCCACCATTTCTGAGAACAATTCTTTTTAAAGTACCTATCCGAACAGGACATTGCCGGGCGTTAGTCACCGTCGCTAGGAACGATCGTGATGACGCGCTCGGCGGAGTCGAAAATGGAAAAGCCACGGAATCGAGCCGAGCGTGAAGCAGACCGGTTGGAGGTCGTCGAACGACGTCTCCGCGTCGCGACGCAGGTTGTTCGGCTCACACGAGAAGTAGCCACCCTGTTCGCGGTCATCGGGTTAACAGCCCTGTAGGAACAGGCACATCACGATCAATTACCCCTGACGGGGTCCCCCGAATAGGGGGTTAGAGTACAAATTAAGATCTCAACTGCACAGAGAAGTCTCTCGAGACAATTACGCTGTGGAAAAGCCGGAGCAGATTAGCATAAACGGGCTGACCGTCTAGAGGCTTCCTCTGCCCTAGCCACCTGTCGCTAGGAACTACTAGGACAGACGAGCTAGGAATATAAAATAATAACGGTCTAGATGGTTGCCCTAGATAGCGGACCCAACACAGACAAGTTAGAAGACAATCGTGTTCCCCGTAGTCGCAGTCAGAGATCCCGTGAGGATCCCCTTCGTAGCCGTGTTACGCGCCAGTTGTCTCCACGGTGGCCGACAACTGCGTGTTCGTACGTTCAGGGGGATTCGGTATCAGACACCTTCGGAACGTCTGGGCGCTCGAGAGTGCCCAAGAAGCCCATGTTGTCGTATAGATACTGCGTTCGTTTGTGACTGTACGTGCGGTCGACAGCGAGCGCAGTACTTTGAACTCCTTCCAGACGTGATCGCAATCGGGGATGGGATCCTGCCAGAGGAGATCGGTCTCGTCGACGTCCTCGAGGTCACCTTTGCTGAAGCGGGAGACAGAGTGAGCGAACGCCGTATCTGATTCGAATGCTGTCTCGAGTCGATCGAATATGAACTCCGTCTCCGTGAAATCACGAGGGAGGACACCACCGTTCAGCGAGGAAGGCCAGCAGTCGTGTCTCAAACAGTTCAATGTGACTCGGTCGCCGGAATCAATGCTCGACTGTCTCTAGGACGCTATCGACCGGCTACACGCTGGAACGGTGCCAGTCAAGCAACTCATCGAACGGAATCGCATCTCCTACTCGAAGTCTACAGCCAGAACACGCAGAACGTGGCGGCGCTGAAGCGAACTCACGATCAGGATCTCGCTGTCCATCCAGAATTGGAGATCAAGTACATGGTCGTCAACGACGAGAAGACCTCGCAAGAGCGGGTTGCGTCGGCCCACGAGGAGATCGAGTCGTACGATCCGTCGTTCTGCTGTCGCCGTTCAGGGTAGGCTCGGTTCAGGATTTGTCGGGAACTCGCGGAGACGCGGGGGCCGGAATTGGCGACATTCCCGAATGCGGAGTTATGTTAACCAACACAATGGTCGTTTGGAGATAGTATGTTGGTTAATTACGGCCCTTGCGAAGACGAACCCCCACACCCCGTGTGCGAAATGAAATCGGGAAGACAACGGGCATGAGCAATCAAGGGAAGGGACCATGAAACAGCCAGAATATGCGATTTTATGGGAGAGAAGGCTCGAGAAGACGAAAATAGAGTAGGGTATGTAGCAGGGAAATCTTTATGTGGTTACTCTGTTAATCAAACCCGCACTAGAACTAGAGTCGATCGAAACGGAAGATCCGTTTCTCGATACGACCGTACTCTTTTGTGGTTTGTTTCTTTCGTGAGTTGGGATACTTTCTTGTTTCTATGCCTTCTCATGGCTTCTCTAGCCCAATTACGGGTTCCTCTCCTGTCTCGTTCCTACCTTCCCTCTCATTAAATTCATTTCGCACACGGGGTGTGGGGGTAACTCACCGCCGAGATCTTATCCCACTCGAGATTGTCGAGGGATATCATCAGCACCATCCAGATCGATATCACGTTTAGCGTTTCATCTTGCACACGGAGGGTATCTTCATTGCTCTCCCTGGACTCGTCATCCAAGGCCGTTCCCTGATCTATCCGGAATTTCATATCGCACACGGGGGGTCGGTTCAACCAATTGATTTCGCCCGCGGTTGTTCTACTGCACCGGCTCCCCTTCGCTAAACGTCTTCTATCGGCTGAATTCGGCGAATTTAACCACGCACACGGCACCCATATTTATTTATAGTTTCAGTCTCACTACGCATACATGGCTGACGGCGACGATCAACAATCCCTCTCTCAATCTATCAAAGGCCGTCTTCAAGAGGGCGTTCAGAATTCTGTTTTTCGAGATAAGGGGCTTCTCGACCCAGATGCCGTCATTGACGAGGACCGGATCGTAGGTCGTGATGACCAGTTGGACGATATCATTACCTATCTTCGACCAGCACTGCAGGGGAACCGACCTCCCAACATGCTCCTTTACGGGCCGTCGGGAACCGGAAAATCGCTCATTATCAACGCGGTCTGTCAGCAGGTTCTCGAACTCGCGACCTCCCAGAGAGACCGATTCGGTGTTATCAAGATCAACTGCCAGACGATCAAATCGCACGACCGCGCTGTCTATCGCTTAGCGAAGAATGCAGCTGACGAAGCCGGTGTCGACGTCGGCATTCCTCAAAGTGGTATCTCGACGGACCAGAAACTCAATCGGTTCTACGAGATACTGAGCAACAACTTCGACTCAGTTATTATCATTTTGGACGAGGTTGATCTTTTAGTAGGCCGGCAGCGAGACCCAAACGACGAGCCGGCCTATTCGAAGCTCCTCTATCAGCTCTCTCGAGCTTCACAGCTCGGACGGATTGAGGGGCACGTGTCTGTTGCTGCTCTCACGAACGATCCCCGGTTTATGGAGGATCTCGACGGACGAGCCGAGAGCTCGTTCAATCCTCAGGATGTCGTTTTCCCGGATTATGATGCGAACCAATTGCAGTCGATTCTCGAGCGCCGTCGTGACGCATACCAAGACGATGTTCTAGAGGACGGTATTATTCCGCTTAGTGCCGCATTCGCTGCCCAGGATCACGGCGATGCTCGAAAGGCAATTGATCTATTCAGGAAAGCCGGTGAGATCGCGGATCGAGCCGGTGAAGATATTATTCGTGAAGAGCACGTTCGCGACGCCCAGAAAGAAGCCGAACGCGACCGAACGCTAACCCAGATGCAAGGGCTATCGACGCAAAAGAAGCTCTCACTTTACGCGACCGCGATCGTTCCTGTCCACTCCAAGCGCAATTTGAACGCTGTTCCCAGCACGGTTGCATACCGTGTATATCAGTATCTCACTGATCTGCTAGATGCCGACGAGAAGTCACGAGACTCCTATCTACGGTACATGAGTGAGGCCGAAACCTACAACTTCGTTACGTCGGCGAAACGAGGGCGTGGTTACGGGAGTGGCGTCCATAAGGAATATACCTTCGTTGATGATCCAGAAGTGGTCGCTGAGACGCTTCAAGCCGACATCCGACTCGAAGAGGTAGAACACGACGAGGACTTGATCCGGTCTGTTGTCAACGCGCAGATAGACGATTTCTTCGAGGGTGACTAATTAGAAGAACCCTTGACGGCGGCGACGGATTCATTTCGCACACGGGGTGTGGCATCGATGGAAGAGCAGTCAATCTTATTAGAAATGTCTGACAAGGGTGCGCAAGATTTCACTTCGCACACGGGGTGTTAGTCTCCTCAATCTCTTATTCGATTCATCTCTCACACGGGGTCTCGACGATGAGAACGAATTCATTTCGCACACGGAGGGTGCTGACTTGACGACCCTCGGCCAATTCACTTCGCACACGGGAACAGTTCCTCCGAAACCACGCCAGCTATCCTCCCTACTCGCCGGGGTTGACTGGCCCCTTATACTTGGACTTGACTTTGTCCCCCTCCCTCCATTGCCAGTAATAGTAGCGATTATCGTTGATTTCCTTAGTCGTGATCGTTGCCTTCGCTGGGATGTCGTCCGGGAAGTCATTAGGTCGCTCCTCAACGTCGGCGTTGTCTGACTCTTCCTCGAGACGAGCCTCGCGTTCCTTGTGTTCGGCTAGCTTTTCGGCGTACGTGGCAACATCGCGGAGGCGTTCCGGAGTGGACTTGTTGAGCGTGTTGACGACTTCCGTCGGGAGGTTCGCCGGTGGGGTCGGTGACTCGTAGGACATCGGCTGTTCTCGTGTTAACCAACACGGGACGCCAATCCATAGTTTTGTTGGTTAAGACGGTGGTGTGGATTCTCCACCCTCTGTCTGTAACACTACTTGAACCTTACACCGTGTTCCGGCACATCAAACTTGAGCTCCTCGCTACCATCAAATGCGTCGACAACATCTCCGAACTCGCGATGAAGCTCGACCACAGCGAGAGCCACCTCTCTCGTGCTGTCGGAGACCTCGTCGAGAACGAAGTGATTTGACACTCACGGCGTCAATCCTGTACCTCGCTGAGGAATACTCTTAACCAAGTCGATAGCAAAGAGTAGCGTACACAGTCGAGATGAACGATCTCTCTGATCCACGGCCACCACTTCCAGAGTGGATTTTAGACGCATACGATATCCTTTGCACTCACAATTTCAATTCAACTGAAGAGGAAGACGTGCAGTCGATCCCTCGAGAGCAAGCACTCGAGATTCTTTGCAGTACTGATAACGTAGCTCTCGAATCCGAGGATGCGGCCCATGCACTCTCCCGGTTGATCGAGCGAGGCTACTTTTATGAGGTCGACGGTGAACTTCGAGTGACGATGCTGGAAGACTAACTCCTGAATGCGGTTCAAAATCGCGTTATCACGCCGCTCCAAAATATGTAGCATCGGTGGTCGCAATCGCATCGCCGGCTGAGTATTCCTCAGAGGTCCCGCCGATATCAATTGTGATCGACGCCGCTCTTACGCACTTGCTCAAATCCGAGCAGAACATCGAGGATGCTCGCGGAGAGTACAACCTCAAAATGATTCAAGCAATAGCAAATACATCCGTGATTGGTGGATTGATCTCGTTAGGGCTCTCTGGAAGTGGGGAGTTAAGGCGTTAAGGACCATTACAAAAGAAGCCTGTCTATTTCTGCTTTCATTTTATCTTTTCAGAGTTGTTCCCTGGCTTAAGCCAATCTTGTCACACATTTGGATTGAAGAAACAGGGAACGGCATGGACGACACACAATACGTTCCACATTTACATTACTGATAATTATACAGTAAACTATCTAACATATGGGTGTTTTCAATGGATTACATCGATTCTATGTGGGGGAAATTAACCCTCTATGCCTTACTACTAGATGCGCATGGAATCATCTGATCTGTTTGATTTCCCAGAGAGAGTCAGTAATAGAGGTAAATTAGTCAAAATTGACTCGAGATGATTGTCGATACCATTAGGGACAAAATTTCCAACTTCGGCTACCAACCAACATCTGTGAAATAAAACGGGAAAACACTTTCATCAAATAACACTCATTACAGCCTGATAATAACTATATGTATATTTACCTTTTAGGAGTCTGCCTCCTGATGGTTCAAAACGCCGTATTTAGAGCTTTCACCCTTATTTGATTGTCAACATCTCAGCAGATCCGAGAGTTTATTTGCCTATCGCCCGTCGAATTAGTTGACAGTCGGCCTGGCCGGACATGGAAGTCAGGGACTCTGTCTCGGGACGGAGAAGTTCCGCCCCTTGCTCGCAACCCACCGGGCCAACGAAACCGTGCAAAAGTTCTCTTGGCTCGGCGGGAGACCCCAGAACCGTTTCATAGGTTGGAGTCTATAGATGGCTCTTACACAACGCGCGAACATCAAGTTTGCGTCGTTGATGGTTCTGGGCGAATCGAACCCCAGTTAACCATATCATATGGCACAAGCAACACCGGGACGGCTTACAAACATCGTTCCGGAAACGACGACACTCGCAGAACAGTTCCAGCGAAGCGAACAGTTGGAGGTTCCGGACCTCCAGCGTCGCGTCGCCTGGATGGCAGACAACTTCGACCAGCTGATGGACGATATCGATGCGTACGCGAACGACCCTACCTCGCCCGACGTGCGTTACATCGGGTCGTTCCTTGTCCAGCCTGACAACAGCGGGCCTGTCTCTCGGCAGATCCTCGTGGACGGTCAACAGCGTACTCTGGTCACTCAGCTCATGGTCGCCAACATGGCAGACATGTACGAGAATGACTTCTCGGACCCGGCAGCGGCCAAATTCCTCCGCGAGGAGTACATGACCATCGCGACGCGCGGGGGGCGCAAGCCCAAAGTCGTCCTGACGGAACTTGACGATCCCGCGTTCCAGCAGCTGATACAGAATCCGACAGCCACTACGAACCACGAGGCGATGAACAAGCTCGCGAACCAGATTCGTGAATCCTTCGACGAGCGCGTCAACAACGTCGGCGACCTTCGGTCCCTCGAGAAGCTCATCCTTGAGCGTCAGGCTGTGGTCGTCATCAACATTGGTAACCAGTTCAGCCCCTACCGTATTTTCGAGGAGCGCAACGGCCGCGGGGCTCAGCTGACTCCGGTCGACCGGGTGAAAAACCGTATCCTCGAGGTTGCTGACGCCGACCCATCGGTCGACTTCGAACTCGTCAAGGACGAGTGGCTCGAGTTCCGTCGAGCCCTCGAAGGACACAACGAGACGCGCGCGCTCCGTTATATCACTATGGCCGGTGACTTGGTTCCGGTCAACAAGAAGATCTCGGGTGGTGACCTCTACCCGACGATCAAGCACATCGTTGACGAGCGACTCGACAACCTCGGAATTGACCTCCTCGAGTACGTCGAGTGGCTCACCATGGCCGCCGAGACGTACAGCGACATCGCCTCGGTGAACTACCGGCACACCAAGGCGTCGAAAACCCAGGCTGACGAAATCAACCGTCACCTCGAGGCGCTCGACACTATCGGTGCGAAGCCCGGACGCATCCTCCTGATGGGTGGGGAGTTCCGTGGCGTCTCACCGAGTGAGTTCAAGGACATCGCCGTCCTGGTCGAGAAGTTCTCGTTCGTCCGCCGGACAGTCGAGCGCCGCGTCCCTCAGGAGATTCAGGCCTACCTGCGCCTCATCCACGGCTCGTCGAGCAAGGGAATTTCGCCCGCGTTCAGCCAACCGAATCCAGTTAAGGCGGTAAAGAAGGGGCTCGAACCAGAGATGCCCTCGAAAGAAGAGTTTCGTCGCGAGTTCGCTCGCAAAGACTGGAACAAGGGCGCGAAGACGGCCTACGCCTTGACGGTGCTCGAGCACGAGCACTACCTGCCGAAGGCTAAGCGCCACAGCGGTTTCGGTGGCCCGATGGGCCGGGCGGATGTCGAGCACGTCATTCCCCAGCGCTATAACGCGAAGAAGTACGCGAAGTGGCACAACTACCTCACGGCCACTAAGGAGGAACTCGAACTCGATGTGAGTCGGGTCGGGAACCTCACGCTGCTGGAGGACCGCAAAAATATCAAAGCCTCTGACGATCCGTTCGAGCAGAAGCGCGACCCGCACTACCTCACCTCGAACTATGCGATGGCGACGGAGCTCGCCAACTGCTACTCGAGCTGGGACCTAGACAAGGTCGACAAGCGTTCAGAGGAGATGGCAGAGATCTCTGCCGACATCTGGGTCCTATAACCCGGTCGCGGCGCTTCGGCCGTCCACACATCCCCACGATTTATTTTTCTGTCGCGTTAAATAACGATCAAAGTACCGGATACCCGGGTTAGAAGGATGAAGCCGAGGAAATCGGTTTTGATCTATGGAACTCGATCTCCTCGACTTCGTTGAGCAGTGTCGGCACCTAGCCAAACAAGCGGCGATGTCGCTGACCAATCGTCGAGAGGACCTCCTGATCGCCGTTGCACTGACCGAGTTTTTAGTCCACTACGAACAGGCTGATCCTAAGCTCGCCGAGCAGGCCTGGCAGCTGGCCACCGATCGTCTCCTTGAGTACGATGTCGAACCATGCGAGGCCGTCGATACACTCGAGATTGGGTAGATGTCACTCAATACGAAATCTCGAGACGTCTCGAGAGGATTTCATACTTGCCCAGATGGGTAAGGAGTAGCCGCCGGCCAGGGCGGGACAATCACCACGTCGGCTTCATCCCCCACGTGAACGTGGTGGCATTCGCTTTGGTACTCTGTAATCACATTTCGATCACAGCGTTATTCTCACCATCTGGATCGAAGAGCAGGTCAAAAGCTGGGTGCTTGAAGAGTATTTCATTACAGGACTTGCACCGGGTGAATAGGGTCTGTTCTACGCTCCAGTAGTCTGTCCGCATAATTACAGAGCTGCCTTGCTTTCCGTAGTGCCCTCCAGTCACCCTAAAATGATCGAATTCACAACTCCTGCATTCTGGACATGGGTCTGTCAGGCCCTGCCAGTCGTCCCGCTTGCTACCGCTAATATGAGTGGTTTCTCCATTTTGCAATGTAATTTCAAGTTGGACATTCATCTAGATTCGCCTCCGCCCCTTCGTGGCGTAATAAACATAATTTTTCTTTTAGACTTATATGATTTTATTGCGATACCTCCATCACTCAAATCCTGCTTGCTGGAACTTGGAACCGGTATCCATGCCGGATTCCTGTGAAAGATTACATCTATTGAAAGCGAACAAAGAAGATATTTCAGCATATGTCCTTCATAGGGCAGTAACCAATGGCGGAGTTCCGAGTTGAGGAGAAAGGTGAAGATGGATATGGTCGCCTCGGTGAGCTCTGCGTTCCACATGGACCCGTTTCTACACCAGCTCTCTTTCCTGTCATAAATTTCATCGGAGGTACCACAGAGAAGTCCGGTGGAATCTGGCGTCGCATACGAGATAACCTCATTGATGGAGCGCATTTAGACGGGATTATGTTCCAGGCAATGAGCTTCACGGACTATGGTGTTTCTCCGGAAAATCTAAATGACTTTTGGCGATCTGAAACTTTCCACGAGCGTTTTGACGATCTCGACGCCCCTGTCTTCATCGATTCGGGCGGATTCAAACTGATGAATTCGAATACGTTTGGCCAAGCACCAGTCGAGGGTGGGGCCAAAAATGAGTGGGGGCTATACACTACCCCAAAGAGTATTCTTGGGCTTCAGATTGACTTTGGAGCTGACATCATCGCAACGCTCGACTACCCTATTCCTCCAAAGCTGAACGAAGACGAGAAAGTCGAACGGATGGAGCGTAGTATCGATAGTGCAGTTGAGTGTCTCAAGATTATCGAGGAGCCTGATACGCTTAGTGAGGGATTCCCGAAAAATGAGGCTGCAGCTGAGCGGCTGAAGCAACAAAAGCGAGACGGTGACGAACCGGGTGTTTACGTAGCGCTCCATGGACACGATTATGAAACAGTAAACTGGTACGTCGGTACGTTCCTTGAACGAATTGAAGAGGCAAATGTAGAGCAATCCTTTGAAGGATTCGCCATCGGTTCACTCGTTCCACTTCGAAGTAGCATCGACGTTCTCATTGATATCGTACAGGGAGCAACCGATGCGATACCGTCCTCTCGAGCAGACGAAATCGGAATTCACGTTTTTGGTGTTGGCGGGAAACAAGTGTCACTCCTATCCTTACTCGGTGTCGACACCTTCGACTGCTCAACCCACGTTCAGACTGCAACCTATGCAAAGTATACTCTCCCAGACACGTGGGAGACAGTTCATATCAACGATCTCGAGCCGTATCTGAATGACGGTGACTTCCCATGTATGCTCGATCACTGTACGCTATGTGGTCCAGAGAGTGGAGTTGACTACAACACACTCGTCGAGGAGCTTAACATGGATCTCAGCTATGACGAGCGCCAAGAGCGTAAGAGCAACGGCGACCCAATTAAGAGCGACTACTATGCGGCGCTCGCGAGACACAACTTCGAGGTCTATAACTCCGAACTTCAGCGAGTGCGTGATCAGATCCAACAGGGTACACTTCTCGAGTACGTTATCGACTTTGCCCGGGACAACCCGGATATCAAGAAGGGGCTGAAGCAGGCACAGCTTCGGGATAAGAAACTTCGTCGCGATCTTGAACAGAAGGAAGCATATGATTTGGTTGCAGGACCAGAGCTGACGAGTGATCAGACGAAACTTTCGAAATGGGGCGGTGGCGTCGATGAAAGCACCGAAACGCGGAGTATTTCGTTGAAGTATAATCCGAGCAGTTTCAATATCCTCACCCAGCGGTATGAGCCACCTGCTGATAAGCGGGTGCTGCTGCTCGTTCCGTGTAGCCAAAAAAAGCCCTACTCGGAGTCCCGAACCCACTCGGTTCTCGAGACAAAACTCGAAGACAAACGCGACCAGATTCACAAAGTGACTCTTTCGGGGATGTACGGCCCCGTGCCTGAAGAGAAAGAGCAGGAGGATTCAGTTCTCGGCTACGAGTATATGCTTACCAGTGAAGACACTGAGCAAATAAATTTGGTCACAGAACGACTACAGACGTACTTGGAAACCTACGGTGAGCACTACGACGAGATCGTGGCATATGTCGCTAGTGCAGAATACCGTGATGTTATCAAAACAGCCCTTGAAAAATCTAATATTGGGGCGAGCGATGAAATCGTCTTTCCTCGAAACCCGAAGTCACTCCAGCTTACTGAACACTTCCGCAATACTAATATCCAGGAGTTGCTCGATTATTTGGACTCAATCAATTGTGAAGACAGATAATCGAATTTCCCCTATTAATGACAATCTGTAACCCTTCGGATATAACATACTAATTGACGAGAGAACAATATGTAGACTTAACCATTGAATTTTCCCACCATCACCAGGAATAGTATTCTTGTCCATCGATTTGTCTTTCCGTGAGTGTCGCCCGCCTAGGAGCGCCGTTTCGGGGAAGGACAAATAACATCTAAGCGAAACATCTTATAAGAGCCGACACACAAGGACGAGGCAACTGAGTATAAGTTAATATTTCACACGATGCACACACCACACGATACCCTCGAGAGCGCGAAAGACCGTGCCGCAGAGATTACCTGGTGGAACCGTGCGATGACCAAGATCAACGAAGTGGACGGCGTCGATAACGCAACGTCGTTCGTCACGGACGACCTGATCGAGCAGAAGGGGCCCTTTGTGGAGTTCGTCGACGCACCCCAGTTCCACGACCAACCTGCTATGGACTTTCTCTCTGATCTGGGGTATGACGAGGCGATCACCAACGCAATCGTAGAGGAGCTGTTCGGCGGAGACACCGCAGGGTCGCTATACCAACACCAGGCCGAAACGATCGAGGCTATCGAGACAACTGATCAGGACTCCATCCTGGCGGTTCCGACGGCCTCCGGGAAGACCGAGTCGTTCTTTCTACCTGTCCTCAACGACTGCCTATCGACGGACGAAGAGGGATTGAAGTCGATCATCGTCTATCCGATGAAAACCCTCGGTGTTGACCAACTCAACCGATTTCTCACGTATCTCGACCACATCAACCAGTATCGAGATCCGGAAGACCGAATAACAATCGGCATCTGGGATTCCGATACGCCGACGCGCGTGGGTACTCGAGACCACGAAATCGAGGCAGGATCCTACGTTCGCGGTCTCGTCGACCCGCGTGATGAATCGGAAAAGCTGCGAATCTTCGACGAGACGTCCGTCGGAACTGACGACCACTCGTACTCGTGGGTGCGGGTCACTCGAGACGGGATCCGTCGCGGCGTCGATATTCTGCTGACGGTTCCAGAGGCACTTGATTACATGTTCGTCTCGAACAACCCGGAGACCCGTGCAATTCTCGGGACCGAGCCGAACGACCAGCCGGTCAAGCACATCGTCTTCGATGAGGCACACGTCTGGAGTGGGATCCAAGGATCGGCCGTCTCGCTTCTCTCCCGACGACTCAAATCGTTTTATGCCGACCGGAATCCACAAGTTACGATGGTTTCGGCGACGGTCGAGGACCCGCGCTCGCTGGCCAGCGATCTAACCGGAACTCCGAAAGGGGACATCAACGACATCTCATTCACTGCTCGTGAGTTCCCCGTTCAGGATACGCCAAACTTCAACCGGTTCGAACCAGCCACACTCGAGGAAATCGTCCATACACTGGCGCTGGCACAGGTAGAAGGACCCGTTGAAACACAGATTGGACAGTTCGAACTCGAGGGCGCACTCGAGACACTTCGATCCATCGGGCTCATCGCAGCCGATGACCTTCAGCCCGGACCTCGAGCCGAGGAGTGGATGCTCGAGCCGATTGTCGACGCCCTCGATGGACTGTTACTTGAGCACGGGGGAAAGGACGAGCTCGAGATTCTCGCGTCGGTGGAGGGTCGAAACGCCGTCGTCGAAGCCGTTATCGAGGATAGTGGGTTCTTCAGCGGCTGGTACGAGTTCGTCATCAGTGCCGTCCCCGAAGTTCCTGCGTTCGCCTCGTGGTTCGATTCGGGAACGACGGGCGAAGTCGAATTCAAAGCCTACGACGACTTAATCGCCGAAGCGGCCGAGCTCGGACTCGATGATCCGGAGGGAGTTCTCGCGACCGTGATGGCGTTCGGTCAGCTCGCCGGGATCGTCACCGAAAAGTATCACGTCTTCCTGAAGCCGCCGCATAAGGTCTACTGGTGTCAAGAGTGTAAGCTCGTGACCCGTGACAGCAAGTGCCCGGAGTGTACCAGTGCGCTTCCGGAAATGCAGTTCTGTCGACGATGTCACGAACCGTATCTCGAGTGGGACGACAGCGGCGATGAAACGGTGTTTGCGCCGATTAGTGCCGATAGCCCCGTCGACGAGTGTCCGGGTTGTGAGGGCTGGATCAACACCACTGACGCTGGCGTTCCGACGTCCTCGCTGCTGTCGTACATGCTGACCGAAATCTGTCGGGTGACACCATCGAAGAAGACCCTCGTTTTCTCCGATTCTCGAAGCGCTGCCGAAAGCGTCGGTGACCGGATCATCGAAACCGAATACGGGCTGATGGCGGAGACGCTCTACGTCCAGGAACTCATCGAAGCCGGCGGGGAGATGGACAACTACGAGCTGTTCCGGACCGTGTCAGACCGACTACGCGAGGAGTACTGGCAGCCGCTCATCCAGAACGAGATCGACGAAGACGGGACGGCCTACAACTTCCTGCGGACGCTCCTCGACGATATCGAGGCACACGCGATGTTGAGCCGGTGTGAAAATCTCATCGAGAGTGCGATGATAACCGCAAAACCGGTGACGTCCTTCGAGGATCCGGAAGCGCTCGTCGTTGCCCACCAACTGTACACGATGTTCGTGCTGGGCCAAAGCGATACCTTCCGATACAACAAGGTCGCTTTCGACGGCCTGACGAGAGAGAAAATGGTCGACCGTCTCGACAGTCGAATGGAAATCTCGAGACAGCGGATCGACGACATTCTCGACGACATCCTCAAAGCGTTCCTCGAGGAGGGGATCATTTCGCTCCAGTCCTGGGAAGAAGTGCAAAACGCCGTGCAGATGGCTGGAATTGACGAGTCTGCACGCGAGGAAGTACACGAGTATCTCGAGGACGCTCGCGAGAAAGTCAACGAAGCAGCCCTCCAGGACGAGCCAGCGGATAGCGGGGTCTTCATCAGATCGCCTCGTCGCGACGAGTCGACGATCGTGTTACTCCCGCGCGCTGCATTCTGTTCTTCCTGTTACTCGTCTTATCCCGTCCCTGACGACGGAGACGGGGTCCACGAGTGTCAGAACTGCGGTGACACACTCGAGACGTATCAGCGGTTCACCCGCGGAGGTGATACGCTCAGAGCCGATCCCGGCTACGCAACGGTGGATTCCGATTGGCCGTACGCGATCGACCACTGGGCCCACGACGTCACGCGACCGTTGCACGACGGCAAGGAGCCTGAATTCATAACCGTCGGAATACACAAGGGAGATATCCCACACACGCTCCGTGGTGCAATCGAGGAAGGATTCCGAAAAGACGACCCGGACGTCAACGTCGTCAGTGCCACGCCGACGATGGAACTCGGAGTCGATATCGGGACTCTCGACACGGTAGCCCAGGTGGGGATCCCACCGACGTTGACGAACTACGTGCAGCGGTCGGGACGAACGGGGCGTACCCGCGGTAGTTCGTCGCTCGTGATGACCGTCGCTCGAGGGACCCACCCGGTCGACGGGCACTACTATGGGAACCTCGAGCAATACCTCGCAGGGTTCGAACCGATCCGAGTACCGGACCCGTACGACTTCGACGAACTACTCGCCGGCCACGTCGTGACGGAGGTGTTCGCCTACCTGGCCCGGAACCCACACGAATCGAACGTCTTCGAGCGCGTCTTCACCCTTTCGGAGCCCCAGCGAGAGAACTTGAACAGCTACGTTTCCGCGGTCGAGAAGCATCTCTCGATTCTCGATGATTTCATCCGCGAGGAGATGGACGACCTGCTTCGTGAACACGTCGAGTCGGTGTTCGGCTCACGTGGTGTCGAAGTCTACGAGGAGGTCTTCTTCGATGAAGGGCCGCTCTCGCTGTCAACGCGGACGGAACAGACGTTCTCACGGCTTACGTCAATGTCGAGCGGGGCTGATGCGAACAAGAACCTCACGGAGACGAATAGCCGGCTTGATCAGTGGCTCTCACGGCTGGGATACCTAGCGAACTACCGCAACTTCGGTCAGACGTTCCCAGTAAAATTCAGCGGCCGCAGGGACCACATCAGCTTCGAGTCGTCAGGGCGTCTGTACGACATGTACCCCGGTGAGGAGAACGATTTGGGTGCGGTGCTCACACTTCACGGAACGGATTACATTGTCGACGACGTTCGAGCGACTTCCTCTTCTATCGTGGAACTCGCCGTGTGTACGAACGAAGACTGTGACCGTCCGTTCGAGAGTTACGAGAAAGATCAGAAGTTCTGTCCACATTGCGATGACCCTCTCGAAATAACGGACATCCACGGCGTCAGTAGCGTCGAATGCAAGTCAGCAGTTGGAGGTCAACGCGGCTACAGTACTCGTGGGCTCATGACGACACACGTTCGTCGTGCGACGGAGGATTTCCACGAATCGGAAGAGATTCCGCTGTTCGGCCTGCCAGCAACCGTCAGCTATGGCCAGTTTGAACTGACCAATTTCATCTACGCGTTCGAGCGCCGTCACTCGAGTAGCCCGAAAAAGAAGGTCTTGCGGTCGGAAGCCCTCGTCGAGCGTGATGAGAACGAGTCAGGTTCAACTGGAGACTCGTGGCTCGATCAGTTAGAAGACGTGGAGGAAGAGACGTACCGTCCCGTTGGGCAGCAGTACCATACACAGGGCCTTCACTTCCGTGTCGACCTCGCGAGCGTTCAGGATCGATACGATAGTGTGGCTCACGACGAGAAGTCCTGGCCACAGGCACTGGTTAGCCTCGAGCAATCGCTTGAGAAGGCGGTCGCAATCGTCGCCAATTGTGACCGGTCCGACTTCAACGTGAAGACGAGTACCACTGACGAAACGTTAGACATCTATATCGTCGACGGCCGACAGGGAGGTAATGGAATCACCTGGCAAGTGTTCGAAGAGGCAGACACACTCGAAGAGCACATCATAGATATCGCGAGCTGTGAGCGGTGCCACAGCTACTGTGATGAGTGTCTGTTACTCTCACGAACGCCTGCGTACTATCTCGAGAACGATCTCTTGGACCGACGGACGCTTGCTGGAATCGTTGGAATCGGGGGAGACTAACGTGAGCGTTCAAAAGGGGGCGATCTAGATGAGTCTCGAGATGATCCAACACCGATTGACGCGATCGGGTGTTGCGGTTATCTACGATGACGTACCTGACTCCAGATGGTGGTTACTACGGACGTTGCCAGCGATCGCGTATCTGGGGGTCGATCAATTTACGTTCCCCACGTCGTGGCGACAACTCGACGGTGGTCAACAGTACCAGTTCCCCGGATACGACTACCACGTTCTCGGGGGTATCGAACTTGAAGAGGGATCTGATCTCTGCGTTCTGACGAACGAGTACTACGAGTTGCAGACCCAGTACTCGATTCAACCGTTGGTCACGGAGTTCTCGACAGAGGAGAGCACGCTCGTCGTTCTCACTGAGAACGAACGGTTCACACCCGACGGTGGACAGCGCCCACTTTCACAGGAGCAGTTTGCGACTCGAGTCGGCCCTGCAGATCGCATCTACAAGGCCTTCAGTGAGTATTACGATCAGGAGGGCTGGGAGCTACCGCTAACCGACACGCAGAACCTGTTCATCCAAGACAACGCGTCACTCTACTCACTTGTGACCGGTGAAGACCTCTCGAATACGACCGAGTTATTCGATCGGCTTCCTGAAGCTCCGTATCTTCCGCTATACTGGGTGTTCTGTGACGTGTTCGCTCGTCCGAATGAATACGGGAGCGTTCCGCTTGATTCGGATGATCAAGTACCCGCCCTGGGAAACTGGCTACGTCGACGCATCGAGTGGGAGCGGAAAACCGCGATCGACGTGGCCAAAACGTTGAATCGTACGGTCTCTGACGATGGAAGTACGTTCGACCCCTCCTATGCCAGACGGAGCCCAAAACTTCGCGACGCACGAACCGCCCGACAACGACTAGCGCCCGAAGAGAGCCGGATCGATGCACGTTATCACGATTGGCTCTCTGACATCAACTAACGAAACTGACCAAGATGAGTGAAAATCAAGGCTACATACTCAACACGGTACAGACTCCCGGTCCACTACGGACCGTGTTCGAATCGATTCACAGAGGTCATACGACATCTGAGGAGCTACGCGACGATACGGACCTGCCTGCCGATCTGCTCAAGCAAGGCCTTAATGGTCTTCAACAGCTCGGCATGATTGGTCGCGAAGAACCTGACTACTATACGATCGGGTACTCCTGGGAGACCGGCGATCGCGAGCTGGACTTTCGTATGACTGCGCTCAACCAGCTGGCGGAACGAGCGGAACCCGGTGACTGGGGCAAACAGTCAGTCGTTCTTCTGAACTACCAGTACCTCCTCCAGCACGATATCCAGTATTTCGAGAGTAACGATGAGGTTCTGTTCAACGAAATCAACGACTGGCAACAGAGTGACCGTGGATATCGTCCTCGCTCGAGTCAGGGACCGATCGTCCTCAACGAGCCAAAGTTCGTCAACTGGACGCGGCTCGTCGACTCACTCGGACTCATCTACAAAATGAGCGGCCGGTCGCACACGGTCTACCCTGACTTAGACATGATCGAGCACTCGATTCGATTTGCCGTCGAAGACGTCGGTGAAGACGGTCGAGTATCGATCGAAGATTATCTCGACTGGCTCAACCAGAACCTCCTGTTGATCGAGTTGACGTCCGACGGGACCGTCCCTGCACCGTTCGCTCGTGTGCTGTTCACACTCGTTCGTAACGGTGAGATACGAATCGTCGAACACGGAGATTCTGGGGCGATCAGCCTCGATCGCGTACCGAGCCACAGCGACATCGACCGAGAAGCGAACACACTCGAGGTGGTTGGATGACGACGAACGAACTTCAGACTCCGGCAGTAGCGGATGCTCGATGTCCACACTTCAACCAGATCGATGAACAGACCCTTCGGCGGTTATTTAGTAAAGTCGCGGCGGTTCGATCCGAAGACCGTCGGTTGTTCGACTTCACCCATCGTCGAATGGAGGTGTTCCGAGGCACAAATGCATCTGATGCGGAAAAATGGGGCGAAGAACGTGTTTACCGACTGTTCTCGGAAGACCGAGTCGGTAACTTCGCAGTCGTAATCGAGGGGGAGGTCGGGACAGGGAAGTCCGAACTCTGTGCGTATCTCTCTCACCGCCTGCGTGACGACGGTCGACCACTCCTCCACATCGACAAGGACGACGACCTGATGTCGATCCTGTCCGAGCGGATTCCCCAGTTTTACGAGGAACACTTCGGCGAAGAACTTCCGGGTGCATCGGAGTTCAAACAGCTCCGAGACGACATCCAAAACATCCCCCAGGCTGTCGCGAACAACGCGACTTCAGGGGCGATTCTCAATCTTCGAAGCCGCGGTTACGAGGTTAGTCCTACGGGCGATCAGGAAGACGACATCCGCGATTTCATCCGGGGAAAACTCCAGCTACTCGTGGAAAAGGGCGAGTACGCCCGCGAGATCAAGTTCATCACCGAGGGCGAGTACAAGCAACGAGATGAGCTACAAATCTTCCAGCAGTCTGTCGGTATAGAGGAAGCGGTCGATGCGTTCAACCAGGAACTGTGGCGGGAAGTCCGTGACCGATACAACACTGCGTCGCTCGACGATGTCCTCGAGCACGTCGGCAGCCAGTTTACGGATACGCGGCCAGTCATCATCTTCGAGGACTTCTCTATCACGGCGATGGAAGCCGAGAAACTCCGGAACTACATGGAGCGAGACAAGGGGAGTGATAACTGGGACTTCATCGCTGCCGGTACTCGCGATTCGACTGGCGTCTTGCACACGCAGACTGCCGAAGATCGCTTCGAGTTCTTCCAAACGAACGAGCGTAATTCAAACTGCGTGCTCTTCCTGGACGAAGACACCGCCGTCGACTTCGTTCGGCCGTATCTCGGCTATATCAAGTCGTTCGACGACAGCGTCAGATACGAAGAGAACGACTCCGGTGATCTGACACTCAAAGAAGCGCCGTCCGGGTCGATCTGTGCTCGGTGTAACTTCTGTGACGAGTCGTTCCGCGACTTGTTCCCCTTCAACCAGACCTTCCTCTACCGACTATACACTGGTCTGGATGAGAGCCAGCAATCACCCCGAGAGTTCATTATGACCGTCTTCGAGGTGCTCGAGGAGTACCACGAGGGATTCGTCGATGCTCCCTCGAGTGCGAGCGCTCTCCGAAGTCTGACGAACAAAGTCTCCGCCGCGGACGAAGTCTACGAAGATGCAGAGGAGTTCGCCGACTTCGCGAAGTGGTACGGCACCATCGACCGGAGCGGCGAGAATCCAGCGATCGTCATCGACAAGCGGTTCGCCGATGCGTTCGGTCTCATTCCTGAAGATCCGGATGAGCTTCCAGAGCAGATAACGGTCGATCAGCAATCTCAACAGGTACTCGTCGCAGAATCCGGTGCCAGTGGTGAAGTCACGACTACGACGAAAACAGGAACGACGAAAACGAAAGAAACCCAGGTCGAAGAGAAGTCCGTTCTCGAGCAGACGATCGATGATCAAAAGGCGACGATCGACTCTTGGCTTGACAGTCCGACTGATCACCCGGAGACTGATCGATACATCAAAACCGCTCTCCGTGACTTGCTCGAAGAGCTGACGGACGAATATCGTCTCTACGAGGGACAACCGTTGGAATACAACCTCAGTAGCCAGAAGTACCCGTTCGTTTACCCAGACGGTACTGAATCCCCGGATCCAGACCAGATCGTCATCGATCGACACGAGTTCCGGAGATCGGATCTTCGAACGCTCGTCGAGTTCGGTGTCAGGCGAGTCGAGAAGAAAAATACCGCTGACCTCGAGGAGACGCTAGAAAAGCTGGGTACGCAGCTGACCGATTACGCCCACCAGTGGCGGCAGAAAATCATCGACACGTACCTCGAGGACGACAGCGTATTCTATAAGCAACACGCCAAGTACGACTTCACCGATTTCGTTCTCGCGTCGTACACCCACCTGTGCCTATTAGATTCGCCGTGGACGGATCCCACCCCAGAAAACCTCAATGATCGATTTGAGAGTGACGAAGAGTTCTCCGTGGACTCACAACTTCGGGAACAACTGAAGGCAGCACTACCGCCAGAAGAGTACGAACATATTGAATCTGCGATGGAGTACGCAGACGACATCGAGCGGATGATGGGTGAGTTACTTGCAATCTCGTCCGGGAGCCTTGACGTCCCTGCTGTCCGCCAACGGATGGAGCGCTCCGAGCCATACGACGTCCTGACGATGCTTGGACGCGGGTACATCAACAACATCGAGAGCCGAGTGCGGTTCGACACGAGAAAATCGCTAAAGGACTTCGCCCACGCGATGTACGATGTCCGACGTGAACTTGACGAGATCAGCGAACGTGAGTTCGACGACGAGGCCGTCGAAACGGTCTCCACAGAGTTCGCCGGCGTCGACCTCGACAGGATCACGGATCTCTATGAGAGCCTCGAAACGTACGATGATGTGAACCCCGATTTCATCGAAGAACTTGGAAAATTCTGTCGGCACTCTCAGGAGGATATCGATGAATCCGTAGATGCAGCGATCCGTGCGATGGAACTTCGAGATGGCGACCGAGCGGAACGGATCCGCGCGGCGCTGATCAGTCAGAAGTTAACGGTGATGCCGGTCGTCAACCAGTATCAGAACGTTCCCCTCGAGATTAACGAGGGTGATGCAGGGAAAGAGCGTCTTGGTGGCCGGTTTGTGGAGGTGAGTGACCACTATGTCAACTGAATCGAAGTCGTTCGAAGAACAAATCGAGGATATCTATCAGCAGTATCGTCACAAGAAACTCGAAAGCCGCCTCGATGAAATTGCGGAAACAATGGAGGAAACCGTTCTCCAGCAAGTTCTTGCTGGGGAGTTTCTCCAAACCACGATTGAGATCGATCAGGAGGCAAAGGAAGCAGTCCAAAACGCTCGTCGCCACCTCGAGAATAACGAGTACGAAGAGCTGAACTCGATAATTGATAATGTAGAAGAGTTGGTCGAGGATCAGGAACGGCAGGTTAGCAACAAGATCCACGAAGAACGGATCAACATGAACAGTATGGTCAACGGTATGCAGCGACTCAACAGTCGTGTCGAACGAGTTAGTGAGGAAAAGATCACTGCTATCGACGAACTCTTAGACAACTGGGACTGGAAAGGTCATGTGTACCGAGGTGAAGACGACAGCCTTGAGGCTCACAAATCGAACGCTGCAGAATTCGGACGAGATATGCGACGGTTTTTCGAAGAGGCTCGAGACGATATCTTCGGCCCATATGAGGGAACTCCGATTGAACCGATCGTTGACGACCTCTTATCGGACGATCCATTATACCTCGACTCGTTGACTGACGATCAAATTGAAGAACTTCGCGAGTCTGATCTAGAAAGCTACGTCAAGCTATCTCTCTCCTAACTACACAAAGGTTATTCGAAGTACCTTTCAACAGATCGTAACTAAACTGCTTTGCCGAGCTGCGGAGTCGGTCGGAATCCACCGTCGGTACTTCGATCGCCCCCACTCGTTCAGCAACGAACAGGACGCCGAGCGGTACGTTCGATTGGACAGCGACCGATCCGGTCCGGTCCACGCTCGAGACGGGTGTCGGAAACTCGTCCAGAACGAACGCGACGAGAAGGGGCGCCACTTGCCCGGCTACTATCACACGGTCACACTCGGACCGAGACACGTCGCTGAGGGGTTCCCGAGCCATACGTTTCCCCGTGGGTGAAACACTACTATAGCCGCGAGGCTGCCGGAATGGACGATGATGAGACACTGGAGAACCCGAAGCTTGGAGCCGTCGTATCAGGTGAGTCGGTGGGACGAGACGATCGGCGTCACCGACGACGGCCTCGAGGAGCTGATAACGCAGCTGGACGAGACGGTGTGTTCGGTGATGGCCGACGCTGGCCTTCCGGTTCACCCTGCGGACGACGATCGCGGCGATGGGCATGGTCCGTTCGTCGCGGATGCCTACTTCGATCCAACCGAAGAACAGGAGGTAAACGTCGTCTCACTCGATCTCACTCGGATACGCGAAACGCAAGAGAGCGTCGTCGTGAAACACCTCTCGGATGGGCTTTCCCCAGTCGAATGGGAAGCCCTCGAGACGCTGGTGACCGATGGAGGTCAGGTGTCTCCCCAAGATATTGCCGAGGAACACGGTCGCCACGTCGATAGCGTGCGACGAGCGTTGAAACGGATTCCCGAGCTGGTCGAGTCCGAGTATGGTTCGGTCTCGCTTCGATCGAACCACGTCGCCGAGATGGTCCACGACGCTGTTGAGCAAGCGCGTGATGCGACTCGGCGAGCCGTCGAAGCCGGACCGACGAGGCAGCCGAGCGTGGGATCGACGAGACGACGAGCGCGCTGGTAGCCTGGTGTGCGAAGTGCGGCGTCGACGTTGACGACCGGCAGGAAGCGCGGGTACTGTTTCGACTCCAGAGCGTTGAGAACGTCCAGGCTCGTCTGAAAGAGGCCTACCGACTGTGGACGGAAGCCGGAAAAGATCCCGCTCGGTTCCGCTCTGCACAGGTCGACCTCGGCGAGCGCGGTAAGAGCGCGGCCTGGCGCTGGCTGTAGCGCCGGGCCGACCAGTGGCAACACTATTCTACACCCGTTATTTCGCCGTTTTTCGCGCGTAGTAGCCCGGTCTGGGTGCCGATCGGCGCGCAGCGGGAGGGTGGCCGGGGACGAGCCCCGGCCACTCCTGACGGGGAACCACGACGGGGGCCGTCGGGTTCCCCGTTAGGGGTGTGGCTAAGGCCACATCATCAAAATACACCGCACCGCTCCGCGGCAGCAGAGCAGAAATAAAATCTCTCGAAATCATGCGTCTCTGTACTTGCAACTTTAATAAAACCATATTTTGGTAGGTAAAAGTTAATGATTCCAAATAGTTTTTTGAAAGCGCACCTATGCTACCTGTTGTGTGATACGCTTTCACCTTCCCTTCGAACAGGAAGTTGAACCATCCTCTAGTCTAATATTTGGTCTTAATCCACGACCCAGGATCATACCAAAAGGTCTGGATGGACAAGATATGGCTGCAATCAACTTGCCCCCTAAACGGAGAGTACAGGAATGGAGGAAAAATTCCTTTCAGTGTGTGGTTAAACCCAAATACATCCCTAACCATTTTTATTCAACCCCACTCTATATAAACTCTCTACCTTCTATCATAGACTCAATTTTTATGCGGTCTACCCGGTCACATCAACACGTAAGGCGGATCTCGCGTATTGGTTGGTTGTCTGTCTCTGAACACATTCTTGCTGCTGTACTAAATTCAGGAGATTTTTCGGACAGTCTTACTGAAGAGAAGAAAAAGATGGTTCGGCTAGGATTGGCAATATGTTTTGGATTTATTTGTAGTATATCAGTTAGCACTACCATTATTTGGTATCTGGGTCTGCTAGAAGGGATTGCAACAGGAGCACCGCTTTGGTTTGCATCATCAAGTTTCGCATCGAACCAGTTAGAAGATATGTATGATATCAGGAAGCGCCAAGAATTGGCAGAACCAGCTTAGTCCAACTGATCTATCTAATTCTTTCTTGATGTCCACCGGTTATACGTCGATAAATCCGGTTTCCCGAATATGTACACGAGTCGCGAAACCTCGTGTGCATATTGAGTAACGATGGCCCCGATCGGGCCCGCAACGAGTCTGATAAAGTGACAAAATACCCCCGTTTCGTGGGCTATGGGCCGCTCCAGATAGACGAAAAAACTAGGATTGTGGGTTTCGTGTGTACGAGTATACGAATCCGAACCGACGGCGACTACGCATACCGGAACGACGCGATAGACCGAACAGCGGACTTCTACGACTGCACAAAACGAAATCCGTCGTCTCAGCATGTGGCGACGTGCCGAAACTGGTTACCGCCGCATGTCAAGTCCTCGAAAGGGAAGATCTCACCCCTGATCAACGCTGGGAGATCGCCGAAACACTCTCTACCCGACCCGCGGGCTTCAAAATAAAACAATTAGTGGATGTCCACAGACATTATAATATGTATTGAAAATACCAATAAATTATTAACTCCAGCAGCTACGCTGAATACACAACGCATATTTTGCACACTCGGCGCGATGAAAGGGTTCTCAAACATTAAATGTGGACTGAACATTTCTCCGTTCGGAAACTGATTTAAATCAGCTAGAATGGCAAGAGATTCGGTAATATAGCTATCTTTCGAGGTTAATAGAGGCTGGACTATCCGTTTCTGAAAAATTCCAAGTGCGCTCTTCTGGGTCTAGTGCAGGGTCAAGGCGGATTCGGCAATTAAAACCAGTTTCGCTAATCTCCAAGTTCTCTACTTCAAATAGACGGCCATACTGTTCTTCGCCAACTTCATCATGAGAACGCAATTCATCTATGGAATTTATCTGCTCTTCACGAATTGCCCATTGTACGTCATGCACCCAATTAGAAATTGGCTCTTCTAGATATTTGACTAGATTTATCTCAGACTCTCCGAATATGTCCAGAAGAACACACTCAAGTTCACCGATTATGTCTCCCACTTCATCGCCATTTTGGGTATCCAATAGATCTGTCCTTGCCCCCTCAAATAGTTGACTCTTTCTTTTTTGACTTAGACTAACAAACGATTGGTCGTTCCGTAAGTAATCTTCTAATTCTCCTTTTCTCAATATATAATAACCGCACTCATCAAGGAGATCGAGAATCTGGTCGACTCTACCCTGTACAAATCTCACCGCTCCTGAGTCCAATAAAGGGGTGAATGCATCTTGTTTAATGTATAGCGCTCGAAGCATCATGTACTGCTGTTTAGCTGACTCCTCAGTAGCATCGAGTTCCTCTTTCAACTCCTGCACTATTTCGTCACGGGTAGATATTTCATCATCTTCTTGTATACTATCTACAAAATTGTTTAATTTTTGTTTGACAGTTCCAATCGCGTTCATTAGATCGGAATCAAGTCCGGAATTTTGGGCCTTCTCCCTAACCCTGTCAAATTGAGCCGTGGTCTGGATGAGGTTTCCACTGAACAAGGTATCCAAATCAGCAATAAATCGGGGCTGAAGCCCTAAGTTGCAACAGAAACGTAGGAAGGCATCAATATCGTTTTTTCCACCCACACCTATTAACGCCGATTCAGGATCATCAGCGATCTCATGATGCTTTTCGATCGCGTGAATGTATATTTGCTCATCTGTATATCCTTCGACCAAAATAGGTCTACGTGAAAATAGCACCTCTTTATGACGTGTATTCAACCTAGGGAGAAGTCGCTGGATATGATACTCATCTTCGTCATCAAATTCGTCAATAGAAAAGGGTGGCTGGGACCGACTTCTGAATGAATACACGTTGGTCAAGTCCCTTATACTCCGGAATTCCACCATAGAGGGCGAATGCGTAATAATAAAGAATGCCTTAGAACGCCCTTCCCCTGGGGGACCAGCGAGTTTCCGCATCTCCTGAAGGAGGAATCGTTGATATTGAGGATGGAGATGGAGTTCTGGTTCATCAATAATCAAAATATCATTCGAATCATCATGAATGATGGTTAGTAGAGAGATCAATTCCTTTAGACCATGGGATTCGTCTTGCCTTAGATCATAGGTATCGGAACTTTTTGAATCCCGCATTTTGGGTTGTAGATAACCACCTTCAACCACTAAATTAATTTCTCGGTCAAAGAACTCGGTTAAGATTGCTTGTATTCGGGTCCGAAGGTCTGGCTTATCACGTAATAGAATGTAAGCATCTGATGAGAGTCCTTGATTCTGGGCTTGGTTCAGATATGCCTGTTCGCTATTCAGGCTGAATCCCCGTTGAAGATTAGTTCGGCTATATTGACCATATGCTTGTCTCTCCATGCCACTAAGACGTTCGGCATTGAGGTACCGAACATAAAATTTCCCCCACGAGCTAATGTAATCTTCTAATTCTTCCGCAAAAAGGGATTTGCCAGTTCCGTTAGGACCAATTAGGAAGTTTAGATGTCCCCATTCATCCTGTTCAAACGTTGTATCGCCCCACAGTGATGGAAGTGATATACTAACATCCAATTCCATAGGTTGGAACAGGTCCGTCGGTACTTCAAAGTTCATAACAAAACCTCCTCGTCTCTCGACGAGGCCCATCGGTCGCTTTGCTCCCTGTGGGAGCGAGCGATGGGGCTGAGGGTCCACTAAACGGGGGTGCGTAACCATAACCAGCCGACCACCTCGTCGCGGTCATCCGATTACTTCCTCCACTTTGCCAAGCGTCTCAGCGTGCTTTCCCTCTTTGCGATATTCGTTCCACCGTGAATTCACCCATCCGTGGCTGTACGGCACGAACTGAGCGGTTTCACGATCCGTCATCCCGTTCTCTTTGCAGCGGATAGCGGTCCAGATCGCTGTCATCTTGGCCGCCTCGTCCGGCCCTATCTCCTACGTTTCCTCTCCGTACTCCGACCAGCTCCAATCCCTCGCCTCTTTCGTGTTGTATCGGAGATCCGTTGGTGGGACTCCCTCAACCTTACCCTGAATATCGGCGAGTCGTCCACCCTTGATCGAGTCGGCGATATCAGCCTTCTTTTGCGAGACCTTCTTGACGACCGTGCCGACGCGCCAGAGCATCGGACGGATCGACCGTTCGCCGCGTGCAATGTTGATGAGCTCGCCACCGTACTTGCGGATCTTGTTGACGAGGGGGCCATCTTCTGGCGGGTCTGGTAGCCCTGTTTTCCGGTTCCGCTCGCTGCACTCGAGAACTCGTCGCCAATGAAGAGCTTGTCGCGCTGGCTGTGCTCGAGGGGATCGCCGTCCTGCTCGACCCATTCCATGAGCGTCCCGTAGTCGGGAATCCAACCGTCCTGTGCATCGCCATCATCGTCTACCCAGCGGTTTTTCTCTTCGAGCTAGCGGATGTTCGTTCCGGGTAGCGAGTTCTCCTGATGGAGCGTTCGCCACCGCTGTGCGAGTAGGCACGCGAAGTCGGTCTTCCCCGCGCCCATCTCTCCCAGCACGACGATCACCGGGGCCGGGCCGTTGATCAGCTCGTCTATCTTCCCGATCGCCTTCAGTCCGGATTCCGACACGCCCTTGAGAAACGGTGAGGAGGGCGAGCAGTGGGTCTAGCTCGGTCTGATCACCTACCAAGTGCTCGAGGATTACATAAACACGAACCATCACGACAAGGTGGACGATCACGTCCGGGAGCTACTGATAACGACTATTCAGGGCCGCCCGCACGTGACGACGATCACCGACGCGGTGAACCGGATCACACAGCCCTGCCACCAACGACGACCCGTACGTGCAGAAGCGCGACCCGTACTACATCACGTCAACATATGCGATGGCGAACGATGTCGCTGACAACTACTTGAAGTAGTGACTCGCCGAGGTCGACTAGCGGTCAGAAGAGATGGCGGCGCTGCCGTCAATATCTGGTCGCTGTAGTTCCTATCCCGCCAACCGGCAGCGGATACATTTCCCCCAAAATGCCGCTATGAGTGATGATTTTCTTGATAACTGTATAGACAATACTGACTATTCCTCAACGTCGGCTTTGATTCGCAACGCGAGCTGAAGGTTGATCTTCTCTACCTTCTGGAGATCGTCAGCAGAGGCCTCTTTTAGTGCTTTTCTTGACGCATACCCCGCTTCAGCGAGAGCAATTGCATCTGATTTGAGTACGCCACTGACGCTTGTTAGTTCCTCGAAACTCGACTCCTCAGCATTAGCGTCCGTGGGCTCTGAGGTACCAGTAATCTCTTCAGCAGAACCCTCGCTATCAGCTGTAGAACTACCAGATTGACCATCGCTGGCAGCCGTAGCTTTTTGGATTGACGATCGCTCGTCAGAATCGAGTCCAGCGAGACTGATCGCATTGGCCCACGATCCGAATCGAAGAGACCCAATTCCACCAGTGACATCACCGTACTTATTCATTTCAGTTGTCGTCGGTGGGTGGCCGAGTTCCTCCGCTAAGTCCGAAATCTCACCAAGGATTTCCGCATTCGTGTACTTTCGATCACTCCAATCCGGGACGTCTGCAGGATTGAATCCAGCTTCCTCGAGTGTTTGATCCCACGACTCGAAAACCGTTTCATAGGCTGTCGATTCGTACTCGCCGTAGGAAATGACCAATTCTTCAGTCGGAGGCTCATCAATTATCTCCGCAAAACGCTGTATCTCTTTGACAAGCGCGTCCTCGGTCACCTCTACTTGTCCAATACGGTCTTTCGTCTGTTCCTGTGTTGCGGGCTTCTCAAGCTTGCTTGACACACCGGAGTGAGCTGTCACTTCTTCTGTATTCGCGCCTTCCTGACCAGAAGACGCAGAACTAGGTGGGGAAGTATCCGACGTTGACTTCGCCTCACTCCCGTTCTTGTCTGACGATTTCCCTGTTGCATAGGTCGTGAGTTCTGCCTCTGAAACGTCTTCGGGGACGATACCAGCCTGCTTGTACGCGGTAACCAGCGATCCGAACACCTCGCGGTATTCCTGGTGGGTGTAGCGACACTGATCATTAACCTCGCTTGCCGTGGGAAGCCGCGCCATCTCTTGGGTGAGAGAAACTAATTCGATGACGAGATCGCGTTCTTGCAGGTCAATAGATCCATCAGACGTGGAATCTGTACTGGAGGGTTCGTCTTCAGACGTCCCTTTCTTAGTCGAACTTTCTGGTTCATCGTTCAGAAGCTGCTCTGCACTATCAGTGGCTCGGATGAGGCTATTTTCATCACGGTAGTAATACGATTTCAGCTCTGACTCGAGGTACTGATGAACCTCACTTCCAGAATCTAGGTTCCAACGCTCCTGCAGTTCGTTGTTCTTCGTTGGTTGGAGATTGATTAGGTCTGCTAATCGCGCCTGTGCTTCCGAAGAGAGAACCGTAGCATCTCTTCTCTCTCTTTCACTGTGGGTTGATGAATTCGAATCAGTTCGCTCCTCTACCTGTCCGAAAACAAAGCCACCGACCTCTTCAGTACTGTCTTCAGATTCATCCACTTCCTTTCCCCCATCTGCAATGAGTTGTGCCGAAGCTGCCGTTGATTGCCAGCCTTGGCTGCGCTGACCGCCGTTGAGAGAAGAAACAATCGAAGCCAAGATTTCCATCATGACACTCGTTCGTGGTTTATACCTAGCATTTTGGCAAGGCGGTATTAAAACGCTACCTACTACGGCCCAAACTGTCGTCCTACGAAGGGGTCAATGATGTGTCTCGAACTGATTTTGTATTTCATTCACTGCTGCATCTCCAGCTACCTGACAACTATCTGGCCATTCTTCACCACGCTTTGGCGGCTCAAAATCAAAATCGACTGGATAGTAGGAAAGATAGTCAATTGCGTCGCTTGCGACGCGACCAACGAATTCGGCGTTTTTCCGCTTCGATGAAATGCCACCTCGAGTAAGATCGTAGTATCCCGTGAAGACTTGGAAAACAACGACCTCTGAAGCTTCTATCGTACCCGTGCTCAAATGACGGAACAACTTCGCAGAATTATCCGCTGGATCAGCTCGGCGCCACTCTAGCTCGATGAGAATCAGTGTCTCATCATCAAGTCCAGCAACGTCGACAGGGGTTCCAGCTATGTTGTGTTCTGTCTTCCATTCAAACCCTGTATATGACGTAGCAAGCTGCTCGTGAAGATGGTTCTGTACTGCTGTAGCGAATTCTCCCATACCTAATAGTATCTCTAAACTAGACGAATAAGAAACACCGCCATCAGTCTATTGATCGGGTCTATTCCTTTACTGATGAGGGAAACGTTCATACAGTCGCATTGAACACAACGAAGTAACTCGGATCTCTATCACATGAAACATATCGATCGGAACACTGATCCAGGTCGTCTAAATCCAGAGGTCAGGCCCCTCATCCAGTCTTTCCTCCATAATCGCCAGCTGTTCGACACTGAACAGGATGATGCAGCGTTCCTCACAGGTGCATTGAAATACGCCTCGCAGCAACAGAAGCGTCGTCAAACGACACCGTACGACGGCAACAACCAGTTCGTCAACGATATCATCGATATTTTCGGCTTCGATCCACTAGACTTCCAGATCAACAGCTGGCAAACGGTCGACACTCTTGAGCGTGCCCAACGAGAGGATGGTCGGACCAAAGCCGCAATTTTTTCAGCACCCACTGGATTCGGGAAGACAGAAGCGTTCCTCGGACCACTCTATCAACTTCTTCGCGAAGGACGTCAGGAGTCCGTTGCAATCGTCTATCCGAGCCGAGCACTGCTCCAGGATCAACTTGGACGAATCCTCGAACACATCTACACTATCCGTGAGAAGACTGGGGACGAACTATCGGCAGGTGTCTACGTCGGTCAGCAGCCATACGAGCTCGGTGACGTTTCCGGCAATGAGCGCTTTTTCGATCAATCGCAGGTTCCCCCGCGATTCAGACTAACGAACTGCTGGTGTGGAGATGAATCAAACGCACTGGAATTCCACGGTTCGTCCAGATCCTACGAACTGCGGTGTGAGCAACACCCTGAAGAACACACATTCACTGACCGTGATCTGGTTCTCGCTCGAAAGGAACTCGTCTCGAACAACCAGCCAGATATTATCCTCACGACCCTCGAGTCTCTCGAGGGCTTCGCTCTCAAACCGAATTACCCGCTGGTCGACCTGATCGACACGATCGTCCTTGACGAGGTTCACCTCTACACCCAGCTACGGGGATCGCATGCAGCCAACGTAATCAAGAACGTAAACGACGCATCTGATGATCCGATCCTGTGGTTAGGATCGAGTGCAACAATC
Source organism: Natrinema salsiterrestre (assembly GCF_029502005.1). Classification (GTDB taxonomy): domain Archaea; phylum Halobacteriota; class Halobacteria; order Halobacteriales; family Natrialbaceae; genus Natrinema; species Natrinema salsiterrestre. Next base: position 74,636 of record NZ_JAMQOT010000010.1, on the reverse strand, counting down.
GATAATGCGAACCGGTTCGGAAAGCGTCTTTTTGACGTTTCATCTGACAACATCGAAACGGAAGAACCGCCCGCGTCTGACTTCGATGAGGATCACGACGACTACGAGCACTACTACTTCCTGCTCGCGGATAGCGATGGCCCCGGTGCGGCTCCGATGTCCATCCAGCAGCACATGATGCTGGGTCACAGCCTTCTCGAGGACGAAAACGGTGATCGCAGCAAGCTCCTGGGGTTCATCGACAGTATCTCGCAGGTGAATCAAAAACGGATTCAGCTCGAAGATGCCGATAGAGACCGCGAACTCTGGCGGTATCACACTGATCGTGATGCGACCGACGACTGGCCGTGGCTTGCCGATCAGATGGATCACGCGTTCATCGACGAACCATTGTCGCTCATGCCAGTCTACTCGGATGCAGGATTTGACTCTGAGTCGGCATCGAAGAGCGATGTCCTCCTGTCAACATCGTTCCTCGAGGTTGGAATCGACGTCGGAGAGATCAAAATCGTTACCCAGTATCGAACGCCATGGAACCTTTCGTCGTTCCTCCAGCGAGCGGGTCGAGCAGCGAGAGAACCGGGAATGGATGCACACATCGTCGTCTTCCTCTCGAATCTCACCGGAGACGCCAACATGTTCTATCGGGCCGATCGGTTCCTCGGATCAGAGATTCGAACTCCTTTGAAAACGGACAACAGCGTCGTCGAGTGGATCCATGAATGTCTCCGAAAGTACTACAACCGAGCCTCAGAGGTCAGGGAAAACCGCCATCAGTACATCACATCGCGTGAGAGCCATCTCGCGTTTCTCGATGGGTATCTCGTCGACGACCTCGGCTTCGATCACGTTTACCACATGATCGATGAGCCGAGCGCTTTCTTCGAAGAAGAGTTCGACATTGAGGTCACGAGTGAATCACTGTTATCGAAAGAGATCGTTCAAGAGGTCCGTGCGGATCTCGCGAGACACGTTCGAGAGCTCGAGGACGAGTTTGAAGACATCGAAGGCTACTTCGACGTCGACGGTGGTGAAATCGTCCGAGGATCGAACGCCATCGACTCACACCTCGATGACGTTCAGGAGGAAATTCTGACGCTGGTAAAGGCCTTCTTGGGTCAGACCGGGGGGTATGAATCGGTGCTTCGCGAAGCGGGAGAATCCAACTACGAAGAGAACGCTCGCGAACTACGAGACACACTCGAGAACATCCGTCAGAGAGCTTCGTCGGCCGAAGGATCCCCTTCAGAGCGGGTAGAGCACTTCTCCGTCCTTCTTGCGGACGTCTTCCGTTGTACTGGCGATCTCATCCACCTCCGGACCGCTGCTAACGCTGCGGCTGACCGGTCGGTGCCAACGGTGAACATGGATGAGCTCCAGGCGGTTCAGCAAGCGGTCGATCAACTCGACGCACTCTCCTCCGATGACAGGCTGGCTAAATTCTATCGCACTCAGCGACGGGTATATTACCTGCAATCCGCTCTAAGCGAACTCGAGGAATACGTTGACTACTACACACCCTATCTCAGCGTGTTCGCGGTCAAACATCTGCTGAGGGCAGCGTACTACGTCGACCGTTATCTGCGAGTCGACGGCGATTGTCTCGCCAGAGAAGTCTGGTACGTCCCACCCAACTATTACGGAGATACTGGACGATACGTTACCGTCTTCCGTGGAGAGAACGACCATGAAGGAACTGAAGAGTCAATCGACCAGCTTGTAAGCACGTACGCTCCGTACAGAAGCGAGTACCAGTCAGACTCGGGTGTAATGCAAGCGTTCTTGCCACACACGAGGGTGACTGAAGACGGCGTGGAATTCGAGTTCAAGAAAGACATCTCGGGAGAAGAACGGGATGGAATGCTCGTTCCGGATACGATACGCACGAGCGAAATCACTGATCTCACGGGCGATCGGGCGCTCAACATCGTCCGGTACTGCCCCGAGTGTCTCCAGATCCTCACTGATCTCGATGTGTGTCTCCGCCACGACGACCGCGAATACGGCAAAATCCACTCGACCGCTAACGTCCACACTCGAGTCACAGAACAGGTTACAGAGGACGCTACGGGTACTCTAACGCTTTCAGATTTCACAGCCGCTGTCGAACTTGCTGGAGTCACACTCGACATCAAACCTGCGAAGCCAATGGGTCCAGACATCGGCTATCATTTTGATAGTTCGAAAGAGCGCTTCCAGCGCGAAATCTCGAGTCCAGATACACCACTGGGTTTCCAGCTCGAAACGAGAGGTCTCATCTTCGATATCGAACCATTCCTCGAGAGTGTCGAAGACGGTCTTCGGGCTGAAGTGGCCCAGTACAAGGACCTCGACGAAGTAGACTACCAGCACTTGCTCTATCACACGGCAGCTCACTTCTTCTTACAGCTGACTGCAGATGTGAGCAGCGTCAATCCCACGATGTTGCTCTATGGCTTCGACGAGGAGAAAGGCGAGGTCTACGTCTTCGAACGCTCTGAAGGTGGACAGGGGATCGTGGACCTGGTATACGAAGAACTACGGACTGATCCCGGTTCCGTCCTCGAGGCGATTACGCGGCTCATGTACAACGAGCAGGTGATCGCCGAACGGCTATGGGCTGATGAAGATTTCGTCGACGAGGTTATCGCTGAAAGCGCCGCAGACGATCAGATACGGGGCCTCATCGAATCACATCTCGAGGTACTCTACGACGATGTCGTCGACCGGGTCGAGGAGGAAATCATTTCGACCATCGATCGCTGTCGGCAGTTCGAAGCTGATGAAGGAGTGACTCTAGCCGAAGCAATCCGAACCAAACACGTCGTCGCTCGTGAGCAGGTTGGCGGTGCAGACGAATTCCCAGAAGACGAAGTATCGGCACTCGAGGTCGATATCGATGACCTCGACCGCGTCGAGACGATGTTCTATTCGCCGGACATCGACGGCTGCGTCGAGAACCTCCATCTCTCGGAATGTATATCCGGGCACGATCAGAAGGATTCGTTAAGCTATGTGGTGCTCGAGGCACTCCGTGATTTTGTCCTTACTACAGTTCCCTCTGAAAACGCTACCAGTGCCATGTTCGACCGAGAACTTCCGCCCGCAGGTGAGATAGATGGTACAAGCGTTTTCATTGACTTCTAACAGCCTCGCGTATTTCATCGGGTACACGCTGGTTCATGCCCGACGGGTCGCGATTGTTTCGCCGTGGATGAGTGACGTGGAACTCAAGTTCCCGGTCACGAACGCTTTCGAAGCGCGTACGCTTCGTCTATCCAAGGCACTCCAGCAGCTGCCAGAAACGGAAGTGATGATCATCGTCAAGAAAGGCGAATCACACAACGACTATCTTCGTCGCAGACTACCAGATCACGTTACCCTCATCGAACTTGACGATCTCCATGCGAAAGCCGTGATCTGTGACGAATACGTGTACCTAGGATCTGCAAACATCACTCGAGGTGGCTTCTCTCTCAACCGCGAACTTTGTGAAGTCATCGAGAACGAATACGAGGGTATCGAAGCCTATCTTGAAGCAGAGCTCGATATCTACAGTTCTGATTTCTAAACAGAAAGCAGCGCGGTTCCTCGTCCTACCGTGGGGTGAAACGTATCTCCTCCGCTGCGTCCCCGTAAGAGTGTGTGACACAGGGAGAACACCACACGAGATTTGCTCGTGATCGGGGATTTGGGATGTAAATGGTGGTGCGACCGCCAGGGTTGCCCTATAGTTGAACAAGTATCTTCGATTTTCGAACGACTCCGAGCCTGTGTTGGACCTCGGTCGTTCCTCTGGCCTCGTACCAGAGACCAGACGAAGCCACGGGCCACTACACCCGTAGTACTGCTCCTGTAGAATCAGTCGCTGATGACAGCTTGTTGGGTCACTTTATCCGACTCTTGATTTAGGCAGAGAATTTCGATGAAAGACTGTCCATCATCTCCGTAGACGAGTCCATTATTCTCGAGTTGGAATTCAACCTCGTCACCGAGATAGCCCATTCGTTCGTACTCACGTAGCGTCGTGGGATCACCATACTCCCAGCAGATGATGAGATCAACTTCCTCGAATGTGAGATCATCTTCGAAGTGATCCGTCAGCGAACGATGTACAGCTGCGTTTCTGAGTTTACCACCTTGTCTCACTATTGCGTGAACGTCTGCGTTGGGGTCGAAATCCTCGACAGTGATCGTTGAAGCACCCGATTTACCGTCGGCACGCTCGAGTGCGAGCAACACCTCCGTCCGGTTGGTTGGTTCGAGCGCTTTTCCTGATTCGATGCGCTCTCGTCGGTCTTTCAACGAGCTTCGACGGTTTCGAGCACGACGTTTAATTTCGGCATCTCTTCGAGTCTCGAGGTACTCCTTGAACCATGGATCCTGAGCGACTTTGGAGAGATAATATTCGGCCTCCTCTGTAAGCCGCTGGTACACAGGACTGGATTTGTTCCGGATAGACTCCCGGTTCGCTGAGAGCTCGATGTCCTGGCAGTTGACGACGAAAAAGAAGTGAAGGAACTCGTTGTCGTGCGAGATGGCCTCGTTCACCCGCTCGACTTTGATATGATCTTTCGCCAGCCAGACGCCGAACTGTGCGGAGTGTTTCCCGTAGGTTGGTAGCTCGTTTCGAGCGGCCTTTCCACCGACCATGCCGACGATTTGTAGCGTCGTCGTCCCGCCTTCGTATTCTATCTCGATTTCGGTCGGGTTGTAGTGCTTGCACATCCGTTCGGCTGGGAACTCGGACGAGTGATCCGGCTCGAGTCGTTCATCAGGGAATTCGAACCGGGTCGTCGTTTCGAGCTTTGGTCTGGAGTCGTCGATTTCGTCGCCCAGCTTTACGGTGATGTTCATCTCCCGATCCTCGTCGTCGAACAGGTATGCTGTTGAGCCGGCAATCGTCTTCCACTTCAGATAGTGTTCAATCTTTTTATACGTGAGTGATTCCGGATCGAACCCCTGCCCGGATCGGAAGTTTCGGATTCGAATTCTCGTGCCTGAGTTCCCCCCTCTAACGGGAGTTTCGGTCACCTCATACTGTGGGAGCTCTCTTTGATTGAGCTTCTTCCAAGGTTCGTCCATCTCTGCACGGAGATTCGCATCATCAGAAGCAGTATTGACGACGATGCGATCACTCTTATAGAAGATTTTCGTACCGTGGCCCTTGTACCCGATCGAATCCGTCTTTCGTGAGTTCCCCAAGTCGAAAAATGACTCCAGGTCGCGCTGATTCATCCCGTCGCCGTCGTCATCGATAATGATATCAGACCCCATCTCACGGCTTCTGATTTCAATTTCGACGTTCGAAGCGTTTGCGTCGTATGCGTTCGATAGTGATTCTCGGATTACCTCGAGTGGATCTTCAAAATCGCTGGCAATCTCAAGAAATTCATTTACTTCGTTGACTTTTGGATTCTTTCTCATTAGAAGTACCCTCCGAGCGAATGGTTGACAACTCGATGCGCGTGTTCTCTTGTTGGCTTATCTTGTGCCACGGTTGATTCGATGTACTCAATTAGTGGTTCCGTCTCACCGCATCTGACTCGGTCACGTATTTCGAAGATTGAACGTTTCTGAATTATTAAGTTATGCATCGCAACTGCTCCCAGCATATCTTTTTGGTATGGTGCATCTCCTAGCATCCACTCTTTCAAGTATTCTGACGAACAGACTGTACAGTCACATTGTTCAGGATCCGCTTCGGAGACGTCTACTGTCTCCATCAGCGACGTACAATACCCACCGTTTATCGCAGTTTGAAGATATGTTGATGAGTCGAAGGTATCTACTCCGAGTGCGACGAGAAGTGGAATTGCTCGGCTCGAGATTCCAAGAACATGAAGCGGTAATTCCTCAAATCCCCAATCTTCGAGAACGGCACGACAGTCAATAACGGCATCAATCAGCGCGTTCCGATCATCTTTCTTCGGAACAAGACTTCCAAGGGCGATTCCATCAAAAGCCGATCGAAGCGTTTCAGCGCTAGTATAGCGAGTGATTTCAGTAAGGAACTCATCCATCATCGAATAGTTATATCCGTGAAGTGTCAAGTATCGGGCCCCACGAAAATCAGATGAAAGTTCAAGGAACTTCGCGATGTTCTTTCCAGTTTGTTGGGCTTTTTCGATACGTTGGTTATGCGTATCGTCAGGCGAAATCGGTCGGTCAAGATTGACAATTATATCTGCACCCATCTTCTGCTGGATCTCATAGACTTTCTCTTGGTCTATTTCAATTTGGAAGTTGCTTCCATCAAGCTCATCACTACTGAGGAATTTGAACCCCCCAGAATCAATAAATAATATGCCAGAAAAGGGAGAGAACACATCACGCTCTTTGATTGGCTGCGACACATAATCGTCATACCTTTCTCTGGTAATATTGTAGTCGGTCAGTGACGAAACGGACGTCATTACTCCATCAAAGAACTTGGAATAATCACCTCCGTTAATCCGCTCATGGCCGATCATGAATTCCTTGACAGTCCGATGAATTCCACCCCCGTAGTTGCTATTTATTGTTCCCCCTCCGTAGAAATTCAGCACAGGGAAGAGGTTAGGGGTTTCAATTACTGTATCTCTGATTGATAATGACCCTGCTCGAGCATCTCCAGCCGTCGAAGTCACCTCGAAATCGATGGATGGTATAACTGATTCGGACATTAGTTCACCTTCATAATACCGGATTCATCTCCTCTCAAGAATTTTTTCAGCGATTGGCCTTTTAACCCAAGCCCATCACCAATAATCTCGTATATGTCAACAGACAGACCATCATCGAATCCATTTATCGCCTTCCGGTATTCCTTTCCAGCATTGATGATAATTCGGTTATAGCCTTCGTGTGATATGTAATTTCGAAGTTCTTCTCTCATTGTTGATCCAATTTCCATTGCTCGTTCAGAGTTCATCTTGCGATCATAAGCGGTTATCTTTTCATCAGACTTGATAAATCCATATTTTGCAGACAGAATACCCACATCAATGTTTGAATTTACCGTCTCTTCTCTTCTCGACTTTTTTATGATTTTGAAGAAGTATCCCGAGTACAATTCCATAGCAGAAATGGGCTCATCTGTCTGTTTTTTAGACTTTGAGCAAGATTGAATAAGTAGCGTCGACATGCTCTTATCCCTGATCGTTGGTGCACTTGTATATAGTTGATGGTGAGTCATGGACTTCGAACTGCTATTTGGGTTGATGATGAGTACTCCGTCTAGCTCTGATACTGATATCCCACTCGAGTTCTGATGATTTCAGTTCCTGACCTACTATGTGAATTTACTTTATCACCTCACTCTTATGGGGTGAATAAAAACGATATACTAGTCTAGTAAGAATCCACACAATCTAATGATAGAAATATTCAAGCTGGCAAAAAGTGGACGATAATAGCTTTCACTTGAGAGATTGCAATCCGCCTGTCAGCTGTCATCGTCACGATCTCAGCGGTCAATAGCTGACTGGCTGGCATCGAGTCAGTCGTCTGGTTCGTAGCGAACTCCGAGAACGTCGCATGTTCTGTCGTAGTCGACCGGTCTGGCACCACACAAACTGCACCGAGCGGTTACTGGGAATTGGACTGACTGTTAGTCTGACTCGGCGAACTCCCGTTACGACACCTTGATTACGGCGACATCGGATCGTGTTACTATTACACGGAGCTCACCAATCGAGAACCAAATCTCGAGATCAGTGTGTGGGCCCGTTGAGTCTACAAGTCGCTCGAGGGCTTCGACATCAATCACCTGTTGGAGTTGGTACTCGTCCCGGTCAAGGCCTTGTTCTTCGAGTGCATTGATGATCTCGACCAGGAGCGGTCGATCACTCATCGTCGGTCACCATGTTGACGACGTCGATGATCTCTTGGGCAGTCGAACTGATCCGCTCAAGCCGGTCGAAGATCACCTCTGGCTCGTCACCTTCCCATGCAGCCAGATAGAACGCCGACCCGCTCGTATCTATCCCGAAGTACCGTCCGACGATGTAGCTGACTGCCTCTGCCTCGAGTTCGCGTTTCGAGCGCTCGGTCTTGTCGTCGGTCTCATTGTGTAAGAGTGCATGCGCGTATTCGTGGACGAGTGTCACAGCGATATCGGCACTGTTCTCACGATCGCGAATCTCGATTAGTGGTTGCTCTGCAGGAGACCGATACTGACAGACGCCCTTGGCATCGCCGTGAGTCCACTCCGGTTGGGAGACGACCGCCACATCCACAGTGAGTGACGGGGCTGCCTCGAGAAGCGCTGGAAGTAGTTCATCGGCATCTCCAGTCGCTTCGGTCTCGAGCTCGGGCAGTGGTTCTCCCTCAGTCTGGGAAATATCGAACACTGGTGCTGGGCGAAACCCGACAAGACCTTTCGACCACTCTTCAGGTGGCGTCTCATCGTATTCACAGTCGCTTCGCTCGTGGTATGATGGAGAGTTCTCACAGTCGGGACACTGCTTCGCGATGATCGGTGCCCAGATCCAGATTGCGCTCTCGCCTTCCGACACATGTCGATTGAACTCGTTTTGCCACGTCCGATAGCCGGCAACGCGAGTCGCATGCGGACACTGCCGGTTGATCAGGAGCGTATTTCGGTAGGAATAATCGTGGAAACGACTCTGCACATCGAGCCACTTCTTGAACTGCTCACTCGAGGCTGCGTCGTCGACTTCGTCGACGAGGTCTTTGGCCCACGCTTCCATCGTGCTATGCATCTCATCGCGTCTGGTGTCCGAGTCTTCGAAGGACACCTGCGAACAGTCGCTCGTAGTCATTGGTTTCGATGACGGACGCTCAATTTTGAGAACGCCCCTCACCCCTCAGGGGGTGAAAAAACCTACACGAGTCACCGTTCGAGCGGAGTCTCGCTGCCTTCATCCCGTCCTTCTTTCTTAGCAGGCGTCGAGCTCGAGTAGCTCGTCCCGTCGGTTTCGAAGTGTATTCGGCGATGTTCCTGCAGTATCGGCGATCTGGTGCTGTGTGAGACACAATCCAGCTCGCTCGGCAGCAAGATACAAACACCCCGCTGCGACGCCACTCGGCCGACGGCCAATCGTGAGTCCAGCTTCACTCGCCTGCTGTGCGAGCTCAACTGCCCGTCGACGGACTCGGTCCGGAACCTTGAGCTCCGTCGCTAGTTTTGGAATCCGATCGATCACCGATATCGGTTGTGTCGGTAACTCGAGGTCGATGTTCATCGCGTCGTAGGCGTTGGTGAGTCTCCCCTGATCACAGCGAGCACTGGCAGTGATTTCTGCCCGTGATCGCCCGAGCCCGTTACATCGAGTTGCTGCATAGACACTGGCTGCGGCTACCGCCTCGAGCGATCGACCGTGACAGAGCCCCTCGGATTGGGCCTGTCGGAAGAGCGCGCATGCCTGATCACGGATACTCTTCGCTAGACCGAGATGAGCGACGATCCGCCTGGCCTCACCGAGCCCATACGCGAGGTTTCGTTCCGCTTTCGACTGCCACTGTGCACGGGACTGTTCGCGACGCAGCCGATTCAGCTGCCGTCGTTTCTGACTCGAGAGCGTGGTTCCGTTCCCATCACAGTGATAGCCGATTTCGGTGGACAGACCCCGATCGTGACGCGTCGGCGTCAGTGGTGCGCCAGTTCGTTTCTTCGATTCCTGTCCGTCGCTCCGCCCCCAATCGGGCCTTCGATCGAGTTGGTTCTCCTCGAGGATGAGTCCACAGTCCTCACAGGTCATTTCACGGCCGGTTTGTCGGATACTACCACCACAATCTGGACACTCAGTTGTAGTCGTCTGGACGTCTTCGTCGAACGCCGTCGTATAGATGTTACTCGTTGCCATCGTTGACTCCGAAGGGACAGCGGAACAGCCCCTTCACCCCTTCTGGGGCGATAAACATCGCTGAGCATCGGGATAGATCCATGTCGTGACTGTCGCTGGTCTCGAGAGAGAGAGAGCACTTTGTTAACCAACGAGGCTTACTCATACCCGCCGTTGTTGGTTAATCTGCGGCCGTCTCTACGCTACTCGAGAAATATGCGATTGAAGCCTGAGTGACACCAGCCAGTCGCTTTACAGTCTTCCAAGACGAGCAGAAACGACTGCGCTTCGTCGACGATCGTATTGAGAGGGAGATCTTGTGTGATGCCGCCAATATGCGTGAAATGAATCAGAATAGTCGGGTGGTGACGACGGATAACAACCACATGTACTCCAACCGTGAACGAATAGACGCGATACTCGGATTGATCATCGTGTTCATCAAGGATGAGTTCAGCGAGGCGACGCTTCCCTCATCGCCTGACACGGAGTGATGTATAGAATTGTGCTTGCGCTTTGTTTTGCGCGGCGTCACTTCTCGCCGAGTTCCGAAAGCCGAGCCTGAATTTTCTCAGCATCCACATCAGAGAGCCCCTCAACACCGAACTGGACGAGTAGCGGGTAGAAGTGGCGGTTCTTCTTGAATTCGTCTTGGCCCGCCTTTCGGAGCTTTAGCTGCGACTTGAGGTAGGTATCCTCCATTTCGTTGAAGACATCGTCGGGAATCTAGATCGTCCGCTCGTTCCACTCGTCCTTGATGTTTGTCTTCGTTTTGCTCGTTTCGCTCGTTTCTATCGTTTCAGCAAAGGTGGTCGCCACCTTCTGTGAGGATGGCAGAGCTGAATAGGATAGTCAGTTGAGTAGGCTTCTACAGGTGCTCGCAAAGCCGACTTCTCAAAGGGGTCAAAGCGACCGGACGGACAGACGTTTCTCGAACTCTTGGTCAGTCTTCTCTCGAATTTCTTGGCGTACCTCATCTTGGTCGAATTCAATCCCGAATTCGTTTTCAAACGAATCGAACCCTAGCGTCGTCAGAATATCCAGCAGGAGCTCGATTCGTCGATCCTGCAGGGTCTCATAAGTCCAGAAGGAATTGAAATACGCCACTACATCGGCGTCCATATTCGAAACATCACCGCCATCGTGCTGCTCACGGAGTTTGTCGAGGAATTCGCGATCGACGTTGCCATATTCGGCCGTGAAATACCGATTGGGGTAGATACTCGCGAACCCGTCGATCTCGGAGTAGTACTGCGTCATCTTCTCGGCGAGTGGTCGGTTGCTCGCTCCGATATTATCGGTATCGCGGAGCAAGAGGAAGTTCCCGATATCGTCGATGAACCCCTGCGTGATGAACTCCGAGATGTTGTCTTTCAGTCGCTCCTCCTCTTCATCGAGATCCGAGCGCTGCACCAGCTCGATATAGCGCTCGATCTCTGACGCAATCTCGATATCCGGCTCCGAATCGAGTTTGAAAAACTCGCGAAGCCACGTAGGGTCTTCTGGGTCGCTGACGGGAGTCTGCGGTAGGACGTGTTCGAGATGGATGTTCCCCATATTCAGGTCTCGCTCGACGGCACGACTACCGTCGTCGAAGTAATCCTGGGCGATCTTTCCGAAGAGCAGTCGCGCCGTTCCAGTACTCCAGGACTGCGTCTGAACGACCGTATCGATGAACCGGTCGCCGAACAGCGTCGGCGTAGAGGAACGCATCTCGGTGATGAGATACTCTCGAGAGGCCTCGTACACACTGTCTGGAGTCCCATCCGCGGTTGGTGCGAGGTTGAACTCTTCGACGGCCTCGATGAACACCTCGCGGAAAATACTCGGTCGTTCAGAAATGAGGAGGCGGCGCAGGTTGAGTTTCTCGATGGTCTCTAATACGCGATAGAACTGTGCTGCATCACGTTCCGATTCAGGATTGGTGTGATAGTAGAGCGCCAAGACGAACGGCCGCCACTGGTCCATCTGTTGGTTATTGAGGCGAACAAGGATTTCCCGACACTGCTCTCGGTGACTGGCTAACTCAAGGTCCTCAGCGGCGAGCTCCGTGGTTGTGATATCTTGATAGTAGTCGACGAGGTCGTGCGCGTAGTCGAGGAAGGCCTTCGCTTCATCGAGATTCCGGAGGCGCGGGACGACATCCGAGTCGATGTTCCGCGTGTCGAAGGCGTTGGTCAGTTCAGCGCTCGCATCACCAATCCTGTCGATGCCATCGTCGACGATACTCAGATAGATCGAGAGGTAGTCGTCGATGGCATTACCATCGGTTGCAAACGCTACTACGATGTCTTCCCACTTGTCGACGTACTCGTCTTTCACGTCGGTATCGAAGAAGGCGTTCACGACTGCGGCCCTGATACGGTCGATTTTCGTCAGATCGACGCCACGGTCATTTAAAATCTCGAAAATCTGCATCCGGAAGTCCGATTCCGCCTCTCGAATCAGGTACTCCCCGACATGGTAGGAGTTGTAGACGTAATTGAGGATGTTCACAAGCGCTCGCACCGTCTCGTCCGGCGTCTCGGCGTCGGCGATGACGTCGCTGATCTTCTTGTCGTAGAACTCGTAAGCGTTCAACAACCGCCGATGTGACCGGTATAGTTTGAAGAACGCCCCCATTGAGAGAGAGTCCGTATCTAAGTCTGCGAGTTCATCGTCCGTGATGCCGAACCGGTCCAGACATTCCGAGACTTGCACCGCGTCGCTGTTGTTCCCGTGAATGCTGAAGTCCGCTTCATTTTTGAGGTAGTCCACCTGGGCGGACGGCCCCATCATGAGGGCTTTGAAAAATTCAGCGTCGTGTTTGTTCAGCGTGAGTCGGGGCTCACGTTTCCCGAATGATTCCTCCACATAGAGGATATCGGTGATTCGCCCGATCCCATAGTCCCGGAACTCCGCGAGGGTATCGTCCTCGATAGAAGCTGGATCAACGTCCTCGAGGTGCTCCATAAGGACGCGCAACAGCAGGTGTGTCGTCGTCAGCCGCTGTTGGCCGTCGATGACCTCGTACACCTGTTTGTCGTCGTTGACCGCGAAGTACATCGAGCTGAAGAACACGTCAGACACCTCGCGTCGGTCAGCGACCAGGTCGGCAGTAACGAACTGCTCGATGTCCGACCAATACTGTTCGTGGTGGATGTTCTTCCACGAGTACAGTCGCTGGTACTCTGGTACGTTGAACTTCTGATCGGTGAGAACTTCCCCTAGAGTCCGTTTCTCCATCTCGAAGTTCTCGGCCGTAATCGGCCGAACTACTTTCCCATCACCGACATTCCTGGTATCGAGATCTCTGCCATCGTAGTCGATGTATTTATCATACAAATCGTCAGCCTCGTCCGACATTATTGACTGCTGTTTGTAGTCCTTCCATTTACCGTTGTGGGCGGGTTTCCGGGCCGAGTCAGGTCAACCCAGAAGGTTAGCGAGTTCGTGGAGGTTCTCTTTGAGATTACGCTCGAACTCGGTAGAGCCGGTAATAAACTCGCCGGCGTCGCGGTTTTCCTTATACTTTTCCAACGAAAGAGCGAGCTCCCCGCTCGGGGTTGGAACGAGCTTGAAGATAACTGAAGTGCTCTGTAATCCGGTTTCCAGCCATGCCTTTTCGATATTTGCCCATTCGCCAGCGGAGGTATCTGCTGAATCCACCTCGTAAGCCAAGCTGTGAACCTTCCCCCGACTCCGAGAGTGTCCAGTCTGAACCGGAGCGAGAACATGTTCAGTACCGCCAATTGCGACGGTCGCTGACCCCCACTTGGAGTGCGAGCAGATCCGAATGGGGCCACGGGTCGTCGGCGAGGACTTCGAAACGCTCGTCTATCCAGTCGACGACGGCGCTTACTACCAGACGACGTTCGCCTACTGGCGGCAGCTGCTCGCAGCTCGCGAGTCGGTCGACGTACTCGAGCTACGGCCGCGTCGGCCACTCCCCGGCTCGGTACAACGTGCCCGGTCGGGCAATCATCGACGAGTCGAACTCTCCACGCTCCACAGGTTCCCAGCCCCATCCGACTCCGGACTCCACCAGTCGACCTCGTAGGCGCCCGGTGCGCCCAGGATCTTCACGCGCGCAGACCCATTCAGGCAGGTCGCGGCGCAGTTTCTCGTCGACGTGGAGGTTCCGGGTCGTGTCGGTATCGAAGCAGGCGAGCACAGCCACCTCGTAGCCGCGTGTCTCTCGGGACTTTTGGAGTTCGACCTGGGTGTTGCAGTTCTTGCAGAACACCCCCTCGAAGGGAATGTGGGTGAACACCTCCTGTCCGCAGACGGGGCAGCAGAGGAGCTCGAACAGTGCCTCACTGTGTCGGTCAAGTACTTCGAGACCCATTGGTTGACTAACCCGGCCGTACCGGGCCACCACCTCGTGCCCGGCCGAAGAACAGCGCCCAGCACTCACCCACTCACCGCTCGGCGCCGTAGACGATGCGTGAGGGGCATCATACCCACAGTCAGTCGTACCAACGCTGGGCTTTCTCTCGTCTGCTGACTCTCGCCAACGTTATCAGAGACGGGATGAACCCACTGACAGATTGCTTGGGTGAGCGTTTTACGCCGAATAATCGGAGAATTTCTTTCATTTTTCGAAGCGAACAGCCGGTCGCGTGGAGCCAGACGGCAACGCTCGTCAGGGCGCTGCCGTCCGATCACGTCCCCAAAATTCAACATTCGCCGTGCTCAACGTTTCTTTGAGAAGTTCTGGATCGAGCAAGACACTAAATCTACGAACTGCTCGCTTCTCAAACTGGCTTAATTAGACAGTGCCGCCGGAGAAATCCAGTCGGGGGTGGTAAACTCAGTCAGATGTGGTTGTCTCGACTTGATTGATCGCTTTTCCGAGAAGACTCACCGCGGCTGGACGGTGGAGTGGTTCGTTTTGATTCCCGCATTGACTGCTCATCAGGCATGCGGGGCAGCCAACGTCACGCCCGCAGTCACAGTCATCGATCCGTTCAAGAGTGCGCTGGGCTACTGCTTCAAAATTCTCGTAGATACTGTGGGCGAATCCAATTCCACCTTCGACGGCATCGTGGATGAACCAGACCGCGCTACCGACTTCTGAATGGTATAGGGTGGATAACCCGCCCATGTCGCTGTTGTCCAACCGGAGCTCTAGCGGAGCCATTTTGATCATGCCGTGCTCGCCGCCGTGAAGACCACCGGTGATCGTGTATTCTTCTTCTCCCATCGATGCGAACTCGGACCCCTCGTCTGGCTGCAGGTATGAAATCGATGGGATCTCTTGGAGCGTCTGATTGATTGCTTGGTCTGGGAAGGCGATCCACATGAGTTGTGTTCGGAGGTAGATGGGATCCAAGTCGATGGGGACGAGCGGTTCAACGACTTCGCCGGTGTGGATGTTGAGGACGTTATAGGCGCTGTAATTGATGTGAACGGTCCCCATGCCGGCACAGAGCTGGTACCCGTTGCCGAGGTCGTACGAGCGGTCGATCTCTAAGTCAGTGATTTGCTTGTCGTGAATTGCTTGCGTATAGTTTGAAGAGTGTGATTCTTCAACGGTGACGTACGGGTGGATACGGTCTTCTACCACCTCTTGAACCTCGTACTGGTCGCCATCGTGGAGGACCAACGCTCCAGGGTAGAACTCCCGGTAGACGCGTTCTTTATCGAGGGGTTCCATGTCGATGTCGCCGTCTTCCTGCCGGACTTTGTACTGTTCGTCTGTAGTGGCGTACATCGAGATGTCGCTTTGCGGGCGGGCGGACCCGTTGTACTGCGCCCCACGGTCCAGATCACCCACCATCTGTCCTGCTGCCTGCCACATGTCGATGGCGCGTGCGAGTCGGTCTTCTAACCCGAACCATTCCGCGTCGGCCTCCGTGAGCGGGCGTTCAGACGCAGCGCAGAGGACATGCTTGGCATAGACTGGATTGTTTGAGAGATCGACGACGGCGTCCTCCACGTTTTCTTCGAGGACGTACTCTGGGTTGTCCAGGATATACTGGTCGATGGCGTCGGATTGCGGGACGTATACAGACAGGGAGTCTGTGGTTCCGCGGCCGGCGCGGCCGATCCGTTGCCAGAAGGATTGCCGGGTGCCGGGGTAGCCTGCGAGTACAGTGGCGTCCATCGATCCGATGTCGATCCCAAGTTCTAAGGCGCTCGTCGAGATGACGCCGTCGAGATCGCTGCTGCTCAGCTTGTTCTCGACGGCACGGCGTTTCCGTTTACTGAGCCCTGCGTGGTACGGGTCGATGTCGACGTAGCTGCTTTCTGGATGGTTTCGGGCGGCTTCGATCGCGCGTTTGACGCCGATTTCTGTGCCTTGCCGTGAGTCGGTGAACATCAGCGTCTGGACGTCGTTTTTTGCGAGGTGAACGAGGGCACCTGCGGCTTCATCGTCGGCGTTCCGTCGCATCGATGGGAGGATTTCGTCTTCGCCAAGTTCGTCGACGGGCCCGTCTGTTTCTTGAAGTGGTGGTTCCCAGAACGCGATTTCGCGGCGGCCATGCGGACTGCCGTCATCGTCGATGACTTGGAAGTCAGTCCCGGTCAGGAGTTCAGAGTGCTCGCGGGGGTTCCCGATGGTGGCTGTTGAGCAGACGAACTGCGGGTCGGAGCCGTAGTGGTCGAGTAGCCGTCGGAGTCGACGGATGACCCACGCAACGTGCATTCCGTGAACGCCAGTGTACGTGTGGCACTCATCAACGGCGACGAGTTCGCAGTTCTGGAAGACATCTCGCCATTTCATATGGGACTCCAGATACTGGTTCATCCCGGCAAAGTTCGAGATGACGACATCGACGCGGTCCCTGATGAGTTTCTTCCGGTCGTCTTTAGTGTCGCCGTCGTACGTTTCGGCGAAGGCATCAATGCCGAGTTTGTTGAATAGGTCGTTGATCGCGCGTTCTTGATCTGCGCTCAGTGCTTTCGTCGGGTATAGGAAGAGTGCACGGGCGTCCGGGTTCTGCAGTTTCCGAAGGCAGAAGTACAGCGTGTAAATCCATGTCTTCCCGGAAGACGTCGACGTCGAGACGGTGACGTTGTTTCCGGCCTGTAACTCCTGAATTGCTGCCGCCTGATGGCTGTAGAGGTCGTGTTCGAGTGGCTCGGCGAGTGTATCGGGGAGTACGTCGGTGGCCGAGACCCTGTCTGCCTCCCTCGGTGGGTCTGTAATCGTGTCGACCAGCTGGCCTTCATACTCGGGGAACGTGTCTTCGAGTGTGTCAGTGTTCAGGACCGTGTCGAGTGATGGGGTGGTGTTGCTCATTGGTTAGAAATCGTTGAGTGTTCCTTGTGACGTGGTGTCTTCGGTCGCCGAAGTCGATCTGCGGTTGGTTGTCGTCATGCGTCGTGTCGCTGTTGCGACCCGGTCATAGATGTGTGCGAGTGCGCGAACGTCGTCCTCGCAGTACCGTTTGTGCCGCTCCCAGTCCAGCTCAGTAGCAGGGCAAGGGTTCGCAGCGTATCGTTGGAATAGCCGGCCAACCTCAGCGCCCGTTAGGCCAGTGTCAAGTGGTTCCCATCCCAGTGCCGGCGCGACGTCGTCCAGTTTGTTCGTTAATCCGGGGAGGAGGGCGTTGTTCTTTCTGACCGCCCAGTCGTAGAGGTCGAATCGGTGAGTGCTCTCCCAGAAGTCGAGGTATTGTGGGCAGTGCTCGTCGATGTGTTCGTGGATGACCGGGAAATCGAAGTTCCACCCATTGTAGGCGACGATCGGCCGGTTGTTCCCGTGTTCGGATAGCCACGAGAGGAACTCCTCAAGAGCCGTTGCTGGCTGCGTCGGGTCCGTCTCAATAAACGGCATATACCGGTCGTCCTGTGACGGGATGTAGACGCCGATGAGCCAGATAATCGTTGGGTTGAGGCCATCAGTCTCGATGTCAATGAAGATCGGGTCTTTCTCTGGAAGGCTTGCTCCAGGTGCTTTCCGGATCTCGCCGTGTTCGATTACTTGCGCGGATTCAATTGCGGTTCTTGCCGTTTGCTGCCCGAGATTTGCTAGCTTGGAGATTTCGTGGACAGAGGCCGATTCGAGGTCCTGACGGGATTGAATACCGGCCTCGTTGAGCGTGGCTGCTCGTGACCGGCCGACTTGGTCAACGGCTTGAAGTCCGAATGCACTCAGCTTGCGTGTCTTTTCCCCGACGACACCGCCCGCCTGCAGTTCGAAGTGTGCGACGCCGGCGCCGCTGGCCCCTTGCTGTTTGTTTGCGCCGGGCATTACACCTTGAACATCAATACCTTCCCACTCTGCGCGGTACTTCGGGTTCGCTTCAACCGTGAGGTGCGTAAACGCGTCGACGGCATCGTGCTTGTCGAACGGTGCTCGATACTCCGCAAGGCCATCGAGATGGGCTTCCAAGTCGATCAGGTCGACGGAGACACGCAACTGGTCGGAGAGAATAAAGCACTCCGGGCGGTCCTCTAGTACTCCGGTCTGTGTTAATTGGATGGCTTCCTCAAGTTCGGCCGGAGTCGAGGCCCAGACCAACCGTGTATCGTCATCGCACGCGATCTGCGTGGCCCGCCCACGGGCCAGCGGTTGAGTCATTACCTCTACGGAATCTTCGAGAGTAGCATTGAGAAACGGTTCGTGGACCTGATCCGGGGTAAAGACGACCTCAGAGTCAAAGTAGTGGACAATGTCTTTGAGTTGGGTCCTCTCACACTGTTCTATCGTCGGCTCAGGAAGGACAGTGAGGCCGATCATGGACGTCCTCCGATTGCTGTCGCCCGAAGTGGCCATTTCCGTGGTCGCCTTCGGCTGTGCATCATTTGGACTATCAGCGTCTGGATATTCATCAGTGATCACCCGCGGTGGTCCCCTTCGGCGAGTGCTAAGTCGCACTGTGGCTGGAAGCGACAACTCGCACATTGCTTCCAGTGATTCGCACCGTCAGGGTCGTCGCCGTCGTCTCGCCAGAATGCGGCGTACGCCCGGAGTTGCTTCCCTCGTTCACTGTCCCGTTCGTACGTGATCGGATGGCGCCGAATGTTTGGGTGTAGTGAGGAGTTTTGGTCAAGTTGAACGGTGATGTCGTCACCGTCTTCGGCGGCGAGCAGAAGTTGTGCTCTGCTCACTTCGACAGCGTCGAACTTCGACTGAGGGTACTTGAGGTAGCGAATCGAAAGGTCTGAGACGTCGAACCCGATTCGGTCCAACAAGTTGCCGTGACACCACAACAGAAACTCCTCGTTTGAGAAGAGTCGCTCCGTGTACGGTTCTTTGGTGACGCCGCGGACGAGCGTCAGCTGGGATGGTTGACTCTCGGTGAACCGGAGAAACATCGGTCGTCCGACTACCACCATGTTCACGAATTCGTGTGCGAAGGGCGGGTAGATCAGTGAGACATCCCCGGACTGGATGTCATCCCATGCGTCTGCGAGCGTGTACTCATTATCGGTTGAAGTCGTTGTTTCGGCGAGTTCGCTGTGTTGTTCTCGTCCTCGAACGAGACGTGCTGGGAGTGACTCTTCGTCCCAGTCGCTGCCACGTTGGAACCGGGCTTTCTGCTCACAGTAGTGCTGTGTCTCGAGCATGCTGAGCGGGATAATCCGCTCTGCATCGTCGCCTGATAACGCGTCGAACAGGGACAACTGGTCTTGAGCGATTTCCGAGGGCTCTGTTATGTGCGCCTTGCTCCCAGACATGCTACATCATTGACCCGCATA
The DNA here is from genome assembly GCF_029502005.1 of Natrinema salsiterrestre. Lineage (GTDB taxonomy): Archaea > Halobacteriota > Halobacteria > Halobacteriales > Natrialbaceae > Natrinema > Natrinema salsiterrestre. Next base: position 55,236 of record NZ_JAMQOT010000010.1, on the reverse strand, counting down.
TACCATAGGGCTCCTCATTTTGCATAACCTCCCGCTGTACAGCGATCATGGTAAAAATATTGACCATTCATTTAAGTATCCCGCGCGGTCCATGAGATACGAGCAATCCCGTGAACTATACGCAAATCCTCTCAGTACTCCTACTATTCTCGTTCCGCTTCAAGGCTTGCTTTGACCTCCTCAGTCAGCTCTTCGAAGATCGCGTCGAACTCCACCGGCTGCTCGTTGATGAACGTCGCGAGCATGTCGAAGGACGTGATCTCTTATTCGAACGCAGGGTAATCGGCTGTCGCTGGCTCGATTTGGTGTATTGACTCCAGATCGTCGCAGGAGCTCACAGTATTAACCAACAAAGCTCGGAGACCATGCAAGATGTTGGTTAATCGACATCCAACCCTGTGCTACTCGAGACTGGGTCCGTAGCGAGCCGAGCCACACACCCGGCACTCCCAGATCGGTTGTCCCGTCCACGCCTCATCTGGGATTGATTCATGGGTCTTGAACCGGTGGTCGGTTGCCCGTCCACAGTTTTGACAGTCGAGTTCCAGAGTCGCCGGCACCGCCGACATCTGGCGATCAGCCCCAGCTTCGCCAGTAGATTCGGTCAGCGCCATCGCTGGAACCAGCCACACCGCGTCGTCGGCGTCGTCGAGGACCTCAGTGAGCCGTGACGCGTCGCGGATGCCGTCCCCACGCTGGTCGTAGAGCCGCGTCGGGGTCTGCTCCCGACGCTCCGACGCTCCCTGCCCGTGCCACCCAGCCCGGTCACGGGCGGCACTAAGAAGCCGTTCTCCCGCCGCTGCCGACACCTGTACCGCGTCGGGGAGTGAGGGCTATTGTTCGGCCAACTGGCGCGCCGACGCCTCATCGAGATCGTAGATGAGCGTGTAGTCGTCGACAGCCGGCTCCGCCTCGTTGGCGGAGAGGAGGTTCGCAGCGGCGCCGCCCTTCGCCACGGCGCCGTAGAACGTGGTCGACTCGACGACCAGGTGAACGATGCCGAGAAACGTCGTCGACGCTGTCTCGTTCGTGCTAGTGGCGTCACTTCCGAGATGGTTGGTGAGACAGAACCGGCATTTTGTCTGGCCGTCTGGGACTGACGCCCCACAGGACTGGCACTCGCCATCGGTTACCGTCGGCGCATCAGGGTAGCCACCAGTACTCGTCGCGACGCGTTGCCGCCGGGGGTCTCCCTCACACCCGTCATCCAGCCTCGTGTCCGGAATGTGGGACGCCTCGCCGGTCGGCCGCAGTTCCTCAAAGTCGGAGTAACGACCGTTCATAGAGCAGTCTACAGAGAACATGGCTCGTCTTCGTGTTTAAATCGTAGCGTGGATAGAACGATGTGCAGTACAGACGGAGAGACCGTGATCTGCCTCAGGCGACCTGTTCCTCCAACGTATCTCGGTGTGTCCAGACGGTCGCCTTCGAGGCGTTCGCCACGTCCGCGGCCTCGGATTGCGTCAACCATCGGCCCTGCTCGCGACCGGCCTTGTAGAGGCAGGCCGCGGCGAACCCGGCCGGATAGACGCCCGTCGTGACGCCGCGCTCTTCTGCCTGCTCAGCGAGCGTTCGGGCCCGCTGTCGGATCTCATCCGGGCACTCGAGGTTCGAGGCGAGGCGCGGCACGAACATGCTGGGTGAGACGGGCTCAGCGGGAAGGCTCAGCTCTTCGTTCAGCGTTTTGTACGCGTTCGTGACCCGTGGCTCCGCGACGCGGGCCATCTCGCTGATGTCGTCCACTAACCGAGAGAGGCCGTTACACCGGCAGGCTCCGTAGACGCTGGCCGCAGCAATGGCCTCGATGGATCTGCCACGAAGCAGATCCTCGTTCTGGGCGCTCCGGAAGAGCTGACACGCCTGGTCGCGGACCGAATCGGAGATCTCGAGGGCACTCGCTAACCGACGCACTTCGCCCAGTCCGTGGGCGAGATTCCGTTCCGATTCCAACCGCCAGCGACCCCGGGTCTACTCTCGGCGAATTCGCGCGAGTCGCCGCCGCTTCTTCCCAGAGAGTTAGTTTCCTTTCGCGTCGGTGCCGCGACCGATTTCCGTCGACAGGCCGGGATCGTGGCGAGCCGCAGCAAGTGGGGCACCCGTTCGTTCACATTCCTCGTCGTCGTACGCCCGCCACTCCGGCCCGTGATCGATTCGCTGTTCGTCGATGACCAGCCCACAGTCCTCGCAGACCGTTTCGACCGCGTTCGTCGTGACTCGTCCGCCGCACTCGGGACATTTGTTCGCGCTCGATTCCGTTCGGACGTCTTCGTCGAAGCCAGTTTCGTAGATGTCTCTGGATGCCATCGTTCTCACCGTATTTCGGGAACCCGCCAGTACAGCGAGCCACTCACCCCTTGAGGGGCTAATAAAAACTACCGCAGTACGGATATTCTGATAAGAGATTATGAAATCTAGACAGCTGAGTTATGACCGTTTCTTCCCGTACAACGGAGTAGGAACAACGGATAGGTAGGCGTTCTATACATACGAACTATTAGTAAGCTTAATAGATTTGCCTGCCAACCACCACACACTTTATTGCCTGTGACATTGTTTGACGGAACAGTGTCACAATGGGGCTTACTTCTCAGATAAAGAACGGTGGATGGGGGGCACTGGCGATATACGTGTACTCCCTCCTCGTCTTGCTATACTGGGATATTCCTCTAATTTCGACAGATCGGATAGCACTTGTGGCAGCTACCGTTCCGGCTCTAGCCGTGATGTTCACAGTCGTTGTTGCTAATGATTGGCTCAACGACTTCTGGGCAGGAGGGAATCTGAAGCGATCCACAGCAACCATTCTGAGGATTACCGGAGAAAACGATTTCTTTGACTCCGCCCAGCAAGAGGTGAAAGACGCAATAGATGACTTCGACGAGAAGGGCTATAGCCATCACGTCTCCATTCTAGCCGGAATTCTTCTCGCAATCACAGTACCAATCACAGGATATGTGATCGGCAAGTTTGTGGGCCTGTTTATCGGCGTCGGGCTTGCCGCCATCATATTACGTGTGTTCTCTGTCCGGTCGTTTCGTGAACTGAACCAGCTTGCAAAACAGATGTCTGTCCCCTACGAGGAAAACTATGAAAATCAGTAGACTCGAAATCGAGAACTTCGCAATCGATGAGAGCCCAACAATCGCCGAAGAGACGATTTCCGGCGATGACTTGTTGTTGTCCGGCGGAAACAGATCCGGAAAGACGTTGACATTTAACGCCATCCTTTACGCGTTGTACGGACGGTCTGGAACGTTCGGAGTCACGTCCGGTCAACACAGTACGGTGAACGTCCACTTCGATAACACAGATGCAGTGCTACGGGATCAGAAACATACATACGAACACGATGGTCAATCTCTCAATGCCGGTGAAGGGGTGAGATCATACATCGGACCAGAGGAGGATGTTCGCCTCCAGTTTATCACCGCAAATCCGGCAAACCAGCCGATCAGCGCACACTCTGGGGAGGATCTGCTGAATCGAATTAGGTCGCTCCTCAGCGCGGAGAATCAGATAAAAATCGAACGCCATCGCCGTGCAAAACACGACCTAGACCACCTTCGAGAGATTCGAAGACGTGGAGAAGAGAAACCGAGTATCAGGCAACTGGAAGAGAACCTGAATTCTCTTCCCATCTCTAGAACGCAGAACCGGATTGAAGAGATCGAAGAGCTCAAAGAACTGGTTGAGTCGGGGGAGATTGAGAGTATCAGCGCTCGGCTTCAAGCGAAAGACGAGGTTGCAGAGCGACTTGACGGACTCTATGACCGGCGACGGTTCCTTGAGGACCAACTCAAACAAAAACGGCGGGAACTCAGTGACACGTCCAGATATACGCAGAAGGTCAATGACCTCATCATTGATGCCATTCAGGAATTTACCTGCCCCGTGTGTGGACGGCTGGTTGAAGAAAAAAAGGCACGGAACCGCCTCCCGAACAGGTGCCCTCAGTGTGGACGTAACCGTGATCTCAGCGAACTCCGGGAGCAGCTTCGAGAGAAGGTAGATAGTGCAGACGACCGGATTGAGTCTCTGAAAGAGGAGATCGGAGACCTAGAGGAAGAACTCTCGGAAGTTAAGGCTGAAATTACCGAACTCACGGAATCCGAGCCCGAACTACATGACCTCAACCAGTTCGTCAGGACTGCACTCAAGCAGGCAGAACACGATATCGACCAACTTCAGGAAAGGACTAATGCTGAACTTACGCAGAAGCGAGAGGACCTAGAGGAGTTCAAATCTCAGAAAGAAGAGCTCGGTACGCAACTCGAAAACCGCCAAGAGCTCATCAACGCTATTGATGAATCGATATCTGCTGCAGAGGCTCAGATAGAGGAACTGGAGCAAGAAGCATTCGAAGAGATTCGAGAAACCTTCACAGACCGACTTTCGGAGGTTTACCAAGAAATCGCACCAGATCTCGGCACTGAAGTCGGTCTCACACCGGATGGGGAACTAGAGTTCCCGGGGACGGGGTCTGAGGGCATCCGTCCTTATGACCGGCTCAGCAGTGGCGAGAAGCGGTTGGTCAATCTTGCATTCGGGCTCACTGTAGCGCAGTTTGCCCAAGAAAATAAGGATGCCCACAACTGGCAGGTGTTAGTGCTTGACGAACCACTCACGAACCTTGAATCAGACATTCAGGACGCCGCAGCTCGGTATCTTCGAGATGTGGAGATCCAGTGCATCATGACGTCTCCGCTTGATCGGATTCAATCACACTTCCAAGATGATCAGTCACAGATCATCCAGTTGGGTCGAATCAGCACTGAAGCGGCGACCCTCGATGAATACCTATGAGCGACGAGGATCATCACCCAGAGTTGCTCCTCCTGCACGAGACCGGGGGGGAGATCGAAGGCCGAGGGAAGTATCATAAACTGCTAGATCGATATCGGCGTGAACCCGGGGAGACTGACGTCGATACTGTCCTCAAAGACCGAGGCCCATTTGACGAAGGACTCTCGCGAACGATTAAGCGATACATCGACATGGGAATCGTCGAGGCTGATGAAGAGGGCCAGTCCCGTGATATTGAAGAAACGGAGAAGGGAGAGCGATACGTAAGTGGATTCGAACGTACCAAGTCCTATCTGGATGATTCGTTCCAGAGTACGCGCGACCGAGTTCGGAAAGTTGCCTCGGAGTATGGCAGCAAGAGCATGAACGAACTAGTGCAGGAACCAGACGTGCAGGAGGATAAGCAGCGGTCGCTTGGGACTCGACTACCGGGAGATACTGACTCTGGGGAACAGGAATAACAGCTCCCTGAAAACGAAGATCATGCCCGTCTATCCAGACAGGATACGCGTAACTGTCTCCCATCGATCGATGCGGCGCTAATGGTTCCTCCCTTAGTGTCCATCTCACCCATCTCCGGCGGGCGTCCTTTCTCGGTGGCAAGCCGTTGTAGTTCGGTTATCAAGTCCTCTTCTTGGCGATCATCGCGGTGATACCACGAGATGTGTCCGGCTTTCTTGCTGCCTGATTTGAAGTCTTCCCCACAGAATTCACAAACGTACTCGTTCGTATCCTCGGACATAGCTGGTTCAAGGGCGCGATACTGTCACACCGCCCCCCTCCGGGCGCAAAACAAACCGTACCGATTCGCTCGCGTGATTTTCGATCTGATGTACAGCTCGTGGAGCGTCAGCTCAAGGTCATGGCTGCGTGCGCAGCGAAGCGAGCACGGAGCGGAGGGTAGGGTGGCGGGGTCTGGGTCGGCCCGGCCCGTAAAAAAAGAAGGCTGCTCGACTGGCTATGCTTCCCACCAGCGGCCGCGCTCTGGGAAGTGGATATCTGACCACCCGGTCAGCGCGATTGAGCACCGGCCTTCGTACCAGTTTTTGGCTGCCGCCCGGAACCGGACCGTTTCGCCTTCCTGCATCTCCGTCTGGTTGCTCTTGTTCCAAACGGTGAACTTGATTCTCCCACTGTCATCCGCTATAAGCCCGACTTGCTGGATGCTCGTTGAGGAAGGCTCCCAGAGCGTCTCGATGGTTCCTTCGACCGTCACCTCTCCGACCGGGACGTCCGGCACATCCGCGATAGGTACGATCGCCCCCGGCGCCGCCTTCAACTCCTCGAGAGTCTCCAACACCGCCTTCGTGACGTCCCGACCGCGCTGCACCTTCTCGGCCAGCTGCTTTGCGACGACCGCTCTCGACCAACCGCCCTTCACCTCGTCGCTGATCCGCATCGCTTGCTCGTTGACCGCCGCGAGTTCGTCTTGCGTCAGCTTCTCTCGGGGATCCGTCCGCTCCGCCGACGCCGGCTCATCACGGCCACACAGCTTGCTGACGACCTCTCGCGTGCGCTGCTCCCGACCGTCCTGCGTTCCTAGCTCGGCCTGGGCACTGATGCGCTCCAGTTCGGCTTCCCGCGCCCGAATGCGCTCCTCCTGCTCGAGGGTGACACCGTGAATCCGGTCATTGCTCGTGTCCGAGATCCCGTCTGGGTGGTTCGCATCCACCTTGGCCTGCGTCTCCTGCTCGACCGCCGCCTCGAACTCCGGCGTCTCGTCGACGACCGGGAAGCCGTCTTCATTAACCGCCTGCTCGCCCGCTTTCTCGAAAGCCTGTTCATCGACCGAAACGACCTTTCCGCTAGCGTTGTTACTGGACATTGGAATCTCACCAGATTCCGAAGGCGCTCACGCGCCGACTCCGCGATGCTCCAACATCGCGGTTTTCCGACGACACTACCGACAGAACCATCTGCGCGCTCTCGCTCGCGCCTTCGCGAGCGCCCTACCGGGCGCGAGCGAGAGCGCGCCTGCATGAGGTGGCCCCAACTAGCACCGCGCGCCGACCCGCCCGGAGCGAGCGGCCAGCGCATTCCCCGTTCGCCGCGACGCAACCACGTCCGTCGCGGTCGGCTTTGCCGAGGTCCGCAGGATCCGAACGGGTGAAGCGCTGGCGTCGAGGGCACATACACTTTAGCCCGGCAGTCCGCCCGCTACTGCAGGCAGACCGCCCGGAATGGTCGGTCGCGAGCGACGCGGAGGGCGGCAGCGGTGAGCGGTGCGTTCCGTTGCGTTTACAGCAAAAATCGGACCTGTCTCAGATGCCTCGTTTACCGGACTACTCTTTCATATCGGGGTCTACACTACCAGAAAATAATCAACTGATGGACCAATTCTCTATCCATTCTCTTGTTTCCCATATAGTGTACCCAATCCAGTCTGATTCTTCTGCTATCTTCTTGATATCGCTCTGTGCCAGCTCATCAGCCTCAGCTTCAGAGAGCGGAGTGACTTCTACATCTTCTTCAGACACTTCTTCAGAGGCTTCTACAACTTCTTCAGACACTCCTTCGACTGCCCCATCAATAGCAGCTCCAAAGGATTTGGTGTAAATAATTCTCACCCCCCAATGGGCCACACTTAGTAGTCGAGAATATGCGGACCATCCAATTTTTGGGCCGATTCTGTGGATAAGTATACTATTTATTGTGCCTACACTGCCGTATGAGAAACTGTATGCAGCACCCACTCCAGTTGCGAGCAACAAGACCTCAACAATAACGAGTGCTATGCTTTTCAAAAAATTGACGTAGGTACTCTGTTTTACCGATTCATCTACTTCAAGCCGGCTGTGTATCTGGCACCCGGAATCACAAACTCCCTTGACACTCCAAACAAGAGGAATGAATTTGGCTCCAGTCCGAGCATCTTCAGCTATGTCTGCTACCTCTTCCATCCGTTCAGCTACAGTATCCGAAAATGCATCAAATCCGCTAATAAAGTATACAATTTCGCTTGCATAGTCCAGAATCCCTTCGTATGCAGTTGCTGAGTCCTGTAGCTCGTCCCATGCGAGGTCTTGGAATTGGGCAAGAAACCCAGGCTCCTCAGGCGTTTCTTCCCCAATATCTTGGATTTCACCATATGCATAGCAGACAAGATCGAGGGCATCCATCAATTCTTCTTCAAACTCTTCTATACTCCAGCCGGTGTCGAGAAAATCGGTGACTATGTATCTGAGAGCCCCAGAGAGTTCCTCTGGCACCTCAATCGTAGTCCATTGCTGGAAAACGTGACCGCCTACTGCCGTCGTCCCGGACGACTTCAGAAACTCACGCCGTCTCATCTGCTGAACAATACCAGCCCCTGTCAAATAAATGTGTGAACAGAGATGGATTTGCGTGTATCTTTATCAGCACTTAATAGCAGTGGACCACGCTCATGACAGTGAATCCCGTGAACAAGCGGAGGGCGGCAACGGCGAGCGGGGCGGGCGGTTACACGCACCACTTGAACAGCTAGACGCGTCGCTCGGCAACCACCACCATCCTGGCGGACTCAGAAAGGGCGAGGCTGCCCCGGCCGGCTCCCAACCCCGCAAGCACAGCAGGAACGAGGCGCGCAGCGGCGTCCTCGTGAGCGAAGCGAACAAGGGCCAGCAAGAAGGGGTCTCGCACGGTCGCGGGATGTCAAGCAGCCGCAGGCTTTCAGGAATGTTTTGCGCGTCGACCGTGATCTCGCTACTGATCCGTTGAGCAGGGTTCTTCGTCGATCAGGACATCGACGCTTTCCGGCGTCACTGCGAGCCGAATTCCTTCTACCGTGAACTGTACTTCGACGTTCCCATTCGAGGAGTGCATGATCCCCTCAAGCGCCTCGACGTCGACGGTATCGTACAGGTGATACTCGTCCCGATCTAGCCCACACGCTTCGAGTGTTTCGATGATGTCGACCAAGAGATTCGACGCTACTCCAGGCCCAGCCGCTGATGAGGTCATTGAACACTTAGATATTGATATCTCCGACGCTTAAACGATTTGAAGTCAACTATAGTTGCTTGAAGCTTTTTCAGTTGACTTAGCGCGTCTGGAATATCGTTGGCGCAACCAGAGGCGAGTATGCGCTTTGACGCCGACTGGATGTCGCGCGCCGACGACCGCATTCTGGAGCATCTTGCTGAGGAGGGTCCAGACACTCCCAAGGAGATGGCTGACAGTGATCGCGTGCGATTCTCACGGCAACACATCAACGCCCGCTGCAAGACACTCGTTACATACGGACTCCTCGTCCACCTCGGGAACGGTGTCTACGATATCACCCGTGAGGGGGAGCAGTACCTTACCGGTGAGCTCGATGCTCGCAACCTCGAGACTGAATGAATTCAGCTGGCGACAACCTCGGCCGGCGAATAATCGGTCGCCAATTATGAACCTCCACACATGGTTCCGAAAAAGCGGGCGTGCTCACTCGTTCTCGAGTACTGCGTAGATCTCCGCGTGGCGACGTCCGTCAAGCTTCCCCATTTCGAGGGCGATTTCGAGACGTTTAGCGTTGCTCTCTGCCGCGTAGTACCGCTCGTACAGCTGGCGGACCTCGTCAGCGTCTGACCCTGCTGGAGTAGTATCCAAGGTCATTGCTGTCGCAGCGCCCCCTAGGCAGTCACCGATCGCCCAACCGATTTCGAGCAGCCGCAAACTGAACAGGATCAGTGTCGCCAGCCGCAGCCATCTCATTCGCCGACTGGAGCTGGGAGTCAATAAGGCGATTCTGCTGGCGTGACCACTCACGATCGTCGTGCGTCCGAACGTACTCGGCCCAGCGCTTGATCATGGCACGCCGTCGCCCCGTGTTCTGGCGTTGATCGTCCTCAAACTTCTGTGAGTTCCGCATAGTAGCCCTCTACTTCAAGATCTGTAACGTACGTTTGAGCTTCTCTATGTTAAATCGTCCTTCAAAGGACAAATACAGTTTTTCCATCCAGATACGTCGGCAGATTTGATTGGTGCCTTACTCGAGGCGGTCTCGCAGCTGGGCAACGTAGGGACTGTTTCCCCAACTCCGGTGTGGACTAATCGTTGCCAATAGCGTTCGAGCTTCGTCGTCGGTCATATAACCGTTCCGGGCGTAGTCACAGATGAGCCGCGGCGTCGGGACGATTCGCGGCCCCTGCAATACCGCGTGGATGAGCGGGAAGTTCGTCCCGCCGAACTCGTCGGTGAGGAAACCGTCGACGTCGAGCGCGTTCGCGAGAACGATCCCATCGGTTTCACCGTCGTCGAGGCCGTACGTTGGCCGCGAGTCCGGAGTTTCGTCACCCTTGTAGGGATCCTCGACAGTGTAATGATTGCGAGCCGCCAGGACGTTCGTCGCTGCAGCGCTGTGGATATCCTGATACTGGGTGAGCTCTTGGAGCTCTGTGAGGACCTCCGGCGGGACGAATACGTCGCACGAGGTGAGCAGATACTGAAGGGGGTCTGGGGCGGTACCAGTATCGTACGCCGCGTCGGCGCGGGGCACAGCCAAACTGACCAGCGCGCTCGTGTCGGCAACAACCGTCTGCAGTCGCCGGCCTGTCATCGCTTGTCGTCAGCGGTGTCGACCGTCGCCGTGTCGTCGCCGTAGATGTCGACGTCGTCAGGGGCGCCAAGATCCAGCGGCTCGTCCTCGAGGTCCGCTTTGAGAAGGCGGAGCCGCTGGGCGGTTTCAGTGCCGACTAACTGCTTGACGGTCTCGAACTCGAGCTGGTCGTCGTAGTATTTCGTCGCGACGAGTTCCTGGAACGTCTCGCTGTCAGCCGTCTCTTCGAGGTACTCGCGAATCGCTTTGACGAGCAGATCTGTCCGATCTGTGTCGAAGAGTTCGGCGACCGCGTCGAGACGTTCGACCAAGTACTGTGGGGATTGGAAGTGAACCCGTCGCGGCTCGTCACTTGCGCTCATTCTATGTGTGTATTCTGCACATGAGATGATAACCGTTTCGGAGAATGCACACAGCTTGCACATTGATATCCGTCACTCTCAGGGATCAATCATGACTCGCGGTGACGATGAGATGCTCCTCGAGGTCGCGCGTCCAGTACGTCGCGAGGCCACCCGGGCTACAGCGGGCGCACAGCTGTACCTGGCCTTCCAGATGGCTGAATTCAACTCGGAACCGCGTGAGCGCTGCGAGCGTGTCGACGACCAGCCCACAGCCGTCACAGGCGACGTGATCGCGCTCGTCTGGATCCGGCTCCGTCTGGATGGCACAATCGACGCAGATCGGGTGGGTGACCCGCTCGTCCTGCCCCCAAGTGTGCGCCTCGCCAGTCTCGGTACCGGGTGGGGCATCGCAGAAGGCACAGCCGACGAGGGTTTGCTGCATCACTCTCCCTCCGAGTCGGTGTCGCGTACGGCCGTCCAGCCCCGGTGGAAGACGGCCAACTGCGTCGTGGAGTCGAACGCGGCGCCGCTCGGCTCGTGAACCAGAACGCGGTCCTCGGGAATCGGAGTAACGACGTCCGCGTCGATGAGCTCGCTGACCAGGTGCTGGGCCGTCGCATCGTCGACGTCCGCCGTCGTGACACTGGTGGCGTCGCGGTCCTGAGCGAGCAGCGTTCGCTCGAACTGTTCATAGTCGGCACTCGTATCGTCGCGAGGATTGGGATTAGCCATGGTGAACCGTGCTGGGCACGCGAGAGCGCGCCTCGCGCCTCACGGCGCCGACAGACTCATCGTCAGTAGCAGATAGGGTAATGAGGTAGAGCCCAAATGCTGAGAGTATTAACCAACGATTTGAGATAACTCTCGGTATCGTTGGTTAAGGACAGGTCCTCTTCCACAGAACTGTAGAAAAGAACACAAGCCCAGAGAGACAGGGACCGACCTCCAAGAAGCGGCTACGCTACGTACGGTGACTTAGTCCCCACCACTGCAGTGCTCAGAATCGAGCCGAACATACGCGTCTGCAGTGGCGCGTAGTTCGGTGAGTGACCTGTTGAGCGTCAGTGGCTCGGGAAGGTGTTCGTTGATCTCTCTAAGAGCCTGGTTGGCCTCGAGGAGTGCCTCATACAGATCGCCACCGTGAATCTGCGTACCATCCACGGCGCCACGTTCTGGGTGATTTTTCTGATCACCGTCCTCCGAGTCGGGAACCGGATCGTCGACACCGAGAGCCCGGTCGAACTCAGGAGCCTCCTGTGGATCGGGCACCTCTGGCGTCATCGATCGAGTACCTCGACGTCGGGATTCGCACCGGCTGGACCAGCGACCGCTTTCGCACGCTCGAGTTCGCGACACTCTCGCTTGGCCTGTCGTCCGAGGGTGTCTGCCCGACGACAGCGGTCAATTCTCCCGTCATCTCCGATATCGTTGTCATCGATCGTGAAGCGCTTGCCGCGGTGGTCGATCTGCCCGAGCATCAGGGTATAGCCTCCTGAGCCGCATCTCGAGCGTCCGCCTGCAGGTGTTCGTATCGGACCTCACAGCTGTCCGAACAGAATCAGCGAGCGTATCCTGCCTGATCGCGAGTGGGTGCCGAACAACCCGGCATCCGACACGCGTTGCGGTTGGTCATCTGGCGATACCTCGCTTCAGGAACTGAGTCGTTTCCGCGTCTGGCGACGCTGTTGTTGCATCAGTTGTTCGCATGGATTGCTACGGCGGGCTTCAGTCGGGCCCCCGCACCCCTCCTGGGGGCGACAAACCATCTCAAGCGGACGACCAGTTCAACTCACAGTTGCTCAATAGATATTACAGCTGTGTATTGACTGCCAGGGAATTTCCTAATATCTGAAAATATCTAGAAAGTCGTACCAAATACATAGTGGGTTTTCACACTATAACGGGATAGATGTGGAAGCCATTGTTTGGGAACGCCAAGCGCTTATGGGTTCACGATGAGATTCGAAGGTAATGGGATCTCAGGGGCCAACACAGAACGTGACGAGAGACGATATCCGGAGGTTCCTCAGTCAAACACCCTGCCCGTCGACGCCATTCTTTACTGAGGAGATCTCGGAAGCACTGGAGTGCCCCCCGCAAGTCGTCAAGTGCTGTCTGGAAGAGCTCGTCGACCGAGGGGAGATTCGAACCAAGCAAGGAAACGGTTCGGACAGGGTCTGGTGGAAACCCCAGAGACAGCTATCGAGTAGCCGGCAGCCGGGTGAAGAACAGTTCCGGGCCTTCGTGAGTGCCGTCACGGATTACGCCATCTTCTTGCTCGGTCCCGACGGCAACATCGTGAGCTGGAACGAGGGAGCCGATCGGATCAAAGGTTACTCAGAAGACGAAATCCTGGGCAAACACTTTTCGACGTTCTACACTGACGAGGACATCGCCGATGACGTACCGGAGCAGAACCTTGAGGATGTAGTGGCAGATGGCCGGATCGAAGATGAGGGGTGGCGGGTCCGTGCAGACGGCTCGCGGTTCTGGGCGAACGTGACGCTCACCGCTATCCGGGACGACGAGGGAGAACTCCGGGGATTCACGAAGGTCACACGAGACATGACTGACCGCCGCGAGTACGAGCAACAACTAGAGGAACAGGCCGAGAAGCTCGAACGGCAGCGGGACGAACTCGAGGCGGAACGTGATGAAATCTTTAAGCGAGTCGACGAGGCGTTCATGGCCCTCGACAATGAGTGGAATATCACCTACGTCAACGACCAGACTGCCGACTTGGTCCAGTTGCCCCCGGAGGAACTCCTGGGGGCTCGTGTCTGGGATGTTCTCTACGAGATCGCCGATGAACACCCCCGCGAGATGGCCGAGGAAGCAATGGCGGCTAATGAACCGCTGGAGCTAGAGTATTTTTCGAATGTACTTGATATCTGGGTGGAGGTCCGAGGGTACCCCATCGAGTCGGGAATGTCTGTTTACTTTCGAGACATCACTGGCCGCAAAGAGCGCGAACGTGAACTTCAGCATGTCCGAGAACGGATGGAGTTCGCGCTCAATGCCACCGACGCGGTCGTCTGGGACTGGAACGTCGACGAGGACCGGGCGTCGTTTTACCCCTCGGCGGAGTCGCTTTACGGAACGACCGTCGAGACATGGGAGGACTTCGTCGAGGTGATCCATCCGGAGGATAGACAGACGGTACGAGAGGGTATCGAGAAGGCCCTCGAGACGGGCGAGCCGAAATCCGAAGAGATTCGCATTGTCCGGGACGGGGAGGTGCGATGGATCGAAGCTCCCGGTTATCCGATCCAGGACGATGACGGTCCAACGCGGGTGATCGGCGTCGCTCGTGACATTACCGAACAGAAGACCTACGAGCGAAAGCTCGAAGAGTCGAATGAACGACTCGAACAGTTCGCCTACGCCGCCTCCCACGATCTTCAGGAACCACTACGGATGGTCTCCAGTTATCTCCAGTTGATTGAGCACCGGTACGTCGACGATCTCGATGAGGACGGCCGCGAGTTCATCGAGTTCGCCGTCGACGGGGCAGAACGGATGCGTGCGATGATTGACGGACTTCTCGAGTACTCGCGTGTCGAGACAGAGGGAGAGCCATTTGAACCTGTTGACCTGAATGACGTCCTTGAAAACGTGATGGCTGATCTCCAGATCCCGATCGAGGAGCATGACGCGGAGATTACAGTCGAGGAACTCCCGACGGTCGAGGGCGACGCCAGTCAGCTCCGTCAGCTGTTCCAGAACCTGCTCAAGAACGCTATCGAGTACAGCGGCGACGAACCGCCCCACGCCAACGTTTCGGCCACGGGGTCCGGTGACGAATGGACCCTATCGGTCACCGACGAGGGCATCGGGATCGATCCCGAGAATCAAGAGCGCATCTTCGAGGTGTTCGAGCGGCTCCACACCCAGGAAGAACACGCCGGCACAGGGATCGGACTCGCGCTGTGTAAGCGAATTGTTGAGCGCCACGGGGGCGAGATCTGGGTCGACTCGACACCGAGTGGTGGCGCGAGGTTCTCTTTGACGCTTCAGAACCCACAGTGAATCGCCTGCTCCGGGGGGATCTGAACAGCCCAGAGATTACGCTTTAATGAACGCTCTCTATGGGCCCTGTGTGAAGTACCCGCACGCGGTGGCGCGGGCCTTCGCCGTTTGCCCTCTCCTAATAGGAAGCGTAACGGTGGCAGGTGAATTTAATTCCCTCCACACTTCCTGAACAGGTCGTGTAGGAGCAGTAACACACAAACACGCCGTAAATCCTACCGCACTAGAGGACGTCTAGTGCCGCCGTAGGTGGCGTGTCCGTGGAGTTCGGCGGCTTCACCACCGCCCGACACAGCCCGGCGCAACCCTGGCGGGTGTTTTGCGAGGCAGATAACGTGGCTCCCGTGCTGTAAATATGCTTCTGCAATGACTTGAACACATGGATTGTGCAGCAAAGCGTACCCGCTTGACCCCCACCCACAGTGGGGCGGGGAACTCGTGCTGCTTTCCGTTTAGATTTACCCCTGACGAGCTGTCGATCAGGTGTTTGCATCGCCAGTGTTGTCGTGGTTTATTCGATCAAGGTTCAGGCCCTTCACGAATCGGTGCGTCGATCATCTCGGTTCGTATTTCAAATTCAGCGTCGGCATTCCGTTTATCATCGGCTCTGAGTGCATCGACCGCTTCGTAAGGCTCAATTCCGTACTTCGAAAGGTGATTGACCGCGAGTTGCCAGGATCGCGCATCCAGACGTGGAGTGTCTCTCTGCCGCCGATACGAAAACTCGGCTAAGGCGACGGCAGTGAGGAGATCATCGCGATGCTGGTCAGTGAACATTGCCTCTGACTATTTGTATGGATAGTGATAAAGTCCTGATACTGCACAGAAACGCTGACGGGGGGAGGGAGTGCCAGCGTTGGTTCCCCCTGTCAATGGGTGTTCGACTGGGGGTGATGGTCCGGAACCGAGTGACAATATGGCAATTGGCGTCGGTGGACCGATTTGAGGTGGCGAGTTCTGGTGATGTCTCGAAGCGGATCGAATTCTGACTGCGTGATCAGATCCTCAATCCCTCGCCAACTCTGTTTCACATGTGTTGATAAGTAAGCTTATTGCCCATATAGTATGGTAACACCGTTGTCACCCGATGTAAATCCTCTTTAGAATATGTCCTATGGAAATTCTAAGGCCGACAGTTTTTAATAGACTACTGTGGGACGAGGTGGTATGCTTGGAGACTCCGGGGTAAAACGGGGCGTATCTACCAAGATAATCGAACATATTGCAAAAATGGAGGGAACTGAGCCAGTAAAGCTTCCACCTCTCTACGAGGCAATCGATCCAGATGCACTCGAGCGGCTTTTTGCGTCAAAAAAAGATGGAGCAGAGCGGTCGGGACGAGTCGAGTTCCAATATAATGGCTATACGGTGATCGCTGAGTTTGATGAGGAATTACGGATTACAACCGAAGAAATCGCTTCGGTATTTGATTAACCGACATCGTCTGGGCAGGCAGATATGTGTGGGGCGTTCGTATCATCCGCATAGTACTCGCTAACCATTCGACCTAGAGGTCGGTCTTCCTCAGCACTCGAGTACCTCGTCGGCACTCTCGAATGGTGGTGGCTTCGGCTTTAGTTCTCAAGTAGGACCAGCAGGGCATGTTTGGGGGGAGGATGTCCGGGGGGAGGGAGCATCGATGTGGTGCCCTGCTGTACCTCTACCTTGAGGTGTGGAGATGATATTAGTATCTCCAATGCTATTTGGCTCCTCGAGCGAAGTTCCGGGAAAGTTGGTGATCAACTCATCTAGCATCGTCTCTTTCATCTTCTGGATTTGCTGGAACTCTGCAACGCCGGGATCGTCATTATCGGGGTGGACGTCTGGCGACGCTGTTGCTACACCAGTTGTTCGCATGGATTGCTGCGGTGGGCTTCAGTCGAGCCCCCGTACCCCTCTAGGGGCAAGAAACTATATTGAGCGAATGACCAGTTTAACTGTAATTCATTAGTAGATAGTAGCACTATTTCTTTATTTAGAATTGGTTCTGAAACCGAATTTCCTGATTCGACAACTACAGATGCGTAGTGAGCAGTAGTTCCATTAGATTAGGTATAGAAAGAAGAGGGTTTGACAGAGCTGAAACAGCATAGTCTCTCTACATTCTCTTCGTCGTCAAGAATATCGAATACGTTCTCCCCTCTCCGGGATGGAAACTGGTAATTTTATTTAGGCGCGAGCGGGGGCGCGTTCGGAGGTATCAGCCTTGCTATTGGCATAGGCATTGTAGGCTGAGAGGGCAGCTGCGATCAGTCCGCCAGCGGCGGTGGCCATTGCGAGTTCACTGCTTCCCATCTCGATAACCGCTGGTGAGACGAGCGCCCAGAGTCCGAGTAGCGTGGCCAGCGAGGCGACGCCGACGCTCGCCAGCCGGTCACGCGACAGGCGGACGAAGTTATAGCCGGAGAGCAGGAAGATCGCCGTCCCTGTGAGGGTGTCGTTCCAGATTGCCGCCTCCGTGGACTCAAATATGAACGGGTAGGCGACGAGTCCCAGTCCGGCTAAGGCGACGATCGCGCTCACCCACTGCATCGTGTCCGTGTTGAGGGTATCTCTGTTCCGAGTAGACGCAGCATCGCGGCCCGTTTCAGTGTTGGTGTTGCTCATGATCTACACCCACCATACTCATCCACGGGAGAAAACGGCAGAGCCAACACACACTGGTCATTATCGCCTTATAAATCGCCTATTCTGAGTATTGCCGCTGAGCGGTAACTCCGTGTGCGAACTGATCACTGATTCACTATCTCTCTATCTTCATAGAAGGGGTATAACTCAGATCGTCACACAAAGTATAGTCGAGATGGTTGAAGACGAGGAGAATCAACGGGCAGCGGCAGTGTGTGAGAACTGCGGGACTGCTCACGCAGTACGTCTCGGTCCCGACGGCGAAATACAGCCAATTGGGTGCGGATTGGATACCAGCTGCACATGCGAGAATGGAGATCTTCGTATCCTTAGTAACGATACGGCTGTTCTTGAAGACGTAGACATATGAAATATCTTTGATTGAGTGAAACGGCTGCTTAAAGAGAAATATCCGCGTCAGTATCGAAGTAGCGCATTTATCCAACCTCTTCTTCAGAGATATCAACTGAGCGGTAGATCTTTGATCGCAATTTAGATGCCCGCTCTTTTCCAATTATCTCATTATCTTCAAGTTCGTCTACAATCTCAACTATTGCATCGCAGAGTTGTTCCGGGTTGTCGATGCGAGTTTCAGATTCGTCACCCATATGCTGTCGTACACATCAAGTGTATTCAACAAGGGGGATAGCCGTCCAGTATCTCTTGCCAAAAAGGAGAGAATTTGATACATCAACCGAACAATTCTCAGATGCGATATTCACAATCAGACTGCTGACTTCCTTCGCTGAGACACTGGAACTCTGTCACTTGTAGTGAATATTCCACCCTTCTTCGATGGGCTTGCTTTTTCGAGGGGAGACCTTTTGACGATAGTGGCCTCCATTACATATTGTCTCGAGAATTATAGTTGAAAGCAGCCGTGTCTAAGTCACTCCCGAGATAGGTGAATGAGCTCCACTCTCGCGGGCGGCTCATTCTTTTGCGAAACGATAGGTGAGTTACCTGTCTTACCGCTAGTTCACAATCTCCTGCCCGACCCCACTCTGATTCTCGGACACAGTGTTTCCGGTAACTATGTCTGCGTACTGAACACCAGCAGATAGGCTTACATGTCCCTTCAGATCCGATTCTCAGGCAATTCATCAGCGTGACTATCAAGAAGTTCAAGAAGGGGCCTTATTTCATCAAATTTGGGCCTCTTTCTCACCTCACCTGTATCTTGATTCCAAACGATGTAATCGCCCTCTGCCAATCGAGGAAGATGATTGTGATATAACTGTATTTCCGACTCTTCCGTACAATTCTCAGTAGGGTCTGCTATTGTTACACCACCATCTGCTTGTACAGAACGGCCATGTAATTCGAGAAGAGTTTGGCGACGCTGGCCGTTTGATACTATTCTGAGGAACTCGTCCATACGCCTGCAACAAGCCGCGAAGCCGAAAAGATAGTGCCAACAGGTTTTGGGGTTTTCTGCTTGGACGGTGTCTAAGCTTTCTGTACTAATTGATAACTACTGGGTCGAGTGGACGATTGTATCGGAAATAGGAGAAGTGAAATACGACACAAGCCACTCGCCGAATCCCTTATACGCGTTAACCTGAATCGTCATACTATGGATAGTGGGCTTTCAGAGGCTGAAATACTATTGGTAGAAGACAATCCGGGTGATGTTCGCCTCATTGAAGAAGCCTTCTCGGAGGGCAACGTCGCAACCAAACTCAACGCCGTCACCGATGGGCAAGCAGCACTCAACTTCATTCATCGACGCGAAGAGTACGAAGACGCTCCCCGACCGGACATTGTACTACTCGACCTAAACTTGCCGAGAGTGGACGGTGAGGACGTTCTACACGAGATTAAACATCACCCGAAACTGGATCACGTCCCGGTGATAATCCTGACTGGGCTGGATGAAGACCTGATCGAATCCCATGACCTCGATCACGATGCGGACGAAGATGCAGTCCTGAAAAAACCGGTCGATCCCGGCGAGTTCGTCGAGGTAATTCGATCGTTTGACCAGTTCCGGTTAGCAGTTATGCGAGAAGACTGATTCGGGCTTCTGCGGTAACTGCTTGTCCTGTACTGAGCGCGAGTTTCCTGACCAACACTGGATAAAGAAATAGTCTTGCTAACTACTGTTATCGATTGAACGTCCCATCTGGAGCGGGGATGATCCCAGTTCGGATCTCGAGATCAACACGTCTGAGATGCTTACAACCACCGGTGGGCTGGCGTTGTTTCCAATCTGGGCAGGTACACGTCTCCGTCTCAACGTTAACCTCGTAGGTGTTCCCGCTCTCGCTGACGACCTCGTAGATGGAGCCCACCCTGGCGAACCGGACGTCCATCTCCTCGCTTAATGCACGCCGGGTTCGCGAATCCTCGATCGAGTAGCCACCTGCCTCGAGTAGAGTTGGTGGGTCTGGCGTCTCACAGTGATCGATGAACTCATCACGACGATTTCGTTCTTGACCGCAGTTCCGGCA
Organism: Natrinema salsiterrestre; assembly: GCF_029502005.1. GTDB lineage: Archaea > Halobacteriota > Halobacteria > Halobacteriales > Natrialbaceae > Natrinema > Natrinema salsiterrestre. The sequence goes on along the minus strand of NZ_JAMQOT010000010.1, from coordinate 35,458 downwards.
GCGCCAGTACCGAGTGCGGTACTCAAAACCATCGGTGAGGTCAATCTCGTACGGTGTTGGCTCCGTGCCTGGCAGCCACTCGTCGATGGCGACGAGTTCGTGCTCGTTCAGTCGAGCGATGTCGCCGGAATAGCGTTGCTCTCGGTCACTGGTGTTATTACAATCATGTTGGTAGTCCTGGTGTTGCTCGCTTTGGATCGGTCGATCTGTACTCATGGGTGCTCTCGAGGTACGCGTGGACGCGCCTCACCCGTCAGGCGCGAAAAAACCAGCTTTGAGAGCGGATTGTCGGTGGAGGAGAGCGGTTTCTGACTGGAACGAGCGGTCTCTGTTCTTTCGGATTCACTCCTCGAGGCCGTTCTACGAATGAGGTTTTACTATCCATCGTGGGATATTCGTAAACAGATCGATAGTGGTGACTGTGTGACCATGTATCTGAGACTCTCGCTGTAAAACAATTGAAAACTAATAACTCTACATCAGAGATAGGTGGGGCTTTATGCGACTACTCAAAGAGTCCAATAGTATGTACGATCTTACTGGGTTTCAGCGGGATTTGCTATACGTGATCGCCGGTCAAGAAGAGCCACACGGCCTTGCCATCAAAGACGAACTCGAAGACTATTACGAGAAAGAAATCCACCATGGACGGCTTTACCCGAATCTAGACGAGATCGTAGACAAAGGACTGGTTGAAAAAGGTGAGAAGGACCAGCGGACAAACGTCTACTCGATCACTGCTCGCGGCACTCGAGAACTCGAAGCTCGCCGAGACTGGGAAAACCAATATGTTGACTTAGAGTAGCCGATTATCAATTTCTATAATTGTTTTCAGAGATTGTTATCCACCATTTCTAATACTACCAAACGGCCAATAGGTTGATACCAGTTGTGTTCTAAGAACCAGCTGGCGGGGGGAAAGACCAGTCAACACCCATCGACTGTTCGACACGAGACATACAACCTCGCTGCGCTGAGATCGCTCCAACGTGAAGACAATAGCCATATTGTCACCCGGTCTCAGAACCACCACGGTTGACACACCACCGTAGGGACATGAATGCCGACATCCCCTGTCGGCGTTTTCTAGAGCACGTAGGGTTATCCAAGAAGCCGCGGCCAACGCTGGGGATGCAGCTATCCAATCAACAGAGGGATCATCAGATGGCCGTCGCACTGACCGAATTGGTTCTATTGGAAATTTTAAAATTTGACACAATTCTAACGATCTATGGCAAGTACAGGATTCAGATATCCTATTGGTTGTCACATAGAACCGCTGTTCAGTACAGACGAACCAACTCCTAAAAATTCATACTAGCCTATATCGTTTAATTGCTGTTTATACTGGAAGGGATACCAGAGATCTCAATACGTGTCCCATTTTCACGGCCTTCAAGTATAGCAAAAGACCAGTCATGTGCGATCACAATCGCTCGAACGATTGCTAGTCCCAATCCCGTTTTCGAATCGCGAGAGACGTCACGCTCCTGTAATTGGTCGCGTTTGGCGGCTGGAATCCCTGAGCCATTATCTTCAATGTATATTCCGTCAGTAGTCGTTCCTACCCAGACGGTCACTGATGATCCACCGTGTTCAACGGCGTTCCGAAATAGGTTTGCAAACAGTTGGTGGAGAAGCTGTTTATCGGCCATAAATGAACGTGTTGCTTCGATCTCCAGCGACGCATTGGCTGTTGGAGTTTGTGCCCACGCATCCATAGCGGTATCTTCCAATGATACTTGAGTCAAATCATCAATGCTTTGCGTGCGAGCGAATTTGAGGGTTGTGTCAATTAGTTCTGCCATCCGGTCTGCGCTTTCTTGAATAGCTGTGACTGTCTCCGTGTCTACATCCTGGGTGGAAAGCTCCTCGGCGTAGCCATGAATAATGCTGAGCGGATTGCGGAGATCATGTGAGAGGATACTAACGATGGTTTCTAACTGGTCCGTTCGAGTTTTTCGTTGAAGTTCTGCCTCCTTACGGGCAGTGATATCTATGTGAGTGACAATAGCATATCGTGCATTATCATAGGTAACTGCTGTTGCTTCAAGAAGAAACCAGCGCTGACCGTCAGGTGGATGGCACGGGTATTCCAGTTGGAAGTTGTTTTGATCACCCGCTAATAAAGCACTAAGGGCATTTGCAACAGCGGTAGCGATCGGATCATTCGATCTGTGACATATAGATAGGTAATTTTCTTCGACCCAATAGGAATCGTGTGTACCACTATTATTATCCCCAAATGCTTTCCATTTTTCGTTAACGAATAGTATCTCTCCTGTCGTATCTATCAAAGCAACCTCAAATGGCAGTGCCTCAAACGCAACTTGGAGTAAGTCAGAGTCAACTACGGAATACACTCTCAGTTAAGAGAACTGCCAGTGGCGAGAAATAGTTGTTGGCCCCTGCTGGGTCGCCTACTCGTCCCACAGGACCGTGATCCGGTCTTCGATCTCATCGAGGACGAGCGCAACGACGTCACGATGGTCGTCTGGCCACGATGCGTCCTCGCCGGGCGTCGGGGCGGTGGGCGGGGGGTGGAAATGATCCCGTGTATTGTGCGGATTCGGGTGTCGGTCCCACCGACACTCCCAGGTGTGGTCCGCGTGCTGCTCTCGATAGTGGAGTTTGAAGTCGTCGTTCGTGTACCAACGGACCGTCAACTCCGCCTCGTCGACGGCTATCGGGTAGTACGACGAGGTAAAGACGACGTGGAGTTCCAGATGGCCGCTTGTATCCGTGACGGTCGCTCGAGAGACCTGCCTCGTCGCTTGGAGCCGCGTCTGGAGGAACTCGAGGATTGGACGATCGATGGGGGCAGGGCTCCCGCCATCGCCTGTCGGTGGCACCATCGAGCGGGCTACCCGGACGCCTGTTCGCGCTCGCCACCCGTGCGTTGCTGGCGCGCGCGTTCGTAGCGGTCACGCTCCTCGCGGGCGGTCGCCCAGTCAGCGAGGTCGCTGTACACGTCGTCGATGGTCCGCTCGTCGCTGCCCTCCGCGGCGGCGACGGCGTCGACGGCGGCCGGTGACGCGGCGTCGTACGTCGCCTCGTACTCGGTGATGCGTGTCGTCAGCTTACGAACGCGATCCTGCAGGTCCTCGACGGAATGGTCGGCTGCGAGCTGGTTGATGCGTCGCCACTCAAAATACGCGTCATTCCGTTCGTAGGTGGCCGGATGGCCATCGTGCCGGGTGACGATTCCCAAATCGTCGAACCAGCCAAGGTACTTCCGGGCGGTCTTGGGGTCACAGTCGGCGCTGTCGGCGATCGCGCTCGCCGTTGTCGGCTCGCGGGTCTGCAGGATGGTGCCGTAGATGCGTTGTTCGACGTCGTCGCTGCTGAACGCATCCTCGAAGGGAGGTGGCCCATCGGCGGCGTCTGTCTCGGACATACTCGGTATTGAAGGCTGAAGGATATAATTCTTACTTCGAGGAATAGTTTCTTGATCTGTGTAGCGTACCGGGTACCGGCTGTTGGCTTCGAAAGGAGCACGATATTAACCAACAACAGGTCTGGACTCAGGGTGTTGTTGGTTAACTCACTTAGATCAGTGCATCCGGAGCTTTCGAGCGGGTTTGACGCTGAACGTATCTGGGTTGTCGACCGGCACGTCGTGACTGCGATCAGTTGTCAGCGACGACGTCCGGGTGAATCGGGTGATGAGATCCTCGCGGACAGCCCGCCGACTGATCGTCGATTCGTGCCATCCGAGTCGATCGTCGTAGTGCCGTTTCCGGAACATCTCTCCGTTGTCGTCGATAGCGATGAACTGGGTTCGCTTTGCTCCCCACACGTTCGCAGAGACGTACTCCGCACCGACCTCCTCGTGGGTGAGTTCCACGAGGACACACTCGACAAATGAGACGATGGAGAGCTGACTTCTCTCGTTGGGAACCGTCAATTCGAGATCCGCCCACGGCACTTCGCTTGATTGTTCTATCTGTTCGCCACGTAGCCGCGATTGCTGTCGCTCGTGTTCTGAAGACATAGTAGTTCGGTGGGCGATCACTGCGCCCCCTCACCCCTCCTGGGGGTGAGAAAATCCACCGCGAATCGCGCCACTATCCAATGAGTAACTTCTGATATATCGGCTAGAGACGCTCGTCGTTTGCTGGCCCCTCGGCCGGAGAGAGCCAGCGGCATTTGCACCGGTGTACCCTAGCCTTACTTTGGATGATTTTGGAGGTGCAGAGAGTGATGAAACGGGCTTAGATTTAGCAAGAGGGGCGTCGGGCAGTTCTCAGCGGTTATTGATGTCCTCGACGTGTTCTAAGATACGGTGATTTGATGGGATTGTACTCGACGGGGTGGTGAAGTCCTTGAATTCGAGAGAATCGGATTCACATTGTAATTGAGGTTTGGTATAACTGACTGACGGCAAATGATGGGCTACATGATGTTGGTTCTAGTGACTCACCCGTTCTTGGCCAAATTGGTCGATACAAGGCCTGAAAAGTGGATGACGAGATTTCAATATCCGTCACATCCCCGTCTTTTGAATAATGGTGTGGTACCTGACAATCGACTGTCCGCGTTAGAACTCGTTTCCCTTACCCTCGGTTTCACTTAGTCGATTGTACATCTCATCCGGGAAGGGGAGACTCCCCCAAATCGAGTATGGACACTCATCCTGTCCGATGCAGTACCGCTGCATATCGTCGTTATCGCAGTTCATCGGAAGCGGGGTGTCGCCACCAATCGTATTCGAGAATTCGTAGCGAATCTGGTAGTCGGTGACCTGTTCGTCGTACCACGGCCATCGTGAGAAGATGTCCTTGAGATCCGCGACAATCGTCTCGAGGTCACTGTCTTGGTACTGGGGCAGCCACATCACCATCCGAGCAAAGCTGTACAGATCCTTTCGGACTGGCTTCTTTTCGTAGAGGCGTTCGGCCATGTTCGCCATACAGGGGAGCTCGAACAGATCTTCAATCGACTCGACGTCAAGAGGCTGTACGCCACGCGAAGACTCCTGAATCCGATAGTGGTTCGTATTTCCGTGCTGTCGGATAGTGAGATTCCGATGGTCGCGCTGGGATGCAAGAACATTCCCAAGACTCCGAGGACTAGAGATACGATCACATACGTCCCGATTCCAGTCCGCTTCTGGGTCGTAGGCCTCTACTGCTTCAAACAGCTCCTTCGCCGAGTGGAACTCCCCCAGTGAGACGACCTCATCTGGAACGTCTCGAATCGCGTCCCGGAGTACACGGATGGTCCGTTCACCGGGGTTCCAGTCTCGCCAGATTCGCTCGTGGTGTCCCGTCTCGATGAAGCGGTCGATGCGATCTGTGATGGCCGACTCATTCGTGCTCAGCCACGTCAGCTGGTCTTCTGAGAGATTCTCCTCCTGGACTCGCAGGAGCTTCTTGAACGCACGTCTGGCGTACTCGCGATACTTCGTGTCGAAATCACCGACCGGTACGTAGAGGCAGTTGTCCTTGATGCGAGTGAGCAGTTCTCCGGTCTCTCCTGGCTCGGGGTCGGCGTGAACGAGACAGTCCCTCGACGCCGCAGTCATCGGGATTTCGAGATACAACCCCTCACCAAACTCGGGCATCTCCTTGATCCCTGTACAAACGCGACCAGGGTGCGGACCATCCTCTCCGGGGCCTTTCGCGTATAGCACTTCTGCGATATCCTGTTGAAGACCCCCGTCACCGAATTCTCGAAGGAGGGACGCGAGATTGTTGACATAGAGCTCGCGAATATCGTAGAGGACCTGCACCTTTCGTGGTGGGGCGTGTTCGAACTTCGGGTGTGCTTTGACGCAGATCGCACTCAACGTTGCGAGGACGACGAGCGTTCCGGGATCGTCGACGAAAGGTTCCTCTGCGGCATTGGCCCTGACGTCTTCTTTGAACGCCGCTGTCCCGAATCGCTCGAGGTCGTTTAATAGATCGTCTGGTTGGTCTTCCCCGTCGACGATGTAGCGATTGTAGCCCCGCGTGAACAGCTGGTTGATTCGGGTCGTGCCGTATTCGAGTGGGAGCGTCGCAACGCGATAGGCGGTACTCTCGTCCTCGACAGGCGTCGACCGACTCATGACTGGAGCACCTCCGGTGTCGCAGACCGAACGTCGAAGGTCGGGCTCTCAATTGGCATGACGATGCTACAGACGTCAGCGTGCAACGAGTAGGGCAGTCGGGCGACTCGACGACGGTCGGCAGTAACCACTGGGTCGATAGGGATCCCGTAGGTGTCTTGCAGAAGGTCGTTCAGCACTTCTCGACTCTTGGCGTCGTACCGATGGGCAGGGTCCGTATCGAGGAGATATACGTGAACGCCCTGACCGCTGTACACCACCATCGTCTCCTCGGCATTGAAGTCGTCCTCGAAGATATCCCGTAGCTCGAAGCCGTACTCGATGGCCCGTTCGATATCCTCAAAGGCATACGGATATCCCTCGGGAGCGGCGTCGAGGATTCCTGCGGCGTTGAGGAGCGCATCGTTGTCCCGATCGTCGACGTCCTCCGAGACCGTACCCGCTGCTCGGTTCCTGGCGATGTCTTTCGCGTCGATGTCGACGAGGAGGACCCAGGGCCGCTCCCAGTGATCCAGCGCGTAGTAGACTGCATCAGGACACGGGTCTGGTTTGTCAAGCAGGTCGGGATCTGCGAGCGCGAAGTTACTCCGACCGAGTGGATCATTCCGTGCTGGATGCCGGATGAACTCGAGGACGTCGTCGAACTCCTGAAACGCTGCCGTGGTCCGCTCACCAGAGGTATTCGTCTGCCACGTATCTCGCCGAATGAAGTTCTTGTCGGGAACTCCGTCTTTCCGTACCGGGTGGGGTTCCCGAAACGCGAGTGCGTACTGTTTCGGTCCCTTCGCTGTGATGAACGACGGGAGTTCGTCACGGTATGAGGGAAACTCCTCGGCGTAGTACCGGTAGATCTCTTCGCGAGTTGCGTGACGCCACGTCATGTGTTCAACTCCTGGTCGAGTTTGTTGAAGCTCCGAACCGTCGTCAGCCCAGCTGCGTCGAACGATTCAACGGCCTCTCGAATGTCTGAGAACGACCGGGCCGCACGCCCGCCCACACTGCTTTCAATTCGATCAACCTCAGAGAGACAGTCCAGCACCTCGACGGCTGTCTCGCGTCTGTTGAACGCCCAGACAGCGTTCGCATCCACCGCACTCTGCTTGTCGTAGTCGTCGACCGGCGCGTGTTTGTTGTTACTTGCGAGTTCAGCTTCACCGACCCACACGAGTTCCCCGTCAGCATCGAGACCGGCAACATCGAACACCGTCTCCTCATCGTACTCATAGTAGGATTCGACCTGTGCGACGTCGTCGCGAGAGTCTAGCCATAGTTCGAGCAGCTTCACACCGACCTTGTGCGGCGTCTTCTCGCCGACATCTCCCTGACCAGGACCGACCTTGAGTTTCTGGCCGAGCAGTTCTCGCCCTGCCGGGAGTACGGTGTAGTACTTCCGACCGCACGCTCGTCCTTCCTCCAGCAGGTCTTGATCGACGAGTCGTTGCACGTCCAGGTCGTCAAAGTCGTTCTTGAACGCACTCATTGAATCCAAGAGTCCATGATCCGGTGCGTCACCATTCATGACGTCGAGAATGTGGGTCAGGAAGCGGATGTCGTCGTGAGTAAGCCTGCGCCGTCGAAGCTCGTCATCTGGGACGGTTACTCCACCAGCCTGTACTGGTGACGATCCGTTCTCGTCGACAGCTGTCTCCTCTTCTTCACCGACTAGATCTTCTGACTCAGGATCTCCAAAGAGCGGGTTGGTGGTGTCCCTGTCTTCCCCTTCGTTTCCTTCGTTTCGTTCGTTTCCTTCGTTCTCTTCGTTCTCTTCGTCGGCTGCTGAACCACTGGTTGCCTGTCCGATGAACGACGACTGCGTCGTGTCCACAGGACTAGCCGATTCTCTGGATGTCGACCGTTCATCCGTCGGTCTACTTCCCCATCCTTCGGTGTCTCCGGCCTCTGATTCGCTAGTGGCCTCAGCAAGCCCGTACTGGGCCTGTGTACGCTCCGAGAGGCGGGGGAGGGCCACGGTCTCGAAGTGGTCCTCCTGTTCGACAGAAAGCGGCTCGTCGCTCTCTGGATGGCCAGCTGCTATCGGGAGCGGCTTCACAGAGAATGGGGCTGGCCCCGTCTCCCCGAATGACGGGCTCGGGAGTTGTGCAATCCACTCCCCGCTAGGGAGCGTGTTAATCCGATTTCGCAGGTCAATGGGACTCAAGTCTTCGTGGGCCAGTGACTCGGCGAGGTCGCGTTCGATGGAGATGTTCCCGATGAGCTTCGTCTTGATGTTGTTGAGAACCTCGTCGTAGGCGCGCTCATTTCGATTTCGAACTTGGCCGGGGAACTGCATCACCAGTCCCATGCACAGGCCGAATGACCGTCCTTGTGGAAGCAATTGTTCGGAGACGAGTTTTGTCGAGGCCACAGGGGCGGCTTCCTCGATAATGAGGTTAGTGAGGTTCTCGTAGTCTGTCTTTCCATCACGCCGGCGCACTTGGACGGCGTCCCAGAGGTTACTCAACAGGAGGAGTGTGATTGCCCGCTGTGCCTCGGGACGCAGATCACCCAAGTCGAACAGAATCGTGGCGTCTTCGCCGAGGAATTCGCGGAAATCGAAGCGGTTGTCAATATAGTCTCCGTCATCATCCCGTTCCGGAACGTGACTGAAGATACGTCGCAGGTGCGCGTCTTCTCTGAGTTTATCGAGACGGTTCCCGACGGCGTCCATCGATACCTGGAACTGGTGGTCGTCCTTCGAGAAGTGCCGTGTGAGAGACTCCTCGACATTCTGATTCTCTGCAGAGACCGGAGGTACTGTCCGCTCGCGTTGCATCTGGAGTGCAGCCGTGAAGAGATCATCAAGGCCGAAGGCGTCGCTGCCGTACTCCTCATCGAAGAGCGCCTTGATCAGGTAGCTGAGGATCTCGTTTGCGACGAATGCCTGACCGTGCTGCTCGCGGCCCATAATCATCCGGAGGATGTCGTGGAAGTGGTCAACCTTATCCTGAATCGCATCCTCACGGCTGCGTCCGGCTTCCAGCGCGGGACGGATATCGAAGAAGGAGAACGCGGGGATGGCTTCCGGGACGCGAAACTGGTAGACGTCGTCCAACCCACCGAACTGCTCGTAGTGGCAGCGCAGATAGTTCTCGCACATGCCGTCGCCCTTCGGGTCGACAATGACGACGGGCCCGCCGGTCGTCTCTTGAAGTGAGAGGGCATCATTGATGATAGCTTTCGACTTTCCACCGCCAGTCGACGCGAAACGGCCGTAGTGCGTTGTCAACAGATCCGGCGGAATACGGATCGGATCCGGTCGCGGCTCGCCGTTCTCGTCGAGGGCATACCCGATGGCCATCCCGTCTTGGAACTGCTGAATCAGGTCTGGATTCGGCCACGGCAATGGATTTCTGCTCTGTTGCTCGGCTCGAGTGCCCCGTGTCCCCTCGACCGTCAATTGTTCAGAGGAGGGAACCAACACGAAGTTCGCGAGCTCCGTTCCACAGAGCACTAACTCGGGACGTATCTTGCCTCGTCCGGTCGTCAGTTCGCGGTCGAGGAGACGCTGCAGAGCGGCCCGTGCGTTCTTCGTCTTCGTTTTCTCCCGGAAACCACTGTCACGGAGGCGTTTCCCCTCGACTTCGTAGAACGGTCCATCAAGCGGGTCGAACACCGGGAGCAGTGAGTCCATGCGGGCATCGAGATCGTCACGAGTGTCCTCGGTAGGAACGCCGACAGCGCGGATATTGGCGGTGAACGACCGTTTGGCGTTCTTCGCGTCGATGTACTCGATCCGTTTCTCGACGGATTCGCTGATCTGGCGTTCGTCCTGGTCGCTCCGTTGGTCTTCGACCTCGAGCAACGATCCGACGACCTCCTGGAAGAACGTATCCCGGCCGTCGACGAGGTCTTCTTTCCGCACCTCCGCGTCGGCCTGCCAGCTGGATCGGCGTTGGAAGACGACCTGGAACGCGGTCGGCGCTGTTGCTTCCATCAGGTGATCGATCAGCGACGCCAGAGCTGAGCCCGATTGATCGACGGACGAGAGGTCACCGTTCGTTTCCTCCGCCGTGAACGGCGTCAGCGAGGTCATCCAGTCCTGCTTCCGCGTCGCGGAGCCACACCAGCGGACACCGAGTGGTGAGACGGCGTCTTTCGCCGGGCGAGCCAGAATCGTGCCTTCCGGTGTCATCGTCGGCTTCTCGATGGCCCACCGTTCCTCCTCGTCGTCTGGGAGTGCATCGGGCGGCGCTAGTTCGAGGACCGAGTCCCCGACAGTAACGTGGTGATCTGGTACTGTGGTGGACGCCGTACCGCCGTCGACAATCGGCTCTGCTTCGGCTGACTTGGTGTCTGCTGGCTCCTCGTCGATGAGATCGTACTGCTCCGCTGGACCGAACTCGTACTGAAGGCGACCGGCGTCGTAGTGCTCGACGAACTCCTGCGGTGTGTACTCGACCGGCTGAATGAGCCGGGCGACGACGTCAACATCGACGCGTTCGATGTTGAACGTTGCTGGGTAGATGGAACGGAGGCGCTTCTCGAGCGTATCGAGGTGTGCATCAACCCCGTAGAAGAACTCCACCGGATCGTCCGGGCCATTACTCATCGCGAGGAACTCGAACCGCGGCGGTGTCTCACTGTGGAGCGGATTCAGTGTCGCCCCGAGACTCGACGAACTGGGCGTGGTCAGTTTGTGGAGACTCTCGAGGACTCGAGAGATACGCTCCGGATCGAGTCGTTCGGACGTCGGCGTCACGCGAAGGTAGTCACCCATCGCTATCCCCCTCGGTAGACCCACCGTCCGGTTCGGCCGCAATGACGTCTGCGTCGTCGTCCTCGCCGTTCGTTGCTCGGTATTCGAGCTCCTCCTGGAATTCCTGTATCTCGGTATCAACGGCGCGGTCGCCGGCGCCAGGGAGCGAGGACCGAACCTGTGTGGTCGGGTCGAAGTCGATGATCTCCTTCTCCTTGGGCATCGCTTCGACCTTGATCCCACGCCACTCGCCGTCGACGCCGACCAGCGCTTCGGAGAAACCAGCGTCCTCGTTGCCAGGGACGGCATCTTGGACGAACCGCATCTGTGCATAGTTCAACCCGAACTCGTCGGCCCACTCCCTGTCCATTCCGTCCAATCGGTGGAACTGCTTGACTGCACACTGATCCAGAATCGCTTCGGACTCCGCGTGTTCGAAGAACTCGTCGACGGTCTGCGTGACCAGCCGGATCGAGAGGTCGTGGTGTCGATGGTGCCGGAAGACTGTCTCGAGGAACGCGAGACTCGCAGCGTCCTGCATAATGTATCTTGCTTCGTCGATGTAGAACACGACCTCCTTCTCCGAGACTTTTGCACGCTCGTAGACCAGCGAGATGAGCAGCTGCATCGTCAGTGCCGTACTACTGTCGACGCTGCCCTCCTGCTGGGCGAGGTCGAGGTAGATGACCTTCTCGTCGCGGATGTCGAAATCCGAAGGTTGCCCGAGATTGGCGTGCCGACCGCCCTCCTCGAAGGGGCGGAGCTGGTCGAGGAGCCACGTCGCATCCTCTTTGATCTTCCCTGCTTCCTCGTCAGACCGAACGACGAACTCCTCGGGCTCGTCGACCATCTCCTCGAAGATGTCCATCATGTCCCGGATGGTCGGACTCGGATTGCCGTGCGTGGTGATGTCGTCGGTGATGCCGTTGCGCTTGTACGCTCGCTTGAGACCGAGTTCGAGCGTCGTCCGGCGGTCGCCCAGTGAGATTCCACGAAGCGCGAAGAAGTTGGTGAGGAAGCTCATCGCGTCGTCGAGCTTCTCGTTGAACGGGCTGGCGTCCTCGCCCATCGCTCGCTGCACGTGCTCGGGGGTCTCCCGAATCTCTAGGGGGTTGAGGCCGAGCGTCCCACCGACGGTGATCCGCTTGGCATCCAGCGCCTCCGAGACGCCAGCCCAGTTGTTCAGCGGTTCGAGGATGATGCCGATGCGGTCCTTGCTCTGCTCGATCGACCGGATGAAGTTCTGCTTGGAGCTGAACGACTTCCCCGAGCCCGTGTCGCCGACGGTGAACATCGCGTACCCGTTGTCGCGAGCAAACGGATCGATGACGACCGGGCTCTGGTTGTCCTTGTGAATCCCGAACTCGACGCCGCCCTCCTCGAGGATCGTCGCATTGTGCGGCGAAGAGAGCAACGCTCCGACCGCGCCCCCGAGCGCGATGGACGTCCGGCCGAATTCGTTGTCACCGATGGGCGCGGCGGACTGGAGGGCGAGATCCTGCCGGCAGATTGCGGTCTTCGGCGTGAGGTTCGCCGGATCGTCGCGGAGCGCACTCTTGACCGTCTGAACGGCGTCCCTGAGCTCGTCTTTCTCGTCGGCCCGCACTGTGATGAACATACCCTGTCCGAAGACGCTCGCACCGTTCTCGACGGCTGTGTACGTCGCGGCGGCCTCATTGGCGCGCTCCTGCAGATAGGCACTCCGGACGCTCTGTTCGAGATCGGCGTCAACCTGAAGGTCGTCAGCGATGTCCTGCAGTTCATTCCGTGCCCGTTCCTGGTTCTTCGGTGTGATGTGGGCCGTCAGGTCGAACTGCACGTCGGTCATCTCGAAGAGCTCGCTGAGGTAGCCGTCGTTGGGATAGTCCGGATAGTCAGCGATGTATAGCGTCGTCGTCCACTGCTCCCCGACCCGTGCAGCTCGTGTTTCCCACTCGATGGCGGCCGGCGCCGTGACCGTCTTGTGTGACTCGGCGATGTCGTCGAGGAGCTGGCGTTCGGCGTGGCCGTCTTCGAGCGTTTCCTCCTCGAGCAGGTCCGAGAACTCGACCTCTTCTTCGTCGTCCTCGGTGTACCTGTTCCAGAGGAATTTCCCGACGGCGCCGAGGACGACAATGATCCCGACGTAGAGAGCCGCACCTTCGGCCGACGTCGGGTTCGAGAGCCACTCGACTGCTTGGCCGATAGCGCGGCTACCAGACTGGAGGGACAGATCACGCATTGTGGTCATCCTCCCGGCGTGAGTGGCCGATGATGGGTCGTTCGCGAACAACGCGTGCTGCCTCGTCGTAGTCGTGTTCGCGACCGTTCCAGAAGTCCATATTCAGGACGAACAGTTCTACCGTGCTGAGTCGACGCGCGGACCATCCGGATGCTTGCTGGACGAACTCGACTCGGACGTCGTTGACTCGGCTATCGAGCTTTTCGAACATCTGGGCGCGGCGCTCGACATCGGTGAGGTCCTCACGGCGAGTGACAAACGGATTGAACAGGAACCCGATAACGGGGAACTGCGTCAGCTTCTCGGCAGGAGTACCCTCGTCCCGGAAGCGATCGTAGACCTCCAGCGGCGTGACCTCGACGCCGATGTAGTACCGCACTTGCTGGATGCCCCGTTCGCGCATCTCCTTCGGCCGGGTCTCTCGGTACTCCTCGAGGAGTTCTTTGAAGATCGGATTCTCCGTGACGTCTTCGTCATTTAGTCGATCTTCGATAGTCTCCGTAATCTGTTCAACGGGGAACGAGCGGGTTGTCGCATGGAGTTTGAGCTTCGAGTCCAGTTCTTTGTTGGCGAACTTTTCCCCGGCTTCCTGGAGTTGGGCCCAGTCGTCGGACATCGCGAAATCCATGTTGTCCGGGTCAATCTCGATGAACGCCTCCATCGTCCCGTCGGCACGTTGAATCGCGCCAGCGCCCGGCCACGCTCGCTCGATGTTCGTGAGGTCCTGGGTTCGTTCGTCCGGCTTGAACGGCGTGTAGTTTGCGAGCCCGCCCTCGTTCCGCTCCGTCTCATTCGTGCTATTGTCGGCTTCTTCAGGTGCGCTGAACGTGATCTGAGGCCGCTTCGCGTAGCGATAGACGTCCTTCGTCCACGTCCATGCATTCACATGGTCGGGTGAGACGTAGACGATCGCGACGCCGAAGCCGAAGCCACCCGCGACGAATGGGAGAGCGAGTGATTCGATGCCGGTCAGGCCGGCGATGAACAGGCCGATGATCGGGAAGGCGATCAAGATGCCTACGTCACCCTCCTCGATGTTGAGATAGGGGATACGACTCTCCTCACCGAACTGATCCATGATACGCCGTGCGGCTGCGTCTTTATCGATCGACATCGTTAGTGGATACCTCGGTCAAAATCCATTCCACGGCCGTCACTCGCTGTCTCCGCTGTGACTCCACCGGGGTCGTTTTCCGTGCGGCGGTACGATGGTGCGCCTCCTCCCTCACCGGTATGCCCACCTCGAGCAGCAGCCTTCTGGGCAAGAGCGTGGCCCGCAGCGGCTTTCGGGCCCCACCGAGCGGCGGTCGTCGCGACGCCGGCGCCGCCAATGTAGGCCCCGGCAGCCACGCCGCCGACAAGAGCTGCTCCTTTTGTCGCACCTCCAAGGATCTTAGCGGTCAGCGGGGTTGCGAATTTGAAGGTCTTCCAAGTGAGATAGACCGCGATGAGAGGTAGTGAAGCGGCAACTAAGTACTTCAGAAACGCACTATTTGGAGAAAGAGCCCCTTCTGAGTAGAGCAGATCGTATCCTTTGAACACGACTGCTGCTGGAAGGGGAAGAACTGCTAGAGGAACAAATCGCTTGGAAAATCCCATCGCGATGTCGGAAAGGACTGGAATGTTACCGTATGCGAGGGCGAACGCCAACGGCATTCCATAGACATACACGTAGAGCAAAACCTCCCGGATGTAATATAGGGCCTCCAAAGCCCACATTGAGAGGCCACCGATAATCGCGAACACGAATGCAAGTCCGGGGTTCGTCAGTGACTCTTTGAGGAAATTCAGCATCGCATCAGCTAGGGAGTCCAGACTCGGCATCAACGCAATAGTGAATCCGTCGACGATGTAGAGGCCGAGAACACTCACCCAGTACCAACTGATAATGAGGAAGGCGCCAACCCAAGCGGTCTTCTTTGTCCGCCTCGCTTCATAGGCACTTCCAATATTGAATATTCGAACTGTGTGTCGTCCTTGTACACACATTACCAAAAGAAGTAGAGAGATAAGCAGAATCTCACCCCCAACCAACGCATCGCGAATTGCTGGCCAGGGTCCGTTTGTCGGCGCACCAAAGACAAATGCTCCCTCCGTTTCGGGCGTAGGGGTCCTAAACATCTCCTCAGAGAGAGTTTCATAACCGGTGTTCAACCCTTCCATGAAGAGGCCGATCACCCAATCTACGATGTCTTTGAACCCCTCTAGGATGACATCAATCAGGTCTACCATCGTTAGTCCTCACTAATTGTGATCCCGCAATTATCGAACTCTTCTGACGCAGAGTAATGGATACTGTAAGACTCAGAAACTCGGTCAGTCCTTACTTGTGTTTCCAAGACAACTTCGAAGCTCCCGTTTTGTTCTTCGTTCTTACACGAAGTCCCCTCT
The DNA here is from genome assembly GCF_029502005.1 of Natrinema salsiterrestre. Lineage (GTDB taxonomy): Archaea > Halobacteriota > Halobacteria > Halobacteriales > Natrialbaceae > Natrinema > Natrinema salsiterrestre. The sequence continues at coordinate 20,098 of NZ_JAMQOT010000010.1, read as the reverse complement.
CCTCGAATGAACGCAAACGGTGAACGGTAACTGTACAATGTAAGCTGCTCTCCTGGTTCTATGACCATCTCATCAACTTCTGCATCCCTTTCTGGGTCGTATATGCCACTGATTTCATCGCTGTCGGCGTAGTTCGTTCCTTCCCCATCTGAGGGATACGGGACATCTCCAACGAAGAGGAGCTGCATGATCGCATCTGGGCCACTCCCTCGGTTTTCGACAGATACGAATGCCTCTTTAGTGATTTTATCACTTGAGCTATCCCACATCTTTTCAGGTCGATTCTTCCCTATTCCCATTTCCATAATTCTGAGATCAGGCTGGATAGAAAGGGAAGACTCCTCTACAGTCTCTTCGCCTTCTAGAGCGAGTACACGATATTCACCGGGGGAATACGTGGTTCCGATTTCGAACAAGACCTGTTGGGAACCTGTGGCCACATCACGCTGTCCGAACACTTCTCCATCCGGCTGGATGAGATTGATCTGATCGACATCGGTTTCTGCCGAAAGCTCAACGACAAGCTTTGTCCCATCGACAGCAATACGTTGGAGCGGACCTTGACCGTCTGGCGAGGTAGTTCTGTCACCAGATGTTCCAGAGCCACCATCGTTGTTCAGGCAGCCAGCAACGCTCACGAACGTAGCGCCTGTGAATGTTCGTAGGACGGTTCGCCTACTGATTCGTGGATTCTTCTGTGTCATGGATTTCGTTGGAAGATGTCTTCTGGACCGAGCATCCGCAGAAGTCGTTTGCCTGCGTAGAACATCACGAAAAACGGGAGGAGCTGCCAGCCAACCTCGAATACGAGAGCGAACCACCCCCCGATCGTCCCTAATGGGTGCCATCGAGCGGTTGCGGTATCACTCACGTATGCGGGATTATGGCTAAGCCACGAACCTGGGTGGTATCGAGCCGTGTAGATGCCCGGATCATCAATCGTCACGATAGCGACCCCGGACGCGTTGGTTTCGACACTCTGATCCGCGATGGTGATGTGTCCGTTCCGGGTGGTCCCTCCGATTGGATACTGCCGGCTATCATCGAGTTCGATCGGTGCACTGGTCTCATTATCCCGGAGCTCGAGCCGGACAGTCGCTTGCGATTGATTCTGCTCGACGACCTCTACGGAGAGGTTGCTACGCCGGAGCTGTCGCTGGGAGCCTCCCTCCGGTTCGATGATCGAGGCATTCACGCCTCGGACGATTCCGGCTACCTGAAGAGCGTCGCGGTCGACGTTTTCGGCACGTACCGCAACCCCATACGTCGTCGTGTACGACTCGTTGACGATGTCGATGTTGATGTTCTCTCCGATGGTATCGACTGGTGATGGGCGGTCAATCCCCCACGTATCGATGAGTTCCGGGCCGTTTCGAACTGGCTCGGCACGCGGACCGATACGCGACGGATACGCATGGACGTAGACCGGAATCGCATCGGATTCGACCGTGGTGCTATCCGTCCGGTTCGACCGAATGAGCGTATCCCAGTTGGTGTTTCGAGCAGTGTAGAACCGCCAGACTCCACGAACCCTCGTATCACCATCCTCAGTCAAGGTATACCCCTGCCACGGCCGAGACTGGAAGGTGGCAACGCCGGAATCCCCGTTGGGATACTCGGCATAATAGGTGGATGCCGAGAAGTCATAGATCTCGACGTCGATCGAATCCGAGACGGTATGTGATTCCGTCCGGTAGCTGACGGTGGTGTCTGTCTGATTGTTTCGACCAGTCTGGGTGGTCTTCTTTAGACGGACGTCGATCTCCGCTTCGAGCGTGAGATTTGCACTCCAGGCATCCTCAATCTGGTAGTTGAGAGTCGGCGTATGGGATCCGTCTTGCGCTGCGATGACCTCTTGATCGTTCTTCAATCGGACTTCTTCGATCTCGTGCTCCGCAAGCGCCCACTCAGTAGTCGCGTTTTCGGAGGAATTCCCGTTGGGGACCCGAACACGATAGTCGATGAACCCCCGGATCGACCCGTTCGGCGCGATATACAGCGGTGCCTCGCTGGACTCGAGGTGTCCCCGTGTGGAGGGGTGGACAGCGAAGATCGTGGCATGAGCATCATCGATGAAGACGCCGTCCTCGAGGTCCGCGTGTGGCGGATGTACGGAGGTGTCTGCGTTGCCAGCGTCGAGGTCCTCGAAGTCGTTTCGCGTCCACGTTGCAGCGGTCTCCGGCGGCCGTTTGAACGTAATATCTGTGCCATTAGCGACTTGGTGGACAGCGGAGCGGTTCTCGCCGTATCGCTGGCGGTACTCTTCTTGGGAGACGTAGTTGTCTGCATCGTGCGACCACAGTGATGCAGACTCGTTTTCAGTGAGCCCGTTCCCCTCCGTGCCCGGTCGCGGCGGACCAGCTGCGACGATGCCCGATGCTACGCTTGTCACGAGCACGGCGGCCATGAACACGGAGAGCTTTCGGTGGGACATGAGGCTCACGTCGGGGATAGCAGGGAGATTACCAGGGGACGAGGTCAACGCACTCCGCCAGCGGAAGGCTCATCATCGACCCAGCAACGGTATACAGTGGGCCGAGAACGACGAGGACAATCGCGGACTTCATCGCCGAGCGCTTGTGACGTTTGAGCCCCTTCTTTTGCTCCGGATTGAGCGTAAACATCTCGATAAGGGAGTCTGCTTGCCAGACGATAGCGAGGCCGACGATTCCCAGTGCAGTGGTTAGCTGGAAAAAGCCTTCAATCATGCTGGGAAGGTTGTCCGCACTACAGACTGCGTTACTCTGTGCCGCGACAGGCTGTACGGCAAACAGACTCAGAAGGACGATGGTGAATGCAGCCTGTTTTGGGATTCTACTGATCGTCGATGGCTCCGTTTCGGTGCTAGGTTCGGGTTCGGAGGAGTTGATATCCTGGGACATAGCGAGTTACTCATCAGTGGCATCTCCAGCCTGCGGCTAGCATTGCTGGTCCTCCACGAGCGACTGGAGATCGACGAATCGGTTGGTATTTTCAGCGATCTCTTCGAGTGTGTAGCCCTGCTCGCGGGCTCGCTCGACAAGGTCACGGAGTTCATCAGGATCGATACCTCTAACGTCCATTTCCTCGCGGAGTGCGCGACGATAGAGGGCAGAGGCGTTAATGTGGTCGTTCCACATTAGGTACAGATCATCGATCTCTTCGATAGTGACTGACCGTGTAATCATATATGCGAATTTGGGTATGCACTGGCTCAATCCCGGTGCATACTGTCATATCCATGGGGATGCAAATATATTTTTTGTTTGGTGCAATATGAAATAACACGGCCCCCTCTAACAGAATACTGTATTAAAGAACGTTCGTGCGGAAAAGTCCCGTGAGAGACCACCAGAAGGGCTAATTATCTGGTTAAACTTATCAAACATATGTCCCTCCACGCCGTCGAAAACATCGGAGAGGCGTTCAGCGTTACCCGGGAGTTCCTAACGCCGATCGACGTGCGCCGCTGGCTGAAGCTCGCGCTCGTCGTGTTCTTTGTCGGGAGTGGCGTTAGCTTCCCATCGGCACAGTTCAACACGTCGACGCCATCCAGAGATGTCCCTGAAAGCGGTCTCCCGTTCAACGTCCCGGTGGACATCGTACTGCTCGTTGTCGCGCTCATCGTTGCCGGACTCCTCCTCGGTGCGCTGTTCACGCTGATCGGAGCGATCATGGAATTCGTGCTGATCGAATCACTTCGAACCGGCGAGGTGTCGATCCGACGCTACTGGAGTCGCCGCTGGCGACAAGGACTCCGCCTGTTCGGGTTCCGGATCGCAATCGGGGTCCCGATGGTTGCACTGTTCGCCGGGTGGCTCGCGCTGCTCGTCGTTCCGATCCTAACTGGGCTCGACCTCACGATTCCCTTCGCAGCGTTCCTCGTCGGGATCCCAGTGTTATTTATCATCGGTCTATTGTACGCGCTGGTGTCGGGGTTAACGACCGTGTTCGTCGTGCCGCTAATGATACAGGCAGACTCCGGAGTTCTCGCGGCTTGGATGCGACTCTGGGGTTCGATCAGGTCAGCGTGGAAACAGTATCTAACGTATATCGTAATCGCGTTCCTGTTGACGGTCGCAGCCGGGATCATCGCCTCGAGCGTCGTCGGAATCATCGCAATCGTGCTTCTCATTCCCGTTCTCATCGTGGCTGCTGTCACACACGTGACGGTCTCGCTGTCGTCGACAGTCGGAACCGTCCTCCTCGTCGGGCTCGCACTCCTATTCGGGCTGTCGATACTCATCATCTCGGCGCTCGCGCAGGTTCCAGTCGTGATGTATCTCAGATACTACGCGCTGCTCGTACTCGGTGACATCGAGGAGTCGTTCGACATCCTTTCCAATCATCAATCAACGACAGAGGGCCCGTGACCGGCAAACCTCCATTGTATTCAATCGTAAACGCGACCACTAACTCATTTATGGCAGACTCAAAACCAATATCGCAATACGAGCGCTAAACCGAAATTATCTATACCGTTCTCAGACCACTGTTACCATAACACATGAGATGTTCAGTAGAAACTTCACTTGAAAAACTACCACCAAGTGCAAAACTCGTCTATAAAACCTTAGAATATGAGGGGGAATGTACGCAGAAGGAACTCGTAGAAGAGACGATGCTTGTCGCCCGAACTGTTCGCTATGCGATTTCTCGGCTTGAGGAGGAAGAACTGATTAAGAAACAGGTGTTCTTCCAGGATGCTCGTCAATATCTCTATACAGTATCTAAATGAATTGGCAAAAATCGATGGTTTGAGTGTTTAACCCAGCTATTTCCCACCAAAATTATGATCTCCTGCAAGGAGTCGGTTCCCTTCCTTGTAGAGTTTCTCACCCCCAGTGGCTGCATTCGTCAGCATGAAACTGATCGATGGTCCCTTTCAACCGTTCCAATCAGTCATCGGCTTCGGAATCGTTCGCCATCTCAGACCATCCCCAGTTAGAGTGCTGTGATAGCGAGGAGAAAGAGCACCAGAATACGATGGCGATTTTGTAGTAAATCAGAGTCGATCTCTCAGGTTAAGTCGCTATCTCATTGTTTCAAGTGATATTTCTGAAGTCGCGTTTGAGCGGCCGAAAGAACAACGAGACAGGATACAAGAATTATAAATATGCCAACTACCGGGGAGGGGGATATCTCGGTCCTTCACGTGGACGCTGAGTCGAATTTTGCCGAGATGGTTGCAAGGATTCTTGAACGGGAGGACGACCGGTTTTCCGTCGAGACGGCGACTAATGCGAGGGAAGGACTCGATTATTTAGCGGAGAACCATGTCGACTGTGTCGTCAGCGACTACGATTTGCCGGGCCAGAACGGAATTGCGTTCTTCGAAGCGATCCGGACCGAGCATTCCGACCTCCCGTTCATTCTCTACACAGGGAAGGGATCAGAAGAAGTCGCAAGTAAGGCGATCTCGGCAGGGGTCACTGATTATCTTCAAAAAGAGGGAGGGACTGATCAGTACACGTTGCTGGCAAATCGGATCCGGAACGCTGTCGAACAGTACCGAGCCAACCGACGAATCACGAACAACCATCGAATCAACTCGGTTGTACGGAAGGTCAACAAGGCACTCATTCATGCAACGACGCAAACTCAAATCGACGAGCGCGTCTGTGAGATTATCAGTGATTCAAAACCGTACCAGTTCGCCTGGATCGGTGAGCATGACACTGAGACAAAAACTGTTGAGCCCCGGACAGCCATCGGTATCGGGACGGAGTCTCTCCACACAATCAAGATTACGACCGACGAAAGTCCAACTGGACAAGGCCCAACCGAACGAGCTGTGCAGAATCGCGAACTGGAAATAGTGAAGGATATTGTAGAAATTCCCCAATATAAGCCGTGGCGAAAGCAAGCCATCGAGCAAGGGTGTCGATCTAGTGCCGCTATTCCACTCGTTTATGAGGATACGCTGTATGGCGTCCTGACTATCTACGCTGATCGCACGCATGCCTTCGATGAAGAGGAGCAACAGTTGCTCTCAAATCTCGGCGAGACCATCGCTCACGCCCACCATCGGATAGACCTCCAGCGACAGTACGTCGAACAGTACCGCAACTTGTTCGAGGAAGCCCCGGTGATGATCGTGTCTACGCAAGCGACCACTGATGAACCGATTATTGATGACTGTAATCGAGCGTTCACCGAACGGCTCGGATACACGCGTACAGAACTTCAGGGGACATCTTTGGCTGACCACTACACCAAATCATCCGCCGACAAACTTCTCGAGAAAGGATATCAACAGGCACTATCCGGCGAGTTCGTGCGTGAACAGCGAACGTTAGTAACTCGTGATGGGGAAGAGGTGTCCACCATCCTCCGTGCGTCACCACGCCGAAATCAGAACGGCGAGATCATCGGGACACTCGCGCTGTATCTCGATATTACGAACGAGCAGCAGGTACAGGAACTCGAGCAGACGAATGCTCTGCTTTCGACCCTATTCGATACTCTTCCCCAGGGTATTCTTGCAGAGACGGAATCACGCGAAGTCCTAGCAGCCAATCAACAGTTTTTCGAGTTGTTCGAGTTGCCAAGTTCCCCGGCGGATGTTCTCGGTGCGGATTGTGAAGAGATGGCCGAAAAAGCCAGTGAAATGTTCGTTGAGTCGGAGGGATTCATCGAACGAATTAATACCCTAATCGCTGAGGGCCAGTCTCTGGACAGTGAGGAATTGGCACTCACAGACGGTCGAATATTTGAACGAGCGCACCGTCCAATCGAACTTTCGACAGGAGATGGTCATTTGTGGGTATATCAAGACATCACCGAGCGCAAGCACCGCGATCAGGACCTCCAGACGATGAAACGGCAACTCGAAGCGATTCTCGAGAATTCGACGACACCGATGTTCATGAAGGAAGACAACGGTAAGTACATCTTCGTCAACCAGGCATACCGGGACCTATTTGATCTCCAAGACGAGCAGATCGTCGGGCGGACTGATCACGACATTCATTCCTCAGAGATGGCTGAGGAAGTCCAGCAGAACGATATGGCTGCTATCGGGCATGAAGAACCGGTCAAAGCCGAGGAACGCATACTCGTTGGTAATGAGGAACGTATCTTCATCACAACAAAAGTCCCCATCTACGATACGGGTACGCGGTCCGGTTCCGATACACCGGTAGCTATGTTTGGCGTTGCGACAGATATCTCTGAACGGAAAAATTACGAACAACGACTCCAAGCACTGAACCAAGCGATACGTCAATTACTGACCGCTGAAACGCGCGAGGAAGTCGCTGAAATCGGTGTCAAGGTCGCCAAAGAAATCCTCAATCTCGATGCGAACTCTATCCATCTGTACGACGAGAAGGAATCAGCGTTGAAACCAGTCGCGGCGAGTGATGCCGTCTACGAGCTCGTCGGTGATCCCCCCACGTTCACTGGCGATGATAGCATCGCGTGGCGCGTTTACGAACAGGGTGATGCACACGCACTCGACGATATTCACGACGATCCGGACAGATACAATCCAGAGACGCCGATCAGGAGTGGATTGTATCTTCCACTTGACAACCATGGCATCCTGATTGCTGGGTCACCGACGCCAGCAGCATTCGACCAACGAGACGTGCTACTTGGCGATATCCTCACCAGCAACATCGCTATCGCACTTGATCAAGTCGATCGAACCAACCAACTTCGTGATCGCGAGCAAGAACTAATGCGACAAAACGAACGATTGGAACAGTTCGCTAGTGTCATCTCTCATGATCTCCGGAACCCGTTGAACGTAGCTGAGGGGAATTTGGAACTCGCTCGCGAGGAATACGACAGTAAATACCTCGAGGAGATTAGTTGGGCCAATGAGCGGATGCGGACGTTGATCGATGATCTCCTCCTCCTGGCTCGGGAAGGCGATGCTGTGACCGACCGCAAAAGAATCGAGCTTGGAGCGCTCATTGAGGGATGTTGGGAAAACGTTGCCACAGGTGACGCCACGCTCACTGCCAATATTGACCGAACCATCCAGGCTGACGAAAGCCGTCTGAAACAGCTGTTCGAAAATCTGTATCGCAATGCGGTCGAGCATGGCGGCGAGAACGTGACTGTGTCTGTCGGCGAACTAGATGACGGATTTTATATTGAGGACGACGGACCTGGCATTCCAGAAGACGACCGGTTTGAGGTGTTCGAAGTCGGGTATTCCACCTCGGAGAATGGGACTGGGTTCGGGTTGAGTATCGTCCAAGATATTGTCACAGCCCACGACTGGCAGATTGAGAGTACTGCGGGAAACGATGGCGGCGCGCGCTTCGAAATTACTGGGGTAGAATTCGTAGAGTAACAGCGCTGGCCTGTCAGTACGTCTGCTTGCGCGGCCCCGAAATCAGAATCCGTTCGTCAGTGTATCGGTACATCCGCTCGTGACCACTCGCCGATGTTCAGTTTTGCCTCCGCATAGAGTATTGCTGTGTGGATATTTCCGCCTTGCCTTAGAGCGAATGGGTGTTCAGTTCGCATCTATAGTTACCAAAAGCGGCGTGTCCGAGAAGTAGAACAGAACCGGACAGGAGATCGCGAATCAGCGGTCAATAAAGGCCGCGTACATTTTATTGACACAATATTATGGGTTTAACACATATTCTAATACCAACATTGTTTGGTGAAACACTGAAACGGACAGAACTAGATAGTATATACACGCGACGGAACTAGTAACCAGAGACAAAAGAGGTGATGAAAGATCGGCGATTTTAGCAGCGAAACAACCAGCTGAAACTCCCACACGAGAAATGACTGAAAGCGAATTAGCTGCACAGGAAGTGAGACAGGAACTCTATAGTTCGATCCGAAGAGATGCTTCGTTTGAGGAAAAAGCAAATGATGCGCTTACTCTCGGCAAGCGATATCTAGGTGTGGATAATGGGCATCTCACACGGACCGATCAGGAAACCAATTACTGGGAAGTGATAGCCAGTACTGACCCAGCAGACGGACAATTCCCCCCTGGTCTGGAACTCGACCTTGGGACAACATACTGTCGTCAAACGATTACAGCTCACTCTCAAATTGCTCTCCATGATGCCCCGAAGCAAGGATGGGCTGATGACCCAGCTTTCGAAACACATGGCCTTCACTGCTATCACGGAACACGACTCGTAGTAGACGGAGAGCCCTATGGAACAGTCTGTTTCGTTGCTGAAGACCCACGAAATGAGCCATTCAGTGATGGAGAGATACTGTTTACTGAACTCATCACCCGGTTGCTCGAACGTGAACTCGAACGAGAGCAACACGAGACTAAACTTACCAGACAAGCCAACCTCGCCACTGTGCTTAACCGAGTGCTTCGACACAACCTCCGGAACGACATGTCTATAATCAGAGGGCATACGCAACTTATGGCTGAGAAACTAGAGGACGATCCCTCTGGCGATATTGCACTCAACCAAATCGATAATCTCCTCAAATTGAGTCAGAAAGCACGTGATCTGAATCGGATTGTCACCGCCGATTATGACCGCGAATCCACGGACATTGTAGCACTCGTTAAGAATGTTGGCGAGACAGTCACACAAGAAAACTCGTCAGCGTCAGTTTCTATCAACTATAACGAAGAAGTTACGGTAGACGTGTCGCCGAGTTTTGCACAGGCTGTCGAGGAACTAATCGAGAACGCTGTGAAGCATAGCAGTGAGACTCCGACTGTCACCGTGACCATTGAATCAGTCCGAAATGCCGTCGAGATTCAGATCTCAGATGATGGGCCAGGACTGGCTGATCACGAAGCTGATGTGTTGAAAACAGGAACAGAAACCCCGCTAGATCATGGTAGTGGGTTAGGACTGTGGATTTCTCGTTGGATTGTTACTAATCATAATGGTTCCGTGGAGGCAACCGACACGGAAGGGGGAACAACGATGACGATATCAGTTCCACGGAAGTCTACAACGGAATTCGGTAGACGTTAACACTTGTCAAAGCGTGCTATCTTGTTGAAAATGTTTAAATAGATTTCCCACGATGACTTTTGACAATTGCTGAGAAGATACAGAAGCCGTTCCAGTATAAGAGTTGGAAGTAGATCAGGATAGACCCGTCTGACCACTACTGACCCTTCTCAGACACTACCAGATAGACGTTTTTGATACGGGTGGAACGAATGTGCTGGTCAGTTCGCGTCTCTATTTACCGTGAGTGCTGTGTCCGCAAACTCCGTCTTCAAGGACAGCCGTAAGTATGGACGGACAAAACACTGAAGATTGTAATTCACTCTAGAAATAATATACAAAATAGAGGTGGATAGATGAGTAAGAGGGCGAATTCAAAACCATCTATAATTTTGTATACTTTCCTCCGTAAAGATCGAAACTGTTTGAGAAAAATTCTGGAACCCTCGTATTTTTGTAATCGTGTGGGGGAGTGTCAGTATGGATTCTCCGCCTTCTGGATGGAATATGCATAGATTCGGTGAAAAATCAGTGAGGTTTAGTAACAATGCAAAACGCATCGAGGTCGGTATCAAACCGATCTCCCGAGCGGGAAAGACGAGTCAGTCTGATACGAACTCTGCGAGATTTGTCATCCATGTCCATCAGGATCGATCTGGTGAAGGAACCTTCGGGAATCGGAACATGCAAACGTCCGTTAAGGACTGGAATAAGGCAGTGACCACGATCTACGCCTTCATGGAAGAATTTAATGCGGAACAAGCAGCGCTACCGCCTGACGAAGTAGAATCAGTTCATCGGAGTCTTGATGACGTCAAGACTGCCGAAGCCGTTCTTTCGGCAACAACAGCTGCGGAAGCGCTTACTGATGCAGCAGGGTACACGGACGAGTTATTGCTGAACGTCTTAGCCACAGAGACAAACAACCAGTGTCGATTGGTAGCTCACCGCCAAGGGAGTGATGTCAATACCATTCATCAGAATCTAGGTTCAGGACACGGTACTATCTCCATCGCAACGATACACGCTGCATTCCCAGTAGATGCATTAGGTGTCAAAACGATACTGGATGCAGAAATGCCGATTGCGATAACAACACATGTCGGCAAACACACGATCTATCGGTTCATTTTTGGCGACAATACAGAAACGGATATCGTCCTTCCTCGCGGAATACAGCTCGTGACCCCGGAATTTGAGCGGACGGTGATGAACGTCCTAGACGAGAAGTGGACATAATATTATAGAGAGGCTGTGTAAAGAGGCGGATAGATCGACACCTCCGGGGACCGGTCGTTCTCCTGAGGTGTAGGCCAGCGTTTGATATGCTTGTACTTGCGGTCGCAGTACCCGTGATTCGAGTACTTCAGGCATCAATTCGTACGTCAACAAGGTACTCCGAGCCAGACCCAGAACTGACGAGATACTGTCCCAGGAAATCCTTGACACACGGTTCAGCTGTTAAAAGTTGTGTGTGACTAATATAATTTATAAACGAAGATATAGATCGTTTTATTTCACGAGAAATACGTCCACCACCGTTCCAACTTCCATGTCATTCATATCGAAATTGGAACTCCGTTAGGCACAAACTTTTTTGAATACACCACAGGTTTATACTCATGGAAAATCCTCAGGAGCCTGACTCAAAACCATCGACTGACGGAGGATCAGATTTCTTGAACCATAATAGAGGCCCCCCTCGCAATTATGTACTCTCCACTAGCGATATCGAAACTTGGGTATGGATTCTAATGGGAGCCCTCTTACTCACTGTCCCTCCATTAGGATTCTTCGTCGCAGGATGGTATCTTTTCGATTCTATTGGTACCGTCGACGAAAAGGGGATCAGATACATCCCCCTACATCGATCAATAAGTAGGCCTCTATGGATCATTCTGCTTGCAATTGGTTCCCTCATTTTTGGATCACTGTTCCAATATCTCCTCTTTCGTCTCTTGGTGTGGCTAACAGCTATTAAATAGAAAAACACCGGCTATAGCCGCGCCCACCGAGATCGAAGTAAGAAGTATTCGCCGGTTCACGAATCTGCCTTCCAATACAACTGGTAAGTGTTTTCGGGAAGAGAACTGTATAATTCGATATGTACTTACTGCGGATACTGTGTCCGCGAATCCTGTCCTCGAGGAACGCCGAGCGGGTGTGATATAAAAGGACAGGGGGGGGGGGACAATTCTGGCTGACTGATAATCTGGACGAGATTGATTGTCATGCCGCCGAACATATTCACTGTCGCGTTCCTCACAGGCGCGACACGGTGACTTAGTTAACCCCCACCCCGAGTCATCCACCTACTCCGTCCGGCGGCCATCCTCCTTTGCCCATCCGGGCGGTTTTGAGACCACAACCAACCTCCCAGCGATAGCTATCTAATCTCGGGTGCGTCGACGGCCTCGGCGGGCCCAACGTCGTGACTGACGAGGCGGTCGGCGGCCAGGTACCACGCCTGTTCGGCGAGCTCGGGATTGGCCTGCTCGTAGTGGACTGAAAACTCAGTCAATGCGACGGCAACTAGGAGGTCCTCGTGTCGATCGGTCAGCATCGCCAACGTTGGCTGCGGCTTCGTATATAAACCTTCGCGGTCCAGAAATCGCCGACAGGGGGATGTCGGCGTTAATATCCCTTCGGTGGTGTGTCAACCATGGTGGGTCTGAGACCGGGTGACAATATGGCCAATGGCTTCATATCGGAGCGATCTCAGTGCGGCGAGGTCTGGATGTCTCGTGTCGAACAGTCAATGGGTGTTGACTAATCTTTCCCCCTCGCCATCTGATCGTTGGGATACAACTGACATCAACCTATTGGCCGTTCTCAGCTGTTTGATACCGGTAGAAACAGCGTTTAGTTTCTTTTTGAACAGAGCGATCTGGGACAACTCACAAATTGAAATAGAGTAAACCTTCAAATTGTATGCGGGCGCAGTGATTGATGTCCGGGTCGGTAATTCATATCCATGAGGTCATCTCCCCAACCCCTCATCTTCCCGGATATTCTACTCCATTTCCAGGACCTTCGTAGTGATGAGGAGCGTATCGAACGTTGTTGGTGGATCGTCTATCTCAATCTCGTTCGTCTCAACGTGGTGAGAGACGAACCCTAACGGTTCCATTTTCGGGAGATGTTTATGATGTATCGACACTTCGATCTGTTCGCTTGTCCCGCTGATGCCTGCTCCATCCGTGGGTGCGGCCATATCTGCAACTGCCTCAGCTACCTCACCGATGGGAACGGGGGCTGTTTGCTCATCCAGATAGTAGAAGACATATCGCCGTTCTTGGTCATGCAACAGGTCGAGCACGGTATCTACAGAGATCATGGTAAAATATAGCACACGACTGCATATCCTTGTTGTGGCAAATTACTACCATTCCCAATTAAGTCCACCAGACCGCCAGTCATTAATACAGGTGGGTAGAGTCTGGCTAACGCAGGAAGGGAACGATGGAAAAAGACAAAATATCCACCAGAGTAATTTTAGATGTTGCAAAAAGAGACGGAACAGATCCAGTAAATCTCCCACCACTGCACAACACAATCAATGCTGATGCTCTTGATGCCCTCTTTGAGTTGGACGGGGATGGAGAGACCGAACCGAAGCAAGTAGAATTTTCATATCACGGATATACTGTTCTCGTGGAGTACGACGGCGAGACAGACATCTCACTCGAGGACGAGCAGGCACCAGCTCAGTGACGGAAATCGGATCAATACGAACCGCGTCGGCCTGGCGACCTCGAAGGCGACCGTCCGCGAGTACGAGACGCTCGAGGGGTTGCGGAGGGGTGACAGGGAGCGGTTGGAAAGTGTCTATGGGGTTGGCGAAGAGACGGAAGAAACGGTTCTTGAACTGATTTGAAATCAGAATTAGACCGAGACTCGATTCGAACATGCTGGACAGGTCATCAACCCATTTTTGATGAGCATGTATGAGCCACCACATCGAGGGCACAAACTACCAAGTTCCATCTTCGACTCATGGAGGATTCCACGGAGTGTATTGAGCGTTCGGCGCTGGTCAGTCTCCACCTCTATCAGTTGATCGCGTAGCTGTTCGGCTTCCACAGCCCTCGCTCGGCTACGGATTATTTTCGCTCCCCGCGTCTGTTGAGGCATAAGGTATAGCACGCCCTACACGGAGACAAAGTAGATGTTCAGATCGCATTCTTCTGGACAGCAGTTGGGCCGGCGACCTCGAAGGCGATCGCCCGCGAGTACGACGATTTGGACGACGTTCGAGATAGTAGCAGGGAGCGGTTGGAGTCGGTGACCGATATCGGAGAGGAACGGGTCGGGGCTGTTTTGAGTAGGGTTCGGGAGTAGCGCTAGCGAATCGGAATCAACGACGGAATATCGTTTCGACAGTCCCTACAGACACAAACGGTATCGTAGACAGTCGGTTCGTTCGCCCATTCGAGGTTTTCGGTTGTACCACAGACAGAGCATGCATCGGTTGGCACGGCGCGGGCCTCTACCAGCACAAACAGCTTAGTTCTTTCAGAAGCGTGACAGACTGTACTACTCGCTGTCCTAAACCGTATTCGAGAGACCGGCTAGGAGAGTTCTGCCACGAGCAACACGCCGGCCGTGAGCATGAGCCAGATTTCAGGACGACGGAGGAGTCCGGTTTTGAGACGTCGATACCCACGCTGCCAGCGCGAGAGGTCCGGTTCCACGACGGTTCCCTCAGCTACGTGTGCGCCCGTCTCGGCGTCGTAGGCGTCGACGGTGGGTTTGTCTTTATCCATCGACATCCACCCGCTCTAAGTCATTGAGCGCCCGCCTGAAGTCGTCGGGATCATATTCTTCGGCCAGCCGGTCGAACACGATATCGACGCCACCGTTCTCGAGCCACGCCTTCTTGTCGTCGAGATTGCCACCGGGACACTCGTCGTCGAAGATCCGCATGTAGGTTTTCAGTACGTCCCACGCCGCCGGTTTCGTTGCCTGTTCTTGGTAAAACTCGAAATCGGCCGTTCCGAAGTCCGACCACGAACAGTCGCGGTACTGGTGTTCGATCACCGAACGCGAACAGCCGCCCTGATAGTGATACACTTGCCCGTCGCAGTCGGGGCACTCAGCGTACGCTGGCCCCTCGTACCACTGTTTGAACGTCGTGCGATACCACCAGCGGAGGTCGGCGAGTGTGTGGCGTAGGTTCATGTACTGAAGTTCGGCTGTTTGATAGTTGAAGGTATCGGGGACAGGCGGTCACCTGCGAAGCCGATCTATCCGGCTCGCAACCTGCATAGCCTCAAGCGGGTTTTCCCAGTCCTCGATATCTCGGTCAGACCACCGTTCGCTAGGGTCTTCTTGATGTTCGTCCGTGAATTTCTTGAACGCTCTCTCAGAGAGGTCGTTTCTTGCACCCTCGTTGTGGTACTGATTCGGCTGGTGTCGTGGATCATAGATCACTTCGAGACTGTCCCGGGAGAGTGCGAGAAGCCCGATATTATCTGATTTGAACTCGTCCAAATTGTCTTCGGCCCGGTGAACACATTTAGCGTCCATGACAACATGAGAGAAGTCCCCAAGAGACGCTCGGTACTTCTTTGCCTGCATGATCCCCGACTTCCAGTCGCTGATTTTCAGCTCGAACGTTTCCACAGTCTCGAGGATGTTATTCGGGAGGTGGAAATGAAGCCAGCCGTCAGAGTCCTCTAAAAGATAGTTTTGCTCTATTAGCCAGTCGACAGCCTCTTCTGGATTATCTCGGCGGGCAAGTCGGCTCACTAACTCATCTTTCGTGATTGGTGACCCACTTTTAGCCCAGCTATAGGCAGCGCGATACTCGTCAGGAACACCCTCCGTGTTTCCGTACCGTACGAGACGTTTCCATGCGCGGTCTGGATCGACGTGAGCGGCGGCGAAATCCGCACGCGAACCGCGAGTACCTACGGAGACCTCGTGGAATAGGTACGACGCATACCGCTCATCTAACTGACTACCCATCACCTCTTCGAACGTGGGGTGCATGTCTTCCTCTTCGCGTCTGAAAACCGTCATTCGTTCTCAAACACCTCCGTATTGTCTTCGGCCAGCTCGCTCGCTTCGATGTGCGAGTACATTTCACTCGTCGTCTGTGGGTCGGCGTGTCGCAACGTTCGTTGTGACGCCGCGGCCCCATGCTCACGATAGAGCTTTTCGCCCACGCCGCGGCGGGCTCCGTGTAGCGTGAGATAGTCTTTTGGCGAGTCCTCGAGTGGGACATCAGCTTCCTTCGAGAGTCGCTTCATGAGCGTCCGAGCGCCGGACTTGCTCATCGACGGCGGTTTGATGTCTCTTTCAAGAACGAACTCCCACGGGTTTCCGTCGGGACGGTCATGTTCCGAGTTGTCGATTGCATCGTACAGCGACGGTGGATGCCGGGAGGGAAAGACCGGCCAGTCCTCATTCGGGGGCATCAACAGCGTCTCGAGCCGCCGGAGTGGTTCGACTGCCTGTTCGGGAAGCGCCGTTTCCTCCTCGTCCTGGCTTTTCCCCAGCACGTCGAGATAGCCGTCCTCGAGATCGACGTCACCCCATCGGATGCCGTTGCGTCGGGAGTCACGGGAGTCGGCCAGTAGTTCCGCACCACGAACGCCCGTATAGGCGAGGACAGCCAACAACGCCCGGTTGCGGACTTGCTCGAACGCGTCCATCCCGTCGGCGTCGATCGCCTCACGTGCCTGTTCGTCGACGTAGTCCATGATCGCACGGCGTTGTTCTGGCTGCCAAAACTGTTGATCGCCGCTGTTGCTCGTCGATCGCGAGGGCATTTCCTTTTTCGCGCGCTCCTTTTCAGCCGGATTCTCGGCCAGATACTCCCACCGAACAGCCCACGAGAGGAACGCAGAGATGTAGTTGTAGTATGTCCACGCACTCGAGGCGCTGATTCCCTTACTGGAATCGGCCTGTTTCGCACGGACCCGCTGTTCTAAGTGCGAGGCGTAGCGTTGCATCGTTCGCACCGAGACGTCCTCGAGCGTGTGCGTCTCTCGCTTCCCACACCATGTGATCCACTTTGACGTGACTCGGTGGAGATTTCGCGGATAGTTGCCGTCGATCTCTGAGGGATCGCCGTCGTAGTTGCCGTCGAACGATCGGATGCACTCGTCAAGGGCGTTCTCGAGGAGTTTTCCCGTGGGTGAAGGCCCGGAATCTGTTGTTTCCATCGACTCGGCTTACCCAAGGGCGCGGACCTACAAAATAGCACCGTACATTATTGGTCTAATGTACTGTGTCCTGTTGATGTTGATTCGTTTGTGGTTACAGGCTTTGAGAGTATCGATATCGGGGTATAAATGGTGTTGTGAAAGTATCGTAAACAGTATAGTGCTATACAGAATACTTCCGCCCCAGCTCTAGTCAGTTCGTGCGTTGAAAGTATCGTCTGACGTGGTTTGAAGCACTCTCGCCCCGGTCCCCGGCAGAAGCAAGCACAATTCACTTTCACTCCGGTGGCGGCAGTCTTTACCTGTTCACAACCCAACGACAGGATGTAATGACGACGGACGGTTTTGATGACGTCGCCGACGACCTCGAAAAGCTAGCCGAAAACGCCGAAGAACTCGACGGCGAGAATGAGGTTCCGTGGGACGAACTCTACAACGAGCAGTTCATGCGGAAGCACACGAGCTTTTCCTCGCTTGAGGAGTTTCTAAGGGACAGTCCATGGGACGCTGACTCAGTAGACGAGTTACTCAAACTGGCTTCACAAAACGAAATAGATGAATACGTCGACAAGTATACTCGGTTCCCCACCGGGGAAAGAATGCAGGGGAAGGCAGTCGAGGAGTGGGCGGCAGGGCAACTCGGTTTTTAATCCCCGAACCGACTGATTTCACGCTGTCCCTGTGAACGCCTCGAGTCCTGCCTATTCACTCTCCTCCTCGGACTCGCCGTCGCCCTCGCTCTCGAGGATACCGGCCTCGCGAGCGGCGTCGACGCGGTCAGCATGGGCGCTCCGAACGCGGTGACCCGATGGGCGCTGGCACTTCCGACCGGCGTTCGCGCCGCAGGTCGGGCACGCGACCTCGTCGGCGATCTCACGCACTCGCTCGCGAACGCGCTGCCGACGCTGGGCGCGTGTTCCAATGTAGCTCTCTGGCGGCGTCCACGGATCGGCCGCGTACCATCCCTCGGCGGCTTCCTCAAGTCGAAGCCACTCGGTCGAGCTCGGCGCGTTCGCATCGATGTTGACGAACTGGTCGGGCGTCTCGTGGGGCCTCTCGTCGGCGTCCTCGAGCGTGTCCGCGCCGCAGGCACACGCAACGACGAAGCCCGCGTCGCCGGTCTTCATAATCCGCGTCTTCGTGTCGGTTGGCGTCGCGATCGGGTCATCCGTCACAGCTGGCCACCTCCGGCGAATTGCTCGAGACCAGACTGGCGGCTACTGTCCTGCTTGCTACGGTTTCGTTTCTGTTCCCATCTGAGCATCCCCTCCGTGACCGCGTGCTCGTCGTAGTAGTCATCCACCGCGGCGTCGACGTCCTCGAGGAACGTGAGCCCGACTCCGAACGCGACTGATGAGTTGGAATATCGATACCCCTAATCGACAGGATACTACACCGACGTCCGCTGGCGCATCGCATCCTCGATCTCGAGTCCGTGACTCGCGGCGATCTCTTTCGCGATCACCCACGCTCTGCTCGCCCGTTCGGGTTGGACGTCCTTCCGATCGTCGTGGCATTCGACGAGCGCTTCAACGATGAGGAGATCCTCTTGTGGGGTGCGATCGTACATCGCCGGCGTTGGCTGCGGCTTCCTATATAAGATACAGACCAAATCAGTCTTCAACGCGCTTTAGCTCAAATCGGCCCGTATTTTCCCGATTTGGTCCAGTATAGTATGTCCCAGAGAAAGTATCCTCTTCTGGGTTATAGTCTAACATGGTTGTCCCGTAATGATGGTTTTTCTCGTCATGATGAGCGTCTCCAGTGTTCTCATAATTGTACGTCAGTGATGGCCAATGCCCTCCGACTAGTATTGTTGCACCGATGCTTTCGGACGTCGAATCAGGACCATTTAAAAAGATCAGAATCTCATCCCAAGTCTGTTCGATTTCAATTGTAGCCTCCATCGGAGTTAGACCCTCATGTTCTATTTCTGCAGTTTCACTTGGCTCTGCATCATCGTATGATGTATAGAGGTGACCTTCCCATTTGCCACTGAAATCTGGAACCTTCGTAATGCCAATTTTGCGAGATAGGTCCCAATTCCATATTCTATTGGTGAAGAGATAGTAAACAACGTATGAGGATAGACCAAACGAGAGTGAACCAAGCGCAAATCCAAATCGAACTTGGAGAATTTGGGCGATAAAACCGCTTCCGAGAGAGATGCTAAGTGCTATCGCTCCGAGAGATAAGTACGTCTTCCACCGACGCTTATCAGTTGAATAGCTGTGCATTTTTTTGTTTGTCGTACCAGTCGTCCCACATCCCTCTAAGACGGGAGATCATGTACTCTGCCTCGCTTACTTCCCACTGCGTGTTACTGGATCCGAACAGTTCCTCCATCTCGGAAACCTGATCGAACCCCTCAAGATCGTCGCTTTCCTCGGCGTCTTCAAGGAATTGCAGCGTCTCATCAAATCGGTCTGCACGGTTTGAGCGTTTGAGGATAGCCTCGGGAACGTTGTATATCAGGCACTCGATGCCGTAGGAGTGCGCGCCGATCGTCCAGACGGTATCGAAGTTTTCGTTGTAGTAGTCACGTGCGTTTTTGAATATTCGCACAGTTTCCTTATAGTTCGAATGCATATCACAGCCATTCTCATAGTGCAGGCCAGGATAGTTGACGATCGTCTCCGAGGAGAACCGGGGTTGAAAAGCCATCCCCGAGTCATATGTTCCGTCCTTGTAGGCGGGATAGCTGGTATAATGCCGATGTTCGACGCAGGGAACAAGATCTACATCCACGTTGAGCCGACCGCTCTCTTTGCTTATCTCGATTGCTTTTCCTGTCCAGCTAATATTCCTACTGTCGAATTTCTTGGTAAGCCATTCCCAGACGTCTTCGGCAAAATTGTCATACCCGTAGTCCGCTGAACTGTGGTGTCGAAGATAACGCTCTCGATGGCACTGTCTAGTTTAGCACCTCCGCTGGCGTCTGTCCGTTGAGTGACTGGTGCGGTCGCTGTGTGTTATAGTAGTGTACGAACTGTTCAATCCATCCTCTGACGCTCGCCCGACTGCCGACCCATG